>NZ_JAAXCY010000010.1 GCF_014230465.1 Pseudomonas cremoris
CGATTCTCATGATCCGTCCACACCACCGAATCACCCGCAACTTCCAACCGATGCGCCAGCGAGTGACTCCAGCCAAACCCCAACCCGCAATCCACTTCCACCGCACTGGTGCGGTACAACCGGGTCCACTCAAACGGCAAAATCCCGTCCAGCGCACCATCGGTCAGGGTGAGCAATTCCTCCCCGGTCACCATCGACACCGGACAGCCATTAGTGGCTGTTTTATCCGCACTCAAAGCGGCGTCCCCGTTCTGGTTCTTCCCAGAAACGGGCACATCATCCACAGGCTCTTTGTGCTTCAACACGGCGTTCTGCCGCGCCTTCCAGCGCATCTGCAGGGTGCCTTGCTTCAACCCACCCACTACCCCGCGAACCGCCACCGCCTTGTAGCGATCCACTGCCTGCATAAACTTCGTCAGGATCTTCAGCAACCCCTTAACAAAGCCCACTGCCGCCCCAAGAATCTGCTTGCCATACCTGACCAACCGCAACGTCAAATACGCCACAGCCGCCGCTGGCAACGCGATGGTCAGCACCACCGCAATCACCAGGTCGATCAATAACGACACCACCAACCCAGCCGCCACCTCGGCAATCTCACTGGGCGGCAACGCGTCCAGCCACACCATTGCCGTACGCAGTATCAGGAACAACGCCGCCTCATCACTGGCCAGCAGCATCGCCTGCTCCATGACCTTGGGCGCCTCCGTGGCGATTTGCGCGAGCTTGGCCGCCTCGGCTCCCAGCTCTTCGACGTACTTCAACGGGTCTGCCAGAATCGCCTGCACTAGCTTGATGCTGTCCCACACATCACGAATGGCGGCCCAACTGCCGGCCAGTAGACCGCTGCCAATTGCGCTGGCGGTTGATTGCTGCCAATGCGGTTTGAAGCCTTCCCACTCGTGGCGAAGCCACTGCTCCAGGTCTGCCGTCAGCCCGTCGTAGGACGCAAACAACGCCTCCACCTGTTCCTCAGACACGCCACCTTGAACCCGAACCTGATAGCGCCCCCCTGCCGCGCAGTGATGCGAACCCTTGCCATATTCATCGAGCATGATCACGGTGGAACTGCCGTCATCGAGCCCGATCACCTCCACCGGAATCTCGCCGATCGGCACGTCATACGCTGACTCGAACTGGCTCTCGATCTTCAGCTCACCCCCCACCGGGCAACGGGCTACGGTCGAAAAATCAGCATCGCTCATGCTCACCGACCGCTGCGAATCCCCCGCCCGCAACACCCGATCCATCCCCAGCAACGACGGCATATCCAACGCGTGACTTGCCGAATCCAATGCGTGCGAATACCAGGCGTTCATCTGCTGGCGATAGATCGCCAGGCTCTGATGAAAACCATCGAGTTCAAATTCGATATGGGTAATGTGGGAAGTGTTGGTCATCCTTGACGGCTCCCGGCAGGAGCAGCGTCTAAAAGGACCCGATCAACAAAAGCACTCACAAGAAAAACCATCTGCAATCCCTCGCACTGTGTATTCAGGCGAGGGACTTTGCAGAGGTTGTCAGGGCAGGGGAGTAGAGCTTATCTGGCGGTTATGTGGGAAATATCAACGGCTATCGTCCTTCAACGCTGGGCGAACGCGAGGTTCAATCCCAGTCCCGCAAACGCGGCCGCAAAACTACGGCGTAGCCAGTTTTGGACCCGTGGCGATTCGATTACCGCGCGACGAAACACATTGGCCAGCAGGCCATACGCCACGAACACCGCAAACGTCATCGCCATGAACACGCCACTGAGCACCAGCATTTGCACGCCAGGTGCCGTGCTGCCCGGTGTGACGAACTGTGGAAGGAAGGCGAGGAAGAAAATGGTCAGCTTGGGGTTCAGGATATTCATCAGCAGGCCACGCAATAAAAGGCTGCGCGCGGTGGCGACGGTCGGTGTGTCACTGACGGCAAACGCCGAACGATCCCGCCAGGTGGCGTACGCCACGTACAACAGATAGGCGACGCCTGCGTACTTGAGCATGTCAAACGCCAAGGCACTGGTGTGCAGCAGCGCGGACAGGCCAAGAATCGACGCCAGCAAGTGCGGGATGATCCCGGCGGTGCAGCCCAGTGCGGCAAATACGCTGGCGCGTTTGCCCGCGGTGAGGCCGGTGGACACGGTAAAGATCACGCCGGTGCCGGGAATCAATACGACGATCAGGCAGGTAACGAGGAAGTTTAGACTGAGCATTGCATTCAAACTCCGTGTACGAATGGTGGTTGAACGATCCTGTCACGTTTGGTTGCGACTAGAAAGGCCAGCGGGTGGGCGAACGCTGGTTAGACTTACCGGTCGATATCTGCAATGCCTGGCCCGTCGTCACCCAAGGAAACCCCATGCCGCTAAGCCGCTTGTTACTGTGCCTCGCCCCGTTGCTGGTAGTGGCCGGTTGCTCCACTACACGTGGCCCGCAACAGCCGGAACGCAGTGAAACCGAGGTGAAGGCTCAGATCGTGCGCCTATTGCCCGCAACGGTGGCCGACCGAAGTGGCTGGGCCCAGGACATCTACACCGCGCTCGATGCCCAGAAAATCTACCCCAGTACCGAAAACATCTGCGCCGTGCTGGCGGTGACGGAGCAGGAGTCCACCTACCAGGTTGATCCGCCTGTGCCGAACATGGGCAAGATCGCCCAGGACGAAATGCTGCGCCGCGCTGCCAAGGTGTATGTACCGGCGGTGGTGGTGCGTACCACTCTGCAATTGCGTTCGCCCACCGGAAAAACCTATGCCGAGCGGCTAAACGCGGCGCGCACCGAAAAAGATCTAAGCGGCATCTTCGACGACTTCATCAGCATGGTGCCGCTGGGCAATACCTTGTTTGGTGGATTTAACCCAGTGCACACTGCCGGCCCGATGCAAGTCAGCATCGACTTTGCACAGAAGCAGGCGCGGGGTTATCCCTACACGGTGGACGGCACGATCCGACGTGAAGTCTTCACCCGTCGCGGCGGAATGTACTTCGGTATCGCCCATTTGCTGGGTTACCCGGTGAACTACGATCAGCCGCTGTATCGCTTCGCCGACTTCAATGCCGGTTGGTACGCCAGTCGCAACGCAGCGTTCCAGGCAGCGGTCAGTCGTATCACGGGCACCGAATTGGCGCTGGATGGCGACTTGATTCGCTACGGTTCACTGCTGCCTGGCACCACCGAGCTGGCGGTACGCTCCCTGGGGCCTAAGTTGGACATGCGCAACCCGAGCATCCGCAGCCAGTTGGAGCAGGGCGAGCAGTTGGACTTTGAAGAGACCACCCTCTACAAACGCGTATTCGCGCTGGCCGATAAGGCTGCCGGTAAGCCGATGCCACGGGCGATTCTGCCGGGCATCGTGCTCAAGAGTCCGAAGATTACCCGCAACCTGACCACGGCATGGTTTGCCAAACGCGTGGATGAGCGCTACCAGCGTTGTATGAAGCGCTGATCAGGGGCGGCGCTTGATGAACCGACGCCACAGCCACATCCACAGCCATACCACCGGGAAGGCCAGGATCACAAACGGCAGTACATAGCTGGAGCGTTCCAGGGCGTCTGCAGTGCCGTTCACCAAGTTGTCGCCGAGGTTGCTGAACATACGGCTGAACCGCGACGGCTGGTTCGCACCATCGGAGGAGCGGAAGTTCAGGGTCACGCGGTTGGTGTCGAGACGACGTTGTTGGTTGGCGGCGATTTGCGCCAGTTCCTGCAGCTCGTTTTCGATGGCGGCCTGCTCCTTGCTCAAGGCGATCAGGTCGCTGACGGTGATGTCCTTGCGTTTGGCCAGTTCGTCCAGGCGTTGTTGCTGGGCTTGCAGGCGATCCTGGCGGCGGCGTACATCGGCGACGGCATCGGCCAGGTCTTCAGCAGTGGTGATGCGTTGGCCAAGCTTTCCACCTTCGGCGGCCATCGCAACCATCGGCTCTACACCCGTTGGAGCGATGCGCAGGATGATCTCGCCACCGTTGCCGTCTTCGGTAATGCCCAGGATATTGCAGGCGCCAAAGCGTGCGGTTTCGCAGGCTTCGCGGGTAGCCTGCATACGCGGCGCGA
Organism: Pseudomonas cremoris; assembly: GCF_014230465.1. The sequence continues at coordinate 4,035 of NZ_JAAXCY010000010.1, forward strand.
TCAGTGCGCCGGGCAGGGCCAGGGTCAGTTCATGTTCATAGGCCAGTTGCGCGCCGGCCCGGCTTTGTTCGCCGTTGATCACCCGGGCGCGCGAGTGGTCCTTGGGTGAGCACCCTGCAATGGCCAGGGCTACCAGCAAGCACAAGAGATAAGATTTCGGTTTGCCGTCCAGATGGCGCATTGCGGTTCCTTGGGAGTGCGGGAAAATTTGACGGCGATTAAAGCGGGTCTGGCGGATTAACGCAAAGCATCGCGGGGGATTTGTGCGGATGATGGTGATGGCTGGTTCAGAGAGGCTGGAGTACACCTCAAGCCTGACTCCAAGGAAGAACTTGCCATGATCACCCACGCCGTTCCAGAAGGTTTTGTTTCTCTCCCTCGCAGCAGCCCGCTTCTCGATTTGTTAGGTCCGGCGTATTGCCGGGGTGAGGGCTTGCAACTGGAAATTGGCCTGCGCGCCGACAACCGTCATGCCAATGGGCGCGGCACCGTGCATGGCGGGGTGCTGGCGACGTTGGCGGATATCGGCATGGGTTATGCGATGGCCTTCTCCAGCGAGCCGCCGCTGCCATTGATTACCGCCAGCATGACCTTGGATTACCTGGGCGCGGTGCAGGTGGGGGAGTGGATTGTGGTGCGCTTGGAACATCACAAGCGCGGTCGGCAGATGGCGTTTGCCACGGTGAGTTTGCAGGTGGGGGAGAAGGTGGTGGCGCGGGCGAATGCGGTGTTTGCGGTGCCGCAATTTGACAGGCAATGAATATCAAAGCTGGGAGCGGGCTCGCTCGCGAATGCGGTGGGTCAGTCACTGAATGTGTTTCTGACACACCGCATTCGCGAGCAAGCCCGCTCCCACATTCGAACTGTGTTTTTCAAAAAGGACGCATAAAGAAAAAGCCCGGTTTTCGTGGAACCGGGCCTTTTCCGTGTTGCTCTTTTAATCAGTTGCGTTCGAGGGCGAGGGCCACGCCTTGACCGCCGCCGATGCACAGGGTGGCGAGGCCTTTCTTGGCGTCGCGCTTGATCATTTCGTGCAGCAGGGTCACCAGCACGCGGCAGCCTGACGCGCCGATAGGGTGGCCGATGGCAATGGCGCCGCCGTTGACGTTGACTTTGTCCGCGTCCCACTCCAGCTCTTTGCCCACCGCCAAGGATTGTGCGGCGAAGGCTTCGTTGGCTTCGATCAGGTCCAGGTCGCCCAGGTTCCAACCGGCCTTGTCCAGGCAGCGACGGGTGGCCGAGACCGGGCCGATGCCCATGATTGCGGGGTCAACGCCGGCATTGGCGTAGCTGGCGATGCGTGCCAGCACCGGCAGGCCGAGTGCCTTGGCTTTGTCGGCGCTCATCAGCAGCACGGCGGCGGCGCCGTCATTGAGGCTGGAAGCGTTGCCGGCGGTGACGCTGCCGTCTTTCTTGAAGGCCGGTTTCAACTTGGCCAGGGACTCGGCGGTGGTGCCTGCGCGAGGTTGTTCATCCACGGCGAAGGCCACTGGATCGCCTTTGCGCTGCGGAATCAGGATAGGGGTGATCTCGTCGACAAACCGACCCGCTTCGATGGCCGCCGTGGCCTTTTGCTGGGACGCAGCGGCGAACGCATCCTGGGCTTCACGGCTGATACCGTATTTGTCTACCAGGTTCTCGGCGGTGATGCCCATGTGGTAGTCGTTGAACGCATCCCACAGGCCGTCGGTGATCATGCTGTCGATCATCTTGGCGTGGCCCATGCGCAAACCGGTGCGCGCTGCTGGCAACACATACGGGGCCAGGCTCATGTTTTCCATGCCGCCAGCGATGATCACCTCGGCATCGCCGCAGCGAATGGCTTGGGCGCCCAGGTGCAGGGCCTTGAGGCCCGAGCCGCAAACCTTGTTCAAGGTCAGGCTGGGGACCGCGTGTGGCAGGCCGGCAAGGATCGACGCCTGGCGCGCCGGGTTCTGGCCGCTGCCTGCGGTAAGTACTTGGCCGAGAATCACTTCATCGACTTGTGCCGGGTCCAGGCCCGTCTGCTCCAGCAGGCGGCGGATCACAGCAGCGCCCAATTCCGGTGCCGGGATATTCGCCAGCGAACCCTGGAAGCTGCCCACGGCGGTGCGGGTGGCAGCAACAATCACGACGTCTTGCATGGAATCTGTCCTCACTGGAAGTGCATTTCTGGAACGTGGTCCGGGACGATCAGTTTACCGGCGGTCTTGCTCACAATCTCTTCAACGCTGACGCCAGGTGCGCGTTCCTTGAGGACAAAAGCGCCATTTTCGATTTCCAGGTACGCAAGGTCGGTCAGTACGCGCTTGATGCAGTTGGCGCCGGTCAGTGGCAGGCTGCATTGGCTGAGCAACTTGGACTCGCCGTCCTTGGACGCGTGGGTCATGATCACGATGATGTTTTCTGCACCGGCCACCAGGTCCATGGCGCCGCCCATGCCTTTTACCAGCTTGCCGGGGATCATCCACGAAGCGATGTTGCCGTGTACGTCCACCTCAAATGCGCCCAGCACGGTGAGGTCGACGTGGCCGCCGCGAATCATCGCGAAGGACTCGGCGGAGGAGAAGATCGACGCACCGACGCGTGCGGTGACGGTCTGTTTGCCGGCGTTGATCATGTCGGCATCGATGGTGTCTTCGGTAGGAAACGGTCCCATGCCCAGCAGGCCGTTTTCCGATTGCAGCATCACTTCCATGCCTTCGGGAATGTAGTTGGCCACCAGGGTCGGGATGCCGATGCCGAGGTTGACGTAGAAACCGTCCTGCATTTCGCGGGCGACGCGTTGAGCCATTTGTTCGCGGGTAAGAGCCATGTGTGTTTCCTCTTATTGTTCGGGCTGGAGGCGGATTATTTGCGGACGGTGCGCTGTTCGATGCGCTTCTCGAAGGTGCCGCAGATGATCCGGTCGACGTAGATGCCAGGGGTGTGGATCTGCGCCGGGTCCAGCTCGCCCGGTTCGACGATTTCCTCGACTTCGACCACGGTGATCTTGCCGGCGGTGGCGGCCAGCGGGTTGAAGTTCTGGGCGGTGTGGCGGTAGATCACGTTGCCGAAGTGGTCGGCTTTCCAGCCTTTGACGATGGCGAAGTCGCCGGTGATGGATTCTTCCATCAGGTACGGACGGCCGTTGAATTCGCGGGTTTCCTTGCCTTCGGCCACTGGAGTGCCTACGCCGGTAGCGGTGAAGAAGGCCGGGATGCCGGCACCGCCTGCGCGCATTTTTTCGGCCAGGGTGCCTTGGGGAGTCAGTACCACTTCGATTTCGCCGCTGAGCAATTGCTTTTCGAACAGGGCGTTTTCACCGACGTAGGAAGCGATCACTTTGCTGATCTGCTTTTCTTCCAGCAGTACGCCAAGGCCAAAACCGTCGACGCCGCAGTTATTGGAAACCACGGTCAAGTCGCGGGTGCCTTTGCGCTTGATCTCGGCGATAAGGTTTTCTGGAATACCGCACAGGCCAAAACCACCGGAGAGCACGGTCATGCCGTCTTCCAGGCCTGCCAGCGCTTCTTCATAGGACGCTACGCGTTTATCGAAACCTGCCATATGCACCTCTTTTATTGTATGTGGTCCAGCCAGTGAACCGAGTGTTGCGCTGACGGATTGATTTGTTAAGTTGTTTTTTTAGGTTGATTGATTTAAAAAACAGCATAGTTGTCTAGCCGCTTGGAGTCGCCTCATGACAGTTAAACAGATGCGGGCCTTTCTCGCCGTGGCCCAGAGCCTCAGTTTTGCCGCTGCCTGCGAACGCCTGCACCTCTCGCAATCTGCATTGAGCCTCACTATCAAGGGCCTGGAAGAAGGCCTGGGCGGGCGCTTGTTCAGCCGCAATACGCGCAACGTTGCGCTCACGCCAGAAGGTGAATCCTTACTGCCCCTGGCGCGCCGATTGATTGCCGATTGGGATAACACCGAAGATGAACTGCGCCAGCGCTTCACCCTGCAACGCGGGCGGGTAACGGTAGCGGCGATGCCATCCTTCGCCGGTAACTTGTTGCCGCCGATCCTGAAGATATTCCGTGCGCGTTACCCTCAGGTGAATGTGACCGTGCATGACCTGATCAACGAGCAGGTCATGGAGATGGTGCGTGACCGGCAGGTTGAGCTGGGTGTGGCGTTCGAGCCATCGGAAGGTTCGTCGCTGGCGTTCACGCCGTTGTACCTGGATCGCTTCATTGCCGTGGTGCCGGGTGATTCTCCGCTGGCGGAGCGTGCCGAGATTGATTGGAAAACCCTATTGGAGCAGCCGTTCATCACCTTGCAGCGACCGTCCACGGTGCGGGTGATGTTGGAGGAACACTTGGGCGCGTTGCAGGTGAAGTTGCCGGTGGCACTGGAAAGCCATCAATTGGCGACGGTAGGCAAGATGGTAGCCAGTGGGCTGGGCGTCAGTGCCGTACCCGCGTTATGCGCCCGTCAGATGGAAGAGGCAGGCGCCCATTGCATCACCTTGCGCGACCCGGTGATCGAACGTCCGATTGGTGTGTTGACCAAGCCGGGTCATGAGTTGTCGGCGGCGGCGCAGGTGCTGTTTGATATTTTTCGCGATGAAGCCGCGAAAGGGCGTTTTCCCGCGTTGTTATGAAAGCAGGCATTAAAAAACCCGCTCGAAATAAACGAGCGGGCTTAAATGTTTAATGCTCAGGTATTAGCAGTATCTATCAATCACTTTAACGTGCGATTGGCCACGCAGGCTCTGCCATTCGGTATTCAGTGTATGAAAGACTTGCTCAATGAAGTTGCGATCAGCCGCAGCCTTCTTGCCGACATAACCCTGGCCACGGCGGTACACCTTCAGGCGCGCTGCCAGCTCACGGTTATTACGGTCAAACTCGGCTTCTTCGGTATTGGGCGCCAGGCAGTCAAGTTGCACTTCGCCCGATTTACCAATCCACAGGATATGGTCGTCGAGTGTGTCTTTCTGCGCTGCGAACATCTCAGCCAATTCGTCGATAGTTGGTTGGTTGTTCAGATTCATGTGTAAGCCCCTTGACCAGTTGGCGATCTATCAATTGATTCGTTAAATATTTAAGTTGTCTCCGGTTCCGAAAACCGGGCGTCAGCGACTGTCTGCCGAATACGGGCAGGGTCTTGAACCTGATGCATGTAGTCTTGCTGATGAACTGCTACGCAATGGTTTCATAACGAAGACAAGAGGCGTTTGAGCTCCTTGTACCGATCCTTGCGGGCCGGTCAGCTTCATCAATCTGCCTTGTGGGCAGTGCACATCCGGAAAAAACAGCTCGGCGGTCAGACGAGCTTGTTCAAAACACGTGTTACTAACGCTCCCGATCCGGGAGACGTCTCGATAATGCAAGGACAAAAAGGTTACGTCAACGGTTATGTAGTGATTATTTTTGCGCACTACATAAATTCCCGTGGGGGCGGGGAGATGCGGGGAAATGTGACTTGGGCGTCATTTTTTGGCGGGGCTGGTCGTCGCGTGAAAATAGCTGATTCAACGCAAACCCCTGTGGGAGCGGGCTTGCGCGCGAATGCGGTGCGTCAGCTAGTAGATATTTAACTGGCCCGCCGCTTTCGCGAGCAAGTCCGCTCCCATATTTCTGATCTGTGGTTTCTGGACTATCTCAGTCGTTCGACCAGCAATGGCAAAAGGCACTCGCACGACGCCTCGATCTTCACCCGCAACAGCTCATCCCCCCGCGTCTTGCCCAGGTTGATCGCTATCACCGGTTTGCCTTGCTCCACCATCGCCTTGCACAGCCGAAATGCCGAATAAGCCATCAACGACGACCCCACCACCAATAACCCTTCGGCCTGCTCCACCGCCGCCATTGCCTTGGCCGCCGTGTCCTGGGCGACGTTCTCGCCGAAGAACACCACATCAGGCTTCAACCGCTCGCCATTGCAATGGGGGCAGTGGGGCACCTGGAAGCGTGCTTCAAACGCTGGGTCGAGCAGGGTGTCGCCATCGGGTGCTTGCACGGCATCAACGCCAGCCAGGTAGGGGTTCTGGGTTTCCATCAGGCGTTGGATCGCGTCGCGCTCGCTGCGTTGCTGGCAATCCAGGCACAGCACTCGGTGGAGGCTGCCGTGCAGTTCGATGACATCGTGGCTTCCGGCCTGGTCGTGCAAGGTGTCGACGTTCTGCGTGATCAGCCCGCTGATGCGCTGGCGTTGCTGCAGCGTCGCCAGCGCCAAATGGGCTGGGTTCGGCTGGGCAATACGGACCCTCGGCCACCCCAGCATGGCTCTTGCCCAATAACGGCGCCGCGCCTGCGGGGTGGCGAGAAATTCCTGATACATCATGGGTGCCTTGCCCCGGCGCACGCCTTCGCTGTCGCGGTAATCGGGGATGCCCGATGACGTGCTGATGCCTGCGCCGGTCAACACCAGAAAGCGCCGCTCGGCCATGGCCCGGTGCAGGGTGTCGAGGTGGTCGTCCTGGTGTTCCAGGGTATCGAGCATGGGTTCCCCTATTCGCCGCGAATGTACTGCTCCAGCTGTTTGATCAAGTCGGCTTGTTCGGCAATGGCCTCTTTCACCAGGTCACCGATGGACAGCAAGCCCAGCAGTTGACCTTGTTCGACAACGGGCAGGTGACGCAGATGGCTGTCGGTCATGATGTTCATGCATTCATCGACACTCTTGTGGGAATCGACGGTTATTACCGGAGAGCTCATCACTTCGTCGACCCGTGTGGTGACCGACGACAAGCCCTTGAGTATCAGCTTTCGCGCGTAATCCCGTTCGCTGATGATCCCCACCACCGCGCCTTCCTTGACCACCGGCAAGGCCCCGACGTTTTTCGCCGACATCACCACCAGCGCTTCAAACACGGTGTGGTCCCATTCGATGGTGTGGACGTCCTGGTTTTTATGGTCCTTGGCTTTGAGCACTTGTGCGACGGTTTTCATGGCGGCCACTCCGGTGTTGTTGTTAGGAAGTCAGCGGGCTCCCTACAGAATCCTAGACGGCCTGCGCGGCGGCAAGGTCTAAAGCGGCGTTAAACCCGTCGAAAAACGTCATTCGCCGGATTTTTTTGATAGTTACCCTGCTTTTGTCGGCTTTTTGGCGCGTCTTGGGCTGCCGGTCGTCTTGCGTGGCGCGCTCTTGCGTTTCTTTTTCCATGGCGTGGCTGCGGGGCCTGCTGGCCCGGTGATGGTCATGCGCATGCCGTTGCAGCGCGCCACTTGCTTACTCATCCAGGCTGCCTGCTTGGCGACGAATTCTTCCAGGCTCATTTCGCCGCTTTGCACCATGTCCAGCGCCTGCTCCCAGATCGCCGTGGTGCCGGGGTCGGCAATGGCTCTGGGCACGGCGTCGATCAGGCTGAAGGCCGCCGGCGTGGCCGACAGCGCCTTGCCGTTTTTTACCAGGTAACCGCGGTCGAGCAAGCCCTGGATAATCCCGGCACGCGTGGCTTCGGTGCCAATGCCGGTGGTGTCCTTGAGCTTTTGCTTGAGCAGCGGGTCCTCCACCAATTTGGCGACGTTTTTCATCGCCTTGATCAAGTCGCCTTCGGTGAAGGGCTTGGGCGGTTGGGTCCACAGGTCCTTGAGGTTGACCTTGGCCACCGCGTAGTCCTGGCCTTGCACCAATGTCGGCAAGGCCTGTGGTGCGGGGGCTTCACGGCCCTTGGCGGGCGCCAGGGCTTCGGGCAGGGCGCGTTTCCAGCCTGGCTCGATCACCACTTTGCCCACTGCTCGCAGCGCTTGTCCCGCGCAATCGAAATCTGCCTGGGTGCGATCGTATTCGTGGTTGGGCAGGAACTGCGCCAAGTAGCGTGCGCGAATCAGGGTGTAGACCGCCCGGTGCTTGCCAGTGAGTTGGCCTACATCCTTGCCGGCGCCGGTGGGGATGATGCCGTGGTGGGCGCTGACCTTAGCGTCGTTCCAGGCTCGCGAGCGGCGTTGGGGGTCTATATGCGGCATCAACTCGTTCACCGCCGTATCGGCGCGTCCCAACGCGGCGAGGATCTTCGGTGCTTCGCTGTGCTGGCTTACGGGCAAGTAGCCGCAGTCACTGCGGGGGTAGGTGATGACTTTGTGGGTTTCGTAGAGAGACTGGGCGATATCCAGGGTCTCCTGGGCACCGAGGCCGAGTTTTTTGGAGCAAATCTCCTGCAAGGTGCCCAGGTCGAAGGGCAGGGGCGCCACTTCACGCATGCGTTCGGTCCGCAGCTTGACCAGTCGCGCACTGGCGGCGTGGGTCATGGCGTCGGCCGCCGCTTGAGCCAATTGCGGGTTGAGGCATCGGCCCTGATCGTCACAGGCGTCCTCAGCGGCACGCCATTGGGCGGTGAACGTCATACGCTCGTGGAGCAGGTCCACGTCAATCGCCCAGTACGCCACCGGCACAAAATCCGCGATGCTGCGGTCGCGGTCCACCACCAGGCGCAATGTGGGCGTTTGCACCCGGCCCACCGGCAACACACCTTGATAACCCGATTGACGCCCGAGCAAGGTAAACAACCGGCTCATGTTCATGCCGATCAGCCAGTCTGCGCGAGAGCGGCCGAGAGCCGAGTGATACAGGCTGAAGGTTTCGGCGCCGGGCTTGAGGGCGGCCAGGGCCTTGCGAATGGAGGCGTCGTCGAGCGCCGACAACCACAAACGCTGGATTTGCCCTCGATAGCGACAATGTTCTACCAGCTCGCGGGCGATCATCTCGCCTTCACGGTCGGCGTCGGTGGCGATCACCAGTTCCTGGGCTTCCCCCAGCAAGCGCTTGACGGCCTTGAACTGGCTGGCGGTCTTGGGCTTGACCCGCATCTTCCATTTTTCCGGGACGATGGGCAGGTCGGCCAGCACCCAGCGTTTGTACTTTTCGTCGTAGGCGTCGGGCGGGGCGGTTTCCAGCAGGTGGCCGATGCACCAGGTGACCGTGACGCCATTGCCCAACCAGCAGCCATCACCTCGGCGACTGGCGCCGAGCACGGCCGCGATGTCCTTGGCCTGGGAGGGTTTTTCACAGAGGTACAGCCGCATGGTCGCCACATCAGATCGGGTTGATGGTGTGCAGGATGCTCAGTAAGCCGCGTTTGATCAACCTTTATCTGTATGGATGTACAGCAATTTGTGTGACGACCACACAAGCAAATGTGGGAGCGGGCAAGCCGGCTCCCACAGGGGATCTCCTGTGTTCAGGCGATCAGGTTAGTTATTGTCGATATCCACGTGGCGGGTTTCCTTGAGGCAGATCATCCCCACGATCAAACTCACCCCCGTCACCACCACCGGGTACCACAGGCCGTAGAAGATATCCCCGGTGTACACCACCAGCGCAAACGACACGGTCGGCAGGAACCCGCCAAACCAGCCGTTACCGATGTGGTAGGGCAGGGACATCGAGGTGTAGCGGATACGCGTTGGAAACAACTCCACCATCAACGCCGCCAACGGCCCGTAGCACATGGCCGCAATCAGGATCAGCGCGACGATCAGCACCACCACCATCACCTTGTTGACCTGGGCCACATCCGCCGAAGTCGGATAGCCGGCCAGGGTCACGGCACCGCGCAGGGCCGCTTCGTCAAAGCCGTCGATACGCACTTCGCCGACGCTCACCTGTACCGGGCTGCCTGCAGGTGCCGCAGCGCTGCTGTAGGGCAGGCCTTGCTTGACCAGGAAGGTCTTGACCTTGTCACACGGGCTATCAAATTTCGCTTTGCCCACCGGGTCGAACTGGAAGGTGCAGGTGGCCGGATCAGCCAGCACAGTGATCGGCGCCTGATGGGTCGCCTGGTCCATCGCCGGGTTGGTGTAGTGCGCCAGGCTCTTGAAGATCGGGAAGTACAGTACGGTCGCCAGCAGCAGGCCGAGCATCAGTACGGGTTTGCGCCCGACTTTGTCGGACAGCCAGCCAAAGAAGATAAAGAACGGCGCGCCAATCACCACGCTGATGATCAGCAGCATGTTGGCCAGGGCAGGGTCCATTTTGAGGAACTGGGTGAGGAAGAACAGCACATAGAATTGCGCCGCATAGAAGGTTACCGCTTGTCCGCCGTTGATGCTGAACAGCGCGATCAGCACCACCTTGAGGTTTTCCCACTTGCCGAACGAATCACGGATCGGCGACTTGCTGGACTTGCCTTCCTCTTTCATTTTCAAGAAGGCCGGCGACTCGTGCAGGCTCATGCGGATCCAGGTGGAAATGCCCAGCAGCACGATGGAAAACAGGAACGGAATGCGCCAGCCCCACACTTCGAACTGGTCACCGGTGAAGTACCGGCACGCCAGCACTACCAGCAGCGACAGCAGCAGGCCGAGGGTGGCGGTGGATTGAATCCAACTGGTATGGAAGCCACGCTTGCCCGCAGGTGCATGCTCGGCCACGTAGGTCGCTGCACCGCCGTATTCGCCGCCCAACGCCAGGCCTTGCAGCATGCGCAGCACGATCAGGATGATCGGTGCCGCAATGCCAATGCTGGCATACGTCGGCAGGAGCCCGACGCAGAACGTCGCCACGCCCATCAGGATGATGGTGACCAGGAAGGTGTACTTGCGCCCGATCATGTCCCCCAGGCGTCCGAATACCAACGCGCCGAACGGGCGCACTACAAAGCCCGCGGCAAAGGCCATCAACGCAAAGATAAAGGCCGTGGTGTCGTTGACCCCGGCAAAGAACTGTTTGCTGATGACCGCCGCCAGGGCGCCGTAGAGGAAAAAGTCATACCACTCGAACACCGTCCCGAGGGAGGAGGCGAAGATGACTTTCTTTGAGTCGTTACTGGTGCTGGCGGCATTGACCGCCGAGCCCAAGGGTTGAGCATGTTCTGACATCGGGTAGCCCTCACAGTGATTATTTATTGTTGTTCCACTGTCGGCGCCAGTCTCGGCGCCGCTATTCAGATTGCATGAACCAGTTCTCTCTCCGGGGCGAGGCTCCTTGTATTCGGCGAAAGGATCAGCTGTGCGGCTTTCTCCGCGATCATCAGCGTAGGTGAACAGGTATTGCCGGACGTGATGCGCGGCATGATCGAGGCGTCGGCGATACGCAGGCCGGGCACACCGTGCACTCGCAGCTGAGCGTCGACCACCGCATCCTTGTCACTGCCCATGCGGCAGGTACCGACCGGATGGAAGATTGTAGTACCGATGCGCGCTGCCGCTTCGTGCAGTTGCTCCTCGGTCTGCAACGAGTCGCCGGGCAAGTACTCCACCGGCTTGAATTGGCTCAGGGCCGGCGCGGCGACGATGCGCCGGGTCAGGCGAATGGCATCGGCGGCCACGCGCAAATCTTCCGGGTGGCTGAGGTAGTTGGGTTGTATCAGCGGGGCATCCGCCGGGTTGGCTGAGCGGATATCCACGCGACCACGGCTTTGCGGACGCAGGTCGCAGACGGACGCGGTAAACGCCGGGAATGCGTGCAGCGGTTCGCCGAAACGCTCCAGGGACAGCGGTTGTACGTGGTATTCGAGGTTGGCCGAAGTCTGTTGCGCACTGGAGCGCGCAAACGCGCCCAGTTGGCTGGGCGCCATCGACAGCGGGCCGCTACGGTCGTACAGGTAGCGCAGGCCCATGCCCATCTTGCCCCACACCGAACCTGCGATCTGGTTGAGGGTGCGGGCGTTTTCCAGTTTGTAGATCAGCCGTAGTTGCAGGTGGTCCTGCAGGTTGCCGCCAACGCCGGGCAATTCGTGCAGCACCTCGATGCCCAGCGGTTTGAGCACGCTGGACGGGCCGATTCCCGAGCGTTGCAGAATCCCTGGCGAGCCAACGGAGCCCGCACACAGGATGATTTCCTGGCGTGCTTTCCAGCTCACTTGCTGCCCGTGCTGGCGTCCGACCACCTGTGAGGCTCGGCCGTTTTCCAGTAGCACGCGGTCCACTTCCACTTCGGTCAGCACGGTGAGGTTGGGGCGCTGGCGGATCGGCTTGAGAAACGCCTTGGCCGCGTTCCAGCGCACGCCGGATTTCTGGTTGACCTGGAAATAGCCGCAGCCTTCGTTATCGCCCTTGTTGAAGTCGTCGATCTTGGCAATGCCACTCTGCGCCGCCGCGTCGCGGAACCCATCCAGGATCGGCCAGTGCAGGCGCTGTTGCTCGACCCGCCACTCGCCGCCGTCGCTGTGGAATGGCGAGCTGCCGGCAAAATGGTTTTCGCTCTGTTTGAACAGTGGCAGCACATCCTTCCAAGCCCAGCCTTCGTTGCCTTGCGCTGCCCAGCCGTCGTAATCCTGGGCCTGGCCACGCATGTAGATCATGCCGTTGATGGATGAGCAGCCGCCCAGCACTTTGCCGCGTGGATAGCTCAGCGCACGGCCTTGCAGGCCTTCCTGGGCTTCGGTCTTGAAGCACCAGTCGGTGCGCGGGTTACCGATGCAGAAGAGGTATCCGACGGGGATATGAATCCAGGGGTAATTGTCGCGGCCACCGGCTTCCAGCAGTAGGACACGGTGGGCGGGGTTGGCGGAAAGTCGATTGGCCAGCAGGCAGCCTGCGGGGCCGGCGCCTACGACGATGTAATCGTATTCAGCAGTAGCAATGGGCATTTAAGGTCTCGCATGTTTTTCTTATTGGCTCCATCCTAGTTGTTAGTTTTCGTCTTAAAAATGTTAGTTTTTACCCAGCTGCTGTGCGTTTTTAAACAGCACGACCCGAGCCCGCACAATGGAGGTGTCATGTTCGACTGGAATGACCTGCGTTATTTTCTGGAGTTGCAACGCAGCGGCCGCCTGCTTACCGCCGCGCAGCGCCTGAAAACCACGCATGCCACCGTGGCCCGGCATATCGAGGCCATCGAGAAGAGCCTGGGCACCGCGTTGTTCGTGCAGCACGCCCAGGGTTACGAACTGACTCCCGCCGGCGAAGCCCTGCTCAAGCACGCCGAGGCCATGGAAAACGTCGCGCTGCTGGCCGAAGACGAACTCACCCATTCCGCCGCGCCCCTGGGCAAGATCCGTCTCGGCGTAGCCGAAGGCTTGGGCGTGATGTTCCTCGCCAGCCGCATGGGCGGGCTGTTCGAACGTTACCCGGGACTGGAAGTGGAACTGGTTGCCGTGCCGCGCTTCGTCAGCATCCTTAACCGCGAAGCGGAGATCAGCATCCACCTGGAGCGTCCCAGCGTTGATCAACTGGTCACGCGCAAACTCACCGACTACCGCTTGGCGCTGTATGCCAGCCGCGCCTACCTGGAGCGCAACCCGCCGATTGAAAAGCGTGAAGACCTCGCGGCCCATTCCTGGATCGATTATGTCGATGACCTGTTGTTCAGCCAGGAACTGAAGTTCCTCAGCAGCTTCTGCCGCAACCCCAAGGTGGTGTTCCACAGCACCAGCGTGATCGCCCAGCATCAGGCGGCGCGCTCGGGATTGGGCATCGCGGTGTTGCCGTGTTTTATGGCCGCTGGCGATCCGGACCTGGTGGCGTTGCTGCCGGGGGAGTGCATCCAGCGAAGTTACTGGATCAGCTCGCGCAGGGAGCTGCATAAATCGGTGCGGCTGAGGGTGTTGTGGGATTACGTGGTGGAATTGTGCGCGCGGGAGCAAGGCTTGCTCCTCGGCGAATCCAACTGACCTAATCCGGATTAAAACTGTTGGAACGGGCTTGCTCGCGAAGGCGATGTGTCAGTCGATTCATTCGCGTCTGACACACCGCCTTCGCGAGCAAGCCCGCTCCCACATTGGATCTGCGTGGGTTCAATGCATGGTGTCAGGCCCGCAATTCAAACTCCGCGCTGCCCAGCCTTTCCCCATTTACCAACACATGCACTACATGCCTGCCGGGGTAGTGTTTGCGCGTGGTCATGTCGCGAATATGCTGCTCGCGCCGAATGTGTTGCTGCTCTCCTGCACCCAGTTTAAAAGCCTTGAGCTTGAACACCTTGTTCGCACTGTGCCCGGCACTTTTCACATAGTCGATGGCGTAATCCACTACCAGCTTTTGCGCCGTGAGGGCCGTGGATTCCAGGCTGAACGACAGGTTGATCCGCTCCCCCAGATTGATCACGGCCGGTGTCACGCTCAACTGATGAAGTTTCACCTCGGCCTTGGCCCCGGCACCCATGATCGTCAGTGCACGGGTGTTGCCTTGTTTGATCAGGCTGCGCAGGGCGTGGCGGGCGATCCATGCGGTGTGCGGGTTGTCCAGGGACCAACCTTCGATGAGGGTGAGCACCCAGTCTGGGTGGTCCTTGGTGACGTCGTTGAGGTGGTTGGCCACCGACTTGCGCACATACAGGCTGGGGTCGGCCTTGAGGTTGTCGAGGATCGACGCGCACAGCTCGGGGTTGGCCTGTATGTCGGCCAGGCGAAATGACCACGGCAAGCGTGGTCGCGAGCCTTCGCTGGCCAGGCGGCGCACGTGTTCGTTGTCGTCCAGCGACCACGTTTGCATCACGGCGAGGGTGCGTTGGAAGTCGTGCAGTAGAAAGTGGCGGATAGCGAATTCGGCAGAGCCAAACGTGGTGAAGTAGTTGAGTGCGGCCATGGAGCGCTTGAAATCCCCAAGGCCGTAACTCGCCACAAAGTGCGGCAGAAACAGGCTGACAAAGCTGCTGTTCAAACGCGGTGCCAGGGCGTAAAGCAACTTCAGGGTCTGCGGGTAATCGAGTGGGATCACCGCGTGCAGGCTCTCGCTGACCCGCGCCATGCGCTGCATCACCGACAATTCGGCCAATCCAGCCTTGGCATGCTTGAGGAAGCCCTTTGCATCGAACGCCGGGTACACCGTGGTCATTTCAGTGGCGATGTGTTGCAGGCGTTCGACGTTGAAGATTTCCTTGAGGGCCGGGGTGCTTTGGTCGGTCATCGGTGATTCCATGGTTGAGTTAGAGAAACCAGCGATATTCCCGCGCATGGATCTCTTGCTGGAAGGCCAAGTGATCCTGGCGTTTGTTCTCGCAGTACACGTCGACAAATTCGGCACCCAGCTTATCGCGCAATACCGGTTGATGCTGCATGGCGCGTACGGCGTCGAGCATTTCCAGGGGAAAGTCGGTGCCGCTGCTGCGGTCTTCGTTCAGCGGGGTGATGGGCTCGCGCTTGGTTTCAAGGCCGTGCTCCAAACCAACGAGGATCGCCGCCAGCACCAGGTACGGGTTGGCATCGGCACTGGCCAGGCGATGTTCGATGCGCAGGTTGCGCGGGTCGGATTCGGGGATGCGCACGCACGCGTCGCGGTCTTCAAAGCCCCAGCTGGCGCGGGTCGCCGCGTTGACGGTACCGCCCAGACGGCGGAAGGCGTTGTGGTTCGGCGAGAAGATCGGCATGCAGTGGGGCAGCAACTCCAGGCAACCGGCCACCGCGTGACGCAACGGTTGCTGCTGGTGCGCGGCGAGCAAGTTGTTGCCGGCGCCGTCATACAGGCTGACATGCACATGCATGCCGCTGCCGGGATATTGCAGGTAAGGCTTGGCCATGAAACTGGCACGGTACCCATGCTTGAGCGCAACGCCTCGGGTGCTGCGGCAGAACAGGGCAGCCCAGTCGGCGGCGCGCATACCGTCGTCCAAATGACCGAAATTGATCTCGAATTGGCCGGGTCCGATTTCGGCGGTGATCACCGTGATATCAATGCCCTGGTCCTTGGCGGTTTGCGCCATATCGTCCAGCACTTCGCTGAAACGCGACAGGCGTTCGATGTGCAGGTTGGGCTGGTCATCGGCATCGCCGCTCAACGGGTCGCGGGCAAATTGCGGGAGGCCGTCTTCGAGTTTTTTGTCGAACAGGTAGAACTCCAGCTCAAACGCCACCACCGGGTGAATGCCCTTGTGGTGCAGGCGTTCCAGCACCTTGGCCAGCACTTCGCGGGGTTCAAATTCGATGGGGGTTTCGGTGCCGTCCGAGGTAATCAGCATCTGGCCGAGCGGCTGCGATTCCCAAGTCACCGGCTTGAGCGTACCCGGCACCAGGCGACGGTTGGCATCCGGGTCGCCGTCGTTGAAGCAGTAATCGCCGATCTTGAACAACCCGCCCTGGACGCCCAGCAACACCGCGTTCTGCGGCAATTTCAGGGGGCTGCCGGCGGCGACTTTTTCGAGCATCTCCACCGGGTAGCGCTTGCCGTAGAAATGCCCCGGAATGTCCAGGGCGATCAGGTCGACATAACGCACGTCAGGATGGTTCTGGCGAAAGGTCCGTACTTCGGCCAGCAACGTTGAGGAATGGCTTTTCACGGGTGCAGCTCCTAGTTGTAAACCCACAGCACGCGGGCGGGCAGATCGGTCAGGTTGGCGTAGCGGCAATGGGCGAAGCTGGCCAGGTGAAAACTGTCGCCTGGGCCGAGGGTGACCGAATCGGCCTCGCCCTCGACCCACAGCGTCAATTCGCCTTCCAGCACAAAACCGGCCTGCTCGGCGCGGTCGCTCATGGTGTGTTCACCGCTGTTGGCACCGGGGGCCAACAGGCTGTCGAGCATCGAGAAGGCGCCGTTCATGCTCGGCGAGACGAGAATGTCGGTGATGCCGTTGGCGTAATACACCGTGCGCCGCTCGTTGGGACGAGTAATCCAGTCCACCGCCTTGGGTTTGGGCTGGCTGTAGAAATAGGTCGTGGGGACGTCGAGGGCGTGGCTGATGGCGGTCAAATCCGCCACGGTTGGGCGCGACAGCCCTCGCTCTACCTGGGACAGGAAGCCCACCGAACGCTCGATTTTTTGTGCGAGTTGGGCGAGGGTGAGCTTCTTGTGCTTGCGCAGGTCGTGGATCAGGGCGGCGAGGGTGGCGAGTTCTTCTTGTGGGGTCATGAAATTTATGTCGAATAATTTCATGAAAAATTACAGGATTTATTTCATATAGGCAATGGGACAATTCGGGCTGGCTGAGACACTTGTGTTGAATGATTGTGTGCGGCAGTGGTCCGAATTTGGGTACGCATCACTTATTGAAGGAGCACCCATGAAATCAAAATCCCTAGCCGCTTGCCTGTTGCTCGCTACCAGCCTGTCCACCGCCAGTTTCGTCGTGCAGGCGGGTGATACCCCTCAGGAAACCGTGCAGCCTTCGAGCATCAACACCCGTGACTTGAAAGAAGGCGACCGCGCCCCGGATATCCTGATGCGCAAGGAGTCGGCCGTCAGCGATTGGAAAAAGCGTGGCCTCAAGCAGCCGGAGGCTGACAGCCAATGGGCGCGGGTGGGGGATAAATTCGTGCTGCTCAAGACGACCAACGGCACGATTCTCGAGATAACCCCCGTCAAGAAATGACTTTGTATTTCCTCCCTGTTCCTGAGTTAAGGTAGCCGGCTGTAGAGGCCGCGTTACCTTAAAAGAAAGAGAGCAGGATGCTTGCCACAATAAGAAACTATCCCCGCACTGTGAACCTGTTGCTGTCCGCCACGTTGTTGCTGACGTTGGCCAAGGCAATCACTTTTCCCTACCTCGTTATCTACCTCACCCGCCACTTTGCCTTGGACATTACCCAAGTCGGCCTGGTGATCGGCAGTTCGTTGATCGTGGGTTCATTGCTCAGTGTGTACGGCGGTTTTCTCGTCGACCGCATCAACAGTTACCGGCTATTGCTCGGCCTGACGGTGTTGTTTGCACTGGGCTTTATCGGCACGGTACTCGCGCAGAATATCTGGGCGTTCTACAGCTGCCTGATTCTGATCAATTTGGCGTACGCCGTGATCGATATCGCGGTCAAGGCCGGTTTTGCCAGCCTGTTGCCCGAAGATGCGCGCAGCGAAGTGTTTTCCATCAAGTACACCTTGACCAATATCGGCTATGCCGTGGGCCCGTTTTTTGGGGCGATGGTGGCCAAGTTGGATATCAGCCTGCCGTTCATACTGTCGGCGCTGTTGGGGGTGGGTTTTTTCCTGCTGTATTGGCGTTGGGGTGACCGAACCCTGGCCACCGTGGATGCCACGCAGAAGCCGGTGCCGTTCCTTGCGGTGGGGCGCGTGTTGCTCCGGGATCGGCGCCTGGTGTGCTTCACCCTCGGCGGGGTGCTCAGTGCCGTGGTGTTCGGCCAGTTCACTGCGTGGCTGTCGCAGTACCTGGTGACCACCACCACCGCCGAATACACCTACACCGTGGTCAGTGCTGTGCTGACGACCAACGCGGTACTGGTGATTGCGTTGCAGTACGTGATTGGCCGGCGGATCTCCCATCGCTACCTGGGCCAATGGCTGATCGCGGGCCTGAGCATGTTCATGCTCGGGCTGATCGGCTTTGCCTTGTCCACCAGCGTGCTGTGGTGGGTGCTGGCGATGGCGGTGTTCACGGTAGGGGAGATCATTGTGTTCCCGGCGGAGTACATGTTCATCGATCGCATCGCCCCGGACCACCTGCGCGGCATGTACTACGGCGCGCAGAACCTGTCCAACCTGGGTGCTGCCCTGGGGCCGGTACTGTGTGGGCTGGTGCTTGCCAGCCTGCCGGCCCACTACATGTTCTACATGCTGGGGGCGTTCATCGTCGGGGGCGGGGTGTTTTATTTCATTGGGGCGTCGTTGAAGGCCAGTCATCCAGCGTGAGCTTGCCGACGTTGTTGCTTTGCAGTTCGTAGCGCAACTCTTCCACCATCGTTTCCACTTCTTGCGGGGTCTGCAGCCGGTTGGTGCTGATCCCCGTCACCACCAGGTCAACCCGACCGGTTTGCGCGTCGAAGACCTTGAGGGTCAGGGACGCGTCCCGGCACAGGGTGAACTCACACGTCAGCGGCGACAGGCCTTCTTCGATGCAATTTCGCAGTTGTGAGAGGGTAAACATGCTGGTTCCTTCAGGGCATAAGTTTCGACCCTTGAAGGTTAAGCACTGGGTTGCGGCGTCATAAGGCGAATTCGCACTAGCCACACTAGTGCATTTGCACTTGTATTGATTACTTCTTGAGGCGCAGTTCACCAGCAAACAGCCCGCGTTCACGGGCCCAGACGATGGCGGCACTGCGGCTGTGCACCCCCAGCTTGGAGTACACCGTGGCCACGTGGTTACGCACGGTGTTGGGCGCGAGTTTCAGGCGCGAGGCGATCTCTTTGTCGGCCAGCCCTTCGCAGATCAAACCCAGCACATCACGCTCGCGAGCGGTGAGGTCGGTGAAGGCCACGTTGGGTAAATTAGGACTGTTCACGCTCTTGGCGTTGGCCAGTTTTTCGATCAGCGTCTGGCTGAACCAGGAGGCGTCCTGCATCACTTCCTCGATGGCCGCCACCAGCTCCAGCTCCGAGCGTTTGCGTTCGGTGATGTTCATCATCACCAACAGGTAACAGGGCACGTCCTGGATGATCACGGTGTCGGCGGAGACTACGCAGTCGATCACTTCGTTACCTTTTTTACGCACCTTGAGGTCCTGGCCCTCGAGGTTGCCGGCTTTTTCCAGGGTAGCGAACAACTGCGCGCCCGCCTGGGGGCTGTCGATAAAGTCGATGTCTTCGATCGCTTTGCCGATCAGTTCCTCGCTGGTATAGCCGGTGATGCTCATGAAGGCTTCGTTGATGTCCACC
Organism: Pseudomonas cremoris; assembly: GCF_014230465.1. The sequence goes on from NZ_JAAXCY010000010.1 coordinate 23,363, forward strand.
ACCTGGCGGTTGTCGGCGCTGCATACCAGGGTGGGCACGGGCGTGAGGCGGAACGACTTGGCAAAGCGCTCCTCACTCTGGCGCAGGGCAATTTCCGCCTTGCGCCGAGGTTCCAGGTCCATGAAGGAGAACAGCATGCAGTCTTCCTCGTTCATGTCCAACGGCTGGCCGGCGACAATCACCAGTTTGCTACCGCCTTCGGGCAGGCGCAGTTCGGCCTGCATCTGCGGGATGGTCGCGCCTTCGCCCAGGCGCTGGATGGCCAGGTCCTTGCGTTCGGCCTGTTCCAGCACATCCAGTTCATAGACGGATTTGCCGATGACCTGGTCGCGGTTGTAGCCGGTCATTTCCAGAAAGCCTTGGTTGACCTTGATGTAACGCAGGTCGCTCAGGCGGCAGATCACAGCGGGTGCTGGGTTGGCGTTGAACGTCTTCTCGAAGCGCTGCTCGGCGCTGGCCCATTCAGTGGCGTCGCTGAGGATCAACACCAGCAACTCCGGCTCACCCTTGGAATCGGTGATCACCAAGCTGCGCAGGCGATGGACCCAGGTTCTATCCGGGTCGGCAGTCGGGGTGACTTCCACCACCACGTCGCTGAACTCATCACTCATCGCCGCACGCGCCAGCGGGTAGTTTTCCGACAAAACCGGATGATTGTTTCGATAACGCAGGGCGAAACGCTCAGCATATTGCTGCCCATTGGCACCGAGCCCCATCACATCGCCAACGCCATGCATAGACAGTGCGGCCTCATTGGCCCACAGGATGGTTTGATCGACCTCGGCCAGGATCACGCCGTCAGACAACCCGGAGATGATCTGCTGCAGTTGTCGGCGGTTGGTTTCCTTGGTGAGTACATCCTGAGTCATAGAGTCTCCTGGCGTGGGCGCTTATGGGAGTACGACACTTAGGGTTGAGGATAGTGCAGAGCAATTGCCCAACCCCGTAGTGCGGATGCACCAGTGGATTGGTGCACTTGCCAAACCCACCCAATTCTGGGAAAACCCCACCCTTTGCGCATCCAACGAGATTCCCATGAGCAACGATGAACTCCAGATCACCGACATCCGCCTGGGCGACGGCAAAACCGTGGTCAAGGGCGCGCTGATCACCACTCAATACACCGGCACTTTGGAAGACGGCACTGTGTTCGACTCCTCCTGGGAGCGTGGTAAGCCGTTCCAATGCGTCATCGGCACTGGCCGTGTCATCAAGGGTTGGGACCAGGGGCTGATGGGTATGCAGGTTGGTGGCGTGCGTACGCTGTTCGTACCGGCGCATTTGGCTTATGGCGAACGGTCAATGGGCGCGCATATCAAGCCCAACAGCAATTTGCGTTTTGAGATTGAGTTGTTGGAAGTACTGACGCGGGATGATTGAAGTTTTTCGGTGCAAGGAGGCGGCATGCAGATGATTCAGGCGATACGTGACAGTTGGGGTTGGTGCGGCATTGACCCTGTTGAGGTGGTGGGTGCTACGGCGTTTGGCAACCTGATGATCAAGGACGGGCAGGGCCGCTATTGGCGGTTGTGCCCTGAGGCATTTTCCTGCGAAGTGATTGCGCAAACCCGTGAAGCGTTGGACGAAGTTTCCAGGGATCAGGCGTTCTTGCATGACTGGTACCTGCAACCGATGGTGGAGCAGGCCGAGGCAGCGCTGGGGCCGCTGTTGCCAGGCCAGGTTTATCATTTTGTGGTTTCGCCGGTGTTAGGCGGTGCGTATGGCATCGACAATGTAAGGCGGCTGGATCATGTCGAGCAGGTTCGGTTCAGCGGTGACCTGGCGCTGCAGATCAAGGACTTACCGGATGGCGCACAAGTGAAACTCAGGATCGTCGATTGACCCCTCCCTAGGTCCCCACTGCCCGCTCACTACATTTTTGATGAAGGTGTATTCGCAAAGCAGTACCTGAACCCGTCCTGAAGAATCCGGTCATTGCGCACCGGGAGAATTTCCTACGGTTTACTCCCCTGTAACCGAAGCGTAAGCTTCGCGCGATTTCATTATTAGCGGAGGCCCCAGTGGCTACTTGTTCAAGTGACAGTTGTAGGCCGGTCCCAGTAGCCGGCACAGGCTTGGCAAGGTAACGCGCATTCTCCCGATGCCGTTGTCTCGCCAAAAAAAGCGAGAAGCGGTATCACCGCAGCGGCCAGTTCTGGCCCTGTCTTGATCCCCTCTCATCGACGCTGACCAGCACCTGAGTGACCCTCTGGATGCTACGGACGCGCCTGCCTTTCGAGGCGGGTGGGCCTAACCGACTGTGCCTGTGGAACCGGCGTAGCGAAAGGCTTCCCTCTCCGTAGTTTGGCTGGCAATGAACAGGGAATATTTCCTATGCAAGCAATCAACAACATCAACCTCAACTCCTTGGTCGATACCCTGGTCAGCCTCACGGCCGCGTTTATTCTCGGTGGGCTGATCGGTTTCGAACGTCAATACCGTCAACGTACGGCTGGCTTGCGTACCAACGTACTGGTGGCGGTGGGCGCGGCGATTTTTGTCGACATGGCCAATCGCTTGGGTGGTGCGGAAGGCGCGGTGCGCGTGGTGGCGTACGTGGTGTCGGGCATCGGTTTCCTCGGGGCGGGCGTGATCATGCGTGAAGAAGGCAATGTGCGCGGGCTCAACACGGCGGCCACGCTTTGGGCGTCTGCCGCGGTGGGGGCCTGCGCCGGTGCCGACCTGATCCTGGAGGCGCTGCTGGGCACGTTGTTTGTGCTGGCGGCGAACACACTGTTGCGGCCGATCGTCAATAACATCAACCGTCAGCCGCTGGACGTAGTATCGGCGGAAGTTACCAACATTCTGTATGTCATCGCCCGACGTACTCAGCAAAAGGCCGTCTTGGCTTTGTTGGAGGCCGAGCTGGCGCGCTGCAACTATCCGGCCAGTGATGTAGATGTACGGCCGTTTGGCACTGAGGAAGTAGAAATCGAAGCTACCCTGGCGGTGACGTCGGTGGACGGTGACGAACTGGATGCATTGGTGGCGCGAATCTCGGTGTCGACCCTGGTGGTGCAGGCATTCTGGAGTCCAAGTACGACCGACTGACCCCCACAGCCCGCTGTGCATTGCGCAAAGCTGACTATGCTTTATCGGGGAAAAGTCCTACAAACATTCGAGACTATCCCTTCATTTGAAAGAACACGCCGTTGTTAAGGTTGCGCGCTTGCGCCTGCTCAGCAACCCGGGTGCGGCTTTACGTGGTTATCGTGTTTTTCAAGTGGAGGGGCCTGTACTGCCTGAAGTGTTATGCAGAGTAATTAGCACCGTTTGTCGGAACTGTTACTTCTCACAGGTAGATAGGTCCCGCGTGATGTGTAAGCGTACTGATCCTCCCAGGGGAGTCTTATGAGCAACAAAGCTTTAATAGTGGACGATCACCCTTTTATACGCGCCACCGTGAAGTACCTGTTGAAGCAGGAAGGTTTCGATACGGTTTTTGAGGCGGGCAACGGCGCAGACGCCATGCAGATCGCCCGCGAAGAGCGCCCAGAGCTCGTCATCCTCGACCTGGCGATGCCCAAGCTAGGTGGGTTGGAGGTGATCAGCCGGATCAAGGCCCTGGAGCTACCTTGCAAGATTCTGGTGCTCACCTCGTATCTGGCGGTGTTTTTCTCTACTCGCTGCATGCGTGCGGGAGCCATGGGCTTTGTGGCCAAGACGGGCGAGCTGGATGAGCTGCAAAAGGCGATAAAGGCAGTGATGTCCAACTACAGTTGTTTCCCAAGCCTGCCCACCAGCTCGGTGCGGCGCGATGATCTGCAGACCACGGAGCAGGCGCTGGTGGACTCCCTGTCGGACCGCGAGTTGACGGTGCTGCAAAAGTTGGCTCTGGGATTGGGTAACAAGGAAATCGCCGAAGATATGCTCTTGAGTCACAAAACCATCAGTACCTACAAGACCCGGCTCAAGGAAAAGCTGCACATGTCTTCGGTGGTGCACTTGTCCAAGTTCGCCCAGCGCAACCATCTGATCTGAAATGGCTACCCCTTGGCTGGCAAAACTCACAGCCATCCTGCTGATCGGGCTGTTGCCCTGCGTGGCGATGGCTCTGGATGAACCGCACCCCTTGCGCCTACTGGGCCATTCCACCCTTGAAAACCCCACCGTAGAACTTGATGAAGCTGACTGGCGTTGGCTGCGTGAGCGGCGCCGATTGGTGATGGGGGTGTCGGCACCCGATTACGCTCCGTTCGACATGAGCAACAATAACGACGATTTCGAAGGTATCACCGCTGACTATGCAAGGTTGATCAGCCTGATCCTGAACATCCCCATCGACGTTCAGCGTTACGACACTCGTGATGAGGTGATCGCTGCACTCAAGTTGGGCACCCTGGATTTCCTGGGTTCGGCCAATGGTTATGAGGCGGCCGACCGAGAGTTGAAACTGTCGCGCTCTTACGCCAATGATCAACCTGTGCTGGTGACCCGTGCGGGTGACAGTCATTCATTGAACATTGACCTGGCCGGCAAACGCGTAGCGATGCTCTACCACTACATGCAACCTGGTACCGTTCGGGCCTTTTACCCTGGTGCGAAGTTGCTGTTGTTTGCCTCGACATTTGAAGCGATCGGTGCTGTGGCCTTTGGCCAGGCGGACGTTTATCTGGGCGATGCCATCAGCACCCGTTACCTGATAAACAAGAACCATCTCAATAACGTGCGCATGGCGGACTTTTCCGCGCTTGAAGTCAACCCGTTTGGCTTCGCCTTGACCAAGGAAAATACTCGGCTGCTGATGATCATTAACGCTGCGCTGGCTGCAATTCCTGCCAACCAACAGTTGGAGATCCTGCGACGTTGGAGTGCGGGCGGCAGTGGTTACCTGGAAGCCGACCGATTGCGTTTGAGTGTCAGTGAGCAGCGCTGGATGGAAAAGCATCCATTGGTGAAAGTAGCGGTGCTCGACAAGTTTGTGCCACTGTCATTCTTCAACGAGCAAGGCCAGTTCGAAGGCTTGAGCGCCGAGGTGTTGTCGCGTATCAGCCTTCGCACCGGCTTGAAGTTTGACGTGATGCAAGGCAGTTCACTGCCCAGGCAAATCGATGCGGTCAGCACCGGCCAGGCGGACATGCTGGCGGTGATTACCCCCAGTGTCGAACGTACTGAAAAGCTGCGTTTTACCCGGCCTTATTTGTCCAATCCCTATGTACTGGTGGTGCGTAGCGACGACGAGCGCGTGGTTACCCTTGAAGACATGACCGCAAAACGCCTGGCATTCATCGGCGGCAACAGCCTTGCGGCGCAAATTTCCCGGGACTATCCCGGCATCGAGTTTGTTGACGTTGAAAACCCCGAGCAAGCAATGGAGGCGGTTGCCAAAGGCAGTGTCGACGCGACGGTCATGTCGCTTATCAGCGCGCGCTACATGATTGCGCGTAATTACCGTGATCGCCTGCGTATCACCAGCACCGTCGGCACGGACCCTGCCCGGATTACCTTTGGTGTGAACCGTAGCCAGTTGGAGCTGTACTCAATCCTCGATAAGGCGCTGTTAAGCATCACACCCGAAGAGATGGATGAGATGACCAACCATTGGCGCAGCGAAATCCTCATCGAGGACAGTTACTGGAAGCGTCACCGTAACGTGATTATCCAAGGGTTTGTCTTGGCGGCATTGCTGCTGTTGGTCACCCTGGGGTGGGTGTTCTATCTGCGCAACTTGATTCACAAGCGTATCCAGGCTGAAAGGGCCTTGAGTGACCAGATGCGCTTTATGAGCGTGTTGATCGATGGCACGCCCCATCCAATTTACGTGCGTGATCGCCAAGGGCGGTTAATGGCCTGCAACAACGCCTACCTTGATGTGTTCGGCTTTAAGCTCGAAGACGTGATCGGCAGGACCGTGGTGGAAACCGACACCGGTAACCCGCCGCAGGCCCAGTCGTACCATGCCGATTACCTGCGCTTGATGGAGCGGGGCGAGCCGCAGATCCATGATCGTGTGCTCAAGTTACCCAATGGCGACGTGCTGACCATCTACCAGTGGATGCTGCCGTACCGTGATGGTGACGAGAAGGTGGTGGGTATGATCGCCGGGTGGGTCGACGTAAGCGAACGCCAGCACTTGCTGGGCCAGCTTCAGGAGGCCAAGGAGGAAGCTGACGCGGCTAATCGGGCCAAGACCACGTTTTTGGCGACCATGAGCCACGAGATCCGCACACCGATGAATGCGGTGATTGGCATGATTGAGTTGGCCCTGAAAAATGCCGAACAGGGCCGAGCTGACCGAGATGCGCTGGAAGTGGCGTCGGTGGCCTCCCGCAGTGTGTTGGAGTTGATCGGCGATATTCTCGATATTGCACGCATCGAATCCGGCCATTTGTCCCTGACCCTGGAGCCTTCAAACTTGCGAGAGCTGCTGGCCTCGGTGGCGCGGGTGTTCGAAGGGTTGGCACGAGACAAGGGCCTGGTCTTGCAAGTAGAGCTTGACCCGATGATCGATCAAACGGTGCTGATCGATCCTATGCGTCTCAAGCAGGTCGTGTCGAATTTGCTGGGCAATGCGATCAAGTTTACCGGCACCGGTGTCGTGCGCCTGGGCGCTGAAGGAGCGCCGTCGTCGGCGGGCGAACAGTTGAGTTTGAGGTTATGGGTGGAAGACACCGGTATTGGCATCAGTGCCGAGGACCAACAACGTTTGTTCAACCCGTTTACCCAGGGCAGCAACAATGAGCAGTCGGCGCGTAGCGGGTCGGGACTGGGCTTGGTGATCAGCCGAAGCCTGTGCAAGATGATGGGCGGCCAACTGCATTTGAGCAGTGTACTGGGCAAGGGCACGCGGGTGGACGTGACATTGACGCTGGAGCAGGCCTCTGCGGGGCCGGCCCATTCACCGCTGCCATACCATCCACCCGCGCGTGGGCTAAACATCCTGGTGGTGGACGACTACCCGGCCAACCGCCTTTTGCTGGCGCGGCAGCTGAACTTTCTGGGGCACCACATCGTCACCGCTGAAGACGGAGTACAAGGGCTGGCACTGTGGCAGGCCGGGCATTTCGAAGGTGTTATCACCGATTGCAATATGCCCCTCATGGACGGTTACGCGCTGGCGCGTGATATTCGTGTACAAGAGCGCTTGCGTGGAATGGAGCCGTGCCTGTTGCTGGGTTTCACCGCGAATGCTCAGCCAGAAGAGGCCGAACGCTGCCGGCGAGCGGGCATGGACGGTTGCCTGTTCAAACCCACAGGGCTGGAAGACTTGCGCTTGGCATTGGCCTCGCGGACTGGCGCAGTGGCAAGCGATGAAGCTGAACCGCTGTTTGACTTGAGTTCCCTCATCACGCTGACCGGGAATGATCGCGCCGCGCTTAACGAGTTGCTGGTGCCATTGCTTGACAGTCTCAAGGAGGATCAGGCTTTGCTGCCAGCGCTGTTAAGCCAGGCGGATTTTGCCAAGTTGCATGACTTGGGCCATCGCGCCAAAGGTGGCGCGCGGATGGTCAAGGCGAAGGCGTTGATCGTCTGTTGCGAAGCGTTGGAAAGCGTGTGTGAGCGACGGGATCTTGTTGCATTGGGCGCTACTGCCGATGCGGTAGGCGTGGCCATTGATGAGTTACACCGCAGCTTGGAAGGGTATTGCAACACGGCATGACAAAGTAGACCTCCATCCGGTGAGTTTTGGGAGAACTCCTACATGGAAGGGGAACAAGCCTGATTTTTTCGTCGGCATATGTCTGGAAAATGGACCTCGCTCACTGACGAGCGCTGCCAGCCCAGGGGTTTGCCATGCCGAACAAAGCACTGACCATCCTGATTGCCGATGAACAGCACCTGCAACGGCTGTACATCGAGAAAATGCTCAATCAACTGGGGTACCACCGGATTGTCCCGGTGCAGACTTTCGAAGAGGTCCAGATTCTCACGGCCATCCCGGCGGAGCCGTTTGACGTACTGATCATCAATGCCGGGCTTACCGAGCATGCCTGCGAACCCCAAGCTCAGGTGCGACACGTGCTTGTCTACGATCACTTGGACCTGGGCGCGCGGGCCGGCGCAACGCCGGCCGTGCTGGTACGGCTGCCCGGCGTGCCCGACAACGTAAACCTCGAACACTTCATGGATATCATCGACCCGCCCGAGGCCGCCAGTGGCCTGCGGGTATTGCCGTGGCTGCGGGAATTATCCCGCATGCCGGTGGCCGGGGTTTAGTCCCACTTCGGCGCGATGCCCTTGGGGCTGGTCAAGCGGTGTCCGCGTTCCAGGCCGGCAATTTGAGCCATGTCGGCGGCGCTCAAGGTCAGTTGCGGGGCCTTGAGGTTGCTTTCCAGGTTGGCACGCTTGGTCGATGAAGGGATCACCGCGTAACCCTGTTGCATGGCCCAGGCCAGGGTGACTTGCGCCGGGGTAGCCTGGTGGCGTTCGGCAATCTGTTGGATCACCGGGTCCTTGAGCACTTCGCCGTAGGCCAGGGTCATGTAAGAGGTGATCTGAATACCGTGATCGGTGGCAAAGTTCACCACCTTCTGGTTTTGAAGGTAGGGATGCAATTCGATCTGGTTGGTCGCGATGTTTTCGGCGCCGATGGCGGCAATCGCCTGCTTCATAAGGTCGATGGTGAAATTGGAAACCCCGATCTGGCGCGTCAGGCCCAGGCGCTTGGCTTCCAGGAGCTGTCCCATGAATTCGGCAACGGGTACCTGGTCTTCAGGCGATGGCCAGTGGATCAGGGTCAGGTCCAGGTAGTCGGTCTTGAGCTTGCGCAGGCTCTCTTTGAGACTTGGAATCAACAGGCCATCGGCGAAGTTGGCGATCCAGATCTTGCTGGTGATAAACAGCTCATCACGTGGGACGCCGCTATTGGCGATGGCTTGGCCAACGTCGGCCTCGTTCTCGTAGATCTGCGCGGTGTCGATGACCCGGTAGCCCAGTTCCAGGCCGGTGCTGACGGAATCCATCACCACCTGGCCTTGCAGACGGAAAGTGCCGAGACCAAAGGCTGGGATGTTTTGCGTGGGGGTAGACATCAGTAACTCCAGAAGGGCGTGTGAACAATGGAGTCGAGTATCCGCCCGTCGTTCCTTCGGAAAAACCGTCTAAGCCGAAAAGGAGTTTTTACCGCAAGTCATGAATGCAAGTGTCAGCAAGAGTTTTGTGTTGAGTTGGGTTGAGCGCGCATGTGCGTTTCAAGCGCAGGCCTGTATGGCTTTTATAGGTCGGGCAGAGCGGTGCTGATAGGTCTGGCTATGCCGTTGTGTACGGTTTTTACGGGACTTGAAGGTGTTCCAAGTAGTGAAGTCGAAGTGGGTGGCGGAAACAATGTTTTCCTGGATCAGCATGATGGGGTGGGGGCTGGTTGTGTTTGCATAGTGGGTATTAAGGGAAACTTCCAGTGTGTCCTTGTCGCGGTAGCCGCTGAGCAAGGGGATCAGCGTAAAGGCATGGTCAATACCTTCTGACTCAGTGGGTGTGCCTGCGAATAAAACAATCCCTACGTAGACCTTACGGTCGTTCAAGCTGAACATGCAGGGAGTACATTGCACGATGGATTCTCTCAACAGGATTCTGAATGGCGTGCCTTCAAGAACACCCAATGAAAGCAGGTAGTAGAACTGCGCGTCTGTTTCCAGTTGCAGTTTCTTCTTCCTGGCGTACACGTATAGGCGCGCCCAGAATAATGGGATAAGCATGGTGGTGAGCCCGACTTGCAGCAGAAATACCCATAACGCGCAGTTCTTCTCATTGGCAACATCTAACTGAATCAACAGGGCGCCCAAATAACTGCTGTAATCCGTCGCAACGTCATAGCCTGCGACAGATACCTTCTGTTTTGACAACACAATAAAAACGGTACTCAAAAGGGTCGCGACGATCAGGCATGTCATTCCCATTCTCGCTACCTGCAGATAAAGCAATTGCCCCTGAAAACGGTGCAGGCGCAAGTAGTAAAAGGGGTGTCTTATGAAGACGATATAGCCGCTGATCAAGAAAGGCAGAATGATCAGCAGGCCCATGAATCTTCAGCCTCCATTTGACGTACTTGGCGAAAAGCATCCCGGTAGCCTTGTGATTCCACGACTTCGGCTGCGTCAAGGCCGATACCACCTTGTACGATTTTCCAGGTTTTACGTGATTTGACGTCTTTTACCCGCTCCCAATCATCCTGCGTTGGTTTACCGAACAGCAAATCCAATAAAGACATAGCAACACCCCCGAAAAGAAGTAGCCCGTTTTATAGCAAGTGCCCTGATGCCTTCACCAGTGATGGCCGCATCGGTACAGTCGCCAGTTCCAGTAGGAAACGTCTCCATTAGCGTTAGCGGCCTAAAACGTCGGCGGCGTAATCACCCAGATCACCGTCGTATCTACCTTGCCAGGGTTGCCGTAGCGATGAGGTTCACGGCTGGCAAAGCTGAAACTGTCGCCTTCATCCAACAGGAAGTGCCGCTCGCCGACCCAGAGCTCAAACTGTCCACTCAACACGTAGCCTGCCTCTTCGCCTTCGTGGCTATAACTCTGCTGGCTGTAGGTACCCGGCGGGAAGCAGGAGTGCAGCATTTCCAACTGATGGTTCGGCAACGGTGTGAGTAACTGGTCAACGATACCGTCCTCATAGTGGATGCTCTGGCGATTACCCTTGCGCACCACATAGCCGTCATCGGCAGGGGCGGGGATGGATTCGCTGGCGAAGAACCACTGGATGGTCACCCCCAGGCTACGGGCGATATTGAACAGCGCCGCAATTGACGGATACGCCAGGTTGCGCTCCAGTTGGCTGAGATAGCCGGCGGTCAGTTCACTGGCCTGGGCCAGGTCCGTCAGCGTCATGCCACACGCCTTGCGCAGGCCGCGAATACGCGTGCCGAGAAACAGTTGCTGGGGTTCGTCTGTCACAGGTTCCACGCTACCTTGAGTCCTTCATAGATCGCCTCTTCGGCGGTGCGCGGGGCCAGGCAGTCACCGATGCGATCAAACGGCACCAGGCCTTGCAACTCCGCGCCCAGAGTGTCCACCGGCTGGTGGCCCTGGCACAACACCAGGGTGTCGATATTCTCCAGCAGCATGGGCTCGCCGCTGGCGGTGTGTTGCAGGTACACCGTGGTGTCGTCGCAGCCGTACAGGCGGGCGTAGGGAATGATCGGGATGCCCAGCCGATGCAGCTCGCCGGCCAGTTGATCGCGTACGTACAGCGGCAGGTTTTCACCGCAATGGGTGCCGTTCACCGCCAGTTGCACGTGATGACCTGCGCGCACCAGGCGTTCGGCGATGCCGGGGCCGATCCAGTCGCAACGCCAGTCGATCACCACCACTGAACGCCCCAGCGTGACCTGTTCGCGCAGCACCTGCCAGGCGTCCACCACTTGCAGTTCCCCGCCGTTTTCGAAGGCCGGCCAGTAGGGCTCGGCGCCGGTGGCGATGATCACATGATCAGGTTTCTCCCGTTCCACCCGCGCGCGATCTACCCGTGTATTGCGCACCACGTGCACCCCAGCCAGTGCCATCTCTCGTTGCAGGTTGGTGCTGGCACCGCCGAATTCGCTACGACGCGGCAGCAATTGTGCCAACAGTACTTGGCCGCCCAATTGGCTGGTGGCTTCGTACAGCGTGACCTCATACCCGCGTTGCGCCGCTACGGCAGCGGCCTTCATGCCGGCTGGGCCACCGCCGACCACCATGATGCGTTTGCGCTTCACCGCTGCTCGTCGTTGGCCAAACTGCAACTCGCGACCGGTCTCGGGATGCTGGATGCAAGAGATCGGCAACCCCTTGTGAAAGTGACCGATGCACGCCTGGTTGCAGGCGATGCACGCGCGCACATCTTCAACGTGACCCTCCTGGGTTTTGGCGGGCATCAGCGGGTCGCAGATCAACGCGCGCGTCATCCCGCACACATCGGCCTGGCCTCGTGCCAGGATCAATTCGGCTTCCTGTGGCTGGTTGATGCGCCCGGTAACAAACAGCGGAATTGACAGCTTGGCCTTGAACGCAGCCGCCTCATCCGCCAGGTACGCAGCGGCGATGGCCATGGGTGGCACGATATGGATCGCACCGCCCAGCGATGCCGATGTACCGGCGACGATATGCACATAGTCCAGCTCGGTTTGCAGGCTGTGTACGGCCTCAAGCGATTCACTTTCTGTCAGGCCCTCGGCATCGCGCTCATCGGCAGAAATGCGCAGGCCGATGATGAATTGCGCGTCGGTCGCTGCCCGAACGGCCGCGATGATTTCCCGCAGAAATTTCAAGCGTTGTTCAAGCGAACCGTTGTACTCATCGGTACGTCGGTTGACCCTTGGATTGAGAAACTGCGCCGGCAGATACCCATGGCTGGCGACCACCTCAACCCCATCGATACCGGCCTGATGCAATCGCCTGGCGGCTGCCGCGTAACCGGCGACGATCTCGTTGATCATCTCTTGGTCCAGTGCCCGCGGCATCACCCTGAAGCGTTCATTTGGCACGCCCGATGCGGAGTACGCCACGGCCAACAAACCATCAGCCGACTCCATGATCTCCCGCCCCGGATGGAAAATCTGCGACAGCACTACGGTGCCCTGGGCATGGCAGACCTCAGCCAATTCGCGATAACCCTTGATGCACTCATCGTCAGTGGCCATCAGCACATGAGAGGTGTACCGCGCGCTGTCGTGCACCCCTGCCACCTGCAGCACAATCAGCCCGACACCGCCTTCTGCTCGCGCACGGTGATAGGCAATCAACTGCGGGTTGACCCGGTTGTCGGTAGGCATCGAGGTGTCATGCCCGCTGGACATGATGCGGTTTTTCAGGCGTTTGCCCCGCAGGACCAGGGGCTCAAACAGGTGGGGAAAGGCAGGGTGCGACATGGTGCGGATACTCCAGGCGCTGTTATTGTTATTTTTCTATAGGAGGCGAGCGCCAGTAAAAAATCAACTTGTTTTTTTACTGGCGACTGGATTAGCGTCGCCATCACCCACCCCGTGCCTGGAGAATAAAAATGACTCACTCCACCGAACAGCAACTGCGCGAGCAGCTTGCCGCGTGCTACCGCTTGATCGCCCACTACCGCATGAGCGACCTGATCTTCACCCATATTTCGGTGCGCATTCCCGGGCCCGAACATCACTTCCTGATCAATCCCTATGGCTTGATGTTCGATGAGATCACGGCGTCCAGCCTGGTGAAAATCGGCCTCGACGGGCACGCCGTGGAGCCTTCTCCCTATGCGGTCAACCCGGCGGGCTTTGTGATTCACAGCGCAATCCACGGCGCCCGCGAAGACGCCCAGTGCGTATTGCACACCCACACCCGGGCTGGCTGCGCGGTGGCGGCGCTGGAGTGCGGGTTGCTGCCGGTCAACCAGATCTCCATGGAGTTCTACGGCAAGGTCGCCTACCACGACTACGAAGGCGTGGCCCTGGACATGGACGAGCAACGCCGACTGGTGGCCGACCTGGGTGACAAGCCAGTGCTGATGCTGCGCAACCATGGTTTGCTCACGGTGGGCGAGACGGTCAGCCAGGCCTTCTTGCGCATGTATTACCTGGAGAAGGCCTGTGACATCCAGATCGCCGCGCAGGCCTGCGGTACGCTGATCCTGCCGTCTGCCGAGGTGTGTGCCTACACCGAGCAACAATTCAACAACCCTGACCGCGCGCTGGAAGAGGGTGAGTTGGCTGATCTGGACGCCATGCACCTGGCGTGGTCGGCGTTGCTGCGGATGCTGGATCGGGTGTCGCCGGGGTATCGCGACTGATGTAGAGTCGTGCTGCCGACCCAATCGTAGGAAACCGCTGCATGACCCAGGAATCCCGTTTTTCCCGGATGGACCCGGAAGTGCGCAAGGCCAATCTGGTTCAGGCCACGCTTACGTGCCTCAAGCGCGACGGCTTCCAGGGTGCGTCGATCCGCAAGATCAGCGCCGAGGCCGGAGTGTCGGTGGGGCTGATCAGCCATCACTACTCGGGCAAGGATGAGCTGGTGGCCGAGGCCTATCGCACCATCACCGGACAGGTCATGAGCTTGCTGCGCGAGACCATGGCCAAGGCGCCGCCGAACCCAAGGGAGCGGTTGTCAGCGTTGTTTCGTGGCTCGTTCTCCGCTGAATTGCTCGACCCGCATCTGCTGGACGCCTGGCTGGTGTTCTGGGGCGCGGTGAAGACGGCGCCCGCGATCAACTTGGCCCACGAACATTCCTACGGCGAGTACCGCACCATCATGCGCTCGGCGCTGACCGACATGGCCAAGGAGGAGGGCTGGAAGCAGTTCGACGCAGACCTTGCGGCCATCGGCTTGAGTGCACTGCTGGACGGCTTGTGGCTGGAGTCGGGGCTCAACCCCGGTACGTTTACGCCGGAGCAGGGCATTCAGATCTGCGAAGCCTGGGTCGATGGCCTGCAGGCCGGTGGCCGCCAGCGTTACCAGCTCAAACCCTGAGCTAATCTCGCCGCCTGAACGCAAGGTTCAGGCCGGCATTTTCCCCCTCGAAAAATATTTCTGGCTTGCCGATTGCCTTCTTGCTGAACACTTGTTTAGTATCGGCGCATGTCGCACCCCTCACGCCAAATAAAATAATTCGAGGAAGCCATGACTACCGATTCGCCCGTGCTCACCCATGTGCAAGCAGGCGTCGCCTGGATCACCCTGAACCGTGGTCCGCAACGCAATGCATTGGACATCCCCACCCTCAAGCACCTGCACACCTTGCTCGATGCGTTCAACAGCGACGCCAGCGTACGCGCGGTAGTGTTGACCGCCAGCGGCCGCAGCTTCTGCGCCGGTGCCGACCTGGCCGAGTGGGCCGACGCCGAAGCCCGTGGCGCCCTCGAAACCTACGGCTGGACCGAAACCGCCCACGCCCTGATGACCCGTTTGCACACCCTCGACAAACCCACGATTGCCGCGATCAATGGCACCGCCGTCGGCGCCGGCATGGACCTGACGCTGTGCTGCGACCTGCGTATCGCAGCCCAATCGGCACGTTTCAAGGCCGGCTACACCAGCATGGCCTACTCGCCAGACGCGGGTGCCAGCTGGCACTTGCCACGCCTGATCGGTAGCGAACAAGCCAAGCGCCTGTTGTTCCTCGACGAACTGTGGAGCGCCGACCGTGCCCTCGCCACTGGGCTGGTAGGCGAAGTGGTCGCCGATGAGCAATTGCACGCCCACGCCGCTGAACTCGCGACGCGCCTGGCCAACGGCCCGACGTTCGCCTTCGCCCAGACCAAGACCCTGATCCGTGAAGGCGCCGCGCGCAGCCTGCCCGAGCAGCTGCAGGCCGAACTCGCTGCGGGCCTGTTGTGCGGCAGAAGTGCCGACGGCGCCGAAGCGTTGCGCGCGTCCCTGGAAAAACGCTCTCCGATTTTCTCCGGCCAATAAGAACAACACCCTGAACAGGTAGCGCCATGAATTTCCAACTCAGCCAAGAACAAGACATGTTGGTGGACGCGGTACGCAGTTTTGTCGCCAAGGAATTGCTGCCCCATGAGGAGGCGGTGGACCGTGCCGACGAAGTCTCGCCAGAGCTGGCTGCACAGATCCGCGACAAGGCGATTGCTGCCGGTTTCTATGCCTTCAACATGCCGGAGGAAGTGGGTGGTGGCGGCCTGGATTACCTGTCCCAGGCGCTGATAGAGCGGGAGTTGTCGAAGGTGTCGTGGGCGCTGCATGTGTTTGTCGCGCGCCCCTCGAAAATCTTGATGGCGTGCACCGGCGCGCAGATCGAGGACTACCTCTTGCCGTGTATCCAGGGCCAGAAAATCGACTGTTTTGCCTTGACTGAACCCGGTGCCGGCTCCGACGCCAACGCGATCAAGACCCGTGCCGTGCGCAGTGGCGATGACTTTGTGATCAACGGCAGCAAGCACTTCATCAGCCATGCCGGGCACGCCGATTTCGCCATCGTGTTCGCGGTCACCGACACCTACGAGCACAACGGAAGGCAGCGCAATGCGGTGACCTCGTTCCTGGTGGATCGCGGCACACCCGGCATGACCATTCGCCGTGGCCCCAAGTGCGTGAGCAACCGCGGTTACCACACCTATGAAATGTTCTTCGACGACTGCCGGGTGCCGGCTTCCAAAGTGCTGGGCGAAGTGGGCAAAGGCTGGGACGTGGCCAATGCCTGGTTGACCGCCGGGCGTGTGATGGTCGCTGCCAACTGCGTCGGCCAGGCTCAGCGCGCGCTGGATGTATCGCTGCAATGGGCGGCGGATCGCAAGCAGTTCGGCCAGCCCATC
Organism: Pseudomonas cremoris; assembly: GCF_014230465.1. The sequence continues at coordinate 39,526 of NZ_JAAXCY010000010.1, forward strand.
GGCACCTACCAAGGCGTGAGTTTCAAGCTGGCCGATATGGCCACGCAGATCCGCGCCGCTGAGCTGCTGACCCTGCACACTGCCTGGAAGATGGACCAGGGCAGCATGACCGACGGCGAGGCCGGGATGGCCAAGCTGTTTGCCAGTGAAACCCTGGGCAAGGTCGCCGATGAAGCGGTGCAGATTTTCGGTGGCATGGGCTTGATGGACGAAGGGCCGGTGGAGCGCATCTGGCGCAACGCGCGGATCGAACGGATCTGGGAAGGCACCTCGGAAATCCAGCGCCATATCATCGCCCGTGAACTGCTGCGGCCGCTGTTGCGCTGATCGGCGTGGAGAACACTTATGTCCCAGTTTATTCGCGGCAACCTCAAACGCCTGCTGGCACCCCGGCACCTGGCTTTCGTCGGCGGACGCAGCATGGCCCGTGCGCTAAAGCGCTGCGCCGATGGCGGTTTTGCCGGGCCGATGTGGCTGGTCAATCCGCAGCATGACAGCCTTGATGGCATCCCCTGTGTGCGTCGTATCGCCGACCTGCCGTGCGGCCCGGATGCGGTATTTATCGCCACCAACCGTGAGCTGACGCTGACCTGCGTCGCTGAGTTGGCGGCCATCGGCACCGGTGGCGCGATCTGCTATGCCTCGGGCTTTGCCGAGACGGGTGCCAGCGGGGCCGTCATGCAGCAACAGCTATTAGAGGCTGCGGGCGAGATGGCCTTGCTCGGTCCCAACTGCTACGGCCTGCTCGACTATTTGCATAGCGCTGCGCTGTGGCCGGTGGCCCATGGTGGCAGGGCGGTGGAGAAGGGCGTGGCAGTGCTCACCCAAAGCGGCAACTTCGCCTATAACCTGTCGATGAGCGACCGCTCGCTGCCGGTGGCCTACATGGCCTCGGTGGGCAATCAGGCGCAGTTGGGCGTTGCCGAATTGATGGACGTGCTGCTCGATGAACCGCGCGTCACCGCCATCGGCCTGCACCTGGAAGGCTTGAAGAATGTGCCGGGGTTTGCCCGTGCTGCGCACAAGGCGTTGGAGAAGGGCATTCCGATTATCGCGCTGAAAACCGGTGTGTCACAGATCGGTGCCGAGCTGGCGTTGAGTCACACCAGCTCGCTGTCCGGCTCGGATGTGCTGTACGACAGTCTGTTTGCACGGCTTGGCGTGATCCGTGTCAGTGGGCCGGTGAGTTTTGTCGAAACCCTCAAAGCCGCCGCATGCGGCAACCTTCCTGCGGGCAACAGCCTGATTGCACTGGCCTGTTCCGGTGGTGATGCCGGTTTGATTGCCGACTACGCCGAGCGCAACCATCTGGCCCTGCCCAAGCTGGATGAGGCCCAGCGTACGGAGCTGGCGCAGGTGCTGCCCAGCTACGCCAACCTGGTCAACCCGCTGGACTTCACCACCGCTATCTGGGGTGACCGCGACGCCCTCAACAGCATGCTCGATACCGCCCTGCGCACCGATGCCGATGCGGCCATGCTGGTGCTGGATTACCCGGCCGAATTCACCGGTGAGCGCAAGGAGTGCGACCTGCTGTTGGAGCTGTTCTGCGACGCGCTTGGCCGGCACGGCAAGACCGGGTTCGTCACCTCGGCGTTTCCCGAACTGCTGCCGGCTCACGCGCGTGAGCGCCTGCACGCCCAAGGCATCGCTGCGCTGCAAGGCGTGGAAGACGCGCTCGCCGCTTGGGGGCGTATTGCCGATTATCAGCACAACCGTGGCGTGCTGCTGGAACGCGGCGAGTCGATACTTGAGCCGTTGTGCCCGCGAGCGCTGGGTGGCCAAGGTCTGGCGCTGGATGAATGGGCTTCCAAGCAAGCCTTGCGCTCTTTCGGCCTCACCACGCCAGCCGGTGTGCTGAGCACGCCGGAGCAGGCGATCAGTGATGCATCACGCTTGGGCTACCCGGTGGTACTCAAGGCCGTCAGTGTTGATTTGCCGCATAAAACCGAAGCCGGCGCCGTGGCGCTGAACCTCAAGGACGGTGTTGCCCTGGCCACGGCCCTGGAACGCATGCGCGGTGAAATCGCTGCGTACGCGCCAAATGTCATCTTCGATCAACTGTTGCTGGAGTCCATGGCCACGCCACCGTTGGCTGAGCTGATCGTGGGTATCAAGCGCGAAAATGATTTTGGCCTGGCCCTGGTCATCGGCGCCGGTGGCATCCTCGTTGAATTGCTCAAGGACAGCCGCAGCCTGCTGCTGCCCACCACCGACCACGCCATTCGCAATGCCTTGCTCAGCTTGCACAGCGCCGCCTTGCTGCAAGGCTTTCGCGGGCGTGAAGTGGCGGACATGGATGCACTGGTGGCGGCGATTCGAGCAGTGGCCGACTACGCCTGCGCCAACGCTGGGCACCTGTTGGAACTGGATGTGAACCCACTGTTGGTCAATGCTCGGGGCGCCACGGCGGTCGACGCACTGATTCGTCTAGGAGATGAGCATGCACGATAAGACTTTGACCGGTGGCCAGGCGCTGGTGCGGTTGTTGGCCAACTACGGCGTTGACACCGTGTTCGGCATCCCCGGCGTGCACACGTTGGAGCTGTATCGCGGCTTGCCCGGCAGCGGCATCCGTCACGTGCTCACCCGCCACGAACAAGGCGCGGGGTTTATGGCCGACGGTTATGCACGGGTCAGCGGCAAGCCGGGGGTGTGCTTTGTGATCACTGGCCCCGGCGTGACCAATGCTGCCACCGCCATCGGCCAGGCGTACGCCGACTCGATTCCAATGCTGGTGATTTCCAGCGTCAACAGCACCGCCAGTCTCGGCAAGGGTTGGGGCATTCTGCATGAAACCCAGGACCAGCGTGCGATCACCGCGCCGATCACGGCGTTTTCTGCAGTGGCGTTAAGCGCCGAAGACCTGCCGGAGTTGGTCGCCCGCGCATATGCCGTATTCGACAGCGAGCGGCCACGGCCGGTGCATATTTCGGTGCCGTTGGATGTGCTGGCGGCGCCGATCAAGTGGGATTGGAGCCATGAAGTCGTGCGGCGTCCTGGGCGTGGTTTGCCCTCGACCGACGTGCTGGACCAGGCCGCGACCAAACTCGCAGCGGCCAAGCGTCCGATGATCATTGCCGGTGGTGGTGCACTGGCTGCGGGTGAGGCGTTGCAGCGCTTGAGCACGCAGTTGGCGGCGCCGTTTTTCACCAGCGTTGCAGGCAAAGGCTTGCTGCCGATCGATGATCCGCTGAATGCAGGGTCCACCCTGTGTGTCGAGCCTGGCTGGCAACTGATCAGCGAGGCGGACGTAGTGCTGGCAGTCGGCACGGAAATGGCCGACACCGACTATTGGCGCGAGCGTTTGCCCCTTAGCGGCGAGCTGCTGCGGGTGGATATCGACCCGCGCAAATTCAATGATTTCTACCCCAGCACCGTGGCGTTGCGGGGCGATGCCCATCAGACGATTGTGGCGTTGCTGGAGCGCTTGCCGACGGCATCACCTGACGCCGAAGCCGCGATCCAAAAAGTCGCAGCATTGCGTCAGGCCGTAGAGCTGGGACACGGCCCCTTGCAGTCCATCCATCAAGCCATTCTCGACCGTATCGAAGCCGAACTGCCCGCCAATGCGTTCATTAGCAGCGACATGACCCAACTGGCCTACACCGGCAATTACGCCTACCCGAGCCGCGCCCCGCGCAGCTGGCTGCACCCCACCGGCTACGGCACCTTGGGGTACGGCTTGCCGGCGGGCATCGGTGCCAAGTTCGGCGCACCGCAGCGCCCGGGCCTGGTGCTGGTGGGCGATGGCGGCTTTCTCTACACCGCCCAGGAACTGGCCACCGCCGTTGAAGAACTGGACAGCCCGCTGGTGGTGCTGTTGTGGAACAACGATGCCCTTGGCCAGATTCGCGATGACATGCTCAACCTGGATATCGAGCCCATCGGCGTGCTGCCACGCAACCCGGATTTCGCGCTGTTCGCCCAGGCGTTCGGCTGCACCGTGAACCAGCCCCGCAACCTGGATGAATTGCAGACGGATTTGCGCAACGGTTTCAAACGCAATGGCGTAACCCTGATCGAGCTGAAACATGCCTGTGCCTGTTGATCTTTAGAGGAGCAAGACCATGAGTGAAAACAACAACAAAATGACTCAAGCGATGCACCGACGGGACTTCCTCAAACATAGCGCCGTGGCCGGTGCGGTGGCGGCGGCGTTTTCCATGGGCCTGACACTTCCGGCCTTTGCCGAAGACGCCACGCCCAAGCCCGGCGGCGTGCTGCGCCTGGGCCTGGCGGGTGGCAGCACCACCGATTCGCGCGATCCGGGTTCTTGGGTCGACACCTTTACCTTCGTCGGCTTCTCGGCCGTGTACAACACCCTCACCGAGATTGCCGTTGACGGTACCGCCATTCCCGAATTGGCCGAGCGCTTTGAATCCACCCCCGATGCCCGCGTATGGACCTTTCATCTGCGCCCTGGCGTGACGTTCCATAACGGCAAGAGTCTCACTGCCGAAGACGTGGTGGCCTCGATCAACCATCACCTGAGCAAAGACTCCACCTCAGCCGCCAAGACGGTGCTGGGCGACGTCGCCAGCGTCAGCGCCAAAGGCAGCGACGCGGTGGTATTCGAGCTGCATTCGGGCAACGCCGACTTCGCCTATGTGGTCGCCGATTATCACCTGGTGATCATGCCCGCCAAGGACGGTGCCGCCGACTGGCAAGCCGGCGTGGGCACCAGCGGCTATCGCCTCAAAAGCTTTGAACCCGGCGTGCGCATGGACCTGGAGCGCAACCCCGATTACTGGAAACCGGGCAGGGCGCATTTCGCCAGCGCCGAACTGCTGGCCATCGCCGACGGCGCCGCACGGGTCAATGCGCTGGTCACTGGGCAAGTGGATGTGATCAACAAGGTCGACCTGAAAACCGTGGCCTTGCTCAAGCGCAATCCGAACCTGGTCATCGAAGAAACCAAAGGCGCCCAGCACTACACCTTCCCGATGCTGTGCGACAGCAACGAGTTCAAGAACAACGACATCCGCATGGCGATGAAGCATGCGATCAACCGCGAGACCCTGCTGGCCTCGGTGCTGCATGGTTATGGGCTGGTGGGTAACGACCATCCGATCCAGCCGGGCAGCCGCTTTATCAACGCCGCTCTGGAGCAGCGCACCTACGATCCGGACAAGTCGCGTTTCTACCTGCGCAAAGCGGGTGTGGAGTCGCTCAAGGTACGCCTGCAAGCCTCCGACGCTGCGTATACAGGCGCGGTAGACGCCTCGGTGTTGTTCAAGGAGCAGGCGCGCCAGGCGGGTATCGATATCGACGTCGTACGTGAGCCCGCCGACGGATTCTTCTCCAATGTGTGGATGAAGCAGCCGTTCACCACATCGTTCTGGTACAGCAGCCTGACCGCCGACCGCATGTTCAGCATCGGCTATGCCAAGGGCGCGGCATGGAACGAAACCCACTGGGACAACGCGCGCTTCAACCAACTGCTGACCGCCGCCCGTGGCGAGATGAACGCACCGCTGCGCCAAGAGATGTACAACGAAATGCAGGCGCTGTGCCGGGACGATGGTGGGGCGATTGTGCCGTTGTTTGCCAGTTCTGTGGCGGCGCGGTCGAACCGGGTCAGTCATGGGCCACTGACCGCGCCTTACGGCGAGTTGGACGGCTTGCGGCTGATCGAGCGGTGGTGGCAGGCCTAGGGATATCTCAGTCAATGAATATCAAATGTGGGAGCGGGCTTGCTCGCGAATGCGGTGGATCAGTAACACATGAGCCGACTGACACCCCGCATTCGCGAGCAAGCCCGCTCCCACAAGGGATTTGTGGTGGTTTCTCCAAGGTGTTTTTATGAATAGCCTGCTCAAACTCGTCCTCCAACGCCTCGCCCTTGGCCTGCTGTCGCTGTTCGCCGTTTCGGTGATCATCTTCCTCGCCGTGGGCATGCTGCCCGGCGATATCGCCCAGGCCATGCTCGGCCAGTCGGCCACACCGGAAACCGTGGCGGCTTTCCGGGCTCAACTGGGGCTGGATCTGCCGCCGCTCACACGCTTTGCACAATGGCTGCTGCGCCTGCTGCACGGTGACCTTGGCGCCTCGCTCGCCAACCAGCGACCTATTGCCGATTTGATCGGCGCGCGCTTGGGCAACACCCTGAGCCTGGCCGCGCTGGCGGCATTGGTCTCGGTGCCGACCGCCTTGGTGCTTGGCATGCTGGCGGCGCTGTACCGCAACAGCTGGTTCGATCGCTTACTCAACACCTCGGCACTCAGCGCGGTGTCGTTCCCGGAATTCTTTGTGGCTTACCTGCTGATCCTGGTGTTCTCGGTGAAACTCGGCTGGTTCCCCAGCCTGTCCAACCTGGCGCCGGATGCCACCTTCGGTACGATCCTGGAACGCTCGGTATTGCCGGTGGCCACCCTGAGCCTGGTGGTCATCGCGCAGATGATGCGCATGACGCGCGCGTCCCTGATCAATCTGCTGGCCAGCCCTTATATCGAGATGGCGCGGCTCAAGGGCATCAGCCAATCGCGCATTATCTGGAAGCACGCATTGCCCAATGCGTTGGCGCCGATCGTCAACGTGATTGCGCTGAACCTGGCGTACCTGGTGGTGGGTGTGGTGGTGGTTGAAGTGGTCTTCGTCTACCCAGGCCTCGGCCAGCTGCTGGTGGACTCGGTGTCCAAGCGCGACATTCCGGTGGTGCAGGCTTGTAGCCTGATTTTTGCCGCCACGTACATCCTGCTCAATACCGGGGCGGACGTGCTGTCCATCGCCAGCAACCCACGCCTGATGCATCCCAAGGGGTAGTCCATGAGCCTACTGAGCCAAGTGGCACGGGCGCCGTTGAGCGCCAAGTTCGGCCTGCTGATCATTGTGTTGTACGTCGCGGTGGCGCTGTTTGCGCCGCTGCTGGCGCCTTATGGCGAAACCCAGGTGGTGGGCGAGGGCTTCGCGCCCTGGAGCGGCCAGTTCCTGCTGGGCACCGATAACCTGGGGCGCGATATGTTCAGCCGGTTGGTGTATGGCGCGCGCAACACCCTGGGCATTGCGTTCCTCACCACCACGCTGGCGTTTCTGCTCGGTGGCTTGGGCGGGCTGGTGGCGGCGATCAAGGGGGGCTGGATCGACCAGGGCTTGTCGCGGGTGGTGGATGTGCTGATGGCGATCCCGCAACTGATCTTCGCGTTGTTGATTCTCAGCGTCGTTGGCACCAATGCCACATCGCTGGTGCTGGTGATTGCACTGCTGGATTCGACACGGGTGTTTCGCTTGTCTCGCGCCGTGGCGATGACCGTGGTGGTGCAGGACTTCGTGGAAGCTGCGCGCCTGCGGGGTGAAGGCCTGTGGTGGCTGGTGACCCGTGAAGTGCTGCCGAATGCGGCCGCACCGCTGATTGCCGAGTTCGGTTTGCGCTTCTGCTTTGTGTTCCTGTTCATCAGCGCGCTGTCGTTCCTCGGCCTGGGCATTCAGCCGCCCACGGCGGACTGGGGCAGCATGGTGCGCGACAACGCCGTGTTGATTACTTTCGGCGATATCAGCCCGTTGCTGCCGGCGTTGGCTGTGGCGCTGATCACCGTCAGCGTGAATTTTGTCGTCGACTGGATGCTGCATAAGTCCAGCGGCCTGAAGGAGTGTTGAGGATGGACAAGCCATTGCTGGAAATCCGCAACCTGCAGATTGAAGGGCATTACGAAGACGCATGGCACCCACTGATCAAGGGGATCGACCTGACCTTGCAGCGTGGCGAAGTGTTGGGGCTGATTGGTGAGTCGGGGGCGGGTAAGTCCACCCTCGGCCTGGCGGCGATGGGCTATGCCCGCGACGGTTGCCGCATTGTCGGTGGCTCGGTGTGTTTTGACGGCATCCCGTTGTTGCAGGCCAAGCCCGAAGCGCTGCGAAAATTGCGTGGGCTGCGCATTGCCTATGTGGCGCAGAGCGCGGCCGCCTCGTTTAACCCGGCCCATCGCTTGATTGACCAGCATGTGGAAACGGCGGTGATCAATGGTGGAGTCAGTCGTGCCCAGGCCGAGCGTGAAGCGGTGGAGCTGTACCGCGTACTGCGCCTGCCCAACCCGGAGACCATCGGCCAGCGCTACCCCCATCAAGTTTCTGGTGGGCAGTTGCAGCGGGTGATGACGGCCATGGCGATGGCCTGCCACCCGGACCTGATCATCTTCGACGAACCCACAACCGCCCTCGACGTTACCACTCAGATCGAAGTGCTGGCGGCGATTCGCGATGCGGTGAAAACCTTCGGCAGCGCTGCGCTGTACATCAGCCATGACTTGGCCGTGGTCGCGCAGATGGCTGATCGCATTATGGTGCTGCGCCACGGCAAGCTGGTGGAAGAGGCTGACACCCGCAGCATGCTCAGCCAACCGCAGCAGGACTACACCAAATCCCTGTGGGCGGTGCGCAGTTTTCGCACTGAGCCCAAGGCGTGTCCGGTCCAGGAGGTACCGTTGTTGGAGGTGCGCCAGGTCAGCGCCAGTTATGGGCATCAACCGGTGCTGCACGACGTCTCGATGACGCTGTATCGCGGCCAGACCCTGGCGGTGATCGGCGAGTCTGGCAGCGGTAAAAGCTCAACGGCGCGGCTGATTACCGGGCTGCTGCCCGCCACGGCAGGGCAGGTGCTGTACGACGGTGAGGCACTGCCGGTGGATTTTCGGCGGCGCAGCAAGGAGCAGTTGCGGCGTGTGCAGATGATCTACCAGATCCCCGATACCGCCTTGAACCCGCGCCAGCGCATCGTCGATATCATCGGCCGGCCGCTGACGTTCTACCTAGGCCTCAAGGGCAAGGCCATGCGCGCACGCGTTGCCGAATTGCTGGAGATGATCGAACTGGACCCGGCGGTGTACATGGAGCGTCAGCCGCGCGAGTTGTCTGGCGGGCAGAAACAGCGCATCTGCATCGCCCGCGCCCTTGCGGCAGATCCGCAGTTGATCATCTGCGACGAAGTCACTTCGGCCCTGGATCAACTGGTGGCCGAGGGCGTGTTGAAACTGCTCAACCGCATCCAGCAACAGCTGGGCGTTGCCTACCTGTTTATCACCCATGACGTCGCCACCGTGCGCGCGATTGCCGACGAAGTGGTGGTGATGCAGCGGGGCAGGGTGGTGGACCAAGGCAGCCGCAGCGCGATTTTCACCCCGCCTTACCAGGACTACACCGGCCTGCTGTTTTCATCGGAGCCTGAGATGGACCCGGACTGGCTCGATCATCTGCTGGCCCAACGGGCAGCCCACACTGTTTGAGGACGACACATGAAGGTTTTGATTGTTCACGCCCATCCTGAGCCGCAGTCGTTTACTGCGGCATTGCGCGACCAGGCCATTGCCACGCTGGAAGGCCTGGGGCATGAAGTGCAGGTCAGTGACTTGTACGCCATGAACTGGAACCCGGTGGTGTCGGCAGGGGACTTTTCCTCGCGAGAAAACCCTGACTACCTGGTGTACGCCCTGGAGCAACGCCTGGGGGTGAAGAAGCAGTCCATCGCGGCGGATATCCAGGGTGAATTGGACAAGTTGCTGTGGGCGGATCTGCTGATCCTCAACTTCCCGATCTTCTGGTTTTCGGCACCGGCGATGCTCAAGGGTTGGATCGACCGGGTACTGGTGTCGGGGGTGTGCTACGGCGGCAAGCGTTTTTACGATCAGGGCGGGCTGGCGGGCAAGCGTGCGCTGGTCACGGTGACGCTGGGCGGGCGCGAGCATATGTTCGGTGAGGGCGCGATTCATGGGCCGCTGGAGGACATGTTACGGCCGATTCTGCGTGGCACGTTGGCGTATGTGGGGTATGACGTGCTGGCGCCGTTTGTGGCGTGGCATGTGCCGTATATCAGTGATGAGGCACGGCAGGCATTCTTGGTGGGGTATGGGCAGCGCTTGCAGGGGCTGGCGGATGAGCAGCCCTTGGTGTTTCCGAAACTTGAGCAGTTCGATGAGGCGCTGTACCCCCTGTCTTGAGCCGAACACCCTTCAAATGTGGGAGCGGGCTTGCTCGCGAAAGCGGTGGATCAGTCAGAGCATTTGGCACTGAAAGACCGCTTTCGCGAGCAAGCTCGCTCCCACATTTTTGACCTGTGTATGTCAGGAGACTTTGTTTTGCTCGCGCAACCTTTCCGCCGCACTGCGCAACAGCTGCTCAGTACCATCCCACCCCAGGCAACCATCCGTCACCGACACACCGTATTTCATCGACGCGCTCAACGGCTGGCAGCCTTCGAACAGGTGGCTTTCGAGCATCATGCCGATCAGTGACGTATCACCCTGCAAGCGTTGCTCCAGCACTTCGTTGAACACCGCTGGTTGACGCAAAGGGTCCTTGCCGCTGTTGGCGTGGCTGCAATCGACCATGATCCGCGCCGCGACCTTGGACTTGGCCAGGTCGTGCTTCACCTGCGCAACGCTCTGCGCATCGTAGTTCGGCCCACGGTGACCGCCACGCAGCACCAAATGGGTGTCGGGGTTGCCTGGGGTCTGGATGATCGCCGGATGCCCCTGGCTGTCGACGCCGAAGTGCCGATGCGGGTGGGACGCGGAGCGCATCGCATCACACGCAATCGCCACGCCGCCATCGGTGCCGTTCTTGAAGCCCACGGGCATGCCCAGGCCACTGGCCATTTCGCGGTGGATTTGCGATTCGGTGGTGCGCGCGCCAATTGCGACCCAACTGAGCAGGTCATCGAAGTAGCCGGCGGCCATGGGTTGCAGCAGCTCGGTGGCGACCGGCAGGCCCAGGCGCAGCATTTCGCGCATCAACTGGCGGGACAGGGTGAGGCCCGCGGCCATGTCATCGCTGCCGTCCAGGTGCGGGTCGTAGGCCAGGCCTTTCCAGCCGATGGTGGTGCGCGGTTTTTCGACGTAGGCGCGGATCACCAGCAGCATCTGGTCACTGACTTCCAAGGCCAGCTTCTTCAGGTTGCGTGCGTATTCCATGGCCGATTCGGGGTCGTGGATCGAGCACGGGCCGACGATCACCAGCAAACGTGAATCTTCGCCATTGAGGATGGCGCGCAGGGCTTGGCGATGGGCGTGGATCTGTTCGTTGAGGAACGGACTGAGGGGCAACTGATGCTTGAGCTCAAGGGAGCTGGGCAGGCGTTGGGTCAGGGCTTCATTAGCGCTGGACAGGTTGGTAACAGGCAAAGCGGCGGTGGCGGAGTTCATATTCAAGGCTTCCTGGGCAAGCGGCGGGTTATTCCCGCGCGCTTGGCCCTACTGGGGTGTTCGACAATTGGCCGTATCGGCTACGTGTGTTGGCTTGCCACCAATAGGTGACCGATCGGAGGCGGCAGGCTGTCCCGAGCGGAGCTTGCTAAATCGCCATGCAGTGCAAGTGTCGTAGCGGTAATAGGTGGCGTAGTTCATGTCGTGTGTCCTTAAAGTGTTCTTGCTGAATGTTATGAGGGCCTGAAAAAACAAAACCCCCGGTCGGGGAGCCGACCGGGGGTTAGATTTCTCTGGTAGGCGACCCCTTGAGTAGTGGGCGCCGATTTCAGGTATCAGGCGCGCCAGTGGCTAAACCAATACCCAAAATAAAAGTGTGCAGCTGCGCTCGAACCGTTCACACGGGTAGCCGGCACCGAGCGCGGGGCGCTGGCAGCAAGGCAAACCTGAGTGTGGGTGAGTTGCAACATGGTGTGTCTCCAAGTGATGGCGGTGAGCTTACTAGAGGCAGGCTGCAGGATTCAATCAGTAATTTCTATCGTGCAGGGGTACTCACCGCTATGGGTTGGGATAGGCTGATCACCCTTTGATCCTTATTGCCCGGACGCGACCATGACTGCCTTGACCCTTGCTGCTGCCCAATCCATCTCCATCGCGGGCGATGTACCGGCCAATATCCAGCAGCATTTGTTGTTGATGCGCGCTGCGGCTGAGCACGGTGTGCAGTTGCTAGTGTTTCCGGAGCTGTCGCTGACCGGCTATGAACCGTCCCTGGCTGGCGGTTTGGCAATTGTTCCAGAGGACGCGGTGCTGATGCCTTTGCGTGAGATGGCACGGGAACTTCAGTTGACTGCGGTGGTGGGGATGCCGATCCGGCTGGCATCGCAAGCCGGTGTTTTGATTGGCGCGCTGGTGCTGGGGGCGGACGGTTCCCTGGGGGTGTACACCAAGCAGCACTTGCACCCTGGCGAAGAGGTGGCATTTGTTCCGGGGCAGGGTGGTGCAGCACTCCAATGGGGGGAGGATCGGATTGCGCTGGCGGTCTGCGCAGACTACTCCCATGGCAGCCACCCGCGCGCAGCGGCAGACTCGGGGGCTGGCGTGTATGCCGCCGGCGTGCTGATCAGTGAAGGTGGCTATGCCGCTGACGTCGCATTGCTTCAAGGCTACGCTTCAGAACACCAGATGCTCGTGCTGATGGCCAACCACGGCGGCCCTTCGGGCGGCTGGAAGTGCGCAGGGCGAAGTGCCATTTGGAATGCACAGGGTTTGATTGCTGCTGCTTCAGGGGTTGGCAATGCGTTGGTCATCGCTCATCGGGAGGGCGGACGCTGGACCGGGCGGCAGGTGGAAATTTGAACAGGAGGACGTAACGCAATGGCCTTTCACTTGCGCGCGGCAACGGACCAGCACCGGTCGTTTGCGCGCACCCTGACCCGTCAAGCGATGAATCGCTACTACGAACACTACGGCTTCATTTGGTCGAACGACGGGTTCGACACCGCCTGGGCAAAGCGGGAAAGCTGGTTGATCTGTCGCGATGACGAGGTGATAGGTTTCATCAGCCTGAGCCGGGACGACGATGCGTTGTTCATTCGCGAACTGCACCTGATCGAAGCATGCCGTGGGCAAGGGGCTGGTAGTTGGGTAATGGAACAGATGATCGACAAGGCCGGTAGGCTTGGCTTGGGGCTATTACGATTGACGGTGTTCAAGACCAATCCCGCCAAGAAGCTCTATCTGCGACAGGGGCTCAACATCGTCAGTGAAGAGAATTGCTTCTGGCAGATGGAGCGTATTTGTCAGCCACCCGACTAAAGCCTGCACAGTGCTCCAATTAGCGCATACTGCCTCAAGAAGTGGCTTGCGAACCGCTATGCCCGGCATCGGGTTCGTCCACGATAATCCCTTCCTTCATGCCCAGTAGGACCGCCACCTTATGGGCCTCCCCACGCCGTCCCTTTTTACGCCCAGCGAGCACTTGATAGGTGGTAGCCGGATCAACGCCATGTTCACGGGCGAATGCTTGAACTGACTTTCCTTGATGTTCCAGCCAGGCCTTGGCTTGTGCAGCAGTACGGATTCCGGGCATAGTTCAAAACCGTTCAAGTTCGTTTAACAAAGAGATGAGTGCGTCACCTTTTGGGGTGTGCAAAATAGGATAATACATCCAAATGAGTGGAATTGGTTCGCGTTTGAGGCAAGAAAGGGAGCGACTTGGCCTGTCGCAAAAAAACTTTGGTGAGATAGGAGGCGTTGAAGCCAACGCACAAGGTAAATACGAAAGTGGAGGGCGAGCGCCTAAAGCCGACTACTTGTCTCGTGTCGCCGAAAGAGGTGTTGATGTGTTGTATGTGTTAACCGGTACGGCAACACCGATTCAGTTGGAGAACCTGAGCCATATTGAAGAGAAAGTACTGGGCGACTATCGCGCGATGTTCAAGGAAGACCAGGATGCAATCCGCCGCCTGACGTCGACCCTGGCTGAACATTCCATTTCGCTGAATGGAAAAATCAAGCCGCAGTCTCAGGATTCCTGACCCACTGCCCAGCAAATAGAGCCGTCCGCCAGTCGGCGGTTGGCGCCTGCGTATTCAAACTCTATTTATATGACGCTTGCAGCTAGGTCTGCGCCTTGGTTTTTTGCTAAGGTGTTCAGCAACCTATAAGACCATTTCGCGAGGTGTCTGCTTGATTAGGGTGCTAGTAGTCGATGACCATGATCTCGTTCGTACAGGCATTACACGAATGCTGGCTGACATCGATGGCCTGCAAGTAGTCGGCCAGGCTGAGTCGGGTGAGGAATCCCTGATCAAGGCGCGGGAATTGAAGCCCGATGTGGTGCTGATGGACGTCAAGATGCCCGGAATCGGCGGTCTTGGCGCTACGACCAAGCTGTTGCGCAGCCACCCCGACATCAAAGTCGTGGTAGTAACCGTGTGCGAGGAAGACCCGTTTCCTACACGCCTTCTACAGGCGGGGGCGGCCGGTTACCTGACCAAGGGCGCCGGTTTGGCGGAGATGGTGCAGGCCATTCGCCTCGTGTTTGCCGGCCAGCGTTACATCAGTCCGCAGATTGCCCAGCAATTGGCCATCAAATCCTTCCAGCCCACTAGCGACTCGCCGTTCGATACGCTGTCGGAGCGGGAAATCCAGATCGCCTTGATGATCGTCGGTTGCCAGAAGGTACAGACCATCTCCGACAAGCTGTGCCTGTCGCCCAAGACCGTCAACACCTACCGCTATCGCATTTTCGAGAAGCTCGCCATCAGCAGTGATGTTGAATTGACCCTGCTCGCGGTGCGCCACGGCATGGTGGACGCCAGCGCCTGACATGACCACACCGTTTGATCCAAGTGCCTTCCTCTCAACCTGCAGTGGCCGCCCCGGCGTGTACCGCATGTTCGACAGCGAGGCACGCCTGCTTTATGTCGGCAAAGCCAAGAACCTGAAGAACCGCCTGTCGAGCTACTTTCGCAAGAGCGGCCTCGCGCCCAAGACGGCTGCGTTGGTGGCGCGTATCGCCCAGGTCGAAACCACCATCACCGCCAATGAAACCGAGGCGCTGCTGCTTGAGCAGACGCTGATCAAGGAATGGCGGCCGCCCTACAACATCCTGCTGCGTGACGACAAATCCTACCCTTACGTGTTTTTGTCCGACGGCAACTTCCCACGACTGAGCATTCACCGTGGTGCGAAGAAGCAGAAGGGCAAGTATTTCGGTCCCTATCCCAGTGCCGGCGCAATCCGCGAAAGCCTGAGCCTGCTGCAGAAGACTTTTTTTGTACGCCAGTGCGAAGACAGCTTCTTCAAGAACCGCACCCGGCCGTGCCTGCAATACCAGATCAAACGTTGCAAGGCGCCGTGCGTGGGGTTGGTTGAACCGGCGGAGTACGCCGAGGATGTGCGCCATTCGGTGATGTTCCTCGAAGGCCGCAGCAATGCGCTTACCGATGAACTCTCGGGCGCCATGGAGCAGGCGGCCAGCACCTTGGACTTCGAGCGCGCAGCCGAACTGCGTGACCAGATCTCCCTGCTGCGCCGTGTCCAGGACCAGCAAAGCATGGAAGGCGGCACCGGCGATGTTGATGTGATCGCCGCGTTCGTCAACCCGGGCGGCGCTTGTGTGCACCTGATCAGCGTGCGTGGCGGGCGAGTGCTGGGCAGCAAGAACTTTTTCCCGCAGACCGGTATCGACGAAGAAGTGGCCGAAGTGATGGCTGCGTTCCTTGGCCAGTATTACGTCAGCAGCCCCGAGCGCGACCTGCCGTCAGAGCTGATCGTCAACGTGGTGCACGAAGACTTCCCTACGCTGATCGAAGCGATTCACGAGTTGCGCGGCCGCGAGCTGGACATCAGCCACCGCGTACGCGGCACTCGTGCCCGCTGGCAGCAACTGGCGGTGACCAACGCCGAGCAGGCCCTGAGCGCCCGCCTGGCCAATCGACAGCATGTCGCCGCACGCTTTGATGCCCTGGCCGAAGTCCTCAACCTGGACGAGCCGCCACAGCGCCTGGAGTGCTACGACATCAGCCACTCCAGCGGCGAAGCCACGGTGGCGTCCTGCGTAGTGTTTGGGCCGGAAGGGCCGATCAAGTCCGATTATCGGCGCTACAACATTGAAGGCGTCATCGCTGGCGACGATTACGCCGCCATGCACCAGGCCCTCACGCGGCGTTTCAGCAAGCTGAAGGACGGCGAGGGCAAGCTGCCGGATATCCTGCTGGTGGACGGCGGCAAGGGCCAGCTGTCCATGGCCCGCGACGTACTCAACGAACTGGCAGTGCCCGACCTGATCCTGCTTGGCGTGGCCAAGGGCGCCACGCGTAAAGCTGGTTTCGAGACGTTGTACTTGAATGATGCCGCCCATGAGTTCACCTTGAAGGGCGACTCACCCGCGCTGCATCTGATCCAGCAGATTCGCGACGAGGCTCACCGTTTTGCCATTACCGGCCACCGTGCGCGGCGTGGCAAAACCCGGCGAACCTCAACCCTGGAAGGGGTGGCGGGCGTCGGGCCGACACGCCGTCGTGACTTGCTTAAACATTTTGGTGGCTTGCAGGAGCTATCCCGTGCCAGCATTGACGAAATAGCCAAAGCTCCCGGTATCAGTAAAAAGCTCGCTGAACTGATTTATGCGAATCTGCATAGCGAATAGAATGCCTTTCCACCTCGTAGCCAGTTGTGCCGATGAATATCCCTAATCTGATCACCGTTCTACGCGTCCTGCTTATTCCGATTTTCATTCTGCTGTTCTATTTGCCATATGAATGGAGCTATGCCGCCTCGAGTTCGGTGTTCGCCTTCGCCGCCGCCACCGACTGGCTCGACGGCTACCTGGCGCGCCGCCTGGAGCAGAGCACGCCGTTCGGCGCGTTCCTGGACCCGGTGGCCGACAAACTCATGGTGGCCGTCGCCCTCGTCCTGCTGGTACAGGAACACGGCAACCTGTGGCTGACCCTGCCGGCCGCCGTGATCATCGGCCGCGAGATCGTCGTCTCGGCCCTGCGCGAATGGATGGCCGAAATCGGCGCCCGTGCCCACGTAGCCGTGTCCAACATGGGCAAGTGGAAAACCGCTGCGCAAATGCTCGCATTGGTGATCCTGCTGGCCAACCCTTCGGACTTCTCCTTCTGGGTCCTGACGGGCTACGCCTTGCTGCTGATCGCGGCAGGCCTGACGTTGTGGTCTATGCTCCAGTATTTGCGCGCTGCCTGGCCTCATTTGCGCACCACCGTCGAAAAGAAATAAAACTTTTTTGAATCAAGAGGTTGACGGGTTCTGAGATTTCTATAGAATGCGCATCACCAAGCGGGAATAGCTCAGTTGGTAGAGCACGACCTTGCCAAGGTCGGGGTCGCGAGTTCGAGTCTCGTTTCCCGCTCCAAATATGGATTTACAGAGTTTCATGAAATTCTGTAGATCATCGAAAAAGACGCTTAGGCGTCTTTTTTCGTTTCTGCACGATTTACCGAAATTTCCCTCCAGTTGCGAATTTTAAATTCATTTTCAAGCTCATAGAAACCGGACTGCGGGCACAGCTGTTTTCGGATAGAGCGCGCCTGCCCGATATCGATATACATCTCCTCGAGACTATCAGGCGTGAGGTGTACTCATGGCCTTAGCCAGGCCTCCCTCAGCGTAATAGATCTCTTCCCGCGACTGATGAATTGGCCTTGGGCATCGTTGGTATAGTCGAGCCGTTGTCGGCGTTGTCGTAGGCATATTCGGTCACGCCATCATCGGTGCGTTTTCGGATCAAGCGGTCGAGGGCGTCACGCTCGAAATGGTACGCCAATGGAGTGTGTACTTCGGCGCTGTCCTTGCCATCCAGATCAGGCTCGCCACGCGGCGCGGGGACATGGTGGATACCGGTGACATCGTCCAACGGGTTGTAGTCGTAAATGCGTCCGCTACTATCCAGGTCCTGTCGGGTCAGCCGGTAGTCGGTGAGACCATTTTCGGAGTGTTTTTGGGTCAAATCGCGTTTCCAGTCGCAGGTTTATCGAGGGAAGGAAAGATGAGCGCCATCAGGGCGCTGTCCTCGATTCCAGATCAATATTTGCGGGCCACCGCACTTTGGGGGCTAAGCGGCGGGCGAGGTTGAAGGTCACGGTTTCGTTGTTCCAGTCGTGAGGTGGGCGGGGAAAGGTGGGCAGGGCGTGCGGGCCTTGTTGCATGAACAGTTGGGCCATGGCCCAGTACATTTCGCCTTGCTGGATTTCGTGGGCGAAATGAAAGCGATCGATCACCTGGTGGGTGCCCGGTTTCACTACGGCGAGGGTGACGGTTTCGATGAGGCCGCCGCTGCCCATGGGGCCGTATACGCTGCAGGCTTCGGCGCGCAGGTCATCCCAGTCATAGACTTCAGCGCGTATGCCCCATGCGGTGCGGCTGAAGGGTCTGAGGCCGTTACGGTGGAAGCGGTAGACGTAGACTTTGCGTCGTAGGCGGTTGAAGCGGATGGGCTCGTCGCGTGGAGCTGCGATGTCCATACGCCATAAGTAGGTTGCGAGCCATATGCCAATACCGATTACGGTTAGCTCCAAGATTATAAGTAACAGAGGTGAGGGTGCTGGAGTTCTGGCATGGACCATAGTTTGGAAAGTTGCGAAGAAAATGACCATTGCAAATATGGATGACCGATGATGGCGAGCGGGTGCTTCGTTGGGCACAAACGCTCCTCCACCAAGTGGGGCAATTGGAGGCGCAAATCGATGCCTTGCATGATGACCCCGTGGGGCTTTTGCGGGTGGTGAGCAGTCCGGGACTGGGACGCCGAATGGTCGCCCCCGCGCTCGCTGAATTGGGGCGGCTTTACCCTGCGCTTGACGTGCGCCTGGACATTCGTCATCAGCTCGTCAATCTCTTGGAGGAAGGGGTGGACCTGGATGTGCGAGTGGGCAACGACATTGCCCCGCACTTCATCGCTAAACCGTTGGTAGCCAACCGGCGGGTGCTCTGCGCCAGCCCTCGCTATCTGGAAGCCCACGGAACGCCTGGAACCCTGGCTGATCTGGGTCATCACGATTGCCTGGTGATCAAGGAGCGCGACCATCCCTTCGGTGTCTGGGAGTTAACGGGACCACGAGGCGTTGAAACGGCAAAAGTGACAGGCAGCTTCTCCACCAATAACGGTGAAATCGCCCGGCACTGGTGCCTGGACGGTCGCGGCGTGCTGTTGCGATCAATGTGGGACATCAACGACGACCTGAAGCAGGGAAGGCTCCTGCAGGTGCTGCCGGATTATTACCAGCCTGCGGACATCTGGGCCGTTCATTGCTCGCCGCTACTGACGTCGGCGAAAGTCAGGGTCGCTGTGGATTTTTTGCAGAAGTATTTTCGTGAGCGGGCGTAGTAAACACCCTTCAGGAAAATGACAAGGGCAGATTAAAAACACACTTTGATTTTCTAAGCGCCTCAAGAGTGGTGTTGTAGACTTTTGGGTCAGGCAGTGCTTAAGCGAACTTTGCGTTTTTCACAAAAAGTTCAGTCGTTTATTTGTACGATGCCCTCGCGGACTGCAAACATCACCAAACTGGCGACATCGTGAATATGTAGCCGGTGCATGATCTGAGAGCGATGGGCCTCGATCGTTTTGATACTTAACCGCAGCCCTTGCGCAATAGTGCGTGTCGTTTCACCCCGGGCGATCAATCGGAGTATTTCGAGTTGGCGCACGGTCAGTTTTGAATGCGAGACATGTTTTGTTTCTTCACGCGATTGTTTTACTGCCTGATTGACCACCAGTGAAACTACCGGAACCGACAGGTATTGGCTGCCGCCCCGCAGGGCCTCCAGGGCCAGGTCAAGCTCCAGCACGCTTGCGCTTTTCAACAGATAGCCTTTTGTACCGAGTTGCAGACATTGCATCACAAAGCTTGAATCCTTGTGGATTGATATCATCAAGACCCGACTAGTGGGTGCGTGGATCGACAGGCTTTTGAGTACTTTCAGGCAGGCCACACGTTCAATATCCATATCAAACAGAATAATGTCGGGCTGCCAATGCGTTGCGAGTTCCAGGAGTGAGTGTTCATGGTCGGCTTCTGCAATCACTTCGTAGTGTTCTTTTTGCTCCAGTAATGCGCGCAGGCCGGCGCGTAACAATGGATATATATTGGCTACAAGAATTCGACAACGCATAGGCTTCAGCCCAAATCGCAGAGAACGGGAGGCAGCGTTTATCTCGCTGCAGTGATTGACGGTGTAGTGTCCGTGCCCGCTTGGGGGAACGCGCAAGTCGTGAAGTGTGAAGATTTTTCAGCCGTGGCGCGTGTTATCCGCAAACTCCTGGATTAAGCGGGGGAACTTGTTAAGCGGCTCAACTGTTTGGGCCGAACCAAGCTTGATGGCTTCCTTGGGCATGCCAAAGACCACGCAACTGGCCTCATCCTGGGCGATGGTCTGGGCGCCATTTTCCCGCATGGCCAGTAGGCCGCGCGCACCGTCGTCGCCCATGCCGGTCATGATGATACCCAATGTGCTGGGCGCTGCGTGCTTGGCGATAGAACGAAACAGCACATCGACGGACGGTTTATGCCGATTCACCGGCGGGCCATCCAGCACTTCGACTTGGTAATGCGCGCCACTGCGCTTGAGTTGCATGTGAAGCCCGCCCGGGGCCAACAGTGCCAGGCCGCTGTGCACGCGGTCCAGATGCCTGGCCTCGCGCACTTCTATCTGGCACAGCGTGTTCAGCCGACGGGCAAAGTCGGCGGTGAATTTCTCTGGCATGTGCTGAACGATGACAATGCCCGGGCAGTCGCGAGGGAGTTGGCGCAACAGGAATTCCAGTGCTTGCGTGCCCCCGGTAGAACAGCCCAGTGCGACGACTTTTTCAGTGGTGCGCAACAGGTTGACCTTTGTCGTCCGCGTTTCTTCGGCGCTGGCTGGCGCCACGGCCGGCAGCATGCGCGGGCGGGTTCTGGCGCCGTCCTCGATCTTGCGGATCAACTCGCCCGACAAGGCTTCCAGGCTTTGCTTGAGCCCCAACCGCGCCTTGGTGAATACACCCACGGCGCCAGCCGACAACGCCTCGACGGCGACGCTGCTGCCTTGCTCGGTCAATGTGGAGCAAATGATGGTCGGCGTCGGGCGCTCACGCATGATCTGGCGCAAAAACGTCAGGCCGTCCATGCGCGGCATCTCGATGTCGAGCACCAGCACGTCCGGCCAGTCACGGCGCATTTTTTCGATGGCGTAGAGCGGGTCGGCCGCCTGGCCGATGACAGTGATTCCGGGGTGGCTGGCCAGGCAACTGGTGAGCACCTGGCGTACCAGTGCTGAGTCGTCGACGATAAATACCTTGATCATCAACGCAGCCTCCGTACCGGCAATGCCGGCACGCTGTTGCGCTGGCACTCAATCGCACCGCTGCGGCCGTTGACCTGCAGGCGTCGATAGTGATCGCCGCTCAAGTCCCAAGCATCGACCGCCCAATTGCGCAGGCTGAACTGTTCACGGGCAAAGGCGCTGTTGCCGTCGCCCACCCTACGCCGTGGGTTGCCTTCGAAGCGCACCAGGCTGCCGCCGCCGTAGATGCCCTTGCGGTACTCCTCGGGCCGGGTGCCGTGGCGGGCCATGTCGGCGTGGATGCGCTTGAACACCGCCTCGCCGTAACGGGTATCCAGGCGTGTACTCGCGCCTGGATCGCTGGGCAGCAAAAAGTGCGAGACCGCCAGCAACTGCCGACGCGGGTGCCACAACACCACCGCTACACAACTGCCGAGCAATGTCGTGACCACGCCGTCGTGGGTGCCAAAAAAGTAGTCACCGGGGCGCAGGAATATCGATGGACTCATAAAAGCTCGTAGACCGAAGGGCAGACCAGGCGCATTGGCAGATCAAAACCGTGAATGCTTTCTGCATGCCCGATAAACAGCAAGCCGCCGACGGCCAACTGGGTAATCAGTCGGCGCACAATTCGCTGCTTCTCTTCGTTGTTGAAATAGATCAGTACGTTGCGCAAGAAAATCACATTGAAGGGCCCGAGTGGTTCAGGCAGTGGTTGGGTGATGTTGATCTCGCGCAGGCTGACACGCTCGCGCAAAGCCGCTTGTACGCGAAAGCGTCCGGTCATGTCGCCGACGCCGCTCAGGCAATGGCGCTTGAGCCAACCCTCGGGAAAGTACTTGGCCTGGGCCATGTCATAGATGCCATCGCGGGCGCGGGCTAGCATGCTTTGGCTCAGGTCGCTGGCCACGATGGACCAGTCTTGAGTGCGCGCGCTTTCGCTGGCAACCATCGCCAGGCTGTAGGGCTCTTCACCGGAAGAACAGGCGGCGCTCCAGATCTTGATCGGCCCGCGCTGCCCGGCCAGCCACTCACCGAAGAAATCGAAGTGCGGATGCTCGCGAAAAAAGTACGTCTCGTTGGTAGTCAGCAAGTCCACCACCAACCGCCGTTCGTTGATGAACAGAGGGTTGTCGAGCATCTGCAGGTACTCGGCGTAGCTGTCCAGGCGATAGTGGCGCAGGCGCTTCATCAAACGCCCGGCCACCAGCGGGCGTTTGTTCGGCGCCAGCTGGATGCCCGACGCCTCGGCCATGAGTTTTTGCAGTTGGCGAAACTCGTATTCAGCGAGTTTTGGCAGTTTCAAAAGCGTCGACATTCAGAGGCCGTTCGTGACGGCAAGGCTCAGTTGCTCGATGTCATCGAGCGACAACACCTGGCCGATATCCAGAATGATCGTGAACGCCTGGTCGCTGCGCGCCATGCCGGCGATGAAGTCAGTGCGGATCCCGGCCCCGAAAGGCGGGGGCGCAACCACCTGCTGTGGGTCGATGTCGAGCACCGCATCCACTGCGTCCACCACCAGGCCAATGTGCTGGGTGGTGTCGCTCAAGGCCAACTCGATAATCACAATGCAGGTGCGGTTGCCCGCACGGGTCAGCTCGAAACCAAAGCGCGCGGCCAGATCGAGTACCGGCACGACATTGCCGCGCAGGTTGATAACGCCGTGGATAAACGCCGGCATCATCGGCACGGCGGTCACTTGTGCGTACTCGATGATTTCGCGCACCAGTTCGATCGGCAGCGCGTAATCCGCGTCACGCACGCGGAACGACAAATGCTGGATGCTCAGTGGTTCGGCCGGTGCGTCGGCCGTTTGAAAGCGGTGATTGGCAAGAGAAGTCATGGGCACAGTGCTCAATTGAAACTGACGAACTGGCCTTCATCGACCGTCGTCTTGCCCTTGTTCCAGCTGTGCGAGGTGCTGGCGTAAGTGTCCTGGCTGCGCGGCTGGCCACGCTTGGCCGAGGGAGATTCCTGCTCGAAGCGAAAGAAGCCGATCAGTTCCTGCAATTGCCCAGCCTGGGCATTCATTTCTTCGGCAGTGGCCGCCAGCTCTTCCGATGCGGCAGCGTTTTGCTGGGTGATCTGGTTCATCTGGCCCATGGCGATATTGATCTGCCCGGCCGCGCCGCTTTGCTCCTGGGAGGCGGCGGTGATTTCCTGCACCAGGTCCGAGGTTTTCTGAATGTTCGGCACGATCTCGTTCAACAGGCGACCTGCCTGCTCGGCCAGGTGCACGCTGCTGGAGGCCACTTGGCCGATCTCTTGCGCGGCGACCTGGCTGCGTTCGGCGAGCTTGCGCACTTCCGCAGCCACCACTGCAAAGCCTTTGCCGTGTTCGCCGGCACGGGCCGCTTCGATGGCGGCGTTGAGCGCGAGCAAATTGGTCTGGTAAGCGATGTCGTCGATGATGCTGATCTTGTCGGCGATTTGCTTCATCGCCAGCACCGTATCGCTGACCGCGCCGCCGCCTTGTACGGCGTCGTTGGCCGCTTTACCGGCGATGCCGTCGGTGATTTTTGCGCTTTCGGTGTTCTGGGCGATGGACGCCGACATCTCCTCGACCGAGGCACTGGTTTGCTCGACGCTGGCGGCTTGTTCGTTCGCCGCCTGGCTCAACGACTGCGAGGTGGAGCTGACTTGTTCGGAGGCGGAGGAGAGCGAATCTGCCGAGCTGCGCACATCACCGAGGATGCTGCGCAGGCGTTCGGTCATGTTCTGCATGGCGGCAAGCAACTGACCGGTTTCATCGCGGCTGTTGGCCTGCAAGTCCTGGCTCAGGTCACCGGCGGCCATGCGGTTGGCGGCGGCTACGGCACCATTGAGCGGCTTGGTGATGCTGCGGGTCACCAACACACCAATCACCACGCCCAGCAGGGTGGCGGCGATGACCAGCGCGATCATTTGCAGGCGCGAGCGGTCAGCGATTTCGGAAATCTGCTGATTGGCTTCGCGGGCGCGCTCCTGTTTGTTGGTACTGACTTCACCGATCAAGCGATCAATCTGCTCGCCGCTGACCACGGCCTTGGGCAGCAGCTCGGTGACGTCGCTGGTTTCCTGCAATTGGCTGGATTGCTGATGCAGGGTCAACACCTGCAGCACCAGGTTTTCGTAGTTCTTGAGCGGCGTTTCCAGTTGGTCGATCTGGGCCATGCCTTCTTTGGTGATAAAGCTGGCGCGTGCCTTGAGGATCAGTGCACGGGTTTTCTCAAGCGCTGCCTTGGCTTGAGTGGCTGCCTGTTCGCGCGCGGCATGGTTGGTCGACAGCAGGCTCTGGCGCATCGAGCGGCCGGCAACGATCAGCTGGATATTGGCTTCCTGCATGGTGCTCAAGCCGGTCACATCCAGCTCGTACATGCGGTCGGACAGGCTGTTGACCTGTTCCAGGTTGCGGATGCCGATAAAGCCGATGATCGCGGTCAACGCGACCACCACCAGGAAACCTGCGGTCAATCGGATGCCTATTTTCATATTGCGAACAAATTGCATGCGGTTTCTCCTGAAAAGGCTAGGCAAGGGGTTCTAAAAGGTTTGCATCGAGGTTGGCCGGGGCCTGTAACTGCCGGAACAGGCTGGGCACATCCAGAATCAGCGCCACTTGCCCGGAGCCCAGGATGGTCGAGCCACTGATGCCGCGCAGGTGCTGGAACATCTGGCCGAGCGGTTTGATCACGGTTTGCAGCTCGCCCAGCAGGTGGTCGACGATCAGGCCGGCGTGGTGCCGGCCTTGGCTGACCACCACGATGTTGCGGCGCCGGGCGGTACTGACGGGAAGCCCGAAGTGTTTGTCCAGCGCGATACACGGCAACGGCCTGCCGCGCAGGTTGAGGTAGCCATAATCGCTGTTGAGCAACGCGTCACTGGCCTCCATGCATTCGGTGACCATGTCCAGCGGAATGACAAAACTGTCCTGGCCAACCCCCACATGAAAGCCGTCGATGATCGCCAAGGTCAGCGGCAGGCGAATCCGAAAGGTGCAGCCTACACCTTGCTGTGAGTCGATCTCGATGGTGCCGCGCAGTTGCTCGATGGCGCTGCGCACCACGTCCATGCCCACGCCGCGCCCGGAGAGGTCGGACACCTGTTCGGCGGTGGAAAAACCGGCTTCGAAAATCAGCAGATGAATCGCCGGGTCACTGAGCGCCGCGTCGGCCTCGATCATGCCTTTGCCGACGGCTTTTTCACGGATGCGTGCGGTGTTGAGGCCGCGGCCATCGTCACTGATCTCCAGTACGATCATGCCCGAGTCGTGGTAGGCATTGAGCTGCAGGTTGCCCTCGGCGGGTTTGCCGAGCGCGAGGCGTTCTGCGGCCGACTCGATGCCGTGGTCGATGGCGTTGCGCACCAGGTGGGTGAGCGGGTCAGCAATCTTGTCGATCACCGATTTGTCCAACTCGGTGTCGCCCCCGTGGATGCTCAACAGGATCTGCTTGTCCAGTTGCTTGCTCACGTCGCGGACCACACGGTGGAAGCGGTTGAAGGTTTCGCCGACCTCGACCATGCGCAATTTCAAGGCGCTCTCGCGAATTTGCTCAACGTGCTGATGCACCGCCAGGGCGCTTTCGATGCAGGCGTTGTCGCCCGTGCGTTTGGCCTGCATCTGCGCGCCAGCGGTGCTGATGACCAGCTCGCCAACCAGGTTGATCAATTCGTCGAGCTTGTGCGCGGCAACCTTGACCATGGTGGTGTCTTGCGTGCGGCGCTCGCGGACCACGGGCGCTTTTTCCACTGGCGCGACGAGGACTGGCGCAGCTTCGGCAAAGGGCTCAAGGGTGAGGGTGCAGAAGTCGGCGATGAACTCGAATACGTCGGCGATCTCCTGGCGGCTCGCGGCGCTGCGCAAGGTCAACGTAAATCCCAGGTAACAGGCTTCGGGGTCGAAGGTGTCCAGCCCCGGCAACCGCTCGGTGTGGGTTTGCAGGGTGACGATTTCGCCTAGGCGACTGAGATAGCGCAGGAACGCCGCCGGGTCGAATCCGTTACGCAGCAAGTCTTCGCTGAAGTCGATCGAGAGGTTCCACAGTTGCTCATCAGCAGTGATGACGGGTGTGGCAGGCGCGGCCTCGATGGGGGAGGTGTCCTCGCTCAAGCCTCGCGCCTGGGCCAGGGCTTCGAGCAGTCGCGCTTGCTCGGCCAGGTCGACGTGCAACTCACCGGTATCAGGCTCGACCGCTTCGAGCATTGTGCGAAGCTCGTCCATGCACCGCAGCATCAACGAGGTGAGGTCTTCGTTGAGCGTGCGCTGGCCGTCGCGTACTTGCATCAACAGGCTTTCGAGGTGATGCGTGAGATTGACCAGGGGCGTCAGCGAAAAAATCCCCGCTGAGCCCTTTAGCGTGTGCACCGCGCGGAACAGGCTGTTGACGGCCTCGCTGTCGTCGGGCGTGGTTTCCAGTTGCAGCAGGCTGTCTTCGGCGTCCTTGAGCAAGTCGCGGCCTTCGCTCAGGAAGCCCTGGAGCAGTTGGTTCCACTGTTCGCCTGTGAGCATTGTTCAATCCTCGATCCGTGCGTTGGGCAGCAGTGATTCCAGGCGCAGCAGGGCGATGGTTTCGCGCACTGCCGGCGTCGCATCGACCACCGTGACCGGGCTGCCGCCTTGGGACAACGTGCGTTGTATCACCAGCAAAAGTTGCAGGCCGGCGCTGTCGAAGTCGCCGATGCTGGCAAGATCGAGCTGCCAGGCGCTGGCATTGAGCGGCAGCAGTGCGGCAAAGGCATCGCGTGCTTCGCTGGCTTGGTAAATGCTCAGGTCACCGTCGATGCGGATACGCGTCGGGCCGCCGAAGGCTGAGGGGATCAAGGTGAACACAGGTTTACCCCATCAACTTTTCAACGGCCGCCAATAGGTTCTGCGGCAGGAACGGCTTGACGATCCAGGCCCTGGCACCGGCCGCTTGGCCTTCGGCTTTCTTCGACTGCTCGCTTTCGGTGGTGAGCATGATGATGGGCGTAAAGCGGTACTCGTTACGCGCCTTGACCGCTTTTACCAAGCCGATGCCGTCGAGGTTCGGCATGTTCACGTCACTGATGATCAGGTTGATCTTTTGCCCGGTCAGCTTGGTCAGGGCATCGCGCCCGTCACAGGCCTCAATCACCTGGTGACCGGCGCCGGTGAGCGTCATTTTCACCAGTTGGCGCATGGACTGTGAGTCATCGACGATCAGAATGGTCTTGGCCATGTTCGGCTCCCTCGAAAGTGAAAATACCTGGAAATTCGTGGCCTCAGAAGAACGTCACTTCGGCGCTGGATTGGGTCTTGGGCTGGCCATGGCGTTCTTCATCCGTGGTAAAGCGCTGACGCAGACGGGCCAGCCAGGCCTGGGCGTCGTGCAGGCTCGGGTCGTTTGCAACGATGGCGTCCAGCAGGTTCTGCAGGTCGGTCTGTACGTGTTCGAGCATCTGGTCGGTGCGGTCCTGGAACTGCAGGCTGACCATGATTGCCTGGATGTCGTGCTGGGTTTCGCGGGCATCGTGCTGCAGGGCGTGGGACGCGTCGGACAACTGGTTCAGGTTGTCGCCCAGACGGCCCATCACATTGGTTACCGACTGGTTGAGGAAGTCCAGGTTGCTCTGTTCACTGGTGCCCAACTCGGCGGCCGCCGCGATGGTGGACGCGATGGCGTGGGTGATCTCATTGACCTTGTCGTCCATGGCCAAGCCCGTCTCAGCCGAGAGGGTGGAGAGCTTGCGCACTTCATCGGCCACTACCGAAAAGCCCCGTCCATATTCACCGGCCCGCGCGGCTTCGATCGCGGCATTCAGCGCCAGCAGGTTGGTTTGCTTGGCAATCTCCTGAACCCGCTTGGCCATGTGCTGCAACTGGCTGGCGTAGTCGTCCAGGTGGCTGATGGTGTCGAGTAGTTCATGCTGGCGCTGGCTGCTGGCGCGAAAGGATTCAGTGACTTCGTGCAGACGCTCGTTGGCATCGCGCAGGCTTTCGCCGACACCGCCATTGCCGAGCACATCGTTGGAGTTGGCCAGGCTTTGCTCAAGGCGTTGTGCGATGTTGTGAAAGCGTTGGAACAATTCGCCGATATTGCTTTGCAGCAACTCGCGACTCTGCCCCAGGCTGTCACGCCAGCTGGGGGCGACGGCATCGATCAATTGCCAGTCGCGTGTGTTGGCGTGAGGCGTTTCGATAGCTATCTGGATGTCGCCACTGCTTGGGACTTTGGCAGGTTTTGATGGGCGTAGGGCGAGCAGGGCGAGACAACTGAGTAAAAGTCCCGCAGGGGTTAACAGGTAATCGGGCACAACCAATCCGATGGCCGCCAATGCCAGGCCTAGCCAGGCCCCAAGATAAATCCGCATCTCCAGCTTCCGTTGCAGGGTGGTAGGTCGGCGGATGATAGCGATGGCGTAATGATGTCAGTATAAGGGCAACCCTTAATCCGTATTTTTGGTCATAAAGGAACCGTGCGGTTTTGGTTCGGCAAGAGTTGACCGATCGGTTAGCCGAGGATGATTGCACCCTGCGACCTGAGTGGCGGATCGCGTGCTGCCTGGCTGCTGCAGGAAGGGGTAGGGGAGTAAGGTTTCGGCTTAAGGGTGCTGGTGCGCTGGCCGCATGCCCAATCGATAATGCACTGCATGGGCTTTGGGGGTATGTTGAAGCACCACTTCAAGGACGAACCATGGCCAATCACACTCAAAAACACCTTGCCGTACTGATCGACGCCGATAACGCACCGGCGGCCATCGTCGAGGGCCTGTTCGAAGAGATCGCCAAATACGGCGTTGCGAACGTCAAGCGCATCTACGGTGACTGGACCGGCCCACAACTGGGGGGCTGGAAAAAGGTGCTGCTGGATCACTCGATTCAGCCGATCCAGCAATTCGCCTACACCAAGGGCAAGAATGCCACCGACAGCTCCCTCATCATCGATGCTATGGACTTGCTCTACACCCGTCGTTTTGATGGTTTCTGCCTGGTGTCCAGCGACAGCGATTTCACGCGTTTGGCGTCGCGGTTACGTGAGGAGGGGCTGACGGTCTACGGATTCGGCGAAGAGAAAACCCCGCAACCGTTCGTGTCGGCCTGCGACAAGTTCATCTATACCGAATTGCTGCGTGAAGACGCGATCGTGGTGAGCAGCAACACGCCGGCGACCGTCCCTTCGGAAAAAACCGAACCGGCCCCCGCGTCCAAGAAATACCCCAAGGCCCCCGTCGACTTCATTGCGAAAATCATGGATGACATCGCCGAGGAAGACGGCTGGGCACCATTGGGCTCGCTGGGTAACAACATCACCAAGTTGAGGCCTGGCTTTGACCCGCGTACGTATGGCTTCAAGAAGTTGAGCGATCTGGTCCGGGCTTATCCCCACGCGTTTGAGCTACAGACGCGGGCGGCTTCCGGTGCGGGAGCGGGGATTCTGTATGCGCGGCACAGGCAGGCGGGAGGGTGAAGGCCTGCGATGCTGCGCAGTTGTGCGTTTTTTCAACAGGGTGGTTGATCAGGATTTGAGGGGCTGGCAGGACCGCTGGTCTTGTTGTCGATGTGGACGTTACCTGCGTATTCCACTTACGCTTGATGGTCCTATGCATAGCGAGTCCAGACATGTTCCTCACTTCCAAGAATTACCTGAAAGAATTCAAAGGACTGATCGAAGGAGGGGAAAATGTTTCTCTGGCGGTCGCTTTTTGGGGGAAGGGCGCACAAGACCTTATTGATAAATCCTGGACCGGGAAAAGCCTAAGAATACTCTGCAACCTCGGAAGCGGAGGAACCAACCCCAAGGTCATTCGAGATCTAATCAATTTAAAGAGCACCAGGCAAGGTCTAGAAGTCCTGACCCTTGATGATCTGCATGCAAAAGTCGGTGTTGCGGAGTCCAAAGCCATTGTCGGGTCTGCCAACCTTTCCGTGAATGGGCTTGGCTTTGAGGCTGTGGAGTGCGCCGGCTGGCAGGAGGCTGGAACGTTGGTCGGCGACCCGACGCAGATTTTCGAGATTCAGGAGTGGTTCGAGGCCTTGTGGGCGCGCGGTGAGAAGATCACAGATGTTCGACTGGCCGAAGCCGAAGTGGCGTGGCTCAGAAATCGCCGAGGTCGACCGAATGCGGCCACTCGATTTGTTGAAGCGCCGGACGCCAGTCTAAAGAACCGAGGTATTCACGTGGCAATTTTCCAGATTCCGGCCACGGAGCAGGCGAAGAGAGAGGCGGGCAAAGCTCGGATGGAGGCGCTCAGTTCTGACGCTCCAGAGGTGCGTAATGCAAAACTGGATTACTTCGAGAATTGGCCTGACGAATGCGAAGAAGCGCTTCCTGTTGGATATCCCATTTTATCTGTACGGTACGGCCCAACGAAGCGGTTGAGCGGCCTGAGCCCCTGGATACGGTTGCCCCAACTTGACCGAACCTTCATCAGCAATAACACCGGCAAGCGGGTATGCCTGACGATGCTGGGCAAGCTGGATTTAGTGGCTGGCATGACCCTGACGCCAAAGGATGCGACGGCTTTCGCGAAACGCTTGAAGCCTTGGATCGCTGAATTGTATAGGGGGGAAGATCCAGAGGTTGGCCGTTGCCTGCCGCTCGATGATTTCTTGGCGTGGGAGGAAAACCTATCTTCGCGCGCCCGCGATTCGTATTGAAACCTGACGCGATTGCTAACTGAACATGCATGAAATCGCGGGCTCCACGCGCTGGTTCCATCCTGGAGTACCCGTTGTTAGTTCGCCGACGGTGCCGCCTGCTCAAGTACATCAACAACTTGCAAAAGCTCGTCCTTAGTTGCACAACGCCTTCCCTGTCGCTTGAGCTCGGTCGCAAGATGCGCAAGGGCCCCCGGGGTATTGATCAGGTATTCAACCCTTTCCAGGGGGGTCATACCTTGATTGTTGCGCTGCCACGCCAGTGCGGGTGCCAGTTGCAGTAGGCGTCGGGTCGCATGCAGGTTTGCGTTCCAGGCGGCAGTGTGAAGGGCGGATTGGCCGTCGACCGTAAGCTTATCCAGCCGGCACGGATGATCGAGCAGAGCATCTACGCAGCCGTCCACGTGGGACTTGATTGCCGAGTGCAGCGGCGTCATGCCTTGATAGTCCTGCATCTCTGGATCGGCCCCGGCTTGCAGCATGAGCCTCACCAGTGCGCAATCTCCGGCTTCGGTCATTAACATAAGCGGGGTCTGCTTTTTGAAGTCGGCAAGGTTGAGTTGCTTGGGGGCTTGCTGGGCCAGTAACCCGATGTTCTGGCGCCAACGTTCCAACATGACTTCGAGTTTGTCCTGGTCGTTTTTCAGTTCGACAGGATGCATCTGGCGCATGGTCGGCAAGGATTTCACAAAAAGGCTGTGCCCCTTGATCCAGCTCATCAGCAGCGAGTCACCGGTTACCGTTGGCATGCGTGAGTTGAGCTTGCTACGGTTGCATGTCATCCATTTACGAAGGCCATTGGCGTCGTCGGTCATCAAAAGCCTGAGTGACTCCTCGACCCTTTCACGCATCAGCGGTGCGATGCGCTCGACGTCCGCGTAAGGGGTATACAGGGTTGCCCAGAAGTAGTCGGAGGCCCAGCGCGCCGTGTCTTCGATGTTGGGGACATCACCGTCTTGGATTGCGCCACCCGTCAACATCTCCCGGTAGTATTTTTCGTGGTTCTCCGGTATCAGCCGTTGGTTGGCTACTGCCATCGCCAGACAGTCCCTGGCTATCTCACCACGTAGCCGCCCGTAGTTTCGTTCGCGCGCAGCTTCCAATGCTTGCCTGAAAAGTTTTTCAGCGTTCTCCAGATCATTACAGGCTAGTAGGTGCTTGGCCCTGTATTGCAGGAGTGGTGCATTCCACAGTTGCTTACCTTCGCAGGCGTCGGCTTTGTCAAGTAACGCTTGTACGCGCTCGCGCGTGCCTTTTGGTTGGGATTTGCCTTGCGTGTTCAAATAACCATCAAGTTCTAGCAGTAGGGTCTGGACGGTTTGCGCAGGCGTATCGGCCAGCTCATGCAAGCGCAGGATAGCCGCCTGTTTCGCACGCGGGCTGAGGTCTGTGTGATGTGCCACCTGGCTGACGACCCAGTAGCGGTGCTCCGATTGCAGGGCGCGCCATGAGGAAGAGTTCTTTAGCCTGGAAACCAGATGCAGTTCGCTGTTCAGCTCGTCCGCGATGGACGAGGTTCGTTGAACGATGCGCCGGATGATCGGCATTGCCGATGCAGCATCGATTCCCACATGATCCTCGAGCTCTGCCAGGTCCTGGCAGTTGAAGAAGTGTCGACTCAGCAAGTGCGCCAGCTCCAAGTACGCGGTGTTGCGACGCGAAGGCAGAATGCTGAGATACAAACCCTGTTTGTCAGCAAGCGGCAGGTGCTGTTCGAACCAGGCATTCTCTGCATCTTCGCCGTGTTCCCCGCAGTTGCGCCAGGCTCCAATCGTCAGGTTGTAGACAAGTTTGTAGAGAGTGAACAGCTGCAACAGTTTGTTCTGTGTGGCATCGGCACATAGGCGGTCAACACCTGGGCATACCAGTTTGAGTAGACGGGTGTAACCATCTTGCACCATGCGCGCAAACAGCAGCCGCTGGCGGATGGTGTGGGGGGGAGGGGCCGCATAGCGCTCAGCCAGACACTCCACAAATCGGCTTTTTCATCCTCATTTGCAGCACCATTCAGAATCATCTCCAATCGCCCCGCCTGCGTCATTGGGATTTCTTGTCGTAGGCGCTCGGACGTGAGGTTCTTATGTGCAACGAAGTCGAGGGCGTCGGTGAACTGATCGGCAGGGAGACGGTTTTTGTTCAGCGAGAAAACACCCTTGAAAGCCACTTCCATTTCGTCAGGAAAATAGTCCTTCAACGAGTCGGTGTTGGGTGTGGTTTCCCTGCGCCAGTTGTACAGCGAGCGCATCAGTGATTCCGAAGTGGCGTCACCAGAGTCCGGAAGACGTTGGCTGCGTTTGTCGACAAACTCTTCAAGCGGCATTCCCAGCAAATCCAGCAGCCAATCCACAACCTGGGCGACCGGCAGGTACAGGCTGGGCATGCCCCCCACCTCACGGGGTTCCGGCAGGTACCAGAAACGCCCACCTGGCATGCCTTTGTCCAGGGGCATTCCCAGATTCCAGAAAGCAGCTATGCGCGCGATACCTGGCGCGTAGGAGTGGCTCAGCAACATCCAGAGAACCTGGCGCTTGTCGGCCGCAAAAGTCCATGTATTCAGCTCGAGGTTTTTATTGAAGTTTGCCAGGTCCAGCACGTTGTGCATGATGTCGCTACGTGCGCTTGGGTCGAGGTCAAGCGCATCGAATATGGCCGTAAAGATTTCGTCAGCCATCTCTATATGATGGGAGAGCTGCTTTTGGCCGGATGCAAAATCGCGTTTGGGTGTGGTCTGGTAGGGGGGGCATCCGAGGCTCTGATGAACCTGTAGCAGAATGGATTCAAATGATGGAAGCGTGCTCATGGTGTCAGTCCTTTTTAGTTTCGACGGTGAAGCAATCCTTGCAAAACCGGGCCAACTGGCCACTGTAAAATCCCGTAACCCCCCCACACCGAATTAATCGAAGGCACTCAAACAGGTTTGTGGGGCCGTGAGTGGGGTTAACTGCTGACCCAATCACCCTCGCTTTTGTCCTCAGGAGTCGCAAACCGCACCCTGT
Source organism: Pseudomonas cremoris (assembly GCF_014230465.1). The sequence goes on from NZ_JAAXCY010000010.1 coordinate 73,050, forward strand.
CGCGCCCCATCCCCTTCGCCTCATACAGCGCCGCATCCGCCCTGGCCAACAAGCTTGCAGTTGTATCGCCCTCACTCGGCACGTCACAACAAACCCCGATGCTGATGCGCAGCGCAATGCTCGACTCACCATACTGCGCTGGCGCCTCAGCCAACGAGGTGCGCAGTTCATCGAGTACCGCCGCGACGCCCTCAGGGGGAGTGTCAGGCAGTAGTAGCAAGAACTCCTCGCCACCGTAACGACCGATGCTGTCCGAGGCCCGAAGCCGTTGACTGAGGTGGCGTGCGCAGTGGCTGATCACCTCATCGCCGGCCAGGTGCCCATGCACGTCGTTAATCTGCTTGAAGTGGTCGATGTCGACCATGGCGACACCGAGACAGGCATGCTCGCGCCGGGCGCGCTCCAGTTCGCTGGAGAATTGCTCAAGGATGGCGCGGCGGTTGAGGATGCCCGTCAGCACATCACGCAGGGCCATGTGTTTAAGCAGCGACTCGCTGCGCTCCTTGGCCAAGAGCACCAGGCCCAGGGAAATCATCATCGCGGTGAACGTGCCGATGCTGACCGAGATGGTTTGCTTGAGGTTGCTGACGTCGTAGCGCATCTCGGCGGCGCCACCGCCGAATATCGCCACCACACGCATGCCCAGTCCGATCAGGCTGATACTGGAGCCAATGATCAGCAGCATGCGTGCACGACCCAGCGCGGGAATGTGGCGCAGGGTCCAGTAGATGATCAGGGCGCATTGCACCATCAGCACAATCGAGGCTGCGAGCATGCGCGGTTCCAGGGTGTCGATCAGGCTCACCATCAACACCAGCATCAACGCCGCCGGTGCGAACACCCGCGACCACGGCACCGGCAACTCGACAATCCGAAACAGGCTGGCGCCATAAAACGCCAGTGCCACGGCCAGCAGGGAGTTGGCGGCGCCGTAGGTAAACCAAAGTGGGGCATGCCCGTAGAAGGTATAGCCAACATAGGCCAGGGCATGGGCCAACAGACCAAATCCGATGGTCAGCAACCCGTCACGCCGGTTGAACTGTCCGACCAGGATCAGACAGAACGCCATGATCGTCGCGACCAAGGCAACACAGCCAAACAGCGTGGGGGTATGGGCGATCATGGCGTCTCACCAGGCGATGGCAGGCCGCGCGAAATAATTGCCTGTGCGCAATTGCAGACTGTAGACCCAAATCCCGAAGATCAGCGCATATTCCTTGAACATCGGCAGCGTCAGCAGGTGCAGGATGGAGCCGCTGCCGACCTGGCTGAGCGAGAAGGTCACGCCGCAGGCCAAGGCCAGGATAAAGCACAACGAGCTGCTTTTGCGCCTGGCGAGCAGCATCACCCCACCCACGAATATCAGCAGCGCAACCACACAGATATTCAGGAATGCCACGAACGAAATGTCCCCCTGGCGAGCTTGATCAAACCCTGTCCCTGCCACCCACAGGCCTGCCTGGATCAACACGATCAGGCAATAGAAGGCAATCATGAAGACGGGGGCGGGGCGGGTGTTGTACCAGGGTTGGGGTTGAGCGGCTTCCATGCGGGTGTTGCTCCTGAGGGGGATAGCCGCGGAGTATAGGGAGGGCGCGCGAGTAATTCTATGGCCGCTCGCCCCAGATCAGCCCCTGGGCTGACCATGATGTTTAGAGAGGAGCTTTGGATTTTGATTTACTGGCCTTGGGCGCACCCAGCACTCGATTCAACTCCCCTGCGACGGCGATCAGTTGCTGCTCGAGCGCTTCCACTTCTGACTGACTAATTCCGTTATTGATGATCTGTAGGGTTTTAGCCCGTTTTTTTGAAGTAGGTACAAGGCTGTGTACATCCTGCGAAATCAACGCCTGTCGCAGCAGGTTATTGATCACGGTTTGATAGCCTGTGCCTGCGTATTCCGCGCGCTCACGTGCGGCTTCGATTACGGCATCGTCTAGCATGATCGTGATGCGTGTCTTGCCCTTGTTGCTGGCGACAGCGCCGCGCTTGCCGCTGCTGAAGTCGTATTCGTCTTTCATGGTTCAAGCCTCCAGGTATTGGCGCTGTTCATTTTTGGACGCAAGCCGGGCACTGATAATGCGAACGAAATTTGGATCTCGATAGGTGTAGGCCACTATCAATATGCGTCCCTTCGCGTCTGTTCCCATGGTCACCCAGCGTTCTTCATCGTGATCATGGTCTTGTATTGTCAGGGCTGTCTCGTCATAAAACACCGGTTCTGCATCAGCCAGGCTAACGCCTTTGTGCTTGCGCTGATTGGCAATGTTCTTTGCTTCGTCGTATTGAATCCTGAATGTTTTCATTATGCATATTTTATATGTATAAAAAAGTGCTTGAATGAACCGTCAGTCAGGGGGCGGCAAGGTGGGACTTTGATGTGGCTGTGCCTTTTCCCATCAGATCGGAGGGGGACCAATCTTGATGGGGTTTCCAGCCTAGTTCTGCGCGTAATGGTTGACCCGTTACGTAGTGAAGTTCTGTTTTGGTTGTCAGATGAGATATCCCCCACCTAGATGGGGGACTTTGCAGATAGGTTTGGCAGCCTCACACCTCCCGCTTCACCACCAACGTCAAAATGTCATAACTGGCCACCAATTCCCCCAACTGGTTAGTCACCTCCACATCCCAAGCCACCACGCCTTGCGGTATACCCTGTGGGCTCGCCTTCCCCTGGTCGATCTTGCGTTTGCAGGTCAGGCGCGCCTGGATGGTGTCGCCGATGCCCACTGGGTTGATGAAGCGCAGGGTGTCCAGGCCGTAGTTGGCCAGCACCGGGCCGGGGGCCGGGGAGACGAACAGGCCGGCGGCGGCGGACAGTACGAAGTAGCCGTGGGCGATGCGTTTGCCGAACTGCGACTCCTTGGCGGCGATGTCGTCGAAGTGCATGTAGAAGTGGTCACCCGACAGGCAGCCGAAGTTCACCAGGTCGGCCTCGGTGACGGTGCGGCGGTGGGTCAGCAGGGATTCGCCGATCTGCAGGTCCTGAAAGAAGCGGCGGAACGGGTGCACTTCGGTTTCGATCACCTTGGCGCCGCGTACGTATTCACCGGTGACCGCTGCGAGCATGCTCGGCGAGCCTTGTACCGCGGCGCGTTGCAGGTAGTGTTTTACCGCACGCAGGCCGCCGAGTTCTTCGCCGCCGCCAGCGCGGCCTGGACCGCCGTGCTTGAGTTGCGGCAGCGGCGAGCCGTGGCCGGTGGATTCGGCGGCAGATTCGCGGTCGAGTACCAGCAAACGGCCGTGCCAGGCGGCGGCCACCGGGATGGCTTTGGCGGCAATCTGCGGGTCTTTGGTGACCAGGCTCGCCACCAGGCTGCCTTTGCCGCGTGCGGCCAGGGCCAAGGCTTCGTCCAGGTCGTCGTAGGCCATCAGTGTGCTGACCGGGCCGAATGCCTCGATATCGTGGGCTCCGCCTTCGGCGTGTGGATCGCGCGATTGCAGCAGGGTCGGGGCAAAGAATGCGCCCTGGCTGACGTTTTCACCACGCGGCTCAAAACCATCGCGGGCGCCAAACAGCAGGTCGCTGCTGTGCAACAGGGCTTCCAGGCGTTCAGCCACATCCTTCTGCTGATCGTGGGAGGCCAGAGGCCCCATGCGCACGCCTTCCACCGATGGGTCGCCGACCACCACCTTGGCCAGGCGCTCACGCAGGCGGCTGGCGACTGCATCGATATGCTTGGCCGGTACGATGGCGCGGCGGATGGCGGTGCATTTCTGCCCGGCCTTGACGGTCATTTCGCGGGCGACTTCCTTGATGAACAGCTCGAATTCTTCATCGTCCGGCGAAACGTCCGGAGCGAGGATCGCGCAGTTCAGCGAGTCGGCCTCGGCGTTGAACGGCACCGAATTGCGGATCAGGTTCGGGTTCACCCGCAGCTTGGCAGCGGTGTCGGCGGAGCCGGTGAAGGTCACCACGTCCTGGCCTTGCAGGCGGTCGAGCAGGTCGCCGGTGCTGCCGATCACCAGTTGCAGGCTGCCGGCGGGCAGAAGGCCGGACTCGTCCATCAGGCGCACCACGGCTTCGGTCAGGTAGCTGGTGGCGCTGGCGGGTTTGACGATGCACGGCATGCCCGCCAGGAAGCTCGGCGCGAATTTTTCCAGCATGCCCCAGATCGGGAAGTTGAAGGCGTTGATATGCACCGCCAGGCCACCGCGTGGCACCAGGATGTGGGTGCCAGCAAACGTGCCCTTTTTACCCAATGGCAGCGCCGGGCCTTCGTGGACGATATTGCCCGAGGGCAACTCCCGCGAGCCCAGGCTGGCGTAGGTGAACAGGGTGCTGTTGCCGCCTTCGATATCGATCCAGCTGTCGGCGCGGGTGGCGCCGCTGTGGTGGGAGAGGGCGTAGAGCTGCTCCTTGCGCTCGCTCAGGTACAGCGCCAAGGCCTTGAGGCGTTGCGCCCGTTGCTGGAAGTCCAGTGCCATCAGGCCGCTGACGCCCAGGCTGCGGCCGTGGGCGACGGCTTCGGCGAAGTCGGGGCGTTCTTCATGGGTGCGCGCCAGCTCGTGGCCGTCGATGGCGCTGCGTAGCACTTGGGCACCGTGTTGGCCGATCCAGCGACCGGCGATAAAACTTTGCAGGGTAGGGGCGTGAGACATCACGGTTCCTCCAGGGTAGAAAATAAAGGGATTAGTGTTTGCTGGCGCCCGCTGCGCCGATGCCGGTCATGGAGCGGATGAACTGCGCCAGGTAGCGGCCACGTTCAAGGGCGGCACGGGGTGAGGTGTCGGTGACGGAAAACAGCCAGGCGCTGAAAAACGCCAGGCTCATGGAAAACAGCGCCGGGTTCGAATAGGGGAACAGCGCCTTGTCGTAATGCAGCACGTTGACCCACACCGCCGGGCTCAGCACCAGCAGCACAATCGCCGAGACCAGCCCGGCCAGGCTGCCGATCACGGCGCCACGGGTGGTCAGGCCCTTCCAGTACATCGAAAGGAACAGCACCGGGAAATTCACCGACGCGGCAATCGCCAGCACCAGGCCGGACAGGAACGCAATGTTCTGCGACTCGAACAGCAAGCCAAGGATGATCGCCAGTACCCCGATGCACAGCGTGGCGATGCGCGACACGCGGATCTCCTGCTGCTCGGTGGCCTGGCCCTTGCGCATCACGCAGGCATACAGGTCATGGGACACCGCCGACGCGCCGGACAGCGCCAGCCCGGCCACTACCGCCAGGATCGTGGCAAACGCCACCGCCGAAATGAAGCCGAGGAACAGGTTGCCGCCCACCGCTTGGGCCAGGTGCACGGCGATCATGTTGCCGCCGCCGATGATCGCGCCGTTGGCGTCACGGAAGGTCGGATCGGTGCCCACCATGACGATTGCGCCAAAGCCGACCACGATCAGCAGCAGGTAGAAGTAGCCGATGAAACCGGTGGCGTAGAACACGCTCTTACGCGCTTCCTTGGCGTCACTGACCGTGAAGAAACGCATCAGGATATGCGGCAACCCGGCGGTGCCGAACATCATGCCCACCCCCAGGGAAATCGCATCGATGGGGTTGGACAGCAAGCCGCCCGGCGCCATGATCGCGCTGCCCTTGGCGTGCACGGCGGCGGCCCCGGCAAACATCGCCTCGGTGCTGAAACCGAAATGCTTGAGCACCATGAACGCCATGAAGGAGGTGCCGAACAGCAGCATCACCGCCTTGATAATCTGCACCCAGGTGGTCGCGAGCATGCCGCCAAACGTCACGTAGAACACCATCAGCACGCCCACCAGCATCACCGCGTACAGGTAGTCGATGCCGAACAGCAGCTCGATCAGCTTGCCCGCGCCGACCATCTGCGCCACCAAATACATCAGCGCCACGGTCAGGGTGCCGAAGGCCGAGGTGAGGCGCACCGGGGTCTGTTCCAGGCGGTACGACACCACGTCGGCAAAGGTGTACTTGCCCAGGTTGCGCAGGCGCTCGGCAATCAGGAACAGGATGATCGGCCAGCCTGCCAATACGCCCAGGGCGTAGAGCAAACCGTCATAACCATTGAGGAACATCATCGCCGAGATGCCCAGGAAGGACGCCGCCGAGATCATGTCGCCGGCAATCGCCAGGCCGTTCTGGAACCCGGTCATGCCGCCGCCGGCGGTGTAGAAGTCACTCGCCGAACGGGTGCGCAACGCCGCCCAACGCGTCACGCCAAAGGTGAACAGCACAAACACCAGGAACATGCCGATGGCGTTCCAGTTCAGCGGCCGCGACACGTCATCGGCGGCGATGGCCAGGTCGGTGGCCAACGCCAGGGGTAACAGGAACCACGCAATCAGCCGGCTCATGCTGCGCACTCCTGCTTGAGTTTGTCGTTCAGCGGGTCGATCACATGGTTGGCGCGGTGCACGTAAAAGCCGGTCAGCGCGAACGCCAGCAACACAATCACCACACCCACCAGCATGCCCACCGTGGTCACGCCGCCGCTCAGGGACTGCCCGAGGGTGGCGGGGGAGAACGCCACCAACAACACAAAGCCGAAATACACCACCAGCATGATCAGCGACAGGGACCAGTACAGGCGCTGTTTGCGCCGTACCAACTGAATAAAGTCGGGATGCCGGTGGATATATTCGATTTCGTCGGGGGTCATGGCGTTAATCCTTTTTATTGTTGTGTTGGGGTGTGGCTGCACGCGTCAGAGTTGGTCGAAGTCCAGTACCACCTTGTCGCTGATCGGGAATGCCTGGCATGACAGCACGTAGCCGGCGGCCACTTCGTAGTCTTCCAGGGCGTGGTTGCTGTCCATCTCCACTTCGCCTTCGATGACCTTGCATTTGCAGGTCGAGCACACGCCGGCCTTGCATGAATACGGCAACTCGGCGCCCTGGGCGTTGCCCGCATCGAGGATGCTCTGGCTGTTGCGCGGCAGGTCGAAGGCCAAGGCGCGGCCATCGCTGATCACGGTGATCTGGCTGACGGCGGCGTCCAGTTCGCGGGCGGCCTCGCGGGCTTCACGTTTCTGCTGGCTACCGGCGGCGGCGAACAGTTCGAAGTGAATGCGCTCGGGCTGCATGCCGCGGGCCTTGAGGCTGTCGCGCACGGTTTCGGTCATTTCCTGCGGGCCGCAGATGAAGGCGGCGTCGAGGGTTTTTACGTCCAGCCAGCGAGAGAACAGTTGCTCGCATTTGTCGGCGTTGATGCGGCCGTTGTAGAGGTCCACATCCTGCTGTTCGCGGCTGAATAAAAAGATCAGGTTCAGGCGCTGCAAATAGCGGTTTTTCAAATCTTCCAGCTGCTCGCGAAACAACGCGCCGGAGCTGGAACGGTTGCCGTACAGCAGCGTCACGCGGCTGTGGGGTTCGGTTTGCAGGGTGGTCTTGATGATCGACAGGATCGGTGTAATACCGCTGCCGGCCGCCACCGCCAGGTAGTTGCCGTGACGCGCCGGGTCGAGTTCAACGTGGAAATGCCCGGCAGGCGGCATTACTTCCAGGCTGTGCCCGGCCTTGAGCTGCTCATTGGCAAACGCCGAAAAACGCCCACCAGCCACGCGCTTGATGGCAATACGCAGTTCGCCGTCATTCACACCCGTGCAGATGGAATAGGAGCGGCGCACTTCTTCGCCGTCCAGTTGGGTGCGCATCACCAGGTGCTGGCCCTGGGTGAAGTGGAAACTGTCTTGCAGGTGCTGGGGGATATCGAAGGCGATGGACACCGCGTCACGGGTTTCGCTGCGTACGTCCTTGATCACCAGGCTGTGAAATTTACTCATTGTTATTCTCCAACCGAGATGGCACGGGGCCCCTCAGATGCACTTGAAATAGTCGAACGGTTCCAGGCAATCGCGGCAGCGGTACAGCGCCTTGCAGGCGGTGGAGCCGAACTCGCTGAGCACTTCGGTGTGCGTGCTTGCACATTGCGGGCACACCACCACCGGGCTTTCACCGAGCAGGCTGCGCTTGCTGGCGCTGCCCTGGGGCGGTGCGATGCCGTAGGCGCGCAGGCGCTCGCGGCCATCCTCGGTAATCCAGTCAGTGGACCAGGCCGGGGTCAACTTGCGCTCCAGGTGCGGGGCGCGAAAACCGGCGTGCTCCAGCGCATCGCGGATATCGCTCTCGATCACTTCGGTGGCCGGGCAGCCGGAATAGGTGGGTGTGACCACCACATGCAGGTGGCCGGCCTGCCAGTCGAGGTCGCGCACGATGCCCAGGTCAACCACGCTGACCACCGGCACTTCCGGGTCCATCACCCGGGCCAGGGTGGCCCAGGCGGCGGCCAGGTCGGTGGGCTGCGCTGGCCGGTCGCTGGCGATCAGCTCACCAGGTCGCATCGGGGTACGCTCGGGGCAAAAACTGCATCTCGGCCAACAGAATGCCCAGGTGTTCGGTGTGCAGGCCACGCCGTGCATTCAGGTAGAAGTAGCTCGCTGCCGGTGGAACGGGCAGGGTGGCGCTGGCGAAGAGTGCGCTCACCGTGTTCTGCCAGGCGGCGGCAACCTGCGCGGTGTCCGGGGTGATACCGGCGGCGCACAGGCGCTGCTCGCTGTCGTCGGCGCTGGTCAGTTCGACGGTAAAGCGCCAGACCTCGGGGATTGCCGCGAGCATGCGCGCATGGCTTTCCTCGGTGCCGTCACCCAGGCGTTCCACCCACTCACCGGAGCGGCGCAGGTGATAGGTGACTTCCTTGACGGCCTTGGCGGCGATCCCGGCGATGCGTTCGTCGCTGGACTGGCTCAGGCCCGTCAACACCGGCAAGTGCCAGGCGTCGTACAGGAATTGCTTGAGAATGGTCACCGCGTAGTCGCCGTTGGGTTGTTCCACCAGCAGCAGGTTGCGGTAGGCGCGTTCGTCGCGGCGGAAGGCCAGGTCGTCGGCATCGCGACCGTCGTCCAGCAGCTCGGCGGCGTACTCCAGCCAGTTGCGCGCCTGGCCTACCAGGTCGAGGCCGACGTTCATCAGCGCCAGTTCTTCTTCCAGCGCTGGTGCATGACCGCACCACTGGCATAGGCGCTGGCCTTGGATCAGGGCGCTGTCGCCCAGGCGCAGCAAGTATTCGATCAGATCGGTTTGTGTATTCATGGTCGACCTCACATGTGCCCGACTTCGGCCGGCAACTCGTAGAAGCTGGCGTGGCGGTAGACCTTGTCGTCAGACGGGTCGAACAGTGGGTCTTTTTCATCCGGCGACGAAGCGGTGATCAAGGCCGAGGGCACCACCCACAGGCTTACGCCTTCGCTGCGACGGGTGTACAGCTCGCGGGCGTTCTCGATGGCCATGGTGGTGTCGGCGGCATGCACGCTGCCCACGTGTTTGTGGTTGAGGCCGTGCTTGCTGCGCACGAAGACTTCAAAAAGGGTCCATTCAGACATAGCGGTGACTCCGGATCAGGCAGCGTTCTTATTGTGTTTTTTACGGGCATGGGCCACGGCGGCTTCGCGCACCCAGGCGCCGTCTTCGATGGCTTTGCGACGGGTGGCCACGTGTTCCTGGTTGCACGGGCCGTTGCCCTTGAGCACTTCGTAGAACTCGTTCCACTGGATCTCGCCGAAGTCGTAGTGGCCGCGTTCGGCGTTCCACTTCAAGTCCGGGTCGGGGCAGGTGCAGCCCAGCAGTTCCAGTTGCGGGATGGTCTGGTCGATAAAGCGCTGGCGCAGTTCGTCGTTGCTCTGGCGCTTGATCTTCCAGGCCATGGACTGGGCGCTGTTGGGCGAGTGCTCGTCGCTGGGGCCGAACATCATCAATGACGGCCACCACAGGCGGTTGATCGCGTCCTGCACCATGTCTTTTTGCGCCTGGGTGCCGTGACGCATCATGGTCAGCAAGATCTCGTAGCCCTGGCGCTGGTGGAAACTCTCTTCCTTGCAAATACGCACCATGGCGCGGGAGTAGGGGCCGTAGGAGGTGCGTTGCAGCACCACCTGGTTGACGATCGCGGCGCCATCCACCAGCCAGCCCACGGCGCCCATGTCGGCCCAGTTCAGGGTCGGGTAATTGAAAATGCTCGAATACTTGGCCTTGCCGCTGTGCAGCTTGGCGATTTCTTCATCGCGGTCGGCGCCCAGGGTTTCCATTGCGCTGTACAGGTACAGGCCGTGGCCGGCTTCGTCCTGGATCTTGGCCATCAGTTGCAGCTTGCGCTTGAGGGTCGGCGCGCGGGTCACCCAGTTGCCTTCGGGCAGCATGCCGACGATCTCGGAGTGGGCGTGCTGGGAGATCTGCCGGATCAGGGTTTGACGGTAGGCGTCGGGCATCCAGTTCTTGGCTTCGATCTTGATTTCAGCATCGATCTTTTCCTGGAAGTGGCGCTCCTGCTCGGACATCTCCGACAGGTCCTTGATGCGCTTCACTCCGGTTTCTACAAGCTGTGCGTACATGGTGAGTCTCCCGCCGTGAATCTGTTTAAAGGCATGGAGAACTTTATAAGTGATACAGAAATATTTATCAAACACAAAATAACGTGTCATTAATGTTTTTGTATCGCTTTGCGCTGAATGGGTTTTCCTGCGGGCAAAAAAAAGCCCCGCCGGAGCGGGGCTGTAAAGTGCAGCAGTCATGCTTTAGGGCGGTTATCGATCACGTGGCAGGCCTTGCCTTCGGAGCGCTTGATGGAGTGCATCGGCTGCAACACGATACGGGTGCTGATGCCGATGTAGGTCTTGATGTGACGGCTCAGTTCGCTGGCAATAGCCTTTTGCTGCTCGTCGCCCAGGTGCTGATGTTCGGCTTTGAGCTCCACGTGCACGTCAACGCTGTCCAGGTTGCCATTGCGATACAGATGGATCTCGTAGCACTCGCACAGCTGTTTGACTTTGAGTACCTGTTCCTCGACTTGGGTGGGGAACACGTTGACCCCACGAATGATCAGCATGTCGTCGCTGCGGCCGGTGATCTTGTCGATGCGCCGCATCGGCCGGGCAGTGCCAGGCAGCAGGCGCGTCAGGTCGCGGGTGCGATAGCGGATCATCGGCAGCGCTTCTTTGCTCAAGGAGGTGAACACCAGTTCGCCCATCTGGCCGTCCGGCAACACCTCACCGGTCACCGGGTCGATGATTTCCGGGTAGAAGTGATCTTCCCAAATGGTCGGGCCGTCCTTGGTTTCGGCGCATTCCATGGCCACGCCTGGGCCCATGATTTCCGAGAGGCCGTAGATGTCCAGGGCGGTGATGCCCAGGCGGTTTTCGATAGCGCTGCGCAGCTCGCCGGTCCACGGCTCGGCGCCGAAGATGCCCAGGCGCAGCGCGAGTTTGTGCGGGTCCAGGCCTTGGCGCTCGATCTCGTCGGCGATGTTGAGCATGTACGACGGGGTGACCATGATGATGTCCGGCTGGAAATCCTTGATCAGTTGCACCTGCTTTTCGGTCTGCCCGCCCGACATCGGAATGACTGTGCAGCCCAGGCGTTCGGCGCCGTAGTGCGCGCCGAGGCCACCGGTGAACAGGCCGTAGCCATACGAGATATGCACCTTGTCGCCACGGCGGCCACCGGCGGCGCGAATCGAGCGCGCAACCACGTTGGCCCAGGTGTCGATGTCGTTCTGGGTGTAGCCGACCACCGTGGGTTTGCCGGTGGTGCCGCTGGACGCATGCAGGCGCACCACGTCGTGCATCGGCACGGCAAACATGCCGTACGGGTAGTTGTCGCGCAGGTCGGACTTGGTGGTGAATGGAAACTTGGCCAGGTCTTCCAGGCAGGTGATGTCGCTGGGATGCACGCCCAGCGCATCGAAGCGCTGGCGGTACAGCGGCACGTTGGTGTAGGCGAGGTTGAGGCTCCAGCGCAGGCGTTCCAGCTGATGCTGGCGCAGCTCGTCGATGCTGGCGGTTTCCAACGGGTCCAACACAGGTTCAAGCACGGTTTTGGCAATTGGCATGTTCATGGTTTCACTCGAATTATTTTTGTGTTCCAGCCCGGTCAGCCGCCGGGCTTTGAGTGCATGCCCCAAGGATACCGCTCGGTTCCCCGGGAATTCGGATTATTTGGTCTTATAGGCGCTCGATGATCAGTGCGATGCCCTGGCCAACGCCGATGCACATGGTGCACAGCGCGTAACGGCCTTGGCGGTCTTCCAATTCCTGCAAGGCGGTGGTCACCAGGCGTGCGCCGCTCATGCCCAGCGGATGGCCGAGGGCAATCGCACCGCCGTTGGGGTTGACCCGTGCATCGGCGTCGCCAAGGCCCAGTTCGCGCAACACCGCCAGGCCTTGGGCGGCGAAGGCTTCGTTGAGCTCGATCACGTCCATGTCCGCCAGGCTCAGGTTGGCCAGTTCCAGCACCTTGCGCGTGGCCGGCACCGGGCCGATGCCCATGATGCGTGGCTCCACGCCTGCCGTGGCCATCGCGACCACCCGGCCGCGGGCTTTCAAACCGTAGCGGTTGGCGGTTTCGGCACTGGCCAGCAGCAACGCGCAGGCGCCGTCGTTAACCCCGGACGCATTGCCAGCGGTAATGCTGCCACCTTCGCGAAACGGCGTGCCGAGCTTTTGCAATTGCTCAAGGGTGGTGTCGCCACGCGGGTGCTCGTCATGCTCCACCACCTTGGCCGGGCCTTTGAGTTGGGGGATTTGCACCGCAACGATTTCCTTGGCCAGCCGTCCGCTGGCCTGGGCTGCGCCAGCGCGTTGCTGGCTACGCAGGGCAAACGCATCCTGGTCGGCGCGAGAGATATTGAACTGCGCGGCGACGTTCTCGGCGGTTTCCGGCATGGAGTCGATGCCGTAGGTGGTCTTCATCAACGGATTGACGAAGCGCCAGCCGATGGTGGTGTCGTAGATCTCGGCCTGCCGCGAAAAAGCCTGCTCGGCTTTGCCCATTACCAACGGTGCGCGGGACATCGATTCCACGCCACCCACCAGCATCAGCCCGGCTTCGCCGCAGCGAATGGCGCGGGCGGCGGTGCCAATGGCATCCAGCCCCGACCCGCACAGACGGTTAAGCGTGGTGCCCGGCACACTCACCGGCAACCCCGCCAGCAGCGCCGACATGCGCGCCACGTTGCGGTTGTCTTCGCCGGCCTGGTTGGCGCAGCCGTAGATCACATCGTCCACCGTGCTCCAGTCTACGTTCGGGTGGCGGCGCAGCAACTCACGCAGCGGCACCGCGCCGAGGTCGTCGGCACGCACACTGCTCAGGGCACCGGCATAGCGGCCGATGGGGGTACGCACCGCGTCGATGATCAGGGCGTCATTCATTCGGGGTCTCCTGCGCCAGCACCGGGCCGCGCACTTTGTAGGATTTGCCATGGAACAGGGCGATCAGTTCGCCATGCTGGTTTTCGATACGCACGTCGTAGTTGCCGGTACGGCCGGAACGGCTTTGCTCGATGCATTCGGCATTCAGGGTGTCGCCCAGGCGTGCCGGGGCGATGTAGTCGATGCTGCACCCCATCGCCACTGTGGCTTCGTTGTAGCTGTTGCAGGCCAGTGCAAAGGCCGAGTCGGCCAGGGCGAACAGGTAGCCGCCATGGCAGGTGCCGTGGCCCTGGAGCATGTCGGCGCGCACGCTCATGCCCACGCGGGCGGTGCCCGGTGCAGCCGAGAGCAGGCGCATGCCCATCCCTTGGCTGGCGCTGTCGCGTTCGAACATCGCTTGGGCGCAGGCACTGGCCAGGCGCATGGCGTCGTGGTTAGTCATGGAAACGGCTCCCTTCGGCTACGCGGCGACGCAGCAGCAGTGAGGGCCGGTAGCGTGCTTCGCCATAACTGGCGTGCAGGTTTTCCAGCACGCGCAGGATGTGGACGAGCCCGATGGTGTCGGCCCAAGTCAGTGGGCCGGCTGGGTAATTGACTCCGGCGCGCATCGCCAGGTCGATGTCCGCGGCCGAGGCCACGCCTTGCAGCAGGGCGTCGGCGGCTTCGTTGGCGAGCATCGCCACGGTGCGCAGGACGGCGAGGGCCGGGCTGTCGCTGAGCAGGCTTACGCTGAACCCGGCTTGTTGCAGCAGGGCCACGCCGTCTTCGAGCGCGTCCGGGTCAATACCGGCTGCGCAACTGATGGCGAGTCGGTTTGCGGTGCCGTAGTCGAACGCCAGGTCCAGCAGGATCAGGTTGCACAGGCCGTCTTCCTTTGCGCGTTGGCACGCCATACGCCCGTCGCTCAAGGCCAGCACGGCATCGCCGACCCGCAGCAGGCCCTGGCCGTCGCGGCTGATGACTTCGATGGAATGCTCGCGCAGGCGCGGGACCAGAACGTTGGCGATGCCCAGGTCACCCTCGACCACGCAGGTAGCGACGGTGCGTTCGCTGCTTGTCGTCCTGGCCTGAGCCCGCTCGGCACCGTCGGCATAGCTATAAAAGCCGTGACCGCTCTTGCGTCCCAAACGCCCGGCATCCCCCAAGTCTTTCTGGATCAGCGAGGGCTGGAAGCGGTTGTCGCCGTAGTAGGCGTCGAACACTGAACAGGTCACCGCATAGTTGACGTCATGGCCGATCAAGTCCGTCAGTTCGAAAGCGCCCATGGCAAAGCCGCCGGCATCGCGCATCAGTGCATCCAGGGTCGCGCAATCGGCAACGTTTTCCTGCAACAGGCGCAGGCTTTCGGCGTAGAACGGGCGGGCCACACGGTTGACGATAAACCCCGGTGTCGAACGGGTGTGCACCGGCTTTTTACCCCAGGCTTTGGCGGTGGCGTACAAACAGTCGGCCAGGGCCGGGTCGCTCGCCAGGCCGGAGACGATTTCCACCAGTGCCATGACCGGCGCCGGGTTGAAAAAGTGCAGCCCGAGCAAACGTTGTGGGCGTTCCAGTTGGGCGGCAATGCTGGTGATCGACAACGAAGAAGTATTGCTGGCCAGGATGCACTGCTCGTTGCAAATGCTTTCCAGCTGACGGAAGAGGGCGCGTTTGACCTCCAGGTTCTCGACGATGGCTTCAATGATCAGCGCGCAACCGGCCAGATCCTCGATGGATTCCACCGCCTGCAGGCGGGCGACAGTCACCCTGCGGGCGTCGGCCGAGAGTTTGCCTTTTTCGACGCGCTTGCCCAGTTGCCGGTCGATCCCGTCGATAGCCTTGGCGGCGGCGCCTGGGCGGTTGTCCAGCAGCAATACGGGATGGCCGGCCTGGGCTGCGACCTGGGCGATGCCGGCGCCCATGGCCCCGGCACCGATCACGGCGATGCGCGCTGTGGTGCTCAGTGCGGTCATGGTTCAGCGCCCCTTGAAGCTTGGCGTGCGTTTTTCCATGAAGGCGCTGACGCCTTCACGGTAATCCTCGCTGCGCCCGGCCAGGCGTTGCAGGTCCTTCTCTAGCTCAAGTTGTTCGTCGAAAGTATTGCTCAGGCTGGCGTTGAGGCTGCGCTTGATCAGTGCCAGGCCGTAGGTCGGTTGGGTGGCCAGGTGGCGCGCCAGGGTCAGGGCTTCATTGCGCAGTTCGGCGTCGTCCACGCAGCGGTAGATCAGGCCCCATTGTTCGGCCTGCTCGGCGCTCAGGCGGTTGCCCAGCAGAGCCAGCGCTTTGGCACGGGCCATGCCCACCAAGCGCGGCAAGGTCCAGGTGCCGCCGGAATCAGGGATCAGGCCGATCTTGCAGAAGGCCTGGATAAAGCTTGCCGAACGGGCCGCCAGCACCAGGTCGCAGGCCAGCGGAATGTTCGCGCCGGCCCCGGCTGCGACGCCATTGACCGCACAAATCACCGGCAGCGGCAGGTCGCGCAGTTGGCGAATTAGTGGGTTGTAGAACTGTTCGATGGACTCGCCCAGGTCCGGCGCGCTGCTGCCCGGCGCCACGTTGCGGTCGCCGAGGTCTTGGCCTGCACAGAAGCCGCGGCCTTCGCCGGTCAGCAGCAACACGCGCACATCCGGATTCTCGCGTACTTGCTTGAGGGCTTCTTTGACTTCGCCGTGCATCTGCACGTTGAAGCTGTTGAGTTGGTCTGGGCGATTGAGGCAGAGCAGGGCGACGCCGGCGTCGATGGAAAAGAGGATGTGTTCAAAGGCCATAGGCATGGCGGCTGCCCTCGGTGCACGCACGGCTTTATTGCCGGCTCATTATTGGATCGGCCACAGGTGGCCGGTTTTGCCCGAGTATACCTATAATGCGATACACAAAATCAAGTATGAAATTGAATTAACGTGTCCTATTTGTGTTTTTTAATTTTCAGCGTGTTCATGTTTAAGGGCGTTGATGCACCTATTTACTGGCGTAAATGGCGTTGTTCGAGGTTTTCAGGATCGTGCAGTGAAGTGATACGGTTTTTGTTCTTTGTCTGTGTTAAGTGATGTGATACAAAATAAGTCTGCACGCGCATCGCTTTGCGCCAACAAGGAATTTTCTATGACGTGTTACAGCCTCAATGGTCTGACGCCGGTGGTTGACCCCACGGCCTATGTGCATCCGTCGGCCGTGTTGATTGGCGACGTGATCATCGGCCCGCATTGCTATGTCGGGCCGCTGGCCAGCCTGCGCGGCGACTTCGGCCGCATCGTGCTGGAGGAGGGCGCCAATATTCAGGACACCTGCGTGATGCACGGTTTCCCGGAGAGCGACACGGTGGTCGAGCGTAACGGCCATATCGGCCATGGCGCGGTGCTGCATGGCTGCCGCATTGGCGAAGACGTGCTGGTGGGCATGAATGCAGTGGTCATGGATGGCGCACGCATTGGCCCGCGCTCGTTTGTGTCTGCCACGGCGTTCGTCAAGGCCGGCTTCGAATGCGCCGAGCAATCCCTGGTGATGGGCACGCCGGCCAGCGTCAAGCGCCGCCTAAGCGATGAGGAAGTGAGCTGGAAGCAGACCGGCACCCGCGAGTACCAGCAATTGGCCAAGCGTTGCCTGGAACAGATGCAAGAGTGCGCACCGCTGGATGCCGTCGAGCCCGACCGGCCACGGGTCCAGGACAGCGGCCTACGGCCCAAGGGCGCGACGCTGTGAGCGTCCATTGCATGCGCAGGATGGTCACAAGGCCCGCTCGCCGGGTATATTTCAGCCTTTTTTCCTGTCCGGTACGCCCATGTCGTCCCTAGCCCCATTGAATTCCCTGATCACGCGCTTTCAGGAGCAAACGCCGATTCGCGCCAGTTCGCTGATCATCACCCTCTATGGGGATGCCATCGAACCCCATGGCGGCACTGTCTGGCTGGGTAGCCTGATCCAGTTGCTGGAGCCCATTGGGATCAATGAGCGGCTGATCCGCACCTCGATTTTCCGCCTGACCAAGGAAGGCTGGCTCACCGCCGAAAAAGTCGGGCGGCGCAGTTACTACAGCCTGACCGGCACCGGTCGGCGGCGTTTTGATAAAGCCTTCAAGCGCGTGTACAGCTCCACCGTGCCGGCCTGGGACGGTTCCTGGTGCCTGGTGATGCTCACGCAACTGGCCCAAGACAAGCGCAAACAAGTGCGCGAAGAACTGGAGTGGCAAGGTTTTGGTGCGCTCTCGCCGGTACTGCTGGCCTGCCCGCGCAGTGACCGCGCCGACGTGAATGCCACCCTGCAGGACTTGGGCGCCCTGGAAGAAACCATCGTCTTCGAAACCACCGCCCAAGACGTACTGGCCTCCAAGGCCCTGCGTTTGCAGGTGCGCGAGAGTTGGAATATCGAGGAACTGGCGACCCATTACAGCGAGTTCATCCAGCTGTTCCGACCGCTCTGGCAAGCCCTGCGCGAGCAGGAAAACCTGCTGCCTTCCGACTGCTTCCTGGCACGGGTTCTGCTAGTGCATGAGTACCGCAAATTACTGCTGCGCGACCCGCAGTTGCCAGACGAGCTGTTGCCCGGCGACTGGGAAGGCCGTGCCGCACGACAGCTGTGCCGCAATATCTACCGTCTGATCTTCGCCAAGGCCGAAGAGTGGTTGAACAGCGCACTGGAAACCGCCGACGGGCCCTTGCCGGATGTCGGCGAGAGTTTTTATCGACGCTTTGGCGGGCTTAAATAACCTGCCATCAATCAAGCAAGATCGCTGTCCGTTTTAGCGTGGATCGACGTAGATAATAAAAATAAGCCTGCGTGAGGCCTCACATGACTTCTACAACTGCACACCGGCGTGATGGGTTTGACCAATGGATCCATCAGATCAACCAGATCTGTGGCGCCTTCAACGCACAAACCCTGGGCGATCAGTTTTCCGGGCGCATCCGCGAATACCACAGCGGTGCGCTCAAGCTCAGTTTTGTCGACGCTTGCCAGGCGCGGCTATACCGCACGCCACGGGAAGTCGCGGCGGGCGAGGGCGGCAAGTACTTCGCGGTGTTCCAGCTCGATGGCACCGCCTGCATGGCCCAGGGCGATAATCGGGTGGCGTTGTCCGCCGGCGATATCACCCTGATCGATGCATCGCAGCCCAGCGACTTCACCTACAGCGAGAGCTCCCGGCAGTTGTCGTTGATTTTGCCCTACCCGCTGGTGGAGCAGTCCCTGCGCTTCAACCCGGTTCGGTGTGGACACCGGATCGCCGCCACGTCACCCATCGCCACGTTGTCGCACCATTTGATTTTGGACGCTACGCGCCAGGCCAGCCTGAGCCAGCAAGAAAGCGAAGCCACTTTGGATGCCGTGGTCAGCTTGCTGCGCCCGGCCATCACCCAGAGCGAAGGCGCCGACGATCCGCATGAGCGGATCTTTCGCAAGACCCTTGGCTACATTGACGAGCATATTCGTTCGGAAGACTTGTGCCCTGAGTTGCTGGCACGGGAGGTAGGCGTGTCGATGCGCGGGCTGTACCGCATGTTCGCGCGCAAGGGGTTGGTGGTGGCGCGTTATATCAAGAATCGCCGGTTGGATTTGTGTGCCGAGTCGCTGCGCCAATCGCGCGCCGAGCAGAAGCTGTCTGCGCTGGGCTATTCGTGGGGGTTTTCTGATTCGAGTTACTTTTCTACGGCGTTCAAGTCGCGGTTTGGTATTTCGCCGGGTGAGTATCGCAAGCAATATGCCTGACACAAAAAAGCCCCTGTCGCGATGGCGACAGGGGCTTTTTGCTGCTTGGGTTATTTAGGTGAGTTGAGGTTCAGCGTCGGCGTCTCATCAAAGAAGTTCCACGGTTTGAGCAGCACATGCACCCACTCGGTCGGCATGATCGGCCACTCTTCTGCACGGGCGATGTGGGTGGTGCCGGTGGTCAGCCACACCACGTCGTCGCTGTTCTCGATGGACTGGTCATCCTTGGTGAACTGCCCCAGGCCAGTGTCGCTCTGCGAGCGGTTCGGATACTTGCCTTCCGGGTACTTTTCGTCCGGGTTGTAGCGCGTCACCCACAGCTGTTTATCCATGAAACTCAGACGGTGATACAGCCATTCGTCCTTGCCGAAATTCGCGCCCTTGGCCACCGGGTGCGTGCCACCGGCATACGGAATCAACTGGTAGGAAACCGGGTTGCCGACTTTGTTTTCCTTACCGAAGTTGGTCAGCAGGCGCACGGTGGACGGGTCGAATTTCTGCGCAGCCTGCTGCTCGGTGCTGACTACGCGCTGCTCGGTCTGCATGGTGCTGGTACGTGGCCCGCCACGGTCGTTGGGGGCGATCACTGGGTTCACTTCCACCAGTGAGTTGTTCTCGCCGTCGATGTCCATGTCCAGGCGGAAGTTGTAGATGTGCTGGTGGGTGGTGCCGACGATGTTGTGGTCCAGCAGGGTGCCGTAGCGCGTGTCTTCCTTGGCGGTGGCTTCGTGCATGGTCTTGGTCTTGACGCCTTTGACCGCTTCGATCCCGGTGGCGCCGGCATCGATGCCAATGGTGCCGTTCTGCTGGAAGACCCAGTCGAAGATGTAGTCGTAGTTGCCCACGGTGCTGATCCAGCGGATCACCAATTCACGCCGCTCGGCGCTGAGGTTGGGTTGGCCCATTTCCTGGTGTTTGTATTCCGGCCCGGCATAGCGCTCGAACACCGCGATGGCGTGGGGGATGGTGGTCGGTGCGCCGGTGTAGTCGGCGATGGTCGCATCCAGCAGCACGGCGTTTTCCGGGGCGTCTTTGCCACGTGCAATCGGCGAGGTGAGGGTGCCCATGCCGTAGTCGCCCGAGTCCAGGTAGGCCTTGAAGTACCAGCCGGCGTCCGGGTCGCCGTAGGGCACGATCATGCCGCCCAGGTTGCCTTCGTACATGATCTTGCGTTTCTTGCCCTTGTCGTCATAGGTGACGGTGGACAGGATCGGACCGACGCGCGAGTCCAGGCGCACATGGAAGTCCCAATTCTGCCAGTGGATGCTGTTGCCGGTGATGGTGTAGTTCTTGCCTTCCGGCTCAATGATCTCCAGCGGCTTGAGCGCCACGCCCTTGCGGCCGCGACCGTCATAAGGGGTGGGTTTGAGTGGCACCGGGACCACGGCGCCGTCCTCGACCTTGATCAGTTTCTTTTGCTCAAGGTCGACCACGGCCACCAAGCCTTCAATCGGATGCGCCCAGTAGTTGCCGTCGCCAACATCGAGGTAACTGACGATTTTCAGCAGGCGCTTGTCCTGGGTCAGGCCATCCTTACCGTCGAAGTAGCCGACGGTCAGTGGCGTCGTGACCACCTTCTTGATATCGGTGATGCCACGCTTGGCCAACGCCTGGGCGTATTCGGCGCTGGTATCGATCACCGATTGCACGGTGGCGAAGTCGTCCAGCAGCACCATGCCGTGGGCGCCTTCAATCGGCTTCCACGACAGCAGGGTCTTGCTGTCCAGGTCGACCTGGCCTTCGATCACATGCTTGCCATCGAGCACCACGATATTCGCCTGGCGCGACTGTGTGGGTTTTTGCCCGCTGTAGATGAAGTTCCACACCTGGTCCTTGGGCGGCGTGTGCACCGAGACTTCGGTGAAACGGAAGCCCGGTTTGTAGTGCTCGGACTTTTTAATGATCTCGACCGCGCTGTTGATCTCATCCGCGCTCAGCGGGTTGAGCGGACTGGGGCGAGTTTCGATGACAAAGGTCTTGTCCAGGCCGGACTGGAACACCTGGTTGATAAAGTCCTTGGACATGTAGGCCGTCTTGCCCTTGAACACCACCGGCACTGGCAACTCCATGCGTTTGCCGTTGAGCACGGCCACCTTGCTGTCGGGCTTGACCTTGACGTAGGCGCCGTCCTTGGCAATCACGAACACATTGGCGTAGTCGTCCCATTTGACCGAAGCGCCGAACGCTTCAAGAGTCGACTGTAACGGCACCATTTCGGCAGCGCCGCCATGGGCCTGCGCAGCGGACTGCAAGCCAGGCAGGCCGAAGGTGCCCAGGGCAATGGCCAGCGCGAGCCGGGCAAGGGGCGTTCTTTTGAGCAAAGCGGTGGGCGAGAGCATTTCTGAATTCCTTGAGATGAACCGAGGACAGTGTCAGGTAGCACTTTGCTACAGCGGATAGAGAGATGCTTTTGGATTCTCGCCAAAATCCTTGTGCTGCGTGCCTGAATGGATCATAGCGACTGGCAGGCGAGGTTGGTGAGAAGTAAACCGGCCCCCACAGAAAAGCCGATTTCAAACCGCCAGGAAGCCGGACACGGTCAAAAAGTGTGGGAGCGGGCTTGCTCGCGAAGGCGGTGGATCAGCCAATATATTCATCGACTGACACGCCGCCTTCGCGAGCAAGCCCGCTCCCACATTTTGATCTCCATTTGTCAGATAGGCAGTGGTCTGCCCTGGCTCTGGCTCTGGCTTTTGAATTGGCTTGTGATCTTGATCTTAGGCGCCCCGTTAAACCACGCTGGCCGAACGCAGGCTTGAATCGCGGCGGCCCACGGATTCAAGCCGGAGTGAGGGCACACCGAGCCTAGGCGAGGTGCCGAGTGGTGGGGCAAGAGCCCTTTGGTTACTTTGGGGCTCTTTTCCAAAGTGACCCGCTGTAAGAGCGGAACCAATAGCAGCCATAACCCAAATAACGGATATGTACACCGAGAGACCACCATCGCAGCGTTGCGGCGCCCCGACAAACCAGCTCCCACACTAAATACGAAAACTCCCCACCAACTGCTTCAGCCGCTCGGCCTGCTCCTCCAGCTCCGTACACGCCACCAACGTCGCCTGCAGATTCTCCACCCCCTGGCTATTCAGCAGATTGATCTCGGTAATATCCACATTCAACGCCTCAACCACCGCCGTCTGCTCCTCCGTAGCCGCCGCCACCGACTGGTTCATATTGTCGATCTCCCCAATCCGCTGCGTCACGCTACCCAGCCGTTTACCCGCCAGGTTCACCGTGCTCACACTGGCTTCACTGTGCTGCTGGCTCTCGGTCATGGTGGTCACCGAATCCCGCGCCCCCACTTGCAGGCTTTCGATCATCTGCTGAATCTCCTGGGTCGACTCCTGCGTACGGTGGGCCAAGCTGCGCACTTCGTCGGCGACCACCGCAAAGCCACGGCCGGCTTCACCCGCGCGGGCGGCTTCGATGGCGGCGTTGAGGGCCAGCAGGTTGGTCTGCTGGGAGATGCTCTTGATCACCTCGAGGATCTGCCCGATGTTCACCGTCTTGTCATTCAGCACCTCAATGTTGGCGCACGACGCGCTGATCTTGCCGGACAGTTCGTTGATCAACTGGATCGTGCGCTCTACCACCTCGTGACCGTCGTTGGCCTGTTGCCGTGCGGCAGAGGCCTGCTGCGAAGCAACGGCCGCATTGCTGGCGATTTCCTGGGCGGCAGCGCCCAGTTGGTTGATGGCAGCGGCCACGCTGTTGGTGCGCAGGACCTGTTCGTCCGAGTTGCGCAGCGAGGAGTTGGACGCCAGCAGCACACGCTTGGCCCCTTCATTCACACCGAGTGCCGCCGAGGACACTTCGCGGATCGACTGGTGAATCCGCTCCACAAAACGGTTGAACGCCGTCGCCAGTTGGCCCAGTTCATCGCGTGACTGCACCTGCAGGCGGCGAGTCAGGTCGCCTTCACCCAGGGAGATGTCTTCCATGACGCGGGTGAGCACGTGCAGCGGTCGGGTGATGCGAAACGCGGTGTACCCGATCAGCAGCAGGCCGAGCAGCGCCGAGCCGCCTCCCAGCAGCAGTTCCAGCAGTTTTCTGTGGGCGCTTTGCGCATCCAATTCGTGTTGCAACGCGGTCACCGGTGCCAGCAGCACCGCCTGGGGCACGCTAACCACCACGCTCCAAGGCGCCACGTTAGCAATCGGTGGCAAGGGCTCAACGACTTTGACCTGCTGCGGGTCGACACTGTCGGCGTGGGCGGGCGTGCCCAGGCGGCTGATGTCCTGGCTGTTGGCAGCTGTCACCCCGAGCGGGCTGACGATACTGATCTGACCCTGGCCGTCGAACAGTTGCCGTGCACTGGCTTCACTGTTGTGTTGCAGGTCGGCGAGGTTGATATCCAGGCCGACCACGGCGATGACCTTGCCGTTTTCCAGCAAAGGGAAGGCGACGCTGGTGACCAGCTTGCGGCTGCCGGAGGACTCATCGAAATACGGCTCCAGCACGCAGGCTTGGCGACTGTCGCGGGCGCAGGTGTAGAAGGCGTTGTAGGGCGCGCCGCTGGGGCCGGGTGCGGTGTTGGCGAGCAGGGCCTCGTCGCCGATGACGGCTTGCAAGTCGCCGGGTTGGCTTTGCACCCAATAGAGGTTAAAGCGCCCGCGTTCGTTGCTGCCCAGTGCCGGCTGGTTGGCAAAGTCCTTGTCGGCACCGTCCAGCGCATCGGGCTCAAAGATGACGAAAAGCCCGAGCAGGTCGGGCTTGTCGATCAGCGCTTGGTGAATCTGGTGAGTCAGTTCTGCGCGCAGTTGTTGGCGGGTCAGGCTGCCTTTGGCGTGCAGTTGGCGCAGGTAGAGCAGGTAGCGCGACAGGCCTTGGCCATATTCGTGGGTTTGCGTGAAGGTGCGCTGCACCTGCATCGCCTGCAATTTACCCAGGGCCTGCATATGTTCCTTGGCCGCATTGGCCAGCATCGCGGTGCTGGCCTGGTCTACCTGCTGGCGGCTTTGATGGGTCTGGTAGAGCGAGAGCCCCATCAGCAAGCCCACCACCAACAGCAGGCAGAGGCCGGCAAGCAGGGTGATCTTGCTCTGGATCGTCAGGGGTTTTAAGGGCATGGAAAGAGCCTTGTCTCAGCGGTGCAATGGCCTGCGCCACCGCACCGACCGGGGTTAGAAAGTGGTGGCGAAGACCAGTTGGCTGTAGACGTTCTTGTCGTTGTTGCCCAGTTGGGTGCCGCCGTGTTCGGCGCTCTTGTCCGGTTGGTAAAGGCCAATCAGCGGCATCACCGTGAGGTGCGCGTTGACTCGCCATTCAGCGAACAGGTCGATCTCGTGGCCGTCGGTATTCCCCAGGCCGCGGTCGATCGTGTCGAAGTCAAACAGCACCGCACCAATGCTGACGGTTTCCAGCGGCGAAGCTTTGAGGGTGACCGATTGGATACGCGAGTTGGTGTTGAACGGGCCTGCGTAGTTGCCCGCCACTTCGCCCTGGAACCAGGTGCCGTAGCCGCGACTCAGGCCATAGAACAACGGGTCAAAACCTTTCGAGAAGCGGCTGTAGCGGTAGTTGGCACTCGGCGCCCAGGCGATGTCGGCGAAGGTCCAGCCGGCTTCCAGGTACCAGGCGTTTTCGCTGGCGGCGTGGGGTTTGTCCTGCTTGGCGTATTCACCGGACAGGAACAGGTTGGTCACCCCGGCATTGCCTTGGGCACGCAGGCTGTAGGTCTTCATGCCATCGCGTTCCAGCTGGGTGGGGGAGGCGTATTGCTTGTCCACATCAGTGGTGTCGATGTAGGTGAAACCCACGGTGCCTTCGGCGGCGACGTGCTCCAGCGTGCCGATGACCATCTCGGTCTTGGCCTGGGCGCGGTTGTCGGACTTGAGCCACATCAGGTCGCTGCGCCAGCCTTGCTTGCCGCCCAGGCGCAGCACGGCGGTCTCGTCGAAGGCCTTGCGCGCCGCCAGGTAGTAGGCGCCGCCGCGATTGTAGTCGCCCTCGCCGATGCCTTTGCCCATGTTCAGGGCGTCGCCGTTGATCAGGAAACCGTCGCCAACCACGATGTTCTGGCGGCCGAAGGACAGGTCCACGCCATCGTCGCCCAGGGCTTCGAACAACTTGCCGGAGCGCCAGCCAAGGTAGGCGTCTTCGAACTTAGTGGTGCGTTCCGAGCCGTCGCTGAAGCCGGCGGCATCGCCATCACCCCAGGTGCCGGAGCTCAGCAGGTTGGCTGCGCCATAGGCGGTGCCCGCGCCGGCCAAGCCCTTGTCGAAGCTCAGGCCGTATTTGATGTAGCCCTCGCGCCATGAGGATGAACCCGGGTTCAGGCGCCCTGACGGGGCATAGCGCTCCTGACTGTGGAATGCGCCGAATACCGCTTCCAGCGTGGCGTTCAGATGGCTGTCGGCGTCGCTGTAGAGTTCATACGCCTGGGCGTGGCCAGCACCGACCAACAGGGCGAGGGTCGACACACAAAGCTTGGGGGACTTGAGCATGGGGAGGCATCCGTTCTTGTTCTTGAACGCAGGGTTGCGCTCCTTTTCGATACTACGGCGCGGAACTTTTGCTGCCTTGTGTGTGGTTGCCAAAGCCTTGACTGTGCTTGCCAGAGGGGGCGATTTGGCAGCCTGGCCAAAGCATCTGGCACGCAGGGAAAACCCGCAGGCAGAGGGTGCGCCGACAATCGCGTCAACCCCTGCCGAACTACTCCTGCTGAATCATTCGAACAAAAGGTGAACCATGAGCAACGTTGAAATCCTGCCCCAGGTGGCTGCCTTCCTTGACCGCCGCCACGGCTGCTTTATCGACGGCCAGTGGGTGTTCGCCGAAGGCCAACACATCGCTGTGCTCAACCCGGCCACCGGGCAAACCCTGTGCGAAACCCTGGACGCGCCGCTGGAGCTGGTAGAACGCGCGGTGCAGTCGTCCCATGCTGCGTTCAAGGCGGGCGTGTGGTCTGGGCTGCGCCCGGCCGACCGCGAACGCATCCTGCTGAACTTCACGCGCCTGGTGGAAGAGCACGCCGAAGAACTGGCCCAGCTGGAAACCCTGAGCCAGGGCAAGTCGATCAACATGGCGCGGGCCCTTGACCTGAACGCCACCGTGGAATTCATGCGCTACATGTCGGGCTGGGCCACCAAGATCGAAGGGCAGACCTTCGACGTGTCGATCCCGCTGCCGCCCGGCGCTAAATTCACTGCGTTCACCAAGCGCGAGCCCGTGGGTGTTGTAGTCGGTATCGTGCCGTGGAACTTCCCGCTGATGATCGCCGCCTGGAAGTTGATGCCCGCCCTGGCCACCGGCTGCACCGTGATCATCAAACCGGCGATGGAAACCCCACTGACCGCCATGCGCCTGGCCGAGCTGGCCATTGAGGCCGGCATTCCGGCCGGTGTGTTCAACGTGGTCACCGGTGGCGGCGCCTCGGTGGGCGGCGTGCTGACCACCCACCCGCTGGTGAGCAAAGTCTCGTTCACCGGTTCCACCGCCGTGGGCAAAAGCGTCGGTGTGGCGTGCATGCAGAACATGACCCGCTTCGCCCTGGAACTGGGCGGCAAGAACCCGATGATCGTGCTCGCCGATGCCGACATCGACAAAGCCATCCAGGGCGCGATCCTCGGCGGTCTGCTGAACAATGGCCAGGTGTGCGCGGCGGCGTCGCGCTTCTATGTGCATCGCTCGATCCACGACGCCTTTGTCAAAGGCCTCGCGGCAGCGGTGTCGGCCATGCCGATTGGCGCCGGCATGGACGGCGACGCAGTGATCAACCCGCTGGTGTCACGCAAGCAGCAACAGGGCGTGCTCAAACACATCGAGCAGGCCCGCCAGGAAGGTGCGCGCGTTGTGTGCGGTGGCGAGTTGCTGGAGGGCGAGGGCTTCTACGTACAACCGACGATCCTGGCCGATGTGGACCACAGCATGGCCGTGGCCCGCGAAGAAGTCTTCGGCCCGGTGCTGGCGGTGCTGCCGTTCGACGACGAAGACGCGGTGATCGCCCAAGCCAACGACAACCCTTACGGCCTGGCCGCCAGCCTATGGACCAACGACCTGACCAAGGCCCTGAACCTGGTACCGCGCATCGAGGCCGGCACCGTGTGGATCAACGCCCACGTTCTGCTTGACCCGGCGATGCCATTTGGCGGGGTCAAGCAGTCTGGGATGGGGCGTGAGTTTGGGCGGGCGGTGATTGAGGCTTACACCGAGTTGAAGTCGGTGTGCATCGCCCACTGACACCATCACTTGTAGTGAGCGGGCTTGCCCCGCGCGGCGGTGCACCAGGCGTCTCAGGCTTACCTGACACACCGTCGCGCGGGGGGCACCAGGTGCCTGGGAGGAATCACGCAGGCACCAGGCGACTCTCGTCATTGCGCTTGAAACCCAGTGGCAACAAAAACAACGGCAACAGATTCGCCACGATCAACGCCGCAAAAAACGGCAGCCGCGAAGGCAGCGTGAACAGCGGGTAAAGCAGCACCGGACCGAGGAACATCGACAGGTAAAGTGCTTGCTCGGCGATCCCGCCGGCGCCCATCACGTCGCCATTGCGGGTCATTTTCGGAATGCTGGTGAACACCCAGGCCACTACGAAACTGGTGAAAAAGCCCTGGACGATTTTTGCGGCAATCGCCAATTCGGCATTCACCCCCGGAATGAACACCAACACTTCCAGCGCCACGCCAATCACTGCGCTGACCACCACGCTCAAAGGCCCGATCAACCGCAGATTGAGAATGAAACCGGCAAACAAACCGGCGACCACACTGGACAGGATGCCCACCGTGGAAATCACCCCAATCGTCGCGGGGGCCACGTTCAGCACATTGATCAGGTATGCCGGGGTAATGGTGATCAGCCCCAGCGCCACGGTCAGCGGCGCACCGACGGCCGCCGCCAGGCGCAGCGCGGACGGGTCGGCGTAGATCTTGAAGACCTGGGACAGCGGTTTGCGTTCGGCGCGGTTGGCCAGGTTGATCGACGGCAGCAGGGGCGTGGCCAGCAACAGCAGGACCAGTACCAGCGCATGCCCACTGAATGCCACGCGCCACTGCTCGTGGTCGCCGCCGATGTAAGGCGACACAGCGAAGATCGCAATCGCCCCACCCAGCGGCGAAGCCACCGACCAGAACGCCAACGCACTGGTGCGCCGTTTGCCGGCGGTGGTGTGGATCAGCAGCGCCAAGGCCGCCAACACCACGCTGATATAACCGGCGCCTTCCACTACGCGCAGGGCCAGCAACACGGCAAAGTCTGCGGTGCGGCTCGCGGCGTAGCTGCACACCGCTGCCACCATCAGCCCGACGATAATCGCGCGGCGCTCGCCCACGCGGGCCACGCCCCAATTGACTACGGGTGAGGCGAGGGCGGCGACGATCGCCACCGCCGAGACCACCCAACTGGCGTGGGACGGGCTGACTGAGTAGGCCTTGGCGATATCGGCAATCAGCAGAATGGTCTTGCCATGGCACGCTGCAATGATCACGGCGAAGGCAAGGGTCAGAATAATCGAGGGCCAGCTACCGGGTCGCATAGGAATTCCTTGATGAATAGAGAAAGGCCTGGCTCAGTGCCGGGCGATATTGATCACTTGCAGGTCGCTGAACGCGTCATAGCCGCGCGCCCCACCTTCGTAGCCCAGGCCGCTCCACTTGTAGCCGCCTTTCGGCGCGCCGGGGTGCACGTCCAGGTGCTGGTTGACCCAGGCCAACCCCGCATCCAGGCGCCGCACAACGGCTTCTCCCTGGTCGACATCCCGCGTCCACACCGAAGCCCCCAGGCCAAACGGGCTGGCGTTGGCCTGGCGGATGGCATCCTCCACATCGTCGAAGGCGATCACTGGCAGTACCGGGCCGAACTGCTCCTCATCCACCAGCGCTACGCCGGCACCGATGCCGCTGATGATGGTGGGGGCGAAGAAATAACCTGGGCCGTCCGGTTGTGTGTCGCCGGTGTGAATCACCGCGCCGTGCTCGCGGGCATCGGCCACCAGCGCCTTGATCCGCTCCAGTTGCTGGCGATTGGTCAACGGTCCCAGTTCAGCCTGGGGGTCGAGACCGCTGCCCAGGCGCGTTCTTTTCGCACGCTCCACCAGCGCGGCAATTAACGGTTCGAACAGGCTGCGGTGCACGTACAGGCGCTTGATGGCGAAGCACACCTGGCCGCTGTTCCAGAACGCGCCCCAGAACAGCGACTCGGCAATCGCCGGAATATCCGCATCCGCCAGTACCAGCGCGGCGTCGTTGCCCCCCAGTTCCAGGGTCAGGCGTTTCAGGTCATCGGAAGCGCCCGCATACAGGCGTTTGCCAGTGGCCACGCTACCGGTGAAGGTGATGTGGCGAACGTGCGGATGGCGGCTTAGCTGCTCACCTACCGCGCCATCACCGGCAACAATGTTCAGCACGCCAGCCGGAAATACGTCCTTCAACAACTGCCCCAGCAGCAGCGTGGACAACGGGGTGTGCTCCGACGGCTTGGCCACCAGGGTGTTGCCCGCATGGAGCGCAGGAGCGAGCTTGAGCACCAGCAAGATGATCGGCACGTTCCACGGTGTGATTGCGGCGACCACGCCCAGTGGTCGGCGCTCAAGCCGTACCAGGCGCTGCTCATCGTCGCGCAGTACTTCGGCGGCCGGGGCTTCGAAGCCTGCGTAGTGATCGAACGTGGCGGCAGCGCCCGCCACTTCACCGAGGGTGAAACGCAGCGGGCGGCCTTGTTCACGGCTGATCAGCTCGGCGAGTGGCTGGGTATTTTCGCGCAGCACGGCGGCGGCCTGTGCCAGTGCTTTACGACGGGCCTGCACGTCGGCCGCCCAGCTGGCAAACGCACGTTGCGCGGCCTCTACGGCTGTGTCGACCTGGGCTTGGCTGGCGCGGGCGGCATAGCCGACGGTTTGCTCGGTGGCCGGGTCGAGCACTGCATCGGCATGCTCGCTGGTGTGCAATTGTCCATCGATCAACAAGGCATAGTGGGTCATGGTCACAGTCCTCAAGCATTGGCAAGAATGGCGTCGGCGATTTTCTCGGCGATCATCAGGGTCGGCAGGTTGGTGTTGGCCGTCGGTATGCTCGGGAACACCGACGCATCGGCAACGCGCAGGCCCAGCACGCCATGCACCCGGCCGGTGTGATCGACCACGGCCTGCGGGTCATCGGCGTGGCCGATGCGGCAGGTGCCGCTGGCATGCCACACACCGCCGACGTGGGTCCGCAGGTAGCGCTCCAGTTGCGCGTCGTTGGCCAATAGTTCGGATAACAACGGTCCATCGTTGGAGGCCTGGGCGAAGCGGCTCAAACGCGGGGGGCTACTGAAGGCGGCCACGGCCGGGTGGGCGAACACCCGCGCGAGCACGCGCAGGCCTTGTCGCAAACGGTCAAGGTCACGGCGGTCCGAGAGCAGGTTGAATTCCACCGCCGGGTATTCGCTCGGGTCTTTGCTGCGCAGGCGCAGGTGCCCGCTGGAGCTGGGTTTATTGACCCACAGCACCGCGCTGGCCAGGCCGAGCGCCGCATTGGGCGCGATACCCAAGTACAAGTCTCCCTGCACATCGGCCTCTACGCCGGACGAAACCCGCGCCGCCAACAGGTGCGCGGCGCCAGGCTCATCGCTCGGCACCTGAGGGTGGTGCAGGGTGCCGCTGAGCCCGATGGAGCTGTGGTCCCACAAGTTGCGCCCAACCCCTGGGCGGTCGGCGATCACGTCTATGCCCAGGTCGCGCAGTTGATCTGCCGGACCGATCCCGGCACGCAACAGAAAGGCCGGTGATTGCAGCGCCCCGGCGGCGAGGATCACTTCATTGGCCGTCACGGCCACCTGCTTGCCGTCGCGTACCGCTTGTACCCCGGTCACGCGGTTGGCGCTGAGGGTCAGTTGGCGCACTGTGGTGTCAGCCCACACGTTCAGGTTGCTGCGTGCCCGCACTTGGGCGTTGAGATAGGCGCGAGCGCTGGAGACCCGTTGATCGTTCTCAATGGCCACGGTTGGCGCAAAGTAACCGTCTTCGTACCTGCCGTTCTGATCGACGATATCGTTCAAACCCTCGCCGTGCAGGGCTTGCGCCGAGGCACGTGTGAAGCTGCCCCAGTGCCGTGAGTCAACACGGGCAATCGGCAGTGGGCCGTCATGCCCGTGTTGTTCGGGGTGGCTGTGGCCGAAGTCGAGGTCGCGTTCCAGCTTGCGAAAATACGGCAGCACGCCTTGCCAGTCCCAGCCTTGCGCGCCCAGCCGGGCCCACTCGTCGTAGTCCCGGGGCAGGCCGCGGTTGGCGACCATCATGTTCACGCTTGAACCGCCGCCGAGAATGCGCGCCTGCTCATACAGCTGGGGTTCGCGAGGGATATCCGGGTGTTCGCTGGCGCGCAGGATATTCAGGCCTGGCCAGAAGTAACGCTCACCCGCTTGGCGCGGCAACCAGGGTTG
The DNA here is from genome assembly GCF_014230465.1 of Pseudomonas cremoris. Next base: position 104,211 of record NZ_JAAXCY010000010.1, read on the forward strand.
CAGCCCGTCGAGAATATCGGCGGGCGTATCGTGGTCAGGCGTGTCGGCACCGGCTTCGATCAGCAACACGCGCTTGTCCGCCTGCGCCGACAGCCGATTGGCCAACACACTGCCGGCACTGCCGCCGCCGACGATGATGTAGTCGTAATGATCAGTACTCATGTGTGCTCCTGGAAGCGCTTCAAAAACCAACGGTCAGCGAGGCGACCAGCGAACGTGGCTGCCCCTTGTAGTACTGCGGCGCACCATAGAAGTTGGGGTTTGACGGGTCGGCGTTGATGGTCCCGGACTTCACACCCGAGAGGTATTGCTTGTCGAAGAGGTTGTTGGCGTTGAGGCTGACGGTGGTTTCCTTAAGCCCGCTGACCAGGTCCTTGAAGCGATAACCCAGGTTCAGGTCGAACACGGTGTAGCCACCGATTTTCTGGCTGTTTTCCAGGTCGCCGTAGTAGCTGCCGGTGTAACGGCCGAGGAAGTTGGCGTAGAACGCTTCGTTGTCGTAGCCCACGCCGGCGCTGAGCAGGCGGCGGGGCGCATCGAACAGTTGATTGCCCTTGGTGTCGGCGGTCAGGCCGCCCGCGGTGTAGTCGGAGTCCTGGGTCGAGCTGAGCAGGCTGAACGAGCTGAAGTAGTTGAAGTTGGCCGGCAGCTTGCCGTTTACCGCCAGCTCCAGGCCTTTGGTGGTGACGTTGCCGGCGTTGAAGTAGGAGGTCACCCCGGTCAGCTGTTGATACGCGGCCTGGCGGTCCTTGAATTTGTCATAGAACAGGGCGGCACTGACCAGCGTGTTGTCGGTGCTGTAGCGCCAGCCCAACTCCTGGTTCCAGGTCAGCTCGGGTTTTTGCTTTTCGCCACCGTTGATACGGCCGTACACCGATGCAATGGCGGGTACACGCATGTTCGACGTGGTGTTGTAGTAGAGCTGGTTTTGCTGATCGAGTTGGTAACTGAGGCTCAGGCTTGGCAGGAAGCGATTGTAATCCTCAGTGTTGTCGTAGTTCTTGAGGCGGTCGGCACCTTGCAGTTCGCTGTGCTGCCACGCAAGCCCAGTTGTGAGGGCGAGGTCGCTGTTGATGTGCCAGGTGTCCTGTACCCAGAGTTTCTGCGTGGTGATCTGGTTCGCCTGGTTGGTGTTGTAGGCCACGTTGCCCTGGCCATCGCGGATAGGGTCGCTGCCGTCAATGCTCGCGGGTTTGCCGTTGCCCTTGATCGGGGTAAAGATGAACTGGTTGCGCGCGTGGGTGTAGTCGGTCCACAGCCCCAGTTGCAGCACGTTGTTGTCGGCCAGAGTGAGATCGAGGCTATTGCTCGAACCGATACGGTACTGGGTTGGTAGCAGTTGCAGCGACGCCGGTACCACCGGGTCGATCTTGTCGCCGTCATGGTTGATGTCGGCGCCCAGGGTGTTCTCGTTCACCGCCGCCGTGGCGATAGACGCGGTGCCGTCGGTCACGCGAATGAAGTACGGGTTGACCTTCAACTGCACGCCATCCGAGAGGTTGAACAAGCCATTGAGGCCATAGGTCTGGATCTTGAAGTCGGCCCGTGAGTTCGCCGCGTTCACTCCGGGAATGGTGATGTCGGCCACCCCGTTGGTCCCCCCGAGGGTGGGGTAGGCCTTGTTCGGGTAACCATGGTCGTAATCGTTGGCGCGGTACTGCGCCAGGGTCGGCGACAGGTAGCTGTTGGTGCGCATCAGGAAGCTGGAGAACAACGCATTGATCTGGTTGCCGTCGCCCCATTTGTATTGAAGGTTGCCTTCATAGCGGTTGGACGACAGCTCGCCGTCCGAGTCGTCCCACAGGTCGGCGGTGGTGCGCGATGCCGACAGCCAGGCGGAGAAGCCTTTGTACTCGCCGGTGTTGACCCGCACGAACTCGCGATACAGGTTGTCGCTGCCGACGCTCTGCTTGTACAGCACGCCGCTTTCCTTGGTCGGTGCGACGGATTTGATTTCGATGCTGCCGCCGCTGGCGGTGAGGGTGGGGGCGTTGATCGAGGAGGAGCCGTAGAGCACCGACACCGATTCGTAGTTTTCCGGGTCGCCCAGGAAGTCGGCGTGAGGCGTGAGGAACTGCGGGTCGTTCAGGGGGATGCCATCGCGGGTGACCCCCAACTGGTCTTGGGAGAAGCCACGGATGTTCAGCGAGCCTTCGGTGACGCCGCTGGAATCACCGCCGCTTGAGTGCACGCCGGGCAGGTATTTCAAGGCGCCGGTAACAGCGCTGTCGAGGCCGACGAATTTCTGCAACTGGGCCTTGGTCAGGGTCGCTTTGGATTCGGGGGCTTTCTCTTGTTTGGCGTCGCCGACGAAGGTGTCGGTGGCTTCGTTCTGTCCTTGGACGACGACGGTGTCGAGGACGGAGTCGTTGGTTTGTGCGTTGGCGTGGGTTGATATCAGCAAGGCTGCGGATACGGATATGGCCAGGCCTGTGTGTTTGAAATGACTTAGATAGTGCATGTGTCTGTTCCCCGGTTTGTAAGCGATACGGGGGAGATTGCAAGCGATGTGCCATTAAGATAAGTGCATATTTATCAATGGTTTAATTGGCCGCTTTGAGGTTTTTTGTTGACCGTACAGCAGCAGTGCGGGGAGGGTGCTGCTGTAGCAGCAGGGCTTGTTGGATCGCCGCATCGCTGCGATGGCGGGCTGTCTGTGTACATATCCGTTGCTGCGGTAACGGCTACTTAGGGTTCCGCTCTTACAGCGGGTCACTTTTGGAAAGGCCGGAATGCCGGCCCAGCCAAAAGTAACCCAAAGGCCTTCGCCCCAACACTCGGTGTCTCGCCTAGGCTCGACATGCCCGAACGCAGGCTTGAATCCGTGGGCCGCCGCGACGGGCCATCCTTGGCCCAGCGCGGCTAACCCGGCGTCCTGCCGGGTTACCCACGGATTCAAGCCTGCGTTCGGCCAGCGTGTTTGACGGGGCGACTGAGATCAAGATCAAGTGCAAAGCAAAGCAAAGCAAAGCAAAGCAAAGCAAAGCAAAGCAAAGCAAAGCAAAGCAAAGCAAAGCAAAGCAAAGCAAAGCAAAGCAAAGCAAAGCAAAGCGTCTGCTCTCAGGATTTTGCGGCTTCCAGGCTTGCGCTGCGTGGGGACTGTGCCAGAACGCCGATTTTTTCCAGGCGGGCGCGGACGATGTTGCGGCTGATGCCGAGGATTCGGCCGGTTTGCAGTTGGTTGCCGTGGCAGAAGCGGTAGGCCTCGCGGAACACGGTTTCTTCGATGTGTTCGTAGAGGTTGGGCAGGTTCTGTTCGAACAGTTTGGCCAGGGACTCTTCCAGGCTGGCGGGTGTCAGGTTGGGGGCGCTCAACAGCGGTGAACTGGTCGGCGCGCGCAAGCCGTGGTTGCGCATGTCGACCAGGTGCAGGTCTTCCGGTTGTACGCGCTTGTTGAGGCAGACCAGCAGCGCGTGGTGGATGGAGTTTTCCAGTTCGCGGATGTTTCCTGGCCAACTGTGCTCCAGCAATTTGCGTTCGCATTCCGGGCTCAGGGTGGCGCGGTTGTAGCCCAGGCGCTGGCAGTGCTCTTCAAGGAAGAATTCCGCCAGTGGCAGGATGTCGCCAGGCCGCTCGCGCAGGGGCGGCAGGCGGATGGTTGCGACGTGCAGGCGGTAGAACAAGTCCTCGCGAAAGTTGCCAGCGACCACTGCATCGGCCAGGTTGACGTTGGTGGCGGACACCAGCCGTACGTTGATCGGGATTGGGGTGCGTGAGCCCAGGCGCACCACTTCGCGCTCTTGCAGCACGCGCAGGAGTTTGACCTGCATGTTCATCGGCAGGTCGCCGATCTCATCGAGGAACAGCGTGCCGCCCTTGGCCGCTTCGAACCAGCCTGCCTTGCTGCTGGTGGCGCCGGTGAAAGCGCCTTTCTCGTGGCCGAACAACTCGCTTTCCACCAGGGATTCGGCGAACGCGCCGCAGTTGACTGCGACGAAGGGCTCGTTGCGCCGCTCGCTCAGGTTGTGGATGTGCCGCGCCACCAGTTCTTTGCCGGTGCCGGTTTCGCCCATGATCAGCGCGTTGGCTTCACTGGGTGCCAGGCGTTCGATGCGGTTAAGCAACTCCAGCGAACGGGGGTCTTTGAAAACCAGCACGGTCGCACGAACCGACTTGGTCAGCTCGCGTGCGTGAGGGTGTGTGATCAGTGCCATGGTGCTGTTCCTGTCGCTAAGACCGCTGAAGAATCATGCACGATTTTCATATAGATTAAAAAATTCTAAATTCGTCTTTAGGTATGCGTAACAGGTATATGGAATGTGCGCTTTAAAAGGGCTGAGGCGCCTCAATGTGATCACTGCCGACCAACTCCGTCAGCAGTTCATCCTTGAGGGCCTGCAAGCGCGGTGAATGGCGTTCGCGAGGGTGGGGCAGGTCGACCTGGATCTCATGCTTGATGCGCCCTGGGCGAGCGTCCATGACGATTACGCGGTCGCCCAGGTACAGCGCCTCCTCGACGTCGTGCGTGACCATGATCATGGTGCTGCGCTGTTGCACCCATAGGCGCTGCAGTTCCCGTTGCAGGTGCACGCGGGTCAATGCATCGAGGGCGCCGAACGGCTCGTCGAGCAGGAGTATTTTCGGTTTGTTGATCAGCGCCCGTGCGATGGCCGCACGTTGTGCCATGCCACCGGACAGTTGGTGCGGGTAGGCGTTTTCGAAGCCCTGCAAATTGACCAGTTGGATATGCTCGGCCACCAGCCGCGCCTTTTCTTTTTTCGCCAGGGGATGGTTTTTCAGCGCGACGGCGATGTTCTGTTCCACGGTTTTCCACGGGAACAATCGGTGGTCCTGGAACACGATGCCGCGCTCCAGGCTGGTGGCATCGATACGTTCGCCGTCGAGCAAAATATCGCCGCTGTACTCGGCTTCCAGACCGACAATCAGCCGTAGCAGTGAAGACTTGCCGCAGCCGCTGGCGCCGACGATGCTCACGAATTCGCCGGGCTTGACCGACAGGTTGATGTCCTGAAGCACTGTCAAGGGCTTGCCTTCGATACTGTAGTGCTTGCTCAACCCACGGATTTCCAGTGAACCCGGCGTCTGTGCCGTGTGATCCAGCCACTGTTGCTTGAGTGATGCGTTCATTTTGATCCAGCCTTCAACGAAGATCGCGCCAGCGCAGCAAGTGCCGGCTCAGGCGCGAAAACAATTGGTTCATGGCATAACCCAGCAAGCCAATGCAGAGCACGCCGATCACCACCACTTCCATGCGTGAACCTGCCTCGGCGTTCATCATGAGGTTGCCCAGGCCGTCACCGGTCGACAAAAACAACTCCGCCCCTACCGAGCTCACCCAGGCGAATGCCAGGGCATGTAACACGCCGTTGGCCAGGGAAGGCAGGGCGCTGGGCAGCAGGACTAGGGTCAGTTGCTGCCACGGTCCGAATTCGAAGATCCTGCCGACTTCGCGGTAACGCGGTTCGATATGGCTAAAACCTTCGTAGGTGTTGAGCGTCATCGGGTAAAACGCAGCGAGGCTGACGATCAGTACCTTGGCCCCCTCACCACTGCCGAACCACAGCGCGATCAGCGGGATCAGCCCCAGGATCGGTACCTGGCGCATGATGTGGTACAGCGGCCCGAACACACGCTCGACCAGCGGTGACAGCGCCATGCCGGCGCCGACGACGATCCCCAGGGCTACCCCCAGCAGCAGGCCGATGCAGGTGCGTTGCAGGCTGGCCAGGGTGCTGATCAGCAGGGCGCCGCTGTCGACCAAATCCACCAGGCCCTGGCCGATGGTCTCCAGCGGCACGAATGCATACGCCTGCGCGGCGCCCTGGCGCGAAGCCAGTTCCCACAAACCGATCAGTACCACCGGCAGCAGCAGGCCACGACCGCGCCGCAGCAGGTGAATCAAGGTATGCATGTGCTCCTCCTAACGGGTTTTCCAACGGAACAGGCGCTTTTCCAGCAGCCGGAAGCCGTAGTCGAGGGTGAAACCGATCACGCCGATCACCACCACGCCGACCATCACGATATCGATGCGCATCATCTGCCGCGCCATCTCGATCATCTGTCCCAGGCCACTGTCGGCTGCCAGCAACTCGGCCGCTACCAACACCATCCAGGCCCGGCTCAAGCCGATGCGTATTCCCGTGAGGATCGGTGGAGCCGCCGCCGGGAATGCGATATCCAAGAGCAAATGGCGCAGCGGTAGGCGGTAGATACGGCCCACCTCGAAGTAGCTGCGGGGGATCGCCTTGATCCCTTCGCTGGTGGCCAGTGCCACGGGGAAAAACACCGCCTTGGTGACGATCAGAACCTTGAAGGTTTCTTCCACGCCAAAGGCCAGGATGAACATCGGGATCAAGGCAATCGACGGGATCTGCCGCACCGTGTGGAACAGCGGCGAACAGTACACCTCGACGATTTTCGACAAGGCCAGGACCACGCCGAACGCCAGTCCGGCACCGGCACCGCAGGCAAAACCGATGCCCAGACGCGACAGGCTGTACTGGATGTGTTCCCACAACTCGCCGCTGCGCAGCAGGTCCTTGAAGGTGTCCCACACCACTGCCGGCGGCACCAGCAGTTGCTCGGAGTAGCGGCCGGACTGCGCCAGCCATGCCCAGGCCAGCAACACCAGCAATGGTGACACCAGCCAACTGAGTGGGCTGAGCCGAAGCCAGGCGCGGCGTTTTGTCGGGCGTGGCAGCACCGTGGCAGTGGGCAGGCTACTCATCAAATGGCCAGCCTGGTCTTGTCCAGCACCGACTCCAGCGGGCGCGGGTCTACCCAGGCACGCACGTCAAAAGCATGGTCGATAAAGTGGTGGCGATGCAGAAAATGCGTCAGGTCCTGCAAGGCGAGCAGGGACTTTTCTTCAAGGCGGGTGACCAATCGGCGATGGGCGTCCTCGCCGTAGGCGGCGGCGACAAAATACTCACTGGTGTTCAACTCGCGGGCCAGGAAACGCCGAGTCTCATCCGCGTGGCTCCAGGCCCACTGTTCGGCGCGCAACACGGTCTCGACGATCAACGCGGCCGCGTCGAAATGCTCGTCGAGCATGTGCTGGTCCACCGTCAGGGTGCGCGGTGTGCCGATGTTGCTGCGAATGATCGGGTCCGGGTGCGAGCCGGTGTCGACTACCACATGCAGCCCGAACTCGTAGACCAACTGCACGGCATGGGCACCCTTGGCGAAGATCGCGTCGATATCGCCGCGCAGCAAGCCGATCAGTTCATTATTGCGGCGGCGGTTTTTCAGCGCGATCTGCGCGCCGAACACGTGCTGGATAGGTTCATCGCTGTGGGTACCACCGTAGGGGTAGTCCACCAACTCCACATCGGCGATATCCAGCCCCTCCAGTTGCAGGGCATTCTCCAGGCCGCGCAAGGCCTGGGCGCGGCCGAAATCGATTTGCATGTTGGCCCATTTGGGAATGCCGAAACGCCGGTTGCGCAAGTCCCGGGTGGTTTTTACCCCGCTTTCCTGGGTGGTCAGGATCAGTTGTACTTCGTCACTCCACGACAACCCCAGCACGCGTGTGCTCTTGCCGCTGGCCTTGGCCCAGATCGCTGGGGTGTTGCCGCCGTGACGGACCGAGTTGTCGAGGTGGTGGTCGAAATGTGCCTCGCGCACCTCCCTGTCGGAAGACTCGCGCAAGCCTTGGATATTGGTGCCGTACGGGCGAAAGGCTTCGGCCAACCGGCCGGATTCAACGGCGATGCCCAGTCCCGTGGGTACCGGGCTGTGGGTGTACCAAAGCGTATCGAGAGGTTTACTCATGCAGGTAGTCCAGACATGTCATGGCGCAAAAAATTGAAACGGGCAGGAGCCGCAGCCCACTGCCCGGGGCAATGGGTCAGCCGGTACGGGTGGCGACCAGGCTGCGCAGGGTTTCCAGCGGCCTTGGGTCGATCCAGTCGTTGACGGAGAACGTCGCCGGGATGAACTTCCAGCGGTGCAGGAAGTTCGTGAAGTCCTGCACGCCGTTGATCGAGCGCTCATCAAGGTTGGTGCGCAGGCGCTGGTGCGCGTCGCTGCCATAGGCGGCGGTGACCCAGAATTCGCTGCTGTTGGTTTCGTGGGCGAGGAAGCGGCGGGTGTCCTGAGGGTGAGTCCAAGCCCACTCTTCGGCACGCACCACCGACGACAGGATGGCCACGGCGGTGTCGTAGTGCTGGTCCAGCAGGTTGCTGTCGACACTCAACGTGCGCGGCGTGCCATTGTTCGAACGGATCAGCGGCTCGGGGTGCGAGCCAGTGTCGATCACCGTGTGCAGGCCGAACTGATGGGCCAACTGGGCGGCATGGGCACCCTTGAGGAAAATCGCATCGACCTCGCCTCGCAGCAGGCCCACCAGCTCGGCGTTCTGGCCACCGCTGCGGCGCCCGCCGAAGTTGGCGACGCCATCAACCACTTGGGTGGCCTCATCGCTGAACGTGCCACCGTGGATATAGTCCACCAGCTCAACGTCCTTGACCTCCAGGCCTTCGAGTCGCAGGGCGTTTTCCAGGCCACGCAGCGCTTGTGCGCGGGTGAAGTCGATTTGCGCGTTGACCCAATGGGGTAGGCCGAACTTGCGGCCCTTGAGGTCCTTGACGGTTTTCACGTTGCTGCCGGGCAGGCTCAGGATCAACTGGACCTCATCGGCCCACGACAGGCCGATCACCCGTGTGTCGCGGCCGCTGGACTTGGCCCAGATCGCGGGGATATTGCCGCCGTGGCGTACCGAGTTTTGCAGGGTATGGTCAAAGTGCGATTCGCGCACGGCTTGTTCGCTGGACTCACGCAACGACTGGATGCGTGTGCCTTGTTGTTCAAGGACTTCTTCCAGCCAGCCTTTTTGTACAGCAATGCCCAGGCCGGTTGGCACGGGGCAACGGGTATACCAGAGGGTTTCGAGGGGTTGTGACATCGGGCTTTCTCCAAAGCAATCAGGGTCGACAGGTCCAACTGTTGATCTCTGGTTGCAACGGGCATGCCACGCGGCTGTGGGCCCTGATTTACGCGGCTTTGCACGTGTGCTTGTGGGGTGTGCCCGGCTGCGATTGCTGCTGTAGCAGCAATCGATCAGCAAGGGCGTTGGGGCGTCAGCAGCAATCGGCTGCCTGTGGGTGTATTGATGTTGGCAGCCCACGGTCAAAAAATGTGGGAGCGGGCTTGCTCGCGAATTTGGTGTGTCAGGCGCCAGCGCGGTTGACGGGGCGCCCAGGATCAAAAGCAAAAGCAGTGCACAATCTAGAGATACCTAGGCCGGGGTAAGCGCATGCTCGTAAGTGCGATACAGCGCAGCGTAGGTTCCTTCGCGGTCTAGCAAGGTGTCATGGTCCCCCAGCTCGATCAGTTGCCCATTGCGCACGACGGCGATTCGGTCGGCGTCGCGGATGGTGGCCAGGCGGTGGGCGATGATAATCGCCGTGCGCCCCTCGCACAGGCGGCGCAGGGCTTTCTGGATGCGTCGTTCGGTATGGATGTCGACGGCCGAGGTGGCTTCATCGAGCACCAACACGGCTGGGTCGGCGAGGAAGGCGCGGGTCAGGCACACCAATTGCCGCTGGCCATGGCTGAGGTGAGCGCCGAGCGCGCCGACCTCGGTGTGATAGGCCTTGGGTAGCCGCTCCAGCACTTCGTCGGCGCCCAGTGCGTGGGCCGCTGCGATCAATTCTTCATCGCTGGCTCCTGGGCGGGCCAATCGCAGGTTGTCGAGGATGGAGCCGCTGAACAGCACGTTGTCCTGCAACACCACGCCGATATTGCGACGCAAGTGCTGCTGGGTCAGGTGCCGGATGTCGATGCCGTCAAGGGTGACCGCGCCATGCTGCACTTCGTAGAACCGTGTGAGTAATTGCACCAGGGTGCTTTTGCCATGCCCCGACGGGCCGACAATCGCCAGGACTTCGCCTGCAGGAATGCGCAGCACGAAATCGTCGATCACAGGCTTTGCGCCCGATTGATAGGCGAACGTCACGTGTTCGAAGTTCACCGCGCCACGGGCTTTTTCTAGGGCGACCGGGGTGCTGCTGTCGAGGATTTCCGGCTGCGTATCCAGCAGCAAGAAGATCCGTTGTGCCGACGCGGAGCCGGTGGCATAGCGTTCGAACAGATCCGACAGTTCCTGCAACGGGCCGAGGAACAGCATGACGTAGAACAGGCTTTCGGCGACTTGCCCGACCGTCAGTTGGCCTTGCGCCAGGCCGTAGGCCCCGAGCATCAGCAGCACTGCCATGCCTAGCGTCGCGAGCAGCCCGGTGAACGGTGCAAACCAACCGGAGCGCAGGTTGCCGCCAATCAATGCCTCGTTGAAGTCTTCCAGCAGGCGTCGATAACGCAGGCGGTTGGGTTGCTGTTGCACGCACTGTTGGATCATGCGCGCACCGGCCACGGTTTCCACCAGGTGCGCGGTGAAACGGCTGCGGTTTTCCGCGACCTTGGCCCAGGTGCGCTGGGAGATTTTCTTGAAGCTCCAGGTGGCGAAAAACAGCAGCGGTACGATGGCGGCCAGGCTGAGGAAGAACACCGGGGAAATCAGCCACAACATGATCGACGCGACGCTACAACGCAGCAAAGCGCCGAGCAGCTCCGGCGGGCCCTGGATCAGCAACGCTTCCAGGCTGTCGACGTCGCGGTCTGCGCGGGAGATGATCCGCCCAGCCTTGGTCCGGTCAAAGTAACCGATGCTCAGCGCCTGCACATGGCTGAACACCCGCACCCGCAGGGCGTTCAGCACCCGAATCGCTGCGCTGCCGGCGATGTATTGCGAAACGCCGGCCAATACGAAACGTGCGCCCCAGGTGGCCGCCAGACCCAACCCCAGCAGACCGAGCAGTGTCGAATCCAGCAGCCATGTGTTGCCGTGTTGAACCAGGCCACGGTCGAGCAGTTCGCGCACAAACCAAGGGCGCAGGAACACGGCGAACACCAGCACCAGTTCCAGGGCGATCACCGCCAGAATGCGTGAACGCACCGGGCCCAGCAGTGGCAGCAGGCGGCTGAACATGCTGCGATCGAGGCCCTTCTTGGCCAGCGCCTCTTCGATTTCGATGTCGCTGAGGGCTTTGCCGGGCAATGGATTAGTCATGTTCGACTCCCAGCAGCTCGCAATAGAAGCCATTGCGCTCGACCAGTTCGGCGTGGGTGCCGCTGTCGGCGATGTGCCCGTCGTCGAGTACCAGGACGCGGTCCGCCAACTTGATGGTCGACAGCTTGCTGGAGACGATCAACAGGGTGGTGGTATGCCCATCGCCTTGCAGCAGATGGCGAATGTTATGGATCACCCGGCGCTCGGTGAGGGTGTCCAGCGCGCTGGTGGCGTCATCCAGGCAAAGAATATCGGGGCGCGCTAACAGTGCGCGGGCCAAGTTGATGCGTTGGCGCTGGCCGCCGGACAGCGTCACGCCACGGTCACCGAGTGCGGTGTCCAGTCCATGGGGAAGGCGTTCCAGCACATCCTCGGCGGCGGCCAGGTGCAAGCCTCGGCGCAGCGCTTCGTCACTGGCTTCGGGTGCGGCCAGGCGCAGGTTGGCGGCGAGGGTATCGGAAAACAGGAAGCTCTCCTGTGGCACCACCTGCACGCGGCGGCGCAGTGAGTCCAGGTCGAGCGAGCGCACGTCCTGCCAGCCCTCGCGGCTGGAGCCGAGCATCACCGCCCCGCGTCGGGCGTCGGCCAGGCGTGGCAACAGGCTCGCCAGCAGGCTTTTACCCGCACCGGTCGAACCCACCAAGGCTACGACTTCCCCAGGCTCCAGGGTGAAACTGCAATTGCGCAGGATGCTACGGCCACCTCCGGGTGCCTGGACGGTCACCTGCTCAAAGCGCACACCCAAAGGGCGTGGCGACAGGGCTTGAGTGCCGCTCTGGATCGCCGGCTGGGTATCGAGCAGTTGCCAGATCCGCTCGGCGGACGCGCGGGCATCGGCGAACACCTGCATCACGCGGCCGATGCCTTCGATGCGAAACACCAGAGTGGTCGCGATCAGCAACGAGGTCACCCATTCACCGATACCCAACTGCCCGTCGCGAACCAGCGTGGCGCCATAGATAAAGATCCACACATGGCCGAGTGCAACGATGACCTGCGGTAACGGAATGCGTGAACTGGCAAACGCCAAAGCAAGGCGCGCCTGCTCGGCAAAAAACGCCACTTGCTGGCTGAACCGCTCAATACGCCCAGCCTCCAGCGCAAACGACTTGATCACCCGCACACCGCCAATGCCCTCGCTGAGGTCCTGGTTGACGCGGTCATAGGCGGCGCCGACTTCACGGTCCAGAATCAGCAATCGCTCGGTCTGGCGCACGAAAATCCACAGCCCCAACCCGGTCAGCAACAATGGCATCAGCGCCAGCCAAGGGTCGTACCAGGCCAGCAGGCCGACAGTGGCCAGCAGGATCAGCGGGGTTTCCACCAACTGGCGCCAGAAGCTGATCAGGGCATCGCGCAGCTTGTCGGCATCGCGCGTGGTGCGGCTGATCATCTCGCCCATGCCATGTTCCCAGTGATAACCCAGGTGCAGGCTCTGCACTTGCACCAGGATGCGCTCGCGCAGGCGCGTCAACAGCGCCTGGCTGAGAATCAGCGACAACACCCCGCCAGCGTACTGGGCCACACCGCGTACCAGCGCCACGGCGAGCAGCGCCCACAACCAGAACCAGGCGCGGTGGGCATCCAGCCTCCCGTCGGCGAGTCGGGTGACGGCCTGGCCGCTGTTGACTTCATTCAGCGCATGCCCGATCAGCCACTGCTGGAGCGCCAGGCCTGCGCTGACGACGATGAACAACAAACCGGTCAACACAAAGCGCCCAGGCATTTCGCGATAGATGAGGAGGCTGCGTAGCAGCGGGTAGTGCTTGATCATGGATTCGCTTCTGAAAAGACGCCAAGCGTCGGAGCCGAGTTTTTGCTCTGTTGTTGATTTTGATCCCGGGCGCCCCGCCAACCACGCTGGCGGAACGCAGGGGGTGTCAGCTAGACACTGCTCAGCTTGATGGGCGTGACCGGTGCCAACTCCCTTGCCACAGGACGCTGGTGGACCAATGGCAACACTTCCTGGCCAATACGCAGCGCTTCTTCCAGGTGCGGATTGCCCGCCAGAATGAAGGTCGAAAACCCCGCGTCCCGATATTCCACCAACCGCTCTGCGACGTTCTCATGGCTGCCCACCAACCCAATTGTCGGTCCAGGCTTGGCCTTGCCGAACCCTGCCCACAGGTTGGGCCCGATGATCAGGTCTTCAAAGCGCTGGGAATTCTGGTGATACGCCGTCTGACGCGCCGCGCCCACCGAATCCGAGCCACTGGCAAAGCCCTTGATGAATTCACTGGTCTTGGCATCGATACGCTCGTACTGGCGCCGCAGCTCCGACCACGCTGCCTCTTCAGTCTCGCGGGCGAACAAGTCGATGCGAATCCCAAAGCGCACTTCACGGCCTTGTTTGTCCGCCAGTTCCCACACCCGCTCCATGTGCGGCTTGAGCTTGTCGATCGGCTCCGCCCAGTTCAGATACACATCGGCATGCCGTGCGGCAACGTCCAGTGCCGGGTCGGAAAAGCCGGAGAAGTACACGCTGGGTTTGCGCTCCTGGGTCAGGCCACGCGGCAGCGAGCCGTTCTCCAGTTGATAGATGTCGCCCTTGTACGAAAACGAGTCGTTCTCCCACAGGCCCTTGATGATGTCGAGGAATTCGCCGGTGCGCTGGTAGCGCAGGTCGTGCTCCAGGAAGTCACCGTTGGCCCGCTGTGACGCCGGGTTGCCGCCGGTGATGATGTTCCAGTCCAGGCGCCCGCGACTCAGGTTTTGCAAGATTGCTGCTTGCTGGGCGGCGTAGGCGGGCAGGGTCCAGGTGGCCTGGAAGGCGATCAGGAATTTGATCCGGCGGGTCTCACGCGCCAAGGCTGCGGCGGCAATCCACGGCTCCGGGCCGGTGGGCAGCAGGGCACCTTCGAAACCGGCGATTTCGGCGGCCTTGGCCACTTGGGCGATGTAGTCGATGTAGGTGAAGCCATCCGGCTCACCGTTCGGCAGCCGGCCGGGGGCGATATTGCCGGGGCGGTGAATCGCGCTGCCACGGGTGTTCTTGTCGGTAGCCAAGTGATGCCCGTCACTGCCCAGGGGCAGGCGCCAGAAAAATTCGGTACTCATTGCAAAACTCCAGGTTCACAAAACTCGGGCCTGTCGGGACGAGAGCCGCGTTATCGGAGTAATTGCAACGGCTGTGCCAAACGCCTGGAGCCCAGCGGGGCTGGAGTTACAGGGCACAGAGAGGCGCGACTGCTGATGTAGCAGCAGTTGATCAGCAGGTCATGCTGGTGTTGCAGCAAAAGTGTGCGGGCTTTCATTCATTATCGTTAAAAAGTCATTTAAAACATATGCTTATGCAGGTGGCACAGGAAATGCTCTGTCGCATGTCATGCCAGGGCTGCGGTCCGGCATTCTCAATCGATTAGCTGGAGTGTTTGCCATGACTCACGTGTTGACTGCCGAACAACTGACCTACCTGGACCAGGCCAAGCGCGATTTTGCCAAGGCTTTCCGCGTGCTGAAAAACACGCGCACCCTGACTGCCACCAACACGTTCCAGGCTTACCTGCGTGTACCTGAAACCCGCCTGGTGATCGCCCTGCATGCGCCTGGCCCATGGGCTGACGACGAGGAGATCCGTGCAGTGGTCGCCGACTACGACGGTGAAGTGCACCTGGACGAATCCATCGCCGGCAGCTCCCCCCTGAGTGGCAGGAAAGCCGGTGGCAACGGCAAGCGCTACGCGAAGATCTTCGCTGAGCGTCCGGAGGTCAACCTGGTGATCCATGTGCACACGCCATGGCTGGGCGGCTGGGCCAGTGCGCACCGGGTATTACCGATCCGTTATGCCGCGTCGCAGCGCGTGACGCTTGCCCGTGAACTGCCGATCTACGTGGACCGCCGTCAGCCGGAACCGGAGTTCATCATCGAGAGCCTTGAGCGCAACCCGCACCTGCAGGCGATTCTGGAAGCCAACGGTGGCGCGACCTTCTGGGGGCCGGACATCCTCTCGGTGGCCAAGCTGATTCTGCTGATCGAAGAAGGCGCCTGGTTCCAGGGCCTGGCCGAAGGGCTGGGGGGCTCGAAAGAGTTCGGCCCGGGCGTGATTGAACAGCAATGGAACATGACCGGCCTGTGGGAACAGGGCAAGAAGCTGCTGGAAAACGCCGCCTGAATTGCGCGGTGCAAGGCCCACCCGCGGGGTGGGTCTCACCGCCGCTGGTTTACTTCCACTCACCTTCCAGGTTCAAGTCCTTGAGGCCCTGTTCGACGAAGCGGTTATCGAGCAGGTCATCGACCTTGATGTCCTTGCGGATCAGCTTGGCCTGTAGGCTATAGGCGATTCCATCCTGATAATGCTGGCGCAGTGAGGCGTTGATCAGCGGGCTGAAATGATTTTTCCAGGACTCTCCCTCCACCTCCCGCAATAGCACGCTCTGCGGCTGTCCAGAGCGCGACAGCAGCTCGATGTATTCAGCCTTGTGTTGCTCCTCCGACGCCCATTTCAACGCTTTGAGATAGGCATCCACCACCAGTTGGGTAACTTCCGGCTGCTGGGCCACAAAGTCGCTGGCGCCGAACAGTTCAGCGCGCATCTTCCAGTCCGCTGGCGCCTCTTTGCTGGACCAGATGATCTTGCCGACCTTCTTGTCTTCCAGCAGATAGGCATCGCTCAAAGTGAAAAAGCCGTCCACCCGACCGGCACTGAGCGCCGCGCCGCCCGCCTGTGGGTTGAGGTTGAAGATGCGGAAGTCATCAAAGCCGAGCTTGCGTGATTCCAGCAATTTGGCGAACGATAATTCCCAAGGCCGTCCACGGTGCAGGGCGATGCGCTTGCCTTTTAAATCATCGATGGAGGTTGCAGTGGAGTCGGGCGGCACCACCAGGTACACGTTGTTGCCCAGGCCGCCTGCCGCCAGCAGTTTGGTCGAAATACCCGAGGCGTTGAGGATGATGGTCGGCAAGTCGCCATAGAACGCAAAGTCGATGCGCTTGTTGGCGAACTCTTCATTGACGAAGGTGCCCACCGACGCGGTCGCCGCCGGTACCCACTGCAACTCGATGCCGCGTTTGGCCAGTTGCTCCTTGAGCCAGGGGTCCTTGTCCATCAGATAGGTGGGGCCGTTGAAGGTGGTCTTGCCCGCGTTGGAAAACGCCACAGTGGCGATACGTACGGTTTTCAAGGGTTCGGCGGCCAGGCTTAACTGGCTGCCGAGCAGCCCGAGCACCAAGGACGCCGGCATCAGCAGCCGAGTAGACAGCAAACGTGAAAGCTTCATGAAGGTTCGCCTTATTGGGCAGTGGCCGACGGTGGTCGGCCACCAGGGTTGATCAGAATCGGCTGGTCAGCGACAGGCCAAAGGTGCGTGGGTCGCCAAACATCACGCCCGCGCTTTGGAAACCGCCCGGCAGGGTGTGGCTGCGGTACTGCTTGTCGGTGAGGTTGTGTACATAGGCGGTGATCTCGGTTTTATCTCCCGGCAGTTCATAGGTCAGCCGTGCATTGCCAAGGGTGTAGCCGCCACTGCGCATGTTCTGGGTTTGATCGTTGGTGAAAAAGTACTGGCGGCTACGGGTGTCCCAGTCGGTACCCACGACCACCGCGCCGCCCACACTCAGCGGGATGCGGTAATCGGCACCGAGCACCGCCGATACGTTTGGCGCGCGCACAAAGTTGTTGCCCGAGTAATCGTTGGGTCCGGAGGTGTAGTCGGTGAACTCGGTGTGCAGCAGGCCGAGGCCGAAGTTGACGTGCAGGTTGTCCAGCGGGATCGCCTCCAGTTCGAATTCGGCCCCGTAGGCTTCGCCTTGCGCACCGTTGGCCAGGCGCGAAACGGTCTGGTTGTTGACGGCCGTCACGATGTTTAGCTGGATGTCCTGGTAGTCGTAGTAGAACAGGTTGGCGTTGGCGTTCAGGCGGCCGTTGAACCACTCGGACTTGAACCCCAATTCGTAGGCGGTGAGGTATTCGGGGTTGACCGTGGCCACCGTCGATTGGGTGGTGACACCGGCGTTATAGCCGCCGGAGCGGAAGCCTTTGGAGTAGCGGAAATACACCCGGGCGTTTTCCGAGAGTTTGTATTGCGGGGTGAGGTCGTAGGTCCAGTCGCTCCAAGTATTGCTCTCATCCTGCAATGCAGTGACGGCCAGCGGTGAGGTGACGGTGCCTGGGTTCCACCAATCACCCGCGCCAAAGGTGGCAGCGCCGACGCTGGCGACTCGGTTCAGGTCGATGGACTTACGCTCCTGGGTCCAGCGCAGGCCGCCGGTGAGGCTGAAGTCGTCGGTGAAGTTGTAGGTGACGCTGCCGAATACCGCGTAGCTCTCGGTTTTTTGGTTGTACGCGGTGCGGTTGTAGCTGCGGTTGATGTAGGTGTTGTTCAGCGTGCCGTTGGCGCTTTTGGCATCGAGGTCTTCGTTGAAGTAATGCAGGCCCGCTACCCAGTTCAGGCGGTCGGTGCTGGGGGAGGCCAGGCGAAACTCCTGGGAAAACTGGCGGCTGTCTGCATAGCTATAGCCACGTTGCAGTTCCAGCGGGGTGCCGTCGCTGTCGCCAAGGGCGTCGCGCTTGAACGATTCGAACGCGGTGATCGAGGTCAGTTGCAGGCCACCCAGCTGCCAGATCAGGTTGAGGTTGCCACCGTCCTGCTCGACGCTCGCGGTGTTCTTGGCGTTGTAGTACACGTCGCCTTGCTTGGGGTCGACGTGGTAGCCGAACTGGTTATTCCCGTTCAGCCCAGTGCCGTAGTTCACGGTGCTGGAGCTGCCGGTGTCGTGGTAGCGGCGGCTGTGGAAGTTGACGTTGGCTTCCAGGTCATCCGACAGCACGGCGAGCAATTGCAGGCGGATCGCGTCATCTTCCAACGCGCCGCGATCGTTGCCATTGGCCTTGTTTTCGTTGTAGCCGTCGTTAGCCTGGTGACGGATCGACACCCGAGCAGCGAGCTTGTCATCTACCAACGCACCGCCAATCGCGCCTTCTACGGCGCGGTTGGCGTAGTTGCCCACGTCCAGCTTGTAATAGCCGTCTTCCTTGAAAGTCGGTTTTTTCGAAATGAAGTTGATCGCGCCGCCCGTGGTGTTCTTGCCCCACAAGGTGCCTTGCGGCCCGCGCAGCACCTCGACACGGTCCAGGTCGAACAAGGGGAAGCCGGTGGCGCTGATATTGGAGATGTACACGTCGTCCATGTAGATCCCCACCGGGCTGACGGTGTTGGCGCCCTGGTCGCCGGTGCCCAAGCCGCGAATCCACCAGCGTGGGCGGCCATGGCCATCGGTGGTACCTGCTGAGGCGTTGGGAATGTAGCGGGTGATCTCATTGGCGGAATTCAACGACGCCTGGCGGATTTTATCGCCGCTCAACACCGAGATTGGTGCGGGCACTTCCTGCACGGTTTCTTCGCGCTTCTGGGCGGTGACGGTGACCTTTTCCAGGGTTGATGTGTTGCCGGTGTCGAGGGTTTCTTCAGCCTGGACGGTGCCAAGGTAAAGGCTCCCCAGGCTGACGGCCACGGCCATGGATACGTGTGTGCGCTTGAACATAGTGCTCCCCATTATTGCTTTTGAAGAGAGATCAAAAAGCTCTCGAAAGGCTGGCGTCGGGTCTGTGTGGCAGCCCGTTTATGGGGGTATCGCAACAAACGTACCGGAAATGACAATGAACGAAATAAAACGTAAGTATCTGAAAAATATATAAAAAATATAATTTTTTAGGCGCGGTTGTACCGTTTTCGAAAGGCGGGCTGCTGGCCAGGAAGCACCTGCTGGGAGGCTGCTGCTACAGCAGCAATCGCTTGTAGTGAGCGGGCTTGTCCCGCGCTGGGGGGCGAAGCCGCCCCAACAAAACCTCCGCGCAGTATCTGTTAAGCCGCGGTGGCCGGTATTAGGGCGGCTTCGCCCCCCAGCGCGGGACAAGCCCGCTCACTACACATCGCGATGGGTTGATAGCGGTTAGGCATTGGTCGGCTTTGATGACGATATCAGACCAAAGTATGACGCTCCCAGGCTATTTTCGGACGACGCAGGCCGCGTAAGGTGACCCCATCATTAAAAATGATGATCGCCTGACTCTTTAGTCAGTAGGCCTTACGTCGATCACCGAGAATAAGAAAACAATGAATAGCCCGACCCCGAACCACTCCAACGCCCAGTTGGCGCAGGGCTTCAAGCCGCGCCATGTCACCATGCTGTCCATCGCCGGCATCATCGGTGCGGGGTTGTTTGTCGGCTCCGGGCATGCGATTGCAGCGGCTGGGCCGGCGGTGCTGCTAGCGTATTTTTTCTCCGGCCTGTTGGTGGTGCTGGTGATGCGCATGCTCGGGGAGATGGCGGTGGCCAACCCCGACACGGGGTCGTTCTCGACCTATGCCGACCAGGCCATCGGTCGCTGGGCCGGGTTCACCATCGGCTGGTTGTACTGGTGGTTCTGGGTGCTGGTGATTCCCATCGAGGCCCTGGCCGCCGGGCATATCCTCAACCAGTGGTTCCCGCAGATCGACGCTTGGCTGTTTGCCTTGTTGTCGATCTTTTTGTTGGTGGTCACCAATCTGTTCAGCGTTTCCAAATACGGCGAGTTCGAGTTCTGGTTTGCCATGGCCAAGGTGGTGGCGATCATCGGCTTTATCGGCGTGGGCTTCGCGGTGTTGATGGGTTGGGTGCCCGAGCGCGAGGCCAGTGGGCTCAGCCAGTTGATGCAAGACCATGGTGGTTTTGCACCCAATGGGTTGTCGGCGGTGGTGGGTGCGTTCATCACCATCATGTTCAGTTTTATCGGCACTGAGGCTGTGACCATCGCGGCGGCCGAGTCCAGCAACCCGGCGCAGAACATCGCCCGTGCCACGCGCTCTGTGATGTGGCGCATCGGTGTGTTTTACGTGCTGTCGATCTTCGTGGTCATTTCCGTGGTGCCATGGGATGACCCGCTGCTGGCGTCGGTCGGCTCTTATCAGCGGGCGCTGGAGCTGATGAACATTCCCCACGCCAAGTTGTTGGTGGACGTGGTGGTATTGATCGCCGTGGCCAGTTGCATGAACTCCTCTATCTACATCGCCTCGCGCATGCTGTTCTCCCTGGGCAAGCGCGGCGACGCCCCGGCGATGCTGAAGAAAACCTCGGCGGCCAGTGTGCCGAGGGCGGCGGTGATTGCCAGCACGATTCTGGGGGCAGGGGTGACGTTGTTGAGTTACTTCATGCCGGCCGGGCTGTTCCAGTTCCTGCTTGCCAGCTCAGGCGCCATTGCCTTGTTGGTGTATCTGGTGATCGCCGTTTCCCAGCTGCGCATGCGCAAGATCCTGCTGCGCCGCAACGTCAAATTGACCTTCAAGATGTGGCTGTTTCCTTGGCTGACCTGGCTGGTCATTGCCTTTATCTGCACGGCCTTGACGGTGATGTTGGTGACGCCCGAGCACCGCTTTGAAGTGTCCTCGACCATTGGCCTGGCCCTGATTATTTCCTTCATCGGGTTGATCACCGCGCGGCATCCTGAGGGTGCGCCAAAGTCGGTTGCCGCAGCCTCGCAGCCATGAGTGCAAGGCCTGTCAGCAGCCTGGTGTTTTTGCTGCTGGACCAATTCACCCTGATCTCGCTGGCGTCTGCGTTGGAGCCGTTGCGCATGGCCAACCAACTGTCGGGCCAGGAACTGTACCGTTGGCACACCGCAAGCCCGGACGGCAACCCGGTGTGGGCCAGCGACGGCGTGCCGGTCACCCCTGACGGTTCGATCACTGGGGTGCCGTCCGCGGACACCGTGATCGTGTGCGGCGGTATCGGTATCCAAGGCACGGTGACCGCCGAACTGGTCAAGTGGCTGCGCAGCCAGGCGCGTTATTCCAAGCGCCTGGGCGGCATCTGCACCGGCAGCTGGGTACTTGCCCGGGCCGGGCTGCTCGACGGCTTTGAGTGCAGCGTGCACTGGGAATGGTTGGCGGCCATGCAGGAAGCCTTTCCACGGGTGAGTGTCAGTTCCAGCCTGTTTACCCTCGACCGCGACCGCCTCACCAGTTCCGGCGGCACCGCGCCGCTGGACATGATGCTGCACCTGATTGGCCGTGATCATGGGCATGAATTGTCTGCGGCGATCTCCGACATGTTCGTGTACGAGCGCATCCGCAACGAACAGGACCACCAACGCGTGCCCCTCAAGCACATGCTCGGCACTCAACAACCGAAGTTGCAGGAAATCGTCGCGTTGATGGAGGCCAACCTCGAAGAACCGATCAACCTGGATGAACTGGCGGCGTATGTCGCCCTGTCGCGTCGGCAACTGGAGCGCATGTTCCAAAAGTACCTGCACTGTTCGCCTTCGCGCTACTACCTGCGGCTGCGACTGATTCGGGCACGGCAGTTGCTTAAGCAGACGCCCATCTCGATCGTGGAACTGGCGGTGCTCTGTGGCTTTATCTCCACGCCGCACTTTTCCAAGTGCTACCGCGAATACTTCGGCGTGCCGCCCAGTGATGAGCGTTCGGCGACAGACAGTGAGCGGTCTATCGTGGTTAAGCCGATCATTCACCGCCAGCCCGTGCCCGCGCCAATGAATCCATTGGAGCAGGCGCGGGGTGAGTCGACGTTTGCCAGCGTAAAGCGGTTGAAGTCCTGAGGCCCCCCGCAGCTAATCATTTGTTCTTAGCGGAGCGGGTTCAGGGGGCCTGGACCACGCGGTTTTCGATGTGGCCCAGTTGCTCGATTTCGGCGCGCACCACATCGCCCACCTGCAACAGCTTGCCCAGGGCCACGCCGACGCCCGACGGTGTGCCGGTGGCGAGGATGTCACCCGGCTCCAGGGTCATCACCGTGGAGAGGTAGGCAATTTGCTGGTAGATGTCGTAGATCATGTCACCGGTGCTCATATTCTGGCGCTCTTCGCCATTGACCGTCAGGCGCATGTTCAGGGCTAGCGGGTCTTTGATCTCGTCATCGGTGGTCAGCCACGGACCTACCGGGCCATGGCTGTCGAACGACTTGCCAAGGGTGAAGGTGGGCGAGCGTTGCTGCCAGTCACGGGCGCTGACATCGTTGGTCACCAGGTAGCCGGCGATCACGGCACGTGCGTCCGAGGCCTTGACGTTGCGGCAACGCTGGCCGATGACCACTCCCAGCTCGATTTCATAATCCAACTGCTTGACCGCCGAGGGGAACTGGATCGGATCGTAGGGGCCGCTCAGGCACGACACCTGTTTGTTGAACCACAACTGGCTGGTAGGAATCGGAATGCCAGCGACCCGTGCCTCCTCGGCATGGGCCTTGTAGTTGAGGCCAATCGCCAAATACTTCTGCGGGTCGTTGATCGGATTTTCCAGGCGTACCGCTGCCAGTGAATAAGCTGGCGTAACCGCCGCCTCAAGGGCAGGGCGCAGTTCGCCTAGGCGCCCCAGCAATTGGCGCATGGAGTCCCCGACGCCAGGCACAGGGGAAAGGTCAACGACATGATCGCCTTGCAGCTTGCCGATCCGCGTGCGGCCGTTCTCGGTGAAACGAACGATTTTCATAAGGTAACTCTGCTGTTTTGTTGTTGGTTTTATGACGCATGCGCGACCGTGAGTTGGAAACTGATGAACTTCCAGCCCGCTGCCGTATGCCGCAGGACTTGTGTAACGAAACCGCGCATCACTTCTTCGGCACCTTCAGCGGTGCGGATGTGATTGACGATAGGTCCGGTCATCACGGCCATGTCCGCGTCGCCACGAATCTGCAATGGCCCGCGCTGCACATCGACAAACCCGCGCTTGCGCCCGATGTGCGTGATCAGCTCAGCCTTGCCGTGCACCAGCCCGGTACTGTGGACATGCACCAGGTCGTCATCGAACAGTGCATCCAATGCCTCTAGATCCACCGCCACCAACGCCTGCTGCCGCCGACGCTCCAATGCCAGGATGTCAAGTTCCGTCTGTTGGTCGAGCATGTCAGATCAGCCCCTCGTACGAACCACCGTCCAATTGCAGGTTTTGCCCAGAAATATAACTGGCCTGGCTACTGCACAGGAACGCGCAGGCATCGCCAAACTCTTCGGGGCGGCCCAGGCGTTTGGCGCTGATGGTCGAGGCAATCTGGCGGCGTGCGTCTTCGTGGCTCACGCCTTGCTCTTTCATCAGGCGTTGGGCCATGAATTCCTGGCGTGGGGTGTCGATGCGCTCGGGCAGCAAGTTGTTGAGGGTCACGTTGTCCTTAACGACCTCGACGCTGATGGCCTTGCTGATGGCCGTCAGGGCGGTGCGTGCGGAGGTCGATAACCCCATGATGTAGTGCGGCGACTTCACCATGGCCGAGGTGATGTTGATGATCCGACCAAACCCGCGCGCCTGCATGCCTGGAATATAGGCGCGCATCAGTTGCACGGCGGGGATCATGTTGGCCTGCAGCGCGTCGAGCAGGGCGGTTTCGTCCCAATCCTGCAGACGCCCCGGAGGCGGGCCGGCGTTGTTGTTCACCAGGATATCGACCTCGGGTATCGCCTCGACGATCTCGGCGCGGCCTTGGGTGGTGCTCAGGTCGGCGACCACAATCAGCACCTTCGCGCCACTGACCTCGGTGCGCAACTGGTCGGCGGCGCGTTGCAGTTTTTGTTCATCGCGACCATTGAGGATCACCGTGACGCCCTCACGGGCCAGGGACCGTGCGCAGGCATAGCCCAGCCCTTGGGACGACGCCGAGATGAAAGCGGTGCGCCCTTTGATGCCTAAATCCATTGCTGTGTACCTCTAGTGGGAATGGTCATGACCGTGGGGGTGGCTGTGGTCATGGTCTTGCGGATGGTCATGGGAGTGATCGTGGGCATGCCGCGCGATGTGCGCCGAGCCGTGGCGGTGTTCCTTCTGATAGTGCTGGCGCAGCAGGTCCTTGCCGTAGTCGTTGCCGTTGGGCGTACGGACCACGGTGTGGATGTGGAATTTCTGCGGGGTGGTGTTGTTCAGCCACACGCCGCTGTGATGGTCGAACTCCACCATGATCAGTGGGCTGTGCACGCGGTAATAGAACGGGTCTTCGTCACCGTGGCCGCCGATCCAACTGAAATACGTGCGTTCCAGCATCGCCTCGACCTGGCGCAGTCGCACTTCCCGTGGCCCTTGGGGCAGGTATTCGATAAACGCGTCGACGATCTTCAGCAACTGCTCCTGCTGCCCGGATGAAAACTGCGTGGCACACACGCCTTCGTACGGGATGATCCGGTTGTCGCGGTACGCGGCGCCCAGCTGGCGCTCGTCGGCAAAGTGCCAACGGTCGTCGGGCATCGCGGGGTCTTTCATCTGGTGGTAGGTGGTGGCCTTTGCACGCAGGGTGGGGGAGAGCGAGCGCATCAATTGCAGGCCGAAGCTTTCTTCGTTCTGGAACAGTGAAAACGCGCGTTGGGCACCCCGGTCGATATGGGTGGGCTCGGCACCCATGAACGTGGGGGAAATGATCATCTGGCCGCCGATCATGAAGCAGTTCAACGCCAGGTGGTGCCCATACAGGCTCCAGCCCCAGGGCTCGGTGGTCGATGGCGTGCCGAACAACAGAAAGTGGTAGCTCCACTCGTTCATGATGTTGCGCAAGTCATACAGCTCGCCGAGGAACAGGTTGGCGATGCGGCAGCGTTCGGTCTTGAGGTAACCCTCTTCGCTCAAACTGGCGCGCAGCACGGCCATGACGGCTTCGCGGGCAGTGCCGGACAGGTAATCCAGGCGCACCCCATTGGCATTCATGGGGAACTCCGGGTTGTACCAGTCACGCCACTGCGGCGCGTCAATCGGGTACTGCAAGGCCTGGCGCTCGCCATCGGTCACGCTCGCCAGCAACGCCTGGGCGGTCGCCACCACTGTGCGCGTGTCGAGCCCTTCGTCGCCGAGCTGGAACAGCCCAGGCTCAACGTGGCCATCCGCCGTCAGCCCCTTGAACGGTTGCTGATACAGGGTTTGCCAGGTATCAATCAGCGCCTTGGCCTTGTCGGAAGCGATGATCGGCTTGGCGTATTCAAACGGGTCCAGGCCCCGGGCGTTGACGAGCCTGGGCGAGTCCAGGGCCAGTAGGTAATCGCGAAAGTGCTTGCTGCTCATGATGCCACCATCAGGCTTTCTTCAAGGAAACGCTGCAATGCGGCCCACGCACGCTTATCGCTTTGTGCGTGATAGGCGATGACCTGCGGCTTGTTGGCGCGGTCCGAGTCCGGGCGGGTGAAGCCGTGTTTGGTATGGCCGTACAGGTTGACCTCCCAATCCACACCGGCGTTGTTCATGCTCTGTTGCAGCGCCGCCAGCTTGGGTAATGCCGCCATCGGGTCTTCGAAGCCAGTGAGCAACAATGCCTTGCGCAGGGACGGGGCGTGCGTCCAGTCCTCCGATACCAGGTCGAGCCCGCCGTGAAGGCTCACGGCGCCGCGCACATCGCCTACGGTGCGCAAGTATTCCAGGGCTGAGGCGCCGCCGAAGCAGTAGCCGATGATGACGATCCGTTCGCCGTCCACCTCAGGTTGCGCGGCCAAGGCTGCACGAGCGGCCTGCAAGCGACCCATCCAGGCTTTGCGATCGCCAGCGAAGCGGCCGATCAGCGGGCCGATCTCGCTCTCGGCGGTCAACACTTTGCCCTCGCCCCAGACGTCGGCGGCCAAGGTGGCATAGCCTACGCCCGCGAGTTTTTCGGCGATGCCCTTGATGAAATCGCTGACGCCAAACGCATCGTGCACCAGCAACACGGCGGGCAGTCGGTCGCCCTCGGGCACGCTCAGGTAGCCGAGTAAGCGGGCATCGTCGTGGACGTATTCAAGGGCTTTGCTGACGGTGTGTTTCACGCGTGCTCTCCACTTTTTTATTTGAGTGAAGGCAACGATAACGTGGCTCAGCGCCGTATCGGCGGCGCTTTCCACTCTGCGGAAATCAAAAGTGTTCGATCAATACGCGGCGTGAAGCACGCATGGATTTTTCGATCAACAGCACCTGTTGCTTGAGCAGTTGCACGATGTTTTTGCGGCGTGGCTCCTGCAGCCTGGAATCAATCGTGCCGACACTGATGGCCCCGATAGGCCGCAGCATGGAGTCGCGAAAGGTCATGCCCAACGCAGTGACGCCCAGGTTCAGGCGATTGCGGATCAGCGAATAGTGCTGGTGGCGGGTTTCCAGGATCGCCTGGCGCTGTTGTTCAATCGTGAGTTGATGAAATTGCCCCAGGCGCGGTGCGGTGGCTTCGAGGATGCGCTCGCACTCGTCATCCGCGCATGCCGCCAGGATCGCCAGGCCGCCGGCGCCGACGCCCAGAGGCCGGCGACTGCCGATATCAAGGGAGATGGTGCGTGTGGAGAACGGCCCTTCGATGCGGTCCATGCATACGGCGTCGTAGCCGCTGCGCATCACAAAATACGCGGTGGCTTCACTCTCCTGGCACAGCCGCTCCAGGGCCGGACGGCACACACTGCGAAAATCGAAGATCTCGGCCGCCGCCAGGCCCAGCTCGTAGGCCACCGGCCCCAGCAGGTAGCGCCTGGACTCTTCGCTTTGAAAGGTGAGCCCGGTGTCGCCCAGTTGCTTGAGCAGGCGATGCACCGTGCCATAGGGCAGGGCGCTCCGGCTGGCGATATCCGTGAGGGCCAGCCCGCGCTTACCGGCCGTAGCCAGCAAACGCAAGATGGTGCTGGAGCGGTTGAGCGTTCCGATCTCGGTGGTGTTCGTCGACATGGCTAAACCTGCTTTGTAATTGTTGGTCAGGTGTGAGCGTTCCCCGCATACCGGTGGACCCCATGACGGGTTTGTCTTTAGGATGGGCGGGGATTTTAATTATGGAACCTTGTGGTTTCTTAAGTCAACGAGGTCGCAATGGCACGTACCGGACGTCCTTTGGCCATGCCGGCCGAGCAACGCAAACAAGAAATCTATGCGGCGGTTGAACAGCTGTTGGCCGAGCATGCCTATGAAAAGGTGACCATGGCCGAGATCGCAGCCAGGGCCGGCATGTCGAAAAAAACCCTCTACGTGTACTTCGCCGACAAGAACGCGCTGATGGAAGCGCTCGTCGCATCGTCCTATGCCTGGCCGCAGCAGACGGTGGAAGCGGTCGCTGCTGACCCGGTCGAAGCGCTGCGAGCCAAGTTGCAGGGCATCGCCGAACAGGTGCTCAGTGAGCAGCACCTGCGCCTGTGCCGCCTGGCGATTGCGGAGGGCGCCGGGCCCGGGAAGATTGCCGAAAGCTTCCAAGAGATGGGTATACGCGCCAGTCGTGCCTCATTGATTGCGGCCGTGGAGCGTATCGACCCGGCGCGGCGCCACCTGAACCTGGACAGCCTGCTGCTGGTGGAGATGATCTTTGGCGCGTCCATCGGGCACCACTTGATGGATGCCTTGCTCACCGGTTGCCTGCCAGATAAGCAGCCCACACTGGATGCTATCGACGCAATCATCGCGGCGCTGTTCCACCGGTAAAAATCGTTTCCACCAGATGGAAACGCTCCCAGGCGTGCTGCCTGTGCCACGTTATGGTCACGGCCCCTTTACTCGGAGCTGTCCCATGAAAAAGATCGTGACCTTCGTCCTGCTGTTGATTGCCATGCCGGTGTTTGCCCATCCCGGGCATGGCACCAGCCCATTGAGCGACGGCCTGTTGCATCCTTTGACCGGCCTGGATCATCTGCTGATGCTGCTCGGTACTGGCCTGCTGGCAGGCTGGTCCGGGCGCACACTCGCCGTGCCTGCTGCCACCTTGATGGCGATGGTTGGCGGGGCGCTGTTGGGGTATTTGCTGGGCGACGTGACGGGCGTGCAAAGCCTGATCTTCGCTTCGCTGCTGGCGCTGTGCGCGGGTGTGCTGCTACCCCAGCGTCGGGCGATGCTGGTGTTGGCCATGCCGGTGTTCGCGCTGTTCCACGGCTGGGCCCATGGCGCCGAGGCCAGCCCCGGCGGGTTCTGGTGGTTCAGTGCCGGGTTCACCCTGGTCAGCGGTTTATTGCTGTTGGCGGGCTTCGCGGCGGGTCGGTACGTCGAGCGGACGCAGCTGGCGGCGCCTGCTCGATCGACCGCGCGTTAGTCCATTCGATAGCTGACCGCCTGCGGCGTGTAGAACGGCGCAGGCGTGAGAATCTTGCTCTCCTGGTGCTGGATCAACGGCATCAACTGCGCCACATAGGTGTTCCAGCGCGGGTCGGCCTTGAGCCGGCTGCGCGCTTGCTGGCGTTCGTTCAAGTCGCTGTACCCCCACAAGTGAATGATCTGATTGAGCGGCCCGATCTCGGTGGTGTAGTAGCCCAATGGCTGGCGTAAATACTCCAGCTGGATGGGCAGGCCGCAGCCCCTGTACAGGTTGAAATAGGCAGGTACTTTGCCGGGGTGCAGCAGGTAGGTGCGGTGTTCGATCAGCATGGGGTCTTCCTGTGGTGGAGGGTTTCGCCGCGCCATCGTGGCCGTTCCCGAGGGGCCGTGCATGCTCGTTTCCGGCAGGCGGAAAAGCCGTATCTGCGCCGCATTTTGTCTCGTAAGTTAGTGATCAACCGCACTCACCCCGTGTGTGATCACCGTAACGTTCGACTACCGGAATGCATGTATGAAACTGGCTTCGCTCAACTCTGAAAACCGTGATGGTGCGCTGATTGTGGTGTCCCGCGATCTGTCCCGCGCCGTCTCTGCTGCTGATGTCGCACCCACGCTGCAATGGGCGGTCGAGCACTGGCAGTCGGTACAGCCGCGCTTGCAGGAACTCTCCGATGCGCTCAATGCCGGTGACGTGCCGGGCAGTTTCGCCTTCGACCAAACCCAGGTGGCATCACCACTGCCACGGGCATTTCAATGGTTGGACGGCAGCGCCTACCTCAGCCACGTCGAGCTGGTGCGCAAGGCACGTGGTGCGCAGATGCCGGAGTCGTTCCTGCAAGAGCCTTTGATGTACCAAGGCAGCTCCGACTACTTCACCGGCCCCCGCGACCCGGTGATCGTCGCCAGTGAAGACTGGGGTGTGGACCTCGAAGCCGAAGTGGCGATCATCACCGATGACGTGCCGATGCTTTGCACGCCCGAGCAAGCCAAGCAGCACATCAAGCTGGTGATGCTGGTCAACGACACCTCGCTGCGCCATATCATCCCGGCGGAGTTGAACAAAGGCTTCGGCTTCCTCAATGGCAAAGGCGTGACCGCGTTCTCGCCAGTGGCCGTGACGCCGGATGAGCTGGAGGCACACTGGGACGGCGCCAAGGTCGACCTGGCGCTGAGCGTGCATGTGAACGATGAACTGCTCGGCGCACCCCTGGCCGGGGTCGATAACTACTTCGACTTCTCCCGCCTGATCGCCCACGCCACCCAGACCCGCACGCTCACCGCTGGCACCATCATCGGCTCCGGCACCGTGTCCAACCACGACCGCAGCCGCGGCTTCTGCTGCCTCTCGGAAAAACGCGCGCTGGAAGTGGTGAACACCGGCAAGGCGAGCACGCCGTTCTTCAAGTTCGGTGATCGCGTACGGGTCGAGATGTTCGACGCGGCGGGCCGTTCGATCTTCGGTGCCATCGATCAGCAGGTTCAAGCCTTCAAGCACTGAGTCATGGCGGCGGCCGGCTCGTCGGGAGTTGGCCGCTTACTCCCACTCCTTTGAACCGTGTGGAATAACAATGACAACACCACCTCTGAGCTACATGAGCGGCTTCGGCAATCAGTTTGCCAGTGAGGCGCTGGAAGGCGCGTTGCCCAAGGGCCGTAACTCGCCACAAAACGCGCCCCATGGGTTGTATGCCGAGTTGATCTCCGGCAGTGCCTTTACCGTGGCCCGCGCGGAAAACCGCCGCACCTGGGTCTACCGCCTGTTGCCTTCAGCCGTACACGGCGCGTTTGAGCCGATGCCCCATGCCAGTTGGGAGTCGGCGCCGTTCAAGGCCGTGGCCACGCCGGCCAATCGGTTTCGCTGGGACCCGTGGCCGCAGCCGGCCCCTGGCACCGATTTTATCGATGGCATTGCCACGGTCGGCGGCAATGGTGATGTGGATGAGCAATCCGGCATCGTTGCGCATGTGTACCGGGCTAACGCGTCCATGCAGGATCGCTACTTCTTCAATGCCGATGGCGAGCTGCTGATCGTGCCGCAACAGGGCCGGTTGCTGATCCAAACCGAGATGGGGGCCCTGCAGATCGTCCCCGGAGAGATCGCGTTGATTCCCCGTGGCATTCACTTTCGCGTCGATCTGCCGGACGGCACGGCGGCGGGCTATCTCTGCGAGAACTATGGGTTGCCGTTCCGCCTGCCGGAGCTGGGCCCCATCGGCTCAAACGGCCTGGCCAACCCACGGGACTTCCTGGTGCCGGTCGCGGCCTATGAGGCGGGTACGCGCACTGTGCGCGTGGTGCGCAAGTTCCTCGGCCAGTTCTGGCAGGCTACCCAGGAGTATTCGCCGCTGAATGTGGTGGCCTGGCACGGCAACCTGGCGCCGTGCAAATACGACCTGGCCCACTTCATGGTGATCGGCAGCATTTCGTTCGACCACCCGGACCCGTCGATCTACACCGTGCTGACGGCTCCTTCGGTGCACCCCGGTACCGCCGACTGTGACTTCGTGGTGTTCCCGCCGCGCTGGCTGGTGGCCGAGGATACGTTCCGTCCGCCGTGGTTCCACCGCAACGTGATGAGCGAAATGATGGGCCTGATCAAAGGCATCTACGACGCCAAGGCCGAAGGCTTCGTGCCCGGCGGCGTGAGCCTGCACAACTGCATGCTGCCCCACGGCCCGGATGTCGCGACATTCGAAAAAGCCAGCACCGCCGAGCTGGTGCCGCACAAGGTGGATAACACCATGGCGTTCATGTTCGAAAGCCGGCGGGTGTTCCGCCTGAGCCGCCAGGCCCTCGACGCCGAGCATCGCCAGGGTGACTACGACGGAGTGTGGGACGGCTTTCACAGCCCGTTGACGACCCCAGTGCCTTGAACAAGAAGACGACCATCATGCAGACATTCGACGCAATCATCTCGGGCTACGGCCCCACCGGCGCCACCCTGGCCAACCTGCTGGGCAGCATGGGCATGCGCGTGGCAGTCATCGAGCGCGAGAACGCCATTTTCGACAAGCCACGGGCAATCACCGCCGACCACGAAGCAACCCGTGCCTTTCAGGCGGCGGGTCTTGCCGAGGCAATCATGCAAAGCACCTGCGCCCATCCCGGCACCGATTTTGTCGGGGTGCAGGGGCAGGTCATCAAGCGTTTCTATCCGATGCCGGCACCTGGTCCGTTGGGGTGGGAGCCCACCTATATGTTTTACCAGCCGGC
The DNA here is from genome assembly GCF_014230465.1 of Pseudomonas cremoris. Next base: position 135,376 of record NZ_JAAXCY010000010.1, read on the forward strand.
GCTGGAAGCCACGCTGCGCGAGGGCGTTGCCCGCTTCAACGATGTGCAGGTGCTCCTCGGCCACAGCCTGGTGGAGTATCGCCAGTCTGAACACCGTGTCGAAGTGGATATCGTTGATGGCAACGGCCAAACGCAGACATTGGCCGGGCGCTATCTACTGGCCTGTGACGGTGCGCGCAGTGTGGTTCGCACACAGATGAATGCGGCCATCCACGACCTGGACTTTGATGAGTGGTGGGTGGTGGTCGACGTGCAATTGCTCGGCGATATCGAGCTGCCCGAGCGTTGCGTGCAGTACTGCCGGCCATCGCGGCCGGGCACTTACATCGTTGGGCCGGATCAGTTGCGCCGTTGGGAGATCAAGGTGCTGCCGGGGGAATCACCGGAGTCGTTCAACGATCCGGCGCACCTCGACGCGGTGCTGTCGATGTTTGTCGATACTGCGTCGGTGCAGGTGCAGCGTGTGGCCATTTATCGCTTTCATGCGGTGGTGGTCGAACAATGGCGCGATCGCCGGGTGTTTTTGCTGGGGGACGCTGCGCACCAGATGCCGCCGTTCATGGGCCAGGGCCTGTGTGCCGGGGTCAGGGATGCCTATAACCTAGCTTGGAAGCTCGACGCGGTGTCCCGTGGGTTGGCCGATCCCGCGATGCTCGACAGCTATACCGCCGAACGCCGCCCCCACGTGCAGCAGGTGGTCGCCACCGCCAAGTCCTTCGGGCTGATCATCGGCGAACTGGATGAAGACGCCGCCCGATTGCGCGACCAGCGCCTGCAAGCGGAGCTGGATTCGGGTGTCGCACAAACCGTGCGCCAGGCCTTTATTCCGGGGCTCAGCGCTGGCCTGTTGCATTTCGACGACAACGGTACGTTGGGCGCCGGGGCCGGCCAACTGTTCCCCCAACCCTGGGTCAGTGGGCCGGCGTTGCCACGGGCGCGTCTGGACGATGTTACCCGTGGCCAGTTTTACCTGGTGTGCCGGGACAGCCGTTGGGTTGAGCAGGCCAACGCGTTGTTTGCCGACAGCACCTGCCTGTTTGCCAGCGCCGTGGTGTGCCTCGACAAAAGGCGCCAGGGCGGTTTCGAAAACGACGCGGTGTATTGCACGGAAGAGGGCGGTTTCATCCAGCAATGGCTTGCCTCCTTCGAGGCTGGCGCCGTGTTGGTTCGCCCGGATGGCGTGGCGTTTGGCATTGCCCGCGATCCCGCAGGGTTGGCGGCATTGATCGTGGATGCCGATCAGAAAATGGGCAGTGTCTCGTTTGTTCGGGAACTGGCTATTTAAGTTGTGCTGTTAACGTTGTCTCAATAATAAAAATGATCGTTAAGGACAATAACAATGAATACCTTGTCGAAACAGGCCGTGCGCCTTGCGCGCCCTGCCAGCGTCACCCTGTTGGCTGCATTTGCCTTGGCGGCACAGGCTTCAAGTTATGAGCCGGTGGGGATTAACTTGGGCGGTACCAGTTTTATGGATGGTTTTGGTCGGTTTGATCCGGGCTTCACCATGATTGAACTGCTGCAATATAAAGCCATTGATAAGATCAGTGATCATGCCGGTGATCAAAAGCCGATCTTCAATGATCCGCGCGTGGACTCCACGGTATTGATCTCGCACTTGGCCTATACCACACCGTATAAGTTGTTTGACGGGCATATCGGTGTCGAAGCCCTGGTGCCATTGGTTTACAACAAGGCCCGGGAAGACGCCGGCAGCATGGTGGAGTTCAAGGATGACCCAGGCGTGAACTTCGGCGATATCACCTGGGGGGCGTTCTTGCAGATGGACCCGGTGATGCAGGACGGGCGCCCGGTGTTCGTACAGCGCTTTGCCTTGAACGTATTGTCGCCCACCGGCAGCTACGACAATGCCAAGGCAGTCAACGCCAGTTCCGGGTTTACTTCGATCAACCCGTACTGGGCCATGACGTACTTGCCGACGCCAAAAGTCGAGCTGTCGACGCGTATCAACTACCTCTACAACTTCACCAACAACGACCCGAACGCGGTACCGCCTGGGGTGGATGACTTCAAAGCGGGTGATGCGCTGTGGGCCAATTTTACCGCCTCTTATGAGTTCTGGCCGAGTGTCCGGTTGGGCCTCAATGGCTATTACTTCCAGCAACTTTCAGAAGACAAGGAAAACGGGCATCGCGCCACGGACAGTCGCACAACGGACTTTTCCATGGGCCCCGGCGGCGCCTGGCAGATTGATCGTAATAACGTATTGCTGAGTAACGTCTATCTACCGGTGACTGAGAAAAACACCATCTCCGGGTTTCATATGAATCTGCGCTTTATTCATATGTTCTGATCGTTTACCGCCTGCGGTAGATGTTATTGCGCTGCACTTTATCCTGGAGTCATACATGAACAAGTTGTTTGAGTCAGTGGTTTTTCGCGTGGCCGTAATTTATAGCCTCGGGGTATTGGCGGCCATGACCGTGGGCGGGGCGGTGCCACAACTGGATGCCATCGCGGGCGAGTTTCATCCCGACAGCCCTTCGGTGATCGGCCTGGTGATGTCGTTGCCTTCGGTGATGGTGGTGCTGGGGGCCTTGCTGGTGGGTTACCTGGTGGACCGTTTTGGTGACAAGTTGGTGCTGCTGATCGGCAGTGTCGCGCTGGTGATTGGCGATGGTGTAGTGGTGACGGCGCCAACCCTGCAGACCTTGTTGGTGGGGCGCGGTATTTCCGGCCTGGGCTATGTGTTGATGGCGGTGTCGGCGATTACCTTGCTGATCCGCATTACCCATGAAAAACAGCGGCACATGGCGATCGCCGTGTGGGCCACGTTTGTGCCGGTCAGTTTCATCATTCCGTTCCTGACCGCCGGCTGGGTCGCCAGTGCTGGCAGTTGGCGCTTTGCATTCACCGGGCATGCCGTGGTCACGGTGGTGGTCGCCCTGATCGCCTTCGTGGGTGTGCCGGCGCGGGCCAAGGTGTCGGAGCAACCATCGCGCACCAGTGGCTTGATGTCGGTGCTGCGCTCGCCGTGGCCTTACCTGCTGGGCATCTCGATTGGCGGCGATGCGTTCCTGCATGTCGGCGTGATTGCCACGCTAGCGCCTTACTTGCAAAGCCATTACGGCGCCGACCCGATGGCAATCAACGCCTGGAACATCGGCGCCATGGTGCTCAACGCCATGGGCTGCCTGCTGTTTGGCAAGTTGCTCAACCTGGGCTTCTCGCCAGTGCGGGTCGGCCTGGTCGCCATCGTGGCCACGGGTGTCCCAGCGTTCGCCATCTATGCCTTGCCCATTGGCATCGGTGCCTCGATTGCCTGTTCGTGGGTGCTGATGTTCTTCAGCGGCATTCTCACCGGCATGTGGTCGTTCGTGCCCAATGTTTCGCCGTCGGCGAACAGCATCGGTGCCACCAGCGGGCTGGTGACACAGTTGACGTTGCTGGGGGTGTTGCTCAGCGGGCCGGTCTGTTTTGCCGCGATGAGCGGGGACCTGCCGATTTCGATGCAGGGCGTGATCCTCATCGCGTTGCTGGCGTGTGTTGTGCGCCTGCCGATCCTGGCCAGGGGCATCGTGCCCAAATGGTCCGATGGCGCGCGCGTGGTGGCGGTCGGGCACTGATTCATTTATCCGGGCTGGCTTCCCAGGCGCATCCTGAGGAGGTTGGCCCACCCCTGAAAAGTATTGAGGTTGGCCAGTATCAACCTCGCCATTGGCTGGAGAGAACTGATGTTGAATATCGCGATAGTCGGTGCGGGTATCGGCGGCTTGATGACCGCGTTGCGCCTGCACGAGCAAGGCTTCAAACCGCGTGTGTATGAAGCGGCCCCGGAACTGCGGCCGCTGGGTGTAGGGATCGTCACCCAGCCCTATGGCACCCGTGAAATCACTGAGGTCGGGCTGTTGGACGAGCTCAATGCGCGTTCGGTGGATGCGGTGGAGTCCTCTTACTTCAACCAATATGGCCAGCAGATCTACACCGAGCAATGCGGCGTGCACATGGGCTATCCCCATGGCCAGCGCTTCGTGCATCGGGGCATCTTGCAGATGATCTTGTACAAGGCGGTGATCGAGCGCCTGGGTGCGGATTCGGTGGTCATGGGCGTGCGTTGTACCGGCTTCGACCAAGACGATACCGGCGTGACCCTGCGCTTTGCCTCCACCACCAACGATGCCATGAGCCTGCCCATCGAAGTACGCGCCGACATTGCTATTGCCGGTGACGGTATCAAGTCGGCGATACGCAACCAGATCTTCCCCGACAAAACCGAGCCGCATTACTCGGGCATCACCCTGTGGCGCGGTGTGACGTTGATGAAGCCGTTCAAACAAGGTGGCACCATCCTGCACATCGGTGCACCGAGCAAGGGCAGCCTGATCGTCTACCCGATCCTCGACCACGCCGACGACAGCGGCCTCACCCTGGTCAACTGGGTGGTGGAGCAGAACGGGCGCCCGGAAAGCATGGAAGACTGGAACCAGGAAGCCGATGTGGCCGAGATCGCGCACATGTTCGACGAGTGCGAGCTGGACTTCATTGATGTCGGCGAAATGCTGCGCAACGCCCGTGAGGTCTACCTGTTCCCGTTGGTGGACCACGACCCCTTGCCACAGTGGTCGTTCGGCCGCGTCACCTTGATGGGCGATGCCGCCCACGCCATGTACCCACGCGGCGGCAACGGCGCGTGCCAGGCACTGGTGGATGCCAAGGTCATCGCCGACGCCTTGGCGACCATCGCCGACCCGGTCGAAGCGCTGAAACACTACGAAGCGCAACGTCGTGAAACCGCCAACCGCATCGTCATGGCCAACCGCGGCGACGGCCCGGAAGTCGTACGTCGCATCGTCGAAGAACGCACCGGTGGCCAGCGTTTCGATGACATCGAGCACGTACTGCCGTTTGCCGAAGCGGACGCGATTTTCAACGAATACCACCGCATGGCCGGTATGAAGCGCCCAACGGAAGAAACCCCGTCTGGCACCTTCGCATCGGTGTTCTCCCACAGCGCGTGAGAACAAACGCTCTTGCTCTGCTTTTGATTTTGATCTCAGGCGCTCCGTCAACCACGCTGGCCGCAGCGAGGTGCTGAGTGGTGGGGCAAGAGCGTTTTCTTACGTTTGACCGTGTCATCCCAGACAAAAGCTGGCCAGCCATCAGGCCACCGCGCGAGCCTGCTCCCTCGCCACAGGATTGAAGGTGCATCCCATGATCGAACTTCGCAACATCAGCGCCTTTCAGCACCAAACCCAAGTACTGGACCACTTCTCGCTCAGCATAAAAGCCGGCGAACGCGTCGTGATACTGGGCCCGAACGGCGCAGGCAAAAGCACCTTGCTCAAACTCATCGCCCGCGAACTCTACCCCGTCGAACAACCCGGCAGCTCATTCAAACTGTTCGGCAGCGACCGCATCACCCTCTGGGAACTGCGCGAACGCATCGGCTTCATGTCTCAGGAATTCCAGGAAGACTACACCCCCTTCACCCAAGCCCTGGACGTGGTGGTGTCAGGGCTGTTTGGCTCAATCGGCTGCCACGAACGCTTCATTCCGTCACCCGAGCAATACGCCCACGCGCGGGCCATGTTGGCGCTGGTCGGCATGGCGGGTTACGAATACATGATGTTCCAGCGCTTGTCGGCCGGGCAGCAGCGCCGGCTGATCCTGGCCCGGGCATTCATTCACCGGCCTGAGCTGCTGATCTTTGACGAACCCACCAACCACCTGGATGTCGGCGCCAGTAAAATCGTGCTCAACCTGATGCGCGACTTTTGCCAGGCCAGCCGTGGCGTGATGCTCACCACCCATGATGTGCATGAAATCATCCCGGAAATCGACCGGGTGATCTTGCTGCAACACGGCCATATCCTGGTGGATGGTCCCAAGGATGAAGTGCTGACCGCGCATTATCTGTCCGAGCTTTATCAAGTGCCTTTGCGCGTCGAGAAGGACAGGGGTTGGTACCACCTGCGCCATGGGTAAATGTAGCCTGGATCTTTACCTTGGCTTACACACCCTTTACACCCATCGACGCTATCATCCCGCGCCCTCGAAACCCTGAATAACCACCCCGCAACCCTGGACGCCCCCGCCTTGAAAACCCTGATCCATCGCTACGCAACGCCCCTCACCACCGGCTTCTTCCTGGTCTCGACGATTTCCGGTGTCGCGCTGTTCTTCCACTGGTCTTCCGGGCTGTTCCACAGCATGCATGAATGGCTGAGCATGGTCTTGCTCGTGCCGATTGCGCTGCACCTGTGGAAAAACTGGGGCCCGTTGATGGGCTATATCAAGCGCAAGACGCTGTTCATTCCGCTGGTGTTATCGCTGGTGGTGGCGCTGCCGTTTGTGGTGGCCAATTTCAGCACGCGGTCAGCCGGCAACCCGGCAGTGGCGGTAGTGCAACTGGTGGGCAATGCGCCGTTGAGCGACAGTGCCGCACTGTTCAAGGCCACGCCGGATGAGTTGGTGGCGCGCATGCGTCAACATGGGTGGGCGGTGGAATCTGCCAGCGCCAGCCTCAACCAGGTGGCGCAGACCGCGCATATGCCGCCGGTGCAGATGATTGCCGCACTGTTGCGCGATCGTCCCTAAATAGCCTGGGTTGGCGAACACAAATCACCTGATACATGGCGATCAAAATGTGGGAGCGGGCTTGCTCGCGAAAGCGGTGTATCAGTCAAAGATATTTCGACTGACCCACCGCATTCGCGAGCAAGCCCGCTCCCACAGGTACAGTGTTCGCCCTTTAATACGCAGCCGTATAGATCGCCAACGCGTCCGCTTCACTCACTTCACGCGGGTTATTCACCAGCAGTCGCTGTTGCTGCATCGCACTGCGGGCCAACTCCGGAAGGCTTTCGAGGGTGACCCCGGCATCGCGCAGACGCAACGGCAAGCCCACAGCAGCGTGGATGCGCTGCATCTCGGCGATGAACTGCGCCGCGCCATCGCCCGCTTCCAACCGCTCACCTAATACACACGGCGCAAGCTGCGCATAAAGCGCCCCGGCATGGGACAAGTTGAACGCCAGCACCGGGTTGAGCACCAACGCGTTGGACAGCCCGTGGGGCAAGTGGAACGTAATCCCCAACGGATACGCCAGCGCATGCACCGCCGCCACCGGCGCGTTGGCGAAGGCTTGGCCGGCCAGGCACGCGCCTAGGAGCATGGCTTGGCGTGCCTCCAGGTTCTGTGGCTCACGTACTGCCAGCTCAAGGTTGGCACTGAGCAGGCGCAAGGCTTCACGGGCGAGAAGGTCCGAGATCGGGTTTTTGCGCAGCTTGCTGGTGTAGGCCTCGATGGCGTGCACCATCGCGTCGATACCGGTGGCGGCGGTGACCGGGCCGGGCAGGCCTACGGTCAGTTGTGCATCCAGAATCGCCAGGTCGGGCAGCAACTGCGGCGACACCACACCGGACTTGCCGGTGGCGGTGGTCACGATGGAAATCGGCGTGACTTCCGAGCCAGTGCCCGCCGTGGTCGGCACCTGGATCAGCGGCAGGCGCGTACCGCTGGCCTGGTTGACGCCGTAGATGTCGCTCAAGCCTTGGCGCTGACCGGGGTGGGCAAGGTAGGCCACCAGTTTGGCTGTGTCCATGGAACTACCGCCGCCGAAGCCGACGATCAGGTCGGCCGCCATTTCGCGGGCCTGGGCGGTGGCTGCCAGCACCAGTTCTTCGGCGGGGTCGGCGAGGACTTCGCTGTAGACCTGCAGGTTGATATCGGCGGCGGCAAAGCCGGGCAACACCGAATCCAGCAGGTTATGCCGCAGGATACCGGCGTCGGTCACCAGCAGCACATTGCGCGCGCCACGCGCAGCGCAATGCTCGGCCAGTTGGGCGGCAGCACCGCTGGCGCAGATCAGGTGGGCGGTGGTGCTGAAATTGAAGGCTTGCATAAGTAACCTCTGCTTATTCTGATAGTGGGGGCAGGCCGGCTTCGATGATGGCTTGGGCCACCGCCTCCATGCTGGTGCGGCTGGCCATGGCATCCCGTTGCAGGCGGCGGTGGGCGTCGTTTTCACCGATGCGATGGCGGGCCATGAGCAAGGCCTTGGCCATGGAAATCTTGGAAACCGCCGGTTGCCGAGTCTGCAACTTGCGCAGTTGTGCCAGCATGTCGATGCGTGCGCGCCAAGCAGCGCGAGCCATCAGCAATTGGGTCAACAGGCCGAACGGCCGAAGCGGGCGCTCGATGACCGCAGCCGGCTGGGTTTCCAGCACCAGTTGCAGCATCGAGGGGTTTTCATAGCCCACCACAGCGATGATCGGCGGCGCCTGTTCGCTGAGGCCTTCCACCAGCGCCTGGGTGTTCAGGCGCTGGCTGAGTTCCACGGCCAGCAGCACCACGTCGGTGTGTTCCGGCAAGTGCGCGGGCACTGGCCAGCATTGCTCGACGATGCAGCCGATGCGCTGCAACTGGTCCAGTACCACGCGGGCTTCGGCGTCCACCGGGTGAATCACCAGCACGCGCAGGCCCTTGAGTTCGCGCAGCAATGAAGGTGCGCTGCTGCCGCTCATGGCTGCCCATCCAGTTGGTAGTCGACCATATAGGGGCTGGGTTTGACCGGATGCTCGCTTTGCACCACCAGCTCGAAACGGCGCTGGTGGTCCAGGCGGGCAATGCGTGGCCAGAGCCAGGTGTGTTGGGTGTCGGCGTCGATCTGCACGCGGCCCTGGGGCGCGTCGAACTGCGCACCGGCCAACGCCTGGCGCAGTGCTTCGATAGATCCACCCTCTGCGCGCCGCGCTGCTTCGGCGAACAGATGCACCTGGAAATACGCGGCCTCGGCCCCCGCTGTCAGCGGTGCTTCATCACCAAAACGCGCCCGATAACGCGCCAAGAAGGCTTGGCTGGCGGGCGTCTGCAAGGTGGAAAACCACGGTGCCGCCGACACATGCCCTTCGGCCTCTTCGGTGCTCATGCGCAACACATCCACCTCGTTGGTGGCCAGGCTGACGATGGGCATGCGCGCCGGATCGAAACCAGCCTGGCGATAGGCCCGGTGCAGCGCCGGGATATCGCTGCCGACGATGGTCGAGTAGATCGCATCCGGTGCCGTGGCCCGCGCCTGTTGCATCACCCGTTCGAAGTCTTCGGCGGTGGCGTGGAACGGTAGGTAGATCTCGTCCACCACTTCGCCGCCGGCCTGTTCGAACAGCTCGCGCATGATGCGGTTGGACTCGAACGGGTACACGTAGGAACCGCCAACAAACAGCACGCGGTTGCCGAAGTGTTCCAGTACATAGCGCGCCAGTTGCACCGAGTTCTGGTTCGGTGCCGAGCCGGTGTAATAACACCACGGCGAGTATTCAAACCCTTCATAGAGCGTGGGGTAGAACAGCAGGCGGCGACGGCTCTCGACCACCGGCAGCACGGTTTTGCGCGTGCTCGACATATGAGTACCGAACAGCACTTGCACCTGGTGTTCGTCACACAGGCGCACGGCGCTGTCGCGATAGTCCGCAGGCTCGGCGCCGGGGTGGCCATCTACCGGCACCAGCAACCGGCCATGGATGCCGCCCGCGTCGTTGACCTCGGCGATGGCCAGGTGAGTGGCATTGGCCTGGGTGGTTTCCGAGGCAGCGGTGAGGCTGCTCTGGGAAAACAGCAGGCCGACTTTGTAGTCAGGGGTGCTCATGACGTCAGGCTTTCCCAGTCGATATGTTGTTCAAACGCGTGCGCCACTTGGTACAGCATGGCTTCATCGTAATCCCGCGCCACCAGCATCATGCCTACCGGCAGGCCACTGGCAAGCCCGCAGGGGATCGACAGCGCAGGGTGGCCGGTCACGTCGAATGGCGCGGTGTTGGCGTTCATTTCCAGGGCCCGTTGCACCCACTCGCTGGGCGAAGCGTCTGCTGTGGGCAGTTTGGGCGCCTTGAGCGGCACGGTGGGCATCAGCAACACGTCGAAATCCTGCAAGTGCTGGTCGTAAGCCGCACGCAGTTGTCGGGCGGCGTTCTGGGCCTTGGCGTAGTACTGGCCGCCAAAGCGCTGGTAGGCATACCCGCCGGCCAGCAGGCAAGTTTTAAGGTCGTGGGGAAATTGCCCGGCCTTGCTGTGCCAGTCCTGTTGGGCGCGCATCAGGCTTTCCACATACAGGCCTTTCCAGTTCGAGCCGTAATTGTAGCCGCGCAGCAATTGGGTGGTGCCTTCTACTGCAATCGGGGTCCAGATGGCGTGACCCAGGGCGTGCAGCGGGATCGAGATGCCCTCGACCCTGGCGCCGAGGCCTTCGAACATCGCCGCAGCACGCCGCACCGCCGCGTCCACATCGGCTTCGGAGTTGGCGTGGCCGAAGCCCTCGCGCACCACGCCGATGCGCAACCCCTTGCAGCCTTTGCCCAAGGCCTGGGTGTAGGCCTCGGTAGGCACCACCCGATCCTGGCGCGGGTCGAGGCCGTCGGTGCCGGCCAGCACCTCCAGCATCAGGGCGTTGTCGGCCAGGTTGGCGCTCATGATCCCGGCGTGGTCCAGGGTCATTTCGATGGGCATGATGCCGGTGTAGGGGATCAACCCGTGGGTTGGCTTCATTCCATAAATCCCTGAATAGGCCGCCGGAATGCGCACCGAGCCGCCTTGGTCGGTGCCGATGCCCAGGTCCACTTCGCCGGCGGCAATCAGCGCAGCGCAGCCCGACGACGAGCCGCCGGTGGAATGCCCCGGATTGCGCGGGTTGTGCACCGCACCGGTGGCGTTGGTATGGCTGCTGCCCGACACACAGAAAAACTCGCAATGGGCTTTGCCGAGGATCTGCCCGGCGGCGTCCAGCACGCGGGTGGCCACGGTGGCGTCGATGTCCGGCACATAGCCGTGCAGGGTGGAGGCCCCATTCATCATCGGCACGCCGGCCAGGCAGATATTGTCCTTGAGCGCCACGCGCTTGCCGGCCAGCTTGCCGGTGGCGGCGCCCTGGATATCGGTGCGCACGTACCAGGCGTTGTAGGGGTTGTGTTGCGGCACTTGGCCGGGCCCGCGTGGGTAGCGGGGCGGCGCGGGCGGGGTGGCGATGGCATCGAGGCGGTCGTAGTCCTGCCACACAGCTTCGAGGATGTGTGCGTACTCATTCAGCAGCGGCTCGGCCAGTTCCAGGCCAAGGCTGCGGCTGACTTCAGTGAGGTCGGCCAGGGTAGGGCGTTGAATCGACATAGCAGGTTCCTTATGCATGAAAGCCCATGAAGCGCTCGGCGATAGCCTCGGCACTGGTGTGGGCCGGGTCGACCTCGTCCACCAGTTGGCCGTTCTCGATGATCAGGATGCGGTCGGACAAGGCACTCAAGAATTCAATGTCCTGTTCCACCAGGATCACCGCCAGGTTTTGTTCCACTCGTAGCCGCTGCAGGGTTTCGATGATTTCGTCGCAGATCGAGGGCTGGATGCCTTCGGTGGGCTCGTCCAGCAGAATGATGTTCGGCTCGCCGCACAGGCAGCGGGCCAGGGCCAGCAGTTGCTGTTCACCGCCGGACAGCGCGCCACCGGGTTGGTCGAGCAGGCGTTGCAGGCGCGGGAAGTACGCGAGGATGCGTTCGATGGTGGCGTCGGCCTTGGCAAAGTCCTTCACGCAGCCCATGCGCAGGTTTTCACGCACGCTCAGGAACGGGAAAATCTGCCGACCTTGGGGCACATAGCCGATACCGGCGCGGGCGCGCTGGTGGGCGGCGGCGCGGCTCAAGTCCTCGCCATCGAAATGCAGGCTGCCCGCCATGGCGGGAATTTCCCCCATCAGCGCGCGCAGCAAGGTGGTCTTGCCCATGCCATTGCGCCCCAGCACGCCCACGCAGGTATTGGCAGCGCAGCTCAAGCGAATGTCGCGCAGCACCGGAATACGTCCGTAACCGGCGGATAAACCAATGACTTCAAGCATGTTTGATCTCCTGCTTGCCCAGGTACGCTTCGCGCACAGCGGGGTCTTGGGTCACGTCGGCAAAACTGCCTTGGGCCAGGATCGCGCCTTGGTTGAACACGGTGACAGTGCCGGCGATCAGGCGGATAAATTCCATGTCGTGCTCCACTACCACCACGGTGCTGTGGGCGTTGATTTCCTTGATCAGTGCGGCGGTCTTGCGCACTTCCTGGTAGGTCATACCCGCCGCCGGTTCATCCAGCAGCACCAACTCCGGGCGCGAGGCGAGAATCATCCCCAGCTCCACCCACTGGCGTTGGCCGTGGGCCAAATCGCCCACTAGGCGCGTGCGCAACTCGCTCAGGCCGATGCGTTGCAGGGTCTCTTCGGCGGTGGCGCGTGCCTCGCCAGGTGATTGTCGGCGACTGGCGGCCAGGCGCAGGTTTTCCAGCACATCCAGACCGTCGAACACGCTGGGGGCCTGGGTCTTGATGCCGATGCCGAGCTGGGCGACTTTATGCGGTGCCAGCCCTGAAATGCGCTGGCCCTTGAAGTGGCACACGCCACGGGTGGGTTTGAGCTGGCCGCTGAGCATCTTGAAAAAGGTGCTTTTGCCGGCGCCATTGGGGCCGATCAGGCAGCGCAGTTCGCCGCTTTCCAGGGTGAAATCCACTGCCTTCACCGCATGTACGCCGCCGAAGCTGACGCCCAAACCTTGGGTTTGCAACAGGCTCATAGTGCACGCTCCTGTGCCGGCAGCGCTTGCTGGCGACGTTGGAAAACACGGGATACCCAACCGCTCAAGGTCGGCAGCAAACCACGCGGCAGCAACATCACGAAGGCGAGCAGAATCAGGCCCAGTACGAAGCCGCTGTCCACCTGCTGTTGCTCACCCAGTCGCGCCATCAGCGCCTGAATGCCGATGCATGCCAGGATCGGCCCGAACAAGGTGCCGCGCCCGCCGACGATCACCCAGATGATGATCTGCGCCGACTGCGCCAGCCCGAACACGCCAGGGCTGACAAACGCGCCCCAGTTGGCGAACAGACAACCCGCCAGCCCGGCGATGCCACCACCCAGGCTGAATACGATCAGCTTATGCAGGCGCGTGTCATAGCCCAGCAGACCGGCGCGTTGTTCGTTCTCGCGAATCGCTACCACCACCTTGCCGAAGCGACTGGCGAGCAGTGCGCGCAGGCCCAGGTAGCAGAGGATCAACGCGCCACCGATCACCTGGAACAGGGTTTCCGGCTCCAGCACACGGTCCGGGTTGAACGGCACATTCAACGTGGGAATTGCCGGGATGCCGTTGAAGCCACCGAGCAAGGCACTGCCGATGTGGTACTCGGCGCCGGACGTGGAGTTCATCACATTGAACAAAATCAAGGTGACCGCAAGGGTAATCACCCCCAGGTACACGTCACTGATGCCGCCGTAGAACATGAAGTAGCCCATGGCCGCCGCCACCAGCGCGGGTACGGCGATGGCCAGCAACACCGGCCAGGTGCTGTCGCCGATGTTGAGCACACCGATGGCATAGGCGTAGGCCCCCAGGCCGAAAAACGCCGCCTGGCCAAAGCACAGGATGCCGCCAAACCCCCAGATAAACGCCAGGCTCAAGGCCAACAGCGCCATCACCAGGTAGATGGTCAGGGACAATAAGGTAAACAGGTCCAGCCACTGCGGCAGGACCGCCACCAGCACGGCGGCCAGGGCGCAGCCGAGCACCGGTAGCAGGGTGCGGGTATCAACAGGCATCAGAACGCCCTCCGAAAGAAACGACCGGTAATGCCCTGGGGCAGAACCCGGATCAACACAATGGCCGCCAACAGCAATGCCACTTCACCGAATACCGGGGTGCTGAAGAACGTCACCACCTGGCTGATCACCCCAAAGCCAGCGGCGGCGCTCAGCGTGCCGGTGATTACCGCACTGCCGCCGCCGATCACGGTGATAAACGCCTTGGCGATGTAGCTGGCGCCCAAGGTCGGAATCACTCCGGTAAGCGGCGCCAACACCGCACCACCCAGACCGGCCAGCGCCGCGCCCAGGCCAAACGTGAGGCTGTAGATGCGCCCCGGATTGGCCCCCAACGCCGCCGCCATCTTGGCGTTTTGCATGGTGGCGCGGGCACACAGGCCAAAGTGGGTAAAGCGCAGCAGCGCCCACATGCCCAGCAGTACGGCCACCGCCACGCCGATCACAAACAGGCCGTAGCCGCTGGTTTGATAAGCGCCGATGCTGATGCCCGGCAACGGCGAGCTAATGCCCACCGTGGTGTTGCCAAACAGCATGGTGGCGGCGCCAGTGAGCGCCAGGCTCAGGCCCCAGGTGGCGAGCATGGTGTCGATCATGCGGCCATACAGGTGACGCACCAGCAGGCGCTCCACCAGCATGCCGAACAACCCCACGGTCAAAGGCGCCAGCACCAGGATCGAAATCCAGATGGGCACATGCAGGTGGTGGGTGGCGAGCACGGCGACGTAACCGCCGAGCATCATGAATTCACCGTGGGCCAGGTTGATGATCTTCATCATCCCGAATACCACCGCCAGGCCGATGCTCAACAGCACCAGCGTGGCGATGGCGCCCACGATTTGCAGGGAGAAAATGGCAGCCCAATCCATGTCGGCCTCCTTACAGCGCGATGCTGTATTGTTTGGCGTCACGCGGGTTCTTCACCAAATCGCACACGGCGGCGGTGTCGGACGGCGCTTGTTGGGCAAAGCTTTCGACCACTTCCAGGCGGCGGTCGCGCACCTCGGCGATATGCACGTCGAGCACGCAGTGGTGGGTGGCCGGGTCAACGCTGACCTTGCCGCTGGGCAGGTCCAGGCTGATGCCTTTTTCCAGGGCCTGGGTCACGGCCATGCGCTCCACCGTGCCAGCTTGGCGCACACCTTCGGCCCACAGCATCATGCCTTGGTAGGCACCCATGGCCAGTTCGGTGATGTAGGGGTAGTCGGCGCCAAAGCGTTTGTGGAAACGCTCGACGAACGCCTGGTTCTGCAGCGTGGCCAGTTCCTGCACATAGTTCTGGCAGATCAGGATGCCATTGCATTCCTCTGGCGAGAGCACGATGTGTTCGTTGCCGCCAGCGAAGGTGGTGGAGGCAATCGGCAACTTGCCGGTCATGCCTGCGGCTTTCCATTGGCGGTAGAACGACATGTGCGCGCCACCCACCAAGGCGGACCAGACGAAGTCCGGCTTGGCCTCCTGGATCTTCGAGATGGTGGCGCCGAAGTTGGTCACGTCCAGCGGGAAGAACTCGATGCCCACGGTTTCGCCACCGGCTTGCTCGATATACTTCTTCACCCAGGCGGTGACGATCTGCCCGTAGTTGTAGTCGGCCGCGACGATGTAGACCTTCTTGCCCCACTTTTTCGTGACATGGGACACCAGCTTCTCCACGGTCTGGCCTGGGGTGACGCCGGTGGCGAACACGTTGCGGTCACACACGCCGCCTTCGTATTGGTTGTTGTAGAAGTACAGGGTCTTGTAGCGGTCGAGCACCGGGCGCACCACTTCCCGTGAGGCCGAGGTGATACCGGCGTGCACCACTGCGGCGCGGTCCTTGAGGGCCGCCTGCTGGGCGTATTGGGCGTAGAGCTGCATGTTCGACTGGGTGTCGTATTTGATCAGGTTGAGCGGCCGACCGAGCAGGCCGCCAGCGCCGTTGAGTTCTTCGACGGCGAAGGTGAGGGCGTCGACGATGGGCTTGCCATAGATGTCCAGGCCACCGGAGTTGTCGTAGAGCGAGGCGATATTGATCGCGTCATCGGCAGCAAACGCCGAAAAACTCTTCAAGCTCAAGGTGGACAATGCAGCAGCAGAAATAGCGGACGTACGCAGGAAAGCACGACGATTCATAGCCATTCGGAAGACTCCTGGAACCCAGGCCCAAACGTCCACCGCAGCCTTTGGGCAGGTGCGCTGAAAGAGGAAAGGTCTGGGAAGAAATGCAGGCGGGGGAAGGAGGGCCTGATTTCACATACCGACGACGCTGTCGGCTGAATGTGTGAGTCGTTTCGCTTGGAGACATCAGCCGCATCGTTGAGGCTGGGTCGCCCATCGCAAGGGGATGGGGGAAACGAGTACCGCAAGGCGCGGCGCTGTTTCAAAAGCAAGCTTCAGGCCATAAACCTTATGTTTATGTTTCTAAAGGGAAAGCCTGGTTTTTTGCGGCTGTAGCGACGCCCCTAAAATTGTCACCTGGGTAGAAACGACGCACGTTTGAGGTGCGCGTTTGTTAGAAGGTAGCAGGCGTGTTGATCCACAGAATGCGCACAACGCTGTCAGTCCCATTGCGATAACCATGGGGCACATTGCTCGGAAAGTGGAACGAATCTCCAGCGTTCAACGTGTACGTGGTTTCACCCAACGTCAGCTCCAGGCTGCCCTCGATCACGTAGCCCATTTCTTCACCGGCATGCTCGATCATCTCACTGACCATGCCGGGCGACACGATATGGATATCACCCTGCAACAATCCGCCTTTTTGCAGGTGGGTAATACGCTCCAGGTCGATGTAGCCTTTCTTCGCACCATTGGCGAAGCGGTTGACCTGCCGCGCACCGGCGCGCAGTACCGGCTCTTCGGATACCCACTCTTCAGACGTCAGCTCGGACACGTTGCTGCCCAGTGCGATGGCCAGGCGGTGCAGCATGGCCAGGGACGGCGAGGCGGCGTCGTTTTCCAGCTTGGAGATCAGGCTTTCGGAGCAACCGGCGGCCACTGCCACTTGCTTGAGGGTCAGTCCGGCCACTTTGCGCGCATGGCGCAGGCGCACGCTCAGGCTGGGCAAACCATCGGAATGCAGGGGTTTGGTGACGGGCGGTTTGCTGGGTGTGGACATGCAGGCCTCGGGTGAAAAGGGGCATTCAATGGTGCGACAGGCATCCTAGGGTCACGGATGCCTGTCGTCTAGTCAGGCGTGAACCGAGAAGGTCACTTCTACCGGGTTCAGGTCGTTGATCGGCACGATGTCCTGCGGGCAGGCCGACATCACCACCACCACATCCATCTCGGCGCGGATCTCCACGTAGTCACCGGCCTTGGACACCGGTGGCAGCCACTCGACGCTGTAGTCCGGCTTGACCGGAATGTTCATCCACAGGTTGAACGGCTGCGGCACTTCATGCGAGCGCAGGCCGATGGCGGCCAGGGCCAGGCGCATGTTGTCGGCGCAACTGTCGTGATACCCCACCACGCCGAGGTTGGTGTAGCGATGCAGGTCGCAGGCGGCCATCAGGGTGTCGTGGATGCCCGGTGAGGTGTCGACGAGCAGGGTGCCGATGCTGCGGCGGCGGTTGCTGAACAGCTCATCGCCGGCCTTGGGGATGATGCTGTTGCAGTGGGCGCGGGCGTGTTCCATGGAGAGGAATTCGCTCAGGTCTTCACTGTTGAACAGCCAGGTGTCGCACACCTGGGTGCCGTGGGTGTTGACGATCTTGATCACTTCACCGGCCTTGAGGCGCACGGCGCGGCCGCAGCGCGCGGGTACGGTGTAGGTTTCGCCGAGCACCGGGGTGCCGTCCAGCGAGATCGGTTCCTTGAGAGTGGCGTTGATGCCCAGGGAGTCGCCGTTGTCGGGTTGGCAGCAGGCTGGGTAGTCGTGGCTGTGGGTAGCGTGGCTCATAAAGATTCCTATGGGTTCAGGGTTGTTCGGCAAGTGCAACCAGGCTCCAGGCCAGAGCCTGGGCGCCCGCCAGCAGTTGCGTGGGTTCGGTGAATTCCAACGGGTTGTGGCTGATGCCGTCGCGGCTGGGGACGAACAGCATGGCGGTGGGGCAGTGCTCGGCGAGGTACATGGCGTCGTGGAACGCGCCGGAACGCAGGGTTTCCCAGGGCAGGCCGGAGGCGTCGCAGGCTTGCTCCAGTACGCTGAGGATCTTGGGGTCGAACGCGGTGGGCGCATGGCTGAACAGGCTTGTCAGCTCGGCCGTGGCCGGCAGGCAATCGCTCAACTGTGCATCGAACGCCGCGAGGACGGCCGGATCAGCGTGGCGGAAATCGATGCTGAAGGTGACTTCGCCGGCAATCGTATTGATCGCATTGGGGAACACATTCCAGCGGCCGAAGGTCAGGCGCTTGTCGTCGCGCGCCAGTGTGTCTGCCAGTGCATCGATGTGCCGGACAGTGTTCATCGCCAGCAGCATCGCATCGTTGCGCATCGCGTGCGGCGTGGTGCCGGCGTGGGCCGAGGCGCCTGTGCAGCGCACCTGGTACCAGCGCACGCCTTGGATGCCCGAGACCACGCCCAGGGGGATATCGGCCTGTTCCAGCACCGGGCCTTGTTCGATATGCAGTTCGACGAAGGCGTGGGTTTGGATCTTGTCGCGCAACGGGATGTCGGCAAATCGCAGGGCGTGGGCGTCCAGTGCCTGGCCCACCGACACGCCGTCCTTGTCCAAATTGTTGCGATAGGCAGCCAGCCGCGCCGGTTCGATGTAGGCGCTGGACCCCATGGCACCGGGGCTGAAACGGCTGCCTTCTTCGTTGGTCCAGACCACCACTTCGATGGGGCGGCGGGTGAGCACATTGGCGTCGTGCAAGGCATGCAGGCATTCGAGGCCGGCCATGACGCCGTAGCACCCGTCCAGCGTGCCGCCGGTGGGTTGGGTGTCGATGTGGCTGCCGGTCATCACCGGCGGCAGGTCTTCACGGCCGTCACGGCGCAAAAACAGGTTGGCGCAAGCGTCGGTCCACACGGTGCAGCCGAGCTTGCGCGCTTCGTCGATCAGCCAGGCGCGGGCCTGGAGATCTTCTTCCGACAAGGCCTGGCGGTTCATGCCGCCATTGGCGCTGGGGCCGAAGGTGGCCAGGGTATCCAGCAGGCCTTGCAAGCGCGTGGATGAAACGGCGAGTGCGGTCATGACGTCACCTGCAGGCTGCGGTTGAACCAGGGTTTGAGGAACTGTTGCAGGCGCTCGGTCTTCGGCGCATTGAACAGCCCTTGGGGCGCGCCGGTCTCGATGATCTGCCCGGCTTCCATAAACACCACCACATCGGAAATCTGCGCGGCGAAGCTCATCTCGTGGGTGACCATGACCATGGTCATGCCGTCGTCGGCGAGGCTGCGGATCACTTGCAGCACTTCTTCCACCAGCTCCGGGTCGAGGGCCGAGGTGGGCTCGTCCAGCAGCATCAGGCGTGGTTTCACCGCCAGTGCGCGGGCAATGCCGACGCGTTGCTGCTGGCCGCCCGACAGCCGCGCCGGGTAGGCATCGGCCTTGGCGGCCAGGCCGACGCGGGCCAGTGCATGATCGGCCAAGGTGCGTGCTTCGGACTTGGCCATGCGCTTGCCCAGTACCAGCGGGGCCATGACGTTTTCGCGCACGCTCATGTGCGGCCACAGGTTGAATTGCTGGAACACCATCGACAACGGGTTGCGCACTTCATCGACCTTGGCTTCGCTGTCGCAATCGCTGACTTGCCGGCCAGGGCCGCTGTAGCCCAGCAGTTGGCCGTCGATCCACACTTCGCCTTCGTCGTAGCGTTCCAGGAAGTTCATGCAGCGCAGGGCGGTGGTCTTGCCCGAACCCGAAGGCCCGATCAGCGAGACGATTTCACCGGCCTGCACCTGCAGGTCAAAGCCGCGCAGTACGCGGTTGGCGCCATAGGACTTGCCGACGCCGCGCAGTTCAAGAAGCGGTAGGTTGCTCATCCGGTCAGCCTCGTAGATGACGGGTCATGCGCCGCGCCAGGCTGCGGGCTACCGCCGCGACCGTGGTGGTCAGCAGCCAGTAGCTCAACACCAGCAGGGCGTAGGGCATGACATAGGAAAAGGTGGTGGACACGATGCGCCCGGCGGTCAGCGTCAGTTCCGGCACGGTGATGATCGAGGTCACGGCGCTTTCCTTGATGGTCAAGATCACTTGGTTGCCCAGCAAGGGCAGGGCGAAGGCCAGTGCCTGGGGCGCTTGCACATGCCAGAACACCTGGCGTTGCGACAGGCCGTGCACCCGCGCCGCTTCCACCTGGCCGTGGGGCACGCTGGCCCAGGCAGAGCGGAACAACTCGGCGAAATACGCTGCGCTGTACAGCGCCAACGCGAGGACGCTGGCCTCCACCGCCTCCAGGCGCAGGCCTATCGCCGGCAAGCCGAAATAGATCACCGCCAGTTGCGCCAAAAACGGCGTGCCACGGATCAGCCACACATACACGCGGTACACCAGGGCAAACCCCGGCACCCGCAGGCGCAAGGCGTTCAGGCCGAAGCCCAGGGCCAAACCGATCACGGCGGCAGCCAGGCTGATGCCCAGGGTCACCAGCAGTGCGTCGGCAAAATCCGGCAGGTAACTCAATACATCCTGCATCAGGTGCGCTCCTTCCAGCGGCGTTCCAACAGGCTGCCGAGCACGCTCAGCAGGCTGGTCAGCACCAGGTAAAACAGCGCTGCCACCAGGTACACCTCAAGCGGACGATAGGTCTGCGACACCAGCTGTTGGCTGACGCGCATCAGGTCGGTGATGGAAATCACCGAGACCACCGCCGACACCTTGATTACATCGATCAGCTCGGAAATCAGCGCCGGCAAGGTCAGGCGCAGCACTTGGGGCAACTGGATGTGCACCAGGGTGTTGTACTTGCCCAGGGCAAAGATCGATGCCGCTTCCAGTTGCCCACGCGGGATCGCCGCAAAACCGCTGCTGAGGATCTGCGACTGGTAGGCCGCCGTGTTCAAGGCCAGCGCCGCCGCTGCGGCGACCATGGGTGGAATGTCCAGGCCCAAGGCCGACGGCAGGTAAAACAGCAACAGCAGTTGCGCCAGCATTGGCGTGCCGCGAAAGAAACTCACGTAGACCCGGGTAAACGCCACGCCCACCCGGCTGTGGCCGTTGGCCAACAGGTGAATGAGCACTCCCAGCACAAAACCCAGCAGCATGCCGATGATGCACAGCCACAACGTGGTCCATGCGCCCTCGAGCAAGGCCGGCCAATACAGGGCGAGACGGCTGCTGAAATCGTTCATCAGATGCTCGGCACCGGCATGGCGTCGGTCGGCAGTTGCATGGTGAAGCCGAACCACTTGTCTTGCAGGGTCTTGAGGGTGCCATCCTTCGAGGCGCGGGCGATGCCGTCGCTGAACAGTTTGACCAGGCTGGCGCTGTCGGCGTCTTTGCGGCCGACCCAACCGAAGTAGGTCACTGGGCCGACCATCTCAGGCAGGGTACTGAACACGCCCGGACGGGCCTTCATCAGCGGGCCGAGGTTGGACAGTGATTGGGCCACGCCGTCGAGGCGACCGGTGGCCAAATCGGCATAGGCTTCGTCAAAGCCGACGTATTCCTTGATGCGCTTGAGGCCCGGCTGGCCTTCGGCCTTGAGCTTGGTATCCAGGGCCTGCAACACTGCCAGTTGGCCGGAGCCAGCTTGTGATCCGATCACACGGCCGTTGAGGTCGGCCAGGCTCTTGATGCCCGCGTCGTCGGCGCGCTTGAGCAAGGCCACGGTGGATTCGGCAATCGGCACGGTAAAGGCGAACTGTTCGAAGCGTGCCTTGTTGACGGTGACCGAGGTGACCACGAAGTCGAACTTCTTGGTGTCCAGGCCCGGCAGGATGCCCTGGAAGGGCAGGTCCAACTGGCGCACCTTGACCCCCGGCAGGTCGGCGTCGAGCACGTAGTGCATCAGGTCGGCGCCGTAGCCGACGATCTTGCCGTTCTCAACGGATTCGAATGGCGCGAAACGCGCTTCCGTCGCCACCACAATCTCGTTTTTCTGCTTGATCCGCTGCAACAGATCGTCGGCGTGGGCCACGGACACACTGCACAGCGCAGCCAGCGACAAGGACAGTGCTTTTAACGTGAATCGCATCATCGTCATTCCCCTTGAAAGGTCGGTAATTTCATTCAAGTAGCTTGAATAAATATACAGAGGCATGAAGTGTGCCAATTCTCCGGGGCCTTTGATTTACGGGAGAGGGAGGATTCAGGACGGGCGATAGGGCACTGAACGTGCACCGAAGAGAGGCTGTTGCTTTGTTGTGGTGCGCTGATACCTTGAGCGGGTGCATCCTTGCGGCCGTGCAGCGCCTACAACAAGAAGAGCAGAGTTTCCATGATCACCGAGCGTTCGCCGATTCCCAACATCAATATCGGCCAAGTCTATGACCAGCGTTACAGCGACGCCGACATCCACTACGACCGCCTCAGCAACCTTGCGGGGTTCTTCGGGCGCAATATGCCGGTGCATCGGCACGACCGGTTTTTCCAGATGCACTACGTGAAAAACGGTGCGGTGCGGGTGTACCTGGATGACCAGCAATACGTCGAACGCGGGCCGATGTTTTTCCTCACGCCGCCTACCATCCCCCATTCCTTCGCCACCGAGCCCGACAGCGAAGGCCATGTGCTGACGGTCAAGCAGCAGTTGGTATGGAGCCTGTTGGAACAGGACCCGAGCCTGGCACCTGCACCGAGTATGGCGCCGGTGTGCGTGGCGTTGGACAAGCTCGACGCCGCGTTCAAGCCCGAAGCCGAGCGCCTGAGCCTGCTGCTGGATGAACTGCGCCGTGAATTCGATGGCCGCGCCGTAGGCCGTGGGCCGGCGCTTGAGGCGCTGACGCGGTTGATCATGACCGGCCTGTTCCGCTTGGCTGGGCAGACGCTGGCGGCGCGTCCGGCGCGGCATGAGGACCTGCAGGTGTTTTATCGCTTCAATGCGCTGATTGAAGAGCGCTATCTGGAACACCTGCCGCTGGCGGTGTACGCCAGTAGCCTGGGGGTCAGCGAAGCACGCCTGAATGATATTTGCCGACGCGTCGCGGCGTTGTCGTCCAAGCGCCTGGTGCTGGAGCGCTTGATGCAGGAAGCCAAGCGGCTGCTGTTGTTCACCGGGCATTCGTCGAATGAAATCTGCTACCGCCTGGGCTTCAAGGACCCGGCGTATTTCAGTCGTTTTTTCCAGCGTTACGCGCACATGGCACCGGGTGAATACCGTGCGACCCAAGGCGGGTTCAAGTAGCCCTATGGAAAGTACAAGCGTCCCCATGGAACATCCATTCCGCCCCTGACCTACGCTGGCAATACTGGACACCAACTCCAATAACAACAGGTGTCCCATGCAACAGCCCAACCCCTTGCTTGAAGACCTCAAGGCCCTGCTGCCGACCATCGCGGCCAATGCAACGCAGGCCGAGAAAGATCGGAAAGTGCCAGAACAAAACATCGCCTTGCTCAAAAGCATCGGCCTGCACCGTGCCTTCCAGCCCCGCGTTTATGGTGGACTGGAGATGTCTCTGCCGGCGTTCTGTGACTGCATCGCCTTGCTGGCCGGAGCCTGTGCCAGCACCGCTTGGGCGATGAGTTTGCTGTGCACCCACAGCCACCAGTTGGCGATGTTTTCCAAGCAAATGCAGGACGAGTTATGGCTGGAAAACCCCGACGCCACTGCCAGCAGCAGCATCGCGCCGTTCGGCAAGGTCGAGGAGGTCGAGGGTGGCGTGTTGTTCAGCGGCCAGATGGGCTGGAGCAGCGGCAGCGACCACGCTGAATGGGCGATCATGGGCTGCCGTCGGCACAACACCGAAGGAGGCCAGGACTACTGCTTCGCAGTGTTGCCACGCAGTGATTACCAGATCCTGGATGACTGGTTTGCACTGGGCATGCGTGGCAGCGGCACCAAGACGCTGAGCGTCGACAACGTGTTTGTGCCCAACCATCGCATCCAAAAGGCCAAGGACATGATGGAAGGCAAATCCGCCGGGTTTGGCCTGTACCCCGACAGCAAGATCTACTACACGCCGTATCGCCCGTATTTCGCCAGCGGTTTCTCCACCGTCAGCCTCGGCGTGGCCGAGCGGATGCTGGAAGCGTTCCGCGACAAGACCCGCAACCGCGTGCGTGCCTACACCGGTGCCCAGGTCGGCGCGGCCACCCCGGCCCTGATGCGCCTGGCCGAGTCCACGCACCAAGTGGCGGCGGCTCGCGCGTTTCTCGAAAAGACTTGGCAGGAACATGCCGAACACGGCGAACGCCATGTGTACCCGTCCAAGGACACCCTGGCGTTCTGGCGCACCAACCAGGCGTACGCGGTGAAGATGTGCATCCAGGCCGTGGACCGCTTGTTCGAAGCGGCCGGTGGCGGCGCGTGGATGGAGAACAACGAGCTGCAACGGCTGTGGCGCGACGCGCATATGACCGGGGCGCATGCCTACACCGACTACGACGTCTGCGCGCAGATCCTGGGCCGCGAGCTGATGGGGCTTGAGCCTGATCCGACGATGGTCTGAGGGGTTTCTCAACAATAATAATCAAGGGTGCTGCGTGTGCGGCGCCAGGAGTCTTGCATGTCTACGCCATTTGATTCGCGCGCCTTTCGCCGTGCGCTGGGCAACTTCGCCACGGGGGTCACCGTGGTCACCGCCGCCACTGAGGGCGGTCAACAGGTGGGTGTGACCGCCAACAGTTTCAACTCGGTATCGCTGGATCCACCGCTGGTGTTGTGGAGCATCGACAAGCGTTCCACCAGCCATGGGGTGTTTGAGCAGGCCAGCCATTTTGCGGTGAACATCCTGGCGGCGAACCAGATCGACTTATCCAATAATTTCGCCCGGCCCCGGGAAGACCGCTTTGCCGGTATCGCCCATGAGCGCGGTGAAGGGGGTGCCCCGGTATTTGCCGATTGTGCGGCGCATTTTCATTGTGAGAAGTACCAACAGGTGGACGGTGGCGATCACTGGATCATGATCGGCAAGGTGGTGCGCTTTGACGATTTTGGCCGCGCGCCGTTGCTGTATCACCAGGGGGCTTATTCGATGGTGTTGCCGCATTCGCAACTGGCCCAGGGCGAATCCGTCGACCAGCCCGTCAGCGACTTCCAAGGGCGTTTGCGCGGCAACCTGTACTACCTCATGACCCAGGCGGTGCGCAGTTACCAGTGTGATTACCAACCCCGGCAACTGGCGACCGGCCTGCGCACCAGCGAGGCTCGCTTGTTGATGGTGTTGGAACGGGACGCCGGCCTGAGCCCGAGTGAACTGCTGCGGGAAGTCGCGATGCCCCAGCGTGAGGTGGACGAGGCTATCGTCAACCTGACCCGCAAAGGCTTGGTGAGCGAGGCGGGAGGGCGTGTGCACCTGACAGGGCAGGGCATCGAACAGACCGAAGGCTTGTGGGAGATTGCCCGACAGCAGCAAGAGCGGGTGTTTGGCGAGTTTGACGCGCAAGAGCTGGAGCACTTCAAGCAAGTCTTGCTCAAGGTGATCTTGTAGTGAGCGGGCTTGCCCCGCGCCGGGCTGCGAAGCGGCCCTAAAACCTGCCACCGCGATGTACCTGATACAGCGCGGCGGTCTTGTTGGGGCTGCTTCGCAGCCCAGCGCGGGGCAAGCCCGCTCACTACAGGGCAATGTTGCGCAGGTGACTTCTTACCCACCGCTTTCGCAGGCAAGCCACACAGTTGGATTGGTGCCAGGCTCGGGAACTGGGTACACCGCTGATCCCCTGTGGGAGCGGGCTTGCTCGCGAAGGCGGCGTGTCAGTTAATACAAGTGCTGGCTGACCGACCGCTTTCGCAGGCAAGCCAGCTCCCACATTTGGATTTGTGTCAGGCTCGGGAACTGGGTACACCGTTGATCCCTGTGGGAGCGGTGTGTTTGGGGATCAGTACACCCCACCTGCTGCGGGTGCAGGGGGTTCGATATTTTTGAAGCGACCCGCCAGGGTTTGCAGGCCGCGCATCAACACGGTGGTATCCACGCCGACGGCCACAAATGTAGCGCCCAATTCCAGGTAGCGGCGCGCCAACGTCTCATCAGCACTCAAGATACCCACGGCCTTGCCCGCTTTACGCACGCGTGCAATCGCATCCTCGATAGCCGCTTGCACGTCCGGGTGGCCAGGGTTGCCGCGATGGCCCATGGCGGCCGACAGGTCCGCAGGCCCGATGAACACGCCATCCACACCGTCCACTGAAGCAATCTCATCCAGGTTCGCAAGGCCCACGGTGTTTTCGATCTGCACCAGCAGGCACATTTCTTCATCGGCCTTATCCAAATAGTCAGGCACGCTGTTCCAGCGTGATGCCCGCGCCAGGGCACTGCCGACGCCGCGTACACCGTGGGGCGGGTAGGTGATGGCGCGCACCAGTTCGCGGGCTTGTTCGGCACTTTCAACCATGGGCACCAGCAGGGTTTGCACGCCAATATCCAGCACTTGCTTGATCAGCGCCGTGTCGCCCACCACCGGGCGGATGATCGGTTGCGACGGGTAGGGTGCAATCGCCTGCAACTGGCCAAGCAGGCTGCGCAAGTCATTGGGGGCGTGCTCGCCGTCGATCAGCAACCAGTCAAAGCCGGCGTTGGCCGCCAGCTCCGCGCAGTACGCATCGGCCAGGCCCAGCCACAGGCCGATTTGCGGTTCACCGGCCTTGAGGCGGGCCTTGAAGGCGTTTTTCAGCATGGTTCAACCCTCAGACGAAGCGGCAGGCGATGCTGCCCAGTTGGTCGTAGTCGACATGGAAGGTGTCCCCTGGATTGGCCGCTACCGGCCGGGTGAAGGAGCCGCCAAGGATGATCTGGCCCGCTTCCAGGGTCACGTCGTAGGCCGCCAGCTTGTTGGCCAGCCATGCCACGCCTTTGGCCGGGTGGTTGAGCACGGCGGCGCTGACACCGGATTCCTCGATCACTCCGTTGCGGTACAGCACCGCCGGAATGCGCCGCAGGTCGACGTCGGTGGGGCGCACGGGGCGGCCGCCCATCACCACGCCGGCGTTGGCGGCGTTATCGGAAATGGTGTCGAACACTTTGCGGGTCGTGCCGGTCTGCGGGTCGATCTGCTGGATACGAGCGTCGATGATTTCCAGTGCCGGGATCACCCATTCGGTGGCGTCCAGCACGTCGAACACCGACACGTTCGGGCCCTTGAGCGGCTTGCCGAGGATGAACGCCAGCTCCACTTCAACCCGTGGCACGATAAAACGCTCGAAAGGAATGTCGGTGCCTTCGTCGAAGAACATATCGTCGAGCAAGGCGCCAAAGTCAGGTTCGGTGATGTTCGATGACACTTGCATGGCGCGCGAGGTCAGGCCGATCTTGTGGCCGACGAGCTTGCGCCCGTCCTTGATTTTCTGTGCCACCCACGCGCGCTGGATGGCGTAGGCGTCTTCGATCGTGATGTCGGGGTAGGCCAGGGAAAACTGTGGCACCTGCTGGCGGGTGCGTTCGGCGGTGTTCAGGCGATCGGCCGCCTGTTGGATCAACGTTGAATCGAGCATGGCGGGTTTCTCTGCAAAGAAGCATTCAGCGGTTGAACAGCGGGTGCAGGCTGCTGTGTTTGCCGTCGTAGACTTGGCCTGGGCTTTCGTCGATCTGCAGGGTGATGCCGATCGGTCGTTCCAGCAGCAGGTGGCCCAGGCGCGCGTTCAACACCGCCAGCAACTGGTCGCCGACTTGCTTGTGCACCGTGGCGCTGCGGCCTGCGCCCATGCGCAGGTTGGCGTACAAAAAGCCGTAATTACCCTGGCCATCCGCCACGGCGCTGTGGGCGGCGGGGTAGGCCAGCACGCGGGTGCCGCCCTTTGGGAAAACGGTTTTGCCGCTTTCGTCGTGTTGTTCAAGCATGGTGTCGGCAAGTGCGCGGCACAGGCCTGGGATATCGGCGCAGTGTTCCAGATCGGCGGTGTAGAGCAGCACGAGATGGGGCATGTGAAGCTCCTGGTCAAAGGCGGCTGGTGGACGCCACGGCGGAAGGGTTGGACGCACTGGCCGGCGGCGTCGCCGAACCGTCTTGTGGCGTCACCGGGAACACTGCGTTGATCTGGCCGGTGCCGGAGGCGGCGAAGTAGGGCGTGAGCACCTCGACCTTGGCGTCGTAGTTCGACCAGCCCATGGCCCCCAGCAGCATCGCGGTGTCGTGCATGAAGCCCTCGCCATGCCCCTTGGCCGCATACTCCGGAAGCATGCCGCAGAACTCGGCCCACTCGGCGTGTTCCCACATCTGCACCACGCGCTCGTCGAGGGTTTCGAGGAACGGGCTCCAGATTTTGGTGGCGAACTCCGGTGCCTGGCCGTTCTGCGCAAAACGGTGCGACAGCGAGCCACTGGCGAGGAACGCCACGGTGCCGTCGTAGTGGTCTTCCACCGCCTTGCGCATGGCCCAGCCCAGACGCGCGCTGTCGTTGAGGTAGTGCGAGGTGCACAGCGACGACACCGAGATCACCTTGAAATGCTGGTCGGCGTTCATGTAACGCATCGGCACCAGGGTGCCGTATTCCGGTGCGAGGGTGGTGGCGTGGTGGGCCATGGTTTCCACGCCCAGGCGGTTGCATTCATCGGCGAGGATCTTGCCCAGCGCCGGGTTGCCCGGGAACTCGTATTCCATGTTGCTGATGAAATGCGGCAGTTCGTTGCTGGTGTACAGGCCTTTGAAATGCGGCCCGCAATTGATGTGGTAGTTGGCGTTGACCAGCCAATGGGTGTCGAACACCACGAGGGTGTCCACCCCCAGTTCGCGGCAGCGCCGGCTGATTTCGAGGTGGCCGTCGATGGCGGCCTTGCGAAACCCTTGGCGTGGGCCGGGCAGTTCCGACAGGTACATCGAGGGAACGTGGGTGATCTTGGCAGCGAGAGCAAGCTTGCCCATGACGGTTCTCCTGGCGGGGCCCTCGGGGGCCCGTATTCTTGTGATGGTCTGCGCGAAGGTAGCCGGTGACCCTTGCCGTTTTATAAACCCGGCAGGGTCACGATTGCGAGTCGATCGTTACACACCCCAGCGTGGAATGTGGTGGCTGCCCATGGAGATGCAGATGTTCTTCGCTTCAGTGAACACTTCGAAGCTGTACTCGCCGCCTTCACGGCCAGTGCCCGAGCCCTTCACGCCACCGAACGGCTGGCGCAGGTCGCGTACGTTCTGGCTGTTGATGAACACCATGCCGGCCTCGATGCCGTAGGCCAGGCGATGGGCCTTGCCGATGTCCTGGGTCCAGATGTAGGAGGCCAGGCCGTACTCGGTGTCGTTGGCCAGGCGCAGGGCCTCGGCTTCGTCCTTGAACTTGATCAGGCACACCACCGGGCCGAAGATTTCTTCCTGCGCAATGCGCATGCGGTTGTCCACATCGGCAAACACGGTGGGTTGGATGAACTGGCCCTTGGACAAGTGCGCCGGCAGGTTGGCCGGGCGCTCCAGGCCGCCGGCCAGCAGGTTGGCGCCTTCCTCGATGCCGATCTTGATGTAGCCGGTGACCTTGTCGTAGTGGGCCTGGGTGATCATCGAGCCGACCTGGGTTTTCGGGTCTTGCGGGTCGCCGACGATCAAGCGCTTGGCGCGGGCTACGAACTCGGCGACGAACTGGTCGTACACGGTTTCCTGGATAAAGATGCGGCTGCCGGCGGTGCAGCGTTCGCCGTTCAACGAGAAGATGGTGAACAGCGCCGCATCCAGGGCGCGATCGAGATCGGCATCGTCAAAGATCAGCACCGGGCTCTTGCCGCCCAGTTCCATCGAGTACTTTTTCAGGCCGCCTGTCTGCATGATCCGGCGCCCGGTGGCGGTGCCGCCGGTGAAGGAGATGGCGCGCACATCCGGGTGGCGCACCAACGCATCGCCGGCCGTGGCGCCGTAGCCTTGCACCACGTTGAGCACGCCGGGCGGGATACCGGCTTCGAGCGCCAGGCGCCCCAGTTCATTGGCGGTCAGCGGCGACAGTTCGCTCATCTTCAGCACTGCGGTATTACCCAACGCCAGGGCCGGCGCGGTTTTCCAGGTGGCGGTCATGAACGGCACGTTCCACGGCGACACCAGCGCACACACGCCCACCGGCTGGCGCAGGGTGTAGTTGAGCATCTGGTCGTCCACCGGGTAGCTATGGCCGTCCATGCGCGTGCAGACTTCGGCGAAGAAGTCGAAGTTGTGGGACGCGCGTGGGATCAGCACGTTCTTGGTCTGATGGATCGGCAGGCCGGTGTCCAGGGTTTCCAGTTCGGCCAGGTTGGGCACGTTCTGCTCGATCAACTCACCGAGCTTGCGCATCAACCGGGCGCGTTCCTTGGCCGGGGTGTTGGCCCACTTGGGGAAGGCTTCCTTGGCAGCAGCCACGGCCAGGTTGACCTCATCGGCACCACCGCTGGCGACTTCACCAAGGGCTTCGCCGGTGGCCGGGTTGTAGTTGGTGAAGGTGTCGGGGCTGTCGACTTCGCGGCCGTTGATCCAGTGCTTGATCATGCTGTTCTCTCTGTTGTTTTCAGCCGCGAGCGGCAAAGAATTCGGATTCACTGACAATGCGGTTGACCAGCCGGCCAACGCCTTCGACCTCCACCACCACCTCATCGCCCGGCACGACGTCGGCCAGGCCTTCGGGCGTGCCGGTGGCGATCATGTCGCCCGGTTGCAGGGTCATGAAGCTGGAGAAGTATTCGATCAGGTAAGGGATGTCGAAGATCATGTCGGCGGTGCTGCCTTCTTGTTTCAACTCGCCATTGATCCAGGTGCGCAACTTGAGGGCTGACGGGTCGGGCACATCGGCGGCGTCGACGATCCAAGGGCCGACCGGGGTGGTGCAGTCGCGGTTTTTTACGCGCAGGTTGGGGCGGTAGTAGTTTTCCAGGTAGTCGCGGATGGCGTAGTCGTTGCACACCGTGTAGCCAGCCAGGTAGCTCAGCGCGTCTTCACGCTTGACGTTGCGCGCCGGCTTGCCGATCACCGCCACCAGTTCGCACTCGTAGTGCATGTACTTGACGTTGTCGGGGCGCCAGGTGGTTTGTTTGTGTCCGGTGTAGGTGCCGGGGGATTTGATAAAGGCCAGCGGCTCGGTCGGCGCATTAAAGGCCAATTCAGCGGCGTGGTCGGCGTAGTTCAGCCCCAGGGCGAACATGCTGCCCTCGGCGGGCGGCAGCCATTCAACTTGCTGCTCGGCGAGTAGGCGGCCATCGGCGAGGCGGACGGCGTTGTCGGCCTCTACCGTGACCGCATGGATTTGGTTCTGATAGCGAATGCGTGCGTGCTTCATCGGTGTTTCCTCACTCGGCCACAATAGGGTTGGTCAGGCGACCCAGGCCGCTGATCTCGACGACAACTTCATCGCCGGGCACGACGTCGACGCGGCCTTCAGGTGTGCCGGTGATCAGCACATCGCCTGCGTGCAGGGTCATGAATTCACTGAGTTCGGCGATCAACCGAGGAATGCTGCGCACGAAATTGGCCGTGGTGTTTTCCTGGCGTACTTCGCCGTTGACCAGCAGCGTGAGCACCAGCCCGTGGACATCCGGCACTTCGCCAGTGGGGATCACTTCGCCGCTGAGCGCACAAAAACCATCGCGGCATTTGGCTTTGACGGAGGGGCGGTAGTAGCTGTCTTCCGGCAGGCTGAATTCGTTGACGATCACGTAGCCGGCGACATGCGCGAGGGCGTCCTGTTCGGCCACGCGGCTGGCGGTCTTGCCGATCACTACCCCCAGCGCCGGGCCAGGCTGCAGGCGCTCGCCAGTGGGGGCGATCACGGCTTGGCCGTCGACGGAGCGGGTGTTCGGCGTCTTGATGAACAGCACCGGTTTTTGCGGCGGCTTCTGGTAAGGCGGCTGGTTGAATTCGTCCAGTCGGCTGTGCAGCAGGCCTTGGTAGTTCAAGGCGATGCCGAACAAGGTACCGGTGGCGATGTCGCTGGCGGCGCGGCGCATGTCTGACTCCTGAATCTGGCTGGATTGATTAACATGTTAACCTTGTAATTAAGATGTTAACAATGGCCGTTCGGGATTTTTTTCGGGGTAAGTTTCAAGGGCACTGGATAGCGCCCTGTGGTGGGTCAAAAGGGCTTTATGGTGCGGGATAAACCTCTGGAATCCACACCGAAACACACAAGCCACGCTGTGCCGCCGGATCGCTGAATGCCAGTTCAACCCGTGCCCCGGTGCGCTCGGCGATCGCCTTGACGATCGACAGCCCCAGCCCGGAACCGGCTTCGTCGGTGCCCAGGCTGCGATAGAACGGGTCGAACACGCGGGCCTGTTCTTCCCCGGCAATGCCTGGGCCTGAGTCCTTGATTTGCAGGTGTACAGCGCCGGGCGTTGCTTGGACCGACAAGTCGATGCGCCCGCCCGCAGGGGTATAGCGGATGGCGTTGTCTACCAGGTTCTTCACCAAGGTAAACAGGTCCAACTCGTTAAAGACCACGTGCGCGTCCTGGGGACTGTCGACGCCGATGTCGATCTGCTTGCGTTCGGCCAGGGGCAGCAGGTCTTCCAGGACCTGTCGATACAACTCATGTACCGAAAGCCGGGTTTGTGCCCGTTCTGATGTCGATTGCGCCGCCGCCAGGCTCAACAGCTGATCAATCAGTTTGCGACCGCGCTCAATGCCCCGTGACAACGGGTCAAACCGCTCGCGGGTCGCAGGCAACATCTCGGTGGCGGCGAGCCGCTCGGCCTGCAAGGACAAGGCGGTCATTGGCGAGCGCAACTCATGGGCCGCATCGGCAACAAAGCGCCGCTGGCTGTCCATGGACTGGGCCACCCGCGCCAGCAGGCGATTGATGGCGACCACAAACGGGCGCACTTCGGTGGGCAGGTGCTGCTCCTGGATTGGATGCAACTCCTGCTCGGCCCGCTGATCGATCTCTGCCGCCAGCACGCCGATCGGGCGAAACAGCTTGCGCACCAGGTCGCCGACCACCAGCAACAGCACCGGAAACAGAATCAGGAACGGCAACAGGCTGCGCCAGGCACTTTCGCGGGCATCCTTGTCGCGGGCGTCCTGTTCCTGCGCTACGGCAATCCGCTGGCCCTGGGCGGTGCTGCGCACCAATACGCGAAAGGCCTCACCGGCCACTTCAACGGTGGACAGGCCATCGGTGAGCGTCGTTGGAAAGGGCAGGGGCAGCGCTTCATCGGTGGCGCCCGTCGCGTGCTGGCCGTCGCCCAGGTATTGGATGATCACCCGCGACTCTTCGTCATCACCGTCGATGGCCGGGCCTTGGGGGTATTGCAAGGTCATCTGCTGGCGGTCAAACAGCATCGCCACCTGGCGCAAGGTGTCGTCCTGCTGTTCGTGGGCCTCTTCAAACGCCGAGACAAAGGCGAATACGCTGGCCAGCAGCGCCACCAACAGAATTGCCAGTGACAGCGTCACCGACAGCCGCAGTTGCACCGACTCATTCAAACGCTTTTTGAAACCATCCATCCCATGCCCCTGACATTCTTGATCACGTGACTGCCCAACTTGCGCCGCAACGCATGGATCAGGAACTCGATGGCATTGCTCTCGACTTCGTTGCCCCAGCCATACAAGCGGTCTTCCAACTCGCTGCGTGACAGGATCGCCCCGGGGCGAATCAACAACGCCTGCAGCAGTGCAAACTCTCGGCCCGACAGCGCCACGCCGCTTTGTTCCTCAGTACTGGCCTCTTTGGACAGCAGGTCCAGCGACACCACGCCGTTGCCCAGCACCGACAACGCGCTGCCGCCTTTGCGCCGCAGCACGGCGCGGATGCGCGCGAGCAGCTCCGAGAGGTCGAACGGCTTGAGCAAATAGTCATCGGCGCCACCGTCGAGGCCGCGCAAACGGTCGTCGAGGTTGTCGCGGGCGGTGATGATCAGCAGGGGCACCGGGTTGTTGCGCGCACGGATTGTGTCCAGCACATCGAGGCCGTCCTTGCCGGGCAGGCCCAGGTCCAGCAGCACCAGGTCGTAGGGGTGGGTGTCGAGGGCGGCCAGGCCCGAGAGGCCGTTCTTGACCCAGTCGGCGGCGTAGCTCGCATCGCTGAGCGCGCGTTGGATCGCGTCGCCAATCATCGGGTCGTCTTCGACCAGCAGTATGCGCATGGCACTCTCCGCAGAAAAAAGCACACGCGGCGAGGTGATCGCCGCGTGTGTAGTGAAGCACCTGTGCCGACAAGCGTCAGCCTTTCATCGTGTCGAAGGCCTTGAGCAGGTCGTCCATCGAGGCCTTGCAGTCGGCCTGGTTCGGGTTGCCGTCACGCAATGCCGAAAGCGCGCGGTCGATGGCTTTGTCCAGCACATGCCAGTCGCTGGCGGCGCGGGGCTTGATGCCGGCTTCGGCGGCGTCCCAGCTGGTTTCCAGGTCTTTGATGCGGGCTTTGGCGCCTGCCAGGTCGTTGCTGACAACCAACGCCGAGACGTCCACTGCGATGTTGCGGAACTCCGACAGGTCGCCCAGTTTCGATGCCTGGCGTTGGCTGGTCGGCGCACCGGTGGCGTCCTTGGGTTTGTCGGCAGGTTTGGAGCAGCCGGTGGCGATGCCCAGCATCAGAATGGCTGAGGCGATGGCGACGCGGCGAATCAAGTTGTGTACAGGGCGCATGAGGTTTTCCTTGGGGTGAATAATCATTGGGTAATCGCTTTGCGGTTGCCGACGTTGAGCTGCGCGACGGCCACCAGCAGCACAATCACGCAGAGGAAGAGGGCGCTGGTCCAACTGGAGCCCATGCCCAGGCCGCCGTAGGTCTTGGCCTGGGTGAGCAGGTCGCCGAGGGAGGCGCCGAACGGGCGGGTGAGGATGTAGGCGACCCAAAACGTCAGCACGCTGTTGACGCCCACGCTCCAGGCCAGCATCGCGACGGCGATCAAAACTGCGAAGATCACTGCACCGAGGGTAAAGCCCAGGCCCAGCGCTTCGGTGGCCAAGTCGCCGGCGGCAGTGCCGAGGGCAAAGGTGCACAGCACCGTGGTCCAGTAGAACCACTCGCGGCGTGGTGTAACGATGTCGCGGATCGACAGGCTGCGCTCGGTGCGATACCAGACCATGAAATTAAGCGCCAACAGCACCGAGAAAATCGCCGTGCTGGTGTAAAGGCTGACGTCGAGTTTGTCGGTGAGGATGTCGGTGATCTGCGTGCCGACGATGCTCACCAGCACCACGGTCAGCCAGTAGATCCACGGGGTGTAGGCCTTGGTGCGCATCTGCCGGAACAAGGCGATGGCCAGCAGCGCAGCCATGCCGAGGCTGGTCCAGCCGGCACCGAAGCCGGCATCCACGGCGAGGTAGTCCGCGCCGGTTTCGCCCACGGTGGTGGACAGGATCTTGATCACCCAGAAGGACAGCGTCACCTCGGGTACTTTGTTCAGCCAACGGGCTGCTGTGGCATTCATCGGGTTTACCTCTCCTTGACCGCGCTGTGGTTGGCGCAGGGGAGAAGGTAAACCGCGAAACTTAGCTGGGACTGAGGGTGGCGGTTTTTTTCAGAACATGAGCCGTGCCCACGGTGGTGAGGTGCACCACGCTGCCCAGGGGCGGCGCCTGCAGGCCAGAGCTGCGCACCAGGATGGCTTGGCCGTCGGCTTGCAACTCCACGGTCAGGGTGCAGGTATTGCCACCGAATTCGCGCTCGGTCACCACGCCACGGCAACCGGAATCGTCGGTGGTACTGAGCTGCAACTGTTCAGGGCGCAGCATGATCCGGGTGGTGGCGTGGTCGAGCTTGCTGTCGACGGGCACGCGCCCCAGGCCGCAATGGGCCCAGCCGGCTTCGATCCTGGCGGGCATCACCACGGCTTCGCCCAGGAACAACGCGGTCTGCTCGTCGACGGGGTATTGGTACAGGTCCATCGGATGGCCCGACTGCACCAGCCGACCCTGGCGCATCACGGCCAGTTGATCGGCAAACGACAGGGCTTCGCTTTGATCGTGGGTGACCAGGATCGTGGTAATGCCCGCGTCACTGAGCAGGCGCGCGACCATTTTGCGCATGGCCGAGCGTAAGCCGGTGTCCAGTGCGGAGAAGGGTTCATCCAGCAGCATCAGGCGCGGCTGTTGCGCCAATGCGCGGGCCAGCGCCACGCGTTGTTGCTGACCACCGGAGAGTTCGTGGGGCCAGCGCCGCGCCATGGTGGTGTCGAGGGCCACGCTGTCCATCAGTTCGGCGATGCGTTCGTGGCGCGGTTCACCCTTGGTTGCCAGGCCGAAGCCGATGTTGTCGGCCACGGTCATGTGCGGAAACAGCGCGCCGTCCTGCGGCACATAACCGATCTGGCGTTGGTGCGCTGGCACGGCGTGGGTGTTGTCGACCAGGGTTTGCCCGTTCAGCGTGAGGCTGCCGGTGTCGGGGAATTCAAAGCCGGCAATCATCCGCAGCAAGGTGGTCTTGCCCGAGCCGGACGGCCCGACGATCACCGTACGGCTGCCGGTGGGCACCGACAGACTGACGTCCGCCAGGGCACGCTGGGCGCCGAAGGATTTGCAGAGTGCGTTCAGTTCGAGGGCGTTCATCGGCCTGCCGTGCGTTTGGATTGATGGTAGAGAAGGCCGGTCAACGGCAGAGACAGCAGGATCATGATCAGCGCGTAAGGCGCCGCCGCCGCGTAGTCGATCTCGCTGGTCATCGCCCAGAAGCCGGTGGCCAAGGTGCGCGTGCCGTTGGGCGCCAGCAGCAAGGTGGCGGTCAATTCATTGGTGATCGCCAGGAACACCAGCGCCGCACCGGCAGCGGCAGACGGTGCGGCCAGGCGCATCGTGATCAGCCACAACGCCCGACCTGGCGAGCGGCCGAGGCTGCGGGCCATGTTTTCCAGCTCCACGGGTGCCTGTGCGATGCCGGCGCGCAAGCTCACCAGGGCTCGTGGCAGGAACATCAGCAGGTAGGCGAGCAGCACGGTAATCGTGGTTTGGTAGATTGGCCGGGCGAAGTGGATGGTCACCGTAACCAACGCCAGGGCCACGACGATGCCGGGCAAGGAGCTGGTGATGTAGTTGCAGCCTTCCAGAATGCGCTGCAACCGCCCCGGCGCACGAATCGACAACCAGGCAATCGGCACCGCCGCGCAGGTGGTCAACACGGCACCGGCGATGCCCAGCAGCACGGTTTGCTCCAGCGCCGGCAACAGTTCGCCCAACTGCCAGACCTCGCGGCCACCGGCGATCAGCCATTTGCCCAAGGTAATCAGCGGAACGCCGAGGGCCAGTGCGCAGGTTGCCATTTGCAAGCCGAGGGAGAGCAGGGTGGTGCCGGTGCCCAGCACAACGATGCGCTGTTCACGGGCGCTGCCGGAACCGACCCGCGCATAACGCGCATGGCCGCGTGCGGCGGACTCGGCGGTGAGCATCGCCAGGCAACACAGTGCCAGCACGGCCGCGAGCATATTCGCTGCCGGGCCGTTAAACGTGGATTTGAACTGATCGAAAATCGCCGTGGTGAACGTATCGAAACGAATCATCGCGTACAGGCCGTATTCGGCCAGCAGGTGCAGGCCCACCAACAGCGCACCGCCGCAAATCGCCAGGCGCAACTGGGGCAAAACCACCCGAAAAAACACCGCCCAGG
Organism: Pseudomonas cremoris; assembly: GCF_014230465.1. The sequence continues at coordinate 172,394 of NZ_JAAXCY010000010.1, forward strand.
GCTTGAGGCCCAGGGACTCGGCCACGTCTTCAATCGCAGGATCAAGCCGGCGCAAAGTCGCCGCCACCGGCAAGTACAGAAAGGGGAAATAGGCAATCACCGACACCAGCACACCGGCTGGTAAACCGTGGATCGACGGCACCAGGCTGACCCAGGCGTAACTGTGCACAAACGCCGGCACCGCCAGTGGCGCAACGGCCAGCAGCGACCAGAAGCGGCGCCCCGGCAGGTCGGTGCGCTCGGTCAACCACGCCAGCGCAACACCCAACACAATGCACAACGGCAGTGTGAGTACCACCAGCAGCACGGTGTTTGTCAGCAATTCGCCGACACGAGGGCGCCACACCAACGCTTCGATCTGCGCCCAGCCGATCTGCCAGGACACGCCGATCACAAACGCAATCGGCAGCAGCGCCAGCAACGACACCAGCACCGATAAACCGGTGACCCACGTGCCCCCACGGCTTTTGAACAAACCGTGGGCGCGTTTGCGTGGCGCTGCGTGTGCAACACCTGGGAGGGAGGTTTCAGGCAACAATCAGAGCAGTCCGGCCTGGGTCATCAACTCCACCGCTTTCTTGCTGTTGAGCTTGGACGCATCGACCTTCGGCGCGTCCAGCTGTGCCAGCGGCGTCAGCTTGGGGTTGGACTGGGCGTTCTGGCCCACAGCGTATTCGAACGAAGTGCCGTCCTTGAGAATGGCTTGGCCGTCTTTGCCGGTGATCCACTTCACGAAGGCCTGGGCCTGTTCCTGATGCTTGCTGGACGCCAACACACCGGCCCCGGAAATACTCACAAACGCGCCTGGGTCCTGGTGTTTGAAGTAGTGCAGTTTGGTGTTCTTGCTGTTTTCGCCAGTCTTGGACTGGTCGACGAAGCTGTAATAGTGATAGATCACGCCGCTGTCCACCTGGCCAGCGTTGACGGCCTTGAGTACCGCGCTGTTGCCGCGATAAATGGTGGCGTTGGCTTTCATTGCCTTGAGCCAGTCGAGGGTGGCGGCTTCGCCTTTCAGCTCCAGCACGGCGGCGACGATTGCCTGGAAGTCGGCACCGGCCGGGGAGGCGGCCCAGCGGCCTTTCCAGCTTGGCGAAGCAAGGTCCAGCAGCGACTTGGGCAGGTCGGCTTCTTTGAGCGTGCTCGGGTTGTACACGAACACCGTGGAGCGCGCGGCGATGCCGATCCACTTGCCATGGGCCGGGCGATAGGCGGCGTCCACCTGTTCCAGGGTGGTCGGCGCTAACGGCGAGAACAGCCCGGCGTTGTCCACCAGCACCATCGCCGGGGAGTTTTCGGTGAGGAATACATCGGCCGGGGAGGCCGCGCCTTCCTGCACGAGCTGGTTGCCCATTTCGGTGTCGTCGCCGTTGCGGATCGTCACCGGAATCCCGGTCTCCTGGGTAAACCCTTCAACCCACGCCTTGGTGAGGCTTTCATGCTGGGCGTTGTACACCACAATGCCCACCGAGTCGGCGGCATACACGTGCCCGGCGCTGACCAATGCGGTGGCGAGCAGGGCTTTTTTGATAAAGGACGGAAGACGGGTGGTCATGCGGTGAGCGCTCCGGTTTTTATTAATGCACGGGAAATCCGCGAGAGGTCGATTGAGACTAGACCAATAGGAATCATTTGCATGTTTAGGCGCGGCGAATGTAGAGGGGGGAATGAGAAAAAAACGTCAAAGAAACGGTTAACAATTGTGATGAGGTCGAACAGACACTACAGATCAAATGTGGGAGCGGGCTTGCTCGCGAACGCGGTGTATCAGTCGCAGATTCATTGGCTGACACTCCGCTTTCGCGAGCAAGCCCGCTCCCACAATTAACCGAGTATGGGCCGTTAACGCATATGCAAAATAATCGGGCTGCTGCTCGCCGGGTCTGTATGCCCGCGCAGCTTGCCCACCGCTTGCGCGTCCACCGCGTCCCCTTTGTTGCCCCAGGTGCTGCGTACATAACTCAACACCTGGGCAATCTCCTGGTCAGACAGCTGTTCACGAAACGCGGGCATGCGATAGGCATCTGGCACTCCTGCCGTCACTACCCGCTGCGAACCATTTAAGGTGATGTTGATGGCCGAGGCGCTTTCCTTCGCAAGTGCCGAGGTGGCACCGGCCAACGGCGGCATCCACTCGGGCTGGCCCTTGCCGTCCAGGCCATGGCAGGACGCGCAGCGGGTGGCGTAGGTGTGGGCGCCCGGGCCGGTGTCGGCAGCGGCGGTCTGATATTGCCAAGGCGTGCCGTCGCGCTGCGGATCACCCGGCAAAGACTTGAGGTAGCGGGCGATGGCGGCCAAATCTTCATCGGCCATGAACTGCGTGGAGTTGTTGAACGCCTCGGTCATCGAGCCGAACACCACCGCATGTTGGTTACGCCCGGTTTTGAGGAACTGCACGATCTGCGGCTCGGTCCAGCGGCCCAGCCCGGTGTTGGGGTCTTGGCGCAGGCTGGGGGCGTACCAGCCGTCGAGCAGGGCGCCGCTGAGAAACGGCTTGCCGGAGTCATCCAGCGCCTTCTCGTTAAAGGCCAGGCCGCGCGGCGTATGGCAACTGCCGCAGTGGCCGGGGCCTTGGACGATGTAGGCGCCACGGTTCCACAGCGGGTCCTGGTCGGGCTTGGCGGCGTAGGGGTCGCTCGGGGCGAACACGCCGTTCCACAGCGCAATGGGCCAGCGCAGGTTGAGCGGCCAGGGGATGCTGCTGGGGATGTTCGGTTCGCTGGCCGGTTGTACGCCTTGCATGAAAAACGCGTACAGCGCGCGGATATCATCGTCGCTGAGCTTCACATAGGACGGGTAGGGCATGGCCGGGTAAAGCCTGCGGCCACCCGGTGCTACGCCGTGGCGCACCGCCCGGTCGAAGTCGGCCAAGGAGTAAGCGCCGATGCCGTGATCACGGTCCGGGGTGATATTGGTGGCGTGAATCGCCCCCAGCGGTGTGGCCATTTCCAGGCCGCCGGCAAACGGTGTCTTGCCCGGCAAGCTGTGGCAGGCCACGCAGTCGCTGAGCCGGGCGACGTACTCGCCGCGACTGACCAACGCGGCGTCCACGCTTTGTGCTTGTTCAAACGGGGAGGTGGGCTGGCGGGTGACGTACCAGGCCAACACACCTGCGGCGACCAGGCAGGGCAGCGCCAGCCAGCCTGCGGTTCTTACGAATCGACGGTTGTTCATGGGCGGTCTCTGTCGGTTAGCTGAAAGTGTGTCGGCTCAACGGCAAGCTGCGGATGCGCTGGCCGGTCAACTGCGCCACCGCATTGGCCACGGCCGGCGCCACAGCGGGCAACGGTGGCTCGCCAATGCCGCCCATCTTTTCGCCACTCTCGACAATCCGCACATGCACCTGCGCCATGCGCGAAGGCGGCAAAATCGGATACAGGTCGTAGTTGCGCGCCCGTGGCTTGCCGTCCACGTACACCGCTTCCTCCAGCAACGCCTGGGACAAGCCCAGGGCCACGGCACCATTCACCTGCGCCTCGACAATCGCCGGGTTGACGATGCTGCCGGGGTCGATGGCTTCCCAGATCTGGTGCACCTTGACCTGGCCACTTTCAATCGACACTTCGGCGATCACCGCCGCGTGGGAGCCGAACGGCGAGGCCATGGCCACGCCGCGTGCACGCCGAGTACCGTCTTCAGCCGTATACGGGCCGCGCTTCCAGCCACCAGACAACTCGCCCACCGCCTGCAACAGCGTGGTCAGCCGAGGGTTGTCGCGCAGCAAATGCAGGCGCAACTCGTAAGGGTCGTGACCGCCTTTGTCCGCCAGTTCATCGAGGAACGCCTCGTAGAAGAAGTCATTCAACGAATTGCCCACCGAACGCCAGTAACCGAGCATGGCCGGGCCTTTGACGTAGATCTGCGCGATACGTTTGTTGGGGATCGTATAGGACTTGCCCGACAAACCTTCAAGGGCAGTGGGGTCGAGTTTTTCGCCCTGTTTGCCGGCGATGGCTTCGGTCGGGCCTTCGGTTGCACTGACCGCTTCGATGGCCACCGGCAAACCTTTGGCATCCAGCGCGGCGCGGAACTTGACCACCGCCACCGGGCGCAGCACATCGCGCAGGAATTCTTCCTCGCGGCTCCAGATCAGCATGACCGGACGGCCCACCGCCTTGGCCAGTGCAATGGCCTGCGGGTACGGGCTGGCGGAGTCATACAGGAAATGCCGGCCGAAAAAACCGCCGAGCAACGGTGAATGCAAGTTGATTTTCGCGATGTCCAGGCCGGTGCGCTTGGCGATGTCGGCGCGGAACATGTCGGGCGCCTGGTTGGGCAGCCACACGTCCAACGTACCGTCGGGGTTGAACCGTGCCAGGGCCGACGGCGGCTCCAGTTGGGCGTGGTGCAGGTATTGGTTGTGGTAGGTGGCTTCGACTGTGGTCTTGGCACCCGCCAACGCGGCGGCTACATCGCCTTCGTTTTCGTCGTCCCGCGCCGGGCCTTGTTGGGCGGCGAGAAAGTCGCGAAAGCCGTCGCTGGAGAAATCCGCCGGCATCACCCGTACAGTCGCATCGGCACCGGGCTCCTGCCAGTCGACTTGAATCGCCTCGACTGCCCGCTTGGCGTGCCACCAGCGTTCAGCCACCACCGCCACGGCACCGGGCAGTTGGTGGACGGAATGCACGCCTTTCATGGCTTCGACCTGCGCCTGGTTACGCAGGCTGCCCACGGTCATGCCCAGGCGCGGCGCGTGCTGCACGGCGGCGTGGAGCATGCCGTCGACCTTCTGGTCGATGCTGTACAGCGCCTTGCCGGTGGATTTGTCGTAGGCGTCCAGGCGCTTCACCGGTTTGCCGATCCAGCGGAACTGGCTTGGGTCGCGCAGCTTTACGCTGGCCGGGTCGGGCACGGGCATATCCAGCGCGCGCCCGGCCAACTCACCGTAACCCAGCGACCGGCCCGATGCGGCGTGCACCACGCGGCCTGGCTGGGTGGTCAGTTCGGCCATCGGCACGCCCAGTTGCTCGGCGCCGGCCTGCAGCAACATGGTACGCGCCAGGGCGCCCAGGCGCCGCATGACCGGGTAACTCATGCGCACCGACATACTGCCGCCGGTGATGCGCATGCCGTTTTCCATCACCACATAGGCGTCGCCGGGCGGGGCGGCCTCGACCACGAAGGTGGCGGGGTCGGCATCCAGCTCTTCGCCGACAATCTGTGCCATGGCGGTGTGAGTGCCTTGGCCGCCTTCCATAAAGGGACTGAGCAGGCGCACTGTGCCGTCCGGGCGAATCTCCAGGAAGGCCGGCACCTGGGTGCCGCGTTCGGCAACCGGGCTAGTGGCTGCCTGGACTCTGGACGAACCCAGTGGCAGGCCGAAACCGATCACCAGCGCACCCACGGCCGTACTGGCCAGGAAACGTCGGCGCGACAGGTTCACTGGCGTATCGAATAACTCGGTGTGCGCACTCATCAGGCACGCTCCGGCTTGGCCAGGTCATGCACAGCAGTGCGGATAGCGTTGTAAGTGCCGCAACGGCACAGGTTGATCATCGCCGCTTCGATCTGCGCATCATTAGGGGTAGGGGTGTGCTTGAGCAGCGCGGTGGCTGCCATCACCTGCCCAGACTGGCAATAACCGCACTGCGCCACCTGATGTTCGACCCAGGCCGCCACCACGCGTTTGCCCACTGCGTCCTCTTCAACCGCTTCGATGGTGGTGATTTCACGCCCCACCACCCCAGCCACCGGCGTGACGCAACTGCGCACCACGTTACCGTCCACCAGCACTGAGCACGCGCCGCACTGGGCCAGACCGCAGCCGTACTTGGTGCCGGTCAGCCCCAGGTCATCGCGGATGACCCATAACAATGGCGTATCGGCGTCTGCATCAACCTGATAGGTCTTTTGATTAATCCGTAATTCCATGGCTCACCTGCTGATCGACGGTAGGTGCGGCCTTTTTTATGAAGACGTGATGGCCGCTTATGGTTGAACTCTAGTCCACGGCGCAAGGCGACAGTTATCCGCTAGTCGATAAGTCGGAGGATCAGGCAAGTATTCAACAGGATTAGGCGAGACAGCCGTTATTAGAAGTCGACTGTGGCCGACAGCAGCAGGGTACGCGGCGAGCCTTGTGAAAACGCCCCGTAGGACGCCACACCGGACCAGTATTCGCGGTCAAACACGTTCTGCACCGTGGCGCGAAACGTCGTCGGTCGCTCGACGATGCGCGTGGTGTAGCGTGCGCCTATGTCGAAGCGCGTCCAAGGGTCCAGTTGTTGGGTGTTGGCCTGGTCGACGTACTGGCTGGCGGTGTAGATCGCACCGCTGGTCAGCGTCAGGCCTTCGACCCAGGGCGTGTCCCATTCCGCCCACAGGTTGGCCTGCGCCTTGGGCACACCGACGGGGGTATTGCCCTGGTTGGCAGCGATGCCGGTGCGGGTCAACGTTGCATCCAGCAGGGTGACACCGCCGAGCAGGCGGGTGCCCGGGGCGATTTCGCCGAACACATTCAATTCCAGGCCTCGGTTGCGCTGTTCGCCCTGTACGGCAAACCGCCCGCCGGCCAGTTCGCCGCTGGGCTTCTGGATCTGGAACAGCGCCAGGGTGGACATGAAGGTGGCGTAGTCGAACTTGATGCCGACTTCGTGCTGCTTGGACACATAGGGGGCAAACACCTCGCCGGCGTTGGACGCGTTGGACGGCGCGACATCGCCCTTGCTCAGGCCTTCGAGGTAGTTGTAGTAGAACGCCATATGCGCCCAAGGCTTGAGCACCACGCCGAACAGCGGTGTGGTCTTGCCGTCGTCGTAGGCGCTGGTCACGGCGCCTGCGGCGTTGTAGTTGTTGGACTCGATGGTCTGTTTACGCAGGCCCAGGGTGACCTGCACACGTTGGTCCAGCACCGACAAGGTGTCGGCGATGGCCACGCCGGTCAGTTCGCTGGCGGACACCTTGGGGGCGCCCGGTTTGGGGATCGACGGCTTGGGGCTTTCGCTGGGGTGGTAGATATTCGACAGCACCGGCGCACCGGAAATAATCCCCCGCGACAGCTCATCGCGATAACGCGTGACCTGCACGGTACCGCTGTGGCTGATCGGCCCGGTATCAAAGCGCAGGCGCGCGCCGGCGTCGACGGTGTAGCGCTGCACTTCGAAGCGGTAATAACCTGGGATCGACGAGGTGTCACCGGCGCTGTTGACGATGCTTGGCGTCTGGTCGGACAGGCGCGCCACCGCTGACCGGCCGCCGCCGGCGTGGCCGAACACGGTCAGGTGGTCGGTGAGGTCATATTCGCCGCTGAGCAAGGCGGATTTGTCCCGCGTTTTCGACCAGCCCCAGTCCTGGCTAACGTTGGTACGACCATTGGCGGCGTCGGGGATCTTTATGCCGGCGGCGATCAGGAACGGCCGCGAGGCGCCGTCGAAGGTTTCCTCCTGGGCGATCAGGTCCAGGCTGGTGCGCAGGCGCTCGCCCTGATAGTCCAGGGACAGCGCGCCGATATCGACTGCCCGGTCCTGGTGCTCGATCACCGTATCGCCTTGCTGTACACCGCCGTTGAAACGCACACCGAAGCGGCGCTCCTCGCCAAAGCGCCGACTGATATCGATGCGGTTACCCAAATGCGCATCCTGGGCGTAGCTGGCGGTGTAGCGGGTGAGGTCTTCCTCCAGGGAGCGCTTGGGCACCACGTTGATCACGCCACCGACTGCGCTGTTGGGCGACATGCCGTAGAGCAGGGCGCCCGGCCCCTTGACCACTTCGACGCGTTCGGCGTACTCGGTGAACACTCGGTAGTTGGAGGCCACGCCGTACACCCCGTCGAACGCCAACTCGCCGAGGTTACCTTCGCCCACCGGGAAACCACGGATGAAAAACGAGTCGACAATACCCCCGGTCTGCCCGGTGGAGCGCACTGAAGAGTCGCGCTCCAGCAAATCGCCGACGGTGGTGGCCTGTTGGTCCTTGATCAACGCGGCGGTGTAGGTGCTGACGCTGAATGGTGCGTCCATTACATCGGTATTGCCCAGCATGCCCAGACGCCCACCCACTGCCACCTGGCCGCCGGAATACACCGGCGGCAGGTTATACGCGCGCTGGTCGACGCCATCGACCGTGGTGTTTTCCAGCGTGACGCGACGCTGTACCAAGGTGTAGGTGCCGTCACTGCGCAGCACCATTTCCAGGCCGCTGTCAGCCAGCAGCAGGTTGACCGCTTCCTGGGTCGAATACGTCCCGGACAGCCCTGGGCTGGTCAGGCCTTCGGTCAGGGCCGGTACAAACGACAATGCAATACCTGCGTCCACCGCAAAGCGCGACAGCGTAGCGCCGAGCGGGCCCGGAGCGATCTGATAAGCGTGCAGCGCAACAGCATCTAGCTGCGCAGCCATCGTGGCAGCGCTCAATACCAGACTGAACAACACGCTGCGAATCACAAGCATGAAAGGGGGAGCCTTTGGACGAGAGGTAAAGGAGTTCCAAGGTTTGCCAGTTGAGATTGGAAAAAGTATCAGCCAACTGCCATTTTATTTTCGCGCCCACCCAAGGCAGACGCAGCTTTGCTTTGCTTTGCTTTGGATCTTGATCTTGATCTTAGGCGCCCCGTTAAACCACGCTGGCCGAACGCAGGCTTGAATCCGTGGGTAACCCGGCAGGACGCCGGGTTAGCCGCCCCGCGCCATGGATGGCGCGTGGCGGCGGCCCACGGATTCAAGCCGGAGAGAGGGCACACCGAGCCTAGGCGAGGTGCCGAGTGGTGGGGCGAAGCGTTTTGCTTACTTTTGCGCTCTTCAAAAGTGAGCCGCTGTAAGAGCGGAACCCATATCAGCCTTCACCCAAATAACGGATATGTACTCCGAACCAAACCTTCTAGCGCCCAACACATAGCTATCGCAGGCAAGCCAGCTCCCACATTTGAATCTCTTCATAGATGATAAAACGCGGTGGCCTGGTAGGTTCAGGCAGGCGACAACGTCACCCAATACCCATTCAAATGCCCACTCACCCGCACCGGATACGTCTGCACCAACATACCCAACGCCCGCTGGCTATCACTCACCGGAAACGCCCCTGAAATCTTCAAATCGGCAATCGCCGGATCACACCGCACAAACCCCCGACGATAGCGCAACAGCTCAGCCACAAAATCCGCCAAGCGCATCTTGTCGGCCATCAACATACCCCGGGTCCAGGCATCCACATTGCCGTCAGCCGTGCCCAGCGCACCAAACGTCTGCGCAGAAAAATCCGTACGCTGCCCGGCATTAACGATCAGTGGCGCCGTTTGGCTATTCTCGGCCAGCATCACCTTGACGGTACCTTCCAACACCGCCAGATGAGTCCGCGCGTTCAGTTCGCGCACGGTAAAACGTGTGCCCAGGGCCTGCATGCGCCCCTGGCGAGTGCTGACCAAAAACGGGCGGGTGGCCTCATGCGCCGTCTGCACCAGTATTTCGCCTTCGCGCAGGTGTACCAGGCGCTGCTGGCTGTCGAACCGCACGTCGATAGCCGTATCGGTATTGAGCGTTATGCGCGAACCATCGGCCAACACAAGCTCGCGGCGTTCGCCCACGCGGGTGCTGTAGTCCGCCGTCCATTGCTGGTTTTGCGCCAGCTTCCAACTGCCCCAGCCCACCGGCATCACCGCCAACAGCAGCGCCAGTTTGCCCAAGGCTGCGCGACGCTCTGGGCTCGCAGGACGGTCCAGCGCCGACATTGCCAGCGACGGCGGCAGGCCGCCCAACTTGTTTTGCAGCAACTGCGCGCGGGCCCAGGCGCGGTCGCGTTCAGGGCTGCTGAGTTTCCAGTGTTCCCATTCGGCGCGCTCGCTGTCATTGAGGTCGCCTTCGCTGAGGCGCATCAGCCATTCGGCGGCTTCCTCGAGTGCTTTAGGAGACAGGGCGGGCATCTATTCCACCAGCATCAGGCACTGCACAAATGCCTGTTTCATGTAGCGTTTGACGGTGATCAGCGACACCTCCAATTGATCGGCGATGTCCTGGTATTTAAGGCCGTTGAGCTGCGAGAGCAGGAACGCGCGCTTCACCAGCGGCGGCAGCGAGTCGAGCATCGCGTCGATTTCATGCAGGGTTTCCAGCACCACGAAGTGGGCTTCCGGCGAGGGCACCTCATGAGCCGGTACGCAAGCCAGGGCTTCCAGATACGCGCGTTCCAGGGCCTTGCGCTGGTACCAGTTGACCAGGATGCCCTTGGCCACACAGGTCAGGTAAGCCCGTGGCTGGTCGATCACCGTGACTTGTGAAGCGAGGATCCGGGTGAAGGTGTCCTGGGCCAGGTCCGCTGCATCCATGGCGTTGCCGAGTTTGCGTTTGAGCGTGGCGTACAGCCAGCCGTGATGCCCGCTGTACAGGGCTTCGATCGCGCTCAGGTGCGGATTGTTATGGGTTTCGCTCATGGCGCAGGTCTGTGCAATTGAGAAGTATTCCCAATGCTAAGTGACAACCCATCGACAGCGCAACGTCGCAGCCAAGGAAAAAACTTACCGCAGGCTGATACTTTTTCGCGCGCCGGCTGGCATCAGGAGTAATTCCACCTTCTCTCGATGAAAGGACCCCCGACGCCATGCTTGTTGCCAGCCGGTTAACCCTCGCCATTCGAACTGCCTTGTTATTGGCCGCCGCCAGCACCACTGCCTGGGCGGCCGATGAGCCTTTGACGCTCGGTGAAACCAACGTCAACGCCGTGTACAACGGCCCCACCGATTTGCCCGACGTGCTCGCTGGCGGCCAAGTAGCCCGTGGCGCACGCCTGGGCATGCTGGGCAACAAGGACGTGATGGACACGCCGTTCAATGTCACCAGCTACACCGCCAAGACCCTTGCCGACCTGCAGACCGTCACCGTGGCCGACGCGCTGGAGCGTGACCCGTCGGTGCGCTCCACTGGGCAAACCGGTGGCATCGTCGACTCGTTTTTCATCCGTGGTTTTGCGATTGGCGAGGGCAACCTCGGCGAGCTCGCTTATGACGGCGTATACGGCGTGGCGCCCAACTACCGGGCGTTCACCGAGTACGCTGAGCGTGTCGAAGTGCTCAAGGGGCCGGGCGCATTGATGTACGGCATCTCGCCCAACAGCGGCGTAGGGGGTGTGATCAACATCGTGCCCAAGCGCCCGCTGGATCAGAACCTGACCCGTTTCACCGGCAGCTATGCGTCGGACAGCCAAGTCGGCGGCCACCTCGATATCAGCCGCCGTTTCGGTGATGAAAACCAGTTTGGCGTGCGCTTCAACGGCAGCCTGCAGGGCGGCGACACCGCCGTGGATGACCAGCATCGCGACGTGGGCATCGGCGCCATTGCCCTGGATTATCGTGGCGAGCGGCTGCGCCTGAACCTCGATTACATCAGCCAGAAAGAAAGCTACGACGGCGCTTCACGGCCGTTCACTATTGCGCCGAACGTGCAGGTGCCGTCCGCTCCCAATGGCCGTACCAGCCTGCCGCAGAAGTGGGGTTGGTCGGACACCAAGGAGCAATCACTGTTGCTCGGTGGTGAATACGACCTGAACGACAACCTCACCGCGTTCGCGCATGCCGGTGGTGGCCGCTCGGATGTGAAGCGCATGTCCGACCAGGTGCCGCGCATCCTCAATGACGCTGGCGACACCAGCAATATTCCCGGCTATTACAAGTTCAATGTCGACCGTTCCACTGCCGATGTGGGCCTGCGCGGTTTGTTTGCCACCGGTCCGGTGACCCATATGACCACGCTGATGGCGACCCGGTACGAGGATGAGTTATCCCGGGGCATCAACAATGGCACGACGATTCTGTCGAATATCTACCACCCGGTGGACACGCCCAAACAGTCCATCAACGCGCCGAAGGTACTGCGCATTTCCGAGACGGAGCTGTCAGGCGTAGCGCTCACCGACACCCTGGGCTTTCTGGATGATCGCCTGCAACTGACCCTGGGCATGCGCCACCAATCGATTGAGTCGCGTAACTACAACAGCACCGGCGGGGTCAGCTCGCGGTATGACGCCAGTGCCAATACACCGTTGCTGGGCGTGGTCATCAGGCCCTGGGATGACGTGTCGCTGTACTACAACTATGTCGAGGGCTTGAGCAAAGGCGATGCGGCGCCGGGGACGGCGAGCAATGCCGGTGAGACGTTCGCGCCTTATGAATCCAAGCAACACGAACTCGGCGTGAAGTATAAACACGGCACCTTCATGACCAGTGTGGCGTTGTTCCAGATCACCAAGCCCAGCGGCGAAGTGGGCGCCGATGGCGTGTATTCGGTGCAGGCCGAACAGCGCAACCGCGGCGTTGAGTTGAGCGTGTTTGGCGAAGTGGCGCCGGGCACCCGCTTGATGGGCGGCGTGACCTTCCTGGATGGCGAACTGACCAAATCCGCAACCCCTGCCAACCGTGGCAACAAGCCGGTGGGCGTGCCGGATATCCAGGCCAACCTGTGGGCCGAGTGGGATACGCCGTGGCTGGAAGGTTTCACCCTGACCGGCGGCGCGATCTACACCGACAGCCAGTATGTGAACCAAGCCAATACTCAGAAACTCGATTCATGGACGCGCATCGACGCTGGCGCGCGTTATGCGACGAAGATCGAAGGGCGGCCAACCACATTCCGCGCCACGGTGCAGAACGTGTTTGACCGGGAATACTGGTCGGGCGTGGCCTCGTATGGCGCGTTTTCGCCGGGGTATCCGCGCACGTTGCAGCTGTCGGCCACTGTCGATTTCTAAGCAGGGAATGACTGACACAACCCAATCCAAATGTGGGAGCGGGCTTGCTCGCGAATGCGGTCGTTCAGTTAGAACATCTCTGACTGACACACCGCCTTCGCGAGCAAGCCCGCTCCCACATTTTGAACCGCGCAAGGGAGTTAAACCGTGGGGGTGGTCACCGCGAAGTCCTCTTCGAAGTATTCCTGCTCCCCTCGCGTTTCACTCTGGCGCCGTACCACCTCCATCTGCCGCAGCTCCACGCGACGGATCTTGCCGGAGATGGTCTTGGGCAACTCGCTCACAAACTCAATGCGCCGTACACGCTTGTACGGCGCCAGGTTTTCACGGGCAAACGCCAGAATGTGGCGCGCCAGTTCATCACTGCCGGGGGCGTCGTGCGCCAGGATCAGGAAGGCTTTCGGCACGGCCAGGCGTAACGGATCGGGGCTGGGTACCACGGCCACTTCCATCACCGCCGGGTGCTCGATCAGCGCACTTTCCAGTTCGAAAGGGCTGATGCGGTAGTCGGAGGCCTTGAACACATCGTCGGCACGCCCGACAAAGGTGATATAGCCGTCGGCATCGATCTGCGCGGTATCGCCGGTGCGGTAGTAGCCGTCACGCATCACTTCGGCGGTCTTTTCCGGGCTGTCTTCATAGCACAACATCAGACCGAGTGGCCGTACAGCCAAGGGCAGGGCGACTTCGCCTTCGGTGCTGGGGATGCCATCCGGATCAAGCAACGCCACCTGATAACCCGGCAACGGACGGCCCATGGACCCCGGCTTGAGCAACTGCCCCGGCGTATTGCCCACCAGCGCGGTGGTTTCCGATTGGCCGAAACCATCGCGCAGTGGCAAGCCCCAGGCGTGCTGGATTTGCTCGATGATCTCCGGGTTCAGCGGCTCGCCGGCGCCTACCAGCTCACGCAGGCTCAGGCGCGGTTTATAGCTGGCCAGGTCTTCCTGGATCAACATGCGCCACACCGTGGGCGGCGCGCACAGGCTGGTTACGCCGTAGCGTTCCAGTGTGTTGAGCAACGCCGGTGCGCTGAACCGCGCGACGTTATGGATAAAGATGCACGCCCCGGCATTCCACGGCGCGAACAGGCAACTCCAGGCGTGTTTGGCCCAGCCAGGGGATGAGATATTCAGGTGCAGGTCGCCCGGTTGCAGGCCGATCCAGTACATCGTCGACAAGTGGCCCACCGGGTAGCTCTGGTGACTGTGCAGCACCATCTTGGGTTTGGAGGTGGTGCCGGAGGTGAAATACAGCAGCATCGGGTCGGTGGCTTGGGTCTGTCCTTCGGCTTCAAAGTGCTCGGGGTGTTCAAACGCGGCGTTGTGGGCGACCCAGTCGGCGGGTGCTTCGCCGACACAGACGCGACTGCAACCGTCCGCCAGGCCGGCAAACTTGCCGACATGCGCCTCGCCGACCACCAGATGACGCACTTGCCCGCGTTCGATACGGTCGCGCAGGTCATCGGCGTTGAGCAGGGCGGTAGCAGGGATAACCACGGCGCCCAGCTTGAACGCAGCGAGCATGGTGTCCCACAGCGCCACGTCATTGCCCAGCATCAACAGCACCCGATCACCACGCCGCACGCCCAGCGAGCGCAAGTGATTGGCCACCTGATTGGAGCGCGTGGCCAGTTGCTGGAAGCTGTAGCGTTGTTCGTTGCCGTCTTCTTCGACGATCCACAGCGCATTGGCCGAGTTGCCCTCGGCCATGACGTCGAAGTAGTCCAGCGCCCAGTTGAACGCGCCCAGTTGCGGCCAGCGAAAATCCCGTACGGCGGTGGCGTAGTCGGTGCGGTGGGCGAGCAGAAAATCCCGGGCGGCCAGGAAGGGGTGCGTCATGGTCGGTGTCCTTGATTATTGTTGTAGGGACTGACCCCCGGCTCAGCCGGGTGGCTGAACCGAGTATAGGCACGCATAAATCTAGAGATGAACGCCCAAAAACACCGATGGGTTGTGCAAAAAAGTCATGCTCAGTAGTTCCAGGAGACTGGTACGCCACCGGTTCAGTCGCAGAGGCGGTGCTCGATTGCCTCCAGCGTGCTGCCCCGGGTCTCCGGCATGCAGATCGCCCGAGAATCAGCGGCAGCACACCCTCAGCCACAGGGTTGGCTGAGGGATTTTCTGCGGCGCTAGATCGCCTGGGGTTTGAAGTCGCTGGCGGCGACGGGCATAACGCCTTTGAGCAGTGCGACGGATTTCTCCAGGCCTTCCAGGCTGTTAAGCAGTACGTCTTCGTGCTCGATGGACAGCCAGCCGTCGTAGCCGGCCATTTTCAGGCGGTAGCAGAACTGGCGCCACCACTCTTCACCATGGCCAAAACCGAGGGTGATGTAGGACCAACTGCGCGCCGTAACATCCATCAGCGAGCCGTTTTCCAGTAACGAGTCCACCGCCTGTACCGGCGTGTTGAGCATCGTGTCCTTGGCGTGCACGTGGTACAGCGCGTCGCCCAGGGCGTCGGCGGCGGCCAGCGGGTCGGCGCCCATCCAGAACAGGTGGGACGGGTCGAGGTTGGCGCCGATCACCGGGCCGATGGCGCCGCGCAGCTTGAGTAACGAACGCACGTTGTACACGCACTGGCTACCGTGCAACTCCAGGGCGATACGTTCTACACCGTTGGCCTTGGCCAGGTCGGCGATTTCGCTCCAGAACGGCAACAGGCGTTGCTCCCACTGATAGCGCAGGATGGTCTGGGTTTCTGGCGGCCACGAGGCAACCACCCAGTTGGGCATGCGGTCGCCCGCCTGGCCTTCGGGCAAGCCGGACATGGTGCACACGGTCTTGACCCCCAATTCGCCGGCCAGGCGAATGGTGTCTTTAAGGCACTGCGCCTGTTCCGGCTGCGTCGGGTGCAGCGGGTTGCCGTTAGCGTTGAGGGCGATGATCTCCAGGTTGTGCTGTTCGAAGCTGTGGGTGAAATCCCGGCGTGCGGCGTTGCTCTCGAGCATCTGCTTGAGATTGAAGTGCGGCGCGGTGGACCAGCCGCCGGTGTTCACTTCCAGGCCCGACAGGCCCATACGTTCAGCGTGCTTGAGCACATCGCCAAACGGCAGGTTGCCCAGGGTATCGGTGACAAATCCCAGCTTCATAGCGAGGCTCCTTCGCGTGGCAGGTAGAGTGACGGCGTGTCCTGACGACTTGTTGTGGTTGTTATGGAGCGATTATTGGCGGCGCCAAATCTTCGTTCAAGGACGAGCAAGGGCTAAATATGATGGGTATTCCATCAAATAATGCGCGGCGCAGGCGTCGATAAGTCAGGAATTACCCTTTATAAATGATGATATTCCTATCACTGGCAAGGCGCCCTTCATGGCCACTAAAACCCCTGCGCAACTTTGGAAAGGTCCCACCGTCGAGCAGATCGCCAAGGTCGCCAGGGTGGGCGTTGCCACGGTGGACCGTGTGCTCAACAACCGCTCGAATGTGCGGGAAAACACCCGGCTCAAAGTGCTGGCGGCGCTGGACAAGCTCAAGCAGGACCTGGCCAATGGCACCCCCACCTTGCACATCAAGTTGTTCTGCGATTCGGGCGAGACCTTCAACGCCACGTTGGCTAGCGCAGAGGCGACGATCAACAGTTCCACACCCGGCGTGGTCGTACACGGTCACTATGTGCCCACCAATCAGGTCGACCCGGCGGCCTTTGCCGACCAGGTGCAGGCAGAGGGGGCCTCGGCAGATGGCGTGATCGTGGTGTCCCGTGAGCACCCGGCGATCAACCGGGCAATCCGCGCCTTGTGCCGCCAAGGCATCCCGGTGGTGTGCCTGACCACCGACCTGCCCAACTCGGGGCGCAGCGCCTATGTGGGCAACGACCAGTACGCTGCCGGCAGCGTCGCCGGGTTGCTGATCGGCAATGCGCTGGCGCGGGAGAAGGCCAAGATTTTGCTGGTTACCAGCATGGCGTTTCGCTGCCAGCAGGAGCGTGAGATGGGCTTTCGGCGGGTGCTGCGGGCGGAGTTTCCCCACCTGAAAATCGATGAGCGGATGATGTCCGACGACCGTCCACAAACCACTGCCGAACAGCTGATGCGCTACTTCTCCAAGCACGATTACCCGGCTGCCATCTACAACGTGGCTGGCGCCAACCGGGGTGTGGCCCAGGCAATCAGTACCATCGCCCCCGAGCATCGCCCGGTATTTGTTGGTCATGAATTGACTGTACACACTCGCGGCATGCTGGAGTCCGGGGTAATGGACTACGTGGTGTCGCATGATGTTATCGGCGAGATGGCGGCGGCCGTGCGCTGGATTCGCGGGGCACGCGAAGGCGCCAGGGCGGCGCCACCGTTTACACGGGTGCTGGTGCATACGCGGTACAACTGTGATTGACGGGTAAGACGTAAAAGTCCAGTATGGAATTATAAGTACAAAAATCGCTGCGCCCGTTTCACCTTTTTCTTCACTCTTGCCAAATCAACAACAACTTGCGAGATCACCCCCATGAAGAAACTCCCCCTCATCACCGCCCTGGCCCTTGGCCTGATTGCGGCTGGCCCGCTGCTGGCGGCCGAGAAAACCCTGCGTATCGGCATCGAAGCGGCTTACCCGCCGTTCGCGTCCAAGACTGAAGACGGCAAGATTGTCGGCTTCGACTACGACATCGGCAATGCGTTGTGCGCCCAGATGAAGGTCAAGTGTGTGTGGGTCGAAGGTGAGTTCGACGGTCTGATTCCTTCCCTCAAGGTGAAGAAAATCGACATGGCGCTGTCGTCCATGACCATCAACGAAGACCGCAAAAAGTCGGTGGACTTCACTCACAAGTACTATTTCACCTCGTCACGCCTGGTGATGAAAGAAGGCGCGGTGGTGGATGACGGGTACGCCAGCCTCAAGGGCAAGACCGTCGGCGTGCAGCGCGCCACCACCACGGACCGTTATGCCACCGAGGTGTTTGAGCCCAAGGGCATCACCGTCAAGCGCTACAGCAACAACGAAGAAATCTACATGGACCTGGCGGCGGGGCGCTTGGATGCGATCTTTGCCGACACCATTCCTTTGAACGACTTTTTGCAGATGCCACGGGGCAAGGGCTATGCGTTCGTCGGGCCGGAGCTCAAGGACCCGAAATACGTGGGCGAGGGTGCGGGGATTGCGGTGCGCAAGGGCAATGAGGCGTTGGTCAGCGAACTGAACACGGCGATTGACGGGATTCGCGCGAACGGTGAGTACCAGAAGATTTCGCAGCAGTACTTCAAGTCCGATATCTACGGCGATTGAGGGGGCTCACTGATATCAAGTCAGCCTCGGTCAATGTGGGAGCGGCGGTGCGACGATTCGACTTGCTCGCGAAAGCGGTGGTTCAGTCACAACAACATTGATTGACACTCCGCATTCGCGAGCAAGCCCGCTCCCACATTTGGACCGCGTGCATCAATTAAATGTCGGCGTTAACCTTTCAATTCCTTGAGGTGCTTGTACACCGTCGCCCGGCCCATCCCCAGCACATTCGCCACATAGTTCGATGCGCTCTTGCCCTTGAACGCGCCCTCGGCATGCAGTGCCAGCACCAACTCGCGTTTATGGTCACGGGTCAGCAGATTCAGGCTCAACTGTCGCTCGCGCATCCACGCATGCAAAAACGTGTTGATACGTTCCTGCCAATCGTCGCGAAACAGCGAGTCCGGCTGTGGGATCAGTTTGCTCGGCGACAGGAACAAATCCAGCGCCGCCTTGGCGTTTTCGAACAGCGAAATATTCAGGTTGATGCACAACACCGCCAGCCGCTGGCCGGTGTGATCGTGCAGCACGGTGCTGAGGCTGCGGATTTTCTGGCCGTCCCAGTTGAGCTTTTCGTACGGGCCGATATTCACTTCGCTGACGTCGTCAGTGAGCATGTCCTCCAGCGCCGAGTCGTCGCCAATCGCTCGTTTTGACAGGTTGTTGGCGATGTAGTCGACCTTTTGCGAGCGCAAGTCGTGCAGCACCGCTTCGGCATGGGGAAAGAACAGCGTGGCGATGGCGTCGGCCATCGCACGGAAGTTCTGCATGACCTTGTCTTGTTCAGCGGTATTCATCAATGGGGCTCCAGGCGGGCGGGGGAGAGCATACCAGCGTCGAGGCCGAATCGCGCCAGGGCTTCGGGCAACTCCGCGTCGCGCACCAGGGCGGCGCTGGCCTGGCCCATGGCCGGTGAGGTCTGGATGCCGTAGCCACCCTGGGCTGCTACCCAGAACAGGCCGGGTACCTTGGGATCGAAACCGCTGATCAAGTCACCATCCGACACAAAGCTGCGCAACCCGGCCCAGGTGCGGGTAGGGCGGCGAATGGTCAGGGTGGTGGCTTCTTCGATCTGGTAGATGCCCATGGCGATGTCCAGCTCTTCGGGCTGGATATCCTGGGGTTCCACCGGGTCGGCATTGGCGGGCGAGCCGAGGAACATGCCGGCGTCAGGCTTCATGTAGAAGGACTCGTCCAGCGCCACCAGCATCGGCCAGTGGTGGGTGTCCACGCCTTCGGGGCCGGCGAAGATGAAGGCCGAGCGACGTTTGGGTTGCAGGCCGATGGCGGCGGCACCGGCCAGCGCGCCGATCGTGTCGGCCCAGGCGCCGGCGGCGTTGATGATGATCGGTGCGGTATAGGTGGCTTCGCCGGTGTTCACTTGCCAGACACCTGCGGCATCGCGGCTTAACCCAAGTACGGCGTGATCGGTCAACACCTCGCCACCGTTGCGACGGATGCCACGCAGGTAACCCTGGTGCAGGGCGTCGGTATCAATGTCGCTGGCGGTCGGGTCATACAGCGCGCCGTGGACTTTTTCGCGGCGCAGGATCGGCAGCTTTGCGCAGGCTTCGTCGGCGCTCAGCAGTTCGACTTGCGAGACGGTGGCCTTGGCGCTCAAGTACTGCGCGTTCAATTCGGCCGCATCGCCAATGAAATCCACGGTCATCTCGCCCCGTGGGGTCAGCAGTGGATGCTCGCAAAAACCTGGCGGTGGGTTGTCGAAAAACTCACGGCTGGCCAGGGTCAACGCGCGTACTTGCGGGGTGCCATAAGCGGCGGTATACAGCGCCGCCGAGCGCCCGGTGGAGTGATAGCCCGGATGACTTTCGCGCTCCAGCACGATCACCTTGCCGTGCTGCGACAACCAGAAACCGGTGGACGCACCGGCAATCCCGCCGCCGATGATGATGAAATCTGCGTGGCTCATAGCTGTCTCCAAAGGGCGTTGGCCAATGCAATGTCTTCCAGGCCCAGGCCGATGGAACGGAAGAATACAGGACGGTCGTAGGTAGGGCGTTGCACGTGTTCGCTGAGCAATTCCGGCAGGTCGCCGATGATGTCGCGCTTGTCCCAGCCGTGCTGTTCGGCGGCGATCAGCATCTCACCCGCCGCGCCCGGAGTGGTCTGGCGATAGTCGCAGAACACCTGCATGGCGTTAAGCGATTGGGGCGGTACTTCGTGGGCACGGGGCGCGTTGGTGCTGATGGAGGTGATCAATGCGGGTTTGCTCAAGCGGGCTGGATCGATCACCGGGCCGGCGGATGAGGTGCACAGCAGGATCACATCGGCGTCCGCCAGGGCGGTATCGCTGCTGTCGGCGATGACGACGCGCGGGTCCAGGCCTTTGAGATGCGCGATGGCCTCGGGCGTGGCATTGGCCAGGCTGGGCGAATACAGATGGATGGACTGCCAGTCCCGCAAGTCCTTGACGTAATGCAAGTGCGCCTGCGCCACCTTGCCACTGCCGAAAATCGCCAGGCGCTGCGCCGACAAGGGGGCCAGCGCATCGACTGCCAATGCCGTAGTCGCGGCGGTGCGTGCGGTAGTCAATTCGGCGGCGTCGCACAGCAGCACCGGTTGGCCGGTGTGCATCGACATCAACAGCGTCCATGCGGTCACCAGCGGCCCTTGTTCACGCACGATATAGGGCGAGGTCTTCACCCCATACACTCCGTCCTCGGCCAGCACGCCCAAGTAGTTGATAAAGTCCCCGGCGCCTTGCGGGAACTCCACCAGTTGCTGGGCCGGCTGCACCGCCAGCCCAGCGGCCAGATCGCGAAACAGCTTATGCAGAATCTGCGGCACATCAACCTGGGCGAGCAGTTCGCGGGCTTGGGCTCTGTTGATCACTTGAGGGGTGCTGGACATAGGAGTCTCCGTGACTAAACTATTTTGTCTATTATGGACTTTTAGTTCTGTCGAGCAAGAGGGAAACCTCAACCTTTGAAGCGAAACCCCCCCGACAGTTTTTCCTTCAAAAAGCTGACCAGCGCGCTCACCGACTTCGGCACGTGGGGCGAGTACGGGCGAATCAGGTAAATCTCATCGGCAAACGCTCCCTTGAGCGTCCAGTCCTTGAGCACCTGCACCAACTTGCCGCTGGCCAACGCGGCATGGGCGCTGAAATCCGGGAGCAGGGCGATGCCCAAGTGGTTGAGCGCCGAGTCGCGCAGGGCTTCGCTGTTATTAGTGGCGAAGCTGCCGGAGATAGGCACGGTGAGGCGCTCGACGTTTTTGGTGCCGCGTTCGAAGGTCCAGGCAGGTTGGTCGGTGCCGCGTGGATAGAACAGGCAGTTGTGGGCTGACAGTTGCGTCGGTTCGCGGGGCTCACCGTGGCGTTGCAGGTAGTCCTGGGTCGCGACCAGCACCGAGCCGGTGTCGCACAGCTTCCAGGCGACATGGGTTTCCGGTACCTGAAAGCCATGACGCACCGCCAGGTCGTAGCCTTCGGCGGCCAGCGAGCTCAAGGCGTCCGAAACGTCCAGCTGAATGCGTACTTGCGGGTAGCGCTGCAAAAACTCCGACAAATGCGGCACCAACTGCTGACGGGCGAACGCCACCGGCGCGGTCAGCCGCACCAACCCACGAATCTCCCCCACAGAATCGCGCACTGACGAGAAGCTGCGCGCGATCTGTTCGTAGGCGCTGCGCACTTCGCGGGTGAGCGACAGTCCGGCATCCGTCAGCCTGACGCTGCGCGTGGTGCGCGTCACCAACTGCGTGCCGGTGGCCTTTTCCAGGTCGGAAATACGCTGGCTTACAGCCGATTTACTCACCCCCAGGCGCGCCGCCGCAGCGGTATAGGTGCCTTGTTCTTCAAGCACTGACAGCCAATGGATATGGGTCCAAAGCCCCTCGATCTCAGCCTTTTCCATGGTTTGATTGTTCGTATATATGGACAATAAGTTCTGGATTCTGCTCTGGTTTGGAACAAAGCGAAAGCCTATCGTGTGTCCATCGCTTATCCACCTGGGATCGACTGCCATGACAACTACAATCGAGCACTACATCAACGACCAGCGCGTGTCCCGCGATGATCGCTATCAGGACGTCTTCAACCCGGCCACCGGCGAAAAAACCGGCCGCGTGGCCCTGGCCAGCCGCCAGACCGTTGGCGAAGCCGTCGCCGCCGCTCAGGCCGCCTTCGACGACTGGGCCGACACTCCGCCCATCCGCCGCGCCCGCGTGCTGTTCCAATACCTGCACCTGCTGCGTGAACGCAAGGACGACCTGGCCCGCATCATCGTGGCCGAACACGGCAAGGTCTTCACCGACGCCCAGGGCGAAGTGGACCGTGGTATCGACATTCTGGAGTTCGCCTGCGGCATTCCGAACCTGCTCAAAGGTGAACACTCGGACCAGGTTTCCCGAGGCATGGACAACTGGACGATGCGCCAGCCGCTGGGCGTTGTCGCGGGCGTGACGCCGTTCAACTTCCCGGTGATGGTACCGATGTGGATGTACCCGATCGCCATCGCGGCGGGCAACACCTTCATCCTCAAGCCAAGCCCGACTGACCCGAGTGCCTCGCTGTTCATGGCCGAACTGCTGCGTGAAGCGGGCCTGCCCAAAGGCGTGTTCAACGTGGTGCAGGGTGACAAGGAATCGGTGGACGCGTTGATCGAACACCCGGACGTCAAGGCCCTGAGCTTCGTTGGCTCGACGCCAATCGCCCAGTACATCTACGAAACCGGCGCCCGTAACGGCAAACGCGTACAAGGCCTGGGCGGCGCGAAAAACCACATGGTGGTGATGCCCGATGCCGACATCGAAAAAACCGTCGACGCCCTGATGGGCGCCGCCTACGGCAGTGCCGGCGAACGCTGCATGGCCATCTCCGTCGCGGTGCTGGTAGGCGATGTGGGTGACAAAGTCGTTGCAGCCCTGACCGAGCGCGCCAAGCAACTGCGCATCACCGATGGCCGCGATCTGAAAGCCGAAATGGGCCCGATTGTGTCCCGTGCAGCCCTTGAACGTATCAGCGGCTACATCGAACAAGGTGTGCAAGCGGGCGCCCAACTGCTGCTGGACGGGCGTGACTACGTGCCGACTGAAGCAGGCCTGGAAAACGGCTTCTGGCTCGGCGCGACGCTGTTCGACCACGTGACCCGCGAGATGAGCATCTACCGCGAAGAAATCTTCGGCCCGGTGCTGGCGTGTGTGCGCGTGAATGACTTTGGCGAAGCGATCAAACTGGTCAACGACCATGAGTTCGGCAACGGCGTGAGCTGCTTCACCCGCGACGGCAACATCGCCCGCGAATTTGCACGGCGCATTCAGGTGGGCATGGTCGGCATCAACGTACCGATCCCGGTGCCGATGGCCTGGCATGGTTTTGGTGGGTGGAAGAAGAGCCTGTTTGGCGACATGCACGCCTACGGCACTGAGGGGGTGCGGTTCTACACCAAGCAGAAGTCGATCATGCAGCGGTGGTCGGAGAGTATTGAGCAGGGCGCGGAATTCGCGATGCCGGTCTCCAAATAACCAAAGCCTGTACGCGGTTCAAAATGTGGGAGCGGGCTTGCTCGCGAAAGCGGTGGTTCAGTTGAAGTATCTGTGACTGACACCCCGCATTCGCGAGCAAGCCCGCTCCCACATTTTTTAACCCCTCTCCAGCAAATGCCCCAGCGCCCGGAGCGGGGCGCTTGCTCTACGGGGAGGAACTTGGCACGCTCACCCAGCGAGCGAACGCAGTCAAGTCAATTGCCTCGCCCATTGGAGAACGCTTTGAAAGCCATTATGGGTATCGCCTTATTGGGCACGTTGCTGGCCGGTTGTGCGCCGTCTTACTCGGTATGGACAGGTGGTATGAACGCATTTGTCGGCACGCGCTTCGATGTCCATCTCTATGACGATTGCAGCCGCGGCTGTGGCGATTCCTATTGGTCGCCGGTCAACAAGAACAAGGTCTATGACCAGGTTGTGAAGGAGGGCGACAGCCAGCGCTACTTCGTGACCTGGATCCGCGACTGTCGATACTCCGTGCTCGTCTCGGGTGAAGGCATCATCCAGTCGTGGCGCTATGAGACTGAAGACCGTAGCAGCTGTTACGTTTTTTAGTCGGTCTTTGTACGAACTTACATCCACTCAATAACCAAACCTATACGCGGTCAAATGTGGGAGCGGGCTTGCTCGCGAATGCGGAGTGTCAGTCGCCAGATGAGGTGACTGATCCAACGCTTTCGCGAGCAAGCCCGCTCCCACATTGGATCACCGGTGTTCTTGCGGTTGATTCACCGCCGCCCGGTGCGCGTACTCACATCCACCCACACCGCAACCACCAAAATGCTGCCCTTGACGATCATCTGCCAGTAGCTGTCCACGTCCAGCATCGACATCCCATTGTCCAGACTGGTAATCACCAGCGCCCCGAGCAACGCGCCATACACCGTGCCCGAGCCACCGCGCATGGACGTGCCACCGATAAAACACGCAGCGATGGCATCCAGTTCGCCCATGTTCCCCGCCGATGGCGACCCCGCCGCAAGCCGTGCCGTGTTGACCAAGCCGGCGAGGGCACACATCACGCCCATGATGCCGAAGATCCACAACTTCACCGCCTGCACGTTGATGCCCGACAGCCGCGTGGCTTCCATATTGCTGCCCACTGCATACACGCGACGGCCGAACACGGTCTGGCTGGTGACGTAGCTGAATACGCCCAACAGAACCAGCAACAGCAGCACTGGCACGGGAATGCCGTCATAGCTGTTGAGGGTGGTGACGAACCCGGCGAGCACCGCACCGATCACCGCAACACGCACCAGATCACGTACCAGCGAGTGCGCCGCCAACCCATGCAGTGCGCGATTGCGCCGCTGTTTCCAGGTTAAAAAAAGCGTCAACGCAAACAACAAAACGCCGAGCCCTATACCCACCGAATGCGGCAAATACCCCTGGCCCACATACACCAGCGATGGCGACACCGGCGCAATGGTTGTTCCCCCGGTAATCCCCAGCAGAATCCCGCGAAACGCGAGCATCCCGCCCAAACCGACGATAAAAGAAGGGATGCGCAAGTAGGCCGTCATATACCCATTGGCCAACCCAATCATCAGCCCACACAGCGCCACCAGACTCACGTTGGCCAGCAAGGGGATGTGATAAACCACGTCCAGAATCGCTGCCAACCCACCCAATAATCCCAGCAGTGAGCCCACCGACAAGTCGATCTCACCGCTGATAATCACCAGCACCATGCCGCACGCCAGAATCCCGGTGATCGACATCTGCCGCAGCAAGTTGGACAAGTTGCGTGGGGTGAGGAACCCGCCCTCGGTCTGCCAACTGAAAAACACCCAGATCACCGCCACGGCGATGATCAGGGCGAGCATTTTGTAGCGGGTAAACAGCTGTTTCACCTGATTCATCTACGCGGTCTTCCGATCGTTTTTATTGTGTTGGCTGAGCGCGGCGGCAAGCACCTGTTCTTGGGTAAGCCCTTGGTTGATGAAGTCGCCGCGCAGCTGGCCTTCGCCGATCACCAGCACGCGGTCGGACACCCCGAGCACTTCGGCCAGTTCCGACGAGACCATGATGATCGCCACGCCTTCCGCCGCGAGTAGGCCCATCAACTTGTAGATCTCATACTTGGCGCCCACGTCTACGCCGCGTGTGGGTTCATCGAGGATCAGTACGCGTGGCTTGGCCATGAGCATTTTGGCCAATACGGCCTTTTGCTGATTGCCCCCGGACAGGCTGGTGATCGGCAAGAACGGGCTTGAGGTTTTCAGGTGCATGCGGGCGATCTGCTGGTCAATGCTGCCCAGTTCGGCCTCGGCGTTGATGCGGGTCAGGTTGGCGTAGGTGTCGAGTACGGCCAGGGTGATGTTCTGGCCCACGCCGAAGTCGGGGATGATGCCTTGGCGCTTGCGGTCTTCGGGCACCATGCACAGCCCGGCGCGGATCGATTTGAGCGGGGTGCGCGTGTCGATCACCTGGCCGTCCAGCCACACCTCGGCGCTGTAGCGGCCGGGGTAGGCGCCAAATAGTGCCGACACCAGTTCCGTACGCCCGGCGCCCACCAGCCCGGCGATGCCGAGGATCTCCCCGCGCTTGAGCGAAAACGAAATATCGTCCACGCGCTTGCGCTTGGGGTTGTCGACGTCAAAGCAGGTGACGTTGCGCGCCTCGAAAATCACTTCGCCTACGTCGTGGGGTTCGGTGGGGTAGAGGTTGCTCATCTCGCGCCCGACCATTTGCGTAATGATCTTTGCAATGTCCATGTCGGCCATGGCCGTGGTCGCGATGTGCTTGCCGTCGCGGATCACCGCGATGGTGTCGCACACCGCCGCCACTTCATCGAGCTTGTGGGAAATGTATACGCAGGCCACGCCCTTGGCTTTCAGGCCTCGGATGATGTCCAGCAACACTTCGATTTCCGAGCGGGTCAGGGCCGAGGAGGGTTCGTCGAGGATCAACAGGCGCGCCTGTTTGTTGAGGGCCTTGGCGATTTCCACCAGTTGCTGGTAACCGCCGCCGTATTGCGACACTGGCAGCGCCACGTTCATGTCCGGCACCTTGAGCTCGCGCATCAAGGCTTCGGCGCGGTGGAGCATCGCCGGGTAGTTCATGCGCCCACCCGGAAGGGTCAGCTCGTGGCCCATGAAGATGTTTTCGGCCACCGACAGATCGGGCACCAGAGTCAGTTCCTGGTGGATGATCACAATACCGGCGGCCTCGGTTTCGCTGATGGACTGGGCCTTGAGGGGCTGGCCATCCCACAGAATCTCGCCCTCCCAGGTGCCGTGGGGATAGACCGCCGACAGCACCTTCATCAAGGTGGATTTACCCGCACCGTTCTCACCGCACAGGCCGACGCATTCCCCCGGCCGCACCTGGAGATCGATGCCGTTTAGCGCTTTGACACCGCCAAAGGTTTTGACGATGCCGTTCATTTGCAGCAGATAGTCGGCCATGGCGGTCACTGCCCGGCGATCTGCTCTTTGGTATAGAACCCGTCCTTCTCCAACAGGTCGATATTGGCCTTGGTCAGCGGGGTCGGGGTCAGCAGGATGGTGTCGACCTTTTTGCTGCCGTTGTCGTATTGCGAGCTGTAGGCCGGTTTTTCATTGCGCGCCAGTTGCACCGAGAGCTTGGCCGCTTCGGTGGCGATCAGCTTGAGCGGCTTGTACACGGTCATGGTCTGGGTGCCGTCGATCACACGCTTGACGGCCGCCAGGTCGGCGTCTTGCCCGGAGATTGGCACCTTGCCCGCCAGTTTCTGCGCGGCCAGCGCCTGGATCGCGCCGCCGGCGGTGGCGTCGTTGGAGGCGACGATGGCGTCGATCTTGTTGTCGTTTCGAGTGAGCGCATTTTCGACGATGCTCAGGGCTTCGGTGGGGTTCCATTCCTTGACCCACTGCTGGCCTACTACCTTGATATCGCCCTTGTCGATGGCCGGTTGCAGCACCTTCATCTGACCTTCGCGCAGCACCTTGGCATTGTTGTCGGTGGGCGCGCCGCCGAGCAGGAAGTAATTGCCCTTGGGCGCCGCTTGCAGCACGCCGTTGGCCTGCATTTCGCCGACTTTCTCGTTATCAAAAGAGATGTAGGCGTCAATGTCTGCGTTGAGGATCAGGCGGTCATAAGACACCACCTTGATCCCGGCCTTCTTGGCTTCGGCCACGGCGTTGGTGAGCACAGTGGCGTTGAACGGCACGATGACGATCACGTCGACGCCCCGGGAGATCAGGTTTTCGATCTGGGAAATCTGCTTTTGCTCGTTGGCATCGGCTGACTGCACAAAGACCTTGGCGTCGAGTTTTTCCGCGGCGGCGACGAAGTAGTCACGGTCGCGGGACCAGCGTTCCAGGCGCAGGTCGTCGATGGAGAAACCGATTTTCGGGTGGGCCGAGTCGGCCATCACCGGCAGGGCGAGCAGGGCCAGGGCAGTGGCGATAAGCGTGCGTTTCATGGTTATGCGTCCTTTTATTGTTGTTGGAAAGACACAGCGTGTTGCCGGTGGAACTGTAGAGCGTCGTTTTGACGCCCAGTGCACAGATTTGTCGCGCAATTGTCACCGGTAGATAAACCGATTCACGATGCCTTCAAGCATCTCCTGGCGACCACTGACGGCTTGGGGATTCAACTCATGGGCAAATGCATGCTCGGCCAGCGACTCCAGGCTGAATTCACCTGCCAATACCGCCTGGCCCAGCGGTTGCTGCCAACCGGCGTAACGCTGGTCCTTGAACTGCTGCAACCGATCGTTCTGCACCATCGCGGCGGCGCGTTCCAACGCCAGGGCCAGTACGTCCATCGCCTCTACGTGGCCATGAAACAGGTCCACTTCATCCAGGCTCTGGCGACGCACCTTGGAGTCAAAGTTATAGCCGCCATTTTTAAACCCGCCAGCCTTGAGGATTTCATAGGTGGCCAGGGTCATCTCCTCGACGCTGTTGGGGAACTGGTCGGTGTCCCAGCCGTTCTGCGGGTCGCCCCGGTTGGCGTCGATGCTGCCGAAGATTCCCAGGGACACGGCGGTGGCAATCTCATGATGAAAACTGTGCCCGGCCAGGGTCGCGTGGTTGGCCTCGATATTCACTTTGATTTCCTGCTCCAGCCCGTGCTCATGCAGGAAGCCGAACACTGTGGCGCTGTCGTAATCGTATTGGTGCTTGGTGGGCTCCTGGGGCTTGGGCTCGATCAGCAGGTCGCCCGCAAAACCGATCTTGTGTTTGTGCTCCACCACCATGCGCATAAAGCGCCCCAGTTGTTCGCGCTCGCGCTTGAGGTCGGTGTTGAGCAGGGTTTCATAGCCTTCACGGCCACCCCACAGCACATAGTTCGAACCCTTGAGCCGCAGCGTCGCATTCATCGCACTGAACACCTGGGCGGCCGCCACGGCAAACACTTCCGGGTCGGGGTTACTGGCAGCACCTGCCGCAAAACGCGGGTTGCTGAAGCAATTGGCAGTGCCCCACAGCAGCTTGATGCCGGTTTGTTCCTGGTGGCGCTCCAGATGGTCGACCATCTGCGCAAAGTGGTTGCGGTACTCCTTGAGCGAGCTGCCTTCGGGGGCGACGTCCGTGTCGTGAAAGCTGTAGTAGTCGATGCCCAACTTGGAGAAAAACTCGAACGCTGCCTCTGCCTTGCCGATGGCCACCTCCATGGGGTCGCCACTGCGCTGCCAAGGCCGTTTGAAGGTGCCCACCCCAAACATATCCGCCCCCGGCCACACAAAGGTGTGCCAGTAGCAGGCTGCCATGCGCAGGTGCTCGCGCATGGGTTTGCCGAGGATGAGTTTGTTGGCGTCGTAATGGCGAAAGGCGAGGGGGGAATCGCTGCTGGGGCCTTCGAAGCGAACCTTCTCGACACCGGGGAAGTACGGCATGGCGCTTTCCTTATTGTTCTTGGCGGTGTCTGGATACTAGCAACGGGGTTGGGCCGAAAATTATGAAAATCACCAAGTGGTGGTGCGATTTTGAGTGAGGGGGTCTAGTCTGTGGCGACCGGCCCCAGGACAAAAACAATGAAAACCCTACCGCCCGTGCACCGCATTGCCTTGCTGTTCAATGGCAGCAAGATCTATGACCGCGGCATCATCGCCGGCATCGGCAATTACCTGAGCAGCACGCGCGCGTCCTGGGACTTGTTTCTTGAAGAAGATTTTTTGTGCCGTCTCAAGGGCATCGAGCGCTGGCAGGGCGACGGCATCATCGCTGACTTCGACGACCCGTTGATCGGCGAGGCGCTGGCCGGGAGCAAGGTGCCGGTGGTGGCGGTGGGTGGCTCGTATGCCGATGCGCGGGCGTATCCGAAGGGCATTCCCTACGTGGCCACCGATAACCACGCGCTGATCAAGTTGGCCTATGAGCATTTGATTGAGGCCGGGCTGACCCGTTTTGCCTGTTTCAGCCTGCCCGAAGCGCAGGCCAATCGCTGGGCCCAGGAGCGGGAGAAGGCCTTTCGCAGCCTGATGCAACGCGATGGTTTGCCGGTTGAGGTCTATCGCGGCCTGGGCACCAGCGCGCCGTTGTGGGACAGCGCGGTAGAGCAGCAGATCGCCTGGCTGCAAAGCTTGCCCAAGCCCATCGGTATCATCGCGGTCACTGATGCCCGTGCCCGACAGTTGCTGCAAGCCTGTCTCACGGCAGGGATTGCAGTACCTGAAGAGGTGGCCCTGATCGGTATCGACAACGACCCGCTGACCCGCACCCTGACGCGGGTACCGCTGAGTTCAGTGATCCAGGGCACCGAAATCATGGGCCGCACCGCCGCCGCGCTGTTGCACCAGATGCTGCACGGCAAGCCTTGCACGGGTGAGCAGATCCTCGTGCCGCCGGATGCGATCAATGTGCAGGCGTCCAGCTTGCATCAACCCTTGGGCAACCCTTACGTGATGCAGGCGCTGCTGTTTATCCGCCAATACGCTTGCCAGGGTATCAAGACCGCCCAGGTGGCGGCCTATGTGGGCGTGTCGCGCTCATCGTTGGAGTCGCACTTTCGCAAGGAGCGCGGTTGCAGCGTGCATGACGAGATCCTGCGCTTCAAACTCGCCAGCGCTGCCAAGGGCCTGGAGGGCAACCGCTTGGCGATTGCCGATATTGCCCAGCAGTGTGGCTTCACCTCGGCGCAGTACCTGCACACGGTGTTCCTCCGTGAGTTCGGCTGTACGCCACGGCAATACCAGCGAGGCCGCTAGAAACTTTGCAGGCCAGGCCCATTCGCCGCTGGACTTGCACCGCACAGACTAGGGAGAATGGTTTTTTGTGGCGTAAATGGAAGCTCCCATGACCGACAGTGCCCAGCGTGCCGCCAGCGACATCGACCTGATGACCGAAGTGGCCATGCTTTATTACCTCGACAACATCACGCAGGAAGCCATCGCCAAGCGCTTCGACCTGTCACGGGTCAAGGTCAGCCGGTTGCTCAAGCGCGCCCGTGATGAAGGGGTGGTGGAGGTGCGGGTGTTGCAGCATCCGGCCTTGAACACTGAGCTGGAGCAGGCGCTGGTGGAGCGCTTCCAACTGGACCGGGCGTTGATCGCAGTCGACCATGGCGACCCCGACACCCAGCGCTCGGCCGTCGCCAGCCTGGTGGCCAACTACCTGAACAAGACCCTCAGTGACGGCATGATCGTCGCCGTGGGTATGGGCCGCAACGTCGGCGCGGTGGCCGAGAATGTGTTCCTGCCGGTGACGCGCAACTGCACCTTCGTGTGTGCGATTGGCGGCTCGCTCAAGGCCGGTGAATACATGAACCCCGACCACATCTGCCGACGCCTGGCCCTGCGTTTCGGCGCCGAAAGCGAAACCCTCTACGCCCCGGCCCTGGTGGCCAACCCGGAACTGCGCAGTGTGTTGATCAACAACGACACTGTGCGCTCGACCCTCGACCGTGCGCGCCGCGCCGATATCGCCTTGATCGGCATCGGTGACATGAGCGAGAACAGCAACATGGTGCGCATGGGCTGGTTCTCGCCCCAGGAAATCGCCCAGGCCCGGGTGTCTGGCACGGTGGGCGACATGATGGGTTATGACTTTATCGACATCCACGGCCAGCCGGCGGTCAACGCCATGCAGGGCAGGGTGATCGGCTTGACGGTGCAGGAGCTGGTGCGCATTCCCGATGTGGTAGCGATTGCCAGCGAGAACACCAAGGCGGCGGCCACCCTCGGCGCGTTGCGCTCCGGGGTGATCAACACCTTGGCGACAACCGTGTCGAATGCCTACACGATCCTCGCCCTGGATGATGCGACGCGGCGGTAGCTCTGGATATCTCTACCCGGCCAGGCGCAGAGCTAAATGTGGGAGCTGGCTTGCCTGCGAAGGCGGTGGGTCAGCTAGCATTTGTACCGACTGATCCGCCGCCTTCGCGAGCAAGCCCGCTCCCACAGGGGGGTGGCGGTGTGCTCGAATTCCTGCGCCGTCAGGCCACCAAGCGCGCTTCGACCGATTCGGCAAGGTCTGTGAGGATCAGGCAGCACGACACCGCGCCGGCATCCAGCACACCAAGAGAGCGTTCCCCCAGGCGACTGGCGCGACCAATCTTGGCCACCAGATCTCGGGTGGAATCACGGCCCTGGGACGCTGCGCTTTTCATCTGGTTCAGGGCCTCACGGAATGACGCACCGCTGGCCTCAGCGCGTTCAAACGCCTCCACCGCCGGGATCAACGTGTCCATCAGGCACTTGTCGCCCACCCCCGCATCACTGATGTCTTGCAACGACGTCAGGCCGCCGCGCAGCAGCTTGGCGAAGGTCGCCGCATCGATGCTGTCGCGTCCACGC
This sequence comes from Pseudomonas cremoris, assembly GCF_014230465.1. The sequence continues at coordinate 204,518 of NZ_JAAXCY010000010.1, forward strand.
ACTTCATCCGCCATGCCGATAAACAGGCTGCCGTAGAGCGGGCCCATGGAGCCGCCGATGCCTTCCATCAGCGCCAGGGTCAGTTCGTCCAGCGCCTCGGCCAGGGACAACTCGCGACCTTCCAGGGTCTTGCCGCAGCGGGAGAAACCCTTTGCCATGTTGATGCCGTGGTCGCCGTCGCCAATGGCGCCGTCCACTTCACTGAGGTATTCGCGGTTGGCGACGATGATCGACACCAGGTTGGCGACAATGGCGCTGCCGGTATTGCTGGGGAAATATTCGCTCATGCTCTACTCCGACTGTGTCATGCCGATGGAGCGGCAAGGTTGGTCGATCAGGTTGCTCAGCTCCGCATCGAGGCCGAGCAGGGTCAAGGTCACGCCCATCATTTCCAAGGACGTGAAGTAGTTGCCCACGTAGCAACGGTGAATGCGCAGGCCCTTGGCGCGCAGTTGGCGCTCGACCTCGGCGTAGAAAATATACAGCTCCATCACCGGCGTGGCGCCCAGGCCCGACACCAGCACCACCACGCTCTGGTCCTGGGTGAAGTCGCGGTCGGCCAGGATCGGCGCCAGCATGCGTTCGGCCATCGCCGCAGCAGATTCCACCGGCACCACTTCGATGCCCGGCTCGCCATGGTGGCCGATACCGAGTTCCATCACACCATCGGCGATCTGGAAGTTGGGCTTGCCCACCGCCGGGATGGTGCAGGGCGTAAGGCCCACGCCGATAGAGCGGCAGTGGTCCACGGCTTTTTGCGCCACACGGATCACGCCGTCGAGGTCGTAGCCTTGGGCGGCAGCGGCACCGCCGATTTTCCACATGAAGATCTCACCGGCCACGCCGCGCCGCTTGGCGATATCCGCCGGTGGCGCCGAGGCCACGTCGTCGTTGGCGACCACGGTGCGGATGGTCATGTCTTTGCTGGCGGCCATTTTCATTGCCAGCTTCACGTTCATGTTGTCGCCGGCGTAGTTGCCGTACAGGCACGCTACGCCCGCGCCCTGGTCGGCGGCGCGGAACGCATCGAAGAAACTTTTGGCGGTGGGCGAGGAGAAGATCTCGCCCACCGCCACGGCATCCACCAGCCCAGGGCCGACATAGCCGAGAAACGCCGGCTCATGGCCCGAGCCGCCACCCGTGACGATGCCGACTTGGCCCTTTGGCGAGGTGTTGCGCTTGCGAATGACCCGTGGATTGCTCTCGTACTGCACCAGTTCCGGGTGCGCCAGGAGGATGCCGGCAAGCATGTCCTCGACCACCAGGTCCGGATCGTTGATGACTCGATTCATAGGGTGTTTCCTTGTTCTTATTCGTCTGGAATCGGTTTACTGAATGCTGTAGCCGCCGTCGATCACCACGTTTTCGCCGGTGATCATCTTGGCTGCGTCGCTGACCAGGTACAGCACCAGGCCGGCAATTTCTTCCGGTTGGGCGAAACGGCCCACCGGGATCTGCAACTTGGCCCGTTCCCCCAGCTCACCCGCCCAGGCCTTCTTGCCCAAGGCGGTCTCGACGATGGTGGGCGACACGGCGTTGACGTTGATGCCATGGGGCGCCCACTCCATCGCCAAGACCTTGGTCATGCCGACCACCGCTGCCTTGCTGGCGCAGTACGCAACGTGGCGGTCCAGGCCGATCACGGCGGCTTGAGAGGCAAGGTTGACGATGCGTCCGCCGCCGCTTTCGATCATATGTCGGGCGCAGGCCTGGGCCACGAAGAAACTGGCCTTGAGGTTGATATCCAGGGTGGTGTCCCAGGCGTTTTCGCTGACTTCCAAGGCCTTGTCCAGCAGGGCGACCCCGGCGCTGTTGACCAGGTAATCAATGCGCCCGAGCTTGGCGGCAGCCTCATCAACCGCAGTCTGTACGGACTCCAGCTGGCGCAAGTCAGCCACCAGCCCCACGTGACCGCTACCAAGGCTGGCAGCCACTTCGACCACCGCCGGATCCCGATCCAGCAACGCCACTCGGGCGCCACGTTCCACCAACAAATTGGCACACGCCAGGCCGATACCGGCGGCGCCCCCGGTGATCACGGCGCAACGGCCGGTGAGGTCGAACGCCTGGTTCCAGAAATTGGACATTGCACACACTCCACTTAGCGTTTTTTCTTGCGCCAGACGTCGATCAGCACCGCCAGCACGATGATCAACCCCTTGGCCACTTGTTGGTAATACGAAGACACCCCGAGCAGGTTCAAGCCGTTGTTGATCACGCCGATCAGCAGCGCGCCAAACAACGTGCCGACAATGCTGCCGGTGCCGCCCGACAGGCTGGTGCCGCCGATCACCACAGCGGCAATCGCGTCCAGCTCATAGGACACGCCCGCCTGGGGCAGCGCCGAGGTGGTGCGCGCCGCCAGCACCACGCCGGCCAACCCCGCCAACAGCCCGGAAATCACATACACCGAAAACGTCACCTTGCGCACGCCGATACCGGAGGTGCGAGCGCTCTTCTCATTGCCGCCCACCGCGTACACGTAGCGCCCGTAGGTGGTGTAGCGCAGCACCATCCAGAAGATCAGCGCGACCACCGCAAAGATAATGATTGGCACGCCAATGGGGCCAAGCTTGCCGATGCCCAGGGCCAGGAAGCTGTCCGGCAGGTCGGTGACCGGGCTGCCGTCGTTGAGGATAAAGGTCATGCCCCGCGCCACGCTGAGCATGCCGAGGGTGGCCACGAACGGCGGGATGCTCAGGTTGGCGACCATAAAACCGTTGACCACGCCGAGCATGGCCCCGGCAAACATCCCGGCGCTGACGGCCGCCAGCAGGCCATAGCCCTGGGTCGCGACCAAGGCGCTGCACAGACCGGCGAAGGCCAAGATCGAGCCCACCGACAGGTCGATGCCCTTGGTCAGGATCACGTACGTCATGCCCACGGCGAGGATGCCGTTGATGGAGGTCTGGCGCAGGATGTCCATCCAGTTGCGCCAGGTCATGAAGTATTCGCTGGAAAACGCCATCACCAGGCACAGCAGGATAAACACCAGCGGCAGGCCGAAACGGTCGAGGGACAGGCGCAGGCGGTTGCGCGACGGGGCGGTGACGGGGGCGGCAAGGACTTTACTGTTCATGAGGCAAGACTCAACAAGGCTTCCTGGGAAAGGGCGGTGTCGGTGCTGACGGTCACCAGGCGACCGCCCTTGAACACGGCGATTCGATCACTCAAATGCAGCAACTCCGGCGCCTCGGACGACACGACGATGGCCGCGCCCCCAGCCCGCACGAACTCGTCCAGCAGGTGATAGATCTCCTGCTTGGCGCCTTCGTCGATGCCACGGGTGGGCTCGTCGCACAGCAGGCAAATCGGCTGGGTCGACAGGCATTTGGCGAGCACCACTTTTTGCTGGTTGCCGCCGCTCATGGATTCCACCGGCAGGTCCAGGGACGAGACCTTGATCTGCAGCCGCTTGACCATGCTTTGGGCCAAGGCGTTTTCCTTGCGCGCGTTGATCACCGACCAACTCGACAGCTGCTTGTAGGCCGACAGCGCGATGTTGGCGAGGATGCTGCCACTGAGCACCAGGCCACTGTCTTTACGGTCTTCGGTGACGAGCGACATGCCCGCGCGAATCGTCGCGGCGGGCGTGCCGGTCGGCAGCGGTTGGCCTTGCAGGGTCGCGCTGCCGGCATCCGGCAGGGTCAGGCCGTACAGGCAGTTGAGGAATTCACTGCGCCCGGAGCCCATCAGCCCATAGATACCGAGAATCTCGCCCTGGCGCAGTTGCAGGCTGATGTCGTGGAACTCGCCGTCGCGGCTCAGGCCGCTGACGTCCAGGCAAGTGGTGGCGGCGCATTCGCGGCCCACTTTGTGGTCGATGCGTTGCAGCTCCTGGCCGACGATGCCGCGCACCAGGTGGGCGCGGTCGATGTCGGCCATGCGCCCGCTTTCCACGAAGGCACCGTCGCGGAAGATGCTGTACTCGTCGGCGATCTGCGCCAGTTCGCTGAGGCGGTGGGACACATAGATGATGCCGGCGCCACGGTCGGTGAGGCGGCGGATCGCCTTGAACAGGGTTTGTGCTTCGTGTTCACCGATGGCCGAGGTGGGTTCATCCATGATCATCACCTGGCAGTCATGGCTGAAGGCCTTGGCGATTTCCACCAGTTGAATCTGCGCCACGCTCAAGCGGTGCATGGGGCTGGTGGCGTCCACGTCGAACTCCAGGCTTTGCAGCAGCTCGCGGGTGCGCCGGTTCAATTCCTTGGTGTCGACAATGCAGCCGACGCGACGCGGCTCGCGGCCCAGCCAGATGTTCTCGGCCACCGTCATGTAGGGAATGGGTTCCAGCTCTTGGGTGATCATCGCCACCCCGGCAGCGAGCGCTGCACTGGGACGGTCGAATTGCACGGGCTGGCCGTTGAGCAAAATGGTGCCGGCGTCACGCTGGGTGATGCCCATGAGGATACTGAGGAAAGTCGATTTGCCCGCGCCGTTGCCGCCACACAGGGCGTGTACGCTGCCGGCCCGCAGGGAGAGGCGCCCGTCGCGCAGGGCAGGAACCCCGGCATAGGCCTTGGAAACGTGTTCAGCCTGGAGCAGTAATGGCGTGGCCATCGGTGTGTCCTCTTGCTGATTTTCTTATTAGAACTATCTGATCATATGATCGGATGGTGATCATATGTTTAAACCGGCCGTGGGCATTTTGTCAATGGCCTGGCATCGGGTCTTGCCGTCCTTTCACAGTTTTAATGTGGATAACCCTTTAAATAAGCCTTGACAGCGATGTGTCCGTCATCTGCTAATGTTTGTGCATATTTTCACTAATTGATCATTTGATCGGCATAAAAGGCGGCGGAGGAAGCGTGATGGGTGCACAAACAAGGTTTTCGGTGGCCGTCGGCTGCGATGAAGCCGGCTTCGAACTCAAGGAGTTGCTCAAGCGCTATATCGAAAGCTTGGGCTATGGGATTGAGGATTTCGGCTGCTATTCGTCCAGTCCGGTGCTGTACCCGGACATCGCGGCAGCCGTGGCGATGGCGGTGGGCGCGGGCGAGCAGCGCTTGGGCGTGCTGATTTGCGGCACCGGTATCGGCATGGCGATTTCAGCGAACAAGATCAAAGGCGTGCGGGCCGCCCAGGCTCACGACACGTACTCGGCCGAGCGTGCACGCAAAAGCAACGATGCGCAGATCCTGTCCATTGGTGCACGGGTGATCGGGCCCGAGCTGGCCAAGAGCATCGTCAAGGTGTTTCTGGAGTCGGAATTCGAAGCGGAGCGCTCGGGGGCGAAAGTCGAGCGCATTACTGCGCTCGAACAGGCGAACAGGGCCTTGCCGTCGGACGACAAGTGAGCCGGTTCAGAACACCGCTTTGACCTGCAGGCCAAGCACCAGGGCGTTGTCGATGTTGTCACCGGAAAACGCCCCTGGCTCGATGATGTATTGCACATCCGGGCGCAGGGTCAGCCATGGCGTGGCTTGATAACCGTAGCTGAGTTCGATCAGTTGTTCGGCATTGTTCAGGTTGGGATAGTCGTTACCCGCGTTGAAGGCGGCCGCTTCCTGCACATCACGACTGCGCGGGTTGGGTACAGCGCGACCGTAGCCCAGGGCCAGGGTGTCACGTGGTCGGCCTTCGAACGGTTTGTACAGCACCACGCCTGCGCCATACCACTTGGTGAACGGCGAGGCCGCTTCGCTGGCGGCGGAGTATTGGCCGAAGGCGTGCAGCACACGGCCAGCGGACGAGTCCGAGGCCCACACGGCCTGGTCGATCAGCAGGTAGTGGCCGCCGCGACCGCTGACGTCCTTGGTGCTGCCGATACGTTTTACGTCAGAGCTGTCGTAGTAATAGCCCAGCTTGTATTCACCCGGCAGTGGGCCTGCGTGCCTGTACACCAGTTCGATGGGCACCACGGTTCCGGTGGTGTGCTTGGGGCTGAGCTTCCAGGCGCGGCTGGAGTTGCCGTTGCTGTCGGGGTCGACGTTGAACGCGGCCACGCGCAGTTGCCAGCTTGGCGAAAAGTCATATTTGACCCGTGCGCCCAGGCGAGCATTGGGGTAGTTGGTCCAGCCGCTGCCGCCCGACATGTTCAGCGGGTGTCCGCAGAAGCCGGCGTTCATGAAGTTGCACAGAATGCCGCTGTCCAGGCCGCCGAGGTCATTGCCCATGGCCATGTAGCCGAGCTTCACATTGAGCGCCGGGGTAAACAGCGTGCGCTCGTAGCTCAGCTCGGTAAGACGGGTGTAGAGACCGCCGTAGTTTTCCTGGATCGGCAGGCGGTTACCCACCAGGTCCTCGGACGCGCTGTTGCCGCGACGGTCATTGATCGTGACCTGGATGCGATCGCCATTATTGAAACCGTATAACTTGCCCAGGTCGAACTGCACGCCGAGCTTGAGGTTTTGCGAGTAGCGCGCCGAGCGGTGTTGGCCGCCATGGGCGTTGTAGGCGGTTTCGCCGCTGTAGTCGCCGGTGAAGCGAATGCCTTGCGCGTCGAGTTCGCGGCGCAGGCCGCCCCAGTCGCCGGTCAGGGTGGTGTCATCGGCTTGCACGGGCAGGGCGACGCTCAGGGCTACGCCCAGCAGTAAGCGCCCAAAGGGAATATGAGAAGTGGGGGTCATGCGGGTCTTCCAAGTGAAAAGCGCGGTGCGGGGGCACCGCGCTGACAGAGGGTTATGGCAGGGCGTAGGCGATCACGTAGTCGCCACGGTCAGTGGACTGGCGTGCGCCGCCAGCGGTGATGACCACATACTGCTTGCCGGTTTTCGGCGATACGTAGGTCATCGGGCCGCCCTGGCTGCCGACGGGCAGGCGGGCTTTCCAGATTTCATCACCGTTGGCGCTGTTGAAGGCGCGCAGATAGAAGTCCTGGGTGCCGGCGATAAAGATCAGGCCACCTTGGGTCGACAGGGTGCCGCCCAGGGTTGGCAGGCCGATCTTGATCGGCAGGTGCATACGGATACCCAGCGGCCCGGTGTCTTCAACGGTGCCCACCGGTACTTGCCATGCGACCTTTTGGGTCTTCATGTCGATCGCGGTGAGGGTGCCGAACGGCGGCGCCTGGCACGGAATACCGGCCACCGACAGGAAGCGGTTTTTGTTCACCGCATACGGCGTGCCCTTGAGTGGTACGGCGCCCATACCGGTGTTCAGTGCTTCACCGCCGGACGAGGTTTGGGCCTTGTTCTGCGACGGCACCATCTGGATCCACAGGCCCAGGCGCATGTCGTTGACGAAGATAAAGCCGTGCACCGGGTCGGTGGAGATGCTGCCCCAGTTCATGCCGCCCAGGGAGCCTGGGAAACTCAGGGATTTATCGGTGCCCGGCGCGGTGTACAGGCCGTCGTAGCGCATGCCTTTGAAGTCGATGCGGCACAGCAGCTGGTCGTACGGCGTGGCGCCCCACATGTCCGATTCGGTCAGGGTTTGCGCGCCGATCTGCGGCATGCCCACGGATTTCGGCTGGGTAGGGGAGTACGGCTCGTTCGGGATGTTGGCGGCCTTGACCAGTACTTCTTTAACCTCGGTCAGCGGTTTACCGGTGGCGCGATCCAGCACGTAGATCTGCCCGGCCTTGGTGCCGATTACCACCGCAGGCACGGCTTTGTCGGTGCCTGGCGCGGTGAAGTCGATCAGGCTTGGCTGCATCGGCAGGTCGAAGTCCCACAGGTCATTGTGGACGGTTTGGTACACCCACGTTTCAGCGCCGGTAGAGGCGTCCAGCGCCAACACGGAAGCGCCGTATTTGTGGTTGAGCTGGGTGCGTTCCACGCCGTAGATGTCGGTGGACGAGCTGCCCATCGGCAGGAACAGCGTATTCATCAGCGGGTCGTAGGACATCGGCGCCCAGCTGTTCGGGGTGCTGCGCACGTAAGTGCTGCCCTCGGCCGGGGCTTTTTTGTCTTCCGGGTTGCCTGGGTCGAACGCCCAGCGCATTTGGCCGGTGATCACGTCAAAACCACGGATCACGCCGCCTGGCATGTCGGTTTGCACGTTGTCAGCGACGCGGCCGCCGACGACGACAGTGGTGCCGGCGATCAGTGGAGCAGACGACAGTTGGTAGTAGCTGTCGGGCACGTTGCCCAGGCCGGCTTTCAAATCCACTTGGCCGTGGGTGCCGAAGTCTTCGCAGAACTTGCCGGTGTCGGCGTCGACCGCGATCAGTCGGGCATCAATGGTGTTGGTCAGCAGGCGACGCTGGCACTGCGCACCGGCAGGCACGCTGGCAGCAATGATCGGCGAGCTGTTGGGCTGGGTCGGCTGGGCAATCGGCGCGGTGGCGTCGAAGTAAGCTATGCCACGGCAACGCTGCCAGACCGCCGATTTGGCGTTGACTTCGTTCTTCCACAGCTCTTTGCCGGTGTCGGCGTCGAGGGCGATCAAATTGTTGTGGGGCGTGCAGATGAACACTTTGTTGCCGATCTGCAGCGGGGTGAGCTGGTCTTCAGCGCCGTTGCCGTCGCTGATGGCCACGTCACCGGTGTGGTAGGTCCACGCCACCTTGAGCTTGTTGACGGTGTCACGGTTGATCTGGTCCAGCGCAGCGAAGCGGCTGCCACCTTCGGTGTTGCCGTAGTGCGCCCAGTCCTTCTGTGCATCGGCTGCCGCTACCGGCGTAATGCCCGGGCCGGTGCCGTTAGAGGCGACGCTTGGGTGGGCGACAAACATATTGCCGGCGGCCACTGCCACGCCGACGGCCAATACCGCAGCTACGCCATAGGCGCCGCGTGCAGGCCGTCCGACCAGTTGTGGGTAGACCAGCGCTACCACCATGCCGATGGCCGCAAACATGAACACGCGCGAGAACAGCGGCCAGAACACCAGGCCCACATCCGCTACCGCCCAAATGGCCGTGCCCACTAGGAAAGCGGCGAACAACCAGGCGCCCGCTGGCTTGCGGCAGGCGATCAGCAGGCCGGCAATCGCCATGGCCACGCCGCCGACCAGGAAGTACCAGGAACCTCCCAGGCTGACCAGTTTGACGCCGCCAACGGCCAGCGCCACGCCGAGCAGGGCGATGATCACGCCCAGGCCCAGCAGGATGAATCTAGAGACGCCAGCGGCGCGCGATGCTCGTTTCATATCGATAAATGCTCGAAGGTGAGAGGGCAAAGACGCGATTTTAGCAAGTAAAGTAACTGGTTAGTACATTAGAGTCCTGCAATAGACTATTACAGGTGCTGAGATGATGGGCTGAGGCTAAATGTCGCGTGGCGGGCGGGGCGTGATATTGCCTTGTAGTGAGCGGGCTTGCCCCGCGCTGCATAGACATCTACACAACGATTGGACCTGACCAACCCCTAGGCTCTGGCTTTTGATTTGGCTTTTGATCTTGATCTTAGGCGCCCCGTTAAACCACGCTGGCCGGAGAGAGGGCACACCGAGCCTAGGCGAGGTGCCGAGTGGTGGGGCAAGAGCGTTTTGCTTACTTTTGCGCTCTTCAAAAGTGAGCCGCCGTAAGGGCGGAACCTATATCAGCCATCACCTAAATAACGGATATGTACTCCGACCAAAAGGCTTCAGCGCCATACACACTGCCATCGCAGGCAAGCCACACATTAGAGCGATGTACATCCAAGAAAGCCCAGTCGCATGATAGGCCGCCTTCGCGAGCAAGCCCGCTCCCACAGGTTCAGGGCAACACTCAAAGTTGTGTAGATACCTATGCCCGCGCTGCGGTGTTTCAGATAAGCCTGAGACGCCCGATACACCGCCGCGCGGGGCAAGCCCGCTCACTACAAGAACGGGCTTGCGCTTTGTTTCTTAGCGAAACGCCGGCACTACCTGCTCGATAAACAGCGCCAACGACTTCTTCTTCTCGGCATGAGACAGGCTGTTGTCGCACCAAAAGCTGAATTCATCCACCCCCAGTTCCTGGTAGTACTGGATACGCGGGATGATCTCTGCAGCGGTGCCGATCATCGCGGTCTTGTGCAGGCTTTCCAGTTCGAACTCAGGACGACCGGCGAACTTCTCTTCCGGGCTTGGCTCAAGGAAGCCGTTGACCGGCACGGTCTTGTTGCCGAACCAGGCATCGAAGGTGCGATAGAACTTCGAGATCGCCTGAGCTCCGACTTTCCAACCCTCTGGGTCATTTTCGGCATGCACGTGGGTGTGACGCAGCACCATCAGTTGCGGGCGTGGTACGCCTGGGTTGTTGTCGAGGGCGGCCTGGAATTTGTTTTTCAGGTCCAGGACTTCTTCATCGCCCTTCATCAGCGGCGTGACCATCACGTTGCAGCCATTGGCCACCGCGAAGTTGTGGGAGTCCGGGTCGCGGGCGGCGATCCACATCGGCGGGTTAGGCTGCTGGATCGGCTTGGGCACGCTGGTGGAGGTGGGGAATTTCCAGATGTCGCCGTCGTGGGCGTAGTCGCCTTTCCACAGTGCACGCACCACCGGCACCATCTCACGCAGGGCCTGGCCACCGCTGGAAGCGGGCATGCCACCGGCCATGCGGTCGAATTCCACTTGGTAGGCGCCACGGGCAAGGCCGACTTCCATGCGCCCGTTGCTGATCACATCGAGCAATGCACATTCGCCCGCCACCCGCAGTGGGTGCCAGAACGGCGCAATGATGGTACCTGCGCCCAGGTGAATCGTGGTGGTCTTGGCTGCGAGGTAAGCCAGCAGCGGCATCGGGCTGGGCGAGATGGTGTATTCCATGGCGTGGTGTTCGCCAATCCAGACAGTGCTGAAACCACCGGCCTCGGCCATCAGGGTCAGTTCGGTCAGGTCTTCGAACAACTGACGGTGGCTGACGCTTTCATCCCAACGTTCCATGTGTACGAACAGGGAAAACTTCATGACGCTTACCTCGGATCTATTGTGATCGGCCTGTCGACTGCGGGCCCTTAAGTACTCTCGCCACTGTGAGGCCTGTCACGGATGACAGCTGTTCGGCGGATTGATTGTTGGTATACCATAATACGAAATATCCGCAAAACTTTTCTCTCCAACGGTTACACCCTCACCTCACAAGGAAGGCGAGCCTGATGAACATAAAACAAAAATTGATCCTGGCCTTTGCGGTCATCGCCAGCTTGCCGGTGATACTGGTGGCGGTGCTGATCATCCTCAATGTGCGTCACGAGGCACGGGACAGCTTTGTCGACAGCAGCGGGCGCGAGATCCGCCAGGTCGACAATGCCATGCAGCTGTTTTTCGAAGGCATCAGCCAGAACGTTGCCTACCTGGCGGCGCACCCGCAATTGCAGGGCATCAATGGCCAGGTGAAGCGCTACCTGGCCAGCGATGCGGCGCAGGTCGCGACCGGCGAGCGCGACCAACAGCTGTTCAAACTGTTCGAGGGGTTGGCCAAGAGTCATTCGGCCTACACCTACTTGTCTTTAGGCACCGAAGACGGCGGTTATGTGTTCTGGCCGGGCGACCCTGCACTGGCCAGCTACGATCCGCGCACACGCCCCTGGTACAAAACCGCCATGGCGCAGCCGGGCAAGACCCTGCGCACCGAAGCCTACTACTGGGCGGCCGACGATGTGGTGCTGGTCAGTACCGTACAAAGTTTCAATGACCGCAGCGGCGTGGTGAATATCGACGTGTCGCTCAAGCAGCTCACTGACTTGGTCAAGCAGATCAAGCTAGGGGAGAGCGGTTACCTGATGTTGATGGAAGCCAACAACACGGTGCTGGTGGACCCGAATGACCCATCCCACAACTTCAAAAAACTCGGCGACCTGGGCGAGGGTTATCGCCAGTTGAGCGAAGCCGGCCAGGGCCTGGTGCAAGTAGAGCTGGCGGGTGAGCGCTACATGGCGCTGGTGTGGCCGTCCAAGGCGTTGGGCTGGCGCTTTGTCGGGCTGGTGCGTGAGAGTGAAGTGATGGCCGGCGCGGCGCGACTCACGTGGTTGATCGCGGCCATCGCATTGGTGTGTGGTGTGTTGTTTGCGGTGGCGGGCGCTTGGTTCGCCGGGTTGATCGTCAAGCCGATTCGCGGCGTGGTCAGCGGTTTGGAGGGCATTGCCCAGGGCGAGGGCGATCTGACCGCGCGACTGGATGTGAAAGGCCGCGATGAAACCGCGCAGCTGGCTGGCTGGTTCAACCAGTTCTTGGAGGCAATCCGCACGCTGATCCAACGCATCGGCCAGGCCGCCGGACAGATCCACAGCAGCTCCGGCAGTGCCACCGAAGTGTCGGTGGAAATGGCCGAAGTTGCCGAGCGCCAGCGTGAGGCGGTGGACATGGTGTCCACGGCGTTCCATGAGATGGTTGCCACGTCCAACGAGGTGGCGCGTTCCTGCAGCCAGGCAGCCGACTCCGCCGACAACGGCCAGCGCCAGGCCCATACCGGGCAGCAGCAGATCGACGCGGCGGTGAACAGCGTCGGGCGCTTGAGCGAAGAAATCGGCCATTCCGCCCAGGCCATGGAGCAATTGGAGCGCGACAGCAACGACATCCAGTCGATCCTCGGCACCATCCGTTCCATCGCCGAACAGACCAACCTGCTGGCGCTCAACGCGGCCATCGAAGCCGCGCGCGCCGGCGAGCAGGGGCGTGGGTTTGCCGTGGTGGCAGACGAAGTGCGCGCATTGGCCAAACGCACCGCAGATTCCACCGGCGAAATTGACGGACTATTAGGCAACCTTGCGCGTCGTACCCACCAGATGGGCAAGCAGATGCATGCGAGCCTGGAGGTGTCCCAGGAGACGGTGGTGTCGATCAATGAGGCGCGAGAGAGCTTCGGTCTGATCCGTGAGTCGGTGGACGTGATCCGCGACATGAACACCCAGATCGCCACGGCGGCAGAAGAGCAGCACCAGGTCGCCGAGGACATCAACCGGCATATCAGCCAGATTCACGGGGACGCGCAGTTGGTGGCGAGCCTGGCCGACTCCACGCGCCAGGATGCGCAGCAGTTGACGGCGTTGTCGCAGACGTTGAACCAACTGGTCAGCCGGTTCCGGACCTGAGGTTTAACCCCCGCAGCCCTTTGAAATGCAATCAAGTGTGGGAGCGGGCTTGCTCGCGAATACAGTCTGTCAGTCACCGAATACATCGACTGAAACACCGTATTCGCGAGCAAGCCCGCTCCCACATTTTGATGTGTGTTGTCTTTGAAGGTGGCAGTCAGGCCACCACAGGCAGCGCGCCCATCTTGCCATTGCAATACACCAGCGGCCCGGCGTTCTGCGCGGGCACGATCAGGTTCTTTACCGAGCCCACCATGATCGCGTGATCACCGCCTTCATATTCACGCCACAACTCGCACTCGATCACCGCCGTGGCATTCGCCAGGATCGGGTTGCCCAATGCACTCAATGTCCACTCGATGCCTTGCGCCTTGTCCTTGCCCTTGCGTGCAAACGCATAGGCCTCGTTCTGCTGCCCGCCAGACAGTACGTGGATGGCAAAGCGCTTGTTCTTGATCAACACCGGGTACGAATCCGAGCTGTAGTTGGGGCAGAACAGCACCAGCGCCGGGTCCATGGACAACGAGCTGAATGCACTGGCGGTCAGCCCAACAATTTGCCCGTCGTCATCCAGGGTGGTGATCACGGTGACTCCGGACGGAAACGAACCCATCACTTGTTTGTAGATGGCGGCATCGATCATGGGGTGGTCCTCGAACGGTATAACAGTTTTTATGAGTTTGTAGGTCTGATGGTATACCGTAATACAATCGATGCAAGCGCTTTTTGGGGCGCCCGACAAGCGTCAACCTTTGGTCTTATAACCAATAAATACGGGGCTTTCAGCGAGAAATGGCAGTGGGCCATGTGGCACAATTGCAGATCAGATGCGTGCAAAGACTACGGATCAGTCTTGTGAAAATGTTGGAATACCATAATATGGTGTTCATCTGAGGGGGCGCCGTAGAGCTCCCCCGGTTTGGCGTCAAACAACTATAAGATCAGACAAACGCGAGTTCATTTCCATGCCCCAGATGTCACGGCAAGACCCCCTGATCGAGAATCACACGGTCGATTACGTTCCCCTCGCAGAGCGCCATGGAAAGGCCCGCGACCTGTTCACCTTATGGTTCAGCACCAACATTGCGCCGCTGCCTATCGTCACCGGCGCGATGGTGGCCCAGGTGTTTCATCTCAACTTGATGTGGGGGTTGCTGGCGATTGCCCTCGGGCACATGCTCGGCGGTATCGTGATTGCGCTCGCGTCAGCCCAAGGCCCGCGCATGGGCATTCCGCAGATGGTGCAGAGCAGGGGGCAGTTCGGGCGGTATGGCGCGCTGCTGATCGTGTTCTTCGCGGCGCTGATCTACATCGGCTTTTTCATTTCCAATATCGTGCTGGCGGGCAAATCCATCGTCGGCATCGTGCCATCGGTGCCGGTACCGGCGAGCATCCTGATCGGCGCCCTCAGCGCCACCGCCATCGGTGTGATCGGCTACCGCTTTATCCATAGCCTGAATCGCATCGGCACCTGGGTGATGGGCGGCGCGTTGCTCGCGGGGTTCATCTACATCTTCGCCCATGACTTGCCGGCAGATTTCCTCAGCCGTGGTGGTTTCAACCTGGCGGGCTGGCTGGCCACCGTGTCCCTCGGGGTGATCTGGCAGATCAGCTTCTCGCCCTACACCAGCGACTACTCGCGCTACCTGCCGGCGGATATCGGCATCACCCGACCGTTTATTGCCACCTACCTCGGCGCTACCCTCGGCACCATTCTGTCGTTTGCCTTTGGCCTGGTGGCCGCGTTGGCCACGCCAGAAGGCACCGAAGCCATGGTCGCGGTCAAGCAGGCCACCGGCTGGTTGGGGCCAATCCTGATGGTGCTGTTCCTGCTCAATATCATCAGCCACAACGCCCTGAATCTGTACGGCGCGGTGCTGTCGATCATTACTTCGATCCAAACCTTCGCCAGCCACTGGACCCCAAGCATCAAGGTGCGCGTGGTGCTCTCGGGTGTCGTCCTGATCGGTTGCTGCCTGGTGGCGCTGGGCGCGTCGGCCAACTTCATCTCGCAATTTATCGGCCTGATCCTCGCATTGTTGCTGGTGCTGGTGCCGTGGGCGTCGATCAACCTGATCGACTTCTACATCATCAAGCGCGGCCATTACGACATCGCTTCGATCTTCCAGGCGGATGGCGGCATTTACGGGCGCTTTAACCTGCATGCCATCGTCGCGTATTTCATCGGCATCCTGGTGCAACTGCCGTTCGCCAACACGTCGCTGTACGTGGGCCCGTACGCCAACCTGGTGGAGGGCGCCGACCTGTCGTGGCTGGTGGGGTTGGTGGTGACGTGCCCGTTGTATTACTGCCTGGCGACACGCCAGAAAACGCAGGAGAGCAGGGCGGTGAAGTTGGGTTACACCGACTGACTTATTCCTTGTCAGCCCCATAGTTCATGATCGACAACAGCCGGATCGGCACCTGCACCAGCTGTTCCGGCCCATGGGGCACCTCGCCTTCAAAGGTCAGGCTGTCCCCGGCCTCCATGCGATACAGCTGATTGCCATGCCGATAAATCAGCTCTCCCTCCAGCAGGTGCAAGAACTCCGTGCCTGGATGAGAGAACGTCGGAAACTCCTCGCTCGCGTCATCCATGCTCACCATATACGCCTCGAAACTCTTCTTCGGCCCGCGCGTATGGTTGAGCAGGTGATAGGTGTGGCCCTTCTCGGTGCCCCGGCGCACCACCTCCATGCCCTGGTCGGCCTTGACCAGTAAAGCACTGCCATCCTGCTGGTCATACTCACTGAACAATTTGGAGAGAGGCAGCCCCAGCACATCGCACAAACGGCTCAAGGTGTCGAGGCTGGTGGAGACCTGGGCGTTTTCGATCTTGCTCAGCATACCCTGGCTGATGTCGGCGATCTTCGCCACATCGGACAGCTTGAGGTCCTGTGCCTGGCGCTGGCGTTTGATCTGCAGGCCCAGGTATTGCTCGAGCTTGAGGCGTGGAGCGGTTTCGGTGGGCATTGTCATCAGATCCTGCACGGTTTCCGTTCGGTAATATTAGTTTCGCACTGGGAAAGTGCAATCGATGGCTCTTGGCGGCCGGCCCTGGGGGAGCGTATTCCCAAGGGGAAAAGAATATTCCCATATATATCGCACAATTGCGCTCTCAGCGGCGTTCGCTCGCCAATCTGGCAAGGCTATTGCATTCCTGTGATGAAACTAACTTTCTTTTTAGGAATAAAAAGACAGTTCGGCCCATCCACACTGTTTTGCCTTTTCGCGAGGAGTGACGAGCAATGTTGCCAGCAGAAACCCAGCGCATCATCGACAAGCACGGGATCAAGTACGTGCTTGCTCAGTTTGTGGATATACATGGCGCGGCCAAGACCAAGTCGGTGCCCATCTGCGGGCTGAAGACGGTGGCCGAAGAGGGCGCGGGGTTTGCCGGTTTTGCCATCAGTGGCATGGGCATGGAGCCCCATGGCCCGGACTTCATGGCCCGGGGCGACCTGGCCACGCTGACGCCGGTGCCGTGGCAACCAGGTTACGGGCGGGTGGTGTGTGTCGGCCACGTGGACGGCAAGCCCCATCCCTATGACAGCCGCTACGTGCTGCAACAACAGGTGCAGCGCCTGCAGGACAAGGGCTGGACCCTGAACACCGGCCTGGAGCCCGAGTTCAACCTGATGCGCCGCGACGAGCACGGCAAGCTGCAACTGGTGGACGCCAGCGATAACCTCGACAAGCCTTGCTACGACTACAAGGGCCTGTCGCGTTCACGGGTATTTTTGGAGCGCCTGACCGAGGCCTTGCAGGCGGTGGATTTCGAGGTCTACCAAATCGACCACGAAGACGCTAACGGCCAGTTCGAGATCAACTACACCTACAGCGACGCGCTGACCTCGGCTGACCGTTTCACGTTCTTCCGCATGGCTGCCGGCGAGATCGCTAATGATCTGGGCATGATCTGCTCGTTTATGCCCAAGCCGGACCCGAAGCGCGCCGGCAATGGCATGCACTTTCACCTGTCCATCAGCAGCGCAGAGAACAAGAACCTGTTCTTTGATGCCAGCGACCCCAGCGGCATGGGCCTGTCCAAACTGGCTTACCACTTCGCCGCCGGTTTGCTCGCCCATGGCCCGGCGCTGTGTGCGTTCGCCGCGCCCACGGTCAACTCCTACAAGCGCCTGGTGGTCGGTAACTCACTGTCCGGCGCCACCTGGGCGCCGGCCTTTATCGCCTTTGGCGCCAATAACCGTTCGGCCATGGTGCGGGTGCCCTATGGCCGCCTTGAATTCCGCCTGCCAGACGCCGGCTGCAACCCCTACCTGGTCAGCGCCGCGATCATCGCTGCCGGGCTGGACGGCATCGATCGCCAGTTGGAAATCGACCACGTCTGCAACGAAAACCTCTACAGCCTGAGCCTCGAACAGATCGCGGCGCGCGGCATCAAGACGCTGCCCCAATCCCTCAAGGAAGCCTGCGATGCGCTGGAAGCCGACCCGCTGTTTGCCGAGGTGCTGGGCCCGCAGATCGTGGGCGAGTTCATCAAGCTCAAGCGCATGGAGTGGGTGGAATACAGCCGCCATGTGAGCGACTGGGAAATCCAACGCTACACCGAATTTTTCTGACACCGTGTGACGGAGACTTGTTATGTGTGGAATCGTAGGTCTGTACCTGAAAAAACCGCAGCTGGAAGCCCAGCTCGGCCAGCTGTTTGAACCGATGCTGCAAGCCATGACCGACCGTGGCCCGGACAGCGCGGGCTTTGCCATCTACGGTGATGAAGTGGCCGACGGCTGGGTCAAGCTGACCCTGCAAGCCACCACCGATGGCTTCGACTGGCAGGCCCTGATGGGCGAGCTGGAAGGGCGCCTGGGCTGTTCGCTGGACTGGTTCCAGAACGCCAGTGCCGCCGTCTTGAAGGTCCACGCCGACGAAGCGCCAGTGCGCCTGGCCCTGGCGGAGTTGGCGCCGAGCGTGCGCATCATGAGCGCCGGGCAAAGCATCGAAATCCTCAAAGGCATGGGCCTGCCCAAGGAAATTTCCCAGCGTTTCGGCCTGGCTAACATGCAGGGCAGCCACATCATCGGGCACACTCGCATGGCGACCGAGAGCGCGGTGACCATGGAAGGCAGCCACCCGTTTTCCACCGGCGCCGACCTGTGCCTGGTGCACAACGGCTCGCTGTCCAACCACTTCCGTCTGCGCCAGGAACTCAAGCGCGAAGGCATTCATTTTGAAACCGACAACGACACCGAAGTCGCCGCCGGTTACCTGACCTGGCGCCTGCAACAGGGCGACTCGCTCAAAGAAGCGCTGGACCATGCCTTGGAAGACCTCGACGGTTTCTTCACCTTTGCCATCGGCACGCGCAACGGTTTTGCGGTGATCCGCGACCCCATCGCCTGCAAGCCGGCGATCCTCGCCGAAACCGACGACTACGTGGCCATGGCCTCCGAATACCAGGCGCTGTCGAGCCTGCCGGGCATCGAGAACGCCCGTATCTGGGAGCCGGCACCGGCCACGTTGTACATCTGGGAACGCCCATCAGCTTAAGGAGCGCACATATGCAAACCATCGATCTTTCCACCGCCACCGTGCGTGACCTCAACCAGGCGCTGCACGGCCAGGCTATCGACAGCGAATGGCGCGTCACCCATTCCAACGGCAAGCACAACCTCGCCGTGGGCGTGAACCAACCGGTGTCCATCGATATCGAGGGCCATGCCGGTTACTACTGCGCGGGCATGAACCAGCAGGCGTCGATCACCGTGCACGGCAACGTTGGCGTGGGCTGCGCCGAAAACATGATGTCGGGCTCGGTGCGCGTCAAAGGCAGCGCCTCCCAGGCCGCCGGGGCCACGGCCCATGGTGGCCTGCTGGTGATTGAAGGCGACGCGGGCGCGCGTTGCGGCATCTCCATGAAGGGCATCGACATTGTGGTGGGCGGTAGCATCGGCCATATGAGCTGCTTCATGGGCCAGGCCGGGCGTTTGGTCGTATGCGGCGATGCCGGTGATGCACTGGGCGACTCGCTGTACGAAACCCATATCTACGTCAAAGGCACGGTGGAGTCCCTGGGTTCCGATTGCATCGAAAAAGAGATGCGCAGCGAGCACCTGCAAGAGCTGCAAGCGCTGCTGGACCTGGCTGGTTTCGCCCATCAGGCGGCGGACTTCAAGCGCTATGGCTCGGCCCGCCAGCTGTACAACTTCAAAGTCGATAACGCTTCCGCGTACTGATCCAGGAGCTACACCATGAGCGAACAACACACTCCGGTCCTGCGCGAGTCGGCCACCTTCGACCGCCTGACCATCCAGGAAATCCAGCGTGCCGCCGAAACCGGCATCTACGACATTCGCGGCGGCGGCACCAAGCGCAAGCTGCCGCATTTCGATGACCTGTTGCTGCTCGGCGCCAGCGTGTCGCGCTACCCGCTGGAAGGCTATCGCGAGAAGTGCGGCACCGATGTAATCCTCGGCAACCGCTTTGCCAAGAAGCCGATCCACCTGAAAATCCCGGTGACCATCGCCGGCATGAGCTTCGGCGCACTCTCGGCCAATGCCAAGGAAGCCCTGGGCCGTGGCGCGACCATCGCCGGTACCAGCACCACCACCGGCGACGGCGGCATGACCCCGGAAGAACGCGGCCAGTCCCAGCACTTGGTGTATCAGTACCTGCCGTCGCGCTACGGCATGAACCCGGATGACTTGCGCAAGGCCGACGCCATCGAGATCGTCCTCGGCCAGGGCGCCAAGCCCGGCGGTGGCGGCATGTTGCTGGGCATGAAAGTGACCGAGCGCGTGGCCGGCATGCGCACCTTGCCGATCGGCGTGGACCAGCGCAGCGCCTGCCGCCACCCGGACTGGACCGGCCCGGATGACTTGGCAATCAAGATCGCCGAGCTGCGCGAGATCACCGATTGGGAAAAACCGATCTACGTGAAAATCGGTGCCAGCCGCCCGTATTACGACGTGAAGCTGGCGGTGAAAGCCGGTGCCGATGTGATCGTGCTCGACGGCATGCAAGGCGGTACGGCAGCAACCCAGGAAGTGTTTATCGAACACGTCGGCATCCCGATTCTGTCGGCCATCCCGCAGGCGGTACAGGCGTTGCAGGAGATGGGCATGCACCGCAAGGTGCAGTTGATTGTGTCGGGCGGCATCCGTAACGGCGCCGATGTGGCCAAGGCCATGGCGATGGGCGCGGATGCGGTGGCCATCGGCACGGCGGCGCTGATTGCCCTGGGCGACAACCACCCACGCTTGGACGAGGAGTTGAAAAAGATCGGCTCGGCGGCCGGTTTCTACGACGACTGGCAAAACGGCCGCGACCCGGCCGGCATCACCACCCAGGACCCGGAGCTGTCCAAGCGCCTGGACCCGGTGGAAGGCGGGCGCCGCTTGGCCAACTACCTGCGGGTGATGGTGCTGGAAGCCCAGACCATGGCACGCGCGTGCGGCAAGTCGCACCTGCACAACCTCGATCCCGAGGACCTGGTTGCTCTGACCGTAGAGTCCGCCGCCATGGCCCGTGTACCGCTGGCCGGCACTTCTTGGATCCCCGGCTCCGGCTATTAACCTTGTAGTGAGCGGGGCAAGCCCGCTCACTACAACACCCTCGTTCACCACAACCAGGCACTTCCCATTTCTTTTGCAGGAGCTTTGAACATGGTCAATCGTCTTCTTGCTGTATTGGCGGCCAGTGCATTCGTGCCGTTGGCCCAGGCTGCCGATGCCCCCGTCCTGAACACCGGCAGCACCGCCTGGATGGTCACCGCCGCCGTGCTGGTGTTGTTCATGTGCCTGCCGGGACTCGCGCTGTTCTACGGTGGATTGGTCCGCGCGAAAAACATGCTGTCGTTGTTCACCCAGTGTTTTGGTATCGCAGGACTCGTTGGCGTGCTGTGGGTGATCTACGGCTACAGCATGGTGGTCGACACCACGGGCATGGTTGAAGGGCAGGTGACCTTCAACAGTTTTGTCGGTGGTTTGAGCCGTGCCTTTCTGGCGGGTATGACGCCCGACAGCCTGGTGGGGGATATCCCGGAAGGCGTGTTCGTGACCTTCCAGATGACCTTCGCCATCATCACTCCTGCACTCATCGCAGGTGCCTTTGCCGAACGCATGAAGTTCTCGGCGGCGCTGCTGTTCATGGCCATCTGGTTCACCCTGGTGTACGCACCGGTGGCGCATATGGTGTGGGGCGGTTCGGGGGCCTTGATGCACAACTGGGGCGTGTTGGACTTTGCCGGCGGCACCGCGGTGCACATCAACGCCGGTGTGGCGGCGCTGGCCGCATGCCTGATCCTCGGCAAGCGCAAGGGCTACCAGAACACGCCGATGCCTGCGCATAACCTGAGCCTGACCATGGTCGGCGCGGCGATGCTGTGGGTCGGCTGGTTTGGCTTCAATATCGGCTCCGGTGGCGGGCTGAATGGCACCTCGGGCATCGTCATGCTCAACACCCAACTGGGAGCGTGTGCGGGCATTCTCGGCTGGATGTTCACCGAGTGGTTCAAGGTCGGCAAGCCGAGCGCGTTGGGTTTGGCCAGTGGTGCGCTAGCCGGTTTGGTAGGGATTACCCCCGCCTGCGCCTATGTCGGCGTCGGTGGTGCATTGGCCATTGGCCTGTTGTGCGGGGTGTTCTGCTACCTGAGCGTGACCGTGTTGAAACGCCGTTTTGGCTACGACGACAGCCTCGACGTATTCGGTTTGCACGGCATCGGCGGCATGATCGGCGCAGTGCTGACTGGCGTGTTCTGCGTACCGTCGATGGGCGGGCTGGTGGAAGGCGTGACCATGGGCGGCCAGGTAATCGCACAGATCAAAGGCGTGCTGTTGACCACGGTGTATTGCTTTGTGGTCAGTTGGATCATCCTCAAGGTGGTCAATGCGTTGATCGGCTTGCGTGCCCATGAGTCGGTGGAAGAAATGGGGTTGGACATGGCGGAGCACAACGAGCGGGCCTACAACCACTGAGCCTTACCCTGAATAAATGCAGTCTTTTTAATGTGGGAGCGGGCTTGCTCGCGAAGGCTCAGATCCCCGCCAGCGCGCGGGGCAGGGTGGTGCGCTGCAACTGGCTGGCACTCAGGGTGTTTTTCAGCAAGTAGGCAATGGTCATCGGCCCCACGCCGTCAGAACGCACCCGGCTACAGACCTCCCAGGCACCACCAGATCCCCTGTGGGAGCTGTCTTGCCTGCGATGGCTCAGATCACCGCCAGCGCGCGGGGCAGGGTGGTGCGCTGCAACTGGCTGGCAATCAGGGTGTTTTTCAGCAAGTAGGCAATGGTCATCGGCCCCACGCCGCCAGGCACTGGGGTGATGGCGCTGGCCACGGTGCGGGCGCTGGCGTAATCAACATCCCCCACCAGGCGTGTGCCGGTGTCGGTGTTGATGCGGTTGATCCCCACATCAATCACCACCGCACCGGGCTTGAGCCAACTGGCGTCGATCAATTGCGGGCGACCCACGGCCGCCACCACGATATCGGCCAAACGGCACAACGCCGCTGCATCGCGGCTACGCGAGTGCACCACGCTGACTGAGCAGTTGGCCTGCAGCAGCAAGGTCGCCATCGGCTTGCCAACAATGTTCGAGCGCCCAATCACCACCGCGTGCAAACCGCTCAGGTCGCCACAGGTTTCATACAGCAGGCGCATGCAGCCGCTGGGAGTGCAGGGCGTCAGTACTTCGATGCCTTGCACCAGGCCGCCGACGTTTTCGCGATGGAACCCATCCACGTCCTTGATCGGATCAATGGCGTGGATCACTGCCTGCTCGTCGATATGCGCCGGTAATGGCAACTGCACCAGAATGCCATTCACGGTGGCATCTGCGTTGAGTTGTGCAATCAACGCCAGCACCTGTTGTTGACTGGCATCCTGCGCCAAACGGTACTCCAGCGAGCGAATGCCTACGTCCTTGGCCCGTAGCAGTTTATTGCGCACGTACACTTCGCTGGCCGGGTCTTCGCCTACCAGCAGCACCGCCAGGGCCGGGAAGACCTGCTGGGTAGCGAGTGCCTGGACCTCTGCGCGAACCTCGTCGAGCACCAGGGCAGAGATGGCCTTGCCGTCGATATCGCGGGCAAGGGCAGGGAGGGGACTGGTCAAGAGCGTCACCGTTATCAGGAGGAGTAGGAGAGGGCTGAGGGACGGATCCCTCAGCGATAAACAGGCCAGGCAGCTCAGGCTACCAGTTGATGGCAACCGTACACCACCAGCACGCCAGCGATCAGCGTGGCATAGGGCAGCCAGCCGGCGCGGCGTTGGCCGTCATCGGCCTGGATATACAGGTCGGTGAGCATGGCGGCGGGGAAGCGGCCCTTGTCCTGCACATAGTGGCGGTAGCAGAACACCGGCAAAATCAGCAGTGCCAACAGCAGGCCGGTGACCAATGTGCCCGCGCCCCAGATGTCCGCGCCCAGGCCCATGCAGGCCAGGTTGACGAAGCTCAGCACGCCGCCGGCCGCGAGCAAGAGCGTCGGGGCCTTGTACGGGCGCACCCAGTCGGGGCGGTCCAGGCGATGGATCCAGCCAGCATTGAGGTTGAGGAAGTTGAAGATGATGTAGCTGACGTTGGACGCCGCCAGCACAAACACGTAGTCGGACATCAGCAACAGCAGCAGGTTGAACGACAAGTCGGTCCACATCGCCGCCGTCGGCGCGCCGTGTTCGTTGGTGCGCCCCAGGTACTTGGGCAGCCAGCCATCCACCGAGGCTTGGTACAGGGTGCGCGACGAACCGGACATCGACGTCATGATCGCCAGCAACGTCGCCAGCACCAGCATGATCAGCACGATATTGGCTACCACCTTGCCGCCGCCGATGCTGTCGGCCATTACCTGGCCAACGCCCATGCCGCTGTAGATCGCCGGCGACAGCAAGCCGCTGTACACCGCTGGCGTGACCACTGCGCCGCTGGCATCGAGCACTGCCGGGGTGACCAATTGGCCCAGCCCGAGGCTGCCCTGGAATGCCAGCGGTACCAGGGTGAACACCAGGATGCACAACAACCCGGCGTAGAAGATCGCCTTGAAGGTGTCACGCTTGGGGTCCTTGAATTCACGGGTGTAGCACACCGCCGTTTCGAAGCCGTAGGTGGACCACGCCGCCATGAACAACCCGCCGGCCATCAGCGACCAGCCCGAAATGTCCCATGGGCCGTCGATGACTTGCCCGGCCGCATCATGGGCCAAGGGGTACAGCGGCAGGAAGTTGGCCTGGGCCGCATCCCCGGTAAACAACGGCACCACGCCCACCAGCAACAGCGGAATCAACGAGGTGACGCCGAGTACCAACGTCAGGCGCGCCGAACGCAGGATGCCGCCATGCTGCACGGCAAACACCGTCAGCAGGATCAGCAGGCCAATGCCGAAGGTCGCATTGATACGCAGCGACAGCCCGCTCTTGATCCAGCCCAGGTCCAGCAGGGTCAGTTGCCAGGTATTGATCAACGCATCGGCAGGAAACAGCGCGGTGAGGATGTACCCCGCCGCCAGCCCCGAACCGATGGACAGCACCGGCGACCAGGCCAGCCAGTTGCACCACACCGACACCGGCGCAATCAGCTTGCTGTAGCGTACCCAGGCCACTGCGCCATACACCGAGGCGCCGCCGGATTTATGCGGGAACAGCCCGGCAATTTCGGCATAGGTAAAGGCCTGGATGAACCCGAACAGGATCGACACGATCCATACGATCCACGCCGGCTTGCCCACGGTGGCGGCAATCGCGCCGATGGAAAACAGCACCAGCGCGGGCACGCCGCTGGCAACCCAGAATGCCCCGCGCCAATCGATCTTGCGGTGCAGGCTGCCCACTGAGCTGGCAGCCTGCGGAACGGCCTCGAATGTAGTCGCTTCCATCTTTGTATTCCCATGTCTGAATAGCGGTTAAGTGGGGGCAGTCAAAGTAGGGTGGCGCACGCGGTGTTCGGGACGATCAGCTACGCACCCGGCTCTTGTCCGGGTCGTAGAAAATCGCTGCGCTGACCGTGGCGCTGATGCGCTTCTGCAGGCCATCGACTTTGCCAATCTCCACCACGCTGCCAGGCTCGGCGCACGTGACGTCCACCCGGCACAACGCGATGTTGCTGGCCAGCAGCGGGGAACGGCAGGCACTGGTGATGACCCCGACCTGGGCGCGGCCGCGGTAAACCGGGTCGCCATGGTGCGCGGCCTCATTGCCATCCAGGTGCAGGCCGACCAGCTTGTGGGTGGGGTGGGCGCTGCGGCGCAACAAGGCGTCACGCCCGATAAAGTCATCGGTCTTGCTTTTCAGCGGCACGCTGAACCCGATGCCCGCCTCGAAGGGATCGGTCTGGTCACTGAACTCATACCCGGCAAAAATCAGCCCGGCTTCGATGCGCAACATATCCAGGGCTTCCAGGCCCAGGGGCACCAGGCCCAAAGGCTCGCCCAGTTGCCAGATACGGTCCCACACGCGCTCCGCGTCTTCGGGTTGGCACCAGACCTCGTAGCCCAGTTCGCCGGTGTAGCCGGTGCGCGAAATCATCAACGGGCAGCCGTCGAAGCCGTCCAGCCGCCCCACCAGGAAGCGGAACCAGCCAAGGGTTTCCACGCTGGGCTGGGTGAGCGGCGTCCAGACCATCTGCTTGAGCAAGTCGCGGCTCAGCGGTCCTTGAACCGCCAGGTTGTGGATCTGCTCGCTGGCGGACTTGACCCACACCTTCATGCCCAATTTCTGTGCCTGCTCGCGCAACCACACCCCGGCGTAGTCTTCCCCGCAGATCCAGCGAAAGTTGTCCGGGCCCAGGCGCAGCAACGTGCCGTCATCGAGCATGCCGCCGTGGGCGTGGCACATCGCCGAATACACCACCTGGCCCACCGCCAGCCGGCGTACATCGCGAGTCAGGCAGTGCTGCAACAGGGCTTCGGCGTCAGGGCCGATGATGTCGAATTTGCGCAGGGCGGTCAGGTCCATCACCGCAACGCGCTCGCGACACCCCAGGTATTCCTCGATGGCGCCATAACCGTCGTAGCGCAGCGGCAGCCACCAGTTGCGGTAGTCGCTGAAGCTGCCGGTGAGGGCGCTGGTGCGGGAGTGAAACCCGGATTCGCGGGTCAGGATCGGGTCGGCATCTGCCGTGGTTCGTGTGCTCATGGCGATGGAAAAACGCTCCTTTTCGCTGTAGATGCGGACATGGATATCGCTCGGTTCCCAGCCATTGGCCGGGTCGATGTCATCCGGGCACGAGGTGCTGGCACACAGCAGGTCGGTAGTGGCGCGCAACAACACATAGTCGCCGGGGCGCGACCAGGGTTCGTCGAGGGTCATCTGCTGGTGCGCGTCGATGCCGGTGTTGAAGAAAAAATTGATCGCCGGCCAACCGCTGCGTGCCTGTACGCCGTGGGAGGCGAGGACCTGGCTGAGGTTGTCGCTGCAGTTGTCGTGCCCAAAGTAGCCGTGGCTTTCGTAATAGCGCGCCGCGCAGGCCAGGGCGAACGAGTCGTGGCGGCCCACGGTGTCGCGCACCACCTCGAGCATCGGCTGCATCTGGCGGTCGAAAAACTTCGAGAACAGCCCAGGCGCCGGGTAGGCGCTGCCGTTCAGGGTGCGCGTCACGGTCTGGTCCAGGTCCAGTTCCACACCACGGTCCAGGGCGCGGCGGTCGAGGGCGACGAAGTCCGAGCACTGTCGCCCGGCCACGTCCAGCACCTGCACGTACTGGCCCTTGCCTACGGTGTAGCTGCGCGCGCTGCCAGCGTGCAGGGTGAACTCGTCGAGCAGTTCGCCCAGCGGTTCTGGCAGGCCTGGCAGCAGCAAGGGCGACGGGTTGGCACGGGTGACCCAGACCCTGAGTTCGCTGGGCCGGTACTGCTGGTCCACGGCGGTGGGCCCTGCGGGTGCGGCAATGATCAGCAAGCCCTCGTCCGTGGCGGTGAAGCGCCGGCTGTAGTTGGCCGGGCTGTCTTCGTCCCACAATGAGGCGGCGTGGGGCAAGCGTTGCGGATCGATGCCGCGTCGGCTCAAGGCTTGCTGGATGCGCCGCGCCTGGGGCGTTGCGCGGGCTAACTGGGCCGGGATAAAAGCGCAGTCCGGCGCGCCCTGTAGCGCCCAGTCCGACAGCGTGCTGCGCCCCTTACTGTCCAGGGCCAGCAGTTCGCAGGGTTGGCGGCCTTCAAGGTCGATCACTTGCAGGCTGTCGCCGGGTTGCAAGTCGATCAGGGTCAAGCCGCCGACGCCGACGCGATAACGCTCCAGGTTCGGCGAGCGGGCAAACAGGCCCGGCTCTTGGGGATGGGACACCCGTGGTGCATGCATGGACAGGCTCCCGGGTCAGCCGACGGATTGAATAGACGTCGGCGGCTCACCGAGGTACGCCGCCATGGAGTCATCCAGCGCGAGCAGCCACGGCGTGTGATGGGGCGGCGACTGGGTGCCGGTCATCAGCGAGCGATAGGACTTGTCGCGGTAGCCCATGATGTTTTGCGCCTTGTCGTGCTTCCAGTGCAGGAAGGTTTCGTTCACCGCCGCGATGTCGAAATTCGGGTAGTCGGTGGCGTCCACCAGGTGCTGGATGTAGGCGCCCTGGTATTCGAACATCTGCTGATTGGTTTCCAAGGTCTGCTCGCGTGCGTGCCACTGCTGGCTGTCGGCGGCGCGCTCGGCCGCGTCCGGCAGGGCGATGCGCCCCAGGATCACATCGCGGGCGTACCAGGCCTGGGCATCGAACATGTTGAAGGAGTACCACTGGTCCTGCATGCCCAGGTAGATCAGCCGAGGGTTGGGTTCCCAGAACACGCCCTTGTAGAGGTTCATCGGCCACAGGCGGTTGTCGGTCTTGAGGCTCAGCTCATCCGGCAGGAACGGAAAATGATGTTTGTAGCCGGTGCACAGGATCACCGCGTCGATGTGTTTGCTGCTGCCATCGACAAAGTAGGCGCGGTTGTTTTCCAGGCGCTTGAGCAGCGGTTTTTCTTCCCAGTTGTCCGGCCAGGCATAACCCATGGGTGCACTGCGGTAGCAACTGGTGATGCTGCGCGCGCCGTATTTGTAGCATTGCGAGCCGATGTCCTCGGCGGAGTAGCTGCTGCCGACAATCAGCAGGTCCTTGTCCTTGAACTCCAGTGCCTCGCGAAAATCATGGGCGTGCAGGATGCGCCCGGCGAACTGTTCGAAACCTTCGAAGTACGGCACCTTGGGCGTGGAGAAGTGGCCACAGGCATTGATCACGTAGTCGAATGCTTCGCAGGTCAGCGTATCGCTGTTGTAGTCGTGGGCGTACAGCGTGAAACGCTGGGTCTGCTCGTCAAAGGTGACCTGGCGCACCACATTGTTGAAGCGGATGTAGTCGCGCACGCCGGCCTTTTCCACGCGCCCCTTGATGTAGTCCCACAACACTTCGCGCGGCGGGTAGGAGCCGATGGGCCGGCCAAAGTGTTCTTCAAAGGTGTAGTCGGCGAACTCCAGGCATTCCTTGGGGCCGTTGGACCACAGGTAGCGGTACATGCTGCCGTGCACCGGTTCGCCGTTTTCATCCAGGCCGGTACGCCAGGTGTAGTTCCACATGCCGCCCCAGTCCTGCTGCTTTTCAAAGCACACCAGTTCGGGAATGGGCGTGCCTTGGTCGCGGGCCGACTGGAACGCGCGAAGTTGGGCCAGGCCGCACGGGCCGGCGCCGATGATTGCTACACGTAGGGTCATGAGCGTGCCTCCTGAAGGTTTCAGCGAAAGATCACTGTCTTGTCCTGGTTGATGAATACCCGGTGTTCCAGGTGATATTTCAGGGCTTTGGAAAGGGCCACGGTTTCGGTGTCGCGGCCGATGGCGACCAGCGAATCGGGCAGGTGGGTGTGGTCCACACGCTGGATCTCCTGCTCGATGATCGGGCCTTCGTCGAGGTCGCTGGTGACGTAGTGGGCCGTGGCGCCGATCAACTTCACGCCACGGTCGTAGGCTTGGTGATAGGGCTTGGCGCCCTTGAAACCGGGCAGGAACGAGTGATGGATGTTGATCGCCCGCCCCGACAGTTGTTGGCACAGGCCGTCGGAGAGGATCTGCATGTAGCGCGCCAGCACCACGAGGTCGGTCTGGGTGTCTTCGACGATGCGCATCAGCTCGGCTTCCTGGCTGGCCTTGCTGTCTTTGGTGATGGGCAGGTAGATGAAGCGGATGCCTTCGCGCTCGGCCATGGCACGCAGGTCGAGGTGGTTGGACACCACGGCGGTGATGGTCATGTCCATCTCGCCCTTGCGGTGGCGATAGAGCAGGTCGGTGAGGCAATGGTCGAACTTGCTCACCATCAGCAGCACCCGCGTCGGCTGGCGCGAGCTGAACAACTGCCACTGCATGTCAAAGCCGCCGGCAAGGTCGCCCAGGCCCTTACGCAGGGCGCTGATATCGCCGCTCACACCGGTATTGAAGCGGAACACCGCCCGCATGAAAAACTGCCCGGTGAACTCGTCGTCAAACTGTGCCAGCTCGCTGATGTAGCACTGCTGCACGGCGAGGCAGGCGCTGATCGCCGCAACGATCCCGGACGCCGCCGGGCAGGTGATTTTGAGGATGTAATGTTCGCTGGAGGCGTCCATCGAAGGCTCCTGGGTAAGTGTGGGAAGAAGCTCAGCCCTTGGCCGTGCGCTTGGTTTTTTGCGGGTCGTCAAACGGCAGGGCGTGGCTCACGGCACTGGCCTCGAGGCTGCCGCGCACCTGCAGGGCTATGCCCGGCTCGGCGCAGGCGACGCTCATGCGTGCAATTGCCATCGAGCGTTTGCTCAGGCGCGAATACATGCCGCAGGTGATCACGCCGACTTGCGTATTGCCCTGCCACACGGTGTCGCCCGCCTCGGCCGGGCGTACGCCGTCGAGCAACACACCGGTGATCTTGAAGCGCTCCTGGCCGCGCAGGCGCTGGTGTTCTTCGGCACCACGGAAGGCTTGTTTGCCGGGGGAGACGGTGAAATCAAGGCCCATTTCCCAGAGCGTGTCGCCGGCCTTCTGGTCGGCGAAGGGGTACATCTGCGAGTTGTCGTAGGGGAAGAACATCAGCGAGCTTTCCACCCGCAACCAGTCCAAGGCGGTGAACGCACAGGGGATGATGCCCAGGCTGGCGCCCTGTTCCAGGATGCTGTCCCACAGGAACGGCGCGTCGGCGGCCTTGCAGAAAATCTCGTAGCCGCGTTCGCCGGTGTAGCCGGTGCGGGAGATCATCACCGGGCGCTCGAACAGGCGTGTTTGCAGGTGGTGGAAGTACGGCAACTGGCGGATGCCCGGCACGTGTTCGGCAAGGAAATCCACCGCCAGCGGGCCTTGCAGCGACAGGTCATGCAGGTCGTCATCGAACAACACCGCCACCTGCCGGCCCTGGGAAGAGCGCACGAGCATTTCATGGCCGCTGCCCGCGCCGTGCACCACCATGAAGGCATTGGGGCCGGTGCGGTACACGATGCAGTCATCGACGAACTTGCCGTCCTCGTCGAGCATCGAGGCGTACACCGATTTGCCGGGGTAGAGCTTGGCGATGTCGCGGGTGGTGGCCCACTGCAACAGGCTCTCGGCGTGCGGCCCGACGTAGTGGACTTTTTTCAGCCCCGACACGTCCATCAGCCCGGCGCGGGTGCGGATCGCCTGGTGGTGGTCGGCCAGCGCGCTGCTGTAGGTCCAGGCGGTGCCCATTCCGTTCCAGTCTTCGAGGTTCGAACCGAGGGCGCGGTGCCGTTCGGCCAGTGCAGAAATACGCCATGAAGCAGTCATGTGAAGGTCCTTGTCGGGAAAGAGGGGGTCAGGCTTGCGGGTCGAATTGGCTGAGCCACTCGACCAACGTGTGTCGATAGCGGGTCATGCCCTTGTAGTCGGCGATGGGGTCGGGCAGGTCGCGCAGCACGCGATGCAGGCGACAGCCCCAGCCGGGGTGAGTGACCAGTTCGTCGAGGCTGATCAGGTAGGTACGGATGCTGAACATCACCGCGTTGCTACGGGGCAGGCGCGCCATCACTTGCAACTCGACCCGCAGGTGCACCTGCTGCCCGACGTTGCTGGCAGTGATGCGGCCGCGGTCCGCGCCCCATTCGTGGAAGGTTTCGGGAGATGAGTCCAGACGCGGGTTAATCGTCAGCGTCCAATTCAGGCGCCGCACCGGCTGGCCGGCTTGCAGGTTGAGCAGGTATTTCAGCGCCCGGTCGAAGATGCCCATCTGGTGAGCCATGGGCACCGGTGCATGCCACTGCTTGAAGCTCATCCCTGCATCAAATGCCAGCGACCAGTCGGCCGGGCTGGTGACCAGGCCGGCGTCCATGTACAGGTCGCCGTCACGTTGGTCGAGCAAGGCGAAATCGCCCTGCACCTGGCGGCCGATGTATTCCAGCGGTGCGCAGGGCAGGCTGCTGGCGTCGCCGAAGACAAAGCACTGGTCGATGTCCAGCAGGTGGTTGCGCCAGTGCCAGCGCTCGCCGTCCTGGGTCAGGCTGAAGCTTTGCGGGTAATCGGCAGCAAGGTGTTCCATCAGCATCTGCAACGCATCCCAGGCCGCCACTTGCATGTGCGGCATCACCAGGTAGCGGCGCGGGTCCTGGTCGAGGACGAGCGCGCGTTCGGCCATTTCCGAGCGGTAGTGCTCGTCGATATCGAAGGCGTGCTCGTAGATCGAGCCGGGGTCGCGAGAAGTGGCCGGTTCGATGTTCACCGAGTACAGGTAGCTGTCTTCAATGAACGGAAACGGGAAGCGGCGGATAGCACTGGGGCTGTTGCGAAAGCTGAAATCGTCGCGATAGCTCAGCACGGGGCTTGATGGCAGGGGCATGGCGGGTAACTCCTATAGGTCCAGTGACACGCAAGGGCCGCAGCCGCGTGAGACGCAAGGCATCAGAAACTCGGCCTGCTCGGCCGCGCTGAGAAAGCTGTCGCGGTGTTCGATAGCGCCGTCGGTGTGGCGGGTGATGCACTGGCCGCAAACCCCGCCACGGCACAGGTTGGGCACCTGCACACCGGCGTGTTCCAGGGCTTCGAGCAGGCTCTGTTCGGCCTCGACCCGCAGGCGCCGGTCGCTGCGCAGCAGGTGCAGGTCGAACGGTTGGCCGGGTTGCGCACCCTTGAAGGCCTCGGCGTGCAGCCGATTGCCCGGCCAGCCACAACGCTGGGCCTGTTGCGCCACCGCATCGAGCAGTGACTGCGGGCCACAGGTGTAGACGTGGCTGCCCAATGGCCGGTTGGCGAGGAGGGCACTCAGGTCCGGGCGGCTGGCGTAGCGATGCAGGCGTGGGCCGAGGCGCTGTTGCAATTCGTCGAGGTAGGCATCGCTGAGGCCAGGGCGGTACAGGTAGTGCAGTTCGAAATCGGCCTGTTGCTGTTCCAGCGCCGCGATATAGGCCATGAAGGGCGTGATGCCGATGCCGGCGGCGATCAGGATGTGCAGGCGTGCCGTGCCGTGGGGCGCAAACAGATTGGCCGGCGGTGAGATCTGCAAGGTGTCGCCCACGTGTACTTGCTGGTGCAGGTACTGAGAGCCGCCACGCGAGGCCTCTTGCAGGCGCACGGCGATGCGGTAGTGCGCGGCGTGCGCCGGGTCACTGGTGAGGGAATAAGCGTTGCGCACCGTGCCTTCGGCCAGCGGCAGGTGCACCTGCACATGGCTGCCCGGAGAAAACGCAGGCAGCGCGCCGGTGGCTGACACCAGCGTGAGTTCGCGCACCACCGGCGTGAGCATCCTGGCGGCGCTGACGTATACCTTGAGCGCGGCACTCATGGCTGGAACCCCGCGTACGGCTGGTCGGGGTCGATGCATACCCCGAGGTAAGCCCCCAGTCGCCGGGAAAAATGCGTGCGCACCTCCAGCCCGACATGGCAGCCGATGCAGCTCACTGACGGCTCCGGCCCGGCGGCCTGGGTCAGCCCGCAATGCGCGCAATACACCAGGCGAAGGCCGGGCAGCGTGCAGGTCAGGGTGATCTCGGTTTCTTCCAGGCCTGCCGCACGGGCTTGACCGTGCAGGCGCCAGATGAAGGCCTCATCCCCCAGCACGTGGAGCCGGCAGCCCACCGTGGCGTCAGCCAAGACGTGTTGCAGGCGCCGGGCGAAGTCGGGGTGTTCGGCGTTGAGCAACAGGGGCGCGTCCAGTGTTGCGACAGCTGCTGCGCCGGCGGCGGCCGATTGCATCACCACGATAGGTCGGTTGTGCGTCATGCGGGCTCTCCAAGCGGGTTTTGTTTCCTGCTGGGAGAGATACTTTCCTATGGGGAAAATCTTCTCAATCTGGAAAAAGGGCTATGCCTTTGGAGATAGGCCTTGTTCGACCGCCATTCGGGGCATGGAAGTTGCTGGTCTTTGCCTAACGCTCAGCAACGGAACGGGGAGTGATCGACGCGTGCAAACACGACCGAAAAGGTGGCCGCTCTGGCTGGGGCCTGTGCGCCCTGAACAGGCGCGCAGCGTGCGCAGGTTGTTGGCCGGGTTGCCCCTGCACGCTGACGGTGCCTTGTCGGATTTCCTGGACCGTTTCGACGCACTGCTGCCACCTGCCAGGCTCAACCTGATCCTTGGTGGCGAAGACTTGAGCCCCACACGGCGCGGCTTGATCGAGGGCTGCCAGCTCGCGGTGGCTTGCCCCTGGCGCGACCCGAACGTGGCGGATACGCCGCAGGCTTGCGGCCCTTGCCGGCAACGCGGGGTACACCGGGTGGTGTGCGCCTTGCCCGAGGGCGAAAAGGGCGTGTTGCTGCTCGATACCCCTCGACGGGCCGGTGCCAGTTGGCGCGGCTTACTGGAAGAAGCGTCGCAGGCCGTATGCGTGAGCGTGCGCCTGCGCAGCCACCAGCGCGAGCAACAGCGTAAACAGGCGACGTCGCGCCACGGCGCCCTGGCGCGTGAGCTGCACGACTCGGTGGCGCAGCAGCTTGGTTACCTGTCGTTCCAGGCCCATGGTTTGCAATCCCAGCTCGGCGAGCCGGCGTTGCAGGACCTGTGCGCCGGGCTGAGCCAATTGCAGCGCCAGGTGCGCGAGCTGATCACCAGCGCACGCCTGACCATGGACGGACGTTCGCTGCGCCAGGCCCTGGCCGACTCCGTCGCCGAGTTTTCCCGACGTTGCATCATCGTCTTCGAACTGGATAACCGCCTGGCCGACGATGCCCTGAGCCCGGAAACCGAATTACAGATCCTGCAGATCATCCGCGAAGCCTTGGCCAACGCAGTGCGCCATTCCCATGCGCGCCATGTGCGCATCGAGTTGCGCCAAACCCAGGACGGCGACGCCTCGGTGTCGGTGGAAGACGATGGCATCGGCCTGAGCGCCGCCTCCGGTGAACACAACCATTTCGGCCTGGCGATCATTCGCGAGCGTGCCGCCAGCATCGGTGCGCACCTGACCATTGAAGCCATCCGCCCGCACGGGGTGCGCGTGCACCTTGGCCTGCACCGCAACCAAGAACTGCCACAGGGGAGTCTCGATGGACTGCACGACCTTATTACTGATCGATGATCACCCCTTGTTTCGCAAAGGCCTGGCGCAGTTATTCGGCGCCAGTGACGACTTCGAAGTGGTGGGCCAGGCGGCCAGCGGCCGCGAAGGTATCAACCTGGCCGTGAGCCTGACGCCGCAGCAGGTGCTGCTGGATTTGCACATGCCCGGCCTTAGCGGCTTGCAGGTGCTGGATGAGTTGCGCCAATTGCGCCTTGAGTGCCAGGTGGTGGTGCTCACGGCCTCGATGGACCGCGCCGAATTGCTCACGGCCCTGCGCCTGGGTGCCAGCGGCTATGTGCTCAAGGAAACCGAGCCTGACGCGTTGCTGGCGTATATGCGCAACTGCCACAAAGGGGCCATCGTACTGGACTCGACCTTGATCGCGTTGCTCGCCGACCAAGCGCCCACGTCACCATGTGAGCCCCTCGACAGCGGCAACCTCACCGAACGCGAAGGCCAGACCCTGGCCCTGATCGCCGCCGGCATGAGTAATAAACAGATCGGTCGCGAACTGGGCATCAGCGACGGCACAGTGAAAATCTACGTGCGCAGCCTGTTGCAGAAGCTCGGCTTGCATTCGCGGCTGGAACTGGCGGCCTGGGTGCACAACGGGGCGTCGATGAAGCACGAGGAGCGTCATTAAATGAGGGAAAGCCCCGAAGCCTTCGCATCGACACCGCCTGTGCACCTGATGGACCGCTTTCCCGGCGCGCTGCTGGAACTGCGCGACAACGGCCAGATCGCCCATTACAACCTGGCCTGGGCCGCACTCATGGACTGTCCGGGCAGTGAGCGCAACCTGATCGATTATGTGCACCAGGAAGACCGCCCGCTCTGGCGCCAAGCCCTGCAGGAGCTGCGGCGCCGCCCCGACACCTCGTTCAACCAACGCCTGCGTTTCGTGCATCCGAGCGGGGAATTGCGTTGGTTTGACGTCAGCCTCAAGCGCGGGCCGCAAGGTTTTTACCTGGTGGCCGGTGACGTCACCGCGCACAAACGCCGTGAAATCGCCTTGCAGGCCAGCCAACGCAGCAGCATGAGCCTGCTGGACAGCATGCCGGGCCTGATCTATCGCGGCCGCAACAACCGCGACTGGACCATGGAGTTCGTCAGCGCCGGGTGCCTGCCACTGACCGGCTACCCCGCCGAGCGGCTGGTGGACAATCACGAGTTCACCTACAACAGCCTGATCGTCGCCCAAGATGCCGATTACGTCTGGCGCGAGGTGCAATATGCACTGTCACGCCAGGAGCCATTCGAGCTGGACTACCGGATCCGTTGCGCCGATCAGTCGATCAAGCACGTCTGGGAGAAGGGCGTGGGAATTTATGCCGATACCCGCGAGGTGTTGGGTATCGAAGGGGCGATTTTCGAACGCAAACTTTAACGTTCATCTGCACAACTTGTAGTGAGCGGGCTTGCCCCGCGCTGGGGGGCGAAGCCGCCCCAAATCCAGGCACCTCGGTTTTTCTGAATCACCGCGGCGACCTTGTTGGGGCGGCTTCGCCACCCAGCGCGGGGCAAGCCCGCTCACTACAATCAATGCGCGCCGGCGGCTTTGTTCAGGTCGCTTTCGGCCCACTCGGTATACACGCACGCATCCGCCGTGGCCCAGCGCACGCGCACCGGGTCGCCGGCTTTGAGCGGCATGCCCGCAGCCGACAGCGCCTTGACCGTCATCGACGTACCGCCGAGGGTTTTCACGGTGCAGGTCTGGCTCTCGCCCAGGAACAACACCTCGCCGACAATCGCCGACACTTCATTCCAACCCGCCGCCAGCGGTTGCTCGGCGGCTTGTTCAACGCTCAGTGCCAAGGCTTTTTCCGGGCGTACCATCAGCAGTACGTCCTGGTCGATGTGCAGCCCGGTGGTCAGGCGGATCGACAGCGCCTGGCCTTCGAACGCCGCTGCCGCATTGCCCTGGGCCTTGAGCTTGAGGAAGTTGGAGTTACCGAGGAACGACGCCACGAATGCATTGGGCGGGTTCTGGTACAGATCAAACCCACTGCCCAACCCGACAATTTTGCCGTGGCTGAAAATTGCGATGCGCTGGGACAGGCGCATGGCTTCTTCCTGGTCGTGAGTCACGTAGATGATGGTGATGCCCAGGCGCCGATGCAGCTGGCGCAGTTCGTCTTGCAGGTCTTCACGCAGTTTTTTGTCGAGGGCGCCGAGGGGTTCGTCCATCAGCAAGATGCGTGGCTCGTACACCAGCGCGCGGGCGATGGCCACGCGTTGTTGCTGGCCGCCAGAGAGTTGCGAAGGGCGGCGATGGGCGAACTGTTCCAACTGCACCAGCTTGAGCATGGCGTCGACGCGTTTCTCGCGTTCGGCGCTTGCCAGTTTGCGGATCGCCAGGGGGAAGGCGATGTTGTCGCGCACCGACAGGTGCGGGAACAACGAGTAGCGCTGGAACACCATGCCGATATCGCGCTTGTGCGGCGGCACGTTGACCAGGGATTGGCCACTGACCAGGATTTCACCGCTGCTGGGGGTTTCGAAGCCGGCGAGCATCGACAGCGTGGTGCTTTTGCCCGAGCCGCTGGAGCCGAGGAAGGTGAGGAACTCGCCGTCCTGAATGTCCAGCGAAATATTGTCCACGGCGGCAAATTCGCCGTAGTGCTTGTTCAGGTTGCGCAGGCTGACCAGGGGTTGGCCAGGGCTCTGTGCTGTCTCTTTGATCACTGCACTCATGTCTTGATCCTCAGCGCTTAGGCGCGGGTTTCAGTGCGTCGACGAACGACGGCGGCAATCACCATGACCAGTACCGACAGGCCGATCAGCAGCGTCGAGGCGACGGCGATCACAGGCGTAAGGTCTTGGCGCAGGGTGGTCCACATTTTCACGGGAAGGGTTTGCAGGGTGGGGCTGGCCATCATCACGCTGAGCACCACTTCGTCCCACGAGACGAGGAACGCGAACAGCGCACCGGCCACCATCCCTGGGCGGATTGCCGGGAAGGTCACCTTGAACACCGCCTGCAAGCGTGAGGCGCCGCAGATCACTGCCGCGTCTTCAATCGACTGGTCGAACAGCTTCAGCGAGTTGATGATCGAGATGATGGTGAACGGCAGTGCAACGATCACATGGCTGACCACAAAGGCGAACATCGTGCCGGTGTAGCCCAGCTTGAGAAACAGCGCGTACACCGCCACGGCGATGATCACCAGCGGCACGATCATCGGCAGCGTGAACAACCCGTAGAGCAACTCGCGGCCGGGAAAACGCCCGCGCACCAGGGCAAACGCGGTCGGCAAGCCCAGCGCCACGGCGAACACGGTGGTCAGCACCGCCACCTTGAGGCTGGCCATCGCGGCGTTCATCCAGTCGGCATTGGAGAAGAACTGGCCGTACCATTTCAGCGTCCAGCCCGGCGGCGGAAACACCAGCCACTGGGATGAGCCGAACGACAGCAGCACGATAAATACGATCGGCAACAGCAGGAACAGGCCGATGATGCCGGTGGTGGTGTAGAGGCCCAGGCGCATCCTGCGGCTCATGGCATTCGGAGTCAGGAGCATGACGGCTTACCTCGCGTTGCTGGCGCCAACCGGGGATTCCGGCTGAAGCTTCAGGTAGAAGTAGAACAGCACCAGCGTGATGAAGATCAGCAACGCGGCGCCGGCACTTGCCAGGCCCCAATTGAGGAACGATTGCACCTGCTGAATGATGAACTCGGGCAGCATCATGTTCTGCGCACCGCCGAGCAGTGCGGGGGTGACGTAGTAACCGAGGGACATCACAAACACCATCAGGCCACCGGAAAACAACCCCGGCCGGCACAGCGGTAAAAACACCCGGAAGAAGTTGGTCCAGGGGCTCGCGCCGCAAATGGAGCCGGCCTGCAGGATCATCGGGTCGATGGCCTGCATGGTTGCCTGCAACGGCAGCACGATGAACGGGATCATGATGTAGCTCATGCCGATCACCACGCCGGTGAGGTTGTGCACCATCTCCAGCGGTTGATCGATGATGCCCATGGCCATCAGCGCCTTGTTGATCACCCCCGAAGCTTGCAACAGCACCAGCCAGGAATAGGTGCGGGCGAGCAGGCTGGTCCACATCGACAGCAGTACGATGTTCAGGATCCAGCGCCCCCAACCGCGTGGCACCAGGGTGATTGCCCAGGCCAGCGGAAAACCCAGCAACAGGCTGAACAGCGTCACCAGCCCCGCCACCGAGAAGGTGTTGAGCAGCACACGGGCGTAGGCCGAGTTGGCGAACAATTCTTCGTAGTTACCCAGCCCTGGCACCGGCTCCAGCACGCCGCGCAGCAGCAGGCCGATCAGCGGCGCCAGGAAAAACAAACCGAGGAACAGCAGGGCAGGGATCAGGTTGCTTGAGCCTTTCCAGCGCTGGGCCAGGGACGGCGACACGGCGTTGCCCGGAACCGCGCCGGAGGCGCCAAGGGCGCTCCCGGTCGGTGTGCTTGCCGTCATTTTCATTTGACTAGCCATTCATTCCACCGTGTCGCAATGGCCGGGCCGTTCTTGGCCCAGTAGGCGAAATCGAGGGTGATCTGGTCCTTGGCATACGCCGTCGGCAGGTTCGGTGCCAGGACTGAATCCAGGCGCTGCACGCTGTCGATGTTCACCGGTGCATAAGCGGTCAGGTTGGAGAAGTCGGCCTGGCCTTTGGCGCTGCTGGCGTTGGCCAGGAACTTCATCGCGGCGGCTTTGTTCTTGCTGCCTTTAGGCACGACGAGGATGTCGGCCATCACCAGGTTCTGCTTCCAGCTTACACCCACCGGTGCGCCGTCTTCTTGCAGCGCGTGGATGCGACCGTTCCAGAACTGGCCCATGCTGACTTCGCCGGAGGCCAGCAGCTGTTGCGACTGCGCACCGCCGCCCCACCAGACGATGTCTTTCTTGATGGTGTCGAGTTTCTTGAAGGCACGGTCCAGGTCCAGCGGGTAGAGCTTGTCGGCGGGTACGCCATCGGCCAGCAGCGCCAGTTCCAGCACGCCAGGGCTTGGCCATTTGTAGAGGGCGCGTTTGCCGGGGTAGGTCTTGGTGTCGAACAGCGCGGTCCAGTCTTGCGGTTTGCCGGCGCCGAGCTTGCCTTCGTTGTAGCCGAGCACGAAGGAGAAGAAGAACGAACCCACACCGTGGTCGGAGACGAAGCGTGGGTCGATCTTGTCGCGCTGGATCACCGAGAAATCGAGGGGCTCGAGCAGGCCTTCGGCGGCGGCGCGCAGCGCAAAGTCCGCTTCTACGTCGACCACGTCCCACTGCACGTTGCCGCTCTCGACCATCGCCTTGAGTTTGCCGTAATCGGTGGGGCCGTCCTGTACCACCGTGATGCCGCTGGCCTTGCTGAACGGATCAGCCCACGCCTGCTTCTGCGCATCCTGGGTGCTGCCGCCCCAGCTCACGAAATTGACGCTTTCGCCCGCCTGGACCGCGTGGCTGGCCGTGGCCAGTAAACCCGCGAAAAGTACCGCGGTTGCACGTTTGTTCAACACCATGTTCACGCCCTCATTTGTTTTGTTATTGAGCGGGCTGGGTAGTGCCCGCCTATCGGGAGCAGTAGGTAAAACGGGGCCTTTCATCAGGGCCCAAAAGCGACCGTGCCAAGGGCTGTTATTGGTGCTCTCCCTGGCGGGCGCACTTGGCTGGAGCGTTCGGTCTATGGAATATCATATTATGGTATTCCAAACTTTGTGCAAGCATTTTGCCTTACCGGCGATCCGTCATTCGGTGAAGGCAATGCTCTCCACGACTTCCAGGTCGTAGCCCGTCAGCCCGGCGTATTTCAAGGGCGGGCCAAGATGACGCAGCTTGCCGACGCCAAGGTCCTGCAATATCTGCGCCCCGGTGCCGACCTCGGAATAGATGCGCGATTGCGAGCGGCTGAACTGGCGCGGTGCCTGGGTCAGCTGCGGTACGCGTTCCAGCAACGCTTGGGAGGATTCATGGTTGGCGAGCACCACCACCACGCCGCTGCCTTCAGCTGCCACGCGTTGCAGCGCCGCCCACAGCGTCCAGTTCGAGGGCCCGCTGTATTCGGCGCCCACCAGGTCGCGCAGTGGGTCGATCACATGCACGCGCACCAATGCGGGTTCATCACGGCGCAACTGGCCCATCACCATGGCCATGTGCACGCCGCCGTCGATGCGGTCTTCAAAGGTGATCAGGCGGAAGGTGCCGTGCACCGTCGGCAGGTCGCGCTCGCCGATGCGCATCACCGTGCGTTCGGTGCTGAGGCGGTAGTGGATCAGGTCGGCGATGGTGCCGATCTTGATGCCGTGCTTGCGCGCGAACACTTCCAGGTCGGGGCGGCGGGCCATGGTGCCGTCGTCGTTCATCACTTCCACGATCACCGACGCCGGCGTGTGCCCGGCCAGGCGCGCCAGGTCGCAACCGGCTTCGGTATGGCCGGCGCGGGTGAGCACGCCGCCGTCCTTGGCGCGCAACGGGAAGATATGACCGGGTTCTACGATATCGGCGGGTCCTGCGTTGAGATCCACAGCCGCTGCCACCGTACGCGCACGGTCCGCGGCGGAAATGCCGGTGGTCACGCCGGTGGCCGCTTCGATGGACACGGTAAACGCGGTGCTGAACACGCTGCCATTGCTTGGCACCATCTGCTCCAGGCCCAGGCGCTGGCAGTGCTCATCGGTGAGGGTCAGGCAGATCAGGCCACGGGCTTCGCGGGCCATAAAACTGATAGCCTCGGCGGTGCAGTAGGCAGCGGGGAGTAATAGATCGCCTTCGTTTTCCCGGTCTTCATCGTCCACCAGCAGCACCATCTTGCCCTGGCGGTAGTCTTCGATGATTTCTGCGATGCTGTTGAAGCTCATAGTGGAGTGCTCGATTTGTTGGTTGTATGTATTATGGTATACCACAAAATTTGAATAAGAGGATGTCCCGATGAAGGCTTACTGGATTGCCCATGTGGATGTGGCGGATGCCGAGCAGTACACGCAATACACCAGCCGCGCACCGGCGGCGTTTGCCAAGTTTGGCGGGCGGTTTTTGGCCAGGGGCGGGCGCAGCATTGCGCTGGAAGGCGGGCCGGCGAGGGCGCGTAATGTGGTGATCGAGTTTGATAGCTATGAGCAGGCGGTGGCGTGTTATGAGTCTGCCGAGTATCAGGTAGCGAGGGCGCATCGAGAGGGTGTGGCGCAGGCGCATATCATAATTGTGGAAGGGGTGGTTTAGGGGGGGGTGGGTGTATATCCGTTGGTTGGGTAACGGCTGCTTATGGTTTCGCCCTTACGGCGGGTCACTTTGGAAAAGCCCCAAAGCCTGCGTTCGGCTAGCGTGTTTGACCGGGCGTTTCTAGATCAAAAGCAAGAGCGCGGCGGCCTTAGAGCCGACCGTTTTTTTTGCCGTACTCAGTTAAAACTGTGGGAGCGGGCTTGCTCGCGAATGCGGTGGATCAGCCAATTAATTTGCTGACTGACACACTGCATTCGCGAGCAAGCCCGCTCCCACATTTGGATCTCCATACATCAGTTAGATAGTGGTTTGCTCTGGCTCTGGCTCTGGCTCTGGCTCTGGCTCTGGTTTTTGATCTTGATTTTGATCTTAGGCGCCCCGTTAAACCACGCTGGACGAACGCAGGCTTGAATCCGTGGGTAACCCGGCAGGACGGCGGCCCACGGATTCAAGCCGGAGTGAGGGCACACCGAGCCTAGGCGAGGTGCCGAGTGGTGGGGCAAGAGCCCTTTGCTTACTTTGGGGCTTTTCCAAAGTGAGCCGCCGTAAGGGCGGAACCAATATCAGCCGTTACCCAAATAACGGATATGTACTCCAACCAAAAAGCTCCAGCGACCAACACATAGCTATCGCAGCGATGCGGCGACCCGACAAGCCCGCTCCCACATTTTGAATTGTGTCCAACCGGGAGATCAGCGGATGAAATGGATCTTGCCGCTGTCGTCATTACCAATGTAGATGCCATACACCCCAGCTTGCCGCTCCTCGATATACCGCTCGAGAATCTGCCGGATCGCCGGGTAGTAGATGCTCTCCCAAGGAATGTCCTCGGGTGCAAAGAATTTGTAGTCCAGGGTTTCGGGCCCAAATTGCCCGGTGATCTCCAGCGCGATGGCGCGAAAGATGATGTACACCTCGCTGATCCTGGGCACGCTGAAGATCGAGTAGGGCGAGACGATTTCCGCCCGCACGCCGCTCTCTTCCCAGACTTCCCGCAATGCAGCCTGCTCGGTGGTCTCGCCCCCTTCCATGAAACCAGCCGGTAGCGTCCAGGTGCCGGGGCGCGGTGGAATCGCCCGTTGGCACAACAGGTACTTGCCGTCCTGCTCGATGATGCAGCCGGCAATGATCTTGGGGTTGATGTAGTGGATATAGCCGCAGCCCCGGCACATCAGGCGTTCATGGGTGTCGCCCGGTGGCAGCTGGTGACCTAAGTCACTGCCGCCGCATTTCGGGCAAAAGCTGGGGCTGAACACGGTCAGTGACCTATGCGCGGTTCTTTGAGGGCGATGGGCAGGGTGATCTCAGGGACCTTGCCGGTCTCTTCCTGTTTGCGCTTGAGGTAGTCCAGGGCTACGGCGGCGGCGGCGCGCACGTGATCGACGCAGGCCTGGTGGGCGGCCAATGGGTCGCGGCTCTTGATTGCCTCGACCATGCGTTCCATTTCCTGGTTGCTGGCGCCACGGCGGTTTTCCTGAGACACCGAGGTGGCACGCAAGTAGCTGATACGCGCTTGCAACTGGCGCAGCTGGGTGGCGGCGACGTGGTTGCCCGAGCCTTCCAGCAGCACGTCGTAGAAGCCCTGCACCGAGTCGATCACCTGCTGCAACTCACCGTCCTTGAGGGCCTTGCGATTGTCGTCCAGGGCTTTTTCCAGGGCCTTGATGTCCTTGGCCTTGGCGCGCAGGGTGAACAATTGCACGATCAAGCCTTCGAGCACGCAACGCAGCTCGTAGATGTCGACGGCGTCGGCCAGGGTGATGATTGCCACCTGTGGGCCCTTGGCATCGGCGAATTCCACCAGGCCTTCGGACTCCAGGTGACGCAAGGCTTCACGCACCGAGGTGCGGCTGACGCCGAGGCGGTCGCACAGGTCGCGCTCCACCAGGCGGTCGCCTGGCAACAGTTGGAAGTTCATGATCGCGCTGCGCAGTTTCTCCAGCACGATTTCCCGCAGGGTGACCGGGTTGTGATTGACCTTGAAGCTGTCGTCGAGTGGCAGGCGTTTCATGGGGTCTGCTCTGTATGTAACGGTTAACTGGGGGCCGATCATGGGCCTAAATTGTCGGCGAGTTTATCACGCGGCGTCCTTTAAGCGACAAACCCTCACGACCCCCGGCGCGCCTCAGGCCAGGGCTGGCAAAGGCCCAAGCTTGCCCTTGTGGTAGATCATCGGCGTGACCGGTTGCGCGGGCAGGATCAGGTTCTTCACCGCGCCGACGATGATCGCGTGATCGCCGCCGTCGTACTCGCGCCACAGCTCGCACTCGATGATCGCCGTGGCCTTGGCCAGCAGCGGATTGCCCAGCTCGCTCAGGTGCCACTCGATGCCCTTGGCCTTTTCCTTGCCCTTGCCGGCAAACGCGTAGGCTTCGGCGGTTTGGTCGGCGGACAGCAGGTGAATTGCAAAGCGCTTGCTGTCGCGCAGGATCGGGTAAGTGTCGGATGCATAGTTGGGGCAGAACAGCACCAGCGCCGGGTCAATCGACAGCGCACTGAATGCGCTGGCGGTGATGCCGACGATGCCGCCGTCCGGGTCGAGGGTGGTGACCACCGTGACGCCAGACGGGAACGAGCTCATCACGTCTTTGTAAATGCCGGGTTCGATCATGGAGTTGGCCTCTTAACGCATCACAAAAGGATCAGGCATCGGTGCCTGGGACAGGTTGATCCACACCGTTTTCAGCTCGGTGTAGGCCAGCACCGAATCGATGCCGCTTTCGCGTCCATAGCCACTGTTCTTGAAGCCGCCAATCGGCGCCATGGCCGACACGGCGCGGTAGGTGTTGACCCAGATGATGCCTGAGCGCACGTCACGGGCCAGGCGATGGGCGCGGCCGAGGTCGCGGGTCCAGATGCCGGCGGCGAGGCCAAACTGCGAGTCATTGGCGATGACCAGGGCTTCGGCTTCGTCCTTGAAACGAATGACTGAGGCCACTGGGCCGAAGACTTCTTCCTGCATGATCTTCATCGAATTGCGGTCGCATTCGAACAGCGTCGGCTCATAGAACCAGCCTTCGCCCAGGTTCTGCGGGCGTTTGCCGCCGGTGCGCAGGCGAGCGCCTTCGGCGATGGCATCCGCTACCAGGCCTTCGACCACGGCCAGTTGTTGCGCGGTGGCCAGGGGGCCCATTTCGCTGGCGTCATCCTGGGGGTTGCCGATGCGGATGCGTTGGGCACGTGACACCAGGCGTTCGACGAATACATCGTAGATTTCATCCTGCACCAGCAGGCGCGAACCGGACACGCAGCTTTGCCCGGACGCGGCATAGATACCGGCAATCGCACCATTGATGGCGCTGTCCAGGTCGGCATCGGCGAAGATGATGTTCGGCGACTTGCCGCCCAGTTCCAGGGACAGCTTGGCGAAGTTCTCCGCGCTGCTGCGCACCACATGGCGGGCGGTGGCCGCGCCGCCGGTAAAGGCGATCTTGCGCACCAGCGGGTGGCGGGTGAGGGCGGCGCCGGTGCTGGGGCCAAAGCCT
The DNA here is from genome assembly GCF_014230465.1 of Pseudomonas cremoris. The sequence goes on from NZ_JAAXCY010000010.1 coordinate 249,425, forward strand.
GTGACCACGTTGACCACGCCCGGCGGAATGCCAGCTTCCAGCGCCAGACGCGCCAGCTCGAGGATGGTTGCCGAGGCATGTTCTGACGGCTTGATCACGATGGTATTGCCCGCCGCCAAGGCCGGGGCGAGCTTGATCGCGGTCAGGTACAGCGGGCTGTTCCACGGAATGATCGCGGCGACCACGCCCATGGCTTCATGCACGGTGTAGGCAAACAGGTCCGGCTTGTCCAGCGGCAGGGTGCCGCCTTCAAGCTTGTCGGCCAAGCCTGCGGTGTAGTGGAAAAACTCCGGCAGGTAGCTGACCTGGCCACGGGTTTCGCGGATCAGCTTGCCGTTGTCGCGGCTTTCCAGCTGGGCCAGTTGCTCCTTGTTCTCGGCGATCAAATCGCCCAGGCGGCGCAGCAATTTGCCCCGCGCCGTGGCGGTGAGGCCACGCCAGGCCGGGCTGTCGAAAGCCGTTTGCGCAGCCTGTACGGCGCGCTCCACATCGGCTTCATCCGCGTCGGGCAGTTGCGCCCAGGGTTCGGCCAGCGCCGGGTTGAGGCTGTCGAAGGTCTTGCCGGACAGGGCATCGACCCATTCACCGCCGATGCACATCTGGAAGCGTTCAAGCGTCATGCAACGATCCCCTTTATTGGATTGTTTTGGGCGTACACCGTGTCAAGAAAGCCCAGCAGCAACTGGTTGACCAGGCGCGGCGATTCTACCGGCATCATATGCCGTTGCTCGGCCAGCACCGCAACGGTGGCGCCGGGAATTCGATCGGCCAGTTGCCGGGCCATTTCCGGCGTTGAGCCGGGGTCGAGTTCGCCGGTGGCAACCAGAGTGGGCGCGCGCAGGCTCTTGAGGTCGTCGGCGCGGTACATGTCCTGGGTTGCAAACAGCTCGTAAGTCGTGAGGTAGCCCTGGGGGTCGTTGCCCGCCAGGGTTTCGCGCAGTGCCGCGATTTGCGCCGGATTGGCCGCCTGGTATTCACGGCTGAACCAACGTGACAGCGCAGCTTCCGCGTTGGCGTCCGGCCCGTGTTCGGCGGCCTGGGCGGTGCGGGCGATCACGCCGGCACGCTGCTCGGGGCTGCGGTTGAACACACTGTTAAGCACCACCAGGCCTTTGAGGCGTTCGGGGTAATGCAGGGCAAACGCCCGGGCGACCAGGCCGCCCATGGAAAACCCGATCACCGTGGCCTGCGGCAGTGCCAGGTGATCGAGCAGTTCCAGCAACTGGTCGGCATAACCCAGCAGCGGCGTGCCAGCGGCCGGGCGCGGGCTGGCGCCGTGGCCGAGCATGTCGTAGGTGATCACGCGGTAATTCGTGGCCAGGCCAACGACTTGCCCGCCCCACATTTCTTTATTCAGGCCCACGCCGTGGATCAAAACCACAGGCTGGCCTTGGCCGGTCGCCAGATAACTGGTGCCAGCCGGGGTGCGTTCAGCGGTGAGCCGAATCATGGAGCGCTCCTGCATGCCTTTTTTATTGGGGTGCCTGCCGTGCTTACTGAGCCTTTTCGGCGGCCAGTTCTTCCAGGTCGATGTAGCGGTTGCCGATGCGTGGGTGCAGGCGGCCGCCATCGGCGCAGCCCAGTACCACGACGATTTCGTCGGCACGCGGCGAGTCTTCGATCTGCATTTCCAGGGTGATGTAGTGCGAGCGCAGGCCTTCGTCGTCCTTGTGCATCATCGGGATCTGGATCGAGGTGCCCGGACCGCCACGCTTGTTGGTGAAGCTCAGGTAGCTCTTGGCCTTGACCGCTTCACGGTAGTGGTTGCCAAAACGCAGGGTGTGAATGATTGCCGAGGCGTGCTCGATCTCGCCATCAGCACCGACCACGGCCGCTTTACCGTAGGCCTCGATGTTCTCGGCACCACCGATGATGCCCACCAGGCGCTCGACCATCAGTGCGCCGAGGTCGGAGCAGTTGGCGCGGATTTCCGGCTTCAGGTCGTCGACAAAACCACGGCCCAGCCATGGGTTTTTCAGCACGACGGCCAGGCCAACCATTTTCACTGGGGTGTCGGAGGCCTTGCCGCCTTCGATAAAGGTTTCTTCTACATAGCTGACGATTTTGCGGATTTCGAAACTCATGAGCTGCTCCATCTGAGGTGGGGTGGTTTGCGTATGATGGTATACCATAATACGTAAAGCACAAGCGCCACCGATGAGTTCGCTGATGGACGTGGTTGTGAAGTGCGATGTTAAAAAATGTTAAGCTGAAAAAATACTTCACATAATCCGCTCATTGGTGGATGATCGACTCCAATTCCAACGCGGCTCGCCGGTGTGGTGTCTGCCGCCGTTTTCCCCTGGAGTACCCCATGAATAATAAGAATGTCGGTGTTGTTGGTCTGGGCGCGATGGGGCTGGGCATTGCCCGCTCGCTGCTGCGTGCCGGCTTTAAGGTGCATGCCTGTGATGTGCGTGACGTCGTCACCCAACAATTCGCCAGCGAAGGCGGGGTGGCGTGCGCGTCACCGGCGCAAATGGCCGAAGCCTGTGATGTGATCATCACGGTGGTGGTCAACGCCGAGCAGACTGAAACCGTGTTGTTCGGCGAAAACGGCGCCGTAGCCGCAATGCGCCCGGCCAGCCTGGTGATCGGTTGCGCCACCGTGGCACCTACCTACGCCGTAGAGCTGGGCCAGCGCCTGGCTGATCAAGGCCTGCTCTATATAGACGGGCCGATCTCCGGCGGCGCGGCCAAGGCTGCGGCTGGTGAAATGACCATGATGACCTCCGGCCCGCAAGCCGCGTATGCCAAGGCCGAAACCGTACTGGCAGGCATGGCGGGCAAGGTCTATCGCCTGGGCGACGCCCATGGCCTGGGCTCCAAAGTCAAAATCATCAACCAGCTGCTGGCCGGCGTGCATATCGCTGCGTCCGCCGAAGCCATGGCCCTGGGCCTGCGCGAAGGTGTGGATGCCGATGCCTTGTACGAGGTGATCACCCACAGCGCTGGCAATTCCTGGATGTTCGAGAACCGCGTACCGCACATTCTCAAGGCCGACTACACGCCGCTGTCGGCGGTGGATATTTTCGTCAAGGACCTCGGCCTTGTGCTGGATACCGCACGTGCCAGTAAATTCCCGTTGCCGCTGTCCGCCACCGCGCACCAGATGTTCATGCAAGCCTCCAGCGCCGGTTTTGGCCGCGAGGATGATTCGGCGGTGATCAAGATTTTCCCCGGCATCGACCTGCCGACCGCCAAGCCCGACTCTGTTTAAGGAACGCGTCATGACCTCTGCCAACGCGCGCCCTTTGCTGGGCTGCATCGCCGACGATTTCACCGGCGCCACCGACCTTGCCAACATGCTGGTGCGTGGCGGCATGCGCACGGTGCAGAGCATCGGCATCCCCAGTCGCGAAGTTGCGGCCGGGTTGGATGCGGATGCCATCGTCATCGCCCTCAAGTCCCGCACCACGCCAGCCACCGAGGCTGTGGAGGAATCCCTCGCCGCGCTGGCCTGGCTGCGTGAGCAGGGCTGCGAGCAGATTTTCTTCAAGTATTGCTCCACCTTCGATTCCACCGCCGCCGGCAATATCGGCCAGGTCAGCGAAGCGTTGCTCAAGGCCCTGGACAGCGATTTCACCCTGGCGTGCCCGGCATTCCCGGAGAACGGCCGCACGATTTTCCGTGGTCACCTGTTTGTGCAGGACCAGTTGCTCAGCGAATCCGGCATGCAGCATCACCCGCTGACGCCGATGGGCGATGCCAACCTGGTGCGTGTGCTGCAATGCCAGACCCGGTTGCCCGTCGGCCTGTTGCGCTATGACAGCGTGGCGGCGGGCGTAGACGCCACCCGCCAGAAAATCGCCGAACTGCGCGAGCAAGGCGTGGGCATTGCCATCGCCGATGCGTTGTCGGATCAAGACCTCTACACCCTGGGCAGCGCCTGCGCCGACCTGCCGTTGCTGACTGGCGGTTCGGGTCTGGCCCTGGGCCTGCCGGATAATTTCCGCCGTGCCGGCAAACTGCGCGACTTCGATGTGGCGTCGTTGCCGGTGGTCGGCGGTGGCGAAGTGGTGCTGGCCGGCAGTGCGTCGGTGGCCACCCTCGGCCAGGTCGCGGCCTGGTGCGAGGCCGGTCGCCCGGCGCTGCGCATCGACCCGCTGGCTGTGGCAGCCGGTGAACCGGTGGTGGCGCAGGCCCTGGCGTTTGCCCGCGACAGCGCGCAAACCGTGTTGATCTACGCCACCAGCACCCCGGAAGAGGTCAAGGCAGTGCAGCAGCAACTGGGTGTCGAGCGCGCGGGTGCCTTGGTCGAGGACGCGTTGGGCGAGATTGCCCACGGCCTGCGCGAAAGTGGCGTACGACGCTTTGTGATTGCCGGCGGTGAAACCTCCGGCGCGGTGGTCAAGGCGTTGGGCGTGAACTTGCTGCAGATCGGTGCGCAGATTGATCCGGGCGTACCGGCCACGGTCAGCAGCTCCGCCGAACCACTGGCGCTGGCGCTTAAATCCGGCAACTTCGGTGGCCGCGATTTCTTCGCCAAAGCCCTTGCGCAATTGGCCGGAGGTGCCCAATGAGCGGCATCGACGAACAGGCCCAGCGCGAAGAAATCTGCGACGTCGGCCACAGCCTGTACCAGCGCGGTTATACCGTCGGCAGCGCTGGCAATATCAGTGCGCGCCTCGATGATGGTTGGCTGATCACCCCGACCGATGTGTGCCTGGGGCGGCTGTCACCCGCCGCTATCGCCAAGGTCAACCTGAAAGGGGAGTGGGTGTCGGGCGATAAACCGTCCAAGACCCTGGCCCTGCATCGCCAGGTGTATGACCGCAACCCGACGGTGGGCGGCGTGGTGCACACCCATTCCACGCACTTGGTGGCGTTGACCCTGGCGGGCGTGTGGCGGGCGGACGATATCTTGCCGCCACTCACGCCGTACCAGGTGATGAAGGTCGGGCACATTCCCTTGATCGGCTACCAGCGCCCCGGTTCGCCGAAGGTCGCCGAGCAGGTCGCGCAACTGGCCAACAGCGTACGCGGCGTGATGCTCGAGCGCTTGGGGCCGGTGGTCTGGGAAAGCTCGGTGGCCAAGGCCAGCTACGCCCTGGAAGAACTGGAAGAGACCGCACGCCTATGGCTGATGAGCAACCCGCGCCCTGCGCCATTGGACCAGGCCGCTTTGGATGAACTGCGCGAGACGTTCGGCGCGCACTGGTAACACCCACATCGCACGCGTTGCCCCGAGCACCTGCCCAGGCGTTCGACGGTCCCGGTTTGCTTGAAAAACAATAACAACAGGACATTCTCGAATGAGCCCACTGATTTTGATGTTGACCGCCGGCGCCGGTATCGCGCTGCTGCTGTTTCTGGTCCTCAAGTACAAATTCCAGCCGTTTGTCGCGCTGATGCTGGTGAGTATCGTGGTGGCGCTGGTGGCTGGGGTGAAGCCCGCCGACCTGGTGGCAACCATCGAAGGCGGCATGGGCAAGACCCTCGGCCACATCGCGATCATCATTGCCTTGGGCGCGATGATCGGGCGGATCATCGAGTTGTCCGGCGGCGCCGAGGCCCTGGCCAAGACGCTGATCGAGCGCTTCGGCAATCGCCGCACGCCGCTGGCGCTGACCATCGCCGGTTTTATCATCGGCGTGCCGGTGTTCTTTGAGGTCGGGGTGATCATCCTGATGCCGCTGGCCTATGGCGTTGCCCGTCGGGCACGCAAGCCGCTGCTGGTGTTTGCGTTGCCGATGTGTGCGGCGCTGCTCACCGTGCATGCGTTTTTGCCACCGCATCCGGGCGCCGTGGCCGCCGCCAGCCAACTGGGCGCGGACCTGGGCCGGGTGCTGATGTTCGGCCTGCCGATCACTGCATTGCTGTGCTACATCGGCTACCGTGTCGCGGGGCGGATGACGCGTCGCTTCTATCCGATGACCGACGATATCCGCGCTGAGGTGTATGGCCCTCACGTGACCAACGCCGACTTGCAGGCCTGGACCAACGGCACCGAGCACACCGTGCAACAGTCCGCCGTGGCCGAGTCGCATATGGGCCTGGAAGAATCCACCAGTGCCATCGCTGCCAAGCTGCCTGCGGCTCCCGCGCCGGGTTTTGGACTGATCGTCAGCCTGATCCTGCTGCCGATTGTGTTGATCCTGTTGGGGACATTGGCCACTTCGCTGCTGCCGATCGAGTCGACCTTGCGCGGGGTGATGACGGTACTCGGTGCGCCGCTGGTGGCGCTGTTGATCGACACTTTGCTGTGCGCCTGGCTGCTGGGTTCGCGCCGTGGCTGGAGTCGCAGCCAAGTGTCTGACGTGATCGGTTCGGCGTTGCCGGGCGTGGCCATGGTGATCCTGATCGCGGGCGCCGGTGGCGTGTTCGGCAAGGTGCTGGTGGACACCGGCATTGGCGCGGTAGTCTCCGACATGCTGCGCACCACCGGCCTGCCGGTGTTGGCCCTGGGCTTCTTGTTGACCATGTTGCTGCGTGCGGTGCAGGGTTCCACCACCGTGGCGCTGGTGACTACGGCCGGGATCATCAGCCCGTTGATCGCGACCCTCAACCTCACGCCCAACCATATGGCGCTGCTGTGCCTGGCCATGGGCGGTGGCGGGCTGGCAATGTCCCATATCAACGATGCCGGCTACTGGATTTTCACCAAGCTGGCCGGGCTTAATGTGGCGGATGGCCTGCGTACCTGGACCGTGATCACCACGTTGCTCGGCACCTTGGGTTTCCTGATTACCCTGCTGATCTGGCCTTTTGTCTGACCTCTGGGAGTTTTTATGCCTCGTTTTGCTGCCAACCTGAGCATGCTCTACCCGCAACACGACTTTCTCGACCGCTTCGCTGCGGCGAAGGTCGATGGTTTTGACGCGGTGGAATACTTATTTCCCTATGACTACAGCGCGGCTGACCTCAAGCAACGCCTGACTGACAACGGCCTGGTCCAGGCGCTGTTCAACGCACCGCCGGGCGACTGGGCGGCGGGGGAGCGGGGCATTGCAACCTTGCCGGGGCGTGAGGCCGAGTTTCGTATCGGCTTCGACCGGGCGCTGGAGTACGCCGCCGTCCTGGGCAACGACCGTGTGCATGTGATGGCGGGTTTGCTGCCGTTCGAGTCGCTGCGCCAGCGCCATCACGCCGTGTACCTGGAAAACCTCGCCTACGCCAGTGCGGCGGCGGCCAGGTTTGGGGTCACGGTCTTGCTGGAGCCGATCAACACCCGCGACATGCCGGGGTTTTTCCTCAATCGCCAGGACCAGGCCCAGGCGATCTGCCGTGAAGTGGGCGCGAGTAACCTCAAGGTGCAGTTCGACTGCTACCACTGCCAGATTGTCGAGGGTGACGTGGCGACCAAGCTGCGTCGGGATTTTGCGGGGATTGGCCATATCCAGATTGCTGGCGTGCCGGACCGGCATGAGCCGGATTTGGGGGAGCTGAACTATGGGTACCTGTTCGAGCTGATGGACCAGTTGGGCTACGCCGGTTGGGTGGGGTGCGAGTACCGGCCGAAGGGTGATACCTCGGCGGGCCTGCAATGGCTGCGAGATTGGAAGGCGACCCGATAACCGAGCCGAATGCAGTTCAAAATGTGGGAGCGGGCTTGCTCGCGAATACGGAGTGTCAGACTCGAATGAGTTGAATGACACACCGCATTCGCGAGCAAGTCGAATCGTCGCACCGCCGCTCCCACAGTTGATTGCATTTCAAGGGGGGATCAGGTTGGCAGCGAATCCCCAGGCAACATCAACTCAATCCCCCGCTTGCGAATCCCATCCGCTGCCGCCGGGGCCAGGCCGTCGTCGCTGATGATCACGTCGAACGGCTCCAGCCCGGCGATGCGGTACATGCTGAACGTGCCGTACTTGGAACTGCTCGCCACCAGCACCACCTGGGACGCCGATTGCATCGCCACTTGCTTGACCTCCACCTTCAATGCCGAAGGCGTGGTGATACCCCTGTGCAAATCCCACGAGCTGGTGGACACAAACGCGATATCCGTGACCACCTGACGCAAGGTCGCCACCGCCAGCCCGCCGACGGACGAGTGATTGTCATGGTCCAACTGGCCGCCGGTGTGAATCACCGTCACTTGTTGCGCGTCCATCAGCGCCTGCACAATGCCGAAGTCGTTGGTCACTACCGTCATGCCTGACAGCGCCTTGATATACGGCACGATCTCCAGGGTGCTGGTGCCGGCGTCCAGGTACACGGTCATGTCCGCGTGCAGCAGTCGCGCCGCCAACCGGGCCATGGCTTGCTTCTGTGGAAGCTCCACCACGGCTTTGGATTGATGGCTCGGCTCGCTGTGCAACTGGCTGGCGATGCGCACCCCACCGGTCACCGAATAGGCCCGGCCTTCCTGCTCCAACAGCGCGATGTCGCGGCGTACGGTCATGTGCGAGCAGTCGAACATCTCCATCAACTGGTGCACGCTCATCACCTGATGCTTGCGCAACTGCCGCAGGATTTGCTCGCGACGCTGCTCGGGAATCATCGGGGCGCTGCTGTCGGGGGCGGTGTCCTTGGGGGTCGGCATTAAGGCTCCGGATCGGTTTGGCTAAGGTCGGGAAACTGCCGCACATAGTAGCGAATACACGCGGCGTTCGCCTGCCCCCTTGCAGGCGAACGCCGTGGGAAGCGGCCTAGAACTTGAAGCGGCCCACCAACCCTTTGAGCTGGCCGGAAATGTCTGTCAGCCGGCCTGACCCGGTCTGCGCCGAGTGGGCGAAGCCTTCCACCAGTTGCGCATCGGCATGGATCTGCGCGATATGGCGGTTGATCTCTTCGGCCACTTGGTGCTGTTCTTCGGCAGCGGTGGCGATCTGGGTGTTTTGGTCGCGGATCGAGTCCACCGAACCACGGATCTTGTCGAAGCTGTCGCGGGCCTGTTGGATACGTTCCACGCTGGTGTGGGACACCAGCAGGCTGCCTTGCATCTGCTGCGTCACTTCCTGGGTGCGACGGGCAAGGTTGCCCAGCAGGCTGTCGATCTCGCCGGTGGAATCGGCGGTGCGGCGGGCCAGGGCGCGGACCTCGTCGGCCACGACCGCAAAGCCGCGGCCCTGGTCGCCGGCGCGTGCCGCCTCGATAGCCGCGTTGAGCGCCAGCAAGTTGGTCTGCTCGGCAATCGAACGGATGGTATCGAGGATAGTGTTGATGTTCTGGCTGTCCTGCTCCAGCAACTGCATGGTCTGGGTCGACTTTTGCAGGTCTTCACTGAGCTTGAGCACGCTGCCGGTGGCTTCGCCGATGTGCTGCTGGCCGTCGTGCACATCGCGATAACCTTCATCGGCGCTGGTGGCGGCAGCGCTGCAGGAGCGCGCGACTTCGTTGGCGGTGGCCACCATTTCGTTGAACGCGGTGCTCACCAGCTCCACGGCTTCGCGCTGCCGGCCAGCAGCCTGGTTCATGTTGTTGGCCACTTCGCTGGTGTCGGCGGCGGCGGTTTGCAGGTCGGAAGAGGCGTTGCCGATGCGCTGCACCAGTTGGGCGATCATGCTCAGGAACTGGTTGAACCAGCCCGCCAGGCTGGCGGTTTCGTCCTTGCCCTGCACTTTGAGTTGGCGGGTCAGGTCGCCTTCACCCTCGGCAATTTCTTGCAGGCCGTCGGCCACGCCACGGATCGGGCGCACAATCACGCTGGCGAAACTGGCGCCGACAATCGCAAAGACCACCGCCAATGCGGCGGCAATAGCCGCGATCAACCAGGTGAGGCTGGTGGCGCCAGCCATCACTTCTTCGCGCTTGATCAGGCCAATAAAGCGCCAGCCCAGGTCTTTGGAGCTGACCACGTTGGCCATGTAGGCCACGCCATCGATGTCGATCTGGGTCACGCCGTCGCCGCGCTTGGCCAGTTCGGCGTAGTTGGGGCCCAGGTCGGCCATGGGTTTGAAGTTGTGCTTGGCATCGCTGGGGTCGACCAGCACGTTGCCGTTTGCTTCCACCAGCATCAGGTAGCCGCTGTCGCCCAACTTGATGTTGCGCACCAATTCGGTGAGCTGCTTGAGCGACACGTCCAGGCCAACTACACCGAGGACGTTGCCGGTGGCATCGGCGACGGTGTGCACGGTGCCGATCAGCACCACGTCGTCCGGCGCCCAGTAGTAGGCGCCCGTGCGTACGGTGGTGCCCGGTGCGGCGATGGCGGCCTTGTACCAGGGGCGTACGCGTGGGTCGTAGTTGTTCAGTTTGGTGTCGTCCGGCCAGCTGGCGTAGCCGCCGTCGGCGAGGCCCAGTGACAGGTAGGCGGTGCTGGGGTGGCTTTTGGCGAACTGGTCGAAAATCGCCAGCAGCTCTTTATTCGTTGGTGTGAGCGGGATTTGCGCGGCGTCGGCGCCGGCGTAGCTCTTGAGGTCCTTGGCCGCGACAACGCGCGGGTCCTTGGCCACGTACTCGACGTTTTGGCTGATGCCGTCGAAGAACTGCTTCATGCCATTGTCGATCTGACGGATCTCGCGGCCGCTGCTGTCGAGGAAGTTGGCCAGGGCCCCGTCACGCACATTCAGCACGACCAATACAGCCACCAGGACAACCGGGACGCACGCGATGGCCGCAAACGCCCAGGTCAGCTTTTGCTTGATGTTCATGATTTCTCCTGCGGGTATTTATAGTTTTGGCAAGGAAGGAAACGGTAGCGGTGGCGTCGCATGTGTTGTTATTGAGGGGGTATGGCCCATGCGTACCCTCGGTATATCGACCGATGGGTCACGCACTTTAGGCCAGTAATACAGGGCGGACGGACGGTTAGCCGATTCGGTCGCCACCCAGCGCATCACGCTGCATCGACTGCAGGTTTTTCTCGATGGTTTCGCAGATGGTTTCCATCTGGATCTGGTGTTCGCTTGCGCGGAAGGGGCTTTGCAGATCGGTGCCGATGCGTTCGATGGCCAGCAGCATGAAACCCACCACGGTTGACGCCAGTGGGGTAAACCAGCCGAGGGATTCCACCAAGCCTATCGGCACGATCAGGCAGAACAACGAAATAAACAGGCGCGGGAAGTACACGTAGGGATAGGGCAATGGGGTGTTGGCGATGCGCTCCATGCCGCCCTGGGCGTTCGACAAGTCCACCAGCGTAGACTCCAGGCGCGCCAGGCGAATGCTGTCCAGGTGGCCGGCCTTGTATTCCTTGGCCAGCAACGCCGCTGATCCGGTGAGGATATCGTTGGCAAAGTTATTGGTGGCGCCGCTGCGGGCAAATTCATCCGATGGGATAAACGCACGCACTTCGTCGGGGCACGGCTGGCCCTTGAGGTGGGCAGCCAGGCAATTCACATAAGCGACATGACGGCGCAGTAGGGTGGCTTTGACCGGGTTTACCTCGTTGCCGGGGTCATCCAGCAAGGTCAGTACCTGGCGGGCAAAACTGCGCGAGTTGTTGACCATCGCGCCCCACAGTGTGCGGGCTTCCCACCAGCGGTTGTAGGCGCTGCTGTTGCGAAAGCTGATGAGCACAATCAGTGCCGAACCCAGCAGGGTCAGCGGCATCAGCGGCAGATTCAGTTTGGCGTTGAGAAACAGCATGAAGTCCACGGTGACAGCGATGTCCCACAGCAACAGCCAGAACAGGGCCCAGCCCACGTAGCCCATGGTCTTGATGATCAGGCGGTATTTTTTGACGATGGCGGCTTTCAAACGAGGACCTCGCGGCGAGCGGTAAGCAACAGTGCCTTAGCTCGGACGCGGGGTAGGGGGGAAAGGTTCGCAGGTTAGCTGAAGCGAAACTTAATGCTGGGCCAGGATGCTTGCCAGCAACCCGGGAAACCGTCCTTCAAGATCGTCGGCCCGCAATGCGTTCATGTGGGTGGTGCCCACGCTGCGGGTTTGCACCAACCCGGCATCACGCAACACGCGAAAGTGGTGAGACATGCTGGACTTGGGCCGCCCGCCGTCCAGTTCACCACAGGTGGCCTCGGGCACGCCGGCCAGGCAGCGCACGATTTCCAGGCGCACCGGATCGCTCAGGGCGTAGAGCACGCGTTCGAGGGTCAGGTCTTGCAGGGCTGGGTGTTTGAAGGCTCGCATGGGGCGCATGATAACTGGGGGTTTCGTTCAAGGCTATAGTTCGACTACTATCGAACTATCGAATCATCCACACACTTGCTGGAGTCAACCATGTCCGCATTGTTCGAACCGTTCAAACTCAAAGACGTCACCCTGCGCAATCGCATCGCCATCCCGCCGATGTGCCAGTACATGGCCGATGATGGCATCGTCAACGACTGGCACCATGTGCATTTGGCCGGTATGGCCCGTGGCGGGGCAGGGCTGGTGGTGGTCGAAGCCACTGCGGTGGCGCCGGAAGGCCGTATCACCCCAGGCTGCACCGGCTTGTGGAGCGACGCACACGCCCAAGCGTTCGAGCCGATCGTCAAAGCCATCAAGGCCGCAGGCTCCGTGCCGGGCATCCAGATCGGCCACGCCGGGCGTAAAGCCAGCGCCAACCGCCCGTGGGAAGGCGATGACCATATGGCAGCCTCCGATGCACGCCGCTGGGAAACCATCGCGCCGTCGGCCATTGCGTTTGGTGCCAACCTGCCGCAAGTGCCCCGCGCCATGACCCTGGACGACATCGCCCGCGTACGCCAGGACTTCGTCGACGCCGCCCGCCGTGCCCGTGACGCCGGTTTTGAGTGGATTGAACTGCACTTCGCCCACGGTTACCTGGGCCAAAGCTTCTTCTCTGAACACTCCAACCAGCGCACCGACGCCTATGGCGGCAGCCTTGACAACCGCAGCCGTTTCCTCTTGGAAACCCTGGCCGCCGTGCGTGAAGTCTGGCCAGAAAACCTGCCGCTGACCGCGCGTTTTGGCGTGATTGAATATGACGGTCGCGACGAGCAGACCCTCGCCGAGTCCATCGAACTGGCGCGTAACTTCAAGGCCGGCGGCCTCGACCTGCTGAGCGTCAGTGTCGGTTTCACCATTCCCGATACCAACATCCCGTGGGGCCCGGCCTTCCTGGGCCCAATCGCCGAACGCGTGCGCCGTGAAGCCGGTATCCCCGTCACCTCGGCCTGGGGTTTTGGCACGCCACAACTGGCCGAAGGTGCGTTGCAGGCTGGGCAGCTGGATCTGGTTTCGGTGGGCCGTGCACATTTGGCTGACCCGCATTGGGCGTACTTTGCGGCCAAGGAGCTGGGGGTTGAGAAGTCGTCATGGACCTTGCCGGCGCCATACGCGCATTGGTTGGAGCGGTATCGCTGAGGCGAACCGAGTGTGATTCGACAGCCACTCGCAAGAGTGGCTTTTTTTTGCGACGGGTTTTCATCAAGTGGATACAAAGCTGTTACTCAAAAAATAGTGAATGAGAACGCATATCAATAATTGGTAAGTTGGTATACCATCCTGCCGCGAAAATCTGGCAGGTATGCCACCCCATCTGGCTCATTCACTAGGTTCCTCCCCTATGCGTCGTACCCTGGTTTCCATCTGTGTGCTTCAGGCGTTTTCCCCTTTGAGTTGGGCCGAAGTCGAGCCGGTCGAAAAAGCCGGTCTTGAGTTGCAGGCCACCAACATCACCGGCACTGCCGACTATGAAACCGCCCAGGGGCCGGTGCAGGGATACCGCGCCACGCGTTCGGCCAGTGCGACGCGTACCGATACCTCCATCCATGAAACCCCGCAGTCCATCAGCGTCGTGACAAAGGACGCGGTCGAAGACATCGGCGCCACTCGCTTGCAGGACGCGCTGGACTACGCCGGTGGCGTTGGCCGTGCCAACAACTTCGGCGGGCAGGGCCTCACCACCTTTACCGTGCGGGGCTTCACCACCGGCGAGTTCTACCGCAACGGCTTCCCGATCAACCGTGGCTACCCGAACATGCCGGACGCCAACACCATCGAGCGCCTTGAAGTGCTACGCGGCCCGGCGACCATGCTCTACGGCCGTGGCGATCCGGGCGGCACGTTCAACGTGGTGTCCAAGCAACCGCTGCCTGAGCGCACCGTGACCCTGGGCAGCCAGTTAAGCGATCAGGGCATGCGTCGCGGCACGCTGGATGCTTCCGGCCCGCTGGATGATGAAGGCCGCTTGGCCTATCGCCTGAACGTGGTAGGCGAGGGCGGTGACACCTTCCGTGACCATGTGGAGACCGAGCGCTATGGCGTCACCCCGGTGATCACCTGGCAGGCCACCGAAGACACCAAGCTGATCTTCGAAGGCGACTTCATGCGCAACAACCATCCGCTGGATCGTGGTCTCACGCGCTACGCAAACCAGAAAGGCACGCCATCTCGCGACACCTTCTGGGGCGAGAAAGACATCGGCAAACTGCACAACGACAACAGCATGGCGCAGCTGCGTTTTGAGCACCTGCTAAACGACAACTGGACCTTGGGCGGTGGCTTCCAATGGCTGGACGGCACCCTGCAAGGCAATGCGATCGAAGCCAACAGCCTGGCTGCTGACGGCCGCACCCTCAGCCGTAACTTCAACTACCGCAAGCTGGAGTGGACCGACAAAGACACCCAGCTCAACCTCACTGGCCATTTTTCCACCGGCGGTTTTGAGCACACCCTGCTCACAGGCGTGGAGTTCGAAGACTACGACTACAAGTCGATCATCCAGCGTTCCAGCGGTGCGGCGGGCACTTATCCAATCGATATCTTCAACCCGGTCTACGGCCAGCCGCGCCCGGCGCTGACGCGCACGCCGACCCACGACAAGGAAAACCTCAAGACCTACGCCGCCTTCGTCCAGGACCAGGTCGCGCTCACCGAGCGCCTCAAAGTGCTGGCGGGCGCGCGTTTCGAGCGCTTTGAACACGACTACCACACCTATGTGCCGGGCGGTAAAAGCTGGGAAGCCAGCGACAACGCCGTCACTCCACGCGTGGGCGTGACCTATGACCTGACCGAGACCGTCGCGGTCTACGCCGACGCCGCACGTTCGTTCAAGCCCAATACTGGCGCCAGCCGCCAAGGCGGTGGATTTGAACCGGAAAAAGGCAAGTCCTATGAGATGGGCATCAAGTGGGAAGCGCTGGATCACGCGTTGAGCGTCGACGCGGCGATCTACCAGATCGAGAAGAAAAACGTGCTCACCACCGACCCTGTGGATTCCACGTTCAGCGTGGCCGCCGGCCAAGTCCGCAGCCGTGGTTTCGACCTGAATGTAGCCGGCAACCTCACGCCTGAATGGCGCGTGATCGGAGGCTACGCCTACGTGGACGCCGAGGTTACCAAGGACAACAGCATCCGCGTCGGCTCTCGACTGGCCAACATCCCGCGCAGCAGTTTCAGTTTGCTCAACGTCTACGAGTTCCAGGACGGTGCCCTTAAGGGCCTGGGCCTTGGCGCCGGTAGCAAGTATGTCGCTGAACGTGTTGGCCAGACCTCCAACACACCGTTCTCGATGGGCGCGTACACCGTCGTCGACCTGCTCAGCTACTACAAGGTCAACGAAAAAGTACGGCTGAACCTGGACGTGAAGAACCTGTTCAACCGCGATTATGAAGAGGGCGCGTTCGGCAACATCTACGCCTACCCGGGCGCACCGCGCACGTTGCAGGTCGGCATTGCCTACACCCTGTAAAGGCAAAGCCGCTTGCAATCACGCAGTGTGATTGCAAGCGGTAGTCGTCAGCCCCCGAACACCGGGTGGGACGACTTTTCGATTGCCGCCATGGCGTCGGCCCGGCTCATCAAGCCGGACTCTTCCAGAATCGACAACAACGAGCGCCCTTGCTCCACTGACTGGCGTGCCAGCTTGCTGACGCGCGCGTAGCCCAATTGCGGCACCAGCGCGGTGGCGACCGCCATCGATTGGGTCAGATGGTGCTCATTACGCTCGGCATGCGCGGTGATCCCGACGATGCACTTTTCGCGAAAACGTTGGATGCCTTGGGTCAACAGCGCAATGCTGTCGAACACCCGAGACGCCACCAGCGGCTCGAAGTGGTTGATCTCTAGCTGGCCTGCCTGAACCGCCTGCGCCACCGCCGCATCGTTGCCGATGACCGCGAAGCTCAGTTGAATCATCGCCATCGGCAACACCGGATTGACCTTGCCGGGCATGATCGACGAGCCAGCCTGGGCTTCGGGCAGTTTCAACTCACCAATCCCGCCGACCGGGCCGGACGATAGCAAGGTCAGGTCCGTGGCGATCTTGGCCAGGGATGCCGAGCAGGTGCGCAGCTCCGCTGACACCCGGGAAAACACATCCATGTTCTGCATCGCATCGAAGGCATTCGACGGTGCCTGGTACCCGATGCCAGTGATGTGCACCAGGTGTTGGTACACCGCGTCGCGATACGCTGCCGGCGCACCGAACCCAGTGCCGATAGCGGTGCCGCCCAGCGGCAGGGTGCACAGTGTATCGCGCACGCTGGTCAGCTCTGCCGCGAGGCGATGGGTGAGGGCGGCATAGCCGGAAAACAGCTGGCCCAGGCGCATTGGCTGGGCGTCCTGCAGGCAGGTGCGGCCCAGGTGCAGGATGTCGGCAAACTGTGCGGTTTTGTGGTCGAAGCTGGCGGCCAATTGTTCCACTTCATCGATCAACGGCCCGAGCATGGCGTGGGTGGCGATCTTCAGGGCGGCCGGGTACACATCATTGGTCGACTGTGAGGCGTTCACATGGTCATTGGGGTGAACCACCTCATACGAGCCCGCAGCATGGCCCATCAACTGCTGGGCACGGTTGGCGATGACCTCGTTGAAGTTCATGTTGGTGGACGTGCCACCGGAGCCTTCCAGCAGATCGACGATCAGCGAGTCGTCGCACTGGCCGGCAATCACCTCGGCGCAGGCTTGCACGATGGCTTCACACTGGGGTTGGGCAAGCACGCCGCAGGCTTGGTTGGCCAGCGCGGCCGCCCATTTGCACTGTGCGAAAGCGGCACGAAAGGCCGGGTAATGAGCAATGGTCAGCGGTGAAACGCTGAGGTTGTCGAACCCGCGTACCGAGTTCACCCCATACAGCTTGTTGGCCGGAATCTGTACTTCACCGACGTAATCGGTTTCCGACCGTGTAGCGGCAGAATCAAAAATACTCACGAGCATCACCCTCATCAAATTGGATTAACGCCTCCACCCCTTTGTCCAGCGCCTTGAGCCTGGGCAAGAAGGAATGGCGGATCACATCACGCGCCGTTTCGCAGGCATCGGCGAAAAAGGCGCTGTATTCATTGCGTCGCGCAACCAAGTAGAGCGAACGCTCCAGTTGCAGGTCCGGGGTAAGGTGCGCGGTCACGTTGTCGACCCAGGCACTGGCCTGTAAAAAACACATGGGGCTGGTCACGGCCCAGCCGATACCTTCGGCGACCATGGACGTCAGTGCATCGGCGTTGTCCAGTTCCAGGCGGTTGGGGACCCGCACATTCAAGCTGCGCAAATGACGCTCGATCTGCAGCCCTACCTGGGACATCCGGTTGAAGCGCACCACCGGCAGCACATTGGCCAGCGCTCGTACGTCATCGACAGTGTTGATGTCGCTGCGCAACTGCTTGGGTGTGATGACAAAGTACTTCTCTGAAAACAGCCGATAACGAATCACGTCATTGGCGTCCATCAGCGGGTCGCTGGTCACGATCAGGTCCAGGTCTCGGCGCAGCAGCGATTCACCCTGTTGTGGGCTGAGCCCGGTGCGAATCGACAACTGCGCCACCTTGCCCAGCAGTTGGCGGGTGAACACCGAGCCACAGGTGGCCGCAAAGGAGTCCACCAGGCCGATGCGCAGGTCCGGGTTCACGCCGCGCCCGGCGTCGATCACCTGGGCCTTGAGGTGCGAAAGTTCCTCACTCAACACCGAGCCTCGGTTGCGCAGTGCAACCCCAAATGCGGTAAGGGCCATCGGCCGGGTGGTGCGGTCCACCAGCACCACGCCCAGTTCATCTTCCAGCTGGCGCACCATCTGCGACACGCCCGACTGGGAAATGCCCATGCGCGCGGCCGCCCCCGACATGCTGCCTTCCTCGGCAACCGCGATAAACACCTGGACCGCATACATGTCGATAAGCCTGTTCGCTGACATCTTCATCCTCGCTTGATGCTGTTATTCGATGGCGACGGTGGACTGTGTCGCAGGGGACTCGGGGGTGATTCCCGACAAGTCTTCCTGGCTGGTTTCCGGAGCAAACACATGGCAGACCACGCCGCCAATGATCAGGACGCCGACGCACACGCCCAACGCCGCATGAACGCCCACTTGCTGCACGGCGATCGGCAGCAAGAACGTCGCCACAGCCGAGCCGAACCGGCTTGCAGCCACAGCCAGGCCGATCCCCGAGGCCCGCAGGTGGGTAGGGAACAATTCAGGTGGGTAGACGAATTCGAGGTTGACCGCAGCCGCCATTACGCAGGCAAAGAAGCCGAAGGCGAGGATGGTGCCCAGTGGGCCAAAACCGGCATAGGCCAGCACGGCCAGGCCTGCTGCACTCAGGTAGAAGGTGCCCACCAGGAAAACACGCCGGGACACGCGGTCAATCACCATCAAACCCAGCAAGGCGCCGAGAAACAGCAACACGTTATAGACCAGGCCGCCAACAAACTTGTCCTGCACATTCAGCGCTTCCAGCACCTTGGGTGCGAAGGTGCCCAGGGCGAAGAAGGGAATGACCTGGCAGGTGTAGAACACACAACCCACCAAGATGTTTTTGCGCCAGCGCGGGCTGAACAGTTCGCTCCAGCTGCCGCGCCGTTTTTGCACGTCAGCCTGGGCCACGGGTGCGGGTAGGTAAACGTGGGGGCCGAATTTGCTGCGCACAATTGCCAACGCTTCCTGGCTGCGCCCGCGGGCCATCAGCCAAATGGGCGATTCAGGCACACCCATGCGCAGCGGCAGAATAAGCAATGCGGGCACGCCACTGAGCGCCAGCATCACGCGCCAGGCATCCGGGCCTATATCGCGAATGGCAAAGCCCACCAGGTAGGCCGCCACATAACCCGCGGCCCACGCCGCCGCCAGCACACTGAGCAAACGCCCGCGGTATCGGCGGGGGGCGAACTCGGTCACCAGCGACTTGCTCACCACATAGTCGAAGCCCAGCACCAGGCCCAGCAACAGGCGCAGTGCCAACAGTTGTTCGGAGGAGGTGACAAAGAACTGTGAGGCGCTGATGACTGCGAACAACAGCATGTCCCAGGCGAAAATCGTCCGCCGGCCGAACTTGTCGGCGATAGGGCCGGCAAACAGGCTGCCGAGGAACAGGCCGGCCAAGGAGGCTGCACCCAGCAAGCCCATCCACAGTGCCGTCAGTTGTAGCGGCCCGGCTGCCATGCTGACGGCGATCCCGATAATGCCTAGCACAAAACCATCACTGAACTGGCCGCCCGTACCGCTGAATACCGTGCGGATATGGAAGCGGCTCAGCGGAAGGTCTTCGAACGCGACTTGACCACTCATTCATCTCTCCACTTGCATTTTTATAGTTGTGGGGTCCGGTGCATGAGCACCGTTGAGAGCGAGTCTAGGGCGACAACTTCACGAAAACAGCAACCGCTTTGTGAGTATCAGGATAGCTGATACTCGGTGCCGGATTTCTTGAAGCTAAGGGGCGCGGGGGTTGGGCGGGGTCAAGTGGGAGCGTCGAGCCGCCGCTCCCACAGGTATTTATTCGATCGGGTATTTCTTGAACGCCGGATGCTGTTCCAGGCGCTCAGCCAGGCGTTTCAAGTTGGGAAACGCATCTGCCTTCACCACCGACGCCACGGTGTACTGGCTGAAAGACCAGGCCACGGCGGCGGTGAGGGTGGCTTGGTCGAGTGCATCGCTGTCGCCCAGTTGCTTCTCCAGCAGCGAGTAGGCCGCCAGCAACTGCCCGCTGATTCGATCAAGCCACGGCGCATGCAGTTTCTCGGCCGGGCGCAGGTTGTGTTCATACACGATCTGCACGCTCTTCTCGCAGGCCGCCAGGGCCAGGCCCAGCAGTTGCAGGTCGTGGGCGCGGGCGGCGGGCGCCTGGGGCAGCAGCTTTTTATCGGCGGGGGCCTGGCTTTCCAGGTAGTCGAGGATCAGGCTGGAGTCCATCAGCACCGTGCCATCGTCGAGTACCAGGGTCGGGGCCTTGACCACCGGGTTGATCTGGGAAAACTCCGCGAAGGTGCTGAACACCGACAGCGATTGATGCTCAAAATCCACCCCGTATAAGTCCAGGGAAATGGCCACGCGGCGTACGTAAGGCGAGTCCAGCATACCGATCAGTTTCATGCAGCCTCCATTGCTTTGAACGTCATTGGCTCAAGAGAGTAAGGGCACTTGATCGGCCTGTGCAATGGCTTCCCACAGTTGCCGATAGGCCTGCACCAATTGCTCCAGGCTGAACGCCAGGTTGCGCCCGCTGGGGTTGGGCAGCACCCACACGGCTGCGCCGCCCAGCAACTGCGGTTGCAGGCCCCAGGCTATGTCGCGCTGGCCGGACAGCGCGCTGTAGCCGGGCTTGCCCAGAAACGCCACGAAGCGCGGCCGGCAACGGCGAATCTTCTGTTCAAACGCTGCCGCCGCATCGGTGAATTCATGCCGCGCCAACTCGCCCGCGCTCGCCGTAGGGCGCTCCACCACGGTGGTCAGGCCGCAGCCGTAGCGCAGCAATGTAGGGCCGTCTTCGGGGCGTATCTCATGGGGGGTGAACCCGGCCAGGTGCAAGGTGCGCCAGAAGCGGTTGCTGCGATTGGCAAAGTGCAGGCCGAGGGCGGCGGATCCCTTGCCGGGGTTGATACCGCAGAACACCACGCGCAAGTGGTCGGCGAGGATGTCTTCGAGGCGGTCACTCATGTGGGGTCTACCTGCAAATGGGCCAGCAGCCAGGCGGTGAAACTGCGCGCCAGTGGGTCGTTCTCGCTGTCGCGATGGGTCAGCAATGCCCAACTGGGGCCGCGAATGGTCGCGTCTACCAGGGGCGTGAGCAACCCGTCTTGTTGCGCCTGGTGGCTGAGCAACTGACTGACCAGGCCAATCCCCAGCCCGCTGCACACCGCATCCAGCAACAACCCCGGATCGGAAAAATTCAGCCCCTGATCCTGCTGGCCCACGTCGATCCCGGCTTCCACCGCCCAATGGCTCCAGTCCATTTCACGCTCACCGTGCAAGGTGGTGCGCTGAGCCTGGGGCACATTCAGCACGCGCGGATGGCACGCGGGGAAAAGCCGGTCGGCGTGCAATACCGTGAAGCTGCATTCGGCCTGAGAACTGATGTCATCGCGTACCGCCAGGTCGATGGTCTGGCTGGCCATGTCGGGCACTTCGTCGGTGCTGAAAATCCACAGGTCGACCTCCGGATGGCGCTGGCGGAAATCAGCCAGGCGCGGCAGCAGCCAGTGGCGGGCGAAGGTCGGCGTGGTGTTGAGCACCAGTTGATTGGGTTTGCGGTACTGCCCCAGGCGCCGCACGCCCACCGCCAGTTGCTGCAACAGCGCCTGGGTGGTGCTGAGGAAGTCGTGACCGGCGTCGGTGAGGCTCACGCTGCGGCCGCTGCGCAAAAACAGCGGTTGCTCCAGGTACGCCTCCAGGCTGCGGATCTGCTGGCTGATCGCCGATTGGGTCAGGTGCAGTTCTTCGGCGGCCTTGTGGAAACTGCCCAGCCGGGCAGCGGCTTCAACGCCACGCAGGGTGCCGAGGGGCGGCCAGTGGTTGAGCATGCTGATAAGTTCCTCTAATCAGTTTTCTACAAAATCCATCGTTTGTTTGGTCTTAAGAGCCACCGTAGCATGCATGCCAAGACTCCGCGGTCAGTTTTACCTGAACACAATGACTTAACTCAAAGGTACTTGTCATGCAGCAGAATGCAATGCACAACAACGGTTGGTGGATGCCCGCGGAGTGGTCCCGACATGCGGCAACCTGGATGGTCTGGCCGCATAATCGGGCGTTGTGGGAAACCACCTGGGGCGTGACCCTGGCCCAAGTGCAGCAGGATTTCGCCCGGGTGGCCAACGCAATTGCGCGGTTCGAACCGGTGAAGATGGTCGTTGATCCCTCGGCAGTGGCGGGCGCCAAAGCCTTGTGCGGGGCGGGTATCGAGCTGATAGAGCAGGCGGTCAACGACAGCTGGTGCCGGGATTCGGGCCCGAGTTTCATCTGTCACCCGCAGCAAGGCGTTGCCGGCGTGAGCTGGCGCTTCAATGCGTGGGGCGGCAAGTCGGCCCATGACCTGGATGAAAGCCTGGCGCGCCGGGTACTCAACGACCTGGGCCTGGAGTGTTTCGGCACACCGCTGGGCAATGAAGGCGGCGCCATCCATGTGGACGGCGAAGGCACGCTGATCACCACCGAGTCGGTATTGCTCAACCCCAACCGCAACCCCGGCATGACCAAAGCCGAGGTGGAGGCCATTTTTGCGCGCCTGCTGGGCATCAAGAAAACCATCTGGCTGCCCGGCGACCCGGATCATGTCACCGGTGACATGACTGACGGGCACGTCGACGGCGTTTGCGCCTTCGCCCGCCCCGGCGTACTGCTGGTAGACGCTACCCACGACAGAGGTTCGGTCTACGCCGAAGTGGTGCGCGAAAACCGCCGTGCCCTGGAACTGGCCACCGACGCCCGAGGCCGCCGCTTTGAAATGCTCGAACTGTTCGAAGCCACTGACGCCGTCGACACCGAGGCCGAGGTGTTCTGCGCCTCCTACACCAACTTCTACATCGCCAACGGCGCAATCATCATGCCGGCCTATGGCATTGCCGCCGACCAGGTCGCGGCTGGGGTGTTGGCCCAGGCGTTCCCCGGTCGCGAAATCGTGCCGGTGCACATCAACCATCTGGCCCATGGCGGCGGCGGGGTGCATTGCATCACCCAGCAGCAACCCGTGCAGGTGATGCCATGAGCCTGTTGACGATTGCCACCACGCAGATGCCGTGCACCTGGGACTTGCCAGGCAACCTTGATCGCGCCGAGCAGTTGGTGCGCGAGGCGGCGGCGAAGGGCGCCCAGGTGATCCTGCTGCAGGAGTTGTTCGCCACGCCGTATTTTTGTATCGAGCAGCACCACAAGCATTTGGCCCTGGCCGAGGAATACCAGCGCAGCCCGGTGCTCAAGCGCTTTGCCGCCTTGGCCAAGGAACTGGGCGTCGTGCTGCCGCTGAGCTGGTTTGAAAAAGCCGGCAATGCGTTCTTCAACTCCCTGAGCGTCGCCGATGCCGACGGGCAATTGCTGGGGGTGTATCGCAAGACCCATATCCCCAACGCCATCGGTTATCAGGAGAAGGAGTATTTCAGCCCCGGCGACACCGGCTTCCGCGTGTGGGATACGGCATTCGGGCGCCTGGGTATCGGCATCTGCTGGGACCAGTGGTTTCCCGAAACCGCCCGCTGCCTGGCGTTGCAAGGCGCCGAGGTGCTGCTGTTTCCCACGGCCATTGGCTCCGAACCGGGCTGTGCCAGTCTCGATTCCCGCGATCACTGGCAGATGACCATGCGTGGCCACGCCGCGGCGAACATTCTGCCGGTGGTGGCGGCCAACCGTGTCGGACGGGAAGTGGCGACCACCGACGCAACCCTGCACATGCAGTTCTACGGTTCGTCGTTTATCTGCAACCACAAGGGCGCGCTGTTGGCCGAGGCTGACCGCGACAGCACCGGCGTGCTCGTGCACAGCCTGGACGTGGCCGCGATGCGCGAGGAACGCCTGACCTGGGGCATCTTCCGCGACCGCCGCCCGGAAATGTACAGCGGCCTGCTCACTCTGGACGGACGTCAATCATGAAACGGCTCCTGACCTGCACCCTGATGCTCACCGCCACCTGCGTCGCGGCCGAAGACAAAACCCTCAAGCTCTACAATTGGGCTGACTACTTCGCCGCCGACACTCTGGCCAAATTCACCGCCGAGACCGGTATCAAGGTGATCTACGACGTGATGGATGGCAGCGAAACCCTGGAAGCCAAGTTGATGGCCGGCGGCAGCGGCTACGACCTGATCTTCCCCGGCGACACCGTAGCCGAGCGCCTGATGCGCGCGGGCAGCCTGCAGGCACTGGACCCTGCCAAGCTCACCGCGCTGGACGATATCGAGCCGGGGTTGCAGAAACTGCGCAGCCACTACGTCAACTCGAACAAGGCTACGGTGCCCTACACCTGGGGCACCATCGGCCTGACCTACAACACCCGGCAGATCGAACAACGCCTGCCGAATGCACCGGTCAACAGCCTGGACTTGTTGTTCAAGCCGGAACTGGCCGCCAAGTTTGCCGACTGCGGTATCTCGCTGATCGACTCGCCGGATGAAGTGTTGGCCGTGGTGCTCAACTATTTGGGCCGCGACCCGCGCAGTGCCAAGCGCGAAGACCTGGCGGCGGCCAGCGAGTTGCTGCTCAAGCTGCGCCCGTATATCCGCAAGTTCCAGTCGCAACCGGTGACCGACCTGGTCAACGGCAACCTGTGCCTGTCCCTGGGCTACAGCGGCGACATGACCCAGGCCCAGCGCGCCGCCGATGCCGCCGGCAAACCGGTGACCTTCGGCTATCACATCCCCCGCGAAGGCACCACGGTGTGGATGGACACCATGGCCATACCGATCGACGCCCAACACCCGGAATACGCCTACGCGTTTATCAACTTTGTGATGCGCCCGCAGAACATGGCTGCTATCACCAACTTCACCGGTTACCCGACCGCCAACGCCAAGGCCCGGCCAGACGTGGAGGCCAGCATGCGTGACAACCCGCAGATCTATCCCGATGCCGCAACCTTTGACCGGTTGATTGCCGGCAAGGACATCCCCCAGGCCGATATGCGTGCACGCATGCGCGTGTGGACTAAATTCAAAACCCAACAATGATTGATGTGTAGTGAGCGAGCTTGCTCGCGCTGGAGTGCGTAGCGCTCCCGCTTTTTTTGGGGCCGCTACGCAGCCCGGCGCGAGCAAGCTCGCTCACTACGGGGATCTTTTTTTGATTCGATACTGTATTTCAGGAACCACCATGCCCACCCGCCGTACCTTCCTCAAACAAGCCGCCGTGGTCAGCGCCATGACCGTGCTCACCACCCACACCCGCGCAGCCGTCAACGGTCGCTTCTACATGCCCGACGAAGGCGAAAAACACCGTCAGGCCTTCATCGCCTTCGGTGCCCAGGAGGCGATCTGGGAAGATTTCACCGCCGACGTACAAGCCGCGCTAGGCCGCATCGCCCGAGCAATCGCAGTCTATGAGCCGGTCACGGTGTTTTGCCGCGAAGATGAGCGCGCACTGGCGCAGCAGCACTGCGGTACGCGCAATATCACTTTCGTGCACACCGAGCTGGACGACATCTGGATGCGCGATACCGGCGCCAATTTCGTCATCGACGGCACTGGTGGCCTGGGCGCGGTGGATTTCAATTTCAACGGCTGGGGCAACAAGCAGCAGCATGAAGACGACGCGCAATTGGCCGCCCTGGTGGCCGAACAAACCGGCGCGCGCCACCTTCGCAGCGAACTGGTGGGCGAGGGCGGGGCGATTGAGGTGGATGGCCTGGGCACTGGCATCATGACCGAAAGCAGTTGGATCAATCGCAACCGCAACCCCGATTGGAGCAAGGCGGATGTCGAGGCTGAACTCAAGGAGCGTCTGGGCCTGCGCAAGATCATCTGGCTGCCAGGCATCAAGGGCAAGGACATCACGGATGCCCATGTGGATTTCTACGCGCGCTTCGTGTCACCGGGCGTGGTGCTCGCCAACCTCGACACCGACCCCGAGTCCTACGATCACAAGGTCACCCTGGCGCACCTGGACATCCTTAAGAGCGCCACCGACGCCGACG
Source organism: Pseudomonas cremoris (assembly GCF_014230465.1). The sequence goes on from NZ_JAAXCY010000010.1 coordinate 275,047, forward strand.
GCCGCGCCTTGCAGGTCCACACCGTGTCGCCCCCGCTGAACCCGCGCAAAAGCAAGTTCAGCAAAGGCAATCCCGACTTTGCTGCTGGCTATATCAATTACTTCGTGATCAACGGCGCGGTGATTGCGCCTGAGTTCGGCGATCCGGTGGCAGATCGCAAGGCGTTGGACCTGCTGTCGCAGCTCTACCCGGATCGCAAGGTGGTGCAACTCAACATTGATGCGATCGCAGCGGGCGGTGGGGGCATTCACTGCGTGACCAACCACCAGCCGCTGGTTTAGTCATCCTTGGCCAGCAGCGCCAGGGCAAACTCATCGGAAGCGATAAAGTCCAGGGTCTGGCGCAGTTGCGCGGCGGCCTCCCGGCCAAACGCCTGGTCAAAGCGCTCGGCCATTTTCAGTGAAATACGCCGGGCCGCCGCATGCATCAGCGTGCCTTGTTCCGTCAGCAATACGCGGCGGGTGCGGCGGTCGAGGTCGTCCACGCGCAGTTCCACCAACCCATCGCGCACCAAGGGCTTGAGGGTATGGCCAAGCGCAGACAGGTCCATGACCAGGGTTTGCGCCAGTTCGCCCATCTTCGGTGTACCGGCCTTGGCGATATGGTTGAGCACCGCGTATTGGGTCGCTTTCAAGCCGCACGGGGCGTAGGCCTCGTCGTAGATCTGGGCCAGGCGGCGGGAAGTGCGGCGCACCGCACCGTTCACGCAGGCGCTGGGGTTCTCGGAGCAGGGCTTGGCGGCTTTCAAGGGCGAATACTCTCTGATACAAAAAACGACGCGGGCAATTATGCCCACCGGACCCATCAGGACAAGGCCTTTCAGACCGAAGATAGCCGGCTAGATGAAGACTGAGACAGCTTGAAACAATTTAGTTGCGTACGCCACTAAATTCGATATCGTGGCGTATGCCTCTTTTTGCGGGGGCTTGGCTGTTCCACTCCTGTCTGGATTCAACCCTATGCTGAGCCTCGTGCGCATCGCGTTGCGGCGCCCTTATACCTTTCTGGTATTGGCCATTTTCATTCTGATTATCGGCCCGCTTGCGGCCTGGCGAACCCCTACTGACATCTTCCCGGAAATCCGCATTCCGGTGATCGCCGTGATCTGGCAATACACCGGCTTGCCGCCGGACCAGATGGCCGGGCGCATTACCTCGCCGTTCGAGCGGGTGCTGACCACCACCGTGAATGACATCCGCCATATCGAAGCGCAGTCGATGAATGGCTTTGGCATCGTCAAGGTGTTCTTCCAGCCCGGCGTCAATATCAGTACGGCCAACGCCCAGGTGACGTCGGTGTCCCAGGCGATCCTGCGCCAGTTGCCGCCCGGCACCGTGCCGCCGCTGGTGCTCAACTACAGCGCCTCGACCGTGCCCATCGTGCAGCTGGCATTGTCGGGCCCCGGCTTGAGCGAGCAGCGCCTGGGGGATATCGGCCTGAACCAGGTACGGCTGATGCTCACCACCGTGGCCGGCGCGGCGTTGCCGTACCCGTTTGGCGGCAAGAGTCGCCAGGTGCAGATCGACCTCGATTCAGCGCGCATGCAAGCCCGTGGCCTGTCGGCGCAAGACGTTGCCAATGCGTTGGCGACCCAGAACCTGATCACCCCGGTGGGCACGCAAAAGATCGGCAGCTACGAATTCAACCTGCAACTGAACAACGCGCCGTCGGACTTCCATGACCTGGAAAACCTGCCGATCAAGACCGCCGACGGCACCACCGTGTTGATCCGCGACGTGGCCACGGTGCGCGACGGCAACCCGCCGCAAACCAATATCGTGCACGTGAACGGCAACCGCTCGGTATTGCTGCCAGTGCTCAAGACCGGTTCGGCTTCTACCCTTGGCGTGATCGCGGGGATCAAGGAGAAACTCGCGGATAACAAGGCCGCCTTGCCACCCAACCTGAATATCGACCTGATCGGCGACCAGTCGCTGTTCGTGCGCTCGGCCATCAGCGGCGTGGCCCGTGAAGGCCTGATTGCGGCGGCGCTGACCAGTCTGATGATTCTGCTGTTCCTCGGCAGTTGGCGTTCGACGGTGATCATCGCCACCTCGATTCCGCTGGCGATTCTCGCCTCGATTGCCACGCTGTCGGCCCTTGGCGAAACCCTGAATATCATGACCCTCGGTGGCCTGGCGCTGGCAGTGGGGATCCTGGTGGACGACGCCACGGTGACCATCGAGAACATCAACTGGCACCTGGAGCAAGGCAAGCCGGTGGAGACTGCGATCCTCGACGGCGCCGCGCAAATCGTCACCCCGGCATTCGTCTCGCTGCTGTGTATCTGCATCGTGTTCGTGCCGATGTTCTTCCTCGACGGCGTGGCGCGCTTCCTGTTCGTGCCAATGGCCGAAGCGGTGATCTTCGCCATGATCGCCTCGTTCATCCTGTCGCGAACCCTGGTGCCGACCCTCGCCAACTACCTGCTCAAACCGCATGTGCACGGCGAGGATGGGCATGCGCCGTCGCGCAACCCGCTGGTGAATTTCCAGCGTGGTTTCGAGCGACGCTTCGAGGTCTTTCGCGAGCGTTATCACCGCGTCCTGGACAGCGCCTTGCACCATCGGCGCACCGTGGTGATCAGCCTGCTGGCGTTTGTTGCGGTGTCGTTTGCGCTGGTGCCGTTCCTGGGCAGCAACTTCTTTCCCGAAGTCGATTCCGGCTTGATCCTGCTGCATGTGCGCGCTCCGGTGGGCACGCGGGTGGAAAGCAATGCGCGGCTGATCGCCGATATCGAAAATTCGATCCGCCGCAAAGTGCCGGCCCAGGAACTCAAGGCGCTGGTGGACAACATTGGTCTGTCCATCAGTGGCATCAACGTGGTGTACAACAACACCGGCACCGTGGGCTCGCAGGACAGCGATATCCAGATCAGCCTCAACGAAGGCCACCGCCCTACGGCCGAGTACATGCGCGAACTGCGTGAAAGCCTGCCACGGGAATTCCCGAGTGCGGTGTTCTCGTTCCCGGCTTCGGACATCGTGGGGCAGATCCTCAACTTCGGTTCGTCAGCCCCGATTGACCTGCAGATTACCGGTAACAACCTGGCGGGCAACTTCACCTACGCCAGCGCGTTGCTGCGTGATATCCGCCGGGTGCCGGGGGTGGTGGATGCGCGTATCCAGCAGTCGCGGCAACTGCCGACGTTCAATATCGACGTGGACCGCACCCGCGCGCAGTTGGTCGGGCTCACCGAGCGTGACGTGACCAACAGCCTGGTGGTCAACCTCGCCGGTTCCAGCCAGGTGGCGCCGACGTTCTGGTTGAACCCGGCGAATGGCATCTCCTACCCGATTGTCATGCAGACCCCGCAATACAGCCTCGAAAGCCTCGCGGCCCTGCATAACCTGCCGTTGAGCGGCAGCAGCGGGGCGGCCACTGACCAGACCCTGGGCGGCCTGGCCAACATCCAGCGCAGCCACAGCAATTCGGTGATCACCCAGTCGGATATCCAGCCGGTGGTGGAAGTACTCACCGCGATCCAGGACCGCGACCTCGGGGGCGTCGCCGCCGATATCCAGAAGATCATCGCCGCCCACGCCGGTGAAGTGCCCACCGGCTCCAAGGTGATCCTGCAGGGGCAGGTGCAAACCATGAACGCCGCGTTCAGCGGTTTGCTGTTCGGCCTGCTCGGCGCGGTGGTGCTGATTTACCTGCTGATCGTGGTCAACTTCCAGTCCTGGGCCGACCCGTTCGTGATCATCACGGCGTTGCCGGCCGCACTGGCGGGCATTGTGTGGATGCTGTTCGTCACTCATACACCGTTGTCGGTGCCGGCGCTGACCGGGGCGATCATGTGCATGGGCGTGGCCACGGCCAACGCCATCCTTGTCGTGAGTTTTTGCCGTGAACGCCTGGCGGTGCATGGCGATGCGGTACAGGCGGCGCTGGAGGCCGGCTTTACCCGGTTGCGCCCGGTGTTGATGACGGCCATTTCGATGATCATCGGCATGGCGCCCATGGCCCTGGGCATGGGAGAGGGCGGCGAGCAGAACGCGCCGCTCGGCCGTGCGGTGATCGGCGGCCTGGCGTTTGCCACCATCGCCACGTTGATTCTGGTTCCGCTGATTTTCAGTCTGGTCCACGGGCGTCGCCAGCACGCCACGTTGGCGACCACCGTTACCCAAGGGGTTTGACATGTCCGCTTCTATTTCCAAACCAAAAGCGTCGCACGGCCTGCTGTGGCTGATCGGGGGCGGGGTGATCGTGGTGGCCGTTGTTGGCGTTGGCCTCGGCGTGCGCGCCAGCGAATCGCGTGACCTCAAGACCTGGACCGACGCCCAGGCGCTGCCCAGCGTCAACCTGATCAAACCGGTGGTGCAAGCCCAGGGCCCGGTGCTCAACCTGCCGGGGCGCATGGAAGCCTATTCCCGGGCGTCGATCTTTGCCCGGGTCAACGGCTACCTCAAGTCCTGGAACGTCGACATCGGCACCCGCGTCAAAGCCGGGCAAGTACTGGCCGAAATCGACACCCCCGAACTCGACCAGCAACTGCTGCAAGCGCGTGCCACCCTGGCCTCGGCGCAGGCTGACGCGCACCTGGCCGACACCACCGCCAAGCGCTGGCAGGCGATGTTGGCGACCGACTCGGTGTCGCGCCAGGACGTGGACGAGCGCACCGGCGACCTCACCGCCAAGCAGGCCAAGGTGGCGGCGGCCAAGGCCAATGTCGATCAGTTGGTGGCGACCAAGGGCTTCCAGCACCTGGTGGCGCCATTCGCTGGCGTGGTCACTGCGCGCAGCACCGATGTGGGCGCGCTGATCAGTGCCGGGGGCACTGCCGGTAAGGAGTTGTTTGCCGTGGCTGACGTCAGCCGCCTGCGCGTGTATGTGCAAGTGCCGCAGACCTTTTCGCCGCAGATCCGTGAAGGCACCACCGCGCGCCTGAGCGTGCCGGAATATCGCGGCGAAACCTTCACCGGCAAGGTGATCGCTACCGCCGATGCGGTCAACGCGGCTTCCGGCAGCACCCTGGTGCAATTGCTGGTGGACAACCCCGGCGGACGCCTGCTGCCGGGCGGCTACACCAGCGTGCAGTTCGACCTGCCGGTGCAGGCCGATGTCTTGCGAGTGCCATCCAGTGCCTTGGTGTTTGATGACCACGGCATGCGCGTCGCCACCCTGGACAGCAACGACCATGTGCACTTCAAGACCGTCAGCATTGCCCGTGACTTTGGCGACAGCGTGGAAATCGCCAGCGGCCTGCAAGCCAACGACCGCGTGATCGACACCCCACCGGATGGCCTGGCCGATGACGACCCGGTGCAATTGGCTGGCGCTGCGGTCGCCGAGGCCAAACCCCATGGCTAAGCGCAGCGTGCTGGGCCTGCTCGCCACCTTGAGCCTGGGCGCCTGCTCGATGGCGCCACCGCTTGATGTTCCGCAAACGCCTGTGGCGGCGCAGTTTCACACCCAAGGCCCATGGACCCTCGGCGCCCCCGATGACCAGGCCAACCGCGACGGCTGGTGGCGCATCTACCACGACCCGCAACTGGATGCGATGCAGCAGCAGTTGCTGAAAAACAACCCGGACCTGAGTGCGGCGCTCGCCCACTACCAGCAGTCCCAAGGCTATGTGGCCCAGGCGCGTTCGGGGCTGTTCCCGACGTTGTCGGCCATTGGCAGTGGCCAGCGTATCCGCCAATCGGACACCAAGCCTTTGCGCTCGGCGACTTCGCCGGACGTGTACAACTCTGCGACCCTGGGCGTGGAGGTGGACTATGAAGTCGACCTGTGGGGCCGCGTACGTGACACCGTTGCCGCCGGTACCAGCGACTCCGAGGCGGCCAAGGCTGATCTGGCATCAGTGCGCCTGAGTTTGCAGGCGCAGTTGGCCGACAGCTACATCCGCCTGCGTGGCATCGACTGGCAGAACCAGTTGCTGGAACAGACCCGCGACGCCTACGCCAAGGCCCTGGGCCTGACCGAAGGCCTGCACGGCGGCGGGATCGTCTCGGGCCTTGATGTGGCGCGGGCGCGCACGCAGCTGTCGACGGTCAAGTCGCAGTTGAGCCAGAGCCTGGTACAACGGGCGATCCTGGAGCATGCAATCGCAGCAATGTTGGGTGAGTCGGCCTCCACCTACAGCGTGGCCGTCAATGTCGCGCCGATTGCCTTGCCCAACGTGCCCACCGGCGTACCCTCCAGTCTGCTGCAGCGTCGGCCAGACATCGCCGCCGCAGAACGCCGCATCGCAGCGGCGAATGCGCGGATCGGCGTGGCGAAAGCCGCATGGTTCCCGCAGATCACCCTGAGCGCGCAAGGCGGCTATCAGAGCGCTGAGTTCGCGCGCCTGTTGAGTGCGCCCAACCTGTTCTGGGCCATCGGCCCGTCGCTGGTGGGCACGCTGCTCGACGGCGGCGCACGCCAGGCACAGGTGGACATCGCCAAGGCCAACACCGATGAGGCTGCGGCCAAATACCGGGGCGTGGTGTTAGGCGCGTTTGAACAAGTCGAAGACAACCTTTCGCAGATCGCTGGCCTGGGCAGCGCCCTGGATGATCAACGTGACGCCGCCGCTGCCGCGCAATACGCCGAGGACCTTTCTACATCGCGCTATCGCCAAGGCGCCGTGGCCTACCTGGACGTGGTGACCGCCCAGGTGGCGGCGCTGGAAGCCAAGCGCAGCGTATTGCAACTGCAAACCCAGCAATTGAGCGCTAATGTGGGCCTGATCAAGGCCCTGGGCGGCGGATGGAACATCGCGCAACTGGCTGCATCGAACCGTACTGAAACCAAGGAGCAGTAAGACCATGACCGACTATGTACCCCCGAAAGTCTGGACCTGGGACACCGAAAACGGCGGCACCTTCGCCAGCATCAACCGGCCCATCGCCGGCGCGACCCACGAAAAAGAGCTGCCCGTGGGCAAGCACCCGTTGCAGCTGTATTCCCTGGCCACGCCCAACGGGCAGAAAGTCACGATCCTGTTGGAAGAACTGCTGGCCCTGGGGCACAGCGGTGCGGAATACGACGCCTGGCTGATCAAGATCGGCGACGGCGACCAGTTCGGCAGCGGCTTTGTCGGCGTGAACCCGAACTCCAAGATTCCTGCACTGCTGGACCGCAGCGGCGCCACACCCATCCGCGTGTTTGAGTCGGGCGCGATCCTGCAGTACCTGGCGGAAAAGTTCGGCGCATTCTTCCCCACTGAACCGGCGGCCCGTGCGGAATGTTTGTCGTGGCTGTTCTGGCAGATGGGCAGCGCGCCGTACCTGGGCGGTGGCTTTGGGCATTTCTATGCGTATGCGCCGAGCAAGATGGAATACGCGATCAACCGCTTTGCCATGGAAACCAAGCGTCAGCTCGACGTGCTGGACCAGCGTTTGGCCGTAAGCGAATACATCGCGGGAGATGAGTACACCATCGCCGATATCGCCATCTGGCCTTGGTACGGTGGCCTGGTCAAAGGCCGCTTGTATGGCGCGGCAGAGTTTTTGTCGGTGCATGAATACAAGCATGTGCTGCGTTGGGCGGACGCGATTGAAGCGCGCCCGGCCGTGCAGCGCGGGCGCAGGGTGAACCGTGTTTCCGGTGAGCCTCACGAGCAACTAGCCGAGCGCCACGACGCCAGCGATCTGGACTGACGCGGTAAAAAATGTGGGAGCGGGCTTGCTCGCGAAGACAGTGTGTCAGTCACTGAAAATATTGACTGATCCACCGCTTTCGCGAGCAAGCCCGCTCCCACATTTAGATCCGTGTTCTCAAGCCTACTTATAGCGCTGCTCGAACATTGCCACCTGCTCTGGCTTGATCAGTTCAAACGGCACCCACACCTCGGCCTCGATCGGCTCACCCTTGATCATCTTGATCGCCGACTCCACCGCCTTGGCCGCTTGGGCCTTGGGGTCCTGGAACACCGACGCCGCCAACAGCCCACGCTTGACCGCCGCCAACCCGTCCGGCAAGCCATCGATGCCGACAATCGCCACTTCGCCCTTGGCCTTGCCCGCCTGTTGCAGCGCCATCCCTGCGCCAATCGCCATTTCATCGTTGTTGGCGACAATCCCATCAAACTGCGTGCCGGCCAGCAGCCAGTTGCTGGTCAGGTCCATGCCCTTGTTGCGCTGCCATTCGGCGCTTTGCTGCTCGACGACCTTGATGCCGGGGAAGTCCTTGAGCACTTGCTTGGCGCCCTCGGTACGGTCGTGGGTGGCGTTCTGCGCAAGGTCGCCCATGATGATCGCCACAGTGCCTTTGCCGCCGAGTTTCTGCGCGAGGAAGCGCATCTGCAGTTGCCCGGCCTCGATGTCGTTGGAGGCTACGGTGACCACGCCCTTGGGCAGGGTGCGTTCGTCCGGGTGGCGGTTGACGTACACCAGCGGCGTCTTGGCCGCCACGGCGGCGCGGGTGATGTTGGCAGTGGCGGAGGTGTCCACCGGCAGCACAATCACCGCATCCACTTTTTGATTCAGAAAGCCTTCGACCTGGTTGAGTTGGCGCACCACATCACCTTGCGCATCTTCGAACTGGATCTGCACGCCTTGTTGCTTGGCGGCGGTGTCCAGGCCGTTGCGCACGTAGGTCATGAAGTTATCGTCAACCCGGGCAATGCTCACGCCAATGCGGTAATCGGCGAACGACCATGGGCTGAACAGCAGTAACAGCGAGGCAACAATCAATGCATAGCGGTTCATAAGGGGGTTCCTTTTATTGTTATAGGGTGAACGCTTGACGGAATCGCTCCAGGGCCAACTCGCTGTCGCCGCTGGCCCAGCCTTCGAGGCCGACCACGCCGTTGTAGCCCATGGCATGCAGGGCCCTGGCGATGGCCGGGTAGTGGATTTCGCCGGTGCCGGGCTCCTTGCGGCCTGGCACGTCGGCCACCTGGATTTCGCCGATGGCGCTGCCTGCGCGCTGGATCAGCTCGATCAAGTTACCTTCGCCGATCTGCGCGTGGTACAGGTCCAGGTTCATCTTCAAATGCGGGCTGCCCACCGCTTCGATCAACGCCAGGGTATCGTCGGCGCGGGCGAACGGGGTGCCGGGGTGGTCAACCTCGGTGTTGAGGTTTTCCAATAGGAACACGCGGCCAGCGTCTTCCCCCAGGCGGGCGATTTTTTCCAGGGTCTTGCAGGCGCTCAGCCACATGCGCCCGGTGATCTGGCTCACGGGTTGCACCGGCAGGCCGCCTTCGCCCAGGCCGGTGCCATGCAGGTTGAGGCTGGGGCAGTTGAGTTGCTCGGCGATGCCGATGGATTCGCGAGCGCTGTCGAGCAACTGGCGGATGCCATTCGGGTCGGTGAGGTTTCCGCTGATGTAGCCGGTCATTGAGGTGAAGTCGGCGCCGGTGGCGGCCAGGGCATTGATGTCCTTGTCGGTCCAGCTCCAGATTTCGGCGCTGAAGCCCAACTCATGAATGCGCTTGACCCGCTCAATGAACGGCAGGTCGAGAAAAACCATCTCGGCGCTGATCGCCAGTTTGAACGGGCTCATACGGCCACCGCCTTACCTTGCTGGAACGACTCGATGCACGCACGGGCAATCGCCAGGGCAGCGCGGGCGTCTTCACCACTGGCCATCGGCTTGGCGCCCGTGCGCAGGCAATCGGCGAAGTGGTTAAGTTCGGCGATGTAGGCGTCACGCAACAGGTCGGTGTCCAGGCGCTGGGTGTCGGCCTGGATGCCTTGGGCCAGGTAGCGCACCAGGTCCGAATCGTTGAGGCTGCCCATGCTCAGCATGCCTTCGCTGCCGAACACTTCGCCGCGCACGTCGTAGCCATACACGGCCTGGAAGTTGGCCTCGGCAGTGGCAATGGCGCCGTTGTCGAAGCGGATCGCGACCACAGCGGTGTCGAGGAAACCTTTGCTCTTGTACGCCGGGGCGATCAGCGCGTCGGCCATCACGTACACCTGCACCGCTTCGGCACCGGGGTTGAGGTAGCGCAGGGTGTCGAAGTCGTGAATCAGGGTTTCGAGGAAGATCACCCACTGCGGCGATGCGGCGGGATTGTTCAGCGCCGGGTCGCGGGTCAACGAGCGCAGCAACTGCGGCGTGCCGATACGGCCGGCGGCGACATCCAGATGCGCGGTGCGAAAGCTCTTGGCAAAACGCCGGTTGAAGCCAACCTGCAGCGGCACGCGGGCATCGGCTGCTGCGGCGATGGCGCGGTCGGCTTCATCCAGGGTGATGGCCATCGGTTTTTCGCAGAAGATTCCTTTGCCGGCACGGGCTGCGCTGATCACCAACTCGGCGTGGCTGCGGGCGGGGGCGGCGATGATGACGCCGTCGATGTCCGGGTCGTCGAGCAGTTGCTGTGGGTCGGTGTAAGCCTTGTCCACGCCCAATTCAGCGGCGAGGCGGGCGGCTTGGCCTGGCGTGGGGTCGGCAATCGCCACCAGGCTGGCACCGGGGATATGCCGTGCGGCGGTCAAGCCGTGGAAGCTGCCCATGCGACCGGCGCCGATCAAACCCAGGCGGATGTTCTGTGTACTCATGAAATAACCCCTTTTTATTGTTGGCCTCAGGACGCTCCTGATGGGCAAAGGGGTATGAGCAAGGGCTGTGCCAATTAACAAGTAATTGATATTTAAAGCTTTATAAGAATATTTAAACAAAAAGTGTTCATTTCAATGACATGCCTATACTGACATGTCAAAAACATGAACATGAGTAGCCTTCAATGAGCATGACGTTCAGCGTGCAAGACCTCGATTACCTCACGAGCTTGGGGCCTGCCGCGTTGAACGACGGCCCGGTTATCGCGCTGGAGCGGGCGTGGCGCGATTGTCTGGCCGGCCAGGTCGAGCGCCCGCTGGCGGTGCGCCAAGTGATCTGGGATTCGTGGCGGCGCAGTGTCGAGGCCGGTATTGATCCTGCGGACAACGCGTACCGTTTTGCCGCCCCCGAAACCCTGGCCGCTACCCTGGCTACTCATCGCGTGCTGATCGCCGCCGCCGCACAGGTCATGCATGGCCTGCTGGCCTATAACCCGCGTGGCCATATCAATCTCACCGATGCCGATGGCACCACCCTGTACTTTTGCGGGTTGGATATCACTCCGGTGGGCAGTCGCCTGCTGGAGTCCGTGCAAGGCACCAACTGCACCGGCCTGGCCCTGGCCGAGGACCACTTGGTGTACGTGCTTGCCGAAGAAAACTTCGGCAGTGGCCTGCGCCAACGCCGCATGCATTGCGCCGCCGCGCCGATCAAGAATGCCCAGGGCGACACGCTGGCCATGCTGACCCTGACCGCCGAACCCGGCTGGTTTCATTTCCATACCCTCGGCACCGTGCAAGCAGCGGCCGACGCGGTGTCACGCCAGATGGCGCTGCAAGGGCTGCTGGAAGAGCAGCAAACCGTGCTCGAAGTGCTCAATGAAGGCCTGGTGGTACTGGATGAGCGCGGCTGCATCAAGGCGCTCAATCGCTATGCGCGGCAGTTGTTCGGAGTGGGCCTGGAACTGATCGGCAGCCCGTTCAAGCGCCTGGGGCGCAGCGAGTTGAGCGACGTGCTGGGTGAACCGGTGCGCGATCTCGATTGCACCTTTCACCTGCACGACCGCAGCCAACTCGCCTGCCTGGTGTCGGTGTGCCCGCTGGAGCAGGGCGGGGTGATCGTGTCTCTGCGCGAAAACCGCCGCATCCGCGAAATCACCCGGCGCATCATCGGCACCCAGGCCAGCTACACCTTCGACACCATCCAGGGCAGTTCGCGGGCGATTCAGGACGCGCTGCACTTGGGGCGTATTGCCAGCCGCAGCGACTCCACCACTTTGATCCTCGGTGAAAGCGGCACCGGCAAAGAATTGTTCGCCCAGGCGATCCACAATGGCAGCGACCGGCACAAGGGCCCGTTTGTGGCAGTGAACTGCGGTGCGATCCCACGGGACCTGGTGCAAAGCGAGCTGTTCGGCCACGTCGAAGGCGCCTTCACCGGCGCTGCCCGTGGCGGGTCGGCAGGCAAGTTCGAACTGGCGGATGGGGGCACCATCTTCCTGGATGAAATTGGCGACATGTCCTTCGACGCCCAAGTCAGCCTGCTGCGGGTATTGCAGGAGGGTGAAGTGACCCGTGTCGGCGCAAAAAGCTCGCGGCAAGTGAATGTGCGCATCATCGCCGCCACTCACCGCAACCTGAGCCAGGCGGTGGCTGAGGGGGCGTTTCGCGAAGACCTTTACTACCGCCTCAACGTGCTGAACTTGACCGTGCCACCGCTGCGCATGCGTCGCGAAGATATCCCGTTGCTGGCGCGGCACTTCCTCACGCGATGCGCGCGCTCGCTGCGTAAATCGGTGCAAGGTTTTTCGCCGGATGCGCTGGCGTTGCTGTCGGCCTATGGCTGGCCCGGCAATGTGCGTGAGTTGGAAAACAGCATCGAGCGGGCGACCAACCTGGCGATGGGTGAGTTGATCCAGGCGGTGGATCTGCCGCTGGAAGCCCGGCAACGCTCACCGGCACGCCTGCACGAGCCGCAACCGGTCCAGGACTTGAGTAGTCACGAAATGAACGCCATCGTCGCTGCGCTGCAAGGCACTGGCGGCAATATCCGGTTGGCCGCCCGCCAACTGAACGTGTCCCGAGGCGGCCTCTATAACAAGATGAATCGGTTTGGCCTTGTTGCAGGGGATTTTCGCTAGGGTTTCAACTGTTTCCAGTCAACCCCAAAGCGCGCCAGGTATTTGCGCAGTCGATCCGCATCGTTCGGCTGGGCCTTGGCCTGGCGAGTTACGCCGAATAAACGCCGGCCAGCTTCGGACAGGCTGTCGCACTGCAAGCACACATCGATTACCGCCTTGAGTTGCAACTGGTCAAACAGGTCGAGGTCGGTGGGCAGCAGGGTGAGGGGTTCGGACAGCCCCCAGGCGTAGCGCAGTCGCAGGATTTCTTCCTCAACCTGGGCTTCGTCGATGCGCCCGCTGTCGGCCAGCGTCGCCATGCGCGTGATTGACGCTGACAGCTCACGAAAGTTGCCCAGCCACGCCGCTTCGCTGGAGCAGGCAAACGCCAGATAGCGGCGCCGCGCTTCCAGGTTGAAGCGCACACGGCGGCCTTGTTCGCGGGCGTGGCGCTCCAGTTCGAAATCGATGTTTGGCTCGATGTCCTCGCGGCGTCCCGCCAGGCCAGGCAGGTCAAAGGTCCATAGGTTGATGCGGGCATACAGGTCTTCGCGGAACAGCCCTTCGGCCACGCGCCCGCGCAGGTCGCGGTGGGTGCCGGCGATGATCAAAAAATCGCTGGCCACTTCGCGGTCGGCGCCCATGGGATAGAAGCGTTTTTCTTCGATGGCCTTGAGCAGCATTGCCTGTTCATCCAGGCCCAGTTCGCCGATTTCATCCAGGAACAACATGCCGCCATCTGCCGCGCGCAGCAGGCCGTCCCGGGCGTTTTGCGCACCGGTGAAGGCGCCCTTGATATGCCCGAACAACGCCGACATCGCGCCGTCGCCGCGCAAGGTGGCGCAGTTCACTTCGACAAAACGACCCTGCACCTGATGGCGGCTGCGCTTGAGCTCAAAGATGCGTCGGGCGAGGAACGATTTGCCCGCGCCCGTGGGGCCGATCAACAGCATCGGCGCGGTGGAGCGCACGGCCACTCGCTCAATTTGTTCGATGGAGCTATTGAAGGCGCTGTTGCGAGTGGCGATTCCCGACTTGAGGAAGGCCAGGCCTTCCAGGCGCTGGTGGCTAAAGCGTGAAGCGATGCGGTCGTAGCGCGACAGGTCGAGGTCGATCAGGGTGTGGGTGCCGGTGGCGAGCTCATGCTCGTCGCGGCGCCGGCTGGGAGAGGTCTGGATCAATCGCGCCGGCAGATTGCGCGCCTCGGTGAGCAGGAACCAGCAGATCTGCGCCACGTGGGTGCCGGTGGTGATATGGACCAGGTAGTCCTCGCGTTCGGTGTCGAAGGAGTAGGCGGCCGTAAAGTCGTGCAGCGCGCCGTAGACCTCTTCGAAATCCCACGGATTGTTCAGCGGCATGGGGTGCAGGCGGACGTCGGTGTGCGGCGAGACCTGCTGGATATCGGCACGTATCCGTTCGGCGATGCTGACGTCGCGGGCGTCGATGTCGTGGATCAGCTCCAGGCGATCAATCTGCAAGTCATCCTGCTGGCACAGGCCGACGCTGGGCCGCCAATGGTTCCAGCGGTTGGCACCCTTGCCGACGCGATCCAGCTTGGAGCCAATAAACCCGATGGTGACCGTGCGCTTGTGTTTCATGGCTAGACCAAAATATAAGTAACGATATGTAAGGATATGAATAGGGTGGTGGGCTTGTCATTGGTTTTAAGCTCTTGAAGCTGAATAAAATTAAAATATGTATATAAAACAATTAGATGGATATTTTTAAGTGGGCTTTAGTGGAAGCTGGCACGACCGCTGCTATATCCCAGCCAACGCCGCAACGACGGCTTTCAAAAAAAGAATCGAGATCATGCAAGAGAAAACCTACCAACTGCTGGAAGTGGCCAACGGCAAGCCAATCAAACTCTGGACTCAAGGCGTACCCGTAGAACCTGAAGCCCGCCAGCAACTGATGAACACCGCGCAGATGCCGTTTATCTTCAAACACCTCGCAGTGATGCCGGATGTGCATTTGGGCAAGGGCTCGACCATCGGCAGCGTGATCCCCACCGTGGGTGCGATCATCCCGGCGGCGGTGGGTGTGGACATCGGCTGCGGCATGATCGCCGCGCGCACCACGCTGATGGCCAGCGACTTGCCCGACAACCTCCATGGCCTGCGCTGCGCCATCGAGGCCGCCGTGCCCCATGGTCGCACTCGCAGCCGCAACGGTCGTGACAAAGGCGCTTGGGAAAACGTACCAGCCCAGGCCGACCAGGTGTGGTCGGCGCTGAATCCGCGTTTCAAGGCGATCACCGACAAATACCCGCAACTGGAGCGCAGCAACCACCGCCAGCACTTGGGCACGCTGGGCACCGGCAACCACTTTGTCGAGGTGTGCCTGGATGAAGCCAACCGGGTCTGGTTCATGTTGCACAGCGGTTCTCGTGGCGTCGGAAACGCTATCGGCAACCTGTTTATCCAGTTGGCCCAGGCGGACATGCGTCAGCACCTGGCTAACCTGCCGGACCGTGACCTGGCGTATTTCGAAGAGGGCAGCCAGCACTTCGATGACTACGTGGAAGCGGTGGGCTGGGCCCAGGATTTTGCGCGGCAGAACCGTGAACTGATGATGAAAGCGGTGGTACAGGCCACACGCAAGGTGATCAGCAAGCCGTTTGAGGTCGCATTGGAGGCGGTGAACTGCCATCACAACTATGTGCAGAAAGAGCGGCATTTTGGTGAGGACGTTCTGGTCACGCGTAAGGGGGCCGTGTCGGCGAAGAAGGGCGAGTTGGGGATTATTCCGGGGTCCATGGGCGCCAAGAGCTTCATTGTGCGCGGCCTGGGTAACGAAGAGTCGTTTTGCTCTTGCAGCCACGGCGCCGGGCGCACCATGAGCCGCACCAAGGCCAAGAACACCTTTACCGTAGAAGACCAGATCCGCGCCACCGCCCATGTGGAATGCCGCAAGGACGCGGATGTGATCGATGAAATCCCGATGGCCTACAAGGACATCGACCTCGTCATGCATGCCCAGCGTGAGCTGGTAGAAGTACTGCACACCTTGCGTCAGGTGGTGTGCGTCAAAGGTTAAAAGGGGATCCAAGATGCAAAAGGAAGAACGCCACCCATTGAGCGACGCCATGCGTACGCGGGTGTTGCTGGAGCTTGCACGCATAGAGCGCGAGCGCAATGTCACGGTGTTGTACGCCTGTGAGTCCGGCAGCCGGGCCTGGGGCTTTGCCTCCACCGACAGTGACTACGATGTGCGCTTCGTCTACGTGGAGAAGCCTGATTGGTTCTTGCAGGTAGACGCGCCACGGGACGTGATCGAGCGCCCGCTGGATGACGAGTTGGACATAAGCGGCTGGGAGCTGCGCAAGACCTTGGGCCTGCTGCGCAAATCCAATCCTACGTTGCTGGAGTGGTTGGATTCGCCGCTGGTGTATCGCCAGAACGCTGAGGCCACGGCGCAACTGCGTGGCTTGGCCGAGGCGTTCTATAGCCCGCCGGCTGCACGCAATCATTACTTGTCGATGGCCAAGAAAAACTTTCGCGGCTACCTGCAAGGTGACTCGGTGCGCTTCAAGAAGTACTTCTACGTACTGCGGCCGTTGCTCGCGGTGCGGTGGATCGACCTGGGCTTGGGTCGCCCGCCGATGACCTTCGCCGACTTGCTGAGTACGGTGGATGACGCGCAACTGTTGGACGAAGTCGCGAGCTTGCTGGTGTTGAAACGCAATGCCGGTGAGGCGGCGTACGGGCCACGGCGTCCAGCGCTGCATGCGTATATCCAGCGTGAACTGGAACGCACAGTGCCGGTATTGCCACGCACGCAGCAAGACTCACTGCAACTCGACCACTATCTGCGCGACACGGTTAAACGCTTTGCTTAAGGATATGCACAATGATTGAACTCGACGGCGCCATCGGTGGCGGCCAGGTACTGCGCAGCGGCTTGAGCCTGGCGATGGTCACTGGGCAGGCCTTGCACATCAAGAATATCCGCGCCAAGCGCAGCCGGCCGGGGTTGATGCGCCAGCACCTGACCGCGGTGCTGGCGGCGGCCGAGGTGTGTGGCGCCAAGGTGGAGGGGGCCGAGTTGGGTTCGCAGACATTGCGGTTTGAGCCTGGCCCGATTCGCGGCGGTGACTACCGCTTCGCCATCGGCACGGCGGGCAGTTGCACCCTGGTCCTGCAAACGCTGCTGCCGGCACTGTTGCACGCGCCGACGGCCAGTCGTGTGACGATCTGCGGCGGCACCCACAACCCGTTGGCGCCGCCGGTGGACTTCCTGCAGCAGGCCTGGCTGCCGTTGTTGCGCCGCATGGGGGCGCGCATTGAGCTGAGCTTGATCCGCTATGGGTTTTCTCCTGCGGGCGGTGGCGAGCTGGAGGCATTCATCCAGCCGTCCGAACTGAAGCCGCTGCACCTGATGCAGCGCGGAAAGTTGCTGGCGTCACGCGCCATCGCGCTGAGCGCTGGGTTACCCGCCCAGGTCGGTGAACGCGAACTCAAGCGTGTGGGACAGCGCTTGGCATTCGACGATACGCAATTGCTCTGGACAGAGATCGACCCGCAACAAGGCCCGGGCAATATGCTGATGCTGGAGTACGTCCACGAACAAGTCACCGAGGTGTTCAGCGCCTTTGGCATGACAGAGGTGCGGGCCGAAAAAGTTGCAGACCAGGCCATCGACCAGGCCATGGAGTGGCGCTGCACGGACACAGCGGTAGGTGAGCACCTGGCGGATCAGTTGCTGTTGCCGATGGCATTGGCGGGCGGTGGGCGTTTCACCACGCCGCATATGAGCGACCACTTGCACAGCAACATGCAAGTCATCCAACGCTTTTTGCCGGTAGCGATTGAAAGCCAAGTGTTGGAAGAGGGCGGGTTGAAGGTGGAGTGCCGGGCGCTTTAGAGATTCTCCGACGTGACGATCTGCGGCGGTATGTGCACCCGGTGCCGCACCGGATCGAACGCCTCACCGTCCTGCAGCTCCACCAGCAACTCGATCAACGCCTTGGCCGTTTGGCGCGGCTGCGAATCCATCACCACATCAATCAACCCCTGGCGAAGTGCATCACGCGACAGTGCGGTGGACTCCTGCAGGATGCAGCACAGCGCCGGGCGTTTGGGTAGCTGGGCCAGGGCATTGATGATGCCGTCGCCGCCGCCGCCCACCACACACAACCCGCGCAGGTCGTTGTGGCGGGTGATCAGGTCGAGGGTGGCTTCCTCGGTGATGTCGCTGTTGTCGAGGTTGATCAGCGGCTCAAGTGGCTTGAGCCCAGGTGCATGCTCGGCAAGGTAGCTGTGCAAACCTTCGACCCGGGCCTGGTGGCCGAGAAAGCGATGGCCGCCCAGCAAGATTCCCACGCTGCCTTTGCGTGCACCGCAGGTGCGGGCGAGCAACCAACCCATGGTGCGCCCGACCACATGGTTGTCCTGGCCCACGTAGGGTTCGGCGGCGTGTTCATGAATATCTGAGAGCAACGCCACCACCGGCACGCCGGCTTCACGGATCTGCTTGAGGGTGGCGTTGATCAGTGGGTGGGCAAAGCTGACGACGGCGAGGCCATCGCACTGCACGGCGAGTTGTTCGATCTGCGCGACGATGGCACTGGGGGTGCGATCCACGATGTACTCAAACTGGCAGGTCAGGTTGGCGCCAGCGTGCAGTGCAGCGGCATCGCTGATTGCCTGCGCCAGGCTGGCGTAAAACGCCTGGGCAGTGGCCAGCAACAGGATGCCGAAGCGGTAGGTGGGGCGACGTTCGCGAATGCGTTGGCCGATCAGCCGGGCGGCAAAATATCCCACGGCCTCAGCGGCCTGGAATACTTGCTCGGCAGTCTGCGGATTGACCGGCGCACGTGCATTCAACACGCGGTCGACGGTGGCCACACTGAGGCCCGCCTGGGCGGCCACGGTGGCGATGGTTGGGCGTTTATTGTTGTTCATGGCAGGCCCTTTATGCGTCTTGATAGAAAACTATCAAGCCCCGTTGGGCCTGGATGATAGCTTGATAGGGAATGGATTCAAGGCCTTGAGGGTGAATAACCGGTTCTCTATCGTTGGTTTCGCAAAGCACCAGAAACCCACGCTTGCGGAGAACAATAACAATGCCTGAACACACCGCTCACACCGCCCGGCGCGACTACAGCCTTACCGGCCCCGAAGCCGCCCGCGCTGCCGAAAAAGGCCTGGTATCAGCCAGTTGGTACCAATCGCCGATTTCGCGCAAACGCATGAAAGAACTGATGCAGCGCCGCGACGGTCCGGCGCTGCGCGATACCGCTATCTGGTTTGCCGCATTGTTCGCCACGGGCTTTGGCGGCTACTGGTTCTGGGGCTCTTGGGCTTGCGTGCCGTTCTTTATCGCCTATGGCGTGCTCTACGGCACCGCGTCCAACCCGCGCTGGCACGAGACCGGCCACGGCACCGCGTTCAAGACCCGCTGGATGAACGACGTGCTGTACCAGGTCGCCAGCTTCATGTGCATCTTCGAACCCCATGTATGGCGCTGGAGCCATGCACGGCACCACACCGACACCATCGTCGTCGGTCGCGACCCGGAGATCGTCGAGCCGCGTCCGCCGAGCTTCTTGATGATGTTTCTGAGCCTGTTCAATCTGCCCCTGGCCTGGAAAACCTTCAGCGGCGTGGCGCGGCATGCAATCGGCAAGATGAGTGCCCAGGAAGCGGATTTCATCCCTGAATCCGAATGGCCCAAAGTGTTCCGTGCGGCGCGTATCTGGGTGGGCATTTATGCCGTGGTCATCGGCACTGCGTTGTACCTGCACAGCTGGCTGCCCTTGATGTTGGTGGGCTTGCCAAGTCTCTACGGCGCCTGGCTCGGTTACCTGTTCGGCCTCACCCAGCATGTGGGCCTGGCCGAGGATGTGCTGGACCACCGCAGCAACTGCCGCACCATCTACATGAACCGCGTGCTGCGCTTTATCTACATGGACATGAACTACCACCTCGAACACCACATGTACCCGATGGTGCCGTACCACGCCCTGGCCCAGTTGCACGAAGAAATCCGCAACGACTGCCCGCCGCCGTACGCCAATCTCTTCGAGGCCTACAAGGAGATTTTGCCGACGGTCTGGCGCCAGCGCAGCGACCCCACCTATTTCGTCCAACGCCCAACCCCTGTAGTGAGCGAGCTTGCTCGCGCTGGGGGGCGCAGCAGCCCCAATGAGGCCACTGCGTTCTTTCAGACCCATCTCGACAGCTGATCCAGGGGCTGCTGCGCACCCCAGCGCGGGACAAGCCCGCTCACTACAAGGAACCTTTATGAACGATCAATGGATCGACGTCTGCGCCGTGGGCGAAATAGACGAAGAAGACGTACTGCGCTTCGACCACGGCCCGCACACCTACGCGGTGTACCGCTCGGCCGAGAATGAATTTTTTGCCACCGCTGGCCTGTGCACCCACGAGAAAATCCACCTCGCCGACGGCCTGGTAATGGACCACGTGATCGAGTGCCCCAAGCACAACGGCCGCTTCGATTACCGCACCGGCAAGGCCATGGGCGCGCCGGTGTGCGTCAACCTCAAGACCTACCCGGTACGGGTCGAATCGGGGCGAGTGCTGCTCGCCGTCACGGCCTGATGATGAACGCACCCCTGATCATCGTGGGCGCCGGGCATGCCGGCGGCCGTGCAGCGCTGACCCTGCGCGAAGAAGGCTACACCGGGCGCCTGATCCTGATCGGCGACGAGCCGCACCTGCCCTATGAGCGGCCACCGCTGTCCAAAGGGCTTTTGCAAGGCACGACGGACCTGGCCGGCTGTAGCCTGTGCGACAGCGACCAGCTGGCCGAACTGGGCATCGAACATATCGCCGGTAACCCCGTTACTCAATTGCAACCCCAGCAACACCGTCTGCAACTGGCCGACGGCCAATGGCTGCCCTACGCCGGCTTGCTACTGGCCACTGGCGGGCGGGCGCGGCGTTTGCCCCAGGTGCAGGCCAACGTGCTGTACCTGCGCACCCACGATGAAGCGCTGGCCCTGCGCAGTGTGCTGAACCCCGGCACCCGGCTCGTGGTGGTCGGTGGCGGTTTTATCGGCCTGGAAGTAGCGGCGACCGCACGTGGCCTGGGCTGTGAGGTCACGGTGCTGGAAGCCGGGCCACGCTTGGCGGGCCGTGTGCTGCCGCCGGTTATCTCCCAGGCGCTGTTGGAATTGCATCGTGAACAAGGTGTGGACGTGCGTTTGAATGTGGCCCTGGAATCCATCCAGGCCGACAGCGTGCAATGGGTGGATGGGCAGTTACTGCCCTGCGACCTGGTGGTGGTGGGCATCGGCATGCAGCCCAATATCGAACTGGCCACGGCGGCTGGGCTGGAAGTGGGGCAGGGCATTCGCGTCGATGACTATCTGCGTACCAGCGCCCCGAATATCTATGCGGCAGGCGATGTGTGCGAGTTTCGCCTGGGCGGGCGCTATCAACGCCAAGAGACTTGGCGCAATGCCGAAGCCCAGGGGCGGCACGCCGCGTTGAACTTGCTGGGGCGTGAGATTCTGTTCGAAGCGCTTCCCGGTTTCTGGTCCGACCAGTATCACTGGGGCTTGCTGACCGTAGGTGTGATGAGCCCCTCTGTGGTCACCCGTGCACTGCCCGGCGGCGGCCTGCTGCTGTTCTACCTCGACGCCGAGCAGCATTTGCAAGGTGCCTGCGGCTGGGCGCCCGGCAACAGCGTGGCCAAGGACATCAAGCTGTGTGAGCGCTTGATCGCAGCGCGTATCCCGTTGAATCCGACCGGCCTGGCCGACCCCGAACTGTCCCTCAAACACCTGCTGCGAGGCTGAAATGCGCCAATTCCTGGTGTTCCAATCCCTGTGGGCCATGCAAACCGAGCCCGGTCCGTTGGAGGCTCAGTTGGACCGTATCAAAGCCGCCGGCTTCGACGGCATCACCGACCATTATTGGAAGCCCGCCGAGGTCGCCCACCTGCATGCCGCCGCCAGCGCCCGGGGCTTGCAGATCGAAGGCCAGTTGTTTCCGCAATCGGTTGACGACCTGGCGGCCGCGCTGGATGTGATCAGCCGGTATGGTTGCCACCACCTCACCTTGCAGGCCGATGTGCGCCCGCGTACCCAGACCGAGGCCGCGCGGTTGGTCGAAGGCTGGCAGCGGTTGGCCGAGCAAGTGGACTTTCCGGTGCTGCTGGAAACCCATCGATATCGACTGACCAACGACCTGCTGTTCACCCTCGACCTGCTGGCGCAAATGCCGGATTTGAAGCTGCTGGCCGACCTGTCCCACTACGTGGTCGGGCGCGAACTCCCCGAGCCCGGTGCGGTTGAGGATGACGAGCAGATCCGTACGATTCTGCGCCACAGCTGGGGCTTTCACGGCCGCGTGGCCAGTAGCGAGCAGGTACAGGTCGCGCTGGGTTTTCCCCAGCATCAAGCCTGGGTACAGCGGTTTACCGAGTGGTGGCGCTACGGGATCGAAGACTGGCTGGCTCGCCCAGACGCGTCGCACAGCCTGTCCTTCACCTGCGAACTGGGCCCGCCGCCTTACGCGATCACCGGCGCAGACGGGCGCGAGCTCAGTGATCGCTGGTCCGAGGCGCTACAACTGCAGGCGTTGATTCGCGAGGTGTGGCGAAATTGTCAGAAATGATCTGCTAATCTGCGCGGGTTAAATCTCGCCATTAGCCTGGACGTTCACCATGACCCCATCCTCTGTTGAGCCGCCTCTCGAACCGCAGTCCGTATGCCACCCGATCACCAGCAGCGCGATTTTCATGGTCGCCACCCTCGCTCCCGGCAGTGAGGACACTGTGCGTGGCTGGTGCGCCGATATCGCCGGGCTAGTGCGCTCGGTGGGCAAGCGCGTGCCGGCAGGCAACCTCACGTGCGTGTGCGGGTTTGGCTCGGATGCCTGGGATCGGCTATTCGGCGCACCGCGTCCGGCGGCGCTGCACCCGTTTCGCGAGTTCGGTGTGCAAGGGCGCAAAGCCGTGTCGACACCTGGGGATATCCTGCTGCATATCCGCGCCGAACAGATGGACCTGTGCTTTGAACTGGCCACTCAATTGATGGCGGCACTGGGCGACAGCGTCAAGGTGGTGGATGAGGTCCAGGGCTTCCGCTACTTCGATATGCGCAGCATCATCGGCTTTGTCGACGGCACCGAGAACCCGGTGGGGCGCAAGGCCGAGGGCTT
The DNA here is from genome assembly GCF_014230465.1 of Pseudomonas cremoris. Next base: position 297,742 of record NZ_JAAXCY010000010.1, read on the forward strand.
CACCATCGTCGGTGATGAAGACCGCGAATTCCGAGGTGGCAGCTATGTGCTGGTGCAGAAGTACCTGCACAACATGACGGCCTGGAACGGCCTGACGGTGGAAGCCCAGGAAAAAGTGATCGGGCGTACCAAGTTGTCGGATATCGAGCTGGACGATGAGACCAAGCCGAGCAATTCCCACAGCGCGCTCACTGTGATCACGGATGAGAACGGCGAAGAAGTGAAGATCCTGCGCGACAACATGCCCTTCGGCCGACCGGGTGCGGGGGAGTTCGGCACCTATTTCATCGGCTATGCGCGTTCGCCGCAGCCGTTGGAGTTGATGCTGGAGAACATGTTCGTCGGCCGGCCGGTGGGCAACTATGATCGCTTGCTGGACTTCAGCACCGCAGTGACCGGTGGATTGTTCTTCGTGCCCTCGGCGGATCTGCTTGAAGAGTTGGCCGAGCGAACAACAGATTTATAGTCAACACACTTCAAATGTGGGAGCGGGCTTGCTCGCGAATACGGTGTGTCAGTATCAGATGTGCTGACTGATACACCGCATTCGCGAGCAAGCCCGCTCCCACATTGAGTTTTCGCTGGTTTTAGAAACGTGTCAGCTCAGCAAACCGGTACTCACCGCCACAATCAGGAACACCCCCAACAACGCCCGGTAGATCACAAACGGCCAAGTCGAGAAGCGTTCCAGGAACTTCATCAATCCCCAGATCGCAAAAAACGCCGAGATGCTGGCCACCACCAGTCCAAACAACAAATGCGGCCAGGCGTGGGCGGGCATGTCGGCGTGCAGCAGCACCCACAGCTCTTTCAAGCCGGCGAGGGCAATCGCCGGCAGGCCCAGCAGGAAGGAAAAGCGCGCCGCTTCCTCACGCTTGAAGTTGAGGAACAGCGCGGCGGTCAGGGTCGAGCCGGAACGCGAAACGCCCGGAATCAGCGCACCAATCTGCGCAATGCCCACGATCAACGCATCGCGCAGGCGCATTTCACTGACTTCCCGCGTATGGCGCGCACGCACTTCCGCCACCGCCAACAGCACCGCCATGACCACGCAGGAAATGCCGATCACCATCAGCCCACGCAGCGGCGAGTTGCACGCGTTCAGGGTCGAGGACAACGCGAGGCCGGCAATACCGATAGGGATGGTCGCCAACACGATTGCCACTGCCAGTTTGAACCAACGGTCGTTGTAGTCACCCCGACGCACTGCACCGATGCTGCCGGTTGTCACCTGGCGCACGTCGCGCCAAAAGTAACTGACCACCGCCGCCAGAGCTGCCAACTGCATGGCTGCCGAAAACGCCGAGCCGGGGTCTTGCCAGCCAAGCAGCGCGGGCACCACACGCATGTGGGCGGTGGACGACACCGGCAACAGTTCGGTGATGCCCTGGATCACGCCCAGGATGAAAATCTGCAGGTAGTCCAGGGAGGCAAAACCCACATCCAGGCCGGCGGAACAGACGTTGGTCAAAATACGTGCCCTCAAAAGTAAAAACCGATTTGGGCGAAGTTTATTCTAAATGTTTCAAGATTTTGGGTGGGCCAGCGCAAATCCGCAATCGGTTCAGCAAACAGAAAGGTTGGACAATGTATTGGCCTGTGCAGGGGTTTTGTGAACAATGGCGCCCTGCGTTTTTTCACCGAGAGTCCCATGCCTGAAACCACCGTCGAATTGATCCAGACCGGCCCTGATGATGCCGAGCTGATCCGCAATCTCTATCAGTATTACGCCTACGAGTCGTCGGACTGGGAGCAGGAAGATGTCGAGGCCGATGGGCGTTTTTACATCCACGACGAGCACCTGGTGCGTTACTGGGAAGACCCGCAGTGGAGCGCCAACCTGCTGCTGGTGGATGGTTATATCGCCGGCTTCCTGTTGATCGAAGGCAGCGAGTTGCCGGGCATCGACGCCCTGGAGCTGGCTGACCTGTTCATCCTCAAACGCTACCGCCGCAAAGGCATCGGTCGTGCCATCGCCAGCCAGGTGTTGTGCAGCGGCGAGGCCAATTGGCTGGTGCGTTTCTATGACCAGGACGAAGTGTCCCAGGCGTTCTGGCGCACGGTGCTGGATAACTTGCCGCGCCCGGTGCAGAGCCTGGAGCTGGACGACGACCCGCAATTGGTGAGCTACCTGATCACGCGGGCTGCGCTGCATTAAGTGGCGGTGGTTCCACAGGAAGAGGCTTCGGCCTCTTTTTTTTGTCTGCGCTTTCGTAATCAATGTTTTTATATGCATAAAAAAACATTTACAAGCAGTGTGCTTGCTGTGAATATGTCCCGGCGAATTTAAAAAAACAAAAATCATCCGCGGCCCTGACTCCTGTCAGGCCATAACAACAACGACCTAATACAGGCTTGAAGCCGGCTCCTGCCCCAGGCCGGTCTTTGCAGCGAAGGAGAACGTCTCCCGTGAATCGCTTACTCAATGGAACGCTGTGCGCCACCCTCGCATTCGGCGCCGGCCTTGCGCAGGCCCAGACCACTTTGCGCGTGGGCTTGAACGCCGATATCCGCAGCACAGAACCTGGCGTCAACCGCGACGAAAATACCGACACCGTGATGCTGCACATCGTCGAGGGCCTGGTGGCCCACCGCGAAGACGCCTCCGTCGGCCCGTTGCTGGCCCGTGAAGTGCAACACTCCGGTGACGGCATGACTTACACCTTCAAGCTGCGTGAAGGCGTGCACTTCCAGAACGGCTCAACCCTGACCGCCGAGGACGTGAAATGGACCTGGGAGCGCTACTTGAATCCCAAGACCCAATGGCGTTGCCTGGCTGAGTTCGATGGCCGTGGCGGGGCGAAGATCACCGGTATCGACACGCCGGACCCGCTCACCGTGGTCTTCCACCTCGACCAGCCGAGCGGCCTGTTCCTGGCCTCGATGGCACGCCCCGATTGCGGCGGCAGCGGCATCCTGCATCGCGACTCGCTGGCGGCGGACGGCAGTTGGAAGGCGCCCATCGGCACCGGCCCGTTCAGCCTTACCGAATGGAAACCCGGCCAATATGTCGTGCTGTCACGCTTCAAGGACTACAGCCCACGTGTCGAGGCGGGGCCGGACGGCTTCACCGGCAAGAAGCAGGCGCTGGTGGATGACTTGCGTTTCATGGTGATCCCGGACCCGTCATCGGCCAAGGCGGCCTTGATGTCCAACAATATCGACCTGCTGCCCAACGTCAGCGCCAGCGATGCCGAAGAACTGAAGGCCAGGCCGGGCGTGCAGATCTCCTTCAGCCCGATCATGGCCATCTGTGGCTTGTTGTTCCAGACCAACGACCCGCTGCTCAAGGATGTGCGCATCCGCCAGGCCATCGCTGCATCCCTCGACTACGGGCAGATGGTCACCGCGCTGTCCAACGGCACCTCCGAGCCGAACAACTCGGCAATCCCGCAAACCAGCCCGTTCTACAGCGCCACCGCCAAGCAGGGTTACCACTACGACCCGCAGCAAGCCCAGCACCTGTTGAAAGAGGCCGGCTACAACGGCCAGCCGATCAAGATGATCGTCAACAAACGCTACTCGCAGATGTTCGACATGGGCCTGCTCAGTCAGGCAATGGCAGTGGCCAGCGGCTTGAATATCCAGATGGAAACCCTGGAGTGGGGCACCCAGCTCGAGCGTTACCAAAGCGGCAACTATCAGATGATGGCGTTCTCTTATTCGTCGCGCCTGGACCCGGCCACCAGCTTCGACTCGTTGATGGGCGACAAGACCAAGGAACCGCGCAAAGTCTGGGACAACCCCCAGGCCCAGGCGGTGCTGCGCGAGGCGGTGCGTGAGAGCGACACGGCCAAGCGCCAGGCGTTGTTCGACCAACTGCACACGATGATGATCCACGACACGCCGATGGTGATCATCTACAACGGCACGGTCGCCGCAGCGCTGCGCGACAGCGTCAAGGGCTTCCATTCGTGGCCGGTGTCGTCGCCACGGTTGTGGGGCGTCAGCCTCGCGGCACAGTAACGAGGCCTGAGCATGTTGCGTTTTATCCTGCAAAAATTCGGGATGGCGATCCCTACACTGTTGCTGATTTCGGTAATGGTGTTCGCCTTGATCCGGCTGATCCCGGGCGACCCGGCGTTGTTGATGCTCGGCGATATGGCCGACCCGCAAAGCCTGGCCGATATGCGCCACACCCTGGGCCTGGATCACTCGTTGGTGACCCAGTTCCTGATCTGGTTCAAGGCCGTGTTGAGCTTTGACCTCGGGTTCTCTATCAGCACCAAGCAGGCGGTGTTGCCGCTGATCCTGGACCGGTTCAGCGTCAGCGCGACCATCGTGCTGGTGGCGGTGTTGCTGGCCACGTTGATCGCGGTACCGATCGGCCTGATCGCCGCGTGGAAGCAAAACAGCGCGCTCGACCTGGGGCTGGTGTCCGTGGCGACCTTGTTGCTGTCGATCCCCAGCTTCTGGCTTGGCTTGCTGTTGCTGCACGCTTTCGGCATCCAGCTGGGCTGGTTGCCGGTGGTGGGCTACGTCAGTTTTGCCCAGGCACCGTGGCAAGCCATGAGCTACATGGTGCTGCCGGTCGTCACCCTGACGTTGGTGGAAGTCGGCGCGATCACCCGCATGGCGCGGGCCAGCACCATCGAAGTGCTGCGCCTGGAATACATCGCCCATGCCAGGGCCAAGGGGTTGTCGGAGCGTGCGGTGTTGTGGAAGCACGCCTTGCCCAACGCCTTCGCGCCCACTTGGACCTTGGTGGGGTTGATCCTCGGCAACCTGTTGGGCGGCATTGCCGTGCTGGAAACCGTGTTCACCCTGCCAGGTATCGGCCGCTTGATGGTGGATGCGATTTTCGCCCGCGACTACCCGGTGCTGCAGGGCTGCCTGCTGCTGATCACCTTTATCTACGTGCTGGTCAACCTGTGTGTGGATCTGCTCTATCCGCTGTTCGATCCAAGGGTGAAGTTATGAGTTCGACGATTGCCGTGCCGGCACCCGCCAAGCGCCGCCGCGCCTGGGCACCGGCCAACGCCTTGATCGGCGGCGGGCTGCTGGTGGCATTGGTTGCCCTGGCGTTGATGGGGTTGGTGTGGTCGCCGTTCGACCCGCTGAAGATCGACCTGCTGTCGCGCTTCCAGGCGCCCTCGGCCGTCCACTGGCTGGGCACCGACGAGTTTGGCCGCGATGTGTTCAGCCGTTTGCTGATCGGTGCGCGCACCAGTTTGTGGGTGAGCTTGCTGACGGTCAGCGTCGCTGTGATGGCGGGCACCCTGATCGGCATGCTCGCCGGTTACCTGCGTGGCTGGACCGACCGCGTGCTGATGATGTTCAACGATGCGTTGCTGGCATTCCCCGGCATCCTCATGGCGCTGGGCATCATGGCGATTATCGGCGCGAGCAAGTACGGCATTGTCCTGGCCCTGGGCATTGCCTACACGCCGTCAGTGGTGCGAGTGGTGCGCGGCACGGTGCTGTCCCTGCGTGAACTGGAGTACATCGAGGCTTCACGGGTGATTGGCAACTCCGAGCTGTACACCATGCTGCGGCACATTGCGCCGAACTGCCTGGCGCCGTTGTGCGTGCTGGCCACCAGCATGTTCGGTTGGGCATTGCTGTCGGAAAGTGCCTTGAGTTTCCTCGGCCTTGGCGTGCCGCCACCGGCGGCGACCTGGGGCAACATGCTCGCCAGCAGCCGGCCGTACATCGCCTCGGCGCCGTGGCTGGGTGTGTTCCCCGGGCTGTTTATCTGCCTGACGCTACTGGCGATCAACCTGTTTGGCGATGCACTGCGTGATCGCCTCGACCCGCGGATGAGGAAATGAACATGTCGGCCAATCCTGTTTTGCTGAACGTGGAACACCTGAAAATTCGTGTGGGTGAGCACGGCCCGCTGGCGGTGGATGACTTGAGTTTCAGCATCGCGCCGGGTGAGATCGTGGCGCTGGTGGGCGAGTCCGGCAGCGGCAAGACCATGGCCGCCCGCGCCGCCATCGGCTTGCTGCCGTTGCCGATGCAAGTATGCGGCGGGCGCCTGGATTTCCAGGGACGCGACCTGGCCAGCGTGAGCACCGAGGAACTGCGCGGCATTCGTGGTGCGAGCATCGGCATGGTGTTCCAGGAGCCTATGGTGTCGCTCAACCCTGCGTTGAAGATCGGCCAACAGATGAGCGAAGCGCTCAAGCTGCATACCGATCTTGAACCGCCGCAGATCCGCGAGCGCTGCCTGACCATGCTGCGCCGCATCGGCATCAAGGCGGCGGAACGTTGCCTGGAGTCCTATCCGCACCAATTCTCCGGCGGTATGCGCCAGCGCATCATGTTGGCCTCGGTAATGTTGCTGCGCCCAGCGCTGTTGATCGCCGACGAGCCCACTACGGCGCTGGACTGCCTGGCGCAACTGGACGTGATCGAGTTGATGCTCGAACTGACCCGCGAGCAGGGCACCGCCATCCTGTTTATCAGCCATGACCTGTCCCTGGTCGCCCGCTATGCCCACAAGGTGGTGGTGATGCGCCATGGCAAGGCGGTGGAACAGGGCACTACCGAAGACATCCTGCTGGCGCCCAAGGCCGAATACACCCGGCAACTGCTGGAAGCCTTGCCGCGTCGCGGCGTGCTGGCACCACTGCCGGCCAGCAACGGGCCGTTGGTCGAGGTGGACCAGGTGTGCATCGAGTATCCTGGGCCGACCTCGTTCTGGGGCAAGCGCCAGTTCAACCGCGTGGTGCATTCCGCCAGCCTGGTGAGCGCCCCCGGCGAAACCCTGGCGCTGGTGGGGGGCAGTGGCTCGGGCAAGACCACCCTCGGGCGCTCGCTGGTGGGGCTGATCAAACCGTGTGCCGGGGCGATTCGCTTCAAGGGCGTGGATATCCTCAAGGCTGCCAACCGCACCCATCGCCTGCAATGCCAAATGATATTCCAGGACCCGTATTCGTCCTTGAACCCCCGGATGAAGATCGGCGAAATCCTCGCCGAACCCCTGCGCCACGAGCCCGGCCTCAACGCCGCCGAGCGCCGTGAACGGGTGACGCAAACCCTCAGGGACATTGGCCTCGGCGAGCAGTTTGTCGAGCGCTTTCCCCATCAACTGTCCGGCGGCCAACGCCAGCGCGTGGCCATCGGCCGGGCCCTGGTGCGCCACCCGCAATTGGTGATCGCCGACGAGCCGATCTCGGCCCTGGACATGACTATCCAGAAGCAGATCCTCGAACTGTTCGAACGCTTGCAGCTGCAATACGGCTTTGCCTGCCTGTTCATTTCCCATGACCTGGCAGCGGTGGAGCGCATCGCCCATCGGGTGGCGGTGATGCACCAGGGCAATGTGGTGGAAGTGGGCACGCGCGAGCAGATCTTCGATCACCCACAGCATCCGTACACCCGGCAATTGCTGGCCGCCGCCAGCCCGCTGGAGAAATTGCCGGACGGCGGCTACCGAATACGCCCGGCGATCTGATCCCCTGATTTCACCCGGCGCGCAGGCTTTTGAACCTGCGCGATGGGGAATGTCGTGCCCAAAAAACAATAAGACCTACTCACCCCAAACGACTGCCAGGAGCCAAGAACATGCACAACAACAATCTCAACCTGATCTTGAAAGGCGTCGGCCTTATGAGCGGGGGCCTGCTGTGCGCCCCGGCGCAGGCTGACTTCATCAAGGACAGCAAGGCAGATCTGGACCTGAAGAACTACTACTTCAATCGCGATTACCGGGAAGACGCGGGGCAATCCAAGCGCGAGGAATGGGCCCAGGGTTTCATCCTCAACCTCAAGTCGGGGTTTACCGAAGGCACCGTGGGTTTTGGTGTGGACGTGGTTGGCATGCTCGGCCTGAAACTCGATTCCAGCCCGGACCGTTCCGGTTCGGGCTTGTTGTCGCGGGACAACGACGCCACGCCGGGCAAGCCCAGTTATGCCAAGCGTGCCCATGACGAGTACTCCAAGTATGGCGTGACCGGCAAGGTGCGCTTTGCCCAGAGCGAGTTGCGCAGCGGCTACCTGCTGCCCGATTTGCCTACCTTGCAGCCCAACACCAGCCGCTTGTTCCCGCAGACCTTTCGCGGCACCCAGGTGACGTCCACGGACATTGCCGGGTTGGCCCTGATCGGCGGGCAGATCGACCAGACCAAGCAGCGCGAGTCCACCGATTACGAAGACATGGCACTGACCAGCCAGAGCGGCGCCTACAAAAGCACCGCCAAGAGCGACCGCTTCCGCTTTGCCGGCGGCGATTACAAGCTCACGCCGGGCATGACCCTGAGCTACCACTTTGCGCAATTGGAGGACATCTACCAGCAGCACTTCGTGGGCGTGAAAAACAGCTTTGCCTTGGGCGGCGGCACGCTCAAGACCGATATCCGTTACTTCGATGCCGACAAGTCCGGCGCGGGCCTGGCCGGCAAGGTGGACAACCGCGCGCTGAGTACGCGGGCGATGTTCAGCTACAAGGGCCACAGCGTTGGCGGGGGTTATCAGGAGCAGTATGGGCAGACGCCGTTTACCTATGTGGACGGGACCAATACCTACCTGTTTTCCGAGTACCAGTTGAGCAACTTCTCGCAGACCAATGAGCGGGTGTGGCATGCGCGTTATGACTTTGACTTTGCTGCGCTGGGTGTGCCGGGGCTGACGTTTTCGACGCGTTGGGCCAAGGGTGACCAGGCCGAGGTGAAGGGGTTTGCGGGGGAGGGGCGTGAGTGGGAGCGGGATATCGACCTGGGTTATGTGTTTCAGTCTGGGGCGCTTAAAGGGGTGTCGTTGCGTTGGCGCAATGGGTTGAGCAAGGCCAACTATTTCCGGGACATGAATGAGAACCGGGTGATTGTTGGTTATACCGTGGCGCTCTGGTAATGCGCATGCTTGGGGCGCAGTACATATCCATTGCTTGGCCCTGCGCGGCTAACCCGGCGTCCTGCCGGGTTACCCACGGATTCAAGCCTGCGTTCGGCCAGCGTGGTTTAACGGGGCGACTCAGATCAAGATCAAAAGCCAAAGCCAAAGCGCGGCGGCCTTATAGCCGACCGATATTGACTAGCGAACGCTTTCCAAATGTGGGAGCGGGCTTGCTCGCGAAGGCCGCGCCTCGGTCTTCCAGAACGGCGCCCATCTCATTAGCCCTTATTCCTCGCCACCCGCAACTTGCTCGCCACATCCAAATGTCGATGCAACAGCGTCGACGCCCATTCGTTATCGCCTTGCTCCAGCGCATCCAGGATCGCCAAGTGCTCACAGCACGACACCTTGACCCGCTCCGGGTTGTTCACGGTGTGGAACTCGGTCAGTCGGCGCAGGCGGTTTTGTTGCTGGATGGCTTGCAGGATGTAGCCATTGCCGGAGGCCGCTGCCAGCAGTTCGTGGAATTCGGCGTTGTATTCGATAAAGCGTTGGCCATCCACCTTGCCTTCCAACAGTTCCATCTGACGTTCGCGGCAGCGGCGGAATTGCTCGGGGTTGATCTTGAAGGTCGGCTCCAGCAGCCCGGCCGGTTCCAGCAGCATGCGAAAGCGGTAGCTCTCGAAGCGCGTCTGCGGGCTGTTCAGGGTCGGCAGGAACTGCCAGCCGTGGCCGTGCTTGCGCTGCATCACGCCTTCATCCGACAGGCGCAGCAGGCAGCGGCGCAGCACGCTTTTGCCGACACCGTAGCGGCGCAGCAGGTCGCTCTCGGAAATCTGGTCGGGCAGTACCTGGTTCAGTCGGTCGTCGATCAACCGGGTGTACAGATCGTCCTCTTCGTTATGCAACGGCGTGAGCTGTTGCACCCGGCCGTCCGCCGCTTCGAGCGGTACGCGATAGCCCTGTTGGGGCAGCGGTTCGATGGCTTTCTGCTCGGCCAGGTACACCAGCGCGCTGCGGATGGGCGAGCGCGATACGCCCAGGCGCTGGGCCAGTTCCACTTCTTTGAGGTGCAGGCCGGGTTGCAGGTCGCCGCTGGTGATGGCGGCCAGGATCTGGCCGGCGACTTTGGTCTGCAGCGAGGTGAGTTGGGACATGGCGCGCGATCGTTCCTGTGACAGGGGAGGCAAGGATACCCGGAAAGTCTGGATTATAGAGGGCTCAAATACATCTGGGCCGCAGCGAACAAATCTTTATCTGCATTATTTGAAATATAAAAACATTATTGAGGACCCATCATGACCTACATCCCGCTGCCCAGAGCCTTGCCCGACGACTGCGGCGTCGACCCGGCCGGCGTTGTCGACTTCCTCCAGGCCGTCGCCGAGACGGGCCTTGAGCTGCACAGTTTCCTGCTCTATCGCCAGGGCGCCGTGGTGGTCGAGGCGTACTGGCAGCCGTATGCGGCGCATCGCATGCACGTGCAGCATTCGGCAACCAAGAGCTGGACCGCCACGGCCGTCGGCCTGTTGATCGACGACGGTCGCCTGAGCCTGGAGGCCAAGGTGGTCAGCTTCTTCCCCGAGCTATGCCCGCAACCGATCAGCGCCAACCTTGCGGCGATGACCGTGCAGGACCTGCTGACCATGCGCACCGGTCATACCCGTGGCATCTCCGGCGGCGACTGGCGCAACCTGCAAAGCAGCTGGGTCGAGGCGTTTCTCAATGAGCCGGTGGATGAGCCGCCGGGCCAGTCGTTTATCTACAGCAGTGCGTCGAGCTTCATGTTGTCGGCCATCGTCACCCAGGTCACCGGGCAAACGATGCACGCGTTGTTACAGGAACGCGTCCTCGATCACTTGGGGCTTGATCACCTGGAGTGGGACCTGGCCCCTGGCGGTTTCAATTCCGGTGGCAATGGCTTGAGCTGCACCAGCGAAGACTCGCTGAAATTCGGCGTGCTGCACCTCAACCACGGCCAATGGCAGGGGCGCCAGTTGTTGTCGCCGCAGTGGGTGGCCAATGCCACGCGCAACCAGGTGGAGGACGTGTGGATGGGCGAGTTCGACGGCAAGCAATACCTGCCGCGCGACAAGAACAAGGCCAATGAGGCCCAGCGCGAAGGCTATGGCTACCAATGGTGGATGACCGAACACGGCGGCTATTACGCCTCTGGCGTGTTCGGCCAGCAGTGCATGGTGCTGCCGGACCAGGACACGGTGATGGTCTTCACCTGTGGCCTGCGCCTGGGCGAAAAACGCCTGCACGCCGCGCTGTGGCAGCACCTGTTTCCAGCATTGGGCCGCACGGCCAAAGACGCCCCGGCCAGCCAGGCACAACTGGATACGCTGCTCGACAACCTGCACTTGCCGACCCTGCAAGGGCTGAAAACCTCACCCGCCAGCAGCGCGCTCCACGGCCGTTTTGCGATTGAGCCGAACGAAGACGGCGTGCGCGAAATCGCCTTCGATTTCCTGGGCGACCATTGCGATTTCACCCTGGTGGACCACCGTGGCACGCACCACGTACGCGCCGGTTTCCAGCAGCCGGTTGAGAGCATTACCAGCATCACCGGCAACTACTTGCACCACCAATACCAACCGGAACAGACCCCGGTGGTCGCCCAGGCCTGCTGGTCCACCGAAGGCGAACTGCTGATGGATTGGCGCTTTGTCGAAACCGCTTTCGGCGATCACGTCACCTGTCGCGTGCAGGATGGGAGGCTGCGCTTTGATCGTGGCGTCAACACCAACGCCGGCGCCTTGCAACGACCAACCCTGACCGGTTCGCGAATCCAGCTTTAAGGAGTACACCCCATGACCTCTTCCCTGTGGGCCCCGTTTACCGCAATGCGCCCGTTCAACCGCCAGCCGATGCTGTTCGACCGCGCCGCCGGCATGCACTACACCACCCCAGAAGGACGTGATGTGCTGGATGCCATGGCCGGGCTGTGGTGCGTCAATGCCGGCCACGGCCAGGCGCGGATCGTCGAGGCGATTCGTGAAGCGGCGGGGCGCCTGGACTTTGTGTCCTCGTTCAAGATGAGCCACCCGGCGGCGCTGAACCTGGCCGACCGGTTGGTGGCGACCGCCCCGGCGGGCCTGGACAAGGTGTTCTTTACCAACTCCGGTTCAGAGGCGGTGGACACCGCGCTGAAAATCGCCAGGGCCTATCATCAGGCGCGGGGTGATTGCCGGCGGACCAAATTCATCGGCCGCGCCAAGGGCTATCACGGCATGGGCTTCGGTGGTTTGTCGGTGTCGGGGATTGGTCGGCAGAAACGCGACTTTGGCCCGTTGCTTGGCGATGTCGCGCACTTGCCGCTGCCCTACGATGCGGGTTCGCGTTTCAGTCGCGGCCAGCCGGAGCAGGGCGCGCACTACGCCGATGCATTGCTGCAGCTGTTGGAGGTGCATGACCCGGCCACCGTGGCGGCGGTGATTGTCGAGCCGGTCACCGGTTCCGGCGGGGTGTATGCGCCGCCGTTGGGTTATCTGCAGAAACTACGTGAGATATGTGATCGCCATGGCGTGTTGCTGATTTTCGACGAGGTCATCACCGGTTTCGGCCGCGTCGGGCATTCGTTCGCCGCCCAGGCGTTCGGTGTCACACCGGACCTGATGAGCCTGGCCAAAGGGCTCACCAACGGCGCCGTGCCCATGGGCGGGGTGTTGGTCAGCGGCGCGGTGTACGAGGCCTTTATGCAAGGCCCGGAACAGGCCATCGAGTTGATGCACGGCTACACCTATTCCGCCCACCCGCTGGCCTGCGCTGCCGCGTTGGCGACACTGGAGGTGCACGAGGAACTGGGTATCAACGCCCATGTGCAGCAGATTGCACCACTGTGGCAAACCACCGCGCTGGCGCTAGGTGATAACCCATTGGTGCAGGACGTGCGTGCCATCGGCCTGCTGTGCGCGGTCGAACTCAAACCCCGCGAGGGCGCGCCGGGTGCCAGGGCTACCGAAGTGGCCCAACGCTGTTTTGACGCGGGTGTGCTGGTGCGCGCTTCTGGAGAAAACATCGTACTGTCGCCGCCGTTGATCATCAGCGAAGAACAGATCGACCGGGTGTTCGGCACCTTGGCCAAGGCGATCGAGGCGACCCGATGAACACCCTGGACTTTTACATCGACGGTGCGTGGGTCAAGCCATTGGGCAGTGAAACCCTACCGGTGATCGATCCCGCCACCGAGCGCACCGTCGCGACCATCAGCCTGGGCACCGTTGCCGATCTTGACCTGGCCGTGGCAGCGGCCAGGCGCGCGTTTGACAGCTACGCGCAGTGGCCGCGTGAACAGCGCCTGGAACTGCTGGCGGCGATCATCGACGGTTATCGCCAGCACAGCGAGGCCTTGGCGCTGTGTGTGCACCAGGAAATGGGCGCGCCGTTATCGCTGGCGCGCAGCGCGCACGTGCCGGCAGGGTTGGGCCACCTGCAGCGTGCCTATGAGGTGCTCAAGGACTACGTGTTCGACCAGCCCCACGGCAGCACGCTGATCAGCCGCGAGCCGATCGGTGTGTGCGGCCTGATCACGCCGTGGAATTGGCCGCTCAACCAACTTACCTGCAAGCTCGCTCCGGCGTTGGCGGCGGGGTGCACGGTGGTGCTCAAACCGAGTGAAAAAGCGCCGCTCTCAGCCCTGCTGCTCGCGGATATCCTGCATCAGGCCGGCGTGCCCAAGGGCGTGTTCAACCTGGTCAACGGCGATGGGCCGACGATTGGCGACGGTATTGCCCGGCACGCCGACATCGATATGGTCTCGTTTACTGGCTCAACCGGCGCGGGTATCGCGGTGGCCAAGGCGGCGGCGGACACGGTCAAGCGCGTGTCCCAGGAGCTGGGCGGCAAGTCGGCCAACCTGATCCTGGCGGATGCCGACCTCGATGCGGCGGTGCGCCACGGCGTGAGCAGTTGTTTTCGCAACAGTGGGCAGTCTTGCAATGCACCGACGCGAATGTTGGTGCCGCGTGCGCTTCAGGCCCGCGCCGTGGAGATTGCCCAGGACGTCGCCGCCGGTATCTGCTTCGATGACAGCCTCCCGGCGACGGCCATGGGCCCCTTGGCCAACCAGGCGCAGTTCGAACGGGTGCAGGGGGTGCTCGGCGCCGTGGATGCGCCGCCGGTATGCGGCGGCGTGGGGCGGCCCGAAGGCGTGACGACAGGGTTCTATGCGCGGCCCACGGTGTTTGCCGATGTCGACCCGAATTCGCCCATTGCCCGTGAAGAAGTGTTCGGGCCGGTGCTGGTGATCATTCCCTACGACAGCGAGGAGCAGGCCATCGCCCTCGCCAATGACAGCCCCTACGGCCTGTCAGGTTATGTCACCGCTGGCAGCCTGGAACGGGCGCGGGCCGTGGCGCGGCGCTTGCGTACCGGTATGGTCCATCTCAATGGCAGCAAGGCCGACAATGGCGCGCCGTTTGGCGGGTACAAACAGTCGGGCAACGGGCGCGAGTGGGGCGTATTTGGTTTGGAAGACTACCTGGAAGTGAAGTCGCTGTTTGGCTACCAACCTAAACCGGGTTGAACAGCGCCTGCTGCATTGCCTTCGGCGGTTGGCCGAAGGCGCGCAGGAACGCCTGGCGCATGCGCTCGCGATCACCGAAGCCGGTTTCGCGGGCTACCACTTCCACTGGATGCCGGCTGGTTTCCATCAGTGCCCGCGCGGCTTCCACCCGCAGCGACTCGATGGCCTTGGCCGGCGTCTGCCCGGTTTCTTCGCGAAATACCCGGCTGAACTGGCGGGGGCTGAGGCGCGCCACGTCGGCCAAGGCATCCACCGACAAATCGTGGGTGAGGTTCTCGCGGGCGTAGGCCAGGGCCAGTTGCACGCGGTCGGATTTGGGGTCCAGTTCCAGCAAGGCTGACAACTGCGACTGCTCGCTGCCCCGACGCTGGGCGATCACCAGTTTGCGTGCAATACGCCGGGCGAGGTCGCTGCCCAGGTCGTTCTCCACCATCGCCAGCGCCAGGTCGACGCCGGCGCTCATGCCCGCGCCGGTCCACACCTGGCCGTCCACGACGAACAATTTGTCTTCTTCCAGATGAATATGCGGGTAGCGCTTGCGAAAGGCCGGCGCGTGAATCCAGTGGGTAGTGGTGCGCTTGCCTTCCAGCAGGCCGGCCTCGGCCAGTACGAATATGCCCATGCACAACGAGGCAACACGCCGCGACTGGGCGGAGGCGGTCTTGACCTGTTCCAGCAGGTTGGCCTCCGGTAGGCGGAACTCCATGTAGCCGCCGACGATCAGCGTGTCATAGCCCTGCGGCCGGATCGGCGTGGTGTTCACCGAAAAACCCTGGGAAGTCATCACCGCGCCGCCGTTTTCCGACACCAGGTGAAATTCGTAGGCCGGCTCGCCCTGCATCAGGTTCGCGCATTCGAACACCGAGCCCACGCTGAGGCTCAGGCATTCGAAATTCGGGTAAACCAGCAGCGCAACGCTGTGCATCGTCATTCTCCAAGGGGTGTGGGAGGGGGGATTGTCGGCGGCTCGTGGGCAAACGGCAACTGCCATCGGGCATGTCCGAAAACCTTGCGGATATGACGTTGTGACAACACGCCCCGGCTCCTAAGCTTCAACCCACACTCATCCCGAGGCACTCGACAATGAAAGTATTGATGGTATTGACCTCTCACGATCAGTTGGGCAACACCGGCCGCAAGACCGGCTTCTGGCTCGAAGAATTTGCCGCACCTTATTACGCATTCAAGGACGCCGGTGCCGAGATCGTGCTGGCATCCCCGGCAGGTGGCCAGCCACCGCTGGACCCGGTCAGCGACCTGCCGGACTTCCAGACCGAACAGACCCACCGCTTCGCTGCCGACCCAGCCGCCCAACAAGCCCTTGCCTCCACGCTCAAGCTGGACGCGGTCAACGCAGGTGACTTCGACACAGTGTTCTACCCAGGCGGCCATGGCCCGCTATGGGACCTGGCGGAATCGCCCACTTCCATCGCGCTGATCGAAGCCTTTGAGCGCGCCGGCAAGCCCATCGGTTTTGTCTGCCATGCACCGGGCGTGTTGCGCCACGTCAAGGCAGTCAACGGTGAACCGTTGGTCAAGGGCCGCCGTGTGACCGGGTTCTCCAACTCGGAAGAAGCGGCGGTGGAGTTGACCGATGTGGTGCCGTTCCTGGTTGAAGATGAATTCAAGAAACTCGGCGGCAATTACGAGAAGGGCGCCGACTGGCAATCCTTCGTGATCGTCGATGGCCTGCTGGTTACCGGCCAGAACCCTGGCAGCTCCAGCGATGTGGCCAAGGCCCTGCTGAAACTCACCGCCTAAATCAGTTAACCCGTTATTGATTGGCGACTCTCAGGAGTCGCCAATGCTTTTGCTCGTCCCGGATTTGGAAAACCGCACATGACAAACGTTTTAAGCACCCCGGTAAAACTGGGCCGACACACCCTGAACAACCGTGTCGTCCTGCCCCCGCTGACTCGCCAGCGCAGCGCCCAACCCGGTGATATTGCCACCGACCTGATGGCCGAGTATTACCGCCAGCGCGCAAGTGCCGGGTTCATGGTCAGCGAAGGCACGCAGATCGAGCCGCGTGGCCAGGGCTACGCGTGGACGCCGGGTATCTACAACGCCGCGCAAGTCGACGGCTGGCGCACAGTCACCGACGCGGTGCACGCCGACGGCGGGGTGATCTTTGCCCAGTTGTGGCACGTGGGGCGTGTGTCTCATCCCGGTTTGCAGCCCGACGGAGCGGCACCGGTCGCGCCGTCGGCGATCGCGCCTTTGCAGGCCAAGGCCTTTATCGAAACTGCGCCAGGCGCGGGTGAGCTGGTGCAACCGCCGGTGCCGCGTGCGTTGAGTACGCGTGAAGTCAAGGAATTGGTCGGGTTGTACGCCGAGGCGGCGCGCAATGCCATTGCCGCTGGGTTTGATGGCGTGGAGATTCACTCGGCCAACGGGTATCTGGTCAACCAGTTCATCTCGGCCCACGCCAACCGCCGCGACGACGAGTACGGCGGCTCGTTGGATAATCGCCTGCGTTTTCTGCGGGAGATCGTCGAGGCGGTGAGCGATGCAGTGGGCGCAGAGCGGTTGGGCGTGCGTTTTTCACCGTTGTTCAGCGGCACCGACCAGGACCGCGTGTACATCGGACTGGTGGAAGAAGACCCGCACACCACCTATATCGAAGCCATCAAGCTGCTGGAAGCGGCGGGCGTCGCCTACGTCTCCATCGCCGAAGCGGACTGGGACAACGCCCCCGAACTGCCGGAAACCTTTCGCCGAGCCGTGCGCGAGACGTTCAGCGGGCGGATCATCTATGCCGGGCGCTACACCGCTGAGCGCGGCGAGAAACTGGTGAGCGCAGGGCTGGCGGATTTGATCGCATTTGGCCGACCGTTCATTGCCAACCCAGACCTGCCGCAGCGACTGTTCAACGGCTGGCCGCTGAACCCGCTGCGGGCGGAAGGGATGTACGGTGGTTCGGAGCAGGGCTACACCGACTACCCGACATTCCGCTAGAAACCCGGTCTTCAATACAAAGCAGGTCAAGTGTGGGATCAGCGATGCACCCATTTTTCGGACCTGGCACAAAGCTAAATGTGGGAGCTGGCTTGCCTGCTATGACGGTGGGTCAGCTTGCATGTGTGTCGGCTGACACGCCGCCTTCGCGAGCAAGCCCGCTCCCACAGGGGATTTGCGGTGTTGCTAGATCACCCGCAGCACAATCTTCCCGATATGCTCCCCGCCCTCCATCCGCGCATGGGCCTTATCCGCTTCGGTATAGTCAAACACCTGGTCGATCATCGGCAGACAGCGCCCTGCTGCAAGCACCGGCCAAACGTGTTCGCGCAGTTGCTCGGCAATTTCGGCTTTCTCATCCCGGGTCCGCGCCCGTAACAGCGAGCCGGTGACGATTGCGCGTTTGCCGAGGATGGTCAGCAAGTCCACCTCGTTGGCCTTGGCGCCGCCGAGGAAGCCCAGCATCACCAGGCGCCCGTCCATGGCCAGGGCCTTGAGGTTATTGTTGAGGTAGGAGCCGCCCATGATGTCGAGGATCACATCCACACCTTGTTCGCTGATGACCTCGACGAAATCCTGCTGGCGATAATTGATCGCTTCGGCACCCAGCGCACGGATCGCCGCGCATTTGTCTTCGCTACCAGCGGTGGCAAACGCCTGGATCCCGAACTCGCGACACAGCATCAACGCGGTGGTACCGATGCCGCTGGTACCGCCATGGATCAACACGCGCTGGCCTTTATGCGCGCCGCCGAGGCCGAACAGGTTGGCCCAGACGGTGAAGAACGTTTCCGGGATCGCGGCGGCTTGAATCCACTGCATACCCTCGGGAATCGGCAACGCCTGGCCAGCAGGCACCGTGCAGTACTGGGCGTAGCCGCCGCCGTTGGTTAGCGCGCAGACCTTGTCGCCGAGGGCATAGGCGCTGACGCCTTCGCCCAATGCCACCACTTCACCGGCCACTTCCAGGCCGGGGTACGGGCTCATGCCGGGTTTCATCGGGTAGGTGCCTGCCCGTTGCAGGGCATCGGGGCGGTTGACCCCGGCGGCGTGCACGCGGATCAGAATCTCGCCGGCCGCCGGGGAGGGCACGGGCACCTGGCGCGGCTTGAGCACCTCGGGGCCGCCGGGAGTGGTGATTTCGATCAGGGTCATGTCGGTTGGCAGGGTCATTGTGCGAGTCCTGTAACGGTGAATGTATGACGGTATTTGCAATGGCGATCAGCATAGCGGGTAATCGTGATGCAATAATGCTGCGATTTTTCGTCATGCTGATGCGAAAATGCATCACTGGAGAGCCACATGAACTGGGACGATGCACGGGTCTTTCTCGCGGTGTGCCGCGAGTCCACGTTGCGTGGCGCCGCACGGGTGCTGGGAGTGGACCAGGCCACCGTTGGTCGGCGCATCAATGGCCTGGAGAAATCCCTGGGTGCGACGTTGTTCCTGCGCACCTCGGAGGGTTATGTACTGACTGCCGTTGGCGAGGCGGCTTTGCTGTCGGTGGAGAATATGGAGCGCTCGGCACTTGAGCTGCAGCGTCAGATCCAAGGCCTGGATGACCGCCTGACTGGCACCGTTCGGGTCAGCACGACTGACTCCCTGGCCATCGACTTCTTGATCCCCTCCATCGCCCGCTTGCACGACAAACACCCGGACGTACGCGTGCAACTGGAAGCTTCCACCCAGTTCCTCAGCCTGGCCAAGCGCGAAGCCGATATCGCCGTGCGCAACCAGCGCCCGGACAACCCCGACCTGATCGCTCGTCGCATCGCCCGTTGGCCGGTGGGGCTGTTCGCCTCCCAAAACTACATCGACCGTCACGGCCAGCCACAACCGGGTCGCTTGTTCGAAGGTCACGACCTGGTGGTCTATCAACCCCACCTGCAAACCCAAAAAGACCTCACCCTGGTGTCCGAACCCATCAGCCGTGGGCGCATCGTCGCTGCCTTGGGTTCCAGCCTGCTAGTGCGCCGCTCCATCGCTGCCGGCATTGGCATCGGCGAAATCCCGGTGTGCACCGGGGAACGCGACGGGCTGGTGCGCCTGTGGCCGGAGCGCGTACGGCCCACACCCTATGACGTGTGGTTGGTGACCCACGCCGACCTGCGCCACACCGCACGGGTGCGGGTGGTGATCGATGAGATTGTCGCGGCGTTCGCTGACACGGGGGAGTGAGGTCAGCACACCGTTGCAATCAGTGGGCCAGGGCGTCTTGTCGTAAACCCGCGTTTTTCCTGAACAAAAAAGGCCGGGCAAGCCCGGCCAAAATAAGGAGAGGGTGAATCAGCGGTTCAGGAACGCCAGCAGGTCTTCATTCAAGGCCTGGGTGTGGGTGGCGGCAAACCCGTGGGGCGCGTCCTTGTAGACTTTCAGCTCGGCGCCCTTGATCAGTTCGGCGGCCACTTTGCCGGTGGTTTCGAATGGCACGATCTGGTCGCCATCGCCATGGATCACCAGGGTGGGTACGTCGATCTTGGCCATGTCCGGGCGGAAATCGGTGTCGGCGAAAGCGGTGACGCAATCCACCGTCGATTTGAGCGAAGCCTGCAGGGCGATCTGCAAGGTCTGGGTCAGTACGCCGGGCGAGACGACCTGGCCCTTGTTGAGGCCAAAGAACGGGGTGTTGAACTCGGAGATGAACTGCGCACGGTCCTTGAGCAGACCGGCCTTGATACCGTCGAACACCTCGGCGGGCACGCCTTGCGGGTAATCGGCGGTCTGGCCGAAGATCGGCGTTACCGCACCCAGCAGCACCAGGCCGGCCACGCGTGCGCTACCGTGGCGTGCGATGTAGCGCGCCACGTCGCCGCCGCCCATGGAGAAGCCCACCAGGGTCACGTCCTTGAGGTCCAGGTGTTCGATCAGTTGGGCGATATCGTCGGCGAAGGTGTTGTAGTCGTTGCCGGTCCACGGTTGGTCCGAGCGCCCGAAGCCTCGGCGGTCGAACGCGATGGTGCGAAAACCGCGGCTGCTCAGGTATTCCATCTGGTATTCCCACATGTCCGCATCCAGCGGCCAGCCGTGGCTGAACAGCACGGGCTTACCGCTGCCCCAGTCCTTGAAGTAGATCTGGGTACCATCTTTGGCAACGAATGTGCTCATGGAAAACTCCTTGGGGGTGGGCGAAACAGCTCAGGCTCACTATTGCGGTAAACCGGACGAAGGGCTTGTACGCATGTGCTCGGTTGAACGGTTCAGCGTCTATGCTGGTCCACTGACTTCCACTGTCCGATCACACAGGTGAACGAAAATGGCCAAGACATACAGCTACGCCGCTCGGGACTCCAAGGATTCGCTCAAGCCCTTTACCTTCGAGCGTCGAGCGCCGGGGGCGGATGACGTACAGATCGACATCCTGTTCTGCGGGGTCTGCCACTCCGACCTGCACACCGTGCGCAACGAGTGGCAGAACACCCTGTATCCCTCGGTGCCGGGCCACGAGATCGTCGGCCGCGTCACGGCGGTGGGCGCCAATGTGAAGAAGTTCAAGGTGGGCGATCTGGCGGGCGTCGGTTGTATGGTCGACAGCTGCCAACAGTGCGAGTCTTGCGCCGAGGGCGAGGAGCAATACTGCGAAAACGGCTTTACCGGCACCTATAACGGGCCGATGTTCGGGGGCGAGAACACCTTTGGCGGCTACTCGGACAATATCGTGGTCAAGGAAAAGTTCGTGCTGCGCATCTCCCACGGCGATGCCAACCTGGCGGCTGTGGCGCCATTGCTCTGTGCCGGTATCACCACCTATTCGCCGCTGCATCATTGGAAGGTCGGCCCTGGCAAGAAGGTCGGTGTGGTCGGGCTTGGCGGCCTGGGCCATATGGCGGTAAAGATCGCCCATGCCATGGGCGCGCATGTCACGTTGTTCACCACCTCACCCAACAAACGCGAAGACGGCCTGCGCCTGGGCGCCGACCAGGTGGTGGTGTCGAAGAATGCTGATGAAATGGCCAAGGTCACCAACAGCCTGGACTTCATCCTCAACACCGTGGCTGCGCCGCACAACCTGGACGCGTTCATCAGCCTGCTCAAGCGCGACGGCACCATGACCCTGGTCGGCGCGCCAGACAGCCCGCACCCTTCGCCTGCGGTGTTCAACCTGATCTTCAAGCGCCGCAGCCTTGCGGGGTCATTGATCGGCGGGATTCAGGAGACCCAGGACATGCTGGATTTTTGTGCCAAGCACAAGATTGTCTCGGACATCGAGATGATCGATATCCAGGGCATCAACGACGCGTATGACCGGATGCTCAAGGGGGATGTGAAGTACCGGTTTGTGATTGATATGGAGAGTTTGAAAAAAGAGCATCACGCCGCGTAAAAAACACCGTCAATCCAATGTGGGAGCGGGCTTGCTCGCGAATGCGGTGTATCAGCCACAGATGTGGCAACTGACCCACCGCATTCGCGAGCAGGCCCGCTCCCACATGGGTTATGTGTTGACCTTAAACGGACAGGTGCTCATACAAAATCGTCGCACCCACCAACATCAACACCACACCCCCGACCATCTCGGCGCGTTTGCCCACCACTGTCCCCAACACCCGCCCGAGCATCATGCCGATGGTTACCATGGTCATCGTCGCCAAGCCAATCGCCGCAGCCGCCACCAGAATATTCACATCGACAAACGCCAGCCCCACGCCCACCGCCAGCGCATCAATGCTGGTAGCAAAGGCTGTGACGGCCAGGATCATGAACGAGTGCTGGGTAGGTTTCTCGGCGTCTTCATCATCGGCCTTGAAGCCGTTGTAGATCATGTGCAAGCCCAGGGCGACCAGCAGGGTAAAGGCGATCCAGTGGTCCCAGTCTTCCACCCAGCGGGTGGCCGCATGGCCGATGGCCCAACCGATCATCGGCGTAATGGCTTCGATCACACCAAAGATCAGGCCGGCGCGCAGGGCTTCGGTGAGGCGCGGTTTGTGCAGGCTGGAGCCTTTGCCGATGGCCGCCGCGAAGGCGTCGGTAGACATGGCCAGGGCCAGGAGGATCAGGGAAATGGGATTCACGGTAAGGCTTCCAGTCGGGCTATGGGACGCAACGACACTTCCACGCGCCCGACTTTAGGCATGGAAATGTCGCTGGTCTCACCAACCGAAAAACGGTGTTCGTACCACGGCAGGTTGCCGAATATGTTGATACGAACGCTTCCAACAGGGTCAGAAGCCGGTTACTCCCCAACGAGGGTGGCGATCATAGGCGGGCAAACATGAAAATTTTGTTAATCCCGTTATCGCAACTCGCGGATGATCCGGCAGAACACGGGGTCATCCAGGTAGGCCACGTTCAGTCGGGTCCAGGGCGAGGTGTTTTTGGGGTGGGTCGAGAAGATCGAACCTGGCGCCAGCATCACCCCTTGAGTCAGGCAGTGTCGGGTGAGGGCATTGGCGTCTTCGATATGCGGGAAGCGCGCCCACAGGTACAGGCTCTGCTCCGGTCGGCAGAACACCTCGGCGCCGAGTTCGTCGAGCAGGTCCAGGCCGCGCGCAGTGGCGTGGCGCAAGCGGTCTTGCAGGCGCGACAGGTGGCGCAGGAACTGGCCTTCGCCGAGGATCACATCGATGGTGCGCTCACTGTATTCGGCGCCGCTGTTGTGCAGGATCATCTTGATATCCGCCAACTCTTCGACACGCTGCTTGCTGCCAGCGATAAAGCCAACGCGTAACGCCGCCGACACTGACTTGGAAAAGCTGCCTACGTAAAGCGTGCGGTTGAGTTGGTCGAGGGCCGACAGCTTGATCGCCGAACTGGGTTTGAAGTCGGCCATTGCGTCGTTCTCTACCAACAGCAGGTCATACGTCTCGGCGATGCGCAGCAGTTGGTGCGCCTTGGCCGGGGACAGGTCGGAGCCGGTGGGGTTGTGGCCGATGGACTGCAAAAAGAACAGGCGCGGTCGATGGGCCCTGATCAGTTGCTCTAGTGCATGCAGGTCCGGCCCATCGGGCTCGCGGGGCACGCCGAACATGTGTGCGCCCTGCAATTGCAGCTTGCCGAACAGCGGGTAGTAACCGGGGTCTTCCACCAGCACGGGGTCGCCGGGGTTGAGGTAGCGGCGGATGATCAGGTCCATCGCGTGGTTGGCACCCAGGGTGGTCACCAGTTGCCGGGGCGAAACGGGCAGCGCGTAGTCCGCGAGTTTTTGCACCAGCCGCGCGCGCAACCCGGCGTTGCCCAGGCGCGTGCCATAGCGAAACAGCGTGGTGACCCCGGCGCGCACCACCTGGCGGTGGAACTTGTCCAGGCGCATGTCCATCAACCATTCCACCGGCGGGAAGCCTTCGCCGAGGTGGGAATGGCCCGGGTCGCGCACAAATTGCTGGCGCATCATCCAGATGGTGTCCAGGGCGCGGTTGTACGGCAGGCTGTCTTCCTCTTCGCTGGTGTGGGCCACGCGTTTGATCACAAAAAAGCCTTGGCCATGGCGCGCTTCCACCAGCCCATCGGCGGCCAGGTGCTCGTAGGCGGTGATCACCGTGTTCTTCGAATGCCCATGCAAGCGCATGTATTCGCGCAGCGACGGCAGTTTCTCGCCCGCCTTGAGCGCGCCATCGGTAATCTGCTGGGCGATGGCGCTGGCCACCTGTTGCGCGAGGGTAGGGCGCGACATGCTGCAATTCCTCGTAGGTTCTTGTTATGGGTACAGTCGGCGAACTGTCCGGCAAAACTGTACCTTCTTTCAAGGCTACAGATGGGGCAATTTGGCGGCATCCAATAACAAATGACTCCTCGAGGAGCCCCTGAATGTCGATTGATTCCCGCTTGCCCAATTTCCGCAGCCTGTCTCCCAGCCAGCGCCTTGAACACCTGCAACCCTTGCTCGGCCTGAGTGATGAAGACCTGGCGCTGCTGCGCGACGCCGGTGCGTTGCCGCTGGAAATCGCCGACGGCATGATCGAAAACGTCATCGGCAAATTTGAACTGCCGTACGCCGTGGCCAGCAACTTCCGCATCAATGGCCGCGATGTGGTGATCCCGCTGGTGGTGGAAGAACCTTCGGTGGTTGCCGCCGCCTCGTTCATGGCCAAGCTGACTCGTCCGACCGGTGGTTTCCAGACCTCCAGCAGCGCACCGCTGATGCGCGCCCAGGTGCAGATCATCGGCATCAGCGACCCGTTCAATGCGCGCTTGAGCCTGCTGCGCAACAAGAACGAAATCATCGCCCTGGCCAACAGCAAAGACCAGTTGCTCAACACCCTCGGCGGTGGCTGCCGCGACATCGAGGTACACACCTTTGCCGACAGCCCACGCGGGCCGATGCTGGTGGCCCACCTGATCGTCGACGTGCGCGACGCCATGGGCGCCAACACCGTCAACACCATGGCCGAAGCGGTGGCACCGCTGATGGAACGCCTCACCGGCGGCAAAGTGCGCCTGCGCATCCTGTCCAACCTGGCGGACTTGCGCCTGTGTCGCGCCCAGTTGCGCATCGCTCCGGAACACCTGGCCACCAGCGAATACAGCGGTGAAGACGTGATCGAAGGGGTGATCGACGCCTATACCTTCGCCGCCATCGACCCGTACCGCGCCGCCACCCACAACAAAGGCATCATGAACGGCATCGACCCGCTGGTGGTCGCCACCGGCAACGACTGGCGTGCCGTGGAAGCCGGTGCCCATGCCTACGCCTGCCGCAGCGGCCACTACGGGTCGCTGACCACCTGGGAAAAAGACAGCCAGGGCCATTTGGTCGGCACCCTGGAAATGCCGATGCCGCTGGGCCTGGTCGGCGGTGCCACCAAGACCCATCCGCTGGCGCAACTGTCGCTGCGTATCCTCGGGGTGAAGACCGCCCAGGAACTGGGTGAAATCGCCGTTGCGGTCGGCCTGGCGCAGAACCTCGGCGCATTGCGTGCCCTGGCCACCGAAGGTATCCAGCGTGGGCATATGGCGTTGCATGCGCGCAATGTGGCGCTGTCAGCCGGTGCCCGTGGTGATGAAGTGCAATGGTTGGTGGAGCGCATGGTCGCGACCCACGACGTGCGCGCCGACAGTGCGCGGGCTTTGTTGCTCGATAAGCGCGGTCAGTGAGGATGGACGCCGTCAGGCTGGTGGAAGTGGGCGCGCGGGACGGTTTGCAGAACGAAGTCCGTTGCCTGCCCGTGGACACCCGAGTGGCCCTGGTGGAGCGCCTCGCCGATTGTGGCTTGCGCACCATTGAGGCCGGGGCATTCGTGTCGCCGCGCTGGGTGCCGCAGATGGCCGGTTCCGATGAAGTGCTGCGCCAAGTGAGCCCGCGTGCGGGCGTGACCTACACCGTCCTGGTGCCCAACCTGCAAGGCCTGGACATGGCCCTGGCCGCCGGGTGTCGGGAGGTCGCGGTGTTTGCGGCGGCGTCCGAGGCGTTCTCGCAAAAGAACATCAATTGCTCGATTGCCCAGAGCCTGGAACGCTTCGAGCCGGTGTTGGCCAAGGCCCGGAAAGCGGGTGTCGCGGTGCGTGGCTACGTATCCTGCGTGCTCGGCTGCCCGTTTACCGGCGCGGTTCCCGTCGCCCAGGTGGTGACGGTCACCCAGGCGCTGTATGCCATGGGCTGCTACGAAATCAGTTTGGGCGACACCATTGGCACTGGCACGCCGAATGCGACGCGCCGATTGATCGAGGCCTGTGCCGGCGAGGTTCCCATGAGTGCCTTGGCTGGGCATTTCCATGACACCTACGGCATGGCGGTGGCCAATGTGCAGGCCGCGTGGCAAGCCGGGGTACGGGTGTTCGACAGTTCGGTGT
Source organism: Pseudomonas cremoris (assembly GCF_014230465.1). The sequence continues at coordinate 323,732 of NZ_JAAXCY010000010.1, forward strand.
CGGGCTTGGGCGGCTGCCCGTATTCACCGGGCGCTACCGGTAACGTGGCCACCGAGGAACTGGTGTACCTGTTTGAAGGGCAGGGCATTGCCACCGGGGTCGACCTTGCAAAATTGATCGAGGTAGGCGTCTTTATTGATAGCCAGCTGCAGCGCAGCGGTGAATCGCGGGTCGCCAAGGCATTGCGCGCACGCATCCAATAACAAAAAGTGGAGCACCCATGAACCCTCTCGCAACCACCCTGGCCGGTTTCGGCCCGCTCAAGGGCGTGACCATCCTTGACTTGACCCGCGTGGTCGCAGGCCCCTATTGCGCCATGCTGCTGGCAGACATGGGCGCCAACGTGATCAAGATCGAACACCCCACCGACCCGGACCTGACCCGCGAATTCCCACCCATGAGCCGCAGCAGCGACACGCCGGTCAGCGGCTTCTTCGCCCAGTTCAACCGTAACAAACAGGCGGTGTGCCTGGACCTCAAGCACCCGGACGGCAAGGCCACGTTCCTGCAGATGGTGGGCAAGGCCGACATCGTGATCGAGAACTTCCGCCCCGGCACCATGGACAAGCTCGGCCTGGGCTACAAGGTGCTCAAGGCCGTCAACCCGGCACTGGTGTTCACCGCCATCAGCGGCTTTGGCCAGCACGGGCCCAACTCTTCACGACCGGCATTCGACAGCAGCGCCCAGGCATCCGGCGGGCTGTGGTCGATGAATGGCACCGTGGAGGAGCCGATGCGCGTCGGCACGGTTTTGGGTGACCTGTCGGCGGCCCTGTATGCGGCCATCGGCACCCTTGGTGCGCTGCGTGAGGCCGAGCGCAGCGGTCACGGGCAACTGGTGGACGTGTCCCAGCAGGATTCGATCATTTCCCTGACCGAAAATGCCCTGGTCACCTACACCGAAACCGGCGAGGTGGTCGGCCCTACCGGCAATGGTCATCCCTTTGTCAAACCCTACGGGCGCTATGCGTGCAAGGACGGCTTCGTGTTTTTCGGCGCCTACACCGACAAGTTCTGGCGCGAGGCCTGCCAGGCATTCGGCACGCCTGAATGGGCCAGCGACCCGGAATTGGACACCATGGCCAAGCGCTTCGAGCAGGCCACTTACCTGCGTCGGGTCAAACCCATCGTCGAGGGCTGGTGCGCGGCGTACACCAAGGCCGAACTGGAAGCCCTGACCGGCGACCGCTTCCCGTTGTCGCCGATCAAAAGCATGGACGAAGTGGTTGCAGACCCCCACGTGCGTGAGCGCGACATGGTGGTGAGTGTGGAATGCCAAGGCGCGCATTTCGAGGTGTTCGGCAACCCGGTCAAACTCTCCGGCGGCACCTTGGAGAAGGGCGCCAGTGCCCCCGCTGTCGGCCAGCATAACCAGCAGGTCTACCGCCAATGGCTGGGCCTGGAACAACACCAATACGATGAACTGGTCGCCCGAGGTGTGATTTGAGCCTGCTCACCGAACAGATCATGAGTTGCATCGGCCTGGCCTTGCCGCCGGTGCGCTTTGAGGTCAGCCGCAATGACATTCGCAAGTACGCCGTGGCCACCGGCCAACGCCAGGCGCGGTTTCTTGCCGGTGACGAAGCGCCGCTGATGTTCCTGTTCAGCGTGCTGATGCCGGTGCTGCCCCTGGACCAACTGCGTGAAGACGGCCATTGCCCCGACAACCCGTTGCTGCCGCAGCTGCCGCTCAAACGTATCCTGGCCGGTGGCAGCCGCTACCAGGTGCACGGGCGCATCTATCCCGGCGACGTGCTGGTGTGTCGCCAGAGCCTGGTCGACATTCACGAGAAACAGGGCAGCGACGGCCCGTTGATTTTCCTGGTGTTCGAGAACCGGTTTGAAAACGAAGCCGGCGAGCCGCTGGTGATCGAACACCTGACCCGGATAGCGAGGTAAGCATGGCCATTCCTGAAGTCGGCCAGGCGCTGCCTGAGCGCCAATACACCCCGGATAGCGTGCAATTGTTCCTGTACAACGCGGCGATCTGGAATGCCCACCGCATCCATTACGACCTGCCTTACGCCCAGGACGGCGAAGGTCACCCGGCGCTGCTGGTGGACGGTCCGTTGCAGGGCGACTGGCTGACCCAATTGCTCTACGACTGGATGGGCGCCAACGATGAATTGCTGGCGTTCGAGTACAGCAACCGTCGCGCCGCCTATCTCGGCGATGTGCTCACCGCTTGCGCCGAAGTCGAGGCGGTTGAGCAGGCAGACGTCACGTTCGCCTTGCGCATTGTCAACAGGCACGGCCAAGCGACTACCGTCGGACGGGCCACTGTCCGCCGTGGCTAATGCTTCACCCCCCTATAAAAACAACAAGCCCGAAAGGGCCGGAGGGCACCATGCAACAACCTCTTTTACCGCCGGACAAGCAACACCTGTATGAGGTGTGGGGCGACACCATCGATGGCCGCCACCTGGCAATGTCCATCGGCATTGGCGCCGTGGTCAGCCTGGGCGCCTACTTTGCTGCGCAGCACCTGTTGCACTACCTGGTGGAGTCGGCGCAGATGGCCCGTGCCTATGCCATGTTGATCGGCATCCTCGGCTGCCTGGCGGGCGGGGCGATCAGCGCCAAACTGTTCCCGCCCAAACGTGACGTGCAAGAGAACCTCGCCGACCAGGGTTTTCGCGAACAAGTGGTGGCCGACCTGCTCAAGGAGTACGGCAGCCTCGGGCGTTTGGAAGACTTGTCTGCTGAGGTGATTGCCGAACTGCGCGAGCTGGAACTGTACGAGCTGTTTCGCGAGGCCCAGGCACGTGAAGAAAGCCTGCGTGAAACGCCGGCCACCGCACTCACCGCCAGCCTCAGTGGAGGGCGCGGGTGATGGAAGTCTTACTGCACGAAATCATGATGGCCTTCGCCCTCGGGCTGCTGGGCGCGGTGGTGTTCGCCGCCATCGGCCTGGTGTCCGGTACGGATGAAACCACCACGCTCGCACCGCTGACCATGCTGGTGGTGCTGTTGGGTGCGCCGCCGGCCGGGGTGCTCACATTCTTCCTCGCCGGCGCCGTGGCCAAGCACATGACCCATGCCGTGCCCACCGCGTTGTTGGGGATTCCAGGCGATACATCGGCCACGGCGCTGCTGGCGGATGCCAACTACCTGCGCAAGCTCGGCGTGCCGCATATCGCGCTGCGCAAGATGATCTCCGGTGGCGCGGTGGCGGCGCTGATCGCGGTGCCGTTGTCGGTGTTGTTCGCGGTGTTGCTGGCGCCGTTCGGCGCGGTGATCAAGCAATTCGCACCGTGGGTGTTCCTGTGTGCCGCGTTTACCATCGCCTACTTCTCCGCTGGCCGTTGGGCGGCGGTGCTGGCCCTGGTGCCGTTTGTGGTGGTAATCGTGGCGTTGCAGGCGTTGACCGGGCAGTACGGGGTCAAGTTGTCGGTGAGCTACTTCCTCGGCATCGCCGTGGCACCGCTGATTGCCTCGCTGTTTTCCCTGCTGGCCCCCGGCGAGCGCCAGCGTATGCGTCGCGACCAATACCGGGTGTTTTCCCTGGCCCCGGACGTGAAGGGCTGGAGTGGCTATTTCCCCAACCCGTTCAAGGTCATCAACCCACGCCAGGTGCGCGTCACGGCCATGGCCGCCAGCGTCTCCAGCGCAACATTTGTGTTCAGCCCGGTGGCCATGACCGTGATCATGGGCGAAGTGATCGGCTCGCGCATCAAGCATGCCTACGACCGCCTGACCACGGTGATTACTGCGCGTAACGGCGTGACCGAGTCCACCTATATCGCTGAAACCCTGATCCCACTGATGGCCTTTGGTTTGCCATTGAGCCCTGTGGCAGCTGGCCCGGCTGCGCCGCTGTTCAACGCACCGCCACGCTTCTTCGTCGACAACGCCACCGGCGAGATCAACAACCTGCACAACCTGCTCAATACCTGGGAGTTCCTCGGCTACGGCATGCTCGCGGTGATCGTGGCGATCCTGGTGGCGTACCCGTTCACCATGAACTTCGCCCACGGCGCGGCGGCCTTTGTGGTGCGCAAGATCAGCCATGAAGCGGTGATCGCGACCTTTATCGGCCTGGTGCTGGTGATCGGCATCTGGGAAGGCGGGCTGCTGGGGTTGATGGTGATTGTCACCATAGGCCTGCTCGGCGGATTCCTCGCACGCTTCCTGGGCTTCAACATCGGCGTGCAGTTCATGGGCTATTACACCGCCGTGCTTACGGTACCCGCGATCATCGCGTTGACCGGCAACTAACTCCCTCCATCCCACCAGCCAGCAGATACCTGTTATCTGCGACGGGAGGCGTTCGCCTCCCAAAAAGGAATAATAAAAATGAAGATCCTTTTGCGCTCCAACCCAGTGGTACTCACGTGCCTGGCACTTACCGCCGGCAGCAGCCATGCCGAGGGCTTCCTGGACGACAGCAAGGCCTCGCTGAACCTGCGCAACTTCTATTTGAATCGCAACTTCGTCAATGGCAACTACCCCCAGGCCAAGGCCGAGGAGTGGACCCAAAGTTTTATCCTGGACGCGCGTTCCGGCTACACCGAAGGCCTGGTGGGCTTTGGTGTGGACGTGCTGGGGCTGTACTCGGTGAAGCTCGACGGCGGCAAGGGCACCGCCAACACCCAGTTGCTGCCGGTGCATGGCGATGGCCGCCCGGCGGACGATTTTGGCCGGCTTGGGGTTGCGCTCAAAGCCAAGCTGTCGAACACCGAACTGAAGGCGGGCGAATGGGCGCCGGCCTTGCCGGTACTGCGCTCGGACGATGGTCGCTCGCTGACCCAGACCTTTCGCGGCGCGCAGATCACCTCGAGGGAAATCACTGGCCTGACCCTGTACGGCGGCCAGTTCCGCGCCAACAGCCCGCGCAACGATGCGAGCATGGAGGACATGTTCATGGGCGGCCGCCCGGATGCCACCTCCGACCGCTTCAACTTCGGCGGTGCTGAGTACCAGTTCAACGACAAGAAAACCCAAGTCGGCGCCTGGTATTCAGTGCTGGCGGACATCTATCAGCAACGCTACTTCAACCTGATCCACAGCCAACCGGTAGGCGGTTGGGTACTGGGTGCAAACCTTGGGTACTTCTCCGGCGAAGAAAACGGCAGCGCCCGCGCTGGCACCCTGGACAACCGTGCACTGTCGGCCATGCTCTCAGCCAGAACCGGCGCGCACACCTTCTATGTGGGCCTGCAACGCCTGTCCGGCGACAACGGCTGGATGCGCGTCAACGGCACCGCCGGTACCAGCCTGGCCAACGACAGCTACAACTCCAGCTATGACGCGGCCAAGGAGCGCTCGTGGCAACTGCGCTATGACTATGACTTTGCCGCCCAAGGTGTGCCGGGGTTGACGCTGATGACCCGGTATATCCGGGGCAGCAATGCGCACGTCGGTGCGGTTACCGATGGCGAGGAATGGGGGCGCGAGTCGGAGCTTGCCTACGTGATACAAAGCGGGCCGGCGAAGAACCTGAATGTGCGCTGGCGCAACTCCACGCTGCGCCGCGACTTCAGTACCAATGAGTTTGATGAGAACCGGTTGATCATCAGTTATCCGTTGTCGTTGTTGTAACACTACTCAAAATGTGGGAGCGGGCTTGCTCGCGAATGCGGTGTGTCAGTCAACTCATTCATTGGCTGACACACCGCATTCGCGAGCAAGCCCGCTCCCACATTTGGATCTCCATACATCAGATAGATAATGGTTTGCTCTGGCTCTGGCTCTGGCTCTGGCTCTGGCTCTGGCTCTGGCTCTGGCTCTGGCTCTGGCTTTTGATCTTGATCTTAAGCGCCCCGTTAAACCACGCTGGCCGAACGCAGGCTTGAATCCGTGGGTAACCCGGCAGGACGCCGGGTTAGCCGCGCTGGGCCAAGGATGGCCCATCGCGGCGGCCCACGGATTCAAGCCGGAG
>NZ_JAAXCY010000011.1 GCF_014230465.1 Pseudomonas cremoris
ACCAGCCTATCGCCACGGGCCGCACCTACCGCCAGACCAATCTGCCGCCGTATGAGCTGCCCAAGCACAAGACGCGGATGACCATCAAAAGCCGAACTCATAAGGGTGATGGCTTCAATGAGCTGCGCTTTGAGGATGAGCTGGGCCACCAGGAGGTGTTTATCCATGCCGAGAAAGACAAGAACGTTCACATCAAAAACAACAACAGCATCTTCGTCGGCAATGACCGCAAGGAGCGGGTCGAGCACAACGAATCCGTGTCCATCGGCGACCACCGCACCGAAGACGTCGGCCAGAACGAAACCATCAGCATCGGTGCCAACCGCAGCGTGACCATCGGCGGTAACAAGGCCGAAACCATCAAGCTTGCCAAAGCCGAAACCATCGGTTTGGCCAAGGCGCTGACCATTGGCGCGGCTTACCAAACCAGCGTTGGTGCGGCGATGAACACCACGGTGGGGCTGAGCCAGAGCGAACAGGTCGGCATCCATAAATCGGTAATGGTCGGTAAGCGTTTCAGCATCACCGTCGGCGATGAATTGAACATCAAAGTCGGCAAATCGACCTTGGTGATGAAGTCCGACGGCTCGGTGTTGATCAATGGTCGCACCTTCGATTTCACCGCCAGCGGCGCGGTGCAGATCAACGGCAAAGACGTGGATATCAACTGAGGGCGCGTCATGGAATTTCGCAATCTGACGCCCTTTGATGCGATGTGTTTCAGCGCGCTGGGGCTAGACGGTCAAGAGTATCCGGTGCTGGTCATGAAGGTCGGCTATCGGCTGCTGCCTATCGAAGGGCATCCGGGGCAGTTCCAAGCCGAAGTGATGGACGAGGACCCACTGCCGCTGTGCTCTGCTGATCGCTACTACAGCGAGGAAGGCACCAGCAGCGTCTGCGAAGAAAGCGACCTGGCGCCCTTCAAGCCGCGCTGCGATGTGATCGTTGTGGGTAATACCTATGCGCCACAGGGGCAACCGAATGCACACTGGACGGCTGGGCTGCGTATCAGTGTGCCAGTGGCGCCGCCCAGCACTGACGTGCCGCTGCCAACACCCTTAAGTCCCGGCGAGCGGCTGACCGAGTATCAACTGGCTGATTGGCAAACCGCCCGACAAGAAGCTTTTAAGCGTCGGGCCAATGCGCCGACACGTATGTATTTCTTGGACAAACATCTGAAATTTATTGGCCCGCGCCAGTTTCACCACAGCCTGTTTGGTGGCTGGCAACTGGCTGATCCGAAACCGGTTACTTCAGTTCCGCTGCGTTGGGAATATGCCTTCGGTGGCAGCAGCGTGGTGGTTAATCCCGAACACGCCGTGGATGCAAATACGCCGCCCTATCTGCTCAATGAAGTTTGTTACAGCAACCCGCTGGGCCGGGGCTGGATCGAAAAGCGTCAGGAAGATCTGGGCTATCAATTGGATAAGCCGCTGCGCGAACTTCCCGCCCCGCAGATCGAGCCCATCGACAGACCCGTGTGGCGCTTGGATCGCGCCAAGCATCCCGAAGGTGAACTTGACGCTCATGGCATGGCGCAAGTCGCAGCCGGCTACAAAAACCAACCGGCGGGATTTGGCGTGGTGGGACGTGCCTGGGCACCGCGTTTGCCATTGGCTGGGAGCTACGACGAAACCTGGCAGCGTGAACGCTGGCCGGGATTACCACGGGATTTTGATTTTGCCTACTGGAACGGTGCACCGGTTGATCAACAGATCGAGTTCCCGCCGCCAGCGTTTCGCCTTGAGCTTTTCAACCTGACCGACCACAGCCTGACGCCCGACGGTTCGTTGTGCGTCGAACTGCCCGGCCATCGCCCGTTTGTCCTACTGCGCCTGCACAACGGCGCCATGCTGCCACTGCCAATGCTCACCGACACCCTGCGCATCGACACCGAAGCCATGACCCTGGCCTTGTCCCATCGCGTCAGCCTGCCCAATCACCTGGACATTCGCGTCCTTGAGGCGCGTTTCGAAACTGATCCGAACGCCCCACTGATCAAGCGCGCGGCCAAGGAGATGCTCTGACATGGCCAATAACGTCATCGCCCGCAAGCAGGGCAAATGGAAGGTGGTCAGCATCGTCCCCGATGTATGCAAGACCCCGATGGGCAGCGCAATCCCGCCAGTGCCCTACCCCGTTACCGCCGAACTGAAAACTGCCACGGGTGTCGCCAAATCGGTACGTACCAATGGCAAGCCGGTAGTGGTGTTCGACATGAGCCTGGTACCGACCACAAAAGGTGATGGAGCTGGCTCCGCCAAAGGCATCAAAAGCAACACGGTCGGCGGCAAGTGCTACCCGCTGGAGAAAAGCAGCACCGTACGCGCCGAAGGCAAGTTGGTGGTGCGCCATGACGACAAGTTTTGGATGAATGGGGCTTAACGCATGGCAGAGCCGACTCAACCGGGACAGCCATTAGAGATCAGCATCAAAAAATCCTTCGTAGCCTACGGCGGAAAAGACTTTGCCAGCTTTGAAAACGGCTCGGGCGTGACCGTTCAGATCTACGAAGGGCAAACGCTTCTGGCACAAAGGGATATGACCTATGCCGAGTACGCAGTATTTCAGCAGGAGGCACTGCCCATTCCGATGCCTGACTACCCGGATCCACAGCTAAACCGACGTTCAGGTGGGACGAATGCGAATGGCAATACCATCGGGCGGGTAGTAGGAGAGACAGCACCCACTTCCGTCCCAGGCACACAGGCCAACCCACCGATTGAGGCCGAAACCGACAAAGAAGGCATCACCGGCAAGCAAGTCCTAGATGGCGTCCAGCTCGGTCTGGATGTCGTTGGGTTGATTCCGGTTTTCGGGGAGATCGCGGACCTTGCCAATGCGGGAGTTAGTGCCTCTCGGGGCGACTATGTGGGGGCCGGGCTATCGCTACTCTCGGCGATCCCGTTTGTCGGCTATGCAGGCACAGCTGGCAAGGCAACTCGGTACGGTTCAACGATGGTCAATGCCGCAGGTAAGAAGACTGGGGGAAAGACAAAGGGTAAAAAGAAAATTGACCCATGCGCTGCGTTGCAGAACGGAGTTCCTAGTGCTAACTATAGGGGGGGCAAGCATGGAAATATAAAACGAGGCGGAAACTCTTACAGACCGCGCAGAGAATCTCACCATATACCAGCAGACTCTGCATACTCAAAAATTAATGGAAAGGTAGTTAGTTCCGACGCAAAACCATCCATACAACTGGACGTAACTGATCATTACGCTACAGCTAGCTGGGGCAGCACAGGAAAGCAGTACAGCAAAATACAAGAAAAACTCATCCAAGGAGGAAAAGCAGGATATCGAGCGGCGATGATGATGGACATCGAAGATATACGATCAAAATTCGGTAGTAAATATGACGCAGCAATCACTCAAATGCTCGCATGGGCCAAGTGCAAGGAGTACATATAGCAATGAAAACAAAACCTCAATGGGTCACTGAAATGACAGATCTTTTAAATGGGCCTAGAAATAGAAGATCCGAGGAAAAATTTCATAAGCTTGTATATGAGATACCACCAAATGCCGACAGCGAAATAGTTGACACAATAATGAAAAGCTTTTTGAACCCCTTTGAGTCCTCAGTAATGCAGGCATGCATAACCGTTCTCGGCAGCGTTGATGTCGAAAAATATTATGACTCCTATTTTAAAATTTTCCCTCAAATCCTACATCGAGACCCCAATAACGCGCTCTGCCTGCTAAACTATCCAGGTTTTGAATTGAAGTATCTACACATCAAAAAAATAGTTAAAATGATAAAAAAAACTGACCCTTCCGGAGCCCTTAAAGCAGAGGTAGACTATCAAATAACTTACTGGAACTTAAGAAACGATGAGCCTTGGTCAAGTATTTACCACTCCGCATAGGCATAAGACAATGGACGACACACTAAAGCAATTTCTTACAGAAGCCAAAAAAGATCTTGAAGCACAACCATTTGACTTTTTTCCTTTAACAAAAGAAACGGGCGAAAGCAGCGGAATATTGCCATATTTTTACCTACAGTGGGCAACTAGCCGATTCTTATTATTGAGCAACGATGAAATCTCAAAAATCACAGCCAGCAGAAATACATTAACTTTAAAACTCAACGAAATTCGAAAAATACTTGGCAACCAACTACTTCCTTCTCATTTCACCCTCGAAGGAAATGCATTCACGCAACAATACTACCGCCCAGGCTGGAAATATTTTTACCTAACTGATTTTGGAAAGACCTTCCCTGATTATGATGATTTAGACAGCGTAACTGAGACAGAAGTTAACTACAAAATAATAAGCACCGTACTGGAAGATCGCTTCTTAAAGTGGCAATCAAAGACCTGAACTCCCAGAGATTTAATTTGGAAGAATAATGACCTAAGCCAACTCCCCCCAGCTCTAGGCCGACCTGCTTGACAGAGGGCTACTGCCCTCACGGAGAATAACTCTCAACGTTTGGCTAGCGTCTCCCAGCAAGTCGATCCCGGCTTTCGCCGCGCCAACTACCGCACCGTGACGCAACCTGCCTGGTTCACTCTCTGCGCTCCAACTGGTGCATCTTCCTGGGCCTGACTGTGCCCAGCATCATCACCAGCGTGCTGGCCAAACATAAGCTGACCGATATACGCAGCGAAATCTGCTTCGAGCACCGCGCCGACGGCACGCCGTACACGCTGCCGCCCTTGCTGGACCGCAGCCCGACCACGAGTGGCGGGTCACCCGCCACTGGGGCAGTGATGGCGAGGACTATCATTTTCATTACGACTTGGCCAAGGGCGAAACCCGCGTGGCGGACAGCCTCGGCCGCGAGGACCGCTATTACTGGGGCGCACTCTACGAGGTCTATCACCACATCGACCCGCTGGGCCAGTGCTGGCACAGCGACCTGCTCGCCGGGCAATTGCTCAAGACCACCGACCCACAAGGCGGCGAATGGCATTACGTCTACGATGACATCGGCCGCCTGATCGAAACCCGCGACCCACTCGGTCGCAGCGAACACATCCTCTACACCGAACACTGGGCACTGCCGCTGAGCATCACCGACCGTGGCGGTCACACCCGTACCTTCAGCTACGACGAACGCGGCAACCTGCTCAGCGAAAAAGACCCGCTCGGACACACCACCCGCTACCGCTATGACCCTCAAGGCCAGGTGGTGGAGATCGTTGATGCCCACGATAAACACAAGACCTTGGCGTGGAACCGCTACGGCCAACTGCTGCTGTATCGCGATTGCTCCAACTCGGAAAACCATTACCGTTACGACGAGCGCGGCTACCTGAGCGGCAGCACCAATGCTCGAGGCGAAACCACCGGGTACCGTTACGACCTGCGCGGCCAATTGATCGAAAGCGAACGCCCGGACGGGCGCATTGATCGCGACCAACGCAACTTGGCAGGCCAGCTTACTTGTTACACCGACCCCGCTAACCTGCGCACCCAGTACCACTACCACCCCAGCGGACGGATCCAGCAGCGTATTGATGCGTTGGGGCAAAAGGTGCGTTTCAGTTATGACGCCTACGGGCGTTTGCAAGAACTGCGCGACGAGAACGATGAGGCCTACCGCTTCAAGTGGGATGCGCTGGATCGCTTGACCGCCCAAGCTGATTTGGACGGTAGCTACCGCGTTTACCACTACAACGCGGTGGACGACATCACCACCACCGATGCTCATCACGGCCCGGTACCAGCATGTGCTGGAGTTCATGTACCAGTGCCTGGTCTCCTGCCTCAAAGGCAAATATGGCGCCCACGACAATAGCGATGACGAAGTACAGAAGATCATCACCCCACTTCACGCCCTGCTGCGCCCGCTGCGGGGTGAAACGCCCAAGCACCTGACCGACCCGCTGACCAACGTCGTGCCGCGTAACTATCTGCTCAAACGCGCCTGGCCATTGTGGACACCATGGGCCATGGCCGCCGTCGTGCTGACGGCCGCCTACACGGTCTACTCAACCTGCCTGAACACCCTCACCCAGCAAGTGCTGGTGTCTCTGGAGCGGGTTCTCGACCTCTAATCCATTTCCAGGATGGTCTTACTCTGCTGGCCCATGCCACGAGACACTTTGGTCATTTAGCCAGCACTCACAGGCACCTATCGCCATCATAGGTGGAGTCAAAACGCCCAAGCCCCTAGAATCCCGTCCACGATTTAAGGAGACGACTTCATGCTGATGGTGATTTCCCCCGCCAAGACCCTCGATTTCGAGACTGCGCCTGCTACCGATCGCTTTACCCAGCCGCAGTACCTGGACCATTCCCAGGAGCTGATCGAGCAACTGCGAGAGCTCAGCCCGGCGCAAATCAGCGAGTTGATGCACGTATCCGACAAGATCGGCGGCCTCAACGCAGCCCGATTCGGCAGTTGGACTCCGGCGTTCACCCCGGCCAATGCCAAGCAGGCGCTGCTGGCGTTCAAGGGCGATGTGTACACCGGCCTCAACGCCGAAACCTTCAGCGATGCCGACTTCACCTACGCCCAGGACCACTTGCGCATGCTCTCGGGCCTCTACGGCTTGCTGCGCCCCCTGGACCTGATGATGCCGTACCGCCTGGAGATGGGCACCAAACTGGCCAATGCCCGCGGCAAAGACCTGTACGCCTTCTGGGGCACGCGGATCAGCGAATGGCTGAACGAAGCCCTGGCCGAGCAAGGCGACGACGTGCTGCTGAACCTGGCCTCCAACGAGTACTTCTCGGCGGTCAAGCGCACCGCGCTGAACGCACGGATCATCAACACCGAGTTCAAGGACTTGAAGAACGGCCAGTACAAGATCATCAGCTTCTACGCCAAGAAGGCGCGGGGCATGATGAGCCGTTTTGTGATTGAAGAACGCATCAACGACCCGGCCAAGCTCAAGGCGTTTGATGTGCAGGGCTATCGCTTCAATGCAGAGCAGTCCAAGCCGGATAACCTGGTGTTTTTGCGCGATCACGCACCGGAATAGAGCCAAGCCCTTCTCTTTCAGGCAATGAAATCCAAATGTGGGAGCGGGCTTGCTCGCGAATACGGCGTGTCAGTCGATAGATTCTTATCTGACCCACCGCATTCGCGAGCAAGCCCGCTCCCACATTTTTGCCTGCGTTTCACCCCAAAAATTGTCATTATTTTGACGTCAAAAAATATCTTGACGCATTCCTAACGATTCTTTCACTCGACATTTCCGATTTTTTTTCGTAGTGGCACCACTTTTTTCAAACACTGGTGGCACAAAACTATCCCCCCGCACCAACTCCCCATAACTACAGGCCCAAATAGCAAGTGCTATCAATATAGTACTAGTGCCATCTTTTCTAATATTTCAAGAAATTTCTGGAAACAGGATGAGCGGCCCGGAACTTCGCCTAAACCCATGGCTCATACCACCGGTAACGAAATTCTCTGTTTCTGTAGGAGATAACTTACACGGCGACCCAAGGAAGTAGCGAAGTTGCCCCATCAACTTCGACTCACGGGTCACATTATCAACTGATATGAGTTGAGGGCGGCGATAAGGATCAATTGCTATCCCCTATAGGCCAAGGCAGCGCTTACCCAAATGTGTCAGTGATGACACCCAAGACGTTGATAAAAAAGGGCTTTACGCCTCTATCTGCGCCTTGCGGCACTGGCGTCGGGACCTACTCCACAGAAGGCCGGCTGCATTTGAGGGCAAGCCCCAATAACAAGGCCAAGTTGCGCACAACTTGAGTGCAATAGTTAGTCACTCGTTATTCAACATGCCTGTACGCGGTAAGTCGGCGTCTATTCGCCCAACTTTCGTGGCATCAGTGACGCTTGCAAACATGAACTCCGGCCATTTAGTGGCGTGATTATTAAAGAGGTAAATGCGATGCGCATCAGCATATTTGGTCTAGGTTACGTTGGCGCAGTCTGTGCCGGTTGCCTGTCTGCCCGTGGCCACGAAGTGGTCGGCGTAGACATCTCCAAGGACAAGATCGACCTGATCAATGCCGGTAAATCGCCGATCGTTGAACCAGGCCTGGGCGAGCTGTTGAGCAAGGGGATCGAAACCGGTCGTCTGCGCGGCACTACCAACTTCGCCGAAGCCATCCGCGATACTGACCTGTCGATGATCTGCGTCGGCACGCCGAGCAAGAAAAACGGCGACCTGGAACTCGATTACATCGAAGCCGTGTGCCGCGAGATCGGTTTTGTCCTGCGTGACAAAGCCACCCGCCACACCGTCGTCGTGCGCAGCACCGTACTGCCAGGCACTGTCGCCAATGTGGTGATCCCAATCCTCGAAGACTGCTCCGGCAAAAAAGCCGGCGTCGACTTCGGCGTCGCGGTCAACCCGGAATTCCTGCGTGAATCCACCGCTATCGCTGACTACGACCTGCCACCGATGACCGTCATCGGCGAGTTCGACAAAGCCTCCGGCGATGTCCTGCAGTCGCTGTACGAAGAACTCGACGCGCCGATCATCCGCAAGGACATCGCCGTTGCCGAAATGATCAAGTACACCTGCAACGTGTGGCACGCCACCAAAGTCACCTTCGCCAACGAAATCGGCAACATCGCCAAGGCTGTCGGCGTCGATGGTCGCGAAGTGATGGAAGTGGTCTGCCAGGACAAAACCCTCAACCTGTCCCAGTACTACATGCGCCCAGGCTTCGCTTTCGGGGGCTCCTGCCTGCCAAAAGACGTGCGTGCCCTCACCTACCGCGCCGGTTCCCTGGACGTAGAAGCCCCGCTGCTCAACTCGCTGATGCGCAGCAACGAGTCCCAGGTACAAAACGCTTTCGACATCGTCAACAGCCACGACAAGCGCAAAGTCGCCCTGCTGGGCCTGAGCTTCAAGGCCGGCACCGACGACCTGCGTGAAAGCCCGCTGGTAGAGCTGGCCGAAATGCTGATCGGCAAGGGCTTCGACCTGAGCATCTACGACAGCAACGTCGAGTACGCCCGTGTGCACGGTGCGAACAAGGACTACATCGAAGGCAAGATTCCCCACGTGTCGTCCCTGCTCAACTCGGACTTCGATGAGGTGATCAACAACTCCGACGTGATCATCCTCGGCAACCGTGACGAGAAATTCCGCGCCCTGGCGCAGAACGCACCGCACGGCAAGCAAGTGATCGACCTGGTGGGCTTCATGGCCAAGGCCACCTGTGCGACCGGTCGTACCGAAGGCATTTGCTGGTAACAGCAACGGCAAGTTTCAGGCGGCGTGCGTTTCCATCCCCAGCGCCCGTCGCCTGAAGCCTTCATCACCTTCGGATGACGCTTATGTCTAAGTTAAAACATGTACTACTGCAATCTGCCGGCTGGTTGTTTTTTCTCAGCCTGCTGATGGGACTCGCCCTGCTGCTGCCGGCGAGTACGTTCGACTCCGAGTCGAAGAATTTTATTTTCCTGATTGGCGCCGTGGGTATCTGGCGCTACTCGATGGGTGCTACGCATTTCTTTCGCGGCATGCTGTTCCTGTACGTGGTCTACCCGCACTTGCGGCGCAAAGTGCGCAAGTTGGGCAAGGCCGCCGACCCGTCCCATGTGTTCCTGATGGTCACTAGTTTCCGCATCGATGCGCTGACCACCGCACAGGTCTACAGCTCGGTGATTCGCGAAGCCATCGAATGTGGTTTCCCTACCACCGTGGTGTGCTCGCTGGTGGAAATGTCCGATGAGCTGCTGGTGAAAAGCCTGTGGGAACGCATGAACCCTCCGGAGCACGTGAAGCTCGACTTCGTGCGCATCGCCGGTACCGGCAAACGCGACGGCCTGGCCTTCGGTTTCCGCGCCATCTCCCGCCACCTGCCGGATGACCGTGCCGTGGTTGCCGTGATCGATGGCGACACCGTGCTGGCCGAAGGCGTCGTGCGCAAGACCGTGCCGTGGTTCCAGCTGTTCGGCAATGTCGGTGGCCTGACCACCAACGAGTTCTGCGAAGTGCGTGGCGGCTACATCATGAGCGAGTGGCACAAACTGCGCTTCGCCCAGCGCCACATCAACATGTGCTCGATGGCCCTGTCCAAGCGCGTACTGACCATGACCGGCCGTATGTCGGTGTTCCGTGCCAGCGTAGTGACCGACCCGGGCTTTATCGCCGACGTGGAAAGCGACTCGCTGCAACACTGGCGCCTGGGCCGCTTCAAGTTTTTGACCGGCGACGACAAGTCCAGCTGGTTCAGCCTGATGCGACTGGGCTACGACACCTTCTACGTGCCCGATGCCGCGATCAACACCGTGGAACACCCGCCGGAAAAAAGCTTTATCAAGGCCAGCCGCAAGCTGATGTTCCGCTGGTACGGCAACAACCTGCGCCAGAACTCCCGTGCCCTGGGCCTGGGCGTTCGTCGCCTTGGCTTGTTCACCAGCGTGGTGCTGTTCGACCAGCGTGTGTCGATGTGGACGTCGTTGCTCGGCCTGACGGTCGCGATCATTGCCACCTTCAAATACGGCGGCGCGTTCATCCTCGCCTACCTGCTGTGGATCGGCATTACCCGCTTGATTCTCACCCTGCTGCTGTCGTGCTCCGGCCACAAGATCGGCCCGGCTTACCCGGTGATTCTCTATTACAACCAGATCATGGGCGCGCTGGTGAAGATCTACGTGTTCTTCCGCCTTGATCAACAGTCCTGGACTCGCCAGGACACCAAACTGACCCGCGATTTGGCCAGCTTTCAACGTTGGTTCAACACCTGGTCGTCTCGGACCATGACCTTCTCCGCCGGCAGCATCTTCGTCGCCGTTTTGCTGATGATGGTCTGAACCTGCCAAGCCTGAATTAACTTAGGAATACACCTGATGAATAGCCAAGCAAACGTCAACGTTGTCCACGAATCCGAAGCCCAGCGCCAACATGCCCGGGTCAAAATCCCGGCCAAGCTGCGCTTTTTCAACACTGACCGCACACCGACCGAAGCCCGGGTGATCGACCTGTCCGCCGGCGGCCTGGCATTCACCTCCACCCAGCCGTTGACCGTCGGCGAAGTGCACAAAGGCCGTCTGCAATTTGTGATCGATAACCTCGGCCTGGCCATGGACGTCGAGCTGCAAATCCGCTCCTACGACCGCCAGACCGGTCGTGCCGGTTGCCAGTTCCAGAACCTGGAACAGCAAGATATTTCCACCCTGCGCCACCTGATCACCTCGCACCTGTCCGGCGACATCGTGACCATGGGCGACGTGCTGGCGACCCTGCAACGCGACAACTTCACCAAGGCGCGCAAGGTCAAGGACAGCGGCAGCGGCATGACCGCCTTCGGTCGCCTGCGTGCGGTGACGTTCAGCGCCGGCATTTTCATCGTCGGCTTGGCGGCGTTCGGTTTCGTCTTCAAATCGGTGTACGGCATGTACTTCGTCAGCCACGCCCAGGCCGGTTTGGTGAGCGTGCCCGGCATGAACGTCACCATGCCGCGCGATGGCACCGTGCAGAGCCTGCTCAAGGGTGATGGGATTGCCGCCAAAGGCGCTCCACTGGCGACGTTCAGCACCAGCATGCTGGATGTGCTCAAGGGCCACCTGGACGAAGACCAGTTGCAACCGGCCAAGGTTGAAGAACTGTTCGGCAAGCAAATGACCGGCACCCTGACCTCGCCGTGCGATTGCGTGGTTGCCCAGCAAATGGTCGCTGACGGTCAGTACGCCAACAAGGGCGACGTGATCTTCCAACTGGTACCCCGTGGCAGCCTGGCCAATGTTGAGGCGCGCTTCACCTATCGCCAGTTCGCCGATGTTCGCCCAGGTACGCCGGTGAGCTTCCAGGTGGCCGACGAAGAACAGACCCGCACCGGCACCATCGTCAGCAGCACCAGCCTGAACAGCGCCGACCTGTCCTCCGACATCCGCGTGCAGATCAAACCTGACGCACCGCTGGACAGCACCTACGCCGGCCGCCCGGTGGAAGTGACCAGCGACCGTGGCCCCTCGCTGAACTGGCTGATCGACAAAGCCATGGCCAACGGTCTGTAAGCGAGGACATGCCTGTGATGACTCTCTCAAAAACACCGCAATCCCTGTGGGAGCGGGCTTGCTCGCGAAAGCAGTGTGTCAGCCAGCACATGCACCAACTGACACGCCCTCTTCGCGAGCAAGCCCGCTCCCACATGGGATCTCTGTGCACCTTGGCATTGGCGGTCAGTCTCGCCGGATGTGCCGGTTTACCAGATCAGCGTTTAGCCAACGAAGCGCTGAAACGTGGCGACACCGTCACCGCCCAGCAGAATTACCAGCAACTGGCCGACCTGGGCTACAGCGAGGCCCAAGTGGGCCTGGCCGATATCCAGGTAGGCACTCGCGATCCGGCGCAAATCAAACAGGCTGAAGCCACTTACCGGGCGGCGGCTGATACGTCACCCCGCGCCCAGGCTCGTCTCGGTCGTCTGCTGGTGGCCAAGCCTGGCTCTACCGAAGCCGAGCACCACGAAGCCGAAGGCCTGCTGAAAAAAGCCTTTGCCAATGGCGAAGGCAATACCCTGATCCCGCTGGCGATGCTGTACCTGCAATACCCGCACAGCTTCCCGAACGTGAACGCCCAGCAGCAGATCAGCCAGTGGCAAGCGGCGGGTTACCCGGAAGCCGGTCTGGCCCAAGTGCTGCTGTATCGCACCCAAGGCACGTACGACCAGCATTTGGATGATGTGGAACGCATCTGCAAGGCCGCGCTGAACACCACCGATATCTGCTACGTCGAGTTGGCCACGGTCTACCAGAAAAAAGCCGAACCCGAGAAACAAGCCGAGCTGCTCAAGCAGATGGAAGCCGGCTACAGCCGTGGCACCGTCACCGCACAACGTGTCGACAGTGTTGCTCGCGTACTGGGCGATGCCACTCTCGGCCAACCGGACGAAAAAACCGCCCAGGCCCTGTTGGAAAAAATCGCCCCGGGCTACCCAGCGTCTTGGGTCAGCCTGGCGCAACTGCTCTACGACTTCCCGGAACTGGGCGACGTCGACCAGATGATGAAGTACCTGGACAACGGCCGCGCCGCCGATCAACCGCGCGCCGAGCTGTTGCTGGGCAAGCTCTACTACGAAGGCAAGTGGGTACCGGCGGACGCCAAGGCCGCCGAAGCGCACTTCGAAAAAGCCGTGGGCAGGGAAGTGGCCGCCGATTACTACCTCGGCCAGATCTACCGCCGTGGCTACCTGGGCAAGGTCTATCCGCAAAAAGCCCTGGACCACTTGCTGACCGCTGCGCGCAACGGCCAGAACAGCGCCGACTTTGCTATCGCCCAGTTGTTTTCCCAAGGCAAGGGCACCAAGCCCGACCCATTGAACGCCTATGTCTTCAGCCAGTTGGCTAAAGCCCAGGACACGCCAGAGGCCAACGACTTGGCCACTCAACTTGAAGCCCCGCTGACACCGGAGCAACGCACCCAAGGCCAACGCCTGGTGCAACAAGAGCTGGCGACCCGCGGCACCCTGGCCCAGAGCACGTTGCAACTGCACGCCCTGGATGAAGAAGACGGCGAGGAATCCCTATGAAGCTCAATCCATTCGTCAAGGCCGGCATTGGCCTGACCTTCGCCCTGCTGTGGTCGTGCCCGACCCTGGCCGCGCTGACCGAAGCCAAGAACTTCGGCCTGGAAGTGAAAGCCACCGCCCAGTCCGAAGATGACCGCGACCTCGGCACCCAGAAAGGCGGCGACGTCAACGGTATCGGCCTCGACCTGCGCCCATGGATCTACGGTGAAAGCGGCGCGTGGAGCGCCTACGCCATGGGCCAGGCCGTGGTATCGAGCGACATCATCGAGACCGACCCCCTGCAACAGTCGGCAGATGACGAAAACCAGCAAACCAGCAACAGCGACCGCAAGGCCAAGAAAAACTATTTGGCCATGCGCGAGTTCTGGGTCGGCTACAGCGGCTTCACGCCCTACCCCGGCGAGATCCTCAAGCTGGGTCGCCAACGCCTGCGCAATGACGACGGTCAGTGGCGCGACACCAACATCGAAGCGCTGAACTGGACCTTCGACACCACCTTGCTCAAAGCCAACGTGGGCGTCGCCGAACGTTTCAGCGAATACCGCACCGACCTCAAGGAACTGGCCCCGGTCGACAAGGACCGCCAGCACCTCTACGCCGACGCCGCCTACCAGTGGACGCCCGGCCAGTGGATCGGCCTGCGCGGCCACCACACCCATGACAACGGCAAGCTCGACTATCCGGAGCCGGGTGTACCGACCGACTCATTGGACAAACGCGAGAACGGCGACCTGTCCTGGCTCGGCATCGAAGCCAACAGCGACGCCTACAACTGGCGCAACACCAACACCGTCAACTACTGGGCAAGCATCACCGGCATGCGCGGTGATCGCGACAAGGTCAACGCCTTGACCGCCGACGGCAGCCGCCCGGCCCAAGCCAAGCGCAGCGATGACGTAAGCGGCTGGGCCACCGACCTGGGTATCCGCCTGCGTCTGGACCCGCAGTGGCAAGTGGGCGCGGCCTACTCGCGCGCCAGCGCCGAGTACGAGCAGAACGGTTTGCAAAGCAACCGCTCGAACTGGACCGGCACCCAGTCCCGCGTACACCGCTTCGGCGAAGCGTTTCGCGGCGAGATGAACAACATGCAGTCCATGAGCCTGTTTGGTTCCTGGCAGCTGCGCGAGGACTACGACGCCAGCCTGGTGTACCACAAGTTCTGGCGCGTCGACGGCAACAAGCCGGTGGGCAGCAACGGCATTGATGCCGTGCAGAACAACACCGATGACGTGACCGGCGCGATTGTGTCCAGCACGTCCCTGCCACTTGAAGATGGCAAGAAAGACCTGGGTCAAGAGATGGACCTGGTGGTCACCAAGTACTTCAAGAAAGGCTTGCTGCCGGCGGCGCTCAGCCAGTCGATCGACGAACCGTCGGCCTTGGTGCGTTTGCGTGCCGGTGTGTTCAAACCGGGCGACGCCTATGGCAGCCAGGTTGACTCGTACATGCATCGCGCGTTTGTCGACGTGATCTGGAAATTCTGATGGGAGCCTGCGCGATGAACCCTCAAGCCCTCAAAGGCTCGGTCAGCCTGCTGGTCGCAGCCATGCTGCTCGCCAGCACTTCGGCCTTTGCCGACGGTGCGGCGGTGAAGGCGCCGACCATCGCCAAAGAGCTGCAACAGGCCAAGACCTACACCATTTCCAGCCCGCCCACCGCGCCGCTGGAAATGGCCAAGCCGGCCCTGCCAGACCTGTCAGGCTACACCGTCACGGCGATGGAAAAGAAAATCGTCAAGTCCAAGCCCGGCAAAATCAGCATCCGTCGCATGATGCAGGAAGACGCCCTCAAGGACTTTATCGGCGGTGACAACAAGATGGCCGAATGGGTGGTGCGCCAGCATGGCATTCCCCAGGCGATCTTTGTCGACGACGGCTACATGAACCTCAAGGACCTGCTGGGCAAGGTGCCCAAGCAGTACTTCAGCGAAACGTCGCCCGGTGTGTTCCTCGCCAAACTGCCGATTGTGGTGGGGCGCAAAGGCATCCTGGAAATCGACAAGAAGACCCAGGAGTTACGCCTGTCCCAGGAAGCCGGTTCGTTCCTGATCAACGACGGCCAGCTGTTTGTGCGCGACACCAAGATCACCGGCTGGAGCGAAAAGGCCAACGGCCCGGCGCTGTTCAAGTCGCCCAAGGAATTCCGCCCGTTCCTGCTGGCTTGGGGCGGTACCGAGACCTACGTCGCCAACAGCAAGATGGCCAGTTTCGGCTACGCCAACAGTAAGTCGTACGGGGTGAGTATTTCCCAGTACACGCCGAACATGGCCAAGGTGCTCAAGCGCGCGGAACCGACCGGTTGGATCATCGACTCCGAGTTCTCGGACATGTGGTACGGCTTCTATTGCTACGAGACCACGGGCTTTGTACTCAAGGGCAATACCTACAAAGACAACATCGTCTACGGCATTGACCCCCATGACCGTTCCCACGGTTTGATCATCGCGGACAACACCGTGTACGGCACCAAGAAGAAGCACGGCATCATCATTTCCCGGGAAGTGAACGACAGCTTCATCTTCAACAACCGCAGCTACGACAACAAGCTCTCGGGCCTGGTGATCGACCGTAACAGCGTGAACAACCTGATCGCCGACAACGAGATCTACCGCAACCACACCGACGGCATCACGCTCTATGAGAGCGGCGACAATCTGCTGTGGGGCAACAAAGTAATCGCCAATCGCCGCCACGGCATCCGCGTGCGTAACAGCGTGAACATCAAGCTGTATGAGAACACCTCGATGGCCAACGGCCTGACCGGCCTCTACGGCCACATCAAGGATTTGACCGACACCGACCGTGACATCGCCCTCGACCCGTTCGACGCCCAGGTGTCGCTGATCGTGGTCGGCGGTGAACTGGCGGGTAACGGCAGCGGGCCGCTGTCCATCGACTCGCCATTGAGCGTGGAGTTGTACCGCGTGTCGATGCTGGCGCCGACCAAATCCAGCGGCATCAGCTTCAACGGTGTGCTGGGTGATCGCCAGGAAGAGATTCTCGACCTGCTGGTGCGCCAGCAGAAAGCCGTGCTGATCGACCCTGTCGAACGCCAGACCGAAATGCAGGACTGAGGATGACCCTTATGCACCCACACATGATCAAACTGCTGAGCCTCTCGGGTCTGACCCTCGGCCTGCTCGCGGCCAGCCAAGGCGTGCGCGCCGATGAAGTGAAAGCGCCGACCTTCACCGCCGAACCGTGCTGCAGCCTGTGCCCCGCCGCCCACGATGCGAAGAACTACACCACGCGCTACCAGCAGAACTTCACCACCCTGGTACAAGCCCAGGGCGATTGGTTGTTCCGTACCCAGGAAGACCTGCGCACCGAGTTCGACACCAGCCCCGCCGGCTACAAACGCATGCAGCAACTGCACGATGCGTTCAAGGCCAAGGGCGTTGAGTTGGTGGTGGTCTATCAACCGACTCGTGGCTTGGTGAACCGCAACAAACTCAATCCTGAGGAAAAAGCCAAGTTCGATTTCGACAAGGCCCTGGCCAATTACAAGACCATGCTCGGCCGTTTCGCCAAGATGGGCTACGTGGTGCCAGACCTGTCGCCATTGACCAACGAACAGCTTCCAGATGAATTGCCGGCCCACGATTTCTACTTCCGCGGTGACCAGCACTGGACCCCCTACGGCGCCCAGCGCACCGCGAAAATCGTCGGCGAAAAAGTGCGTGCCATGCCGGAGTTCGCCGGCATCCCGCAGCGTGAATTCGAAACCACACGCTCCGGGCGCATGGGCAAGACCGGCACCCTGCACAACATGGCCGGGCAGCTTTGCGGCACCAGCTACGCGGTCCAGTACATGGACCAGTTCACCACCGAACCGAAGGGCGAAGCGGGCGACGGCGACCTGTTCGGCGATTCGGGCAACCCGCAGATCACCCTGGTGGGCACCAGCCACAGTGGCAAGAACTACAACTTTGCGGGTTTCCTGGAACAGGAAATCGGTGCGGACATTCTCAACGTCGCCTTCCCAGGCGGTGGCTTGGAAGGCTCGATGATCCAGTACCTGGGCAGCGACGAATTCCAGAAGACTCCGCCGAAGATTTTGATCTGGGAATTCTCGCCGCTGTACCGCCTGGACCAGGAGACCATCTACCGCCAGATGATGTCGCTGCTCGACAACGGCTGCGAAGGCAAGACCGCGCAGATGACCGCCAGCACTTCTTTGAAACCCGGCAAGAACGAATTGCTGGTGAACAGTTCGAACAAAGACCTGCGTAATGCCAATCACCAGGTTGATATCCGCTTCGCCGACCCGTCGGTGAAAACCCTGCAAGCCACCCTCTGGTACATGAACGGGCGCCACGAGGACCTCAAGATCGAAAAACCCGAAACATCCGATACAGACGGGCGTTTCGCCTTCGAACTGCGCACCGATGAAGACTGGGCCTCACAAAACTTGCTGGCCGTGGAAGTCCAGGGCCCCGAGGCGGGCCAGGCCGCGCAGAAGGTTGAAGCGAAAATTTGCACACGCAACGTATTCCCAAGCGGCGGCCAAAAAACCGCCCAACTCGGGCAATGAGGTTACCTATGCAGAAGTTATTGATCCCCACGTTGCTGGGCCTGGCGATCTTCGCCGGCTCAGTCAACGCCGCCGCACCACTGCGTCCGCCCCAGGGCTACTTTGCCCCGATCGAAGCGTTCAAGACCGGCGACTTCAAAAATGACTGCGACGCCATGCCGGCGCCGTACACCGGCTCGCTGCAATTTCGCAGCAAGTACGAGGGTTCGGACAAGGCTCGCGCCACGCTCAATACCCAGTCCGAAAAAGCCTTTCGCGACAGCACCGCCGATATCACCAAGCTGGAAAAAGACACCAGCAAGCGCGTAATGCAGTTCATGCGCGACGGTCGTCCGGAGCAGCTGGAGTGCACGCTGAATTGGCTCACCAGTTGGGCCAAGGCCGATGCGCTGATGTCCAAGGACTTCAACCACACCGGCAAGTCCATGCGCAAATGGGCGTTGGGCAGCATGGCTTCGGCCTATGTGCGCTTGAAGTTTTCCGACTCGCACCCGCTGGCCAACCACCAGCAGGAATCGCAGTTGATCGAGGCGTGGTTCAACAAGCTGGCTGACCAAGTGGTGAGCGACTGGGACAACCTGCCGCTGGAAAAAACCAACAACCACTCCTATTGGGCCGCCTGGTCGGTGATGGCGACGTCCATCGCCACCAATCGCCGCGACCTGTTTGACTGGGCAGTGAAGGAATACAAGGTCGGCGTGAACCAGGTCGACGACCAGGGCTTCTTGCCGAATGAATTGAAGCGCCAGCAACGGGCCTTGTCGTACCACAACTACGCCCTGCCGCCGCTGTCGATGATCGCCAGTTTTGCCCTGGTCAATGGTGTTGATTTGCGCCTGGAAAACAACAGCGCGCTCAAACGCCTGGGTGACAAGGTGCTGGCCGGGGTGAAAGACCCGGACATCTTCGAGCAGAAGAACGGCAAGGAACAGGACATGAAGGATTTGAAGCAGGACATGAAATTCGCCTGGCTCGAACCCTTCTGCACCCTCTACACCTGCGCGCCGGATGTGGTGGAGCGCAAGCACGGGATGCAGCCGTTCAAGACTTTCCGCCTGGGGGGTGACCTGACCAAGGTCTACGACCCGGCGCATGAAAAAGGCAACAAGGGTTCTTGAGTAGCTAACTGAAGGAACAGGGTCCCAATGTGGGAGCGGGCTTGCTCGCGAATGCGGTGTGTCAGGCGACACATCTGTTACTGAACCACCGCATTCGCGAGCAAGCCCGCTCCCACAGTTAACCCGGTTCCGTCAGTGAGATTGCAATACCGCCCTCCCCCGAATTTTCGTGGGGGGGTTTGGGGGGGCTGCGGCCCTTGACTGTCTGTTAAACATGGAGAGATCGGGATGGTTTTCTCGTCCAATGTGTTCCTGTTTTTGTTCTTGCCGATCTTTCTCGGCTTGTACTACTTGAGCGGGCAACGCTATCGCAATCTGCTACTGCTGATTGCCAGCTATGTGTTCTACGCCTGGTGGCGAGTGGACTTCCTGGCGCTGTTCGCCGCCGTGACGCTGTGGAACTACTGGATCGGCCTTAAAGTCGGCGCTGCGGGCGTGCGCACCAAGCCTGCCCAGCGTTGGCTGCTGCTCGGCGTGGCCGTCGACCTGTGCATCCTCGGCTACTTCAAGTACGCCAACTTCGGCGTCGACAGCATCAATGTGATGATGAAGTCGGCGGGCCTGGAGCCGTTCATTCTCACCCACGTGCTGTTGCCGATTGGTATCTCGTTCTACATCTTCGAGTCCATCAGCTACATCATCGACGTGTATCGCGGCGACACGCCGGCAACGCGCAACCTGATCGACTTTGCGGCGTTCGTGGCGATCTTCCCGCACTTGATTGCCGGCCCCGTGCTGCGCTTTCGCGACCTGGCCGACCAGTTCAACAACCGCACCCACACCCTCGACAAATTCTCCGAGGGCTGCACGCGGTTCATGCAGGGTTTCATCAAGAAGGTGTTTATTGCCGACACCCTCGCGGTGGTGGCCGACCATTGCTTCGCCCTGCAAAACCCCACCACGGGCGACGCCTGGCTCGGCGCGCTGGCCTACACCGCGCAGCTGTATTTCGACTTCTCCGGCTACAGCGACATGGCCATCGGCCTGGGCTTGATGATGGGTTTCCGCTTCATGGAAAACTTCAAGCAACCGTATATCAGCCAGTCGATCACCGAGTTCTGGCGCCGCTGGCACATCAGCCTCTCCACCTGGCTGCGTGACTACCTCTACATCACCTTGGGCGGCAACCGTAAAGGCACGCTGACCACCTACCGCAACCTGTTCCTGACCATGCTGCTCGGTGGCCTGTGGCACGGCGCGAACATCACTTACATCGTGTGGGGTGCCTGGCACGGCATGTGGCTGGCGATTGAAAAAGCCATCGGCCTGAACACCGCGCCGCGCAGCTTTAACGTATTGCGCTGGGCCTTCACCTTCCTGCTGGTGGTGATGGGCTGGGTGATCTTCCGCGCTGAAAACCTGCACGTCGCCGGCCGTATGTACGGCGCCATGTTCAGCTTTGGCGAGTGGTCGCTGTCGGAACTCAACCGCGCCAGCCTCACCGGTCTGCAAGTGGCAACTCTGGTGGTGGCGTATGCAACCTTGGCGTTCTTCGGTCTGCGGGATTTCTACACCAACCGCCCGGCCGAAAAAACCAAGCCGGCCGACCCAAGCCTGATCAAGGCAGTGCCTGGCGACAACCCCGGCAGCATCCACCAGCCCGGCTTCACCGTGGGCCAGGACGCCGCCGTACAACCGGCCTACTGGACCGCTGACTGGCCACGCTACGCCATGCGCGCTGCGGTGCTGCTGCTGTTCGTGGCGTCGATTCTCAAACTGTCGGCGCAGAGTTTCTCGCCGTTCCTTTACTTCCAATTTTGAGGGAGCCGACCATGACCCGTTCATTACGCGTCCTCTATATCGGCCTGTTCCTGGTGGTGCTGCTGGCCCTGGGCGCCTGGTCGCTGCGCAGTTTCTTCGGCTTCAGCACCAATGCCGATGCCACGGTGCTTAACGGTCGCTGGACCAAAGCCGTCGAAACCCACTACGACGACGAGTTCCCGATCAAACGCCTGGGCACCAACCTCTGGGCAGCACTGGACTACAAACTGTTCAATGAAGGCCGCCCCGGCGTGGTGCTGGGCCGCGACCACTGGTTGTACAGCGACGAGGAGTTCAACCCCGCCGTCAACGAAGACCAGAACCTGCAAGGCAACTACGCGCTGGTCGAAGGCGTGCGCCAGAAGCTCAAGGCCCAAGGCATCCAGTTGGTGATGGCGATTGTGCCGGCCAAGGTGCGCCTGTACCCGGAACACTTGGGTGAAGTGAAACCGGCGAGCATCCACGCCAACCTCTACCAGGACTTCCATGCCCGTGTGGCGGCCGACAAGATCATCGCCCCCGACCTGCTCGGCCCGCTGCAACAGGCCAAGCTGAGCGGCAAGCAAGTGTTTCTGCGCACGGATACCCACTGGACGCCTGATGGTGCCGAAATCGCCGCCAAGCAACTGGCACAGACCATTCGCGAGAAAACCCCGCTGAGCGGCGAGCCACAGCGTTTTGTCACCGAGGCCGAAAAAACCGAGCCGCATAAAGGCGACCTGCGTCTGTTCCTGCCCCTGGACCCGCTGTTCGAAAACCTGATGCCGCCGAAAGAGCCGCTGGAAAAGCGCGTGACCCACCTGGCGCAAGCCGGTGGCGACGACGCACTGTTCACCGACAGCGAAACCTCGGTGGCACTGGTGGGCACCAGCTACAGCGCCAACCCCAACTGGAACTTCGTCGGTGCACTCAAGCAAGCCCTGCACAGCGACGTCATCAACTACTCGGAAGACGGCCACGGGCCGATCCTGCCGATGCTCAGCTACCTGAAAAGCGATGACTTCAAGAACAGCCCGCCCCAGGTGCTGATCTGGGAGTTTCCTGAACGTTATCTGCCTGTGAACAACGAAATCGGTGATGCCGACCCGCAGTGGGTTGCGCAACTTAAACAAGCCGGTTCGCGCCAACAGAACATGGCACTGAACACCCCAGTTAAAAACCCAAAATCCGAGACGCCCGACCGGGCGCAAAACTGAAAGAGAGGTAACTCACATGACTTTCACTACTACTCCTCGTCGTCTCGCCAAGACCCTGGCCCTGGCTGCTGGCATGAGCATCGTGTCGATGTCCGCCTTCGCCGGTGGCGACGCCGCCCTCTACGGCCCGACCGCGCCAAAAGGTTCGAGCTTCGTACGGGTCTACAACGCCAGCAACCAGGAAGTGAGCGCCACCGTCGGCGCTACCAACCTGAGTGACGTTGCGCCACTGGCCAGCAGCGATTTCAGCTTTATGCCGGGCGGTGACTACAGCGCCAAGATCGGTAGCCAGACCGTACCGGTCAAGCTCGCCGCCGATCACTACTACACCCTGGTCAACAGCGGCAGCGGTCAACCACAACTGATCGAAGAACCGCCGTTCAAGAACAAGCAGAAGTCCCTGGTGCGTGTGCAGAACCTCAGCGACAAGGCCCTGACCTTGAAGACCGCTGACGGCAAGACCGATGTGGTCAAGTCGGTGGCCGCCAAGGGCCGTGGCGAACGTGAAATCAACCCGGTGAAGGTGAGCCTGGCGTTGTATGACGGTGACAAGAAAGTCGGCGATGTGAAGCCGGTTGCTTTGGAACGTGGTGAAGCAGCGGTGCTGTATGTGACGGGCTCCGGTTCGAGCCTCTCGCCAGTCTGGGTGAAACGCCCGGTATCGACCCGCTGATTAGCTTTTCAACTTGAGGCCCGCCCCTGTCGGGGTGGGCTCTGACCCCAATCGATTCAAGGAGAAACACCCATGATCCCAGTAATCCTTTCCGGTGGTAGCGGCTCACGTCTTTGGCCGCTGTCGCGTAAACAGTTCCCTAAGCAATTCCTGGCCCTGACCGGCGAGCACACGCTGTTCCAGCAAACCCTGGAGCGCCTGGTGTTTGAAGGCATGGACACACCGATTGTGGTCTGCAACAAGGACCACCGCTTTATCGTCAACGAGCAACTGAGCAACCGTAAGCTGGACTGCCAGCGCATCCTGATGGAACCGTTCGGGCGTAACACTGCGCCGGCCGTGGCCCTGACCGCGATGATGCTGGTCAATGAAGGCCGCGACGAGCTGATGCTGGTACTGCCGGCCGACCACGTGATCGATGACCAGAAAGCCCTGCAGCGTGCACTCGCCCTGGCCACCGTGGCCGCCGAGCGTGGTGAGATGGTGCTGTTCGGCGTGCCGGCCACCCGTCCCGAAACCGGTTATGGCTACATCAAGTCCACCGCTGACTCGCTGCTGCCGGAAGGCGTGAGCCGCGTCGAACAGTTCGTGGAAAAACCCAATGAAAAACGCGCCGTCGAGTTCGTCAAAAGCGGCGGTTACTTCTGGAACAGCGGCATGTTCCTGTTCCGTGCGAGCCGCTTCCTCGAAGAACTGAAAAAGCACGACCCAGACATCTACGACACCTGCCTGCTGACCCTTGAGCGTAGCGAGCAGGATGCCGACACGGTGTCCTTCGACGAAGCGACGTTCGCCTGCTGCCCCGACAACTCCATCGACTACGCCGTGATGGAAAAAACCCAACGCGCTTGCGTGGTGCCGCTGAGTGCCGGCTGGAGCGACGTGGGTTGCTGGGCGTCGCTGTGGGCGGTCAACGATAAAGACGCCGACGGCAACGTCACCAAGGGCGACGTGGTGATCCAGGACAGCAAGAACTGCATGATCCACGGCAACGGTAAGCTGGTGTCGGTGATCGGCCTGGAAAACATCGTGGTGGTGGAAACCAAGGACGCGATGATGATTGCCCACAAGGACAAGGTCCAGGGCGTCAAGCAGATGGTCAACACCCTCAACGAACAGGGCCGCAGCGAGACCCAGAACCACTGCGAAGTCTATCGCCCGTGGGGCTCCTACGACTCGGTGGACATGGGCGGTCGCTTCCAGGTCAAGCACATCTCGGTCAAGCCAGGCGCGTGCCTGTCGCTGCAGATGCACCACCACCGCGCCGAACACTGGATCGTGGTCAGCGGCACCGCCGAAGTGACCTGCGACGAGAATGTGTTCCTGCTCTGCGAGAACCAGTCCACCTACATCCCGATTGCCTCGGTGCACCGCCTGCGCAACCCGGGCAAGATCCCGTTGGAGATCATCGAAGTGCAATCGGGCAGCTACTTGGGCGAAGACGATATCGAGCGGTTTGAAGATATCTACGGTCGCTCGACGCCGGTAGAGCGTGGCGTGTCGGTGAAAACTATCGCGCAGTAAAACAGTCGTACAAGAAGCCCTCGCCCAGCCGACTGCGTCCCCTATCCGCAGCCGGTTGGGCGGGGGCTTTTTCTTTGGCCTTGTGGTGAATGTGAAGGCCTCTTCGCGAGCAAGCCCGCTCCCACAGTTGACCGAGTACATCTTTTGGAATGCGGTCGAATATGGGAGCGGGCTTGCTCGCGAAGGCGTCATCCCAACCAACCCACCTCTCAAGCCGCCCAATCCCACCTACGCTTACGTTAGGATGCTCGTTCCCAATTCGAGGTGGTCTCCATGTTCTTCGGCGTTCTCCTGATCATCACCTGGCTGATCCTGCTGCTGCGCTACCCCGCCAAGGCCCTGCCGGTGTCCCTCGCTGCGGCGGTCGGCCTGGGTTTCGTGGCCATTTGGGTGGTGTGGCTGGACAGCCGCGAAGCCTCGCAACTGGCCCGCCTGGAACTGCGCATCACCTACGCGCCGCAGGAATGCCCCGCCGACCGCCCGCTGAAACTGATCCTGAACAACGGCAACGATGTGCCGCTGACCGAACTACGCTGGCGCGTTGCCGCCTATGCACCGGGCGACACCGTGAACCTGGCCGACAACGTCTACGCCGCCCCCCGCTATCGCGGCCCCGGCGAGTTGCAGGCCGGTGCCACTTGGGAAGACTGCCTGCCCACCCCGCCACTGCGTCCCGGCTACCGCCCGCAAACCCTGGAATTTCGTGCCGAACACCTGCAAGGTGGTTTCTCGGACTGACAAAGGACTGATCCATGCCCAACGTACTCATCACCGGCTGCTCCAGCGGCATCGGCCGTGCCTTGGCTGATGCCTTCAAAGCCGCCGGTTTCCATGTGTGGGCCAGCGCCCGCCGCCCGGACGATGTCGCCGCCCTCGCTGCTGCCGGGTTTAACGCCGTCGAACTGGACGTCAACGACAGCGTCGCCTTGCAACGCCTGGCCGAACAACTGGGCGAGCTGGACGTACTGGTCAACAACGCCGGCTACGGCGCCATGGGCCCACTGCTGGATGGCGGCACCGAAGCCATGCAGCGCCAGTTCGAGACCAACGTGTTCTCCATCGTCGGCGTAACCCAGGCGCTGTTCCCGGCGCTGCGCCGCAGCAAAGGCTTGGTGGTGAACATCGGCAGTGTGTCCGGTGTATTGGTCACGCCGTTTGCCGGCGCGTACTGCGCGTCCAAAGCCGCCGTGCATGCCTTGAGCGATGCCCTGCGCATGGAACTCGCGCCGTTTGGCGTGCGGGTGATGGAAGTGCAGCCGGGGGCTATCGATACGAGCTTCGCAAAAAACGCGGGCGCGCAGGCTGAGTTGTTGATCAGCGAGAAATCCCCCTGGTGGCCGCTGCGTGAAGGTATTCGTGCGCGCTCCCAGGCCTCGCAGAACAACCCCACACCGGCCAGTCGGTTTGCCGCACAAGTGCTCAAGGGCGTACAACAACCCGCACCACCGCGCTTGTTACGCGCCGGAAATGGCAGCCGGGCGTTGCCGTTGATGGCGGCGTTGTTGCCCAAAGGTTTATTGGAAAGCGTGTTGAAGAAGCGCTTTGGCTTGGAACGGAGTTTGTAATGATCGACTACAGCGACTTTTTTGAAGAAGTGATCCAGACCCACGTCGAGATCGAACAATGGTTCGCCGGTGTCGCGCCCGAAGGCACGTTGCAAAGCCTGCTCGCGCGCTTCTCCCCGGAGTTCAGCATGATCGCCCCCGCCACCGGCACACGGGTAAATGCTGCCGGGGTTAACGCTTTATTCACGCGCCTGGGCGGAATGCGACCGGGGTTGAAGATCACCCTGAGTGAAATGGCCGGGATTGATCGGCATGCGCGAGGTGCCACGGTGACGTATCGCGAGCATCAGGTGGATGACAGCGGCACGCAGACAGATCGCCGCGCCACCGTGGTATTCGAAAAACAGGCCAGCGGCGCCCTGCTGTGGCGCCACCTGCACGAAACCTTCATCAAGGCCTGACCTTGTAGTGAGCGGGCTTGCCCCGCGCTGGGGGGCGAAGCCGCCCTAATCCAGGCACCGCGTTCCTTCTGAAAAACCGCGGCGTAACTGTTGGGGCGGCTTCGCCCCCCAGCGCGGGGCAAGCCCGCTCACTACAGGCAAGCCAGCGCCCACCGGTTAGTTCGGTGTTTGGTTGACGATTACCGTGCACGTTATGCCGGCTGCCAACAAAACGCCGTCCGGCACTTCATCAATATGAATCCGCACCGGCACACGTTGCGCCAAGCGCACCCAGTTGAACGTCGGGTTCACATCCGCTACCAACTCGCGGCTCTCCGGGTTGTCACGGTCATAGATACCGCGCGAGATGCTTTCCACGTGACCCTTTAACGTCTCGCCGCTCATCAATTGCATGTCGGCTTTGTCGCCCACCTTTACATGCGGCAGTTTGGTTTCTTCGAAGAAGCCGTAGACCCAGAACGAGTTCATATCCACCACGGCCATCTTGGCCTCGCCAATGCGCGCATAGTCGCCGCGATGCACATTGAGGTTGGTGACGTAACCGTCCACCGCCGCCAGCACTTGAGTGCGTTTGAGGTTCAGCTCGGCCGCTTCCAGTTGCGCCAGGGCGTGCTGGTAATCGGCCAACGCCGAATCGGCGATGTTGCTGGCGTCGTCACGGTTTTCCTTGGAGATCACCAGCGCATCGAGATCCGCTCGGCGGTGGGCGTTGACCTTGCGCATTTCCCAGGTGGCTTTGCGCGATGCCACGAGGGACTGCGCCTGCTTGACGGCGATACGGTAGTGCTCGGGGTCGATCTGCATCAGCAGGTCGCCCTTTTTTACCAACTGGTTGTCACGCACCGGAACGTCGACCACTTCACCGGTCACGTCGGCGGCGACGTTGATGATGTCGGCGCGCACGCGGCCGTCCCGGGTCCACGGAGTCTCCATGTAGTGCACCCACAACGTGCGGCCAATCCAGATCGCCAAAGCCAGTACCAGCAAGGTGGCGAGCAGGCTGAAAAACTTTTTCATCGGGGCATTCTCAACGGTAGACGGTCAGCGCCAGGGCGCCGAACAGACAAACGAACAGGCTCAGGCGCAGCAACGCCGGGTGCCAGAAAAAACGGTACAGGTCGAACCCGGCCAGGAAACGATCCAGCCCCCAGGCCAGCCCCGCCGCGATCAGGAACATCAAGGTCATGGTCGGCATGTAGATGCCGTGGAACGCGATTTCACGGGGCATGCGCAGCTCCTTTAAGGGCAGCGAGTGGCGATTGTGGGTCCAGCAACGAGGTGCGGATAAAGTGCAGGTAGCTTTTCACCCGCCGCAGGGCCGAGGTGTCGAAGTGCGGGGCGAAGGGTTCATCGGTGGCCTGAACGCGGCTGATCGCATGGTCGACGGCAATCAAACCGCGCTCCAGGTTGCTGGCGCTGGGTTGCAGGAACAGCCGCACCAGCGAGCGCCCCATCACGCGGATCGCCTGGCGCCATGGCTGCGACTCGGCGTACGCCGGGTGCACCGGCAGAATCGCCTGTTCCTTGCGCAATTCGATGATCGCGTGACCGACCTCCAGCACCACAAACATCCAACGCAGTAGATCGCGCTGCACTTGCGGCTGGCCGACCGCAAGGCCGTAAGCCTGATGCAGCAGGTCGCGGGTGCGGCTTTCAAAACTCGACGCCAGGCCCTTGAGCTTGCCGCTGATGGCATACACCACTTGCTCGCGCAGGTCCTGCTCAAGGCGGCGCCATAACCAGCGGCTGTTGGGCGGCAGGATGATTGCCCCCGCCGCCGCGCACACCAGCATGCCGATGACCATGGCGATGTAGTCGTTGATAAAGGTGTAGGGGTTGTAGACCGTGAGGTTGTCTGGCACCGAGCCGGTGCTGAAGAAAATCAGCAAGCCAACGCCGACGCCTGCGTATTGCGGGCGTGAGGCGAGGAAGGCGCCGAGGATGATCACCGGGGCGAGCATCACGCACAGCAGCGGGAAGCCGTCGATCCAGGGGAACACGAAGAACATTTCGACGAAGCCCACCAACGCGCCGATCAAGGTGCCGCAGGCCATCTGGAACGCCATGCGCTTGGGGTTGGGCGTGGCGGCAGACAGGCCAACCGTTGCCGCCGCGATCAAGGTCATGGTCGCGCCGCTGGGCCAGGCGGTGGCGACCCAATAGCTGCCAAGCACGATGAGGATGAACGACGCGCGAATCCCCGACGCGGCGCAGGCCAGCCAGTTGGTCTTGGGTGTGTAGGGTTCGTCCCAGTCTTCACGGGCGTGGCTGTGGTCGGCCAGGGAGGCGTGGGTTTGTGCGTAGTTGTGCAGGTCGTCGACAAAGCGGTAGAGCAACTCGTAGGCGGTGTGGAAATCCAGTTGCTCGGCTTCGGTTGGGTTGCAGTCCTGAAAGGCCGCGCGCAACGCACGCACCTTGGCCGGCAGGCCGTCCTTATAGGCCGTGAGTTGCGCCACCAGGCGCGCGGCATCGGGGCTGGTGAGCGCACGCCCGGAAAAACCATCGAGCAGCTCGGCCAGGTCGTGCAGGCCGGGTTTGATCGCCGCCACCACGTGATCGGCCTCATCGGTGCGCAGCCGTTCAAGCAATTGGTGCAAGGCGTTGAAGCGCGTGGTGATGCTCATGAATTCGCTGTTGAGGCGACTCAATCGACCATTGCGCCGACGCATGTGCGGGTCTTCAAACACGGTAAGGCTGCGCAGCCCTTCCAGGCCGACCGCTTCGGCGATAAAGCGCACGTTGCTGGCCTCGAACCCTTCGCGCTGGCTGCGCCCACGCAGGCCGTCGGTGACGAATAACGCGAACACGCCAAAGCGCTGGTACAGGGCGTTGCGCATCGCGGCGCTGGAGGTTTGCGGCAGGATCGCGGCGCTGACCAACGTGGAGCACAAGATCCCCAAGGAAATTTCCAGCACCCGCCACACCGCCGCCATGAATGCGCCGTCCGGATGCGCCAGGGCTGGCAGGCCGACCATCGCCGCGGTGTAGCCGGCGAGTACAAACCCGTACGCGCGAAAGTTGCGATTACGCGTTGCCCCAGCGGTGCAAACCCCGACCCAGATCGCCAGCGCGCCAAGGAACAGTTCGGTGTTCTGCGCAAACAAGGCGATCAACAACACCATCACCGCCGACCCGGCCAAGGTGCCCAGGAAGCGGTAGAAACTCTTGGCGAATACCTGGCCGCTCTGCGGTTGCATCACGATAAACACGGTGATCATCGCGGTGCGCGGTTGCGGCAGTTCCAGACGCATCGCCAGCCACAGCGTGAGGAACGCGGCAATCAGCACCTTGAAGATATACACCCAGGTCACGCCGTCGCTGCGTGCCCAGTCGAAGAAACCGCGGCGCCACTCAAGGGAGTGCAGCCAGCGCAGCGGTGCAGGCAAGGGAGTCATTCAGTCCTACTCAGTGATCAAACACGGCGAGTGCCGCCGGGGTCTTGCTCGGGAGGGTCTTGGCATCCTGGGGTACGTCGTTGCCGGCACCGAGGCCGCCGCCCAGGGCGGTGACCAGTTCGGCATGCGCACTCAGGCGGGCGGCCTGTACCTGTTGCTCGATCTGCTGCTGATGAAACAGCAAGGTCTGGGCATTGAGCACATTGAGGTAGTCGGTGAGGCCGCGTTGGTAGGCGATCATCGCGATGTCATAGGTTTTCTGCGCCGAGGCCACCGACTGGGCGGCAAAGTTGGATTGCTTGTCCATCGATTCGCGGCGGATCAACTGGTCGCTGATGCCCTTGAGCGCGTTGACCAGGGTTTGGTTGTACTTGGCGACGGCGATGTCGTAACCGGCACTGGCCTCGCCAAGCTCGGCCCGTAGACGGCCGCCGTCGAAGATCGGCAAGGTGATCGCCGGGCCGACGTTGTAGTTGAATTTCTTGCCCGCCAGAAACTCCAGCATGCCGCCGCCAGTGGCCATGTAGCCGAGACTGCCCACCAGGTCGACGTTGGGATAGAACCCGGCGTGGGCCACGTCGATGCCACGGGCTTGCGCGGCGACTTGCCAACGGCTGGCGACCACGTCCGGGCGCTGGCCGAGCAGTTGCGCGGGTAGGCTCGATGGCAACTTCAGCGGCGCAGCCAGGGACAGGCTTGGGCGTTGCAGCTGCGCGCCCTCCCCCGGGCCTTTGCCGGCCAATGCGGCCAGTTGATTACGGCTCAGGGCAATTTCTTCATCCAGAGCATCCAGTTGGCGGTGGGTTTCCGGCAACGGGGTTTCGGCCTGGCTGACGTCGAAGTGCGTACCGATCCCGGCGTTCAGGCGTTTGTTGGCCAGGTCCAGGATCTGCCGTTGCTGGGCCAGGGTGGCGGCGACGATATCGCGGTTGGCGTAGTGCAACGACAGCTGGATATAGGCGCGCACGACGTTGTTCTGCAATTCGAGTTGGGCCTGGCGCGCTTCGGCAGCGCTCATGTGCGCCATGTCCACGGCGCGCTCGGTGGTATTGCTTTCGCGGCCCCACAGGTCGAGGGCGTAGCTCAGGCCCAGGGACGAATTGTTGTCCCAGGTGGTGGCACCGCTCAGTTCACCAGGGCCGTAGAACTGGTCTTTCGGCCAGTTGTGGCGCTTGAGGGTGGTGTCGCTGTTGATCTGCAGCGACTCGGCGGACTCGGCAATCCCGGCCATGGCCCGTGCTTCACGCACGCGTGCGGCAGCCATGGCCATGCTCGGGCTGTTTTGGGTGGCGAGGTCGACCCAATGATTGAGCTGGGCGTCGCCATAGGCTTGCCACCATTGCGCGGTGGGCCAATGGGCGTCCTGGGCGGCGCTCTGGATCGCTTCGTCGGTGGCCAGGTTGTTGGCGCTGAGGGCCTGGCCTTGGGGGGCGATTCCTCCGGTTCCGATACAGCCGCTGATTGCTAACGATAAGGCGCAAACACTGAGAGCCTTCAGCCCTCCGTTAATGAGAGTCTTGAGCT
This sequence comes from Pseudomonas cremoris, assembly GCF_014230465.1. The sequence continues at coordinate 31,119 of NZ_JAAXCY010000011.1, forward strand.
CTCTGCTGATGCGACGCGGCACGGCGAACGAATTCCTGAGGTGGTGTTGCGGGGGAAGGTGGCGCAATTCTAGGCGGCGGCATTGAGGACGATAAGCTGGCATTCCTGTGAATCTTTGTTACCGTTCAGGCGATAATCCGTTGGTAGGGATCACTGGACGGCGTAACTTTCTGTCACAATTTGTTATCTCCCCTGAGAACACTCCATGGACACTTTGCAAAACATGCGCGCCTTCAGTTGTGTGGCCGAGGCTGGCAGCTTCACCGCCGCCGCCGTGCAACTGGACACCACCACGGCCAACGTCTCGCGCGCGGTCTCCAACCTGGAAGCCCATCTGCAAACCCGCTTGCTCAACCGCACCACCCGTCGCATTGCGCTGACTGAAGCCGGTAAACGCTATTTGCTGCGCTGCGAACAAATCCTGGCCTACGTCGAAGAAGCCGAGGCCGAAGCCAGCGACGCCCACGCACGCCCTGCCGGGCAGCTGAAAGTGCACACCATGACCGGCATCGGCCAGCATTTCGTCATCGACGCGATTGCCCGCTACCGCCGCACCCACCCGGACGTGACCTTCGACCTGACCCTGGCCAACCGTGTGCCTGACCTACTCGACGAGGGCTACGACGTGTCCATCGTGCTGGCCAGCGAGCTGCCGGACTCGGGTTTCGTGTCCCAACGCCTGGGCATCACCTACAGCATCGCCTGCGCCTCGCCGGATTACGTCAAGGCCAAGGGCTGCGCGCAACGCCCCCATGACTTGCTCAACCACGCTTGCCTGCGCCTGGTCAGCCCGGTGATCCAGTTGGACAAATGGACCTTCAACGGCCCCGAAGGCCAGGAAAGCGTGGCCATCAACACCTCACCGTTCCTGGTGAACTCGGCCGACGCGATGAAGACCGCGATCACCAGCGGCATGGGCGTTGGCCTGCTGCCGGTGTATGCGGCGATTGAAGGCCTGCGCAACGGCACCCTGGTGCGGGTGATGCCCAACTACCGCTCCCAGGAGCTGAACCTGTACGCCATCTACCCGTCGCGCCAATACCTGGATGCAAAGATCAAGACCTGGGTGGAATACCTGCGCGGTTCGTTGCCGGAGATTCTGGCGGCGCATCAGGCGGAATTGGTGGCGTATGAAGTGAGTGGCGGGTTGGGCAGCGCTCGTTTAGCGACCTGATTTCTTCTAAACGATGGAGATCAAATGTGGGAGCGGGCTTGCTCGCGAAAGCGGTGTGTCAGTCAATAAGTCTTTATCTGACACACCGCTTTCGCGAGCAAGCCCGCTCCCACATTTAGATCTGTGTTCACGTTGGTTCAGTGGTGTCCTGACAACGCTGGCCAAGAATGTTAGCGTGCTTCGCATTCTTCCGTAGTCGATGAGCCCGCCTGCAATGAAAAAGACTGTCCTCGCCTTCAGCCGCGTCACCCCGCAAATGATCGAACGCCTGCAACAGGATTTCGAGGTGATCGCGCCTAACCCCAAGCTGGGTGATATCAACGCTCAATTCAATGAAGCCCTGCCCCACGCCCATGGTTTGATCGGGGTGGGCCGCAAGCTGGGCCGCGAGCAGTTGCAAGGTGCGAGCAAGCTGGAAGTGGTGTCCAGCGTGTCGGTGGGCTACGACAACTACGACGTGCCCTACTTCAATGAACGCGGGATCATGCTCACCAACACCCCCGACGTGCTCACCGAAAGTACCGCCGACCTGGCTTTCGCCCTGTTGATGAGCAGCGCACGCCGTGTGGCCGAACTGGATGCCTGGACCAAAGCCGGCCAGTGGAAAGCCAGCGTGGGTGCGCCGCTGTTCGGTTGCGATGTGCACGGCAAGACCCTGGGCATCGTCGGCATGGGCAATATCGGCGCAGCCGTGGCGCGCCGTGGTCGCCTGGGTTTCAACATGCCGATCCTGTACAGCGGTAACAGCCGCAAGACTGAGCTTGAGCAGGAGCTGGGCGCCCAGTTCCGCAGCCTGGACCAGTTGCTGGCCGAGTCGGACTTCGTGTGCCTGGTGGTGCCATTGAGCGACAAGACTCGCCACCTGATCAGCACCCGCGAGTTGGGCCTGATGAAATCCAGCGCGATCCTGATCAACATCTCCCGCGGCCCGGTGGTGGATGAGCCGGCGCTGATCGAAGCGCTGCAAACCCAACGCATCCGTGGGGCGGGGCTGGATGTGTATGAGCAGGAACCGCTGAGCGAGTCGCCGTTGTTCCAATTGAGCAATGCGGTGACCTTGCCGCATATCGGCTCGGCGACGAATGAAACCCGCGAAGCCATGGCCAACCGCGCCCTGGAAAACCTGCGCAGCGCCCTGCTGGGCCAGCGTCCGCAGGACCTGGTGAACCCGCAGGTCTGGAAGGGCTGATTTTAGCGGCCCATGCCCCTAAAGCATGGGCCGCTCAAGTCGATAACCTTCTATAGATGTCATCCCTGATCCACAGAAGGTTTTTATGTCCACCACCAAAGCCCGCGCAGATTCACTCTCGCTTCTGCTCTTTACCTTGCGCAGCGGCAAGCTGATGGCGATCAACCTGCTGAAAGTCAGCGAAATCATTCCCTGCCCGCCGCTGACCAAGCTGCCGGAGTCCCATCCTCACGTCAAAGGCATCGCCACCCTGCGCGGCGCTTCGCTGTCGGTGATCGACCTGAGCCGTGCCCTGGGGGAGATGCCCCTGCAAGACCCGGACGGCGGCTGTCTGATCGTCACCGATGTGAGCCGCTCCAAGCAGGGCCTGCATGTGCAGGCGGTGAGCAAGATCGTGCACTGCCTGACCACTGACATCCGCCCGCCCCCCTTCGGGTCCGGCGGCAATCGCTCGTTTATCACCGGGGTGACCCAGGTAGAGGGCGGCCTGGTGCAGGTACTGGACATCGAAAAAGTCATCCACGGCATCGCCCCGGCGCAGATCGAAGCCGCACCCACCGACCTGACCATGGAAGAGGCCGAAGTGCTCGGCAATGCGCGCATCCTGGTGGTGGACGACAGCCAAGTGGCGCTGCAGCAGTCGGTGCACACCCTGCGCAACCTGGGCCTCACGTGCCACACCGCACGCAGTGCCAAGGAAGCCATCGATGTGCTGCTGGAACTGCAAGGCACCGCGCAGCAGATCAACGTAGTAGTGTCGGACATCGAAATGTCCGAGATGGACGGCTACGCCCTCACCCGTACCCTGCGCGAAACGCCGGACTTCCAAGAGCTTTACGTGTTGCTGCACACCTCCCTGGACAGCGCGATGAACAGTGAAAAAGCCCGACTGGCTGGCGCTGACGCGGTGCTGACCAAGTTCTCGTCGCCCGAGCTGACCAAGTGCCTGGTGGTGGCTGCGCAAACCGTGGCGCAAAAAGGTCTGTGAGCGAATATTTCCAACTGCTGCGCCGCGACCTCACCGGCAGCCTGCCCGCCCCACAATGGCCGGCCGATACCCAGTTGGGCCATTACCACGACAACCTGGCCCCGGCGATTCACGCAGTGTTATGCATGACTCAGGAGCAAGGCGGCGGCCGCGTGCCCAACCTGGAAACCTGGCAGCGCCAGTTCACCACCGATGCCGAGTTCGACCCCACGCTGTGCCTGGTGGCGAGTAACGCCGAGGGCATTCTCGGCGTAGCTCAGTGCTGGACCAGCGCCTTCATCAAGAACCTCTCCGTTCACCCTTGTGCCCAAGGCCAGGGGCTCGGCCGTGCGCTGCTGTTGCACAGTTTCCAGGTGTTCAAGCAGCGCGGTGAACCCTATGTGGACCTCAAGGTGCTGGAAAACAACCTGCGTGCCCGGCAGCTTTATGAAAGCGCGGGAATGAGATTTGTCCTACGGGATGTAGTGCAAGAGGACTGACAGGCGCTGGCGCACAACTTGCTTCCAGAGAGCCAGCTCGGTGAACAGAGGTAAAAACCCGTCACCGTTCCTGCGTGCCCTCTGACCTTGCCTGGTGACAGATCCGCCATGAACACTCATTTTTCCTGCGTCGGTTGCGGTAAATGCTGCACCGACCATCATGTCCCCCTCACCCTCGACGAAGCCCGTATGTGGGCGGCCGACGGCGGTAATGTCATTGTTCTGGTGGAAGGTTTCCTCGGCAATGGCCTGGGTCTGCCCCAACAACAACGCGAACATGCCGAGCGCCGTTCGGTGGTGGTGCCCAGCGGCAACATCGAGGCGTTTGTGGCGATCACTTTTGCCGCTTACAACGCCGGACGCTGCCGGAATCTTGACGAAGACAATCGCTGCCGTATCTATGAACGGCGGCCGTTGGTGTGTCGCATTTATCCGATGGAGATCAACCCACATATCCCGTTGAACCCCGCCGCCAAGGACTGCCCGCCGGAGTCATGGGAGCAGGGGCCGGCGCTGATCGTCGGGGGTGAGTTGATGGACGTGGAGTTGGCCGAGCTGATCCAACGCTCACGCCAGGCCGACCGCGACGACGTGCAGGCCAAGGAGGCGGTATGCGCGTTGCTGGGTATTCGCACCACGGCGCTCAAGGGCGATGGGTTTACCGCGTACCTGCCGGACATGGGCGCGTTTGCACAGGCGATTGAGTTGGCGATGGAGCGGCCAGCGGTGGCCAGTGAGTGGGTGTTTCATGTGTCAGGGCTGGATATTGCCGAGCAGGTGCTGGATGCCGGGGCGCAGATTGCGACGCAGGTGCCGGCCAATTATGCGTTTATTTCGCTGAGGGCGGCGTAGGTCTGAATGGCCCCTTCGCGAGCAAGCCCGCTCCCACATTTGACTGCATTCCAAAATTGGATCTCGGTCGAATGTGGGAGCGGGCTTGCTCGCGAAGGCGGCGGTACATTCACCGTAAATCTTACTCAGCGCCGCCCACTCCAAAACTCCTGCGCCAACTGCCGCAAATCCTCCGCCAATGCCGCCACATCCTCCGAACTGAGCTGGCTCTGCTGCCCGGCACTGACGGTGGCCTGCCCAGCGTTACGAATGCCGACGACATTGCGATTGATGTCTTCGCTCACGGCACTTTGTTCCTCCACGGCCGCCGCGATCTGCTGGCTCATGGCAGTGATTTGCATGACACGCTGGCTGATGCCGTCCAACGCCGCAGCAGCCCGTTGCGCCTGTTGGACACTGGCCTCGACGTGCTCGCTGCTGTGCGCCATGGCCTGCACCGCATCCCGCGCGCCGCCTTGCAGGGTGCTGATCATGCGCTGGATTTCATCGGTCGATTGCTGAGTGCGCTGGGCCAGGCCGCGCACCTCATCGGCCACCACCGCAAACCCGCGCCCCTGTTCACCGGCGCGCGCGGCTTCGATGGCGGCATTCAGCGCCAGCAGGTTGGTCTGCTCTGCAATCGTGCGAATCACCTCAAGTACACCGCTGATCTCGCCGCTGTGGTGTTCCAACTGGTGGATCACCTCGGTGGCCCGCGCCAACTCCTGAGACAGACGCAATACCGCGTCGCGGCTCTCATCCACGCGTTGATGACCTTCACGGGTCTCGTTGCCGGCCTGGTCTGCCGCCTTGGACGCCTGTTGGGCGTGGTTGGCCATTTCGGCCACGCTGGCGGCCATTTCATGGATTGCCGCGGCGACCTGGTCGGTCTGGGCTTGCTGGCCCAGGCTACTGGCGTGGCTGCTATCGAGTTGCCGCACCAGTTGGGCCGCATGCCCGGACAGACGCTGGGAAGCATCGCCGATACGCCCCACCACCGCGCCCACCTGGGCTTCGAGCATCTGCAGGGCGAACGCGATCTGCCCGCACTCATCCCGACGGCCGGTGTAGATCGCCTGACTTAACGGGTTATCGGCAATGACGCGTGCCCGCTGACTCAACTGGGCCAGAGGTCGAAGGATCGCGCTTACCCCCACCGCGCCTGCCGCACAGCCCGCAGCCAACGCTAACAGTTGCCAGGTCAGCGAATAGGCCGCCAGGCCCAACACCAACGCCCCGGTCACACCGCAGGCAGCAGCGACCCAAGCCGACAATTTCAGGCCCAGGCCCACGACCGGCCAGCGCGCGGGCTTACCCGTGAGCAAACGCGCATAGGCCCGTTCCGCTACCGCTACCGTGCGCGCATCCGGCTTGGTGCGCACCGACTGATACTCCACCGTCACACCGTCCCGCGTCACGGGCGTGGCGTACGCGCTGACCCAATAGTGATCGCCGTTCTTGCAACGGTTTTTCACCATGCCCATCCATGAGTGCCCAGCTTTCAAGGTTTGCCACATGTGGGCAAATGCCTGCGGCGGCATGTCCGGGTGACGCAAGATGTTATGCGGCGTGCCCAACAACTCATCGCGGCTATAGCCACTGATGTCGATAAAGTCTTGGTTGGCGTAGGTAATTGCGCTCGTCAGGTCGGTGGTCGAAAGGATGTTGGCGTCAGGGGAAAAGTCCACATTTCGACCGGTGACCGGCAGATTGATCTTCATGGGCAAGCGCGCTCGTGATTGTTAGAAGAGTCGGCAGGGCGTCGACTCTAAGCGCCCCCATCGGGCAAATACTGATCTAGCTCATGTTCTGCGCAATTAATTGGCCATCACGGTATTTCCAGGCGGTAAGGCTGGACGATCCGCTGGTACTCGCCGTTTTGCATCAACTGTTCAAGCGCATGGTTGAGTTCATTGCGCAGCGCCGTGTCCGGTTTGCGCAGCGCAATCGCAACACCATCACCCAGCAACTCAGCGGAAACAGCGGGCCCTGCAAAGTCGAAGTCCTGGCCAGTGTCGGTGTCCAGCAAGGCGTCGCGGATTTCCACGGTGCCCTGCAGTGTTGCATCGATTTCACCGGCCACCAGGCTGCGGACCAGCTCGTCGTTGAGCCAGAAGCTCTCGACGATAACGCCCTTGGGTGCCCACTTGGAACGGGCGAAGGCTTCACGATTGCTGCCCAGCAACACGCCGACTCGCTTGCCTTTTAGCGACCTGGCAGTCGGTGTCAGGCCTGAGTTTTTAAGTGCCACCAGGCGAGTGGTGAAGGGATAAAGGTTGTCGGTGAAGCTTACCCAGCGCCGTCGCTTGGGCGTGGGTGCAATGCCCATGATTGCGTCGAACTGCAGGGCTTCAAGGGCTTTGAAGTTTTCGGCCAGCACTTGGTCGACCCACGTGCAGCGCGCATTCAATTGCAGGCACAGGGCGTTGCCCAGCTCGATATTCAGCCCGACCAACTGCCCTTGGGGGTTGCGGCTCTGGAAGGGGGGGAATTGCGCAGCAATGGCGAAGCGGATCTCTCGTCGCGGTTGATCAACGGCCGCAACGGTATTCGCCGAGAGCAATAGAGCAAACACAGCACAGAGATGTATCAACGCCACAGGAAAGGTCCTTTTCCGGAAAGAGCAACCCCTGCCCCACCCTGGAAAAAACTCAGGGCAGAGCAAAAGCCGTGCAAGCTTTCAAGAAACGGTGGCGCGCATACAATCGGAAACTTCAGCGCAATCTGTAGGAAATAGCCCTAACGAACTTCAGCCTATTACTCTTAGCGTTTACCCATTGAGCGGCGAGTACCCGGTGGGGCCATGCCCGGAGACTTCGTATGGCCGTTTTTGGCACCATTCTTGTACCAAGGCTGGGCGGCATTCTTGGCCCCGGCCAGCTCTCCCGGCTTGAATGGGAACTTGAACGCCGGGATCTCGGGTTTTTCAACGCTTTCGGCGCTGGCCGGATCGACCAGGTCGGCCGCTTCAACAGGGGATTGTGTCGGGGAAGTCATGGAAGCTCCGAAGCGTGCAAAAAATGAGGCGGGCCGGCTTGCGGGCCACACTGGCGCGCAGTATACCTGCGGCCCCGTAATCTTTAACCACTGTCGTACGAATGGTCAGGGCTAACTGACGCCGCTGTCAGATAGCGGTCACTTTGTTGACCGGGTTCACACGCTATAAGTACGCCTCATTCTTCCCACCTTTTGTCCCGGCGCCCGACAGCATGCACATTCAACGCAAAACCGCCTTGATCGTAGGCGCCCTCGTAATAGTGGCCCTTGCAGCCTGGGTTTTCACCCGGCCCGCCAAGACCAAACTGGTCGCATCGACAGCCGTGCCAGTGCGCGTGATCAAGGTGGTGGAGCAAGACCTGCCGCGTTATCTCAGCGGCATCGGTTCAGTGCTGTCGCTGCACAGTGTGGTGATCCGCCCGCAGATCGACGGCGTCCTCACTAAATTGCTGGTCAAGGAAGGGCAACTGGTCAAGGCCGGCGACCTGCTGGCAACTATCGACGACCGCTCGATTCGCGCCAGCCTCGACCAGGCCAAGGCGCAACTGGGCGAAAGCCAGGCGCAGTTGCAAGTGGCGCAGGTCAACCTCAAACGGTACAAAGAACTGAGTGTGGATGACGGTGTGTCGAAGCAGACCTACGACCAGCAACAAGCCTTGGTCAACCAGTTGAAAGCAACCGTGCAAGGCAATCAGGCCGCGATCGATTCGGCCCAGGTTCAGCTTTCCTACACGCAAATTCGCTCGCCGGTGACGGGTCGCGTCGGCATTCGCACGGTGGACGAAGGCAACTTCCTGCGCATGAGCGACACCCAAGGTTTGTTCTCGGTGACCCAGATCGACCCCATCGCAGTCGAGTTCTCCCTGCCCCAGCAGATGCTGCCGACCCTCCAGGGCCTGATCGCCGCCGAGTATCCGGCCAGCGTCGACGCTTTCCTTGGGGCCGATACCGAAGGTGAGCACAGCGAGCTACTGGGTGAAGGCCGCCTGAGCCTGATCGACAACCAGATCAACAGCACCACCGGCACCATTCGCGCCAAGGCCGAGTTCCGCAACAGCGCGCAGAAGCTCTGGCCGGGCCAACTGGTGACGATCAAGATCCAGACTGCCCTCGACCGTAACGCCTTGGCCGTACCGCCGACTGTGGTGCAACGGGGTCTGGACTCGCATTTCGTGTACCGCGTCAACGGCGACAAGGTGGACATCGTGCCGGTGCAAGTGGTGTACCAGGATAGCGAACGCAATATCCTCAAGGGCGTCCAGGCCGGTGACGTGCTGGTCAGCGATGGTCAGTCGCGACTCAAGGCTGGTGCCCAGGTCGAGATTCTCAAAGAGCCGCCCCAAGCGATCCAGACCGCTGACGTCAAGGTGCAGCCATGACGGCGCGGGGGTCGGTTTCTGCCTGGTGCATCGACCGCCCGGTCGCCACCTTGCTGCTCACCTTCGCCCTGGTGTTGTTGGGGCTGATTGCCTTCCCCAAATTGCCTATCGCCCCACTGCCGGAAGCCGAATTCCCGACGATCCAGGTCACCGCGCAGTTACCCGGCGCCAGCCCCGACACCATGGCATCGTCGGTGGCCACTCCGTTGGAGGTGCAATTCAGTGCCATCCCCGGCATGACCCAAATGACGTCCAGCAGCGCCTTGGGCTCAAGCCTGCTGACCCTGCAGTTCACCCTCGACAAGAGCATCGACACCGCCGCGCAGGAAGTTCAGGCCGCCATCAACACCGCGGCCGGCAAACTGCCCAGCGATATGCCAAGCCTGCCGACCTGGCGCAAGGTCAACCCGGCCGACAGCCCGGTGCTGATCGTCAGCGTCAGCTCCAACGACATGCCCGGCACCGAATTGAGTGACTTGGTGGAAACCCTGCTGGCCCGGCAAATCAGCCAGATCGATGGCGTTGGCCAGATCAACATCACCGGCCAGCAGCGCCCCGCGATCCGCGTGCAGGCCTCGCCCGACAAACTGGCCGCCATCGGCCTGACCCTGGCCGACGTCCGCCTGGCGATCCAGCAATCGAGCCTCAACCTCGCCAAGGGCGCACTGTACGGCCAGAACAGCGTGTCGACCCTCGCGACCAACGACCAACTGTTTCACCCGGATGAATACGGCGACCTGATCATTTCCTACAAGAACGGCGCACCGGTGCAACTGCGCGATGTGGCCAAAGTGGTCAACGGCTCGGAAAACGCCTACGTCCAGGCGTGGGCGGGCGACACTCCCGGCGTCAACTTGGTGATCACCCGCCAGCCCGGCGCCAACATCGTCGAAACAGTAGAACGCATCCAGGCCGAAATGCCGCGCCTGGAAGCCATGCTACCGGCCTCGGTCCAGGTCAGCGTGTTGATGGACCGCACCACCACCATCCGCGCCTCGTTGCACGAAGTGGAAATGACCCTGCTGATCGCCGTTCTGTTGGTGATCGGCGTCATGGCGATTTTCCTGCGCCAATGGTCGGCCACTCTCATTGTGTCGAGCGTGCTGGGTGTGTCGTTGATCGCCAGCTTTGCCTTGATGTACGTGATGGGCTTCAGCCTGAATAACCTGACCCTCGTGGCCATTGTTGTTGCTGTGGGGTTTGTGGTGGATGACGCAATCGTCGTGGTGGAGAACATCCATCGCCATCTGGAAACCGGCCTGGACAAGCGCGAGGCCGCCATCAAAGGCGCCAGTGAGATTGGCTTTACCGTGGTATCCATCAGTGTGTCGCTAGTGGCGGCCTTCATTCCGTTGCTGTTCATGGGCGGTGTAGTCGGCAGGCTGTTCAAGGAGTTTGCCTTGACTGCTACCTCGACCATCCTGATCTCCGTCGTGGTGTCCCTGACACTTGCACCGACCCTGGCGGCGCTGTTCATGAAAGCGCCGAGCCATCGGCCCCATGACAACCCCGGCTTTGGCGAACGCTTGCTGGCAGGCTACGAAAAATACCTGCGCCGCGCCCTCGCCCACCCACGTACGATGGCCGGCATCTTCTTGCTGACCCTGGGCCTGGCCGTGGCCGGTTATGTGTTTATCCCCAAGGGGTTTTTCCCGGTACAGGACACCGGCTTCGTCCTCGGTACCAGCGAGGCGGCGGCGGACGTGTCCTATCCAGACATGGTCGCCAAGCACAAGGCACTGGCCGAAATTATGAAGGCTGACCCCGCCGTGCGGGCGTTCTCCCACTCTGTAGGCGTGACCGGCAGCAACCAGACCATCGCCAACGGCCGCTTCTGGATCTCCCTGGTGGACCGGGGTGACAGGGACGTCTCCGCCAGCCAATTCATCGACCGCATCCGACCCAAGCTGGCCGCTGTGCCGGGGATTGTCCTGTACCTGCGCGCCGGCCAGGATATCAACCTCAGCTCCGGCCCCAGCCGCAGCCAATACCAATATGTGCTCAAGAGTAACGACGGTGCGACGCTGAACACCTGGACCCAGCGCCTGACCGAAAAACTGCGCGCCATTCCAGCGTTCCGCGATATATCCAACGACCTGCAACTGGGCGGCAGCATTACCCAGATCACCATCGACCGCCGTGCCGCCGCACGCTTCGGCCTGACCGCCACCGACGTTGACCAAGCGCTGTACGACGCGTTCGGCCAACGCCAGGTCAATGAGTTCCAGACCGAAATAAACCAGTATCAAGTGGTGCTGGAACTGGATACCCGCCAGCGCGGCAAGGCCGAGAGCCTGAACTACTTCTACCTGCGCTCACCGCTGACCAATGAAATGGTGCCGCTGTCGGCACTGGCCAAGGTCGACGCACCCACGGTCGGGCCGCTGTCCATCAGTCATGACGGCATGTTCCCGGCCGCCAACCTGTCGTTCAACCTGGCGCCCGGCGTGGCGCTGGGGGATGCGGTGATTCTGCTCAACCAGGCCAAGAACGAGATCGGCATGCCGTCCTCGATCATCGGCAACTTCCAGGGTGCGGCCCAGGCCTTCCAGAGTTCGCTCGCCAGTCAGCCGTGGTTGATCCTTGCGGCGCTGGTGGCGGTCTACATTATTCTTGGCGTGCTGTATGAGAGCTTTGTGCACCCACTGACCATCATCTCGACCCTACCTTCGGCAGGCTTGGGCGCGCTGATCATGCTGTGGCTGCTGGGCCAGGACTTCTCGATCATGGCGTTGATCGGCCTGGTGCTGTTGATCGGCATCGTCAAGAAGAACGGCATCCTGCTGATCGACTTTGCCTTGGAGGCGCAGCGCACGCGAGGGTTGACGCCTCAGGATGCGATTTTCGAAGCGTGTATCACACGGTTCCGCCCGATCATCATGACGTCCTTGGCCGCCCTGCTCGGCGCCCTGCCGCTGATGCTCGGTTACGGCGCCGGCGCCGAACTGCGCCAGCCGCTGGGCATCGCGGTTGTCGGCGGTTTGCTGGTGAGTCAGGCACTGACGCTGTTCACCACACCGGTCATATACTTGTACCTTGAGAAGTTCTTCCACCGGCCCAAACCAACGCCTGCGTTGGCGACCACACACTGAGGCGGGGTCATGCGCGTCCTGATTATTGAAGATGAAGAAAAAACCGCAGACTACCTGCATCGCGGCCTGACGGAACAAGGCTACACCGTCGATGTAACCCGAGAAGGCGTCGAAGGCCTGCACCAGGCATTGGAGAACGACTACGCGGTGATCGTGCTCGACGTGATGCTGCCGGGCCTGGACGGCTTCGGCGTGTTGCGTGCCTTGCGTGCACGCAAGCAGACGCCAGTGATCATGCTCACCGCCCGCGAGCGTGTCGAAGACCGCGTTCGTGGCTTGCGTGAAGGTGCCGATGATTATTTGGGCAAGCCATTTTCGTTCCTGGAACTGGTGGCGCGCCTGCAAGCCCTGACCCGCCGTAGCGGTGGCCATGAGCCGGTGCAGGTGACCGTCGCCGACTTGTGGATCGACCTCATCAGCCGCAAAGCCAGCCGCAACGGCCTGCGCCTGGACCTGACGGCCAAGGAGTTCTCGCTGCTCAGCGTGTTGGCGCGACGCCAGGGTGAAATCCTGTCCAAGACCGCCATTGCGGAAATGGTCTGGGACATCAATTTCGACAGCGACGCCAACGTGGTGGAAGTGGCGATCAAGCGCCTGCGTGCCAAGCTCGATGGGCCTTTCGAACAAAAGCTGCTGCACACCATTCGCGGCATGGGCTATGTGCTGGAGAGCCGTATGCAGGAGAATCCAAGTGGTGGCTAACTCCATCGCCCTGCGCCTGAGCGGCATGTTCACCTTGGTGGCATTGCTGATCTTCATGTTGATCGGCGGTGCGCTGTACCAGCAGGTGGACCAGAGCCTCGGGGCGTTGCCGGGGGCCGAACTGGATGCTCGTTATAGCGTGCTGGAATCTTCAGTAGGCCGCTTTGGCACGCCCGATCACTGGGCGAAAATCACCGCCAAACTCAAGCTGCTCAGTGAAGAAGACCAGCGCATCCGTTTCTGGGTCATCAGCGGCGACCCGCTCTACGAATACGGCAACCCCGATGCGCAAATCCGTACCTTTGCCCAGGGAGGCACAGGTAAGCGCGATTTGCATCTGCCAGGCCACGATCATCCGCTAAAGGCACTGGTGAGCCAGTTCCCGGCCAAGGACCAGCGGCCGCCATTGCGCTTCATCATTGCCATCGACACAGAAAACTTCCACGCCACCCAACATCATTTGCTGATGGCCCTGATCGGCCTGGCGTTTGTCGGCGTGGTGCTCGCCGCGCTGTTGGGGTTCTGGGTCTCGCGTATCGGCCTCAAGCCGTTGGGCAAATTGTCGGATGAAGCACAGAAGCTCACACCGCCAAAACTCTCTGGGCGCCTGCATCTGTCGCGGCTCCCCCCGGAGCTGAGCCAGTTCGTCAACTCGTTCAACGCCACCCTCGACCGCGTCGAACAGGCTTATTCGCGCCTGGAGTCGTTCAACGCCGACGTGGCCCACGAACTGCGTTCGCCTTTGACCAACCTGATCGGCCAGACCCAGGTGGCCCTCACCCGCGGGCGTTCAGCCGAGCATTATTTCGAGGTGTTGCAATCCAACCTCGAAGAGCTGGAACGGCTGCGCTTGATCATCAACGACATGCTGTTCCTCGCCAGTGCCGACCAAGGCAGCAAAGCCACCAAACTGATTCAAAGCTCACTGGCCGATGAGGTGGCGACCACCCTCGACTACTTGGACTTCATTCTTGAAGACGCACAAGTCCGGGTGCGGGTGCATGGCGACGCCCAAGTCCAGATCGAAAAAGCCCACCTGCGTCGCGCACTGATCAACTTGTTAAGCAACGCCGTACAACACACCGCGCCTGGGCGGGTCATCGAAGTGAACATTGAGGTGCTGGAGCATCAAGTATTCATTGGCGTCACCAACCCCGGCGAGGCGATTGCTAGTGAACACCTGCCGCGTTTGTTCGAACGCTTCTATCGAGTGGATGCATCGCGCAGCAACAGCGGGGCGAACCACGGCCTCGGGCTGGCCATCGTCAAGGCGATTGCGTTGATGCACGGCGGTGATGTGTTTGTGCGCAGTGAGCACGGCGGCAATACATTTGGCATTACCTTGCCCGTGTAGCCCCAAGACACCTCGGCGCCTCTAACTGTTGCGGTTTGGGCAACAGTCATTATCTTATTACACTCTGTATCGTACCGCTCGCCTGCGTTAATTTGACGCATCGATGAGCGCGACGGCAAAGGCAGTCCCCGCTTACCCGAATTTCCCTCGACTTTTTTCCAGGGCTCTATACTGGGAATCTGTCTTAAAGCCGCTGACTTCAGCGGCTTTTTTTTGCCGTAAAAAAGGCCAGGCACACCCCCACGACATTGGCCGTTTTCGATTGACCAAAGGAGCTCCACCGGTGAAGAACTCGCTGACGTTCACCCCGCTATTCCTAGCGATTGCAGCAACGATCGCCCCCCTTGCCCACGCGGCAGACTCCACCCCCACCGACGGCTTCGTCGAAGGCTCGCACCTCACCCTCAACACCCGCAACTACTACATGAACCGCGACCGTCGCGATATCCACACCGATGACAGCAAGGAATGGGGCCAGGGTTTTCTCGGCACCTTCGAATCCGGCTACACCCAAGGCACCGTTGGTTTCGGCCTGGACATAAACGCAATGCTAGGTCTGAAGCTTGACGGCGGTGGTGGTACCGACGGTTCCAGTATCCTTCCGTACGGCAGTGGCAACGGCAAGGCGCCAGGTTCGTTTTCCACAGTGGGCGGCACCTTGAAAATGCGCGCGTTCGATACCGAGTTAAAGGCCGGCGACCTGTTTCTCAACAACCCGGTGATCGCCGGCGGCATGACGCGCATGCTGCCGCAGACATTCCGTGGCGTCAGCCTGACCAATCACAGCCTCGACGGTTGGATGTTCGAAGGCGGCCAAGCCAGCTTTACAAAGCTCTACAACCAAAGCGGCCACCGGCGCATCGGCACCAGCTATGGCACCCTGCCGCCCAATACCGACAGCCAGCACATGAACTGGGCAGGCGTGTCGTTCAGCGGTATTCCTGGCCTGACCAGCAACCTCTACGCGTCCGAACTCAAGGACGTATGGCATCAGTACTACTACGACCTGGACTACACATACGCGCTGAATGACCTGGTCAGCCTCAACCCGGGCCTGCACTACTACCACACCCAGGACACCGGCCAATCGCTGCTGGGGAACATCGACAACAACACCTACAGCCTGCATTTCACCGTGGGCGTGGGCAACCACAGCGTCACCGCCGCCTACCAGCGGGTCAACGGCAACACGCCATTCGACTACATCGCCCAGGGCGACAGCGTGTACCTGGACAACTCCCAGCAGTACTCCGACTTCAACGGCCCCAACGAGCGCTCGTGGAAACTCAAATACGCCTATGACTTCGCAGGGCTCGGCATGCCTGGCCTGACCTCGGCGGTGTCGTATATCAGCGGCAAGACCGACCTGACCAAAGTCGACCCGCAAAGCCGTGGCTACAGCAGCTGGTACAGCGCTGACGGCAAAGACGCCAAGCACTGGGAACGGGACATCGACTTGAAATACGTGGTGCAAGGCGGCAAGGCCAAGGACCTGGCCGTGCGCCTGCAATGGGCTACCAATCGGGGCAGCAACGGGTACTCGGCAGTCGATCGGGACGTGGATGAGTACCGCGTGATTATCGACTACCCGATCAACGTGTTCTGAGCCCTGGATCTTTCTTTGCCACGCCTCATTTAATTTTCATCGCGTAGAACTAAACTGCCAGTATTCTCACCGCTGAAGTTTGCCCGATGAGTCAACCCCACTCCCGCCACCGGCGCTCACGCCCAGAACTTTTTTTGATTCTGGGCAGTAGCCTCACTGTCGTCTTGATCATGGTGATCGTCGCTGCGCTGTTGATTCGCGAACACGCCAGTACCCTGCAGACTGCCCAGCGCTCGACCACCAACATTACCCAACTGATCAATGCCGATGTGCTGCGCAACGTCGAGCTCTATGACCTAGCACTGCAAGGGCTGATCAGCGCGACGACGCGCAGGGATTTATCCTTGGTGCCCCCGGACATCCAGCATCTGGTGCAGTTTGACCAGTCCATCGCCGCGCCCTTCAAAGGCGAAGTGCTGTTGCTGGACGCCAACGGCGCGGTGATTGCCGACTCTTCGACCTTGTGGCCGACGCCGCGCAACTTCGCCAACCGCGATTATTTCCAGGCCCATCTGAACAATCCCCAAGCAGGGCTGTTTATCAGTCGCCCGTTCAAGATCCGCTGCGCGTGCGATCAAGTCTGGCGTATTGCATTCAGCCGCCGGGTTTCCGGGCCCAATGGTGAGTTTGCCGGGGTAGCCGTCGCAACGATGCGGCTGGCGTACTTCGACCAATTGTTCAACCGCCTGACCATCGGCAATGGCAGCACCGTCAACCTGCTGAACACCCAAGGCATTCTCCTGGCCCAGCAGCCGTTGTCCGAGCGCGACATGATCGACAAGGACCTGAGCGACCGCCCTAACTTCAAACGCATGCTGCTTGAAGGCGAAGGTAGCTTTCAGGCGATCTCCTCCATTACCGGGCAAGAACGCCTGTATACCTTCAGCAACGTCGGTGAGTTGCCGCTGATAGTGGTCGTGGCCCTGGCCAGTGATGATGTGTTTGCCCCCTGGAACCGTGCCGCACTGCTCACCAGCGGCGCCACCGGCGTGCTGTGCATTGGCCTGCTATGGCTGACCTGGATGTTGCGCCGAGAGCTGCGGCGTCGCTATCGCACCGAACGCGTGCTGTCAGAACTGGCAGCCACCGACGCCCTGACCGGCCTTGCCAACCGTCGCGTACTCGACGAACGCCTGCGCCTGGAATGGGACCGTGCCCAGCGTTCAGCTGATCCGTTGACGCTGCTGATGATCGACGTGGACCACTTCAAGTCATTCAACGACCGCCATGGCCATCACGGCGGCGATGAGGCATTGCGTAGCGTTGCTCAGGTGATTAGCACCAATATCCGCCGCCCCGCCGATCTGGCGGCGCGTTATGGCGGCGAAGAGTTCGCCGTGGTACTGCCGCACACCGACGCCAAGGGCGCGCTGGTGATTGCCGAACATATCCGCAGCAGCATCGAGCATTTGCCCCGTATGGCGGGGGATGAGCGGCCGATTACCGTGAGTATTGGAATGAGCACCTGGGACAAGCGCAGCCGCATGTCATTGGAAGCGTTGCTGTTGAGCGCGGATCAAGCTCTGTACGAGGCCAAGCATACGGGACGGAATCGGATTGTGGAGTCCGAATGATCGTTCCCACGCTCTGCGTGGGAACGAGCAGGCATAAAAAAAGGCCACCCGAAGGTAGCCTTCCAAAACTAAAGAAAGAGAGTTGTTACTTACACCGCCGCAACGGGACGCATGTAAGAGATCGGTGCGGTGCTGGCATCTTCGAAGGTCACGACTTCCCAAGCGTCTGTCTGCTCAATCAACTTGCGCAGCAGCTGGTTGTTAAGGGCGTGGCCCGACTTGAAGCCTTTGAACTCGCCTATCAGGCTATTGCCCAGCAGGTAGAGGTCACCGATTGCATCGAGGATCTTGTGCTTCACGAATTCGTCTTCGTAGCGAAGGCCGTCTTCGTTCAGTACACCATCCGCGTCGACCACAATGGCGTTTTCAACGCTGCCGCCGAGTGCGAGGTTGTGCTTGCGCAGGTACTCGATGTCACTCATGAAGCCAAAGGTACGGGCGCGGCTGACTTCTTTTACAAACGAAGTGCTTGAAAAATCCACGCTTGCACTTTGGGTGCGGTCACGGAATACCGGGTGATCGAAATCGATCTCAAAGCTCACTTTAAAACCTTCGAACGGGACGAAGGTGGCGCGCTTGTCGCCGTCTTCTACTGTCACTTCCCGCAGAATGCGAATGAACTTCTTGGCTGCGTCCTGTTCTTCCAGGCCGGCAGATTGAATCAGGAATACGAAAGGTCCAGCGCTGCCATCCATGATAGGGACTTCGGACGCGGAGAGCTCGACGTAGGCGTTATCGATGCCCAGGCCAGCCATGGCCGAGAGCAAGTGCTCCACCGTGTCCACTTTGACGTCACCGTTGACCAATGTGGTCGACATCGTGGTTTCGCCAACGTTTTCCGCGCGAGCAGGAATCTGCACCACAGGGTCCAGGTCGGCACGAACAAACACGATGCCGGTGTCGACAGGTGCAGGTTTGAGGGTCAGGTATACCTTCTCCCCGGAGTGCAGACCTACACCTGTGGCACGGATAATATTCTTCAGGGTGCGTTGTTTAATCATGGCTTGGACCGCTTGAGCGCAAATTGCGAACTGGTATCAACAAAGGCTGGCGATAATAGCAGACCAGACCTTTGCTGAACACCAATCACCTTCATAGCCCTGATACATTCCATCAATCGGCCTGACGACGCAGGAATGCCGGGATGTCCAGGTAGTCCAGATCATCTTGCGGATTCGGGCTACGGGACGCCGCAGCACCGGCCTGAGCCTGGTTGCGCATCACGGTCGGACGGTCCAGGTCACGGTAGTTAACAGACGGCAGTTCCTGGCGCGCAGGCGCTGGAGCGGCAGCTTGCTGGCTGGCGTGGCTGTTATGGCCAGTGTGAACGGTGTTGTCGATAACCTTCACAGGCTTCTCGATTTTCGCGCCCAGGCCGGTAGCTACCACGGTTACATGCAGTTCGTCGCGCATATCCGGGTCGATAACGGTACCGACTTTGACCATGGCGTGCTCGGAAGCGAAGGCTTCGATGATGCTACCCACGTCGGAGTACTCACCCAGGGACAGGTCAGGACCGGCGGTGATGTTCACCAGGATGCCGCGTGCGCCTTGCAGGTTCACGTCTTCCAGCAACGGGTTGCGGATGGCCGCTTCGGTGGCTTCACGCGCACGGTTCGGACCGCTGGCGCAGCCAGTGCCCATCATTGCCATGCCCATTTCGCTCATGACAGTACGTACGTCGGCAAAGTCGACGTTGATCATGCCTGGGCGCTTGATGATGTCGGAGATACCGCGAACGGCACCGGCCAGTACATCGTCAGCCTTGGCGAATGCGGACAGCAGGCTTGCGTCCTTGCCCAGGATGGTCAGCAGCTTCTCGTTGGGAATGGTGATCAACGAGTCGACGCTTTCAGACAGCAGACGGATACCTTCGTCGGCGATCTGCATGCGCTTGCGGCCTTCGAACGGGAACGGACGGGTTACAACAGCAACCGTCAGAATGCCCATTTCCTTGGCCACTTCGGCAATGATCGGTGCAGCACCGGTACCGGTACCGCCGCCCATGCCGGTGGTGATGAACACCATGTTGGTGCCTTGCAGCACTTCGGCAATACGCTCGCGGTCTTCCAGTGCGGCTTGACGGCCGACTTCCGGGTTGGCGCCAGCGCCAAGGCCCTTGGTCACGGCGGTGCCCAATTGCAGGATGGTCCGCGCGCCGATGCTTTTCAGCGCCTGGGCATCAGTGTTGGCGCAGATGAATTCAACGCCTTCAATGTTGCTCTTGACCATGTGGTTGACAGCGTTGCCGCCGCCACCGCCGACACCGATTACTTTAATAACCGGGCTTGCGGGGATGTTGTCTACGAGTTCGAACATGTTCCCTCTCCTTTCATTTCTCTAGTTTTTTCGCCTACTGCTTACAACGGTGCTGCGGTAAATCTTTAGAAATTGCCTTTTACCCAAGCCTGCAACCGCTCGAACAACGGCGCTTTCGCTTCGTCATCGTTGCGGTAGCTGTCACGGATGCTTGGGCCCGACAGGGAAATGCCGTCGGTCTGCTTTTGCAGTCCGTACAACAGCAAGCCCACACCGGTGGAATAAATCGGGTTGCGGACCACGTCGCCCAGGCCTTTCACGCCATGGGGCACGCCCAGGCGAACCGGCATGTGGAAGATTTCCTCGGCGAGTTCGACCGCGCCTTCCATCTTCGAAGTACCGCCGGTCAGCACGATGCCGGCCGGGATCAAATCTTCGTAGCCGCTGCGACGCAGTTCCGCCTGGATCAGGGTGAACAGTTCGTCGTAACGCGGCTCGACCACTTCGGCCAGCGCCTGGCGCGACAGTTCGCGCGGTGGACGGTCGCCCACGCTTGGCACCTTGATGGTCTCGCCGGCACCGGCCAGCTTGGCCAGGGCGCAGGCGTAGCGGATCTTGATTTCTTCGGCGTACTGGGTCGGTGTCCGCAGCGCCATGGCGATGTCGTTGGTCACCTGGTCGCCGGCAATCGGGATCACGGCGGTGTGACGGATCGCACCTTCGGTGAAGATCGCGATGTCGGTGGTGCCGCCGCCGATGTCCACCAGGCACACGCCCAGTTCTTTTTCGTCGTCGGTCAGTACCGAGTAGGCCGAGGCCAACTGCTCAAGAATGATGTCGTCGATTTCCAGGCCACAGCGGCGCACACATTTCTCAATGTTCTGTGCAGCGTTGACCGCGCAGGTCACCACGTGGACCTTGGCTTCCAGGCGTACACCCGACATGCCCAGCGGCTCGCGAACGCCTTCCTGGTTATCGATCACGTAGTCCTGCGGCAGGGTGTGCAATACGCGCTGGTCAGCCGGAATCGCAACGGCCTGGGCAGCGTCGAGTACGCGCTCAAGGTCGGCCGAGCTGACTTCACGGTCGCGGATCGCCACGATGCCGTGGGAGTTCAGGCTGCGGATATGGTTGCCGGCCACGCCGACGAACGCCGAGTGAATCCGGCAACCGGCCATCAGCTGCGCTTCTTCGATAGCGCGCTGGATCGATTGCACGGTGGACTCGATGTTCACCACCACGCCCTTCTTCAGGCCCCGGGACGGATGCGTGCCAATACCGACGATCTCGATCACGCCGTCTTCACCGACCTCGCCCACCAGCGCCACCACCTTGGAGGTGCCGATATCGAGACCGACGATCATTTTGCCGCTTTGCACGTTTGCCATGGGTCCTGCCTCTTCTTAATTCTTCGCGACAGCGGGTTGCGCTGCCGTGGGCGCAGCCGGTTCACGCCAGCCGACGGCAAGGCCGTTGGCGTAACGCAGGTCGACGCTCGCAATGTTCGTAATCTGTTCTTTCAAGGTCTTGTCGTAGATGGCAATGAAGCGGCGCATCTTTTCCACCAAGCGGTCGCGTCCCAGCAACAACTGGATGCCCGGGCCGGAACTGCCTGCCCCGGTCGTCAAAAACCAGCTACCCCGTTCACGCAGTTCCAGGCGTGCAATGGAGAAGCCCATAGGCCGCAGCATCTGGCTCAAGGCCTGGTACTGCTGCATCACTTGCTGCTGCGCCCGCTGCGGCCCGAACAGCTGCGGCAGGTGCTCGTAGTTGGCCAGCTCACGCGGGGTGAACGCCTGGCCCTGGTTGTTCAACAGCGCTTCGTCACCCCAACGGGCCACGGGCAGTTGTTCTTCCAGGCGGATCGTCACCTGGTCCGGCCAGACGCGGCGGACTTCGGCGTGGGCGATCCACGGCATTTGCTCCAGCTCCGAGCGCATACCCGCCAAGTCGATGGTGAAGAAGCTCGCCGCCAAATACGGGCCGATACGCTGCTGCACCGCTTGCTGGCTGATGTAGCTCAAGTCGCCCTGCACGCTGATCTTGGTGATCGGCCGATCGGCATAGGGCAACAGACGCTGCGCGCCTTCGTAGGTTCCAAAGCCCAACACCACCAGCAGCACCGGCCAGAACAGCGCCTTGAGGAAACCAAAGTTGGCTTTCGGCAAGCGCACCGACATCGGCTCTTTAGCCACCATTCGGCTGGCACCCCGGGGCACCGGCTTGCGACCGGGTGCTTGTGAGGGCTGATGACGAAGCGATGCGCCGTTCATGTTCTTAGCCTCTTGGCTCGATGCTTGCGGCCAGGATCGCCAGCACCAACTGCTGGAAATCCAAACCGGCGGCACGAGCTGCCATAGGTACCAAGCTGTGATCGGTCATGCCGGGAGCGGTGTTGACTTCCAGGAACCAGAAATTCCCTTCGTCATCCTGCATCACGTCTGCCCGCGCCCAACCGGCGATACCCAGCGCCTCACAGGCTTTTGCCGTGAGGTCCATCAATTCCTGTTCCTTGGCTGCGTCGAGGCCGCACGGGATCCGGTACTGGGTATCGGAGGCCACGTACTTGGCGTCGTAGTCGTAAAAGGTGTGGGGCGTGCCCAATGCGATAGGCGGCAGTACCTGGCCACGCAGGGTGGCGATGGTGTACTCGGGACCCTGGATCCACTGTTCCACCAACACTTGCGAATCGTAGGTACTTGCCGCTTTCCATGCGTCGATCAATTCGGCGGCCGAGTTCACTTTGGCCATGCCGATACTGGAGCCTTCATGGGCAGGTTTGACGATCAAAGGCAGGCCCAGTTCCTTGGCTGCAGAAATACAATCGTCTTCGCTGCACAGAACACTGTGACGCGGGGTTGGAATGCCCAGGCTGTGCCACACCTGCTTGGTGCGCAACTTGTCCATAGCCAACGCGGAAGCCAGGATGCCACTGCCGGTGTAAGGGATGCCGGCGCATTCCAGCAGGCCTTGCATGCTGCCGTCTTCACCGCCACGGCCGTGGAGGATGATAAAGGCGCGGTCGATCTTCTCGGCCTGCAGGCGAGCAAGGAAGTCATCGCCCACGTCGATGCCGAATGCGTTCACACCGGCGCTTTGCAGCGCTTCGAGCACGGCATTGCCGGACTTGAGCGACACTTCGCGCTCGGCGCTCTTGCCGCCGAACAGTACAGCCACGCGACCGAAATCGGCAGGTGTGATGGTCGAAAACAGGGAGGCGTAATCAGTGGTCATTTCGACGCTCCCTTGGCAGCAGCGAACAGAGGGCTCGCCAGCAATTTAGGGGCAAGGCCGCCAATGTCACCGGCACCCTGGCACAGCAAAATATCGCCGGCACGCAGCAGCGGCTTGACGATCGGCGCCAGGTCTACGCCACGCTCGATGTAGATCGGGTCCAATTGACCGCGCTGACGAATGCTGTTGCACAGCTTGCGGCTGTCCGCCCCCGGGATCGGCTCTTCACCCGCCGGGTAGACTTCCATCAGCAGCAGCACGTTGGCATCGGCCAGTACATTGACGAAATCGTCGTACAAGTCGCGCGTACGGCTATAGCGGTGCGGTTGGTAGACCATTACCAAACGGCGCTCCGGCCAACCACCGCGGACGGCCTTGATCACCGCGGCCACTTCAGTCGGGTGGTGACCGTAGTCATCCACCAGCATCACGTCACCGCCTTCTACCGGCAACTGACCGTAGACCTGGAAGCGACGACCCACGCCGGCAAAGCGCGACAGGCCTTCAACGATGGCTTCATCGCTGACGCCCTCGTCGGTGGCGATGCAAATGGTCGCCAGGGAGTTGAGCACGTTGTGGTTGCCCGGCATGTTGACCGACACGTCGAGCGGCTCGCGGTCGGGACGCAACACGGTGAAGAAGGTTTGCATGCCTTCCTGACGTACATTGATCGCACGCACGTCAGCGTCTTCGCTGAAACCGTAGGTGACGGTTGGGCGCTTGACCAACGGCAGGATCTCGCGCACGACCGGATCGTCCAGGCACACCACGGCCAAACCATAAAACGGCAGGTTGTGCAGGAATTCGACGAAGGTTTTCTTCAATTTGTTGAAGTCACCGTCGTAGGTGGCCATGTGGTCTTCGTCGATGTTGGTGACCACGGCAACCAGCGGTTGCAGGTGCAGGAAGCTCGCGTCACTTTCATCGGCTTCGGCAATCAGGTACCGGCTGGTGCCGAGCTGGGCATTGGTACCCGCTGCATTCAGGCGGCCACCAATCACAAAGGTCGGGTCCAGGCCACCGGCGGCGAACACCGAGGCGATCAGGCTGGTAGTGGTGGTTTTGCCGTGGGTACCGGCGACGGCGATGCCGTGGCGATAGCGCATCAGCTCGGCCAGCATCTCGGCGCGTGGTACCACGGGAATGCGGCGCTCAAGGGCGGTGGCCACTTCCGGGTTGGAGGTGTTCACGGCACTGGACACCACCAGCACGTCGGCCTCGGCAGCGTTCTCGGCACGGTGGCCGATGAAGATTTGCGCACCGAAGGTTTTCAGGCGATCAGTAACCGGCGACTCTTTCAAGTCGGAGCCAGACACCTGGTACCCCAGGTTCAGCAGTACTTCGGCAATGCCGCACATGCCCACACCGCCGATACCGACGAAGTGGATGCGACGGATGCGACGCATCTCGGGTTGTGGCATGGCTTTCTGATTCTCAACCATGGGCCACCTCCAGGCAGATATCGACCACTGTGCGGGTTGCGTCAGGTTTGGCCAGGCGGCTTGCGGTGCTCGCCATGCTGTTGAGTCGTTCCGGTTGCATCAAAACCTCGGTCAGGCGTGCGGCCAAATCGGCGGCGCCAGTCGTTCTTTGCGGCAGCAGGAAGGCAGCGCCCTCCCCGGCCAAATATTCGGCGTTGCGGGTCTGGTGATCGTCGATCGCGTGGGGCAAAGGCACCAGCAAGGACGGCAGACCGGCGGCAGCCAGTTCACTGACGGTCAGCGCACCGGAGCGGCAGACCACCAGGTCGGCCCAGCCATAGGCTTGGGCCATGTCTTTGATGAAGGGCTGTACGTTCGCCTCCACACCCGCCTCGCGATAACGCGTGGCGGTGACTTCACCGTGGTTTTTGCCAGCCTGATGGAAGACTTCCGGGCGCAATTCCACAGGGAGTTGCGCCAGCGCTTCCGGCAGCAATTTGTTCAACGGCTCGGACCCCAGGCTTCCGCCCATGATCAGCAGGTGCGCCTTGCGTCCGGACAACGCTTCACGGGCGATGTCCATAAACAGTTCGGTGCGCACCGGGTTGCCGGTGGTACGCAGTTTGTCCGATGCACCAAAGGTCTTCGGGAAGGCCTCGCACACCCGTGCTGCCAGGGGCACCAGCAAACGGTTGGCGGTACCGGCCACGGCGTTCTGCTCGTGCACGATCACCGGCACGCCAGCGAGTCGAGCAGCAACGCCACCAGGACCGGTCACATAACCGCCAAAGCCCAGCACGCAGACCGGCTTCAATTCACGAATCACTTTGCGTGCTTGCCATACTGCCTTGAGCAACACGAACGGCGCCTTGAGCAGGGACAACTTGCCCTTGCCGCGCAGGCCGGTGACGTTGATCAAATGCAATGGCAAACCCGCATTCGGCACCAATTCATTTTCGATGCCACGCGGCGTGCCCAACCAGTGCACGGTGTAGCCACGGTTCTGAAACTCACGTGCACACGCCAAGGCCGGGAACACGTGGCCCCCGGTGCCGCCTGCCATGATCAGCACGTTAGCGCCCATGGGTCGGCTCCTCGGCAAAGTCGCTTTCACTGAATTCCATCTCTTCGCTACCCAAGTGGGTTCGACTCTCCCATTCGATGCGCAGCAACAAACCGAGACAGGCGCAGCAAATCACCAACGAACTGCCGCCGTAACTGAGGAACGGCAAGGTCAGGCCCTTGGTCGGCAGCAGGCCGACGTTTACACCGATATTGATCAGGAACTGGCCGATCCACAGGAACGACAAGCCGTACGCCACATACGCGGCGAAATACTGTTTAGCCTTCTCAGCCCACAGGCCGATGTACATGCCGCGTACACACACGAACACGAACAGCGCGACGGTGCACAGCGAACCCACGACGCCCAGTTCTTCGGCGAGTACCGAGAACACGAAGTCGGTGTGCGCTTCCGGCAGGTAGAACTGCTTCTGCACGCTGTTGCCCAGGCCCACACCCAGCCACTCGCCGCGACCAAAGGCGATGAGTGCCTGGGTCAACTGGTAGCCGGAACCGAACTGGTCGGACCACGGGTCGGTAAAGGTAATCAGACGGGCCATCCGGTAGGGTTGCGCCTGCACCAGAATCGTCACCGCTGCGACCGCCAGCACCACCATCAAGGTGAAACGGAACAAGCCCACGCCACCGAGGAACAGCATCGCCGCAGCGGCCCCCATCATCACGACGGTGGCACCGAAGTCAGGCTCCATCAGCAACAGGCCAGCCATGGGCAGCAGTACGATGAATGGCTTGAAGAAGCCCATCCAGCTTTCGCGCACTTCTTTCTGGCGGCGCACCAGGTAGCCGGCGAGGTAGATCACCACGAACACCTTGGCGATTTCCGAAGGCTGCACGTTGAACGCACCGAAGCCGATCCAACGCATCGAACCGTTCACCTCCCGGCCAATGCCGGGCAGGATCACCATGATCAGCAAACCAAACGCTCCGATGAGCATCAGCCAGCCCAGGCGCTGCCAGGTGGCGATAGGGATCATCATCGTCACGATGCATGCGCCGAGGCCGAGCACCAGGTACACCAGGTGACGGATCATCATGTACAGGGTGTTGCCCGATTGCACGGCGGCCACCTCGGACGATGCCGAGGTGATCATCACGAGGCCCAGGCCCAGCAGCGCCAGGCAACCGGCAAGCATTGGGAAATCGAGGTCGATGCCGCGCCCGGTAATGATCGGCGACGGGTACGGCTTGATGATGTTCCGGAAATTGATGCTCATGCCAAGCCCTCCACGGCGCGCGCGAACAACTGGCCGCGCTCTTCGTAGTTCTTGAACATGTCGAAACTGGCACACGCCGGCGACAGCAGCACCGCGTCGCCCGGCTGGGCCAGCGCCCTGCATTGGGCAATCGCGTCGTCCAGGGAGGAGGCACGCACTTGCGGCACAGCGTCACCCAGGGCTGCGGCGATCAGGTCGGAGTCACGGCCCATCAGCACCACGGCGCGGCAATGCTCGCCCACAGGGCCTTTGAGGTCCTTGAAGTCGGCACCCTTGCCGTCGCCACCGGCGATCAGCACGAGCTTGCCTTCGATATCGGCGCCCAGGCCTTCGATGGCAGCCAGGGCTGCACCGACGTTGGTGGCCTTGGAGTCGTTGTAATAGCTAACGTCGTCGAGGTCGCGTACCCATTGGCAGCGATGCTCAAGGCCGCCAAAGGTACGCAGGGCCGACAGCATGGCGTCGAACGGCAGGCCAACGGCATGCCCCAGTGCCAGGGCCGCAAGGGCATTGGACTGGTTATGGGCGCCACGAATTTTCAACTCGCGCACCGGCATCAGGTTCTGGAATTCGAAGGCCAGGTATTTCTCGCCGTTCTCTTCACGAATGCCGAAAGCTTTGAAATCGGGTTTGCTCAGGCCGAAGGTCCAGCATGGCAGGCCCTCACCCATCAGCGGACGGCTCAGGGCGTCCTGACGGTTGACCACGACCTGCTTGGCGCCACGGAAAATCCGGTGCTTGGCCAAGTGATAAGCCGGCAGGCCGCTGTAGCGGTCCATGTGGTCTTCACTCACGTTGAGCACGGTTGCCACTTCGGCACCGAGATCATGAGTGGTTTCCAGTTGGAAGCTCGACAACTCCATCACGTACAGCTCGATGTCATCGCTGAGCAGGTCCAGCGCCGGCGTGCCAAGGTTGCCGCCCACCGCGACACGCTTGCCCGCCGCAGCCGCCATCTCGCCGACCAACGTGGTCACGGTGCTTTTCGCGTTGGAACCGCTGATGGCGATGATCGGCGCCTGCGCGTTACGCGCGAACAGGTCGATATCGCCGGACAGCTTCACGCCACGCGCGGCTGCCGCTTGCAGGGCCGGTGTCGCCAAGGCCAGGCCAGGGCTCACGTAGAGCTCATCGGCGCGGCACAGAAACTCGACATCCAGCTCGCCACAACGCACTTCCACGTGCGGGTAGTCACGGCGCAGCGTGACCAGCTCCGGTGGATTTTCCCGCGTATCGGCCACGGCAAACGGCTTGCCCCGGTTCGCCAGGAAGCGAACCAGGGACATGCCGCTCTTGCCGAGGCCGACAACGATGCGGAAGTGGTCTGAAGCGATCAGGGACACTCGTTTCTACCTCAGTTTCAGGGTGGCAAGGCCAACCAGTACCAGAATCACGGTGATGATCCAGAAGCGCACGATCACGCGCGGCTCGGGCCAGCCCTTGAGTTCAAAGTGGTGGTGAATCGGCGCCATGCGGAACACGCGGCGTCCGGTCAATTTGAAGGAGGCCACCTGGATGACCACCGACAGGGTTTCCATCACGAACACACCGCCCATGATGAACAGCACGATTTCCTGGCGAACGATCACTGCGATGGTGCCCAGGGCCGCGCCCAGCGCCAGTGCGCCGACGTCACCCATGAAGACTTGCGCCGGGTAGGTGTTGAACCACAGGAAGCCCAGGCCGGCACCGATCAGTGCGCCGCAGAACACGATCAATTCACCGGCGCCCGGTACATAGGGGATCAGCAGGTATTCAGCGAATTTCACGTTACCCGACAGGTAGCAGAAGATGCCGAGTGCGCCGCCCACCATCACTGTCGGCATGATCGCCAGGCCATCGAGGCCGTCGGTGAGGTTAACGGCGTTGCTGGAGCCGACGATCACAAAGTAGGTCAGCACCACGAAGCCGACGCCCAGTGGAATGCTGGCGTCCTTGAGCATCGGGATGATCAGGGTGGTTTCTACTGCGCTCGGCGCCGTGGTGTAGAGGAAAATCGCCGCGCCCAGGCCGAACACCGACTGCCAGAAGTACTTCCAGCGGCTTGGCAGCCCTTTCGAGTTTTTCTCGATGACCTTGCGGTAGTCATCCACCCAGCCGATGGCGCCGAACAACAGGGTCACCAGCAGCACGGTCCACACGTAGCGGTTATGCAGGTCGGCCCACAGCAAGGTGCTGATACCGATGGACGACAGGATCAACGCACCGCCCATGGTCGGGGTGCCGGACTTGGACAGGTGCGACTGCGGGCCGTCATTACGAACCGATTGACCAATTTGCAGGTTCTGCAGGGTGCGGATCATCCACGGCCCTAAAAACAGCGACAGAGACAGCGCCGTCAGCACACCCAGGATCCCGCGCAGGGTCAGGTACTGAAAGACCGCGAAGCCTTTGTGGAACTGTTGCAGATACTCAGCCAGCAGCAGCAGCATTAATGTTTCTCCGTACTTGAGCCACACAAGGCCGCGACGACGTTTTCCATCACCGCGCTGCGCGATCCCTTGATCAAAATGGTTGTGTGTTTGTCTTGTTCAGCCGCAGTCAGCGCCTGGATCAGCTCGGCCTGGGTGGCGAAATGGCGCGCGCCGGGGCCGAAGGCGTTGACGGCATGGGCCATATTTGTACCCACGGCGTAAAGCGCATCGGCTTTGCCAACGGCGTAGGCACCGACTTCGCGGTGGCCTTGCTCAGCCCAGTCGCCCAACTCACCGATATCGCCCAGCACCAGCACCTTGCGCCCGGCAAAGGTTTTAAGCAGGTCTACCGCAGCATTGATCGAGGACGGGTTGGCGTTGTAGGTGTCGTCAATCACGCGCATGCCATTGGTCGCCAACTGCGCCACGGTGCGGCCCTTGACCGGCTGCACCGCGCCCAGGCCAGTGGCGATACCGAACAGCGATACGCCCAAGGCATGGGCGGCTGCAGCAGCAGCCAAGGCGTTAGCGACGTTGTGGTTGCCCAGCAAGTTCAACTGCACGTGCTCACTGCCTTGCGGGGTATGCAAGGTGAAGGACGGGCACCCACGCGCATCGACCGTGATGTCGGACGCATGGAAATCAGCCGCAGCGTTGAGCACGGCAAACGTCAACACCTTGCGACCGGCGGCGCGTACACGCCAGGTCTCAAAGGCCTTGTCGTCAAGATTCAATACAGCGGTGCCCGAGGCATCGAGCCCCTCAAGGATTTCGCCCTTGGCTTCGACGATCTTTTCCGGACCGCCGAACTCGCCCACGTGGGCCGTACCGGCGTTGTTGATGATGGCCACGTGGGGCTTGGTCAGCGCCACGGTGTAGGCGATTTCGCCAACACGCGATGCACCCAATTCAATCACCGCCGCCGTGTGTTCCGGGGCCAGTTCGAGCAGGGTCAGCGGTGCACCGAAATCATTGTTCAGGTTGCCACGGGTAGCCAGGACCGGCCCGCGCGTACGCAAGATGCCAGCCAGCAGTTCCTTGACCGTGGTCTTGCCGCTGGAGCCGGTAATGGCTGCAACGGGCTTGTCGAAAGCGGCGCGGTTCAAGGCGCCCAACTGGCCGAGGGCTAATCGGGTATCGGCCACCAGTAATTGCGGCAAGGTGGAATCTGCCACTTCACGCTGTACCAAGGCACCCACTGCACCTTTGGCGGCGACGTCATTCAGGTAGTCGTGACCATCGAAACGCGGGCCTGCCAGTGCGACAAACAGTTGCCCGGGCTTGATGTTGCGACTGTCGATACTGACCCCGTCGAAGCTGCAATCGCTCGACAGCACACGGGCCGACAGGGCCTGGGTCAGTTCGCTGAATTTCATCGCTTTAAGCATGAGCGACCTCCCAGGTGGTCAAGGCGTGATCGGCCTCGACCAGATCGGAGAAGGCATGGCGTTCGCCATTGATTTCCTGGTAGTCCTCGTGACCTTTGCCAGCCAGCACCACCACGTCGTCGGCATTGGCACTGGCGATCAATTGGGCGATGGCCGCACCGCGACCGGCGACGAAGGTGGCCTTGGACACGTCTTTGAAGCCTGTGCGGATGTCGTCGAAAATCTGGCTCGGGTCTTCGCTGCGTGGGTTGTCATCGGTGACGAGTACGCCGTCAGCCAGACGCTCGACGATTTCGGCCATCAACGGACGCTTGCCGCGATCACGATCACCGCCGCAACCGAACAGGCACAACAACCGGCCCTTGGCGTGAGGACGCAGGGCGACGAGAACCTTTTCCAGTGCGTCCGGCGTGTGCGCATAGTCGACCACTACCAGTGGTTGATTGCCGCCACCCAGCCGCTGCATGCGACCGACCGGCCCTTCCAACTTGGGCAGCACGCGCAGGATTTCATCGAGGGCGTAATCCAGGCCAAGCAACGCGCCGATGGCGGCAAGTACGTTGCTCAGGTTGAAGCGTCCCAGCAAGGTACTGCGCAGGTGATGCTCGCCCTGAGGCGTGACCAACGTGGCACGTACGCCTTCGTCGTCAAATTGGGCTTCACGGCAATACAGGTACGCGCTGGCGTCCAGCAGGCTGTAGCTGATCAGGCGCGATTCACGGTCTTGCGCAGCCAACTGGCGACCGAATTCGTCGTCCAGGTTCACCACCCGGCACTTGAGGTCATTCCACGCAAACAGCTTGGCCTTGGCGGCGGCATACGCTTCCATGGTGCCGTGGTAATCCAGGTGATCGCGGGACAGGTTGGTCATCACGGCCACATCAAATGCCAGCGCAGCGACGCGGCCCTGCACCAGGCCGTGGGAGGAGACTTCCATGGCCACCGCCTTGGCACCGGCCTTTTTCAGGTCGGCCAGGGTCGCTTGCACGGCAATAGGGTTCGGCGTGGTGTGCAGGCCGCTTTGCAGCGCGCCATAAAAGCCAGTGCCGAGCGTGCCGACAATGCCGCAATGCTGGCCCAGCAGATCAAGCGCCTGGGCGATCAATTGGGTCACGCTGGTCTTGCCATTGGTGCCGGTGACACCCACAAGATTGAGCTGACGGCTCGGGTCGCCATAGAAACGCCCGGCGATATCGGACAACTGCGCAGCCAGGCCCTTGACCGGAATCAACGGCACGTCAGTGATCGGCAGCACGGTGGCGCCTTCCACTTCATAAGCCACCGCTGCGGCACCGCGCTGCAAGGCATCGGCGATATGCGCACGGCCATCGTACTTGCCGCCCGGTACCGCCAGGAACAGATCACCGGCGCGCACATTGCGGCTGTCCAGGCTCAGCTCACGGATCAGTAGATCGCGACCGGCGTGGGCGAAAATCTTGTTCAGGCTAAGAGACATCAGCCGCGCCCTCCATTGGCTTTTGCAGCAGCGGCCGGTGGTCCGGCGTTCGCTTGTTGGGTCGGCGGCAGGTTGTCCGGCGTGATATTCATCAGGCGCAGGGTGCCGGACATCACTTTGCTGAACACCGGCGCCGATACCAGGCCACCGAAGTAGCCCGCTTTACTCGGTTCATCGATCACTACGACGATGGCGTAGCGCGGGTCGCTCATCGGGCCGAAACCGGCAAACAGCGAGCGGTAGGAATTCTCGGCGTAGCCCTTGGTGCCGACCGATGTCTTACGGGCAGTACCGGACTTGCCTGCCACGTGATACGCCGGCACCTGGGCACGGAATACACCGCGTGGCGCTTCGATCACTTGTTGCAGCATGCCTTGCATGGTCTTGGCGACGTTTTCCGGGATCACCTGGGTGGCTTTCGGTGCTTCGTCGACGTGGATCAGGCTCAGCGGCACCATGCGACCATTGTTGGCCAGCACAGAGAAGGCGTGGGCCAGTTGGATCGCGGTCACAGACAGGCCGTAGCCATAGGAAAGCGTGGCGGTCTCGGCTTTTTTCCAGTCGCGGTAGTTCGGCAGGTTGCCCACTCGCTCGCCAGGGAAGTCGAGGCCGGTGGGTTGGCCCAAGCCGATTTTTTGCGCGAGGTGGTAGATGGTTTCGCCGCCGATATCGAAGGCAACCTTGCTCATGCCCACGTTACTGGAGTTGATCAAAATACCTGTCAAATCCAACACTGGGCCTTCGGTACGGGATACGTCACGAATGGTGTATTTGCCCAACTGCAAGGTGCCCGGATACACCTCGACCTTGTCGCTGGGTTTCCAGCGCCCGGTTTCGAGGGCGGCACTCATCGAGATGGCTTTCATAGTCGAACCCGGCTCGAACACGTCGATCATTGCGCGGTTACGCATCATCGCCGGTTGCAGGTTGCGACGGTTGTTCGGGTTGTAGGTCGGCTGGTTGACCATGGCAAGGATCTCGCCGGTCTTCACGTCCATGATCACCAGGCTGCCGGCCTTGGCGCCGTTCTCGATGATCGCGTTGCGCAGCTCGCGGTTGGCCAGGTATTGCAGACGCAGGTCAATCGACAACGCCAAGGGCTTACCGGCCTTGGCGTTTTTAGTGACTTGGACATCCTTGATCAGTCTGCCACGCCGATCCTTGATGACTTGTCGTTTGCCGGGAACCCCGGCCAGCCATTCGTCGTAGGCGAGTTCCACACCTTCACGACCGTGGTCATCGATGTCGGTAAAACCGACCATATGCGCGGTGGTTTCACCGGCTGGGTAGAAACGACGGAATTCCTCGATGCCATAGACACCGGGGACTTTAAGGTCGAGCACTTGCTGGCCTTGCTCGGGGGTAAGCCCGCGAACAAGGTAGATGAATTCTTTGTTGGCCTGGGCCTCAAGGCGTTCTGCCAGGGCTTTAGGGTCTTGGCCGAGGGCGGCGGCGAGTGCCGGCCAACGATCCTTGGCAACCTGCAGTTCCTTGGCGTTGGCCCACAGGGTCGTCACCGGGGTACTGACGGCCAGAGGCTCGCCGTTGCGGTCGGTGATCAGGCCGCGGTGTGCAGGAATTGGAATATGACGCAGGCTACGGGCATCGCCCTGGCCGATCAGGAAGTCGCGATCGACCACTTGCAGGTCGATGATCCGCCAGGCAATCGCCCCCACCATCAATGCCAGCAAGCCGAGCATCAGGCGGAAGCGCCACGGGTAGAGTGCGCCTTCAAGTTTCATCATGGCGCCACCATGCGGACTTCAGCCGCGCCAGGGATGTGCATTTTCAGTTGTTCGGTGGCCAACACTTCGATCCGACTGTGAGCCGTCCAAGTGCTTTGTTCCAGGATCAGCCGCCCCCACTCCGCTTGCGCCTTGTCGCGCACGCTCAATTCCCCGTACAGGGTGTTGAGCAATTGGCGGTTGTAGTGCGCGCTGTAGGACACCGCTATCGCGGACACCAGGACGCCGACGTACAACAGCATCATGAAGAAGCTGCCGCCCGGAAGGGGCTTGGCGAAAAGCTTGCTCACCGCAACTTCTCCGCGACACGCATGACGGCGCTACGGGAACGTGGGTTGGCCTTGAGTTCGGCTTCGGAAGCGAACTGCGCTTTGCCATGGATTTTGATTTTCGGCACAAAGGCTTCGAAACGTACCGGCAGGTTGCGCGGCAGGTTGTCGGACTCACCTTTAACCAGGCGACGCATGAACAATTTGACGATGCGGTCTTCCAGAGAGTGGAAGCTGATCACCACCAGGCGACCGCCCACTTCCAGCGCGTCGAGGGCGGCCTCAAGGCCAGCCTCCAGGTCGCCCAATTCGTTGTTGACGTGAATGCGCAGGCCTTGGAAAGCTCGGGTCGCCGGGTTCTTGCCCTTTTCCCAGGCGGGGTTGGCGACTTTCAGCACTTCGGCCAGGTCGGCGGTGCGTTCGAACGGCTGGATCTCCCGACGCTCGACTACGGCGCGCGCCATGCGGCCGGCGAAGCGCTCTTCACCGTATTCCTTGAATACACGAGTGATTTCTTCATGGGGAGCGGTGGCGATGAACTCGGCAGCACTGATGCCCCGCGTCGGGTCCATGCGCATGTCGAGCGGGCCGTCGTTCATGAAACTGAAGCCGCGCTCCGGGTCGTCGAGCTGTGGCGAAGACACGCCCAGGTCGAGCAAAACCCCGGCCACCTTGCCCGCCATGCCACGCCCGGCAACTTCTGCACCCAGTTCGGCAAAGCTACGCTGCACAACGACAAAGCGGCCGTCTTCGGCCGCTAGCGCTTGCCCGGTGGCAATCGCTTGAGGGTCTTTGTCGAACCCGAGGAGCTTACCGTCGGACCCGAGCTGGCTGAGTATCAACCGGCTGTGCCCGCCCCTGCCGAAGGTGCCATCCAAATAGCAGCCATCCGCGCGTACGGCGAGAGCCTCAACGGCTTCGTCAAGCAGTACGGTGATGTGGTTAAAGCCGCTATCAATAGTCACAGGATCAAATCACGCAGTTCATCAGGCATGGCGCCCGGTTGTTGAATAGCAGCCAGGTCCGCTGCAGACACAGCATCCCAGGCATCTTCGTCCCACAATTGGAACTTGTTCAGTTGGCCCACCAGCATTGCGCGCTTATCGAGCTTGGCGTACTCGCGCAAACGCGGCGGCACCAGGAAACGACCACTGCCATCGAGTTCGAGGTCGACGGCATTACCGATCAGCAAACGCTGCAAACGGCGGTTTTCTTCACGCAATGAAGGCAGAGCGCGCAACTTGGTTTCAATCAACTCCCACTCATCGAGCGGGTAAACACATAAACAAGGATCAACGGCATCAATGGTGATGATCAGTTGCCCGGAACTTCGCGAAATGAGCTCGTCACGATACCGGCTCGGCATGGCGAGACGGCCTTTTGCATCGAGACTGATAGCGTTAGCTCCGCGAAACACAGATGCGTTTCTCCAAATTTTAGCGTTTTACGTTCAAAAAACCCACTTTGTGCCACTTTCCGCCACTTGCGCACACTATAGGAATGCGCCCACCACACCGTCAAGGCGCGGATTCAAGGAAAAGCCTTACAGAACGGAGATTTAGGATCGTAAAAGGAGGAGAAACCAGAGTTCGGCGATGTTTTTGGCCCAACAAGCGCTAATAGCTCAAAGAGCTATGGCTTAAAGTTAAAGTGATTTATTAAGAGTAAGATTTTTTTGGTATTACGAAGATGCATCTGCCAATGATTCGACAGGGAGGGATTCTTGCGTTATTACCGGGTTTCTGCCCGAGATTCGGACAGAAGGAAAAAGGTGGAGAGTCGATCTATAAGCCGGGTTCTGTCTTGAACAGTCATTCGTCTACGATGGCCATCACTGGACATCTTTAGCAACCTACCCGGTCCCAGCGCGGGCCACGCCTTGGGACCCTATTTGGTCTTGCTCCAAGTGGGGTTTACCTAGCCACGAACTGTTGCCAGTCGTGCGGTGCGCTCTTACCGCACCTTTTCACCCTTACCGGCACCGAAGTGCTTAGGCGGTTATTTTCTGTGGCACTTTCCGTAGGCTCACGCCTCCCAGGCATTACCTGGCACTTCGCCCTATGGAGCCCGGACTTTCCTCCCCCCCCTAATTTTCATAGAGGGCAGCGACTGTCCAATCGACTCTCCGCCGCGCAGGTTAACGGCACGGCGGACTTAGGACAAGTATTAAAAGTACAGTTTTGCCATCACGTTCAGACGGAATACAGGTTTGGCCCCGGAACTATTCGGCTTTCTGTTTATCCAGCGCAACTTGATACAACACATTCTTACGCACCCCGGTAATTTCCGCAGCCAGGGCCGCAGCGCGCTTAAGAGGCATCTCCTTGAGCAACAGATCCAGGATGCGCATCGCCTCGCTGCCCACCGCATCCTCACTTTCCGGCGCCGTCCAGCCCGCCACCAACACCACACACTCGCCGCGCTGCTGATTACTGTCGCCTTCGACAAAAGCGCGCAACGCTTCCAGAGGCAAGCCCTTGAGGGTTTCAAAGGTTTTGGTCAACTCACGCGCCAGAAGCGCCAGGCGCTCGCCACCGAAGACCAACTCCATGTCCTGCAGGCATTCAAGAATACGGTGCGGGGCTTCATAGAAGATCAGCGTGCGCGGCTCTTCTTTTAAAGCTTGAAGGCGCGCGCGACGCCCCACAGCCTTGGCCGGCAGGAAGCCTTCGAAGATAAACCGGTCGGACGGCAGGCCTGCCGCCGATAAAGCCGCAATCAGCGCGCAGGCTCCCGGAACAGGCACTACATTGATACCAGCGGCACGCGCCTGGCGGACCAGGTGGTAGCCAGGATCGGAAATCAGCGGGGTGCCAGCATCAGAGATCAACGCCACATCATCACCAGCCAACAGACGAACGATAAACCGACTGCCCTCTTCACGCTCGTTGTGCTCGTGGCAGGCCGCCAGCGGAGTGCTGATGCCAAAATGCTGCATCAAGCGTTGGGAGTGTCGCGTGTCTTCGGCTGCGATCAATTTGACGTCGCGCAACACCTTCAACGCCCGGGCGCTGATGTCGTCCAGGTTGCCAATCGGCGTCGCCACGACAAAAAGCGAGCCTGCAGTGGAATTCAAAGGACCTGGAGCAGTCAAAACGCACACCTCGATGATTGGCAAAAGCCGCATTGTAACGCGTAGAAGCCTTGAAAATATGCCATCACGGCCGATGCCTTTTCAGCCGCTGATCGCCAATTGCAACATTTGCACGACCTAAATCGACGGTTTCACGCCAGTAACATCGCGCCTGGGCCAGTGCTTGGGTACAATTCCACGCTAATTTGATCGGTATCAGGAACACTTACATGATCGCTTGCCTGCGGCTGCTCTCCGCCCTCTGCCTCGCTGCCTTGTTGGCCGCGTGCGCCAGCTCGCCCTCGTCCAGCCTTGGCGACCTTCCACGGACCCCAGACGCCAGTATCGAGCAACTGCTCGAACAGGCCACTACCGCCAAGACGCCGGAAAAGGCCGCACTGCTGCGCCTGAGTGCGGCAGACATGGCCTACAAGCAGAACAACCCAGGTCGCTCGTCGCAGATTCTTGCGCAAGTGCCGCTGGATGCTCTCAAGCCAGCCGCGCAAGTATTTGCCAGCACCCTGGCCGCTGAACTGGCCATGGCACGCAACCAACCCAAGGCTGCATTAAGCGCCTTGAACCATCCGAGCCTGCAAAGCCTTAAAGACCTGCCGACTGACCAGCAGATCCGCACCGGCACCGTGCATGCCCGAGCTTATGAAGCGGATGGCCAGACCCTGGCAGCCGCCCGCGAGCGCGTCGCCATGGCCCCGCTGCTCACCGGCGATGCTGCCAGCACCAATCACGAAGCCATCTGGGCATTGATTGCCGCCCTGCCTGCCGAACAATTGCAAGCCAGCGGCAACCCGACGCTCGACGGCTGGATCAGCCTGGCCCAAGCGGTCAAGGGCGCCGGTACCCTGGAGCAACAACAGGCGGCCATCGATACCTGGCGCGCGCAGAACCCGGGCCATCCGGCGTCGGTGCAACTGCCACTGCCGCTGACCAAGCTCAAGGAACTGGCCAGCCAGCCGCTGAACAAGATTGCGGTGCTGCTGCCACAGGACGGCCCGCTTGCCTCCGTCGGCAAAGCGCTGCGTGAAGGCTTCATGGCCGCTCACTACCAGGCTGAACAAGCCGGGCAGAAGCCGCCAGTCATCGAGTTTTATGACAGCTCGCGCCTGACCTCTCTCGACGATTTCTATGCCAAGGCTCAAGCCGCTGGCGTGCAACTGGTAGTCGGCCCACTGGAGAAGCCGCTGGTCAAGCAACTTGCTGCTCGCCCACAGCTGCCAATCACTACGCTGGCGCTGAACTACAGCGAAACCGACCGTAACCCACCCCAGCTGTTCCAATTCGGCCTGGCCGCCGAAGACGAGGCCCGCGAAGTGTCCCGTCGCGCCCGTGCCGACGGCCTGCACCGCGCTGCCGCGATGGTGCCGCGTGGCGAATGGGGTGAGCGTGTCTACAAGGCCTTCCGCCAGGATTGGGAAGCCAACGGCGGTACCGTGGTAGGCGTCGAGTACGTCGACCAGCCGGTTGCCTTGGCCCAGCAAATTGCCGACCTGTTCCAACTGCGTAAAAGCGAAGGTCGCGCCAAGAGCCTGCAAAGCACCGTCGGTACTGATGTAGCCGCACAGCCGTCGCGTCGTCAGGACATCGAGTTCATCTTCCTGGCCGTTACTCCGCAACTGGCCCAGCAGATCAAGCCGACCCTGAACTTCCAATACGCGGGCGATGTGCCAGTGTACGCAACGTCCCACGTGTTCAGTGCCAGTGGTGACAAGAACCAGTACCTGGACATGACCAACGTGATGTTCTGCGAAACCCCTTGGCTGCTCAACACCACCGACCCGCTGCGCAACCAGGTTGCCGCGCAATGGCCACAAGCCAACGGCAGCCTCGGCCGCCTGTATGCGATGGGTGTCGACGCCTACCGCCTGGCGCCACGCCTGGGCCAGCTCAAGGCACTGCCGGATACCCGTGTTGACGGCCTGTCGGGCAGCCTGGGCATCAGCGCCAACCAGCGCGTTGATCGCCAGATGCCTTGGGCGAAGTTCGTTGGCGGCGATATCCAGCGCCTGCCAGACACTCCGCGCTGATGCCCGAGCGGTCCAGCGCGCAAAGCGGCAAGGACGCCGAACTTCAAGCGCTGAAACACTTGCAACAACAGGGTCTGCGCCTTCTGGCGCAGAACTGGTTGTGTAAACGCGGCGAGCTTGATCTGGTCATGCTTGACGGCGATACAGTAGTATTCGTCGAAGTCCGCTACAGAAAACACGCACAATGGGGTGGCGCGCTCGCCAGTATCGACGAGCGCAAGCGTCAGAAACTGATACTCGCCGCGCAGTTTTTCCTGCAAAAAGAGCATCGCTGGGCCGACGCCCCCTGCCGTTTCGATGTGGTTGCCATAGAAAGCACACCGTCTGGTCAAGCTGATCTGAACTGGCTCAAAAATGCCTTCGACAGCTGATTCGCCGGACATCTTCACCACACACTTTTGCTCTTTGCTTTGCGGGCTGCACATTCCTGTGCCAATCAGCCGCGCTACTTAAGGTCACACAGATGGACATGCAATCCCGAATTCGCCAGCTTTTCCAGGCCAGCATCGACACCAAGCAACAGGCGATGGACGTACTTGCACCGCACATCGAGCAAGCCAGTCAGGTCATGGTCAACGCCCTGCTCAACGAGGGCAAAATGCTCTCGTGCGGCAACGGCGGTTCGGCTGGTGATGCCCAGCATTTCTCGTCCGAGCTGCTCAACCGTTTCGAGCGTGAGCGCCCGAGCCTTCCGGCCATTGCCTTGACCACCGATTCGTCGACGATCACCTCGATCGCCAACGACTACAGCTACAACGAAATCTTCTCCAAGCAGATCCGCGCCCTGGGCCAACCGGGCGATGTACTGCTGGCGATTTCCACCAGCGGCAACTCGGCGAATATTATTCAAGCGATCCAGGCCGCACATGATCGCGAAATGATTGTCGTAGCATTGACCGGGCGCGATGGCGGCGGAATGGCCTCGCTGCTGTTGCCCGAAGACGTGGAAATTCGCGTTCCGGCCAATGTCACCGCACGTATCCAGGAAGTCCACCTGCTGGCGATCCACTGCCTGTGCGATCTGATCGACAGCCAACTGTTTGGGAGTGAAGAATGACCGTTAACCGCCTCAGCCTTTTGGCCATCACCCTGTGCCTCGCTATCAGCGGCTGCAGCACGGCAATCACTGCAACACGTGATACGCCAATCCAGGACGATAAAGGCACCCGCACCTTCGGCAGCAAGATCGATGACTCGCTGATCGAAACCAAGGTGGAAGTCAACGTCGCCAAGGCTGCGACCGACCTGGGCAACGGCGCTTCGCGCATCGTCGTCACCAGCTTCAACGGCGTGGTGCTGCTCGCTGGCCAAACACCGCGTGCCGAGCTCAAGGCCCAGGCCGAACAAGCCGCATCGGCCGTGCAACGGGTGAAAAAGGTGCACAACGAATTGCAGGTGATGGACCCGATCACCTTGCTGGCGATCAGCAACGACGCGCTGCTGACCACCAAGATCAAGGCCCAGATGCTCACCGATAACGCCATCCCTGGCTCGCGCATCAAGGTCGTCACCGACAACGGCATCGTCTACCTGATGGGCCTGCTGACCCAGGCAGAAGCCACCCGCGCAGCCAACCTGGTGCAAGGCGTTTCTGGCGTGCAGAAGATCGTGAAGGTGTTCGAATACATCGACTGATGTAAACGCCGCCCACCAAAAAGGGCGCCGTGCATTGACTGCACGGCGCCCTTTTTTTGTGGCTGACGCTTATTGGTATTGCGAGTACGGGTTGCCCTGGAACTGGTTGTTCTGTTGCGGCGCCTGCGCACCTGGCTGGCCGTACTGCTGGCCGGGGATCGGGCCGAGGTTCACTTCGACACGACGGTTTTGGGCACGGCCGTTGACGTCGGCGTTGCTGGCAATCGGGTTATCCGGGCCGGCACCGCGAGCCGTCAGGTTGGCCGGGCTCACACCCTGGGAAGTCAGGTAATTGGCCACGCTCTGCGCACGACGCTGGGACAGGTCCATGTTCAGTTGGCGGCTACCAGTGCTGTCGGTATAACCGACGATCTGGATGGTGTTCTGGTTGAACTGCTTGAGGGAATTGGCCAGGTTGTTCAGCGGCTGGTAGAAGCTGCTGGAGATCGCGTCCGAGTTGGTGGCGAAGGTAATGTTACCCGGCATGATCAACTTGATCTGGTCACCCTGGCGCTGCACTTCAACACCGGTATTGGCCATGCTTTCGCGCAGTTTCTTTTCTTGCTGGTCGGCGTAGTAGCCATAGCCGGCTGCACCAGCACCGGCAACAACGGCACCAATCAGTGCGCCCTTGCCACGGTTGTTATGGTCGATGGCAGCACCTGCCAGTGCACCGGCCAGGGCACCCAGGCCACCATACTTGGCGGTCTTGCTCATGCCGCCGGATTCATTACTCGCCTGCCCCTGGCTGCTGCCGTCATAAGGATTAGGAGAGGCGCAGCCAGACAACAAGGCTACGACGGTAGCAACTACAAGCAGACGACGCGGAGTGAACATGAAGGAAGCTCCTACTTTTGCATTCTGTGATGCAGAGGACATTGGCAATGGACCTGTGCCGAGCTTGGAACACGATAAACGGCAAAAATTCCGTGTGCGACAGGCATCAGCTCTACAGCAGGTGAGCACACTAAAACCCTAGCAGACACATCCTGAACGGGAAATGTCATTTTCTCTGTAAGCATCGTCGGAAGGTCGTCACTGGGTATCCGGAACAATACCCGACCTCCCCTTAAGCCCTGACAAATGGGTTCTCGCGCATTTCGTCCCCCAGGCGTGTGTCAGGTCCATGACCCGTTACCACAGTGGCACCTTCATCCAGCGTGTACAGCCGCTGCTTGATCGAACGCACAATGGTCGCCTGGTCCCCGCCCCACAGGTCGGTGCGCCCCACACCGCGCCGGAACAACGTATCACCGGCAATCAGCAGCTTGGCATCGGCAAACCAGAAACTCATCGAACCCGGCGTATGCCCCGGGGTGTGCAATGCCACTCCGCACCCACAGGAGAGCTCTTCATCATCCTCAAGCCAGCGATCCGGCGAAGGCACCGGAGTGTAGGGCACGCGAAACATCTGGCATTGCATTTCCAGGTTATCCCAGAGGAATTGATCCTCCTTGTGCAGGTGCAACGTGGCACCGGTTTTCTCCTTCAACTGGCCGGAGGCCAGGAAGTGATCGAGATGGGCATGGGTGTGGATGATGCTGACCACCTTGAGGCCCAAGGCATCGAGGCGCGCCAGGATCAGTTCGTGATTGCCACCAGGGTCGACCACGATGGCTTTCTTGGTGATTGGATCGCCGATGATGGTGCAGTTGCACTGCAACGGGCCGACGGGAAAGGTTTCGCGGATGAGTGTCGGCTTGGCGGTTTCCATGAAGGGTCCTCTTGCGCAAATGAAATGTCGCGTGCGGACGAATATCGCCGCATCCATTGCACTATTAAAACAGACTGGAGCCGCTTCGCTGCCCACCGCGAGAGTGTTCGCTCACTGCGGATGGCCACTCCTCAACCTATCAACCGCAATTCCTGCGCCCGCGCTACCGCTTGCGTTCTGCGCTCCACCCCAAGTTTGCTGTTGATATGGCTGGCATGGGTCTTGACGGTGTGCAGGGAGATGAATAACCGATTGCTGATTTCCTGATTGGAACAACCCTGGGCAATCAGCTGCAGCACCGCCAGCTCGCGGGCGCTCAAGGTTTCATGAGTGGGCGCAGCCTCGGTCACCATGACCGTCGGCAACAGCGCCAACAGGCTCTGGTTCAGCAGGCCGTGAGGGTCTTTGCCGAGCTGTTCACGCATCCAGTCGGGGTAGTTTTCCAGTAGCCGCTGGAAGGGTTGCAGGGCTCCGCCCGCCCCCGCCTCCAGCGCCTGTGCCACGACCGCACGCGCCTTGGCCTCGTGGCTACTTTCCAGCAGTAGGTGCGCCTGCTGGGTAAGGGCCATGAGCGCGATCATCTGGCGCCCGTCTGCATGGGCCTGCTGCGCCAGCACCTCAAGGCGCTGCAGCGCTGCATCGGTCTGATGCCGCGTGGCGTCCAGCGCGGCCTGCTGCAAGCCGATATGTTGTGGCAGATGAGGATGAAATTCTGGCGCCGCTGCGGCCTGTTCGCCGTTGTAGGTTTGACCCAGGCGAGTTAGCCAGGCATCAGCCAGGTCGGTACGCCCCTGGGCCAGCCACAGCTCGCACTTGATCAGGGTAATCATCGCCAGGTAATAGATCGGCGGCACGTCCCAGATGTGCATCAAGCGTTCGGCCTCGGCCAGCTCGGCGAAGGCCTTGGGAAAGTCATTGCGCCGCCCTTCAAAGTTGGCGATCACGCAATGTCCGATCAGCACACTGATATCGCGGCAGGCTCGCGCTTCCGCCAGGCCAGCACGCAACCGGACGATCCCGGCTTCAGGCTGGCAGCGCGCCAATAACAGGTAACCTTCGTAAAGCGACAGCCGGGCACGTACCGCGTACAGCCGTTGCGGCGCCAGGCCGTGCAAGCGTTGCAAGCCCTGGCGTACTTCGTCCAGGGAGCGCAGGATTTCGCCGCGCGCTTGCAGTACCCGCGCGCGGTCGTAATGGGCCAGGGCTTCAAACAGTGGATTGCCGACGCGCTGTGCCAGCTCCAGGGATTCTCGGTTCAAGCCGCGGGCACGCCACAAATCGGCATCGACGATGGCCAGGTTGGAGAGCGTCGACAGGCACATCAAGCGTTGGCCATAGCGCCGTTGCGGCAGGCTTTCCAGGGCTTCGGTGCAATAGCGCTGGGTCAACTCGCGGTCACCTCGGCCTCGGGCGATGATCCCGCTGAGCGCCAGCCATTGGGCCAGCATCGATTTCTGCGCGGTAGCCGACGGCGCAGGCAAGAAGCGGCTCAGGTAGCTGGATAACTCCTCTGCAGCATCCAACTGGCAGGCCAGGCCCAGGGCCCAACTGTAGAGCACG
The DNA here is from genome assembly GCF_014230465.1 of Pseudomonas cremoris. The sequence continues at coordinate 74,991 of NZ_JAAXCY010000011.1, forward strand.
ATCAAACGCGGCGTGCTGATCAACAGGCTGTCGGGCAAGTCCATTTTCCATCGCAGCAGCATGCCGACATTCTGCTCGGCCAGCAGTTGCTCCTCGGACAGGTTCTGCACCAGGTTGGCCGCCACATCCAGATGGCCGGCGCGCAATGCCTGCTCTACGGCCTCATCAATCAAGCCCTGGGCGTTGAACCAGCGGCATGCGCGCAAGTGCAGGCTGGCAGCCGGCAATACGTTGCTGCTGGCACGACGGGTGCGCAGCAAGTCGGAAAACAAATGGTGGTAACGGTACCAATGTCCTTGCTCATCCAGCGGCACCAGGAACACTTGGTGGGCTTGCAAATAACGCAGGATCTCGGCGCTGTCATGGGCTTCACGCACGGCGTCGCAGAGTTCGCTGCAAAAACGGTCCTGCGGCGCGGTGTCGTAAAGAAACGCCTGCACTTCGGCTGGCAGGCAGTCGATGACCTCTTCCAGCAGGTAATCGCGGATCAGCCCTTCCCCACCATGCAGGCTCTGTGGCAGGGCGCCTTCGTTGCCGGCTTCGGAAGCCGCCAGCAACCAGAAGCGCAGGCCGGCGACCCAGCCTTCGCTGCGGCGGATCAGATTGTCGAGGGCCTCACCGCGCAGCGAGTTGCTATGGCGATCCAGCACCGCCATGGATTCGTCATGGGTCAGGCGCAGGTCTTGCTCATGCAGCTCCAGCAGATGCCGCGAAAGACGCAGCCGCGCCAGATGCCAGTCCGGTCGCTGGCGGCTGGTCACCAAGACAACCAAGCCATCGGGCAAATGGTTGAGAAAGAACTGCAGGCAACGGTCCAGCACCGGGCCTTGGGCCAGATGGTAGTCATCCAGCACCAACAGCAGCGGCGCGCGAGTAGACAAGTGCACGGTCAGTTCATCGAGCAGGCCATCAAGCCACTCTTCAAACGCGAAAGGTTGGTGGCGCTGGCGCATTTTCAGCAGGCCCAGGGATTGGGCGCCGAGTTGTGGAAAGAACTGTTGCAGGCCGTCGAGCAGGCGCTCAAGGAAGCGGCCTGGATCACTGTCCCGTGAGCTCAGGCCCAGCCACAAACTTTGCCAATGAGCCGGCAGGCCCTGGCAGAACTCGACTGCCAACGAACTCTTGCCGAACCCCGCCGGCGCGCTGACCAGCAACAATCGCCCGTCCAACCCGGCACTCAGCCGTTCGCACAGCCGCGGTCGCAGCACGTAGCCGTCAGGCAGCGGTGGCCTGTAGAAGCGACCTTCCAGAGTCGGAATGACCGCACTGGCAGGCCCTTGGATTCGGGACAGATCAGTCATCGCCGGGCTCTTGTAGAAGGCTGTTGTCGGCATTGCAGATGTCCGCAGACTAGCGGTAAAAGCGGCGGGTTTGTAGATCTTTGCAACATTTGCCTGAAAAAGAACTGCGACAAAAAAATTCACCTCCACAAAAAAGCCCCGAACCAGTCGGGGCTTCGCCAGCGAGGATGCGGCCTCGCTCAGCAGGCGTTAGCGAACACCATCCTGGCGCAACGCAGCCGGGGTGAAATCGCTGGTGGTGGCGGTGAAGCCGAAGTCATAGGCCTGCTTCTCTTCGTTCTTCATGCCCAGGGCCAGGTAGCGGCCGGACTGCAGGTCGTAGAGGGTTTCGAGGGCGTACCACGGCACTTGCTTGTCGTAGTAGTTCTCGGCATGCGCTTCGGCGACACGCCACAGTTGGCCACGACCGTCGTAGTGGTCGATCACCGCCGCTTGCCAGGTGTCTTCGTCGATGAAGAAGTCACGCTTGGCGTAGATGTGGCGCTGGCCTTCCTTCAAGGTCGCGACCACGTGCCAGACGCGGCGCAGCTCGTAGCGTGCCAGGTCTTGGTTGATGTGGCCGGCCTTGATGATGTCGGCGTACTTGAGCTTCGGATCGTCGATCTTGTAGCTGTTGGAGGCGATGTAGATTTCTTTCTTGCCCTCCAGCTTCCAGTCGTAGCGATCCGGCGCACCGTTGTACATGTCGAGGTTGTCGGAAGTACGCAGGCCGTCGGCGGCGGTACCTGGGCCGTCATACGACACTTGCGGTGCGCGGCGCACACGGCGCTGGCCGGCGTTGTAGACCCACGCCGAACGTGGCTCCTTCACCTGGTCCAGGGTTTCGTGCACCAACAGCACACCACCGGCCAGACGCGCTGGCGCGGTCACTTGCTGCTTGAAGTAGAACAGTACGTTGCCCGGATTTTTCGGGTCGTAGTCCTTCATCTTGTCGCGGAATACGAACTGGTCCTTGAAGTACACCAGGCTGAACGAGCCGTTGGTTTGCGGCGTGGCCTGGGTTACCAGGCGCGTCACGCTGCCACCGCGATAACGGGTGATGTGGTTCCAGATCACTTCCACGCCGCTTTTCGGGATCGGGAACGGCACTGCGGTTTCAAAGTTCTCCAGACCGTTGCCGCCGGACACCAGGTTGGTGTTGGTGGCGTTCTTCTTGATGGAAGCGAACACGTCAGCCGGCACTGTGGCGCCGCGATGGGTCGCGTAGACCGGCATCTTGAAGGTGTCCGGGTAACGCTTGAACATCGCGTATTGCCCCGGCGCCAACTTGTCCTTGTACTGCTCGACGTTCGCCGCAGTGATAGTGAATTGCGGTTGCTCACTGGCGTAAGGGTTGGCCAGGAAACCACGCGCGTCGACGGCGCCGGCGTTGGTGGGCAATGGCGACCATTTAGGAATGGTGCCCGCTGCGTTGCCGGCCATTTCGGCACCCATCGGGGTCAGCGTCGTACCCAGCTTGGCGGCTTCATCCGCCGACACTGCCGCCATGACGTTGCTCGCCAGGATCGACAGCCCAAGCACACCCACGTGCAACAGACTTTTAGTTATTTTCATGTTCTGGTTCTTCCTGAAAATGCATGCATCTGAAAAGAGTGTGCTTAGAAGTTCACGCCGGCGCTCAGCGCGATGAAGTCACGATCGTCTACAGTGCTGAAGTCTCCACCGAAGAAGTTGGTGTAGTTCAGGCTAACGGTGTAGGTGTTCTGGTACTCGGCATCCAAGCCAAGACTGACGGCTTTGCGACCTTCTTCAAAGTTGCCGCCTGGGCCTGGCGAGTAGCCTTTCACGTCGTGGGACCAAGCCACGTTGGGCTTGAGGTTTACGCCGGCGAAGACGTCCGGGTATTCCCAGATGGCGCGGGCGCGATAGCCCCAGGAAGTCGCAGTCGTGAAGCCATCATTGTTGCAGTTGGTACTGCGATTGCTGCTATCGGCACCTGGGCCCGCACCGGCAATAGTGTTGCCGTTGAGCGTCGGGCAAAACCCATTGGGCAGAGTACCTGGACCGAAAACGGGGTCTCGGCCATAACGAACTTTATTCTTACTTTCCAGGCCGCCCACATGAGTCACGCCAACTTCACCCACCATGGTTAGGCGGCTGGCCCCCATAACCTGATCAAAGAAATGAGTGAAGGTTGTCTGGAATTGGCTGATTTCCTTGCGGTTATAGCCATTGACCGTCTGGCCGGGAGTTCCTTTGATAATAGAAGCATTGCCCAAGCCCAGGGCTGTCAGTGGCGTCACACCCGCATAGAGGATATCAGTCGAGTTGATCTGCACCGGTGCATTCGGACGATAGCTGAGCTCACCGCTCCAAGCCGTACCGGTAGGTAACGTGGTGGAGAAACTCAGACCATACAGACGAATATCTTCGGGATACTCGATAAAGTAATTGGAGTTACCCGCAACAATAAGAGGACGCAATTGTGGCGGTAACCCAGGAATCACTCCCGTATATGCCGATTGAGGAGCCCCTTGGGCACTGAAGATCGGCGCACGGCTGTGATAGTTCATGAAGTAAGCACCGAACTCTGTGTCCAGCGGCTCGAAGTTGTAGTGAAACGCCACGCCGAACTGGCCGCTGTCACGAGCATCGCGGTCGCCGCTACGACGGACCAATACACCTTCGTTGTTGATATCCACTCCATTGTTTGCCAACAACGGTAACAACGGAGACGGGATGGTACTGCGCTTGTTAAGTACCCGCAGATTATCCTTACAGCCATCGGATACGATGTCCGGCTGCGAGAAGAACGTTCCGCAGTTATCCGTTACCGTCTGATCCCATTCCAACTGATAAAACGCTTCCGCCGACAAATTATCCGTCAGGGTTTGCGACACATAGAACATGTTGACCGGGATCAAACCTTCCTTGATTTCTGCGCCCGGACGACGGAACGCCGACACGTCGATCGGGTTGATGGAGTTGATGCCGCCGCCAATGAAGGTACTTTCACCCCAACTCACCACCTGCTTGCCGAATCGGACGTTCCCAGGCAGGTCTGCGATGCTGTAGTTGTGGTAGATGAACGCATCAAGTATCTGTCCTCCCGATGACTTGGCGCCCTCTTTGCGGTTGTTGTTGCTGACGTTCTTGAAGTCCAAGTCTTCGTTTTGCAGCGCGAAGTCATACCAATACTTGCCACGCACAAACACACCGGTATCGCCGTACTTCAATTCAAGGTCATGGATACCTTTAAAGATCTTCGAGAAGGAATCACCCTTGTCGAAGTTCAGGTGACCGTCATCCGAGGTCTGCGACAACCCCTTGCCGCCATTGTTAACGCCAATCAGGTCTTTATTGCGTCCAGCAGTCGACCAACTCGCCCCCACCGACAGGGAAGAGTCAAAGCTACCTTCGATTTCACCGATGTTGAAACTGACGCCGAATGCGGGCCCGGCGAGCGTAGAGGCGAGACTGACGGCCAGGGGCAATCTTGCCCGGCGCCAGAACTGGTTTACTGAGGTCATCGACGCTACTCCATGTGCATTATTGTTATGGCAGAGAGTTCTTTCTTGTGGATGCATGTAACGGCCGGAATACAACGATTCCAATGCCGCTCGGCAGCCGAGCCCCCATGGCCCGAAGCGGAACATCCTTGAAAAACTCTGGAAGGGACTATAGCCAGCAGGGGGTAGTGCTTGATCCCTCTAAAGTGTGATTTGCATCACCGACCCGTCTGCCTCAACCCTTTCGCCACACCGACGAAGGCCGGCGCGGCAAGGATGGCTGAAAATCGGCAAATCACAAGTGAAGGCGCAAGATAGAGCATTGCCGCGCCCGAACGGGCGCGGCGAAGTGCTTTAGAGAGTGGAGAGGAACGTGCTGTTATTGGCCTGCCATTCGATGATGTCGATACGGATACGTTTTTTGTCGAGTTTGCCGACACTGGTCTTGGGAATTTCCGTAACAACGGCGATCTGGCTCGGAATCGCCCACTTGCTCAAGTGACCCAGTTCCACGAAGGGTTTAAGGTGTTCCTTGAGCTCGCGAGCCCCTATCACATGGCCATCACGCACCACCAACAGCGCGAACGGGCGCTCGCCCCACTGCGGATCGGCAATGCCCACCACCGCTACTTCGCGTACCGCCGGGTGACGGCTGACCAGGTCTTCGAGGGCCAGGGACGAGATCCACTCGCCCCCGGTCTTGATCACGTCCTTGATGCGGTCGCGGATGTCGATCACGCCAAACGCATCCAGCGTGGCCACATCGCCGGTGTGCATCCAGCCGCCGGCCCACAGTTCGGCGCCCTTCTCGGGCTCTCTGTAATAGCCTTCGGTGAGCCAAGGCGCGCGTAACACCAACTCGCCCTGGGACTCGCCATCGGCAGGCAGGAAGTTGCCATCGCCATCGACAATCGCAGCCTCCACCAACGGCCCTGGCACGCCGGCCTTGATGCGATAAGTGGTGCGTTCATCCTCGGTGCCAGCCATCAACTCTTCGTTGAGGTGCGCACAGGACACCAGCGGCCCGGTCTCGGACATGCCGTACGCCGCCGTCAACTGGATACCCCGGGCCTTGGACGCTTCGTACAGCGTGCGGTTGAGCGCACTGCCGCCGATGACGATTTTCCAACCGCCAAAATCCACGCCCTGAGCGGCCTTGGCATTGAGCACCATCTGCAGGATGGTCGGCACGCAGTGCGAGAAAGTGACCTTTTCCTTGCGCCACAACTCCACCAGGTATTCCGGGTCGTAGCGACCGGGGTAGACCTGTTTCAGACCCAACATGGTCGCCACATACGGCAAGCCCCAGGCGTGCACGTGGAACATCGGCGTAATCGGCATGTACACATCGTTGGTGCCCAACAAACGCACGCTGTCGACACTGCCCATGATGGTGGCCACACCAATGGTGTGCAGCACCAGTTGGCGATGGGTGAAGTACACGCCCTTGGGGTTGCCGGTGGTACCGGTGGTGTAGAACGTGGTGGCAACCGAGTGTTCGTCGAAGTCCTGGAAGTCGTACTTCGGGCTGGCAGCCGACAGCAGGGTTTCGTACTCACCGACGAGGCCTGGCAACTCGGCGGTTTTTGATTCGCCGTCGGTGAGCAGCAGGGTTTTTTCGACGGTGGTCAGGTGGCCGGCAATCGCCTGGTAGAGACCTACGAACTCGCTATTGACCAGCACGAAGCGGTCTTCGGCGTGGTTCATGGTGTAGAGAATCTGTTCCGGCGACAGGCGCACGTTGATCGTGTGGATCACCGCGCCAATCATCGGGATTGCGAACATGCACTCCAGGTAACGGTGGCTGTCCCAGTCCATCACCGCCACGGTGTCGCCAGCCTTCACCCCGGCGGCGGTCAGCACATTGGCCAGGCGCGCGACTCGTTCGATCAAGGTGGGGTAGGTGTAGCGCAGCTTGTCGCGGTAGACGATTTCGCGGGTTTTCTCGTAGCGGGTCCCGGACATCAACAGGCGCTTGATCAACAACGGGTATTGGTACGCGCCTTCGGCGGGCGGGATAACACGGGTCTGCAACATACGAATCCCTTTTTATGACTGCACGGTCTTGGCTGAAAGACTTGCACTGTAGAGCGCTTATGTTTCAGCCAAATCAGCCAAAGGAATGATTTGCAGGGGCCAATGAATGCTAGCTTTGCGCCAGCATTTGGCTTATTTCATGCTGGTGAAAGCCAGCTTCACCCCAATCGCAATCAGCACCGCTCCCATCGTCCGATCAAACCAGTGCCCCATGCGGGCAAACCCGGCCCGCACGCGTTGCTGGCTGAACAGCATCGCTACCAGGCAGAACCACAACGCTGTCGCCACTGCCAGGTACACGCCGTAACCCGCCTGGATCGCCAGCGGCGTGTGAGGGTTGATCACCACGGTGAACAGCGAGAGGAAAAACAATGTGGCCTTGGGGTTCAATCCATTGGTCACGAAACCTGCGGTAAACGCCCCACGCGGGGTGCGCTCGCCGGCTTCGCGGTGCAACTCACCTTCTGCGGGAGGCTTGGCCGGTTGCGCACGCAGGGCCTTGAAGCCGATGTACAGCAGGTACGCCGCCGCCGCCCATTTCAGCGCATTGAACAGCACGATGGACTGGGACACGATCAAACCGATGCCCAGCAACGAATACCCCACGTGCAGGAAAATCGCCGAGCCCACGCCCAACGCGGTCCAGGTTCCGGCGCGACGGCCGTGGGTAACACTTTCGCGCACCACTACGGCGAAATCGGGGCCGGGGCTGGCCACTGCCAACAAGTGGATCAAGGCTACGGTCAAAAACTCGGCGAGGTACATACTCACTCCAATTGAGTAACTGATTATTTCATCTGATAGGCTCGGCAGATTACGCCTTCAAACCCTGTCGCAAAAGGTACAGTTGATGACGAACAATCGCCGCGCGGTCTTCCTCGATCACCCCTCCCTAGACCTGGGGGACCTTGACCTCAGCGAGTTGCGCAACGCCTTCAGCGACCTGCAGCTGTTTGAGCAGACCACGCCACAGAATGTGATCGAACGCCTGCAAGGCGCTCAGGTTGCTATCAGCAACAAGATCCCACTCAACACCGAAACCCTAGCGGCCTGCCCGGAGCTAGAGCTGATCCTGGTCTCGGCCACCGGCACCAACAACGTCGACCTGGAAGCCGCCCGCGCCCACGGCATTACCGTGAGCAACTGCCAGGGTTACGGCACGCCGTCAGTGGCGCAACACACGATCATGCTGTTGCTCAACCTGGCGACGCGCGTGAAGGACTATCAACGGGATGTCAGCGCCGGCAAATGGCAAGAAGCCAAGCAGTTCTGCCTACTGGACTACCCCATCGTCGAACTGGAAGGCAAGACCCTCGGGCTGCTCGGCCACGGTGAACTGGGTGGCGCAGTGGCGCGGCTGGCCGAGGCCTTTGGCATGCGCGTTGTACTCGGCGCGATTCCCGGGCGCCCTGCCCGCGCCGACCGTATGCCGCTGGATGAATTGCTGGCACAGGTCGATGCCCTGACCTTGCACTGCCCGCTCAACGAACACACCCGCGACTTTATCGGCGCCCGTGAATTGGCACTGCTCAAGCCGGGCGCGTTTGTGGTCAACACGGCGCGCGGTGGCTTGATCAACGAACAGGCCCTGGCCGATGCCTTGCGCAGCGGTCACTTGGGCGGCGCAGCCACCGACGTGCTGAGCGTGGAACCGCCGGTGCAGGGCAACCCACTGCTGGCCGGCGATATCCCTCGGCTGATCGTCACGCCCCACAACGCCTGGGGCAGTCGCGAGGCACGCCAGCGCATCGTCGGCCAACTGGCGGAAAACGCCCGAGGCTTTTTCAGTGGTGCCCCGTTGCGCGTCGTCAGTTGATAAACTGCGCTCCTTTTCAAGGAGCAGACCATGGATCCGCGCAGTGAAGTACTGCTTCGTCAGGCCGAACTTTTTCAAGGCAACTTGCTGCTGGTTGGCTTGCCTGCCGACGACCTGCTGGGGCGTTTACCCAACGCCCACGGTTGGTGCTGGCACGCTGGCGACCAGGCGGCGCTCGACGCACGCTTCCCAGAGCGCAGCCAGTTCGGCGTGAACGTGCCGGAGCGCGCCTTTGATGCGGCCGTCATCTTCCTGCCCAAATCCAAGGACCTCGCCGACTACCTGCTCAACGCCGTGGCCGCGCGCTTGCCCGGCGCCGAGCTGTTTCTGGTGGGCGAGAAAAAAGGCGGCATCGAAAGCGCCGCCAAGCAGATGATCCCTTTCGGCAAGCCGCGCAAGCTCGACAGCGCGCGGCATTGCCAGCTGTGGCAAGTCACCGTGGGCAATGCCCCGCAAGCGGTCGACCTGCAAAGCCTGGCGCAGGTCTTCGACGTGCCGCTGGCCGAAGGGCCGTTGAAGGTAGTGAGCTTGCCCGGCGTATTCAGCCATGGTCGCTTGGACCGCGGCACCGAACTGCTGCTGGAACATCTGGATAAACTGCCCAGCGGTCATTTGCTGGACTTCGGCTGCGGCGCCGGCGTGCTTGGAGCTGCGGTAAAACGTCGCTACCCGCACAACACGGTCACGTTGCTGGATGTGGACGCGTTCGCCGCCGCCAGCAGCCGCCTGACCCTGACGGCCAATGGTCTGGAAGCCGAAGTGCTGACTGGTGATGGCATTGATGCAGCACCGATGGGTTTGAACGCGATTTTGAGCAATCCGCCGTTCCATGTGGGCGTGCACACCGATTATTTCGCCACTGAGAACCTGCTGCGAAAAGCTGCGAAACACCTGGCAAAAGGTGGCGAACTCCGTTTGGTCGCAAACAGCTTCCTGAAGTACCAACCGCTGATCGAAGAGCATTTGGGCGTGTGTGCAATCAAGGCCGAAGGCAATGGTTTCCGCATTTACCGTGCCAAGCGCGGCTGACGAGCGTTTGAAAAAGAAGGCTTGCCGAATGGATTTTGCCTAGGCAGAATCCGCTCCGTCCTAGGGGAGTAGTCTCCCACGAGCGCCATGCTCGTCCGGCATACGTCAACATACTTGGTCAACAGGCCATGGCGTATGCGACCCAGGAGTCCGCACAGACGGACCGGGGTTTGACAAGACCTATGACACGCACACCTTACCCGGGGCGGGAAGGCTGTACGTGTCATAGCCGTGTCGACCCGCCCCTGGAAACTACCTGATGCTGGATTCACTACTCGTACCTACCGCAATCGTTGCCTTGGCCGAAATCGGCGACAAGACGCAACTGCTCGCGCTCATCCTTGCTGCACGCTTTCGCAAACCTTGGCCGATCATCGCCGGCATCGTTGCCGCGACCCTGGCCAACCATGCGGCCGCCGGTGCCGTGGGGGCGTGGTTTGGGAGCTTCTTCTCGAATGCGGTGTTGCACTGGATCCTGGCGGCAAGCTTCTGTGCCACGGCCCTGTGGACCCTGGTGCCGGACAAACTCGACGATGACGAAGCCAGTACGACGCGCAAATTCGGGCCGTTCCTGACCACGTTGATCGCGTTCTTCCTCGCAGAAATCGGTGACAAGACCCAGATCGCCACGGTGATGCTGGCGGCGCAGTACCCGGAACTGTGGCTGGTGATTATCGGCACCACCCTGGGCATGCTGATTGCCAACGTGCCGGTGGTCTTGGCGGGGAATTTTGCCGCAGAGAAACTGCCGTTGACCTTGATTCGTCGATTGGCGGCTACGGCATTCTTCGTGCTGGCTATCGTGGCCGTATACAAAGCAATGCAGAGCAGCGGTTGGATCTAAATCTGTAAACCCAACCCAATGTGGGAGCGGGCTTGCTCGCGAATACGGAGTGTCAGTCACTGATTATTTGACTGACCCACCGCCTTCGCAAGCAAGCCCGCTCCCACATTTAGACCCTCACCAGACTTATAGGCTCAGGACTTCTTGGCCTGCTGGTAAAGCGGCATCACCTTCGGAATCGCCGCCTGCAACGAGGCAATACGGCTATCAGACGCTGGGTGAGTACTCATGAACTCCGGCGGTGCGCCTTCCGAGGCCTTGGCCATCTTGTTCCACAATGTAATGGCCGCGTTCGGGTTGTAGCCGGCGCGAGCGGAGAGCTCCAGGCCGATCAGGTCGGCTTCGTTTTCATTGCTGCGGCTGTTGGGCAAGGTCATGCCGTAGTTGGCCACGGTGTCCGCCAGCGCCAGGCTGTCCTGACCCAGACCGAACAACGCACCGGCGCCCTGCTTGGCCATCTCAATACCGTAGGCCTTGGACATGGCTTCACGGCCATGCTCACGCAAGGCGTGGGCAATTTCATGGCCCATTACGGCAGCCAATTCGTCATCGGTGAGCTTGAGGTTGTCGATCAACGCGCTGTACACAAAGATCTTGCCGCCAGGCCCGCAGTTGGCGTTCATCTCGTCGCTCTTGATCAGGTTCACTTCCCACTTCCACTGCGCTGCATCCGCACGAAAGGTCGGCGCCTGGGCGATCAAGCGGTTGGCGATGGCCTGCACACGCTTGGCGTTGGCGCTGGTTTTGTCTACCAGGCCTTTGCCACTGGCTTCGCCCAGGGTCTGCTGATAGGACTGCGCATACATCTGGTCGACTTCCTGGCTCGACAACATGCTGAACATGTACTGCTTGCGCTCCACCCCGACAGCACCGCCGCTGGTGGTATTGACCGATTGGCAACCGGCCAGCAACAGCGCCGCAGCCAGTACATTTACCGCCAATGATTTCTTCATACCTACGCTCCCTGAAAACATGGCGCGTATCGTAGGCGGTCATGTGTATCGGCGCCAGATACAACAGACGTGTAACCGCTTACTTTCAGATACATCCCACGCGCCGCTCAACCCGGCGTCAAACACTCTGGCCCGTTGAGCTTGGGGTCATTGACCATGTTGGCCAGCACGCGCTCTCGCAAAGCGGCCGGCTCACTGGCCAGCAACGCTTGAAGGACGTGCAACGGCGTCTCGGGATTGAGCCAGGCCTCTTGCCCCGCCGCATCCAGAATCAACGGTCGCCGCTGGCTCTGCGCGGGCTGAGTCACCACCGCCGTGCTCAGCCACACCTGTTCCTGCACCGGGTACGCCTCCCAGATCGCCGCAAAAAACAAAGTAGAGCCCTCCCCCGGCGTCAACCAATACGGACGCTTGCGCTGGGTGCCGCGCCATTCGTAGAACCCATTGGCCGGCAGCAAGCAGCGGCGCTGGCGGAAGGCTTCACGAAACATCGGTTGTTCCGCCAGGGTTTCGGCGCGGGCATGGGCTGGTGTGCGGGACAGGTCGGTCAGCCAGGGCGGCGTAAGACCCCAGCGGGCACGGGCCAGGTTGCGCTGGCCGTCGGTGGCGCGCTGGATCAGCACCGAATCATTCGGGGAAATATTCCACTGGGCCTGCTGATCGGCCGGGAAGCCCGGCAAGGCAGCAAAGGAGGGATTCCAGCGAAACAGGGCATAACGTCCACACATGGGGCAACACGACTCTTGGGTAAACCGACCGACAGCCTAACAGACCAGCACGTCGGGGAAGCTGTCGGGTTCATCACCGGGCACAGGCTGCGCGCCAATATAAGCGGTGATCAGCTCGCGGGCGTCAGCAGCCCGGTCGTTGTCCACCTCAAGGCCCAACAGGCCGAAAATCGGCAGCTCGCCCGTACCACCGAGCAAATGACGCCCCACCAGGTGCGCCTCGATCCCCTCGCTGGCGAGCATCTGCTGCAGCAGTTCGCCTTCCATCAGGTTTTCCGGTTCGTAGATTCGCTGCATGGGCGTACCTGTCAGTCGTTTTCACTGCTCACGAACAACATCCATTCATCGTCGTGCACTTGCAGGTGGAAATTAATCGGCCGGCAACACACCGGGCAGTCTTCAACGTAGGACTGATCGCCGCCGGAAAGATCCAACACCGCTTCTACCTCTTCACCACAATAAGGACAATCGTACGACTCGGTTTCCAGCATCGCAGCCTCCAAGGTGACTTGTGCGTATAATCGCCGGTCTATTTACAGGGCTGTTCTCGGCCGAGCCCATTACTCGGGCCGCACCCTGGTGTTTCCTTTACTTACCCTAGCCGTTTCTAACAAGAGAGCATGATGGGCCAATTCGATACCATCCGACCTTACAACGACAGCGAAGTCCCGGCAGTGCTGGACCGGCTGTTCAGTGACAAGGCCTTTCTGGACATCCTGACCCACTTCCGCTTCCCGCGCTTCGCCGGCACCCTGGGCTGGCTGCTCAAGCCCATGATTGCCCGCAAGCTACGCCGTGAATTCGCCGGCGTCACCACCGTGGCCACGCTGCAGGACAAAGTCGAATACTACGTCGACCACACCATCGACCGTGCGACCGATGGCGTGACCTACACCGGCGTCGAGCAACTCAAGTCCGGCACCGCCTACCTGTTTTTGGCCAACCACCGCGACATCGTGATGGACCCGGCTTTCGTCAACTATGCCGTGTACCACGCTGGCCTGCCGACACCGCGCATTGCCATCGGCGACAACTTGCTGCAAAAACCTTTCGTCAGCGACCTGATGCGCTTGAACAAGAGCTTTATCGTGCACCGCTCGATCACTGGGCGAAAGGAAAAAATGGCGGCTTATCAACTGCTGTCGGCCTATATCAACCATTCGATCCGCAACGACTGCCAGTCGATCTGGATCGCCCAGGCCGAAGGTCGCGCCAAGGATGGGGATGATCGCACCGAGTCGGCGATCCTCAAGATGTTCCACGTCAGCCGCAAGGACGAGCCGTTTGCCGAGGTGATCCAGTCACTGAACCTGACGCCGGTGTCCATCAGCTACGAGTACGACCCGTGCGACGCCGCCAAGGCCCGCGAGCTGTACATCCGCGCCACCACCGGCACCTACAGCAAGGCGCCGGGCGAGGATGACGTGAGCATTGCCCTGGGTATCACCGGCTACAAGGGCCGGGTGCACGTGAATTTTGCGCCGCCGATCACCGAGCGCTTCGAAGACACCAAGTTGCTGGCCGTGGAAATGGACCGTCAGATTCTTGGTGGTTATCGACTATTCCCGGTGCATTACCTGGCGTACGCCCAATGGAGCGACGCCGACCCGCAATTGCAGGTGCCAACGGCAGCCGAGGTGTTCCCGGCCGATGAGTTGGCCAAGGCGAAGGCAGAATGGGAGCGACGCTTGAACGAATGCCCGGCCGAGCACCGGCCGTTTTTGGTGGTGCAGTATGCGACGCCGGTGCGCAACCAGTACCGGGTCAAGGCAGGAATTGCCTTGTAAATACCGAAGCAAACATGTGGGAGCGGGCTTGCCCGCTCCCACATTGGTTTTGTGATGTGTTTAAAGGCGTGTACTGATCCAGGAGGTCAGCAGCGCCACCCCCATGCAGGCAAACCCAATGCGGTAAGCCAGCCGATGCGCCCGTTCGGTGCGCACATCCAGAAACAGCATAGGTTGGTCGATGGGACGGTCTTCGCTTCGCGCGGTCAGGTCGGCTATTGCGCGCTGTTCGCGCAGGCGGGTAATGAACAGCAGCACTGCACCCGGGCAGGCCACCGATAAAGCCACAGCGTTGATCAATTGTGCGGGCAGCGCCATCGCAAACCTCGGTAAAACAGTGACGTGGTATCGATTCAGATACAAACCTGAACGATAGTGGCCTCCGGCGCCTGAAATGCTCCATCCCCCAATGACGGCTAATGTATCCAGTAATTTACGACGTCACCTGAACGTCACCTTAACAAGCCACTCTGTTGCCCTTCGAACATTCGGGAGCTTGTCATGCTGCACGCACACAACCAGGATCGGCTGTATCTGATAGCCCCAAGCGATGAGCAGGAAACGGTGATTGGCAGCCTGGCGTTCAACGTCCAGGACCGCCACTGGTTGGTGTATTGCGCGCTGGGCGGGCACCAGCATGCCGACCTGCCGGAGGCCGATCTGTTGACGGGGGTGAGCATGCTGGACTTCTGTATCGACAGTGCGGCGTGAAACTGGAGACGAAAAAAAACCGGGCTCATCACTGAGCCCGGCTTTTTAAAGGATCGGTTATTGCGAGCTGAGCAACGAACCGATGCTTGGGTCTTTGAACAGGCGGGTCAAGGCATCACTCAACACGTCGCTGACCAGCTTGGTGTTGGTTTCCTGGTTCGGCGCCATGCCGAAGCGCTGGTTGAGCGAAGCACCGTAGCGGCCGCTGTAGCGACGGGTGCCGGCGGTGACGTCGGACTTGAAGGTCGCGCCGATAGACGCTTCGGTCACATACAGGCCTTCTTTCGGCGACTGGTATTTCAGTTCAGCCAGGGTGATGGTCAACTGAGGCGCGCCTGGCGAGTTGGCCGGGGTGAAACCCAGCAAACGCACGGCCGCTTCGGCCTGGGCTTGCAGTTTGGGCAGCACATCCTGCGCGTTCACGGACACCAGCGCGGTTTCCGGGTACAGGCCGCCGCGGGAACCCAGCGTTGGGGACGGACGACCATCCACCACACGCACCGAGACTGGCTGACCATGGCCCACCGGGGCCAATTGCGTAGTGAGTTTCGGCTCCGGGCTGAGTTGTTGCGGGCTGTTGGCGCAGCCAACCAGGGTCAAACTGGTCACAGTGATCAAACCAAACAACAGGCGTTGCAACATACTCTTTTCTCCAGGACTAGATGCAAACAGGCCGCCAGTATAACGGTGCACGCGCACCACCCACCAGCAATCCTGAACGGCAGCTGAAAGCACGTTGAAATTACAATTTCACATAAATTCGTCATTCCAATGTCATGCCACACTGAGAACATTCGAGCATGCAACGAAACAGGTACAAAGCCATGCGCCTTCTCAAATCTTTATTCACGCCCAATGCCCGTCACCGCCATTTTGTACGGCTGGATGCCAACGGTATTTGCCAGGCCTTCAAAGAGTGCCGCTTGCCGCCTGTCGGTGAAGGCTGGGTGGAAGTTACAGAGACACGCCTGAGCTGGATGCACCGCCCACTGCCCGCCAGCGCCGTGGTCATCCCGCAACGAGAGCATGCACATCCACGGCATGCGTTGGCCTCCTGACCGCAGCACTAATAAAAGTCATAAAACACGCCCATTTCCCTGACGTTCTTCGCTACAATCTCCCCCCGATTATAAGGACGTCTCCTGATCGGGCCTCGCAGCATCGTTAATGCCTTGGCATTAGCCCCCAAATCGCCCACAGAGAGCCGCCCACACAGATCGAGTGAAGCTGGCGTGCTTGCTGTTTTCCCTGCAAACCACCCGCCTTTGCCGAATCTGCCAGAGCTGCCATTGCGCTCGGCCACTTGAGTTGTTTGCCCGTTTTGCCGCCTGTCGGCAAGGTATCCGGGCCAGGTGCCAGGCTGGGGCAGCCCTTTTTTGAGGTTCACGTCTTCAAAAGAGCGTGAAAAAAACGGGTTTTCACAACTTCACAAGAGTGTGGCGAGCAAATGAATAGTTTGGCGTTTGTACAAGCACCATCAGCGTCTGGAACAGCCCAACCACACAGGACCGAGTACTCCTCAACAACCGGAGCTTGAGCCTATCCGCTACGGATTGGTTGCACAAATCGCACGCTTTGACCATAAGTCGAATTGCCACAGGCGCCCATGAATGCGTTCATAGGCAGATTAGCCCGGCAGGAAGCGTGTGCTGAAGTTGCAAAGAATTGCGAAACGGACATGGCGATCCTGGCCATGGGTAACCTGGGGCAACACGTGAACCGCCCCGTCACTCCTGGCAGCCATGCCGTCAATTTGGTGCTGCAGATTTTGGAGACGCGTTAAATGGCGCATAACGAAGCAGTCGACGTAGTACTGGTAGGGGCCGGCATCATGAGTGCCACCCTGGCCGTGCTGCTCAAAGAGCTCGACCCCGGCCTCAAGCTGGAAGTCGTTGAGCTGATGGATTCGGGTGCCGCGGAAAGTTCCAACCCGTGGAACAACGCCGGTACCGGCCACGCCGGGCTGTGTGAGCTGAACTACACGCCGCAGGCCGCCGATGGTTCCATCGACATTAAGAAAGCCGTGCACATCAACACCCAGTTCGAGGTGTCGAAGCAGTTCTGGGCGTACCTGACCAAAAAAGGCACCTTTGGCTCGTCCAAGTCCTTTATCAGCCCGGTACCGCACTTGAGCTTCGTGCAGGGCGAAAAAGGCGTGTCTTTCCTCAAGAAACGCTTTGAGTCCCTCAGCCAGCACCACGCGTTTTCGGACATGCATTACACCGAAGACCGTAGCGAGATGGCCGAGTGGATGCCGCTGATGATGCCGGGCCGCCCGCTCGACGAAAAAATCGCTGCCACCCGTGTGTTGAACGGCACCGACGTCAACTTCGGCGCCCTGACTAACCAGCTGCTGGGTCACCTGACCAGCTCGCCAGATGCCCAGGTCAAATACTGCAAGCGCGTCACCGGCCTCAAGCGCAATGGCGCCGGCTGGACCGTGAGCATCAAGGACGTCAACAGCGGCAACAGCCGTGAAGTGGACGCCAAGTTCGTTTTCCTCGGTGCCGGTGGTGCGGCCCTGCCGCTGCTGCAAGCGTCGGGTATCGAAGAAAGCAAAGGCTTCGGCGGCTTCCCGGTCAGCGGTCAATGGCTGCGTTGCGACAACCCGGAAGTGGTCAAGCACCACCAGGCCAAGGTCTACAGCCAGGCTGCCGTGGGTTCGCCGCCGATGTCCGTGCCGCACCTGGACACCCGTGTAGTGGATGGCAAGAAATCCCTGCTGTTCGGGCCATACGCCGGTTTCACCACCAAGTTCCTCAAGCACGGCTCGTTCCTTGACCTGCCGATGTCGATTCGCGCCGGCAACATCGGCCCGATGCTGGCCGTGGCCCGCGACAACATGGACCTGACCAAGTACCTGGTCAGCGAAGTGCGCCAATCCATGGAGCAGCGCCTGGAATCCCTGCGTCGCTTCTACCCTGAGGCCAAAGCCGAAGACTGGCGCCTGGAAGTGGCCGGCCAACGGGTGCAGATCATCAAGAAAGACCCGAAAAAAGGCGGTGTGCTGCAATTCGGCACCGAGCTGGTAGCGGCCAAAGACGGCTCGCTGGCGGCACTGCTGGGCGCATCCCCGGGTGCTTCGGTTACCGTTTCGATCATGCTGGAACTGATCGAGCGCTGCTTCCCGCAGAAAGCTGCCGGAGAGTGGGCCACCAAGCTGCACGAGATCTTCCCGGCGCGGGAAAAGGTCCTGGAAACGGATGCCGAGTTGTATCGCAAGATCAACGCGCAGAACAACATCAGCCTGGAACTGGTTGAGCCTGCCGCCGAGACCGAGAGCTACGCTTGAAGCCTTGATGCCATAAAAAACGCCCCGCTCTCTGCATGAGGACGGGGCGTTTTTTTATGCCTCGGAGAATCAGCCGCGAGCGTTTTCGATCAGTTCGATGTACTCGTCCGCGTTGCGCTGGTCCTTGATCAGGTCGACGAAGGTCTGGCCATGCTCGTCCTTGCCGTCGAGGTCCAGGCCGGCTTCCTTGAAAAAGCCCAGGAAGCGCTCGAAATCGTCGATACGCAGGCCACGGTAGGCCTTGATCAGCTTGTGCAGGGACGGGGAAGTCGCGTCGACCGGCTCGAAGTCCAGGAACAACTTGATCTGATCGTCGCCGATTTCGTCGCCAATCACCTGTTTCTTATCTTTACGCATTACCGACTCCAGCCTGCAGACATTTTTCACGGGAAAGGCAGTTTACCTGCGGGGCACAGGCTTCGGGAACAACGAAGATCCAATGTGGGAGCGGGCTTGCTCGCGAATGCGGAGTGTCAGTCGACACATGCTTGGCTGGCACACCGCTTTCGCGAGCAAGCCCGCACACATTTGGTCCTTCTGTGCCCTGGCTATTTGGTACGAACGACACCGGTGTGCAAATCCGCCCAGATGTGGCCGTTGGCATAACTGAGGAACTGTACGTACACCGTGTCATTGCGCAGCAAATCGACAATCACACGGTACTGGGCCACCGGATACGACAACGTCAGGGTCTTGCTCTTGTCGTCGTAGACCGGTTTTTTCAGGCTTTTACTCTCGGCGTCAAAGTTGAGTACAACCTGTGCGATGGTGGCGCCTTTGTTCAGCGACTTGCCCTTGAGGCGAATCATCAGCGGCGAGGTCACCGGAATCGGTTGCTGGCTGGATTGGCGCTGGTTACCCACGACCACGGCGTACTCGGTGACTTGCAACAGTTGTTGCTGGTCCGGCGTTTCGGCGCGCAGGGTCAGGTCGTCCGCTGGCAGGAATTGGCTGTGCATCGGCGCAGGCGCTGCGGCGAGGGGCAAGCTGAGGGTCAGCGCCAAGGCAGCGCAGGTGCGTATCAACAGGCTCATGGGCCGCTCCGAAGAAGGTGGCCGAGCACTGTAGCTTAATCGAACTGGGCGAGCATCCAGCGTTGATACTCGGCGACACCGGCATCGCCTTCGCGGGGCGCCCAGTCGGCCATTTCGCCCTCGCCCACCGGACGATAAGGCCCGGCCTTGCACTCGAACATCACGGTATCGGGTTCCAGCACCACCAGCCCATGGAACACACCCGGCGGCAGATCAACACCCGAACATTCACCGCCGGCCTGCATCACACGCTTGGCGACCACCTCGCCAGTTTCGCTGAACACCAACAAGCCCAAGCGGCCCTGCAGCACCAGCAACGTTTCCGCCTTGTCCGCACTCAAGTGGCGATGGGGCGGTACGTAGGTCGTAGGTTGCAGGCCCACGGCCAAGCGATGGCAAGGCTCATCCATCTGGTGAAAATTATGGTGATGACGGCCACGGGGGCTCTCGCCCGCTTTCTCGGCCAACTCGGCAAACAGCGTCTGATCAAGAAAGCGGGTCATGCATTACATCCCTTTAACGGCGTAGATACCGTTGGCGTTGCGCCAGTAGCCTTTGTAATCCATACCGTAACCGAAGATGTAGCGGTCGATGCACGGCAGGCCAACGTAATCGGCTTTAAGGTCTGGACGAGCCTTGCGGTCGTGGTCTTTGTCGATCAGCACAGCGGTGTGCACTTTACGTGCGCCGGCGTGTTTACAGAAGTCGATGATAGCGCCCAGGGTGTGACCTTCATCGAGGATGTCGTCGATGATCAGCACGTCACGGTCAATGAACGACACTTCCGGCTTGGCTTTCCAGAACAGGTCGCCGCCGCTGGTTTCGTTGCGATAACGGGTGGCGTGCAGGTAGGACGCTTCCAGCGGAAATTGCAGATGAGTCAGCAATTTGCCGGCGAAGATCAGGCCACCGTTCATCACACAGAAAACCACCGGGTTGGTGTCGGCCATTTCGCGGGTGATGTGGGCGCCGACCTTGGCGATCGCTGCTTCGACTTGCGCTTCGGTGTACAGGCAGTCAGCCTCGCGCATGATTTGACGGATATGCTCGAGATCAGCGGACATGGCGCTCTCCAAGGGGGTGCTGTGGCAAGAAAAGCGGGCGAAGGTACGCTTCTCGTGCGCTCCGATCAAGCCTTAATGGACTAACGTACTAGATGTCTATAGGACAACACCCTCGGATAGATTAATCTAGGCCGGTTTTTTTGCCCGCCGCCGGAGCCTTTCCCATGCCCACTCGCGAGATCCGCCACCCGCTGATCCGACACAAGCTCGGCCTTATGCGCCGCGCCGACATTAGCACGAAGAATTTCCGTGAGCTTGCTCAGGAAGTCGGAGCGTTGCTCACTTACG
Source organism: Pseudomonas cremoris (assembly GCF_014230465.1). Next base: position 95,324 of record NZ_JAAXCY010000011.1, read on the forward strand.
AAGCCACCAAGGATTTGCCCCTGGAAACCTACGAGATCCCCGGTTGGGCCGGTCCCGTCCAGGTGGAAAAAATCGCTGGTAAGAAAATCACCGTGGTCCCGATCCTGCGCGCCGGTATCGGCATGCTCGAAGGCGTACTCAGCCTGATCCCAGGCGCCAAGGTCAGCGCCGTAGGCGTGGCCCGCAACGAGGAAACGCTGGAGGCCCACACCTACCTGGAAAAACTCGTCCCGGAAATCGACGAGCGCCTGGCCATGATCATCGACCCGATGCTCGCCACCGGCAGCTCCATGGTTGCCACCATCGACCTGCTGAAAAAAGCCGGCTGCAAAGACATCCGCGCCATGGTGCTGGTGGCCGCGCCGGAAGGTATCGCCGCTGTCGAGAAAGCCCACCCGGATGTGCAGATCTACACCGCCTCCATCGATGAGCGCCTCAACGAACACGGCTACATCATCCCAGGCCTGGGCGATGCCGGTGACAAGATCTTTGGCACCAAGCAGAAGGACGCGTGAGCATGCAGGATGAATTCAACGACCCGCTTTGGCGCCAGATCCTGTCTGGCGCACAAATGCTCTTCGTGGCATTTGGCGCGCTGGTGTTGATGCCGCTGATCACAGGTCTTGATCCAAACGTCGCACTGTTCACCGCAGGCCTGGGCACGCTGTTGTTCCAGGTAGTGACAGGGCGGCAGGTGCCGGTTTTCCTGGCATCGAGCTTCGCCTTCATCACCCCGATCATTCTCGCCAAGCAGCAATTCGGTCTGGCGGCGACTATGGGTGGGGTGATGGCAGCCGGTTTCGTCTACACCTTCCTGGGCGCTGCCGTGAAGATCAAGGGCACCGGTTTTATCGACCGGCTGCTGCCGCCGGTGGTGATCGGCCCGGTGATTATCTCCATTGGCCTGGCGATGGCGCCCATTGCGGCGAACATGGCGATGGGCAAGGGCGGTGACGGTGCCGAGCTGATCCCGTACAAGACAGCGATGCTGATCTCGATGCCAGCGCTGCTGACCACCTTGATCGTGGCGGTGTTCGGCAAGGGCATTTTCCGCCTGGTGCCGATTATCTCCGGCGTACTGGTGGGCTTTGCCATGTCGTTCTACTTCGGCGTGGTCGACACCGCCAAAATCGCTGCTGCACCGTGGTTCGCCCTGCCCCACTTCACCGCGCCGGAGTTCAACTGGCAGGCGATCCTGTTTATCGTCCCGGTGGCCCTGGCACCGGCGATCGAACATATCGGCGGCGTGATTGCGGTGGGCAGCGTGACCGGTCGCGACTACCTGAAGAAGCCCGGCCTGCACCGCACCCTCTTGGGTGACGGTATTGCCACCACGGCCGCCGGCCTGTTTGGCGGCCCGCCGAACACCACCTACGCCGAAGTGACGGGCGCGGTGATGCTGACCAAGAACTACAACCCGAAGATCATGACCTGGGCGGCAGTGTTTGCCATCAGCCTGGCATTCATCGGCAAGTTCGGCGCGTTGCTGCAGAGCATCCCGGTACCGGTGATGGGCGGGATTCTGTGCCTGCTGTTCGGCTCGATTGCTGCGGTGGGGATGAACACCTTGATTCGCCACAAGATCGACCTGGGCGAAGCGCGCAACCTGGTGATTGTGTCTGTGACATTGGTGTTCGGGATTGGCGGTGTCTTGGTAGGTACCGGCACCGGCCCGGATGACTTCGGCCTCAAGGGCATTGCCCTGTGTGCGGTGGTAGCGATCGGTTTGAACCTGCTGCTGCCGGGCAATGATGGCTGGAAGAACAAGAAGTCGGATGAGCCGCTGCTCTAACTGGCACAACGCAGAACCAAATGTGGGAGCAAGCCCGCTCCCACATTTTTTAAACCTTCAGTGTGGCTTAGAGCTCACCCAGCCCATCAATCAGCGCCTGGTTCTGCTCCGGCGTACCAATGCTGATCCGCAGGAACTGGGCGATCCGCTCCTGCTTGAAGTGCCGCACGATCACACCTTGCTCACGCAACCTGGCCGCCAGGCCGGCAGCGTCGTGCTTGGGGTGCCGAGCAAAGATGAAGTTGGCCGCCGATGGCAACACCTCAAAACCCTTCCCTTCCAGCTGCGCAACAACACGCTCACGGCTGTCGATAACCAGTCGGCACGTCTTGTCGAAATGCTCACGGTCTTCGAACGCCGCAGCCGCACCGACAATCGCCAGGCGATCCAGCGGATACGAGTTGAAGCTGTTCTTGACCCGCTCCAGTGCCTCGATCAGGTCCGGGTGGCCCACGGCCAGGCCCACGCGCAAACCAGCCAACGAGCGCGATTTGGACAGGGTTTGGGTGACCAGCAGGTTCGGATAGCGATCCACCAGGCTGATAGCAGTTTCGCCACCGAAGTCGATATAGGCCTCATCAACCACCACCACCGAATCCGGGCTGGCATTGAGAATCTGCTCCACCGCCTCCAGCGCCAGCACGCAGCCGGTTGGCGCATTAGGGTTGGGGAAGATGATCCCGCCGTTAGGCTTGGCATAGTCCGCCACGCGGATCTGGAACTGCTCGTCCAGCGGCACCGGATCGGACTTGATGCCGTACAAGCCGCAGTACACCGGGTAGAAGCTGTAGCTGATGTCCGGGAACAGCAGCGGCAAGTCGTGCTGGAACAGGCCGTGGAAGATGTGCGCGAGCACTTCATCGGAGCCGTTGCCGAGGAACACTTTGCCAGCGTCGATCCCATAGTACTTGGCCACAGCCTGCTTGAGCAGGTCGCTGTTAGGGTCCGGGTACAGCCGCAGGTTGTCGTTCAACTCAGCCTGCATCGCGGCCAACGCCTTGGGCGAAGGGCCGTAGGGGTTTTCGTTGGTGTTGAGCTTGACCAGCTTGGTCAGCTTGGGTTGCTCACCCGGTACGTAAGGCACGAGGTCCTTGACGAAGGGGCTCCAGAATTTGCTCATGCCTTACTCTCCCTTGACGATGCGATATTCGGCGCTGCGTGCGTGCGCGCTCAGCGACTCACCACGGGCCAGCACCGAGGCGGTCTTGCCCAACTCGGAGGCGCCCTGCGGGGAGCAAAAGATGATCGACGAACGCTTCTGGAAGTCATACACCCCCAGTGGCGACGAAAAACGCGCAGTACCGGACGTCGGCAGCACGTGGTTCGGGCCTGCGCAGTAGTCGCCCAGGGCTTCGCTGGTGTGGCGGCCCATGAAGATCGCACCGGCATGACGGATCGATGGCAACCAGGCTTGCGGGTCGGCAACCGACAGCTCCAAGTGCTCCGGCGCGATGCGGTTGGCCACTTCGATGGCCTGTTCCATGTCGCTCACCAGAATCAAAGCGCCACGACCATTGATCGACTTTTCGATGATCTCGGCACGCTCCATGGTCGGCAGCAACTTGTCGATGCTGGCGGCGACCTTGTCGAGGAACTCGGCATCCGGGCTGACCAGGATCGCCTGGGCGTCTTCGTCGTGCTCGGCCTGGGAGAACAGGTCCATGGCGATCCAGTCCGGGTCGGTCTGGCCGTCACACACCACGAGGATTTCCGAGGGGCCGGCGATCATGTCGATACCGACTTGACCAAACACGTGGCGCTTGGCAGTGGCCACATAGATGTTGCCCGGGCCAACCACCTTGTCGACCTTCGGCACGCTTTCGGTGCCGTAGGCCAGGGCAGCAACGGCCTGGGCGCCACCGATGGTGAACACACGGTCGACCCCGGCGATGCAGGCGGCGGCCAGCACCAGCTCGTTGATTTCACCGCGCGGGGTTGGCACCACCATGACCACTTCGGTCACACCGGCGACTTTGGCGGGAATGGCGTTCATCAATACCGACGACGGGTAAGACGCTTTACCGCCCGGCACGTACAGGCCAGCACGATCCAGCGGCGTGACTTTCTGGCCCAGTACCGTGCCGTCGGCCTCGGTGTAGCTCCAGGAGTCCTGCTTCTGCTTTTCGTGATAGCTGCGCACACGCGCTGCGGCCACTTCCAGGGCTTCGCGCTGCGGCGCAGTGATGCGCGTCAGGGCCAGTTCCAGGCGTTCGCGGGGCAGGATCAGGTCGGACATGGACTTCACGTCCAGGCCATCGAACTGCCGAGTGAAGTCCACCAGCGCTGCGTCACCGCGCTCACGCACGGCCTTGATGATGTCGAGCACCCGCTGATTGACCGAATCGTCGGACACGCTTTCCCAGCTCAGCAGATGATCCAGATGATGGGCGAAATCCGGGTCGGCAGCGTTGAGTCGGGCAATTGCAGTGGACGTGGTCATAGCGAGGGCCTCAATAGAAATGGCAAAAACTCAGGCGCCCTAAACTAGCAGTCGTTTCCGCTTGGGCACCTGAGAATTCTGGCTATGAGGCGGATAGACGGGCGCAGCTTTTCAGCTACGCGGGTAGGTCAACCGCGGTGTCGCGACTCCACTGCCTTGCGCAGGGTGTCGATCAACGCCTGGATACGGGCGTGCTGCATCTTCATCGATGCCTTGTTGACGATCAGGCGGGAGCTGATATCGGCAATGAATTCTTGCGGTTCAAGACCGTTGGCACGCAGGGTGTTGCCGGTGTCGACTACGTCGATGATCTTGTCGGCCAGGCCGATCAGCGGTGCCAGCTCCATCGAGCCGTAGAGCTTGATGATGTCGACCTGACGGCCTTGCTCAGCGTAGTAACGCTTGGCAACGTTGACGAACTTGGTGGCAACCCGCAGGCGCCCCTTGGGCTCGACATCACCAACACGGCCGGCAGTCATCAGTTTGCACAGGGCAATACGCAGGTCCAGAGGCTCGTACAAGCCCTGGCCGCCGTACTCCATCAGCACGTCTTTACCGGCGACGCCCAGGTCGGCCGCACCATGCTCAACGTAGGTCGGCACGTCGGTAGCCCGCACGATCAACAGGCGAACGTCGTCCTGGGTCGTCGGGATGATCAGCTTGCGGCTCTTGTCCGGATTCTCGGTCGGCACGATGCCCGCTTCAGCCAGAAGCGGCAAAGTGTCGTCAAGGATGCGGCCCTTGGACAGTGCGATGGTCAACATGGGAAACGTCAGTCCTTCATCAGGCTATTGCTGTCCGGTCGCAAACGGCGCCAGACACAGATCGAGGCCATTACAGCCTCGATTTGAAACAAATTCACAGCAAGCGTCTGTAGTGAGCGGGCTTGCCCCGCGCTGGAGTGCGTAGCGCTCCCAAGATTTTAGGGTCGCTACGCAACCCAGCGCGGGCAAGCCCGCTCACTACATACAGCGGTTAGCCCGGTACGCGGCGGATTTTCGCGCCGAGCATCTGCAGTTTTTCTTCGATGCACTCGTAACCACGGTCGATGTGGTAGATGCGGTCGATCAAGGTGTCGCCTTCGGCGATCAACGCCGAGATCACCAGGCTGGCCGAAGCCCGCAGGTCGGTGGCCATGACTGGCGCGCCCTTGAGTTTCTCGGTGCCGGTCACGATGGCGGTGTTGCCTTCAACCTGGATCTTCGCGCCCATGCGGTGCAGTTCGTACACGTGCATGAAGCGGTTTTCGAAGATGGTCTCGATCACGGCACCCGTGCCTTCGGCAATGGCGTTCAAGGAAATGAACTGCGCCTGCATGTCGGTCGGGAACGCCGGGTACGGAGCGGTACGCACGTTGACGGCTTTTGGCCGCTTACCGTGCATGTTCAGCTCGATCCAGTCTTCGCCGGTGGTGATTTCGGCACCCGCCTCGCGCAGTTTTTCGAGGACCGCTTCCAGGATGGTCGGATCGGTGTCCTTGACCTTCACGCGGCCACCGGTAACGGCAGCGGCAACCAGGTAGGTACCGGTCTCGATGCGGTCCGGCATCACTTTGTAGGTGGCCGGGTGCAGGCGCTTCACACCGTCGATGGTGATGGTGTCAGTGCCGGCGCCGGTGATGTTGGCACCCATGGCGATCAGGAAGTTGGCCAGGTCGACCACTTCCGGCTCGCGCGCGGCGTTTTGCAGGACGCTGCGGCCATTGGCCAGGGCAGCAGCCATCATGATGTTCTCGGTACCGGTCACGCTGACGGTATCAAAGAAGAAGTTCGCACCACGCAGGCCGCCTTCCGGCGCCTTGGCCTTGATGTAGCCGCCTTCGACGTCGATGGTTGCGCCCATGGCTTCAAGGCCACGGATGTGCAGGTCCACCGGACGCGAACCGATGGCGCAACCGCCAGGCAGTGCGACTTCGGCTTCGCCGAAACGGGCAACCATTGGGCCCAGTACCAGGATCGACGCACGCATGGTTTTCACCAATTCGTACGGAGCGACCAGGGTCTTGATGGTGCGCGGGTCGATTTCAACGGCCAACTTCTCGTCGATCACCGGCTCAATGCCCATGCGACCGAACAGCTCGATCATGGTGGTGATGTCGTGCAGGTGCGGCAGGTTGGCAACGGTAACCGGGCCATCGCACAGCAGGGTCGCTGCCAAAATCGGCAAGGCGGAGTTTTTTGCACCGGAGATGCGAATCTCGCCATCAAGGCGAGCACCGCCGGTAATAATCAATTTATCCATAAGAATCTCGACGCCTTGGGGGCTCAGGTGCGCTCGGCCCAGGCCGCGCGGCTGAAAAATTTCATAGTGACCGCATGGATGCTGCCATCGGTGATCCATGGGTTCAAATGGGCATAGATCTGCTGCTGACGCTTGACCGGGCTCAATGCCGCCAGTTCATCGCTAATCACGTTCAGCTGGAAATTGCAGCCTTCGCCTTCAACTGCAACCTCAGTATCCGGCAGCTTTCCTTCAAGGAAGCTCTTAACTTCTAGGGCCTGCATGCTCAACCTCTATCGGCGCCCAGTGCGCACGGGTCGCACATCATACAAAAAAGCCCCGCGCCTGCGAACCCCGCATAGCAGGACTCTGACGGGGGGCTTCTTTAATAATGTGTATTAAGGATGCGCCAACAGCTCGGTTAGACCGGAAACTTCGGCAATTTCGCGCATGTCTTCAGGCAACGCACGGATGCTGACCGTTTTTTTGGCCGCCTCGGCATCCCGCATGAAGCACAGCAGCAACGACAAACCCACACTGCTGGACTTGGTCACCGCCGAGCAATCCAGCACCAGCTCAGGCGCAGTACTGGTTTTGATCAACGCCTGCCCATGCTTTCGCAGGCCTGGCCCGCTGCGGTAATCCAGCACGCCACTGATGTACAGCTGGCCTGCATCGCCAAGACGAACAGCCGACTCGGTCATTGCGCAGGCTTCCCAGCGGCTTGCTTGTCGGTTTCTTCCTTGGCCTTGGCCACTTCACCGGCCCAACCATTGATGGTCTTGTCCAGGTCGTTGCCATTGCGCTGCATGGCGTCGGCGAACTGGTCACGGAACAGCTTGCCGATGTTGATGCCATTGATGATCACGTTACGCAGCTTCCACTCGCCGTTGACCTTCTCCAGCGTGTACTGCACAGGGTAGACCGCGCCGTTGTTGCCTTTGACGCTCATATTGACGCTGGTGCGGTCGCCCGACTCATCGCCCGCCGGCGCCACGGTAATGCCCTGGTTGTTGTACTCAAGCAGCGCGTTGCCGTAGAACTGGAACAGGCCCTTCTTGAAGTTTTCCTGGAAAGTCAGCATCTGCGCCGGGGTGGCCTTACGCGAATACTTGACCGTCATGATGCTGCGGGAAATACCTTCGGCATCGACCACAGGGCCGACAATGCTGTTCAGCGCGTCGTAGAACTTGGTCGGGTCTTGCTTGTACTGCTCTTTGTTCGCCGTCAGGTCGGCCAACATCTTGTTGGTCGTGTCCTGCACCAGGTCGTGCGCAGAACCCGCCGCGTTAGCCATCAGCGGCAGCGCTGCAAGCAGTACCAGCAGGCCACGTCGCAAGGTAGAGATCATGAACAGATTCCTCATTTGGCGTCTTTATTGACCGTATTGAGCAGGAATTTACCGATCAGGTCCTCAAGCACCAGCGACGACTGCGTGTCGTGGATGGTCGAACCATCCTTGAGCAGGGCTGTTTCCCCACCCACGCTGACACCGATGTACTTTTCGCCCAGCAGACCCGCAGTGAGGATAGATGCCGTGGAGTCGGTCGGCAGATTATCTACCTTCTTATCCACTTGCATCGTCACACGGCCAGTGAAGCTGTCGCGATCCAGATCGATTGCCGTGACCTTGCCGATGGTTACACCAGCCATGGTCACTTTAGCTCTGACAGTCAAACCGGCGATATTGTCGAAGTACGCGTAAAGTTTATAAGTATCGGCGGTGGGGCTGGCCGAAAGGCCGCTGACTCGCAGGGCCAGCAACAGTAAAGCCAGGATGCCAGCCAGCAAGAAAAGGCCGACACCGATTTCCACAGTGCGGTTTTGCATCAGAAATCTCCAAACATCAAGGCGGTCAAAATGAAGTCAAGGCCCAGTACCGCCAGCGAGGCGTACACAACGGTCTTGGTGGTGGCGCGACTGATCCCTTCTGAGGTGGGCTCACAGTCATAGCCTTGGAATACGGCGATCCAGGTCACTACAAAGGCGAAGACGATGCTCTTTATGATGCCATTGAGCACGTCACCGCTGAAGGTCACGCTGTTTTGCATGTTGGCCCAGTAGGAGCCGTCGTAGACGCCCAGCCAGTCCACCGCCACCCACGAACCGCCCCAGATGCCGACCACGCTGAAGATCATCGCCAGCAGTGGGAGAGAAATGAAGCCGGCCCACAGGCGCGGGGCAACAATATACTTGAGCGGGTCCACGCCGATCATTTCCAGGCTGGACAGCTGCTCGGTGGACTTCATGTTGCCGATCTCGGCAGTGAGCGCAGAACCTGCGCGCCCGGCAAACAGCAAGGCGGTGACCACTGGCCCCAGCTCACGCAACAGTGTCAGGGCGACCATCTGCCCCACCGCCTGCTCCGATCCGTAGCTGGAGAGGATATTGAAACCCTGCAACGCCAGCACCATGCCGATGAAAACCCCGGAGACAACGATGATCACCAGGGACATCACACCCACAGCGTGCAGCTGCTTGATCAGCAGGCCGAAGCCGCCGCCGATGCCACCGCGACCGAGCAAGGCGTGGAACAGGAAAATCGTCGAACGGCCTAGCACTTCGACGATGTCGATGCCCGAGCGGCCGAAAAGGCGAACCTTCTCGATGAGAGATGTCTTGCGCATCAGCGCTTCCCCAGAAGATCTGAGCGGTAGTCCGCTGCCGGAAAGTGAAACGGCACAGGGCCATCGGGATCGCCAGTCATGAATTGGCGAATGCGCGGGTTATCGGCGTTCATCAGCTCTTCAGGCGTGCCCTGCCCCAGCACCTGGCCGTCACCGACCACGTAGAGGTAATCGGCAATGCTCGCAGTTTCTGCAAGATCGTGGGAAACCACGATGCTGGTGATGCCCAGCGCGTCGTTGAGCAGGCGGATCAGGCGCACGAGGACGCCCATGGCGATCGGGTCCTGGCCGACGAAGGGCTCGTCGTACATGAGAATCTGCGGGTCGAGGGCAATGGCACGCGCCAGGGCCACACGCCGCTTCATGCCGCCGGACAGTTCATCGGGCATCAGGTCGATGGCACCGCGAAGGCCTACGGCCTGCAGTTTCAGCAACACGATGTCACGAATCATTTCGTCGGACAGCTGGGTATGCACCCGCAGCGGGAAGGCTACGTTTTCGAAAACGTCGAGGTCGGTGAACAGCGCGCCACTCTGGAACAGCACGCCCATGTGCTTGCGCGCATCGAACAGATCACTGCGCGACAGCGTCGGCAAATTCTGGCCGTTGACCCACACTTCGCCGGCGCTGGGGCGCAGCTGCATACCCATTAGCCGCAACAGGGTGGTCTTGCCGCAACCGGAAGGCCCCATGATGCCCGTGACCTTGCCGCGGGGAATGCGAATATCGACGTTATTGAAGATGCTGCGCGTCCCGCGCTTGAAGGTCAGTCCCTTCAGCTCGACCGCGTAGGCGTTATCGGCACTCATCTAATCTCCTTGGGATGCAGCCTCTCGCTCAGACACCACGCTTGCGACAAACGTTTGCAATGCTTGTGCATAACCGCGCAATAAATAGCCACATGGGCAGAGCGGACCGAACTGGCGGCGAACTATATCACTGCTGGTACAACGCGCCCAAGGCCGGAACGGTGCTTGTTCAGATTGGAGACAGGGAAAAAACGTTGCTGAGCATGAATCTCACGCGCCCACCGAATAAAGGCTGACGAACTTACGTGAGGGAATCGATCATTACCGCTATAATCGCCGACTTTTCGTCAGGCTATACGATTTCAGACATGAGCCAATCCAGCGACCTTATTCAATCCGCACAACGCACCATCCGCCTTGAGCTTGAAGCCGTGGAAGGCTTGCTGGCGCATATCGACGCAGATTTCGTACGCGCCTGCGAGATGATTCTGGCCAGCAAAGGCCGCGTTGTCGTGGTAGGCATGGGCAAGTCGGGCCACGTCGGCAACAAGATCGCCGCCACCCTGGCCAGCACCGGAACCACCGCTTTTTTTGTACATCCCGCCGAAGCCAGCCACGGCGACATGGGCATGATCACCAAGGATGACATCATCCTGGCACTGTCCAACTCCGGCACCACCAACGAAATTGTGACCCTGCTGCCGTTGATCAAGCGCCTGGGCATCAAGATGATCAGCGTAACCGGCAACCCGGAGTCGACACTGGCCAAGGCAGCCGAGGTGAACCTGAATGTTCACGTTGCCCATGAGGCTTGCCCGCTGAACCTGGCACCGACCTCCTCCACCACCGCTGCCTTGGTCATGGGTGATGCCCTGGCCGTCGCGCTGCTGGAAGCACGTGGATTTACCGCTGAAGACTTCGCGTTTTCCCACCCGGGTGGCGCCCTGGGCCGCCGCCTGCTGCTGAAAGTGGAAAACGTCATGCACTCGGGTGATGAACTGCCTCACGTCCAGCGCGGCACTTTGCTGAAGGAAGCGCTGATGGAAATGACCCGCAAGGGGCTGGGCATGACCGTGATCCTAGAAGCCGACGGCACCCTGGCCGGAGTGTTCACCGACGGCGATCTGCGCCGCACCCTGGATCGCACCATTGATATCCACACCGCAACCATTGATGCGGTAATGACGCCTCACGGCAAGACTGCACGCCCTGAAATGTTGGCAGCCGAAGCATTGAAGATCATGGAAGACCACAAGATCGGCGCGCTGGTGGTGGTCGATAGCAGCAACCACCCGATTGGCGCCCTGAACATGCACGACTTGCTGCGTGCGGGAGTGATGTAAATGACTGGCGACCTGCTGCAACGCGGCAAGCACATCAAACTGGCAATCTTTGACGTCGACGGCGTACTGACCGATGGCCGCCTGTACTTCCTGGAAGATGGCAGTGAATTCAAGACCTTCAACACCCTCGACGGTCAGGGCATCAAGATGCTGATGGCGGCGGGCGTGCAAACGGCGATTATCAGCGGCAGAAAAACCCCCGTTGTGGAACGTCGCGCACAAAACCTGGGGATTCCTCACCTGTATCAGGGCCGCGAGGATAAACTGGTGGTTCTGGACGAGCTTCTTGGCCAACTCAACCTAAGCTATGAGCAGGTCGCATATTTAGGCGATGACCTGCCCGACTTGCCGGTAATCCGTCGAGTGGGCCTGGGCATGGCCGTCGCCAATGCGGCGTCGTTTGTTCGCGAGCACGCCCATGGCATCACCACCGCCCGTGGCGGCGAAGGTGCCGCCCGCGAGTTCTGCGAACTGATCCTGCGCGCCCAAGGCAGCCTTGAAGCGGCCCACGCCGCCTACCTATAGAGCGTTTTATGCTGAGCAAAAAGATTCGCAACTTCCTGCTATTCGGGGTCATTGCCGCGCTGTTCCTGGCGGTGGGCTACTGGAATATCAGCCCGGAGCGCTTCCTCGACCAACCGGCTGCACAGGTTGATGAGGGAGCTATCGACTATTACGCGATCAACGCCAAAAGCGTGCAGTTCCTGCCAGACGGCAAGGTGCAGTACGAAATGACCTCGGACAAGGTTGAACACCTGAAGGCTACCGAAGTCACTCTACTGACCAACCCGGACATGAACATCTACCGTGGCACCGAGTTCCCATGGCACGTCACCAGCAAGCGTGGCGAGGTCAACCCGGACGGCACCGAGGTAGAACTGATCGACTCCGTGCGCGTTGCGCGCACCGACGACAAGAATCGCGACACCGTGATTACCAGCAGTCGCATGACCGTATTCCCGCAGAAGCAATATGCGCAGACCGAGCAAGACGTTAGAATCGACGGCGCTGGCGGTGTATCGACTGGCAAAGGAATGAAAGCGTATTTGAAAGAAAGCAGGATACACCTGCTATCGAACGTAAGAGGACAGTATGAGGCTCGTTAAAACTCTCCCTATTTTGCTCGGTCTGGGCGCAGCACTGGGAAGCGTGAGCGCCTGGGCTCTGCCGAACGATAGCCAGCAGCCGATCCACATCTCCGCTGACGATGCGCAACTGGACGACAAGCAAGGCGTTGCCACTTACACAGGCGGCGTGATCATCACCCAGGGCTCGATGAAGATCACCGGTAACACGGTCACCCTGACTCGCACGCAGTCCGGCGACATCGACGTGGTGACCTCGGTGGGCAACCTGGCTTACTTCGAGCAAAAGCAGGCGGCTACCGATACAGCGCCAATGAAGGGCTACGGCAAGACCATCCAGTATCATGCCCAGCAAAACCGCATTGTCCTGATCGACCAAGCCAAGGTCCTCAGCCCCGATGGCAACTCCACGGAAGGTGAAAAAATCACCTATGACACCGTGAAACAGGTCGCCAACGCCGGCCGTGCCAATGGCAGCAAGGTGACAGCACCACGTCCACGTATCGACATGGTTATCCAGCCGAAGAAGAAGGCCGAGTAATGGCAACCCTGAAAGCCCAGCATCTGGCCAAGGCCTATAAAAGCCGTCAGGTCGTGCGCGACGTCAGCCTGTCGATCGACAGCGGCCAGATCGTCGGCTTGCTCGGCCCTAACGGCGCCGGCAAGACTACTTGCTTCTACATGATCGTCGGCCTGGTCCAGGCCGACCAGGGTCGTGTATTGATCGACGACCTGGACGTCAGCCACCAGCCGATGCACGGTCGTGCTCGTGCGGGTATCGGCTATCTTCCCCAAGAAGCGTCGATCTTCCGCAAACTATCGGTTGCCGACAACATCATGGCGATCCTCGAGACCCGCAAGGAACTCGACCGTGACGGCCGCCGCAAAGAGCTGGAAAGCCTGCTGCAGGAATTCCACATCAACCACATCCGCGACAACCTCGGCATGAGCCTGTCCGGTGGTGAGCGCCGTCGCGTGGAAATCGCCCGAGCCCTGGCCACTGCGCCCAAGTTCATCCTGCTGGACGAACCGTTTGCCGGCGTCGACCCTATTTCGGTCGGCGACATCAAGCAGATCATCCACCACCTCAAGGCCAAGGGCATCGGTGTATTGATCACCGACCACAACGTGCGTGAAACCCTCGATATCTGCGAAACCGCCTATATCGTCAACGACGGCCAGCTGATCGCCGAAGGTGACTCCGCCACCATCCTGGCAAACGAACTGGTCAAGGAAGTGTACCTGGGTCACGAGTTCCGCCTGTAAACACCGTGGTGTCACGGCCGCTCGCCAAGGCGCGCGGGAGTCAATGAAAACCTCCGGATTTTTATTGTTACCGCGCTCTAGGCAAAGCCCCCGATATCAGGCATATAATTTGCTTATGTTTGGCGCTCACGCGCCCTGTCGTGGATGGCGCATTGCGCCGGCGAATAAGGTGTTAAGCCCCTGCCATGAAACCATCGCTAGTCCTGAGAATGGGCCAGCAGCTGACGATGACACCGCAGCTGCAACAGGCCATCCGCCTGCTTCAATTGTCGACCCTGGACCTGCAACAGGAAATCCAGGAGGCCTTGGAGTCCAATCCGATGCTCGAACGCCAGGAAGAAGGCGACGACTTCGATAATGCAGACCCGCTGGCCGACAACATCGAGCAAAAACCCAATTCTGACGTGCAGGAACCGTCCTATCAGGAAACCGCCCCTACGGTGGACAACCTAGAGGAAGGCGAATGGAACGAACGCATTCCCAACGAGCTTCCGGTCGACACCGCCTGGGAAGACGTCTACCAGACCAGTGCCAGCAGCCTGCCCAGCAACGACGATGACGAGTGGGACTTCACCACCCGCACCTCCGCTGGCGAGAGCCTGCAGAGCCATCTGCTGTGGCAACTGAACCTTGCGCCAATGTCGGACACCGATCGGCTGATCGCTGTAACCCTGATCGATTGCATCAACAACCAGGGCTACCTGGACGAGACCCTTGAAGAGATTCTTGAGGCGTTCGACCCGGAACTGGACATTGAGCTGGACGAAATCGAAGCCGTCCTGCACCGCATCCAGCAATTCGAGCCGGCCGGCATTGGCGCTCGCACCCTCAGTGAATGCCTGCTGCTGCAATTGCGCCAACTGCCAGCCAAGACGCCGTGGCTCAGCGAAGCCCAGCGCCTGGTCACCGACTACATCGACCTGTTGGGCAGCCGCGACTACAGCCAATTGATGCGCCGCATGAAGCTCAAGGAAGACGACCTGCGCCAGGTCATCGAGCTGGTACAAAGCCTGAACCCGCGCCCGGGCTCGCAGATCGAGTCCAGCGAAGCCGAATACGTCGTCCCCGACGTGATCGTGCGCAAGGACAACGAGCGCTGGCTGGTAGAACTGAACCAGGAGTCGGTGCCACGCCTGCGGGTCAATCCGCAATACGCCGGATTTGTGCGTCGCGCCGACACCAGCGCCGACAACACCTTCATGCGCAACCAGTTGCAGGAAGCCCGCTGGTTCATCAAGAGCCTGCAAAGCCGTAACGAAACGCTGATGAAAGTCGCCACCCAGATCGTCGAGCACCAGCGCGGCTTCCTGGAATACGGCGATGAAGCGATGAAACCCCTGGTTCTGCATGACATCGCCGAGGCGGTGGGCATGCACGAATCGACGATTTCCCGAGTAACCACACAAAAGTTCATGCATACCCCACGAGGGATATATGAACTGAAATACTTTTTCTCCAGCCATGTCAGCACCTCCGAAGGCGGCGAATGCTCGTCCACGGCGATCCGCGCGATCATCAAAAAACTGGTTGCCGCGGAAAATCAGAAAAAGCCGTTGAGTGACAGCAAGATCGCTGGTTTACTGGAGGCACAAGGCATTCAGGTCGCCCGTCGAACCGTCGCCAAGTACCGCGAATCCCTTGGGATCGCGCCTTCCAGCGAGCGCAAGCGTTTGATGTGACGGGCGGGCCATAGCGTTCCAGTGGCAGGCACCCCGGCCTGCCGCTTTATGCACTGGCAACGAAGGAGAAGCTGTATGCAAGTCAACATCAGTGGACACCATGTAGAAGTCACCCCTCCACTGCGCGACTACGTCGAGCAGAAGCTGAAAAGGCTTGAGGGTCATTTTGACAAGATCACCAATGTGCAAGTGATCATGAAGGTCGACAAACTTCAGCAGAAAATCGAAGCGACCCTACAGATTCCCGGTGGCGAAGTAGTCGCCAATGCCGAGCATGAAGACATGTATGCATCGATCGATGCCTTGACTGACAAGCTTGACCGCCAACTTAAAAAGCATAAGGAAAAGCAGCAGAGCCTTCTTCAGGGCACAGGCCGCTAACACTCCCCACCCATGATTCGACTTGAAACCATCCTGACCCCCGGCCGTTCCCTTGTGAACGTGCCGGGCGGCAGTAAAAAGAAAGCCCTCGAACAAATTGCCAACCTGATCGCGCGCGAAGTGCCAGATCTGGAGATGCAAGATGTCTTCGACGCTCTGATTGCTCGTGAAAAACTTGGATCAACCGGTTTTGGTAACGGCATCGCCATTCCTCACTGCCGCCTCAAAGGCTGCGAGACACCCGTCAGCGCATTGCTGCACTTGGAAGCACCCATCGATTTTGACGCCATCGACGGCGCCCCGGTAGACCTGCTGTTTGTACTGCTGGTCCCGCAGGCTGCCACCGATGCGCACCTGGAACTGCTTCGGCAGATCGCCAGCATGCTCGACCGCAAGGAAGTACGCGACAAACTGCGCAGTGCCAGCAGCAATGAGGCGCTGTACCAGGTTGTCCTGGATGAACAGAACGGGCAGTAATCATGCGTTTGATCATCGTCAGCGGCCGCTCCGGCTCGGGTAAAAGTACCGCCCTCAACGTTCTTGAGGACAACGGTTTCTATTGCATCGACAACCTGCCCGCTGGCCTGCTGCCTGAACTGGCGGAACGCGCGCTGATCCATACTGAACTGGCCCAGCCCCTGGTCGCCGTTTCGATCGATGCCCGCAACCTGCCCAGCCATCTTGAACGTTTCCCGATATTGCTTGAAGAAGTCAGGGCCAAGCATATTCATTGTGATGTGCTGTACCTGGATGCCGACGAAGAGACCTTGCTCAAGCGTTTCTCCGAGACACGTCGACGCCACCCCCTCAGCAGCCCACATCGCTCCCTGGCCGAAGCCATCGAAGATGAAACCAAGCTGCTGGGCCCGATCATTGACCTCGCCGATCTCAAGATCAACACCACCAGCCTCAACCTGTACCAGTTGCGCGATGCCATCAAGCTACGCCTGCTGAATCAGCCGGAACCCGGCACTGCGTTTCTCGTGGAGTCTTTTGGGTTCAAACGGGGCATGCCGGTGGATGCCGACCTGGTGTTCGACGTGCGCTGCCTGCCCAACCCCTATTGGAAGCCGGAGCTGCGCGAGCAATCCGGGCTGGATCAACCGGTGGCCGAGTATTTGGCGGCGCAACCGGACGTAGAAGAGATGTTCCAGGACATTTCCAGCTACTTACTCAAGTGGCTGCCGCGTTTTGCCGCCAGCAACCGGGCCTATGTCACCATCGCTATTGGTTGCACCGGCGGCCACCACCGCTCGGTCTACCTGACCGAGCGTTTGGGCCAGGTGCTACAAAAAACCCTCAAGAACGTCCAGGTCCGCCACCGCGACCTTAGCTGAAAGGAACACCTGCGCGATGCCCGCTCTGGAAATTGAAATCATCAACAAGCTGGGCCTGCATGCCCGTGCCTCGGCCAAATTCGTCGGGGTTGCCGGGCAGTTTCCCTGCCAGATTCGCGCCGGGCGCACGCCGGAATCCATGGTCGATGGCAAAAGCATCATGGCCATGATGATGTTAGCCGCTGGCAAGGGCACCAAGATTCATTTGAAAACCGAAGGCGAGCAAGAAGACGAAGCAATGAACGCGCTTGTGGCGCTGATCAATAACTTCTTTGATGAGGGTGAGTAAACCCACCCTTTGAGACGGGCGTGAAGCCGCAACGGCTTCACCCCAACGCGGTATCCATCACCATCATCAAGCAAAAACCGATGCACAACCCCAGGCTAGCCAGCTTTTCGTGACCATTGCGCCGCGACTCGGGGATTACCTCATGCGTCACCACCAACAGCATTGCACCAGCTGCCAGGGCTAGCCCCAGCGGCAATAGCACCTCGGCCAAGCTCACCAGCCAAGCGCAAAGCACAGCAAACACTGGCTCGACCAAGCCTGACGCAGCACCGATCAAGAACGCCTTGACCCGCGACATCCCTGCCCCGGCCAATACCAATGCAATCACCAGCCCTTCCGGCACGTCCTGCAAGGCAATGCCCATGGCCAGGCTATCTGCGTCGGGCATGCCCCCGCCCGCCGAAACACCCACCGCCATGCCTTCCGGAATGTTGTGGGCGATGATGGCGAACACGAACAGCCAGATGCGCGGCGGGATCACCGGGTTATCTGGCGTGCCCACGAGCATTTCCGGACTGGCGCCGGATACCTTACGGTCGACCAGATACAGCCCGAATGCTCCGAGCATGATGCCGAAGCTGATCAACCCACTGGCGCCCCAAGGCGAGAGCCCGAGGGTTTCAGCGGCGGCAATGCCAGGCACGATCAACGAAAAAGCGGTTGCCGCCAGCATCACTCCGGCCCCAAAGCCCAGCAAAGTGTCGCTCAGCGCCACCGGCATCCGCCGAATCACCAACACTGGCACCGCACCAAGCGCCGTACCGAGCGCACAAATCGCGCCGCCTTGCAGGGCCCGTAAAATGCGCGGCTCCAGGTTCAGCCACTCCAGCCCGTGGGCCACCAGCAATGCAGTACCTGCCAATAGCAGCAGCGAGCCAAACGCATAACGAAACATTCGCCCGCTGCTGATCGCCAGTGTTTCAGTGCCCATAGTCGGCCTTAGATCTTGTTATAGGGTGGGTATCAGGCCAGCGCGGCCTGGTAGCGCGCAGCGACTTCCGGCCAATTGATGACGCTGTAGAAGGCATTGATATATTCCGGGCGACGGTTCTGGTATAGCAGGTAGTAGGCGTGCTCCCAGACGTCCAGACCCAGGATCGGCGTGTTGCCGTTCATCAGCGGGCTGTCCTGGTTGCCACTGCTTTCCACCACAAGGGTCTTTTGCGGGGTCACGCTCAACCATGCCCAGCCACTGCCGAAGCGAGTAAGCGCGGCTTTGGTGAAGGCCTCTTTGAAACTATCGAAACCACCCAACTGTTCATCGATGGCCTTGCCAAGCGCACCCTCTGGCTTGCCACCACCTTTAGGCGACATCACCGCCCAGAACAGCGAATGGTTGGCGTGGCCGCCACCTTGGTTGATCACTGCCGCGCGCAGTTTTTCCGGCAATTGCTGAACGCTGGACACCAGCTTCTCGACCGGCCAGCCCGCGAACTCGGTGCCCTCGACCGCGGCATTGAGGTTGTTGATGTAGGTCTGATGGTGTTTGGTGTAGTGGATCTCCATGGTTTGCGCATCGATATGCGGCTCCAGGGCGTCGTAGGCGTAAGGCAAGGCAGGCAAGGTGTAAGACATTTCAATGAGCTCCGTAATAGGGACTGTTGCGGGTCGACGCATCCGTTTGCGCCGCAGTGCCGCCCAGCAAGCGATGGGTGCGTGGGTACTCGCCGTGATCGCTGATGAAATTCAACAGTTCGACGTAGGTCTTGCTGCTCTGACGCAGCGCCGCCTCCCGCAATTGCGGGCTCAGGCGTGGGTCCTGCATGGTCTGCAACAGACGCTGGTGAATGGCGCAGAGGTATTCCGCGCTTTCCTCCGGCTGGTTCAGACGCAGGTGCAGGTCCGCCAGGTTGTGATGGGAAATAACACAAGCCGCCACCGCTTCGTCGGCATCCGCCCAGCGTTCGAATAACACTTGGGCCAGGGCCAGGGCTTGCAAATAGGCCTCGCGAGCGTCAACCAATTCGCCTGCCATAAAGCAGCGATTGGCCCGTTCGATCGTGCGTTTCCAGTGCTCCATGGTGAGCCTCCAAAGCAGAGTCGGTGATTACACGCCGCCAGCTGTGAGCTTTTCCGGGTCCAGCAGGACTTCCAGTTGGCTGCGGGGCAAGTCGGTGTGCTCAAGGGCGACATCAATCACCGGGCGGCCTTGTTGATAGGCCTTCTTGGCGATTTCAGCGGCTTTCTGGTAACCAATGATCGGGTTGAGTGCGGTGACCAGGATCGGGTTACGCGACAGCGCTTCCTTAAGCTTGGCTTCGTTGACCTTGAAGCTGGCGATCGCCTTGTCCGCCAGCAAACGGCTGGAATTGGCCAACAGTTCCAGGCTACTGAGCAGGTTCTGGGCGATGATCGGCAGCATCACATTGAGCTCGAAGTTGCCCGATTGACCGGCAACAGTAATTACCGTGTCATTGCCAATGACTTGTGCAGCCACCATGGCTGTCGCTTCCGGAATCACCGGGTTGACCTTGCCAGGCATGATCGAGGATCCAGGCTGCAGCCCCTCCAACTCGATTTCACCGAGGCCGGCCAAAGGGCCGGAGTTCATCCAACGCAGGTCATTGGCGATTTTCATCAACGAGACAGCAACGGCCTTCAATTGACCAGAAACCGCGACGGCGGTGTCTTGGGAGCCGATCAGCGCGAACAGGTTTTTGCCCGGCGTAAATTTCACGTCCGTCAGGTTGCTCAATTGCTGGCTGAAGCGCGCGGCAAATTCCGGGTGGGCATTGATCCCGGTACCGACGGCGGTACCACCCTGTGCAAGGGACTGCAGGCTGGGCAGCAGGTCCTGGAGGTGAACGATATTGGCCTTGAGTTGCTGCGCCCACCCATTGAGCACCTGGCTCATGCGCACCGGCATGGCATCCATCAAGTGAGTGCGGCCGGTCTTGATGAACGGATGGACTTCCTCGGCCTTCTGCTCGATTACCTGAACCAGATGCAACAGGGCCGGCAAGGTTTGCTCGTGCAGGACTAGCGCGGCGCTGACGTGGATAGTGGTCGGGATAATGTCGTTACTGCTCTGCCCGCAGTTCACGTGATCGTTGGGGTTGATCGCCTCGCCGAGCAAACGCGTGGCGAGTGTGGCAATGACTTCGTTGGCGTTCATGTTGGAACTGGTGCCGGAACCGGTCTGGAAGATATCCACCGGGAAGTGCTGCATGAAATCGCCTTCCAGCAAACCCTGGGCAGCATCGACAATGGCTTTGCCCTGCCCTTCACTGATCTGCTTGAGGTCGACATTGACCTTGGCTGCAGCGGCCTTGGCCAGGATCAGCGCGCGAATGAATTGCGCCGGCATGCGTTGGTGGCTGATCGGGAAGTTGTTCACCGCGCGCTGGGTTTGTGCGCCATACAAGGCCTCGGTCGGCACTTGCAGCTCGCCCATGCTGTCGCGTTCGATACGGGTGTTACTCATCGTTAGATCCTTGCACCAGGTCGGAGTGAGAAATAGACGGCAGCAATTCGCAGGTCGCCAATCGCCACGCAAAGCTCTGCCAGCGCTTGAGGCGGCAGGCACAGTGAGAGAGTTTTTCCAGGTCACGCAGGGGGCGCCAGGCTTGGTCCAGGCACATAGAGCGCCAATGCCAGGGCAGCGCGATATCGTTGGCGGTGTCGAGCAGCAGACGGAATGAGGTTTCAGCGATCGTCCACGGATGGGTGGCTGTGCAGCACGCCAGGTATCGACCCTCATTGAGGTAATGTTCGATCAGGCGCGGCTCGTCGGGATTGAGGCCGCAGCGAATCTGGCGACTCATCCAGCGCCAGCTTTCCAGATAAGGATCCTCATGCAGGACAGAACTCATGATCCACACTCATTCGGTAATGATATTTATTATTAAATGATATTGAGAATCAAAACAAGAGTGGCGCATTAATACACCTTTAGGGCAGCCACAAAAAAAGGCGCGCCATCCGTGAGATGGCGCGCCTTTTTGTTAAAACGACGGAAGAATCAGCTACCAGCGACAGTCATCCGCTCAATCAGTACCGAACCTGTGCGGATGTTACTGCGCAATTCCAGATCGCTACCCACCGCGACAATCTGCTTAAACATGTCGCGCATGTTGCCGGCGATGGTCACTTCCTGAACGGCGAATTGAATTTCGCCGTTCTCTACCCAGAAACCCGCCGCACCACGGGAGTAGTCACCGGTGACCATGTTCAGGCCGTGGCCCATCAGTTCGGTCACCAACAAGCCACGCCCCATACGACGTAGCAGCGCTGCCTGGTCTTCATCGCCATGGGTGACGAACAAGTTATGCACTCCGCCAGAGTTGGCCGTGCTTGGCAAACCGAGTTTGCGGCCAGAATAAGTGCCCAGTACGTAGGACACCAACTCACCGCTCTCGACAAACGGCTTGGCATAAGTCGCCAGGCCATCACCGTCGAACGCCGAACTGCCCATGGCACGCATCAAGTGCGGGCGCTCATCGATGGTCAGCCACTCTGGGAACAGCTTCTGACCAATCGAGCCTTCCAGGAACGACGATTTTCGATAGAGGTTCCCACCGGAAATCGCCCCCAGGAAACTGCCGAACAAACCGCCGGCCAGTTCCGCCGAGAACAGCACCGGCACCTCGCAGGTCGGCACCGGACGCGCGCCCAAACGGCTCGCGGCACGTTGCGCAGCGCGCTGGCCAATGCTGGCTGGGTCTGCCAGCAATTCACCCTGGCGATTCACGTCGTACCAGTAATCGCGCTGCATCTGGCCATTGGCTTCGGCGATCATCACGCAACTCAAGCTATGGCGCGTAGACGCATAACCGCCGATAAAACCATGGCTGTTGCCATACACACGGCAGCCCTGGTGTGTGCTCAACGTGGTGCCATCAGCGTTCTTGATGCGGGCATCGGCGTCGAATGCGGCCGCTTCGCAGGCCAACGCCTGCTCGATCGCCTGCTCGGGCGTGATGTCCCAGGCGTGGAATAGATCAAAGTCTTTCAATTCCTTGGCCATCAAGGCTTTGTCAGCCAAACCCGAGCATTCGTCTTCAGAGGTGTGCTTGGCAATTGCCAGCGCGGCGGCAACGGTTTCACGAATCGCCTCTGGGCCGCTGGCCGATGTGCTGGCCGAACCTTTGCGCTGTCCCATGTACAAGGTGATGCCAAACCCTTGGTCACGGTTGAATTCGACGGTTTCCACTTCCCGCTGACGTACCGAAGTCGACAGCCCCTGCTCCAGCGACACCGCCACTTCACAGGCACTGGCCCCCTGGCGCTTGGCCTCGGCAAGGATCTGCTCGACTTGTTCCTGCAGTGCCGGTAACGCTTGCGGACCGACGCTTTGGGCTGCACTCATGGTTTTCTCCACTCAAATTCTGCTTTCGGTTAAGGCCATCGAGCGACCGGGCCGGACAAGCGGCCCCCGACTGGTTATCATGGCGGCGTTTCTTTGCGGACTGCCACCATGGTTGATTCTTACGACGACTCCCTCGATGGGGAGAAAAGCAAAACCCAGGTCAAACGTGAGCTGCATGCTCTGGTTGACCTCGGCGAGCGCCTTACAACGCTCAAGAAGGATTTGATTGCAAAACTGCCACTGACCGACGAAATGCGTCGAGCCTTGGCCGATGCGCCCAAGCACACCGCGAATATCGCGCGTAAACGGCACATCTCGTTTATCGGCAAACTGATGCGCGACCAAGACATTGACGCCATTCTGACCTTGCTCGACCAAACCGATGCCTCCACTCGCCAGTACAACGAACGTTTCCACAACCTGGAACGTTGGCGTGACCGCCTGATCTCGGGCGATGACGCTGTGCTGGAGAAATTCGTGGTGGACTACCCGGACGCGGACCGCCAGCAACTGCGCTCCCTGATCCGTCAGGCCCAGCACGAGCTGGCGCATAACAAAGCGCCGGCCACCAGCCGTAAAATCTTCAAGTACATCCGTGAGCTGGACGAGACCCAACGCGGCCTGCGTTGATCCCTTCCCCGGGTGGCGACCTTCGCCACCCGAAGCTCCACATCCCTTACGAGCCCGTGCCACCCACGGTGATCGCATCAATTTTCAGCGTTGGCTGGCCGACACCCACCGGCACCGACTGCCCATCTTTCCCGCACGTGCCCACGCCGCTGTCCAGCGACAGGTCGTTACCGACCATCGACACCTTGCTCATCGCCTCCGGCCCGTTGCCGATCAACGTTGCGCCTTTGACCGGCGCGGTGATCTTGCCGTCTTCGATCAGGTACGCCTCACTGGTGGAGAACACGAACTTACCGCTGGTGATATCCACCTGGCCGCCGCCGAGGTTGGCGCAATAGATCCCGCGCTTGACCGAGGCGATGATTTCCGCTGGATCGCTTTCGCCACCGAGCATGTAGGTATTGGTCATACGCGGCATCGGCAGGTGCGCGTAGGATTCACGGCGGCCGTTACCGGTACGCGCGACGCCCATCAGGCGCGCATTGAGCTTGTCTTGCATGTAGCCCTTGAGCACGCCGTTTTCGATCAGGGTGGTGCACTCGGTTGGCGTGCCTTCATCGTCCACACTCAACGAGCCCCGGCGACCGGCCAAGGTGCCGTCATCGACAATGGTGCACAGCTTGGACGCAACCATCTCGCCCACGCGCCCGCTGTAGGCTGAACTGCCTTTGCGGTTGAAGTCGCCTTCCAGGCCATGGCCGACCGCTTCGTGCAACAACACGCCGGACCAACCCGAACCCAGCACCACCGGCAAGGTACCGGCCGGCGCAGGAATGGCTTCCAGGTTGACCAGTGCCTGGCGCAGCGCCTCACGGGCATAACCCATGGCGCGGTCTTCAGCGAGGAAATAGCGGTAATCGGTACGCCCGCCACCCCCATGGCCACCGCGCTCGCGGCGACCGTTCTGCTCGACGATCACACTGACGTTGAACCGCACCAACGGCCGCACGTCTGCCGCCAAGCCACCATCGGTGGACGCCACCAGGATGCGCTCCCACACACCGGCCATGCTCACGGTGACCTGTTGGATACGCGGGTCCAATGCACGAGTGGCGGCGTCGACACGCTTGAGCAACTCGACCTTCTCAGCGCGGCTGATCACTTCCAGAGGGTTATCCGGCGCATATAACTGGGCCACATCCTGGGTGCTGAACGCCTGCACCGTGCCATTTTGACCGGCTCGGGAGATCGAACGTGCAGCACGCGCCGCAAGGCCCAAGGCTTCCAGCGTGATTGCGTTGCTGTAGGCAAAGCCGGTTTTCTCACCGGACTGCGCACGCACGCCTACACCCTGGTCAAGGTTGAAGCTGCCTTCCTTGACGATGCCATCTTCCAGCGCCCAGGACTCGGAGATCTGCCCCTGAAAATACAGGTCAGCCGCATCGATGCCTGGCCCGGCGAGATCGCCCAGCACGGTTTGCAAACTTTCGATGGTCACGCCACCGGGTGCCAGGAGGTGTTCACTGACTGAGGACAACAACTCGCTCATAGGTTTGGCCTTAAATTCATCGTTCCGAAGCAGGCCGCTGTGCGCCCTGCGAGAAAAAGCGCCGATGGTTGACCACCGGCATGCGCGCCCGTATCGACGCCTGTTCACTGCTATCGCGCTCGGCCAACAACACCGCTTCGCCTTGATCCTGTTGCGTCAGTACACGCCCCCACGGGTCGACAATCGCCGCATGTCCATGGGTTTCCCGTGGCCCCGGATGCACACCACCCTGGGCGGCCGCCAGCAGATAGCACTGGGTCTCGATGGCCCTGGCGCGAATCAGCACGTCCCAGTGCGCGGCACCGGTCACTGCCGTAAAGGCCGAAGGTGCAGTAATCAACTCGGCCCCCGCTGCGCGCAGCTCGCTGTACAACTCGGGAAAGCGCAGGTCGTAACACACTGTCAGGCCCAAACGGCCAACCGGCGTATCCGCCACCACTACATTGCTCCCGAAAGCATAGTCGTCGGATTCCCGATAACGACCGCGTGTATCTGCAACATCGACATCGAACAGGTGCAACTTGTCGTAGCGGGCAACGATTTCACCGCGATCATCGACCAACAATGAGCAGGCATTGGACTTGGCGTTCGGCTGGCCTTCTGGGGGCAGCGGTAAAGTACCGGCCACTATCCATAAGGTGAGGTCGCGGGCGGTCTGTTTCAACCACGGCAGGATCGGGCCTTCGCCCAAGGCCTCGGCGCGGCCGATGTCGGCGACGTCGCGACGGCCCATGGCGGCGAAGTTTTCCGGGAGTACCGCAAGCTTTGCTCCGGCCGCTGCTGCTTGTTCCAGCAGGCGTCGGGCCTGAGCCAGATTGGCCAGCACATCGCTCTGGCTGACCATTTGAATTACCGCAAAGGACATGGGCCGACACTCCGTAATAGGCATGCGGCCATGCTACTCCACAGGCTCTCAGTTTGGTTTTTCAAATGGCTTGTCGAAGGTGATTTTCGGGTCCTTCCAAGGGCCTTCCACTTTGTACTGCACGCTGGCAAAACGCGACACCCGATCACCGATCAACTTGTCGATCAGGAACAAAGCACCACCAATGGCCGGCGCACCGACGATCAGCGCAGCAATCGGCAGATTGTTGGTGACCGGCAACGTAACGAGCAACTTGGCGTCGACACGGTCGGCCACCAAGTCGAGGGTGCCGTTGAGCTCCAGGTTGGTCGACGGCCCGGTCATGGTGATCGGCTCACGGGTGACGAACACGCCATTACTGGCGGCCAACAAACCTTTTACCCGATCGTAGCTCAAGCCCTTGCCGAGCAAGTCAGAGAAATCAAGGCGCAGTCGGCGACCAATGGAGTTGAAGTTAAGCAACCCGAACACCCGCAGGGCCTGGGCCCCACCCTCCACTTCCACAAACTGACCGTTGCGGAACGCCGCATCCAGGCTGCCAGAGAAGCGCTTGGGCCCGACATAAGCCGGTGAACCGGGCCAGCGTCCGTCTACGTCCAGATGGAAATCCTGGCTGGTGACGGTAGGGGCATACCCCCAGCCCTTGAGCACATCGCCAATATTCTTGCCATCCAGACGGCCCTTGTACCAACTGCTGCTATCGCCTGCCGTGCCTTCCCAACCACCGGCGCCTTTGAGCTGCATGCCCTTGAGCCCCAAGTCCAGGTTATTGAAGGCCATGCCCTTGGCGGTTGGTCGGATCTTCAACGACCAGGCCCCCACCAGGTCAGGCCCCTGGAACAGCTGAGCAATCGAGATATCCAACGCCGGAATGTCCTTGGGGTCGATATCCGCCAGTGGATCGGGCGCGTTCTCGTTTGCCTGCACCGTCGGGTCGGGAGCGGGCAACTTCACGTATTGCAGGTTGACCACGATCGGTGCGCCTTTGGCGTCCGGCAGGTTTACGCTGCCCTTGGCTTGCAGGCTGTCGAGTTGCAAGCCCCACGCCGCCGGCTTGCGGTCCAGTTGCAGGTTGACCTGTTCGAATTGGGTGCCAAAACCGCTCAGCTTGCCTACCTTGAAATCGGCGCTATTGAGCAATTGCTTGGCGCTGCCGCCTGGGTCATTGCCTGCGTATCGATCGACCAGTTTCTTCCAGGGGTCGATATCCAGCTCCGACAACACGCCACGAATGCGCAACCCCTTGCTCGTCGGCAGCAGTGCATCGCCATCACCGAGGAACAACTCACCTCGGCCCTCATTGAACTTGTCCGGCGGTGCGGCGAAGGTGAAGTTCGCCAGCTCGCCGTAATCGAACCAATAACGGCGCTCGGCGCCCTGCAGGGTCATGCGGAATGTGCTATCGCGACCTTGGCTGGCCGGCATGCCGAACGGAGCCGGCAAGTCCACCGCCACGCCCTTGAGGCTGGAACTGACCATCAACTGGCTGTCCGCGCCGTCCAGGTTCAGCTGCAACTGGTACGGAATGTCGCCAGACACCGGCAATGGCTGAGTGATTTTCAGCCAGTCGGTCAGCCGCTTGACGGTGACCTGGCCCTTGGCCGTCACCCGAGTGCTGATTTTGCCCGGTTTACCGTCAGCAGTTATTTGCGCAGTGATAGGCCGATCAAACGCCTGGGCGGAGATGGTCTGGCCACTGAGGCCCTTGGCACTGTCAAAGCGGAAATCCCCTTTGAGCTGGGTCAGGTCCAGCGTCGGCTCAGCCAATTGCAGGCGTGACTTGTCGGTCTTGAAGTCCACCACGATTTTCGGCTCGGCGTCCTTGGCCAGCGGGATATCCAGGTCAAGGCTGCCTTGCAGGTCGCCATCGCCCTTCCAGCCGGCAAACGTCGATGCCGTACCGATCGGCGCTTCCTGAAGGATTTTCAAGCCATCACCCAGTCCACCGGCAAAACCGCCGGTCAGCAACAGATGACTGTCCTTGCCCGCAGGTGCATGGGGAATGTTGACGTAGATGTCCTTGACCTTGGTATCGAGCAACTGGCCCTTGCTGGCCAGGATGCGCACGCCGCTCTCCTCGACGAACACTTCGCCCTTGACCTTGCTGACATGGGGCCAGCCTGGCTGGAACGCGAGTTCAGCATCATGCACCTTGAAGAACAGGCTGATATTGCGCGAAGCCGGCAACGCATCGTGGTTCAGCGAGCCTTGGTATTGGAAGAAACCCTCATCCACCGCACCCTTGAGGATCGCAGTGCGCAGCCATTCATCCAACGCCGGGCTCAACACCGCCGGCAGGTATTTAGGGGTAAAACGCCCATCGCCATCGACCATGCCGACCCGCAGGTCCATATAGTCTTCTTGCGCCTGATCAAAATGCAGGCGAATCAAGAAGTCGGCAGCGACCTTACCCTCTTCACCCAGCACCTTGATATACGGGGCGATCAAGGTGAAACCTTCCTTGTCCAGCTTCCACGTCAGTCGCGCATTGGCCTGGATGTACTGCCACGGCTTGGCGAAAATCGGGTCGAGGTGCAGGGAAAAGTCCTTGCTGTCCATGCGTAACTCGCCATGGCCGAGGTCACCGCTGATGCTGCCGGAGACGTTACGCGCAGCGGGCGCACCGAAGTAGGCATCAAAGCCGATGCGCTCCAGGTTGGCGGCGAAACTGACTTTCTGATCGGAAGTGTCTTGAGGGCGAAAATCCACCAGCACGTTACGCAGCATGCCGGTGGCTTTCAGGTGTTCGATGGTTTTGGCGACGCCTTCCGGTAACGGCGCCAGGGCATTCAGCAACGGCGTGATGGGCGTCAGGTCCAGGCGGTCGGCCTGAAGTTTCCAGACCTCCAAGTCCTTGTCGGAAGCCAGGGTTTGCTGCAACTGCAGACGCGACTCCCAACGAGTTTCACCAAGGTTCATCGCCAGTGAGTCGAACAGCACTTCAAGACCCGTCTCACTGCGTTGCAGGTAGGCCGTCAGTGCCAGATTTTCGATATGCACCGGCTTACGGTCGGCGTAGCTGCCCGCCACCTGTGGCGAGTTGAGGCGCACCACCGCGCTTTGCACAGTCCCCTTGGCCCATGTCAGCCAGAACTCGCCGCCGGCCTTGAATTGGGTGAGCTTCCACTGTTGAGTCAGCTTGGCCGGGATCCACTTGGCCCAATCACTCTGCGGCAAGCTGAGGTAGGCCTGGACTTCACCGTCCTTCCATTGGCTTGCGCGAATGCGGGTACGCAGGCTGACAGCCAAAGGCTGGCCATCAGGCAGGGTCAAGCGTGCGTCCAGCCGTTGGCGCGTCATGCCGGTGTGCAGGCTCAAGCCTACATACGTCAGCGTCATCGGGGCCTGGTCGAATGGCTGCAGGGTAACCTGGCTGTCGAGCAGCGATACGCGCTTGACCATCTGCATACGCGTGAGCAACTGCTCCGGGTCCAGCGGCTGGTCGTCCTGTACAGGCACCCCTTGCAGCGCCCAGTGGCCGTCCTTGTCTTCCTTCACGCTGAGTTGCAGGCCGCTGACTTCCAAATGGGCAATGCGCACTTCGCGCGCCATCAGACTGGCCCAGATGTCCGGTACTACTTCGACCTGGTCCAGGCGCAGTGCGCTGTTGCCCTCACCGACCATCACGTCGTGGGCCAGCAATATGGGGGCGAAACCACTCCAACGACCTTCAAGGCTGCCGATGTGCAGGGGCATATCCACTGCGGCCTGGGCCTTGGCTTCAATTTCAGCGCGGTATTCCGCCACCAGCGGCGTCAATTCCCGCCCCAGGCTTACATACAACGCAGCAAACACCAGCAACAAGGCACAGAGGCCCAGGCCCCAGCGGGTCAAAGCGGCAAAAAAGCGTGTCAGACGCTCCATGTCAGGCGACCCTCAAAGCAGTAGTCGGACAGCAGATCAACGCCTGCCGGTCTCGTAAATAAGAGCGAATGGGGATCAGAGCAGCACCACGTCGTATTGTTCCTGGGAATACATGGTTTCGACCTGGAAGCGAATCGTGCGGCCGATAAACCCCTCCAGTTCAGCGACGTTACCGGACTCTTCGTCCAGCAGGCGATCGACCACTTTTTGGTTGGCAAGCACTCTATAACCTTCAGCCTGGTAAGCCCGCGCCTCCCGCAGAATTTCCCGGAAAATCTCGTAGCAAACCGTTTCCGGGGTCTTCAACTTGCCACGTCCCTGGCAACTGCTGCACGGTTCACACAGCACCTGCTCAAGACTTTCGCGCGTGCGTTTGCGCGTCATCTGCACCAAGCCCAATTCGGTGATGCCGATGATATTGGTCTTGGCGTGATCACGCTCCAGCTGTTTTTCGAGGGTGCGCAGCACTTGGCGTTGGTGCTCTTCATCTTCCATGTCGATGAAGTCGATGATGATGATGCCGCCCAGGTTGCGCAGGCGCAGTTGGCGGGCAATCGCAGTGGCCGCTTCGAGGTTGGTCTTGAAGATCGTTTCTTCGAGGTTGCGATGCCCTACGAAAGCGCCGGTGTTGACGTCGATGGTGGTCATGGCTTCCGCCGGGTCCACCACAAGATAGCCACCGGACTTGAGCGGCACTTTGCGCTCAAGGGCCTTCTGGATCTCATCTTCGACGCCATACAGGTCAAAGATAGGCCGTTCGCCGGGATAGTGTTCCAGTCGATCAGCAATTTCCGGCATCAGCTCGGCCACGAATTGCGTGGTGCGCTGGAAGGTTTCCCGCGAGTCGATGCGAATCTTCTCAATCTTCGGGCTGACGAGGTCGCGCAAGGTGCGCAGGGCCAGGCCCAAGTCTTCATAGATCACGCTCGGCGCGCCAATCGTCTTGATCTGCGCGCCGATCTGGTCCCACAGGCGCCGCAGGTAGCGGATGTCCATAAGGATTTCGTCAGCGCCGGCCCCCTCGGCGGCGGTACGCAGGATAAACCCGCCCGCTTCCTTGATGCCTTCGGCAGCCACGCAGTCGCTGACGACTTTTTTCAGGCGTTCGCGCTCGGCTTCATCTTCGATTTTCAGGGAAATCCCGACATGAGCAGTGCGCGGCATGTAGACCAGATAGCGCGAGGGAATCGACAACTGAGTGGTCAGGCGTGCGCCCTTGGAGCCGATGGGGTCCTTGGTAACTTGCACCACCAGGCTCTGCCCTTCATGCACCAGGGCGCTGATGCTTTCCACCGCCGGACCTTCGCGCAGGGAAATTTCCGAAGCATGGATAAACGCAGCACGGTCCAACCCGATATCGACGAAGGCTGCCTGCATCCCCGGCAATACGCGCACCACCTTGCCCTTGTAGATATTGCCGACGATCCCGCGCTTCTGGGTGCGCTCGACGTGCACTTCTTGCAGAACACCGTTCTCTACCACCGCCACGCGCGATTCCATCGGCGTGATATTGATCAGAATCTCTTCACTCATGGCTGGGTCTCGTTCAGGCGTTTTCACAATAGTGACCAATCGCTTAAGGCTGGGCGCGCAAGTCAGGCGTTCAGCGCGCGGTAAGGTTTTGCCAACAGGGTATGCCGAATTGGCCCAGCAGTTCTGCGGTTTCGCACACCGGCAGGCCTACCACGGCGGAATAGCTGCCATTGAGACCGGCGACAAATACCGAACCCAACCCCTGGATAGCATAGCCGCCCGCCTTGTCCTGAGGCTCACCACTGTGCCAGTAGGTGGTCGCTTCCTCGATAGAAATCCCGCGAAAAAGCACACGACTGCTTACACATCGAGTTACGCAACGCTGCCCGTCTGTAAGCGCAACAGCAGTGAGCACTTCATGTTCACGCCCCGCCAATGCCATCAGCATCGCCAGAGCATCGGCCTGGTCAACGGGTTTTCCGAGGATATTGCCATCGACAATCACGGCCGTATCGGCACCCAGTACACACATGCCGGTGGTGTTTTCGAGCGCAGCAAAACCCGCCGTTGCCTTGCCACGGGCAAGACGCTCGACGTACGAAACGGCGGATTCATTTGTAAGAGGAGTTTCATCAATAGCGGCGCTGACCACGGTGAAGGGCACACCGATCTGGGTCAGCAGTTCACGCCGCCTCGGGGAGCCCGAGGCCAGATAAAGCGAATTCATTGCAGACTCTCCCTGAGGGGCTCGATAACCAGGCAGAGCCTCGCAATCCATTCAATTGATTTTATAGCGACGACGTAACCCACGTAGACCGAAGCTGATCCAAGGCCACAGCAGCGCACTGACCAGGGCCGGCAGAACCAACGCCAGGGTCGGCTGGCGGTTGCCGGTCAAAGCACTGAGCCACAGTTGAACCAGCTGCGCCAGGCCGAAGATCACCAGGATCACCAGGCACTGCTGCCACATCGGGAACATGCGTAAACGCTGCTGCAATGACAGCACCAGGAAGGTGATCAGCGTCAGAATCAACGCGTTCTGCCCCAGCAAGGTGCCATACAGCACATCTTCCGCCAAGCCCAGGAACATCGCCGTGACCATGCCGACTTTGTGCGGCAGGTTCAGTGACCAGAACGCCAGCAGCAGCGCCAGCCAGAGCGGGCGCAGGATTTCCATGAATTGCGGCAATGGCGAAACGCTGAGTAACAAGCCGATGGCAAAAGTCAGCCAGACGATCCAGCCATTGCGCGAATGAGTACCGGCCATTATTCCTCCCTCTGCCGTGTAGTGGCCGGGGCGGCCGCCGGAGGCTTGGCAGCAGGCGTCGCGACCGGTGGCTTGGTTGCAGCCGGTTTTGCAGCACGCGCACTGTGGGCCGCAGGCTTGACCGGTGTTGCGACGGGTGCCGCAGCAGCAGGCGCAGGCGCGGGTGGCCCGACGAATGCCGGCTTTGGCACCGTTGCAGGCACGATCGGCGCAATCCCGTTTTGCTTGTCTTCCGCTTCCTGCGCCTGTGCGGCGTCATTGGCGCGCTCTTCGGGAGTGCGGTTGTCGCTGAACACCAGCAGCAGGTAGCGGCTGCGGTTCAGGGCGGCAGTCGGCACCGCACGCACAATGGCGAACGGCTGGCCGGAGTCATGGATCACTTCCTTGACCGTCGCCACCGGGTAACCTGCCGGGAAACGCTGGCCGAGGCCGGAGCTGACCAACAGGTCGCCTTCCTTGATGTCGGCAGTGTCGGCGACGTGACGCAACTCCAGGCGCTCGGGGTTACCGGTACCGCTGGCAATCGCCCGCAAGCCGTTGCGGTTCACCTGCACTGGAATGCTATGGGTGGTGTCCGTCAGCAGTAATACCCGCGAGGTGTAGGGCATCAACTCGACCACCTGCCCCATCAGGCCACGGGCATCGAGCACCGGCTGACCCAGCACCACGCCGTCGCGCTCACCCTTGTTGATGATGATGCGATGGGTGAAGGGGTTGGGGTCCATGCCGATCAACTCGGCCACTTCGACCTTTTCGTTGACCAATGCGGAAGAATTGAGCAACTCACGCAACCGAACGTTCTGCTCGGTGAGGGCCGCCAGCTTTTGCATGCGCCCCTGCAGCAGCAGGTTTTCAGTCTTGAGTTTTTCGTTCTCGGCGACCAGCTCGGTGCGGCTGCCAAATTGGCTGGCCACGCCCTGGTAGAGACGTTGCGGCAGGTCGGTGATCCAGTATGTCTGCATCAGCACCAGCGACATCTGGCTGCGCACGGGCTTGAGCAGTGCAAAGCGGGCATCGACCACCATCAGCGCGACCGAAAGCACGACCAGCACCAACAGGCGCACGCCCAATGAGGGGCCTTTGGCGAAAAGCGGTTTAATAAGCCGCTCCTCCCAGGCAAATGTTTTCTTTATTCATACGGCATCTAACCGGCCTGGATGCAGATTGAAGAAGATAAACGCCAACAGGCAGCACTGCAAAGTGCTGCCTGTTGGCCAAGCATGAACCGTTCAACCAGGCTTATTCGCTGGAGAGCAGGTCCATGGTGTGTTTATCCATCATTTCCAGTGCACGACCACCGCCACGGGCAACGCAGGTCAGCGGGTCTTCGGCGACGATCACCGGCAAACCAGTTTCCTGGGCCAGCAGCTTGTCGAGGTCGCGCAGCAAGGCACCACCACCGGTCAGTACCAGGCCACGCTCGGCGATATCGGAAGCCAGTTCCGGCGGCGATTGCTCCAGGGCGCTCTTCACGGCCTGAACGATAGTTGCCAGGGACTCTTGCAGAGCCTCAAGCACTTCGTTGGAGTTCAGGGTGAAAGCACGTGGAACGCCTTCGGCCAGGTTGCGACCGCGCACATCGACTTCGCGTACTTCGCCGCCTGGGTAAGCGGTACCGATTTCCTGCTTGATGCGCTCTGCAGTGGATTCACCGATCAGGCTGCCGTAGTTACGACGCACATAAGTGATGATCGCTTCGTCGAAACGGTCGCCGCCCACGCGTACGGATTCGGCATACACCACACCGTTCAGGGAGATCAGGGCGATTTCAGTGGTACCACCACCGATATCCACCACCATCGAACCGCGCGCTTCTTCAACCGGCAGGCCGGCACCGATCGCAGCAGCCATTGGCTCTTCGATCAGGAACACTTCACGAGCACCGGCACCAAGGGCCGATTCACGGATGGCACGACGCTCAACCTGGGTGGACTTGCATGGAACGCAGATCAGCACTCGAGGGCTAGGCTGCAGGAAACTGTTTTCGTGAACCTTGTTGATGAAGTACTGCAGCATCTTCTCGCAGACGCTGAAGTCGGCGATCACGCCGTCCTTCATCGGACGAATGGCAGCAATATTGCCTGGTGTACGGCCGAGCATGCGCTTGGCCTCGGTGCCAACGGCAACGACACTTTTCTGATTACCATGGGTCCGAATAGCCACAACCGATGGCTCATTCAGGACGATACCGCGCTCGCGCACGTAAATAAGGGTGTTGGCAGTGCCCAGGTCAATGGAGAGATCGCTGGAAAACATGCCACGCAGTTTCTTGAACATGGGGAAAGGACCCTAGGCAACGCGTGGGTAAAAAAGTGCGGCAAACTCTAACAACGACAGGGATTTTGGGCAAGGCGCCAATGTGCTAAATTGGCCGACTTTCTGTGCACCAACCCCCACAATCGCGGCCATATGACCGTAGAAATGCGGTAGTGTTCCGACAATCTAACACACGGACGCCCTCCGTTCTGTTTTCCACTGGAGAATCCCATGGCGCTTGAACGCTCCGACGTGGAAAAAATCGCGCATCTGGCCTCGCTTGGCCTGAATGAAGCCGATCTTCCACAGACCACCGCAGCCCTGAACAGCATTCTCGGGCTGGTTGACCAAATGCAGGCCGTGAATACCGACGGCATCGAGCCCCTGGCGCACCCGCTGGAAGCCAGCCAGCGCCTGCGTGCAGACGTCGTGACCGAACGCAATAATCGCGAGGCCTACCAGTCCATCGCGCCAGCGGTCGAAAACGGCCTGTACCTGGTTCCGAAAGTCATCGACTAAAGGGAAAGAGCCTTTCATGCATCACATGACTCTGGCCGAGATCGCCCGCGGTCTCGCCGACAAAAAGTTTTCTTCCGAAGAGCTGACCAAGACCCTGCTTGCGCGCATCGCCGAGCACGATCCAAAGGTCAACAGCTTCATCAGCCTCACCGAAGAGCTGGCCCTGAGCCAGGCCAAGGCCGCCGACGTGCGTCGCGCCAACGGTGAAAATGGCGCGTTGCTGGGTGCTCCAATCGCCCACAAGGACTTGTTCTGCACCCAGGGCATTCGCACCAGTTGCGGCTCCAAGATGCTCGACAACTTCAAGGCGCCCTACGACGCCACCGTGGTGTCCAAGCTGGCTGCAGCCGGGGCCGTGACCCTGGGCAAGACCAACATGGACGAATTCGCCATGGGTTCGGCCAACGAGTCGAGCTACTACGGCGCGGTGAAAAACCCGTGGAACCTGGAACACGTGCCAGGCGGTTCGTCTGGTGGTTCGGCCGCCGCCGTTGCGGCGCGCTTCCTGCCGGCGGCCACGGCCACCGACACCGGCGGTTCCATCCGCCAGCCAGCCGCCTTCACTAACCTCACCGGTTTGAAGCCGACCTACGGTCGCGTTTCCCGCTGGGGCATGATCGCCTATGCGTCCAGCCTCGATCAGGGCGGCCCTTTGGCACGCACCGCCGAAGACTGCGCAATTTTGTTACAAGGTATGGCCGGGTTCGATAAACAGGACTCCACCAGCATCGATGAGCCGGTGCCGGACTACAGCGCCAGCCTCAACACCTCGATCAAAGGCCTGCGCATCGGTGTGCCGAAGGAATACTTCAGCGCCGGTCTCGACCCACGCATCGCCCAGCTTGTGCACAACAGCGTCAAGGAGCTGGAAAAGCTCGGCGCCGTGATCAAGGAAGTCAGCCTGCCGAACAACGGGCACGCCATTCCTGCGTACTACGTGATCGCACCGGCAGAGGCCTCTTCGAACCTGTCGCGTTTCGACGGCGTGCGTTTCGGCTACCGCTGCGAAAACCCGAAAGACCTTACCGACCTGTACAAACGCTCCCGTGGCGAAGGCTTCGGCGCCGAAGTACAACGCCGCATCATGGTCGGTGCCTACGCCCTGTCGGCCGGCTACTACGACGCGTACTACCTCAAGGCGCAAAAAATCCGTCGCCTGGTCAAGAACGACTTCATGGCAGCCTTTGAAGAAGTCGACGTGATCCTCGGCCCAACCACGCCGAACCCGGCCTGGAAGCTCGGCGCCAAGAATGGCGACCCGGTGGCTGCGTACCTCGAAGACCTGTACACCATCACCGCCAACCTCGCGGGCTTGCCGGGCTTGTCCATGCCAGCGGGTTTCGTCGACGGCCTGCCGGTCGGCGTGCAACTGCTCGCCCCGTATTTCCAGGAAGGCCGCCTGCTCAATGTGGCGCACCAGTACCAGTTGCACACCGACTGGCACACTCGCACCCCTACCGGCTTCTGAGGAGAACACTATGCAATGGGAAGTTGTGATCGGGCTGGAGATTCATACCCAGCTCGCCACCCAATCGAAGATTTTCTCCGGTAGTGCCACCACGTTCGGTTCCGAGCCGAACACCCAGGCCAGCCTGGTAGACCTGGGCATGCCCGGCGTTCTGCCCGTGCTGAACCAGGAAGCGGTGCGCATGGCGGTGATGTTTGGCCTGGCGATTGACGCCGAGATCGGCCAGCACAACGTGTTCGCGCGCAAGAACTACTTCTACCCGGACCTGCCCAAGGGCTACCAGATCAGCCAGATGGAACTGCCAATTGTCGGCAAGGGCCACCTGGATATCCCGCTGGAAGACGGTACCATCAAGCGTGTCGGCGTCACCCGCGCC
The DNA here is from genome assembly GCF_014230465.1 of Pseudomonas cremoris. The sequence continues at coordinate 132,047 of NZ_JAAXCY010000011.1, forward strand.
CACCTGGAAGAAGACGCCGGCAAGAGCCTGCACGAAGAATTCCCGGGCGCGACCGGTATCGACCTGAACCGCGCCGGTACGCCGCTGCTGGAGATCGTCTCCGAGCCTGACATGCGCAGCGCCAAGGAAGCCGTGGCGTACGTCAAGACCATCCACGCGCTGGTGCGCTACCTGGGCATCTGCGACGGCAACATGGCCGAAGGCTCGCTGCGTTGCGACTGCAACGTGTCGATCCGCCCAAAGGGCCAGGCCGAGTACGGCACGCGCTGCGAGATCAAGAACGTCAACTCGTTCCGCTTCATCGAGAAGGCGATCAACAGCGAAGTCCGTCGCCAGATCGAGCTGATCGAAGACGGCGGCAAGGTCATCCAGCAGACCCGCCTGTACGATCCGAACAAAGACGAAACCCGCGCCATGCGCAGCAAAGAGGAAGCCAACGACTACCGTTACTTCCCCGACCCGGACCTGTTGCCGGTGGTCATCGAGGACTCGTTCCTCAATGACGTGCGCGCCACCCTGCCGGAATTGCCGCAGCAAAAACGCGAGCGCTTCCAGGAGCAGTTCGGCCTGTCGGTCTACGATGCCAGCGTCTTGGCTTCCAGCCGTGAGCAAGCCAACTACTTCGAAAAAGTCGTGAGCATTGCCGGTGACGCCAAGCTGGCGGCCAACTGGGTGATGGTTGAGCTGGGCAGCCTGTTGAACAAACAGGGCCTGGAAATCGACGAAGCCCCGGTTACCGCCGAGCAGTTGGGCGGCATGCTGCTGCGCATCAAGGACAACACCATCTCCGGCAAAATTGCCAAGACTGTGTTTGAGGCGATGGCTGCAGGCGAAGGCAGTGCCGACGAAATCATCGAGAAGCGCGGCCTCAAGCAAGTCACCGACAGCGGCGCGATTTCGGCGGTTCTGGATGAAATGCTTGCGGCCAATGCCGAGCAGGTCGAGCAATACCGCGCGGCAGACGAGGCCAAGCGCGGCAAGATGTTCGGCTTCTTTGTGGGCCAGGCGATGAAAGCCTCCAAAGGCAAGGCCAACCCGCAACAGGTGAACGAATTGCTGAAAAGCAAGCTCGAAGGCTGACAGCGATGAATGGTCCGGGTGAGATTTCATGCTCGACTCGGACCCCCTGTGGGAGCGGGCTTGCTCGCGAATGCGGTGGACCAGTAAATACATATTTAGCTGACACACCGCATTCGCGAGCAAGCCCGCTCCCACATTTGTATTTGGGGCAGCTCAGAAAATGAAGCGTCTACTTGGCCTCCTGGCCCTGTTCTCCCTGTTGGCCGGATGCGCCAGCGGCCTCATCAACCCCAACGGCTACGACGAAACCGGCACCGCCACCTATTACGGCGCCAAGCACCATGGCAACAAGACCGCCAGCGGTGAACCTTTCAACCAGAACGCCCTGACCGCCGCCCACCGGCAATTGCCGTTCGGCACCCAGGTCAAGGTCACCAATCTCGACAACGACAAATCCGTGGTTGTGCGCATCAATGATCGCGGCCCGCATACCCGAGGGCGCTTGATTGACTTGTCACGCAAGGCTGCCGAGCAGTTGGGCATGATCAGCAGCGGCACGGCGCGCGTGCGCGTGCAAGCCTTGGGCAACTAACCATGGAGGACCGGTCATTTTCGGATTAACCGCCCTCTCACCCTGGAGCCTGCTGGAGTTGGTCAGCGGCCTTGTACTGCTGATCATCGGCGCCGAAATCCTGGTGCGCGCTGCCGTGCGTCTCGCCGCCAGCCTTAAGGTGCGGCCATTGATCATCGGCTTGACCGTCGTGGCGTTCGGCAGCAGCGCGCCGCAGATGACCGTCAGCCTGCAAGCCACCCTGGCCGGCAATACCGATATTGCGGTGGGCAGCGTGATTGGCAGCAGTATCTTCAACATCCTGGTGACCCTGGGCCTGTCGGCGCTGATTATTCCGCTACGGGTCTCACGTCAGTTGGTGCGCCTGGATATCCCGGTGATGATCCTCGCGGGGCTGTTGGTATTTGTGCTGGCGGCGAATGAAGAACTCACGCCCGCCAATGGCCTGGTGCTGCTGATTGCCCTGCTCGCTTATCTCGGCGTACTGCACTACCAGACTCGCCATTCACGTCGCCCACGCACGCTGGACACGGTAGCCCGCGCTCCGTGGCTAAGCAGTGTGCTGCTGATGCTGGGCGGGCTGCTGATCCTGGTGCTCGCCGGTCATCTGCTGCTGGGCGCCGCGGTGGATGTGGCTGGGGACCTGGGCCTGTCGGAACGCATTATCGGCCTGACACTGATCGGCGTCGGCACCTCACTGCCTTGCCTGGCCACTTCACTGATCGCCGCTCTGCGTGGCGAGCGGGAGATCGCCGTCGGCAACGTGATCGGCAGCAACCTGTTCAACCTGCTGGGGGTGCTGGGCTTTACCGCCCTGGTGGCGCCTTCACCGCTGTCGGTGTCGCCCAACGCCCTGGACTTTGACCTGCCGGTGATGCTCGCAGCCTTGGTGCTGTGCCTGCCGGTGTTCTACATCGGCTACCGCGTGACCCGCGCCGAGGGCCTGGTCTTTTTGGGGCTGTACCTGGCCTATGGGCTGCACGTGATGGCCTTCACCACTGGCATGCCCCTGGCCAACAAGCTTGAACACCTGATGCTGTATTACGTCCTGCCAGTGCTGGTGGCTTTCCTGTTGTTCAGCACGCTGCAAGCCTGGCGCCGCCAACACAAGAGGGAATCGAAATGACCGATCAGAAAAAGCCCGGGGTTGAAATGCGTCGCCAGGTCATGGGCGATGTGTTCGTCGACCGCGCCTTGGGCAATGCCACCGAGTTCACCCAGCCGCTGCAGGACTTCGTCAACGAGCACGCCTGGGGCAGTGTGTGGAACCGCGAAGGCCTGCCGCTAAAGACCCGCAGCCTGATCACCCTCGCCGCCCTCACCGCCCTCAAGTGCCCGCAGGAACTCAAGGGGCATGTGCGCGGTGCGCTGAACAATGGATGCACGGTGGAAGAGATTCGTGAGGCGTTGCTGCATTGCGCGGTGTATGCCGGCGTGCCGGCAGCGATTGATGCGTTTCGGGCGGCGCAGGAAGTGATCGAGGCGTATCAGGCGGATCAGCAGTGACTGTTATATAGCCTTCGCGAGCAAGCCCGCTCCCACATTTGACCAAGTTCCAGCATGAGAATGCAGTCAAATGTGAGAGCGGGCTTGCTCGCGAATGGCCCTCACACACACCACAAAACTCAGATCCAGCCACCCGCCTGCAACACAAAAATCCCGATATTGGTGGTCACCGCCGCCATCAGCGTGGTGATCACAATAATCGCCGCCGCCAGCTCATGATTGCCCTCTGCCGCCCTGGCCATCACAAAGCTCGCTGCCGCCGTCGGCGCGCCGAAGTACAAAAATAAAATCCCCAACTCCGGCCCCCGAAACCCCAGCAGCCAGGCGCCCAGCGTGGCCACCAGCGGCAACCCGATCATCTTCACCAGGCTCGCACTCAGCGCCATGCTGCCGCTTTTACGCAACGCCGCCAGTGACAAGGTGCCTCCGATGCAGATCAGCGCCAGGGGCAAGGTCATGTCCGCCAGGTACCGGCCGGAAGACTCCAGCCAACCCGGCAAGCCAATCTGGAACACCGCAAACGGCGTAGCGACGATGACGCTGATAATCAGCGGGTTGGCCACCACGCTCTTGAAGATGCTCCACGGGTCCGACTTGATCACCGGGCTGTACACCGCCAGTACGATGGTCGACAGCGTGTTGTAAAACAGGATCACCAACGCCGCGAGAATTGCGCCAAGGGAAATACCGTAATCGCCATACATACTGGCCGCCAGCGCCAGGCCAATCACCCCGTTGTTGCCGCGAAATGAACCCTGGGTGTAGATACCCCGGTCTTCACGTGGGCACCGGAAAATTGCCCAGCCCCAGGCCAGCGCAAAGCTGAGCAACGTGGCGACGGCGAAGTAGATCAGCAACCCCGGCTTGAGCGCCGAGTGCAGGTCGGCATGCAAGATGCCCAGGAACAGCAGCGCCGGCATGGTGACGTTGAACACCAGCGAGGAAGCCGTGTGGATAAAGTTGTCGTTGATCCAGTTGATGCGCTTGAGCAGCACCCCCAGGAACAACATGGCAAACACCGGCGCGGTGATGGTGAGGGTGGTGAGGAAAATTGCCAGCATGCCGGGGAGAACCTTGGTGAGCGTCGTTAGGTGGCTAATGATAAGCCATGCTGCCCTGCGGCGTCTGTTAGGACGCCTTCGCGAGCAAGCCCGCTCCCACATTCAACCGCATTCTCATGTTGGAAATCGGTTAAATGTGGGAGCGGGCTTGCTCGCGAAGCAGGCGACTCGGTCTCAAGTAATAGGCGCAGGGTTAAACAACGTGATGTCGTTATGCAGCTTATGCCGCTCCGCCCACGTCTGCTTCTTGCCGCTGGCCACATCCAGGTAGAAGTGGAACAACTCCCAGCCCAACTCCTCGATGCTCGCACGCCCGGTAGCAATGCGCCCGGCGTCGATATCAATGAGGTCTGGCCAGCGCTGCGCCAATTCCGTACGTGTCGATACCTTCACCACCGGCGCCATCGCCAGGCCATAAGGCGTGCCACGCCCAGTCGTAAACACATGCAGGTTCATCCCGGCCGCCAGTTGCAAGGTGCCACACACAAAGTCACTGGCTGGCGTGGCGCAAAAGATCAGCCCCTTGCCCTTGAAGCGTTCGCCCGGGCCGAGCACGCCGTTGATCGCGCTGCTGCCAGACTTGACGATGGAGCCCAGCGACTTCTCGACAATATTCGACAACCCACCCTTCTTGTTGCCCGGCGTGGTGTTGGCGCTACGGTCTGCCTCGCCCTTGGCCAGGTAACGGTCGTACCAGTCCATTTCCCTGACCAGTTCCTGGGCGACTTCCTTGCTCTCGGCGCGTGAAGTCAGCAGGTAGATGGCATCACGGACTTCAGTGACCTCCGAGAACATCACCGTCGCCCCCGCCCGCAGCAGCAAGTCCGAGGCATAACCCAGCGCCGGGTTGGCGGTGATGCCGGAAAACGCATCGCTGCCGCCACACTGCATGCCCAGGATCAGCTCCGAGGCCGGCACGGTTTCGCGCCGACGTTGGTCGAGCTTCTTCAACCGTGTCTCGGCCAGTTCCATGATCTGCTCGATCATTTCGGTAAAGCCGTGACTGGAGTCCTGCAGCCGATACAGCCAAGGCTCGCTCAGGTCGACCGAGCTGTCGTTGTCGTGCATCACCTGCCCGGCCTGCAATTTCTCGCAACCCAGGCTGATCACCAGGGCTTCGCCCCCCAGGTTCGGGTTGCGCGCTAGGTTGCGCACGGTGCGGATCGGAATATAGGCATCCGTCGCAGTGATCGCCACGCCGCAGCCGTAGCTGTGGGTCAGCGCCACCACGTCATCGACATGCGGATACTTGGGCAGCAATTCGTCCTTGATACGCTTGACCGCATGGTCCAGCACGCCGGTGACGCACTGCACCGTAGTGGTGATGCCAAGGATGTTGCGCGTGCCCACGGTGCCGTCGGCGTTGCGATACCCCTCAAAGGTAAACCCCTCCAACGGCGCCTGGGTTTCGGGCACCTCGGTGGACAACGGCAAGCTGTCCAGCGGGGGCGCGGTGGGCATACGCAGTTGATCTTCCTGCACCCAACTGCCGCGCGGAATCGGCGCCAAGGCGTAACCGATAGTCTGGCCATAACGAATAATCTGACCGCCTTCGGGAATATCCTCCAGCGTCACCTTGTGGCTCTGCGGGATGAAATCCACGGTCACCAGGCCGTCGGGGAATTCGGTCCCGGCCGGTACACCCTGGTCATTGACCACGATCACTACGTTGTCACGCTCGTGCAAACGAATGGAGCGCGGCGAGTCGGCATGTTCAATCAACTGCATTACATCGCCCCTCAGGAGTGCGCTTGGGTAAGGTTGGTCAGCTCGGGGCCTTTGGTTGGCGGCTCTTTGAGTACGACACGTTTGATCGGACCGACGATGACCAGGTAGCTGAACACCGCCACCAGCGCGTTGGCGCCGACGAACACCAAGGCCCATTTGAACGAACCGGTGGTGCTGATGATGTAGCCGATGACAATCGGCGTGGTAATCGACGCCAGGTTACCGAAGGTGTTGAACAGACCACCACTGAGGCCGGCGATTTGTTTCGGCGAGGTGTCGGACACCACCGCCCAACCCAGTGCGCCAACGCCTTTGCCGAAGAAGGCCAACGCCATGAAGCCCACCACCATCCATTCGATATCCACGTAGTTGCAGGCCACGATGCTGCTGGAAATCAGCAGCCCACCAATGATCGGCGCCTTGCGTGCAAAGGTCAGGGAATGGCCTTTGCGCAGCAGGTAGTCGGAAATCACCCCGCCGAGCACGCCGCCGATAAAGCCGCAGATCGCCGGCAATGAAGCAATGAAACCTGCCTTGAGGATGGTCATGCCACGGTCTTGCACCAGGTACACCGGGAACCACGTCAGGAAAAAGTAGGTGATGCCGTTGATGCAGTACTGACCCAGATAGACACCAAGCATCATGCGGTTGGTCAGCAGTTGGCGGATGTAATCCCACTTCGGACCGTCAGTTTTCTTACCCTTGCCCTTGTCTTGATCCATATCGACCATCGCGCCATTGGCTGCGATGTGGTTGAGCTCGGCTTCGTTGATCATCGGGTGCTGGCGAGGGCTGTGGATAACTTTCAGCCAGATCAGCGAGAACAGGATGCCGATCACGCCCATCACGATAAACACATGCTGCCAGCCGAAGCTGTAGACGATCCAACCCATCAGCGGCGCAAACAGCACCGTGGCGAAGTACTGCGCCGAGTTGAAGATCGCCGAAGCAGTGCCGCGCTCGGCCGTAGGAAACCACGCCGCAACAATACGCGCATTTCCGGGAAACGAGGGCGCTTCGGCCAGACCCACCATGAAGCGCAGCATAAACAGCGCAACCACAGCAGTGGAGACACCGAATTCACCGACATAGCCTTGCAGCACGGTGAACAGTGACCAGGTGAAGATGCTCAGGGCGTAGACTTTTTTCGAGCCGAACCGGTCGAGCAGCCAGCCGCCGGGAATTTGCCCGGCCACGTAGGCCCAACCGAATGCAGAGAAGATATAACCGAGGGTGACCGCGTCGATACCGAGGTCTTTTTGCAGGCTGGAGCCCGCGATGGCGATGGTAGCCCGGTCGGCGTAGTTGATCGTGGTCACCAAAAACAGCATGAGCAGGATCAAATAGCGGACGTGGGTCGGCTTGGTCGCTTGCATGAAGAAGTACTCCCACTAATTATTTTTTTTGCGGGTAATGGTTTTCTATTTTTCAGTGTGGGGGACCAGCAGGCATCCGGCCCCCACAGGTGTTGCGAGTTACGAACCGATGTAGCTGGTCTTCACCACGGTGTAGAACTCTTGCGCATAGCGACCTTGCTCACGCGAACCATAGGATGAACCCTTACGGCCACCGAACGGAACGTGGTAGTCCACGCCGGCGGTCGGCAGGTTGACCATCACCATCCCAGCCTGGGAATGGCGCTTGAAGTGGTTGGCGTACTTGAGCGACGTCGTGGCAATGCCCGCCGACAAACCGAACTCGGTGTCGTTGGCCATGGCCAGTGCTGCCTCGTAATCCGCTACGCGCACCACGTTGGCCACTGGGCCGAAGATCTCTTCACGGCTGATACGCATGGCCGCTTCGCTGTCGGCAAACAGCGTCGGCGCCAGGTAGTAACCCTCGGTATCGCACGTCACCAGGCCGCCACCGCTGACCAAACGCGCGCCTTCGCTTTGCCCGATGTCGATGTACTTGAGGTCCTGATCCAGTTGGGCCTGGGAAACCACCGGGCCAATGTCAGTGCCGCTTTTGAGGGCATGACCGACCTTGATCGACTTCATGCGCTCAGCCATCGCCGCAACGAACTGGTCGTGAATGCCGGCGGTAACAATCAAGCGGCTGGAAGCGGTGCAACGCTGGCCAGTGGAGTAAAACGCGCTCTGTACCGACAGCTCGACGGCCTGCTTGAGGTCGGCGTCGTCGAGAATGATCTGCGGGTTCTTGCCGCCCATTTCCAACTGCACTTTGGCCTGGCGCGACACGCAACTCACGGCGATCTGACGCCCTACACCCACCGAGCCGGTGAAGCTGATGCCATCGACTTTCGGGCTGTTGACCAACACGTCGCCAACCACACGGCCGCTGCCCATCACCAGGTTGAACACACCGGCGGGGAAACCTGCGCGGGAGATGATTTCTGCCAGGGCCCAGGCGCAGCCCGGGACCAGCTCGGCAGGCTTGATCACCACGCAGTTGCCGTAGGCCAGGGCCGGGGCGATTTTCCAGGCGGGGATGGCGATCGGGAAGTTCCACGGAGTGATCAGGCCGACCACGCCCAAGGCTTCGCGAGTCACTTCAACGTTAACGCCAGGGCGTACCGACGGCACGTAGTCGCCGGACAGACGCAGGCATTCACCGGCGAAGAACTTGAAGATATTACCGGCGCGGGTCACTTCACCGATGGCTTCGGGCAGGGTCTTGCCCTCTTCCCGGGCCAGCAGGGTGCCGAGTTCTTCGCGGCGGGCGAGGATTTCACTGCCGACTTTATCCAGGGCGTCATGGCGAGCCTGAATGCCCGAGGTGGACCAGGCCGGGAACGCGGCGCGGGCGGCGTCAATGGCGGCGTTGACTTGGGCGACATCCGCCTTGGCGTATTCGCCAATGACGTCAGACAACTCCGACGGGTTGAGGTTGACGCAATAGTCGGCACCGGCCACCCACTGGCCATTGATGTAGTTTTCGTAACGCTGAGCTTGGGACACGAATTCTCTCCTGACGCAAAAGGCCGCTGATCTCTCAGCGGCCTTGTAGATAAGTTATTGCGCGCCTTGCTTGTCGATCAGCGCGGCGAGGGCTTCGTATTCTTCCGGCAACAGGTCGGTCAGCGGGGTACGTACCGGGCCTGCGTCGTAGCCGGCGATTTTTGCACCGGCCTTGACGATGCTTACCGCGTAACCGGCTTTGCGGTTACGGATGTCCAGGTATGGCAGGAAGAAGTCGTCGATGATCTTGGCAACGGTGGCGTGATCGTCCTTGGCAATCGCATGGTAGAAGTCCATCGCGGTTTTCGGGATGAAGTTGAACACCGCCGAGGAGTACACCGGAACGCCCAAGGCTTTGTAGGCCGCAGCGTAAACCTCTGCAGTCGGCAGGCCGCCGAGGTAGCTGAAACGATCACCGAGACGGCGGCGAATCGAGACCATCAGTTCGATATCGCCCAGGCCATCCTTGTAGCCGATCAGGTTCGGGCAGCGCTCGGCCAGGCGTTCCAGCAGTGGCGCGGTCAGGCGGCAGACGTTGCGGTTGTACACCACCACACCGATTTTTACCGACTTGCACACCGCTTCAACGTGGGCGGCAACGCCGTCTTGGCTGGCTTCGGTCAAGTAATGCGGCAGCAGCAGCAGGCCTTTGGCACCCAGGCGCTCGGCTTCTTGGGCGTACTCGATGGCCTGGCGGGTCGAACCGCCGACACCGGCGAGGATCGGCACGCTGGTGGCGCAGGTATCAACTGCGGTCTTCACCACTTGCGAATATTCGCTGGCCGCCAGGGAGAAAAACTCACCGGTGCCGCCAGCGGCGAACAACGCGGTGGCGCCGTAAGGGGCCAGCCATTCCAGACGCTTGATGTAACCCGCCTGGTGGAAGTCACCCTGGGCGTTGAAATCGGTCACCGGGAAAGACAGCAGACCGTGGGAGAGGATGGACTTCAGTTCTTGTGGATTCATTATTCGAACACCCTGGGCGAAGACTTTCTATTGAAAGGTTGTTGTTGGTTTTGGTGATGTCGTACGTCATCGTACAACTATAAATGATTTCGTCAACTGCAATTCGTCGAGGTCGTTCCGAGGCTCGCTGTTTTTCTTGCCTTCTTGACGTAGGAAATTATTCCTCTACTCTGGCAATAACTGTATATACATACAGTTGTTACGGAAGATTCCTACGACATAGCAAGGAGCTAACATGTCAGGTCTTGAACTCGCGGCACCCGAAAAGAAACCACCCGTCCTGCGCTTCGAAGGCGGCGAACACACCGCCATTGGCGATGACACCCTGTTGCGTTTCGCCAAGGACGCCCCGGCGATTCCCTCACGCCAAGTTGAATTGCACCTGCCTAACGGACTGGCATTGACCTACGGCCAAGTGATCGCCCTGGGCGGTGACTTCTATGGCATCCCTGGCCAGCCTATCAGCGATGGCGCCTCGCCTGCCGAGCGCGTGCAACGCTTTAGCGCTGCGTTCAACACGCTCGCCGTGCTGCCCGCCTCACGGGAGGAAGCGCACAAGATCCTCGCGGTGATGCAAACGGAGATCACTGCGGTCAAGCAGGCGATCAAAGACGGCAAACAAGCCCATGAAGCCTACGACGCCTTGGGTGATACGTTGTCCGAAGAATGGAACCGCATCACTGGCGGCGGCAGCGCAGTCTCGGCGCTGATTCCATTGGGACGTTATCTGAAACTGGCGGCGGACAATGCCGACCATTTCGGTGAATGGGCGCTGTCAGCCTACCTGGCGGGGCACACGGCGGCACTGCAACAAGCCGCCGTGGCGCACCAGACCGGCACCGACCAGGCGCTGGAACTGGCGTATGCCATGAACAGTTTTGCTGATCACTTTTTGACCGACCTGTTCTCGGCCGGCCATCTACGCGTCCCGCGCAAACAACTCGCCGCCGTGGTGACACCCGGTGAGTTGGGTTCGCTGATTAGCCGCTTCATGCACGACGAAGACAGCAAGTTCGGGCTCAAGGTGCGTAACGCCATGGGCGATCAGTGGCACGCCTATGGGGACAAGCGCTACTTCGACGCGATTGATGCGGACAATCGGATGCAGGTCAAACGTGCCGTGCAGGCTTCGGCGGATGAAATTTTCGAAACCTTCATCAGCGGTGTCACGCCCTCCCCGGCCAATTTCAAGGCGCCGTTGTATGTGCCGGACCTGAATGCGGCGCAGAACCCGGCGAATAATTTTTCGCCGCTGTTCAAGACGGAGGGAGACAAGGTGCTGCGTCGCAAGGATGTGAATGACCTGAACGACAAGCGCTGGACGGATGATTGGTGGGGGTGGAGCACCTATCTGCTGCTCAAGGACTACAAGCCGAACCAGCCTGCCAGCTAAGACACTGGAGATCATAATGTGGGAGCGGGCTTGCTCGCGAAGGCGTTCTTTCAGTCGATGTATATGCAGACTGACACACCGCATTCGCGAGCAAGCCCGCTCCCACACTAGATAGGCATCAACCTCAGTTGCGCTGCGCTTCTGCCTCTTCATGGGCATGGCGCAGCCGCTCACGGCTATTGGTCAGGTGCAAGCGCATGGCCGCACGCGCCGCATCTGAATCCTTACGGGCAATCGCCTCGTAGATCTCTTCATGCTCACGACTCAAGCGTCCCATGTAGTGTTGCTGGTCATCATGGGCCAGGCGTGCCGAATTCAACCGCGTGCGCGGAATGATGCTGGTGCCCAGGTGGGTCATGATGTCGGTGAAATAGCGGTTACCGGTGGACAGCGCAATTTCCAGGTGGAACGCGAAGTCGGACGCCACCGCGTCGCCGGCGTGTGCCGCACTTTCATTCAAGGCGTCGAGGGCGGCGCGCATGGCCGCCAGTTGCTCATCACTGCGGCGCAGCGCAGCCAGGCCAGCCGACTCCACTTCCAGGCTGATACGCAGCTCCAGTATCGCCAGCACATCACGCAGGGTGACCACCGTGGCCGGGTCGATACGGAAGCCGCTGGGGCTCGGCGTGTCCAGCACGAAGGTGCCGATGCCGTGACGGGTTTCCACCTGTCCTGCCGCTTGCAAGCGCGAGATGGCCTCACGCACCACGGTGCGACTGACCCCATGGGCTTCCATGATCGCCGACTCGGTGGGCAGTTTGTCGCCACGCTTGAGTTCACCGTCGCGGATCTGCTCGGACAACACCGTGACCAATTCCTGGGCAAGGCTGCGGCGCTTGCGGGGAAGACGAGGGGCGGTGTTGGCGTTTTCCATGATGGATCATCTTTCTCGGTGAACTTGAGCACGCATCATAGCCCATGGCGGTTGTACGATCACCGTCCGGGCGCGACTTTCATCTACATCCTGCGCGCAAAAAAACGCCCCGGCACAGGCCGAGGCATTTTTCAGGCTTGCCCGAAGGCGATAGCCGCTTACTTCACCACTTTCAGGCTCGGCCGGCCGCTTGGGCGCGGTGGCTCGGCATCCGGTGGTGGCAGGTCATCACCGTCTTCGTTTTCGATCGCTTCGTCATCCTCGAAAGGCGACTCCAGATCGAACACCATGCCTTGGCCATTCTCACGGGCGTAGATCCCGAGAATGGCACCAATCGGCACGAACAGCGTATGGGGCACGCCGCCAAAACGCCCTTCGAAGCTGACCGCCTCGTTGTCCATGTGCAGGTGGCGCACGGCGCTCGGCGATACGTTCAGCACAATCTGTCCGTCACTGGCAAAACCCTGCGGTACCTGAACCGCAGGAAATTCGGAATTGACCAGCATGTGCGGGGTGCAATCGTTGTCCACAATCCACTCATAGAGCGCGCGGACCAGGTAGGGTCGACTGGAGTTCATCAGCGGCTCCTTAAGCCTTAGCGCATATCGCGTTCGACACCAGACAGACTCGCCTGGAAAGCCTCACGCGCAAACTGGCGCTCCATGTAATCAAGCAGCGGCTTGGCAGGCCGCGGCAGTTCAATACCGAGAATCGGCAAACGCCAGAGTATCGGTAATAGGCAGCAATCCACCAAACTTTGTTCCTCACTGAGGAAAAAAGGCTTATCGGCGAACAATGGCGAAACGCCGGTCAGGCTTTCGCGCAATTCCTTGCGTGCCTGTACGCGAACGGCTTCTTTTGTACGCGAATCCAGAATCACATCAACCAACCCGCACCAGTCGCGCTGGATACGATGGATCAGCAGACGGCTGTTGGCACGCGCCACCGGGTACACCGGCAGCAAAGGCGGATGCGGGTAACGCTCATCCAGGTATTCCATCACCACGGTCGACTCCCACAACGCCAGGTCACGATCGACCAGGGTGGGCAAGCTGCCGTAGGGGTTCACTTCGATCAGTTTCGGCGGCTGACGACCCGCCTCCACACTGATGATCTCGGCGCTGACACCCTTCTCTGCGAGCACGATACGCACTCGGTGGGAATAGTGGTCGGCGGGGTCGGAGTAACAGGCCAACCGATTGGTCACGCCCATGGCGGTCCTCCTCGCTTGTTGAAATTATCGAAAGCTCAAAAACGAGCGCGCCCAGAGAGCATCTCTGTAACGGCAGGTGTTACCTGGTCGCTACGTGTTCAGAGATGCCGCTGGGCGCGCAAGATTAACAGCAATTGCTTACGGTTGGATCAATGCACATCCTTCCAGTATTCGCGTTTGAGCAGATAGGCGAATACGAAGAAGAAGGCCAGGTACAGCAATACATAGGTACCGATGCGCTGGTGCTGCAGTTTGACCGGGTTGGCCGAGTAGGCCAGGAAGGTCACGAGATTTTTTACCTTCTCGTCGAACTGCTCTTCATTCAACGCGCCGGTCTTGGGCACGATGGTCAGTTGATCGCATGCCTCGTGAGTCAAAGGCGTACCGGTCAACGGATCATATTGCTTCTTGCCGTCTTCAACGACCTGAACCTGCTTGCATCCTACCACTTGGCGACCCTGCAGGCCGACCAGAACGTTGGGCATGCCGACGTTCGGGAAGACTTTGTTGTTCACGCCATAAGGACGCGCTGGGTCTTCGTAGAAGGATTTCAGGTAGCCATACAGCCAGTCGGTGCCGCGCACACGCGCCACCAGGGTCAGGTCAGGCGGTGCTGCGCCGAACCAGGTCTTGGCGTCAGCGGGTTGCATGCCGATGTTCATGTGGTCGCCGATCTTGGCGCCGGTGAACACCGAATGGCTGAGCATCACGTCATGCGGGATCCCCAAGTCATCGGCAACACGCTCGTAGCGCTGGAACTTGGCGCTGTGGCAACCCATGCAGTAGTTGGTGAACGTACGCAGCCCGTCCTGCATGGCGGCCTTGTCGGACACGTCGATATCGACTTTTTCCAGCTCAGGGCCATGCTCGGCAGCGAAGGACAGTAGCGGCAGCGCCGCAAGCATCAATGCAACGAATAATTTTTTCATCAGCCAGTCACCCTTTCCGGTACCGGTTTGGTCTTCTCAAGCCGGGTATAGAACGGCATCAGAATGAAGTAGGCGAAGTACAGGAAGGTGCAGACCTGCGACAGCAACGTACGCTCAGGAGTCGGCGCCAAAACGCCCAACACACCGAGGATCACGAACGAAATGCAGAACACCCATAGCCAGATTTTGCTCAGCCAGCCCTTGTAGCGCATGGACTTGACCGGGCTACGGTCGAGCCATGGCAACACGAACAGCACCGCGATGGCCGCCCCCATGGCGATTACGCCCATGAGCTTGTCGGGAATCGCCCGCAAGATCGCGTAGAACGGCGTGAAGTACCAGACCGGGGCAATGTGCTCAGGCGTCTTGAAGGCGTTGGCCTGTTCAAAGTTAGGTTTCTCCAGGAAATAACCACCCATCTCCGGGAAAAAGAACACGATCGAGCAGAACACGAACAGGAAGACGACTACGCCGACAATGTCTTTTACGGTGTAGTACGGGTGGAACGGAATGCCATCCAGCGGGATGCCGTTCTCGTCCTTGTGCTTCTTGATATCCACGCCATCCGGGTTGTTGGAACCCACTTCGTGCAGTGCCAGGATGTGCAGCACCACCAGGCCCAGGATCACGATTGGCAAGGCCACTACGTGCAAGGCGAAGAAGCGGTTCAGGGTAATGCCAGAGATCAGATAGTCACCACGGATCCACTGGGTCAGGTCGTTACCGATTACCGGAATCGCACCGAACAGCGAGATGATCACCTGTGCGCCCCAGTACGACATCTGGCCCCATGGCAGCAGGTAGCCCATGAAGGCCTCGGCCATCAGCGCCAGGTAGATCAGCATGCCGAAGACCCACACCAACTCGCGCGGCTTCTGGTACGACCCGTAGAGCAGGCCGCGGAACATATGCATGTAGACGACGATGAAAAACGCCGAAGCGCCTGTAGAGTGCAACAGGCGCAGGATCGAGCCGTACTCGACGTCACGCATGATGTATTCGACGGAGGCGAACGCCTCTTCCGCCGACGGGGTGTAGCTCATCGTCAGCCAGACACCGGTGACGATCTGGTTGACCAGCACCAGCAGCGCCAGGGAGCCAAAGAAGTAGAAGAAGTTGAAGTTTTTTGGTGCGTAATATTTGCTGAGATGGTCTTCCCACATTTTTGTGGCGGGGAAGCGCGCATCGACCCAATCCATGAACTTGCTCATCAGGCTTTCTCCCCCTCGTCGACGCCAATGACAATGACACTGTCAGTCTCGTAGTGATGTGGCGGAACTGGCAGGTTCAAGGGTGCGGGCTGGGACTTGTAGACGCGACCGGCCAGGTCGTAATGAGAGCCGTGGCACGGGCAGAAGTAGCCACCGACCCAATCCTTGCCAAGGTCGGCAGGAGCAACTTCCGGGCGGAAGGTAGGCGAGCAGCCCAAGTGGGTGCAGATACCGATCAGCAGCAGAATCTCTGGCTTGATCGAGCGAATTTCCTTATCGACGTAAGCGGGTTGGTCGGAATTCTTCGAGTCGGGGTCAGACAGCTGACCTTCGATTTTCTTCAGATTCCCCAGGATTTCCTCGGTACGACGAACGATGAATACTGGCTGACCGCGCCACTCAGCAATCATTTGCTGGCCTGGGTCGATCTTGCTGACATTCACCTTCACCGGTGCACCTGCGGCTTTCGCCTTGGCACTGGGAAACCATGACCCCACGAACGGGACCGCAGCCCCCACCGCTCCTGCAGCACCCACCACGGATGTGGCTGCTACCAAGAAGCGACGCCGGCCTGCATTCACGCCGTCATTGCTCATTCAGTCCTCTCCCATCAGCTTTTTGGCCTGTTAAATCAGGCGTCTACTAAGTGTTGAAACTTTACTTATAAAAATTTTGCCGAATGGTAATGAAAAGCCCCACGTATGACAAGGGAATTGCCCGGGGCTCCGCCTCCAGGCCTTGTAGTATAGGGGGTCTACGGATGTGGCAAGTTGTCACGGCGATTTTTCTGCATAAATTGCAGGCAATAAAAAACGCCCAACTCCGTGAGGAGCTGGGCGTTTTTGTGGAACGTAAAGCGAATTAACGCTTCGAGTACTGCGGACGCTTACGCGCTTTACGCAGACCGACTTTCTTACGTTCAACTTCACGAGCATCGCGAGTAACGAAGCCCGCTTTGCGCAGAGCGCTACGCAGGGTTTCGTCGTACTGCATCAGAGCGCGAGTGATACCGTGGCGGATTGCGCCAGCTTGACCACTTACACCGCCACCGATAACGGTGACGTAGATGTCGAACTTTTCAACGGTCTCGGTCAGTTCCAGCGGCTGACGAACTACCATGCGGGCAGTTTCGCGGCCGAAGAAGTTGTCCAGGGAGCGGTTGTTGATCGAGATGTTACCAGTACCCGGACGCAGGAAAACGCGAGCGGTTGCGGTTTTGCGACGGCCAGTGCCGTAATTTTGAGTCGCCGACATAATGAACTATTCCGTTAAAACTTCAGTTCTTGGGGCTGCTGAGCAGCATGAGGGTGTACAGCGCCCGCATAGACTTTCAGCTTGCGAAACATATCGCGACCCAGTGGGCCCTTAGGCAGCATGCCTTTGACCGCGATTTCGATCGGGGCTTCAGGCTTCTTGGCAATCAGGCCTTCGAAGTTGGAAGACTTGATACCGCCTGGGAAACCGGAGTGACGGTAGTACATTTTGTCGCTTGCTTTGTTGCCGGTTACACGAACCTGCTCAGCGTTGATGATCACGATGTAGTCACCGGTGTCAACGTGAGGGGTGTACTCAGGCTTGTGCTTGCCACGCAGACGGCTGGCGACTTCAGTGGCCAGACGACCCAGGGTCTGACCAGCGGCGTCGACGACAAACCAGTCGCGCTGAACTGTTTCCGGTTTTGCAGTAAAAGTTGTCATTCTTTAATAGCCTCAGGGGCCGCCCTGTAAATTAGACGGCGGATCTTACTGAATAGTGCGTACTTTGACAAGTCAAAGGCAGCCGGATACAGACGCTATCGGGGGCTCGGGTCGGCGCGTCCGTTCAACGGCAAGATTCTTCGGCAGGCGGCGCATCACTTCCACTGCAGAAAGAGGTGGGCAATTATGCAGATTGCGAAAAAAAATTCAACCTGCTTTTATGATTGTTTTCCCCGAAGGAGTACCCGATGGATTATCGACAGCTGGGCCGTACGGATCTGAACGTGAGCGCGATAGCCTTGGGCACCATGACCTGGGGCGAGCAGAACAGCGAGGCAGAGGCCTTCGCACAGATCGAGCGGGCCAAGGCGGCGGGGATCAACTTCCTCGACACAGCCGAAATGTACCCGGTGCCGCCGAAGGCCGACACCTACGCCACCACCGAGCGTTATATCGGTAATTACTTCAAGAGCCGCGGCGACCGTGCCGACTGGGTCCTGGCCAGCAAGATCGCCGGCCCGGGCAACACCATCGACTACATCCGCGACGGCCACCTGCGCCACAACCGCAAGCACATCGTCGAAGCGCTGGATGCCAGCCTCAAGCGCCTGCAGACCGACTGGATCGACCTCTACCAGCTGCATTGGCCCGAGCGCAGCACCAACTTCTTTGGCCAGCTGAGCTACAAGCACAAGGACGAAGAAGACCTCACCCCGCTGGAAGAAACCCTCGAAGCGCTGGATGAGCAAGTGAAGGCCGGCAAGATCCGCCACATTGGCCTGTCCAACGAAACCCCGTGGGGCACCATGAAATTCCTCGCCCTGGCCGAGGCCCGTGGCTGGACCCGCGCGGTGTCGATCCAGAACCCCTACAATCTGCTCAACCGCAGCTTTGAAGTGGGCCTGGCGGAAATCGCCATTCGCGAACAATGCGGCCTGTTGGCCTACTCGCCACTGGCGTTTGGCATGCTCAGCGGCAAATACGAGAACGGCGCACGCCCAGCCAAAGCGCGCCTGACCGAATACAGCCGCTTCAGCCGTTACTTCAACCCACAGTCGGAGGCGGCGTGCAGCCGTTATGTGGCATTGGCGCGTGAACATGGCCTGGACCCGGCGCAGATGGCGTTGGCGTTTGTAACGCAACAACCGTTTGTGACCAGCAATATCATCGGTGCTACATCGCTGGAACAACTGGACAGCAACATTGCCAGTGCTGAGCTTAAGCTGTCGAAAGAGGTGTTGGAGGGGATTGAGGCGATTCAGAAAGATCATCCGAACCCTGCGCCTTGATTGATCTGTAGACCGCTTTCGCGAGCAAGCCCGCTCCCACATTCGACCGCATTTTCATGTTGGAACCAGGTCTACTGTGGGAGCGGGCTTGCTCGCGAAGAGGCCATCAGCAGCACTACAAAATCATCAAAGCGCCCGCGCAATAATCTCCTTCATGATCTCATTGGTCCCCGCATAAATGCGCTGCACCCGCGCATCCGCCCAGGCCCGCGCAATCGGGTATTCCCACATGAAGCCGTAGCCGCCGTGCAACTGCACGCACTCATCGAGCACCTTGCATTGCAGGTCCGTGGCCCAGTACTTGGCCATCGCGGCCGTAGGCACATCCAGCTTGCCTTCCAGGTGCAATGCCATGCACTTATCAACAAACACCCGGCCGATCTGAATCTCGGTCGCCATCTCCGCCAACTTGAAACGGGTATTCTGGAAATCGGCAATCGCCTTGCCGAACGCCTTGCGTTCACGGGTGTATTCCAGCGTCCACTCCAGCGCCGCCTCAGCGGATGACAGCGCACCGATCGCCACCGTCAAACGCTCCTGAGGCAGCTCCTGCATCAAGTACGCGAAGCCCATTCCGGCCTGGCCCAGCAGGTTTTCCTTGGGCACACGCACGTCCTGGAAGAACAGCTCCGAGGTGTCCTGGGCCTTCATGCCGACTTTCTCCAGGCGCTTGCCTTTGTCGAAGCCGGGCGTATCGGCTTCCACCAAAAACAGGCTGGTGCCCTTGGCGCCGGCCTTGGGATCGGTCTTGGCCACGACGATCACCAACTCGGCGAGAAAGCCATTGGTGATAAAGGTCTTGGAACCATTGATCACGTACTCATCACCGTCCAGCACGGCGGTAGTCTTGACCCCTTGCAGGTCGGAACCCGCACCTGGCTCAGTCATCGCGATGGCCGTGACCATCTCGCCGGAGATCAACTTGGGCAGGTACTTGTGCTTCAGCGCTTCACTGCCGTAATGCAGGATGTACGGCGCGACGATGTCCGAATGCAGGGAAAAACCGATACCGGTGAGACCCAGCCGACTGATCTCCTCGATCACCACCGCGCTGTAGAGAAAGTCCGCGCCCAACCCGCCGTACTCCTCCGGCAGGTGGGAACACAGCATCCCCGCCTCCCCTGCCTTGCTCCACAGGCTACGGTCGATATAACCCTGCTTCTCCCATTGCCCATGGTACGGCGCGGCGTCTTTTTCGAGGAAGGTACGCACGCTCTCGCGGAAGAGTTCGTGCTCGGGGCTGAACAAGGTTCTGGGGATCATGGCTCACCTGCGGGGATTGTCGGACAAAAACAAGCCCACAGAGACTATGCCGCGAAGGCATCACGGGACACTGGACACATGCGACAAAAAATAAGACGATCCAGCCGTCTGGTGACCACTTTCCCCTATAAGAATAAATGAAATTATGTCTAACCAAATCTCCACGCCCCTGCGGCGCGTCAGCATTTTGGCCGTTGATCGGGTATTCGCTTCAACCCTCATGCAAGCCAAGGATTTCTTCCACCTCGCCAGCCTGCGTTACGGCAAGCAACAAGGCCTGGGCCTGACCCCAGCGTTCGAATCACGACTGGTCAGCCCCGATGGGCAATCGGTGCGCAGTTTCAGTAATGTGATCATGCCGGTGGACGGCGGCCTGGAAGACGCCGACATCATCGTGTTACCTGCCTTCTGGGATGATTTCGATGCCCTGTGCAGCCGTTACCCGCAAGTGCTGCCGTGGTTGCGCGAGCAACACGCCCGCGGCGCAGTGCTCTGCGGCGAAGCCACCGGGGTGTTCTGGCTGGCCGAAGCCGGCCTGCTTGATGGCAAGGAGGCGACCACCTACTGGCGTTTCTTCAATGCCTTCAGCGAGCGTTTCCCCAAGGTTCAGCTCAACCAGGACAAGCACCTGACCGACGCCGATAACCTGTACTGCGCGGGCGGCACTACCTCGGCATGCGACCTTTATATCTACCTGATCGAACGCTTCTGCGGTGCCAACATCGCCCAGGCCGTAGCCCGCGACATCCTCTATGAAGTGCAGCGCAGCTATTCACCTGGACGTATTGGGTTTGGCGGACAGAAGCTGCACCAGGACGTGATCATCCTGCAGATCCAGCACTGGCTTGAAGAACACTTCGCCGACAAATTTCGCTTCGAAGATGTCGCCCGGGAACACGGCATGAGCATCCGCAACTTCATGCGTCGCTTCCAGACCGCCACCGGTGACAAGCCGCTGCATTACCTGCAGCGCCTACGTATCGAGACCGCCAAGGGCCTGCTCTCGGGTAGCCGCAAGAGCATCAAGACCATCAGTTATGAGGTGGGGTATGACGATGCGAGTTTCTTTGCGCGGCTGTTCAGGCAGCACACGGAGCTGTCGCCGAACCAGTATCGCCAGCAGTTTCAGCAGGCCGCATAACTAAAGTTGAATGCAAAAAAATGTGGGAGCGGGCTTGCTCGCGAAGGCGATGGATCAGTCAACATCTTCAGTGACTGACACTCCGCCTTCGCGAGCAAGCCCGCTCCCACATTTGATCTACAGCGCTCTTATGGCTTGTGCCCGCGAGACAGAAACTCGTGGGATTGCATCTCTAGCAAACGGCTGAGCGTGCGCTGGAATTCGAAATTCAAACGACCGCCGGTGTACAAGTCCTTCAGCTCGACTTCCGCCGAGATGATCAGCTTCACGTTCCGGTCGTAGAACTCGTCGACCATGTTGATGAAACGGCGCGCGATGTCGTCGGTGGTCACGCTCATCTGTTCCACACCGCTCAAAATCACGGCGTGGAAGATCTTGCCCAACTCGATGTAGTCGTTCTGGCTGCGCGGGCCGTCGCACAAGGCGCGGAAGTCGAACCAGGCCACGTCATCGCAGGTGCGCAGGGCGATGATCTCGCGGTTCTCGATCATCAGCTTGTCGTTTTCTACCGCCTGGGTGCATTCCGGCGTCAGCGCACGGAAGCTCTTTTTCAGGCTCTCGTGGGCCGCTTCGTTCAGCGGGAAGTGGAACAGCTCCGCTTGCTCCAGGTGGCGCAGGCGGTAGTCCACGCCGCTGTCGACGTTGACGATTTCGGTGTTCTGCTTGATCAGCGCAATGGCCGGCAGGAAACGCGCACGCTGCAGGCCGTCCTTGTATAGGCCATCAGGCACGATGTTCGAGGTCGCGACCAGGGTCACGCCGTTCTTGAACAGTTCTTCCATCAGCGTGCCCAGGATCATGGCGTCGGTGATGTCGGAGACAAAGAATTCATCGAAGCAGATCACCCGCGCTTCGTCGGAGAAGCGCTTGGCGATGATGGTCAGCGGGTTTTTCTCGCCCGGCAGGGTCTTCATTTCTTCGTGCACACGCTTCATGAAGCGGTGGAAGTGCGTCCGGACTTTTTCCTTGAACGGTAGCGCTTCGAAGAAAGTGTCTACCAGGTAAGTCTTGCCCCGGCCCACGCCGCCCCAGAAATACAGGCCTTTGACCGGCGTGTGGTCCTTCTTGCCAAACAGCTTGCTGAGCATCCCTGGCTTGTTTTGCGAGGCCGCGATGAGGTCATCGTACAGGCGCTGCAAATGACGCACCGCCGTTTCCTGGGCCGCGTCATGGAAGAATTCAGGGCGTTTCAGATCAGCTTGATATCGTTCTAGGGGCGTCATAATTTCGTTAGCAAGGCAACAAAAACGGGCCGTCACTGTAACGACGGCCCTGATTAATGGCAATCAACCCTTGGTCGGGTCAATCTTCGATAGGGGTCAACGCAATGCGCAGTGCGGCGATGGCGGCATCGCGGGCGGCGCCGTCGGCGAACTCGGCGCTGTCGGCCACTGCCGCACCGTCCAGCCATACGCTGAAGCCCAGGGCTTCGGTGCGTACGTCCAGCGCTTCACCGCTTTGCAACTGCTTGGTCACAGCGCCTGCGGTTTTACCGTCGGCGAAGTTGCGCGACAGCAGCAGTTGCTCACCATCAGCCGCCAGCAGGCGGAAACGGAAGCTGCCGTCGTCTTCACGGAAGCTTACGAAACGCGCAGCCTTTGCAGCTTTCTTCTTGGTCGCGACCGGCGCCGCAGCCTGCTCGACGAACGAGCGCAGGCCAACCGCTTCACGCAGCTCTGCCAGAAACGGAGCAGCCACAGCACGGGCCTTCTTGGCACCGATCAGCAGCAGGTCTTCCATGTCCGACGGGCGCGACATCAGTTGATGGTAACGCTCGCGGGCTTCGCCCAATTGGCCGTCCAGCAGTTGGAACAGACGGTTCTTCGCCTCGCCCCAGCCCAGGCCTTGCAGCAGCTCGGCGCGGAACTCTTCTTCCTGGTCCTTGCTGGCAAACGCCTGGAACAAGGTGAACAGGTGCGAGTTGTCCGGGTCCTTGGCTTCGCCGGGTGCGCGCGAGTCGGTGACGATCCGCGAGATCGCGTCCTTCATGTCCTTGGCGCTGGTGAACAACGGAATGGTGTTGTCGTAGCTCTTGGACATCTTGCGGCCATCCAGGCCCGGCAAGGTGGCGACGCTTTCTTCGATCAACGCCTCGGGCATGGTGAAGAATTCTTTACCGTTGCCGAACAGGTGGTTGAAGCGCTGGCCGATATCGCGTGCCATTTCCACGTGCTGGATCTGGTCGCGGCCGACCGGCACCTTGTGTGCGTTGAACATCAGGATGTCCGCCGCCATCAGCACCGGGTAGCTGTACAAGCCCATGCTGATGCCCGCATCCGGGTCTTCGCCGGCTTCCACGTTCTTGTCCACCGAGGCCTTGTACGCATGGGCGCGGTTGAGCAGGCCCTTGGCGGCAACACAGGTGAGCAGCCAGGTCAGCTCGGGGATTTCCGGGATGTCGGACTGGCGGTAGAAGGTCACCCGGTTCACATCCAGGCCGCCGGCCAGCCAGGTCGCGGCAATTTCCATGCGCGAGCGTTGGATGCGCTGCGGGTCATCGCATTTGATCAAGGCGTGGTAGTCGGCCAGGAAGTAGAAGGAGTCGGCGTTGGCGTCCTGGCTGGCGAGGATCGCCGGGCGGATCGCACCGGCGTAGTTGCCCAGGTGCGGCGTGCCGGTGGTGGTGATGCCGGTGAGGATACGGGTACGAGTCGTCATGGGTAATCGCTTATCAGACTGCTATCAATTCGAGAGGCGTGGCAGCACCAGATCCTTGAGATCGGTGAGCTTGCCATGAAAAAAGTGCCCGCATTCTGCCACTTTCAGCAGCTCATGGGGGCGTTTCAGGGCGGCGGACCAGTCGTAAACGGCTTGCGGGTCAACCACTTCGTCGGTTTCCGGCTGGATCAGCGTCAGCGGGCAGCCCTGTGGCAGCACGTCGGTGTCGCGCAGGCGCATCACCGCAGCGGCCACCATGAACAGGTGCGCAAGTGTTTCACCCTTGGCTTCCAGACGGCCACCGAGGCTGGCGGCGACATAGCCACCGAAGGAAAAGCCGAGCAGCGTGATCGGCAAATCCGGGTGTTTTTCCCGCAGCCAGGTGGCGGCTGCTTCGGCATCGTCCACTTCGCCCGTGCTCATGTCATGGGTACCGACGCTCGCGCCGACGCCACGGTAATTGAATCGCAATGTAATCAAACCCGCATCGCGGGCGGTACGTTGCAAGGTCGATACGACTTTATTGAGCATGGTCCCACCCTGCACCGGGTTGGGGTGACAGATCAGCGCCAGGCCCCGTGGTTCGGGGTGATCCAGGTACAGGGCTTCCAATTGGCCTACCGGGCCATCGATCAAAACGGGGGTTTCACGCATGAGCAAGGAATGAACTCCGTGACCTCTCAATGGGTCGACTCGTCTAGCTAAAAGTCTGTGCTTGGCATCATTGCGAGCTTAATCGCGGTATACAGCGCAGGTTTGAGCCGTTAACGTAAAGCAAAGCCGTTTATAGAGGAAGGACTCGTGGAACACTCGCTCTTAGTTTGGTTGTTGCCGACTCTTGCCCTGGTTGCCGGTGTCGCCATTGGATTCCTGGTTGCTCGCCTGCTGCCGAATGCCGCGCCTAACCGCACGCAGCGTCAGTTGGATGACATTCAGGAACGTTTTGACAGTTATCAGAACGAGGTTGTTACCCACTTCAACAGCACCGCGAACCTGGTCAAGAAGCTCACCCAGAGCTACCAGGAAGTACAAGACCACCTCGCCGATGGTGCCAACCGCCTGGCCCTCGACGACATCACCCGTCAGCGTCTGCTGGCCGCGCTGCATTCCGATGCACCGCAAACTCCACGGGAGCGCCTGACCCCACCCCGGGAAAATCAGGAGCCACCACGGGACTACGCGCCAAAAACGCCGAACGCCCCGGGCATGCTGGATGAGCATTACGGTTTGAAGAAGTAAGCTTTCTTCAAGCAATAGAAAAGCCCGGCTGATCGATGATCAGCCGGGCTTTTTGTTGGGGCTCATTCTTAAGAACACCAGTGATCAAATGTGGGAGCGGGCTTGCTCGCGAAGGCGGAGTGTCAGTCACTGAAGATGTTGACTGATCCACCGCTTTCGCGAGCAAGCCCGCTCCCACATTTTTGACCGTGCTCTAACCTAAGGCTACGGGTTGTTCCAGAAGCCTACCACCCTCAATCCGCACATGCCGCCCATGGAAGCGCTTGAGGCTGCTGCGATGCCCCACGCTGACAATGCTCAAACCCGGCAGCTCATCAATCAGCGCTTGATACAACGTCGCCTCATCCTCTTCGTCCATCGCCGAAGTCGCTTCATCCATGTACAGCCATTGCGGCGCAAACAGCAACGCACGGGCAAACGCCAGGCGCTGCTGCTCACCCGGTGAGAGCATGCGTTGCCAGTGATTCGCCTCATCCAGGCGGTTGACCAGGTGTGGCAAACGGCACGTCTCCAGCACCTGTGCATAACGTTCGGCCGAGTACACGCTGTCGTCCTGTGGATAACTCAGCACGGCTTTCAAAGTACCAATTGGCAGATACGGTTTTTGCGGCAGGAACAAGTAGCGCGCCGCCGGCAGGCGAATGCTGCCGTGGCCCGCCGGCCACAGGTGGCCCATCGCACGCAACAGGGTACTTTTGCCGCTGCCGGAGCGGCCGCTGAGCATCACGCGCTGCCCAGGCTCAACACTCATATCGGCATTGGTCAGCAGGTGACGGCCGTCGGCCAGGTCCATACCCAGGTTCTGCACCACCAGGCGCTCGCCTTCCGGGCGCACATCAATCGCCGCAGGACGTTGCTCGTTATCACTCATCGCCTGATGAAAGCTCAGCAGACGATCACTGGTGGCGCGCCACGAAGCCAGGTCCGAGTACGCGCTGATAAACCAGCTGAAGTTCTCCTGCACATTGCCGAACGCCGAGTTGATTTGCATCAGCTCGCCCAACTCGATCTTGCCGGTGAAGTAGCGCGGCGCGGCGACGATGAAGGGGAAGATGATTGCGATCTGGCTGTAGCCCGCCGTGAAAAAGGTCAGGCGCTTGGACACTTTCATGATGTCCCAGAAGTTGTGCCAGACCTTGCCGAAACGGGTACTCAGGCGCTGCTTTTCATTCGGCTCGCCGTTATACAAGGCGATGCTCTCGGCGTTCTCACGCACCCGCACCATCGAGAAACGCAGGTCCGCTTCGAAGCGTTGCTGTTGGTTGCTCAGGCCGATCAAGCGACGACCGATCAGGTGCGTCAGCCAACTGCCCACGGCGGCATACAGCAGCGCGCACCAGAACATGTAGCCGGGAATGGTGATGCCAAACACTTCGATGCTGCCGGAAACACCCCACAAAATGATGGAGAACGACACCAGGCTGACAACGTTACGCAGCAAACCGAGGCCAAGGCTCAAGGTGCTGGAGGTGAAGTTATTGAGGTCTTCGGAAATCCGCTGGTCCGGGTTATCGGTGTAGCCGCCCTGCTCCAGCTGGTAATAGTTTTTGTCGGCAAGCCAACGTGCGAAGTGCTTTTCGGTAAGCCAGGCACGCCAGCGGATAGTGAGCATCTGGGTCAGGTACAGCCGATACACGGCGCCCAGGATGGCCACGGCGGCGATCCCACCGAAATAGCCGATCAGTTGCCAGAAGGCATCGGTGTCCTTCTTTTCCAGGGCGTTGTAGAAGTCCTTGTACCAGTGGTTGATCCACACGGAGATCGCCACGCTGAACAGCGACAGGCCAATCACTGCGGCCAGTAGCAACCAAGCCTTGCCCTTCTCTTCACTGCGCCAATAGGGCGTGATCATCGCCCAGGTTCGGCGAAAGAATTGCCCACGCACCGCGTCATTGACCGCGGAGTACTCAGCGTTCTGATTCATCGTTCAGGCTCTGTAAGAAAATGTGACAGGCGTTTGAACCGATCATAGACGATCGGTTCAGGACCCCGTGCAGCCTGAAGCAGATTGTTCAGACTTTGTTCAGCGGCGTACCGGACGCTTTTGCAGCTTGCGCTGCAAAGTGCGGCGGTGCATGCCCAGGGCGCGGGCAGTGGCGGAGATGTTGCCTTCGTGCTCAGTGAGTACGCGCTGGATGTGCTCCCACTGCAAGCGGTCCACCGACATCGGGTTTTCCGGCACCAGGGTGTCGAGGTCGGCGTGCTCGGAAAGCAAAGCGGCCAACACGTCATCGGCATCCGCTGGCTTGCACAGGTAATTGCACGCGCCGCGCTTGATCGCCTCGACGGCGGTGGCGATGCTGGAATAGCCGGTGAGGATCACCACGCGCATTTCCGGGTCGAGTTCCAGCAGCTTGGGCAACAGCACCAGGCCCGAGTCCCCGTCCATTTTCAGGTCGAGGGCGGCGTAGTCCGGCAGGTCGGCCTGAGCGATGGCCAGGCCTTCTTCGGCGGAGCCTGCGGTGCTCACGCGGAAACCGCGACGACTCATGGCGCGCGCCATCACGCGGGTAAAGGTGGCGTCGTCATCTACCAGCAACAGGTGCGGCAGTTCTTCGCCTTCGACTTGGATCTCGTCACTCATCGATATCTCCTCGTGCGACACGGGGCAGGCGCAGCTCGGTAAGCGTGCCACCTTCCTCATGACTATAGAGCTTCACTGAGCCGCCCGCGCGGGTCACGCTGGCCTTGCTCAAAAACAGGCCGAGGCCGAAGCCTTTGCCCTTGGTGGTAAAGAATGGTTTGCCAATCTGCTCGGCAATGGCCAACGGCACGCCCGCGCCGTGGTCACGAATGCTGATGGTCACGTCTTCCGCGTCCCAGTCCAGCTGTACGCCCAGGCCTTCTGGGCAAGCGTCAGCGGCGTTGTTCAGCAGGTTGAGCAATGCTTGGGTCAAGTCTGGGGGCGGCGCCATGCGTGGCACGGTGCCCTGGCCCAACAGATTGAAGCGGTAGCTGGCTTCGGGGCGCATCAGGTGCCAGCGATTCAGGGCTTCATCGAGCCACTGGGTCACGTCCTGCATTTCCACCGCCAGTCGGCGATTGGCTTCGGCTGCGCGTACCAGTTGCTGCAAGGTTTGTTTGCACTGCTTGACCTGTTCGCGCAGCACGCCGAGGTCTTCCTGCAGCGCCGGGTCGTGATGGTCCTGGGTCATTTCATTGAGCAATACGCTCATGGTCGCCAGTGGTGTACCCAATTCATGAGCCGCGCCGGCGGCCTGAGTGGCGACGGCCAGCAGTTGTTGGTCGCGCAGGCCCTCTTCACGGCGAATGGCGCGCAGTTCTTCCTGGCGGCGCAGCTCTTCGGCCATGCGCGCGGCGAAGAAGGTAATGACGGCGGCAGACAGGGCAAAGCTCAGCCACATCCCGTAGATCTGCAGGTTTTCCCTGGCGATGGGGAAGGTTTGCAGCGGATAGAAGCGCGCCAGCAACAGGGTATACAACGTCAGGGCGATACCCGACAGCACCACCGAGTAACGCCACGGCAAGGTCACCGCCGCAATGGTCAACGGCACCAGGTAATACGAAACGAACGGATTGGTGGAACCACCGGAGAAGTACAGCAACACACTGTGGATAAACAGGTCGCAGGCCAATTGCAGGGCGTATTCCAGCTCGGTCACTGGCCAGGTGGTGCGTAGCCGAATGGCGGTGAACACACACAGCACGATGGAAAACCCGAGGGTCACGCCCAATTGCAGCCAGGGCAACGGCAGCAGGTCGAACCAATAGGCGAGCCCAACGGAGCCAGCCTGTGCGGCCAGGACCAGGGTGCGGATAAACGTCAGGCGCCAGAGGTTCTGGCGGGTGGCGGAAGTCAGTTTTACGGCGGCGAGCATGAGCTCTCCCGGTGAGCGCTGCAGGCGGATCGGCAGGAGTATAAACGATGCAAGCAGGCAGGCACGGCGTGTGTGGCTCTTTGCCGCAGGCCGGACGAATGACCGTTCGTCGGCACCTCCACAACTTGTAGGTAATGTGTAAACCCGAAGAACCCAATACCACCGTCTACAGTCTTACCGAACACGAACACCCTAAGGAGCTTACATGTCTCGTTTCACTCGCAGTGCAGCTGTTATCACCCTCGGCGTCGCCACCCTTGCCAGCCTCCCGGCCCTGGCAGCCGAAGGACTGAACTACAACCAGATTTCCCTGCGCGCCGAGGTCAGCCAGGAGGTGGCCCGCGACAAGATGATCGTGACCCTTTACACCGAATCCCAGAACAGCGACCCGGCCAAGCTCGCCGCCGAAATCACCACCACCATGAACAAAGCCCTTGGCCAGGCCCGCGAAGTCAAAGGCGTGACGCTTCGCCAGGGCAGCCGCAACAGCTATCCGATCTACGACAACAAGAACCAGAAAATCACCGGCTGGCGTGAACGTGCCGAGCTGCGCCTTGAAAGCGCGGACTTCCCGGCGCTGTCCAAGCTCACCGGCGAGCTGCTTAACACCCTGAAAATGGAAAACATGGACTTCGCCATCGCCGACGCCACGCGCAAGGCCAGCGAAGACTCGCTGCTCAAGGACGCGGTTGCCGCATTCAAGGCACGTGCGCAATTGGCTACTGATGCTCTGGGCGGCAAGGGCTACAAGATTGTGAACCTGAACTTCAACACCAACGGTTATCCACAACCCTACGCCCGTGGCGGGATGATGATGAAAGCGGCCGCGATGGATTCAGCGCCGACCCCGGACGTGGAAGCCGGCACCAGCCAGGTGAACATGAGTGCCGATGGGGTAATTGAAGTACTGCAATAAAGTCTCTCAACCAATAAAAACGGCGCGACCTCAGGTACGCGCCGTTTTTTTTTGCTCTGCCAACGGTAAACACTCGACGTTACAGAGGACGAGGAACGCCAACAAACAGATGTCCCACACACGTATCGAAAACTCAAACAGCAAGGGATGCGCACAACGGTTCTAGAGATCGATACCCAATGATAACGAACACGCTCAATACGCCTCATATCCCGTCAGCTCGAACCAATAACCCCATGTCGCCTTCATCAACGCCCGCCGACCTGCCCCGCCAAAAAAGTCCCAAGCAGCGCAACCATCACCAACCACTGATTCCAGGGCTGCCGTACAACCCCGGGGTGGACCGCTATGTCAGCCGTGCCACCGACGGTTTCAAGACCGCCAGCCAAAGCACCTCGCAAATCATCCGCGAGGAATTGAAGAAGCGCTGGGGCAAGGATATTGACCCAGATAACACGTTTATCACCACCTTCGACTACGACCCCAAACTGCCAAAACCGAAAGGCGGCAAGGTGCTGAACCAAATCAGCCTGACTGACGCCGCATTGCACAACATGCGCCACAAGAACAAACACAATGAACACGAGACCCCAGAAGAAAAAAAGCAGTCAACCCTGCACAAATGGATCAACAGACTCGCCCCGCTGGCCGCAGCGCCCATCGCCATCTACAACATCATCCACAAGCTTAACGAGCCCAAGACCTACGAAGGCATTTTCACCGGCCCGCCACTCGGTGGCCGCCAGGTCTACAACCAGACGACACAGCTCAAGCAAACGCCTGCTGCATTCCGGGACATCACGTGGAACACCGATCAGAGCAAACCCTACACCGAGTTCCTCAACGGCTTTTGGCCTGCCCATGAACAAAAGTACGCGCAACTGAGCAAGGCCGCCTTTGCCGGTGCCGCGATGGCGCAATTCGACAACGACAGCCTCAGCGAAAGCGACGTCAGCCTGGCCATGCGCGCGGCCGGCCTGCCCACGAACAAGACCTGGGGCGACATGAGCCTCAACGACTTGGACGCCGCCCCGCACAAAGACCCCAATGTGGAAACCGGGCTGTTGAAAATCAACGGTTTCAAGTCCACTGACCTGATGTACATCACCGACAAGCAGACCAAAACCACCCTGCTGCACATCCCCGGCAACTCGTCGCCGATTCACCGCTTCGACAACCAGGATCAGATGAAAAACTGGCTGGCCGAGCAAGCCGCCGACCCGCGTAAGCGCGAAGCCTTGTCGATGCACTTCCCTCTGCGCGACCAGGCCGACCGAGTGCTGTCCGAAGGGGTCAACCAGACCCTGGTGGGCATCAGCGGCTGGCCGAAAAAGGATGCGCCGGGTGCCACGGCGCTGGAGCGACTGAACCAGTACGACCCGCAGACCTTCATCACCACCGAACCGCTCAGCGAAGATCCGTTCAAGGCCATGACCACACGGCAGAAAGAGCGTTCGTATGCCGATGGCGAAACCCAGATCACCACTGACGCCGACGTCACCAAGACCTCGATCCTGGAAGCCTTGGAAACGGCCACCAAGATTGCCGTGATGATGACCCCGTTGGCGTTGGTCATGCCCGAAGTGGCGGTCGCGCTGGAGGTTTTCTACGCCGCCGCCGGCGCGGCGCAGGTTGGCATCGGTGCCGACAATATCAAGCATGGCAAACAGGGCGGCAGCGACCAGGTGGTGTTCGGCGTGTTGAATGCGTTGCCAGCACTGGCCAGCGGCGCGAGTAGAGTGCTCAAGGGTGCCGAAGCCACTGAAGCCGAGGTAGGAAAGACCATTGAAGAATCCGTCGAGACGCCCGCGCAGCAACCCAGAGAGCCCCGCCCGCATTCGTCCAACACGCCAGAACCTACCGATGAGCCGATTCTCGACGCGCCCAAGGTCGATTACTCCAAAATTCCTATCGATATCAGCAAGTACGCGGTCCCCGACGGCGAGCAATTGCTGAATGGGGCCAGACACAATGCAAAAGGCATTTATCAGGTCAAAAACAACGGTGAAGACCGGTGGTTCATTCGCTACACCGACGCAACAGGTCAACCCAAGGTGTACGAGGTGAGGTCAAACTTCGATCTGCACGAAGGCCGCGTGATGGTCATTGACCCCCAGACACGCACACGGGTAATGCTTTTACGTGCCACGCAAAACGGCGAGTGGACCCGTGATCTCAATACGGGGGGTGCGCGCACTTGGCCATGGCAAAAAAAACCGCCGATCGTTTCAGAGAAAACGCCAAAACCCGGCGCACCTTTAGAGCCCGCAGAAGCTGGGCAAAAAAAGTTTTCAGATCAATTCACGCCAGGCACCCCTATCGATGACGCAAAGAGATTCGATGAATACCTAACCTTCCACAAGGACTTGAACTACACCTATTCAGGGACGAACTACATAAGTAATCCCACGGCTCCCTTGGATGAACAAATCATCAAGACGCGTTTGGAGGTTTCATGGCCGGTTGAGGAGAGTGAAATGCCCGTCCTATCAAAACCGAGCGCTACGAAGAACCAGTTCAGCTCCGACCCCTACGCCGAAATCTTCATTAAAGATACGAATCGTGCAGACTTTAAAGTTCACACGATCCGCGACGGATCCGTGAAGACCGAGGAGTTGGCGAGTAATAGCATAGACGTCACTGAAAATGTACAAGACAAAATCAACCAGTTCGAACGCATCATTTCGGATGCCCAACTGCGCGCCCGTATCTCCGAAGTGGCCAATCAAAACTCCTTGAACCCCATAGAATGGACATTAAAAGATGACGCCAGACTCACGGACGATTACTACTTTAAAGGGCAAAGACCTCAGTACGACATTTACTATGACCCCACGAGCAAACAGACAGTGGTGACAGGAACCTGCAAAGGCTACCTCGCTAATCCAGAGCTCGAAATCAACGAAATGCCCAACACAGAAGTGACACTCACCCGATCTTTCACAATAACCGCCAGTACGACAGAGGGCAAAACCACATACACCACCAGTGAAATCAATCCTGCAACGGTTACCGTAACCGTCATGCCGGCCAACTGAAACAAGGTGGATAGGCCAATGGGAACGCAAGAATCCCGATACTTTCCCTCTACCTGATCCCCCCGAACGGCGGTAACCTCGGTTCCGCCGTTTTCGTTTGGGCAGCTTTTATACGCCTGCCATTTCAGGGGTCTCCATGGAAAGAATCACCTTCAAACCGCTCCTCCTCGCTGCAAGCTTGCTGACCTTTATACCAATGGCCCAGGCGGCCACCACCCTGGTCTATTGCTCCGAAGCCAGCCCCGCCGGTTTCGATCCAAGCCAGTACACCAGCGGCACAGACTTCGACGCTTCAGCCGAAACCGTGTTCAACCGCCTGACCCAGTTCAAGCGCGGCGATACCGAAGTTGAGCCCGGCCTGGCGACAAGCTGGGACGTATCCAAAGACGGCCTGACCTACACCTTCCACCTGCGCGATGGCGTCAAGTTCCACACCACCGATTTCTTTACCCCTACCCGCGACTTCAACGCGGATGACGTGCTGTTCACCTTCAATCGCCTGCTGGATGCCGACAGTCCGTTCCGCAAGGCCTACCCTTCCGAGTCGCCGTACTTCACCGACATGGGCTTGAACACCACGATCAAGAGCGTCGAAAAACTCGACGATCACAGCGTGCGTTTCAACCTCAATAATGTGGACGCCTCGTTCGTGCAGAACCTGGCCATGAGCTTTGCCTCAGTACAGTCCGCCGAGTACGCCGCTCAACTGTTGAAGCAGGGCAAGGCAGAAGACATCAACCAGAAGCCGGTAGGCACCGGGCCTTTTGTGTTCAAGCGCTACCAGAAGGATTCGCAGATTCGCTACGTGGCCAACAAGCAGTATTGGAAGCCCGAGGATGTGAAGCTCGACAACCTGGTGTTCGCGATCACCCCGGACGCCGCCTCGCGCCTGCAGAAACTCAAGGCCGGCGAATGCCAGGTCAGCGGTTACCCACGCCCTGCCGATATCGAAGTGATGAAGCAGGACCCGAATCTGCGCGTGCTGCAACAGGCAGGTTTCAACCTGGGTTTCCTGGCCTACAACGTGACCCATCCACCGCTGGACCAACTCAAGGTACGCCAGGCCCTGGACATGGCCATCGACAAACCGGCGATTATCAAGGCGGTGTACCAGGGCGCCGGGCAATTGGCGCAGAACGCCTTGCCGCCAGCGCAGTGGTCTTATGACCCCAACATCAAGGATGCGCCCTACGATCCCACCAAGGCCAAGGCGCTACTAAAAGAAGCAGGTGTTGCACCTGGCACGACCATCAACCTGTGGGCTATGACGGTCCAGCGCGCGTCCAATCCGAACGCGCGCATGTCGGCACAAATGATCCAGCAGGATTGGGAAAAAGTTGGCATCAAGGCCAACATCGTCAGCTATGAGTGGGGCGAATACATCAAGCGCGCCAAAAATGGCGAGCACGACGCGATGATTTACGGCTGGACCGGCGACAACGGCGACCCGGATAACTGGCTGGGTGTGCTCTACAGTTGTGCTGCAGTGAAGGGCAGCAACTACGCCAAATGGTGTAACCCGGCCTACGACAAACTGGTGCAGCAGGCCAAACTCAGCAGCGACCGTGAGCAGCGCATCAAGTGGTATCAACAGGCGCAAAAAATCCTTAAGGAACAGGTACCTATAACGCCTATTGCGAACTCGACGGTTTTCCAGCCGCTGCGCAAGGAAGTCAAAGATTTCAAGATCAGCCCGTTTGGGCTAACGCCCTTCTACGGCGTGAGTCTAGATAAGTAACAGCACCGCCCCAACCGGGTGCGCTAGACGCCTCGGTTGGTCTTTTTTGGTGCGGCTCACGCACCGAAAAAAACCTCAAAATGTACGCAATTGTGTAGAAACTTTCATAATTGCGACATTCCTGTACGTTCGTACCACTGTTTCAGCCTCCTAACGGTTCTGCATCTTGCATTGGGTATGGCCCCTGCATAAGTATCCGCAGGCCGACTCACGAGGTCGCCCTCACCACCAAAAATGACAACAAATCATGAGGCCAACATGCTTAAACACGCAGTCATTCCGTTAATCGTTAGCGCTGGCCTTATGGCCGCAGCCCCTTTCGCCCAAGCGGCGACTAACCTGGTGTTCTGCTCCGAAGGGAGCCCGGCCGGTTTTGACCCAGGCCAGTACACCACCGGAACAGACTTCGATGCTTCGGCCGAAACCATGTTCAACCGTCTGACCCAGTTCGAGCGCGGCGGCACCGCTGTGATTCCTGGGCTGGCCACCAACTGGGACGTTTCCCCGGATGGCCTGACGTACACCTTCCATTTGCGCGACGGCGTGAAGTTCCACACCACCTCGTACTTCAAACCGACCCGTACTTTCAATGCCGATGACGTGCTGTTCACGTTCAACCGCATGATCAACAAGGACGATCCTTTCCGCAAAGCCTACCCCACCGAATTCCCGTACTTCACGGACATGGGGATGGACACCAACATCAAGAACATCGAGAAAGTCGATGACCACACCGTCAAGTTCACCCTTGGCACCGTGGACGCCGCTTTCATCCAAAACCTGGCCATGAGCTTCGCCTCGATCCAGTCTGCCGAATACGCAGCCCAACTGTTGAAAGAAGGCAAGGCCCAGGACATCAACCAGAAGCCGGTCGGCACTGGTCCGTTCGTGTTCAAGAGCTACCAGAAAGACTCGAACATTCGCTACACCGGCAACAAGGACTACTGGAAACCTGAAGACGTGAAGATCGACAACCTGATCTTCGCCATCACTACCGACCCGTCGGTACGCATCCAGAAGCTCAAGAAAAACGAATGCCAAGTCACCCTGTTCCCACGTCCGGCCGACCTCAAGGCACTGGGCGACGACAAAGACCTGAAACTGCCGCACCAGGCCGGCTTCAACCTGGGCTACATCGCCTACAACGTCATGCCGGTGCTCAAGGGCCAGACCGCGGCTAACCCGCTGTCTGACCTGCGTGTACGTGAAGCGCTGGACATGTCGGTGAACAAGCAGCAGATCATCGACTCCGTGTACCAGGGCGCCGGACAACTGGCGGTCAACGCCATGCCGCCGACCCAATGGTCCTACGACACCACCATCAAGGATGCGCCGTACGACGTCACCAAAGCCAAGGCTTTGCTGAAGGAAGCAGGCGTCAAGGAAGGCACCGAGATCACCCTGTGGGCGATGCCGGTACAGCGTCCGTACAACCCGAACGCCAAGCTGATGGCCGAGATGCTGCAGAACGACTGGAAACAGATCGGCCTGAAGGTCAACATCGTCAGCTACGAGTGGGGCGAGTACATCAAGCGCTCCAAAGGTGGCGAGAACCAGGCCATGATCATTGGTTGGAGCGGTGACAATGGTGACCCGGACAACTGGCTGAACGTGCTGTTCGGCTGCGACTCGCTGGCCGGTAACAACTTCTCCAAATGGTGCGACAAGAAATTCGACGGCATCGTAAAAGAAGCCAAGGCCACATCGGATGTCGCCAAACGCACCGAGCTGTACAAGCAGGCGCAACATATCCTCAAAGATGCAGTCCCGATGACACCTATCGCGCACTCGACGGTGTATCAACCCATGCGCAACACCGTGCAGGACTTCAAGATCAGCCCGTTTGGCTTGAACTCCTTCTACGGCGTGAGCGTCAGCGGCAAGTAAGGATCATTGACGGCGACGTTTCATAACGTCGCCGTTATTGCATCCGCCCGGACAGTAGGAAACAGACCACATTCGAAATCGTTGCTTCCTACAGCAATGAGCTGCGATGTGCGCCTCCGTTGCCTACAAGGTCAATCCGATTTTGCGCATTTACTGCGAAGTCCGCGACCCATAACGTCGTAGGACTGCAGAGCCGCCAATCTAGGAAGGGCAGTTGCCGTATGTGGGATCAGTGATGTCTCCCTGTCCGAAAGACAGGGCGATTGCTCGCTGATGACAACTACAAACAAGGATCGGGATCGTCATGCGCCATACCACCGTTCTATCCGCTATTTTTGCCACCAGCCTGCTGGCTGTGGCTACGATGAGCCAAGCCGCCGACAAGAAGAGCCTGGTGTTCTGCTCTGAAGGCAGCCCGGCAGGCTTTGATACCGCGCAGTACACCACCGCCACCGACAACGATGCGGCTGAACCGCTGTACAACCGCCTGGTTGAGTTTGAAAAAGGCGAGACCAACGTGGTACCTGCACTGGCGACCAAGTGGGATATTTCGCCAGACGGCCTGACCTACACCTTTCACTTGCGTGAAGGGGTGAAATTCCACAGCAGCAAGGAGTTCAAGCCGACGCGGGACTTCAACGCCGACGACGTGCTGTTCACCTTCAACCGCATGCTTGACCCCGAGCACCCGTTTCGCAAGGCCTACCCCACCGAGTTTCCGTACTTCAACGGGATGAGCCTGAACAAGAATATCGCCAAGGTCGAGAAAACCGGCCCGCACACCGTGGTGATGACCCTGAACTCGGTCGACGCCGCGTTCGTGCAGAACATTGCCATGAGCTTCGCCGCGATCCTGTCGGCCGAATACGCTGAGCAGTTGCTCAAGACGGGCAAGCCCAGCGACATCAACCAGAAGCCGATCGGCACTGGCCCGTTCGTGTTCCAGCGCTACCAGAAGGACTCGCAGGTCCGCTACGTGGCCAACAAACAGTACTGGGACCCGAGCAAGGTCAAGCTGGACCAACTGATCTTCGCCATCAACACCGACGCATCGGTGCGGGTACAGAAACTCAAGGCCGGCGAATGCCAGGTGACCCTGCATCCACGTCCGGCGGATGTCGATGCCCTCAAGGCCGACCCGAACCTGCAACTCCTGACCAAGCCAGGCTTCAACCTCGGCTACATCGCCTACAACGTGCGCCACAAGCCGTTCGACCAGCTCGAAGTGCGCCAGGCGCTGGACATGGCGGTGAACAAGCAGAGCATCTTGAACGCCGTGTACCAGGGCGCCGGCCAACTGGCGGTCAACGCCATGCCGCCGACCCAATGGTCCTACGACGACACCATCAAGGACGCCGCCTACAACCCGGAAAAAGCCAAGGAATTGCTCAAGGCTGCCGGCGTGAAGGAAGGCACCGAGATCACCCTGTGGGCGATGCCGGTGCAACGGCCGTACAACCCCAACGCCAAGCTGATGGCCGAGATGCTGCAAAGCGACTGGGCCAAGATCGGCCTCAAGGTCAAGATCGTCAGCTACGAATGGGGCGAATACATCAAGCGCACCAAGAACGGTGAGCACGATGTCAGCCTGATCGGCTGGACCGGTGACAACGGTGACCCGGACAACTGGCTGGGCACCCTGTACAGCTGCGATGCCATCGGCGGGAACAACTACTCCATGTGGTGTGACCCGGCGTACGACAAGCTGATCAAGCAAGCCAAGGTCGTCACCGACCACGAACAAAGGACTGTTCTGTACAAACAGGCGCAGCAACTGCTTAAAGCGCAGGTGCCGATCACGCCAGTCGCCCACTCGACGGTCAACCAGCCGTTAAGCGCCAAAGTCGAAGGTTTCAAAGTGAGCCCCTTCGGCCGCAACGTGTTCTCGGGCGTCAGTATCAACCCATAACAAAATAACCGGATGACGCAGAGCGTGAACAACTCTGCGGCAAACGTGCGGCCTTCTATTAGGAATTTTCCTACGGCAAACGTTTGCAACAGCTTGAACGAGTTACACACCCAATAGCCGGCTCATCTAATAAGGCCGGCATAAAAAAGAGAACCAAAGGAGCTTCACCCATGAAACTGAGCAGCAAAGCGCTTCTGGCCCTGGCCATCAGCACCATCACGGCAACCGCCTACGCTGAAACCCAGAGCCAGGACTTCGTTCCAACCACATTGGCCGGCTCCAGTGCCCAAGGCGAGGCCAAAGGCTTTATCGAAGGGTCGAGCCTGGGCGGTACCACGCGTAACTGGTACTCCAACGAAATGAAGTTTCGTGGCGACCGTTTCGGTTACTACAAAAACGCCGCCGACAAGGCTGCCGATGTAAAAACCAACGTTTCCCGCCGCTATAACTGGGCCCAGGGCACCATCGTCAACTACTCCTCGGGCTTCACCCAAGGCACCGTTGGCGTAGCGACTGAAGTAGCAGCCTACAACGCGATCGCGCTGATCCGTGACCAGAAAGACATCGCCGGCGGCTCCAACCGCACCCTGGCCCACACCTACGGCGACGCCGTGGACCAGTGGAGCAAATTGGGCCTGGCCAACGTCAAGTTCCGTGTTTCGAACACCACCTTGACCGCCGGTCGCCAGAACTTCAGCAGCGGCATTATCGACACCATCGGTAACCGTGCACTGCCTTCGAGCTTCGAAGGTTTTGCCATCAACAGCGAAGAATTCAACAACCTGTCGTTCCAAGGCGCGTACTTTGATCGCGTATCGCCACGTACCGAGCAGAGCCTGTCGAAATTCCGTACCGAATACGGCAATGGCGCAGAGACCGACCACGTCTACACCGCCGGTGTGAACTGGCAGCCGTTCAAGAGCCTGAAAACCAGCTTCTTCGGCGCACAGGTCAAAGACTTCTGGAACCAGTACTACTTCGGCGCTACCCATGAGCTGGGCGACAGCCAAGTACTGGCCTTGACCACTGGCCTGAACTACTACAAAACCGTCGACGAAGGCAAAAAGTTGATGGGCAAGATCGACAACGACACCTACTCGCTGTCGCTTGGCCTGACCCACCAGGCTCACAGCCTGACCTTCTCGTACCAGGAAGTGAACGGTAACGAGTACTTCGACTACCTGCACGAAACCAACGGCATCTACCTGGCCAACTCCCTGACTTCCGACTTCAACGGTCCGAACGAGAAGTCCTTCCAGGTTGCCTACGGTATCAACATGGCTGAATACGGCGTGCCAGGCCTGAAATTCAACATCTACTCGGCACGCGGCTGGGGCATCGACGGTACTCACTACCGTGGCGACAACGGCGTGAAAGACTTCGCCTACAACGGCATTCAGAAACAAAACGGCGAACACCACCAGGAATACGGTATCGGTACTTCCTATGCCATCCAGAGCGGCCCTCTGAAAGCCTCCACCGTTCGCGCCACCTACGTGACACACCGCGCCAGCGAGAACCAGGCTGACGGCAACCTGCGCGAATTCCGCCTGGTTACCACCATCCCGTTCAACATTCTTTAATTAGCACCAGGTAAACGGCGGGCTCAGGACGAGCCTGCCGTCTACGCTTGTCTGGTCCCACCGATTGCAGAGGGCTCCGAATGAAAATGCTCCCACTACAAGCCGCCATGGCAGCCGCGCTGTTGAGCGTGGCCGTCGGCATTTCGGCCAAACCGTTGGTAGTCTGCACCGAAGCCAGCCCGGAAGGCTTCGATCCTGTCCTGTACACCACGGCCGTCACCGCTGACGCCGCCGCGGAAACGATGTTCAACCGCCTGGTTGACTTCAAGCCAGGGACTACCGAAGTGGTTCCGGCATTGGCCAAGGCCCTGCCTGAAATCAGCGCCGATGGCCTGACCTACACCTTCCACCTGCGTGACGACATCAAGTTCCACACCACCGACTACTTCAAACCCACGCGCAACCTGAACGCCGACGACGTACTTTGGAGCTTCCAGCGCCAGCTGGACCCGAACCACCCGTGGCACAAGAAGTCCAGCGTGGGCTACCCGTACTTCGAGAGCATGGGCTTCAAGGAACTGCTCAAGAGCGTAGAGAAGACCGATGATCACACGGTCGTCTTTACCCTGACCCGTCCTGAAGCACCGTTCCTGGCCGACCTGGCCATGGCGTTCTCTTCGATTCATTCCGCCGAATACGCTGACCAGTTGCTCAAGTCCGGCAAGACCGACGACCTGAACGCCAAGCCCATCGGCACCGGGCCGTTTGTCTTCACCCGCTACCAGAAAGACGCCCAGGTTCGCTTCAAGGCCAACCCGGAGTACTTCCGTGGCAAGCCGCCAGCCGACCCGCTGATCCTGGCCATCACGGTGGACAACAACGTGCGCCTGCAGAAGCTCAAGGCCAACGAGTGCCAAGTCGCGCTGTATCCCAAGCCCGATGACATCCCGAGCATCAAGGCCGATCCGAACCTGAAAGTGGACGAACTGGCAGCGATGACTACTGCCTACACCGCCATGAACACCACCCACAAGTACATGAGCGACGCACGGGTGCGTCACGCGATCAACATCGCGTTCGACAAAAAAGGCTACAACGAGTCCCTGTACGGTAAAGGCAATGCAGTCGATGCCACCGGCCCGTACCCACCGACCCTGCTGGGTTTCAACGACAAGCTGAAAAACCCGCCACGTGACCTCGACAAAGCCCGCGCCCTGCTCAAGGAAGCCGGCGTACCGGAAGGCACCGAGCTCACCCTGTTCACCCGTAATGGCGGCGGCCCGACCAACCCTAACCCGTTGCTCGGCGCCCAGCGCATGCAAGCGGATCTCGCCCAGATTGGCTTGAAGGTCAATATCAAAGTCATGGAATGGGGCGAGATGCTCAAGCGTGCTAAAAACGGCGAGCACGACATGGTTTCCGCCGGCTGGGCCGGTGATAACGGTGACCCGGATAACTTCCTCACCCCGAACCTGAGTTGCGATGCTGCAAAAAACGGCGAAAACTACGCGCGCTGGTGTAACAAAGAGTTTCAAGACTTGATCGACAAGGCACGCGCGGATGCTGAACCCACCCGGCGCGCAGCACTCTATGAACAAGCACTGGACGTTTTCGAGAAGGACCAACCGTGGATCCCCATGGCTTATCCGAAGATGTTCACCGCACTGCGCAAGAACGTCGAGGGTTATACCCAAAGCCCGCTGACGACCAATAACTTCGCCACAACCCAGGTGAAGTAAATAAGAGAAACGCTCGGCACCGCCCACCAGGGCGGTGCCGGACTTGCCTAACCGGCTGATTGAGGTACACAACAAGATGTTTAGTTTTATTGCCCGCCGATTGGGACTATTGATCCCGACGTTTTTCGGCATCACTTTGTTGACGTTTGCGTTAATTCGCATGATCCCTGGCGACCCCGTCGAAGTCATGATGGGCGAAAGGCGCGTCGACCCCGAGATGCACGCACAGGCAATGGAACGCCTTGGCCTTAACAAGCCGCTGTATGCGCAATACCTGGACTACGTCGGCAAGCTCGCCCAAGGCGACCTTGGCGAATCACTGCGTACCCGTACCAGCGTGTGGACCGAATTCACCGCCCTCTTCCCCGCGACCCTGGAACTGTCCATGGCCGCCCTGTTGTTCGCCGGTATCCTGGGCCTGTTGGCCGGGGTGATCGCGGCCTTGAAGCGAGGGTCCCTGTTCGACCATGGGGTGATGGGCATCTCCCTCGCGGGATACTCGATGCCGATCTTCTGGTGGGGCCTGATCCTGATCATGTTCTTCTCGGTGAGCCTGGGCTGGACGCCGGTTTCCGGGCGGATCGACCTGCTCTACGACATCGAGCCGCGCACCGGCTTCATGCTGATCGACACCCTGCTGGCTGACGAGCCGGATGCGTTCTTCGACGCCCTGCACCACCTGATCCT
The DNA here is from genome assembly GCF_014230465.1 of Pseudomonas cremoris. The sequence goes on from NZ_JAAXCY010000011.1 coordinate 174,003, forward strand.
GCCGGCCATCGTGCTCGGCACCATTCCGCTGGCAGTGATCGCGCGGATGACCCGTTCGTCGATGCTCGAAGTGCTGCGCGAAGACTACATCCGCACCGCCAAGGCCAAAGGCCTGTCGCCAGCACGCGTGGTATTCGTCCACGGCCTGCGTAACGCACTGATTCCGGTACTGACCGTGGTTGGCCTGCAAGTCGGCACGCTGCTGGCCGGTGCGGTCCTGACCGAAACCATCTTCTCGTGGCCCGGCATCGGCAAATGGCTGATCGAAGCCATTGGCGCGCGGGACTACCCGGTGGTGCAAAACGGCATTTTGCTGATCGCCTGCCTGGTGATCCTGGTGAACTTCGTGGTGGATATCCTCTACGGCTTCGCCAACCCACGCATCCGTCACCAGCGCTGAGATCAAGACCATGACCACACCTACTCAAGTGTCAGCAGTCGATCAAAGCCTGCTGTACCCGTCCCCGTACAAAGAATTCTGGCAAGCCTTCTCCAAGAACAAAGGCGCGGTTGCCGGCCTGGCGTTCATGTTGCTGATCGTGTTCTGCGCGCTCTTTGCCCCCTGGGTTGCACCGCATAACCCAAGCGAGCAATACCGCGACTTCCTGCTGACCCCGCCAGCTTGGCTGGAGGGTGGACAGATGCAGTTCCTGCTGGGCACCGACGAACTGGGCCGTGACTTGCTCTCGCGCCTGATCCAGGGCTCGCGCCTGTCGCTGCTGATCGGCTTGTCGTCGGTGGTGATGTCGCTGATTCCGGGCATCCTGTTGGGCTTGTTCGCCGGGTTCTTCCCGCGTTTGCTTGGCCCGACCATCATGCGCTTGATGGACATCATGCTGGCCCTGCCGTCGCTGCTGCTGGCTGTCGCCATCGTCGCCATCCTCGGCCCTGGCCTGATCAACACCGTGATCGCCATCGCCATCGTTTCGCTGCCGTCCTACGTCCGTCTGACCCGCGCTGCGGTAATGGGCGAACTGAACCGCGACTACGTGACCGCCGCTCGCCTCGCCGGCGCCGGCCTGCCACGCCTGATGTTCATCACCGTGCTGCCCAACTGCATGGCACCGTTGATCGTTCAGGCGACCTTGAGCTTCTCTTCGGCGATTCTCGATGCCGCGGCCCTGGGCTTCCTGGGCCTTGGCGTACAACCGCCAACCCCTGAGTGGGGCACCATGCTGGCTTCGGCCCGTGACTACATCGAACGCGCCTGGTGGGTGGTGAGCCTGCCGGGTTTGACCATTTTGCTCAGCGTGCTGGCAATCAACTTGATGGGCGACGGCCTGCGCGATGCGCTGGACCCGAAACTCAAGAACGCCGCCTGAGGAGATTCCCATGTCACTGTTAGAAATCAAGAATCTCAACGTCCGCTTCGGCGACAAGACCGCCGTACCAGTGGTCGATGGCCTGGACCTGTCGGTCGACAAAGGCGAAGTCCTGGCAATCGTCGGCGAGTCGGGCTCGGGTAAATCCGTGACCATGATGGCGCTGATGGGCCTGATCGAGCACCCCGGCATCGTCACCGCCGACTCGCTGACCTTCGACGGCAAGGACATGCTCAAGCTGAGCAACCGCCAGCGTCGCCAGATCGTCGGCAAGGACCTGGCGATGGTCTTCCAGGACCCGATGACCGCGCTGAACCCCAGCTACACAGTGGGTTTCCAGATTGAAGAAGTGCTGCGCCTGCACCTGAAAATGTCCGGCAAACAAGCACGCAAGCGCGCCATCGAACTGTTGGAAAAAGTGGAGATCCCGGGCGCTGCCAGCCGTATGGATGCCTACCCGCACCAACTGTCCGGCGGTATGAGCCAGCGCGTGGCGATCGCGATGGCGATTGCTGGCGAGCCCAAACTGCTGATCGCGGACGAGCCAACCACGGCGTTGGACGTAACCATCCAGGCGCAAATCATGGAACTGCTGCTGGCCCTGCAGAAAGAGCAGAACATGGGCCTGGTGTTGATCACCCACGACTTGGCCGTGGTGGCCGAAACTGCCCAGCGCGTGTGCGTGATGTATGCCGGCCAAGCGGTGGAAGTTGGCCAAGTGCCGCAATTGTTCGATATTCCAGCACACCCCTACAGCGAGGCGCTGCTCAAGGCGATTCCCGAGCACAGCCTGGGCGCCTCGCGCCTGGCCACGCTGCCGGGTATCGTTCCAGGCCGTTATGACCGGCCGCAAGGTTGCCTGCTGTCACCGCGCTGCCCGTACGTACAAGAAAGCTGCCGCGCCCAACGCCCAGGCCTTGATCCGAAAACCAACAGCCTTGCGCGCTGCTTCTACCCCTTGAACCAGGAGGTGGCGTAATGGCCGTCGTTCTTACCGCCCGCGACCTCACCCGTCACTACGAAGTGTCCCGTGGCCTGTTCAAGGGCCACGCGTTGGTACGTGCGCTTAATGGCGTGTCGTTCGAATTGGAAGCCGGCAAGACTCTCGCGGTTGTCGGCGAGTCGGGGTGCGGCAAGTCCACCCTGGCCCGTGCGCTTACGCTGATTGAAGAACCGTCTTCTGGCTCGCTGAAAATCGCCGGCCAGGAAGTCGCCGGCGCCGACAAAGCCCAACGCAAGCAACTGCGCAAAGACGTGCAGATGGTGTTCCAGAGCCCTTATGCATCGTTGAACCCACGGCAGAAAGTTGGTGATCAACTCGGCGAGCCGCTGCTGATCAACACAGACCTGTCTGCTGCCGAGCGCCGCGAGAAAGTGCAGGCGATGATGAAGCAGGTGGGCCTGCGCCCTGAGCATTATCAGCGCTACCCGCACATGTTCTCTGGCGGCCAGCGCCAGCGTATCGCCTTGGCTCGCGCGATGATGCTGCAACCCAAAGTGCTGGTGGCGGATGAGCCGACTTCGGCGTTGGACGTGTCGATCCAGGCCCAGGTGCTCAACCTGTTCATGGACCTGCAGCAGGAATTCAACACGGCCTACGTGTTCATTTCCCACAACCTGGCGGTGGTGCAACACGTTGCCGATGACGTGATGGTGATGTACCTCGGTCGCCCGGTGGAAGTGGGCCCCAAGGAAGACATTTACGCGCGTCCCTTGCACCCCTACACCCAGGCGCTGCTGTCGGCCACCCCGACCATTCACCCGGACCCGAACAAGCCGAAGATCAAGATCGTCGGCGAACTGCCCAACCCGCTGAACCCGCCGCCTGGCTGCGCGTTCCACAAGCGCTGCCCTTACGCGACAGCACGCTGCAGCACCGAAGAGCCGCAACTGCGGGCCTTGGATAACCGCCAAGTGGCCTGCCACTACGCGGAGCAGTTCGTGGCGTAACCCGCAATAAAAATGCCCTGGGTGATCAAGCCCAGGGCATTGCACGCGTTCTACCGCCCCATTCGTCGGATTGCGCATCAGTCCTGCAGATGGGGCGTTTTTTTACCGAAAATCAGGTATCGCTGTCGCCATCACTGTCATCGTCATCCGGTGGTGCCTGTTGGTCGTCATCATCCTTGGAGCCGCCCTGGTCTTCATCTCCGGGCTCTGACTCGCTCTTGGCCAACTGCAAACCACCCACCTGCGCCGTCTTCGCCGCTACAAACCCCGGCGACTGGCTCTGCACGGCAGTATTAGCCCACGCGGAGGAGATACCCAGCGATAGCATCACCAGCACTTTTAGCAACAGCACTAAACGTTGAAAAATACTCATGGTCGATTTCCGTCCAGTCAGTGGGTCACATGCGCCGGCGTTCGACCGTCGCTGTCAATCAAGCTAGTTCCAATCCAGGGTTTGCGCCACTCGCCGATCAGGTATCGCCGTCGTCATAGGTTTCGCTGTCTTCGCCTTCGTTGTAGGGGTTTTCGGCGTCTTCCTTTGGCGCAGGCTGGGCTTGAGGTTGCCAACTGCCAGAGTTGACCTCGTTCTGCTTGCGCTTGGTGACGGGGCCGGTGTCTTTCCACTGGGGCGTGCCGGCGTCGGCCAGTACCGGCGTGGCGGGCAGGGCTAGGCTGGCGAGCAGTATCAGGTGGATAAAGCGTTTAAGCACAACGGTCTCCTTCTCGGTCGTTGGGTAAAAACTAGACCCGACGCGCGCTTCTCGCCAATCCCAAGCCAAGTGGAGATTAAATTGTGGGAGCGGGCTTGCTCGCGAATGCGGTGGGTCAGTCACATCTGCATTGACTGGCACACGGTATTCGCGAGCAAGCCCGCTCCCACATTTAGTTTTGCTGCGCCCATGAAAAAGGGTGAAGCCATCACAGCTTCACCCTCTTTTTACCGCTCAGACCTTAATGGTGCTCGCGGGTCGCGCGGAATTTCACATCCGGCCAGCGCTCTTCCATCAGTGCCAGGTTCACCCGGGTCGGCGCCAGGTAGGTCAGGTGACCACCGCCATCGACTGCCAGGTTTTCCACGGCCTTGTTGGAGAACTCTTCCAGCTTCTTCTTATCGCTGCAATCGATCCAGCGCGCGGAGTACACGGTGATCGGCTCGTAGGAGCATTCGACCTTGTATTCCTCTTTCAAACGGCTGGCCACCACATCGAACTGCAGCACACCCACGGCGCCGAGGATGATGTCGTTGCTGCGCTCGGGGAAGAACACCTGGGTGGCGCCCTCTTCCGCCAGTTGCTGCAAACCTTGGCGCAGTTGCTTGGATTTCAGCGGGTCGCGCAGGCGTACGCGGCGGAACAGTTCCGGGGCGAAGTGCGGGATACCGGTAAAGCCCAGGGCTTCGCCTTCGGTGAAGGTGTCGCCGATCTGGATGGTGCCGTGGTTGTGCAGGCCGATGATGTCGCCGGCGTAGGCTTCTTCGAGCTGTTCACGCTCGGAGGAGAAGAACGTCAGGGCGTCGCCAATGCGCACGTCCTTGCCGGTGCGCACGTGGCGCATCTTCATGCCTTTTTCGTATTTGCCGGAACAGATACGCATGAAGGCGATACGGTCGCGATGCTTGGGGTCCATGTTCGCCTGGATCTTGAACACGAAGCCGGTGAACTTCTCTTCCACCGGTTCAACGGTACGTTCGTTGGCCACACGTGGCAGTGGGCGCGGGGCCCAATCAACGACAGCGTCGAGTACGTGGTCGACACCGAAGTTGCCCAAGGCTGTACCGAAGAACACCGGGGTCAGTTGACCGTCGAGGAATTCCTGCTGGTTGAACTCGTGGCAGGCGCCCTGCACCAGTTCCAACTGATCGACAAAACGGTCGTACTCGTCACCCAGGTGGGCGCGGGCTTCGTCGGAGTCGAGTTTTTCGATGATCTTGGTTTCGGTGCGCTCGTGACCGTGGCCGGCGGTGTAGACAATGATGTAGTCATCGGCCAGGTGGTACACGCCTTTGAAGTCGCGGTAGCAACCAATCGGCCAGGTGATCGGCGCGGCCTTGATCTTCAGGACGGCTTCGATTTCATCCAGCAGCTCGATCGGGTCGCGGATATCGCGGTCGAGTTTGTTGATGAAGCTGACGATCGGCGTGTCACGCAGACGGCAGACGTCCATCAGCGCGATGGTACGTGGCTCGACGCCTTTACCGCCGTCGAGCACCATCAGCGCCGAGTCCACCGCGGTCAGGGTGCGGTAGGTGTCTTCGGAGAAGTCTTCGTGGCCCGGGGTGTCGAGCAGGTTGACCATGTGGTCGCGATACGGGAACTGCATGACCGACGTGGTAATGGAAATACCCCGTTGCTTTTCCATTTCCATCCAGTCGGAGGTGGCATGGCGGTCGGATTTGCGGGATTTCACCGTGCCGGCCACAGCGATTGCCTTGCCCATCAGCAACAGCTTCTCGGTGATGGTGGTTTTACCGGCATCGGGGTGGGAAATAATGGCGAAAGTGCGGCGTTTCGCGACTTCGGCGGCCTGGTGGGTCATGGGAAATCGCCTGGCAGGTGAGTCAAAAAAGGGCGGCGAGTATAGCGCAAACCCCGGGCGCCGGACCACCGTTCACCCGATTAGGGGTGGCTAAATGCTGCCAAGTGTGGAACCTTTTAAAAGGTCGAGACGTCCACTCCCCTGCTACCGCACTCGGAACAGGGGCTGATAAATCAGCAAGTTAGCCTGACGAGGCTGCGCTCATGGCTCGATCGCATACCGCGTTGCCGGTATCGGCGAGCTGCATTTCGCGACCACATTTACCGACAGCCAGGAATGGCATTGCCGCCGGAGAATGTGCTCGCCGACAGAAGAAAAAAAGGAGTCCGCCTGTGGCTATTCGCTATGGCAAAGGGCTGATAGGAGGAGCGGTTGTCGTCGCCCTCTTGGCCCTGCTGGTCCATTGGATCGGCATCAACACGATCGAACTGTACCGCGACGATTTGTTGTTTTACCTGCAAGCACATCTGATCCTCGTTCTAGTCTCCATGCTGGCGGCCCTCGTTGTGGGCATCCCCGCCGGTATCCTGCTCAGCCGACCGCACATGGTCGGGCGCGCAGAACGCTTCATGCAGATCTTCAACATCGGCAACACCGTCCCTCCCCTGGCCGTACTGGCCATCGCCCTTGGCGTCCTCGGCATCGGCAGTGGCCCGGCCATCTTCGCGCTGTTCCTAGCCTCCCTCCTGCCTATCGTGCGCAACACCTACGAAGGCCTTGAAAACGTTCAGGGCTCCCTGAAAGAAGCCGCCACCGGCATCGGCATGACGCCGCGCCAGGTGCTGTTTCGCGTGGAATTGCCCAACGCCGTGCCGATCATCATCGGCGGTGTGCGTGTTGCCTTGGCGATCAACGTGGGTACCGCCCCGCTGGCGTTCCTGATTGGAGCCAACAGCCTGGGCAGCCTGATCTTCCCCGGCATCGCCCTGAACAACCAGCCGCAATTGCTGCTTGGCGCCGCGTGTACCGCGTTGCTGGCCTTGCTGCTTGACGGCCTGGTGACCATGGCCAGCCGCCTCTGGCTGGAACGCGGGTTGCGTCCGTCTTAAGGCTTGGCAAAGGAATCGACATGAAAAAGTTAAGCTTGATATTAGGCTGCGTCCTGCTGTTTGCAGGCATTGCGCAAGCCGCCGAAAAACCGGTGATCCGCATCGGTGCCCGGGTGTTTACCGAACAGACCCTGCTCGCCGAAATCACCTCCCAATACCTGCGCACCAAGGGCTATGACACCCGCGTAACCGGCGGCCTGGGCAGCAACCTGGCGCGCAGTGCCCAGGAAAGCGGGCAGCTGGATTTGATCTGGGAATACACCGGCGTGTCGCTGGTGGCCTACAACCATGTGGACGAGAAGCTCGACAGCGAACAGTCCTACGCTCGGGTGAAAGAACTCGACGCGAAAAAAGGTCTGGTCTGGCTCTCGCCATCGCGCTTCAGCAACACCTATGCGCTGGCGCTGCCTGAGAAGGTTGCCCAGGAACATCCTGAGATCAATAGCATCAGCGACCTGACTCAAGCCGTCGCGTCCAAGGCCGACGCCCACCGCCTGGTGGCCCTGGACACCGAGTTCGCCAACCGCTCCGACGGCCTGGCCGGCATGGTCAAGCTGTACGACATGAACCTGACCCGCAAAAACACCCGGCAGATGGACGCCGGCCTGGTCTACACCGCCCTGCGTAACGGCCAAGTGTTTGCCGGTTTGGTCTACACCACTGACGGGCGTCTGAATGCCTTCAAGTTGAAGCTGCTGGAAGACGACAAGCACTACTTCCCGGACTACACCGCAGCGCCCGTAGTGCGTCAGGTGTATCTCGACGCCCACCCGCAATTGGCCGACGACCTCAAGCCGCTCGCCGCGCTGTTCGACGACGAAACCATGCGCCAGCTGAACGCGCGGGTCGACGTCGACCATGAAAGCCCTTCCGCTGTTGCCGCCGACTTCCTGCGCCAACATCCGATCAACTAACGAGGAGAAGACATGGAATTTTTGAACGCCTTTTCCCATCTTGATTGGGCCCAAGTCCTGCACCTGACCGGGCAGCACATCACCCTGGTCGGCATCGCCGTGATCCTTGCGATCCTGATTGGCGTGCCCCTGGGCATCCTGATGACCCGCTTCCCGACGCTGGCTGGCCCGCTACAAGCCAGCGCCACGGTACTGCTGACCGTGCCGTCCATCGCCCTGTTTGGCCTGCTGCTGCCGTTCTACTCCAAGTTCGGTCAGGGCCTGGGGCCAATGCCAGCGATTACCGCCGTGTTCCTCTACTCCCTCTTGCCGATCATGCGTAACACCTACCTGGCCCTGACCGGCGTGGAACCGGGTATTCGCGAGGCCGCACGCGGCATCGGCATGACCTTCGGCCAGCGCCTGCGCATGGTCGAGTTGCCCATCGCCGTGCCGGTGATCCTCGCCGGTGTACGCACCGCCGTGGTGATGAATATTGGTGTGATGACCATCGCCGCCACCATCGGCGCCGGTGGCCTGGGTGTACTTATTCTGGCTTCCATCAGCCGCAGCGACATGTCGATGCTGATCGTCGGCGCCGTGCTGGTCAGTCTTCTGGCCATCTTCGCCGACCTGCTTTTGCAATGGCTGCAACGCTCGCTGACTCCAAAAGGATTGCTCAAATGATCGAACTTCAAAACCTGTCCAAGACCTTCCAAAGCAACGGCAAGACTGTCACCGCCGTGAACGATGTGAGCCTGACCGTCAACGAAGGCGAAATTTGCGTATTCCTCGGCCCATCGGGTTGCGGCAAGAGCACCACGCTAAAAATGATCAACCGCCTGATCAAACCGACCTCGGGCAAGATTTTGATCAACGGCGAAGACACCACCGACCTGGATGAAGTGTCCCTGCGTCGCAACATCGGCTATGTGATCCAGCAGATCGGCCTGTTCCCCAACATGACCATCGAGGAAAACATCGTGGTCGTGCCCAAACTGCTCGGCTGGGACAAACAGAAATGCCACGACCGCGCCCGCGAGTTGATGAGCATGATCAAGTTGGAGCCCAAGCAGTACCTGCACCGCTACCCGCGTGAGTTGTCCGGTGGCCAGCAACAGCGGATCGGTGTGATCCGTGCGTTGGCGGCCGATGCGCCGTTGCTGTTGATGGATGAGCCGTTCGGCGCAGTCGACCCGATCAACCGTGAAATGATCCAGAACGAGTTCTTCGAGATGCAACGCGCGCTGAACAAGACCGTGATCATGGTCAGCCACGACATCGACGAAGCCATCAAGCTAGGTGACAAGATCGCCATCTTCCGCGCCGGCAAGCTGCTGCAGATCGACCACCCGGACACGCTGCTGGCGCACCCGGCCGACGAATTCGTCAGCAACTTCGTGGGTCAGGACAGCACCCTCAAGCGCCTGCTGCTGGTGAAGGCCGAGGATGCGGCGGACAACGCGCCGTCGGTGAGCCCGGAAACCCCGGTGGCCGATGCGCTGGAATTGATGGACGAACATGACCGCCGCTATGTGGTGGTGACCTGCGCCGAGAACAAGGCGCTGGGTTATGTACGACGTCGCGACTTGCACCGTCAGACCGGCACCTGCGGCCAGTACCTGCGCGAATTCAACGCCACGGCGGCGTATGACGAGCATTTGCGCATCCTGCTGTCGCGCATGTACGAGTTCAACCGCTCGTGGTTGCCGGTGATGGATGCGGAGCGGGTGTTTTTGGGGGAGGTGACGCAGGAGTCGATTGCCGAGTACTTGAGCTCGGGTAAATCCCGTGGCGGCAAGACCAGTATCGTCTCCCCTGCGGAAACCGCCCTGGCCTGATCTGACACCACTCGGTTAAAACTGTGGGAGGGGGCTTGCCCCCGATAGCGGTGTGCCAGCTACCGATAAGCTGACTGACACACTGTAATCGGGGGCAAGCCCCCTCCCACATTTGCTCTATGGTGTATCAGGGAAATCCCGCCGATTTGCCCCCTCCGGGGAACATCAATCCGTCACACCTGTCGGTTACATAAGTAGCTGCACGGGTGCTCGCGACGAACGCGTGCAAAAACGCGACATTTTTAGTTGATCTCAAGCCCCTCACGCCCTAAAGTTCGCGCCGAACGTCCATGCTGGAAACGATCCATCCGGCTCAAGTACTGACGACGAGACAGCAAGGCCAAGGGAAGCGGTTAATCCCATGGCCTTTTTGCTTTCGGCGACATGCCTTGGGAAGTAGGCGAACCAAAGTGGGGATACGGAGGACGTTCATTTGCACCCATTGATCAATCTAGTTTGCCCTTAGGAGTTCCCAGCATGTCGATCAACGTCGAAGATTATTTCGCGCGCGCCACTTTTGACAAAATGAAGGCGTTCGCCGACAAGCAAGAAACCCCGTTCGTGGTGATCGACACCGCGATGATCAGCCAGGCCTACGATGACCTGCGCGCCGGTTTCGAATTCGCCAAGGTCTATTACGCGGTCAAGGCCAACCCGGCCGTCGAGATCATCGACCTGCTCAAAGAGAAAGGTTCGAGCTTCGACATCGCCTCGATCTACGAGCTGGACAAGGTGATGGACCGTGGCGTCAGCGCCGACCGTATCAGCTACGGCAACACCATCAAGAAATCCAAGGACATCCGTTACTTCTACGAGAAAGGCGTGCGCCTGTTCTCCACCGACTCCGAAGCCGACCTGCGCAACATCGCCAAGGCCGCGCCGGGTTCGAAAGTGTATGTACGTATCCTCACCGAAGGCTCGACCACGGCTGACTGGCCTCTGTCGCGCAAATTCGGCTGCCAGACCGACATGGCCATGGACCTGCTGATCCTGGCCCGTGACCTGGGCCTGGTGCCGTACGGCATCTCGTTCCACGTCGGTTCCCAACAGCGCGACATCAGCGTGTGGGACGCGGCGATCGCCAAGGTCAAAGTGATCTTCGAACGCCTGAAGGAAGAAGACGGCATCCACCTCAAGCTGATCAACATGGGCGGCGGCTTCCCGGCCAACTACATCACCCGTACCAACAGCCTGGAAACCTACGCCGAAGAAATCATCCGCTTCCTCAAGGAAGACTTCGGCGACGACCTGCCGGAAATCATCCTGGAACCAGGCCGTTCGCTGATCGCCAACGCCGGTATCCTGGTCAGCGAAGTGGTATTGGTTGCACGTAAATCCCGCACCGCCGTCGAGCGTTGGGTGTACACGGACGTGGGCAAATTCTCCGGCCTGATCGAAACCATGGACGAAGCCATCAAGTTCCCGATCTGGACCGAGAAGAAAGGCGAGATGGAAGAAGTGGTCATCGCTGGTCCTACTTGCGACAGCGCCGACATCATGTACGAAAACTACAAGTACGGCCTGCCGTTGAACCTGGCGATTGGTGATCGTTTGTACTGGTTGTCGACGGGTGCGTACACCACCAGCTACAGCGCGGTTGAGTTCAATGGGTTTCCGCCGTTGAAGTCGTTTTACGTGTAAGGCAGCCGTCAATAAAAAACCCATGACATGTCATGGGTTTTTTTACGCCTCAGGAAAGGCTTTTGGCGCGCTGTTGATAGGCATCGGCCATCGCCCGAACCTGCGGATCATTCGCTGCGGCCAACGCCTTGTACGCTGTACGCAGGAACTTCAAATTCCCTCCCACCAACGCCTTGCGCAACCACTCCAGCGCCACGTCGACCTGCCCCCTGTCCGCCAGCACCGCCGCGTAGCTGAACTGCCCGCGAAAATCCCCGCCTTCGGCTGAGCGTCGATACCAGTCCACTGCCGCCTCCAAGTCCCGTTGGCAGAACCGGCCGTCTTCCAGATAACGTCCCACCAGGTTCATCGACTTGGCGTGGCCTTGTTCAGCAGCCAAGCGATAAAAGGTCAAGGCTTGCGGTTGGTCTTCTGCAACACCGCGCCCAGTGGCAAGCAGATTGGCGTAGTTGTACTGCGACCAATCCAACCCCGCCTCAGCCGCCACGTGGTATTCCCGTGCAGCCGCCGCCTCATCGGTGGCGCAACCCCAGCCATGCTCTAAGCACCGCCCGGCCATATTGCGTGCCATCAGGTGCCCGCTTTGAGCCGCGATCTGGAACCAGCGCAGTGCCAAGGCTTCATCCCGTGCAATGCCACGGCCTTCCAGCAAGATTTGCCCGAGCAGCGCCTGGGCGTCGACCACGCCCTCCTTCGCCGCCATCAAGATCGCCTGGGCAGCGCGCACCGGGGACTCATCCAGCATGCTTTGCAACTGCTCGACATTGAGCACTTCTTCACGACGCAGCAAAAAGCCCATGTCAGACCTCAGCCCAGCGGCGCAGCAGGTTGTGGTAAGTGCCGGTGAGCTGGATCAACGCCGGGTGGTCGGGCACGTCTGCGGTCAATTGCTGGATCGCACCGTCCATTTCGAACAGCAGGGTGCGCTGGCTGTCTTCGCGTACCAGGCTTTGGGTCCAGAAAAATGAGGCATAGCGTGCGCCACGGGTCACGGCGTTGACTTTGTGCAGGCTGGAGCCGGGGTACAGCACCATGTCGCCGGCGGGCAGCTTGACCCGCTGCAGACCGAAAGTGTCCTGGATCTCCAGTTCGCCGCCGTCGTATTCATCAGGGTCGCTGAAGAACAGGGTGGACGACAGGTCGGTACGCACCCGCTCAAAGCTGCCCCGTGCCTGGCGCACGGCGTTGTCGATGTGGAAATCGAAACTGTCACCAGCGGTGTAGCAATTGAACAGCGGCGGGAAGACCTTGTTCGGTAACGCCGCTGACATAAACAGCGGATTTTTCCACAACCGTTCGAGCATCGCGGCGCCGATTTCCTTGGCCAGTGGGTGGCCTTCGGGCAATTGCAGGTTGTGCTTGGCTTTCGCGGATTGGTGCCCGGCGGTGATTTTGCCGTCGGCCCATTCGGTGGTTTCCAGCGCTTGGCGAATGCGCTGCACTTCCTCACGAGAGAACAGGCCGGGAATATGCAGCAGCATGGGGCGATACCACCTGAAATCAGAGAGATGCCAATGGTATTGATTCTTATCAAGCCTGTAAAACACCGTGGACGGATGAGATCGTAAAAACCGTAAGCGGAAAGTGTAAAGAATGTAAATTCAACGCAATTAGCAATGTATCGCAATTGATATGAATACTTGTTCACCCTATATTCCGCGGCCTCACATCCTTGGGGAAAGGACACGTCATGTCGCGCACTTCAATAAAAACACCTGCCAGTTCACCACGCATGCTGGCTTCGGCCATCGGCGTTGCTCTCACTGCAAGCTCTGCTGCCCACCTGGCGCAAGCGGCTGAAGACACCGAACAAAAAGGCGAGCGCAACAGCATTTCTCTGGGCGCCACCAGCATCACCGGCCAGGAACAGGACAACACCTCCTACCAAGTGGAAAAAGCCTCGTCGCAGAAGTACACCGCGCCGCTGGTCGACACTCCGCGCTCGGTCACTGTGGTGCCACAACAGGTTCTCAAGGACACCGCCGCCACCTCGTTGCAAGATGCCTTGCGCACCGTACCGGGGATCACGTTCGGCGCCGGCGAAGGCGGCAACCCACAGGGCGACCGTCCGTTCATCCGTGGTTTTGACGCCCAGGGCGACACGTACCTGGACGGCGTGCGCGACACCGGCGGCCAGAGCCGCGAGATCTTCGACATCGAGTCCATCGAAGTCAGCAAAGGCCCGAACTCTTCTTTCGGTGGTCGTGGTTCGGCCGGTGGCAGCATCAACCTGGTGAGCAAGACCCCACAAGCGCGGGACTTCACCAACGGCGGCTTTACCTACGGCTCCGACCAGACTCGCCGCTACGTGCTCGACGTGAACCGTCAGTTCCTCGACGACAGCGCTGCGTTCCGCTTGAACCTGATGAGCCACGAACAGAACGTCGCCGGCCGTGACGCAATCAATTACGACCGTTGGGGCGTGGCCCCGTCGCTGACGTTTGGCCTGGGCACCCCGACCCGCGTCAACCTCAGCTACTACCACATGGAAAGTAACGATCTGCCGGATTCGGGGATTCCTTACGGCTATGGCTCGTCGACCGCGACTGCACACGTGCATGACAAACCCAACGATGGCGGTGACAGCAACAACTTCTACGGCCTCAAGAGCCGCGACTTCCGCAAGACCCGCGCCGATATCAGCACCTTTTCCGTCGAGCACGACCTGAACGACAACATGACGCTGAAAAACACCCTGCGTCATGGCAGCACCGGCCAGGACTACATCCTCACTCAGCCGGATGACAGCAAGCTCAACGTGAACAAATACGGCACCGTATGGCGTCGCGCCAACACCCGCGTGTCGACCACCACCACGACCACCAACCAGACCGATCTGTTTGGCAGTTTCCAGGCGCTGGGTTTCAAGCACAGCTATTCCACTGGACTGGAATTTACCGGTGAAGAGACTCGCGCCAGCAGCTATAACGTCAGCCCGAATGCCAACCCAAACTGCACCGTGGTCAAAGGCAGCCTTGGCGGCCAGTGCACATCCCTGAGCAACCCGAACCCGGATGATGCCTGGACGGGCAGCATCGCCCGGAACTACTACGGCACCACCACCAAGGCCACCAGCCGCGGCGCGTATGTGTTCGACACCATTGAGCTAGACCCGAAATGGCTGCTCAACGTCGGCCTGCGCTATGACACCTTCGACACGGTTGCCAACACCGATTCCGCCACCAGCCGCACCAAAATCAAAGAAGACAGCCAGTTCTTCAACTGGCAGGCCGGCCTGGTCTGGAAACCGCTGGAAAACGGTAGCATCTACGCGTCCTACGCAACCTCCGCAACGCCACCCGGCGGCTTGGTCGGTGAAGGCTCGGACGGTAACCCACTGTCAGCAGGCTCGGCCACCAGCGACCTGCAGCCAGAAGAAACCGTCAACTACGAGCTCGGCACGAAGTGGGACCTGTTCCACGACCGCTTGTCCCTGACCGCTGCTGTGTTCCGTACCGAGAAGAAAAACACCCGCATCCTGGTAAGTGACATGACCTACCAAAACGCCGGTGAATCCCGAGTTGACGGAGTGGAGTTGTCCGCCAGTGGCAAGATCACCGATCAATGGCAGGTATTTGCGGGCTACAGCCACCTCAACAGTGAGCTCGTCAACGCGGGGCTCAATGGCCGTAACGGCAATGTCGGCGTGGGTTCAAGCAAAGGCAATCAAATGCCGAACACGCCGAAGAACACCTTCAGCCTGTGGACCACCTACGACATCACCTCCAAGCTCACCGTCGGTGGCGGCGCGTTCTACGTCGATGAAGTCTATGGTGATGCTGGCAACCTCGTGTATGTGCCGTCCTACACACGCTACGACGCCATGGCCAGCTACAAGTTGACCAAGAACGTCGACCTGCAATTGAACGTACAAAACCTGACTGACAAGGTTTACTACGACAAGGCCTTCTCGACGCACTTCGCCAACCAGGCCGCCGGTCGCACAGTCCTGCTTTCCACCAACTTCCACTTCTAAAAGCGGACAGCAAACAGCAAAAGCCCCACGCATCGGATGCGTGGGGCTTTTGCGTGTAAAACAGAATATTTCTCGATAACTCACGGCATAATGCGCGCCGTGGCATTCACATCCAGATAGACGAGGCGGTCAGACGTGTTGAAGAAAACCCTGTTCCAGTTGCACTGGTTCTTCGGCATTACCGCCGGGCTGGTGCTGGCCTTGATGGGGATCACCGGGGCTGCGGTCTCGTTTCAGGATGAGATTCTGCGGGCACTCAACCCCACGGTACTCAGCGTCGAAAAACGCGAAGCCGGCGTGCTGCCACCCGCCGAACTGGTGCGCAAGCTGGAAGCCACCGAAGGCAAGACCGTGTCCATGCTCTGGGTAGAAAGCGAAAGCGGCAACGCCGCGCGCGTGTTCTTCACCCCGCCGCCCGGCGAACGCCGTGGCCAGATGCGCTACTTCGACCCCTACACCGGCGACTACATGGGCGACGCCGTCGGCCAGGATGTGTTCGGCTTCATCCTGCAACTGCACCGTTTCCTCGCGATGGGCGAAACCGGGCGCAACATCACCGGCGCCTGCACGCTGATCCTGGTGTTCTTCTGCCTCTCCGGCTTGTACCTGCGCTGGCCGCGCCAAGTGGCGAGCTGGCGCGCCTGGTTGGCAGTGGACTGGCGCAAAAAGGGCCGCAGCTTCAACTGGGATTTGCACTCCGTATTCGGCACCTGGTGCTTGCTGGCCTACCTGTTGGCAGCGCTCACCGGCTTGACCTGGTCCTACGACTGGTACAGCCAGGGCGTGACCAAACTGCTCTCCGACGCCCCGCAAAATGAACGCATGCGCAAACGCGGCCCGCCACCGGCAGGCCCGGCGCCCGTGGCCAACTACGACGCCATGTGGAGCAGCATCTACAGCAACGCCGGCCCCGGCTTGAGCGCCTACAACATCCGCATGCCAGCCGTCGCCGGCCAACCGGCCACCGTCTATTACCTGTTGAAAGATTCGCCCCATGACCGTGCGCTTAACCAAATCAACCTGGACCCAGCCACCGGCGAGGTGAAATCCCACGCCCAGTACGCCAGCAAGAGCTTCAAGGCGCAGTTGCTGACCAGCATCTACGCACTGCACACCGGCAGTTATTTTGGTTTGGCGGGACGCATCATCCTCACCGTCAGCTCCCTGCTGATGCCACTGTTCTTCATCACCGGCTGGCTGCTGTACCTGGACCGACGCCGCAAAAAACGTCAGGTCCGCGATGCGCGTAAAGGTCTTGGCGCCAACCACAGCGATGCTCCGGCGTGGCTGATCGGTTTTGCCAGCCAGAGCGGTTTTGCCGAGCAACTGGCCTGGCAGACCGCCGGCCAATTACAGGCCGCCGGGTTGCCGGTGAAGGTGCAGGCATTGGGCAGCGTCAGCCAGGACGACCTGCGCCAATCGCACAATGCGCTGTTTGTGGTCAGTACCTTCGGCGACGGTGAAGCCCCCGACAGCGCGCGTGGTTTCGAGCGCAGCGTGCTTGGCCAGGACCTGTCCCTCAAGGGTCTGAACTACTCGGTGCTGGCGTTGGGTGATCGTCAATACGAACACTTCTGCGGCTTTGCCCGCCGCCTGCATTTCTGGTTGACCAACCAGGGCGGCAACCCGCTGTTCGCCCCAATTGAAGTGGACAGCGGCGACAGCGCCGCCCTGCTGCACTGGCAACAACAACTCGGCCAGCTCACCGGTCACGCCCCTACGGCTGCATGGCCGACGGCCCAGTACGAAAACTGGACGCTGACCCAGCGTACCCTGCTCAACCGCGACAGCAGCGGCTCCGACGTCTACTTGCTGGGCCTGACGGCGACCTCGCCCCAGACCTGGCAGGCCGGCGACCTGGTGGAAGTGCTGCCACGCAATTGCCCCTGGGCCATCGAGCACTTCCTCGAAGGATTGGGCCTGGCCAACAGCGAGGGTGTGCTGGTCGACGGCATGGCGCACACCCTTGACCAGGCCCTGGCCACCCGCCAGTTGCCGACTCATCGTGCCCACCTGGTAGGCCTGCATGCCCAGGCGCTGGTGGACGCACTCGTACCCTTGGGCATGCGCGAATACTCCATTGCCTCGATTGCCAGCGACGGTGTGTTGGAGTTGATCGTGCGTCAGGAACGCCACCCCGACGGCAGCCTGGGCTTGGGTTCAGGCTGGCTCACCGAGTACGCCGCCATCGGCACCGCTATCAGCCTGCGCTTGCGCCGCAACAGTGGTTTCCACCTGCCGGAGGCACCCGTGCCGCTGATCCTGCTGGGCAACGGCACGGGACTCGCCGGCCTGCGCAGCCTGCTCAAAGCCCGCGTTGCCGATGGCCAGCAACGCAACTGGCTGCTGTTCGGCGAACGCAATATCGCCCACGACTTCCTCTGCCAGGACGAGCTGCAAGGCTGGTTGGCCAGTGGGGATCTGGCACTGCTGGACCTGGCGTTCTCCCGCGACCAGGAAGAAAAAATCTACGTACAGGACCGCCTGCGTGAGTCGGCGGATGTGCTGCGTAAATGGCTGGCTGACGGCGCTGCGATTTATGTCTGCGGCAGCTTGCAAGGGATGGCAGCTGGGGTGGACAAGGCATTGGTGGATATTTTGGGCAGTGACGCCGTGGAACGACTTATCGAACAAGGCCGCTACCGCCGGGATGTGTACTGATCCCTCACCAACGCTGAAGATCAAAATGTGGGAGCGGGCTTGCTCGCGAATGCGGTGTATCAGTCAACCTATGTGTAACTGAAACACCGCATTCGCGGGCAAGCCCGCTCCCACAGGTTAGATTGCATTCCAAATCAGGTGGGTTGGAGTTTTTGCTGGAACACTGACACCCCATCCAGGTCCCGCAGAATCACGGTCAACTCCGCCGTTTGCCCATCAATCTGCACCTCGCCAAAAAACTGAAAGCCAGCAAGCGGCGAGGTGTTTTGTGCAGGCGGCGCCTTCTCGAACACCACCTCAGGCCCAAACGTCTTATCCAGCGCATTCGGGCCAAAGCTCCCCGCATTCAAAGGCCCGGCCACAAATTCCCAGAACGGCTCAAAGTCCTGGAACGCCGCCCGATCCGGGTGATAGTGATGCGCTGCGCAGTAATGCACATCCGCCGTCAGCCACACGTGGTTGCGTATCTTATGCGCTCGCAGGAAGCCCAACAGTTCGGCAATTTCCAACTCACGGCCTTGGGGTGCCCCCGGATCATTATTGGCGATGGCCTCCCAGCGCGGCACACCAGGGCTCACCTCACCATCGGGCACGCCAAGGCCGATTGGCATATCAGCGGCAATCACTTTCCACTGTGCCTGGGAGCCCTTGAGTTCACGCTTGAGCCACTCCAGTTGCTCACGCCCGAGGAAGGGTTTTTCGCCGCCCAGGTTGTCATCGTTGGGCCCGCGATAGCTGCGCATGTCCAGCACAAATACATCCAGCAGCGGGCCGTAGCTGAGCTTGCGGTAAATGCGTCCACCACCGTCGGCGGCCTGGCGACGCATCGGTGAATATTCCAGCCAGGCCTGACGTGCACGGCCCACCAAAGTGTTGATGTCCTTGGTCTGGTAACGCTCATCAAGTTGCTTGCTCGGCGACCAGTTATTCACCACTTCGTGGTCGTCCCACTGCCAGATCTGCGGCACCTCGGCATTGAAGCGGCGCACGTTTTCATCCAGCAAGTTGTAGCGGTAATTACCGCGATATTCGTCGAGGGTTTCAGCGACTTTGCTCTTGGCTTCGGTGGTGATGTTGCGCCAGATGCGCCCGTCCTCAACCGTGAGTTGCGCGGGCACCGGGCCGTCGGCGTAGATGGTGTCGCCGCTGTGGATAAAGAAGTCCGGCAGGCGCAGGCGCATGGCTTCGTAGATGCGCATGCCGCCGATGTCCGGGTTGATGCCGAAGCCTTGGCCGACGGTGTCGCCGCTCCACACAAAACGGATATCGCGACGCTGTTGCGGCACGCTGCGCAGGTGGCCAAACCAGGGTTCGCTGGCGACGCCGGTCTGCGCGTCTTCAAAATGCACGCGGTAGAAGATCGCCTGATCGGCGGGCAAGCCGGTGAGTTCGACGCGGGCAGTGAAGTCGCTGCGGTTGTCGGCCAGGGGCGAGACGAATTTGCGCGGGTTACTGAACACGCTGCGGGTGTCCCACTCCACCACCATCCGCGCCGGGCGGTCGCTGCGGCTCCAGATCATGGCGCGGTCGCCGAGCAGGTCACCGGACTGCACACCGTCGGTGAGTTGCGGGCGGTCCTTGACCGAGGCGATGACCGCCGGGGCCAGGCCCGGCAGCAACAGCCCGGCGCCGACGGCTTGCATCACACGGCGACGGCCGAGATCGAAGTGGCTCATGCGGGTGCCCTCTTGAGAATCAAAAGGGAGACTTAAGCATGCGGGGATGAATCAGAGATGACACAGGTCTTGCGATCAGTGGAGATCAAACTGTGGGAGCGGGCTTGCTCGCGAATGCGGTGGGTCAGCCAACAGATGTGGCGACAGATATACCGCATTCGCGAGCAAGCCCGCTCCCACATTTTTGAACCGTGTCAGGCTTTGGCGGGTGCGACCGACAGTTCGACCACCTCAGGCCGCTTGATCAGCGCATACACCAACCCCGTCAACACACTCCCCGCCACAATCGCCAGCAAATACAACAGTGCATGGTTCATCGCATTCGGAATGACCAGCACAAACAACCCGCCATGGGGCGCCGCCAGCACACAGCCGAAATACATCGACAGCGCACCGGTCAACGCACCACCGGCGATGCTCGCCGGGATCACCCGCAGCGGGTCCTTGGCGGCAAACGGGATCGCGCCTTCGGAGATAAAGCACATGCCCAGGATCATCGCCGCCTTGCCCGCCTCACGCTCGGTTTGGGCAAACTTGCGTCGCGCCAGGAACGTGGCGATGCCCATGCCAATCGGCGGCACCATGCCGGCGGCCATGGTCGCGGCCATCGGTGCGCCGCTGTGGGCAGCCAGCAGGCCGACGGAAAACGCATACGCCGCCTTGTTGATCGGCCCGCCCAGGTCCACGCACATCATGCCGCCCAGCAGGATGCCCAGCAGCACCGCGTTGGTGGTGCCCATGGTGCTCAGGAAGTCGGTAAGGCCCACCAGCATGCGCGCCACCGGCGGGCCGACCAGATAGATCATCGCCAGGCCGGTGAACAAACTGGCCAGCAACGGGATGATCAGGATCGGCTTGAGTGCCTCCAGGCTCTGGGGCAATTTCACCGCGCGGGTGATCAGTTTGACGCAATAACCGGCGAGAAAACCGGCGAAGATGCCGCCGATAAAACCCGCCCCCAAGGTGCCTGCCAACAAGCCGCCGATCATGCCCGGCGCAATGCCCGGACGGTCGGCAATCGAGTAGGCGATGTACCCCGCCAACAGCGGCACCATCAGCATGAAGGCGCGATCGCCGACGGTTTTCAGCGCGGCGGCCAGGGTGCCTTCCTGTTCGAATGCGTGAATACCGAACACAAAGGACAAGGCGATCAACAACCCGCCCGCCACCACCATCGGCAACATGAACGACACACCGGTGAGCAGGTGTTTGTACACGCCGGTTTTTTCCGACTTGGCCACCGCGCCGGTCGCAGCGCTTTCCACCGTGCCTTCGGCCAGGGCCTTGTTGAGGGTCGCTTCGGATTGCTTGAGGGCAATGCCGGTGCCGCAGCGATAGATCTTCTTGCCAGCGAAACGCTCGGTGGCGACCTCGATATCGGCGGCCAGCAACACCACGTCGGCATCGGCAATCGCTTGCGGGCTCAACGGCGTGCGTGCGCCCACTGAGCCCTGGGTCTCGACCTGCAAATCGTAGCCCAGGCGCTTGGCGGTTTGCTGCAAGGCTTCGGCCGCCATGAAGGTATGGGCGACGCCCGTCGGGCAAGCGGTGACGGCGACGATACGCGGTGCGCTCTTGGCAGCACTCTCAGTGGCGGCATACACCAGCGCTTCCTCGGCACCTCGACGCAACACCGCTTCCACATCCGCCAGCGCCTGGGCTGGCGTGCTCTGGAACACACGTTTGCCAACAAACCGCGCCATATCCACCGGCGTGCTGCTGACCAGCAATACCCATTCGGCGGCATCAATGGTGGCCTGGGACAACTGGCGTTCAGGGCGCTGCACATCCACCACTTCGACACTGGTGCTCCAGCCCTGGCGCTGCGCAGCGGCGTCCAACAAGCGAGCGCACAGCACACTGGTGACCATGCCGTTCGGGCAGGCAGTAACAATGGCTAACTTCATCACAAACCCTCTTATTGTTCTGTCAGCGTGCGCACATCGACGCCGCTTTGCAGGTGCGCCAACTGCGCATCGTCGCTGATGCCGAAACCAATCTGCGTCACCGCCATCGCGGCAATTGCCGTGGCCCGGCGCAAGGTTTGCTCCGGCGTATCGCCACTGAGCAACCCGTGGAGCATCCCGGCCAGCAATGAGTCGCCAGCACCTACCGTGCTTGCCACACTGACCTTAGGCGGCGTGGCGTGCAGCGCCCTACCCGGGCTGAACCAGCTCACACCTGCGGCGCCATCGGACACCACCACATGCTCCACACCCTGTTGATGCAATTGGCTGACAGCATCCGCGCAATGCCCCAGGGCTTCGGCCAGCTCTTCGGTATTGGGTTTGACCAACCAAGGGCCGGCCTTCAACCCGGCACGCAGCGCTTCGCCGCTGGTGTCCAGGGCGACTTTCAAACCGAGGTTTTTCAACGTTTCCAACAACCCCTGAAACCACTGCGGGCTGACGCCGTTTGGCAGGCTGCCGGCGACCACCACCGCATCGAATTCAAGGCCGATTGCCTCAACGCTCTTGAGCAGTTCTTTTTGCGCCTGCTCCCCCACCCAAGGCCCCGGCGCATTGATGTCGGTGACCCGGCCATCGTATTCGGCAATCTTGATATTGCTGCGGGTTTCGCCCGGAACGCGAACGAACGCATCGCCAAATCCACGGCTGGCAATCAGCGCCTCGAAAGCCTGCGGGTTGTCTTCACCCAGGAAGCCGCCCACGGTCACTTGATGGCCCAGGTCTGCCAACACCTGCGCCACATTCACGCCTTTGCCGGCGGCATGGGTGAGCATGGTTTCACTGCGATTGACTTCACCCGGTTCCAGGCGCGGCAGGCGCACCGTCAGGTCCAACGCCGGGTTCAGCGTCAGGGTCAGAATCCTTGCCATTTACACGGCCTCCACAAGGGCACGCACGTCGGCGGGCGAGCCCACCGCCAGTGCTTTTTGCGCCAGGCCCTGGGCCTCGCTCAAGCTGAATTCACGCACCCGCGCTTTCACTTCCGGGATGCTGCGGGCCGACACGCTCAACTCATCCACACCCAGGCCGATCAGCACCGGCACCGCCAGCGGGTCGGCGGCCAACTCGCCGCACACGCCAACCCACTTGCCATGGGCATGGGCGGCACGCACGGTGATGTCGATCAGTTGCAGTACCGCCGGGTGCAGGCCATCGGCCTGGGCCGACAGGGTTGGGTGGCCACGGTCGATGGCCAGGGTGTATTGGGTCAGGTCGTTGGTGCCGATGCTGAAAAAGTCGACTTCCTTGGCCAGTACCGGCGCGAGCAAAGCCGCCGATGGGACTTCGATCATGATGCCCAGTTGCAGGTCGGCCACCGGGATTTCCTGGCGCAGGCGTTCAGTCATGTCACGGGCGGCACGCCATTCATCAACGCTGCCGACCATGGGAAACATGATGCGCAGCGGACGGTTGTCTGCCGAGCGCAGCAGCGCGCGCAATTGCGCTTCCATGATCTGTGGGCGTTGCAGGGTCAGGCGAATGCCGCGCACGCCGAGGAAGGGGTTTTCTTCCTGAGCAATCGGCCAATACGGCAGCGGCTTGTCACCGCCCACATCCAGGGTGCGCACCACCAGCGGACGACCGCCGAGGCCGTCGAGTACACGGCGGTATTCGGCTTCCTGGGTGGCTTCATCCGGGGCTTGCGGATGAGCCATGAAGATCAGTTCGGTGCGCAACAAGCCGATGCCTTCGGCGCCCTGCTCTACTGCGCTAGCGACGCCGGCGCTTTCGCCGATGTTGGCGAACACTTCTACCGCGTGGCCGTCGCGGGTCAATGCCGGCTCATGGCGCTGGGCCGAAGCGGCTTGCAGGCGCTGCTCGCGGGTGTCGCGCTCGACAGTGGCGCGGTGCAGGGTCTCGGCGTCGGCGTCCACGTGCAGGCGGCCGCGCTGGCCGTCGAGCAACAATGGCGTACCAGAGGCCAGCAGCAACACACCAGGACCCGCGCCAACCAGCGCAGGAATGCCGAGGGCACGAGCGACGATGGCGCTGTGGGCCGTGGCGCCACCACGGGCAGTGAGGATGCCGGCGACACGCGCCGGGTCCAGGCGCGCAACGTCGGATGGACCGACTTCGTCCATCACCAGGATGTAGGGTTCACTGGGTTCCTGAGCGGTTTCGACACCGCACAGTTGCGCCAATACACGACGACCGATGTCACGCAGGTCGGCGGCGCGCTCGGCGAGCAAGGCGTCCTGCAACGACTCTTGCTGTTTGGCGGCGGCTTCGATCACGCTCATCCACGCGGCTTCGGCGCTTTCACCTTGCTTGAGGCGGGTGTCGACTTCGTCGGTCAATTCCGGGTCGTCGAGCATTTCCTGGTGGGTGATGAAAATCTCGCGGATGGCCTTGGACGGATTGCGCTCGATCAAACCCTGAATGTCACCGCGCACGTCGATCAAGGCGGTTTGCAGGCGTTGACGTTCGATCACGGCGGACTCGCCGCGCAGTGGGTATTCGAACACCTGTTGAACCTGGATATGCGCAGGGCCAATGGCAATGCCCGGCGCAGCGGCAATGGCCTGGATCTGGCTGCCGGCCAAGGGCGCGTTGATCACCGGCTCGATATCGAGGACTGCGGGCTGGGCACTCACGGTCGGCAGCGGTTCGACTTCTTCGCCAAGGCCTTCTTCCACCGCGGCCAACAGGGCGGGCAGCGCGTCGCCGGCAATCGTCGGTTCGGCGACAAATTCCAACACCTGGCCGCGCCGTGCACCCAGGCTCAGCAGCTTGCTCAGGCTTTTCACCGACACGGCGCCCACCGGGCCATCGACGATGCGCACGCGGAGGTCGCCATCAAAGTTCTTTGCCAATTGTGCGAGGATCTTTGCCGGGCGCGCGTGCAAGCCATGGGCGTTGGCCAGGGTGATACGGGCGCTGGGCCAATCGGGCGGCAACTCGCCACCGAGTACTTCCAACACGGCACGGCTACTGGTGGCGCGACCCAGTTCCTGACCACGACCTTCGATCAGCAAGGCGCACAGGCGCTCCAGCAGAGCTTGATGGGCTTCGCCGAGGCTGGCCAGGCAGAACAGGCCATTGAGCGGCTGGCCGAGATAACGCATGGGCTTGTCCGGCGTGACAAATGCCAGGCCCGGTCGCTTGACGGTCTGCTCACTGTGCAGCCACCACAGGCCATCGCCCAGGGGCAGCGCATCGACTTGTTGCAAGACGGCGGCAAAACCATTGCTGACGCAATCGGCCTGACGTAGCAGGCGCGCACCGCGCCAGACCAGCTCTTCAAAGTCATCGGCAGACACGCCGAGGCTGATCATCTGCGCGTCCAGCGCCAGTTCCTGCGGCGCACCTTGCAGCAGTTTCAGCAACGCCTCTGCGGACCCGGCTCGGCGCAACGCCTGGCCCAGGTCGGTTTCACCGAGGGCGCGGGTGAGCAGTTGCAGCAGGCGCAGGTGTTCATCGGATTTGGCGGCGATGCCGATGGCCAGGTAGACGATCTGGCCATCGCCCCAGTCCACCCCTTCGGGGAACTGCAGCAGGCGCACGCCGGTGGAAAACACCTGGTCGCGGGTTTCGGGGGTGCCGTGGGGGATGGCAATGCCTTGGCCGAGAAAGGTCGAGCCTTGGGCTTCACGGGCTTGCAAGCCGCTGAGGTAACCCTCGGCGACCAGGCCATCGGCCACCAGTTTTTCAGCGAGCAGGTGCAAGGCAGCAGATTTATCCACAGCCACCTGGCCCATGGAAATCTGCTCTACAGTGAGCTCAAGCATGCCGTTCTCCTAGTTAGTGCGGTGGGTGCACTAGGTATTGTTTTGAAATAACAGTGTATGGCGTTGCGAAATAACTGACTGAGTAGTCAATTGGCAGTAGCCACTCAGTAGCGAATATCGTAAAAATACGCTTGCTGAAACGTTTAATCTAGAATTTATGGCAGATTACGCGTTAATTGCGCAACCTTGAAGAACCACTCGGCGTTTGAGCTTGGACCTTGGTCGTGTGCTGGAATCGGTTACGATTGGACAAAATGTCGGGGCAAGCTCAAAAAAACAAGGAAATCCCGGTTTGAAACTCAGTGATATCGCACGTCTCGCCGGTGTGTCCGTGACCACCGCCAGCTACGTCATCAATGGCAAGGCCGAACAACAACGGATCAGTAGCGCAACCGTCGAGCGGGTGCGTGCCGTGGTTGAAGCCCATGGCTTTACCCCCAACCCCCAGGCCGCCGGTCTGCGCAGTCGGCACACGCGCACCTTGGGCTTTATCCTGCCCGACCTGGAAAACCCCAGTTACGCACGCATCGCCAAGCTCTTGGAGCAAGGTGCGCGGGCACGCGGCTATCAATTGCTGATCGCCAGTTCCGACGATGAGGCCGACAGCGAGCGCCAGTTGCTGCAACTGTTCCGCGCCCGGCGCTGTGATGCGTTGTTTGTGGCCAGTTGCCTGCAGCCCAGCGACGACAGTTACCGTGAGCTGCAAGCCAAGGGCCTGCCGGTGATTGCGATCGACCGGGAAATGGACTCGACGCAGTTTTGCTCGGTGGTCAGCGATGACCGCCAGGCCAGCCAGCAATTGACCGCCAGCCTGCTGCAACTCAAGCCCAAGCAAATCGTGCTGCTGGGTGCACGGGCCGAGTTGAGCATCAGCCAGGAGCGTACAAAGGGATTCTCGTTGGCCCTGCGCGACGCCGACGTGGAGAACAGCATCGAGCACGGCCTGGCCTTCAGCCGCGAGTGCGGCAAAAAGATGATGGAAGAACTCCTGCAACGCCTGGGGCATTTGCCTGATGCGCTGATCACTACATCCTACGTGCTGTTGCAAGGTGTGTTTGATGCGCTGCATGAGGTGCCACTCAAGCAACGGCAAATGCGCCTGGGCACCTTTGGTGACACCCAGTTACTGGATTTTTTGCCGCTGCCCGTCAACGCCATGGCCCAGCAGCATCAACTGATTGCCGATACCGCCCTGAAACTGGCGTTAGCGGCGATTGAAGAACAGCACTACCAGCCTGGCGTGCACGCCATCGGCCGCACGTTCAAGCAGCGTATCCACGAGGCCTGAGCGTGGAACTGATCGATACCCACACCCACCTCGACTTCCCCGACTTCGACAGCGATCGACGGGAAGTCCTCGCCCACAGCCGTGAACTCGGCGTACGGCGCATGGTGGTGCTGGGGGTTTATCAGCAGAATTGGCAGCGGCTGTGGGACCTGGTGCAAGCCGATGCAGGCTTGTTCGCCGCCTTTGGCCTGCACCCGGTGTATCTGGACGGCCACCGGCCCGCCGACCTGACGGAGCTGGGCGACTGGCTGACGCGCCTGCACGGCAACCGACAACTCTGCGCGGTGGGTGAGATCGGCCTGGACTACTTTCTTGAAGATCTGGACCGCGAACGCCAACAACGCCTGTTTGAAGCCCAGCTCAAGCTGGCAGTGGATTTCCAACTGCCAGCGCTGCTGCATGTTCGCCGCAGCCACGCGGCGGTGATCGCCACCCTCAAACGCATCCGCGTGCCGCGGGGCGGCATCATCCATGCATTTGCCGGCAGCCGCGAAGAAGCCCGCGAGTACATCAAGCTCGGCTTCAAACTGGGACTGGGCGGCGCTGCCACCTGGCCTCAGGCCCTGCGCATGCACAAGGTGCTGGCACAGTTGCCGTTGGACGCCGTGGTGTTGGAAACCGACTCACCGGATATGGCACCCGCCATGTACCCCGGCCAGCGCAATAGCCCGCAACACTTGCCGGACATCTGCAACGCCCTTGCCGAACGCATGGGCCTCAGCTCCCTATTGCTGGCTGAGGCGAGCACACGCAATGCGTGCGAGCTGTTCAATTGGTAATGCCGGCGTAACCACTTGCAGGTCCAGCGTAATCCGCTGGCGGTAGCGGACATATCGCAGTACCAAAAAATGCACCAGCAGCACGACCAGCGATACGTTGAACTGCCCGATCACGCTGATCAGCCCCACCCACTCCGCCACCAAGGCCACGAGGAGCACCACGCAGGTCAGCACCAGCATGCTGGGGCGTACCATAGCCCAATGATCCAGTGCCTTGAACTCGCGCAATTGCCTTGGGCAATTCAATTGCAGGACCCGTTGGCAGTAAGGGCAATCGAACGGTTCCTCAATGGCGATAGCATTCAGTTGCCAAGGTTTGAGTTCGAAGGTGATATCGCAGTGGGCGCAGTGCCCTTTGATGCCGATTGCAGTGGTCATCACTGTGCTCCCTTGGAAGTCGACTTGAGTGGAACAAATTCTGACTTATTCAGGTGAACAGAAAAGGTCCGTAGGGAAATCAGGACATACACCACAGTCGCTACAGGCAATTCCTACACCCTTGGCCTACACACGAAACGCGCCAATCAATTGCTTCAGCTCGATGACCTGCATCGACAGCTGTCGACTTGCTGCTTCGGTCTGATGAGCGCCGTCGGCTGCGTGCTCGCCTGCACGGTTGATTTCGACGATGTTCTGGTCGATATCGTGAGCGACCGCCGTCTGTTGTTCCACGGCTGCGGCGATCTGTTGGTTCTGATCGACGATCATGCCTACCGCTCCGAGGATATTTTCCAACGCCTGCTGGACCTTTTCCGACTGCCCCACCGTGCCGTTGGCCATTTCATGGCTGGTGCCCATAGCCTTCACAGCGGCAGCTACGCCGCTGTGCAGCCGACTGATCATCTGATCGATTTCCTCGGTTGAACGCTGGGTACGCCGCGCCAGGGTGCGTACTTCATCGGCCACCACCGCAAAACCACGCCCTTGCTCACCGGCTCGGGCGGCCTCGATGGCGGCATTGAGCGCCAGCAGGTTGGTTTGTTCGGCAATGCTTTTGATCACTTCCAGTACGCTACTGATGGATTGGCTGTCGGTAGCCAACTGGTTGATCACGTGCACCGACTGTTCAATTTCCGAAGCCAGCCGCGCAATACTGCCCTGCTGGGATTGCACCAACCCACGACCGCTGACGGTTTCGTCGTTGACGCTGTGGGCGCTGCTGACCGCCGCCGCCGCGCTGCGCGCCACTTCCTGGGCGGTGGACGACATCTGGTTCATGGCGGTAGCCACTTGTTCGATTTGGGTACGCTGCCCGGACACGGCCTGGTTACTGTGGGCCGATACCGTTTCCACTTGGCTTGCCTGCCATTCAACTTGGCCTACGGTATGCCCGACGCGCTCGATCAAGTCATGGATCTTCGCCACGGTGCCGTTGAACACCTGGCCCAGATCGCCCAGTTCATCGCGGCTGTGGGAAACAAAGGTGACGGTCATATCCCCGGCCGCCACCTTGTCCATCATCAAGCCCAGGCGCCGCAGCGTGGTGCGCGTGGAGGCGTAGAAGCCGCCATACAAATAAAAGATCAGCAAAAATACCGCCGTCAGGGCCGAGACCAACACCACCATATGTGTACGGTTTTGCGCCAGGCGCTGCTCCAGCTGTTGCCCGATGAACGCCAGGGTCGCCTCATTGAGCTGGTAGGTCTGGGCCATCAATTGGCTGACATTGTCATAAAAACCCTGCCACGGGGTGTCGAGGGTTTCTGCCATCACCACCTGTTCTTCAAACAACTCGCTGCCTTTTTTGAGGCTGGCGTTGCTGGCCGTGGCCAGGCTGTCGAGCGCAGTGTGTGCGGCTTTGCTGGCGCCGAGGGCATCCTGCAGTTTCAAGCCATATTCGGCCTGGAGTTTTTCCATCTGCTGCAGCAATTCGTCAAAGCGCGTGCTGGAAGACGAGTTGAGAAAGCCCTGGCCGAGGGAATAGGCGCCCATCGCCCGGCCTTCACCCAGGGTCTGGGTAATTTGCGGGGTAACGCTGGTGATCAGTTCACTGAGTTGGCGCAGGTCGCTTTGAGGATCGCGGCTCAGGCCAGATTGGCTGGCGATGATCTGGCTGAGCATTTGCGCCTTGTTCAGTAACTTGCCGATCAATGCGCTTTTGCTCTGCAGAGAGGTTTCCTGTTGCTGGGCTTTGAAGGCCGCAATCAACTCATCGCGCTTGGCGTCAAAAGCAGCGATCTGCTCAGGCTCGGTGGCCATGGTGGTGAGGCTTTGCAGGCGGCTGAGAACACTCTGTTCCAGGGCGCTGATCTTGCTCTCAAGGTCGCCAGCCTTGCCGGATTGGCCGAGGGTTGCATTGATCTGCACCTGGTTGTTGAGGGTTTCCAGGTCGCGCCGCAGGGCCAGGCTGCTGCCGAGCAAATCGAGGCTTTGCAATTCGATACGGGTGCCCTGGAATTCGCGCCAGGAATCACGTACCAGATAATAGTTGGTCGCCAGCATCGGCAGCAGGAACAGCACGCTGATCAGGCTGAACTTCATGCCGAAACTCAGACGGTTCATCAGCGCGACGGCGGGATAGAGCAAGCTCTTCACAGGTGAACTCCCTTTCTTTTATTTTTATTGAGGCGCAGGGCGGCAGTTAGCCATCACCTGTATAGCTCAATTTGAAAGGGAGTTTTGTAACTTAAGGTTAACAACACGTATGCGGCGAGGGGGCAAGCCCCCCCACTGCATTGAGCTAAGGCAATACCGTCCAGATCGCAAACCCGGCATACCACAACACCGCCGCGCGCAGCAGCAGCTCCCACAGGCGGTCCAGGCTGTTGATACCATCGGCACCCACTACCGGCGGCGGGATTTCAGCGGCCACCAGGCCGACTTTTTCCACCAGTTGAGCGGCGCTGATGTCCCAGCTCAACAGCTCGTGAAGCATCACTCGACTGACCGCGACGAAATTGCCCACCAGCGCAAAACTGGCCGCCAGCAAGCGTACTGGCAACCAGTCGAAAGCATGGCGCAGTTGCCCAGCACGCTCGGCCACCAGCGGGTTCTGGCTGTGTTCACTGGCCAATGCCAGCAGGCGATAGGCAAGCGCTGCAACCGGACCCAACAGGAAGTACCAGAAGATCACCGCGAAAAAACTCTGGTATGCCTGCCACAGCAGATGAGCCTGGACACGTTCGAGCAGTTGCTCGCCGCTGTCGGCGCTCAGGCTCAGGTCACGTTCAGCCACATGCTCGGCGGCTTGCAGATCACCCCGGCGCCAGGCATCCCGAAAGGGGCCGAGCCCGGCCAACAGGTCGCCCCGGCCCAAGCTGTAGATC
Organism: Pseudomonas cremoris; assembly: GCF_014230465.1. The sequence goes on from NZ_JAAXCY010000011.1 coordinate 204,578, forward strand.
ACCACCAGCAGGTGCACCGGCAGTGCCAGCAGGCCATAGGCCACGGGTTCCAGCACCAGCAGCAACAACGCCAGCAAGGCCACTGGCAACAACACCAACAGCGCCAAAATCAGCCAGGGTTGTTTGCCCACACGCGGGTTCGACTCCAACTTCGCCAGCTCGCGCAACCATCCACCGTCACGTTGCAACCGCTGACGCAGGGCCGAGAACTTCTCGATCCACACGGCCAGCACTAACACCAAGAAACTCATCGTGCGTGTCCTCCATCCTGCAGGGCGCTGCGAAAGCGCGTCCAATCAAAAGCCGGGCCTGGATCGGTCTTGCGTCCCGGCGCGATATCACTGTGACCACAAATGCGCTGGGGGGTGATACCTGGGTAGGCCGCCAACAACTGACGAGCCAGGTCGGTCAGCGACGCGTACTGGGCGTCAGTGAACGGCAGGTCATCGGTGCCCTCCAGTTCTATCCCCAAGGAAAAATCGTTGCAGGTTTCGCGACCTTCGAAACGCGAAACGCCGGCGTGCCAGGCCCGGTCGATACAGGACACAAACTGCGTCACGGTGCCGTCACGTTCAATCAGAAAATGCGCGGACACGCGTAGGTCAGCGATCCCTTCAAAGTAGGGATGCTCCGTGACATCCAGACGATTCTGGAAAAACTCCTGCACTTTACCGGTGGCGAACTGCGCCGGTGGCAAGCTGATGTTGTGCACCACCAACAGCGAGATCTCGCCTGCGGGGCGCTCGTTGAAGTTGGGAGAAGGGCAATGACGAATGCCCTGGCACCAACCGCTGGCGGGATCCAACTGCATACCGGTTCCTTGAACGAGACAAAGTATGACCAGTATGCCGCGTTCGACCCCGCGGTTGCGATCACTTGCCGCGATTGAGTTGACGCAGCCTGCCAACCACCGCCGCCAGCGCCCGCTCGAACAATGGCCCTTCGTCCAAGCTATGCAGCGCGCCTCGCTTGAACGCCAGCGCCAGTTGGCCGGCACTCCGTTCCAGGACCTTGAGCCCCATGCGGCTGACGAAAATATAAGTGTTGGCCGGTGCCATGATCGCGGTGAGCTTGCAGCGTTGGGTGCTGACTTCGTGGTCGTCGAACTCCACCCAACCACCGAGCCGCAATTGATGAACCTTGAGCAGGTCCGGATCATTGTCTGGCAGATCTACAGCGAGCTCTGGCGACATGGCGCTGAGCACAAAAGGCTCGCGTATTTCGACCAACTCGTCGACACCCTCGGGCGCCTGGATGTGCAGGGCCTGCAAACGCAGGAAAAACTCACGGGTGCTGAAAGGATCGAACGCGGCGCTGGTCAGGCCGTCACGCAGCGCCTTGAGTAACTTCGGCACCTGCTCAATCAGCTCGGTGTTGCCCTGCTGGCTGACACTCCAGACCAACTCATCCAGGGTGCGCAACCCCGTTTGCCATTGCACCGACTGCTCACCGTACTTGAGGTTGGCGAGCAAGAGCACCTGGCTCCAGGCCTGCTGCAAGAACTGCAAGACGGAGCGCGGCAAGACCTTCCCCAACAAACGTCGATTCAGCACATCAGCCACTCGCTGGCGCACCGCCTCAGTACGCAAGCGTGCCTCCTCAGTGTCGCGGGTATGCTGTTCAAGCAACTCGCTACGCCGCCACTCTTCGGCGGTGAACACGCGGAACTCAGCCAACAGTTGGACAAAAATCGCTGGGTCGTCGACAAACTCGTTGAGCAAACGCTGGACTGCCTGCTCGATGCGCAGGTACAGGGTGTCGCGCTGATAGTCATCGCGCGGGCTCCACGTCATGGCGGCAGCCGCGACCTCATTGAGCAGACGCCGCGCCGGGTGGCTGGCGCAGCTGAGAATGCTTTTGTCCAACACCGCGACTTTCAACACCGGGATCTGCAGGCGGGCGATCAACGCCTTGAAGGCGTTCGGCACCGTGCGGTCGTTACGGATAAATTCAAACAGCATCGCGATCAGGTTGATCACGTCTTCGTCCGCAGCCTCTACAACCCGTGATTTGCCGCTCTTGACGCTGACTCGGGTGAGCAGCTGCTCAAGTTGGTTGCGCAGGTCAAAATCGTCTTCGGCGTCCGGCTCCGGCACATATTGCTGCAAATGCGAGAGCAGACGCAGCAGGTCTCGAGAGGAAATCGGCAGGGTTTCGGCGCCAGGCTCCAGGGTCGGCGAAACACTGCCGCGTACTGCAGTGAGCAGCCCTTGCAGGGCAGCAAACGCTTGCTGGCCGCTCTCACCAACAGGCTGATCAGCGTTCGACGCTTCCTCTTCACGCGGAAGTTCACGGGCCGCACGCCCACCCGGGCGCCGCGACGGCACAGCCTTGAGCCCAGGCAACACGCCAGTCGCAACCAGCAGTTGATTGGCTTCGCCGTACAATTGGTCGGCGTCGCTGAGCACGTACCTCTCAAAGAGCTTGAGCATGATCAGCTTGACGCGGATTTCTACGCCGAGACTGCGCCCTGCCCGCAGGAAGCATTCGCACAGCAACGCGGGCCCAAGGGGATTTTCACGGTCATCCAGGCGATTACCCAGCAGGGTACTCAAGCGCGTGGTGAGTTGCCCCAGGGCCAGACCGTCGCGGTGGCGCACACGGCCCAGCATGGCCTCAAGGGCCACGGCTTTTTCCAGCTCGTCCTTGGAAGTGCCCGGCGCGGTTTCGTAGGACACCACCGGCACCAATTGCCGCTCGCCACGCCCGGCCAGGCTCAGGCTGGCGAAGGCTTCGAAAAGCCGTTCCATGAACACGCGCTCGAAATTCTTGCGCTTGAGGCGCAAGTCACGCATGGCTTCGAAGAAAATATGATGGTCAACGTTGCTGCGAGCCTTATCCGCCATTTCGAACAACGTGTCATCGGCGTTATCGAACAGCTCCTGCAAACCTTGCTGCAACTGTTGCGCCGCTTTGTCGCGAACCTGCAGCAACACCACCGGCAGTCGGGCGAGCGGCGATGGCGTGGCGTGTGCCTTGTTGATCGGCACCACCTTTCCGTCATTGTGCATCCTGGCCTCCTGAAACGGCGGTATTGGCAGACGTCAAAGCTATGACGCCAATTGCAAGGCGCGAGATTATCTTGCAAACGGGGGTCGTTACGCCAGTGCACTCTGCCATTTGGTCGTAAATGAGCAGGCCGCTGGGTTCAAACGCGCACTGCCCCTATAATCGGGGCACTTTGTTTGTGGAGCCTGTTATGCCGAATCTCCGTCTTGCCGACCTCACCGCCGAAATCGAAGCCAACGTGCGCCGTGCACTGCTGGAAGACATCGGCAGTGGCGACATCACCGCGCAGTTGATCCCGGCCGAACGGCTGGCCACAGCCACGATCATCACCCGTGATGCGGCTGTTATCAGCGGTACGGCCTGGGTGGATGCCGTGTTCCGCCAACTGGACCCACGGGTTGCCGTGCATTGGCAGGTGGCCGACGGCGAACGCGTAAGCCCCAACCAGGTGTTGTTCCACCTCGAAGGCCCGGCGCGGTCGCTGCTGAGTGGCGAACGTTGCGCGCTGAATTTTCTGCAACTGCTGTCCGGCGTTGCGACTCGCGCCCAGTACCTGGCGGATTTCGTCGGCAGCACTCAAGTCAAGCTGCTGGACACCCGCAAAACCCTGCCCGGCCTGCGCCTGGCGCAGAAGTACGCGGTAACCTGCGGCGGCTGCCACAACCATCGCATCGGGCTGTATGACGCTTTCCTTATCAAGGAAAACCATATCGCTGCCTGCGGTGGCATCGCCCAAGCCATCAGCGCCGCCCACAAGATCGCACCAGGCAAGCCGGTTGAAATCGAAGTGGAAAGCCTGGAAGAACTGCGCGAAGCACTGGCGGCGGGCGCCGACATCATCATGCTCGATGAGCTGAGCCTGGAAGACATGCGTGAAGCCGTGCGCCTGACCGGCGGCAAGGCCAAGCTGGAAGCCAGCGGCGGGATCAATGAAAGCACCCTGCTGCCCATTGCTGAAACCGGGGTGGACTACATCTCCATCGGTGCAATGACCAAGGACGTGAAGGCAGTGGATTTGTCGATGCGCCTAAGCATCTAAGGCCTTGTAGTGAGCGGGCTTGCCCCGCGCTGGGCAAACCCGCTCACTCATTCAGACGACGAGATCATTCATCTCGCAATACTCGTCCCATTCAACCCCCAGCACCTCCGCTGCCTCTTTGTGCAAGGCCAGCCGTGCCGCTTCGAACTCTTCCGGTGTCGAGGTGTACTTGAGGGTCAGTTCCCAAGGCTGATAGCCCTGGCTTTCGGCCTCGTCCTCGAATGCCCACTGGATCTGGTCACGCTGATCATCAGCGCTTAGATCCTTGATCTCTTCTTTAAGCTGCGGCGATTCCTCGAGGTATTTTTCGAGGGCTGCTTGATGCCGAACTTCCTGGGTCATTTCAGTCGTGGTCATGTTGTTCTCTTTGGATCGAGGAATGGGGATGCATCTGGGTCATCAAGGTTGCGCAGATACAAAAGAGCGGGCACGAATGCCGGCACGTCTGGCCTTCAGAACCATTCTGGGATCATCTGAAAACATTGCCTTTGGAACAGTGTTGCCTCTTTGCCCGAGACAGGAATCGAACCTGCGACCTTCGCGTTACGAGTGCGCTGCTCTACCGGCTGAGCTACACGGGCGGTGGGCTAAAGCTAGCACCGCATTGGGCGTCCGGCAACTTGCGGCCTTCAGCGGGCAATCACGCCCTGGGCCCAGAAACGCGGCTGCAACAAGTTGTCATGGGTGCTTAGGTACTGCTGCTGGGCTTGATTGATCTGAGGCAGGTCGCGAACGACAATAAAGACCAACAGACCAACGGACACTACCGTCAGCGCTTTCCACACGCCCCAAGCCAACGGCAACGCCGTCGGTGCCGGGGTTCGCCATACATGCAGCGCCATCAGCCAGCCCACCACCAACGCCAGCCATACCTGGGAATTGGGCATCACGATCACGCCATCGACCATCGACTGCACCAACGCCGCGATCAATGCGGCAAGCAGGCATAGCCGCAACAGGTCTGCACGCTTGGTAGACAGCATCCGTTCACGCACCTCAGCCACCGTGGCCCAACCGCCCCGCCACGCCAAAACCGCAACGCACAACGCCGATGGCACACCCCACTCGCTGGTCCATTGCAAAATGGCCTGATGAGGATGGGCGGCAGTCTTGTTGGCAATATCGGCAAAGTGCATCGGCCCGAAGCCCAGCCAAGGACGCTCTACGAGCATATGCCACGCCTGCCACCAGATCGGGCCACGACCCGACAGCGAGGTGGTAAGGCGGTCACTGGCAGCGCTGGCGATCTCGACCCCCAAATAGCCCGCCAGCACCGTGAATACCGCCCCGTACAACAACACCCCGCCAACCACCGCAGCCAGTTGCCACCCCAACCAGCGTCGCCCCGAAGGCCCCAGCGCCGCCAAGACCACACCCGCGACGACCATGCCAAGCCAGGTGCCACGTGTACCACCACTGATAGCGATCAACCACCAGACGCACAGCAACGCAAACACCGCGCCTCGCCAGGCGCGTGAAACATTGGGGATCAGCAAAGGCAGCGCCAGCAGTGGCAAGGTGAATGTCTGGAACTGGCCGTAGAAGCGCTTGTTGGAAAAACCGGACAGCAGCGAATCAGGGTCGAGCGTTGACGCGCCACTGGTGAATGCGAGCCCGCCTGCGTGCAGGTATTGGATCGACTTGATCAGGCACAGTCCCGTCACCACCAGGATCAGGGTCCGGTCCAACGCTTCGCCGCCGTGACGACGGAGCAGGGCAAATGCCACCGCGATCGCCCCACAACTGATAAACACCGCCATCTCGGTGAACGCCCAAAGGGGCTGGTGGGCCAGCACCGAGGACAGCAACCCAAGCGCGATGATCAGCGCCAGGCCCAGGGCGGTCGGCCGGTCCACCAACCGCTCACTGGGGGCGACCGACAGTCCATACAGCACTGCGCAAAACCCGATGGCAACTTGCATCACCCGCTGCAGGTCGTGCCCACTGAACGGAACACACACCCCAACGACCAACAGGCACACCGTTAATACCAGGAAAACTTTGCCACGTTGCTGTACGGATAACGCCATCAGCCACCTCTACGTCCATGCAGATGGTTTAGCAGTTATGCGCCGTTGGTGCCGCACCCCTTGGCAACATATTTTTCTTCAGCGGTCGTGGTGCAGGCCCAGCCGGTGGTGGCGCTGCGTGTGAGGGTGATGGTTTTGTTCAGCACCGGCGCCGGGGCATCGATAATTTCGCAACTGATCGCGCCGGCGCCGGTGGCCACGTCGCCTGTCACGGCGATCTTGCAGTTGGCGGTGGTGTCACCAGTGCCACCGATCAACGCCAGGGTCGGCACGGTGCCTTGGTTGATAGTGGATTCGTACCCGGCTTTAAGCGCCGTAATTTCTGCCAGGCCGGCGGTGAACTTGGCCTTGGCCTGATGGGTGGTGTACATCGGCAGGCCAATGGTGGCCAAAATGCCGATGATTGCAACGACGATCAACAACTCGATCAGGGTAAAACCTTTTTGACGTATCACATTCACTCTCCAGGATAGAACTCATGACGAGGCGCGTCCTGCGCCCCGCGTTGTGCAGCGGCGCCAGTGTACTCATCCACAAGCGCCCCAGCGCCTGCAAGACGCACATTCTGACATTTTATCCTCCGTTACCGGCCAGCCCAAAGTCGTCACCTGACTAAGCTATAAATCTTCGACGACCTCTGTGCGGAACCATGAGATGGATAACGCTTCGACGCTGTACGCCTGGGAAGGCACCAACCGCAAAGGCCGCCGGGTATCCGGGCAAACCCGCGGGCACAACCCCGCCCTGATCAAGGCCCAACTGCGCCAACAAGGCATCAACCCCGGGCGTGTGCGCAGGCAGCTGGCGGCGCTACCTAACCTTGCCCCATCAATCAAAGCCGCGGACATTACCCTGTTCACTCGCCAATTGGCCACCTTGCTCCGGGCAGGGATCCCTCTGCTGCAAGCGTTCGACATCATCAGCGAAGGCTTTGACAACCGCCTCGTACGCGCACTGGTGCTGGGCCTGAAACAGGAAATCGCCAGCGGCAGTAGCCTTGCCGGCGCCTTGCGCAAACAACCGCGTCATTTCGATCCGTTGTATTGCAACCTGGTGGCCGCTGGCGAACAGTCCGGAGCACTTGAAACGCTGTTGGAACGTGTCGCGATCCACCGGGAAAAGGGTGAGCAGCTCAGGGCCAAAATCAAAAAAGCCATGACCTACCCGGTTGCGGTACTGGTGGTTGCAAGCGTGGTTACTGGCGTGTTGTTGATCCATGTGGTGCCGCAGTTCCAGCATCTTTTCGCCGGGGTGGACAGCAAGTTGCCCAGTTTCACCTTGCAGGTCATCGCGCTCTCCGAGTTCATGCAGCACGCCTGGTGGATGATGGCGCTGGGGCTGGCCGGAGCGGGTATGGGGTTACGCAAGACTTATCAAACCTGTCCCGATTTCCGCCACCGGATGGACGCCGGTTTGTTGAAAATGCCCCTGACAGGCAAACTGCTGAAAAATTCGGCCGTGGCCCGCTATGCCCGCACGCTGTCCACCACCTTTGCGGCTGGCGTGCCGCTGGTGCAAGCGCTGGATTCAGTGGCGGGGGCAGCGGGAAATGAGCCGTTCAGACAGGCAATCGAGCATATGCGTCACGATGTATCCACTGGCATGCAGTTAAATCAATCCATGGCCAGCAGCGGCCTGTTTCCTGGCATGGCGATCCAGATGACGGCAATCGGCGAAGAGTCAGGCACCCTGGACCACATGCTGGATAAAGTCGCCAGTCATTACGAGACTGAGGTAGACAACCAGGTCGACACCCTCACCAGCCTGATGGAGCCTCTGATCATGGTGGTATTGGGCGGCATTGTCGGCGCACTGGTCATCGCCATGTACCTGCCGGTGTTTCAGTTGGGGAGCGCATTTTGAGTGCGCTGCTGAGTGAACACCCGCTGGCCTTCGTGCTGCTCGCGTTGGTATTGGGATTGATCGTCGGCAGTTTTCTCAACGTGCTGGTGTGGCGCCTGCCAAAGATGCTTGAGCGCGAATGGCGCGCCCAGGCCCACGAAGTACTCGGCCTACCTGCAGAGCCTGCCGGGCCGACCTACAACCTCATGCATCCCAACTCTTGCTGCCCGCACTGCAATCACCCCATTCGGCCCTGGGAAAACATCCCACTGCTCAGTTATCTGATACTTCGGGGTCGTTGCGCGCATTGCCGGGCGGCGATCAGCCTGCGCTATCCATTCACGGAACTGACGTGCGGGCTGATCTCGGCATTCGTGGCCTGGCATTTCGGCTTCGGCTGGCAGGCAGGTGCGGTCATGCTGCTGAGCTGGGGGTTGCTGGCGATGAGCCTGATCGATGCCGACCATCAATTGCTGCCCGATGTATTGGTGCTGCCGCTGCTGTGGCTGGGACTGATCGTCAACGGGTTCGGCTTGCTGACCACGCTGCCCGACGCCTTGTGGGGCGCCGTGATCGGATACATGAGCCTGTGGAGCGTGTTCTGGCTATTCAAGCTGGCCACCGGCAAGGATGGCATGGGCCACGGTGACTTCAAGTTGATGGCGTTGCTGGGGGCCTGGGGCGGCTGGCAGATCCTGCCAATGACGCTGTTGATGTCGTCGTTGGTTGGGGTGTTTGTCGGGTTGATACTGATGCGGATACGCAAGACGCAGGCGTCGGCTCCGATGCCATTTGGTCCATATCTGGCGATTGCCGGCTGGATTGCATTGCTCTGGGGTGGTCAAATAACCGACTTCTATTTGCAGTCTGTCGGTTTCAGATGACCACTTCTGTTGCAACACCTTGGATTCTTGGCCTCACCGGCGGCATTGGCAGCGGCAAAAGCGCGGCGGCCCAGCACTTTATCGACCTGGGCATCGACCTGGTGGATGCCGACCATGCCGCCCGCTGGGTAGTCGAGCCTGGCCGCCCGGCACTGGCCAGCATTGCCGAACATTTTGGTGCCGGCGTGCTGCAGCCTGACGGCCAGCTGGACCGTGCTGCGCTGCGCAAACTGATCTTTGAAGTACCCGAAGAGCGCCGCTGGCTGGAAGCCCTGTTGCATCCGTTGATTGGCGAGGAGATTCGCAGCCACCTGGCGCGCGCTCGTTCGCCTTACGCCATCCTGGTGTCGCCATTGTTGGTCGAGTCCGGCCAGCACAGCATGACCCAGCGCATCCTGGTGATCGACGTGCCGCAATCACTGCAGATTCAGCGTACCCTGCAGCGCGACGGCATCAGCGAACAGCAGGTGCAGGCGATTCTCAAGGCCCAGTCCAGCCGCGAAGACCGCCTGAAACATGCCGATGATGTACTGGTCAATGACCAGGACCTTGCCTGGCTGCACAGCGAGGTCGAACGACTGCACCACTTTTACCTTACTTTGCGTGGAGGCCGATCATGAGCCAACCCTTGACCGTCGAATGCCCAACCTGCGGTGCACCCGTGGAATGGAAAGCGACCAATCTCAACCGGCCGTTCTGCTCGGACCGCTGCAAACTCATCGACCTGGGCGCCTGGGCGGCTGAAGAACACAAGATTCCGGTGGCTCCGGATGCCGAAGACGAGCTGTTTTCCGAAGACCTGCCGCCGCGCCACTAAGGGCGCATAAAAGCATATTCCTGCTGGTCGTCGAGGTTCTCTGCAAGGTATTGCAGCTCGTCGGCCAGGTCTTCGAAACTGCGCACACCCTTGCTCTGCTGCACCACCGCACTGAGCATGGCGCGCAGGGTCAAGCCTGGGTCAAAACCGATTTCCTGTGCTGCATCCTGGCTTCTGCGCAACTCCTGCCGTGCCCACTCGTACACACTCATGATCCGTGCTCCTGGAAGAATGTTGCAGAGCATGGGCTTGCCGGGGTGCGCGGGATTTGATCTGGATCAACGCTGCGATTCGTCATCCTTCCAGGGTGCTGAGAGGTAGCGAGTGCGGTTGAATGTCTCCAGCCATTCAGGGCAAAACACCACCAGGGCACTGATCACCATGCCGTTGATAAAGGCCTCTGGAAATATGATCAGCCACAGGTAGCCGACGAAATCTTCCAGCCACTCCGGCATCGCAAAAATACCGTCAAACCATAGCAATCCCAGCCCGGCCAATAGGCAGAGCAACGCCGACAGCGCAGCAGCAAAAAAGCCGGAGCAGAAGATATACACGAAGGGATTGCGCGGCTGTGCACGCTCAACCAACAGTGCGCAGCCTTCGGTAACCAGCACCGGCAGCCCGATCAGCAACAAGCCGTTGACGCCAAGCGCTGCCAGATCCTGGCGTCCCAACAACATCAAGCCCAGTTGAGCGGCAAAGCCTCCAACAATCGCCAGGGGCCAATCCAGCAGCAGGGTGACGGCGGTCATGCCAATGAAGTGGTAGGACACACCCGTATCGAAATCCCGCCGCACCAACCACAGCATGAACAACGCGAATACTGTGCCGAACAACAGGTGCTGGCGTCGGCGGTCGGCGAACAGCTCCACCCACGGCGAACGCAGAATCGCCCACACCAGTACCGGCGCATACAACACCCAGCCGATGCCAAGGGTTTGCGGCGCCAGCACCGCGGCACTGATCACGGCGTCACCTGCTCCAGGGCTTGGCGCAGATCAGCGGCGGAGCTGTATTCACGTTGTGCAACCAGCTTGCCGTTATCCAATTGCAGCCATAGCACTTTATCCACAGGCCCCGGATAACGTGGTGCGATACGCGCATCACGGTCCAGCATGACCCGATAGTTGTAGGACTGCATGGCCGGCACCGCGAACAGCTTGGCGATCAACCGGGGCATGCGCTGGATGTCGGCCACAAACACAGCATGCCGCACCTCAAGATACCCTTTAGGCTGGCCCTGCAATGCCGCATCAAGGACTTTGGCGGCGTCCATGCTGCGGGCCACCAACAGCGTCTGCACCTGGCTATCCAGGGTGTAGGCCTGGTCGAATTGATCGAGCAAGGTCCACGGTACTAAGCGCTCCCCCACCTCAACGGCTTGGGCCCATACAGGCAGCAGACACAAGAACAACACCAAAAAAAACTTCACTGCAGACTCCCCACGCCCGGGATGACGGTTGAATGGGCAGTCTACACCGACCTTTTGAAGCAGGACTTCCTGCGGTCATCATTTGAACGCTAAGCTGGTGGCATGGATGACTCAGATTACTTGCGCCTGCTTACCGTAGCGGCCGAACAAGCCAACGCATTCCTGTCCAATGCCCGCAAATGGGAGCGTGAGCGTTGGGTCTGCCAGCGCCTGCTACAAGGCTTGAATGTGCCTTACCGTGCCGAAGAGTTTCACGCCGCGGGACAAGAGCCGCCAGACGTGTTGTTTCGCGATGCCAGCTTCGAGGTTTTTTTCGTCCTGGACGAAGGTCGGCGCCTGAACGACGAATGGCGCGACGAACTGCTGCGCCGGCGCAGCGCATTCTCCCTGAGCCAGCTGGTGCGGCGCGAGGCCAAGCCACGGCGCATTCCCGCCCATGAGTTCCTGCTGCGCCTGGCGCCAACGCTGCGCAAAAAGGCGCACAACTATAAAGAACGCGGGATGGACCTCGGGGAGTTGGACCTCATCGCCTTCACCAGCCTCAAGCGTGAAGTGCTCGATCTCAACAGCCACTTCCCACCGCCGACCGAATACCTGCGCCAGGGCTGGCGCTCGCTGTCGCTGGTGGGGCCGACGTTTGCACGGGTGCTGTTCGCGCATCCGGATGCGCCGGATTTCTTGCGCAACAACCTGGGCCGCAGCATAGTATTCGACGTGGGCATCAGCCTCTGATCCCCCGGACTGTAACGTGGCGCCCTTTTGCAACGTCTACCTGACGAGGCTTTATATGACCAGCCGCCTGAACCCCGATGACCAGCAGCATGTCGAAGAGTACCTGCAACTCTCCCAAAACCGAGTCGAGCGCAAGCCTTTCCGGCCGTGGCTGCTCCTCGGTGTGGTGCTGGTGGCAGTGGTCGGGCTCGGCTTGCTGAGCCGCCTTTTGAGTTACCTGACGCTATGAGCTGCCTGGCGCTCGCGGGGGTAACTGCTCCGATTTCTTTTAGCCTTGCGAGATATCCCCATGACCCATCGTATTATTATCGTCGGCGGCGGCGCCGGCGGCCTGGAGTTGGCTACCCGCCTGGGTAAGACTCTGGGCAAGCGCGGTACCGCCAGCATCACGCTGGTGGATGCCAACCTGACCCATATCTGGAAGCCCCTGCTGCACGAAGTGGCCGCCGGTTCGCTGAATTCTTCGGAAGACGAGCTCAATTACGTTGCCCAGGCCAAATGGAACCACTTCGAGTTCCAACTGGGGCGGATGAGCGGGCTCGACCGCGAACAGAAGAAAATCCAGTTGGCTGCCACCCTTGATGACGAAGGCCGTGAGCTGGTGCCCGCACGCGTACTGGGCTACGACAGCCTGGTGATCGCAGTCGGCAGCACCACCAACGATTTCGGCACCGAAGGCGCGGCACAGCACTGCTTGTTCCTCGACACCCGTAAACAGGCCGAGCGTTTCCACCAACAGTTGCTCAACCACTACCTGCGTGCGCATGCCGGGCAGACCGATGTGGAAGAGAAAATCAGCGTCGCCATCGTCGGTGCCGGTGCCACCGGTGTCGAGCTGGCCGCCGAGCTGCACAACGCAGCCCATGAACTGGCAGCCTATGGCCTGGACCGCATCAAGCCGGAAAACATGCATATCACCCTGATCGAAGCCGGCCCACGGGTGCTCCCTGCCCTGCCAGAACGTATCGGCGGGCCTGTGCATAAAACCCTGGAGAAACTCGGGGTGACGGTATTGACCAACTCGGCAGTGAGCGAAGTGACGGCTGACGCGCTGATCACCAGCAGCGGCCAGGCAATCCCCGCCAGCCTCAAGGTTTGGGCCGCAGGGATTCGCGCACCGGGTTTTCTCAAGGACATCGATGGCCTGGAAACCAACCGCATCAACCAACTACAAGTGCTGCCGACGCTGCAAACCACCCGCGATGAAAACATCTTCGCCTTTGGCGACTGCGCCGCCTGCCCGCAACCGGGCACTGACCGCAACGTACCGCCACGGGCTCAGGCGGCTCACCAGCAGGCTTCGCTGTTGGCCAAATCGCTGAAACTGCGCATCGAAGGCAAGGACCTGCCGAGCTACAAGTACACCGACTACGGTTCGCTGATCTCGCTGTCGCGTTTTTCCGCTGTGGGTAACTTGATGGGCAACCTCACTGGCAGCGTAATGCTGGAGGGTTGGTTGGCGCGGATGTTCTACGTGTCGCTGTACCGCATGCACCAGATGGCGCTGTATGGGTTCTTCCGTACGGCGATGCTGATGTTGGGTAGCAAGATCGGGCGCGGGACCGAGCCACGCCTCAAGCTGCACTAACGACGCGGTCTCGAATGTGAACGTGTAAGTGTGGGAGCGGGCTTGCTCGCAAATGCGGTGTGTCAGTTAAAGATTCGGTGACTGATACACCGCATTCGCGAGCAAGCCCGCCCCCACATTTGCTTTGTGGTGAACGCAGGTTTTCGCGGACAAAAAAAATCCCCGTATCTTTCGATACGGGGATTTTTAATATGGTCGGGGTAGGGGGATTCGAACTCCCGACATCCTGCTCCCAAAGCAGGCGCGCTACCGGACTGCGCTATACCCCGGTAATAAAAAGGCGACCTTTCAGTCGCCTTCTTCGATCAGCGCTTTTGGCCTCTGATCTTAAGATTCGATTCCAGCCTGAGCTGGTCTCAAAAATGGTGGGTCGTGTGGGATTCGAACCTACGACCAATTGGTTAAAAGCCAACTGCTCTACCAACTGAGCTAACGACCCAAATATGGTCGGGGTAGGGGGATTCGAACTCCCGACATCCTGCTCCCAAAGCAGGCGCGCTACCGGACTGCGCTATACCCCGGTTTGAAATTGGCTCCGTGACCAGGACTCGAACCTGGGACCCAATGATTAACAGTCATTTGCTCTACCGACTGAGCTATCACGGAACTACATATTTCAAAGTACAACTTCTACTGCGGTGTAACCTTCTCTTCGAGTCTTCCGTATCGCTACGTTGTCATGTCTGAGGCGCGCTATTCTACAATCTTAAAAACCCCTGTCAACCCTTTAAATTGCTTTTAAGACAATGATTTGCGCTTGTTTCTGATTTCTTCTTGGGGAGAAGAAACCCGTGGGCTGACGTTGTTGCGGGGCGCACTTTACAAGCCTTTTCCTTACAGTTCAACGCCCTATCGAAAAAAAAAGGCCCCGCAGTGCGGGGCCTTCTTTTACTACGCCAGTTTCAAACCTCAGTGAAAGACGATTTCGTCGTTCTCCACGGTCGCCTCGACGCTGGTGCCAGGCATAAAGCTGCCCGACAGGATCAGCTGTGCCAGGGGGTTCTCGATCCAGCGCTGGATCGCACGTTTCAGAGGCCGTGCGCCATACACTGGGTCGTAACCGACCGCGATCAGCTTGTCCAACGCCTCGCTGCTCAACACCAAGTCCAGCTCACGCTCGGCCAGGCGACTACGCAGGCGGCCCAACTGGATCTCGGTGATGCCCGCGATCTGATCCCGTGCCAGAGGCTCGAAGATCACCACTTCATCGACCCGGTTGATGAATTCCGGGCGGAAGTGACTGGTCAGCGCATCCATTACAGCAGCTCGCTGGCCTTCACGGTCCCCTACCAGTTCCTGGATCTGCGCCGAGCCCAGGTTGGAGGTCATCACGATCACCGTGTTACGGAAGTCCACCGTACGTCCGTGGCTGTCCGTCAGGCGGCCGTCTTCAAGCACTTGCAGCAGGATGTTGAACACATCCGGGTGCGCCTTCTCGACCTCATCCAACAGGATGACCGAGTAAGGCTTACGCCGCACGGCTTCGGTCAGGTAACCGCCCTCTTCGTAACCCACATAGCCTGGTGGTGCTCCGATCAAGCGCGCCACCGAGTGTTTCTCCATGAACTCGGACATATCGATCCGCACCATGGCCTCTTCAGTATCAAAGAGGAACTCGGCCAAGGCCTTGCACAGCTCGGTCTTACCCACACCGGTCGGGCCGAGGAACATGAACGAGCCGCTCGGGCGATTCGGGTCGGACAAACCGGCCCGCGAACGCCGCACCGCGTTGGACACCGCCACCACGGCCTCCTCCTGACCGATCACACGTTCGTGCAACAGGCTTTCCATTTTCAGCAGCTTGTCGCGCTCACCTTCGAGCATTTTCGACACCGGAATGCCGGTCCACTTCGAGACGACTTCGGCAATTTCTTCCTCGGTCACCTTGCTGCGCAGCAACTGGTTCTCAGGCTTGCCATGCTGATCGACCATCTGCAGGCTGCGCTCCAGGTCCGGGATGACCCCGTACTGCAACTCGGCCATGCGGTTCAGGTCGCCTTTACGGCGTGCTGCTTCCAGTTCCTGGCGGGACTGCTCGATTTTCTGCTGGATCTGGGCAGAGCCCTGTACTTCGGCTTTTTCCGAGGTCCAGATTTCTTCCAGGTCCGAATACTCACGTTCCAGGCGGACGATCTCTTCCTGGAGTTTTTCCAGGCGTTTTTTCGCCGCGTCGTCTTCTTCTTTCTTCAGGGCCTGGGACTCAACTTTCAATTGAATCAGGCGCCGATCCAGACGGTCGAGCACTTCCGGCTTGGAGTCGATCTCCATGCGAATACGGCTGGCCGCCTCGTCGATCAGGTCGATGGCCTTGTCGGGCAACTGTCGGTCAGTGATGTAGCGATGGCTCAGTTTGGCCGCCGCAATGATCGCACCGTCAGTAATCGCCACCTTATGGTGGACCTCATAACGCTCTTTCAGGCCACGCAGGATCGCGATGGTGTCCTCTTCGCTCGGTTCTTCCACCAGCACTTTCTGGAAGCGACGCTCAAGGGCCGCGTCCTTTTCAATGTACTGACGATACTCATTGAGCGTAGTGGCACCGACGCAGTGCAACTCACCCCGCGCCAACGCTGGCTTGAGCATATTGCCCGCATCCATCGAGCCTTCGCCTTTACCGGCGCCGACCATAGTGTGCAGTTCGTCGATAAACAGAATGATCTGCCCTTCCTGCTTCGACAATTCATTAAGCAGGGATTTCAGGCGCTCTTCGAACTCACCACGGAATTTGGCACCCGCGATCAACGCCCCCATGTCCAGGGACAGCAGACGCTTGCCTTTAAGGCCGTCCGGCACTTCACCATTGATGATGCGCTGGGCCAAACCTTCGGCAATCGCGGTTTTACCCACGCCTGGCTCACCGATCAGCACCGGGTTGTTCTTGGTGCGACGTTGCAGCACCTGGATGGTGCGACGAATTTCGTCGTCACGGCCGATCACCGGGTCAAGCTTGCCGTCTTCGGCGCGCTTGGTCAGGTCGACGGTGTATTTATCCAGGGCCTGGCGCGACTCCTCATGGTTGGGGTCGTTCACCGCGTCGCCGCCACGCAAGTTGTTGATGGCATTTTCCAGGGCTTTCTTGCTCACGCCCTGGCCCAGCAACAACTTGCCGAGCTTGCTGTTTTCGTCCATGGCGGCGAGCAGTACCAGCTCGCTGGAGATGAACTGGTCACCTTTCTGCTGGGCCAGGCGATCCGCCTGGTTGAGCAGACGCGCCAAGTCCTGCGACATATTCACGTCGCCAGTTGGATTTTGAATTTTCGGCAGTTGGTCGAGCTCTTTGCTCAACTCCTTGCGCAGGCTGTTGACGTCGAAGCCCACCTGCATCAGCAAGGGTTTGATAGAACCACCTTGCTGTTCCAGGAGCGCCTGCATCAAGTGCGCAGGCTCGATGGCCGGGTGGTCGAGACCCACCGCCAAGGATTGAGAATCAGACAATGCCAACTGCAATTTGCTGGTTAAACGATCAATACGCATTAGTCACCTTCCTTTTGAGCAGGCCGGAGCTATAAAACATCCTGAATGAAGAAACCTGCCAGATACCCTTATAGATGGGGTGGATTCTGGGAGTTTCAAGCGTCGGGCAGTTGACGCAAGTCAGAAGAGTCTAGCGTTCGAGCCAGATAAGGGAGGCAAACCGACCAGTGCGAGGGCCGCGACGGTAAGAAAAGAAGCGGGCATCGGTCACGGTGCAGAAGCCGCCACCATAAACGGAGGTGACACCGCGTGCGGCGAGGCGCAGGTGGGCCAGCTTATAGATGTCAGCCATGAACTTGCCGGGATTGCGGCTGGGCACAAAGGCTTCGGCGGTGATTGGCAGTTGCTGCATGAAGGCTTCACGCACTTCCGGGCCGACTTCAAAGGCTTGCGGGCCAATGGCCGGCCCCAGCCAGACCAGTACATCGGCAGGCTCGGCATCCAGGCTTTCGTATGCTGCTTCCAGCACGCCAGCCGCCAGTCCACGCCAACCGGCATGCGCCGCTGCCACACGGGTGCCGGCACGGTTACAAAACAATGCTGGCAGACAATCGGCGGTCATTGACGTGCAGGCGATGCCAGGGGTGCTGGTCCAACTGCCATCGGCTTCAACCGTGCGGCCAGGGTCGGCCTCAACCACCGCCACGCCGTGGACCTGACGCAGCCAGGCAGGTTGAATATCGAAGGCATCGCGAAGACGGCGGCGATTTTCGAGAACAGCTTCCAGGCTGTCCTCGACATGATCGCCCAAATTGAGGCTGTCGAACGGCGCCAGACTGACGCCGCCCGCACGGGTGGTAACGCAGGCTTTCACCTGAGCCGGCGCAGGCCAGTCAGGAATCAGCCAGTCACTCATCCGACAAATGCCTCGCGATCCTGCTTGAGCAGCGTCAGCAACCAGACCAGATCGTCCGGCAACGGCGACTCCCAGCTCATCCGCTTACCGCTCGTCGGATGATCCAGTTCCAGGAAGCGTGCGTGCAGTGCCTGGCGCGGGAAGTTTTTCAGCGATTCAACCATGGTCTGGCTCGCCGCCGGTGGAATACGGAAGCGGCCGCCGTAGGCCGGATCGCCGACCAACGGGAAGTTGATGTGGGCCATGTGCACGCGAATCTGGTGGGTACGGCCGGTTTCCAGCTTGACCCGCACGTGGGTATGGGAGCGGAAACGCTCCAGTACACGGTAGTGGCTCACGGCCTGCTTGCCGCCTTCCATCACCGCCATACGCTGGCGCTGCTGGCCGTGACGACCGATCGGCGCGTTGATCTTGCCACCTGCCACCACGACGCCGATCACGATGCACTCGTAGATCCGGCTGACGCTGCGGCTCTGCAGCTGTGTGACCAACTGCGTCTGTGCCTGAATGGTCTTGGCCACCACCATCAAGCCGGTGGTGTCCTTGTCCAGACGGTGCACGATGCCGCAGCGCGGGACATTGATGATGTCGGGAACGTGGTGCAGCAAGGCATTGAGCAAGGTGCCATCAGCGTGCCCTGCAGCCGGGTGAACCACCAGGCCTGCGGGTTTGTTGATCACCAGGATGTCGTCATCTTCATAGACGATGTCCAGCTCGATGTCTTGGGCGACCCATTCTCCTTGGGCTTCCTGCTCGGCAGTCAGCTCAAGAATCGCACCGCCATGGACTATGTCTCGCGGGCGGATAACCGCTCCATCCACAGTCAGGCGGCCGTCTTTGATCCAGGCGGAAAGGCGCGAGCGCGAGTGCTCAGCGAATAATTGTGCGGCGACTTGATCGAGGCGTTGGCCGCCCAATTCGGACGGCACCTCTGCGCGAAGTTCAATTTTATCGGACATGCTCAGACTAGGCGTGGCACAGCCTTTGGTTTCGGCTGCGCGCTTGTGGTTAAATACGGCGTCTTTTGCCCCGAGGCTTTCAACGGGGCGCTCATCATAACAGGACGGCCCCGCCCAAGACAGCGGCCGTCATAGGGACGCAAGCCGCCATGCAAGTGAAACACCTGCTGCTGATCGCCATCCTCGCCATGACTGCTGCTTGCTCGTCAACAAAGGAAGTCGTCGACGAAAACCTGAGCGAAGTCGAGTTGTACCAACTGGCTCAGAAAGACTTGGACAACAATAGCTACACCAGCGCCACAGCGAAGCTGAAGGCCCTGGAGT
Source organism: Pseudomonas cremoris (assembly GCF_014230465.1). The sequence continues at coordinate 223,564 of NZ_JAAXCY010000011.1, forward strand.
CGCGCTACCCGTTCGGCCGTTACGCCGACCAGGCCCAGCTTGAGTTGATCTACGCCAACTACAAGAACGCCGAGCCGGAAGCCGCCAAGTCCGCCGCCGAGCGTTTTATCCGCTTGCACCCGCAACACCCGAACGTGGACTACGCCTACTACATGAAGGGCCTGACGTCGTTCGACCGGGACGTTGGCCTGCTGGCCCGCTTCCTGCCGCTGGACATGACCAAGCGTGACCCGGGCGCTGCCCGCGACTCCTACAACGAGTTCGCCCAGCTCACCAGCCGCTACCCCAACAGCCGCTACGCGCCGGACGCCAAGCAGCGCATGATCTACCTGCGCAACCTGCTGGCCTCCTACGAGATCCACGTTGCCCACTACTACCTGACCCGTCAGGCCTATGTAGCTGCCGCCAACCGTGGCCGTTATGTCGTGGAAAACTTCCAGGAAACCCCTTCGGTGGGTGATGGCCTGGCCGTGATGACCGAGGCTTACCAGCGCCTGCACCTGGACGCCCTGGCGGCCACCAGCCTGGAAACCTTGAAGCTCAACTACCCGGATCACCCAAGCCTGAAAGACGGCCAGTTCGTACCGCAGGTCGCCGAAGCGGACAACCGCTCGTGGCTGAGCAAGTACACCCTGGGCCTGATCGAGTCCCGTCCACCGCTGCCGCCGGGCGAAACCCGCGCCAACCAGGACGTGATCAAGCAGTTCCAGGATGCGAAGGACGCCATTCCTTCGGACCTCAAGCCGCACGACGAGAACGGCGACGTGATCGAAGAAGAAGCACCGCAGGCCCTGGGCAACAATCAGGACCGCTCGTGGTTCAGCTACATGACCTTCGGTGTGTTCGACTGATAGCTGTCAACACAACGCAAAAAGGGAGCCCTTCGGGGCTCCCTTTTTTGTGGCCAAGCATTATTGCGCTGTGCGCCTGCAATGTCCTTGGCTAAACTGGCGCATTCCTTGTCGAGAAACTCACCATCATGGTTCGTCTACTGTTCTGGATTGCCGTTATTGCCGCCGCGGTATGGTTCTGGCGCAAATTCAAAAGCCCGGCCGCCAAACAACAACGCGCCAGCGAGCCCGACGCAGCCTTGATGGTGCGCTGCGCCCACTGCGGCGTGCACCTGCCGCAGGACCGCGCCTTGAGCTCGCGCCAGGAGTGGTACTGCACCCAGGCGCACCTGGAGCAGGGGCCAAAGTCTATCCAGCGGTGATCCGACCTTCCGGCGCGTAAGGCGCGGGGTCAATAATCGGTGTACGTTCCAGCAACAAGTCAGCAAACAACTGACAGGATGCCGGCGCAAGCACCAGGCCATTGCGGTAATGCCCGCAGTTGAGCCACAGGCCTTCAAAGCCCGGTACGGTGCCGATGTAGGGAATGCCCTCCGGCGAGCCAGGGCGCAAGCCGGCCCAATGCCCCACTACCTCGGCGTCTGCCAGGGCCGGGATCAGCTCTACCGCCGAGGCCTTGAGACTTTCCAGGGCCGACTCGGTTGGCGTTTTGTCGAAGCCCTCATGCTCCAGGGTGCTACCGATCAGGATGTGCCCATCACGTCGCGGGATCGCATAACGCCCCTTCGCCAGGACCATGCTCGGCAAAAAGTCGGAGGCGCACTTATACAGGATCATCTGGCCTTTGACCGGCTCCACCGGCAGCGCCAGCCCCAGCGTGCCGAGCAAATCACCACTCCACGCGCCTGCAGCCAGCACGACCTGATCGCCGAAGATCGGCCCCTCTGCGGTATTCACACCCACTACGCGAGCGCCATCCAGGGCGAACCCGGTTACCGCGCATTGCTCATGAATGGTCACGCCTGGCAACGCCAACAGTGCTGCCTTGAGGGATTTGACCAGGCGCGGGTTGCGTACATTGGCCACGTTGGCCATGTAGATCGCCTGGCTGTAGCCACCACCCAACACCGGCACTGCATCATGGGCGGCCGAGACATCCACTTTGCTCAGGGGCCGGCCTTCACGCGCGGCCCAGGCCAACGCATCTGCCTCATCGTCCAGATCGAGCCAGTACAACCCCGTGGTGTGGACTTCCGGGTCGACCCCAGTCGCGGCGAACAGACGCTCAGCCAGCTGTGGATAAAAATCCTGGGACCAATGGGCTAGCGCAGTCACAGCGGGGCTGTAGCGCCACGGGTACAACGGCGAAACAATACCGCCACCGGCCCACGAAGACTCTTGCCCTAGCCCCGCACGCTCCAATAGCACAACTGACTGCCCCTGGGTGGCGAGGTTGAACGCCGTCAACAAGCCGATGACTCCGCCACCGACAATCACTACCTGCTGCTTTGCCATCATTTGATCCAGCCGAAAAATAGGAACAGGCACTCTCGGCGCCCAGTCATCCAGCACCCTCATCATTGCCCCCAGCACAGCTTGCGCGACATTTCGGGCGCCGCACCTGGGTTGCTCCGTGCGCCAACGCTGGTAAGGCTGAACTCACCGCAAGCGTCGCCCGCCATCATCGACTCAGCGACCGGGGTGGCTACGAGAAGGAAATCCTGAGGGTTCAATGCAGCGGTGATTCTATAGCGATCATTGCCCGCACTGACGCCGCTTGCATCAATAAAAGTACCGTTCCTCGTATAAAAGCGCTCCAAGTGCTGAGCCTGCTCGGTCAGCAGCGCGATAATTTCTGCGCGATACACCTTTTTCATGTGGCCCGCGTAACCGGGGTAAGCGATCCCGGCCAAAAGCCCGATGATCGCCACTGCGATCAGTAACTCGACAAGAGTAAAACCTTGGCTGTCCATGCTCATCCCACTGCTCCTTATTGAAGTTGCCGCCATGTCACTCGCACAAACCGCGCACCACCCTCCCCCTCCACCCGCGCGTACATGCTTTCCAGCACCGTACGCGACTGACCACTAAGCCCAACCGCCGTCACTCGATAAAGCACGGCGGGGGTTTGTGCCGGTAAATGGGCCACCCCCAAGGCAGGCCCCAGGAATTGAATGCCATAGAGCCCTCCCTTAAGCGCAACCCAGTTAACTCTCGAAATAGGATTAATCCCGCTGCCGACCACCGCATACGCTTCATCAGGGGGCGCACAGGCGCGGGCCGATTGGCATAACGGCAATGCCGCAGGTGCTCGTCTAACACCCTCCTCTCCAAACCTCAGGCCACTTTCGGCACTTTGAAACGACTGGTTGCGATGCCAAATGCTGCCAGCGATCTTTTGTTGGGCGACAGTACCTTGCATCGACGACAGGCCAACCAATGACAACAACAGCAAGAACACCAGGCTGATCAGCAGAACCATGCCGCGCTGATGTGCATAACCGCCGACTAAAAGCATCATGTCCGTGTTACCCCAAACGATTTCGTAGCGCCGCTACGACGCTGTAGGTCTGATCCTTTACCCGACCTGAGGGGTCTCGAAGCGTCATCTGGATTCTCACGCTACGTATCAGCGATTCGTCGGAAGGGTTGGCGTCGTAGCGCACCACGGCGACCGATGCAGACTTGGCGACCACACCAAAACTGATGTCGAACGCCTCAACGTTATCCACCAACACAGCCTTGGCCGGTGCTGTGGGCGTACTCAGCTTCAACTGGCCCGCTTCAAAGGTGTAAGTCAGCTGGCGTATGGCAAAACGCGCCTGCCCAGGCGCTGGCACCGGGGAGTTTCCTGCATAGGCCTGGGCCTCGCTCGAACAGTCGGACAACACCGTCCAGTCAGGCGTGCCACGTCCGCCGACATCGGCAGTCACCAATGTCAACGCCCTTGAGCTACTCCCCGCCCCCCAATAAACCGGCCGATCAAAGGCCAGCGGGGCATTGTCGATATAGGTTGTGGCCAGGCAACCAAACATCCCCGCCTGGCGGATGTCCTGCATCAGCTTGCCAAGGACAAACCGAGCATCGTCCTGCAGCAACATGGCCGCCTGCTGGCTGGCCTGGGTCGCTCGGGAACTGGTGACCACCTGGCTGACACCAAGTACCAGCAGCAGGCCCAGGGCAAGGGCCAATAGCAATTCCACCAGGCTAAACCCTCGAGCACGACGGTTCATTGCACGCCCGCCATACGACTGGTCAGCGTGAAGGTTTCCCTGGCAGCCAACGTGCTGGAGCCCCGGTGGTCATCCCAACTCACACTGACGGTCACCTCTCCCCCACTGATTGCCACCGAACCTTTGGCACTCTCCCCGGCAAAACCGAGGATATTCGCTTCAAAATCATGCAAGTCCACATCACGCACGCTGGCGGTCGCGGTGCTGGCAGGAGCGCGCTCGGCTCGGCCCCACGAATAGTCTGCGTCAGGGTTGGCACGAATTCGGTCGAGCATGTCGTAGGCGATGAAACTGGCCTGGCTGGTCATCCTGGAACTGTCGGTGTGCTTGAGCGCATTCAGTTGGATTCCCGCAGCACCCAGCAAGCCAGTGGCCAGAATCAGCACCGTTACCAGTACCTCAATCAGCGTCATGCCAACTTGGTGCAGAGGTGAAAGGCGGGGAAAAGTCGTTTTCAGGCAAACAAGCATTACCGTCGTCATCCATGTCGAGGGCCGAAAAGGGCAGAAAGATCTGCTGTGCGGCCCAAGACTAGCGCCGGTTTTTCGTCCGCGCTGCTCCCGGAATAAAGGGAAATACTTTGGACACAAAGGCCATCATTCATCTCCGCAGGTAGAGCGCTATACCTAGGTCAGCGCCCTATTCCACGGACGGAGTTTCCATGAAACAACACGGTTTCACCCTGATCGAACTTCTGCTCGGACTGATCATGAGCGGCATCCTGGCGCACCTTGCAGTGCCAAGCTTCAAGCGCTTGCTCGATTCACAGCAACAACAAAGCGCTGCGCAATCGCTGGCGCAGGGGCTGCGTTACGCGCGCACTGAGGCTGTTGCACGCAACCAGGCAGTGGTCATTCATGCGCTGGGCGACGACTGGGGCCAGGGCTGGCGAGTGATTTTGGATGTGAGTGGACGCGGTCGACCGGACGACGACAACCCGGTACTGCTAATGCGTCAGGACAGCGGGCGTGTTCCAGTCGTGGGCAACGGACCGGTCAAGAGTGAGATCCGCTTCAGCGGGCTGGGCGATCCGGTATTTTCGGGAGGGGGTTTTCGCGCCGGTACCGTGCACATTTGCGCCACGGGTGAGCCGCAAAGCGTGTATCAAATAGTACTGGCACCCAGTGGGCGCATCAGCCTGCGCAGCGATAAAGTCGAGCAGGCGTTGTGCCGGGGCTAACCGGCACACTGGCACTCAGAGCAACGAGCGAACCCGCAATTCCTTGGGCATCGAGAAGGTGATGTTTTCTTCACGACCGGCCAGCTCATCGGCGCCCGTTGCGCCCCAGGCGTGCAACTGCTGGATCACGCCGCGCACCAAGACTTCCGGGGCCGAAGCACCGGCCGTGATGCCGATACGTTCGACACCGTCGAACCAGCTGCGCTGCAGGTCCTCAGCGCCATCGATCAGGTACGCCGGTGTCGCCATGCGCTCGGCCAACTCACGCAGGCGGTTGGAGTTGGAGCTGTTGGGACTGCCGACCACCAGGACCACATCGCATTCATCAGCCAATTGCTTGACCGCATCCTGGCGGTTTTGCGTGGCATAGCAGATGTCATCCTTGCGCGGGCCGCCAATAGCAGGGAAGCGACTACGCAGCGCGTCGATAACGCGGCTGGTGTCGTCCATGGACAAGGTGGTCTGGGTCACGAATGCCAGGCGCTCAGGGTTGTGCACCTGTAGGTTGGCGACGTCTTTTTCGTCTTCCACCAAGTAGATGGCGCCGCCATTGCTGGCGTCGTACTGACCCATGGTGCCTTCGACTTCCGGGTGGCCGGCGTGCCCGATCAGGATGCACTCACGGCCATCGCGACTGTAGCGCGCGACTTCGATATGTACTTTGGTTACCAAGGGGCAGGTGGCATCGAAGACTTTCAGACCACGACCTGCCGCTTCCGTACGCACTGCCTGGGAAACACCGTGGGCACTGAAGATGACGATAACGTCGTCCGGCACCTGGTCCAGTTCTTCAACGAAGATGGCGCCGCGTGCGCGCAGGTCCTCGACCACGAATTTGTTGTGGACGACTTCATGGCGCACATAAATCGGCGGCCCGAAGACTTCCAGGGCGCGGTTGACGATTTCGATCGCCCGGTCCACGCCGGCGCAGAAGCCACGGGGGTTGGCGAGTTTGATTTGCATGCTGTGCCTCGTGTCTTGCAGCCACTTGGGTTCAAGCTAGACGCTAACCCACCTGACAATAGAGATCAAAGGTGGGAGCGGGCTTGCTCGCGAATGCGGTGAGTCAGTAAATAAATCTATCGACTGACACTCAGCATTCGCGAGCAAGCCCGCTCCCACATTTTTAACCGCGTTGTTAATCAGAGCGCTTTAACGTCGATGATTTCAACGTCAAAGGTCAAGGTTTTACCGGCCAACGGGTGATTGAAGTCGATGGTCACTTGCGCGTCATCGAAGGTTTTCACCACGCCAGGCAATTCGGTGTTCGCCGCATCATTGAAGATCACCAGCAAGCCTTCCGACAGGTCCATACCTTCGAACTGCGAACGCGGGATGATCTGCACGTTTTGCGGGTTAGGCTGGCCAAAAGCGTTTTCCGGCAGGATTTGCAGGGTGCGCTTGTCGCCGGCCTTGAAACCGAACAGGGCCGCTTCGAAACCCGGCAGCAAGTTACCGTCGCCGACCTTGAAGGTGGCCGGGGCTTTGTCGAACGTGCTGTCGACCGTGTCGCCGTTTTCCAGGCGCAGTGCGAAATGCAAAGTGACTTCCGTGTTCTGGCCGATGCGTTGCTCAGCCAATACCTGATCAGTCATTGACGGTCTCTCCAGTTTTCTTGCTTTTGAACATATCCAACGCCAGCATGATTGCACCGACGGTGATAGCGCTGTCGGCAAAGTTGAACGCCGGGAAGTACCAGCGGTTCTGCCAATGCACCAGAATAAAGTCGATCACATGGCCCAATGCAATGCGGTCGTAGAGGTTGCCCAGCGCGCCACCCAACACCAAGGCCAAGGCAATCGCCAGCCAGGTGTCATCGCGGTCCAGGCGTTTAAGCCACACCACCAATACCGCACTGACCACTACGGCGATCAGGGCGAACAACCAACGCTGCCAGCCGGAGCTGTCAGCCAGGAAGCTGAACGCAGCGCCGGTGTTGTAGGCCAGGGTCCAGCTGAAGTAGTCGGGAATGACCACAATCTGCTGGTACATCTGCAAGGCGCCCTCGAAATGAACCTTGCTGACCTGGTCGATGACCAGGACCAGCACGCTCAGTACGAGCCAGCCCAGACGTCCGAAACGACTGGCTTTAGGCATAGTGGCGAACCTCACCAGCACCGCTGATGTTGTCGACACAACGACCGCAGATTTCTGGATGCTCAGGGTTCACGCCGACATCTTCACGGCAGTGCCAGCAACGGGCGCACTTGGCAAAGGCCGACTTGACCACTTTGAGCTTGAGGCCCGGTACTTCGGTGGCCACGGCGTCTGCCGGTGCCTGGGCAAAAGGAGCCAGGCTGGCGGTTGACGTGATCAACACAAAGCGCAGTTCGTTGCTCAGCTTGGCCAGGTCGGCGGTCAGGCCTTCCTCGGCAAACAGGGTGACTTCGGCTTGCAGGTTGCCACCGACGGCCTTGGCCGCACGCTGAACTTCCAGCTCCTTGTTCACCGCAACCTTGACGGCCATCACGCCTTCCCAGTACTCGCGACCCAGTTCGAAGTCGGCCGGCAGTTCGGTCAAGCCTTCGTACCAGGTGTTGAGCATCACGGACTCGTTACGCTCGCCCGGCAGGTATTCCCACAGCTCGTCGGCAGTGAAGGCCAGGATCGGCGCGATCCAGCGCACCAGTGCTTCGGAGATGTGGAACAGCGCGGTCTGCGCCGAGCGGCGTGCCTTGCTGTTGGCGCCGGTGGTGTACTGGCGGTCCTTGATGATGTCGAGGTAGAAGCCGCCCAGCTCCTGCACGCAGAAGTTGTGGATCTTCGAGTAGACGTTCCAGAAGCGGTATTCGCCGTAGTTTTCCTGCAACTCGCGTTGCAGCAACAGGGTACGGTCCACGGCCCAACGGTCCAGGGCGAGCATGTCCTCGGCCGGCAGGATGTCGGTGGCCGGGTTGAAACCGGTCAGGTTCGACAGCAGGAAGCGTGCGGTATTGCGGATGCGACGGTAGGCATCGGCGCTGCGGGCCAGGATCTGGTCCGACACAGCGATCTCGCCCGAGTAGTCGGTCGACGCAACCCACAGACGCATGATGTCGGCGCCCAAGGTGTCGTTGATCTTTTTCGGCTCGATCACGTTTTTCAGCGACTTGGACATCTTGCGGCCCGTCTCGTCGACGGTGAAGCCGTGGGTCAGCAGTTCGCGGTACGGCGCGTGGTTGTCGATAGCGCAACCGGTCAGCAAGGACGAGTGGAACCAGCCACGGTGCTGGTCCGAACCTTCCAGGTACAGGTCGGCACGCGGGCCGGTCTCGTGGCCCATCGGGTGCGAGCCACGCAGGACGTGCCAGTGGGTGGTACCCGAGTCGAACCATACGTCAAGGGTGTCGCTGATCTTGTCGTACTGCGGTGCTTCATCGCCCAGCAGTTCGGCAGCGTCCAGCTTGAACCAGGCTTCGATGCCTTCCTGCTCGACGCGTTGGGCCACTTCTTCCATCAGTTCGACGGTACGTGGGTGCAGCTCGCCGCTTTCCTTGTTCAGGAAGAACGGGATCGGCACGCCCCAGTTACGCTGACGGGAGATGCACCAGTCTGGACGGTTGGCGATCATCGAGTGCAGGCGCGCCTGGCCCCAGGCCGGGACGAACTTGGTGTCTTCGATGGCTTTGAGCGAACGCACGCGCAGCGTGTCGCCGCTGGTTGGCTCTTTGTCCATGCCGATGAACCACTGCGCAGTGGCGCGGTAGATCAGCGGGGTCTTGTGGCGCCAGCAGTGCATGTAGCTGTGCTGGATGGTGGCGGTTTGCATCAGCGCACCGACTTCACGCAGCTTTTCGATGATCGGCTGGTCGGCCTTGAAGACGAACTGGCCGCCGAAAAACTCCAGCGAAGAGGCATAAACGCCGTTGCTTTGCACCGGGTTGATGATGTCGTCGTTGACCAGGCCGTACTTCTTGCAGATCACAAAGTCGTCTACGCCGTAGGCAGGCGAGCAGTGAACGATACCGGTACCTGAACCCAGCTCAACGTAGTCAGCCAGATACACCGGCGACAGGCGGTCATAGAACGGGTGACGGAAGTTGATCAGTTCCAGCGCGGTACCGGTGGTGGTAGCGATGACCGAACCTTGCAGCTCGTAACGCGCCAGGCAAGCCTCGACCATTTCCTCGGCCAGCACCAGCAGGCGATCACCGACGTCCACCAGGGCGTAGGTGAACTCCGGGTGCACGTTCAGCGCCTGGTTGGCGGGGATGGTCCACGGGGTGGTGGTCCAGATCACGATGGCAGCGGGTTTGGCCAGCGACGCCAGGCCAAAAGCCTCGGCCAGCTTGGCGTCGTCGGCAATCGGGAAAGCCACGTCGATGGTCGACGATTCTTTGTTTTCGTACTCGACTTCCGCTTCGGCCAGGGCCGAACCGCAGTTGAAGCACCAGTTCACGGGCTTGAGGCCCTTGAACACAAAACCGCCCTTGACGATTTCGGCCAAGGCACGGATTTCACCGGCCTCGTTCGTGAAGTTCATGGTCTTGTACGGGTTGTCCCATTCGCCCAACACGCCTAGGCGGATGAATTCGGACTTCTGGCCTTCGATCTGCTCGGTGGCGTAGGCACGGCACAGTTCGCGGGTTTTATCCGCGTCCAGGTTTTTGCCGTAAGTCACTTCGACTTTGTGTTCGATCGGCAGGCCGTGGCAGTCCCAACCCGGGACATACGGCGCGTCGAAACCCGACAGGGTTTTCGAGCGCAGAATCATGTCCTTGAGAATCTTGTTCAGCGCATGACCGATGTGAATCGTGCCGTTGGCATAAGGAGGGCCGTCGTGCAGGACGAATTTCGGACGATCCTTGCCAATTTCGCGCAACTTTCCGTACAGGCCAATACTGTCCCAGCGCTGCAGGATCTGCGGTTCGCGCTGTGGCAGGCCGGCCTTCATTGGGAAGGCGGTGTCCGGAAGGTTTAGCGTGGCTTTATAGTCGGTCATTTAAGGCTCTTCGGTTAGCGATGGGCGCTAGGTGCGGCTAGTGCACGGGCGGCGGCGACATCCGCATTGATCGCCGTTTTCAACGCCTCAAGGGAGGCGAAACGCTGCTCTTCACGCAGCTTTTGGTGGAAAACCACCGTCAAACGCCGGTCATACAGATCACCGGCAAAATCCAAAAGGTGAACTTCCAGGTGGGCCTTGCCATCACCTGCAACCGTGGGCCTGACGCCTATGTTGGCGACTCCCGGCCACGATTGGCCGTCGATATCGACGCTGACCAGGTAAACCCCGGTCAGCGGCACACGACGGCGCTTGAGTTGCACGTTGGCGGTTGGCGTGCCCAATTGGCGCGCCAGCTTCTGGCCGTGCAGTACCCGACCGGCGATGCGGAACGGGCGACCGAGCAAACGCTCGGCCAAGGCGAAGTCGGCAGCGGCCAGGGCGTTACGCACCTGGGTGCTGCTCACACGCAGGCCGTCCAGTTCGACGGTTTGCGCGGCTTCGACGGTAAAACCCTGGCTGACGCCGGCGTGTTGCAGGAAATCGAAATCCCCAACGCGGTCGCAACCAAAACGGAAGTCGTCGCCGACTTCCAAATGCTGCACGCCCAGGCCATCCACCAGGATACGGTCGACGAACTCGGCGGCACTGAGGCTTTGCAGGCGCTGGTTGAAGGCCAGGCAGAGGACGCGGTCCACACCTTCTTCGGCCAACAGTTGCAGTTTGTCCCGCAGGCGGGCCAGGCGCGCCGGCGCCGTCTCGGGAGTAAAGTATTCCCGCGGCTGTGGCTCAAAAATCACCACGCAGCTGGGCACGCCCAACTCGACCGCGCGCTCGCGCAGCCGGGCCAGGATAGCCTGGTGGCCACGGTGAACACCGTCAAAGTTGCCAATAGTGGCGACGCAGCCCCGATGCTGGGGGCGCAGGTTGTGGAGACCTCGAACCAGCTGCATAACGCGCTTCTTGCTCATAAAGTGGTCGATTATAACCACACCCGGCCCCGGACGACAGGCAACAGGACGGGCCAAATGGATCGAATCGATAAAACAACCGTTTTATCGCGGCAAACGCTCTAACTGATCGACTTGCGATTGAAATCCCGCAGGCGGAAACCCTGCAACAGCAACATCCCGAAGTACACCACCACGCCCGCCACGACCAATACCCCCAAACGCATGAAGCGCTCCAGCATATGGCCTTGGTCCCAGGCCGGCATAAAGTGCATCAGCCCCAGCAATACCGCCGACATTGCCGCCACCGCCACCAGCAACTTGAGCGCAAACATGCCCCAGCCCGGTTGCGGTTGGAACATCTGCTGCTTGCGTAGTTGATAAAACAGCAGGCCCGCGTTGATGCACGCCCCCGCACTGATCGCCAGCGCCAGGCCGGCATGGGCCAACGGGCCGATAAACACCAGGTTGAGCAGTTGCGTGACCACCAGCGTGAAGACCGCAATCTTCACCGGCGTACGAATGTTCTGCTGCGCATAGAAGCCCGGGGCCAGCACCTTGATCACGATGATACCGAGCAGGCCAACCGAGTAGGCGACCAACGCATGCTGGGTCATCAGCGCGTCATGCGCGTCAAACTGGCCGTATTGGAACAGTGAAACCGTTAGCGGCTCGGCCAGAATCCCCAGAGCCAGAGAGCACGGCAGCACCAGCACAAAGCACAGGCGCAGGCCCCAATCGAGAATTCGCGAGTATTCCTGGCGGTCCTTGCTGGCGTAGGTACGCGCCAGAGTAGGGAGCAAGATCGTCCCCAACGCCACGCCCAGCACGCCGGACGGCAACTCCATCAGGCGGTCGGCGTAGTACATCCACGACACGGAGCCCGAGACCAGGAGCGAAGCAAACGCCGTGTTGATGATCAGGGAGATCTGACTGACCGACACGCCGAGGATCGCCGGCAACATATTGCGCATCACGCGCCATACGCCGGTGTCCTTGAGGTTAAGACGCGGCAACACGAGCATGCCGATTTTTTTCAGGTGCGGCAGCTGGTAGAGCAATTGCGCCAAGCCACCGGCCAGCACGGCCCAGCCAAGCGCCATGACCGGCGGATCGAAATAAGGTGTCAGGAACAGCGCGAAAATAATCATGCTGACGTTAAGCAGGGTCGGCACGAAGGCAGGCACCGAGAAACGGTTCCACGTATTGAGGATCGCCCCGGCCAAGGATGACAGCGAGATCAGCAATATATAAGGAAAGGTCACGCGCAGCAGGTCGGTGGTCAGCGCGAACTTTTCCGGGGTGTTGGCAAAACCGGGGGCCGTGGCCCAGATCACCCAGGGGGCGGCGAGCATGCCAAGAATGGTCACCAGCATCAGCACCAGGGTCAGCAGGCCCGAGACATAGGCAATAAAGGTGCGCGTCGCCTCCTCGCCCTGCTGGGTCTTGTATTCGGCCAGAATCGGCACGAAGGCCTGGGAAAAGGCGCCCTCGGCGAAGATCCGCCGCAGCAGATTGGGCAATTTAAAGGCAATAAAGAACGCATCCGTGGCCATGCTAGCGCCAAAAATACGCGCCAGCAGGGTGTCACGCACAAACCCCAAAACCCGGGAGATCATCGTGATAGAGCTGACGGCGGCCAACGATTTGAGGAGGTTCATTGAAAGAGTTTGCGCCTATTAGATAAACAGCAGGCGAACAACGCGCCTACTTATGCGATACTGCGCGCCTGCAACAGCACAGAGCCAAAGCTCGCGAGTTTACAGGTCAAGCGCCGGAAATAAATCACCCGCCTCTTCAGATCGACCACTCAGCAGTTCGCATCAGCCGCTCTTGACAACCCGTCAAGTCATCGGCATGATTCGCGGCCTATTTTGTTTGCTATTTCCTAAAAAGTCTTTCGAGGAGCTCGACGGTGGCCAACACACCTTCCGCCAAAAAACGTGCAAAACAGGCTGAGAAGCGTCGCAGCCACAACGCCAGCCTGCGTTCCATGGTTCGTACCTACATCAAGAATGTAGTTAAAGCCATCGACACCAAAGACGCTGAAAAAGCTCAAGCTGCTTACGTTCTGGCTGTGCCTGTTATCGACCGTATGGCCGATAAAGGCATCATCCACAAGAACAAGGCTGCTCGTCATAAGAGCCGTCTGAATGGCCACATCAAGGCTCTGAGCGTCGCTGCTGCAGCCTAAGTGGTAACAACTGAATCGCAACCCAGGTTGCGTAACAGTTAAAAAATGCCCCGTACCGAAAGGTCCGGGGCATTTTTGTTTGTGTGGGAGCGGGCTTGCTCGCGAATGCGTTGGGTCAGTAAAAGATCTAGCGACTGACACTCCGCTTTCGCGAGCAAGCCCGCTCCCACATTTGCACCGCGTACATTCCTTGGGCACAAAAAAACGCCCCGAACCAGTCGGGGCGTTTTTGCTACCAGCTGATCAACGCATCAATCAGTGGTGGTGACCGCCTTCACCGTGGACGTGGCCGTGAGCCACTTCTTCCTGGGAAGCATCGCGGATCGCAACGATCTTCACTTGGAAGTTCAGGCGCTGGCCTGCCAGAGGGTGGTTGCCGTCGACGGTAACGTCGTCGCCGTCCAGATCACGGATGGTCACGATCTGCATTTGGCCGTCCGGTGCGGAAGCGTGGAACTGCATGCCCACTTCCAGCTCGTCAACGCCTTCGAACATGCTGCGGCTCAGGGTGCTGACCAGCTCAGCCGAGTATTCGCCGTAGGCATCTTCAGGTTCTACGGCAACAGTCAGTTCATCACCGACGTTCTTGCCTTCCAGAGCCTTCTCCAGGCCTGGGATGATGTTACCTGCGCCTTGCAGGTAGACCAGCGGCGCGCCGCCGGCGGAGCTGTCGATGACCTCACCAGCGTCGTTGGTCAGGGTATAGTCGATGGAGACAGCCTTGTTAGCGGCGATCGTCATGGGGCGAGACCTTTTGCATAAGAATGAAGAACGGACAAGTCTAAACAAGGATTTGCCCGAAAGCGAACAGAACCCGGACGGACGGGACCGATCAACGGCATCCTTCATCATTGGGTTCCACCAGGACGACGACCAGCACTGGGTTGCCGAGCTTTCCTGCGGCCACACCCAGCACCTGCGCCACCAGCCTCCATGGCAATCCCGCGCCTGGGTGCTCGACCCCGCGCAGCGCCTGGAAAAAATAGGCCAGCCCTTTGCCTGCGGCTGGTGTGCGCAAGCACTCGAATAACGATAACCTTGGCGCCTGATTCCCGGTAGACGCTCAGTCATAGAGCGCCACCGAAGCCATGCACCTCCAGAGAATTCGCATGCAGACTTTTTTTATCGCACCCACCGATTTTGGTGTGGGTCTGACCTCCATCAGCCTTGGGCTGGTGCGCACCCTTGAACGCGCCGGGCTGAAAGTCGGCTTCTTCAAACCGATTGCCCAACCGCACCCCGGCGACACCGGCCCCGAGCGCTCCACCGAACTGGTGGCGCGCACTCACGGACTCAAGCCGCCACAGCCGCTAGGCCTGGCCCACGTAGAGCGCATGCTCGGCGACGGCCAGCTCGATGAGTTGCTGGAAGAAATCATCACGCTGTATCAACAGGCAGCTGTAGGCAAGGACGTGCTGATCGTTGAAGGCATGGTGCCGACGCGCAATGCCAGCTATGCCGCACGGGTCAACCTGCACCTGGCCAAGAGCCTGGATGCGGAAGTGATCCTGGTCTCGGCCCCGGAAAACGAAGTGCTCACTGAGCTTTCCGGTCGCGTGGAATTGCAGGCCCAGCTGTTTGGCGGTCCGAAAGACCCAAAAGTGCTGGGCGTAATCCTCAACAAGGTGCGCACCGAAGAAAGCATGGAAGCCTTTTCCGCGCGCCTGAAAGAACATTCGCCATTGCTGCGCAGTGGCGACTTCCGCCTGCTCGGCTGCATTCCCTACCAGCCAGAACTCAACGCCCCGCGCACCCGTGACGTCGCCGACCTGATGGGCGCGCAGATCCTCAACGCCGGCGACTACGAAACCCGGCGCATGACCAAGATCATCATCTGCGCCCGTACCATGCGTAACACCGTGGAGCTGCTAAAGCCCGGCGTGCTGGTGGTAACCCCAGGCGATCGTGACGACATTATCCTCGCCGTCAGCCTGGCCGCGATCAACGGCGTGCCACTGGCCGGCCTGTTGCTGACCAGCGACACCCTGCCCGACCCACGCATCATGGATTTGTGCCGAGGCGCGTTCCAAGCGGGGCTGCCTGTGTTGTCGGTGAGCACTGGCTCCTACGACACGGCCAACCAACTCAACAGCCTGAACAAAGAAATCCCCATCGATGACCGCGAGCGCGCGGAGATCATCACCGATTTCGTCGCCAGCCACCTCGACGCACGCTGGCTGCACCAACGCTGCGGCACGCCACGGGAGATGCGCCTGTCGCCGGCGGTGTTCCGCTACCAGTTGATCCAGCGCGCCCAGGCCGCCAACAAACGCATCGTATTGCCAGAAGGCAGTGAGCCGCTGACCGTGCAAGCGGCCGCCATCTGCCAGGCCCGTGGGATTGCCCGCTGCGTATTACTGGCCAAGCCGGCGGATGTGGAAGCCGTCGCACGTGCTCAGGGCATCGAATTGCCCGACGGCCTGGAGATTCTCGACCCAGACCTGATTCGCCAGCGCTATGTCGAACCGATGGTCGCCCTGCGCAAGAGCAAGAGCCTCAACGCGCCAATGGCCGAACAACAACTGGAAGACACCGTGGTGATCGCCACCATGATGCTCGCCCTGGATGAAGTGGACGGGCTGGTGTCCGGTGTCATCCACTCCACTGCCAACACCATCCGCCCCGCCCTGCAGCTTATTAAAACGGCGCCGGGCTGCACCCTGGTGTCGTCGGTGTTCTTCATGTTGTTCCCCGAGCAGGTGCTGGTGTACGGCGACTGCGTGATGAACCCGCACCCAAGTGCGGCAGAACTGGCGGAGATTGCCCTGCAAAGCGCCGACTCGGCGGCAGCGTTCGGCATTACGCCGCGCGTGGCGATGATCAGCTATTCCAGCGGCGACTCGGCCAGCGGTGAGGAAGTGGAGAAAGTCCGCGAAGCCACCCTGCTTGCCCACGAACAGCAAAGCTCACTGCTGATTGACGGCCCGCTGCAATACGACGCCGCCGCCAACGAAACCGTGGCCCGGCAACTGGCGCCCAACAGTCAAGTCGCCGGCAAGGCTACCGTGTTCGTGTTCCCCGACCTGAATACTGGCAATACCACGCACAAGGCCGTGCAACGCAGCGCCGACTGCGTGAGCCTGGGACCAATGCTCCAGGGCCTACGCAAGCCGGTCAACGACCTGCCGCGCGGCGCCCAGGTAGACGACATCGTGTACACCATCGCGCTCACCGCGATCCAAGCCGCCAACCGACCTATGGATATCTAAATGCTGGATTTTCTACCTGCCGCCGTGCGCGGGGTGATCGCGTCGTTGCTGTTGGCGTTGAACACGATCCTGCTGTGCTCGTTCCTGTTTATCGTGGCGCTGTTCAAGGCGCTGCCGTTTGCCAAGCGCTTCAGCGAGTGGCTGATGAACCACACGCATGAGGCGTGGGTCACCAACAACAAGGGCTGGATGAACCTGGTGCGTCGCACGCGCTGGCACATCACCGGCCTGGAGGGGCTGGATTATCAGCACTCGTACCTAGTGACCAGTAACCACCAGAGTTGGGTCGACATCATGGTGCTGCAATACGTGCTCAACCGCCGGATTCGCCCGCTCAAGTTCTTCCTCAAGCAGGAGCTGATCTGGGTACCGGTGATCGGCCTGGCGTGGTGGGCTTTGGGTTTTCCGTTCATGAAGCGCTACACCAAGGCCTATCTGGAAAAACACCCGGAGAAGAAAGGCAAAGACCTGGAAACCACTCGCAAGACCTGTGCGAAGTTCCGCGACAACCCGGTGGGCATTTTCAACTTTGCCGAGGGCACGCGGTTTACCCCAGGCAAACATGCGCAGCAGAAGTCGCCATTTCGCTACCTGCTTAAACCTAAGGCGGGCGGGATTGCGTTTGTGCTGGATGCCATGGGTGAGCAGTTGAAGTCATTGGTCAATGTGACCATTCACTACCCTGCAGGACGCCCGGGTTACTGGGATTTGCTGTGCGGGAATGTGAAGGACGTTGTCGTGCAGTTTGAAGAGGTGCAAATCCCGGCCGAGTTCATTGGCAAGAATTATGAGCAGGATGGGGAGTATCGGACGGCGTTCCAGGGTTGGATCAATAAGCTGTGGGAAGATAAAGACCAGTTGCTGGATAGGCTGCACACCGAATTCCCAGGCAAACAGTGATCAAAATGTGGGAGCGGGCTTGCTCGCGAAAGCGGTGGTTCAGCCAACACATTCGGCGACTGACACGCCGCCTTCGCGAGCAAGCCCGCTCCCACATTTGACCGAGTTGTCTTCAACACACTGCACAAAAAAGCCCGCCACCGAGTGATCGATGGCGGGCTTTTTATGATCGCGAGGTTTAGATCGCGCCGCGCTGACGCAACAGCTCCAGCACGTGCTTGACGCTCTCTTCCAGTGACAATGCCTGGGTGTCGATCACCAGATCGGCATTCAACGGCACGTCGTACGGGAAGGACTCGCCAGGGATGTTATCCCCACCCGCCGCGTACAGGCCTTGCGGGTCACGCTCGGCGCACACCAACGGCGACGCTTGCACGTAGACGGTCAACAGGCGGTCGCCACCGATCAGCGCCTTGGCCTGTTCACGGCCTTCGGCATCTGGAGCAACAAACGCCGCCAGGGTCAGCAGGCCCGCTTCGTTGAATTGGCGCGCCACGTGAGCGGCACGGCGCCAGTTCTCGGTGCGGCCGGCCCGGTCCTGCGGCAACCCTTTGTTCAGGTCGTGACGCAGGTTCTGGCCATCCAGTACAAACACCGCACGGCCCATGTCGAACAGCTTGCGCTCAACCGCGTAGGCCAAGGTGCTCTTGCCCGCGCCCGACAGGCCGCTGAACAACACGGTGGCCGGCTGCTGGCCGAAGCGCTGGGCACGTTCTTCGGTGGCCACGTGGGCCAACTTGCCGTGCTGCGCCGAGCTGCCGTGGGTAACCGGCGGCGCAATGATCATGCCCGCTGCCACGGTGCCGTTGGTCAACCGGTCGATGACAATGAACGCGCCAGTGGTGCGGTTGCTGTCGTAACCATCCAAGGCGATAGCGGCATCAAGGCTGACCTTGACCCGGCCAATCTCGTTCAACTGCAAGGAGCTCGCCGGGCCTTCGGCCAGGGTGTTCACGTCCACACGGTGCACGATGCTGGTGATGGAACCCGGCACGTAGCTGGTGGCGCGCTTGATGTCGTATTTCTTGCCCGGCAGCATGGGTTCTTCAGCCATCCACACCAGCATGGCGTCGAAGGCGTCAGTCACTTGCGGCACGTTGTCGGCATGTACCAGCAGGTCGCCACGGGAGATGTCGATCTCGTCTTCCATGGTCAAGGTCACGGCCTGGCCTGGGCCTGCGTGCTCCAGTTCACCTTCGAAGGTGACGATGGATTTGACGCGGCTGCTCTTGCCCGACGGCAGCACCACGACTTCGTCGCCCTTGTGCACGATGCCGCTGGCCAGGGTGCCGGCGAAACCACGGAAGTTCAGGTTTGGACGGTTGACGTACTGCACCGGGAAACGCAGGTCGGTGTAGTTGCGGTCGTTGGCGATCTCGACGGTTTCGAGGATCTCCATCAGCGACTGGCCGGTGTACCAAGGCGAACGCTCGCTCTTGTTCACCACGTTGTCGCCCTTGAGCGCCGACATCGGCACAAAGGCCATGGTGCTCGGCTTGAACGCGATGCCTTCGGCAAACTTCAGGTAATCGGCCTTGATCGACTCGAAGACGCTTTGGTCAAAGCCATTGATGTCCATCTTGTTGACGGCAATCACGATGTGCTTGATGCCCAGCAACGAGGCGATGTAGCTGTGGCGACGGGTCTGGGTCTGCACGCCGTAGCGGGCGTCGATCAGGATGATCGCCAGGTCACAGGTGGACGCACCGGTGGCCATGTTGCGGGTGTACTGCTCATGGCCGGGGGTGTCGGCGATGATGAATTTGCGCTTGGCGGTGGAGAAGTAGCGGTAGGCAACATCGATGGTGATGCCCTGCTCACGCTCTGCCTGCAGGCCGTCGACCAGCAAGGCCAAGTCGATGTCGTCACCGGTGGTGCCGACTTTCTTCGAATCGCGGGTGATGGCTTCCAGGTGATCTTCGTAGATCATCTTGGAGTCGTGCAGCAGGCGCCCGATCAGGGTGCTCTTGCCGTCGTCGACGTTGCCGCAGGTCAGGAAGCGCAACATTTCTTTGCGCTCATGCTGGCCCAGGTAGGCGAGGATGTCCTCGCTGATCAAATCAGATACGTGCGACATGACAACCCCTTAGAAATAACCCTGACGTTTTTTGTCTTCCATCGAGCCTGCACCATCGTGGTCGATGACACGGCCCTGGCGCTCGGAAGTTCGCGTGAGGAGCATTTCTTGAATGATGTCCGTGAGCGTCTCGGCTTCGGACTCCACCGCGCCCGTCAACGGGTAGCAGCCAAGGGTACGGAAACGTACTTTCTTTTTGACGATTCGAGCTTTGTCTTCGTCGGACAAGTGCTCAAGAATGCGGTCGTCGTCGATCATGATCAACGTGCCGTTCTTCTCGATCACTTCACGTTCGGCGGCGAAGTACAGCGGAACGATCGGGATGCCTTCCAGGTAGATGTACTGCCAGATGTCCAGCTCGGTCCAGTTGGACAGCGGGAACACGCGGATCGACTCACCCTTGTTGACGTTGCCGTTGTAGACGTTCCACAGCTCCGGGCGCTGATTCTTTGGGTCCCAGCGGTGCTTGCTGTCGCGGAACGAGTACACGCGCTCTTTGGCGCGGGACTTCTCTTCATCGCGACGGGCACCGCCGAACGCTGCGTCGAAACCATGTTTGTCCAGGGCCTGCTTGAGGCCTTCGGTCTTCATGATGTCGGTGTGCTTGGCGCTACCGTGGGTGAACGGGTTGATACCCTGCGCCACGCCGTCCGGGTTGACGTGGGTAATCAGGTCCAGGCCAAGCTCTTCGACCATCTTGTCGCGGAACTTGTACATTTCCTGGAATTTCCACTGGGTGTCGACATGCATCACCGGGAACGGCAGCTTGCCCGGGAAGAAGGCCTTGCGTGCCAGGTGCAACATCACGGCGGAGTCTTTACCGATCGAGTAGAGCATCACCGGGTTGTCGAACTCGGCGGCGACCTCGCGGATGATGTGGATGCTTTCCGCCTCCAGCTGTTTCAGATGCGTCAGTTTGTCGACCATGGTTACTCACGGAAAAACGATCTTATGGACGGCCTGCGGGCCGTGTTCGAGCGGGGCATGCTAGCACAGCACCTTCTTCTATTCAGGGAGCGGGCTAGATCGAAACGGTATATGAATATGCCCTGATGTTTGGGCCGAACTCGGTCAACTGTGGGAGCGGGCTTGCTCGCGAATGCGGTGGTTCAGTCAAAACATCTGTGACTGATACTCCGCCTTCGCGAGCAAGCCCGCTCCCACACAAGCCCTTCCCACATGAGTTTTGTGGTGGGGCTTAGATCGGGTTCGGACAGTCGATGAACAGGTGTTCCAGGGCAAAGCGCCGCGCCAGGTAGTCCCCCAGCGCCTGCACGCCATAACGCTCGGTCGCGTGATGGCCGGCGGCAATAAAGCTGATGTCGTTTTCGCGGGCGCTGTGGAAGGTCTGCTCGGACGCTTCGCCGCTCAGGAATAGGTCGACGCCGGCCGCGATCCCGTGGTCGATGTAGCCTTGGCCACCCCCGGTGCACCAGCCGACGCGACGGATCATCTCGCTGCCTTCGATCAGCAGCGGCTCGCGGCCCATGACCTCCTGAACGCGGCGGGCAAAGTCACGCGGCGACAACGGTTCGGCGAGTGAGCCGATCAGGCCGACGATCTTGGGGTTGCTCGGATCCAACGGGCCTTCGACGGTAATGTCCAACTGACGTGCGAGCTGCACGTTGTTGCCAACCTCGGGGTGCAGGTCCAACGGCAGGTGGTAAGCCAGCAGACTGATGTCGTGCTTGAGCAGCGTCTTGAGGCGACGCTGCTTCATGCCGGTGATGCAAGGGTTTTCGCCTTTCCAGAAATAGCCGTGGTGCACCAGCACCAGATCGGCCTGGGCTTCGACCGCCGCATCCAACAGGGCTTGGCTGGCGGTCACGCCGCTGACGATGCGCATCACCTGCGGACGCCCCTCCACTTGCAGGCCATTGGGGCAGTAATCGGCTATTTTGGCACTGCCGAGGTAGCGGTCCGCTTCCTCGACGAGGGTGGTAAGGGCAACGGCCATAAAAGACTCCTAAATATCCCGTTCGAAGGCGCTCGCAGCCTCGTATAATGCGCGACATTATGGGCGCTCTCCCGCCCCCTGCAACCTGTCAGGACTTACTTGATGCTCAAGGCGCTGCGTTTTTTTGGATGGCCATTGTTGGCTGGCGTGCTGATCGCGATGTTGATCATTCAGCGATACCCTGAGCTGGTGGGTCTACCCAGCCTGGATGTGAACCTGCAACAGGCCCCGCAAACCAACTCGGTGGTGCAAGGTCCAGTCACCTATGCCGACGCGGTAGTCATCGCCGCCCCTGCCGTGGTCAACCTGTACACCACCAAGGTCATCAACAAACCGGCGCATCCGCTGTTTGAAGACCCGCAGTTCCGCCGCTATTTCGGAGACAATGGGCCCAAGCAGCGCCGCATGGAATCCAGCCTGGGTTCCGGGGTGATCATGAGCCCCGAGGGTTATATCCTCACCAACAACCACGTAACCACCGGTGCCGACCAGATTGTGGTGGCCCTGCGTGACGGTCGCGAAACCCTGGCGCGCGTAGTCGGCAGCGACCCGGAAACCGACCTCGCGGTGCTCAAGATCGATTTGAAAAGCCTGCCGTCGATCACCATCGGCCGCTCCGAAGGGCTGCGCGTGGGTGATGTGGCACTGGCCAT
This sequence comes from Pseudomonas cremoris, assembly GCF_014230465.1. The sequence goes on from NZ_JAAXCY010000011.1 coordinate 245,629, forward strand.
CGGCAACCCGTTCGGCGTTGGCCAAACTGTCACCATGGGCATCATCAGTGCCACCGGGCGTAACCAGCTCGGCCTGAACAGCTACGAAGACTTCATCCAGACTGACGCAGCGATCAACCCGGGCAACTCCGGCGGGGCGTTGGTGGATGCCAATGGCAACCTGACCGGGATCAACACCGCCATTTTCTCCAAGTCCGGCGGCTCCCAGGGCATCGGCTTTGCGATCCCGGTGAAGCTGGCGATGGAAGTGATGAAGTCCATCATCGAGCACGGCCAGGTCATTCGTGGCTGGCTGGGGATTGAAGTGCAGCCGCTGACCAAGGATCTGGCGGAATCATTCGGCCTGACCGGACGCCCAGGCATCGTGGTGGCCGGGATCTTCCGTGATGGCCCGGCGCAGAAAGCCGGCCTGCAACTGGGCGACGTAATCCTGAGCATCGACGGTGAGCCGGCCGGCGATGGCCGCAAGTCGATGAACCAGGTGGCGCGGATCAAGCCCACCGACAAGGTGGCGATCCAGGTAATGCGCAATGGTAAAGAGATCAAGCTGATGGCGGAGATAGGCCTGCGTCCACCGCCTGCCCCGGTAAAAGAAGAGGAATAAGCGCCTCGTTCAGGTACCCGTTCGCGGGTACCTGTAAGGCCATGTTTCAAAGCAATTCATTCTCATTGGTCATGTTATATTGTTTCAATATCGCTATTGGAACGCTCTATCATGCCGTCTCGAAAAATCGCCCCCTTGGCTGGCCTGGCCTTGGGCTTGTTGCTCGACCCCGCCTTCGCCGAAGAAAACACCGTAGAGCTGGACGCTATCAGCGTCACCACCGACGCTTACGAATCCGCCACAGGACCGGTCAAGGGCTACCGCGCCACCCGTTCCGCCAGCGCGACCAAGACTGACACCGCCCTGCGCGACATCCCACAATCCATCAGCGTAATTCCCGCCACTGTCCTCACGGACCTGGGCAGCACCAACGTGGAACGCGCCCTGGAATTTGCCGGCGGCGTGTCCAAGCAAAACAATTTCGGCGGCCTCACCTTATACGAATACAGCGTGCGGGGCTTCACAACGTCGGAGTTCTATCAGGACGGCTTTAGCGCCAATCGCGGTTACCCGAGCACTCCGGACGCCGCCAATATCGAGCGCATCGAAGTGCTCAAGGGCCCCGCCGCGAGCCTGTATGGCCGTGGTGACCCTGGCGGCACCGTAAACATCGTCACCAAAAAGCCCCAGCCGGAGGCTTTCACCACCTTGCAAACCAGCGCCGGCAGTTGGGATCGTTACCGCACCGCGCTGGATATCAACACCCCGCTGGACAGTGAGGGTACCGTGCTCTCGCGGGTCAACCTGGCGGTGGAAGACAACCACAGCTTCCGCGACCACGTGCAGAGCAAGCGGGTGTTTGTCGCGCCTTCGTTCAGTTGGCAATTGGACCCGGACACCAGTCTGCTGGTGGAGAGCGAATTCGTGCGCCACCGCTCAACCTTTGACCGTGGCATCGTCGACGCCCCCGGCGTTTCGCGCTCAACCTTCCTCGGAGAGCCCAACGATGGCGACATCAGCAACCACAACAATCGCATCCAGGCCGCGCTTGAGCACCACCTTGATGACGCCTGGAAACTGCGCCTTGCCAGCCATTACAAACAAGGCAGCCTGTGGGGCGACGCCTCGGAAAACCGTGCGTTGAATGCCGATGGGCATACCCTCAACCGACGCTATCGCGAACGCTCCACCGGTTGGCATGACAGCATTACCCAGCTTGAGCTGCGGGGAATGTTCGACATCGGCAGCTGGCAGCATGAACTGCTGATCGGCACCGAATACGAGGACTACCGCAAGAAGGAACGTGTGACCGCTATCGCTGGCAGCCCCTACGCTATCGATATCTACAACCCGGTCTACGGTCAGCCCAAACCCAACGGCACGCGCTCCGGCACCGATTTCTTCGAACAGACCAAAAGCCACGCCCTGAACCTGCAAGACCAGATCATCTTCACCGACCGCCTGCGCGGCATGCTCGGCGCACGCTTTGAGCATTTCGACCAACGCATCGAAGACTTCAACGGCGCGCCCAAGAGCCATCAGACCCACGACGCCCTCACCCATCGCGCCGGCCTGCTGTATCAACTGACGCCGCAAGTGGGGGTATTCGCTAACGCGTCCACCTCGTTCAAGCCCAATAGCGGCCTGGATGCCAACAGCAAATCCTTCAAGCCGGAAGAAGGCGTGGGTTATGAAGTGGGGCTCAAGACCGAGCTGTTCGACGACCGCCTCAGCGCCACCGTCGCCGCGTTCCATATCGAAAAGGAAAATGTGCTCACCCTGGACCCGGCCACCAACCTCAACCGCGCCATGGGCAAGGCGCGTAGCCAGGGTGTTGACCTGCAACTGACCGGGCAAGTAACCGATGCCGTACGGGTGATCGGCGCCTTTGCCTACATCGACGCCGAGGTCACCAAAGGCGACAAAGCCATTCCCGCCGGCAGCCGGATTCTCGGCGTGGCCAAGCGCAGCGGCAGTCTGTTGGGGGTGTATGAGTTCCAGGATGGCGCGTTGCGAGGGTCAGACCTGGGGGCGGCGTTTACGTATGTGGGGGATCGCTCGGGGGAAGCGGGCACGCGCTTCGAGTTGCCGGCCTATCACACGGTGGATTTGCTGGCGCATTACAAGGCGACAGACAACGTTACCGTAGGACTGAACCTCAATAACCTGTTCGATGAAAAGTATTACGAGCGGTCCTACAGCAGCTATTGGGTCAACCCTGGTGAACCTCGCAATCTCACCGTCAGCCTGACCCTCAACCTGTAACACGGTAAAAAAATGTGGGAGCGGGCTTGCTCGCGAATGCGATGGATCAGTCAGACATTCAGTGACTGACACTGCGCATTCGCGAGCAAGCCCGCTTCCACATTGGTCCGCGCCAGACTTGGCTACAGCTTCGTGTCTGCCCGCTCACACAAAGTATTCAGCGCCGCTGCCCACTGCGGATCATCATTCAGGCACGGCACCAGCACCAACTCCTCGCCTCCCGCCTCGCGGAACTGTTCCAGCCCACGATCCCCGATCTCTTCCAGTGTCTCGATGCAATCGGCCACAAACGCCGGGCACATCACCAGCAGCTTTTTCACACCTTGCTGGGCCAGGGTTTCCAAGCGCGCTTCAGTATACGGTTCGATCCACTTTGCCCGGCCCAAGCGTGATTGGAACGCCACCGACCACTTGTCCTCCGGCAGGCCCATGCGCGCCGCAAAGTCCCGCGCCACGCTGAAGCATTGCCCGCGATAACAGGTGGCGCGCACCTCAGGCGATGCGTTCACGCAGCAATCAGTCGCACCGTCGAAGGTATGCCCCGGGTTGAGCTTTTGCAGGTGCCGTTCCGGCAACCCGTGGAAGCTGAACAGCAGGTGATCATAGTCCTGCTGCAGGTGCGGCTTGGCACTGGCTACCAGAGCGTCGAGGTATTCGGGCTGGTCGTAGAACGGTTGCAGAATGGCAAATTGCAGATCGAGTTTTTTGTCGCGCACCACACGTCGTGCTTCTTCGACCACGGTGGTCACGGTGCTGTCGGCAAACTGCGGATACAACGGCGCCAGGGTGACCTTGCGAATGCCTTGGGTGGCGAGACGGGTCAGCACGTTTTCAATGGACGGCTCGCCGTAGCGCATCGCCAATTCCACTGGGCCGTGGGTCCACTGCGCGGTCATCTGCTGTTGCAGGCGACGGCTGAGCACCACCAGCGGCGAACCTTCGTCCCACCAGATCGACGCGTAGGCGTGGGCCGACTGCTCGGGACGCTTGATCAGGATCAGCGACACCAACAAGCGTCGCACCGGCCAAGGCAGGTCGATCACATAAGGGTCCATCAGAAACTGATTGAGGTAGCTGCGCACATCCGCCACCGAAGTGGACTTGGGCGAGCCCAGGTTGACCAGTAACAACGCGTGATCCGTCATGCAACATCCTATCTCTAGAGGCGGCTGGACAAGTCGTCCAGAGCCGCACGCAACTCAGTGAACTGGAAAGTGAAACCCGCCGCCAACAACCGCTCGGGCAGCGCCTTCTGCCCGCCCAGCAACAAACCGGACAACTCACCCAGGCCCACCTTCAACGCAAAGGCCGGCATCGGCATGAACGCCGGGCGGTGCAGCACTTGGCCCAAGGTCTTGGCGAACTCGCGATTACGTACCGGGTGTGGCGCGCAGGCATTATAAGGACCGTTGGCATCAGGCTTGTGCAGAAGAAAATCAATCAGGGCGATTTGATCCTTGATATGCACCCAAGGCATCCATTGCCGACCATCGCCGATCGGCCCGCCCAGCGCCAGCTTGAACGGCAATAGCAGCCGCGACAAAAAGCCACCCTCGGCTGCCAGTACCAACCCCGTGCGCACCAGCACCACACGAATGCCCAAGGCTTCGGCGCGCTGGGCGGTTTCTTCCCAGGCAACACACAGTTGGCTCGGGAAGTCGTCCCGTACGGGGCCACTGGCTTCGGTCAACTCACGCTCGCCACCGTCGCCGTACCAGCCCACGGCCGAACCGGAAATCAATACCGCCGGTTTTTGCTCAAGCCCTTCAAGCCACGCCAACAGGGTTTCGGTGAGGCTGATGCGGCTGCTCCACAACAACGCCTTGCGCTTGTGGGTCCAAGGCCGATCCGCGATGGGCGCACCGGCGAGGTTAATGACCGCGTCTACCGGGCCGATAACCTGTTGTAAGCGGTCAACTCCCGACACCTGAGCGCCGCATACCTTGGCGACGTGTTCCGGGTGGCGGCTCCATACGGTCAGGCGATGGCCCTGCGCAAGCCAGTGTTGGCAAAGTTGGCGGCCGATCAGGCCAGTACCGCCGGTCAGCAAAATATGCATGGGACGCTCCTCATGTAACGTTCGCCGCCGATCACTGGTCTATTTTATATGCAGGGATCATTTGTAACCGGGCGTGGCATTTGTTTACGCATCTGGCTTAAGCCTCAGCTTTAACCATAGGTCACGCCGTAAGAACTGGTACGCCAAAACTTATACCAAAAAACAATATTGTACAGCTATTGGTGTCGGCGTAGTCTGTGCACAACGGTAAAACGAGGCCTCCCATGACTGTTCCCATCGCGATCATTGGCACCGGCATCGCCGGTCTCTCCGCCGCCCGAGCGTTACGAGACGCGGGGCACGTTGTACAACTCTTCGATAAAAGCCGTGGCAGTGGCGGCCGCATGTCCAGCAAGCGCAGCGATGCCGGCTCACTGGACATGGGCGCGCAATACTTCACCGCCCGCGACCGGCGCTTCGTCAACGAAGTGCAGCGCTGGCAAAGCAACGGCTGGGCCGAGCAGTGGAAACCCCAGCTGTACAACTTCAAGTCCGGCCAGCTCACGCCCTCCCCCGATGAACAGATCCGCTGGGTCGGCACGCCGCGCATGAGTGCAATCACCCGCGCACTGCTCGATGACCTTCCAGTGGAGTTCGGTTGCCGTATCACCGAAGTGTTCCAGGGCACCCAGCACTGGAACCTGCTGGACGCCGACGGCGGCAACCACGGCCCATTCAGCCACGTGATCATTGCCACCCCAGCGCCCCAAGCCACTGCCCTGCTGGCCGCCGCGCCGAAGCTGGCGAGTGCCGCCGCCGGCGTGAAGATGGATCCTACCTGGGCCATCGCCCTGGCCTTCGACACCCCGCTGGACACCCCCATGGAAGGCTGCTTCGTGCAGGACAGCCCCCTCGACTGGCTGGCGCGCAACCGCAGCAAACCGGGGCGCGACACGGCCCTCGACACCTGGGTGCTGCACGCCACCAGCGCCTGGAGCAGGGCCCACCTGGACCTGCCCAAGGAAGCGGTGATCGAACACCTGCACGGCGCATTTGCCGAACTGCTGCACAGCGCCATGCCTGCGCCGTCGTTCAGCCTGGCGCACCGCTGGCTCTACGCGCGCCCCTCCAGCAGCCATGAATTCGGCGTGCTGGCCGACGCCGACCTGGGCCTGTACGTGTGTGGCGACTGGTGCCTGTCAGGCCGAGTCGAGGGTGCGTGGCTCAGCGGCCAGGAAGCCGCGCGACGCTTGATTGAACACCTGCAATGAACCGCATCAATCCCGCCAAATTGCTGCTGTCGAAGTGGACAGCAGCACGCCCCCAGAACAAGGAAAAACACTTCCTGGTCACCGAACTGTTCCGCGACGAAGAAGGCACCGTGCTGGAAATCGAACTGCAGGCCGTCATGACCCGACGCGTCGAACGCCTCGCCTGGCAAACCCTGCAAAATGCCGAAGACTGGAAAATCGGTTGGCAGTAGCCCCGCCGCAAAACCTGTACAAATAATTTGACTTGTACAGCATCAAACCTATGATGAGATTTAGTTGTACAAGCTTTCGATCTTGTACAGGAATCTTGCAGAGGTTCGACCATGTCCAGCACCCACAAACCGAAGATCGCGATCAGCGCCTGCCTGCTGGGCGAGAACGTGCGCTTCAACGGCGGACATAAACAATCCCTGCTGTGCAGCCAGACCCTCGCCGACTACTTCGACTTTGTGCCGTTGTGCCCAGAGGTCGCCATTGGCCTGGGCATTCCCCGTGAGCCGATACGCCTGGTGGGCGACCCGGCGCATCCGCAAGCCGTGGGCACCGTGCACCGCGAACTGAATGTGACCCAGCCACTGGATGATTACGGCCAGCAGATGGCCACGGAACACACCGACCTGTGCGGCTACATCTTCATGCAGAAATCGCCGTCCTGTGGCCTGGAACGGGTCAAGGTCTACCGCGACAACGGCACCCCGGTGGACGGCGGCGGGCGCGGCATCTACGCCCAGGCCTTTTGCACACGCCACCCCAACCTACCCGTCGAAGAGGACGGCCGGCTGAATGACCCGGTGCTGCGCGAAAATTTCCTGACCCGCGTTTTTGTCTACGCCAGCTGGCAACAGCTGCTCGCCGAAGGCCTGACCCGCCACCGCCTGCTGGCCTTTCACTCGCGCTACAAATACTTGCTGATGGCCCACAGCCCGGCGCATTACAAAAGCCTCGGCCACTTGCTGGGCAGCATGGGCAAGGATGCCAACCTCGATGAGCTGGCCGCCTGTTATTTCAGCGAGCTGATGACCGGCCTCAGCAAGTGCGCCACCCGTGGCACCCACACCAACGTGCTGCAACACATCAGTGGCTACCTCAAGCAGGTCATCAGCGCCGACGACAAACAGGAAATGCAGACCGTCATCGGCCAGTACCGCCACGGCATCGTGCCGCTGGTGGTGCCGTTGACCTTGCTTAAACACCACTTTCGCCAACACCCGGACCGCTACATCGCGCAGCAGGCCTACCTGCAACCGCACCCGGAAAATCTCAGCCTGCGTAACGCGATCTAACCCATGAAAGCAGCCCTGCAAGAAGACCTCACCCAAGCCATCGAAGACGGCTGGCTGCCGATCCGCGAAGTGGCGCGCCAGACCGGCGTCAACGCCGTGACCCTGCGCGCGTGGGAGCGCCGCTATGGCCTGATCGTGCCCCAGCGCACGCCCAAGGGCCATCGACTGTTCAGCGATGAACATGTGCAACGCATCCACACCATCCTCACCTGGCTCAATCGCGGCGTGCCGGTCAGCCAGGTCAAAGGCTTGATCGATTCCGCCCAGCCGATTCCCGATGCGGTAGAGAACGAATGGCACACCTTGCGCCAAAACCTGGTGCAAGCCATCAGCGAACTGGCCGAACGCCGGGTCGACGATGCCTTCAACCAAGCCATGGCGCTCTATCCGCCACGCACCCTGTGCGAGCAACTACTGCTGCCGCTGCTGCATGAACTGGAACAACGCTGGCAGGGCCAGTTTGGCGCGCAGATGGAACGGGTATTTTTCCTGTCCTGGCTGCGCAGCAAGTTTGGGGCGCGCATCTATCACAACAACCGCCAATTGCAGGGGCCGGCGTTGCTGCTGGTCAACCAGTCCGACCTCCCTCTGGAACCGCATTTGTGGCTGAGCGCCTGGCTGGCCAGCAGCGACAACTGCCCGGTGGAAGTGTTCGACTGGCCGCTGCCCGCCGGCGAGCTGGGCCTGGCGGTGGAACACCTGCAACCGCGCGCCGTGCTGATGTATTCAAGCAAGGCGCTCCACCTGTCGGCATTCGCAAAACTTCTGGGCGGCGTCAGTTGCCCAAAGTTGATAGTCGGACCAACGGTATGCATCCACCAGGCCGAGTTGGCCGTATTAACCCGTGACACCCCTGAATTGTTCGTGGCCGAAGACCCACTGTCGGCCCACCAGATACTGATCCAGCGTGGACTTCTTTAAATGCATTTGATCTGGCTGCGCACCGACCTGCGCCTACACGACAACACCGCCCTGGCCGCCGCGAGCCAGCGGGGCCCGATCGCGGCCGTTTACCTGATCACGCCTGAGCAGTGGCGGGCCCACGACGATGCGCCGTGCAAAGTGGATTTCTGGCTGCGTAATGTGCAGCACCTGAGCCAAGCGCTGGCTGATCTGAATATCCCGCTGCTGATCCGCACCACACCGACTTGGGACCAGGCGCCAGCCGTGTTGAGCCAGTTGTGCCGCGAGCTGTCGGTGGAGTCGGTGCACGTCAACGAGGAGTACGGCATCCACGAGAGCCGTCGCGATGCGGCCGTGTCCAAGGCATTGGAAGCCGACGGTGTGAGCTTCCACAGCTACCTGGACCAACTGTTTTTCCAACCCGGCAGCGTGCTGACCAAGACCGGCACGTATTTCCAGGTGTTCAGCCAGTTCCGCAAGGTTTGCTACACCCGCCTGCACAGCAGCTTGCCGCGCCTGGTGGCTACGCCGAAGGCCCAGGCAAAACTCGCGATAAAGGGCGACACCGTGCCGCAAACCGTCGAGGGCTTCGAACCGCCCAGCGACACGCTGCGCGTCCTCTGGCCAGCCGGTGAAGATGAAGCCCGCCGCCGTCTCGAGGCCTTCGCCGACCAGCAGATCAGCTATTACAAGGACGAACGCGACTTCCCCGCCAAGCCCGGCACCAGCCAGCTCTCGGCGTACCTTGCCGCCGGCGTGGTTTCGCCGCGCCAGTGCCTGCATGCCGCCCTGCAAACCAATCAGGGTGAATTCGAAAGCGGTGACACGGGCGCCATCACCTGGATCAACGAGCTGCTGTGGCGCGAGTTCTACAAACATATCCTGGTGGGCTACCCACGGGTGTCTCGCCACCGCGCATTCCGCCCCGAAACCGAAGCGGTCGCCTGGCGCGATGCCCCTAAGGATCTCGCCGCCTGGCAGGAGGCCCGCACCGGCTTGCCGATCATTGACGCGGCCATGCGCCAATTGCTCGAAACCGGCTGGATGCACAACCGCCTGCGCATGGTGGTGGCGATGTTCCTCACCAAGAATTTGCTGATCGACTGGCGCGAAGGCGAGCGCTTCTTCATGCGCCACCTGATCGACGGCGACTTGGCCGCCAACAACGGCGGGTGGCAGTGGAGCTCATCCACCGGCACCGACTCAGCGCCGTATTTCCGGATTTTCAGCCCGCTGAGCCAATCGGAAAAATTCGACAGCGAAGGCGTCTTCATCAAGCACTGGCTGCCGGAGCTGGCCGCGCTGAATAAAAAAGACGTGCACAACCCCGAAGCAGTCGGCGGATTGTTTGGCGTGGCCGACTACCCGCGAGCCATCGTCGACCTGAAAAAATCCCGCGAACGCGCCTTGGCCGCCTTCCGCAGCCTGCCGTCGCGCGAAGCCGCCGGAGGCATTCATGAGTGACTTCCTGCGCCGGTTCGCCCAAGCCTTCGCCACGCTGGACAAGCACAACCTGCACCTGCTCGACAGCTTGTACAGTCAGGACATCGCCTTTGCCGACCCGTTGCATGAAGTGCATGGCCTGCCTGCCATGCACCGCTACTTCGCCGAGCTGTACAGCAATGTCAGCCAGCTACGCTTCGACTTTTACGGTTTCGACCAGGTGGCCGAAGGCGAAGGTTACCTACGTTGGAAGATGAGTTTTTGCCACCCGCGCCTGGCCAACGGCAAGGTGATCCGGGTTGAAGGTTGTTCTCACTTGATGTGGCGCGACAAGGTCTACCGCCACCGCGACTATTTCGATGCCGGCGCCATGTTGTATGAACACTTGCCCGTGCTGGGCAATGTCGTCGGCTGGCTGAAAAGGAGAATGGCATGAACGCACCGACGCCCCGTCGTTATTGGCTGACCGGCGCCAGCAGTGGTATCGGTGCCGCGCTGGCCATCGAGCTGCTCAACAGCGGCGCTCATGTTGCCGTGAGTTCCCGCTCCAAAGGCCCTTTGGACACGCTGGCCGCACACTATCCGGGCCAGGTGCTGGTGGTGGCCGGCGACCTGACCAACAGCCAGACCGTGCGTGAAATCGGCGAACAGATCCAGGCGGCCTGGGGCGCGCTGGACACCGTGATCCTGAACGCCGGCACCTGTGAATATGTCGACGCCAAGCAATTTGATTCATCGATCATCGAGCACGTGGTGCGCACCAACCTGCTGGCCAGCAGTTACTGCATCGAGGCCGCCTTGCCGTTGCTGCGCGCGGGTCGCACGCCTCATCTGGTAGGCGTCGCGAGTGCGGTGACCTACCTGCCGATGCCGCGCGCCGAAGCCTACGGCGCGTCGAAGGCAGGCCTGCGCTACCTATTCGAATCCCTGCGTATCAGCCTGTCACCGGAAAACATCGACGTGACGGTGGTCAGCCCGGGGTTTGTCGACACGCCATTGACCGAACGCAACGACTTCCCGATGCCCTTGAGCTGGCCGGCGGACAAGGCTGCGCGACATATCTTCGCCAAGCTGGAAAAGCGTCCGCTGGAAATCGCCTTTCCCGCGCTGTTCATCGCCACCCTGTGGCCGCTGTCGAAGTTGCCCAACCGCGCCCAGCTGATCATCGGCAAACGCATGCTGCGTAGCCCGCCACCGAAAAAGGACGACCTGTGAAGATCGCCATTATCGGCAGCGGCATCGCCGGACTGACCAGCGCCTACCTGCTCAGCCGCCAGCATGAGATCACGCTGTTCGAAGCGGGCGACCGTATCGGCGGGCACACCCACACGGTCAATGTCACCGTCGAGGGTAAACGCTATGCGGTGGACACCGGTTTTATCGTGTTCAACGACTGGACCTACCCCAACTTCATCCGTCTGCTGGGGCAGATCGGGGTCAAGTTCAAACCCACCGAGATGAGCTTTTCGGTGTGCGACGAACAGACCGGGCTCGAGTACAACGGCAACAACCTCAACAGCCTGTTTGCCCAGCGTCGCAATATCCTGTCGCCGGGGTTTTGGGGCATGTTGCGCGACATCCTGCGCTTCAACCGCCAGGCGCCGCTGGACCTGCAAGAGCAGCGCATCAGCGCCGAGATGACCCTGGGCGACTACCTCAACGCGGGCGGCTACGGCGAACGATTTGTCAGGCATTACATCGTGCCGATGGGCGCGGCGATCTGGTCGATGTCCCTGGCGGACATGCTCGGCTTTCCATTGCAATTTTTTGTGCGTTTCTTCAAGAACCACGGGTTGCTCTCGGTGAGCAATCGCCCGCAATGGTGCGTGATCGAGGGCGGCTCCAGCAGCTATATCGAGCCGCTGACCCGCCGCTTTCGCGAACAGATCCGCCTCAACTGCCCTGTGGATAAAGTCGAGCGTACCGGCGACGGCGTGGTTATCCACAGCCCAGCTGGCAGCGAGGCCTTTGACCGCGTGGTGTTTGCCTGTCACAGCGACCAGGCCCTGGCGTTGCTCGCCGACCCCAGCCAGGCCGAGCAAGAGATCCTTGGCGCCCTCCCCTATGCCGACAACGACGTGGTGCTGCACACCGACACCCGCCTGCTGCCCGACCGCAAACTGGCCTGGGCCAGCTGGAATTACCGGCTGAGCGGAAACGCCCAGACCCAGGCGGCGGTCACCTATGACATGAACATCCTGCAAGGTATCGACAGCGACACCACCTTTTGCGTCAGCCTCAACCAGACGTCGGCGATCAACCCGCTGAAAGTGCTGGCTCGCTACACCTACGCCCACCCGCAATACAGCCTCGCGGCGGTGGCGGCCCAAGCACGTTGGGAAGAATTGTTCGGCACCCGCAACACCTTTTACTGCGGCGCTTACTGGGCTAACGGCTTTCACGAAGACGGCGTGGTCAGCGCCCTGCGCGTGGCCCAAGCGTTCGGGGAAAGCCTGTGAACAGCGCCCTGTACAGCGGCTGGATTGCCCATCGCCGGTTTGCGCCCAAGGCTCATGCCTTTCGCTACCGCATCGGCTTGCTGTATTTGGATTTGAGCGAGGAACATGAGGTACTTGGGCTATCGCCCCTGGCCGGACCCAGTCGCTTTGCGCCGTTCGGGTTTCGCCAGCAGGACTACCTGCGTGAATTGACGCGTACCGGCATGAGCTTGAGCGATGCCGTGCGCCAAGAAGTCGGCAAGGCGCTGGGGCGTACGCCCCAGGGCGTTATCTGCCTACTGACCCAGGCCCGCAGTTGGGGCCTGGCCTTTAACCCCGTGAGTTTCTTCTACTGCTTCGAGGCCGACGGGCAACTGGCCGCGATCCTGTGTGAAGTGACCAACACCCCATGGCGCGAGCGCTATCACTACGTGCTGCCGGCCCTGGCACTGGGCGCCGATGAGCACCAGCATTTCGCCGTGGCCAAGGCCTTTCATGTGTCACCGTTCCTGCCGCGTGACCTGGAATACCGCATGAGCTTCAGCCCGCCCGCCGCCAGGCTTGGCGTGCATATGGCCGACTGGCAGGGTACGCAAAAAGTCTTCGATGCCACCTTGAGCCTGCAAAAGGAAGCCCTCAACCGCGCCAGCTTGCATCGCTACCTGTGGCGCTTTCCGTGGATGACCGCCAAGACCTGCCTCGCTATCTACTGGCAGGCCCTGCGCCTGTTGCTCAAACGCACACCGATTTTCCCCCACCGGGCCGCCGATGGCGACGCTCGTATTGCAGTCGGGTATCCCAAGGATCGCCGCCATGAAAACCCCTAGCTTATCGGTCAAGGCCAACCGCCTGAACGTCAACGGCATGACCAGCACACTGCTGCGCAAGGCCGTACTACGTCAACTCAGCCAACTGCGCCATGGCCAGTTGGTGGTGATTGAGGAGGGTGAACGCCAAGTGTTCGGCGCACGCGAGGCGCACCTGCTGGGGGAAATCCAGATCCTCGATCCGGCGGCGTGGGGCCTGGTGGCGGCCAACGGTTCCATCGGCGCCGGCGAGGCGTATATCCATGGTTACTGGAGCAGCCCGGACCTGACCGCGGTGGTGCGCGTGATGGTCAGCAACCTAGACGTGCTCGACGCGATGGAAGGCGGCCTGGCACGCCTGGCTCGGCCACTCACCCAGGGTTTGCACTGGCTCAACCGCAATACGCGCAAAGGCTCGCAAAAAAACATCGCCGCCCACTACGACCTGGGGAACGACCTGTTCGAGGAATTCCTCGACCCGACCATGATGTACTCGGCGGCGCAGTTCCTGACACCCGACGACACCCTGGAACAGGCGCAACTGAACAAACTGGAACGTATCTGCCAGAAGCTCGCGCTCAAGGCCGACGACCATCTGCTGGAAATCGGCACCGGCTGGGGCAGCATGGCGTTGTATGCCGCGCAGTACTACGGCTGCAAGGTCACCACCACGACCTTGTCCAAGGAACAGTTCGCCTACACCGAAAAACGTATCGAGGCCCTGGGGCTGCAAGGCCAGGTCACCCTGCTGTTGCAGGACTACCGCGACCTCACTGGCCAGTACGACAAATTGGTGTCCATCGAAATGATCGAAGCGGTGGGCCATCGCTTCCTGCCGACCTACTTCAAACAGTGCGCGCACCTGCTCAAGGACAATGGCCTGATGTTGCTGCAAGCCATCACCATCCGCGACCAACGCTACGAGCAAGCCAAGAGCAATGTCGACTTTATCCAGCGTTACATCTTCCCCGGCGGCGCCCTGCCCTGTGTGCAAAAGATGCTGGAGATCGTCAGCCGCGACACCGATATGAACCTGATGCACATGGAGGATTTCGGCCTGCACTACGCGCGAACCCTGCGCCTGTGGCATGAGAACTTTCGCCGCGCCCATGGCCGTCTTGCAGAGTTGGGCTACGATGAGTACTTCCTGCGCTTGTGGGAGTTCTACTTGTGCTACTGCGAGGGTGGGTTTATGGAACGCACGATTGGTACCGCACAATTACTGTTGGCCAAGCCGGCCGCGCTTAACCCGCCATTGCTCGGGCGTTTCAGTGCTTAAACCGCTGGCGAATGCCGTACTGTTCCAGTGTGGCTGGTTTGCCTGTGTACTTGGCGGGGATAGTCGATGGTTGCTGGTGGGGTTGGCGGTTCTGGCCATCCACCTGCTGTGGATCAGCGCCTGGTCCAAGGACGGCCAAGTGATCCTCGCCGTGACCTTGTTGGGAACAGTGATCGACACCTCGCTGCGCACCTTCGGCGTGTTTCATTTCAGCCTGCCGGGGCCGTTGATTCCGTTTTGGTTGATCCTGTTGTGGGCATTGTTGGCGACCACGTTGCGTCATTGCTTGGCCTGGAGTGCACAGCCCTGGTGGCGATCCAGCCTGTTGGGTGCGGTGGGTGGACCGCTGTCGTATTACGCGGGCAGCCAATTGGCCGGGGTCAGTTTCGGCTATGGCACCGCCACCACGCTGATGGGCCTGGCCCTGCTCTGGGCGCTGCTGTTTCCCGTACTGCACTGGGTTGCGGATCAACTCGGACACTGACGCCCGTCAGAGCATTCATACGCGCGACACCGGCTTGCCTTACACTGCGCGCCTATGACCAACATCCCCCACACCCAAATCACCGAACCCGCCGTCACCTGCTCGACTTGCGCAGCCTGCTGCTGCCAATTGGAAGTGATGCTGATCACCGACACGGGCGTGCCGGAGCGCTATATCGATACCGACGATTGGGGCGGCGAAGTGATGCTGCGCCTGGACGACGGCTGGTGCGCCGCGCTGGACCGGGACACCATGATGTGCACGATCTATGAACGACGGCCGTTGATTTGCCGGGAGTTCGAGATGGGTGCGCCGGAGTGCCTTGAAGAGCGGCAGGGGATTGCGACGGCGTATCGCTGACTTTCAGATAAGAGCAGATCCAAATGTGGGAGCGGGCTTGCTCGCGAAGGCGGGGTATCAGTCAACATTTTCAGCGACTGACACACAGCCTTCGCGAGCAAGCCCGCTCCCACACAAGCTCTTCCCACATTGGTCATGCGGTGTTTTGAAGGGTTACAGCGGCAAGGTGTAGTGCAGCGAGTAGCTTTCTACCCCATCGTTGTTGCTGCTGATGCCCGCGTTGGAATAGTGCGTGGCACGAATCCCCACTTCATGCCCACCGGCAAAGCGCAGGCCGAAACCCAAACGGTCTTCGAACTGAAAGGCCTGGCCGATATTGTTGTCCTCGACCCGCGTGCGCGAGAACACCGCTACACCGATTCCCGCCTCGATGTAGGGCTTGACCTTTTCCCCGGCAAATTCGTACACAAACACCGGCGAGAACGACAGGCTGCTCACGCTCGCGCGCTTGTCACCGTCCCAATAGGTGTAGGCGCCACTCCAATAGCCGGTCAGACGACCTGTTTCGCTCTGCCACCAGCTTTTATCCCAGTCCGACGTCAGCCCCAGCCGATAGGTCATGGTCGAATCACTGGTACTCCCCACCCCCAATTCCAGGCCCGCGGCCTGGGCTGAAACAGAGTGTCCTACAACAACGGCCGCAATCGCAGCCAAACAGAACAAGCGCTTCATAAGAAACATCCCTTCCGAACAAAGTTTATGGTTTTTGTACAGACTAACTGGCTATAGAAGCTGGCGCGTAGACAGAAGTTCCAGCTTATTCCCCCGGTATTTCACGAATTTTTCACGCACCGAAGCTTCGCACAACGCCCGGATATTTCCATAGTGTTGGTAGGATATTTCTTAGGTGATACACGTCGCCGCTGGTCCAGAACTGTGCCGGTTCAGGATTGCCGTCGGCCAACACGTCACGCTCGCCCAGCAAACGCTTGAGCTGGCGCGCCACGGCAGCGCCGGTGTCGATGAGGATGATGCTGGGTGGCAGCATCTGCGCCAAAAGCGGCTTGAGGAAAGGATAGTGGGTGCAGCCGAGGATGATGGTGTCGCAGCCGGCGCTGAGCAACGGCGCTAGATAGCCCAGCAGCATGTGGCGCAAAGCCGGGCTGTTCAGGTCGCCGGTTTCGATCAGTTCCACCAGGCCAGGGCAGGGTTGGGTGATGACCCGGACATCAGTGGCAAACCGGTCGAGCAAGGCGGCAAATTTTGCGCTTTGCAGCGTGCCGGTGGTAGCGAGTACGCCGACCACGCCACTGCGGGTGGCGGCAGCCGCCGGTTTGACGGCAGGCTCCATGCCCACCAGTGGCCAGTCCGGGTAGTCCTGCCTCAGGTCCGCAACCGCCGCGACCGTCGCGGTGTTACAGGCAATTACAAACGCCTTTACGCCTTTTTCACGAAAGAATTCAGCAACCCTTCGCGAGCGCTCAAGAATGAATGCAGGGCTTTTTTCGCCGTACGGGATATGCCCGCAATCGGCCATGTACAGCAGCGATTCGTGGGGCAGCAGTTGCTGAATTTCATCCAGCACCGACAACCCGCCGACGCCGGAATCGAACACACCGATGGGCGCGTCCTTAACCATGTTGCGTCCCGCACACGCTGCAACCGGGATCACGCTTGACGCGCAGCTCGCGAAAACGTGTGGTCAAGGCATCGATCAGCAGCAAGCGCCCCACCAACGGCTCGCCGAAACCGGCCAGCAACTTCAAGGCTTCCAAGGCTTGCAGGCTACCGACCAGGCCCACCAGCGGCCCCACCACGCCGGCTTCGCTGCAGGTGAGTTCGGTGTCGCTGCCGTGCCCGTAGATACAGTGGTAGCAGGGGCTTTCGGGGCGGCGCGGATCAAACACCGACAACTGCCCTTCCAGCCGAATCGCGGCGCCGCTGATCAAGGGCTTGGTGGCGGCCACACAGGCGGCGTTGACCGCTTCGCGGGTAGAAAAGTTGTCACTGCAATCAAGCACCACGTCTACCGCATCGACCGCCGCCGCCAACGAATCGGCATCCAGCGCGCTGCGATGGGTAATCAGCTTGATCTCGGGGTTGATCGCAGTCAGCCGGCGCAGGGCCGAATCGACTTTGGTCTGCCCGACGCTGTCGGTGTCGTGGATGATCTGGCGTTGCAGGTTGGTCAGGTCGACGGTATCGAAATCGGCCAGATGCAGTTCACCCACCCCCGCCGCTGCCAGATACAGCGCTACCGGTGCCCCCAGCCCGCCGAGGCCGATGATCAGGGCGCGGCCGTTTTTCAGGCGCAATTGCCCCTCGATGTCGACCTGCTGCAACAGGATCTGCCGGCTATAGCGCAACAGCTCCTGGTCGGTCAGCACGGGCGGCGTCCCAACGTGATGCGTTCGTGACCGCCGAGGTCGATACGGCTGTGCACGTCTTCAAAACCCTGGCTTTGCAACAGGTCGCGCACGGCGGGGGCTTGGTCGTAGCCATGTTCAAGCAACAGCCAGCCACCGGCATTCAAATGCGCGGGGGCTTCCTTGATGATCTGGCGCAGGTCGTCCAGGCCGTCTTGACCTGCGACCAACGCACTGGCCGGTTCAAAACGCACGTCACCGGCCACCAGGTGTGGGTCGTTGGCGGCGATGTACGGCGGGTTGCTGATGATCAGGTCGAAGCTGTGGCCTTGCAGGGCGCTGAACCAATGACTGTTCAACACCGTGGCGTTCTTGAGGTGCAGGCGCTGGCGGTTGCGTTCGGCCAGGGCAACGGCTTCCAGCACGCGGTCGACGGCAGTGACGTGCCAGGCCGGGCGTTCGCTGGCCAGGGCCAGGGCGATGGCGCCGCTGCCGGTGCCCAAGTCCAGGACCTGGGTAGGCGTAGCCGGCAATAATTCCAGGGCGGCTTCCACCAGCAATTCAGTGTCTGGGCGCGGGATCAGTGTGTGGGGCGCTACTTCCAGGTCGAGCTTCCAGAAGCCCTGCTGGCCGAGGATGTACGCGACCGGCTCACCGCCGCGACGGCGTTGCAGGTAGCCCGCAAAGGTCAATGCGTCTTCGCTGCTGACAATTTTTTCCGGCCAGGTGTGCAAATAACTGCGGGACTTGCCCAGGGACGCGGCCAGCAACAATTCGGCATCCAGGCGCGCGGTGGGCGAGTCGGGCAGGTCGGCGGCGCGTAGCAAGCTGGCAATGATGGTCATTTATTCACCTATCGCTGCCAGTTGGTCAGCCTGGTATTCGGCGAGCAACGGCTCGATCACCGCGTCAACACCACCGGCAAGAATCTCGTCGAGGGAATAGAGGGTGAGGTTGACCCGGTGGTCGGTGACCCGGCCCTGGGCAAAGTTGTAGGTACGGATGCGCTCGGAGCGGTCGCCCGAGCCCACCAGCAACTTACGCTCGCTGGCAATCGCGTTGGCAGCGGCACTGGTTTGCTGGTCGTTGAGCTTGGCCGACAGCCAGGACATGGCCCGCGCCCGGTTCTTGTGCTGGGAACGTTCTTCCTGGCACTCCACCACGATGCCCGACGGCAAGTGAGTAATGCGGATTGCAGAATCAGTCTTGTTGACGTGCTGGCCGCCGGCGCCCGACGAACGGTACGTGTCGACTCGCAGGTCTGCCGGGTTGATCTCGATGGCTTCCTGCTCGTCCGGCTCGGGCAACACGGCCACGGTGCAGGCGGAGGTGTGGATACGCCCCTGCGACTCAGTCGCCGGAACACGCTGCACGCGATGGGCACCGGACTCGAACTTGAGCTTGCCGTAGACGTTGTCGCCTTCAACCCGCGCGATGACTTCTTTATAGCCACCGTGCTCGCCCTCGTTCTCCGAGAGGATTTCCACGCGCCAGCCACGACGCTCGGCATACCGCGAATACATGCGGAACAGGTCGCCGGAGAAGATCGCCGCTTCGTCACCGCCGGTGCCCGCGCGGATTTCGAGAAACACGTTACGGCCGTCATTCGGGTCTTTAGGCAGCAGCATGCGTTGCAGGTCGCCTTCCAGCTCGGCGAGTTTTTCCTTGGCCTCGCGGACTTCTTCCACGGCCATTTCACGCATGTCCGGGTCGCTGTCCTTGAGCAGCGCCTGGGCGCCTTCAAGGTCGGCCTGCACTTTCAGCAGGTTTTTATAGGTGGCCACCACCGGCTCAACTTCGGCGTATTCCTTGGAATAGGCACGGAATTTAGTCTGATCGGCAATGACTTCGCCATCGCCGAGCAAGGCGGTCAGTTCTTCGAAACGGTCCTGGAGCACGTCCAGTTTATTGAGCAGTGACGCTTTCATTGCGGTTTTTTATCCGAAGAGCTATCTGACGCGCCCTCACCGAGGGCAAAAAGTTCTTGGGCCATGGCCAGCGCATCGAGGCGGCCTTCGGCAGTCAATTTTTTAAGCTGTACGCTAGGCGCGTGGAGCAATTTGTTGGTGAGGCCTCGGGCCAGTTGCATCAGCACTTCTTCAGCGCTGCTGCCATTGGCCAGCAAGCGCTGGGCCTTGCTCAACTCCTCGTCGCGCAGGCGTTCACCCTGCTGACGATAGGCCTTGAGCACATCCACCGCCGCCAGTTCGCGCAGGCGCACCATGAAATCTTCGGCGCCGGTGCTGACCATTTCCTCGGCGGCCTGGGCTGCGCCCTGGCGACTCTTGAGGTTTTCAGCGACGACTTCGTGCAGATCGTCGACGCTATAGAGGTAAACGTCGTCCAACTCGCCGACTTCGGGCTCGATATCACGGGGAACAGCGATATCCACCATAAAAATCGGCTTGTGCTTGCGCAGCTTTAGTGCGCTCTCGACCGCGCCTTTGCCCAGGATCGGCAATTGACTGGCGGTGGAGCTGATAACGATATCGCTGCGCACCAATTCAGCCGGAATGTCCGAGAGCAGCACGGCATGGGCGCCGAATTGTTCGGCGAGGATGCTGGCCCGTTCAAGCGTGCGATTGGCCACCACAATGCGCTTCACACCCAGGTCATGCAGATGGCGGGCGACCAGGGTGATGGTCTCGCCGGCGCCGATCAGCAGGGCCTGGCTGCGCTGCAAGTCACTGAAAATCTGTTTGGCCAGGCTGACGGCGGCAAATGCCACGGACACCGGGTTTTCACCGATGGCGGTGTCGGTGCGCACCTGCTTGGCGGAGTTGAACGTGGCCTGGAACAAACGGCCAAGCAGCGGACCGACGGTACCGGCTTCACGCGCCACGGCGTAGGCGGACTTCATCTGGCCCAGGATCTGCGGCTCGCCCAATACCAGCGAGTCGAGACCGGCGGCCACACGCATCATGTGACGAACTGCCGCATCCTCTTCGTGCACATAAGCGCTTGCGCGCAGGTCGTCGAGGCTCAAATGGTGGTAATCAGCCAGCCAGCGCAGCACCACATCCGCTGAAAGATGTTCCTGCTCTATATAAAGCTCGCTGCGATTGCAGGTCGAAAGGATCGCAGCTTCGCGGCTGTCGGTGAGCCGGCAGAGCTGCTGCAAGGCCTCAACCAACTGCTCCGGCGTAAACGCCACGCGCTCGCGCACGTCCACGGTGGCAGTTTTATGGTTAATACCGAGTGCGAGGAAGGCCATTCAATATCGCTGATGATGTCGGGAAGCCGACAATTGTCCTACTTCGAATGATTCAGAACAACCACCGTAGGCTATTGTCCTAATGCCTTGTGTCTATAAAGGCACCAACTGAGACTCGGTTATGTTTGGCCGAAGGCTTGTGTCATGATGATCCGACCGCAGGTTAGTCGTCCTCTTCCTATATGAATAGATCTTCCGCGTTGCTCCTTGCTTTTGTCTTCCTTAGCGGCTGCCAGGCCTTGGCCCCCGTGTCGCCGGACGGTACGCCGCCGGTGGAAGACAGCACCCCCGCCCCTGAAAAGCCCAAGGTTTATTCCTCGTTCAGTGAAGAAACGATCTACAGCCTGTTGTCGGCAGAACTCGCCGGCCAGCGTAATCGTTTCGATATTGCCCTGGATAACTACGTGACCCAGGCCATCAACACTCAGGATCCGGGGATCTCGGAGCGGGCATTCCGCATTGCCGAATACCTTGGGGCCGACCAGGCAGCATTGGACACGTCGCTGATCTGGGCGAAAAACGCGCCGGACGACCTGGAAGCGCAGCGGGCAGCGGCCATTCAATTGGCGCGGGCCGGGCGCTATGACGACTCTATGGTTTATATGGAGAAGGTCCTGCAGGGCAAGGGTGACACGCATTTCGACTTCCTCGCGTTGTCGGCCGCCGACACCGACCAGGACACCCGCAATGGCCTGATGAAAAGTTTTGACCGCCTGCTGCAAAAGCACCCCAAGAACAGCCAGCTGATTTTCGGCAAGGCCTTGCTGCTGCAACAGGACGATGAGACTGACGCAGCGCTCAAGTTGCTGGAGCAGAATCCGCCGGAAGAAGGCGAAATCGCCCCGATCCTGCTGCGTGCGCGCCTGCTGCAAAACCTCAATCGCGGCAAGGAAGCGATTCCGCTGCTGGAAAAAAGCATCAAGAAGTACCCGGACGACAAACGCCTGCGACTGACTTACGCGCGCATGCTGGTAGAGCAGGACCGCATGGAGGACGCCAAAGTGCAGTTCGCCAACCTGGTCCAGCAGTACCCGGATGACGACGAACTGCGTTACTCCCTGGCGCTGGTGTGCCTGGAAGCCAAGGCCTGGGACGAGGCCAAGGGCTACCTTGAAGAACTGATCCAGCGCGAAAGCCATGTAGATTCAGCGCACCTGAACCTCGGCCGCATTGCCGAAGAGCGCAATGATCCACAGGCCGCCTTGCTTGAATACGCTCAGGTCGGCCCCGGCAATGACTATCTGCCAGCCCAACTTCGCCAAGCCGATATCCTGATGAGCAACGGCCGCACCGACGAGGCAGAAAAACGCCTGGCGGCGGCACGGGATGCCGAACCGGACTACGCGATCCAGCTCTATTTGATCCAGGCCGAAACATTGTCGGCCAACAATCAAGGCGAGCGCGCCTGGAAACTGCTGCAACAAGCCTTGCTGCAGTACCCCGACGACCTCAACTTGCTGTACACCCGCGCCATGCAGGCGGAAAAACGCAATGACCTGGCGCAGATGGAAAAAGACCTGCGCCTGATCATCAAGCGCGACCCGGACAACGCCATGGCGCTCAACGCCCTGGGCTATACCCTGTCGGATCGCACTACGCGCTACGCCGAAGCCAAGGTGCTGATCGAACAAGCCCACAAGCTCAACCCGGAAGACCCGGCCGTGCTCGACAGCCTGGGCTGGGTGAATTACCGCCTGGGCAACCTGGACGAGGCCGAACGTTTGCTGCGCCAAGCGCTGGAGCGCTTTCCCGACCAGGAAGTCGCCGCCCACCTGGGCGAAGTGCTATGGGCCAATGGCAAGCAGCGCGAAGCGCGACAAGTCTGGGAAAAATTCCTCAAGGAACAACCCGAAAGCCCCATCCTGCGCGGCACCATCAAGCGCCTGACCGGATCCGAGACCCTTTAATCTTATGTTCTTGCGCCACGTTGTAGTGTTCAGTCTCATCGCCCTGCTCGCCGGTTGCGCGGGCATAGGCAGCCGTGAATCCGTCGAAGGCCAGGGCAACCCGGCGCAATGGAAACAGCACAAAGACCAGCTCAGCAGCATCGACGGCTGGCAGATCGAAGGCAAAGTCGGCGTTCGCGCGCCAAAGGATTCGGGCAGCGGTACGCTGTTCTGGCTGCAACGCCAGGACTACTACGACATTCGCTTGTCTGGGCCGCTGGGCCGTGGCGCAGCGCGCCTGACGGGCCGACCGGGGCAAGTCAGCCTCGAAGTCGCCAACCAGGGACGCTATGAAGCGACCTCGCCGGAAGCGCTACTGGAAGAACAGATTGGCTGGAAGCTACCGGTGTCTCACCTGGTCTGGTGGGTACGCGGGTTGCCTGCACCTGACAGCAAGAGCCGTCTGAGCCTCAACGGCGATAGCCGCCTGGCCACCCTGGAGCAGGATGGCTGGCAAGTCGAATACCTGAGCTACGTAGAACAAAGCGGTTACTGGTTGCCCGAGCGCATCAAGCTGCATGGCACCGACCTTGACGTCACGCTGGTGATCAAGGACTGGCAACCGCGCAAGCTGGGGCAATAACGTGACCGTAGAACACCTGACCCTGCCCTCCCCCGCAAAACTCAATCTGATGCTGCATATTTTGGGTCGCCGTGAAGACGGCTACCACGAGTTGCAGACGCTGTTTCAATTTCTCGACTACGGCGATGAGCTGACCTTCGCCGTTCGCGACGATGGCGTGATCAAGCTGCACACAGAATTCGAAGGCGTGCCCCACGACAGTAATTTGATCGTGAAGGCGGCGAAAAAACTTCAGGAGCAATCCGGCAGTTCGCTCGGCATCGACATCTGGATCGAAAAAATCTTGCCCATGGGCGGTGGCATCGGTGGCGGCAGCTCGAATGCGGCGACCACGTTGCTGGGCCTGAATCACTTGTGGAAGCTGGGCTGGGACCACGATCGCCTCGCGGCGCTGGGCCTTTCACTGGGGGCTGACGTCCCGGTTTTCGTGCGTGGACACGCCGCATTTGCTGAGGGCGTCGGCGAAAAACTGACCCCGGTAGAGCCCGAAGAGCCTTGGTATCTCGTGCTTGTGCCGCAAGTATCTGTAAGTACAGCAGAAATTTTTTCAGATCCGTTGTTGACACGTAACTCTTCTCCCATTAAAGTGCGCCCCGTTCCCAAGGGAAACAGTCGAAATGACTGCTTACCGGTTGTAGCAAGGCGTTATCCAGAGGTACGTAACGCTTTGAATTTGTTAGGTAAATTTACCGAAGCAAAATTAACCGGAACTGGAAGTTGTGTGTTTGGGGGCTTCCCAAGCAAAGCTGAAGCTGATAAAGTCTCGGCCCTTCTTACAGAGACCCTTACAGGGTTTGTAGCAAAGGGAAGCAACGTTTCGATGTTGCATCGCAAGCTGCAAAGTCTGCTCTAAAAGGAACCGAGTGTTAGGCACTCGTTGCAACAGATACAGGGGCGTCGCCAAGCGGTAAGGCAGCAGGTTTTGATCCTGCCATGCGTTGGTTCGAATCCAGCCGCCCCTGCCATTTTCTAATACTCATCCAGGTTACCCTCAGCCTCTAGGTACTGCGCGTGTCCAAGATGATGGTCTTTACGGGGAATGCTAACCCCGATCTGGCTCGACGTGTCGTACGTCAGCTGCATATCCCTCTCGGTGACATCTCTGTCGGTAAATTCTCCGACGGCGAAATTACAGCCGAGATCAATGAAAACGTCCGCGGTAAAGACGTCTTCATTATTCAGCCGACTTGCGCTCCGACCAACGATAACCTGATGGAACTCGTCGTGATGGCTGATGCCTTCCGCCGCTCCTCAGCGACTCGAATCACAGCTGTAATCCCTTACTTTGGTTATGCCCGTCAGGATCGCCGTCCGCGTTCCGCACGTGTAGCTATCAGCGCGAAAGTCGTTGCTGACATGCTGACCGTGGTAGGTATCGACCGTGTTCTCACGGTTGACCTGCACGCTGACCAAATCCAGGGGTTCTTCGATATTCCGGTAGATAACATCTACGGCTCCCCAGTATTGGTGGATGACATCGAAGACCAGCGCTTTGAAAACCTGATGATCGTGTCCCCGGACATTGGTGGCGTCGTGCGTGCACGGGCTGTTGCCAAATCCTTGGGCGTGGACCTCGGGATCATCGACAAACGCCGTGAAAAAGCTAATCACTCTGAAGTGATGCATATCATCGGTGATGTCGAAGGGCGTACCTGTATTCTGGTTGATGACATGGTCGACACCGCCGGCACCCTGTGCCACGCGGCGAAAGCCTTGAAAGAGCACGGTGCAGCAAAAGTCTTCGCCTACTGCACACACCCTGTGCTGTCGGGCCGAGCGATCGAGAACATCGAGAACTCCATGCTGGACGAACTGGTGGTGACCAACACCATCCCGTTGTCCGCTGCAGCTCAAGCCTGTTCGCGTATCCGTCAACTGGATATCGCACCGGTAGTTGCCGAGGCGGTTCGCCGCATCAGCAATGAAGAATCGATCAGCGCGATGTTCCGTTAAGGGTCAAACCTTCGGATTATCCCACTGACGAAAAGCGCCCCGCCCCGACATTTTGTTGGGGCGGGGCTTTTTTGCCCATATCGAGCCAGGCGCTGGTCGCAAACGCCACTCGATGATGGCTATTTTGGAGATACAAAATGACTGACTTTACTCTGAACGCTCAAGCGCGTACTGACCTGGGGAAAGGTGCGAGCCGCCGCCTGCGTCACGCCGCCAACATCCCTGCTGTTGTTTACGGTGGCAACAAGCCTGCTGAATCCGTAACCATCCTGGCCAAAGAAATCGCCAAACTGTTCGAAAACGAAGCTGCCTACAGCCACGTTATCGAGCTGAATGTCGACGGCGCCAAGCAGAACGTCATCGTTAAAGCGATGCAGCGTCACCCGTCCAAGCAGTTCATCATGCACGCTGACTTCATCCGCGTTGTAGCTGGCCAGAAGCTGACCGCTACCGTGCCTGTACACTTCATCGGTGAAGAAGCACCGATCAAGAAAGGCGGCGAGATTTCTCACGTTGTGAACGAAATCGAAGTGACCTGCCTGCCAAAAGACCTGCCTGAGTTCATCGAAGTCGACCTGTCGGCCGCTGAAGTTGGCGCCATCATCCACCTGTCCGACCTCAAAGCTCCTAAAGGCGTTGAGTTTGTCGCACTGGCTCACGGTGATGACAAAGCTGTTGCCAACGTTCACGCTCCACGCGTTGCTCCAGAAGCTGAAGAAGGCGCTGCAGAGTAATTCACTCTGTAATGTCGGAGCTTGAGGAAACATCGCGGACCGAAACGTAGCGAGAAAGCGGGCGATAACGCGGCGTTTACTCTTGAGTAAATGATGTAGTGTCGTCCACTTTCGCCGCACACCGGTTCGGCGATGTTATCCACAACTCCAAAGGAAGGGCCCCTGTCGTGACTGCCATTAAACTGATCGTTGGCCTGGGAAATCCAGGCGCCGAATACGAACAGACCCGGCATAACGCGGGGGCCCTTTTTGTTGAGCGCATCGCCCACGCGCAAGGTGTGAACCTTGTGGCCGATCGCAAATATTTCGGCCTGACCGGGCGCTTCTCGCACCAGGGTCAGGATGTTCGTCTATTGATTCCCACCACCTACATGAACCGCAGCGGCCAGGCTGTCGCGGCGCTTGCGGGTTTCTTTCGGATCAAACCCGAGGAAATCCTGGTGGCCCATGACGAACTGGATCTGCCACCCGGTGTTGCCAAGCTCAAGCTTGGTGGCGGGCATGGTGGGCACAACGGCCTGCGCGACATCATCGCGCAGCTGGGTAATCAGAATAATTTCTACCGTCTGCGGCTCGGCATTGGCCACCCAGGCGTTGCCAGTATGGTTTCAAATTTCGTCCTGGGTCGTGCGCCACGCGCCGAACAGGAAAAACTCGATGCCAGCATCGACTTTGCCCTCGGCGTGCTGCCGGATATCTTCGCCGGTGAATGGAACCGCGCGATGAAAAACCTGCACAGCCAGAAGGCCTGACTCTTACCGAGGGGAAACACCATGGGATTCAATTGCGGCATCGTCGGCCTGCCCAACGTCGGCAAATCCACCCTGTTCAACGCCCTGACCAAGTCCGGTATTGCGGCGGAGAACTTCCCCTTCTGCACCATCGAACCCAACAGCGGTATCGTGCCGATGCCGGATCCGCGCCTGGACGCCCTGGCGGCCATCGTCAATCCAAAGCGCATCCTGCCGACCACCATGGAATTCGTCGATATCGCGGGCCTGGTTGCCGGCGCGTCGAAAGGTGAAGGCCTGGGTAACAAGTTCCTGGCCAACATCCGTGAGACCGATGCTATCGCCCACGTAGTCCGCTGCTTTGAAGACGAGAACGTAATTCACGTCTCCAACAGCGTCGACCCGAAACGCGACATCGAGATCATCGACCTGGAACTGATCTTCGCTGACCTCGACAGCTGCGAGAAGCAACTGCAGAAAGTCGCGCGTAACGCCAAGGGCGGCGATAAGGATGCAGTGGTCCAGAAAGGCCTGCTGGAGCAGTTGATCGCACACTTCACCGAAGGCAAGCCTGCACGCAGCCTAATGAAGAACATGGGCGCTGACGAGAAGGCCGTGATCAAGGGCTTCCACCTGCTGACCACCAAGCCTGTGATGTACATCGCCAACGTGGCCGAAGACGGCTTTGAGAACAACCCGCTGCTGGACGTGGTCAAGGCCATCGCCGACGAAGAAGGCGCCATCGTCGTTCCTGTGTGCAACAAGATCGAAGCGGAAATCGCCGAGCTGGATGACGGCGAAGAAAAAGACATGTTCCTCGAGGCCCTGGGCCTGGAAGAGCCTGGCCTGAACCGTGTGATCCGCGCCGGTTACGAAATGCTCAACCTGCAAACCTACTTCACCGCTGGTGTTGAAGAAGTCCGTGCATGGACCGTCAAGGTCGGCGCCACCGCGCCACAGGCCGCCGGCGTGATCCACACCGACTTCGAAAAAGGTTTCATCCGGGCCGAAGTGATCGCCTACAACGACTTCATCCAATACAAGGGTGAAGCCGGTGCCAAGGAAGCCGGTAAGTGGCGCCTGGAAGGCAAGGAATACATCGTCAAAGATGGCGACGTGATGCACTTCCGTTTCAACGTGTAAGCCACACTGCTGCAAATAAAAAGCCGATGCTCCGCATCGGCTTTTTTGTGGGCGTTATTCCTGAAAATCGACATACACGCACACACTACCAACAAACCCATTAAATAGGTACGATCCAGCTTAATTCAGCCAACTTTCAGACTACCCACTAATACCTTAAGACTTACCTTACACATCACAAAGCATCTACACACAACTAATATTCACACTTCCTGCAAAGACTGATCTTTCAAAATCACCAGCGACCGAGCACGCACGCAAACACAGTGACAACTTTTACCGTTTCCGGTTTACTTTCGACGACTTTACGCCCATGGAAGTTGCAACAATGTAGGAGCAATAGCAATATGTCGGCCGTTAACCAAAACACATTTATTTCCGATATACCATTCATCGATTGCCCTATTATCGAATCTACTGTAAACAACACCGCCCCCCACAACATTGACGTCCTATTGCTCGGAGAAACCGGAACGGGCAAGGACACACTCGCGCAGCGCATCCATTGTTTATCCGGACGTAAAGGCAACTTCGTCGCGGTCAATTGTGCCGCTATACCGGAAACCCTCGCCGAGAGCCAATTGTTCGGCGTCAACAGCGGTGCCTACACCGGTGCGGTGCAATCGCGGGCAGGCTTTATAGAGGCCGCCCATCTGGGCACCCTCTACCTCGATGAAATCGACAGCATGCCGCTGTCGCTTCAAGCCAAGCTGCTGCGGGTGCTGGAATGCCGGGGGGTCGAGCGCCTGGGTTCGACTCGGTTCATACGGGTGGATATGCGTGTCATCGCTTCTGCCCAGCAGTCCTTGCATGAGATGGTGGAACGAGGAGCTTTTCGACGTGATCTGTATTTCCGCCTCAATGTCGTCCATATCCATCTACCCCCTCTGCGGGAGCGTAGAGAGTTCATCATTCCCATGTTCCTGAACATGATTAAACAGGAAGCAGAAGCCTTTAAGCACCCTCTGCATACGCCCGCTTGCACGCTCCTGCAAGAACTACTGTGCCAGCGATGGCTTGGCAATGTCCGTGAACTTCGCTCAGCCGCCAAGCGCTACGTATTGGGCTTGACTCTGTTCCCTGCAAGTGCTGCACCAAACACAAAAAACAACTTGAAAGCACGTCTGCAACAGGTCGAAAGAGTAATGATTGAAGAGTCGCTGCAGCGCCATGGATATAGTGTCGACAGTGCGGCGGCAGAGTTGGGGGTTGCCCGTCGTACGCTCTACCATCGAATGAAACAACTGGACATATCCAACCTTGATATCAAACTGAAACCTTCAAACTAATATTCAGCCAGCCCACGTCAATGACCCTAACTTCTGAAACATCTAAAAATATATACCCTATATGAACGAGGAACGATCTGTACTCCATAAACCACCCAACATCCGAGTCAGATAGCAACGACTCGTTACGCTGTCGGCGGCGAACAACGCCTTCAGCATTCAAATCAAACCGTATACAAAGGTGACTGTATGTCCTCTATTCCTTCTGGTGGTGGCACTGGCTCGGCGATCGGCGCTCAAGCAGCATTGGACCAAATCGAGGCAAAAAAGCTGGCTGACCTCGTTGATAAAACGAAAAAAGGAGCTGAAAACGATAAGGCCGTGGCAATGGCGGGTCTCGTCAAGGGTATTAGGTACCCATAAGCAACTGACCTCCTCAGCTGATCGGGCTGGGGAGGTCATCACTGTCAACACAGGTACTGCAATCGACAGGTTCCAGGGAGTTTCACATGAACATCACCAACGAGGGGCTCCCGACAAGCGAGTCCAGTTTTACTCAGGCGGAATCGTCGGTTGCCGTCAACGGAACTTCCGACATCAATTTCTTCAGCGCACAGCTCAACCCTACCGGGCAGCCCAACAAGGAAATCCGCCCCGCTGTGTCCGGCAACCTATTTAACATTGGCGCCCCTGAATCGGCTGCGGCAGACAAGCGCGTGAAAAGAGGAGTACGTGACATGATGCTGAACAAGCGCACCCAAGAAGCCCACGCACTGCCAGAATCACTGGCTGCCGCGAATCTGAATGTGGTGACACGGGTCAAGTTGCTTAGCCTGCTGGTCAAAGGCGTCGACAAAATCGCCACCATGGGATAGCCGCATGCACTGCTATCTATCCATCACACTCTTTTGTTTATCGGTATTAATGCTGACGGGTTGCAGTGAGAGCGTGGAGCTCCATCGCCAGCTATCGGAGCAAGAAGCCAACGAAGTGATTGCCGAGTTGGCCGACAAACAGATTCGTGCGCAAAAGATTCCGGCTAAGGATGGCGTGGTTGTTCAGGTTCGGGCCAGTGACATCGGCCGAGCTGTTCGCACTCTGGAAGCCGTTGGCCTGCCCAAACATGGTTGAACTCTTCCAGTAAAAGGGTCCGCAACGGGCTGCGCAGGTCCTGCGCCACTAGCAGCACGGTCTTGCTTTTGGCACGCAGGGGGAAAGCTTGTTTGAGCAGGTCGATGAGTACCGCACTGCTGTCGTTGTCGAGAGCAAAGAACACCCCGGTCTGGGTCTGGCGCAAGGCTTCGCGCAGGGTATTTTCGGCCTGGGGTGACAGCAACCAGGCATGCAAGCCATCGACTTCGCTGTGCTGGTGAAAGATATGTGCCTTGAGGGCAATACGGGCGTAGTCTGCCAGCGCTTCCGGCTCGCGCTCATGCTGGCCGTACTCGACCAGTGACTCGACAATCAAGCGCACTGCACGCAGTGGCACGCCCTCACTTGCAAGGCGTTGCAGCACAGATGAAAAGCGCGACAGCGGCATGATGCGTTGTAACTCCTGCACCAACTCAGGCTGGGTTGACTCCAACCAACTGAGGACCGACTTGCTTTCTTGCACGCCCAAAAATTGCGGGCCGCTGAGCATCATCGCCCGGCTCATGCGCTCAAGGATCAAGGCCTGTGCGGTGAACCGTTCTAGCTGTTCGTCATCAAGCAAGGGGTGGTCCGGTGCCAACCAGGTCCACTCGTCTTCCTCCCGTGATACCTGCCCCCGGGTGCCCTCTTCTATTTGCGCAGTCAGGGCAGCATGCGCCACCGCCACCCAAGGTCCGATCGTCGCCTTGAGGACCGGAATTTCATGCACACAAAAGCGCACTTCATCGTCCTCAAGCGTGGGCAAGAACTCGATTTCAAACGCAGGGAGGGTCAAGCCCAGGTTGGTCACCAGCCCGTTGCGGGTCTGGCGAATACGTTGCACCAACTCGGTTACGACGCGACTGCCGTGCAACCGTGTGGGGAACTGCAGCAGGTAAGGTCGCGAGGGGTCGAAGGCGCGCAGGTCTTCGTCGCCATTGTCCTGCGGCGCCACGGCGTTGCTGTCCGGCCCTTCAGGCATATCCTGTTTTTTACGCGCCTGCGCCAGGTAATACCCCAGCGAACCGGTGACCAGCGCAATGAAAATAAATACCAGCGTGGGCATCCCCGGCAGGGCGGCGAACGCCAGCATGCCCACCGAGGCAATCATCCAGCTCTTGGGTTCGCTGGTCATTTGCCGGGCGATTTCAGCGCCCATGTTGGTGACGCCACGACGCGCATCCGGTGCGACGCGGGTGATGATCATGCCAGCCGTCAGAGAAATCAGCAGCGCCGGAATCTGTGCGATCAGGCCATCACCGATGGTCAGTACCGAGTACAACGCCATGGAGTCAGCAGCGCTCATGTCGTGCTGGAACATACCGGTGGAAAAGCCGCCCAGCAGGTTGATCATTACGATGACCAGGCCGGCAATCGCATCGCCCTTGACGAATTTCATCGCCCCATCCATGGCGCCGAACAGCTGGCTCTCGCGGGATAACTGCTCTCGCTTGTCCCGTGCCTGCGCGCCATCGATCAGGCCGGCACGCAAATCGCTGTCGATGGACATCTGCTTGCCGGGCATCGCGTCCAGGCTGAAACGCGCGGCCACTTCGGCCACCCTTTCCGAACCCTTGGTGATTACCAGGAAGTTGACGATGGTGAGGATCATGAAGATCACCAGGCCCACCGCCAGGTTGCCGCCCACCACGAAATTTCCGAACGCCTCGACGATATCGCCGGCGTCCTGTTCCAGCAGGATCAAACGCGTGGTAGCAATCGACAACGCCAGGCGGAACATGGTGGTCAGCAACAAGATCGACGGGAACGACGAAAAGGCCAACGGCCCGGGCAGGTACAGCGCCAGCACGATCAAGAGGCAGGAAATGCAGATGTTGAGCGCGATCAGAATGTCCACCAACCAGGTGGGCAGCGGCACGATAAACATGAACACAATGGCCAGAACCACTACCGCGCCCAGCACTTCGGCGCGTTGCGCCATCTTGAGCAGTACGCGGTTGGCCGTCGCCAGCACTGTCACCCCTCGGCCCTCGAATCATCACCAGGGCGCGCGGGGAGTTTCTCTTGGCGCGTGAGCTCATCCATCACCAACAGAACGTTATGCAGCCCTTCCTGACGCCCGCGATTATCGCGCCACAGCGCCAACGGCAAACCTTTGAGCATTGGGTAAATCCCGTTGAGCGAGACCAACTGACCTGCGGACGACTCATGGCTCAAGTCACCGGCCAACCGCTGGACCTCGGCACACGCAATGCCTCCGCTGGCATACCCCAGCAAACGTTGCAACAGCACCACCGCGTCGTGCTCAACCTCGAGGCGCTGAATCAACGACTCACAACTGCTCAACACTCCGCTCAAATGCCCGCAGCTTTGCAGCCCCAGCAGCAACGTGCGCAACTTGGCGCCAGGAATCGATGAGGCCTGCGCCGCAATATCATCAGCCAAGGCCCGACGCATCACATTGAGCCCGGCTGCAAATTGTTCCCCGCCGTACCCCCCCAGCAGGGCCTGCATCATGGTCGCCAGGGATTGGCGCACCACCACGCTGGCGTAGTACAAGGCGCGCATTGCCTGACGCTCTTGAGGATCATCCGTAGCAGCCTGCAACGCCATGGCGATGTTCAGGCCAGCCTGGATCTCCCGCCTGTAGCGCACCTCCAGCTTGGCCAGGGCATCGCGCGCCAGCGCCGCTTCGGTCTTGCGCACTTCGGCTTCCGCCTGGGCTGTCACCTGCCGGAGTATCACGTAGGTCCGCGCGGGATCGTTGCCGGTGATTTCCAGGAGTTTGTCGACGCCCGGCTGCTGCAACAGTTGCAGGCGTACACGACGAGAAATAGCCGCCAGACTCGCCTGGGCCGGGTGCCCCAATTGATCATAGAGTTGCGATAGCTGCTCGACCGGGGTGATGCGCACGCCCATCGAACGCTGGCCCAGGGCCTTACTGTTAAACGCCACTTCCTGGCTGAAAAGATTGGCAAGGTCATCGACAACCGGCGCTGCAACCGGCACTTGGGCGCGGGTGGTACCGCTAACGACAGGCTGATCCAGGCTTTGCAGCGTTTGCACATCGGGAGTGGATTCAACTTTCATGGGCGGGCCAGGACAGGAAGTGTGAGCTTGTGTGGCAAGCCTTCCCGGTTCGGTTCCATGAATATCAACATTGCCTGAAATATTGAAAAGACCGGCACGGCTTCAGATAGCTGCGTGCAAGCCGTTGCACAAAAATCACCCTTTTCAAGATATTTATCCTTAGATATCAAAGAGTTATATGTTTTTTTCGCTTGGCACAACCAGTGCTAAAGGGCTTTGCGTCGACACCATTTCGATAGCGTCTACCCTGAGGAAAAAATCATGGATATCCCTATTGGTGCTTTAGCTCACCTTGTTGGCGGCTCGCCTCAATTCATGCTCCACCTGACGGACGACCATCAGAAAAAACTCCGACGTTTTATCCATAAACGCGTACTCAACCCCGAGGATGCCGACGACATCCTGCAACTGACCTACCTGGAAGCCTGGCGCAGCAGAGATCGCTTCAGCGGCCAGGCGACACTTAGCACGTGGATGTGCGGCATTGCACAGAACCTGATTCGCAACCACTTTCGGCGGCTGTATGCCAAACCGGTGCACTGCGAATTCGATGAGGCCCTGTGGCATGGCCAGGAGGAAAACAACAACTTGGATTGGGAATTCGAGATCAACCGCCGACTGGAAAAAACCCTGATTGCTATCAAGGGCCTGCCAGTGGAAATGCGCAAAACGTTGTACGCATCGCTTGAAACCGACGGCAGCTACCAGGACACTGCCGACGTGTTGGACATCCCCATTGGAACCGTGCGCTCACGCCTGTCGCGGGCACGCGAACAACTCAAACGCGCCACCCACAACCCGTTGCATCCGTAAGCCAGGCCAACCGGCCATTGTTGGGCGGCAGGGATATCTGCCCAACTTGATGAAGCCGTCGCAACCCCCTCGCTCACCCCGCCACTCGTCGCCCAATCGCCTGTATTTCCTTAAACAGTTGAAAGCGTAGAAAAATTTTCAATAAAACGCTTGACGCATTGCCGTTCCAAGCGAATAATGCGCGCCACTTGGCTACATAGCTCAGTTGGTTAGAGCATAGCATTCATAATGCTGGGGTCCGGGGTTCAAGTCCCTGTGTAGCCACCAAGTACTAAAAACGGCTTACCGAAAGGTAGGCCGTTTTTTTATGTCTGCAGAAAAGTGCTGCGGCATACTCCCTGCGGTTCAGCCCCTACAGGAACTCGCAATCATCATGCTCGGCGCTGGACTCCACGCCACCTGGAACGCGGTAGTCAAAGGCGGCGGCGAGCAGCGAGTTTCTACTGTCCGAGGGACAGAAAAAGGGCCTGATCTGGCGCTTTTCAACGCGGTGGCCAACGCCGCTAAGCCGAGCAGTGCATATGCGCTCAAAAAAAACTGCCATCTGTATCGCGACGCTCCCCTATCCCACTGTTAGTGTCCTGCATCCCCCACACGGAGTGCCCCTGATGAAACTGGACATCTATCAAGTCGACGCTTTCAGCCAACACGTATTCGGCGGCAACGCGGCTGCCGTCTGCCCACTCACCGAGTGGTTGCCCGCCGAACAATTGCAGCGCATCGCCGCCGAAAACAACTTGTCGGAAACCGCGTTTTTCGTGCGTCGTGACGACCTCTATGAGTTGCGTTGGTTTACTCCCGAAGTCGAAGTGGACCTGTGCGGCCATGCCACGTTGGCAGCCGCCTGGGTATTGATCCACAAGCTCACGGATGCGCCGCAGGTGCTGCGTTTTGCCACCCGCAGCGGTGAGCTTCGGGTGACGCGCAACGGCGACGAACTGGCGATGGACTTCCCGGCCAAGCAACCCGAGCGTTGCGAGCCGCCGGCGGGAATGTTGGCCGCCTTGGGCATCGAACGCGCCGACGTATATGGCACCGACGATTACATCGTGCTGGTAGACGATGAAGCGCAGATCGCTGCGTTAAAACCCGACTTCGCTCGCCTCAAGGGCCTGCCCAAGCGCGGGATCGCCGTCACCGCCAAAAGCACGCGCTTCGACTTTGTTTCCCGCTGGTTCGGCCCGAACGTGGGCGTCAATGAAGACCCGGTCACCGGCTCGGCGCACACATCGCTGGCACCGTTCTGGGCCGAACGCCTGGGCAAGTCGCAATTGACCGCCGAACAAGGCGGCCAGCGCCGTGGCCAGTTGCGCTGCGAGCTCAAGGGCGACCGCGTGATCATCTCAGGGCATGCCGTGCTCTATCTTCAAGGCACGATTTACCTGTAAAAAGTACGGCCCAAGGACAACAGATCATTTTCACAATGAACGGAGTTCAGCGCGTGCTTTTGATTTCCCGCCGACGGTTGTCGGTGATTGCGGCAGCCCTCACCCTGGCGGCGTGCCATACCCCGATCAACGAACAACCGCCGGCACCGGAGTTGGGCTCGGGCTATCGCACCGACCTCAGCACCCGCCACGCCGAGCGCCATATGGCCGCTGCCGCCAACCCGCTGGCGGCCGAGGCTGGGCGTGAGATGTTGCGCCAGGGCGGCTCGGCGATTGACGCAGCGATTGCGATGCAAGCCGTGCTGACCCTGGTGGAACCGCAATCGTCCGGTATTGGCGGCGGCGCGTTCATCATGCTGTGGGACGGAAAAAACGTGCACGCCTATGACGGCCGCGAAACGGCACCGGCCGGGGCGACTGAGCGGTTGTTCTTGCGGGCCGACGGCACACCGATGACGTTTCCCGAAGCGCAGATCGGCGGGCGCTCGGTCGGCACGCCGGGCGTATTGCGCGCGCTGGAGATGGCGCACAAGAAGACTGGGCACCTGCAATGGGCCAAGCTGTTTGAACCGGCTATTCGCTTATCGGAACAAGGCTTCGCGATTTCCCCACGCCTGCATGCGCTGATTGCCGCCGACCGTTATATCCCAAAGTCGCCAGAAATGGCGGCGTACTTCTTGAATGGCGATGGCACCGCCAAGGCCACCGGCACGCTGCTGAAAAACCCGGCGCTGGCCGCCGTGTTCAAACGTATCGCCATGGAGGGACCGGACGCGCTGTATCACGGGCCGATTGCCAATGAGATCGCGCGCAAGGTCCAGGGCAATCGCAATCCAGGCAGCCTGTCCCAGGCCGACCTCCAGGGCTACACCGCCAAGGAGCGCGCGCCGCTGTGCACCGACTATAAGCAATGGAAGGTGTGCGGCATGCCGCCACCGTCGTCGGGCGGGATTGCCATCGCGCAGATCCTGGGGACATTGCAGGCGCTTGAGGCCCGCAACCCGCGATTGGCCATAGGATCAATGCCGCCAGTGAAGAGCACATCACCCGCCGGCCTTGAACCCACTCCCGAAGCGGTACACCTGCTCGCCGAAGCCGGGCGCCTGGCCTTTGCCGATCGCGGGCTGTACGTCGCCGACGCCGACTTCGTGCCGGTGCCGGTGGCAGGTCTTGTCGCCCCCGACTACCTGGCCAAGCGTGCGGCCTTGATCGGCGAGCGCAGCATGGGCACCGCCAAGCCGGGCACGCCTGCGGGTATCCAGGTGGCGTACGCACCGGACCGTTCGCCACTGCGTATTTCCACCTCGCAAGTGGTGGCGGTGGATGACTGGGGCGGCGCGGTATCGATGACCACCACCGTGGAAGCGGCGTTCGGCGCCCATGTGATGGTCCAGGGCTTTTTGCTCAACAACCAGATGACCGACTTTTCGTTCATTCCAGAAGAACACGGGCAACCTGTGGCCAATCGTGTCGAGCCCGGCAAACGCCCACGCTCGGCCATGGCGCCGACACTGGTGTTCGACCGCCACAGCGGCGAGCTGCTGGCCACGGTGGGCTCGCCCGGCGGTTCGCAAATCATCGAGTACGTGAGCAAGTCCCTGGTAGCGATGCTCGACTGGAACCTCGACCCGCAGGCCGCCATCAGCCTGCCCAACTTCGGCAGTCGCAATGGTGCGACAGAGCTGGAACAAGGGCTGTTCAGCCCGGCCTTGAAACAAGCCCTGAAGGACAAAGGCCACGTGCTCAGCGAGATCGACATGACCAGCGGCATCCAAGCCATCGTCCGCACGCGTGATGCCAACGGCAAGGTATTGCTGAACGGCGGCGCAGACCCTCGGCGCGAAGGCGAAGCCGTCGGCGACTGACCTTTTGATCAATGGAGAAAGCCCTGTGCAGCAGGCAGACAATCTCGGCGCCATTCCTGGCATCGAACACGGTTTTTGCACGATCAATGATCCACTGTGCCCGGCTGATGTATTCATTGCCAAGCAGGTTCACAGCGCTTCAGTCATTGACTGGCAGGCTGGCCAGCAGACCAACACAATACCGGCCGACGGCGTTTTTACCGATGAGCATCAGCCGATCGCGGTGATCACGGCTGACTGCTTGCCCATTCTTATCGCCGCAAAAAACGGCGAGAAGGTGGCGGCGGTGCATGGCGGCTGGAAGGGTTTGCAAGGCGGCATCATCGCCAATGCCGTGCAGCGGTTTGCCGACGCGGGGATTGCCGTCGACCAACTGCGGGTGGCAATCGGGCCATCGGTCAAACCGTGCTGCTACGAAGTGAGCGATGAGTTCATCGCCCAGTTCCAGGCGAACCAGGGGCACTTGTGGCAGGACGAGAAGACGCCGTGGAGCGCTGTACAACCGGCGCCATTGCTGGCGCCGCAGATTGCACCGCCCCATGCGCGGCAAGCGGGAAGTGCGTGGTTTGACTTGAGTGGGTATGGGTTGATCTTGCTGCAGGCGGCTGGAGTATCGCGTGAGCAGATTGAGGTGAGCGAGGTATGTACCTACTGCACCTCGTCGGCGTTTGCCAGCTATCGCCGAAGGACGCATAACCCGCAGGAGCCGAAGACGTTGATCTATTCGTGGATTGCCCGTACACAGCACTGACCGATAGCCTACAAGCAATCCATTCAAGCCCTACCTGCGCCTTTAGCACGCACGTGGTCGTGTCACTTTTTGCGATAAAAAGCACCTTGAACAGCGTCTTCTCTCCTGCGATTTTCTGGCCCGCCCTTTCTTGCCAGAGGCTACGTCAAAGACGTAGAATTTCGCGTGCTAACGATCATAGAATCTCCACTGTTCACCAGACTTTGGCCTGACTATTGGACAGAAGAGGAAAGAGGTATCTTCATGGCTTTTCTAGCTAGCCACCCGGAATCCGGCACAGTTGTACCTGGCTCTGGCGGTTGCCGAAAAGTACGCTGGAGCCTGGAAGGTCGGGGAAAAAGCGGATCGGTAAGAGTCATCTACACCGCACAGTTAGCGTGCGGGGCGCTGGTAGCGCTACTTATTTATGGCAAGGGCGCAACCGAGAATATTCCAGCGCACACGCTGTACAAAATTGCGAAGGAAATGAACCATGCCACTCACTGAACAACAGCTGAAAAAACGTGACGCCCAACGCAATATCGGCGAGGAACTACTGGCTGCAATCGTGGACGTCAAAGCGGGGCGTCATGGCCAAGTACATCAAGTTGAATTGACTCAAGCAGCCGAAGCAAGAAGCCGGACAGGGTTGTCACAACCCAAGTTTGCCGAGCTTTTAGGGGTTTCGGTAAGAACCCTTCAGGAATGGGAGCAAGGGCGTCGCTCCCCTTCAGGTGCAGCGCGTTCACTGCTGCACATTGCAGCCATAAGACCGGATGTTTTTCGGGAGGTCCTCAGTAACGCCTGACGGCGTTACTGCTCTGTCGGTTTATTGCTACCGGCTGATCTTCAAGCCCTTGCGCGCGGCATGCCGCTCCAGCGCCAGTTCGATCAAGCGGCTGACCAGCTCGCTGTAACTCATCCCCGCCGCCTGCCACAGCTTGGGGTACATGCTGATACGGGTGAAGCCGGGCAGTGAGTTGATCTCGTTGATCAGCACTTCGCCGTCGTCGGTGAGGAACACGTCGACTCGCGCCAAGCCCGCGCAACCCAACACCTCAAACGCTTCGATGGCCAGGCGACGGATACGCTCGCTGGCCTCGCTGCCGATTTCCGCAGGCACCACTACCTGCGCGGCCTGACCGTCGATGTATTTGCTGTCGTAGGAATAAAAGCCACTGCTCACGACGATTTCACCGCAACCGCTGGCAATGGGATTGTCGTTGCCCAACACCGCGCATTCGATTTCACGGCCCCGAACGGCGGATTCCACCAGCACCTTTTCATCAAAGCCCAAGGCCAGTTCGACGGCGGCGTGGTACTCGGCTTCATCGGCCACTTTGCTCACGCCCACCGACGAACCCTGGTTGGCAGGTTTGACGAACATCGGCAAGCCGAGCGTGTTCACCGCCACCTCAAAGGTGGTGCGTGCAGCATTGCGGCGGGTCAGGGTGATAAACGGTGTGACGCCAATGCCCGCATCGCGCAGCAGGCGCTTGCTGATGTCCTTGTCCATGCACACCGCCGAGCCGAGGACATCGGAACCCACAAAGGGCAAGTCGGCCATGCGCAGCAAGCCTTGCAGGCAGCCGTCTTCGCCAAGGGTGCCGTGGACGATCGGGAAGATCACGTCGATGTGTTCCAGCAGGCCGCTGCCGGCGGTTTCGACCACTTGCTGGCTGGCCTTGCCGGGCACGACCGCCAGTTCGCGGTTGGATTGATTGAGCGCGATCAGGGCCGGGTTTTCCTGGTTGATCAGGAAGTTCGACGTGTCGTTGAGGTGCCAGTGGCCGGCCTTGTCGATGCCGATCAGCACGGGCTCGAAGCGTGTGCGGTCGAGGGCATCGACGATATTGCGCGCCGACTGCAACGAGACTTCGTGCTCAGCCGAACGGCCACCAAAAATAATCCCTACACGCACCTTGCTCATGACCCGGCCTCACTGTTGAAAGTAAGGCTTCTTACCACGGGCCGTCAGCGATTCGCTACCAGATGTGCGCCGAACAGCACGTAGCATCCACCCGCAAAGCGGTCGAGCCACTTGCGCGAACGGCTGTAGAGGTTGGCCATGCGCTCGCTGGAAAACACCAGGGCAACGCTGGAGTACCAACTGAAGGACAACGTGGCCATGGTGATCACCGCCAAGGTCAGCAGCATCGGCGACGGCGAAGGTGGCATGGTGGAGGCAAAGATAGTGGCCACGAACAGCGCGGCCTTGGGATTGGACAGGTTACCCAGCAACCCCAGGCGCCACGCAGAGAACAGAGAGCGGCGAGGTTCGTCCGGCAGCAAGTTCTGGCCCATGGCCGGCGCGGAGCGTTTGAACAATTTCAGCCCGAGGTAGATGAGGTAACAGCCACCGATGATCTTGAAGGCCAGGTACAGCATCGGCGCGGCAGTAAACAGCGACTTGATCCCCAGGCCCCCTGCCAGCCCCCACAGGACAGTACCGGTGGCTACGCCGGCCGATGCCACTACGCCATGGCGACGCGAACAACTGGCGGCCAATTGCGCCGTGTTGAAGAAGTTGGGGCCGGGTGTTACCACCGCCACAGTCCAGAGCAGGGCCAGTGAGACCAGGGGCGCCGCATAGGCGGGGTTGAAAAAATCCATGGGGGCAACTCCATCAGCGCAGGGCACGAATGGCGATCATAGGCCTCGCCCCTGAGCTGCACAATCGTACAAGACACCGGCAGACAGGGAATGCAAGACTGGGTTACCGTATTTCCACCTCAATTTGTGACAAGCCACCATGGGCCATCCCACCTCGCCCCTCGATTGGATGCACCGCGCCCCGCACGCCAGCGGCATGGACCGCATTGAGGCGTACTTTGCCGGCTTCGCGTTCGACCCGCATCGCCATGACACCTACGCCATTGGCCGTACGTTGTTCGGCGTGCAGAGTTTTCATTATCGCGGCTGCATGACTCACAGCCTGCCCGGCACGACCATGGTGATTCATCCTGACGAGACCCATGACGGTCGCGCCAGCAGTGTGGAAGGCTTCCGGTATCGCATGATCTACGTAGAACCGGCACTGATCCAGCAGATCCTCGGCGGCAAGCCTTTACCGTTCATTCCCAATGGCCATACCACCGACCCGCGCCTGTTTCGCGCCAGTGAAGTGCTGTTGCAGAACCTGGATTGCCCGATTGATCCGCTGCAAGAACAGGATGCGATGTACGACGTTGCCCAAGCGCTGAGCGAAGCCTCGGGCGTCATCGTCAGCCGCAAGACCTTCGACTACGTCGCCGCCGAACGTGCGCGGGAATTTATCCACAGCGCCCTGGGCCGCAGCATTACCCTGGATGAAATGGCCGACCACGCCGGGCGTGACCGCTGGGCGTTGTCGCGAGATTTTCGCTTGTTGTTCGGCACC
The DNA here is from genome assembly GCF_014230465.1 of Pseudomonas cremoris. Next base: position 286,900 of record NZ_JAAXCY010000011.1, read on the forward strand.
AGCCCCTACCGCTACCTGACGATGCGCCGCCTGGACCTGGTACGCAGCCTGCTGGCCCAAGGCACATCGCTGGTGGACGCCGCGATGACCGCCGGTTTCACCGACCAGAGCCACATGACCCGGCAGTTTCGCAGCACCTACGGCATGCCGCCGTCGCGTTGGGTGAAGATGTTGGGTCGCTGAAAATGACCTGCGTTGAAATGCGGTCAATGTGGGACCTAGGTTGTTTCCAGGCTTGTGCTCGACTCGAGACTGTTTTCCTTCAGTCTCAATGCCAATAGCGCCCCCACCAACGCAACCCCCGCGCTCCACCACAACGCCCACTCAATCCCTCCGGCATTGGCCACCGACACCAGCACCGCCAGCCCCAGCGCGCCACCAATCTGCTGGCTGGTGGACGCCATCCCTGCCGCCACACCCTGCTCTCCCGGCCGAATGCCCAGGCCCGCCGCTACCCACATTGCCGTCCACGTCATGCCTTGGCCGATGCTCAAGATGAATATCCCCGGCAGCAACGACCAAAATCCAACCCCCGTCGGCAACGCCCAGCACACCAGCGCAATACCCACCGCGCCCGCCAGTTGCCCGCTGACCAGCGTATGACGCAGGCCAATCCTGGCCAACGAACGCTCGGCCAGCCAGATGCCGAAGGTGCACACCAGGGTCGCCGGCAAAAACGCCAGGCCTGCCTGCAACACGCTGTAGCCGTAGACCTGCTGGTAATACAACGCCAGGAAGTAGTACTGCACGCCAAAGCTGCTCATGAACACCGCCGTCAGCACCATGGCCATACGCAGTTCGCGGTAGGCGAACAACCGCAACGGCATCAGCGGGTCGCGCCCGCGATGTTCGATCCAGGCGAACAGCCCCAGCAATGCTACGGCAGAGGCGATGCACCCCAGGGTTCGCGGGGCCACCCAGCCCCACTCCGGGCCTTGCACCAAGGAGAACACCAGCAAGGTGCCGCCGACAGTCACAGTCAACGCACCACTGATATCAAAGTTGCGCCCCTTGGCCCGTTCGCCATCGGCCGGAATCCAATAACGCGCGGCCCACGCACAACCACCGGCCAGCGGCACGTTCACCAGGAACACCGCTTCCCATCCCCACACCTGCGTCAGCACACCGCCGAGCAGCGCACCCAATGCCAAGCCTGCCGCCGATGCAGCGCTCCACACCGCAAATGCACGGTTACGCTCAGGCCCTTCGGCGTAGTGGGTGTTGATCAATGCCAAGGTTGCCGGAAACAACAACGCCCCCCCCACGCCCTGCACCGCCCGCGCCAGCACCAACAACATCGCGCTGCCACCGAGCACCGCCGCCAGGGACGACAGCGCATACAGCGACTGGCCCACCCGGTACAGCCGACGCTTGCCGAGCAGGTCCGTGGCCCTGCCCCCCAATAACAGGAAACCGCCAAATGCCACGCTGTAGGCGCTCACTACCCACTGCAATTGCTGGGCGGAAAAATCCAGGTGGCTGCCGATCTGCGGCAAGGCGACAAACACGATGGTCGCATCAAGGGCGATGATCAGTTGCGCAGTGGCCAGCAGCAACAGCATCAGGCCAGAGGGTCGAGAGGGAGACATCACAGCGTCCTGTCCGAAAATGAAGGGCGCCAGTGTCTTTCATGCCCCACAGATGATAAATAGCTCTTTCACTCTTTCAGTAATGACTTTAATCATGGATCTGAATGCTGTCCGTTTGCTCGTCCGCGTAGCCGAAACCCGCAGCTTCACGCGCGCTGCAGGTGACCTAGGGCTGACCCAATCCGGCCTGTCCCGCGCTATTTCCCGCCTGGAAAGCGAACTGGGTGTGCGCCTGCTGCAACGCAATACCCGCAGCGTCAGCCTCACGCCCGACGGGCAGATGCTCTACGAGCGCAGCGCGCCATTGCTGGCGGAACTGGCCGAAACCGAAAAGCTCATGCTTGATCGACGCAGCACCCCGTCCGGCCTGTTGAAGATCAGCACGCCGTCGCTGTTCGGGCGCAAAGTGGTGATGCCCGTCATCGGCGAGCTGACATTGCGCTACCCCGAGTTGCGCATTGAAGCGGTGATGACCGACCGCCTGGTAGATATCGTCGACGAGGGCTTCGACGCCCTGCTGCGCACCGGCGAGATTCAGGACCAACGCCTGATCGCTCGCCCCCTGGCGCCGCTGCGCTGGGTCACCGTCGCCGCCCCCGCCTACCTCGCCCGCTTCGGCACCCCGCACAGCGTCGATGACCTTCAGGACCACAACTGCCTCACCGTGCGTAACTTGCGCAGCGGGCGCATGGTGGACTGGCAGTTCATGCTGGAAGGCAAGGTGCAAGACGTGAGCGTCGAAGGGCGGCTGATCTTTGATATCGGCGACGCGCTAGTGGACGGCGCCGTGGGCGGGTTTGGTATCGCCCAAGTGATGGACTTTGCGGTGCGCGACGACCTGGAGGCCGGACGGCTGGTGCCGGTGCTGGAGGCCTTCGCCGGGCGCAGCCGAACGATCTTGTTAGTGTATCCGCCGTCGCGGCAGTACTCGCCCAAGCTGATGGCGTTTGCCGACGCACTGGCAAACGCCCGCTGGTAAGGCTTACAGCTGGCGCCCGGTAATCGGTTGGCCGATGGTCAGGAAGTTGCCGCCCGCGATGTGATGCAAGGTGCGCAACTGGTCGTGGCCTTCGAAATGCCAGTGGCCCTCGCTGAACACGCGTTCGTCGGCATAGGCCGCGACCACTTCGCCGAGGAACAGGTCATAGGTCTGCTGGTTGTGGGGCTCGGGCAGTAGACGGCACTCCAGCCAAGCGACGCAACCTTCCAGTAGCGGTGCTTCGGTGTGCTCGCCGTTGAACGTCTGTAGGCCATAAGTGGCGAATTTGTCCGTCTCGGCGCCGCTGGTGTTGCCCACCGTTTGCACCAGGTCGGCCTGGGCCACGCACGGCACTTGAAGCACAAAGGTGCCAGCGCCTTCCAGCAGTTGGCGGGTCCAGGTGGCCTTGTCCAGCACCACCGCGACTTTCGGCGGTTCGAAATCCAGCGGCATAGCCCAGGCAGCGGCCATGATATTGCGCCGGCCATTGTGCGCGGCGCTCACCAGCACGGTCGGGCCGTGATTGAGCAAACGGTAGGCCTTGGACAGCGGAACGGGGCGACGGTGGGTAGGGCTCATGGACAGTCGGCTCTTCAAGCGAGAAAAAACCTACGATACCTGAGCCCTACGCTCAGCTCGACAGTTGATTGGCGAACTGACCGACAGCGCTGACGACTTTTTGCGCGCCGTCCTGGATCTCCACGATGACCGTGCCCGCCTCGGCCGCCAGGGCCAGGCCTTGCTCGGCTTGCAGACGCCCGTCGGTCATCAGGGTGACCGCATCGCGCGCCATGTCCTGGTTCTGACGCACCACGCCAACAATCTCCTCGGTCGCCTTGCTGGTCCGTGAGGCCAGTTGGCGAACCTCATCGGCCACCACCGCAAAACCACGGCCCTGCTCACCGGCACGCGCAGCCTCGATGGCGGCGTTGAGCGCCAGCAAGTTGGTCTGCTCGGCAATCCCGCTGATGGTCTTGACGATGGTGCCGATCACTTGGGATTGAGCATTCAGTGCCTCAATGCCTTCACCGGCCTGTTGCATGTGCTTGGCCAGGTCGCGCATCACATCCACCGCCTGCGTCACCACAGTGGTGCCGCGCTGGGCGCAGTTATCGGATTGCAGCGAGGTGCTGTAGGCAATGTTCGCCGCTTCGGCGACGGCTTGCTCCTGGTTGACCTGATCGGTGATCACCGTGGCGAACTTGACCACTTTGTACAGGCGATCCGTGGCGTCCAGTACCGGGTTATACGTCGCCTCCAACCACACCACGCGGCCGTGGCTATCAACACGCTTGAAGCGTGCGGCCACAAACTCACCGTTGTTCAGTCGTTTCCAGAACTCCTGGTACTCGGTGCTGTTGGACTCCTGCGGGTCACAGAACATGCGGTGATGTTTGCCTTGGATCTGCGCCAGGCTGTAACCCATGCCACTCAAAAAGCGGTCGTTGGCGGTAAGCACATGCCCCGCCAGGTCAAATTCGATCACCGCCGTGGAGCGCACCAGTGCCGTGATCAGGTTTTCATGCTCACGCGAGGCTTCAATCGTGCGAGTGAGGTCGCTGGAGAAAATCGAAAACTGCTTGATGCGCCCATCGGAACCGCGCACCGGCTGCACGATAGAACGCAGCCAGGCTTCCTGACCATTGCCGCGCATCAGGCGCACGGTCCCGGCAAAGTGTTCACCGCGCACCAAGGCGTTCTTGAAGCGCTGCTGGAACTCATCCTTACGCACATGAGCCGGCGCCAGGTCTTCGATAGGGCGCCCCAGCAGTTGAGTGCTCTGGTAGGCCAACTCCTGCAGGAAATTGCTGTTGGCCCATTCAACACGGCCTTCGGCATCCAGCGTCAGGCACAGCATTTCACTTTCCAGGCTCTCCTTCACCTGTTGCATGCTGGACAATTCTTCGCGAAGAGCCGACAGCTCCTGCTTCAAACGGGTGTTGAACATTGGGCACCGATGGTCAATTAGGCAGAGTGATCTGACCTGCATCGGCCCTGCGGGCGTTTTCTGAAGAGCACTTTAGCGCTGCGCCCAACTCTTTTTTTGGATCCATCAACCCCCGTTGTTTCGGCATACGCCCATCACTTGATACTCCAGGGTATTGAGCTTGCCGTTGGAGTCTTCATACGTCATGCGCGACGGCACCGGATTGCACGAGCGAATCGGCGGGGTGACGTTGACCACCTTGGCAATGTCCAGCTTCATGCCGTAGCGATAGGTCTGGACCACCGGCGCAGGCCGCCCGTTCTTTTCGGCATACGCCTCCATCGCTCGCTGATTGCGCTCCATCATCTGCGCAAACGTGCGATCGCCACCGCCCTCGGCCAATGCACCGAATGACAAGACGGCCGTTAATACACCCAGGCTAAGTTTATAAAAGTTCATCACAGGTTCCTCGACTGAAAGTTCAGTGCCGAGAGTAACCAGCGAACCCTGACGCGATGTTCACCAGAACATTACTTATTTGTTAGGTGGGCACAACGTTCCAGAATTGTAATGTTCGTGCAACGAACGCGTTACCTGCCATTTGCAACTATCGGCCCGGGCCATATCAATAAGAACGCCCACCTCATAAGAAGCTGATCACTGCCAATACCGAGGAGCGCAACATGCACACTGTTTATTACACCCTTCCCTTTTCATTGATTGCCGCACTGCCACTGGCCGCTGCCGCGCTGGAAGACAAGCCCGAAGGGTTTATCGAAGGCAGCAGCGTGAACGTGCTGGCTCGCAATTTCTATTTCAACCGCGATGACCGCAAAGGCCAGTCCAGCCCTACCGGCAACGGCTACTCCGAAGCCTGGGCGCAGGGGCTGATCGGCAGGTTCGAATCCGGCTTCACCCAGGGCACCGTCGGTTTTGGCCTGGATGCGTTTGCCATGTACGGCCTGAAACTCGACTCCGGCACCGGCCGCAGCGGCGGCAAGGGTTCGTTCGGCGTACTGCCGGTGGACAGCGACAACCACCCCAAGAGCAGCTACAGCAAAATCGGCGGCGCCGCGAAACTGCGCGTGCTCGACACCGTCGTCAAAGCGGGCGACGTGTTCCCACTGACGCCTGTGGTGGCCTACGGTGACTCGCGCCTGTTGCCGGAAAGCTTTCGTGGTGTGACCGCGCAAAACACCAGCCTGGAAGGGTTGAGCCTGCAAGGCGGGCGCCTGAGCGGCATGAGCCAGCCCACCGAAAGCGGCATGAACAAAGGGTTTGCGACGTTTTACGCCGGCAAGGTCGACTCGCCCTGGATCGGCTATTTCGGCGGCGACTACACAGTGAACAAACACCTCAGCGTGAGCCTTTACAGCAGCCGTTTGAAGGATGCGTGGGATCAGTATTACTTCGGCAGCGCCGCCAGCTACCCGCTGAACGACGACGTCTCGCTGTTCGGTGATTTCAACTATTACAAGGCCGTGGACGAAGGCAAAAAACTGCTCGGTGAGTTCGACAACAACATCTGGAGCGCCCGCTTCGGCGTGAAGGTCGGCGCCCACAGCGTGGCCGTGTCGCACCAGCGCAACAATGGCGACGACGATTTCGACTATCTGCGCCAGTCCGACTCGATCTTCCTCAACAACTCAATCCAGTACAGCGACTTCAACTCGCCCAAGGAGCGCTCCTGGATGGTGCGCTACGACCTGGACATGCAGCCGTTCGGCATTCCCGGCCTGTCGTTCATGACCCGCTACGGCAAGGGCACCGGCGCGGACTACAGCAACGCTAACGCGGTGTACATGCGCCGTGACGCTGCCGGCGACCCGCTCACCGATCAACGTCGCTGGGAACGCGATATCGAGGCCAAATATGTGGTGCAAAGTGGCCACTTGAAGGATTTGTCCCTGCGCTTGCGCCAGGCCACGGTGCGCTCCAGCGCGTTTGAGTCAGACCTGGAAGAAGTGCGCTTGATTGCCGAATACCCGCTGGCGGTTCTTTGAGTCATTACATTCGGTCGCGTTTAACTAACATCTGTTCACAAATAGCCTGTTATCAAAACTGTAATATTCGCCTCACCTTCTCGTTAAGTTGAACTTCGTACACTGGCTTCAACTTGCAACACCGAGCACATTCATCTCTGAAGCTTTTGTGTAGCTCCTTTGGAAAGAGATGAATTTTTAACGCCCCGTTGGGGCGTTTTTTTGTGCTCGTTTAGTTGCGACCGATGGTCGCAGTTGACCCTGAAGTCACTTCACGGTTCAGAATTTTCCTACTCCCCCGGCAAGACCTTCCATAAGGAAATGGATCCCCCCTTCTCTTTTCGAAAAAGGTAAATCTCCATGCGTATCCTTGTGGTCGAGGACGAGCAAAAAACTGCGGCCTACCTGCAACAAGGCCTCAGTGAAAGCGGCTATGTGGTCGACTGCGCTGCCAACGGTATCGACGGCCTGCACCTGGCAGGGCAGCACGCCTACGAACTGGTGATCCTTGACGTCAACCTGCCCGGCAAGGATGGCTGGGAAGTGCTGGACCACTTGCGCCGCACCGGCACCCAACGCGTGATGATGCTCACCGCGCGTGGCCGCCTGGACGACAAGATCAAGGGCCTGGACATGGGCGCCGATGATTACCTGGTCAAGCCCTTCGAGTTTCCTGAACTGCTGGCTCGGGTGCGCACCCTGTTGCGCCGCAGTGAACATATTCCGCAGCCGGATGTGTTCCGTGTCTCGGACCTGGAGCTGGACCCGCGCCGCCATCGCGCCTATCGCGGCAGCCGGCGGATCGACCTGACCACCAAGGAATTCGCCCTGCTCCAGGTGTTGATGCGCCAGACCGGCGAAGTGATGACCCGCACGCAGATCATCTCCCTGGTGTGGGACATGAATTTCGATTGCGACACCAATGTGGTGGAAGTCTCCATCAGCCGCCTGCGGGCCAAGGTGGATGACCAGAGCGAGGTCAAGTTGATCCACACCATTCGCGGCGTAGGCTATGTGCTGGAGGCACGCCCATGAAGACCAGCAGCTTGTCGATGCGCCTGGGGCTGACCGTCAGCCTGATGGGCGCCGGCCTGGTGGTGTTGCTGGCGACCCTGGCCTACCTGGCCCTGACCTTTGAGCTGGAGAAACTCGCGCGCAAGGGCCTGGAAAGCAAAATGGAGCAGATCCAGCACAGCTTGGCGCAAGGCCTCGACACCCGCGCCATTCGTGCGCGCCCGCATGCGCTGATGGACCTGGTGATGGGCCACGACAACTTCTACCTGACCATCGTCGCCACTGCGCCCGATGACAGGGTGTTGCTGAGCGTTGGCGCTAAACCGCAAGAGCCGTTGCTCACCACTTATGCACACCGGGAAACCCTGGGTTACCTCAATTGGGAAGACAGTTTCGGCAACCAGGTGCTCAGCGCCTCCAGCCTGATGCGCCTGGCCAGTGGCGAGCGGGTGCGCGTGTTGCTGTCCCTCGACCGCATGGACGACCAGGCTTTGCTCAGTGCCTACCTGCGCGCCACGGTGATCGCCTTGCCGATGCTGTTGATCCTGATCGGCATGGGCGCCTGGTGGCTGGTGCAACGCGGCTTGGCGCCGTTGAAGCAGTTCAGCCAAGTGGCGGCCAAAGTCACCACCCAGGACCTGACCCATCGCTTGGCGGTCGATAACTTGCCCTTTGAGCTGGGCGAACTGGCGCAGGGTTTCAACGTGATGCTCAAGCGCCTGGACGCGGGGGTGCAGCAGCTTTCACAGTTTTCCGACGACCTCGCCCACGAATTGCGCGCGCCCCTGACCAACCTGATGGGCAAGGCGCAGGTGACGCTTTCGCGCCAGCGACCGCCAGACGAGTACAAGGCTGTGCTGGAGTCCAACACCGAGGAGCTGGAGCGCCTGGCGCGCATCGTCTCCGACATGTTGTTCCTGGCCCAGGTCAGCCACCCGGCGGCACGGGCTTCGTTCACGCCTGTGTCGCTGGCAGATGAAGCGCAGCGGGTGATGGAACTGTTCGCCCTGAGCGCCGAGGACAAACAACTGAGCCTGACCCTCAGCGGCGATGCCCAGGTGCGCGGTGACCGCCTGATGATCCAGCGCGCCCTCTCCAACCTGCTGTCCAATGCCATCCGCCACAGCCCGCAGGGCGCGCATATTTCGCTGTTGGTGGAAGCTTATGGCAACAACGCCTCGATATCGGTCAGCAACCCCGGCGCCGGTATCGAAGCGCACCACCTGCCGCACCTGTTCGAGCGTTTCTACCGTGTCGACAGCAGCCGCGCCCGCACCGAAGGCGGCACCGGCCTGGGGCTGGCCATCGTGCGTTCGATCATGATCCTGCACCTGGGGCAGGCCGAAGTACGCAGCCTGCCCGGTGGGTTCACGTTGTTTCGGTTGGTGTTTCCTCTTCCTTGCGATGCGCCCATTGGTATAGCGCCGGCAGCACCAGCAAGGTCAGCAACGTCGAGGAAATAATCCCACCGATCACCACCGTCGCCAGCGGCCGTTGCACTTCGGCGCCGGTGCCGGTGGCGAGCGCCATGGGGATAAACCCGAGGGAGGCCACCAGCGCCGTCATCAACACCGGACGCAGCCGGGTCAGCGCGCCTTCGTTGATGGCCACCGTCAACGAGCGCCCCTCCTCACGCAGGTTGCGGATAAACGCAATCATCACCAGCCCGTTGAGAACCGCTACGCCGGACAACGCAATAAACCCCACCCCCGCCGAGATCGACAGCGGAATATCCCGCAGCCACAGCGCCATGATCCCACCGGTCAACGCGAACGGAATGCCGGTGAACACCAGCAGCCCATCCTTGAGGTTGTTGAACATCATGAACAACAGCCCAAACACCAGCAGCAACGCCACCGGCACCACGATGCGCAGGCGCTCGGAGGCTTCCTTCAACTGTTCGAACTGACCGCCCCAGGTGGTCCAGTAACCGGCCGGCACGTTCACTTGTGCGATGATGGCGGCCTCGGCCTCGTCCACGAACGAGCCGATATCACGCCCCCGCACGTTGGCGCTGACGATGACCAAGCGCTTGCCGTTTTCGCGGCTGATCTGGTTCGGGCCGAGCACCAGATCCAGGCTGGCCACTTGCGACAAGGCGATAAAGCCCAACTCGCCGGACGCATTACCGGGCACCGGGATCAACAGGCGTGACAGCCCGTCGATGTCGGTACGCAAAGCGTCGGACAACCGCACGACCATGTCGAAACGCCGGTCACCTTCGTACAACGTACCGGCCTGACGGCCACCGACCGCGACAGCAATGGTGTCCTGCACATCGCCCACATTCAGGCCAAACCGTGCGGCCTTGTCACGGTCGATATTGATCGTCAGTACCGGCAGGCCGGAGGTTTGCTCCACCTTCACTTCCGAAGCGCCGTTGAGCTTTTGCAAGGTTTCGGCGATCTCTCCCGCTGTCTTGTTCAGCACCGCCATGTCATCGCCAAACACCTTCACCGCCACATCGCTGCGTACACCGGAAATCAACTCGTTGAAGCGCAGCTGGATCGGTTGCGACAGTTCATACGCGCTGCCGGGCACAATCGCACTGGCGCGCTGGATATCGGCGATCAACGTCTCACGGGACTTTTTCGGATCGGGCCACTGGTCCTTCGGCTTGAGCATCACGTAGCTGTCGGAAATATTCGGCGGCATAGGGTCGGACGCAATTTCCGCCGTGCCGGTACGCGCGAACACCCGCTGGATTTCCGGCACCTCGGCCATCAAGGTTTTTTCCAGCTGCTGCTGCATCTGCACCGATTGCGTCAGGCTGGTGCCGGGCACGCGCAACGCCTGTTGGGCGAAGTCGCCTTCACTGAGGCTGGGGATAAACTCACTGCCCATGCGGCTGGCAACTACCCCCGAGCCGACGATGGTCAACACCGCCAAACCAAACACCAGCGGTCGGCGTGCCATCACCCAATCCAGCACCGGCGCATAAGCACGACGGGCGGTGCGCATCACCAGGTTTTCTTCTTCCTTGACCTTGCCAGTGACGAACAGCGCAATCGCCGCCGGCACGAAGGTCACCGACAGGATCATCGCCCCCAGCAAGGCGATCACCACGGTGAACGCCATCGGGTGGAACATCTTCCCGGCCACCCCGGTGAGGGCGAAGATCGGCAGGTACACCACCATGATGATCAGTTGCCCGAAGATCAGCGCGCGCCGCGCTTCCTTGGCCGCCGAAAACACTTCGTGCAGGCGCTCGCTGCGGGTCAATAATCGGCCGTGACGCTGTTGCGCATGGGCCAGCCGGCGAATGGCGTTCTCGACGATGACCACCGCGCCGTCGACGATAATGCCGAAGTCCAGCGCGCCGAGACTCATCAGGTTGGCGCTGACCTTGTTGGTGAACATGCCGGTAAAGGTGAACAGCATTGCCAGCGGAATCACCATTGCCGTGATCAACGCGGCGCGGATATTGCCGAGGAACAAGAACAGCACCGCGACCACCAGCAATGCGCCTTCGAAGAGGTTTTTCTTCACCGTGGCGATGGCTTTTTCCACCAGGTTGGTACGGTCGTAAACCGTGACCGCCACCACACCCTCTGGCAGCGAACGGTTGATCTCTTCAAGTTTTTTTGCCACCGCCTGGGACACGCTTCGGCTGTTTTCACCGATCAACATGAACACCGTTCCTAGCACCACCTCACGACCATTCTCGGTGGCCGCGCCGGTACGCAGTTCACGACCGATCTCGACCTGGGCCACATTGCGCACGCGAATCGGCGTGCCGTCCGAGGAGGTGATGACGATATTGGCGATGTCATCGATTGACGCCACCTGCCCTGGTGCACGGATCAACAACTGTTCACCACTACGCTCGATATACCCGGCACCGACGTTGGCGTTGTTGCGCTCAAGCGCCGTGACCAGATCATTCAAGGTCAGCTTGTAGGCCGCCAAACGCTTGGGGTCGGGGGCAATCTGGTATTCCTTGGCGAAGCCACCGATGGTGTTGATCTCAGCCACACCGGGCACGTTGCGCAGTTGCGGCTTGATGATCCAGTCCTGGATCACGCGCAGGTCGGTCGGCGTATAGGGCGTGCCATCCTCCTTGAGCGCGCCGTCCTCGGCTTCGACGGTCCACAGGAAGATTTCCCCGAGGCCGGTGGAAATCGGTCCCATCGCGGTTTCGATACCCGGCGGCAATTGTTCGCGGGCCACTTGCAGGCGCTCGTTGACCAATTGCCGGGCAAAGAACAAATCGGTGCCGTCCTTGAAGATCACCGTCACCTGGGACAAACCGGAGCGCGACAGGGAACGGGTTTGCTGCAACCCCGGTAACCCGGCCATCGCGGTCTCGATGGGAAAGGTGATGCGCTGCTCGGTTTCCAGCGGCGAAAACCCCGCCGCCGCCGAGTTGATCTGTACCTGCACATTGGTAATGTCGGGCACCGCGTCGATGGGCAACTTTTGATAGCTGGCAATGCCGACTCCGGCCATCAACAGCACCGCCAGCAGCACGATGATGCGCTGCTCGATGGCGAATTGGATAAGGCGCTCAAACATGAGGAATCACTCGCGGGATCAATGGGCGTGCTCGGCCGAGCCTTTACCCAGTTCGGACTTGAGGATGAAACTGCCAACCGTGGCCACCTGCGCGCCGGCGTCGAGGCCCTGGCGCACTTCGACGTAGCCGTCTTCGCTCACGCCTAACTCAAGGTGGCGCGTGACAAAACCGTGCTCGGTGCGCTCGAACACCGAGGGTTTGTCCTCGACGGTCTGGATCGCGGCCTGGGGCACGGTGACCTTGGCCTGGTAGGTGTCCGTGGCCAATTGCACGCTGACAAACAAGCCGGGGCGCCAGGCGTCGTCGGGGTTGGGCACCGTCACGCGCACCGTGGCGGTACGTGTCTGCTCACCCAGCAGGCTGCCGACGTAGGCCACGCTGCCACGCACGTCGGTGCCCATTTCGGTGGACGTGACTTTCACGGCTTTACCGACGCGCACTTTGTTCAAGTCCTTGGGGAATACGCCAAAGGTGACCCACACCTGGGACAGGTCGGAAAGGGTGAAGGCGTTGCTGATTTCGCTGACCACTTCGCCAACGCCGAGGTGTTTTTCCACCACGACACCGGCGAACGGTGCGCGCAGTTCATAGCGATTACCGCCGACCAATACGGCGCTACCGCTGAGGGCGCTCATCTTCTGGCGCGCGTTGTTCAAGGCGATTTCGGCTTCTTGCAGGGTTTGGCGCGCCAGCAGGTAATCCTGCTCGGCGGATATCTTGTCCTGCCACAGCTGACGCTCACGCTGGAAGGTGGTGCGCGCCAGTTCGACCCGGCGTTCGCTGGCGGCCAACTCGCTGCGCTGGTCGGAAATCTGCTGGCTGGCGATCACCGCCAACAGCTCGCCTTTCTTTACCGACTGACCGAGATTGACCTTCACTGACTCCACCACACCGGCCGCACGCGGCACGATGTGTGAGGTGCGGTCTTCGTCGAACCGCACCTCTCCCGGCAGCGTCAGCATCGTGCTGAGCGCGCGCGGTTGGGCCTGGGCCAGCTGAATGCCGGCGGCCTGGATCTGCTGTTCGGTGAGCTCAAGTTCGCCTTCTTCATCAGCCTTTGCAAAGCCAGACAGCATCAGGCTCAAGGCGATGGCAAGCGCCACGCCGTGTGGTTTATTCATGGGTCACTCCTGGAGAAATCAAAACCGGGCGAGGTCGCCGTAGATCCGTTCGATGCGCACCCAGGCGTCGGTGGCCTGGGCGGTCGCCGTGAGGTATTGGGTGCGGGCCGCGATCAGGGTGCGCTGGGCGTCGAGCACATCGAGGAAGTTGAACTTGCCCATTTCAAAGCCACGTGTGGCGCTGTCGACTGCGTTTTGTGCCGCGGGCAGGATCTGCTGGTTGAACGCACGCACCTCGGTATTGGCGGTTTGCCACAGGTCCAGTGCTTGTCGGGTTTCGGTGCGCAGACGCAGTTCGGCGGCGTTGCGCAGGTCGCGCGCCTGGTCGGCGCGACGGCTGGCGGCGAGCACGTTGCCCTGATTGCGGTTGAACAACGGGATGGGCATCGACACGCCCACCACGTTCACCCGTTCACGCACGCTGGCGTCGTATTGGCTGCCGATGGACACATCGAGATCGGGAATGCGCTGGGCTTTTTCCAAGCCTACGCTGGCATCGTTCTGCAAGACCTGCAGTTCAGCCAGGCGCAACTCGGCAGTTTGTTCGAGGCGCGCCAACAGTAGCGCCGCCGGTGGCAGGACTGGAGTGGACTCACGTTGTGAGGCGACAGCCTGGAAGTCCGGCGTGGCGCTGCCGGTGCTGGCGGCCAGGCGACGATAGGCATCGGTGAGGCCAATCTGCGCACGGTTCAGTTCCAGGCGTATTTCCGAGAGTTGCACCTGAGCGCGGGTGGCCTCCACAGGTGATGATTTACCTGCGCTGACACGACCGTTGGCAACGATCAGGCCGCGCTCGGCCAACGCCAGGGAGCGTTGTGCCAGATCAAGCCGTTCCTGGGCACGCAGGGCCGCGTAATAACTGTCGATTACGTCGGCGCGCAAGCCATTGCGGCGCTGCTCCAGGGTCAATGCGGCGGCATCCTGGGCGCGTGTGGCCACGTCGACACGAGCCCCCCGCTTGCCGCCCAGTTCGAGCGTTTGGCTGAGTTTGATCGTGGTAGTGCGGCTATCGCGGCGAGTGTCTTCGGCATCCCAGGAGACCACCGGGTTGGGGATCAAACCGGCCTGCTGGCGACCGCCCTCAGCGATATCGATTTCCCAGCGGGCTGCGGCCAGCTCGGGGTTGTTGGCAAATGCGTTTTGCAGGGCTGTATCGAGGGTCAGTGTTTGTGCCTGAACGGCACTGGCGGTCACCCAGAACAGCGTCGTCACAAGGAAGTTTCTAACGGAAATTGCCATAACGAGAGTTCCACGCCCATGAAGTCGAAGCGGGGGCAATGTAGCGTTCGCGACTTATCAGGGCGGTGGAGGGAAGATTACAAATACGACAGCAATGGCTCTGCGGCGGGCGTTGGCGACGACTACCGCTGATCGCACCAAAACGGTACACCGGCACTTGGCCAGTGCGGGATCAGGTATGCTTTTCGGGCAGGAAACAAAAAGAAACAATTTCCCCTACCTGTTCGATAAGGAGTCCCGCTTTGGAGTTATCGACTGCCGCGTGGATGGTTCACGACACCCGTCTTATGTTTTGCGTGCTGCTGGCCATCGCCAGCATCATCGTGCTGATCAGCGCGACCAAATTACCGCCATTTCTGTCGATCCTGATCGGCACCTTCATCGCCGGCGTCGGCGCCGGGCTGCCACCGGAAGAAGTGGCCAAGGCATTCAGCAAAGGCGCGGGGGCGATCCTCGGTGAGGCCGGGATCATCATTGCCCTGGGCTCTATGCTCGGTGCGCTGATGGCCGAGTCCGGTGCTGCCGACCGCATCGCCACCACGTTGCTCGGGCTGGGCAAAGGCAAGTCCTTGCCATGGGTGATGGCGCTGGTGGCGATGGTGATCGGCCTGCCGCTGTTCTTCGAAGTGGGCCTGGTGATGATGGTGCCGATCATCTTTGTGATGGCCAAGCGCTCGAACCAACCGCTGCTGAAAATCGCCATTCCCGCACTGGCCGGCATGACCACGCTGCACGCCCTGATGCCTCCGCACCCGGGGCCGTTGATTGCGGTGGGCGCGTTGCACGCCGACCTGGGCCTGACCATGTTGCTGGGCTTCTGCCTGGCGGTGCCGGCGGTGATTCTGGCGGGTCCGATCTACGGCAACTGGCTGTCCAAGCGCCTGCACGTAGATGAACCGGCCGACATCGGCGCGCTGTTCAGCGCACCGCCCAAGGCACCGCGCCAGCCGAGTTTTGCGGTGTCGTTGCTGATCATCTTGCTGCCGGTGATTTTGATGCTCGGCAGCACCTTGGCCAAAGTCGCCATGTCGCCGGAAAGCCCGGTGGCACTGACTTTGAAATTCCTTGGTGAACCGCTGATTGCCCTCGGCCTGGCCGTGATCGCTGCCGTGATCTGCCTGGGCTGGGCGGCCGGCATGCCGCGCAGCGACGTCGGCAACACCCTGCGCAAAGCCCTCGCCCCCATCGCCGTGTTGCTACTGACCATCGGCGCCGGCGGCGGGCTAAAACAAACCCTGCTGGACGCGGGCGTGAGTCAAACCATAAGCAAAGTCGCCGAAGGCGCGCACATGCCGTACTTGCTGCTGGCGTGGCTGATCGCCGTCGCCCTGCGCCAGGCCACCGGCTCGGCCACCGTCGCCACCACCACGACCGCTGGTATCCTCGCACCAATGATGATGGGTCTGGCCGCCACCCAAAGCTCATTGGTAGCGCTGGCCATTGGCGCAGGCTCGGTGTTCTTCTGCCACGTCAACGACGCCGGCTTCTGGATGGTGCGTGAGTACTTTGGCCTGCAGTTGAAACAGACGATTTGGGTGTGGTCGGTGCTGCAGACCATCGTTTCAGTCGTCGGTTTGGTGGGTACGCTGCTGCTCTGGCATTTTTTGACCTGAGGGTGAAGCTTTGAGGGGAGGTTCACTTCCCCTCGTTTGCTCAATGATGCAAAACGAAGCGTGCATCCAGCTTGCCGAGCAGCTCGAATGTGTTCATGTAAGGCACGCCAAACAGCGAGCACACGTTGGGGATCGTGAATTTGCGTTTAATGTCGAGGTTGTAGACCTCATGGGTAACCACTACAGCCCCCGTCGTCATA
Source organism: Pseudomonas cremoris (assembly GCF_014230465.1). The sequence continues at coordinate 303,080 of NZ_JAAXCY010000011.1, forward strand.
GCCTTGGCAATCAACCAAGGATCAGCGCCCTCAAGGAACTCTTCAAGCGCTCCCGCCTTCATCACAGGCACCTGCTCAGCAATCTTTGCAACGATATCTGCAAATGCCGCCTGAGTCGGCTGATCGTTAGCGTATTCGAAGAGGTGCGTATTGCCTTTCACCCACTGGGTCAGATCATCATTGCCGCGGGCCAACTCCTCCCGTACCTGCACGATACTGGCAATCTCTAGGGCCTGATGTTGTTGAAGAATCCACGCCCAATAGCCTGGGCAAATTGTCATCCCGTAATAACGGTTCTTGGCCTCAATCAGCGTGTTCGAATCCAGTAGATGCTTCATGCCGATAGTTTCATCCCGTAAGCCTTCAACTTCGCAGGCTGTACGCCGAGAAGTTTTCCAGCATCACGCAGCAAAATCCGGCCGCTCTGCGCTTCGGCCAAAACAGCCTTGCTCAAGCGTGTACTGTTTCTAACGGATGCCGTGCGGTAGTAGTCCCCTCCACTGCCTTCTTTATCTCGATAGGCCTGTAAGATCCCGCGATAGTAGGCGCCGTACTGATCACTGCTGATATAACCAAGGTCACGGGCACGACGAGCAATCACTAACGCGCTGACGTGAAAGCGCCCGGCCAAGGGCGCGAGGTTTTCTTCCCAGTAGATATCCGAATTCCAATGCGCTCGAAAAACGAGCTCCGGAGCCAGAAACTCTCCCGCCACAGCATTGCAAAAAGCTTCTTCCTGACGGACACCTTGACCGCCACCATCAGATACGCCCGTGCTGCCAATCCAGATATGTGCCAGTTCATGCATTAATGTGAAAAGCCGGGCTGCAGGTGCGTCTGCACTATTGATAAACACCACAGGGGCCATGGCGTTGCTGATGGCAAAGCCTCGAAACTCGCTGACATCGAGCTTGCGGTGGGTATTCCCCAATGCCACCCCGCTTCGCATCACGAGAATACCGGCGTCCTCAGCGCCACTCACCAATGCCCTAACGTAGTCCTCATACCCCATGCGAGCAAAAGCATCCGTCACGCCAAGTACACGGCGAATATCGTCCACAACGTCTTTGATGGGCGAGTGGCTACTGAAACTCCCCACGAACGGGAGCGGGGATCGTTCGTGATCCTGCAAGTATTCCAGATACCAATCTTGCTTGCGGAGTACGTCTCTGACTGTATCCATCAAGTTCAAGCTGGGTTTGTCAGGGACCGCGCCACCCACAGTGCGCAGGTCTGGAAGCGGAAGATGGTCCTGTGGTGGTGTCTTCAGAAAGAGAAAACCAAAAGGGACATGCACAATGGCAGCCCACTTTTGCGCTTGGTTGAACGTGGGTAGGCTCTGACCTCCTTCCCACTCAGCAACCCTTTCCCATTTGACCGTCATGCCTTTAGCAACTTGTACCTCAGACAACCCTGCCCGCTGGCGGGACCAGGACAGGATTTGAGGATTAATAAAGGCGGTCTGAGTCATTGAGTAAAAGTCGCTAATCAGAAGTGGACGTGACTATAGAAGTGAGAAACCTACCCGTCAATTGATGGCCCCTAGGCCCTATTTGTAACCGTATCCAGTGTATGGCGCTTACCAAACAGCGCCACACTCACCACTCCCACCGCCCCCATCACCAGGCAATAGCCCACACAAATCCACGGGCTGGTCGGCATCAGCGCAATCAACAGCAGTGGCGTGGTACTCGCCCACAGCGCGTACGCAATGTTGTAGGTAAAGGAAATCCCCGATACCCGCACCGACGCCGGAAACAACCCGACCATCACCGACGGCACCGCGCCGACCACCCCACAACTCAAGCCCGCCACGGCATACGCCGCACCCAGCCAGATACCACCGCTGATCAGGCTGGCGTACAACACCGCAATTCCCACTGGCAGCAACAGGCTGTAGACCAGTACCGCGCGCCAGGCGCCAATGCGGTCCACCAACAGGCCGGCGAGGACGCAGCCGATATTCAGGAACACAATGCCCAGCGCACTCAAAGCGAAGGTGTGGCTGGGGCTCATGCCGAAGGTTTTTTGCATCATGGTTGGGGTGATGACCACGAGCACCACCACGGCGGAGGTGAGCACGCAGGTGAGGATCATCGCCGGTAGCAGCACGGCGCGGTGGTCGCGCAATACGGTGCGCAGTGGCATTTCGGCGGCGGCTTGGCGGCGGGCCTGCATTTCGAGGAACACCGGGGTTTCGCTGAGCCAGCGCCGCAGCCATACGCCGATCACGCCGAACACGCCGCCCAGCAGGAAAGGCAAGCGCCAGGCGTAGTCGAGGATCTCGGCAGGCGTAAAGACTTGCGCCAGCAGCGTGGCGGTCAGTGCGCCGAGCAGGTAGCCAAAGGTCAGCCCCGCTTGTAGGAAACCCAGCGCGTAACCGCGATGGCTCCTTGGCGCGTGCTCAGCGACGAAGGTCCAGGCGCTGGGCACTTCGCCGCCCACGGCGGCACCTTGCAAGACGCGCAGCACCAACAGGATCAGCGGCGCGAAATAACCGATTTGTGCGTAGGTGGGCATGATCCCGATCAGCAGGCAGGGCAAGGCCATCATCAGGATGCTCAGGCTGAATACGCGCTTGCGCCCGAGGTGATCGGCGAAGTGCGCCATCAGGATGCCGCCCAATGGGCGTGCCAGATAACCGGTGACGAAGATGCCGAAGCTTTGCAGCAAGCGCAGCCACTCGGGCATTTCCGGAGGGAAAAACAGTTGGCTGAGGGTCAGCGCGAAGAATACGAAGATGATGAAGTCGTAGATTTCCAGGGCGCCGCCCAGGGCGGCCAGGCCCAGGGTTTTGTAGTCGGAGCGGGAAAAACGCTGCGCCTGTGGAGAAAAGGTGGCAGTCATGGTGAGGCTCGGCAGACAAACAAAATGGCGTGCAGGTTATGAGCTGAGCCGGATGATGGCAATCGCGACAGATATATTTGTTTTCCTCATGGATCGATGAAGATAACTGCATTCCCATATCAAGGGGCGTAGCGGAACATGCCGGAAAACTGCCTGCCCCCTAATAACTATAAGAGGAATGACTCGTGGCCGATGCTATCGAAGAAAGCCGCTATGCCCGCTTTGCCCTGCGCTGCTCCAACTTCGCCGAACGCTGGTTTCCTGACTCCTGGGTGTTTGCCGCCCTCGCCGTGATCATTGTCGCCGTGGCGACCCTGGGCATGGGCGCAGCACCGACCGAGGCCGCCAAGGCTTTTGGTGATGGGTTCTGGAGCTTGATCCCGTTCACCATGCAGATGGCCTTTGTGGTGATCGGCGGTTATGTGGTTGCCAGCTCGCCGCCTGCGGTGAAACTGATTGATCGCCTGGCGCGTATTCCAAAGAACGGCCGCTCGGCCGTGGCGTGGGTGGCGTTGATCTCCATGGTCGCCTCCTTGCTGAACTGGGGCTTGTCCCTGGTGTTCGGCGGTTTGCTGGTGCGCGCGTTGGCGCGTCGTACGGATTTGCGCATGGATTACCGCGCGGCCGGCGCCGCTGCCTATTTGGGCCTCGGTGCGGTGTGGGCCTTGGGGTTGTCATCGTCGGCGGCGCAGTTACAGGCCAACCCGGCCAGCCTGCCACCGTCGATCCTGTCGATCACCGGGGTGATCCCGTTCACCGACACGATCTTCCTGTGGCAATCGGGCGTGCTGTTGCTGGCGCTGATTGTGGTGTCGCTGATCATCGCCTACGCCACCGCGCCCGGCCCGAACAGCGCGCGTGATGCCAAGGCATGTGGCGTCGACCCGGCGTTCAACTTGCCCAAGATCCAAGCGCCGACCCGTCCAGGTGAATGGCTGGAGCACAGCCCGCTGCTGACGATTTTGCTGGCGTTGCTGGCGGCCGGTTGGTTGTTCCACGAGTTCTCGACCAAACCGGCGATCAGCGCCATCTCGGGGCTGAACACCTATAACTTCCTGTTCATCATGGTCGGCGCATTGTTGCACTGGCGCCCGCGCAGCTTCCTCGATGCGGTGGCCCGTGCGGTGCCAACCACCACCGGCGTGCTGATCCAGTTCCCGCTGTACGGCTCGATTGCCGCGCTGATGACCGTGGTCAAGGGCGGTGACGGCCAAACCCTGGCGCACCATATCTCAACCTTCTTTACCTCCATCGCCTCCCACGACACTTATGCGCTGTTGATGGGCGTGTACTCGGCGGTGCTGGGCTTCTTTATTCCATCGGGCGGCGGTAAGTGGATCATCGAAGCGCCGTACGTGATGCAAGTGGCCAATGACCTGCAATACCACCTGGGCTGGGCGGTGCAGATCTACAACGCCGCTGAAGCGTTGCCGAACCTGATCAACCCGTTCTATATGCTGCCGTTGCTGGGAGTACTGGGGTTGAAGGCGCGGGACTTGATCGGCTTTTCGTTTGTGCAGTTGCTGGTGCACACGCCGCTGGTGTTGTTCCTGCTGTGGGCGTTGGGGACGACGTTGAAGTATTTGCCGCCGGTGATGCCGTAGTTCCGTCCGATCAACTGCGTGGGGTTGTCCTACTTCAAACAACGACAACCCCTGACTCCCCCCACCAACACCTTTGATTAACCTGACTCGGATTGCCATCCACAGCACACCGAGGAAGATCCGATGACGCCCCTGTCCAAATCACTGGAAGACATGCTCACTGACATTTACAAGGACGACCGTGTTTCGTTCGTGGAGTACAGCGCGTTGCGAGACGATGCCGACCGCCGCATGGCTGCCGTTATCAAGGAGTTTGGCCTGCATAACAACGTGACGGCGTTTCAAAAAGCGATGGATGTTGCCATGCAGTTGTTGCAGACCAGCGTCATCGACGCGAAAAAAGCCAAGCTGACCGATACGGGCGAGGCAATCGTCAAAGATGCCCTCACGGCCCAAGTGGAGTACCTGCGTGCCGGCAGTCAGTTGGCACTGCGTCTGCTCTAGATCAAACAGCTGTCTTCGTTCCGTCACATTGCATTGCTACCGTCCTGCGAAATATCTTGCAACACCTCGCCAGGGACTCCCCGCAATGACCGATGAGCACGAAGACCGCCCTTCTCCCGATTCCGCATCCCAAGCGCCAGTAGATACCAGCCGCCGACGCTTTCTGGGAGGCGCGGCGGTGCTGGGAGTCGGCGCGACCTTGAGTGCCTGCGGCAATGCCAATGAGACACCGGGCAAACCGGTGACGCGGCCGCTCACGCCCCAAGAGCTGGACAAGGCCCTGCACGACCAGGTCAAAACCGTGGTGGTGATCTACGCCGAGAACCGCAGTTTCAACAACCTGTTCGCAGATTTCCCTGGGGTTGAGAAACCACTCTCGGCCCTTTCCGCAGCAGACGCTCAGCAACGTGACCGCGACGGCAGCCTGTTGACCACCCTGCCTCCGGCCTGGGGCGGTGTATTGCAAGTCGGCCCACAAAGCGTGGACGGGGTGACGTACCCCAGCGAAGTGCAATACCAGGAAAACCTGCCCAACGCGCCGTTCGCCCTCAAGGGCCCGAACGCCGAGGACCTGCCCTTGAGCCTGGTCACCCGCGACTTGTGGCACGTGTTTTATCAGAACCAGATGCAGATCAACGGCGGCAAGAACGACAACTTTGTCGCCTGGGCGGATTCGGGCGGCCTGGTGATGGGCTATTACGCCCAGAGCCGTTATTCCCTGCGCCTGTGGGATGTGGCCAAGGAATTTGTGCTCTGCGATAACTTCTTCCAGGGTGCCTTCGGTGGCTCGTTCCTCAACCACCAGTACCTGATCAGCGCCACCGCGCCGTTTTACCCGAATGCCGCGCAGTCGGTGGCCAAGGCGCAGATCGCCACGCTGCAAAGCGATGACCCCACCGATCCGCGTCTCAAGCCGCTGGATAAGTCCCCGGCAAGCGCCATGACTGGCGCGCCGCAGTTCGGCCCCAGCGCGCTGACCCCGGATGGCTACGGCGTGAACACCCTGGCCCCGCCCTACTGGCCGACCTGGATCCGCGACCCGGAAAACCCGGACTACTCAAAGCCCGATCTGCCAAACGTGCTGGTGCCGCAAACCCACGAGCATATCGGCGACAAGCTGTCGAAAAAGAACGTCGACTGGGCTTGGTACGCTGGCGCTTGGCAGGCCACCTTGGACCAGTTCAAGGATTCGGGCGGCATTCCGAAGATTCCGAACTTCCAGTATCACCACCAGCCGTTCAACTATTTCAAACAACAGGGCCCAGAGAACCGCGCTGAGCGTGACAAGCGCCTGCGTGATGGCGGCTTGGGTGATGAGGCGAGCACCAATAAATTCTTCGCCGACGCCCAGGCTGGCAAGTTGCCTGCAGTGAGCTTCTACAAACCGCAGGGCAACCTGAACATGCACGCTGGTTATGCCGACGTCGCCTCAGGTGACCGCCATATCGCTCGCGCCTTGAAGGTGCTGCAGGAAAGCCCGCAGTGGAAAAACATGGTAGTGGTCGTGACCGTCGATGAAAACGGCGGCTGGTGGGACCATGTGGCACCGCCAAAAGGCGACCGCTGGGGCCCTGGCACGCGGATTCCAGCGCTGGTGGTGTCGCCGTTTGCGCGCAAAGGCACAGTGGACCATACGGTCTACGACACCGCGTCGATCCTGCGCTTGATCACCCGCGTGTTCCAGCTTGAAAAACTCGAGGGTCTCAAGCAGCGTGACGACGCCATGACCGCCCGCGGCCAGAAACCCATGGGCGACTTGAGCAATGCCTTGCAGTTCGACGTGTAGGTTTTCTTATCCAATAGCGACACGCCGGGCGATTTAGCACGCGGGTTCGCTGGTCAGACGCTACTGTGAAGGGGTGGGCTTTCACCCCGCGCAGACGGGCTTTCGCTGACAAGGAACCAAGCATGTTTATACCGACCAGGTTGTCCTTCACCCTGGCCGCACTTTTGGCCAGTGCGGTCGTACAGGCCAATATCGAGGTCCCCCTGGGTAGCACGCAACGTGTCACCCAGTTGTTCGCTTTCCCCAATAATTGCAACGTGATCTGCTTTCGAGCATGGACGTTGGAGCAGACCGCCGAGCACTATCTGAACCAGAGCCTGCAACGTGACGGCTACAGTCGTGCCAAGGTCAGCGTGAAGAGCCACGATGGCGAGGTCACGGCAACCTTCACGGGCGTACCCGACAGCTATGGCCAGCCGCTGACCACGCTCCTGAACACCGCCGACCTGGCCTACCAAGGCGCGAGCAAACTCAACAGTGACGGCAAGTGGGCCTATAACTGGTACCTGTTCCTGCCGCTGGGCATGGCGCTGGAAAACCGCAAAAGCATCGAATTGCTGCACTTCCCGCCGGATTATTCGCTGACCCAGGCCCAGGATTACCTGGAATCGGCCACCACCGACCGCTGGGCCAGCCTGCTGACCGACAATGGCATTCCGGCCACCGAAACACCGGCCTTCCAGACCATCATCGATATCGCTCCCATCGCCGCGCCGTCCAACGCTGGCAAGGACCTGGAGAACGTCTACGGCTACTTCACCGACTACCAGACACGCATGGTCAAGGAACTGAGCCTGCACCCCAAAGGTTCATTGCCGATGGTTGCGTTCGGCGCGCCGGTGCGCAGTTGGATCAAACAACACTATGGGCAGACCGTTGGCATACTCGGCCTGGCACAAATCAGCCCGGAAGATGGCAAGACGGTCTCGGTGTTGGGCGCCAACCACCCGAGTTACATCTGGTACGCCGCTGACCCCGCAACCTATGACGGTAATGAGCAGAAAGCCGATGAGGCCGGTTTAAAAGTGATGAGCCAGGACTTGAGCGCCGCCTGCTGGCAGGCCGGGATGGGGCAGAAACCCGCTAGCGATCCGAATGTATTGCTCAAGGCGTGCATGAATACCTGGCAGGTCACACGCAAGGAACAGACCTGTGAGTTGTTCTACACCTCGGTGCGCAGCCTGACCCCGGAACAGGCAAACGCCAAATGCGCCATGCCGGCCATCAAAACGCAGCTCAAGCAACTGAAGAACCCCGCCCCAGAAGCTTCGGCCAGCGAACCCGCGCTTTGACGCGCACGAAAAAAAACCGATTGCTACTGTCATAGTTGACAGTAGCAATCGGTTTTGACATCAGCGAGTCTTTAGCCGGGCCCATCCGCTGCAAGACTGGCAGTAAGACACTATCGACAAGTCGATGCAGCCCAACCAGGACGAGTGATGAAAACTCAGGCCATGGATAAGGCTAACCACGACGCTGCGGTCTGTGTTTACCCTTTTGCCACGACGTCGACTGATCGCGGTTACCCATCAACCGTTGATTTCCAGGCGGTCTATGATCAAAGCGGGCGCGCGACAGGCATTCGCTCGCGCTTGCCGTTCGACAGCAGGACGCGCATCAGCAAGGTGTCTGGCTTTGCGACCAGAAGCCAGCGCCAGCACACCTTTCAGATCTCGTCACACATCCACTTATTCGACTGTTGGTTTTGCGGCCTGATCAGTCACTCCTGCGAGCCCAACACCCTGTTGGACGCCGATTACCTGGAATTGTGGTCGTTGTGTCGCATCCCGGCGGGCTCTTTATTGACGATCGATCACGCCGCCACAGCGGATGTGCTGCCCCGCCAGTTTGCCTGCGAATGTCGCACACGCAATTGCCGGGGCTGGATCAAAGGCCGACGGGAACAGATAAACGCAGAGGGCCTACGCTACCTGGACCAGTGGCACCTGTACCACGACCGTTAAGCTTCGCCCAGCGGACGCAGGCGGTATTGCGGCGGCAACTGCTCGAAGCCACTGATGGTGGTGTTCAAGCTTTTCCAGCGGCCGTCCTTGATGCCATAGATGCAACCATGGATCGACAGGCTCTGCCCGCGGTGCCAGGCGTTTTGCACAATGCTGGTGTGGCCGACGTTGGCCACTTGCTGAATCACGTTCAGCTCGCACAACCGGTCAACGCGCTCTTCTTCGGTTGGCAATTGGGCCAGTACATCGCGGTTTTCGTAATAAAGGTCACGGATGGTGCGCAGCCAGCCGTCAATCAGACCGAACTGGCGATCCTGCATCGAGGCGCGTACGCCGCCGCAGCCATAGTGGCCGGTGACCAGAATGTGTTTGACCTTGAGCACGTCCACCGCGTACTGGATCACCGACAGGCAATTGAGGTCGGTGTGCAGCACCACGTTGGCCACGTTGCGGTGCACGAACAGATCACCCGGCAGCATGCCGACGATCTCGTTGGCCGGTACGCGGGCATCGGAGCAGCCGATCCACAGGTACTCGGGGGTTTGCTGGCGGGCGAGCTTGGCGAAGAATTCGGGATCTTCCTGTTTGATCGCATCCGCCCAGCGTTCGTTGTTATCTAGCAGGTCTTGTAATTCGTTCATCAGGGAAAGCCTCAGGAATGATGCGCAGTTTTGTGACTGACAACCGCCCGTCCGGGTCACGCCCAGCCTGCGAATAGACAAGCATTAATTAGCTTGAATCTTTGGGGCACGCAGCCTGTCCACACACTATAAGCCCCACAGTATGAGGATTGGCCATGACTGAATCACGACGCCCCTATGGTGCGACAGAACCCGAGCCCATTGATGACAACGAAGACCGCATGGGTTCGATGCGCGAGCTGGATTTTGACGAGCAGGAGCCGACGGCCGAGATTGGCGATGAGATCCCGCGTCGCGAGCGAGAGCATCTGATGCCCGACGAGCGGGTGCGTGAAGCAGGGCTCACCGGCGCTTCGACGGATGATCACGAGTCGACTGATGATGATTTGAGTCCAGAAACGCTGATCCATGAGGACGGCGCGCGCGATGCGCGGGAAGAAGGCGAGGATAATCCGGCGGATTATGACCTCAGCATTGTTGATGAAGATGAGATTGGCGGCGGGAATGGGTTGGATGAGGCGGAATTGGCCGACTTGGACCCAGTAGACAAAAAACGCTGAAACACTGCGGTCTAAAATGTGGGAGCGGGCTTGCTCGCGAATGCGCAGGGTCAGTCAGCATAACTTGGACTGATCCACCGCATTCGCGAGCAAGCCCGCTCCCACATGGGGACCATCGCCTAATCGACTAGCGTGCAGGCCATGACGACCGCATCTTCGCGACCACCTACAGCGGGGTAATAGTCACGGCGACGGCCAATCTCATTGAAGCCATAACGCTCATACAGGCGAAACGCACCGGTATTGCTGTCACGCACCTCCAGGAAGCATTCCCGCGCACTGGCGGCGTAGGCGCGGGACATCAGGTGTTCCAGCAGCGCCAGCCCCAAGCCACGGCCCTGGTTTTCCGGCTTGACGGTGATGTTCAGCAAGTGCGCTTCATCCAGGATGATCTGCACCACGCCGTGCCCAACCTGTTGCTCACCTTCGAACATCAACCAGATCTGATACTTGCCCAGCCCATCGAGAAAAATCCCACGGGTCCAAGGGTGGCTGAACGCCGCGTATTCGATTTTCAGCACGGCGTCGAGGTCGGCCTCGGTCATCGGGCGAAAGGATAAAGCCTCACTCATCGGTTGTTTTCCAGCGCGCCATCAGCCGGCGCATGGCTTGCCAGACATCAGCCTTACGCTGTGGCTCTTCCATTAATAATTCCAGGCCCGGCAGGGCCCATACCGAGCCCAGGCCTTCGACCTGCAGCTCGCGGTACCAAGCTTCAGCGTTGGCTTCGCCGGCAAAACGCACAGCGGGCAAGCCGATCAGCCACAGGCACACACAGGGTTCGTCTTCCAGGCGCGCCGAGACAAAACCTTGCACAAAATCACGCGCTGCTTCCGGGCCCTGGTCCATGTTGCCACGCACCAGCAACGGCCAGCGCACTGGCTCGCCGATGATCTGCGGGCTGTCGGGCAGGCCGGCGGCGCGCAGCATGTCCTTGAGCAGCAGGTAGGCGGGGTCACGGGTCTGGAAACGCTCGCCGGTGGGCAATTCCACCAGCAGCAGGCAGCGCCCGGCACGCAGCAACTGCAGGGCAAAACGCGGCGGCGGGACGACCGGGGCCTTGACCTCCGGGGCCGCCTCTTTGGCAACCACGGCAGCCTTGGCCACCGGCGACGGGCGCGGCACTTCGATCTTGGCGCGCTCTACCACAGGGCGCACGGGCGCTTCGGCCTTGACCACTGCCACCGGCGCCGCCGCTTCCTCGCCCGAAGGCTCGAACGCATCATAGGGCTCAAGCGCTTCCAGCAGCTGAGGCCGCGACGGTGCGGCAAACGGCAGTTCGGTGCGGGGCAGCCAGTTGACCACCTGCATGGCGGTCAAGTAAGCGCGACGTCGGGACTCGATAAGCACAGCTCGGTCACTTGTGGATAACTAAAGAGCGGGGATTCTACCGCTGTTCGGTAACAATCGCCCACTGCGCACTGACCGGCTGTGGATAAATCCCGCGCCTGATGCAGTACAATCGCGACTTTTCATCGCCAACCAACCGGCCATTCCCATGATCGAACCCAAGCGCGTCCTACGCGCCCTCGCCGAACACTGGGCCTTACTTGAGCCACTGTGCGAACACTTCGACCAAGGCACCTTGAGCCTCGGCGAACTGCGCGCGCAACTGGCCGCCCAACAACTGGACAGCACGCCACAGGACATCACCAGCCTGTTGGACGTGTGGATTCGCCTGGATATCCTGGTGCCTGTCGCCAAGAGCCCGAACCGTTTCGAGCTCAACGCACAGATCCACGACTTCCTGGCCTATCTTCGCAAGGAGCACCGGCTTGGCCTGTGCCTGGAAATCGAAGCCTACCTGCGCCACCTTGAGCGCCTGGCCGGGTATATCCAGGACGCCTTCGACATCCGTGATGGCCACGACCTGGCCCGCCAACTGCGCCTGCTGGATATGCGCGTGCGGGACGTGCTGAAAAAACTCGCCAACGACGAACAAGCCCTCGCTGCCGTGGCCGACCGCGCCAAGACCAGCGACCGGCAGATCCCGTTGCGCCAGCGTTATGCCGAAGTACTGGCGACCTGGGACGAATACGTCGAACCGATGATCCAACTGGTGAACGCCGACGGTGCCTTCGAACAAGGCGTGCGCAAGGTGGAAAACGTGCTGCTGCGCCTGCTCACCGAGCAACAGCGCCTCGGCCACCTGGTGGACGACGACATGCTGCTGCGCACCCACGCGCGCATTCTCGAGATGCAGACCAGCGCCCAGCTGACCCTGCGCCATGCCCGCGAACTGCTGTTGCCGTTGCGTGAAGAAGCACGCCGGCACAACGCCGTGACCCGTGGTGCGGCGTTGGCTCTGTCGGCAATCCGCCGCAAAGGCCTGGACGCGGTGCCACAAGCCGCAATGCCGATGTTTACCCGTCCGCAAAGCACCTTCCTCGGCAGTGCCAGCCAAGTGGAAGCTTATGTGTATGCATTGGCGAATTTCGAGCCGAAACCGGCACGTTTCCCCAAGGCGCACAAATCCCACAAGGGCGAAGCGCAGCGCGCACCGCGCACGGTCAAGGAAATGCTCGAACGCTGCGAAGATGCGCTGCCGATGCCGGACCTCATGACTTGGCTGCTGGAGCAGGAGCCGGACGGCGCCACCGACGAATTGCTGTACTGGTTCTCGCGCTTGTCCCGCGAAAAACGCTTCAAGCGTGAACGCCTGGAACGTCGCGATTACCACACACACGAGCATCAGGTCAGCCTGCGCTCCTTCGCCTTGCTCCCGGCCAGCGCCGAGCACTCTGCGAGTACACCTAATGCATCTTGATCTATCCGAACTGTCCCAGCTGGCGCCGATCTTTCGCGAGCTGTTCAAGGGTTACCACGTCAGCCGTCGCGACCCAGAGCTTTACGCGCAATTGTCGAATTTCCAGGACCAGTACCGCACGTTGTTCAAAGCCCTGGGTTTTGAACTGGTGTGCGATACGCGGGGCTTCTACTACTTCGTACCGGACACTGCCGTGGCCGCAGCGCAAGTGAACAAGACGGCCCAGCGCCTGGCGTTGTTCACCTTCATCATCGTTGAGCACTTGGCCGATCAAGGCCGCGACCCGATTGCCGTGCTTGACGGCGGTAGCCTGGGCCGCGATGAACTGCCATCACTGCTGGAGAAGTACCGCGACCTGTTTATCCAGGCCGAAGTGCAGACCCAGGAGGAACTCGAAGAAAAGATCATGCGCCGCATGACCCAACTGGGTTTTGCCAGCGAGGACAACGGCGTGTATCGCTTCCTGCCGCCCATGCACCGCTTCCTCGATGTGTGCTTGTCGGTGCAGCAGGACCGCGACCTCGCGGCCAGCGTGCACAGCGTGTTGCCATTGCCGGCACCGGTGATCATCGACGAAGACAGCGATGAGAAATTGCTGAAGACCGATGACCCGCTGGACTTGAGCGACTTTGAAGACGAAAGCGAAGAAGACGCCCTGGCCCGTGCCATTGCCGAAGAACAGGAGACCGACGCATGAGTAAGGAACGCTACGGCATCCGCCGCTTCGCCCTTTTGAACACTGCTGGCTACAGCCTGGGATTGTTCCCGCTGGAAGAGCCGCTGTCGGTATATGGCGCGAACAACCTGGGCAAGTCCGCGTCGATCAACGCCTTGCAGTTCCCGATTCTGGCGCGCATGTCGGACATGAGTTTCGGCAAGTACACCCTGGAACAGTCGCGTCGCTTCTACTTTGCCACCGACACCAGCTACATCCTCGTGGAAGTGTCCCTGCCCCACGGCCCGCACGTGATCGGCGTGGTTGGTCGCGGCCCGGGCGGCGGCTTTGGCCACCAGTTCTTTGCCTACGCCGGCAAGCTCGACCTGGCCCACTACCAGAAGAACGACACCTGCCTGCGCCAGAAAGAGCTGTTCACCAACTTGGAGCGCGAAGGCCTGAAAGCCTACGAACTCAAGCCGGATGAACTGCGTCGTTTGCTGGTGGGCGGCCACACGTCGATACCGCTGGACCTGACGTTGATCCCGCTGCGCTCTACCAGCGAGCAGAGCCTGAAAACCTTCCGTGCGCTGTTTCTCAACCTGCTGCACATGCGCGAAATCACCGCGGCCAAACTCAAGCAGTTGTTCCTTGATGCGTTCGAACACAGCCTGCGTTCCGGTAGCGTGGATTACATCGCCGCGTGTGAAGAAGCTTTCCGTGATGTACGACGCATGGAACAGGACTACAACTCGCTGGTGGCCGCTGGCCCGCTGGTCGAAGCCCTGTCCAATGGCGTGCGTCAGCGCGACATATTGCGCGGCAAGTTGCATCGCCTGTCGCCGTTGCTCGATTCGTTGCTGGGCACTTGGTCGGACTACGCCAGTGCACGCAAGGAAGAGCTGACCATCCAGGCCGAGCACTACCGCAATGAGCAGGACGCACTGCAGAACGATCAGCGTGGCGGCACCCAGGAGCTGATGCGCCTGGAGCGGGAAATCAGCGGCATTCAACGTTGGTTGGGCGAGTTGTCGGTACTCAAGCATCGCTTTGCGTTGGTGGATGACGTGAAGGTTCTGGAGCAGCAACTGCTGGCCGCCAAGGACGCGCACGATGAACTGGCGGGCGCCCTGGCGCAGTCGCGACAGTTCAGCGCCGAAGATTTGGACGAGCGTTTGCGCGACCTGGAAAAACGTTTGAAGTCGGTCAAGCAGCAACTTGATCACGCGGATAACAACAGCTACGCCAAACTGCGGGAAGAATTCTCACAGCAGGATGTCGAGCGTCTGATGCGTCTGTTCAACAGTTCGTTGTTCAGCCTGCCATTGGGCGAGCATGGCATCACGCTGGACGAAGATGGCCAGTGGGTTAAATCCCTGGAGCAGATCCTCGATGGCTTCAAGGGCGAGCGTTTTGAAGTGCCGGGGCTGTCCATCGACATCTCCCACATCGAACCGCCGGCATTGCAGGCCTTGGCGGATCGCGCAGCATTGCGCGACCAAAAAGAGCGCCTGGAAAAAGAACTCAAGCAGCTCAAGACCCAGCAGGCCGTAGCCTCTGACCGTGCGGCGAGCAAGACCCAGACCGAAGCGCTGTACCAGCAAGTGCTGGACGCGCAAAAGGCGCTGGAAGACTTCCGTCGTGCGCAAACCCTGAGTGCGGAAGAAGGCGAGAAGCTGGAAAACCTGGCACAGATGGAAGCGGCCCAGGATGAGTTGAAACGCTCCAGCGATGCGTTTACTGAACGCGTCCAGCAGCTGTCAGCCAAGCTGCAACTGGTGGGCCGTCAGATCGGCGATATGGAAGCCAAGCAACGCACGCTGGATGACGCATTGCGCCGTCGTCAGTTGCTGCCAGCGGACTTGCCGTTCGGCACGCCGTTCATGGACCCGGTCGATGACTCCATGGATAACCTGCTACCGCTGCTCAATGACTATCAGGACAGTTGGCAAGGTTTGCTGCGCGCTGATGGCCAGATTGAAGCGCTGTATGCCCAGGTGCGCCTCAAAGGCGTGGCCAAGTTCGACAGCGAGGATGACGTTGAGCGTCGCCTGCAACTGCTGATCAACGCTTACGCACACCGCACCGACGAAGCGCTGACCTTGGGCAAGGCACGCCGTGCGGCGGTGACCGATATTGCGCGCACCCTGCGCAACATCCGCAGCGACTACGACAGCCTTGAGCATCAACTGGCGTTGTTCAACCGCGAGATCAACAAGCGCCAGGTGTCCAACCTGCAGAGCTTTCGCATCGTGCTCGCGCCGAACAAGGAAGCCCTCAAGCATATCGACCAGATCATCCACAGTGCCGGCCAGTATGAAGAAGGCGAAACCCTGTCGGTGTTCGACCTCAGCCAAAGCGCCGAGCAGGACAACAAGAACGAAGAGGCCAAGGAATACCTGGCCCGCCTCGTGGCTGCCAACCATAACCAGTTGGGCCTCAAGGATTTGTTCGAACTGGCGTTCGAGATCACCAAGGTGCACGGGCAACCGGTGATTCACACCGACATCGACGGCGCCGCGTCCAACGGCACCACCATGACCATCAAGGCGCTGACCAACATGTACTTGTTGCTGCACTTGATGGACCGCGACCAAGCCGGGCGTGTGCGTTTGCCGTACTACCTCGACGAGGCGGCGGACATCGACGAGAAGAACCAGGCAGCGTTGCTGGAAACCAGTTTGCAGCTGGGTTTTGTGCCGATCCTGGCCAGTGTGAAGCCACAGGTGTCTGCCCAAGTGGCGATCGACCTGGAAGGAGGCAGCGGGCCGAACGGGATCTACATCGATGAGGCGGATTGGAAGTACATTCGTCGTCATGATGTGGTGAAGGCGACGGTGAATGTGCAGGCGGATGAGCCGGAGTTGGATGAGGTCTGATTTTTTCGGCTGAAATGCAAAAGGCCCCTGGATGAGAATCCAGGGGCCTTTTTTGTTGCCTGTTCCGGCCGCTTCGCGAGCAAGCCCACAGGACTCACGCGGACTAATGTGGGAGCCGGCTTGCTCGCGAACGGCGCGACTCGGTTTATTTGCCCAGTGGAATCTTAGGCGCCCAGGTCAGCCACTCATCTTCAAACTTGTCGAACAACGGGAACGTCTGCTGCGGCCGTGCGGCATTACCCATGCGCTCACCGTCGGGGGTAGCGAAGGCAATACCACCGGCGACCAGCGTCTCCAGGGATTCAGTGCGCACCGTAGCGCCTTTGAACAGGCCGAAGTCGAGCCCAAAACCGCTGGTGTTCCAGAAGCGGCTGCCGCTTCGTACCAGCGGAGCATATTTAGGCTCGATCAGGATGTGGATAAGCACACGGTCAGCCGTCTGGCCCAGCTCGTAGCCGGTGACTTTACCGACGGTGACTTCACGATAAGTCACCGGCACACCTTCCTTCAACGAGCCACGGCGTGCAGCGCTGAGTGTCAGGCTCAGGCCTTCCTCCTGATGAACGGCCTTCGGCGGCTCATCCAGTGCCACGAAGCTCTTTTGCGGACCGGCGTTTTTCACCGCTGGCTGCACTTCGATGTACTGGCCGGTGACCAGGGTTTCCAGGTTCGAGGTTTTCATCAGGCCCAGCTCCGGCTTGACCACCCAGAACTGGCTGCCGACGCGTGCAATGCGGTCCGCCACTTGGGTGATGCGGGCGCTGAGCAGCACTGATTGCATATCGGCACTGAGGTCGACACTTTCAATCTTGCCCACGTCCAGCCCTTTGAAACGCACTGGCGTGCCGGCGCGCATGCCGTCGGCACGATCAACCTTGATGGTCACCAGGGTGCCATGTTGGTTGGCCGCTTCGCGGTCGGTGAACAAACGGAAGCGCGGGATGCGTTTTTTCAGCGGTACGTTTGGCTCAGGCGTTTCGAAGGCGATACCGCCGGCCATCAAGCTGGCCAGGGATTCACTCTTCACCTGAATGCCACCGGTGAGGCCACCCGTGAGGGTGACGCCACTGGCATTCCAGAAGCGCGTCGAGCCGTTGACCAGGTTTTCGTATTCCTTCTCGATGTGCACGCCGATCACCAGTTGCTTGTTCTTGCGCGAGAACTGGTAGCTCTGCACCGAGCCGACCTTGACCTGTTTGTAGAGGATCGGGCTGCCCACGTCCAGGGAGCCGAGGTTGTCGGTGAACAACACCATGTGCAGACCCGGGGAGCGCAGATCCAGCGGTGGCGCCTTGGCTCGGGCGACAAATTCGCGTTGGGGCGCACTGCCTTTGTCACCAGGGCGGATGGCGATGTAGTTACCTTTGACCAAGGCTTCCAGGCCGGTGATACCGGCGAGGGAGATGGACGGTTTGACCACCCAGAACTGGGTGTCTTGTACCAGGTAGTCTTCGGCCAGTGGGTCGAGCGTCAGTTCGGCGTTGGCGCTGGACAGGTCCGGATCGATCTTCAGGGTTTTCAAGCTGCCGACCTGGATGCCTTTGTACATCACAGGCGTGCGCCCGGCTTGCAGTCCTTCGAAATCAGTCAGCTTGACCTTGACCTTGATACCCGCCGCCGCGGCATCGAAGTCCTCATAGAGGCGGAAAGGCAGGCTCGGGTCAGTCGGCGGGCTGTCCTTGCGGTTCTCGGGCGTGGCGAAGGCGATACCACCAGCAACGATGCTGGATAGGGATTCGCTGCGCACCTTCACGCCGGACAGGTTGGCGTCGATGCTGATGCCGCTGGCGTTCCAAAAACGCGTGTGTTTGCGCACCAGGCTGGCATAGGTCGGTTCGATATAGACCTTGATCTCGACGGTGCTCTGGTCTTCGGAGAGCAGGTAGCTTTTAACTTGACCGACTTGAATTTGTTTGTAGAACACCGGACTGCCACGGTTGAGCGAGCCTAGGCGGTCGGCCTTGATGGTCAGGTGCAGGCCGGGCTTGGCGTCGGATAAAGGTGGTTCTTCAGAGAGCGCCTTGAATTTGCGCGTGGGCTCGCCATCGCCGGGGCTGGCGGCGATGTAGTTACCCGAGACCAGCGTCTCCAGACCGGTGATACCAGCCAGGCTTACGCTGGGCTTGACCAACCAGAAGCGTGTGTTTGTCTTGAGGTATTGATCGACGTCCTTGTTCATCTCGATGGTGGCGATCACCCCGCGATTACTGCCTTCGTCGTCCAAGGCCAGCGCCTTGACCTTGCCCACGGTCATGCCTTTGTAGACCACTTCGGTCTTGTTGACCTGGATACCCTCACCACTTTCAAAGCGCACCTGGATCTCGATACCTTGCTGGGTATAGGCGCGCCATCCCAACCAACCGCCGATAATCAGGGCTATCAGGGGCAATACCCAAATGGCCGACCAATTGGAGGCCGGGCGGGTTTTAGCTTTAGGCAAATCACTCATGGTCGTCGTCCGACTCCGTGTTATCCCAAATCAGTCGGGGATCGAAAGTTACTGCGGCAAGCATCGTCAAGATCACCACACTGGCGAACGCTGCAGCGCCGAGATTGGCCTCGACGCTGGCAAGCCGCCCAAAGTTTACAACCGCCACCAGGATGGCGATCACGAAGATATCCAGCATGGACCAGCGGCCAATGAATTCGATAAAGCGGTACATCACAATGCGTTGCTGCGCGGACAACGGCTGGTGGCGCTGCACCGAGAACAGTAGCAGACCAATGCCCACCAGCTTGAATGTCGGCACCAGGATACTGGCGATGAACACCACCGCGGCGATGGGGTACATCCCGTGCTGCACCAGTTGGATCACGCCGGCCATGATGGTGCTGGGATCACCCTGGCCAAGGCTGTTGATGGTCATGATGGGTAACAGGTTTGCTGGAATGTACAAAATGGCCGCCGTAATCAGCAACGCCCAAGTGCGTGTGAGGCTATTGGGGCGGCGGGCATGAATCAATGCGCCGCAACGCGTGCAGACTTGCTCATCGCTGTCGGGATCTTGTTTGTTCAACTCATGGCATTCGGTACAAATCAAAATGCCTGCATCAATCGCCCGCATGGTCATCCTCCCCTGACAACGCTTGCCAGATCTGGTGAGGTGACATCACTACCTCAAGTAACACTTGAACCATTAATAGGCTGATAAAACAGACCAGGCCCAGACCTATGGTGATGGAAGCCATGTCAGCGAGTTTCACAATCGCCACCAAGACGCCCATCAAGTAGACCTCCAACATCCCCCAATCCTTCATGTGATGGTAGATGCGGTACAGCAGCAGTCCGTAACTGCGCCCGATGTTCCAACGGATGCTGAGGAGCACTGCCAATTGGCAGATGAGCTTGAGCAAGGGGATGCCCATACTGCATAGGAAGACAACCGCTGCGACGCCTTGCATGCCTGTATCGAATAGGCCCACAACGCCGCTCCACACGGTGTCTTCAGAAGACTGCCCAAGTAGATTGAGCTGCATGATGGGCAAAAAGTTCGCAGGGATATACAACAGCAGCGCAGCCAGCACCAAGGCGAGGCTTCGCTCAACGACGTTGTGGCGGTGAGCGTATAGCTCGTAACCGCAACGCGGGCATTGGGCTTTTTCGCCTAGGGAGAGCACTGGTTTACGCATCAGCAAGTCGCACTCATGGCATGCCACCAGGTCGTCCAGTGGTAAATCCGACACCTCGATGGCATCAACCGGATCGGGCATAGATAGGGCTCAGACTCTAAAAATGATTAGGTGCCTATTCTAGTGGTCTGGTTCAGAAATAACTGTGCAAATTTGTCGGTCCCTGGCCCACTTTCCGATCGCCCAAAACAAAACCCCTGACTGCGTTAGCAATCAGGGGTTCTGGAATTTAATCTTGACGATGACCTACTCTCACATGGGGAAACCCCACACTACCATCGGCGATGCATCGTTTCACTGCTGAGTTCGGGAT
>NZ_JAAXCY010000012.1 GCF_014230465.1 Pseudomonas cremoris
GACCCAGATGATCCTGCAAGGGACCCAGCTGGAGATCGAATACGCTCGCGACACCATGCCGCGTGGGGTGTTGGGCATGAACGCGGCGATGATGGAGGACTACCTCAAGTTCATCGCTAACCGTCGTCTGTCGCAGATTGGTTTGAAGGAAGAGTATCCAGGGACGACGAATCCGTTCCCGTGGATGAGCGAGATCATGGACTTGAAGAAAGAGAAGAATTTCTTTGAGACGCGAGTGATTGAGTACCAGACCGGCGGCGCGCTGAGCTGGGACTAATCAACAACACAGATCCAATGTGGGAGCGGGCTTGCTCGCGAATGCGGTGATTCAGTCACCGGATGCATCGACTGATACACCGCATTCGCGAGCAAGCCCGCTCCCACATGGGTTTGCGGTGCTTTCCGGATTTTGTAATCAAGCCTCTTATGCCCAACCAAACCATCAAAACCCCCTGCGTCGGCCTGTGCTCCACCGTCTATGGCGACCTGGTCTGCCGGGGCTGCAAGCGTTATCACCACGAAGTGATCCAATGGAACGGCTACAACGCTGAGGAAAAACAGGCGGTGTGGCTGCGTCTGGAGCAATTGCTGGTGCAAGTGATGGCCAGCAAGCTGGAAGTGTTTGATCCGCCCCTGCTGCGCCAGCAACTTGAAACGCGCAAGATCCGCTTTGTGCCGCAGCAATCGCCGTATTGCTGGGCGTACCAGTTGATTGCGCGAGGCGCACGGGTGATTTCCAAGTTGGACGCCTATGGCCTTGCGTTGTTGCCGGAGTTTCGCGAGCGGCACCTGGCGGACTTGCGGGATGCGATTGACCGGGAGTTTTTCCTGTTGTCGGAGGCGCATTACGAGCGCTATATCGCGCCGGGGTTTCTAAAGGAGACCTTTGGGCCAGCCCTGATCGCCACTTTATAACCAACACCTCTTGATAGTGTGGGAGCTGGCTTGCCAGCTCCCACCGTTGAGCCCTGATGTTCAACAGACCCAGGGCATATCGCGCTCTGCCTGCAAGCCGTACTTCTCAATCGCCGCTTGGCAAACCTGCCTCTCCAATCCCCCCTGCTCCACCAACGCCGTCAGCGCTGCCAATACGATGTGGTAACGATCCACCTCAAAGAAATCACGCAACGCCACCCGCGTATCACTGCGTCCAAAACCGTCGGTACCCAGTACGGTGTAGCTGGAGCTGACGTACGAGCCGATCATCTGCGGCACCGCCCGCACATAGTCGGACACCGCCACCACCGGCGCACCGTTGGGCAAACAGTCAGCCAAATGGCTGGTGCGGGCGGTGCCTTGTGGGTGCAGACGGTTCCAGCGTTCCACCTCTCGCGCATCCCGCGCCAATTCGCTGAAGCTGGTCACGCTGAACACCTCGCTCGCCACTTGCCAATCCTCTGCCAGCAACTGCGCGGCTGCCTGCGCCTCACGCAGCAAGGTGCCGGACGCTATCAGGCGCACCTTGGCATTCGCCGCGCCTTCAAGGCGATACATGCCCTTGATAATCGCTGCCTCCACACCGTGCGGCAGGCTCGGCTGCGGGTAGTTTTCGTTCATCAGGGTCACGTAGTAGAACTCGTCCACATCGTGCTCGAGCATCTGGCGCATGCCATGGTCGAGGATCACCGCAAACTCCCCGGCAAACGCGGGATCGTAGGCGCGGCAGTTGGGGACCGTGGCCGCAGTGAGATGGCTGCTGCCGTCCTGGTGCTGCAAGCCTTCGCCGCCCAAGGTGGTGCGCCCGGCGGTGGCGCCGAGCAGGAAGCCACGGGCGCGCTGGTCGGCGGCGGCCCAGATCAGGTCGCCGACGCGCTGGAAACCGAACATCGAGTAGTAGATATAGAACGGCAGCATGCGCAGGCCGTGTACCGAGTAGCTGGTGGCCGCCGCGACCCAGGAGCTGATGGCGCTGGCTTCGCTGATGCCCTCTTCGAGGATCTGGCCGTCGGTGGCTTCGCGGTAGCTGAGGATCGAACCGATGTCTTCCGGCTCGTAGCGCTGGCCAACGCTGGAGTAGATGCCAATTTGCTTGAACAGGTTGGCCATGCCGAAGGTGCGCGCCTCGTCGGCGACGATGGGCACGATGCGCGGCCCCAGGGCCTTGTCCTTGAGCAGGTTGGTGAGCATGCGCACAAAGGCCATGGTGGTGGACATTTCCTTGCCCTCAGCGGCCGTCGCAAAACCGGCATAGCCCTCTACTGCAGGTACGTTGACCGGCGCGGCGGCCTGGCTGCGGCTGGGTACATAACCGCCGAGGTCTTTGCGCCGCTGGTGCAGGTAGCGCAGCTCAAGGCTGTCGTCGGAAGGCTTGAAGAAGCTCAGGGATTCGGTCTGCTCGTCCGTCAGCGGCAACTGGAAGCGATTGCGAAAGGCGATCAGCGCGTCACGGTCGAGTTTTTTCTGCTGGTGGGTGGTCATCTTGCCCTGCCCGGCTTCGCCCATGCCGAAGCCCTTTTTGGTCTGGGCCAGGATCACGGTGGGTTTGCCTTTGGCCCGACGTGCCGCGTGGTAGGCCGCGTGGATTTTGACCATGTCGTGGCCACCACGCTTGAGGCGGTCGATCTGCTCATCGCTCATGTTCTCGACCAGCTTGGCCAGGGCTTCGCTTTGGCCGAAGAAGTGTTCGCGGTTGTAGGCACCGTCCTTGGCGGCAAAGGTCTGGAACTGCCCGTCGACGGTGTTGGACAGGGTCTCGACCAGCGCGCCATCCGTATCCTTGGCCAGCAAGGCGTCCCAGTCCGAGCCCCAGACGAGCTTGATCACGTTCCAGCCGGCACCGGCGAACAACGCTTCCAGTTCGTCGATGATGCGCCCATTGCCACGTACCGGACCGTCGAGGCGTTGCAGGTTGCAGTTGACCACCCAGGTCAGGTTGTCGAGGCCTTCGCGGGCGGCCAGGGTCAGGGCCGACATGCTTTCCGGTTCATCCATCTCGCCGTCACCGAACACGCCCCACACGTGGCGATCGGTGGTGTCCAGCAGGGTGCGGTGCTGCAAATAACGCATGAAACGCGCCTGAAAAATCGAGCTGATGGGGCCGATGCCCATGGAGCCGGTGGGAAACTGCCAGAAGTCCGGCATCAACCATGGGTGCGGGTAGCTGGACAGCCCGCGTGCGCCCGTCTTGGGCCCACCGAGTTCCTGGCGATAGTGGGCCAGGTCCTGCTTGCTGAGGCGCCCTTCAAGGAAGGCACGCGCATAAATGCCTGGAGCGGAATGCGGTTGATAGAACACCAGGTCTCCACCAAAACCGTCGTTACGCGCACGGAAAAAGTGGTTGAAACCCACTTCAAATAAATCCGCTGCACTGGCATAGCTGGCGATATGCCCGCCGAGTTCGCCATAGGCCTGGTTGGCCCGCACCACCATGGCCAGGGCGTTCCAGCGTACCAGCGAGGCCAGGCGCTCTTCGGTGGCCAGGTCGCCAGGGAACGCCGGTTGCTGCTCGACGCTGATGCTATTGATGTAGGGCGTGCCGTGGCGCGGTTTCCAGTCGATGTGCGGGGCACTGCCTTCGCGGGCCAGCAGGTCGAGGATCTGCCGCGCCCGCGCCGGACCGGCATTTGCGACCAGTGACGCAAGGGCATCGCGCCACTCGTCCAACTCTGCCTGATCCAAGGCTGTGTGATTCACTGCACTCGCGAAACCGTTCATGGGCACCTCCGGGCTTTTTTTCCAGTTTATGTCGGGGCCTGAGGATTTTTTGCCTGTTATCAGGCGGGAAAATTCGTTTTTTGAGCATGATTAACTGCCATTCAGACGTTTCTCAGCACGTTGTGCTCATGTACCCCGAAACCCTGCAACTGTGTTTAAAATGCCGCCCGCTCAACGACCGACGCTAAACGATGAACCCAGACGCACTCGCCACCCTGCACGCTCACCTGCTCACCGCCCTGGAGAACCCGCCCAGCGAAACTCGACGCCTGTTCCACGGCCGTGGCCGCTGCTGGCCAGGCCTGGAGCAACTGACGGTGGACTGGTTGCAAGGTGTGTTGCTGGTGTCGCTGTTCAAGGAGCCCGAGACGGCGCAGCTGGAAGCCCTGAAACAGCTGCTGCACACCCAGTTCAGCGCCTACACCGTTGCCCTGCAACACCGTTACCTGCCGCAAAGCACCACCGAATGGCTGGTGGGCAACCCCATCGACGAACTGACCATCACCGAAGGCGGCCTGCGTTACCTGATCGACCTGGGTAAAAAACAGAACAGCGGGCTGTTCCTCGACATGCGCTACGGCCGCAACTGGGTACGTGAACAGGCCGAAGGCCAGCGCGTGCTCAATCTGTTTGCCTACACCTGTGGGTTCTCCGTAGCAGCCATCGAAGGCGGTGCCGACCATGTGGTGAACCTCGACATGGCGCGTGGTGCACTGAGCCGGGGCCGCGACAACCATCGCCTGAATGGCCATGACCTGAGCAAGGTCAGCTTTCTTGGCCATGACCTGTTCAAGTCCTGGGCCAAGGTCACTAACAGCGGCCCCTATGACCTGGTGATCATCGACCCGCCGTCATTCCAGAAAGGCAGCTTCCTGCTGACCAAGGACTACCAGCGCGTTCTGCGACGCCTGCCGGATTTGCTCACCCCACAGGGCACGGTGCTGGCGTGCATGAACGACCCAGCCTTCGGCGAAGACTTCCTGATCGACGGCGTAACCCGCGAAGCGCCGGGACTGCGCTTTGTCGAGCGCTTGGCAAACCCGCCGGAATTTCCTGATATTGACGCGCAAAGTGGCTTGAAGGCGCTGGTGTTCCGCCAGGGCTGATGCCGAAACGCCCCACGCTTGCTACGCTAAGTGATACACCGGGGTGGTGAACCTTCTTGCCCCCTTCCCGGTCGATACCTGCATTCCCCGGCCAGACCCGACGGCGTTACGTTGTCGGCTGCCCCGTTTCACCTTTTGGAGAACCGCCCGTGATATCGACCCTGCATGTAGCCAGACTCAAAGCCTGGGGCGCCCACGGCTTTACCGCTACCGGTGTGGTGCTGGCCTTTTTGGCCACGCTGGCACTGCTGGAAAACTCACCCAAGGCCTGCCTGCTGTGGCTGGGGCTGGCGCTGGTGGTCGATGGCGTCGACGGCTCGCTCGCGCGACGGGTCAATGTGAGCACGGTACTGCCCAGCTTTGACGGCTCGGTGCTGGACCTGGTGATCGATTACCTCACCTATGTGTTTATCCCCGCGCTGTTTATCTACCGTTATATCGACCTGCCGGACTTCACCCACCTGTTCACGGTGTCGGTGATCCTGGTGTCGTCGCTGTTCTGCTTCTGCAACGTGAACATGAAGAGCAAGGACAACTATTTTGTCGGCTTTCCTGCCGCGTGGAACGTAGTCGCGCTGTGCGTATACATCATCCAGCCCGAGGCCTGGGTCACGCTGTTGACGGTGATCGGCTTGGCGCTGCTGACCGTGACACCGATGAAGTTCCTGCACCCGTTCCGGGTGAAGCGGTTTATGCCGATCAATATCGCGGTGACCACCATCTGGCTGCTGTGCAGTTTCTTGATGGTGGTGGATTACCCGAACACCAACCCGTGGACGTTTGGGTTGTGGTCGCTGATGTCGGCATATTTCCTGGGGATTTGCATCTGGCGTACGGCGCTGGAGTGGCTGGACAAGCGTCACGGCTGATCGCAGTCGAACAGGTGGGAGCGGGCTTGCTCGCGAAAGCGGTGGATCAGTTACAGATGTTGTGACTGACACACCGCTTTCGCGAGCAAGCCCGCTCCCACATTTGGTTCTCCATACATCTCGCAGTAAGATGGCGGCCTTTCGCACAGCGCCCTGCCAACCATAAGCCCTGCCCATGCCCTTCGAACTCAGCGTTGACCTCACCACCCTCGCCATCCTGGCGTTTGTCGCCTTTATCGCCGGTTTCATCGACGCCATCGCCGGCGGCGGCGGTCTGCTCACCACGCCTGCCCTGCTTACCGCCGGCATGCCGCCGCACTTGGTACTGGGCACCAACAAGCTCAGTTCCACCTTCGGCTCCGCCACCGCCAGCTTTACCTTCTATCGCCGCAAGCTGTTTCACCCGCGCCAGTGGGTGCATGCCATCGTCGGTACGTTTATCGGTGCGCTGACCGGCGCCGTAGTGGCTCACTACCTGCCCGCCGAGACCCTGAACAAAATGCTCCCGGTGATTGTGTTTGGTTGCGGCTTATACCTGTTGTTCGGCGGCACGCCCAAGGCGCCGCTGGACGCCGACGCGCCGATCAAGAAGAAATGGCAGTCCACCCAAGGTTTTGGCCTGGGCTTCTACGATGGTGTAGCCGGCCCAGGTACCGGTGCATTCTGGACCGTCAGCACGATGTTGATGTACCCCGTGGACCTGGTGAAAGCCAGCGGCGTGGCGCGCAGCATGAACTTCGTCAGCAACGCGGCGGCGCTGTCGGTATTTATTTTCAACGGGACGGTGGACTGGATCGTCGGCCTGACCATGGGCATTTGCGTGATGTTCGGCGCGTTCTTTGGCGCACGCAGCGCAATCAGCGGCGGCGCCAAATTCATTCGCCCGGTGTTTATCACCGTGGTGCTGGGCCTGACCGTGCGCCTAGCCTGGCAGCACTGGTTCAGCGTGGCCTAAACGCCGCGCCAGGTAGAGGTCGATCAGGTAACGCGCAATCGAACGTGACGCCGGCAACGGCGGCAGGTTGTGCACATTGAACCACTGCGCGTCTTCGATCTCGTCGGCCTGGGGCACGATGTCGCCACCGGCGTACTCGGCATGGAAGCCCAGCATCATCGAATGGGGAAACGGCCAGCACTGGCTGCCCATGTACTGGATGTTCTTCACCTCGACCTGCACTTCCTCGTGCACTTCGCGGATCAAACAATCCTCAGCCGACTCACCCGGCTCGGCGAACCCCGCCAGGGTGCTGTAGACCCCCGTGACAAAACGCGGCGAACGCGCCAGCAGGATCTCGTCGCCACGGGTCACCAGCACGATCATGCTCGGCGAAATCCGTGGGTAGCTGCGCAGGTCGCAGGCCTGGCAATACATTGCCCGCTCCCGTGGCACCTGGACCATGGCCTGGCCGCAACTGCCGCAAAACCGGTGCTCGCGCGCCCAGGTGCCGATCTGCGCGGCGTAACCCAGCACTTTGTACAGGGTGTGATCGCCTTGCAGCATGAAGGCCCGCAGGCCCTGCCAGCTGCAACCCGGCACTTCGGCCGGCGCGTTCAGTTCCAACAGGTACACCGGCTCACCGTCGAGGTGGCCGATGCCGTGCTCGGCGAACACCGACAGGTCCTGGCGCTTGAGCCATTCGCGGGGAAACAGCGGGCCATTGGTGTCATGTAAAAAACCATCGCGGCTGCGGGCGACAGCCCAGCCGCCAGGGGTGTCGTTGTCCAAAAGCGTTGTGGTAATCCAGCCTGGGGTCATGTCAGTCAATCCACGAATTCGGGTTTCTGCTTACTCATATGGGCCGCGATGGCCACGCGCAGGTCGTTGGATTGCAACATAGCCGAGTTCCAGGTGGCAACGTATTCCAGACCGTCATTGACCGTATGGTCACGCATATAGCTGATCATGGCTTTAGTGCCGGTGACGGCAATCGGCGATTTGGCGGCGATTTCATGGGCAATCTCCAGCACGCCGGCCAACAGGCTTTCTTGATCGGGGTAGACACGATTGACCAGGCCGATGCTGCGCGCTTCCTCGGCGCCGAATTGACGACCGGTGTAGGCCAACTCACGCAGCATGCCGTCGCCGATGATGCGCGGCAGGCGCTGCAGGGTGCCAACGTCGGCGGCCATGCCGATGTCGATTTCCTTGATCGAGAACTGCGCACCTTCGGCGGCGTAGCGCATGTCGCAGGCGCTGATCAGGTCGATGGCGCCGCCGATGCAGTAACCCTGGATCGCCGCCAATACCGGCTTGCGGCAATTGTCGACCGCGTTGAACGAGGCTTGCAGTTCAAGGATCTTGCGGCGCAGCAAGCGCGCGTTGCGCCCTACGTCCTTGCCGAAGTCGTTGGCCACCGAGGCCAGCATCATCAAGTCGATACCCGAGGAGAAATGTTTGCCGGCGCCGCTGAGCACCACGGCGCGCACGGTGTCGGTGTCTTCGACCCATTGGAAGATGTCGATGATCTCGGTCCAGAACGCGGCGTTCATCGCGTTGATCTTTTCCGGGCGGTTGATCTGCACATGGGCAACATTACCGGTGAGTTCGACGACGAAAGCTTGGTATTCGGACATGGCAGTGATCCCTGACTGGCGAGTGATAAGGCCCGAACTATAACAAGGGTGCACAACGGCGCATCGGCCAAAAACGGGACTGACAAAGGTAATGGAATGTTGTGACTGCACGGTTCATGCAGCGCCATTACATTTCACGCGGGGGGCACGGTTTTTCGGCTATACAATCAGGGCCATTGCCTGGAGCCGCCTATGCCGACCACGTTTCGTTCATCCTTGATCCTGGCCCTGGTGGTCGTGCTGACCGGTATCGGCGCTGGCCTGGGCGGGATGTTGCTGGCGTTGCTGTTGCACGGCATCCAGCACCTGGCTTACGGCTACAGCCTCGACAGCCTGGTCAGCCATGAAACCTTCCTGCTAGGCGTTACGGCCGCGTCGCCCGAGCGGCGCTTGCTGGTGCTGGTGGTCTGCGGCCTGGTCGCAGGATTGGGCTGGTGGACGATTTATCGCTATGGCCGCCCGTTGGTCAGCATCAAGCAAGCGGTATCGGACAAGATGCCGATCATGCCGCCCAAGACCACCCTCGCCCACGCCTTGCTGCAAATCGTCACCGTGGCCCTGGGCTCGCCGCTGGGCCGTGAAGTGGCGCCACGGGAAGTTGGGGCGCTGGCCGCCAGCTGGTTGTCGCAACGTGCGCGACTCGAACCCCAGATGCATCGCCTGATCGTGGCCTGTGGCGCGGGCGCCGGGCTGGCGGCGGTGTACAACGTGCCGCTGGGGGGTGCGGTGTTTGTCTTGGAAGTGCTGGTGGGTGCATTCAGCTGGCCGGCAGCGGTGATTGCATTGGCGACCTCGGCGATAGGTGCATCGGTGGCGTGGGTCGGGCTGGGGGCAGAGTCGCAATACGTGGTGCCGCAATTTGTGCTGAGCCCGGTGCTGATCGCCTGGGCCGTGGTGTGCGGGCCAGTATTCGGGTTGGCGGCGTACGCTTTCACCCGCATCACCGGCAAGGCGCGGGCGAACGCTGCGAGGGGTTGGCGGCTGCCGGTGCTGTCGCTGATCAACTTCACGATCATCGGTGGGCTGGCGATGTTGCTGCCGCAAATACTGGGCAACGGTAAAGGCCCCGCGCAACTGGGTTTCGACAATCAACTGACCATCGGCCTGGCCGCGCTGCTGCTGGTGGTCAAGGTGCTGATCACCACCAGCAGCCTGCGCGCCGGCGCCGAAGGTGGGCTGTTGACGCCAGGCCTGGCCAATGGCGCGCTGCTGGCGATCATCCTTGGCGGCGCCTGGAGCCTGCTGTGGCCGGGCGTGCCGTTGGGCGCGTTTGCGATCATCGGCGCGGCGGCTTTTCTGGCGGCCAGCATGAGCATGCCGCTGACGGCGATTGTGCTGGTGGCGGAATTTACCCGAATCGAGCATGACTTCCTGGTGCCGATCATCCTCGCGGTGGTGGGCTCGATGTGCGTGAGCAAGCTGTGCAAACGCGGGGAAAATGCTGGATAAAACCCGGCACACCCGCCATCCTTCGCGCTTTAAGCCGCCCCACCTGCGGCGCTCGACGTTTAAAGGATATGCCCATGCACGCCCAACCCCTCTCCCCGACCGAATTCGAATTTATCCAAGACACCCTGCAAAAGTACGGCGACGACCATTCGGTGCTGAACCTGGCCGAACTCGACGGTTATTTCACCGCGCTGGTGTCCAGCCCGGTGCAAGTGGATGTGGCCGAGTGGTTCCCGGCGATCTGGGGCGGGCAGAACCCGGAATGGGACAACATGGATGAAGCGCAGCGTTTCCTGGAACTGTGTGTGCGCCACATCAATACCCTGGCCGAGCAACTGGCCACCGACGCTGAGCGCTTCAAGGCACGCTTCGACGAAACCGAACATCAGGGCCAAAACGTGACCCTCGCCGAAGAATGGTGCTTCGGCTATATCCGTGGCGCGGCCATCGGCAATTGGCCCGAACTGCCGGCGGCGCAGGCAAGCGAGTTGGAAAAAATCTCCTGGTGCGCCGAACAGGACAACTTCGAACTGCCCGCCGACCTGGATGTAGCGGCGCATCAACAGCGCGTCAGCCAGATCGAACCGGCGGCGCGGGCGTTGCATGATTACTGGTTGAGCCAGCGCTAAGCCTCGACAAGCACCGCTGCTTTGGCCGATTATTCGGGTCCGCCCGTCGGCCACTCCGTGCCACCTTGCCTTGAATCAGGAGCCTTGTACCTTGAGTTCGCAGAAAACCGTGACCGTTACACCGCCCAATATCCCCCTCAATGGCAAGGTCGCGCCCCCCGGCTCCAAATCCATTACCAACCGCGCCCTGCTGCTGGCGGCCCTGGCCAAGGGCACCAGCCGCCTGAGCGGTGCGCTCAAGAGCGATGACACCCGCCACATGTCGGTGGCCCTGCGCCAGATGGGCGTGACCATCGACGAGCCGGACGACACTACGTTTGTCGTCACCGGGCATGGCAAGCTGCAATTACCTGCGCAGCCGCTGTTCCTCGGCAATGCCGGCACGGCGATGCGCTTTCTTACTGCAGCGGTCGCGACCGTTGAAGGCACCGTGGTGCTGGACGGCGACGAGTACATGCAGAAACGTCCGATTGGCCCGCTGCTGGCCACCCTCGGCCAGAACGGTATCCACGTCGACAGCCCCACCGGTTGCCCGCCAGTCACCGTGCACGGCGTAGGCAAAGTGCAGGCCAAGCGTTTTGAGATTGATGGCGGCTTGTCCAGCCAATACGTATCCGCCCTGCTGATGCTCGCCGCCTGCGGCGAAGCACCGATTGAAGTGGCGCTGACCGGCAAGGACATCGGCGCGCGTGGCTATGTGGACCTGACCCTGGACTGCATGCGTGCATTCGGTGCCCAAGTGGAAGAAGTCAACGACACCACTTGGCGCGTAGCCCCAACCGGCTACACCGCCCATGACTACCTGATCGAACCCGACGCGTCCGCCGCCACCTATCTGTGGGCTGCCGAAGTATTGACCGGTGGCCGCATCGACATCGGTGTCGCCGCGCAAGACTTCACCCAGCCGGACGCCAAGGCCCAGGCCGTAATCGCGCAATTCCCGAACATGCAAGCCACGGTCGTTGGCTCGCAGATGCAGGACGCGATTCCGACGCTGGCGGTACTCGCAGCCTTCAACAACACCCCGGTACGCTTCACCGAACTGGCCAACCTGCGGGTAAAAGAGTGTGATCGCGTGCAGGCGCTGCACGACGGCCTGAACGAGATTCGCCCAGGCTTGGCCACCATCGAAGGCGACGACCTGCTCGTGGCCAGCGACCCTGCCCTGGCTGGCACCTCGTGCAATGCATTGATCGACACCCACGCCGACCACCGCATCGCCATGTGCTTTGCCCTGGCCGGCTTGAAAGTGTCGGGCATCCGCATTCAGGACCCGGACTGCGTGGCCAAGACCTATCCTGAGTATTGGAATGCCCTGGGCAGTCTTGGGGTTCAACTGAGCTACTGAGGACACAGCGCCGGAATGGGGAGGCAATGCACATGACAATTCGCCAACCCTGCCCACCCGGCGCCTGCGTCTGTGATCGCGAGCAACTGCTGGAAACCCCAGGCGCCGACCAGCGCATCCTGCAGCTCACGCGCCAGGAAGAAAAAAAGCTGCTCGAGCGCCTTGAAGACCTCAAGAGCCTGCAAGACCTGGAGCGCATGCAACAGCTGATGTACCAGCAATTGGGCATCCGCGTGCATGTCGCGCCGGGGCACACCGAGGTCAAAAGCATGCGCGGGATTCAAATCTTGATCGATGACCTGCCGGGCATGTGTCGCAAGACTCGCCAGTCAATCCCGGCCGCGATTCGCCGGGGCTTGGAGAAACGCCCGGAAATTGCCTACCGCCTGCTGGACGCCCACGACCTGTTTCGCGAAGGCTGACACCTGCTACGCATTGCCCCGGCCTCCGCCAAATGACCAATCCTCAGCCGCTGTGGTGCTGATCACGATCATTACATCCTCAGGATCCAGCCCGATGCTGGCGCTCAGGCGCTGGGTCACCGCCTGATAAAACCGTCGCTTGGTTGCCGTGTCTCGCGGCTTGCCTCCCGTGATTGCAATCAACACGAAGTCCGCGCTGCGCGGGCCGCCCAGATAGTCAGCATCCACAATCAGCTCCCCCACGTCATGCTGGTGGATGACGTGGAATCGATCACCTACGGGAATTGCAAAGGCCTCCACGAGTGCGTCATGCACGCCGTGGGACAGGGCCTGTAAGTACTCGGCGGATTTCCCGCGATGCAGTGAGATACGCGCGTATGGCATGTGCAGTGCTCCGACAATTGAGTTGACGGGCAAAAACTAGCAAGCCAGGATCATTCCGAATATCAGATTAAACAATACCCACCATCCTGTTTATGTGGACCATTCAATGCGCCTGCCCACCTTCGACCTCGATGTACTGCGCACCTTTGTCCTGGGGATAGACTTGCGCAGTTTTGCCAAAGCTGCGGACCGTCTGGGGCGCTCCACCTCAGCCATCAGCGCACACTTGAAAAAACTCGAAGAGCAAGTAGGCACACCGGTGCTGAACAAGTCTGGCCGTGGACTGGCATTGACGCCTGTGGGCGAAGCATTGCTGGGCCATGCCCGACGCTTGCTGGAACTCAATGACAGCATTTTCGACGCATTGAACCAGACCCGCACCGAAGGAACGCTACGCCTGGGCGTGCAGGAAGATTTCGGTGAATGGGTGCTCAGCGATGTGCTGCGACGCTTCGCCCTGCTGTACCCGATGATCAGCTTGGAAGTGCGGATTGCCCGCAATGCCGAACTGCTGACCTTGGTTGACAGTGGCAACCTCGACTTGGCGCTCACCTGGGCCACCGGGCACGCCTCGCCCTACGTCACGCCTCTGGGGCAAACCCCCATGCATTGGATTGGCCCCCACGACCAACCGATACCCTCGCGCAAGGTGCCGCTGCCTCTGGTGATGTTCGACGCGCCTTGTGTGCTGCGCAGCGCCGCCACCGAAGCATTGGACCGCGCTGGCATTGCCTGGCGCGTTGCGCTCACCAGCCCCAGCGTCGGCGGCATCTGGGCCGCCGTGGATGCCGGGCTGGGGGTGACATTGCGCACGTCGATGGGTTTGCCGGGCCACTTACGCGTGTTGGAGGAACTGCCATCGGTGCCTTCATTGGCGTATGAACTGCACCGCAACCGCCAATAGCCCACCGAACCAGTGGCGCAGTTGGCGACGCTGATTCGTGAATCCCTGGAGCGGCATCTGCTTTAGGCTTCCTGGCGGGCCTCGGCTTGGGTAAACAACTGCTGCCCCAGTTTCAGGACGGTTTTCAAATGCTCCTGCGCCGTCCCGGACTCGGAGTCCAGCAACAGCTCGGATGTCACCACCTGCGCGCCGCAGTAATCAAAGATCCCGTAATCGATTTGCGTGCGCATGGCCTTGGCGTAACCGTGGCGGTCAAATGCGCCGTCATCGGCCGCACCCAATGCCAATAGATGCACCTGCAAGTGCCGCAGTTTTTTCACCACGGGCATGTCCGGGCCGTAATCGATTGCCCAGCCGTTGACGAACACGCGGTCAACCCAGCCCTTGAGCAGGCCCGGCATCGACCACCAGTAGATAGGGAATGCCAACACCAAGGCGTCTGCCCGGTCGATACGCGCTTGCTCGGCCAGCACATCGGCGGGCGGCTGGGCGCGGGTGCGATGCACTAAGTGATCGGCAGCGGTGTAGCGCGGGTCGAAGCCTTCGGCGGCGAGGTCGGCGATTTCGTAGGTGTGGCCGGCAGCAGTCAGGCCAGCGGCGGCTTGCAAAGCAATGTTGTGGGTGAGGGATTGCGGGTCGTGATGTGCAACAACGATCAAGGCATGCATGACATTGACTCCATTTCGGTTTAGGCTGGGCTTAAGTTACCTTTGGTAAGTTACTTTTGGTATATAAGCATGTCAAGCAGTGAATCCCCCGCCCCACGTCGTCGCCTATCGCGTGAAGACCGTCTTCGACAATTGTTGGATGTGGCCTGGCAAATGGTACGCGATGAAGGCACCGAGGCCCTGACGCTGGGTCGCCTGGCAGAGCTGGCGGGCGTTACCAAGCCAGTGGTCTATGACCACTTCGTCACCCGCGCCGGGTTGTTGGCCGCGTTGTATGAAGATTTTGACGGGCGCCAAAACCAGGTGTTTGCCGATGCCATCGAAGCCAGCAACGCCACGCTGGAAGATCGCGCCTGGGTGATTGCCTCGTCTTATGTCGATTGCGTGTTGCTGCAAGGGCGGGAGATACCAGGGGTGATCGCCGCGCTGAGCAGTTCACCGGAACTGGAAACCCTGAAGCGACAGTACGAGGCGATCTTCCTGGATAAGTGCCGTGATGTGCTGTCGCCGTTCGGTCGAATATCCCAGGCGGGATTAAGGGCGATGCTGGGCGCTGCGGAAGCCCTGTCCCACGCGGCTGCCAGCGGCGAAATCAGTCGCGAGGAAGCGCAGCAGGAGTTGTTGGCGACGATCCTGGCGATGGTCAGCCGCGGGCGCGGTCCTGGATAAACATCTGCACCTTGCGGGTCAGTTGATCAAGATGGCGGTCGCGCTGCTTTTCCGCGTCCACCATCGCGCGCTTGCCGTGTTTTTGCAGCAGGTAGGTGTGAATCTGCCGCACTTCCAGCGAGCTGTAGATCGACGCCACATCCAACACGCCCATCAGCCCGTCGGTGCCGTAGTCGCGGGTATTCATAAGCACCTGGGTGCCCCGCGCTGCGCGCACTTGAAAGCCCATCGCTTCAAAGGCCGCCACCTTCTCCACCGCACACGCCAATTCCGCGTGGGGATAGCGAGCGAGCACATCCTGCATCATGCCCCGCGCCACACCCTGGCGCCGATGGCCAGCCTGCACCGCCATAAACGCAATACCACACGCCTCAGGATCATCCTTTACCGGCAGGCACAGCACAAAACCGATGACCTTCTCGGGGTCTTGTGCATCGGTCGCCACGATCAACTCGACGGCAATGCCTTTTGTACCGTTCAAGGCTTCGAGGTACAGGTGTACCTCAAACCCGACGGCGTATTGGTAGATGTTGTACAGCAGGTTGCTAGGCGGCAGCGCGACGCTGCTGATGTCGGTGAGGTTATCCACCACCATCTGCAGGACCTGCGCATTGATGGGCTCGGGGCACGGCGTGGTGTAGCGGGTAAGGCTGAACATGCAAATTCCTGGAGTTTCGCGTCAAGGCAGCGGCGATTGTACCTGTTGCGGCCCGCAGACCTCACGCAAACATCCGCGTAGCCAACGATGGGCCAGGTCGGCGTCGAGCCGAGGGTGCCAGAGCATCGCCACGGTAAACGCGGGTAAGGTCAGCGGCAATGCGAAACTGTGCAGGCCTTCGCGTTGGTGGGCGGTGTAGCGTTCGGGCACGCTGGCAATCAGGTCTGTGTCACGGGCCAACGCGATGGCGGTGGAGAAACCGGCGACGATGGTGCTGATCTGCCGCGTGAGGCCTTGGGCTTCAAGGGCATCGTCGATCTGGCCCCGATCCTGGCCACGTCGGGATACGTACACGTGCTGGCCTTGCGCATACCGCTCGGCGCTGACTTCGCCTCGGCTGAGAGAATGGCCGGCGCGCACCACGCCAATCAAGCGGTCACGGAACAGAGCCTGGGTCAGTAGCTCGGGGCTGGCGTCGGCATCGACAACGCCGGTGTCCAGGTCGACGCTGCCTTCGCGCAGCGGAGCGCTGTCCTTATCGGTTTTATTGACGAAACGCAGGCGCACACCGGGCGCATCCCGGGCAATTCGCGCGAGCAGCGCCGGGCCGAAGTTTTCGACGAATTCTTCGCTGGCGCGCAGGGTGAAGGTGCGTACGACCTGTGCCATATCCACGGTTTGGGTGGGCCTCAACACCGCGTGAGCCTCTTGCACCAAACGGCTGACCTGTTCACGCAGTTCCATCGCCCGTGGCGTCGGCACCAGGCCACGGCCAGCGCGCACCAGCAGCGGGTCGCCGGTGGTCTCGCGCAAGCGTGCCAGCGCCCGGCTCATGGCGGAAGGGCTCAGGCGCAGGCGCTGCGCCGCACGGGCGACGCTGCCTTCGGTGAGCAATACATCCAGGGTAATCAGCAAATTGAGATCGGGCATCGGCACTCCATAGCTGGCGTTTTACGCAGGTATTAACTGCAACTCATGCGTCTTCCGCCATGTTAGGCGACCCCGTAGATTTGTGACAGTTGCCTTCATCCAAGGAAATCCCATGCCCTCCTCTTCACGTGGCGCACTTGCAAGCCTGTCCCTGTCCATGTCTCTCGCGTCCCTCGGTACCAGCATCGCCAACGTTGGCCTGCCCAGCCTGGCGCAGGCGTTTGAGGTGTCGTTCCATGCGGTGCAGTGGGTGGTGTTGGCGTATCTGCTGGCGATCACCGCGGTGATTGTGAGTGCCGGCCGTTTGGGCGACCGGCTGGGGCGGCGTCGCCTGTTGCTCGCCGGGTTGCTGCTATTCGCGTTGGCGTGTGGGTTATGCGGCGTCGCCCCCACGCTTGAATGGCTGGTGGGCGCACGCGTCCTGCAGGGTTTGGGGGCAGCCGTCATGATGTCCATGGCATTGGCGATGGTCGGCGACACAGTGAACAAGGCGCACACGGGCCGGGTGATGGGCTTGCTGGGTACGATGTCGGCCGTGGGCACCGCCATGGGCCCGAGTGTGGGCGGGGTGTTGCTGGAACTGTGGGGCTGGCGTGCGGTGTTTCTGGTGGGGGTGCCGCTGGGGTTGCTCGCCGCCGCCCTCGCCTATCGATATTTGCCAACGGACCAGGCGCGTACGTCAATCTCCGGTGGCCTTGGTTTGCGCATGGCCTTGCAAGATGCGCCCCTGCGCGCAGGCCTGGCGATGAGCGCCCTGATTGCCGCCGTGATCATGGCTACCTTTGTGGTCGGGCCGTTTTACCTGTCCCGGGGCCTGGGCCTGGATACGGCATGGATGGGCCTGGCCATGGCCGTCGGGCCTTGCGTTGCGGCCGTCAGCGGCATACCGGCGGGCCGTCTCACCGACCGCTACGGCAGCCAACGCATGACCTTCGCCGGGCTGGCCCTGCTGGCCTGCGGCGCACTGGCGCTGTCATTCGCCTCGGGGCTGTTCGCCTATCTGGGCGCGCTGGTGATTTTGACCTGCGGGTACAGCCTGTTCCAGGCAGCGAACAACACCGCTGTGATGAGTGATGTCGACGCTTCACGCCGCGGCACTGTCTCGGGCCTGCTGAACCTGTCGCGAAACCTTGGCCTGATTATCGGCGCTTCGGCCCTCGGCGCGGTATTTGCCTGGGCCACGCCGGACGTGATCCACGCCAGCCCGCAATCAGTGGCCAACGGCCTGCACACGACCTTCGCGGTCGCCCTCGGATTGATCCTGCTGGCGAGCGTGATGCGACACAAAATTTGACAAGTCAAAATCGTAACGACTATTGTCTGACAACCTGATCACCAAGGCTGTCCCATGCTTGAGCTTCAACGCCCTGATTCGCTCGTCGTACGGGTTGTCAGTGCCCTCCGTGCAGAAATCGACTCCGGCCAATTGCCGCCGGAATCGCGCATGCCCACCGAACAGCAACTGGCCGAACAACTCAACGTCAGCCGCTCCGTGGTGCGTGAGGCAATTGCCCAGCTCAAGGCTGATGGCGTAATCACTGCGCGTCGGGGCTTGGGCTCGTTCATTTCGCAGACGCCTGCGGGCACTGTGTTCCGTTTTCCGCAAGCTGACGGGCGCAGCCCAAACCTGGCGCAGATGTTTGAAGTGCGCCTGTGGATTGAAACCCAAGCCGCCTCGATTGCCGCCCAGCGCCGTGATGAGGCTGACCTGCAACGCATGAAAAGCGCCCTGCAGGCCATGCACGATAACCGCGACAACTTCGAAGCCGCCGCCATCGCCGACGTGGAATTCCACCGCGCCATCGCCGACGCCAGCAAGAATGACTACTTCGTGGCGTTCCATGACTTTCTGCGCAGCCAACTGGCCAGCGCCCGCAAGACGGCCTGGGAAAACTCGGCGTCGCGTTTTGCCACTGGCTCTGCCGACGCTACCCAGGAACACCAGTTGCTCTACCAGGCGATTGCCGACGGCGACGCTCAACGCGCCGCTGCCAGCGCCGAAGCGCACTTGCGCGCGGCGGCACGACGCTTAAGCCTGGAGCTGCCCGCCACCCGTTGACCCTTTAAGTAGCGTGTCCTGGACACGCCATTTTTTTAACAAAAACATTAGTCTGACAACCTGATAAGCAGACCGAAATGTGCAATTTGAGGCACCCCACGCAATGATTCACGATTTTTGCATTATCGGCGGCGGCATCGTCGGCTTGGCCACCGCGATGGAACTGCTCAAGCGCCAGCCCGGCGCGTCCCTGGTGATCCTGGAAAAAGAATCGGTGCTGGCCAAGCACCAGACCGGCCACAACAGCGGCGTGATCCACGCCGGCATCTACTACGCACCGGGCAGCCTCAAGGCCGACCTGTGCAAGCGTGGCGCCGAGCAAACCAAGCAGTTCTGCACCGAACACGGGATCAAGTTCGAGGTATGCGGCAAGCTGTTGGTGGCCTCCAGCCCGCTGGAAATGCAACGGATGGAAGCGCTGTACGCACGCTCCCAACTCAATGGCATGAAGGTCGAGCGCCTGGATGCCGACCAGTTGCGCCAGCGCGAACCGAATATTGTCGGCCTGGGCGGGCTGTTTCTCGACGCCACCGGCATCGTCGACTACCGCCAGGTGTGCGAAACCATGGCGCAGGTGATCCGCCGCAGTGGTGGGCAGATCTGCCTGGAACGCACGGTCACCGCGATCCACGAAGACACCGACAAAGTCACCGTCAGCACCCATGGTGAAACCTGGCAAGCGCGGCACCTGGTGGTCTGCGCGGGCTTGCAGTCGGATCGGCTGGCAACGTTGGCCGGGATAAACATCGATCACCAGATCATCCCGTTCCGTGGCGAGTATTTCCGTCTGCCGGCGTCGAAAAACAACATCGTCAACCACCTGATCTACCCGATTCCCGACCCGGAGCTGCCGTTTCTTGGCGTGCACCTCACCCGCATGATCGACGGCAGCGTCACCGTCGGCCCGAACGCCGTGCTGGGCCTTGGCCGCGAGAACTACCGCAAGTTCTCGGTGAATTGGCGCGACGTCGCGCAATACGCCAGCTTCCCCGGTTTCTGGAAAACCA
Source organism: Pseudomonas cremoris (assembly GCF_014230465.1). The sequence goes on from NZ_JAAXCY010000012.1 coordinate 19,331, forward strand.
TCTGGCAAAACCTGGGCTCAGGCACCACCGAGATGAAGAACTCGCTGTTCAAGTCCGGCTACCTGGAGCAGTGCCGCAAGTACTGCCCATCGCTGACCCTCGACGACTTGCTGCCCTATGAAGCGGGCATCCGTGCCCAGGCAGTGATGCGCGACGGCAGCCTGGTGCACGACTTCCTGTTCGCCCAGACCTCGCGAATGCTCCACGTCTGCAACGCGCCCTCGCCGGCCGCCACTTCAGCCATGCCCATCGGCGCGATGATCGCCGACCGCCTGTTCCAGCCCGAGTAACACCCCGAAACACGCGTCCATTTGACAATAACTATAAAGACCCAGAAGGAAGTCCAGCATGTCGGCACCTGCCTCCATCCCGACCACCGAAACACCCGAACAATCCCGCAAGCGCCTGCGCAAGGTGGCCGCCGCCACCATTTTTGGCTCGATGCTGGAGTGGTACGACTTTTACCTGTACGCCACCATGGCAGCCATTGTGTTTTCGAAGATCTTCTTTGATAACAGCGACCCCAAGACCGCCACATTGATGGCCTTCTCTACCTTTGCCATCGGTTTCATCGCCCGTCCGTTCGGCGGCATCCTGTTTGGCTACCTGGGCGACAAGTTCGGCCGTAAACAAGTACTGGTGCTGACTTTCTGCCTGATGGGCGTGTGCACCACGCTGATCGGCCTGATCCCGAGCTACGCCTCCATCGGCATCTGGGCGCCGATCGTGCTGGTGTTTATCCGCATCATCCAGGGCCTGGGCGCGGGCGCCGAGTTGTCCGGTGCGGCGGTGACCTCATATGAACACGCCTCCCAGGGCAAGCGCGGCAGCCAGGGCGCCTGGCCGGCATTGGGCCTGAACCTGGGCCTGCTGCTGTCGTCGCTCACCGTGTACTTGCTGACCATTAACGGTAACGAGTTCCTGCTGGCCGGCGGCTGGCGTATCCCGTTCATCTGCAGCATCGTGCTGGTGGGCGTGGGGCTGTGGGTGCGCAACAGCATCCCGGAAACGCCGCAGTTCAACGAGCTGAGCAAGGAAGCGGCAAAAGCCAAGGCTTCGCCACTCAAAGCGCTGTTCAAGAACGACCTGAAAGGCCTGGCCGTGGTGTTCTTCGTGGCCATTGGCTACAACGCCTTGAGCTACATCTTCAAGACCTTCTCCCTCGCCTACCTGACCCAGTTCAAAGGCGTGGACGTACACGTCACCTCGCTGTCGGTAACCATCGCCAGCCTGATTGCCATCGTCGCCGTGCCGTGCTTTGGCTGGCTGTGCGACAAGTGGAGCAGCAAGACCGTGCTGATGCTCGGCGGCGTGTGTTCGCTGCTGTTCGCCTACCCGTTCCTGGCCCTGCTGAATACGGGTGAAAGCCTGATGATCTACATCGCCATCGGCGTGGGCACCGGCATCCTCGCACCGATGATGTTCGCACCGCAGGGCTCGTTCCTCAGCCGTCAGTTCCCCACCCAAACCCGCTCTTCGGGCTTCGGCACCGGGCGTGAAATCGGCACCGCCATCGCCGGTGGCCTGGCACCACTGGGTGCACTGTCGATGGTGGCGGCGTCGGCCACTCACTCCACCGATGGTGTGGTGATCATCCTCGGCATTTCGGCACTGTTGGTGGTGGTGTTCGCCTTGTGCGACCAGGGCCGTAAACACTCGACCTTCAAGAACTGAGCAAAAAAGTTCGGACCAACGGGTGCATGGACGCACCTACATCGCGCATCATGGGCACTTTCAAGCTCAAGGGTAACGTCCATGCGCGTGCTGTCATTGATGATGAGCCTGACGACGCTGGCCGCCACTACGGTGTTCTGCGCCAGCGCGATGGCGAATGAAGAAAGTCAGTTGGTACAACAGATCAACGAATACCGCAGCCAGGTGCAACGCTGCGGTAACCAGGGCTCCCAGGAGCTGCCACCGCTGGCCAGCGATACACGCCTGGTGCTGCCGGCCAATAATGTCGGCGACCTGCAGCAGGCACTGGCCCGTGCCGCATACCCTATGGTCAACGTGCAGGCCATCAGCCTGTCGGGGCCCAAGGATGCGCAAGCGGCCATGAAGGCCGTGCGCGAGAGTTTCTGCCGCGTGGTGCTGGACCCGCAGTTTGTCGATATCGGGGTGAGCAACAGCGGCCAGGACTGGCGCATCGTGCTCGCCCGCCCTCTGCTCACCAGCGGCTTGGGTGACTGGCAGACCGAAGGTAAACAACTGCTCAGCCTGATCAACGCTGCCCGTGAACAGCCGCGTCAGTGTGGTACGCAGGCGTTTACCGCCACCACCCCATTGTCGTGGAACGAAGATCTCGCGGGCGCCGCCAACAGCCACACGCGCAACATGGCCAATGGCAACTTCTTCGACCACCTCGACCACGACGGCCGCACCCCCGGTGACCGCGCCGAACTGGCCGGTTATATCGCGAAGAACATCGGCGAAAACATCGCTGCCGGCCTGGACACCCCACGCAAGGTCGTCGACGGTTGGCTCGCCAGCCCCGGCCACTGCGCCAACCTCATGAACCCGCAATTTCGTGAGCTGGGCGCGGCGTATGCCATGGACCCGAAAAGCGATGCGGGGATTTATTGGACAGGGGTTTTCGGCGCGCAATAGCCAGTGGCTGAATCGCCTCATCGAAGGAGGAGCATCAAAGTGCCATCTCATGGATAATTGCGCTGAACTGGCAGCGGCCACACGGGTCTGTAGCTTGATAGCCTGATCTTTCAGGCAGCTTAAAAGATGGCGGCAAACAAGGTGTTCTCCCAATGATGAATTGGCTGCAAAGCAGCAGCGACATGGCTGAGCGTGTTCGTCAGCATGATTGGGCCAGCACGCCCCTGGGGCCGCTGGAACAATGGCCGGACGTACTCAAGACCACCGTGGCGCTGTGCTTTGCCTCAAGCTTTCCCCAATCCATCGTTTGGGGGCCGCAATTGACCATGCTCTACAACGACGCGTTCATTCCGATCCTGGGGGATAAACCCTATGCATTGGGGCGCCCGTTCAGCGAGGTATGGCATGAAGTCTGGGATAAGGTCAGCCCGATCGCCAAGGCCGCATTCGAAGGGCATGCCACCTATATAGAGAACTTCCCGCTGGTGATCGAGCGCGGCGCCGGCCCCGAGCAAGCGTATTTCACCTTTTGCTACAGCCCGATCCGCGACCCCCTGGGCAAGGTCGTGGGCATGCTGGATACCGTCACCGAAACCACCGCCACCGTGTTCCTCGCCCGCCGCCTGGCGGTGCTCGACGCTGTCGGCAGCGCCGTGGCCAATGCCGCCGACGCCGAAGCCATCATGACCACCACCACCCGCCTGCTGGCCGAGCACCTGCAAGTGTCGAACTGCGCCTACGCCGACATGGACGCCGATGAAGACGGCTTTACCATTCGCGGCAACTGGGCTGCGCCAGGTTCGCCGAGCATTGTCGGGCACTACAGCCTTGCGTCATTCGGAACGCTGGCGGTACAGCGCCTGAATGCCGGGGAACCCGTGGTGGTGCAGGACAACCGCATTGAGTTCACCCCCGAGATTGCTGCCAGTTACCAGGCGTTGGGGGCCCTGGCCACCGTGTGCTTCCCGCTGATCAAGGACGGCCGCCTCACCGCGCTGATGGCCGTGCATCACAAGACTGCGCGGGTCTGGTCGCCCTACGACCTGGCGTTGGTCAAAGAGGTCACCGAGCGTTCCTGGGCGCATATCGAGCGCGTGCGCGCCGACGCCGCCGTACGCGAAGGCCTGACAGCGTTTACCGAGCTCAACGCAACCCTGGAACAACGGGTGGAAGAACGCACCGCCGCCCTCACCCAGGCCGAAGCGGCATTGCGCCAGTCGCAAAAGCTGGAAGCCATCGGCCAGTTGACCGGTGGAGTGGCCCACGACTTCAACAACCTGCTGACCATCATCCGCTCATCCGTAGACTTCCTGCGCCAACCGGGGCTGTCCGAAGAACGCCGCCAACGCTACATGGGCGCGGTCTCCGACACTGTCGAACGCGCCAGCAAGCTCACCAGCCAATTGCTTGCATTCGCCCGTCGCCAACCGCTCAACCCGCAAGTCTTCGACGTGGGCGTGCGCGTGCGCAACATCGGCGAGATGCTCGAGAGCCTGACCGGCGCACGTATCCACGTGCAGGTGCAGTTGCCTGAACACCCGAGCCATGTGTGCGTCGACTCAAGCCAGTTCGAAACCGCGCTGATCAATATCGCCCTGAATGCACGTGACGCGATGGAAGGCCAAGGCACCTTGACCTTGCGCGTGGCTAACGTCGACAGCGTGCCGCGCATCCGTGGCGATGCCGAGATCCGTCAGCCGTTTGTGGCCATTTCCCTGACTGATACCGGTGGGGGAATTCCCGGCAACGCTTTCGAGCGTATTTTCGAACCTTTCTTCACCACCAAGGCTGTCGGCAAAGGCACCGGGCTGGGGCTGTCCCAGGTGTTCGGGTTTGCCAAGCAGTCCGGCGGCAACGTCGATGTGGCCAGCACCGTGGGCCAAGGGACAGTGTTTACCCTGTACCTGCCGCAAGTGGCGCCGGAGGCTGCGCAGCAGCAGCAGTTACCGCAGGAGGATCACGCCGCGCTTCGGGATACGGCGCTGCGCCATATCCTCATCGTGGAAGACAACCTGGAAGTGGGCCGCTTTGCCAACCAGATCCTGCAGGACCTGGGCTACCAGACGACCTGGGCGACCGATGCCGAACAGGCACTGGCGCTGGCTGGCCCTGAGGCACAAGCCTTCGATGGGATTTTTTCGGATGTGGTAATGCCGGGGATCACCGGCGTGGCCATGGCCAAGCTGTTGCGCGAGCGGCGTCCGGACCTGCCGGTGGTGCTGACCTCCGGCTACAGCGAAGAGTTGGCCGACAGCGGCTATGAAGGGTTTGAATTCCTCGCCAAGCCCTACTCCGCCGACCAGGTCGCGCGGGCGCTGGCCAAGGCCATGCTGAGGAACTGAAACCTACTCCGCCACCGCGACCTGGTTGCGCCCTAGCGCTTTGGCGCGGTACAGCGCCTTGTCGGCGGTGTTCATCAGGCCGTGCAGGTCTTGCTCCCATGCACACGTGGACGCCACGCCAAGGCTGGCAGTCAGGCCTTGCACCGGCTCGGAGGACAGGCCGGAAATCGCCTTGACCAGTTGCTCGGCGATATCCCGCGCGGTTTCCAGCGAAGTGTTAGGCAGTAATACCGCAAATTCCTCGCCACCCAGGCGCCCATATACGTCAGCCTGACGGAACGACGCACTGATCACCCCGCCGATCTGACGCAGTACCTGGTCGCCGGCCTGGTGGCCGTAGGTGTCGTTGATTTCCTTGAAGTGGTCCATGTCCATCATCAGCGCACACAGCGGCTGCTGGTTATGGCGGCACTGGGCGTACAACACCTGGGCATGTTCGAAAAACGCGCGGCGGTTCATCAGGCCGGTGAGTTCATCGGTCTGTGCAGCGCGGGTAGAAATAGTGTGGGCACGTTCCATTTGCCGGGTCAGGCGAAACGCTTTTTCCAGGGCATCGGACAGTTTGCGCGTGGCGCTGACCACGAACGTGGAAAACACCAGTACGGCGATGGCCACTCCCACTTGCATCGACGACGGCTGGAACAGCAGCCACAGCGTGCACGGCAGCAACACCAGGCCCATGGACCCCAGCGTCAGGTAGCGGTATGCCGAATAACAGGACACCGCACTCACTGACATGCCCACGGTAAACAGCATGACCAGCGCCTGGGACAACCGATCGTCGGTGGGCATCACCGCCAAGGCGCCGACCCCCCAGATTCCCGCCGACAGCATCAACGTCACCGCATAGCGGCGCTCCCAGCGGTCGGGCGTGCGCTCGCTGGGCGGGCAACGGAACCACTCCATGAACATCTTCAGCCGCAACAGCGAAGAGACCGCCAGCAACGCCAACCACACCAGGATGACCTGATGGTCAAAGCGATCCCAGCACAGCCAGCACAGCATGACGGCGCCTAGGTAGCTGCCGAAGATCGCGGCAAATGACTGTCGAAATAACTGGTGCAACCGGTCGGTTCGCACCTGCTCCTCAATAACGCAATCCTGGTCCTGCTCACGCCCAAGGCCATTCATGAAAACCGCCTGATTCGACTGCCACGACAAAGGTGCCATTGTGGCACCCTGCCAGTAGCGCGGACAACAGAATCCAGCACGGTAGAGCCCTTAAAGCGCTTCCGGCCGCAGAATCAATACGCCAAGCGGCGGGAGATTCAACGACAGCGACACCGGTTGCCCATGGCGCGGCTCATCTTGGGTGAACACTTCCCCCCCATTTCCGTAGTTGGAGCCAGCATATGTGTCGGCATCGCTGTTGATGACCTCGTTCCAGCGGCCTGCAAAGGGTACGCCCACCGAATAGGCCGCACGCGGGACCGGTGTGAAGTTGGCCACCACCAGCACCGGCTTGCCGTCCTTGCTCCAGCGCAGCCAGGCGTAGACGCTGTTGATCGCATCGTCGCCGATCAACCATTGAAAACCCTGTGGCGCGTCGTCCTGCTCGTGCAGGGCAGGTTCCTCGCGGTACAGGCGGTTCAAGTCGCCGACCAACTTCTGCACGCCTTTGTGTTCGGCGTATTGCAGCAGGTACCAGTCCAGTTGCTGGTCGTGGTTCCACTCGCGCCATTGGCCGAATTCGCAGCCCATGAACAGCAGTTTCTTACCGGGATGCATCCACATGAACGCCAGGTAGGCCCGCAGGTTGGCAAACTTCTGCCAGCGGTCGCCGGGCATCTTGTCGATCAGCGAGTGCTTGCCGTGCACCACTTCATCGTGGGAGATCGGCAGGATAAAGCGCTCGGACCACGCATACACCAGGCCGAAACTCAGCTCGTTATGGTGATGAGCGCGGTACACCGGGTCTTGCTGGATGTAATGCAGCGAATCGTGCATCCAGCCCATGTTCCATTTGTAGTTGAAGCCCAGGCCACCCTGCTGGGTCGGCTGGCTCACGCCAGGCCAGGCGGTGGATTCCTCGGCGATCACCAGGGCGCCTGGCGCCTCCTGGGCGACCACATCGTTCAAATGGCGCAAAAAGTCGATGGCTTCCAGGTTCTCACGGCCGCCATGGCGGTTGGGTACCCATTCCCCTGCCTTGCGCGAATAGTCGCGGTAGAGCATCGACGCCACGGCATCCACCCGCAGGCCGTCGACATGGAAGTGTTTCAGCCAGTGCAGTGCCGAAGCCAGCATAAAACCATGCACTTCGGTGCGGCCCAGGTTGTAGATCAGCGTGTCCCAGTCCTGGTGGAAGCCTTCCAGCGGGTTGGCGTATTCGTACAACGCCGTGCCATCAAACTGTGCCAGGCCGTGGGTATCGGTAGGAAAATGCGCCGGCACCCAGTCAAGGATCACGCCGATATCGGCCTGGTGCAGGGCGTTAATGAAGTAGGCGAAATCTTCCGGCGAGCCAAACCGCGCGGTAGGGGCGAACTGTGACAGCGCCTGGTAGCCCCAGGAGCCGCCGAACGGGTGTTCCATGATCGGCATCAGCTCGATGTGGGTAAAGCCCAATTGCTGCACGTAGGGAATCAAACGCTCGGCCAACTCCCGCCAGTTGTACTGGCGGGCCACCTCACCCGCCTCGTCCAACTCGGCCTGCCAGGAACCTACGTGCAGTTCATAGATGGACAGCGGCGCTGAAGTTTTTTGCTTCTCGGCGCGCGACTGCATCCATTCGTGGTCCTGCCAGTCCACCTGCAACGGCTCTGCGACTTTGGACGCTGTGTCGGGTGGCAGTTGAGTGGCCAGCGCCACGGGGTCGGCCTTGAGCGGCAGAATGCCGTTGGCACCGAGAATCTCGTACTTGTAGGCCGCGCCCGGTTGCAGGCGCGGGATAAAGATCTCCCATACGCCAGACGGATGTCGCAGGCGCATGGGATGACGACGACCGTCCCAAATATTGAAGTCACCGACCACCGACACTCGTCGCGCATTCGGCGCCCACACGGCAAAGCGTACGCCTTGCACACCGTCGACGCTGGTCACCTGAGCGCCCAGGCAACTGCTGAGGTCACGGTGATTGCCTTCGGCAAACAGGTACAGGTCCATTTCACCCAGCAATAACTGGCTAAAACTGTAGGGGTCTTCAGTAACCTGCTCACCACCGGCCCACTGAATCTTGAGCAAGTACGGCTGGCGATGGTTGAAGTGCCCCACAAACAAACCCGGCACCTGGGTCGCATCCAGGCTGCCGATCTGTTCTCCGTTATCGCGCGCCAACACCTGGACGCTCAAGGCCTCAGGCAAAAACGCGCGAATAAACTGGCCGCCGTGCTCATCCTCATGCGGCCCCAGGATCGAGAATGGGTCTTGGTGTTCGGCGCGTACCAGCGCCTCGACGTCCTTGGACGCCGGCAATGCAGTCAACTTCGGTTGCAGCGGTTCTTTATGTGTAAAGCTCATGACGTCTCCCCACCGCGTGCAGTTTTCGATATAGGTGCAATCCCGCTGAGCAACCCGTGCAACCCTTTCAGGGGCACCGGCAGCCACGTCGGGCGGTTTTCCGCTTCGTAAGCCACTTCATACGCGGCCTTTTCCAGGCTGAACAACGTCAGCGCTGCGTCCTGGCCGCGGGCTTCCTGCCAGTCATGCGCCAGTGTAGACGTAGCTGCCTGATAAGCCTGGATAAATGCCTGGCGTGCTTCTTTCAAATAACGATCGGTCACGCGTTTACGCGCCAAGTCCGCTTCGGGCGAGTGGTCCACTCCCTGCCCATTCAGCGCCATGGCTGCCGCGTAATCAAAGGAGCGCAGCACGCCGCTCACATCTTTATACGGGCTGTGCTTGCCGCGCCGTTCATGCAGCGGACGGGCCGGCTCGCCTTCAAAGTCGATCAGGTAGGCATCACCCTTCACCACCAGCACCTGGCCCAGGTGCAAATCCCCATGCACCCGAATACGCAGCCCGCCCGCCGTGGCTTTCGCCAGGGCCTGGACGTGACTGGCGATGGCTTTTTTCTGTGCCAGCAAATCACTGACCAGCGCCTGATCGGCAGGGTTCAACTGATGTTGATGAAGTTTGAGCAATTGCAGGGCGCGGTCGATCTGTGCGCCCACGTCCTTGGCCCAGGTTTGCGTGTCCTTGACGCTGGTGACTTCGGGCTTGAAGTCCTTATCGGTGGTTTTCGCGCCCAGTACCCCATGCATTTCGCCCAACCGCTGACCCAACAGGCCGGCGAAGTCTTTCAACTCGCCCAGGGCGTTGTAGTGCTGCTCTTGCTCAGACATGGCCCCGGCCAACTCATCACGAATCGCCCGTTCCAGGCTGTTTTGCGTCCAGGCCCAGGCATCGCCCTGATTGCTGAGGTAACCCTGGGCAATCATCAGCAGGTTGTCTTGCCCTGCCCCATCGCGGCGAATCACCGAACCCAGCAGCGGCGAGATATTGGGGTAGCCAGCAGCGGTCAGGTAGGCACTCATTTCCAGTTCCGGGTGTACGCCGGACGCGACTTTGCGGATCAGCTTGAGCACCAGGCTTTCCCCCACCACCACGGAGCTGTTGGACTGCTCTGCCGACAGGTAACGCACTTCGGACTCTCGGGTCAGCTGCAGTTTGGCCAAGTGCGGCGTGGCCTCAAAACGCAGGTCGCCCTCACTGGCGTTCAACACCGTGCCAGCCTGCAAGCCGTGGATCACCGCCCGAATAAAGTGTTCAAGGCTGAATGCGTCGGTGACCAAACCCACCTGGCGCGCGCGGCGCACCCGGGCCAGCGCCAACTGCTGAGGCAAGGCGCTGGTGAATTGGTCTTCGCCAAGGAAACCGAACGGCAACTGGTACCGGCTGACCTGGCCGCCGCTGGTCACGTCGATCTCACTGAGCAATACCGGGTGCTGCGGGTCGCCAAAACGCACACCGTAGGCGATATGCACGCTGTCGATGGCCGTGTCCTTACCCGCGAACCAACGTCGTTTTGGCAGCCAGGCCGGCAGTGAAGTCTGTTCTAGCGTGGCGCGGCACAGCGGCTCCAGCAGCTCTTCCATGCGCTGTTTCAACACCAGGGTGGTGAAGTCCGGCATGCTCTGCGCAGGCTCCACATGCCAACTGGGCATCTGGTTTTCCGCCGCCAACACGAACCAATAAAAGCCGTAGGGCGCGAGGGTCAGCAGGAAATTCAGTTGGCCGATCGGCGGGAATGCATTACCGCCGAGCATCTCCACCGGAACCATGCCGGCAAATGCCGAAAGGTCCAGCTCGGCGGCCTGGGCGCTGCGAGAGACATTGGCCACGCACAAGATGATTTCCGTACGCCCATCCTCACCGGTGAACTCCCGGGTATACGCGAGGATGCGGCGGTTGCTGGGCGAGAGCATCTTCAAGCTGCCCCGGCCAAACGCCTTCGACTGCTTGCGCACGGCCAACATGCGCCGGGTCCAGTTCAGCAGCGAATGCGGGTCCTGGGTCTGGGTCTCGACATTGACCGACTGGTAGCCATATTGCGGGTCCATGATCGGCGGCAGCACCAGGCTGGCTGGGTCGGCGCGGGAGAAACCGCCGTTACGGTCGATGGACCACTGCATCGGCGTGCGCACGCCGTCGCGGTCGCCAAGGTAGATGTTGTCGCCCATGCCGATTTCATCGCCGTAATACAGGGTCGGCGTGCCGGGCATCGACAGCAGCAGGCTGTTGAGCAATTCCACCCGCCGGCGATCGCGTTCCATCAGGGGTGCGAGACGGCGGCGAATCCCCAGGTTGATCCGCGCACGGCGGTCGGCGGCGTAGTAATTCCACAGGTAGTCGCGCTCTTTGTCGGTGACCATCTCCAACGTCAGTTCATCGTGATTGCGCAGGAAGATCGCCCATTGGCAATTGGCGGGAATCTCCGGGGTCTGTCGCAGAATGTCGGTGATGGGGAAGCGATCTTCCTGGGCCAGCGCCATGTACATGCGCGGCATCAGCGGAAAATGGAAGGCCATATGGCACTCGTCGCCGTCATCGCCTTTTTTGTCGCCGAAGTACAACTGAGTGTCCTCTGGCCATTGGTTGGCTTCGGCCAGCAGCATGCGGTCAGGATAATGCGCGTCGATCTCGGCGCGGATCTGCTTCAACACCTCGTGGGTTTCAGGCAGGTTTTCATTGTTGGTGCCATCGCGCTCGATCAAGTAAGGAATGGCATCCAGGCGCAGCCCGTCAATGCCCATGTCCAGCCAATAGCGCATCACCGACAGCACGGCTTTCATCACTTGCGGGTTGTCGAAATTCAGGTCCGGCTGGTGGGAATAGAAACGGTGCCAAAAGTACTGGCCGGCGACGGGGTCCCAGGTCCAGTTGGACTTCTCGGTGTCGAGAAAGATGATGCGGGTGCCGTCGTACTTTTGATCGTCATCGGACCACACGTAAAAGTCCCGCGCTGCCGAACCAGGCTTGGCCTTGCGCGCCCGCTGGAACCAAGGGTGCTGGTCGGAGGTGTGGTTGATCACCAGCTCCGTAATCACCCGCAACCCGCGTTTGTGAGCCTCGGCGATAAAGCGCTTGGCATCGGCCATCGTGCCGTAGTCGCTGTGCACGCCGCGGTATTCAGCGATGTCATAGCCGTCGTCGCGGCGTGGCGAGGGATAGAACGGCAGCAACCAGATGGTGTTCACACCTAAGTCAGCGATGTAATCAAGCTTGGCGATCAGGCCGGGAAAGTCGCCGATACCGTCGTTGTTGGAGTCGAAATAGGATTTGACGTGAACCTGGTAGATCACCGCGTCCTTGTACCAGAGCGGGTCTTTGATGAAGGTGGCTCGGGTGGGTTTCTTCGCCATTGGAAACTCCTGATAACACTAAAATACTGCAGGCAAAATGCGGTCAATTGTGGGAGCGGGCTTGCTCGCGAATGCGGTCTTCCAGTTGATCCACCTATGACTGATGCACCGCATTCGCGAGCAAGCCCGCTCCCACACTGTTGATCTCCATTGGGCTTAAGAAGTGGTAATGCGCCAAATACCAAACGGCGTATGTGGCTCCAGCCGCATCCACTGGGTCTTGCCATACCAGGTCCAGCGATGGCCATTCATCAGGTCTTCACCCTGGGTCTGGGCATCGTCCGGCAGGCCCAATTCCCACAATGGCAACTCAAAATTCGCTTCCTGAGCGTTGTAGGGGTCGAGGTTCACTGCAACAAGGATGAAGTTGCCGCCATCGTCACTGCGCTTGCCGAAGTACAGGATGTTGTCGTTCCAGGCGTTGTAGAGCTTCAAGCCCAGATGCGTCTGCAATGCCGGGTTTTGCCGGCGGATGCGGTTGAGCTGGGCGATTTCGGCAATGATGTTGCCCGGCGCAGTAAAGTCGCGAACGCGGATCTGGTACTTCTCCGAATCCAGGTATTCCTCTTTGCCGGGCACGGGCGCGGCTTCGCACAGCTCATAGCCTGAATACATGCCCCACAGCCCCGAGCCCATGGTGGCCAGCGCCGCGCGAATCAAGAAGCCCGGGCGTCCTGACTCGTGCAGGAAGCCTGGGTTGATATCTGGCGTATTAACGAAGAAGTTCGGGCGGAAGCACTCGCGCAACGGCGATTCATTCAGCTGGGTGAAATACTCACTCAGTTCGGCCTTGGTGTTGCGCCAAGTGAAATAGGTGTAGCTCTGGGAATAACCGACCTTGCCCAGCCGCGCCATCATGGCCGGGGTGGTAAAGGCTTCGGCGAGGAAGATCACTTCCGGGTGCTTGGCGCGCACATCACTGATCAGCCATTGCCAGAACGGCAGCGGCTTGGTGTGGGGATTGTCGACACGAAAAGTCTTCACGCCCTCTTCCACCCAACCGACCACAATGTCGCGCAACTCGGTCCACAGGCTAGGAATCGCGTCGGCCGCGTAGAAGTCGACGTTGACGATGTCCTGATACTTTTTCGGCGGGTTTTCCGCGTATTTGATCGTGCCGTCTGGGCGCCAGTTGAACCAACCGGGGTGTTGCTTGAGCCACGGGTGGTCCTGGGAGCATTGGATGGCGAAGTCGAGGGCGATCTCCAAGCCATGATCGGCGGCGGCCTTTACCAACCGGCGGAAATCATCGCGGCTGCCCAGTTGTGGGTGAATCGCTTCATGGCCGCCCTCCTCGCTGCCAATGGCATAGGGGCTGCCCGGATCATCCGGACCAGCAGTGAGGGAGTTATTCGGGCCTTTGCGGTGACTGCGACCGATTGGATGGATTGGCGGGAAGTACAGTACGTCGAAGCCCATGTCATGGATCATCGACAGGCGCGAGTGCACGTCATTAAATGTGCCGTGGCGTGCCGGATCGTCGGTGATCGAGCGCGGAAACAGCTCATACCAACTGGCAAACAGCGCTGCATTACGCTCCACATCAATCGGGTACACGGTACTGATGCTCAAGTAGGCGCGGTGATCGGCCTGGGTCATCAGGTGTGCACTGTGTTCGTGCAGGAACAACGCTACTTGCTCGGTTTCCAGCAGGCCGGAGAGTTCGTGGTGCAACAGCATCAGGCGGTCGCGCAGTTCATTGTCACTGCGCTCGGCGGCCTGTAGCACCAGGCTGCGGCCTTCCTGCAATTCGAGGCTCACCGGCACGCCGGCTTCGTGTTTCTTGCGCAGTTCGTAGCAGAAACTGGCGAACGTATCGATCCAGGCTTCTATGCAATATTCATGAGGGCCAATGGCCTCCACGGTAAACGCACCCTCCCAGCCGTTGTTGCCCACATCGCTCATTACCACGCTGTGCCAGCTTTCGTCGGCCAACGGACGCCAGCGGATCAGCACGGCGAGCTTATCGTGACCGTCGGCGAACACTTTGCTGGTAACAGAAATACGCTGGCCAACCACGGCCTTTACGGCGAATTCACCGCCGTCGATCACAGGCGTGGTGCTTTCGATGGCGATCCTGGGCAGCAACAACGCCTGGGACAGCGGTAACAAGGATTGATCTGGAGTCAGTGTTTCAGCAGTCATCGAGCATCTTCCCCTTACGCCCTGTGGACGCTCTTTGCTTGATCCGAATTCTGATACGGCGGCGCTCTCCCTGAGCAGGGCCGTAATAGGTCCGAGCCCAGGCCTCGGTTAAAAGTTCAGGTGGATGTGCCGCCATTGAGCGGGGAATCAATTCGCGCCGGCGGCTGTCCACCGATAGAGCAAAGCACAAAGGAGGCCACACCGATGAATATCCCGATCCCGGCTGAAACCCCGGACCCAAATATCGACAATCCGACGTTGCCGCCCAGCGAACCGGAGCCGATTCCAGAGAAAGAACCACCGGAAAACCTGCCGCCACCGGTTGAGGAACCACCGACGACCATGCCTCCGGTGATCGTCAGTCCTTCTCAAAACGCCTGACGATTTTCGGCATGACACTGAACACCGCCAACGCCAGCAAGGTACTCAGCACCGCTGTCGATTCCCGGCCCAACCCGGCCGACACCCCAATCGCAGCGGTCATCCAAAGCCCGGCGGCGGTGGTCAGGCCTTTGACATGACCTTCCTCATCATCCTTGCCCTTGATGATGGTGCCGGCCCCCAGAAAGCCGATCCCGGCGATCACCCCTTGCACTACCCGACTCATGGCATCAGCCTGGTTGCCGGACATCTGCGGCACCATCACGAACAACGCAGCACCCAGCGCCACCAGCATATGGGTGCGCACACCTGCCGCCTTGCCCTTGCTCTCGCGCTCAAAGCCCAGAATGCCGCCCAGCACGGCGGCGATCAGCAAGCGCACGGTGATCTGCGTCAGTTGCTTCGCGTCACCGATATCGGCGAATTCAGCCTGCAGGGTTTGCCACACTTCATGCCACCAAGCGTCCATGGGAGCCGTCCTTTGTCATTGTTGGTAAACGATGGACAGCGCCGACCGTCAGTCAGTTGCCTGGAACACTTGATGCGCAAGGTGAACCTAACCTTTACCAGCCCATAAAAAGGAGAGCGTCATGCCGGTACGCATTGAAAATCAGACCTGCTACTTCAAGGTCAACGAAGACGGCCAGGAACACAGCCTGCAGGCGGCCGACGTCACCGTCAGCACCGACATTCCCAAGGCCATGTCCTATGTGCAACTGGACGCAGATCGGGTCTACATCACTGAACAGGAAGCCGATGCCTTGACCGTGGCCGGCGCCATCGATGGACGTCAGCACAAGAAGGTCACCGAGCCTGGTTCGGCGATTTGATTGATCTGTATCAGCACTGCAAAAATCTAGCTGCATCCCTTTCAAAACGGGGTGCAGCACATTGTCGCAGTGGTGAGCGCACGCCCCATCTGATCCGCTTTTTATCGCCATAGCTGAGTCTGTTATGCAAACAGAGCCACGCGCATAGTTCATCGGCCTGATGGAGGCTGATGAGCGAACGACCATGAGCGAACGAATCCCAACCGTGGAAACCTTTGTGCCCATTCACCCAAAGAAGGTGAAGGCCAAATCCAGCGACAACTTGATCCATACCCGCAGCTTCACCGGCCTGTTCCGCACCTTGCGCGTAGCAGGGGCTGGTTTTCTGTTCTTGGCTTTTTTCGGCACCGTGTGGCTGAACTGGGGAGGACGCCAAGCCGTGCTGTGGGACCTGGCTGAAAGCAAATTCCATATTTTTGGCGCAACCTTCTGGCCTCAGGACTTCATCCTGTTGTCGGCGTTGCTGATCATCTGCGCCTTCGGGCTGTTCGCGATCACCGTATTCGCCGGCCGCGTGTGGTGCGGCTACACCTGCCCGCAAAGCTCGTTTACCTGGCTGTTCATGTGGTGCGAGAAGGTCACCGAGGGCGAGCGCAACCAGCGCATCAAACTGCATAACGCACCATGGAGCCTGAACAAACTGGCGCGGCGTTCGGCCAAGCACACCTTGTGGCTGGGCATCAGCGTGCTGACCGGGTTGACCTTTGTCGGCTACTTCACGCCCATCCGCCCGCTAGTCGCTGAACTGCTGACCTGGCAAATAGGCGGCGTCAGCCTGTTCTGGGTGCTGTTTTTCACCGCCGCCACCTACATCAACGCTGGCTGGCTGCGCGAGGCAGTGTGCATGCACATGTGCCCGTACGCGCGCTTCCAAAGCGTGATGTTCGACAAGGACACCCTGACTATTTCCTACGATGCAGCTCGCGGCGAAAACCGTGGCCCGCGCAAACGTGAGGTCAAACCCGCCGCCGTCGGCCTGGGTGATTGCATCGATTGTCAGCTGTGCGTGCAGGTGTGCCCCACCGGCATCGACATCCGCGACGGCCTGCAAATGGAATGCATCGGCTGTGCGGCGTGCATCGACGCCTGTGATTCGATCATGGACAAGATGGGGTATGCCCGTGGGCTGGTGAGCTATACCAGCGAGCATCAACTGCAAGGTGGTAAAACCAACCTGCTACGGCCACGCCTGATCGGCTACAGTGCCGTGCTGCTGGTGATGATTGCCGCCTTGGTAGTGGCGCTGGTGGAACGGCCGATGGTGTCGCTGGACGTGACCAAGGACCGGGGCATGTTCCGCGAGAATGCCCAAGGGCAGATCGAGAACATCTACAGCCTCAAGGTGATCAACAAGACCCAGCAGCGCCAGGATTACCGCCTGGAACTGGTGGATGCGGATGACTTCCAGCTGCACGGCAAGACCGAGATCAGCCTGGCGCCGGGAGAAATCAGCGATGTGCCGGTGTCGGTGGCGTTGCTGGCGGATAAGCCGGCGAGCAGTTCGCAGACCTTGCGCTTCAAGGTAACGGACGTGGATGAACCGTGGGTCTATAGCGCGGCCGATAGCCGCTTCGTCGCCCCGTTGAACCGCTGAAACCAGTGTGAATAGATGAAGATCCAAATGTGTGTGGGCTTGCTCGCGAAGGCGGTGTATCAGTCACTTGATTGATTAACTGAAGCACCGCATTCGCGAGCAAGCCCGCTCCCACAATTGGCTCCGTGCACATTCTAAAAATTTGTTTAAGGCTGCCATGAAACGCTACGAAAAATTCGCCGACGACATTGCAGAATTGATCCGCTCCGGCGTACTCGGCCCCGGCCAGCGCGTGCCGTCGGTCCGATACGCCAGCCAGACCTACGGCGTCAGCCCGTCCACCGTGTTCCAAGCCTATTACCTGCTGGAGCGCCGCGGCCTGATCCGTGCGCGGCCCCGCTCTGGCTACTTCGTCAATACCCACGCACCCAGTCCGTTTTCCGAGCCGGTGGTCAGCGAACAGGTGCATGAATCCACCGAAGTCGATGTGAGCGAGTTGGTGTTTTCGGTACTCGACTCGATCAAGGACCCGAACACCGTACCGTTTGGCTCGGCATTCCCAAGCCCCATGCTGTTCCCGTTGCCGCGCCTGGCCCGCTCCTTGGCCAGCGCCGGCCGTGAAATGGACCCGCGCATGGTGGTCACCGACATGTCACCGGGCAACCCGCAACTGCGCCGCCAGATTGCGCTGCGCTACATGGTCGGCGGTCTGATGCTGCCTATGGAAGAGCTGCTGATCACCAACGGCGCCCTCGAAGCCCTGAACCTGTGCCTGCAAGCCGTCACTGAACCGGGCGATCTGGTGGCCATCGAAGCGCCGGCGTTTTACGCCTGCCTGCAAGTGCTGGAACGCCTGAAACTCAAGGCCGTGGAAATTCCCGTGCACCCGCGCGATGGCATCGACTTGGGCGCCTTGGCGCAAACCTTGGAGCGCTACCCGATCAAGGCCTGTTGGACCATGACCAGCTTCCAGAACCCCATGGGCGCTACCCTGCCGGAAGCCAAGAAACAAGCGTTGGTGGAACTGCTGCGCAGCCACCAAGTGCCCTTGATCGAAGACGATGTATACGCCGAGCTATATTACGGTCAACAAGCGCCCAAACCCGCCAAGGCGTTCGACACCGAAGGGTTAGTGATGCATTGCGGCTCGTTTGCCAAGAGCCTGGCGCCGGGTTACCGCGTCGGTTGGGTGGCCGCTGGGCGTTTTGCGCAGAAAGTCGAGCGCTTGAAGCTGATGACCTCACTGTGCCCGTCGATGCCGGCCCAGGCGGCGATTGCCGACTACTTGCAACACGGCGGTTATGACCGACACCTGCGTAAATTGCGCTATGCCCTGGAAGAACAGCAAAGCGCGATGCTGGCGGCAATTGCCCGTTACTTCCCGGCACAGACCCGGGTCAGCCAGCCGGCAGGCGGGTATTTCCTGTGGCTGGAACTGCCGGAGCAGACCGACTCGTTGAAGTTGTTCCAGATGGCGCTGGCCCAAGGCATCAGCATTGCGCCGGGGCCGATCTTCTCGGCGACCCAACGGTTCAGGAACTGTATTCGCCTGAACTACGGCAGCCCGTGGACTGAAGCGTCAGAGAAAGCGATGGAGACGTTGGGGCGGATTGTGCGGTCGTTTTAAATCGGAACCACAGCGAAGCTCAAACCACACAGACAAGCACACCCTTGACCTCCAGGTAACCCATGACCTTGCTCAGCTCGATTGGCCTTAAAAAACTGCCCATGCCCCCCAACTACATGCAGGCATCGGAACAGAATCAAGTACGACAGATGACAGGGCCTGTAGGCCGGCCGGCCGGTGACCATCGCTCAGCAGATCGAATCTTCGAACAAAGCCCTGTACTCAAACAGTTCCTGGACAGCCGCGATCATTACGACGTTGGAGACGAGCTCAAGATGCAGGTCGGAGACTGGAGCACGGCAAACGCTGACCCGGACGCCAGGGCCAATGCAGCCTACGACCTGGACAAGGTGCTACGGTTTATCGACAACCTCGACGACCGCCCCTTGAACGGCAGCCATAGCCGCAACGGCAAAATCGACGGTTTCTTCAACGACGGCTACAACATCCTCACCCACTCGGAAGCCAGCGTACTCAAGGCGTTTTCCCAAAAGGGTTATGAGGTGCTGCGCCATCTGCCGACCTGATGGCGAGTAGCTTCAGCGACCGCCACCCAAGTCCAAAAATGTTCCCGTGGCATACGACGCCTTATCCGATAACAACCAGATAATCGCTTCCGCCACCTCATCCGGGCGCCCGCCCCGTGCCATGGGGATACCTGATTCAAGCTTGCTGACCCGATCCGGGTCGCCGCTCAGTGCATGGAAATCGGTAAAGATGTAGCCAGGGCGTACCGCATTGACCCGAATACCTTCGCCCGCGACTTCTTTGGAGAGGCCCAGGGTGAAAGTATCAAGCGCACCTTTGGACGCGGCATAGTCGACGTACTCACCTGGAGAGCCAAGGCGCGCCGCCACCGAGGAGACGTTGACGATGCTGCCGCCCTGCCCGCCATGCTTGGGCGACATGCGCAACACCGCATGCTTGGCGCACAGGATCGGGCCCAGCACGTTGGTCTTCATGATTTTCAGGATGCGGAACTCGGACATCTCGTCCACTCGCGACTTGTGCCCCACGGTACCGGCATTGTTGACCAGCGCCGTGACGCGGCCCAACTCGGCATCGACGCGGCTGAACAGCGCGATCACCTCATCTTCGATACTCACGTCCGCACGCACGGCAATGGCCTGGGCACCCAACGCGCGAACCTGTTCAAGTACGCGGTGGGCAGCCTCCTCGTCAGACTGGTAATTGATGCAGATGCGATAGCCTTGGCGGGCGGCCAGCAATGCCGTCTCGGCGCCAATCCCACGACTGCCACCGGTGATGATGACGACTTTGTCCATGCGTGCGGTCTCCTGGTTCAACCTGATGTTTATGGCTGGATCCAAGAATACCCGTCACGCACGGCTTTTGTCAGGCGCGACTGCATCTTCGGCGCGCTGGATATCCGCCATGAAGCCATCGGCCGGCAGCGGATGGCCCAGCAAATAACCTTGTAGGGAATTACAGCCCAGGCGCGTGAGGAAATTTTGCTGCACGTCGGTTTCTACGCCTTCGGCGACAATGCGCAGACCCAGGGCCTGGCCGAGTGCGACGATGGCCGAGACAATCGCGGCATCATCGCTGTCGTGCTCCAGGTCGCGCACGAAACCACGGTCGATCTTCAACTCGTTGGCGGGCAGGCGCTTGAGGTACATCAGGCTGGAATAACCCGTACCGAAGTCATCGATGGACAGGTCAACGCCCATGTCCGAAAGCTGTTGCAACACCGTCATGCTGGCGTCGGCATCTCTCATGGCGGTGGTTTCGGTGATTTCCAGGGTAAGGTTATTGGCTGGCAACTGGTGGCGTTCCAGTGCCGTGGCCACGCTCTTGACCAATCCGGCATGGCAGAACTGCAACGCCGAAAGGTTCACGGCAATACGCCAATCCTCATAGCCCTGCGCATACCAGAGCGCCATCTGCCGACAGGCTTCATCGAGCACCCACTCGCCGATAGGGATGATCAGGCCGGTCTTTTCCGCCAACTCAATAAACGTGGCCGGCAGCAACAGGCCCTGCTGCGGATGCTCCCAGCGCAACAACGCCTCGGCCCCTACCGGAATGCCACTGACGGCGTCGAACTTGGGCTGGTAGTACAGGCGAAATTGTTGGTGCTCGACGGCGTTGCGCAGGTCTTGCAACAACTGCAGTTGTTTTCGCGCATTGGTGTTCATTGACACATCAAAGAAGCTGTAGCCGTTCTTGCCCATGCCCTTGGCGTGGTACATCGCGGCGTCGGCGTTCATCAGCAGTTCCTGCGGGTTGCCGCCGTTACCCGGGAACATTGCGATACCGACGCTGGCGGAGATTTTCAGCTCATGCTCGGCAACCTTGAACGCCCGGTTGATCAGCCCCACCTGCCGCTCGGCCAGGCGCAGGGCATCGTCGGGTTGGCTCAATTGCACCAGCAACACAAACTCATCGCCGCCGATACGCGCCAGCGTATCCTGGCTACGCAAGTCTTCACGCAGGCGCAGCCCCACTTCGCGCAACAGTTGGTCACCCATGTGATGGCCAAACGCATCGTTGACCGGCTTGAAGCCGTCCAGGTCGATAAACATCAGCGCGAAACAACCGCCCTGCTCTTTGACGGCCTGCATGGATTGCTGAATGCGGTCGGCGAGCAACGTGCGATTGGGCAGGCCGGTGAGCGTGTCATGCAGGGCCAAGTGGGTCAGTTCCTGGTTGGCCAGGCTCAGCGAATCGGCGAGCACGGCGGTGCGGGCTTCCAGGCGTGCGTCGAGCAGCGAAGTCAACAACGCGATTGCGAGCACGGCCAGGGTGGTGACCAATACCAGATTGTCCAAGCCCTTGCCGCTCAACCCGGTGAGTGCCGCGCCGCAGAAACTTTCATCGGCAAACTGTGCGGCTGCCATGCCGGTGTAGTGCATGCCGACAATGGCAAAGCCCATCACCACCGCGGCTCCGCCACGCGCCAGACGCACGTAGGGCGTGTTGCGCCGCAGGTTGTACGCGATCCATAACGCGGCGCCAGAAGCCCCGACGGCGATCAACAACGAGGCGCCAAACAGCGTGGGGTCGTAGTCGATACCCGGCGTCATGCGCATGGCCGCCATGCCGGTGTAATGCATGCTGCTGATGCCCGCGCCCATGATCAGCGCGCCAAACGCCAGTTGCCAGGCAGGCAAACGGGGCTGGCTGACGAGCCATAACGCAAAGCCGCAGGACAACACTGCGATCAACAACGACAGTGCGGTGATACCGAAGTCAAAACCCAGGGCAAAGGGCAGGCGCAACGCCAACATGCCGATGAAATGCATCGACCAGACGCCAATGCCCATCGCGATGGCCCCACCGGCAATCCACAAATACACAGCGCGACCCTTGGCGGTTGCAATGCGCCCGGAGAGGTCCAGCGCCGTATAGGAAGCAAGGATCGCGACAAACAGGGAGATCACGACCAAGGAGGGAGAATAGCTACCGATGAGCATGGGACTTCTCGAGACTGACGGGCCTGAAAAGCCCGTGCCAGGTGGCAAAGCGAGCGATTGTAGCGAGAATAATTCTTGTACAGTTGAATTATTAGCGTATAGCCATCATTGGCTTTTTGACGTCAACGTAATGGCTTGAAAACACGCTGACCCGCCGTCGGGCGCAGTTCAAAATGTGGGAGCGGGCTTGCTCGCGAATGTGGTGTATCCATTACAAATTCAGTGACTGACACTCCGCATTCGCGAGCAAGCCCGCTCCCACATTTAGTCCGCGCTCACCTTTGTTTGGCCATCCCACCCGCCACCCAACGCTGCGATCAGTTGCACACTCGCCACCAACCGCGTCTGCAACAACGTCAACACCGTGCGTTCATTGCTCAACGCAGTGGCTTGCACCGTCACCACATCCAGATAGGCAATCAAGCCGGCCTTGTACTGGTTCTCTGTCAGGCGCAGGGATTCACGTGCAGCGTCCAGCGCTTCGTTGCTGACCACGGCTTCATCTTCCAGCACCTTCAACTGCACCATGTAGTTTTCTACTTCACGGAAGCCATCCAGTACGGTCTGGCGGTACTTGGCCACGGTCTCGTCATAACTGGCA
Source organism: Pseudomonas cremoris (assembly GCF_014230465.1). The sequence continues at coordinate 41,638 of NZ_JAAXCY010000012.1, forward strand.
ATGCTACGGTCGACTTCTGCCGAACGTTGGCCGCCGTCGAACAGGGTCATGGCGACTTTCGGTCCCACCGACCAGAAGCGGTTTGGCAGGCTGATCCAATCGGCGTAGGTGCTACTGGAATAACCACCGGCCAGGCTCAGGCTCAAGTCTGGGTAATACGCCGCCTTGGCCACGCCGATGTTGGCGTTGGCGGCGATCACCGAGCGCTCAGCCGAGGCGATGTCGGGGCGGCGTTCCAGCAATTGCGACGGCACACTCACAGGAATCTGTGGCAGCGCCGGAATGCTCTTGCTCACGGCCAGGTTGAAGTTGGCAGGCGCCTCACCGATAAGCACGGCAATGGCGTTTTCCAGCTGCGCACGCTGCCAGATCAGGTCGATCAAGCTGGCCTGGGTGGTCTTGAACTGGGTTTGCGCCTGGGCGATGGCGTCCTTGCCGGAGACACCGGCGCGGTATTGGTTTTCGGTCATTTTCAACGAGCGCTGGTAGGCGTCGAGGGTGGCTTGCAGCAGACGCGTCTGCTCGTCCATGACCCGCAGTTGCAGGTAGTCTTGCACCAGTTCCGATTGCTGGCTCAGGCGCATTGCCGCCAAGTCCGCTGAACTGGCCTCAGCCGTGGCTTCGTTGGCTTCCAGGCCACGGCGCAACTTGCCCCAGACATCCGCCTCCCAGCTCACGCCCAGTTGCGCGTTGAGGGTGTCGCGTATGCCGCTGCTGGAGCTGCTGAGGCTGGCGTTGCTGCTGCCGGTGCCCTGGCTGGCGCGGGTCTTGCCGGCGCTCAGGTCAACGGTGGGGAAGAACGCACCCCGTGCGCTGCGTACCTGGGCCTGGGCCTGGCGAAAGCGCGCTTCAGCCTGGGCCACGGTCTGGTTGGCGTTGTTCAGGCGCACCACCAGGTCATTGAGCTGGCGGTCTCCGTACAGCTCCCACCAGGCGCCACGGGCCAAGGAGTCGCTTGGAGTGGCTTGGCGCCAGCCCTGGGCTTCCTTGAATTGCACCGGCTCGGTGACTTCGGGGCGCTTGTAGTCGGGGCCGATAGCGCAGGCGCTGAGTAGCGCACCACACATCATCAGCACCAGCAGCTTCACACCCGTGTTGGTTGAATCGGTCATAGCGCAGTGTCCAAGGCAGCATCGGTCCGCACGCCGCGCCAGGCATTGAAGCGATGGCGCGCGCGGTCGAGATAGAGGTAAACCACCGGGGTGGTGTAAAGGGTCAGGATCTGGCTGAACACCAGGCCGCCAATGATGGTAAGGCCCAGCGGCTGACGCATTTCTGCGCCTTCCGCGGTGCCGAGCAATAGGGGCAAGGCGCCGAGGATCGCGGCCAGCGTGGTCATCAGGATCGGGCGCAAGCGCAGCAGGCAGGCGCTACGGATCGATTCCAACGGGCTCATGCCGTCGTGGCGCTCCAACTGCAGCGCCAGGTCGATCATCAGGATCGCGTTTTTCTTCACCACCCCGATCAGCAAGAACAGGCCCAGCAACGAGATCAGGCTGAACTCACCGCCCAGCAGATAGATCGACAGCAACGCGCCCACACCCGCCGATGGCAAGGTAGACAGGATGGTCAGCGGGTGGATATAGCTTTCATACAGAATGCCCAACACCAGGTACACCGCCACCAACGCGCCAAGGATCATGAACGGCTGGCCCTTTTGAGTCGCCGCAAATGCATCCGCCGTACCGGCCATCTTGGCGATCACGTCTTCCGGCAAACCCACCTTGGCAATCGCCCGTTCGATAGCCGCTGTGCCCTGCTCCACCGTCACGCCGGGTGACATGTCGAAGGCAATGTTTTCCGAGGCGAACTGGCCTTCATGGCTGACACGGTCATCCGCCAGGCTGTTCTCGTAATGGGCGATGGTCGACAAGGGCACCCGCGCACCGGTCGACGTGATCACCTGCATCTGGTTGAGGGTGATCGGGTCCTGGGCGTATTTGGGGTTGACCTCCATCACCACCTGGTACTGGTTGAGGCTGTCGTAGATGGTGGAAATCTGCCGTTGGCTGTAGGCGTTGTTCAGCACCGCCGTGACCATGTTCATGTCGATGCCCAGGCGTTTGGCCTGATCGCGGTCGACCACCAGCGTGACCTGCGCCGCACCGCGACCTTCGCGGGCGTCGATGGCGGTGAGTTCCGGCAGTTCGCGCAAGGCAGCGACCACTTTCGGGTACCACAGGCGCAATGCGGCCAAGTCGCCACTTTGCAGGATGTAGGAGTACTGCGCGCTGGTCTGGTCGCGGCTGCCGCCAAATTGCAGGTCCTGGTCAGCCATCAGGAACAGGCGCCCGCCCGGCACCAGCGGCACCTCTTTACGCAAGCGCTCGATCACCGCCTGGGCGGAAATCTTGCGCTCGCTGATCGGCTTGAGGCGCACCAGCATCACCGCGTTGTTGGTACCGTTGTTGCCGCCAATAAAGCCGGCCACGCTAAGCACCGCCGGGTCCTTGAGCACGGCTTTGCGGAAGGTTTCCATCTTCGGCTGCATCACATTGAACGACAGCCCGTCATCGCCCCGCACAAAGCCGATCAATTGCCCGGTGTCCTGTTGCGGCATGAAGGTTTTCGGCACTACCACGTACAGCGCAATATTCACGCCCACGGTGATCAACAGGCTGAGCAAGGTCAGTCGGCGGTGACGCAGCACCCAGTCGAGGCTGGTGGCGTAGCCGGCAACCATGCGGTCGTTGACCTTCTGGCTCCAGCGCTGCAAACCGGTCATCTGCCCTTTGACATGGGGCTTGAGCCAACGCGCGCAGAGCATTGGGGTCAAGGTCAGCGACACGACCAGCGAGACGATGATCGCGGCCGACAAGGTGATGGAAAACTCGCGGAACAGGTTGGTGACGATCCCGCCCATAAACAGAATGGACAGGAACACCGCCACCAACGACACGTTCATCGACAGCAAGGTAAAGCCGACTTCCTTGGCCCCCAGGTACGCCGCCTTCATCGGCGGCACGCCCTCGTCGATGTGCCGGGAAATGTTCTCCAGCACCACGATGGCGTCATCGACTACCAGGCCGGTGGCCAGGATCAGCGCCATCAGCGAGAAGTTGTTCAGCGAGAAGCCAAACAGGTACATCACCGCAAAGGTACCCACCAGCGACACCGGCACTGCCAGCGTTGGAATCAACGACGCACGGAAGTTACCGAGGAACAGGTACACCACCAGGATCACCAGGGCCACGGCAATCAGCAAGGTCATCTCGGCTTCATGCAGCGTAGCGGTAATCACCGGCGAGCGGTCCATGGCCAGGTTGAGCTTGACGCTGGACGGCAACACCGCCTGCAACGCCGGCAACTGCGCCTTGATCTGCTTGACGGTCTCGATGATGTTGGCGCCGGACTGGCGGTTGATCACCAGCAGCACCGCCGAGTCATTGTTGAAAAAGCCGCTGTTGTAGCGGTCTTCCACGCCGTCGCTGATCTTCGCCACATCGCCCAGGCGCAGCGCCGCGCCGTTCTGGTAGCGAATCAGCAGCGGCTCGTAGTCCTTGGCCTTTTCCAACTGGTCGTTGGCCTGGATCTGCCAATTGCGCTCGCTGTCTTCCAGCGACCCCTTGGGGCGACGCTGGTTGGCGTTGGCGATGGTGTTACGCACATCGTCCAGGGCCACGCCGTACTGGTCGAGAGCCTTGGGCTCCAGCTCGATGCGCACCGCCGGCAGGGAGCTGCCGCCGATCTGCACTTCGCCTACACCCGGTACTTGCGACAGGCTTTGGGACAGGATGGTGGACGCCAGGTCGTACAACTCGCCTTTCTGAAGCACATCCGACGTCAGCGACAGCACCATGATCGGTGCCTGGGACGGGTTGATCTTCTTGTAGGTCGGCATGCTGCGCATACCGCTGGGCAACAAGTTGCGCGACGCGTTGATTGCCGCCTGCACTTCTCGCGCGGCGCCGTTGATATCACGGCCAGAGTCGAACGCCAGGATCACCCGGGTAGAGCCCTGGCTCGACGAGCTGCTCATGGTCGTGATGCCGGCAATCGCGCCGAACGAGCGCTCCAGCGGCGTGGCCACTGTAGACGCCATCACCTCGGGACTGGCACCGGGTAGGCTGGCCGATACCACGATCACCGGAAAGTCAATCTGTGGCAGCGGCGATACCGGCAGCAGGTTGAAGCTCACGCCGCCCAGCAACATGATCGCCAGGCTCAGCAGCATGGTGGCTACCGGCCGGCGAATGAAAGGTCCGGACAGGTTCATGACTCAACCGGCTCCAGGCTTTGCGGCTCTTTGCGCCAGCGACGGCCAAGACGGTCGAAGTACAGGTAGATCACCGGCGTAGTGAACAGGGTCAACACCTGGCTTACCAACAAGCCGCCGACCATCACCAGGCCCAGGGGTTGACGCAACTCGGCGCCAGAGCCGGTAGCCAGCATCAACGGCACCGCGCCGAACAGTGCAGCCAAGGTGGTCATCAGGATCGGCCGGAAGCGCAACAGTGCCGCCTGGTAGATCGCGGTCTGCGGGTCAAGGCCCTGGTTGCGTTCGGCGTCGAGGGCGAAGTCGATCATCATGATCGCGTTCTTTTTCACGATACCGATCAGCAAGATGATGCCGATGATCGCGATCATGCCCAGGTCATTGCCACTGAGCAGCAAGGCCAGCAAGGCCCCCACGGCAGCGGATGGCAAGGTGGACAGGATGGTGATCGGGTGTATATAGCTCTCGTAGAGCACGCCCAGCACGATGTACATGGTGACCACCGCCGCCAGGATCAGCAGCAAGGTGCTCGACAGCGACGCCTCGAATGCCTGTGCTGCGCCCTGGAACTGGGTCTGCACACCTACCGGCATACCGATGTCTTTCTGGGTCTGGTTGATCAGCTCCACACCTTTGCCCAGCGCAACGCCGGGAGCCAGGTTGAACGACATCATCACTGCCGGGAACTGGCCGATATGCGCAATCGCCAGCTGCGCCTGGCGCTGTTCCACACGGGCCAGGCTCGACAAGCGCACCTGGCCGCCGTCGGTGGTTTTCACGTGGATCTGATTCAGCGCCGCCGGGCCAAGGGTTTCGCCCGATTGGGCCTGCAAGACCACACGGTACTGGCTGGCCTGGGTGTAGATCGTGGAAATCTGCCGTTGGCCGAACGCGTCGTACAGCGCGTCGGTGATGGTCGAGACACTGACTCCCAGGCGCGAAGCAGCGTCACGGTCGATCACCAGGAACACTTGCAGGCCTTTGTCCTGCAGGTCGCTGGCGACGTCGGTAAGTTCCGGCAATTGGCTCAAGGCGTGTACCAGCTTGTCGCTCCACAGCGCCAACAGATCGGCGTCCGGCGAGGACATGCTGAATTGGTACTGGGTACGGCTGACGCGATCCTCGATGGTCAGGTCCTGCACCGGCTGCATGAACAGGCGAATGCCTACCAGTTTGTCGATTTCCGGTTGCAGCCGCGTGATCACCTGGGCCGCGCTCAAGTCGCGCTGACCGTGGGGCTTGAGGTTGATCAGCAAGCGCCCGCTGTTGAGCGTGGCGTTATCGCCATCCACACCGATATAGGAAGACAGGCTTTGCACGGCCGGGTCGGCCAGGATGATCTTGGCCAACTCCTGCTGACGCTGGCTCATCGCAGCGAAGGAGATCGACTGCGGCGCCTCGGAAATGCCCTGGATCACACCAGTGTCCTGCACCGGGAAAAAGCCCTTGGGCACCACCAGGTACAGGAACACGGTCAAACCCAGGGTCGCGACAGCCACCAGCAGCGTCAGCGGCTGGTGCTTGAGCACCCACTGCAATTTGCGCCCGTAGGCTTCGATCAACCAATCGATCCAGGCACCGCTGGCCTTGTAAAAACGGCCCTGCTCTTCCTCTTTGGGCTCGCGCTTGAGCAAGCGCGCACACATCATCGGCGTGAGCGTCAGGGATACCACCAGGGAAATCAGGATCGCCACGGCCAGGGTGATGGCAAACTCGCGGAACAGGCGCCCTACTACGTCGGCCATGAACAGCAGCGGGATCAGTACCGCAATCAGCGACAGGGTCAGGGAAACCAGGGTAAACCCGATCTGCTTGGCACCCTTGAGCGCTGCCGCCATCGGCGTCTCGCCTTCCTCGATATAACGGGAAATGTTCTCCAGCATGACGATGGCATCGTCCACCACAAAGCCGGTGGCGATGGTCAACGCCATCAGCGTCAGGTTGTTGATGGAAAAACCGGCCAGGTACATCACGCCAAAGGTGCCCACCAGCGACAGCGGTACGGCGATGGACGGGATGATGGTCGCGCTGAAACGGCGCAGGAACAGGAACGTCACCATGACCACCAGGGCAATGGCGATCAGCAATTCATGTTGTACGTCGGTGACCGACGCGCGGATGGTCTGGGTCCGGTCGGTGAGTACCGTCACGTCGAGGCCTGCCGGCAGGTTGTCGGTGATGCTCGGCAGCAGCGCCTTGATACGGTCCACCACCTCGATCACGTTGGCGCCTGGCTGGCGCTGGATATTCAGCAGGACAGCCTGGTTTTCGTTGGCCCAGGCGGCGAGGCGTTCGTTTTCAGCGCCATCGACGATCTGCGCCACGTCTTTCAGGCGCAGCGGTGCGCCGTTGTTGTACGCCAGGATCAGCTCGGCGTATTGCTGGGGCGAGACCAACTGGTCGTTGGCGTCGAGCATCGATACACGCGTGGGGCCGTCGAAGTTGCCCTTGGGCTGGTTGACGTTGGAAGCTGCGATCAGGGTGCGCACGTCCGACAGGTTCAAGCCGTTGGCCGCCAAGGCTTCGGGGTTGACCTTGATACGCACGGCCTGACGCTGGCCACCGGCGATGCTGACCATGCCGACGCCGCTGATTTGCGCAATTTTTTGCGCCATGCGCGTGTCGACCAGGTCATTGAGCTTGGGCAGCAACATGGTCTTGGAGGTGATGGCCAAGGTCAGCACCGGGGTATCCGCCGGGTTGACCTTGTTGTACACCGGCGGTGCCGGCAAATCCTTGGGCAACAGGTTGGTGGCGGCGTTGATCGCGGCTTGCACCTGTTGCTCGGCGACATCCATATTGATGTCGAGGTTAAAACGCAGGGTCAACACCGAGGCGCCGCCGGAGCTGGTGGACGCCATCTGGGTAAGGCCGGGCATTTGCCCGAACTGGCGCTCCAGCGGCGCGGTGACCGCACTGGTCATCACATCCGGGCTGGCGCCTGGGTACAGGGTCATCACGCGGATGGTCGGGTAGTCCACCTGCGGCAAGGCCGACACCGGCAGTAAGCGGTAGGAGATGATGCCGGCCAAAACAATGGCCAGCATGCTCAGCGTGGTAGCAACCGGGCGAAGGATGAACAGCCGCGACAGGTTCATGAACCGACCTTTTGCGCCTTGCCGGCGTTGGCGCCGGTCTCCCCTTTCGCGGCGGGCTTGCCTTGCAGGTGTTCGGTCGGGGTGGTCGGTACTTCGCTGCTGTCATTGACCACTTCGATCTCGCTGTCGTCCTTCAGGCGGTCGGTGCCTTCCAGTACCACGCGGTCACCGGCGACCAGGCCTTGCTTGATCACGGTGTTGTCGCCATCGGTGTCGCCGATCACCAGGGGCTGGACCTTGACCTTCTTGTCGCCATCTAGCTTGTAGACAAAGGTGCCGTTATTGCCGAACTGGATCGCGGCGGACGGAGCCAGCACCACGTTGTGCAGGGTGTCGGCAAGCAGGTGCACGTTGACGAACTGGTTGGGGAACAGCGCCTGGTCCTTGTTATCGAAGCGGCCCTTGAATTTCAGGGTGCCGGTGGTGACGTCGATCTGGTTATCGAGGCTTTGCAGCACGCCGACCGCCTGTTTTTTCACGTCGCCACGGTCCCAGGCTTCCACGGGCAGCTTGTTGCCGGCGTGGTAGCGAGTGAGGACGGTGTCCAGGGTGTTTTCCGGCAGGGTGAAGACCACGCTGATCGGCTGGGTCTGGGTGATCACGGCGAGGAAGGTGGTGTCGTTGGCGGCCACAAGGTTGCCCACGTCGACCTGACGCAAGCCCACGCGGCCGCTGATGGGTGCGCGGATCTTGGTGAATTCGAGGTTGAGCTTGGCGTCATCCACCGCGCCCTGGTTGGTCTTGACCGTGCCCTGGTATTGCAGGACCAGCGCTTCGGCGGTGTCCAGGGTTTGCTTGGCGATACTGTCCTGGGCATACAGGTCGCGATAACGCTGCACATCGACCTGGGCGTTTTTCAATTGGGCCTGGTTCTGCAACAAGGTGCCCTGGGCCTGGAGCAACGCGTTCTGGTAGCTGCGCGGATCGATCTCGGCCAACAGGTCACCGGCCTTGACCATCTGCCCTTCTTCAAAGGCGATCCTCACCAACTCCCCGCCAACCCGGCTGCGCACATTGATGGTGTTGAGCGCGGTCACCGTGCCCAAGGCCTTGTAGTACACCGGGAACTCCCCCAGCACCGCCGGTGCCACGCGCACGGGAATCGGGCCGGTGGAACCGCCGAAACCCGGGCGCATCATCCCCGACTTGCCGGCACGCCCCGCGGGCTTTTGCGCGGTAGCCTCCTTATGGCTGCCAGGCCAGAATTTCCAGCACAGGCCGGCAATAATCAGCAGCACAAGCAGGCCGAACAGCCAGCGGCGGGATTTACGAGGGGACGATTGCATGGATTGATCAACCATTGGGCGCGAGAGCTTCTACTTTGGGAGGCTGAAAGATAAGCACTGGGGCGCATTAAGAAAAGCGCCTTTACCGGCTATTTACCTTGGACTTACAACTTTTAACTTCTGACCTTAGTCCATTCGCTATTGGGCTAACCCTCTGAGCGACAAATAAAAACGGCCTGGACTAGGCCAGGCCGCAATCATGCATCAAGCGTGTTACTGCAAAACGACAGTAATGCGCAGAAACAGTTACTTCAAAACAGCCAGGGCTGCTTCGTAGTTCGGCTCTTGGCCGATTTCGCTGACCAGTTCGCTGTGCAGCACGTTGTCGTTTTCGTCCAGCACCACCACAGCACGGGCGGTCAGGCCTTTCAGCGGGCCTTCAGCGATTGCCACGCCGTAGTCGACGGCGAAAGCTGCGCTGCGGAAGTCCGACAGGTTCTTCACGTTTTCCAGGCCTTCGGCGCCGCAGAAACGGGCTTGGGCGAATGGCAGGTCGGTGGAGATGCACAACACAACGGCGTTGTTCAGTTCGTTGGCCTGGGCGTTGAACTTGCGTACCGAAGTGGCGCAGGTCGGGGTGTCGACGCTTGGGAAGATGTTCAGCACTTTGCGCTTGCCGGCGAAAGTGGCCAGGGTTGCGTCCGACAGGTCGCCGGCGGTCAGGGTGAACTCAGGTGCCTGGCTGCCGACTTGCGGCAATTCGCCTTCAACCTGGACAGGGTTACCACGGAGGGTGACTTGAGCCATGAACGGAATCCTTCTGCTGTATTGGGTTAAACGAATTCGAGAGGCGGAAGTTAACCACAAAGTACGGTGGCTACCTACCGCCAGACATAAATTGTCATGTCACCGGTTATGGTTTAATTGCGCGCCTTCCGCCCTGCCCTTCAAGGAACCTGTTGTTGATGAATCTGCCTGCCACCAAAGTCCTGGTCATTGGTTATGTCTGGCCGGAGCCCCGCTCCTCGGCTGCAGGCGGGCATATGATGCAAATACTCGAAACTTTTCTTACGCAAGGTTGGGACATTACCTTCAGCAGCCCGGCCGCACTTGGAGAGCACAAGGCGGACTTGCAGGTGCTGGGCATCAAAGAGTGCGCCATCGAGCTCAATAACAGCAGTTTCGATGATTTTGTGCGCGAACTGGCCCCGGACATCGTGCTGTTCGACCGTTTCATGATGGAAGAGCAATTTGGCTGGCGTGTCGAGAAATGCTGCCCCGACGCCCTGCGCGTACTGGAAACCTCCGACCTGCAAAGCCTCCGTGACGCCCGTCACCAGCGCCTCAAGGACCACCTCAAGGCTCACCCGGACAGTGACGACTTCAGCCCGCTCTTTGCCCCGGCACTCAAGCAAGAATTCCAGCTGATGGCCGACACCGACCTGGCCAAGCGCGAGATCGCCGCCATTTACCGCTGTGACATCAGCCTGATGATCTCCGACGTGGAAATCCACCTGCTCACCGAGCAATTCAAGGTACCGGCCGCCCTGCTGCATTGGTGCCCGCTGATGCTTGCACCGCCGACCGAAGCGTTCGCGCCGTTTGAAGACCGTGCGCACTTCCTCAGCATCGGCAATTTCCGCCACGCGCCCAACTGGGATACCGTGCTGTGGATGAAGAACAGCCTGTGGCCGCTGATCCGCCAGCAACTGCCGGGCGCGCAACTGCATATCTATGGCGCCTACACCCCGCCCAAGGCCACCGCCTTGCACAACCCTGCACAGGGTTTTCATGTGATGAACTGGGCCGAGGATGCGTTGCAGGTGATGAGCGCCGCACGCATCTGCCTGGCCCCGCTGCGCTTCGGCGCCGGTATCAAGGGCAAGCTGGCGGACGCGATGCTGTGTGGCACGCCGAATATCACCACCCCTATCGGCGCCGAAGCCATGGGTGATGATCAGCCATGGCCCGGCCTGATCGAACAGAGCGCCCCCGCGCTTGCCGCTGCCGCCGTAGCGCTGTATCAGGATCGCAACCGCTGGGTCCAGGCTCAGGAAGATGGCCGCCAACTGCTGGCCCATCGTTATGACCAGACGATCCACGGTCCAGCGCTTATTGAGTGCCTGGAACAATGCCGCCGCAACCTGACCAACCACCGCCGCGACAACTTCACTGGCAGTATGCTGCGCCACCACGCGCATAAAAGTACGCAGTACATGTCCCAATGGATCGAGGCGAAAAACCGCAGCCTCTAGACTCCGGCGCTGGCAGGGTCACGCACAAGGGGGCATTATTCGGTTTGCAACCAACAATAAAGCGACGCCAGCATGACCCGAGCAGCGCGAATCACAGATCCTTCCTACGAGCTGATGGATGATCACAACGGTCTGTCCATCATCTATCGCCAGCATGGCTTCCCCTGCCCGCTGGTGCGCTGGCATTTCCACAAGGAATACGAACTGCACTTGATCGTCGCCAGCTCCGGCAAGGTGTTTATCGGCGACTACATCGGCAACTTCTACCCCGAAAGCCTGTTCCTCACCGGCCCCAACCTGCCCCACAACTGGATCAGCCAGGTTGATGAAGACGAGGTGGTACCCAAGCGCGACATGCTGGTGAACTTCACTGATGAGCTGTTCGACAGCGGCAGCCAGATCTTCACCGAACTCAAGACCCTGTCACCGTTACTGGAACGCGCGCAATACGGCATCGAGTTTCGCTGCAAAAAAACCATCGCTCAGGCCATGACGCTGATGCAACGCATCGAGGACGCCCAGGGCATGGCGCGCCTGGGGCACTTTTTTATCCTGCTGGAAGTGTTGAGTGCCTGTGAGGACTACCAACTGCTCTCGGGCGTGACTACGCCGCAGTTGGCCGACGAGCACAGCATTGACCGCACCAACCGCGCAGTGGACTACATCTTTGCCCACTACGCGCGGGAATTGCCGCTGGAAGAGGTGGCGGAACACCTGGGCATGAAGCCGACGTATTTTTCGCGCGTCTTCAAACAGGCCACCGGGCGCACGTTTATCGAGTTCGTCAATCGGCTGCGTATCAGCAAGTCGTGCGAATTGCTGGCGGACGGTGATAAAGCGGTGACGGATGTGTGCTTTGAGTCGGGGTTCAACAATATCTCTAACTTCAACCGGCGCTTTCAGCAGCTCAAGGGTATGACCCCTTCCCACTATCGGCGTCTGGTGGTGCAACGCTTGACGGAGCAGAACCTGGCTTGAGCCACCACGTTACCGCTCATCCAAACTGTCATTTCCTACAGTGCCCTAACCGATCGGCAGCGAGCATGCTGAAACCTTCTACGTGATGGAGTGTTTCGCCATGAACAACGAGCCCGATCCAGGCACCCATGCCATTAACGAAATCGCCTACTTCGATACCCCTGGCGATACTCGCGGTTGGACCGGTGAAGGGGAAATACTGCCAGACGACCCTGACGGTAATGGCCCGGTAAATCGCTGGTTTTCGACAGGTCTCAAAAGGGACTATGGCAACCCCTTTTCACGGCAGACCACTGTCAGGGTGGTCATTCGCCTGCGCGGCCAATTGCCCCGCGAAACCCTACAAGGCAGCGGGCCTGACGGGATCATTCAGGAAATACACAATATAGAACCTGTAAAAACGGCACTCTATGAGTTTTTCCTGAGATCTACACCGGCAGGCGAATTCTCCGTGCAGTTCAACTTTGCGACCCGCCAGAAAATGGTTATCCAAACGATCCAGGTAAACGGCCCTGTGTAACCCTCCCCACATAAATCGTTTAAGCATTGCTGCCACGAGTGCAAAAAAGTATCAGTCCCAGTGCTCCCAAGGATTTGTCACAACCCCATTTCAAGGCTGTAATCAACCGCACACTCTTCCTGACTCGTTGTAGGAAGACACAACAACAATAACTGTCCTTCTGTAGCCCCCTGGGCGCGGAAATGGAGTGCGCGATGAAGTTCACAGCAAAAGCACTGCTTGCCTGTACCTGTATGACCCTCAGCGCCGTAAGCCTTGGCGCGCAAACCCTGACCATTGCCACCGTGAACAACAGCGACATGATCCGCATGCAAAAGCTCTCGAAAACCTTCGAGACCGAGCATCCGGAGATCAAGCTGAACTGGGTGGTGCTCGAAGAAAACGTGCTACGCCAACGCCTGACCACCGACATCGCCACCCAAGGCGGACAGTTCGACGTGTTGACCATCGGCATGTACGAAGCTGCACTGTGGGGCGCCAAGGGTTGGCTGGAGCCGATGAAGGACCTGCCGGCGTCCTACGACCTCGACGATGTATTCCCTTCGGTGCGTGACGGTTTGTCCGTCAAGGGCTCGTTGTACGCCCTGCCGTTCTACGCCGAAAGCTCGATCACCTATTACCGCACCGACCTGTTCAAGGACGCCGGGCTGACCATGCCTGAGCACCCGACCTGGACGCAGATCGGCGAATTCGCCAGCAAACTCACTGACAAGAGCAAAGAGCAATACGGCCTGTGCCTGCGTGGCAAAGCCGGTTGGGGCGAGAACATGGCGCTGATCACCACCTTGGCCAACGGCTACGGGGCGCGCTGGTTCGATGAGAAGTGGCAGCCTGAATTCAACGGTCCGGAATGGAAGGACGCGTTGAACTTCTACGTCGACAACATGAAGAAATCCGGCCCGCCGGGCGCGTCCAGCAACGGTTTCAACGAAAACCTGGCGCTTTTCAACAGCGGCAAGTGCGCGATCTGGGTCGATGCCAGCGTGGCCGGCTCGTTCGTCACTGACAAGACTCAGAGCAAGGTGGCTGACCACGTTGGCTTCACCTTTGCCCCCCACGAGAAGACCGATAAGGGCACCTCGTGGCTGTACTCCTGGAGCCTGGCGATCCCGACCAGTTCCAAGGCCAAGGACGCCGCCAAAGTGTTCACCAGTTGGGCAACCTCCAAGGAATACGGCGAGTTGGTAGCCAAGACCGACGGCGTTGCCAACGTACCGCCGGGTACCCGTAAGTCCACCTACAGCGATGAGTACATGAAGGCTGCGCCGTTTGCCAAGGTGACGCTGGAATCGCTGAAAGTCGCGGACCCGACCAAGCCGACGCTCAAGCCGGTGCCGTATATCGGTATCCAGTTGGTGACCATTCCTGAGTTCCAGGCGATTGGGACACAGGTGGGCAAGTTTTTCTCGGGGGCGTTGACCGGTCAGCAGACGGTGGATGCGGCGCTCACTGCCGCGCAGACCACCACCGAGCGGGAAATGAAACGGGCCGGTTACCCCAAGTAAAGTGGGTACACCGCTGTAAATGTGGGAGCGGGCTTGCTCGCGAATGCGGTCTTCCAGTGAATACTTCAGTGACTGACACTCCGTATTCGCGAGCAAGCCCGCTCCCACACTGACCGCGCTTCGATTCTAGTTCTGCATGTACCTGACTGGTTCTGATCCTATGAATACCAACACTGCCCAAGTGCAAACCGCCGTGCCGCACAAGCCGCGCAAAAACCGCCTGGCCAACCCCGGCTGGTTCCTTGTCAGCCCCTCGGTGGCCTTGCTGCTGCTGTGGATGATCGTGCCACTGGGCATGACGCTGTACTTCTCCTTGATCCGCTACAACCTGCTCTACCCTGGCGAAAACCAATTCGTGGGGCTGGAGAACTTCACCTACTTCATCACTGACTCGGGCTTCCTGCCGGGTGCCACCAACACCCTGTTGCTGGTGGGCAGCGTGTTGCTGATCAGCGTGGTGTTTGGCGTATTGATCAGCGCGCTGCTGGAGGCCAGTGAGTTCTTCGGTCGCGGCCTGGTGCGGGTGTTGTTGATTTCACCGTTTTTCATCATGCCCACCGTCGGTGCGCTGATCTGGAAAAACCTGATTTTCCACCCAGTGTCCGGGGTTCTCGCCGCCGTGTGGAAGCTGTTTGGCGCCGAGCCTGTGGACTGGCTGGCGCACTATCCACTGCTGTCGATCATCATCATTGTGTCGTGGCAATGGCTGCCCTTTGCCATCTTGCTGCTGATGACCGCCATGCAGTCCCTCGACCAGGAACAAAAGGAAGCCGCGCGCCTCGACGGTGCCGGCGCCATCGCGATCTTCTGGCACCTCACCCTGCCCCACCTGGCTCGCCCGATTGCCGTGGTGGTGATGATCGAAACGATCTTTCTGCTCTCGGTATTTGCCGAAATCTTTACCACCACCAACGGTGGCCCGGGCTACGCCTCAACCAACCTGGCGTACCTGATCTACAACCAGGCGCTGGTGCAGTTCGACGTGGGCATGGCCTCGGCCGGCGGCTTGATTGCCGTGGTCATCGCCAATATCGCGGCGATCATCCTGGTGCGGATGATCGGCAAAAACCTGACTGACAAGCCTTGAGGGCCGCGCCATGACGCTTCAACAATCTCGCCGCCTGCAAAGCCTGTTGCTCGGCACGTTGGCCTGGGCCATCGCGATCCTGATTTTCTTCCCGATCTTCTGGATGGTGCTGACCAGCTTCAAGACCGAAATCGATGCGTTCGCCACGCCGCCGCAGTTCATCTTCACGCCGACGCTGGAGAACTACCTGCATATCAACGAGCGCAGCAATTACTTTGCCTACGCCTGGAACTCGGTGGTGATTTCGTTCAGTGCAACGGCCCTGTGCCTGCTGATCTCGGTACCGGCCGCCTACTCCATGGCGTTCTACGAAACCCAACGTACTAAGGGCACGCTGCTGTGGATGCTGTCCACCAAGATGCTGCCGCCGGTGGGTGTACTGATGCCGATCTACCTGCTGGCCAAGAGCTTTGGCCTGCTCGATACGCGCATCGCGCTGATCATCATCTACACCCTGATCAACCTGCCGATCGTGGTGTGGATGGTTTACACCTACTTCAAGGACATCCCCAAGGACATCCTCGAAGCCGCCCGCCTGGATGGCGCCACGCTGTGGCAGGAGATGGTTCGCGTGCTGCTGCCAATTGCCAAGGGTGGCCTGGCGTCCACGGTGTTGCTGTCGCTGATCCTGTGCTGGAACGAGGCGTTCTGGTCGTTGAACCTGACCTCGTCCAACGCCGCGCCGCTGACCGCGCTGATCGCCTCCTACTCCAGCCCCGAAGGGTTGTTCTGGGCCAAATTGTCTGCCGTCTCGACCCTGGCCTGCGCGCCGATCCTGATCTTTGGCTGGATCAGCCAGAAACAGCTGGTACGCGGTTTGTCCTTCGGCGCCGTTAAATAATAATTCCAAGTGGAGGCCCATCATGGCCAACCTGAAAATCAAGAATCTGCAAAAAGGCTTCGAAGGCTTCTCGATCATCAAGGGCATCGACCTTGAGGTGAACGACAAGGAATTCGTGGTCTTTGTCGGCCCGTCGGGCTGCGGCAAGTCCACCCTGCTTCGCCTGATCGCCGGCCTGGAAGAAGTCAGCGAAGGCACCATCGAGCTCGATGGCCGCGACATCACCGAAGTGACCCCGGCCAAGCGCGACCTGGCGATGGTGTTCCAGACCTATGCGCTGTACCCGCACATGAGCGTACGCAAAAACATGTCGTTCGCCCTGGACCTGGCCGGTGTCGACAAGAAGCTGGTCGAGAGCAAGGTCAGCGAAGCGGCGCGCATCCTGGAACTGGGGCCGCTGCTTGAGCGCAAGCCCAAGCAGTTGTCCGGCGGCCAGCGCCAGCGTGTCGCGATTGGCCGCGCCATTGTGCGCAACCCGAAGATCTTCCTGTTCGACGAGCCCCTCTCCAACCTTGACGCCGCCTTGCGCGTGCAGATGCGCCTGGAACTGGCGCGCCTGCATAAAGAACTGCAAGCCACCATGATCTACGTGACCCACGACCAGGTCGAAGCCATGACCCTGGCCGACAAGGTGGTGGTACTCAACAGCGGTCGTATTGAACAGGTCGGGTCGCCGCTGGAGCTTTACCACCAGCCAGCCAACCTGTTTGTGGCGGGTTTTCTCGGAACGCCGAAGATGGGCTTCCTCAAGGGCAAGGTGACGCGTGTCGACAGCCAAAGCTGCGAAGTTCAACTGGACGCTGGCACCACCGTCAGCCTGCCGCTAAGCGGTGCCACCTTGAGCGTCGGCAGCGCGGTGACCTTGGGCATTCGCCCGGAACACCTGGAAATCGCTAGCCCTGGGCAGACCAACCTGACCGTCACCGCCGACGTTGGCGAGCGCCTGGGCAGCGACACCTTCTGCCACGTCATCACCGCCAACGGCGAGCCGCTGACCATGCGGATTCGCGGCGATATGGCCAGCCAATATGGCGAGACGCTGCAGCTGCACCTGGACCCGGCGCACTGCCATCTGTTCGACACCGAAGGCAAAGCCGTGACCCGCCCACTGCGCGCTGCCGCCTGATTTCGCGAGAGTTTGCTGATGAAACTGAATAAACAGAACCTCACCCAACTGGCGCCGGAAGTGAAGCTGCCGGCCTACGCGATTGCCGACACTCGCCAGGGCATTGCCCATATCGGCGTCGGTGGTTTCCACCGTGCGCACCAGGCGTATTACACCGATGCGCTGATGAATACCGGTGTCGGCCTGAACTGGAGCATCTGCGGCGTCGGCCTGCGCAGCGAAGACCGCAAGGCCCGCGACGACCTGGCGGGCCAGGACTACCTGTTCACCCTGTTTGAACTGGGCGATACCGACGACACCGAAGTGCGCGTGATCGGCTCGATCAGCGACATGCTGCTGGCCGAAGACAGCGCGCAAGCGTTGATCGACAAACTCGCCAGCCCCGACATCCGCATCGTCTCGCTGACCATCACCGAGGGTGGCTACTGCATCGACGACAGCAACGGTGAGTTCATGGCCCACCTGCCGCAGATCCAGCACGACCTGGCGCACCCCAGGGCCCCCAAGACCGTGTTCGGTTTTATCTGCGCAGCCCTCACCCAACGCCGCGCCGCCGGCACCCCGGCATTTACCGTGATGTCCTGCGATAACCTGCCGCACAACGGCGCCGTGACGCGCAAGGCGCTGTTGGCGTTCGCCGCCCTGCACAACGCCGAACTGCATGACTGGATCAAGGCCAATGTAAGCTTCCCGAATGCCATGGTCGACCGCATCACGCCCATGACCAGCACCGCCCACCGCCTGCAATTGCACGACGAACACGGCATCGACGATGCCTGGCCGGTGGTGTGCGAACCCTTTGTGCAGTGGGTGCTGGAAGACAAGTTCGTCAACGGACGCCCGGCGTGGGAAAACGTCGGCGTGCAATTCACCGACGACGTTACGCCCTATGAAGAAATGAAGATCGGCCTGCTCAACGGCAGTCATCTGGCGCTGACCTATCTGGGGTTCCTCAAGGGTTACCGGTTTGTGCACGAAACCATGAACGACCCGGTGTTCGTGGCGTATATGCGTGCCTACATGGACCTGGACGTCACACCGAACTTGGCGCCGGTGCCGGGTATCGACCTGACGGACTACAAGCAGACGCTGGTGGATCGCTTCTCCAACCAGGCGATTGCCGATCAGTTGGAGCGCGTATGTTCCGATGGTTCGTCGAAGTTTCCCAAGTTCACGGTGCCGACGATCAACCGGTTGATTGCCGATGGCCGCGAGACAGAGCGTGCAGCGCTGGTGGTGGCTGCCTGGGCGCTGTACTTGAAGGGCGTGGATGAGAATGGCGTGAGCTACAAGATCCCGGACCCGCGAGCGGAGTTTTGCCAGGGGCTGGTGAGTGATGACGCGTTGATCAGCAAACGGTTGCTGGGGGTGGAGGAAATTTTTGGCACGGCTATTCCCCAGTCGGCTGAGTTTGTGGCAGCGTTTGAGCGGTGTTTTGTGAGCTTGCGCGACAAGGGTGTGACCCAAACCCTGCAAATCCTCCTGAAAAAACTGGTTTAAAACTGTGGGAGCGGGCTTGCTCGCGAAGGCGGTGTGTCAGGCGACACATCGGTAACTGAACCACCGCCTTCGCGAGCAAGCCCGCTCCCACATTTTGATCGGGTTATCAGTCCATAAAATAATACTGCTGAGCAAACCCTCATGACCCAGCAAAACCTGTTCCTCGGCATCGACTGCGGCACCCAAGGCACAAAAGCCATCGTCCTCGACGCCACCAGCGGCAAGGTACTGGGCCTGGGCGCTGCCGCGCACACCCTGATCAGCGGCGCCAACGGCCGTCGCGAGCAATACACCCAGGAATGGCTGGATGCCTTTACCGAGGCCACCCACCGCGCCCTGCAACAGGCGGGCGTCGACGGCCAGGACATCCTCGGCATCGGTGTTTCCGGCCAGCAACATGGCTTGGTGCTGCTGGATGAACAGGGCCAGGTGTTGCGCCCAGCCAAACTGTGGTGCGACACCGAGACCGCCCCCGAGAACGACCGCCTGCTGCAACACCTGGGCGGCGAAAGCGGTTCGCTGGAACGCCTCGGTGTAGCGATTGCTCCGGGGTATACCGTGTCCAAGCTGCTCTGGACCCGCGAACAACACCCCGACGTTTTTGCGCGCATTGCGCATATCCTGCTGCCCCACGACTACCTCAACTACTGGCTCACCGGCCGCGCCGTCGCCGAGTACGGCGATGCCTCGGGCACGGGTTACTTCAACGTCCGCACGCGTGAATGGGATGTGGACCTGCTCAAGCACATCGACCCCAGCGGTCGCCTTGAGGCAGCGCTGCCGCAACTGATCGAGGCGCATCAAAGTGTCGGCACGCTCCTGCCGGCCATCGCCGAACGCTTAGGCGTCAACCCCAACGCGATCGTCGCCAGCGGTGGCGGCGACAACATGATGGGCGCCATCGGCACCGGCAATATCGCACCGGGCGTGATCACCATGAGCTTGGGCTCATCGGGCACCGTCTATGCGTTTTCCGATCAACCCAACGTCAGCCCCCAAGCGTCGGTCGCGACGTTCTGCTCATCCAGTGGCGGCTGGGTGCCATTGATCTGCACCATGAACCTGACCAACGCCACCGGGGTGATCCGCGAGCTGTTCGAGCTGGACCTTGACGCCTTCAACGCACTGGTCGACCAGGCACCCATCGGTGCCGAAGGCGTAAGCATGCTGCCCTTCCTCAACGGCGAGCGCGTACCCGCCCTGCCCCACGCCACCGGCAGCGTGCACGGCCTGACCATGACCAACCTGAGCCGCGCCAACCTGTGCCGCGCCGTGGTCGAAGGCACGACCTTTGGCCTGCGCTACGGCCTCGACCTGCTGCGCCAAACAGGTTTGCAGAGCCAGAGTATCCGGCTCATCGGCGGCGGCTCGAAAAGCCCAGTGTGGCGCCAGATGGTCGCCGATATCATGAACACCGAAGTGATCTGCACCGAACAAAGCGAAGCTGCTGCCCTGGGCGCGGCAATCCAGGCGGCGTGGAGCCAGTCCGGCGAGTCTCTGGCCAGCCTGTGCGACAAATGCGTGAGCGTCGACCCGGCCAGCCGGACCCTGCCGGTGGCGGCCAGCGTCGGCGCCTATCAACAGGCTTACGAGCGCTATCAGCAGCTTGTGGCAACCCTTTAAGAGCGAACGACTATGTATCTGGTGTGTGGTGAAGCGCTGTTCGATTTTTTCAGCGAGGAAGATGCCAGCGGGCAGGCTTCCAAGGTCAATTACAAAGCGATTGCCGGCGGTTCGCCGTTCAACGTGGCGGTGGGCTTGCGCCGCCTGGGTATTGAGGCCGGGCTGTTGGGTGGCTTGTCGACCGACTACCTGGGACGCCGCCTGTTGCAGGTATTAAAGGATGAAGGCGTGAGCGAACGGTTCCTGGTGGAATTCGCCGCGCCCACCACCCTGTCGATGGTTGCCGTGGGCGCAAATGGGTCACCGCAGTACAGCTTTCGCGGTGAAGGCTGCGCCGACCGGCTGCTGGAAGTCGCCCACCTGCCCGAACTGGGCGATGACATTCGCGGCCTGCATATCGGCTCGTTCTCCCTGGTGGTACAGCCGGTTGGCGACACCCTGCTCACCCTGGTCCAGCGTGAAAGCGGCAAGCGCCTGATCAGCCTCGACCCCAACGTGCGCCTGAACCCGCAGCCGGATATCCAGTTGTGGCGCGACCGCGTCGCCCAGTTGGTGCAGCATGCCGACCTGATCAAGGTCAGCGACGAAGACTTGCACTTGCTCTACCCCGACCAAGCGCCGGAGAGCGTGCTGCAGGGCTGGCTGCAACACCGTTGCCAATTGGTGTTCCTCACCCGCGGTGGCGACGGCGCCACCGTGTTCAGCCGCCAACATGGCAGTTGGTCTGCATCGGCGGTCAAGGTAGTGATGGCGGATACCGTCGGCGCTGGCGACACCTTCCAGGCCGCATTGATTGCCTGGCTGACCGAGCAACAGCTTGACTCAGTGGGCGGCCTGCAACAGCTCACGCGGGCGCAGATCGACGCCATGCTGGCCTTCGCGGTCCGCGCCGCCGCACTGACGTGCACCAAGACCGGACCGGACTTGCCGTATCGTCGTCAGTTGGACTGAACGCCGCGTTTATGAAGGTTTTGTCAGCCAGGAAAAAATTAATCGATGGTTAATCCCGCAAGTCGACAGTGAAGTTGTACCCACTTGCGGAGCACCCTCATGAAACTGCGCACTTTAATGCTTGGCGGCGCACTGGCCCTTGCAGCAATCTCGGGCCTGGCCCAGGCCGACAGCCAACAGACCAACATCAAACCCGTGCCTTACCAATACGGTATGCCGATGAATATCGCCAAAGTCATTTCGATGAATGAAGCCCAGACCAATGATTGCAAAGTCATCAATGCGGATATCAAGTTCGTGGACAAGGCGGGCAAAGTTGAAGACGTCAGCTATCGCAAGATGTCTGAAGCGTGTGACTTCCAGAATTGAACCGGTAGTAAACCCAGAGAACTCCTTGGGAAAGCCATCATCAAACATGTAGGACTTTTCCGAAAAAGCCTTAATTAATCAACAGTTAAGGTCAAAAGCCAACAGTGAGTTCGACCGCACTTCTTCCGCTCCCGGCGGAAGGTGCGGCCACTGCTTCATCACATCGATGAACCAGACCACTGACGGAGAACCCACATGAAACTGCAAAGCCTATGCTTGCATGGATGCGCCCTGGCCTTTAGCTCCCTGTCGGGAATGGCAATCGCCGAATCTAAGCCCGTGCCTTATCGCTATGGCATGCCTATGGATGTCCATAAGGTGATCGCCATGAACGAGCCACAAACCAGTGAATGCAAGGTGATCCAGGCTGATATCAAGTTCGTGGACAAGGCCGGGGAAGTGCAGCACGTGAGCTATAAAAAGCTGTCTGACGCCTGCCTGTTTCAGAACTGAAAACGGTGCTGACAAAGGGCAGCGCAATGACTGCGCACGCGGTATCCTTGCACGCTTGTCAAACGGCTGAAAGGATTCGCCCCGCAATGCGCTTTCATACGCTCGCCCTCTTTACTGCCCTGCTCTGCTTCGCCCTCGCCCTGGTGTGGGGCCTGCGTCCCGACTGGCTGCTATGGATGTGGAGCGTGGAATACTCAAGCGCCACGGGCTTGGTCGCTAGGCGCAACGCTGCACTGTTCCTGGCCATCGGCATCATGTTCTACCGCGCCCGCCACACGCCTCCCTCCGACGCACGACGCGCCATGACCACCGGATTTATCGCCGGTTGCCTGGTTCTGGCTGTCTTGGGGTTCGGTGAGTGGATCAATGGCAATGCCGGCCCCGGCATTCTACTGGCGGTGGCAACAGAAACCGTATTGGGCCTGGCGTTTATCCAGGCCCACAGGTCTTCGGTCACTCAAACTCAAGCTTCGGCCTAGTAGTAGGCTCGCCCTGCCGCTCTTCGCAGGGCGGGGGCATGGGTGTGCTTGAGGTCTTCACGCAACCCGGTGATCAGGTTGCAAATGGCTCGACTGCTGTCGAGTTTATCGGCGTTTATACCTTTGACTTCCAAATCCACTCGGTCACGGTCGCGGTCGTCATACACCTTGATCGTCAACGAAGCATCTTCGGCTTTGGTGCACTCGCACCGTTTGGGCAAGAAACTGGTTTCAATTATGCCGCGTAGTTCTAGTTCCGAAAGCATGGCCGACCTCTCCTTTCATGAGACTGCCAATCGATTTTTGTGGGTCTGGCGGGCACTTGCCCACCGCGTCTTGCCAGCCTTGGAAGACGCTCGCAACAACCAGCCTACTCGGCAAAATTCGATGTCGTTGTAACCTTTCCTCATAAGTCGCTGCGCTTGTTATATATCTAACGACGCTTCAAACATCCAATGAGTAAATCCTCGTCGAACAGCCGGGATTAAACGTTTAACCCTGCACTGGCTGCGACTCTTTCAGCAACATGTCGCAAACTATCAAAATTGATATTGGCACCGGAATTCACCGCTACCAAGGTCTGCCCATGAACACCTTCACGTGCCACGTACTTACGAATGCCCGCTACCGCCAACGCGCCGGAGGGCTCGGTGATAGACCGCGTGTCGTCGTAGATCAGCTTAATGGCGCTGCACAGTTCGTCGTTGCTCACGGTCACCACTTCATCCACCCAGTCGCGACAGATTTCAAAGCCATACGCGCCGATCTGCGCGACCGCCGTGCCATCGGCAAACCCATCGACACTCGCCAACACCACGCGCTCGCCAGCGCGCATTGCCGCCAGCAGACAACTGGAGCCTTCGGGTTCGACACCGATGATGCGCACTTCGGGGCGCAGGTATTTGACGTAAGCGGTGATTCCCGCGATCAGCCCGCCGCCACCCACCGGCACGAAGATCGCATCCAGTGGCCCCTGCTGTTGGCGCAGGATTTCCATGGCCACGGTGCCCTGGCCGGCGATCACGTCCGGGTCGTCGAAAGGCGACACGAAGGTACACCCGGATGTCTGCGCCAGTTGCAATGCATGGGCCAGGGCAAACGGGAAACTCTCCCCGCGCAACACGGCTTCGGCGCCACGGGAACGCACACCCAATACCTTCAGTTCCGGAGTGCTGCACGGCATGACGATACGTGCCTTGATCCCCAATTCCCGCGCCGCCAGCGCCACGCCTTGGGCATGGTTGCCCGCTGAGGCGGTGACCACGCCCCGGGCTTTTTCGGCTTCACTGAGCTGCACCAGCTTGTTGTAAGCGCCGCGAATCTTGAAGGAAAACGTCGGTTGCAGGTCTTCACGCTTGAGCAGCAGCGTGTTGCCCAGCAAGGCCGACAACGCCGGCGCCGCTTGCAGGGGCGTACGCACCGCCAGGTCATACACCGGCGCAGCGAGGATCTTTTTCACATAGTGTTCAAGCAGTTCCGTGCCGGCGGTTCGGGGCGTGGGACAGGTGCTCATGGGTGTCTCCTGGCTTCGTGTAAAGGGCGCTGGAGACGGAAAAACAAAACCCGCCTCTAGGGCGGGTTTGGGTGCAGCCGTGTGCTATCCCGCCAAATGAGGAATGGCGGTAATAATGCTCGGCTGGCTACGGAATGCTTGAAATGTCATGTCACGAAATTAACCGGCGATTGGCGGGCAAGTCAATGGCCAAGCGCCATTTAGCGGCTGGGGGTTCACGCTGAATATATGAAACGTATACGCTTTGTATATCAACATCCCACAGTGAATCCCATGGGCATCGTCAAGATCACCGACCAACTGCATGAACAATTGCGCCTGGCCAGCGCCACGATGGACCGTTCCATCAACGCCCAGGCCGAATTCTGGATCAAGATCGGCCTGCTCGCCGAGCTGAACCCCAGCCTGCCCTATAACGAATTGATCAACAAACTGTTGCTCGACAAACCCGACCTGATCCGGGGGCGCAGCTGATGATCAAGACTGCCGAACAACTCGCCGTGATGCGCGAATCCGGGCGCCTGCTCGCCCAAGTGTTCACCATGCTCGACGGTTTTGTGGCCGCCGGCCGCTCTACCCTGGAGCTGGACAGCGCCGTCGAAGCGTTCATCCGCAATGACCTCAAGGCCCGCCCCGCCAGCCTGGGCCAATATGACTACCCCTTCTCGATCAACACCTCGATCAATGAGGTGGTGTGCCACGGCATGCCCAGCGCGAAGGAAGTGCTGAAAGACGGCGACATCATCAACATCGACATTACCCTGGAAAAAGGCGGCTACATCGCCGACTCCAGCAAGATGTACATGATCGGCACCGTCGCGCCCAAGGCTCGCCGCCTGGTCGAGCAGACCTTCGAAGCGATGTGGGCCGGTATCCGCCAGGTCAAGCCCGGCGCACGCCTGGGAGATATCGGCCATGCGATCCAGAGCCACGCGCAAGCCAATGGCTACAGTGTGGTGCGTGAATACTGCGGCCACGGCATCGGCCGACAGATGCACGAAGAACCCCAGGTGCTGCACTTCGGCCGTCCCGGTACCGGGCTCGAACTGCGCGAAGGCATGGTGTTTACCGTTGAACCGATGCTCAACCAAGGCAGCTCCAAAGTGCGCAGCCTCAAGGATGGCTGGACGGTCGTGACAGAGGACAACAGCCTGTCGGCGCAGTGGGAACATACCGTGGCGGTGACGGCGCAGGGTTTTGAGGTGCTGACGCTGCAAACCATAGCCAGCGCCCACACTTGATCCTCAGCGTCTGCTCGTCCAGTTACCAAACCTGGCCTTGGCGTTTGAGTTCCAGGCGCCGTACGAACTCTTCCAGCACCAGTGCATACAGGTCGTCTTGCAGGTAGGCATCCTCAATCCCTGCATCCATGTTGGGGTTGTCGTTGACCTCAATCACCACCACCTTGTCGCCGGATTGCTTGAGGTCCACGCCGTAGAGGCCGTCGCCGATCAAGTTGGCGGTCTTCACCGCTAATTCAACTACGGCCTTGGGTGCTTCGTGGACGGCCAGCGTACGGCATTCGCCGTTGATGTCCTGGCCGATCGCCTTATGGTTGTAGATCTGCCAATGGCCCTTGGACATGAAGTATTGGCAGGCAAAGATCGGCTTACGGTTGAGCACGCCGATACGCCAGTCGTACTCGGTGTAGAAAAATTCCTGCGCCAGCAACAGCACCGAATGCTCGAACAACTCGGCGGTGGCCTTGAGCAACGCTTCCTGGCTTTCCACCTTGATCACGCCACGGGAGAAACAGCCGTCGGGGATTTTCAACACCAGCGGAAACCCCAGGCGCTCGCCAACCCGTTCGAAATCTTCCGGGCGCTCCTTGTAGAGAATCTCGGTAGCGGGCATACCCAGTTGATGGCTGTTGAGCAAGTCGGTGAGGTAGACCTTGTTGGTGCAGCGCAAAATCGACGCTGGGTCGTCCATCACCACCAGCCCTTCGCTTTCGGCTTTCTTGGCAAAGCGGTAGGTGTGGTTGTCGACGCTGGTGGTCTCGCGGATCAGCAAGGCGTCGTATTCGGCCAATCGGGCGTAGTCCTTGCGTTCGATCAGTTCCACATCGATGCCCAAGCCCTTGCCGACCCGTACGAAATTTTCCAGGGCCTTGGCGTTGGACGGCGGCAGTTGCTCCTGGGGATCGTGCAGGATTGCCAGGTCATAACGGGCCAGGCGGCGTGAGCGCGGTTGGCGCCAGATCTTGCGACTGAAGTTATCGAGGGCGTGGGCGAATTGATCTTCCTGATCATCACGCAACTTGTGCAACACCCCCGACTTAACGCCTTCGATGTGCCAGCCGTTATTCTTCCTGAACTCAACTAACAGGATCGGACACGGGAACGTTTCAAATAACTGACGGGCCAAATCCTGCAACGGCTCTATATTGGTTCGGCCAAAATAAAGTGTCAGGGTAAAGCCTTCGGTATTACTGTAAAGGTGATGACTCAAGGCTTTATCGAGGGTTTTATCCAGGTCATCCAGGGCCAGCCCGTACAGCGATTTTTTGGTCAACTCGCTGATGGTGCGCACCGACGGAATCACCTTGTGCCCACGCGCTTCGGCCAGCAGCGAGCAGTAGTAGCCGTGCCCAAGGTACTTGTAGCTGCGACACAGGTTGATCACCTGCACACGCTTGCCACTCTCGCTTTCCCGGGTCTGTTCCAGGTATTCCTGGGCGGTCACGATGTCTTCACTGGGGAAGTAGGAGGCCCAATCTTCCTTGCGCTCGACAATGATCACCACTTGACTTGAACTTCGGGGCGGCGCAGAAAAATAACCTTTGGAAGTTATTGTCGCCGCGACGGTTTGCTCGGATACTTCACGCCAATGACCTTGAACCGCCGACATAATATTTGATCCGCTTTAGAGAACTCGACCTTTTCTATTAAGCACGATCTTTTAGAGAAGTCCCGTTTCATTACGCAACTTTTACGGCGGTCATATGGCTCTTTTCTTTCGCGTTGCAACCCTCAGCGATGTGCCTGAATTGGTGGCACTGGAACAACACTGTTTCACCACAGACCGGCTCTCCACCCGCAGCTTTCAGTGGATGGTCAGCCGCGCCCACGGCCAGTTGCTGGTGGCGGACAATGACGGGCAATTGCTCGGCTATGCGCTGGCGCTGTTCCATCGCGGCACCTCGTTGGCGCGCCTGTATTCCATCGCCATCGCCGAGCACGCACGGGGGATGGGCCTGGGCAAGCAGTTGCTCAGCCGCATCGAAGCCATCGCCCTGGACCACGATTGCGCCTACCTGCGCCTGGAGGTCCGCACCGACAACCCCGGCGCCCTGGCCCTGTACGAGCGCAATGGCTACCGTCGCTTCGCCCTGATCAACGACTACTACGAAGACCACACCGCCGCCCTGCGCCTGGAAAAACGCATCCTGCAGCACCAGGTGGCGCGTCCGCAAAGCGTGCCGTATTACCAACAGACCACCGACTTCACCTGCGGCGCCGCGTGCCTGTTGATGGCCATGGGTGCTCTGGTGCCTGACCGCGCGACATTGCGCCGCGAAGAGCTGCAGATCTGGCGTGAAGCCACCACCGTATTCATGACCGCCGGCCATGGCGGTTGCAGCCCGCAAGGCTTGGCGTTGGCGGCTTGGCGCCGAGGGTTTGAGGTACGCATGCAAGTGAATGTGCGCGGGCCATTGTTTCTCGATGGCGTGCGCGATCAGCATAAAAAGGAGGTGATACGTGTGGTGCACGAGGCCTTCGAAGAGGAGCTGGCGGGCAGCGATGTCGAGCAAATACTCGGCGGCGCATTGGACCTGCCCCAAGTGCTACAGGACGGCGGACAGCCGCTGGTATTGATCAGCAGCTACCGCCTCACGCGCTCAAAATCGCCACATTGGGTGATAGTCACCGACTGCGACGACGACTTTGTCTACCTGCACGACCCCGACGTGGACCACAGCCAGCACCGCCAGCCCCTCGACTGCCAGCACCTGCCGGTCAGCCATGGGGAGTTCGAGCGCATGTGCCGGTTTGGCAACAACAAGCTGCGCGCGGCGGTGGTGCTGTTCAAGCCACCTGCTTGATCGCGGCCTTGGCTTCCAGTTCACGCACCAACGGCAATACACGCTTGCCGAAGTACTCCACTTCTTCCTGGAAATGCAGGAAGCCCGCCAGCACCAGGTCCACGCCCACGGCCTTGAGCGCGACGATGCGCTCGGCGATCTGTTGCGGCGTGCCGATCAGGTTTGTCTTGAAGCCGTCGTTGTACTGCACCAGGTCTTCGAAACTGGACTTGGCCCAGTTGCCCTCGCCTTCAGGTGACGCCTTGCCCGCCTGTTTGGCGGCGTCGCCGAATGCATTCACGGCTTCCGGGTCGGCTTTGTCGATGATCTCCGCGAGTACGGCGCGGGCTTCTTCTTCGGTGTCGCGGGCGATTACAAACGCGTTGACGCCGACTTTGACCGAATGGTTGTTCGCCGCCGCCTTGGCGCGGATGTCGTCGACCTGGGCCTTGATGCCTTCGGGGGTGTTGCCGTTGGTGAAGTACCAGTCGGACACCCGTGCGGCCATGTCCCGTGCCGCACGCGAGCTGCCGCCCTGGAACACTTCCGGCTGGCCAATGGGCTTGGGTTTGAGGGTGTAGTTGTTGAAGCGGTAGAAGTCGCCCTTGAAGGTGAAATCGTCTTGGGTCCAGATGCCTTTGAGGGCGCGGATGAATTCCTCGGAGCGCCGATAGCGCTCGTCGTGTTCCAGCCAGTGTTCGCCGATGGCTTGGAACTCACCCTTGAACCAACCGCTGACGATATTCACCGCGATACGGCCATTGGTGAGCTGGTCGATAGTTGCCAGTTGCTTGGCTGCCAGCGCTGGTTTCCAGGGGCCGGGCAGGATCGCCGCGATCACCTTGAGCGTGGTGGTTGCCGCCAGCAGTGCATGGCTGAACGCCACGGACTCATGCTGGTTTTCGGCGCCATAGCCGGCGGTGAAGCGGATCTGGGTGAGCCCGTACTCAAAGCCCGCGGCTTCGGCCAGTTGGGCCAGTTTGCGGTTGTAGTCGATGCCCCAGTGGGTGCGCTGCTCGATCTTGCTGACCACCAACCCACCGCTGACGTTGGGCACCCAATAGGCAAATTTCACGGGCTGCTGACTCATCGGACGGTACCTCACACATAAGGAATGTACGGGGTGCTTGAGCAGCAAGTGTGCCAGCGCGGGGCAAACGCCCACGCCACGGGGCCCGCCGAGAAGAACCGCCCCCATAAAGCCGCGAGCGCAAATGTCGTGGATTGCGTCGGTTTGTCCATCCACTGTTGCCCAGGCAACAGCTGACAGGGTGAATCCCCCGTAAACAGGGCCTCGGGCTCCCGGCACGGACCGTGCAATAGCGCCTGTCATTGATCACTGCCCAGGAGCCGTCACCCATGACCGAACACCACGTCATCAACCCGCTGTCCACCGGCGTCGACTACCCCGCACTGGCTGCGCGTTTCCGGCCGATATTCCAGCGTATCGCCGATGGCGCGTTAGAACGCGAACAAACCCGCGCCCTGCCCCACGAGCCCATCCAGTGGCTTAAAGAGGCAGGCTTCGGCGCGGTGCGGGTGCCGGTGGAATACGGTGGCGGCGGCGCCTCGCTGCCCCAGCTGTTTGAACTGTTGATCGAGTTGGCCGAAGCGGACTCCAACATCCCCCAGGCCCTGCGCGGGCACTTTGCCTTTGTCGAAGACCGCCTGAATGCGCTACCAAGCGCCGGTCGCGACCTGTGGTTCAAGCGTTTCGTTGACGGCGACATTGTCGGCTGCGCCTGGACCGAGATCGGTAATGTCGCGATCGGCGATGTGGTGACTCAGGTCAGCCCTGACGGCGACCAATGGACACTCAACGGTGAAAAGTTCTACAGCACCGGCAGCATTTTTGCTGATTGGATCGACGTCTACGCCCAGCGTAGCGACACCGGCGGCGATGTCATTGCCGCAACCCGCGCGCGCCAGCCTGGAGTGGTGCTCAGCGATGACTGGGACGGTTTCGGCCAGCGCACCACCGGCAGCGGCACCTCGCGTTTTACCGACGCAGTGGTGGAAGCAGAAAACGTGATCGACTTTGCCACCCGCTTCAAATACCAGACCGCGTTCTACCAGTTGGTGCTGCTGGCGAGCCTGGCAGGTATCGGTCGTGCAGCCGTAAGGGACGTGGCGCACGAGGTGCGCAGCCGCAAACGCATCTACAGCCATGGCAATGCCTCGCATGTCAGCCAGGATGCGCAGATCCAACAAGTGGTGGGCGAAGTCGCCGCACTGGTCTATGCCGCGCAAGCCAGCGCGTTGAAGGCAACGGAGCCGGCACAACGGGCGTACGTGGCGCGATTTGGTGGGGATGAGGCGGTTGAGCGTGAAGCCAACGTGGCCGCAGAAATTGAATCGGCCACGGCGCAGGTGGTGGTGTCGGAGTTGATCCAGCGTGCCACCACCGAACTGTTCAACGCATTGGGAGCCTCGGATGTGCGTCAGGGCAAATCCCTCGACCGACACTGGCGCAATGCGCGGACCGTGTCGTCGCATAATCCGGTGATCTACAAGGCGCGCATTGTCGGGGATTGGGTGATCAATGCTGCCGAACCGCCGTTTGTGTGGCAGATCGGTAATGGTCCAGCAAAAGCTTAAGGACGGTAGCGGTTATAAATGTGGGAGCGGGCTTGCTCGCGAAAGCGGTGTATCAGTGAAGGATATTTCGACTGAACCACCGCCTTCGCGAGCAAGCCCGCTCCCACATTTGAACGGTGTACAGCCTTAAAAGGCGAGTTTGTAGCCAATGGTCATCAACATGATCGCCAGGCACGGACGCAACACACCGTCCGGGACTTTGCCGGTCATGTGGCTGCCGAGGTAGATGCCCGGCAACGAACCCATCAGCAAAAAGCCCAACAGGTGCCAATCCATATTCCCCATGCTGGCGTGGCCCAGGCCCGCCACCAGCGTCAGTGGCACCGCGTGGGCGATTTCGGTGCCGACCAGGCGGCGGGTGGCCAGGAACGGGTACAGGATAAACAACGCCACGGTGCCGAGGGCGCCGGCGCCGATGGAGGTCAGCGCGACCATGGTGCCGAGGATCGCACCAGTCACCACGGTCAGCGCATTCAAGTTACGCGGGCTCATGTGGTAGTCATCGCCGGCATGGCGCTGGGCGAAGGCCAACAGGCTTTTCTTGAACAGAATGGCCAACGCCGTCAGCAGCAGCACCACACCGAGGGCCTGCTTGATCACCGCGTTCATTGCGCTGGGGTCGGTGTGCAGGCTGGCGAGGAACCACAGGGTCAGCAGCACGGCGGGCACGCTGCCCAGGGTCAGCCAGCCGGTGATGGTCCAGTCGATATTCTTGTTCTTGCTGTGTACCAGCACCCCACCGGACTTGGTGATGGCGGCGTACAACAGGTCAGTGCCCACGGCGGTGGCCGGGTTGATGCCGAACCACAACAGGATCGGGGTCATCAACGACCCCCCACCCACACCGGTCATGCCCACGATAAAACCAACGATCAGGCCCGCAACTACAAAACCAACGTTACCCACATCCATTACTGCTACCTGCGGCCTTATAAATTTCTGGCCGCAGGATAGCGATTTTTCTTATAACGACTTATATCAATATGATCTGACTTTATGCCTTTTACGTCAGTCGCTGACAAACATAAGCCTGGGTCTGATACGGAAACGCCACGGTGTCACGCCCGCGCAACTCCGGGTGGGTATCGATAAGCGCCTGCAATTGCGCGGTAACCGTGGCTTTTTGCGCAGCCGGCAGCGCGGCAATGAAGCTCACCGAGAGAAAGCGATCCATGATCACCTCCTGTGGGCTGCCCACATGGTGATAAGGAAAACACGTCATTTCAGGGTCAGAAAAATATTGGCCCGTGAAGGCCTCGCGCCAACGCCCGGTATGAAAACGCGGCGTATCACCTTCATAGGGCGTGATGATCTCGGTGATCGCCGCCACCCACCCCACTGATTCATCACGCACGTTCCACACCAACCCCAGGCGCCCATCGGGTTTGAGTACGCGGTGGATTTCCGCGAGCGCAGCCTCGGTGGAGAACCAATGGAAGGCTTGCGCGCAGACCAGTGCATCGGCACTGGCAGGCGGCAGGGGAATTGCTTCGGCGGTACCCTCAAGCAAGCGCACATCCGGCAGCAACCGGGTCAACTGCGCGCCCATCTGCGTCACCGGCTCGACGGCAATCAAGGTCGGCGCCAGGGTGCTGAGCAGGCGGGTGAACTTGCCGGTGCCAGCCCCCAGGTCGATGATCGTTGATTGCGCATCAATGCGCAGCGTGTCGGTGAGCCAGCCAGTGAGTTGCCGGGGGTAATCCGGCCGGCCTTGGGCGTAGGTCACGGCCTGGGTCGAGAAACCTTGTTGAGCAGACGTATGAACACCGGTCATTGCCAATCTCTCCTCGGGTAAAGCGGGGGCACAGTGTGCGCCCTCACAGATTTATTTTCTAATCGGTGCATCCAATCCCGCGCGCGCGGGGTAGTCCTTTCAGTTATCCCGCTGTTTTACTGAAATGGAGCAACACCCATGAACGCTAAAGCACTGTTCTGCCTCACCGCCCTGCTCGCTGCTGCACCCGCAGCGTTTGCCCAGACCGGCTTGCCCGACAACATCAAGGTGCCTGACGGGCACAAGGTCACACTGGAAACCACCGGCGTCGGCGAAATCACCTACGAATGCCGTGACAAGGCCAACGCCGCTGGCCAGACCGAGTGGACCTTTGTCGGCCCGAAAGCTGTGTTGAATGACCGCAGCGGCAAGCCAGTAGGTACCTACTTTGGCCCGCCGGCCACCTGGGAGGCCAAGGACGGCTCGAAAATCACCGGTACTCAATTGGCCGTGGCGCCGTCTAGCCCGGGCAACCTGCCCTATCAACTGGTCAAGGCCAACCCGGCTGAAGGCAAGGGGGCGATGAGTGGCGTGAGTTATGTCCAGCGGGTTGCGCTCAAGGGCGGTGTTGCACCGAGCAGCGCCTGCACCGTGGCCAACAAGGGCAAGCAGGAAGTGGTGAAATACCAGGCTGACTACATCTTCTGGGCCGCCAACTGAGCAAAGTCGGCTACCCTCCTGGGGTGCGTTGGTCTTTGGGGGATGTGCGTGTTTGATTATGAAGCCTGTTTGCTGGCGTGTGCCCGTGGCGATCAACAGGCCTTGCGCCGTTTATATGAGCAGGAAAGCAGCCATCTGCTCGGCGTGGCCTTGCGTATCGCCCGGGACAGGGCCCTGGCCGAAGATATCGTGCATGACGCGTTTATCAAGATCTGGCGCGGTGCCGGCAGTTTTGACCCCAGTCGCGGCTCGGCCCGTGGCTGGGTTTTCAGCGTGACCCGCCACCTGGCGCTCAACCTTGTGCGCAACGGGTACCGCGAAGTGCCGTTGGACGACCAGCACGAACAAGGCGCCACCGACACCTTTGAATTCAGCGCGCGCACCGGGCAGGTCCACACCTGCCTGGAGCAGCTCGACCCGGCTCGTCGCACGTGCATCCTGCATGCGTATGTCGACGGTTATTCCCACAGCGAAATCGCGTTGAAACTGGGCACCCCACTGGGGACCGTCAAAGCCTGGATCAAACGTAGCCTCGCCGCGCTGCGGGAGTGCATGGCATGAGTGAAACACTTGACGAACTGGCCAGCGAATACGTCTTGGGCACCCTGCCCGCCGAACAACGCAACGAGGTGGAGCAACGCCTCCAGCATGACGCCGAGCTACGTGCAGCGGTTGACGCCTGGGAACAGCGGCTGCTACCGCTGACCGCGCTGGCCGAACCCGTGCCGCCGTCGGCGCAACTGTGGCGACGCATCGAACACAGCACCGCCAGCGCCCGCAGCACACCCTGGTGGGACCTGCTGGCCGTTTGGCGTGGCCTGGCCGGCGCCGGGCTGCTAACGACACTGGTGCTGGCCGCGCTATTGCTGACCCGTCCACCCACAACCGAACCCAGCTTTGTGGTGGTGCTGGTCGCGCCACAGGACAAGGCGCCCGGCTGGGTGATCCAGGCCAGTAACCATCAGCAGATCCAGTTGATCCCATTGGGGGTGATGGAAGTCCCGGCCGACAAAGCCTTGCAGTTCTGGACCAAGGGTGATGGCTGGCAGGGCCCGGTGTCTCTCGGGTTGGTCAAGCCTGGGCAGACGTTGTCGGTGCCGCTGGATAAACTGCCGCCACTCACGCCGAACCAATTGTTCGAGCTGACCCTGGAAGACCCGCGCGGCTCACCCACCGGAAAACCTACTGGGCCGATCCAGGCCATCGGCCGAGCGGTCAAGGTGCTGTGATCAACCGACGTTGGGCAACCACACCCGGAAACGCGCACCGCCCAGCGGCGACGCCAAGGCTGTCAACGTACCGCCCTGGGCCTCCAGGGCGCGTCGGCTGATGGCCAGGCCCAGGCCGAAACCGCCAGTGGCCCGGTCACGGCTGCGATCAAGGCGGTAGAACGGTTCGAAGATACGCTCGCGCTGATCCAGCGGAATGCCGATGCCGTCATCGTCCACCCAGATTTCACACCCCTGGGCGCCGACCTGGACCCCCACCTGGATGCGCTTGTCGCAATAACGCGTGGCGTTGCGCAGCAGGTTCTGCAGGGCGCGGGCGGTCAGGCGTGGATCGAGGCTGAAGCGTTCGACGGCGCAGTCCAGCGCCACATCGATGACGATCTCGGGGTGTTCCAGCTCATCGTCGACACTGCCGAGCACGCTGTCGATAAACTCATCGAGCACCACTTCAACCCGCTCTGGAAGTTGCGCCGGGTTTTGCAAGCGGCTGTAAGACAACAACTCCAGCACCAGCTCATCCAACTCGCGAATATGCGCCACCAGGCTTTGCAGGCGCTCGCGGCTGGCCTGCGGCAAGTCTTCGGACAGCGCCAGCGCCAGGCCGAAATCCAGGCGCGTCAGGGGCGTGCGCAACTCATGGGACACTGCATTGAGCAGGTCGCGCTGCTGGTTGAGCAGCGTCTCGATATCGTCGGCCATGGTGTCGAACACCGACGCCAGGCTGCCAATGTTCGAGCTGGGCGGAATCTGCGTGCGCGCCTCCAGATTGCCTCGGCCCAATTGCGCGGCCGTGCTCTTGAGACGCTCCAGGTCACGCCAGTGGGGGCGCAACCACACCAGCAGACACGCGAGCAACGCCGCACCGATCAGCACGTTCATCGACCAGTACAACAGGTTCATGTCCAGTGGGTCCGGTGGCACGGTCAGCTTGACCACGAACTGCTCGTTGATCGGCGAGCTGATGTCCTCTGCCCACCCCCACTCCCCCAGGCGAATCACTGATTTGCCTTGGGCCAGCAGTTGTTCTTCGTGCGGTGTATAGCTGGCGTCCTGGCGCAGCAGCAGTTGCACTTTGAGCGGGGCAAAATCCTGGCTCAACTGCTCGGTAACCTGTGACCACCGCGACACTGGCGCACGCTGGTATTGCTTGACGATCAGCTTCTGCATGCCCCGCGATTGCTCGACGTTGTAGTCCAGGTAACGGTGTTCAAACAGCTGGATCACCAACTTGGGGATCAGGAAAATCGCCGCACTGTAGGTGATGATGGTGATCAGGTAGAGGCGCAGCAGTACACGAAACATCGATCAGCATTCCCACTCGGAGCGGCTGAACAGGTAGCCCTTGCCCCACACGGTCTTGATCTTGCGCGCCTCGCCGGCGTTGTCGTCGAACTTGCGGCGCAGCTTGGAAATGGCCACGTCCACCGAGCGGTCGGTGCCGTTGAACTCGATACCGCGCAACCGTTGCAGGATCTGGTCGCGGCTGAGCACTTCGCCGGCATGCCGCGCCAGTACCACCAGCAGGTTGTATTCGCCGCTGGACAGTTCCACCGGCTGCTCGCGCCAGGTCACTGTGCGCTCGGACAAGTCGATGCACAGGTTACCCATGATGATCTGGTCGTTGGCCACCTGAGGTTCGGACAAGCTGCTGCGGCGCAACAGCGTGCGCACCCGCGCCAGCAACACGCGTGGCTCGCAGGGCTTGGTGACATAGTCGTCGGCGCCCATTTCCAGGCCCAGCACCTGGTCGTGGCTGTCGTCGCGGGCAGTGAGCATCAGGATCGGCAAGCCCGCCGAATCTGCACGCAATAGACGGCACACCTGCAGGCCGTCGAGCCCCGGCAGCATCAAATCGAGAATCACCAGGTCCGGCGGGTTGAGCCGCGCGCGTTCGCGTACGTGATCGCCACGGCTGAGCACGCTGACGTGGTAGCCATTGCGTTCCAGATAGCTGGCAATCAGCTCGGACAGCGCGGCGTCGTCTTCCACCAGGAGGATGTTGGGCATGAAGGTGTTTCCAGAAAAATACAATTATTGGCAGTACACAAATCCAATGTGGGAGCGGGCTTGCTCGCGAATGCGGTGTTTCAGTCGATACATAGTTCACTGAACCAGCGCATTCGCGAGCAAGCCCGCTCCCACATTGTATCTTTGGTGTTGCAGTTTTTTTGTAAGGATATACATCCTCGGCGCACTATGCGCCGCACCTTACATTTCTTCACACACCACCTACACAGCTTCACAGCACCAAGGCGCAGGTGACTTTAGGATGCGCCAGTCATTATTGGGATAAGAGCATGTCGAAGAATCTGTTTGCGCCGTTTTGCCTGCTGGCCCTGACCCTCGCCCTCAGCGCTTGCGACAAATCGGCAGCCCAGGCACCGGAAGCGCCGCTGGCCAAAGTCCGTATCGAAACCCTGCAAGCCAAGCCTTTGTCCATCAGCAGCGAGCTGAGCGGGCGCATTGCCGCGCCGCGCATCGCCGAGGTGCGCGCGCGAGTGGCCGGCGTGGTGATGCAACGGGTATTCAAGGAAGGCCATGACGTGAAACAGGGCGACGTGCTGTTTCGTATCGATCCGGCGCCCTTCAAGGCCGACCTCGACAGCGCCGAAGCCAACTTGAGCAAAGCCGAAGCCAATGCGTTCCAGGCGCGCCTGCAAGAGCAGCGCTATAGCCAGTTGGTGGAAGACAAGGCCATCAGCGGCCAGGACTACGATAACGCCCGCGCCGCCGTGCGCCAGACCAACGCCGAAGTCGCCGCCAACAAGGCCGCTGTCGAACGCGCCAAGCTGAACCTGGGCTACGCCACCGTCACTGCGCCGATCTCCGGACGCATTGGCCGTGCGCTGGTGACCGAAGGTGCACTGGTGGGCCAGAACGAAGCCACGCCGCTGGCGATCATCCAGCAACTGGACCCGATCCACGCGGACCTGACCCAATCCACCCGCGAACTCAACGACCTGCGCCGTGCCTTTCGCGCTGGCAGCTTGAAACAGGTCGGCCAGGACCAGGCCAAGGCCACGTTGATCCAGGACGACGGCAGCCTGTACCCGCTGCCGGGCAAGCTGCTGTTCGCCGAGATCAGCGTCGACCCCGGCACCGGGCAGATCATCCTGCGCAGCGAATTCCCCAACCCCGACCTCGACCTGTTGCCCGGCAGCTTTGTGCGGGTGCGCCTGGAACAAGCGGTCGACAAGCAAGGCATCAGCGTGCCGCAACGCGCCATCACCCGTGACAGTGCGGGTATCCCGATGGTGTTGCTGGTGGACGCCGACCAGACCGTGAGCCAGCAACCGGTTGAACTGGGTGCAGTGGTCGAAGACCGCTGGGTGGTCAGCAGCGGCCTTAAAGCCGGTGACCGCATTGTCGTCGAAGGCCTGCAACATGCGCGCCCCGGTGAAAAAGTCCAGGTAGAGGAATAACCCGCCATGCCGCAGTTCTTTATTGACCGCCCGATCTTCGCCTGGGTGGTGGCCCTGTTCATCCTACTGGCCGGCGCACTGGCCATTCCGCAGTTGCCGGTGGCCCAGTACCCCAAC
Source organism: Pseudomonas cremoris (assembly GCF_014230465.1). Next base: position 79,202 of record NZ_JAAXCY010000012.1, read on the forward strand.
GTTGCACCGCCCAAAGTCGAGATCTATGCGGTGTACCCCGGTGCCTCGGCGCAAACCCTGGACGAAAGCGTGGTCAGCCTGATCGAGCAGGAGCTTAATGGCGCCGACCACCTGCTGTATTTCGAATCCCAAAGCAGCCTGGGTTCCGCGACCATCACTGCCACCTTCCAACCTGGCACCGACCCGGAAATGGCCCAGGTGGACGTGCAAAACCGCCTCAAGGCCGTGGAGCCACGCCTGCCCCAGGCCGTGACGCAGCAAGGTTTGCAGGTAGAGAAAGTCTCCGCCGGCTTCCTGTTGCTGGTCACCCTCACCTCCAGTGACGGCAAGCTCGATGACGTAGCGCTCAGCGATTACCTGGCGCGCAACGTGATGAACGAGCTCAAGCGCCTGGACGGCGTGGGTAAAGCGCAGCTTTACGGTGCCGAACGTGCGATGCGTATCTGGATCGACCCGCAAAAATTGATCGGCTTCAACCTCACGCCAGCCGATGTGAACGCCGCCATCAGCGCGCAGAATGCCCAGGTGTCAGCCGGCAGCATCGGTGATTTGCCGGGCACCAACACCCAGGAAATCACCGCGGCGATCCTGGTCAAGGGCCAGCTCTCGACCCCGGCAGAATTCGCCGACATCGTGCTCAAGGCCAACCCGGACGGTTCTACCGTGCGCATAGGTGATGTGGCGCGGGTAGAAATCGGCAGCCAGGAATACCAGTTCTCCACGCGCCTGAACGGCAAGCCGTCCACCGCCGTCAGCGTGCAATTGGCGCCGGGCGCGAACGCCTTGAACACCGCCACCCTGGTGCGGGCAAAGATGGACGAACTGTCGCGCTACTTCCCGGCCAATGTGGAATACAAGATCCCCTACGACACCTCCCCTTTCGTAAAGGTCTCGATCACCAAGGTGGTCTACACCCTGCTCGAAGCCATGGCTCTGGTGTTTGCGGTGATGTTCCTGTTCCTGCAGAACGTGCGCTACACGCTGATCCCCACATTGGTGGTGCCGATTGCGCTGATGGGCACCTTTGCGACCATGTTGCTGCTGGGTTTCTCGATCAACGTGCTGACCATGTTCGGCATGGTGCTGGCCATCGGCATCCTGGTGGACGATGCGATTGTGGTGGTGGAGAACGTCGAGCGCATCATGGCCACCGAAGGCCTGTCGCCCAAGGACGCAACGAAAAAAGCCATGGGCCAGATCACCGGGGCTATCGTCGGTATCACGTTGGTGCTGGTGGCGGTGTTCCTGCCGATGGCGTTCATGCCGGGCTCGGTGGGCGTGATCTACCAGCAGTTCTCGCTGTCGATGGCGACTTCGATTCTGTTCTCGGCGTTCCTGGCGCTGACCTTGACCCCGGCCCTGTGCGCGACCTTACTCAAGCCCATTGCCAAAGGTGATCACCACGCCAAAGGCGGTTTTTTCGGTTGGTTCAACAAACGCTTCGAGCAACTCACCGACCGCTACGAAGGCTGGGTGGCCTACGCCCTCAAGCGCAGCGGCCGTTATCTGTTGATCTATGCCGTGTTGCTGGTGGGCCTTGGCTTGATGTTTACGCGCCTGCCCTCCTCGTTCTTGCCGGTGGAAGACCAGGGCTACACCATCACCGATATCCAACTGCCGCCCGGTGCCAGCAAGAACCGCACGGTCCAGGTGGCCGAGCAAATCGAGGCGCATAACGCCGGGGAACCGGGGGTGGGCGATACCACCATGATCATGGGGTTCAGCTTCTCGGGTTCCGGGCAGAACGCGGCGCTGGCGTTTACCACGCTCAAGGATTGGTCGGAACGCGGCAGCGATGATTCGGCGGCATCGATTGCCGACCGCGCCAACATGGCATTCAGCGAGCTCAAGGATGCGATTGCCTACGCAATTCTGCCGCCGCCAGTCGATGGCCTGGGGACCTCCAGTGGTTTCGAATTCCGCCTGCAAGACCGCGGTGGCGTCGGCCATGCTGCGCTGATGGCGGCGCGTACCCAACTGCTGGCTGCCGCCGAACAAAGCCCGATCCTGGCCAACGTGCGCGAAAGCGCCCTGGCCGAAGCGCCCCAAGTGCAGTTGGAGGTGGACCGCAAGCAAGCCAACGCACTGGGTGTGTCGTTCGCGGATGTGGGCAACGTGCTGTCTTCGGCAATTGGCTCGGCCTATATCAACGATTTCCCCAACCAGGGCCGCATGCAGCGGGTGGTGGTGCAGGCCGAAGGCGACCAACGCAGCCAGGTGGCGGACTTGATGAAGATCAACGTGCGCAACAACGCTGGCAAAATGGTGCCGCTGTCGGCCTTCGTCGAAGCCAAGTGGACCCAGGGCCCGGCGCAGTTGACCCGCTATAACGGCTACCCGGCAATTGCCATCAGTGGCGAGGCCGCGCCGGGCCACAGCACAGGTGAAGCGATGAACGAGATCCAGCGCTTGGTCAACGAGCTTCCGGCCGGGCTGGGCCAGGAATGGACCGGCTTGTCGTTGCAGGAGCGTTTGTCCGGCGCCCAGGCGCCGATGCTGCTGGGCCTGTCGCTGCTGATCGTGTTCCTGTGTTTGGCGGCGCTGTATGAAAGTTGGTCGATCCCGACCTCGGTGCTGCTGGTGGTGCCATTGGGGGTACTCGGCGCGGTATTGGCAGTGACCTTGCGCGGAATGCCCAACGACGTATTCTTCAAGGTCGGCTTGATCACCATCATTGGTTTGTCGGCGAAGAACGCGATTCTGATCATCGAGTTCGCCAAGGACCTGTACGACAAGGGCGAAGACCTGATCAGCGCCACCTTGAAGGCGGCACGGCTGCGCTTGCGGCCGATCATCATGACCTCGCTGGCGTTCATCCTCGGCGTGGTGCCGCTGGCGATTGCCACCGGGGCCAGTTCGGCAAGCCAGCAGGCAATTGGTACCGGGGTGATTGGCGGGATGATCACCGCGACGCTGGCGGTGGTGTTTGTGCCGGTGTTCTTTGTGGTAGTGATGAAACTCGTTAAAAAAGACCCAAGGTAGACGCGGTCAAATGTGGGAGGGGGCTTGCCCCCGATAGCGGTGTATCAGCTGAAATATTTTTCACTGACCCACCGCTATCGGGGGCAAGCCCCCTCCCACAGGGTTATTGGTTATATTCGAGATCAGCTACAGTCTGCTGACACCCAGCCAGCCGTGAGCCACCATGCCGTTCCTAGCCCGCACCCACCCTCGCCTCTCAGCCGCTGCCGTGCTCGGCATTGCCATAGGCCTACTGGCACCGGCCGACACGGTCGTCAGCAAAATCCTCATCGGTTGGAACGCTGGCGTGTGGACCTACCTGATCTTGATGCTATGGCTGACCATCCGCGCCAAAGCCCCAGACGTCAAACGCATCGCCGAGATCGAGGATGAAAACGCCGGGTTGGTGCTGTTTGTGGTGTGCATCGCCGCTATCGCGAGCCTGGCCACCATCACCTTCGAACTGGTCGGCAGCAAAGACCTTGCCACCACCGAACGCCTGTTGCACTACGGCTTCACCGGCCTGACGGTAATCGGTTCGTGGCTGCTGATCGGGGTGATTTTCAGCGTGCACTATGCGCGGCTCTATTACACCTGGAACGGCAAGGAACCCGCGCTTCGCTTTGCCGAAGGGCTACTCACACCCAACTATTGGGACTTCCTGTACTTCTCGTTCACCATCGGCGTTGCGGTGCAGACTTCGGATGTGGGGGTGGCCACGCGGGGTATGCGCAAGGTGGTGCTGGGGCAGTCGTTGATCGGGTTTCTGTTCAACACTGCGATCCTGGGCTTTTCGATCAATATCGCTGCGGGCCTTTTTGGCTAGGGCTGTCGGGGGTCAACCTGGCTGAGTACGTGGGCTTAGGAGGCGGGCGATTCCGACGAATGGGAGGAGCTACCTGTTAGTTCTGACAGTTGTCATTGGGCCGTATCTGGCGCGAAATGGACGTATCCAAAAGTTGAGTCGCCGGAGATTGACCATGTCCGCAAAGACCGCCCTGACAACTAACCTCCTACTGAACGGTAATTTCAGTGACGGTGGAAAATACTGGGATACGCTAGGCACGGTGGACTACACCAGACAATCCTGCCGGGTTATCACAGGGCAGGCCTCTCAACGTGTCAACGTTACACCGCTGGTTCCTTACAACCTGCGTCTTTGGACTCAAGTGCTGTTCAAGGGCCGCGGCGAACTGCTTATCCGACCAAACCCTCCTGCCACAGATGAACGCATCCTGTTGGATAGTTTTCATGTGTGGACCCCGCGAGATATCCGGTACATCCCACCTGCGGGCACGGTGTTTATCACCATCGCGGTCATCGGCAATGAGGGTGAGGTGTTTACCGATGAGATGCATCTATCGCAAGACGGCTCAACACCGGGTCAACCGGAGCTGATAGATAATGGAGATTTTTCTGCGTTCAATTCCCATTGGAATACCTCTGCTTCCCCCATTAACTCCCGTACTCATTTTGACGGGAGTACTTTTGAGGCCACAACACTGGGGCAGGCACGCCAGGATGTCAGCGTCACCGGCGGCCAGACCTACGCCTTTTCCGTACGATCACGTTGCGATTTCGGCGGGACGGGGCGTGTCGTGTTTCAACTGCAACCCTCTGGTACGTTGCCCACGCTCACAGTGACAGATGCCAGCTGGACGCTTCATCCGAGAGACTTGGTGATGCCGGCGGGTACCACAGGATGCAGCGTGATACTTATCGGTGACAACGGTGCAATCTTTTTTGACGATGCCTCAATGAAATTGAAAGTTTGATCCAAAATAACCACCCCCCTCCTCGTGGTTGTCCAGGCCAAGCACCAATGCCTTGCACGGGACCTGCAACACTTAGCCCAAGGAGACACTCCAATGACATTAGTTCTGCAACACCCCAAAAAAACCAAGCCACGTGTCGCCGTTCAGTATCTAAAGGGCGAAGTGAGTACGGTAGATTTTACGGCCAAGGTATTTACAAGCGAGCTGAAAAACGGCAAATGGCGGTTGGCCGGGAGCTACATTGAAACGCTGGCAACCACTAACAAGGTTCAACACGCCAGACCCAAAAGCTCTAAAAAATGCGAGTGCAACCCGCAAGCCTATACGGGCATTATCAATCAGGTAATCACTTACAAGATTCAACTCGACATACCCGAAAGCTACACAAAAGGCGTGTACAAACTGCAAGACCATCCGGACATTGTCATTACCTACACCACCACTGACCTGGACAATCCCCTTCTTAAATATATTGGAGAGGGCCTGCTCGATTTGGTTGTGGTTGATCCTGCCAATGGCCATATACAGGGTGGACTCTCGGGAGGAGTGACGCTGGAGGACGGTGATGGGTTGGTGCTGAACATTACCTTTTTGTTCAGCTTTGGCTGAATTCAAGTGTGTAGGGCCATGTCCCAAAAAACAAAAAGGAAGCATAAGCTTCCTTTTTGTTTACCTCAAAAACGCGTCACCAGGAATAACGTACCCCAACGTTCATGCCCCAAGGCTGATCCACATGCTTACCTTTGCTGTGTTCGAAGTCGGCATGTAATTGCAGGTTTTGTGACAGCGACACTGCCACCCCCGCGCCCAATTCGACACGTGAACCCGACAGGTCGTTGTTAAACACATGGCCATTGACCTTGGCTTTGTTAGCCTTGGCAAATTCATGGGCCACCGCCGTACGCAAGTAAGGCTGGACGATGCTGCCATTGTCCATGACGAAATCACGCCCCACCGTCACGCCCAACTTGCCCAGCACCGACTGTGTGTTCTGACCCTTGGCTTGCAGGCCATTGTCCAGCTTGTAGTCCTTGCCCTTAACGACGACCGTGGAGGCCTGGGCAAACGGCTCGACAAAGAACTCATTGTCCAACTTGATATTGCGGCCGACCTCCACAGATGCGCCGATGCCGTTAGTACCGTAGTTGCCTTTGGCTTGTGCACCATCACTCAAGCCGACCTTGGAGTCGTTCTCAAAGCGGTTGGCTTTCACTACACCGTCAAAGTAGTAACCGCTGTCGTCATCCATCCAGGTGGCATAAAGGCCTGCGTAGTAGCTCTTGACCGTGCCGGATGTGCCACGGCTCAAGTCCAGGTCCGAGTTGCTATGCCCCGCCATGACGCCCACCAGCCATTGGCTGTCTTCACTCAGCGGCGCGTCCGCACCCAGGGAGAAACCACGCTGGGTCTGTTTGAACCCCACGCCATTGGCGTCAGACACCGAGTATTTGTTGCCGTAACTGCGAACCCAACCACCGGCCTGGGCACCATTGTGACGCAGCTCGCCCATACGGCTGCGCAACGAGGTCATCTCGCCGTACCATACCGTCGGCGCAGTGTTGAACAATGCCAGCACCGAACGCGTACCTGGGCTAATGGTGCGAGCACTCGGATCCAGGAACCAATCGTTGCCATCCTGCTTGAGCCCATAGGACCACGCGCCAATGTCCACGGCGCCCCCGACCAGGGAAAACTCTGCGTCACCACCACCGGTATGCACAATGTGCACATCACCTGGGGACACCGGCTCCAGGCCACTGCTGGCCACCAACAAGCTGTGTTGCCCCGTGGCGTCACCCGCTATGTTCAAGAAATCATTCAGGCCAGCGGCAAAATCGGCGCCCATCACAAACGTGCCATTGCCACTCAAGGTGTCCAGGTTCAGTTGGTAGAACGCGTCGGCCTCACCAAACTTTACCGTTCCGCCCGCCAGATCCAGCGCGCCGACCATGCTGTTGCCGGTCAGGATCCAGAACGAATGATCACCAATGCTGAGGCTGTCGACGTTCAGCAGGGTGCCCGTGAGCGAGGCATTGTTCTGCAAACTCAGGTTGGCACTGCTGCCCGCTTCGACCAACACATTGCCATTGAGGTGGCTGTTGTTGACGCTCATGTTCGCTGTCGCGCCGCCCGTGACTTCAAGCAGGTTGCCGTTGCCGCCGATCAGTTGCGAGCCGTTGTTCACTTCAATGGTTGCAGTAGGGATTCGTCCTGGTCTCCCCGCCACCAAAATGGCCGCGCCCGTCTTGCCTTCTACCGTTGTCTGATCCAGCACCAGCGACCCATCACCGGTCACGCCTGCTGCGCGAGCAATTCGCACACCGTTCTGTTCGCCGACCAAGGTGCTGCGCAGAGCAAAGGCGGAACCGCCGTTCAACTGGAGCGCCGTACTACCAGCAGCAGTGCCTAGCACTTCGGTATCATTCAAATACAATTCACCATACTGGGTGACCGAAGCCCCTGCCTGGGCGCCTTTGATCGTACTGTTGAAAACATACGCCTGCGAGCCACCTGTCCCAGCAAGGTAGCGGTTGAGCACCAGACCGATCGATTGCGAGCCTTCTATATGGCTGCTGGTGATGGTGGCAACACTGTCCGTCAACTCAAAAGCAGCCGCAGTGGCACTGTTGGTTTGGACGGTGGCGTTAGCGACTGTAACGTTGGAACCTTCTTGGGCGACGATGCGCTCTACTGTACTGCCGGTGTTAACGCTCAGTTGCGCGCCAAGGCCACGAATAGCGCCGGTCGTTGCGCCATTTACGGTGAGTTCAGAGCCCGCCAAAAGGGCCCAGTCTTTTACCGCCTCGCCCGCGTCAATGATTTTCGACTCGCCTGGCCCTACTGGTTCCGGCGTAGCATGCGCCTGCGCTCCTACAGCCAATAACAAACCAAGGGAGGGAGCTTTGATGGCAGCACTTAAAGGTGAAAGTTTAAAAAAATGTTTAATGGACATGCTGTAACACTCGCTTTGACTGATATGCCTGAATCAATGGCATGGCTCGTTCCAAAGGAGTGGAGCCAGACCTGTAGAGGCCGCGAGGTTATAGTTGGATGGAGTAAGCGTAAGTAGGATAAATCTGAAGATCAAAATCGAAATTTGGGCCTCCAGAGAAAGAAAAAGAGTGTCGAAAAGAAATCTCCGACACTCTTTCAGCACATTGACCTGCCCACTCCCAAGCGCCTAAGGCAGGGGTGAAAGTTCGCACGGGTCATTGGACGAGTACATCCTGACCGGTATTACTGCCGGGACGGATCTGGCCCAAGTCCCGCCAAGATCAATGGAATACCGCAGCCAAGAGGACGCGTAGGGCGCCGTGTACCCCTCTAGAGGTTTCAAGAACGGAATGTACGGACCATATCGGAACACGAACCCATTGGCTGCCGTAGTCGGATCCAGTCTAATCGTCTGCGACCCCGTGGTGCCTGCAACAGCCGGTAGCGCCCCCGCCAACCCCAGCGACCCATGAAACTCAATAAGCACATCAACGCCATCAGCGAAATAGAGCGGTTGGGGTGGAATCTGCACTTCGATGTACCTGCTTGCCCATGGCAATGCAGGCCCGCCCATCACCCCAGTGCAGGTGATTCTTCCACGGGGGTCTTGGGACCAGGCAACCTTGTTCAGGAAAATCGCTTCGTCCATAACATGCTCAATAGCATCGTCGACCTCGACAGAGGTGGGCGGCGACAAATTGTCATTCATAGAGCCTGGCTCACTGACCGTGTAGAACAGGTCTTTGAAACCGTTGCCCAACGTCGCCAGCGCCGTCTTGTCCAGATCAATCACAAACGTTGCACCAGGCCCTTCGGAACCAAGGGATTTTTCACCAACCAGCAGCGATTTGCTGCCCCAGTACACCCGGATCTCGTCATTTGTGCGCGGCGATGGTGTCGTCCAGAGGACAATGCGTGCCTGAATCGGGCCAGCGTGATCGAAGTCCGCTTTCACCAAGTAATTAGGCGTTGGATCCGAGGCAGGGCCGAACAGTTGCGCCGGGTTGAAAAGAGGGTTTTCTCCCCCCGGAGTCGGTGGAGTGGGGCCGGGCGCCCACAAGTTCACATCAATATCGGTTGCGGTGGGCGGGGAGTCAGTGCCTCCGCTGCGGTGTATCTCATAAGTTGCCGGCGTGGTAACTGTCACTGTACTTGTGCCGAACTCATCGACAATTTTCTGCCTAGGAAACGGGATATCAAAATCGAATACGCCACTGAGAGCATTAGGACCATAGGTCTGACTGCCCCATTTGACCGTGTAATTATCACCCGGTTGATACGCATAGGACGGAATCGCCACTACCACACCCGCTTCCAACTCAGGAATGTTGATCAGCCCGTCAACAACCTTTTCACGCACGATCAACGGAAGCAGGACCAAGCCAGAACTGCGCTTGAGAATGCGCCCTTGTGTCCGTGACAACTCGCTACGGTTACCTGCGGCATCCAACAACATATAGACAAAAAACCAAATACCATCTAGCACGCTGGGATTTGCAAAGAATGTATTAGGCAAGTCGACGATGAGACCTGTTTGCGGAATAGGTAATGTAAACAAGGGAGGCCCGTTGTCTGCGGGGGTGTCCTGAGTCCACCAGCACATAAGCGTATCGCCCGCTTCCCAATCAGGGTAAGGGAATATCTCGAATGGAAAATCCGGGTTCGCATCGATAACGGGTTGAGTAATGATGTCGGCGCTGCTGGCCAAGAAGTCTGGAAAACCAACGATAGGAGGTTTCACCGAACTGCCCAAGCGCTTGAACGGTGCGAACAGGTCGATATCAGCCAGACCCACCTCTGAGAAGTCGGTAAATACCCCTCCCAGACCATTTTTAACCTTGTACCTGAACTCGTACTTACCATGACTTAGTATCGACATGGGGATAGTACGCTCAATGGTCGGGTCGGTTATCTGTACCGGAAAATGGAGGGTTGTGAGCTCCGTCCACGTGTCTATTCCTACCGGGCTCCATTCAATGGTGACATAGTCATCATCGTCCGGCGCCAGCCATGTATTCATTAAAAATTTCAGCCCATTATTGGCATCCAGATTCGGGCGGAAGATTTTTCCATCCACACCATTCAATGCGTCAGGGAACTCAGGCGGTGGCAAATTCGGATTATCGAAGCCGGCGATAACAACGTTTTTGCTTTTTTTAGTGGGCATTTCACTTTCTCCTTGCCAGGTTGATGCGGCGTAAAGATCAACATTTCAGCAACACCCACTGCTCGGCATCACAGATGCCGGGGATAATACAACTCAACGTAGATCATGCGTCGCCTAGAATGACGATAGACAGCACAAGTCGGTTTACTATTTTTCGGGGCCATTACCATTCGGCCCGCAATACACAATCGGATTGCTTGCAAAAACACGATCAAACTTTAAATAACGCGGCTGAATAGAACTACCGATCAATACATTCCCTCTCCAGACACTGAACTCCGCACTACCACCTGCACTGTTCTTCAGTGGCTGCGTGTTGGGGTAATAGGGAATGACAAAGATATGGGAGCCCGTTTGGTCATCCCCAACACTCCAATACTCTTTAAACTCCCCAACGGTTTCAGGTATTACCACCCCACCGCCGGCAAATCCGGTTGTTCCGATCCATTTCAAGCGTATTTCATCGCCGGGCCTGATGGCCGTGTGCTTATTGACGCTTATCCGTACACCATTCCAGATCTTTGGATTACTTTGGCAATTGAACCAGCCGTTTACGGCGTCCGGTGCATCGGGCCTTGGGAAGGACACCGGTGCAGTGATATCCACTTCAACCGGAGTAGGCACTGACAAATTGGTATTCAGCGAGCCAGGTTCGTTGACGGTATAGAACAAGTCTTTGAAGCCATTGCCCAATGACGCCAGTGCGGTCTTGTCCAGGTCAATCGCAATCGGCGCGCCGGGCGCTTCTGAGCCCAGGGTATGCTTACCTACCTGAAGCGATAGGCTGCCCCAGTACACCTTGATAATGTCGTTCATCCGAGGCGACGGCGTTAGCCATAGGATGATATGCGCGACGATCGGGCCAGCATGATCGAAGTCTGCTTTGGCCAAGTAATCGCGAGTCGGCTGCGACGCTGGGCCTTCTAAATGGACTCTGGGTAGTGTTGGGTTTACCTCTCCTGGCTTTGGCGGAGGGGGGCCTGGCACCCAGAGGTTTACAAAAATGTGAGTGGGCGTGGGCGGAGAATCCGAGCTGCCACTGCGCAGTATCGTATAGGTAGTCGCGGTTCTGACGGGCAAGGTACTGGCGCCGAAATCATCAATAATCAATTGAGTCGGGTAAGGAACTTCAAAATCGAATACACCGTTGAGGGGAATAGGGCCATGGGATTGGCTCCCCCACTTGATATTCGCATGGTCACCGGACTGGAACGCATACTGTGGAATTGCCACCCTGACACCGGCGACCAACTCAGGAATATCAATCAGCCCGTTCGGAATACGCTCCCTGACGATCAATGGGCCAAGCACTAAACCAGAGCCACGTTTGAGTATGCGCCCTTGAGTCCGGGACAACTCACTTTCATTGCCGGCGGCGTCAATCAGCATATAAACAAAAAACCAAATGCCATCCAATACCAGTGGGTCGGCGAAAAACGTAGTGGGCAAATCTATCCTAAGGCCTCCCGCGGGAATCGGCAGCGTATTTGAAGGAGGCCCATTGTCGGCGGGGTTATCTTGGGTGAACCAGTAACGAACCCGATCACAGTCCTCCCAGTCGGTGTAGGGCAACACCTCAAAGGGAAATACCGCATGTGCATTGATCAGTGCCTGAGTGATGATGTCCGCAGAGGTAGCGAGAAAAGCTGGAAACTTCACAATTGGCGGTTTTACGGAGCTGCCCGGGCGTTTGAACGGCGCATACAGGTCGATATCAGCCAAGCTGGCAAAAGAGAAATCTGTGAATGGCCCGCCCGTGCCATTCTTTACCTTATACCTGAACTCATATCGCCCATGATTGAGTATGGTCTCTGGAATTACGCGCTCAACGGTCGGCGTGGTGATTTGCACCGGAAAGTGCAACGTATCCAATAACGTCCACGTATTAACGCCAACAGGGCTCCATTCAATGACAACGTAGTCATCATCATCAGGTGCCGCCCATGTTTGCATCAAAAACCGCAGCCCTTTACTGGCGTTATATAACAGTCGATTAATCTTTCCATCTCGCCCGTTGAGTGCGTCAGGAAATTGTGGCGCGGTCAAGTTTGGATTATCGAACCCCGCCACAACCACATTCTTACTGGGCATTGGAATTTCTCCTGATCTGTCTGAGACGGCTGACGGGCAACGCTCTGGCAAAGAGGCGGGCGATGCTGGCGCACCCTATCCATCGCAGGCTTTGAAAGTTGGCATGGCTAACCCCACCAATTGAAAAAAGCGGTATCTGCAAAATTTTCAGATGGACTCTTGGGTAAAATTAAACGCTTGAAACGGCGACCTGAATACTGTCAGAACTCACAGGTAGATCTATCCATTCATCGGAATCACGCAGGTCCACTTCTTGACCGGCCCTATGAAATAGAGTTTTATGAAACCGGTTTCAAAGCAGCCGGATTCAACACCCAATAAGAAAGGCCCGCTACCGTGACTTCTTTTTCTGCCGCCCAACGCACCCGCGTCACCATGCTCGACGTTGCCCAACACGCCGGCGTCTCCAAGGCCAGCGTTTCGCGTTTTATCGGCGACGACCGCGCCCTACTCTCCGATGCCATCGCCCAGCGCATCGAACAAGCCATCGAACACCTCGGCTACCGCCCCAACCAGATGGCTCGTGGCCTCAAGCGTGGGCGCACGCGGCTGATCGGCATGCTGGTGGCGGATATCCGCAACCCCTATTCCATTGCCGTGATGCACGGCGTCGAAACCGCCTGCCGCCAGCACGGCTACAGCCTGGTGGTGTGCAATACCGACCGCGATGACGAACAGGAGCGCCAGCACCTGGCGGCGCTGCGCTCGTACAACATCGAAGGGTTGATCGTGAACACCCTCGGTCATCACCTCGACCAACTGCTGGAACTGCAACGGGAAATGCCGCTCGTGCTGGTAGACCGCAAGGTCGAGCCACTGCACAGCGACCTGGTGGGGCTGGATAACCCGGCGGCGGTGCGTATGGCGGTGGAGCATTTGCAACAGCAGGGTTATCGCGAGGTGTTGCTGGTGAGCGAAGCCACCGACGGCACCAGTTCGCGGTTCGAGCGTGTGGAAAGCTTCAAGCATGAAATTGCCAGCCGCCCGCAGTTGACCGGCGCGGTGTTGGAGTTGAACGCCGAACTGGATCACCACCTGCAAGTCTTCCTGGCCAAACCCGGCCCCAAGGCCGTGTTCTGTGCCAACGGTGTTGCGGCGTTGGCCTGTACGCGCGCGCTCAAAACCCTGGGCTGCAACCTGTTTGAAGATATCGGCCTGATCGCCCTGGATGACCTGGATTGGTACCCGCTGGTGGGTACGGGTATCACCGCCCTCGCCCAGCCGACCGAGGCCATCGGTGCCACTGCGTTCGACTGCTTGCTCAAGCGCCTGCGCGGCGATACCGAGCCGACGCGCACCCTGGATTTCCTGCCACAACTGATCATCCGCGGTTCCACCACCCCTTGTAGGAGCGAGCTTGCTCGCGAAAATCGCTAACGGTAACGCGGGCATCCTGAATGTACGCGGCGTGCTCAGGGTTTTCGCGAGCAAGCTCGCTCCTACAGAGAGCGTATTTTTTTGCACAAAAATGAAACCGGTTTCAGAGGTAAATAACAATGTACAAATACCCCGTCTCCATCAGCCTTTCCAGCTACGGCGCCGACTTGGTTCGCCAACAAGGCCAACTCAGTTTTGTCGAACTGCTCAAGGCCGCCGGTGCCCAGCGCATCGAGTGGCGTGAAGAGTTGCTCACCACAGAGCACCCGGCGCAATTGGCCCAGGCAGCCGCTCAACACCAGCTGCAATCGGTGTTCTCATCGCCCCTGGAGCTGTGGGTCGCTGGTCGCGCCCAGCCCAATGCTGAACTCGCCGCCACCCTGGACCGCGCACAAACCTTTGGTTCCCGCTGGCTCAAAGTCTCCCTCGGCTACTTCACCGACACCAACGACCTGGAAAGCCTGCACGCCCTGCTCGCCCGCCAGCCGGTGCAGTTGCTGGTGGAAAACGACCAGACCTTGCACGGCGGGCGTATCGAACCGATGCAGCGCTTTTTCACCGAAGTGGAGCGTCTGTGCCTGCCGGTGAAGATGACCTTCGACATCGGCAACTGGCAGTGGCAAGACCAGTCAGCCCTCACCGCCGCGCGCCTGTTGGGCCGGCATGTGGATTACCTGCACTGCAAAGCCGTGGCTCGGCGTGCAGACGGCAAGCTCGTGGCACAACCGCCCGGCGCCACTGACCTGCACCTGTGGGAACAACTGCTCAAGCACATGACTCAAGGGATTACCCGGGCTGTGGAATTCCCATTGCAAGGTAATGACCTGATAGACGTCACAGCGCAACAGGTCAACGCCCTCGCCGTCCTTGGCCAACCTCGCGTGGAAAGCGCCCATGTCTGAGATCGATATCCTCTCGTTCGGTGAAACCATGGCGATGTTTGTCGCCGAGCAAACGGGCGATTTGGCCCAGGTGGCGCAGTTTCATAAACGCATTGCGGGCGCCGACAGCAACGTCGCCATTGGCTTGTCGCGGCTGGGTTTCAACGTCGCCTGGCTCAGCCGCGTTGGCAATGATTCCCTGGGACGCTTTGTGGTCGACACGCTGCAAAAGGAGGGCCTGGATTGCCGGCATGTGGCGGTTGATCCGTTGCACCCTACCGGCTTCCAATTCAAGTCTCGCGAGGAGGCTGGCGCCGATCCGCAGGTGGAATACTTCCGCAAGGGCTCGGCGGCCAGCCATTTGTCCATCGCAGCGATCAGCCCGGCGCTGTTGCAGGCGCGTCACCTGCATGCCACCGGTATCCCGCCTGCGTTGTCCGAGCCTACCCGCGAGCTGTCCACCGAGCTGATGACGCAAATGCGCAAGGCTGGGCGCAGCGTGTCGTTCGACCCGAACCTGCGCCCATCGCTGTGGGCCAGCCAAGCCCAGATGATCCGCGAAATCAATGCCCTCGCCGCCCTCGCCGACTGGGTCTTGCCAGGCCTGGGCGAAGGTCGCCTGCTCACCGGTTTCGATGACCCGGCCGATATCGCCGCGTTCTACCTCGACCAGGGCGCTGAAGCCGTGGCGATCAAGCTCGGCGCAGACGGTGCCTACTACCGCACCCAACTGGATTCAGGCTTTGTCGCCGCCGTGCCGGTGGAAAAAGTGGTGGACACCGTAGGCGCCGGCGACGGTTTTGCGGTGGGCATGATCAGCGCCCTGTTGGAAAACCTCAGCTTCCCCGAGGCAGTACAACGCGGCAACTGGATCGGCAGCCGCGCCGTGCAGAGCCGCGGCGATATGGAAGGTTTACCCACCCGTTTGGAGTTACCCGTTCGATCCGTTGCCTAACCCACACCCTGTTGCCACAACTACAACAAGCTCAGGAGCAACCCCATGGAAACCGTGAAACTCGCCACCCGCCGTTGGTGGTACATCATGCCCATCGTCTTTATCACCTACAGCCTGGCCTACCTGGACCGCGCCAACTATGGCTTCGCCGCCGCCTCCGGGATGGCCGAAGACCTGATGATCACCCCTGGCATGTCGTCACTGCTGGGGGCGCTGTTTTTCCTCGGCTACTTTTTCTTCCAGGTGCCGGGGGCGATCTACGCGCAGAAGCGCAGCGTCAAGAAGCTGATTTTTGTCAGCCTGATTCTCTGGGGCGGCCTGGCCACCCTCACCGGCGTGGTCTCAAACGCCTACATGCTGATCCTGATCCGCTTTATGCTCGGCGTGGTCGAAGCTGCGGTGATGCCGGCGATGCTGGTGTACCTGTGCCACTGGTTCACCCGCGCCGAACGCTCGCGTGCCAATACCTTCCTGATCCTCGGCAACCCGGTGACCATGCTGTGGATGTCGGTGGTGTCGGGCTATCTGGTGCAGCATTTCAGCTGGCGCTGGATGTTTATCATCGAAGGCCTGCCCGCCGTGCTATGGGCGTTTATCTGGTGGAAATTGGCAGATGAACGTCCCAAGGACGCCAAGTGGCTAAGCGACGACGAAAAATCCGCGCTGGAAAGCGCATTGGCTGCCGAACAGGTGGGCATCAAAGCAGTTAAAAACTACGCCGAGGCCTTCCGTTCGCCCAAGGTGATCGTGCTGGCGCTGCAGTTCTTTTGCTGGAGCATCGGCGTGTACGGCTTTGTGCTGTGGCTGCCTTCGATTCTCAAGGCAGGATTGAAGATGGACATGGTCGAAGCGGGCTGGCTGTCGGCGCTGCCGTACCTGGCGGCGGTGATCGGCATGCTCGTGGTGTCTTGGGGCTCGGACAAGCTGCAAAAGCGCAAGCGCTTTGTGTGGCCGCCGTTGCTGATCGCGTCCATTGCGTTCTATGGCTCCTACGCGCTCGGGGCCGAACACTTCTGGTGGTCCTACACCCTACTGGTGATCGCCGGGGCCTGCATGTATGCGCCCTACGGACCGTTTTTCGCCATCGTTCCAGAAATCCTGCCGGCCAACGTTGCCGGAGGCGCCATGGCGCTGATCAACAGCATGGGCGCCCTCGGCTCGTTCGGCGGTTCATATCTGGTGGGGTACCTCAATAGCAGCACCGGCTCGCCCGGTGCCTCGTACCTGCTGATGAGTGGCGCGTTGCTGCTGTCGGTGGTGCTGACGATTTTCCTCAAGCCCGGCGCAAGTGACCGCTCACCGGCGTCCACCCTCGAATTAAAGGTCAAGACCGCATGAAAAAGTCTGTCGTGTTGTACAAAAAACTCTCCGCGCCGCTGATGGCCCGCTTGCATGAACAGGTAGACGTCACGCTCATCGAGGCACTGGACGAAACCGGCCTGGCCAAACTGCGCGATGCCCTACCGACGGCCCACGGCCTGCTGGGTGCCAGCCTGCGCCTGGATGCAAAATTATTGGACCTGGCGCCGCAGTTGGAGGCGGTGGCCAGTGTGTCCGTGGGCGTCGACAACTACGATATCGACTACCTGTGCGCGCGCGGCATCCTGCTCAGTAACACCCCCGATGTGCTGACCGAAACCACCGCCGACACCGGCTTTGCCCTGATCCTGGCCACCGCCCGCCGCGTGGTGGAGTTGGCCGACATGGTGCGCGCCGGCCAATGGCACAAAAACATCGGCCCCGCGCACTTTGGCAGTGATGTGCATGGCAAGACCCTAGGCATCATCGGTATGGGCCGTATCGGCGAAGCCTTGGCCCAACGCGGGCACTTTGGCTTTGGCATGCCGGTGATCTACCACAGCCACTCGCCCAAGCCGTTGGTGGAAAAACGCTTTGGCGCACAATACCGCAGCCTCAATGAATTGCTGCAACAGGCCGATTTTGTCTGCCTGACGCTGCCGCTCACCGCTGAAACCGAAAAGCTGATCGGCGCCGAAGAGTTTGCACTGATGGGCCCGGAGACGATCTTCATCAACATCTCGCGGGGCAAGGTGGTGGATGAGGCGGCGCTGGTGCAGGCGTTACAGCAACGAACGATACGGGCGGCGGGGTTGGATGTGTTTGAGCGTGAGCCGTTGGATCATGATTCGCCGTTGTTGCGTTTGAACAACGTGGTGGCTACTCCCCACATTGGTTCGGCGACCCATGAGACGCGGGAGGCGATGGCTAAGTGCGCGGTGGATAATTTGCTACAGGCGTTGGCCGGGGAAAGGCCAAAGAATCTGGTGAATGCCGCGGCCTGGAAGCAATAACCCCTGACACAACACAAAACCAATGTGGGAGCGGGCTTGCTCGCGAAGGCGGTATGTCAGTCACACCTATGCAAACTGATACACCGCATTCGCGAGCAAGCCCGCTCCCACTTTTTTGATCGCATTTCAGATTAGATGACGAACCTGGCCACCATCCCATTCAAATCCACCGCCAGGCGCGACAGCTCATGGCTGGCCGCGCTGGTCTGGTTGGCACCCGCTGCCGACTGGGTGGCCAGGTCGCGGATATTCACCAGGTTGCGGTCCACTTCGCGGGAGACCTGGGCCTGCTCTTCGGACGCGCTGGCGATCACCAGGTTGCGTTCGTTGATCAGGCTGATGGACTGGGTGATCTGCTCCAGGGCCACACCGGCGGCGCGGGCCATTTCCAGGGTGTTCTGGGTGCGCTGGTTGCTTTGCTGCATGGACTGAACCGCCTCACCGGTACCATTTTGGATGCCAGCAACCATCTTCTCGATCTCCTGGGTCGACTGCGCTGTGCGATGGGCCAGGGCTCGTACTTCGTCTGCGACGACCGCAAAACCACGCCCCGCTTCGCCGGCGCGGGCAGCTTCAATGGCCGCGTTAAGCGCCAACAGGTTGGTCTGTTCGGCAATCGCACGGATAACGTCCAACACCTTGCCGATGTCACGCCCTTGAGTGGCCAAGCCTTCGATCAGCACCGCCGTATTTTGCACGTCCTGGGTCATGGTCTGGATCGCACCGACGGTTTCCACCACACGGTCGCGGCCTTCGCGCGCAGCCTGGTTGGACTGGCCGGACGCCTCGGAGGTGGACACCGCATTGCGCGCCACTTCTTCCACCGCTGCGGTCATCTCGTTGACCGCCGTGGCCGCTTGGTCAATTTCGTTGTTCTGTTGTTGCAGGCCTTTGGAGGCCTCCTCGGTGACTGCGCTCAGTTCCTCGGCGGCGGAGGCCAACTGTGTGGCGGAACCGGCAATGTGCTGGATGGTCTGGCGCAGGTTGGTTTGCATGGCGGCCAGGGCTTGGAGCAGCCGCGCTGGCTCATCTTTGCCAGCATCTTCGATGGTTTTGGTAAGGTTGCCCCCGGCAATGGTTTCGGCCACTTCCACGGCTTTGCGCAGTGGCGTGACGATGCTGCGGGTGAGCAGCCAGGCCAGCAACACCGTAAGCAACGCAGCCGCAACCGACACGGCGATTACACCGGTGATGGCGCTTTCGTAGCTGTGCCCGGCTTCAGCGTCGGCGTCCTTGGCGTCAGCCGCATTGATGGCAATCAGCTTGTTCAACTGCTCGCCCATCAAGTCAGTGCCGTCCTTGATGCGGGTGTTGATCAGGTTGCGCATCTCCTCGACCTTGCCTTGCTTGGAGAATGCCAGCATCTCGGCCTGAGCCTGGAAGTAGCTATCCAGGGTCGTGACGAAGGTTTTGTACAACGTGGCTTCCTCAGTACCGGCGGGCAACGCCGCATAGCGGGCCTGGGCCGCCTTGACCTTGTCGGCCAGCGCGCTCATGCGGGTTTCAGCTTCTTGCAGGGCGGCAGGCTCGCGGTTCACCAGCACACGAAACGACAGAATACGCAGGCGCAGCACGTTTTCCGTGATGATGCCCAAGTTCGTCACACTGGGCACTTGGTTGGCACTCATGTCCACCGAAGACTGGCGGATCAGCGTCATGCGATTGACCGCAAACACCCCTAACAAAACCACTAACAACGCAATGAAGGCGAAACCGAGAAACGCGCGCGGGGCGATATTCAGCTGACGTAGGGACATAGGGGGGATGCTCTCAGAAGTAGTGTTTGCAAGCGTCCCTGCTGCGAAACGATCAGCCGGCGTCAACGCGCCGTCCTGACCTGTGGTCACCACTGTTGTCATTGGAATGTGGGCCTATACGAGGTATCGGCAGGGCTTGGGGTTTCCCGCAGGGCGTTGATAAATATTTTTTTACACTTCTGACGACTGGCGCTTTCTGGCATCCTGCGCCTCCCATTTCTGACCCGAGCCCGCATTTTGTCTGACGCTCAAGCCCCCCGCCCCCGTTATAAATCCGACCTGATCTACGGCCTGGAAGACCGCCCGCACTTCACCGCAGCAATTTTTGCAGCGCTGCAGCACGTGCTCGCCAGTTTCGTCGGCATCATCACGCCCACCCTGATTGTCGGCGGCGTACTCGGCCTGGAAAGCGAAGTGCCCTACCTGGTGAGCATGGCGCTGTTCGTGTCGGGGCTGGGTACCTTTGTGCAGGCGCGCAAGTTCGGGCCTATCGGTTCGGGGCTGTTGTGCCTGCAAGGCACCAGCTTTTCGTTTATCAGCGTGATCCTCAGCGCAGGGTTCATGGTCAAGGCGCGGGGCGGCGGCACCGACGAAATCCTTTCGACGATCTTTGGTATCTGCTTTTTTGCGGCGTTTATCGAAGTGGTGCTCAGCCAGTTCATCGGCAAGCTGCGCAAGCTGATCACCCCGGTGGTCACCGGCACCATCATCACCCTGATGGGCTTGTCGCTGATCAAGGTGGCGGTCACCGACATGGCCGGCGGCTTTGGCGCCAAAGACCTGGGCGCAGCCGGCAACATGGGCCTGGCGGCGCTGGTGCTGCTGACCATCGTGGTGCTCAACCGCTTCAGCAATCCGTTCCTGCGCCTGGGTTCGATTGTGATCGGCCTGACGTTGGGCTTTATCGTCGCCTGGATGATGGGCCGTGTGGACCTGGCGGCGTTGCCCCAGGTGCCCCTGGTCAGCGTGCCGGTGCCGTTCAAGTACGGTTTTTCGTTCGACTGGGTGGCGTTTATCCCGGTGGCGGTGATCTTCCTGATTTCGCCTTTGGAAGCGGCCGGTGACCTGACGGCCAACTCGATGATTTCCCAGCAGCCGGTCAAGGGGCCGCTGTATATCAAGCGCATCAAGTCGGGCTTGTTGGCTGACGGCCTCAACTCGGCAATGGCCGCGACCTTCAACAGCTTGCCGATGGTGACCTTCGCCCAGAACAACGGCGTGATCCAGTTGACCGGCGTGGCCAGCCGTTACGTGGCGTACTTCATCGCTGGCCTGTTGGTGCTGCTGGGGTTGTTCCCGATGATCGGCGCAGTGCTGCAACTGATGCCCAAGCCGGTACTGGGCGGTGCCACCCTGATCATGTTCGGCACCGTGGCCGTGGCGGGGATCAAGATTCTCGCCGAAGCCGGGCTGCATCGCCGCAATGTGCTGATCGTAGCCATCTCCCTCGGCATGGGCCTGGGCGTCGCTGCCGTGCCGGAAGTGCTGCGTGACCTGCCCAAGGCGCTGCACAACATCTTTGAATCGCCGATCACCGTGGGCGCGTTCTGTGCAATCCTGCTGAACATTTTCCTGCCGGAAGAGTTCATAGAGCTGGAAGAAGATGAATTTGATCCGGAGTCCTCTACCCTCAAAGTGATGCAGGACCCGGACGTCACGAAATAGGAGCACCTTTTATATGCGCAAGCTCATGGTTCTATCGCTACTGCTGCTGACCTTGAGCTCCTGCGCGCTGTTCCCCAACCGCGACCCGGTAAATATCACGGTGGTGGGCATCGAGCCCCTACAGAGCCAGGACCTGGAAGTGCGTTTTGCCGTGAAACTGCGGGTGCAAAACCCCAATGAAACGGCCATCGACTACAACGGCGTGGCCCTGGACCTGGACGTCAATGGCCGGCCGTTGGCGTCGGGGGTGAGTGATCAAAGCGGCTCCATCCCACGTTTTTCCGAGACGGTTCTGACGGTACCGGTGAGCGTTTCTGCGTTCACTGTGTTACGCCAGACCCTGGGCCTGAGCCAAACCCAAAGCCTGAACAACCTGCCCTACGTGCTGCGGGGCAAACTGGCCGGTGGCCTGTTTGGCACGATGCGCTTTATCGACCGTGGCACCCTGGACCTGCCAAACACTGCCACCTGGTGAACGCCATGCAACCGACGCTGTACACCGAGCGACTGATCCTGCGTCCATTGACCCTCGACGATGCCGAGGCCACCCAGCAGCAATTTCCCCATTGGGAAGTGGTGCGCTACCTCAACGCCGTGGTGCCTTGGCCCTACCCGGCCGACGGCGCGCGCAGCTATCTGGAGCACGTCGCGTTGCCCGCCATGGCGCGCGGCAAGGAATGGCATTGGTCGATCCGCCTCAAAAGCGCACCTGAGGTGCTGATCGGCAACGTCTGCCTGTCGGATACCGTGGACGACAACCGTGGTTTTTGGCTGGGCCCGCAATGGCAGGGCCTGGGGCTGATGACCGAAGCCAGTGCGGCGGTGACCGATTACTGGTTTGGCGTGCTCGAACGCCCGGTATTGCGTGTGCCCAAGGCAGCCCCCAACCTGGGTTCGCGGCGGATCTCCGAGCGTGAGGGGATGCGCCTGATCAGGACCGATGAGGGCCAGTTCGTTGAAGGCACCTTCCCCCGGGATATTTGGGAGATGACCCGCGAGGAATGGCTTGAACTCAAATCCCCCAGTCGATAAAGATCCAATGTGGGAGCGGGCTTGCTCGCGAAAGCGGTGGGTCAGTCGAAATATAGGTAACTGAAACACCGCTTTCGCGAGCAAGCCCGCTCCCACATTTGAACTGCGTTTAATCAGTGATGAAGCGAACTCCAGGCTTTTCCCGCTCATCCACCACCAACTCGAATACATCCGGCCGCGCATAGTGCCCCACCACGTCATAGTCATACCGCGCCCGCACCAGGTCATCGGTATTGATCTGCGCGGTCAACAACCCCGCCTCTCCCACCAAGGGCCCCGCCAGAATGTCGCCCATCGGCCCGACAATCACGCTGCCGCCAGCGATCAGCGGGCGCTCTGCCGGCCAATTGGCAATCTCCAGCCCCAGTTCTGCCGGTGATGCCTGCACCTGGCATGCGCTCACCACAAAGCAGCGGCCTTCGTGGGCCACGTGGCGCATGCTCACCTGCCACATCTCGCGTTCATCCACCGTGGGCGCGCACCACACCTCCACACCCTTGGCGTACATGGCGGTACGCAGCAGCGGCATCATGTTTTCCCAGCACACTGCGCCGCCGATACGTCCTACGGCTGAGTCGATCACTGGCAAGGTCGAACCGTCGCCCTTGCCCCAGATCAGCCGCTCGGTGCCGGTGGGCATCAGTTTGCGGTGTTTGGCCACTAGGCCGCCTACCGGTTCGAAATACAGCACGGTGCAGTACAAGGTGTTGCCACAGCGTTCGATCACACCCAGTACCAAGCTCGCGCCGGTGCGCGCTGACAGACCCGCCAATGCGTCGATCTCGGCGCCGGGTACGTCGATGGCATTGGCAAAATAACGGGCGAATGCTTCGCGACCTTCCGGCAGGCGGTAACCCAATTGCGTGCCGAATCCTTCACCTTTGGGATAGCCACCAAGCAAGGCCTCGGGCATCACCACCAATTGCGCGCCGCTGCGTGTGATTTCCCCTTCATAGCTGAGAATTTGCGCCAGGGTTTCGCCCTTACCGCCTGGCAAAGAACCGATCTGCAGGGCCGCCACAGTAGAAACAGACATCACGATGACTCCGAAAAAATGGGGTTGCCCATTCTCCAGCCAGCCTCGATCATGAATAAAGCCCACTTCACTGCTGAATGATATGAGCCAAACAAATATCGCCCAGGTCGATCTCAACCTGCTCAAAACCTTTGAAGCGCTGCACGATGACTCCAGTGCCAGCCGCGCGGCGTTGCGCCTGGGGGTAACGCAATCGGCCATCAGCGCCGGGCTGCGGCGCCTGCGCGAGGTGTATGGCGATCAATTGTTCGTGCGCACCGGCCGTGGGTTGGCGCCGACCTTGCGCGCCAACCAGCTGAAACCGGTGATTAGCGAAGCGCTGGAGCGCTGCCGACAAAGCCTGGCGATGGTCAATCCGGACAACCAGCAGTACCAGGGCCGCTCAGTGGTACTGGGGTTGTCGGATGATTTCGAGATTGCCTATGGTCGTCGGCTGATGGACGAAATCGCCCGGCGTGCGCCGAAGCTGAGGGTGATTTTCCGTCAGACCCACAGCCAGATTGTCGCGGGTGCCCTGCTCGACCGTAGCCTGGACCTGGCGATTACCGCCGGTGGTTTTGCCCAAGGCAGGCTGAGTCGTCAAGTCTTGGGGGAAGGTGATTACCGCTGCCTTTTGGACTCGGACCAGACAACCATCAGCCTGGACGAATTCGTCACCCGCGAGCATGTGCTGGTGTCATCCGGCGGGTTTATCGGGATTACCGATGAAGGCTTGGCAGCGCAAGGGCTGAGCCGCCAGGTGTGCGCGTCCACCAGCCACTTTGCCGCGCTGCCCTATTTGCTCAAGGGTAGCCAGGCGGTGGCGACCATTCCCGGGCATGCCGCGCAAGCCATTGCTGTGCTGACCGGCCTGCAGGTGTTGCCCTGCCCGCTGGCGCTGCCACGCTACCCGGTGGAGTTGGGCTGGCGCACCCAGGCGCAACTCGACCCGCTGCTGCTCAAAGTGCGTGAAGCGATTGTGGCGAGCTTTACTTCGCCGCCGCCATCAACTTGTTGACCTCGCTGCGCACCATGTTGGAGAACTCCGGCGGCGACATGCCGTCGAGTTCTGCACGCACCCATTCGGCCCACTTGCCTTTGCGCTTGGCGCGCTCGCCGAACAATCGGGCGGCTTCGCCCTTGGCCTTGCCCAGGTTGGTTTGCCACAGGTCGTAGAGCCGGGACTTTTCATCTTCCAGCTCGGCGCGTTCGGCGAGGGTCTTGTTGGCCAGATTGAAGCTCATGTTGAATTACCTGCTGCACAAATAGGCGACATCTTACACTGTAGGTCGAATTTTCCTGTTTCGGATTTCGCTCAAAACCAGCCACCAGCAAAAAAACTGCAACTTTTGCCGACGCCCGCCACTCCATTGTTCACTGTCACATTCACCTGCAAGGAGTTACCCAATGGCCCGCAAATCTGCCGCCCAAGCCGTCGAAGAACAAATCAAGGATCAGGCCTTCAGTGAACTGACGGCGTTGATTGAAGAGTCGGACAAACTGCTTAAAAGCAGCGCCTCCCTGGTGGGCGAAGAAGGCGAGACCCTGCGTGAACAGGTCGCCATCAAGCTCAAGCAGGCCCTGGACTCGGTGTCCAACGTGCGTGAACGCAGCAAGCCGGTGGTGGATGCCACCGAAACCTACATCGGTGGCCACCCGTGGCAGACCGTGGCGATTTCCGCAGGCTTTGGCCTGGTGGTGGGCCTGCTGCTGGGCCGTCGCAACTGAGTACAAATGGCTGCGCCCCGTGCGCAGCCTTTTTCAGGCGTTTGCCAGGTCGCGCAAGTGCTGTAATTCGTCAGCATCCACCAGTATCCCTTCCTGTTCGGCCTTGGCCCGTGCCCGATGTCGCCGGTCTCCCGGTAACCGTCGCAACCCCGCCGCATGCATCTGCCGCACCAATTCCTGGCTGCGCTCGGCGAACGCCTGGCCGCTGGTTTTGCTCGGGTCGATGACGATCAACAGTTGACCGGTCCATGGCGTACGCGCACCGGGATGGTCCGACCAGTCAAATTCAAATGAGAAGTTGCCCCCCGTCAGTGCTGCCGCGAGCAACTCGACCATCATCGACAGCGCCGACCCTTTGTGCCCGCCAAACGGCAGCAACGCGCCGCCTTCCAGGATGGCCTTGGGGTCTTGCGTGGGCTGGCCCAGGCCATCGACGCCCATGCCCGGCGGCAAGCGCTCGCCTTTGCGCGCCGCGATCTGCACGTCGCCATGGGCGATGGCGCTGGTGGCCAGGTCAAACACGATCGGCAAGCCATCGGCACGCGGTGCGGCGAAGGCAATGGGGTTAGTGCCAAACAACGGGCGGTCGGCGCCGTGGGGCACCACACAGGTCATGCTGTTGACCACGCTCAATGCCACCAGCCCCTGCTCGGCGAACGGTTCGACATCCGGCCACAAAGCCGCAAAGTGATGGGAATTGTGAATCGCCAGCAAGGCGATCCCGGCGCTGCGGGCTTTTTCTATCAGCAGCGCCCTAGCCGCTTCCAGCGCGGGCTGGGCAAACCCATTGCCGGCGTCCACCCGCACAAACCCACTGGCCACATCCGTGACCTGGGGCACTGCGCGGCCATTCACCCAACCGCTGGCCAGGGTGCTGATGTAACCGGGAATACGGAAAATACCATGGCTATGGGCACCATCGCGCTCGGCGCTGGCGCAGTTGTTGGCGAGGATCGCAGCCACCTCGGGTGATGTGCCATGGCACACGAATACCTGCTGCAGCAACGCCACCAGCGCACTGAAGCCTATGGAGACATTGGAACCCTCAACGACCTTGGACGGCGTAGACATCTGAAGCTCCGAATTATGATTGGAAGGGGCAACAAGACGGGTAATTCAAGCCCGTGATTAAACAACGCGCCCGCGGCCTGCTGTCAATCGACTTTGTGCAGGGGTGGTTTCTGCGGCAGCTATCTACCGCCTGAACGGCGCGATCGCTCCCTAACGTGCTGCTCTTCATTAATGCCGCCCTCGGCCCAGATAAAGAGCAAGTCATGGCCCATGTAACGCCGCCGTATTTTTTTGATGAGTACCTGCGCCCAATCACTCGCAAACACCCCACCGACCGCGAACGCGCACTGGGTTTGACCCTCAAGGATGTCAACTGGCTCGGCACGGTGTACATCGCCAACCATAGCGGGCGCCAGGATCGCGACGAACCGATGACCGTAGAAAGGCTGATAGTGGAAAGGCCCGGCATGCCTTCAATTGCACTTGCCGGCGCATTCATGATGAGCCCGACCCCTGATGAGAAAAAGGCTGTGCTGTACACCCCCTACGGCGGTATCGAGGTATTCGAGCAGCGGGACGAATGCCTTTCCGAGTTAACGCAACGCTTGAAAAACCCAACTCTATACATTGATTTAATTAGATTTTTACCCATAGGTCAGCGCAATGCGTTCACTCCTACAAGCACCTTCACCCTCACCACTGCCACGGTTGAGCACTGGGTGTTTCAAGACCAGCAAAAAACCATCATGGCCAATCAGGCGCACGATCTGCAACGCATGCATGAAGCGCTGCGCACCCTGCCCACGCTCCCCGAGTGGATCGATGCCGTGCTCGAAAGTATCGGGACAGGAACCTTATATTTTCAAGGCCTCCCCCTTAACGACACGCGGGTCAACAGTTTCATGGCCTCAACGGATGACTACCCAAACGACCTACCACGCTGGGTGGGCTCGGCCACCTTGGCAGAAACCCTGCTGCAGTACTATGCCAAGTCCGCGTGGCCAGAGGACCGTACACGCACCTTC
The DNA here is from genome assembly GCF_014230465.1 of Pseudomonas cremoris. Next base: position 105,948 of record NZ_JAAXCY010000012.1, read on the forward strand.
GTCAACCCCAAGCATGACACCCGCAGTTTTACCCCGGCCCAACGCAAGCAAGACGTGGAGCGCTGGGAAAGCCTGGTGCAGCATGGCGCCGCCGTCCTCACCAAGATACTGAGCTTTTTGTTGGAAGCGTGGTGGCACTCCCCAATCACTCAAGACGAGTCTCACCCGGAACAGTCCCGCATGGAGTTCTTCGCACAGGTGATGAGCGACAAGTTCCGTGTGGACCTGCTGTTCAAGCGCCAGAGTGAAAGCAACATCCTTTCTTCAGAAGAGGCCCGCGGCTTGCTTGCCGTTTTTATTCCCGACCGGACAGCTCGTCGTGCCTGGAACACCACCTTGCATATCGAGAAGGTCAACATCTACGCGCCCTACCAGCATTATGTGGAGCTTGCCGCCACCTTGCTGATGAGTGACGAGCATGCCTACTTGTACACCCAGTCGCGCGGGCTGCAAGTGCTCAAGGATGTCGATGACTTGAACGACACGCTGTTGAGCATGCTCAAGGCCGCCGGGCATCAGGACGAACTGCTGAACTTCCTGTCCCTGGAGGAGCGCAGCGTGTACCTCGCCATGCGTGGCGTGCAGGTCAGCGGGCAACCGGTAGAGGGCAGTGTGTTCGGTGAGATGGTCAGGGGTATTTACGACAAGCACATCAGTAACCTGGAGCACGCGCTCACGCTGTTCCGCCGCAGTGAAGGCACGGTGAACCTGACCGCCCTGCTCGACTGCTCCCTGGACATACGCCATATGCTCGACAGCCGCCTATTGGAGCTTGATACCCAAGGGCGTTGGAGCCTGCACCCGGTCAACAGCGGCAACGGCCGACCGTCAACCGTGTCAGCCGAGCGCGCCAAGCTGCACTTGCAGGCGCTGACCGTGGATGAAGACAGCTTGCTCAAACTACGTGCAAAGCACCCCACCTTGCGCAGCCTTGCGACAAAAGCCCTGAACGAGGAAATGAAAAAGCGCTACCTGGAGCTGGATGCCAGCAACGTCTACATCAACACCTACCCCAGCGAAGCGCAGGACAGGGAAGAACGTCTGCCGCAGTCATCGGTGAACATGGTCGAGCATTTCATCCAATACCTGGCCAATGCCGCCGGGGATGTTGGCAGCACGCCTCGTATCGGTTTTTATGCCGCCCGTGATGCGGGTGCAGCCCTGAGCTGGAATGGCATCAATAGTCGCGTTTTCAATGCGGTGATCAAGCAGGTCGCAGCCTCTTTCGTCGAGCGAGACGTACGCATGCTGCCCAAGCGGTTCCTGAAAAACCACGATGACGTGATGGTCAAGGCCTTTATGCACGGCCTGCGTAGCGAGGCCGAGTTGCGCCAGCTCAATCACACCTTGAGCCCAGACCATTACGCGATCCTTGATACGGTATTGCGCCCGGACAGCATGACCCGCGACAAGCGCCATGGGCTGAAAGGCTTTTTGCCGGACGCCTTCGAGTTGACGGTGACGCTCAACGAGGGCAAAAAACTTCACCCGCTGGCCAATTGCTTTGTACTGACCGAGCGCGGCGGTCTCGACCCGCATCTCTCAGGCAAGGTGGTGCTGTGGACACCGCAGTACGGCTATGAGCCATTCACTTCGCTGATTACTCTGCGCCAGACACTCGAACAGCGCCTGAAGCACTCCAGCCAACGCACCGCACTGCTGATGAACCTGCCCATCAGCCTTCGTCCGCCTCACCAGCAGTACCTTCTGGGGCCATTACAGCGTATCGACGAGCATTTTTTACACAACCGCCAACAGAGCCAGCTCGCTCACCATCTCGATACCCTCGATTACTGGCTTGCCATGTCGCTGGGGCCAAAACAATTGCAAGACCGCCTGGATGATGAGATGGGACGAATGGCACCCTCCAATATCGGCAGGGCCAAAGCCATTGCGACCGCCATGGTTCAACAACAGGGCCTGCCCGCTTGGTTGGGTATGGCGTCGGTCGCGGATCAGTTGCTGCATGCCGAACTGCTTGAGCAATACCGTTTAAGCGCCCCCGACAACCTGGATTACCTGCACAGCCTGCCGACCTTGCATGAACACGTCGCCGAACGCTTGGGCGCCTTACTCCAGGCGCGCTTCCCCGACGATGCGCTGGCCCCTGAAAACATCCTTATCCCCGCACGTGTGCTGCTCAACGGGCACACCCAAAGCCTGGTCGATTTTGCCCAACGCCATTTGCCCGACCTGCAACCCGACAACCTCACACCCAAGGCGCGCGGTACCGCGCCCTTGCCAACCTCGCTGGATGGCCATTCGATTGTGCAACTGGTGCGCCAGCTGGACATCGGCAAAACCTACCGCGACTTGCTTACCACCCACCTCACCGCCGATACCGAAGACGCCCGCCAGCGCCGCGATCTGTTTTGCCAACAACTGCCCTGGCAAGTGCTGCGCCATGCCCATGAGGAATACCTGGAAGAACGTCTGAGCCCATCGTCCTGGGGGTTTATCCAGCAAATCTTCGATATGCCGGACGCCGTTGCCCGGGATGCCGTCATCGGCGCAACGGCGATGATCCGCCCGATGGAACTGATCGCCACACCTGGGGCGGTACCGGCGAAGGTGCAAGGTGTGTATGTGATCGGCCCAAAAGCCAACGCCACCGGCCCGCTGGTGCTCTATGCGCCTTATGCCCCGTTCAGCGTATTGAAGGAGTACGGCACCGAGGAAGAACTGCTGGACGATATCAACGCCGCTGGCCCGCTGCAGGAGTGGATCCTCCGCCAGTTGGGCGACCCCGATCAGGCGACGTTTCGCAATCGCTTCAAACAACCGACACGCCCGGAAGAAAAAAAACCTGAACCGGTCAACCTGGCATCGAACCCCATCATAGGTAACATCCTGCGCCAACTGTTCCACGACAATGCCGAGCAATTGCTGGACATGCTTTCCTGCCAATTCAAGGAAGGTGGCAGGCATCCGTGGGATGGCATGACCAGCCTGCTGCGCAAGGGCATTCCCATGGCACTGCAGTTTATTGGGGGCAAACTCAAATTCCCCCTAGTGGTATGGCGCAGCTTCAAACTCTTCGAGGCCAGCGCCGAAGACCTGCAAGAGCAGCGCTTTAGCGCCGGCTTGCGCAAGTTTATCCAGGGTGTGGCAACCATGGCCTCGCTGCGCAAGGAGCTCGATGCGTTGCTCCCATCTGACACCGGACCTGTACCGCCCGGCGAATCCGCTGCCCCGCCAGGCCCATTGCCGGCCACCACGGTCGACACGCTGGATATAACCAACCCGGTGCGCACGCGAATGCGGCGGTTCGAGGACATGACAGTGGCACTGACCGACCTGAAATTGGACCCACGCAGTCATGTGTATACCCAGCCGGTCAACAACCGCACCTACGTCCCTGTGGCCGGGCGGGTTTACCCGGTGACAAGAAGCGGTGACGGTTGGCGCATAAGCCTTGCCAGGGAACTGGGCCCGTTTGTCGAGCGCACCGCGCAGGGCCAGTGGGTGCTGGACTTGTCCGAGCGTGAACCCCGCTTCGGCCCAACGCTGTCGCGCTACAGAGGCCTGGCGGTCACCCGTAGAACAGAGCGCGACTCCATCAATATTGAAGCGGAAGGCATGCCGGCCATTCGAGGGCTGAGCCGGGATATGGGGCTCGCCATCGACAGGGCACTTACCACTGCGCTGTATTACACCAACACATGCCAACGCAACCTGACGTTGTTTGCTCAACAACGCGATCCCAACTCAACAGTCGGTCGGTTCTTGGGCGAAATGTTCGGCGTTGTTACCTTGAGCCCGGACCAGGCAGCAAGAATACAAAATCGCGTCGCACAGATCATGGCGGTGCTGACCGAGGAAGACTTGCTTGCCTTGAACTCTGATCGTTTCGTCTATGGCCGTGCCCGTTGGCCCGAGGATGATGCCTACGCATTTGTGATCCCGGAGGATGCAACGCGAAGAATTTACTTGCTGGACCCCTTTTTCGAGACGGGCATGGAAATCTACCAAGGGCTCCTGCAAGACAACGCCTTCGACGTACACGACCACGCACGGGCCGCCACCCTGATTCATGAAATCAGCCACTTGGCGTACATGACCGAAGACTTCGCCTACCTAGACACCGTGCGGCCCTTTGTGGACCTTATCCGGGTCAGCGACGCACAGGGACTGCGTCTGCATACGGCACTGTCCAACCTGCGAAGCACAGCGTTTTCAGTGCTCACACCGGCAACGATGCTGTTCAAGACCTGGGATAACTTGCAACAGCAATGGCACGATATTGGGCATACGGGATCGACAAAGGTGCGCGACAAGATATTGCATCTTACCGGCGCCAGGACACTGGACGATGCCCGGCACATATTCATGAGCAATATTGACCGCCGAATAGACATCATCCTGGGTAACGCAGACTCGGTGACCTTTCTGATTACGCACTTGGGAAGGCAGTTGGAACCGGGGGCCTGAACAGGCCCCCGGGAGCGTGTCAGTCTTTCTGATCGCGCAGCACATTGCCCGAGGCACCATCGATGCGCGCCTCGTACACCGTGCCGTCGGACTTGCGCCCTTTGACTTCCCAGTACCCTTTATCGTCGGCCTCAGCGGCGTAGACCTCGACATAACCGGCCTTGGTCTTCGCCACTTCAATCGCCTTCTCGATAGGGATCCAGCCGGCGCCCGGCTTATCGGCCAGCGCGGCACCTGCGCTGAGCAGGGCGGAGGTTGCACACAGGGCGACTAAGGTTTTCTTCAGCATGTTCGTTCTCCATTGTGGGAATGTCCTGAATGATTAGGAGGCGCCCAAACGAGAATAAGTTCCAATTGATGTGCAATCGCCATGATGGCTGTTCTCGCCACCTGCCTCGGAGGTTAGAATGCGGGAAATCAGGACGTTTAAATGACAGAAAAGTCTCTTTCAGAAGCCGAATATGACGCCATCACCGACGCCGCTGCGCATTGGTGCATGCGTTTGCATGCGCACGATTGCACCGCTGCCGAGCGCCAGGCTTTTGAACAGTGGCACGATGCCCATCCGCTGCACGCCTTTGAATACGCGGCGATGCTCGAAATCTGGGACGTTGCCGACCACCTGCCACGCGTTGAACCCACTGCAGTGGTGGTGCCGTTCACACCCCGCAGCCGATTGCGCACCTACGCCATCGCGGCGGCCATTAGCCTGGTTGCGTTGCCTCTCGCCGCGTTTACCGGCTGGGAAGCCGGCTGGTTGCCAAGCTCATACGAACACTATGACGCCGCCAACGGTTTGCGCCAGGTCACCCTGGGCGATGGCAGCCAAGTGGAGCTCAACCTGGGTACCGAACTGGTCTACAGCAACTACAAGGACCAGCGCCGCGTCACGCTGAAAAAAGGCGAAGCGTTTTTCAAGGTCAGCCATGACAGCGCCCACCCGTTTATCGTTCACGCGGGCGAAGGCCAGGTGCGAGTCACCGGTACCCAATTCAACGTCTGGAAATATGAAGACCACGTGCGAGTGATGCTGCTCCAAGGCTCGGTACAGATCTCCAGCGACCGAGTACACGGCAGCGTGCCTCTCACCCCCGGCATGCAGGCAAGCTACCGCCAGGGCGATGCGACGCCATCCGTGCAGGCGATCAATCCCAACGACACCGCCTTGGCGTGGCGCCAGGGCAAGCTGATCCTCGACAACCTGGCCCTGGCCGATGCGTTGCCCCTGATCAATCGGTACCTGAACAAACCGGTCATGCTGGCAGACGCCAACACCGGAGCGATTCGTATCGGCGGCATCTACAACATCACTGAGGTCAACAACCTCGTGCCCTCCTTGCCCAAAGTCCTGCCGGTCTACCTGACCCAGAACCAGGACGGCAATCCCGTACTCAACTCGATTCCGCGTAAAGCCCCCAAAAGCTGAGCCTTGCCCTGCTGGGCCGGGCCTTTTTTGCGCCTGCAGTGTCCATTTTTTTTACACACCCCTGCCCTGGACCGCCCACGTTGAGCGGATTCATCGTTTTGTCATGCGCGGTGTTTCAGTGCTGAGACAAACGGGTGAACCGTTTGCGCTGTGGTCAGGTCGGCGTGGATTCACAGGGTGCTGTCTCACAGCTGATACAGCGTTGCCATCACTTTGCCCTGCATTAATTGCAAGCCATTGAAAAACTAATACAAATAAAAAGCGGCACGCCTTCTGCTCTATCCCTTACAGCGCTGTTTAGGGTCAGCGCGAAGAATAAGGAATATTGCCGTGGTCACTCACACACAAGGTTCATTGAGCCTCCTCCTGATCAGCTGCGTACTGAGTACCAGCGTGAGCCTTCCAGTGCTCGCTGCGGGTGATGGTGTGATTGTGATCCAGCGTCAGGTGCAGGGTCACATGTATGGCCGTACCGCCGGCACCGACCCGAACCCCACTACCGCCAATGCCAACCCGTCCGGCCAAATCCTGCGTGCAACCAGTTTTGAACTGAACGATAGCGATATCGCCGGGATCAGCAGTGGCGCCAGCATCACTCGCACCATTATGCCGGGCGGCAACCTCCCAGGTTTCAGCAACAACGGCGGCGGGGTCGGCCTTGGCGCAGGCGCAGCAGCCAGCCACAGCGGCGGCAGCAGCATCTCCGGCACTGTCAACAGCGCGGTCTCCAGCGGACTCGCGCCCCTGAACAACATCGGTAGCATGGTCGGGGGGCGTTGAGATGAACCGTTCCTGGATATTTCTTGCACTGCTGGGCTGCGGGGCCGCGATGGCCGACAGCAGCACCAACAATGCAACCATCGATAACTCCGGCAAGCAGTACAACGGCGTAGTCACGATCAACCAGGCCGCCGGTGACCAGCAGCAACTGAGCAACAACGTTGCCATCGCAGTGGGCCACAACGCCCAGGCAAACATCAATGTCACCCAGAACATCAGCGGCGCACCCGCCGACCGCTCCCTGAACGCCAAGGCGTCGATCCAGGGCAACTCCTTCAGCAACGGCAACGGCGTACTGAGCATCAACCAGTCCGCCGGAGCCCAGAACCAATCAATCAATGCCGTGCGCATCAGCATCAATGCTGGCCCGCAAAGCATCGATGACAGTGTCATGTCGCAACAGAACGTTGCGCTTGCAACAGACTCAGGGTCGACCCCTACCACTGGCAGCCGCCAGGTCGTTACCAGCGACCAGGCCTTCACCGGCAGCCGTGGAGTGGTACAGGTCGTCCAGAGCGCCGGGGTGGGGAACCGAGTGGCTAACACCCTGAACTTACGACTCAACTGATGGAGCTGAGTCGGATAGCTAGACCGTACCAACACTTAACCAACTAAATAGAAGCAAGGAGAAACACCATGAAACCTACAATGGCTCTCAAACCACTGGTTTTCGCTCTGACTGCTCTGATGGCAATTGCTGCACAGGCCCATGGTGGTGGCGGTAGCACCCCTCCTCCAACCACACCGGCCCCGACTTCGGCCAGCGCCACCTCCAACGACGGCCAAAGCAACCATGGCAACGTGGTGCTCAATGACAAGACCAAAAACAACGCTTCGGCCAATGACTCGTTCAACCACAACAGCGGCGTGAACAACGCCAACGTTCTGAGCGGTGACAATAACCAAGGCAAAAACGACGTAGTCGTCCAAAATGCCGATGCTGATTTCGTGTTCGCCACCGTGAACTCCGCGCAATCGAACACCGGTAACCTGGTGATCAACAGCGGCACCAAAAACAATGCTTCGATCAACGACAGTGGCAACAACGCCTCGGGCATTCAACAGCTGAACGTTGCGGCGGGCACCTCTAACCAAGGCAGCAACAGCACTGTAGTTCAGTCGAACAAAGACGGTACTGGCGGCGCTGCAACCATCAATGGTGTGCAGGATGTATCCGGCAACCTCACTGTTAACCTGAGCAGCGGCCATGGCTGGAACACCAAGCCAGTCACCAACAATGCCAGCGTGAACAACTCGATCAACTACGGTTCTGGCGTGTTGAACTCCAACACTCTGGCGGGCAGCAACAACCAAGGTCAGAACAACGTAGTCGTGCAGTCCACCACTCGCTTCTGATCCAGATAGGGCCTTGGCAACAAGGCCCTTTTTTCATTCCAGTGTCCAACAGGTCATACGATCATGCGCCTCGTTGCCTTCCTCCTCCTGCTAGCACTCACCGGCCCGACCTGGGCAGGGAACATGGCGATTGTCATGCCCGGTGGTGGGTTGATCTACAAGAAGGTCGAGAGCATCCGCGAGCGCAAATTCGCAAACCTGGTGGAACAGAAAACCGATTTCAGCTGTGGCGCTGCCGCACTGGCGACCATCCTGCGTCAGGCCTATTGGATGGATGTGGACGAAGACCACGTTATCAAGGGCATGCTGGTCAACGCCGACCAGGACCTGGTGCGCACCCAAGGCTTCTCGATGCTCGACATGAAGCGCTATCTGGAAAGCATCGGCATGCGTGCCAAGGGCTACCGGATCAATGCGGACGTGCTGGTCACTGTCAAAGTCCCCGTTGTGGTGCTGCTGGATATTCGTGGCTACAAGCACTTCGTGGTGTTGCAGCGCGCCGACAAGGACTGGGTCTACATCGGCGACCCCGTGCTGGGCCACAAGCGTTACACAAAGGACGACTTCATCAAGGGCTGGAACGGCATCGTATTCGCCGTACTGGGTGAAGGCTACGACAAGGCCAACGCCCTGCTCTCTCCACCGACCCCACTGACCGCCAAGAACCAGCTGAACGAGTTCAGCCCTGTGCGTGACAGCGAACTGATGGACTTCGGATTCATTCAAAGCGACTTCTTCTAGAAAGAGGCGCAATAAGGGGCAGGACGCTCCAGGAGCAGACGATGAACACTTACCGTTGGCTGACGGTCATGTGCCTGGCAGCCTCAATGCCCGCTTACGCGTCATCGGCCTTCAAGCCTATCGAACTCAAGGATTCGGAAATGGCTGACCTGCGCGGGCGTTATGTAATGCCTGGGCGGATCATCAGTTTTGGCATTGTGATGAGCACCACCTGGACCAACTCCGCAGGTGACAGCATCACTGGCACCGCCAACATGCAGATCAACTCGTCGACCGTTACCCCGCAATTCTATGTCACCACCACCAGCACCACCGGCAACGGCTCTACCCCCAACACCGGCACCGGCACCGTCGTCGGCGGCGCAGGCCTGGGTAGCGGCCAGGGCGTGACACAAAGCGTGCGTGCGGCCGGCGACGGCAACACCGCCAACAACGGCGTAGACATCAATGTCACGCAAAACGGCTTCGCGGCAGCGAATGTCGTGCAGTCGGGCAAGGCATTGGTGGCCGGCCAGACCATCACCGGTGATAGCGGCGCTGGCCAAGTCAGTGTCTCGGCCAAGAATGGCGGGCTGCAAATGGCCGTCCTGGCCAGCAATAACCAGGGCAATGTGCTGCAGCAGATTGGGGGCGGCAACGTCAACCAAAGCACGCTGATCACCGGCAATCTCAACGCGATCACCAACCTCACACAGATCAACGTGGTGATGGGCAACAACAACCTCAACACCATCACCCGCAGCCTTAACCTTGATCAACTCAAAGGACTACGCACTATCGGTTATTGAACTACGCTGAGCCACGACACTTACGCATTAAAAAGGGACGGCTTACTTCATGCATCGATCTTTATCGTTACGTGCCGTGGTTTGTTTGAGTACGCTCCTACCGGCAACAATGCTGTATGCCGCGCCGGACGCCGATATTGAAACGCTTAAACAGGAATTGCTGGAACTCAAGCAACGTTACGAAGTGCAGCAAAAAGCACTGGCGGTATTGGAACAACGGGTCAGGCAAGTCGAAGATCAGCCTGCAACACCGGCCCCCAAGCGCTTGGCCAAGTCCCCTGCTGATTTCAGCAAAGGGACCACTGTGGCCGGCGCGCCGGGCGTAGGTGCGGCGGCGGCCTCGGGCGGTGCCGGCGGCGGCAGCTCCTATGGGCAAAGCCTCAAGGACGACTCGGCACCCGCGCAGAGCGTGAGCAACTTGTACAACGAGGCCAGCGGCTTTTTCGGCGATGGCAAGTTCAGCTTTGAAACCGGCATCACCTATGCCCGCTACGATGCGAGACAGTTGACGCTTAACGGCTTTTTGGCGCTGGACTCGATCTTTCTCGGCAACATCAACCTGGACCGGATCAAGTCCGATAACTGGACCCTGGACCTGACCGGGCGCTATAACCTGGATAACCGCTGGCAGTTCGACATTAACGTGCCGGTGGTGTACCGCGAATCGACTTACCAGTCAGGCGGCGCCAATAACAGCGGCACCACGACCTCCGAAGGGGACGTCACACGTGACCCCACCATTGGCGACGTTAACTTCGGCATTGCTTACAAGTTCCTCGACGAGTCCGACAGCCTGCCGGATGCGGTGTTCTCGGTACGGGTCAAGGCGCCTACCGGTAAAGAACCCTATGGCATCAAGCTGATCGCCTCGCCCAACAACGACAACCTCTACGTGCCGGAAAGCCTGCCGACAGGTAACGGCGTCTGGTCGGTCACACCGGGGATCTCCCTGGTCAAGACCTTCGACCCGGCCGTGCTGTTCGGTTCGTTCTCCTATACCCACAACTTCGAAGATTCGTTCGACGACATCAGCTCCAACGTCGGCCAGAAGGTGGGGGGCAAGGTCAGCCTTGGCGACAGCTTCCAAGTGGGCGTCGGTGTAGCGTTCGCGTTGAACGAGAAGATGAGTATGTCGTTCTCGGTGTCCGACCTGATCCAGCGCAAGAGCAAGCTCAAGCCTGACGGCGGGGACTGGCAATCGGTGGTTTCAAGCGATGCCAACGCGGGTTATTTCAACGTCGGCATGACCATCGCGGCAACGCCGAACCTGACGATCGTGCCGAACTTGGCAATTGGTATGACAGACGATGCGCCAGACTTTACGTTCAGCCTGAAATTCCCGTATTACTTCTGACGGAGTTCATAACAAAGGAAAAGCCCCGCAACGATAAGGGTCGTTGCGGGGCTTTTCGGTTTACCCGCCCTAGCGGATCTGGTGTTTGTGCAGCAATCGGTAGAACGTCGGTCGGGAAACCCCCAAGACTCGGGCCGCGACACTCAGGTTGTCGCTGTGTCGATTGAGCACATCGCACAGCGCCTGACGCTCGGCACGGTGCTTATAGTCTTCCAGTGTAGCCATCGGCGGTGAAATTGCCTGTTCAGCCTGTAATCCCAGATCAACGGCTTCAATCTGGCGCCCCTCGGCGAGCACCAGGCCGCGTCGTACGCGGTTGGCCAGCTCACGCACGTTGCCCGGCCACGGGTGTTTGCCCATGGCGTCGAGCGCTTCTTCACTAAAACTTCGAGGGCGGCGGCCGGTTTCCTGGCTGTAGAACCGGGCAAAGTGGTTGGCCAGCATCGCCACATCGCCATGACGGTCGCGCAATGGCGCGGTCACCACTTGCAGCACATTCAGCCGGTAATACAAGTCTTCACGAAACGTGCCTTTGGCAACGGCAGCCTCCAGGTCGACGTGGGTCGCAGCCAGCACACGCACGTCCACAGGAATGGGCTGGCTACCACCGACGCGCTCGATCTGTTTTTCCTGAAGGAAACGCAGCAAGTTGGCCTGCAGTTCCATCGGCAGATCTCCGATTTCGTCCAGGAACAGTGTGCCGCCGTTGGCCGCTTCAATTCGCCCGACCTTGCGCTGATGGGCGCCGGTAAACGCACCCTTCTCATGGCCAAACAGTTCGGATTGAATCAAATGTTCCGGGATCGCCCCGCAGTTGATCGCCACAAACGGCTTGGCGTGACGCTGGGATTTGCGATGCAAAGTCTTGGCTGCCAGCTCTTTGCCGGTACCGCTGTCGCCACGAATCAACACCGGGGACTCGGTGGGCGCCAGCTTCGCCAACAATTTGCGCAATTCACGGATGGAGCGGCTGTCACCCAACAGTTCATGTTCCGGCTCATCCACCGGGGTGCTGCCCTTGCCGCGCAGTCGTGCCATGCCGAAGGCACGGCCCAGGGTGACCTGCACGCGAGCCACGTCGAAAGGCAACGTGTGGAAGTCAAAAAACCACTCGCAGACGAAATCACCGACGTTTTGCAGGCGTAGCACATCCTGGCTGAGCACAGCGATCCACTCGGTGCCACTGCGGCCAATCAGCTCTTTGACCGCCTCCGGGCGTTCCAGGTGATAGGGCTGCAAGCGCAGTAAGCCGACGTCACAGGAACGGTCACCGACTGCTGCCAAGGCACAACTGTCGACCTCCCACCCGGCGGTGCGCAAACCGGGCAACAGCCCATGACAGTCGTCACACGGATCGACCACAAGCAAGCGGCGCTGGGGAGGTGTAACAATCATGACTATTCCTTGGCGCCAAAATTGTTAAAGTTATTTAGAAACAATGATTTGTGACGCCTGGCGCTAACACTAGCAAGGTCTTGACGCGACGCTTGTACCGTTTCGCTATAAGTGTGGGCAAAAAGCCACTTACCCGTGTTTTCAGCGAAAAAGTACCGCGGTGGCGAAACTTTCATTCAGCTTTCAAAACAGCCGCTTACATGACACCAATCAGAAAAAGTTAAAAAATATTGCACTAACATGTGACCCGTACCCCGCCATCGTGCATCAGTACAAGTAACCCGCCGCACGGTCAGCCCAACCGCCGGCACTCACTTGAATGGGCAATGAGAGAGACAACCCACATGAACGCCCCGCTCCGCATCAACGAAGCTCTTTTGATCGCAGACCGTGCCTTCCAGCCCTTTCAGTGCGTGGCCTGGCATGACGGCAATGGCGCCCTCAGCCTGAGCGTCATCGACCGCACCAATACCCGCATCGGCAGCAAACAACTGTCATCGAGCGCCTATACCGACCCGGCGCAATTGGAAGACTTGTTGTTGCAGGCCCGCGCCGAACTCGATAAAAGTGGCTACCGGTTGCAGTCCTGGGCAATGCCCAAGTAACTCACGCTGAGGTGGGTTCGACGTCTTCGGTAAAAAACACCGTTTCCGCAACTTCATGATCAATGTTCGAACGCAGGACATTGATCAGAAGTTCAGGGTTGGTGGCACGCCGTTTCAACTTCTCATAGCTAATGCCACGTTCGGTAAAGCGCTTTAGCAATCCCTGGCTAAAGTGATAACCGACATCACGCGCCTCCTTCCCGTCGTAGGTAAAATGAGCTTCCCAGAAGGGGCGGCCCGTGGCGCTCTCTCGGATTTCAAAGCGCCGAGCCAGTGGATCGTGCGTTGCCACCTCCACCACATCGATCAGCCATGACTTGTAAAGAATCAACAGGTTCTCGGACGAGGGTGGGCTACGCATGATCATGCGCTTGCGCGACAAGTTAGCCTGCTCCTGGAAACGCACGATTTCGTTATACAGCATGCCCGGCGAGTGTTTGAAAAACTCCAGCAAGTCCTGGTGTCTAGCCGAAGCAGCCGGCACTTTTAATGCATCGATCAACAGGTCTCGTTGCCTGATCATCTTGTTCGCGAAATTCACCCACTCGCTGCGCACTCGACGGGGCGACATGCGGGGAATGGCCTCAAGCGAAGTGATCTGGTCGAACTGACGGCCCGCGATACGCCAAAGTCGATTTGCTTCGCCGCCGATGTCCGCCAAGTGCTCATGGGCAGGCACATCGGGCGCGACCACCGGTTGCGGTTTTGGGACTTCCTGCCACACCGGCTCCTTGTCACTGCCCATACGCTTGAAGGACCAAACGCTACGATGATCGAACGGCTCAAGCACATCGACATATTCCTGTGGCTCCCCCCGTTCAACAACGCTGCGCCAATTGCCAACCACAAGACCTGCCAGGGCATCATCGATTATCTTCTTGGAGCCAGTAGCGGCCGTCCGCATCAGTGGCGCGGCTTCGTACACCCTATAGGCCGCAATCAAATCCGCTTCCAGGTCTTCCAGCAGGCTGCGCATGAAGCTGCGGTAGTTACCCATCGCCCAGGCATTGATGTAGCGCGGATACGTTCCCAACTGATAGGACAAGCGACTATTGGCTAGAACCAATGCGTCCAGCACATCGTTCAACACCCGCAATTGCTGTCCCAAATTGAAACGCCCCACAGTGAAGAGCTCGCGCCGACTCAGCAGTTTCAAGCTGCACAACGAGGAGACGTCTTGAATCAGGTCAAGGGTGGTGTCTCTGTAACAGGTGGCACTGGAATCGAAGCACATCAGCGCCAGGGTGCGCAGTTGCAACTCCTGCCATTTCAATGAAATCCGCCGCCCCGTCCAGGTGGGCAAGTCAAGGGCGGCCACCGACGTGTCGGCGAGACGACCATGGTGTTTCATCTCTTCAAAACGTTGTTCCGCCTCCAGGCAAGCATCAATGGCTTTATGTTGCAGCAACGCGTAGTCGGGCAACCTGGCAGCCACCTGCCGCAACGTCGCGGGTGTCAGCACGACCTCCGTGAGCTTCGACGCATCAAAGGATCTCACCTGGATCAGGTCATGCATCAACATCACGTTGCGCTTGCCGCCATACAGCGTCACCTGAACACGCCGCGCCTTGACGGCACCTGCGGAGATTGAATTCGACAAGGCGCTGAAATCCCGAACCAGCAACAATTGCCGGCGACGCACCAAGGCATCGAGCAATGTCGTCGCGCACCAGTGGGACGCGTCGGCCTTGAACAACTCATCGTCAATCAGCGCCAGGCTCCCAGGTTCGGCAAAGCGGCGCGTGATGCCCTCCAAGGTGTCATTGTCGGTAAAAACCAGGCTGTCGAACTGCTTGGTCAACGTGTCGTACTCAAGGTCCAGCTCAATCCGTCGCTGCTCATCGCTTTTTAGCTGACCAAGGCGCAGTTGCTCCAGTTGCAGGGCCTGCTTCAGATCTTCAGGCTGCTTCGGTTCGGGCGCGAACCCCCACAGACCCGTGCCCGCAGAGATCAGTGCAGGCCCCTCGCGGGTTGCCATTTCATCGCTGACCACCCGTACAACGCCGTCGTGCTCTTCAACCTTGAACCAGTCACCTGCAATATCGACGTACATATTGCCGTTGGCACGGTACAGCCCGCGGAAATTGCCAGTGTGAATACGCTGCGCGTAGGGCAGCACTCGCACCCGGTACAGCGCCAGCTCCGCCTGGCGAATCACCGAGAGACGGCTGTATAGACCACTCCAGGTCTGTTCCAGCCCCACATCGCCACGCACCAGCAGGGATGAAGTCTGTTCGGTGGGTAATCGCTCCTGGGCGGCACGACTGGTATTGCCCCCTTCGGTTAACCGTTGCGCAGGCTCCGACCAGCCCAGCTCGAAGGAGCGCTCAAAATCGGCCTCCTGGGAGATTGCCAGCAATGTGTCCGCTGCCACGGGCGCTTCAACCGCCGTGGAAATACGGCCTCGACTCAATAGGATCAAACCGATGTTCAGCAGCAGGTCCACGATTGAGCCGGCATTTGCTTGGGTATCATCAGCTGCAAGCTGAGACACATCTTGTACAATCGCCCACGCCGCAAGCAACCAGCCAGCGGCCTCGCCCGCGGGGCCACCATAGAGGCTGAGTATCAACGCCAGGCCCAAGCCGAAGTGGCGCTTGATCCAATCCCACAGACGTTCCATACCTGTCAGCGACTGCCTCGGCTCAAGGCCGGACATGGATTGCACGGCGCTGACGAACAACGCCTCCAAATAGTCCCCCTGCACCACGTCCTGTGCCAGGATGACGGGATTTTTCGTCCACACACCGACGTTGAAATCCAGAAACTGAAACATTTGCGGCCCAGGCGTCGGCAGGCCTGGCGCAAGATAGCGACTTCGCGCAGGCTCGGTCATCCAGGCCAGTACCTGGTATTGCAACGGTCCGGGCTGGCGGATGGCGCTGAGGATCGCGTCCCAACTGGAAAACTCGATGAGCTTCACCTGAGCCATCGGTCGATACAGCAGATGGCGGCCGGCATTGACGTCCAACGGGCCAATCACAAACATGTTATTGACACAGTCAGGCCCACCGTCACTGGTCTTGAATGCCAAGGGGCGCAGGACGATGGTTTGCTCATTGACCTTGCGTTCGCTTGCCCTGGGCGCGACCACCGCGACCACCGCGTTATAAGCCCAGGCCGAAAAAGCCTGCGGATACTTAAGGTGATACTCCAGTGCCAACATCGGCAGTTGCAGCCGCAGTTGTTCGATGAACCGAGCCTTGCGCCAATCGGCCTGCGCCTGATCCTTGAAGGTATCCACAATCAGTTGAGCAAAGCCGGCGCCGATACTGGCATTGGCCACCAGGCTCAGGGCATTCTCGACCGTCAACCAGCGTCCGTTGCCTTCAGGCTCGCCCGGGGCCAGGGACAACCGCTCTGGGTCCAATTCGCTCAAGCCCAGCCACGCGAACGCCGGCAATGTCCATGCAACTTGGACCAGCAACGGCGGCACAGACCAGAAGGGTTTTACCGTACCCGAGCGATCGGGCTCATCGAACCCCATCTGCAGCTTGATCGTTGTGGGGTCCAGCGCCGGTTCGTGCGGAAAATCCTTGGTTATCTGTGCAGACAAAGCGCTTGTGGCGAATGCCTCAAGGGACGCAATGCCCTCATCAAAAGGCTTCCAGCCAGGTTGGCGCAAGGTCGCCGCCAGATCCATGGTGTAGCGAGCCATGTCCATCTGTAACTGCGGCGGCGCCTGCAACAACCAGCGAGGCAATGCGGCGCGCAAGCGCGCCATCCGCGGTGAGTCGAAGCGCACCGTATCAAAATCACCGGTTACCACCCGCAGGGCACGCTCCAGTACACGCAACTCGCTGCTGTAGGGCCTGACCAAGGGTAAAAGCGCCCTGATGTCCGATAGCTGTTTGGCGAGGAACGTCAGGCTGAAACTGTAAAATATGTTGCCTTCAGGAGCATACAGGCGCCATTGCATTTGGTGCCCGGGGGCGATGTCGCTCAGTAGGCTGACCAACCCATCACCCAAGTTTTGCAGTGAGTCAAACACCTGGATGCCCCGCGCCAGGGTGAACAACAACACAATGGTGGTGTTCCCCCGCTGCCTGACTATTACCAGGCCGCGCAACATTTCCAGGTTGGCGGCCCCCGACTCGCCCCACTGGTCAACAATGTAGGCGCGCGTAGCAGTGGTGGGCCGGGAGGCGGCAGCTACGTCAATGATCATATCCAACTGTTCATGAGTGATTGGCGCGCTGCCGGCGGCCAACAGCAAGGCATTTTTCAGAAACTCCGCCAGCCATATGAATCGCACCATGCCGTTGGCATCCCGGGCCATCCAGTAGTCCACCAGTGCCTCCCGGTAATCCTCGAGCAACGTGGCGCCGCGCTGATTGATCACCTGCTCAAGGTCACTGTTCTGGACGTGCAACGGGATCGGCGAACCGTCATCTGGCTTCTGTACCAAAAACTGGCCCTGGCTGTAATCCACGAACTTCCCCGTGGCGCAACGCTCAATCAAGGCATCGACCACGGTCAGGCTGTTGTGGCCTTCAAGCTTGAAGGCTTTGCCATCAAACCTGTAAAGCGGCTCCATCAATACTGGTTGGGTCTGGTCGATGATGAGCCAGCGATAACGTTCGCCCAGGCTGCGCTGCAAGGTCTTGATCGCAACATCCTGCAAGCTGGGACACGCAAGAAAATAACGTCGCAGCACCTGCGCCTGGTACAGCGAGGGGGAACTGGGGGACAGGGAGGCTTCGGTGGTCATGGCACGCTTCCTTTAATACAACAGCGCCCCGAAAGTCGGGGCGCCAAGGTCGGCCATCAGTATTGAGGAAGTGCCAGACAGGCAGGCGGTAATGGGCTATTGCACGCCCGGGGACAAGATCAATCGTTCAAACGCTTGCGCCGCGCCGTCTTCGACGTTGCTGGCGGTAACCACACTGGCCTCGCGCTTGACCGCCTCTTCGGCCTGGCCCATGGCAATCGACAACCCGGCCACCTGGAACATCGCCGGGTCATTACCACCGTCACCGATGGCTGCCGTTTGTTCCAACGGCACGCCAAGGTATGCAGCGATTGTCTTCAATGCCTCACCCTTGTTGGCCAGCATCGCCGTCACGTCCAGATAGACCGGTTGCGAACGCGACACGTGGGCCAAGCCTTGTACCTTGGGCTGCAACTGCGCTTCCAGTTCAATCAGCCGCTGACTGTTGAGGCTAGCGCCGACGATTTTGTCGATGCGGTCCAGATACGGCTCGAAGCTATCTACAACCACCGGCCCGTAGCCCAATCCATCGGCTTCGCGCTGCACCATCAGCCCGGGTGGGTCGCGGCGCAACCAGTCACCGTCGGCAAACACCCAAGTTTCCACGTCCGGTTCGGCCGAGAACAGCGCCAGGGTCACCAACGCTGCCTCTGCTGGCAAATGATGGGCAACCAGGATGCTGCCATCCGGGTTGATCAGCGTGCCGCCATTGAACCCAGCCACCGGCACATCGATACCAAAGGTTTCGATCAGGTGCAGCATAGCCTTGGGTGGACGCCCACTGGCCAGGCTGAAAAACACCCCACTGTCACGCAAGGCGCGCACGGCATCGGCGGTGCGTTGGCTCAGGCGGTGATCCGGATGCAACAAGGTGCCGTCCACGTCACTGAGGATAAAACGGATGGGATGGATCGCTGCGTCACTCATCCGAGGCTATGCCAGGTACGGCCATCACGGGCCAACAATACATCGGCGGCGACCGGACCATCTTCCCCGGCCTTGTAGGCCTGGATCCCGTCATCTTCCTTCCAGGCATCGAGGAATGGCTGTACTGCGCGCCAGCCGTTTTCGATGTTATCCGCTCGCTGGAATAAGGTCTGGTCGCCGGTCATGCAGTCGTAGATCAAGGTTTCGTACCCCGTCGACGGCTGCATCTCGAAAAAGTCCTTGTAGGCGAAACCCAGCTGGATATTGGCCATGTCCAAGGTCGGCCCGGGCTTTTTCGCCAGCAGGTCGAACCACATGCCTTCATTCGGCTGGATCTGGATCTTGAGGTAGGTGGGCTTGAGTTCATCCACTTCAGTGTCACGGAACTGCGCATACGGCGCAGGCTTGAAGCAAATCACGATCTCCGTGTCGCGTACGCTCATGCGCTTGCCGGTGCGCAGGTAGAACGGCACGCCAACCCAGCGCCAATTGTCGATCATCACCTTGAGGGCGACGAAGGTCTCGGTGCTGCTATCTGGGGCGACGTTGGCCTCCTCGCGATAGCCGGGCAGCTGCTTGCCGCCGATTTCACCCGCGGTGTACTGGCCTCGCACCGAGTTGGCCCGTGCCTCCTCCAGGGACCAGGGACGTACCGCACCAATCACCTTGGCCTTTTCACCGCGTACGGCGTCGGCACCAAAGGCGGCCGGTGGCTCCATCGCCACCATCGCCAACAGCTGGAACAGGTGGTTAGGCACCATGTCGCGCAGGGTGCCGGTTTTTTCGAAGAAGTTGCCCCGGGTCTCCACGCCGACGGTTTCTGCGGCGGTGATTTGCACGTGGTCGATGTAATGGTTATTCCAGAACGCTTCGAACAGCACGTTGGAAAAACGGCTGATCAGGATGTTCTGCACCGTTTCCTTACCCAGGTAATGGTCGATGCGATAGATCTGCTTTTCGCTCATGACCTTGAGCAGGCAGGCGTTGAGCGCCTCGGCGGTGGCAAGGTCCGAACCGAAGGGTTTCTCGATGACCACGCGGCGGAAACCATCCTCGGTTTCCGCCAGCAGGCCGGCGCTACCCAGGCGCTGCACCACTTCACTAAAGAAACGTGGCGCGGTCGCAAGGTAGAACACGGCGTTGCCGGTGCCACTGTCGGCGATCTTCCGGGCGATGTCCGCATAGGTGCCGTCGTCGAGGAAGTCGCCCTCGACGTAGCTGATGCCCTTGGCCAGTTGGGCCCACAACTGTGGGTCCAACGCGTTATCGGCATTGCCTTTGACCTTGCTCGCGGCCTCGGTGCGAATAAAGTCCTCAAGCTTCTTGGCGAAGTCCGCGTCACTGACGGCGTTGTGATCAACACCCACAATACGCAGGCCATCGCCCAGCAAGCCGTCACGGCTAAGGTTGTACAGCGCCGGCATCAGCAGGCGCTTTACAAGATCACCATGGGCACCAAACAGAAACAAAGTGGTGGGCGGAGCGGGTTCGGCCTTTGGTTTCTTGCCGTTAGCGGTCATTTTTTGGAAGTCTCCACATGGCCGCCAAAGCCGAAGCGCATGGCAGAGAGCATCTTGTCACCGTAAGTGCTCTGCTGGCGCGAACGGAAACGGGCGAACAACGACGTGGACAGCACCGGCACCGGTACCGCTTGTTCCATGGCGGCTTCGATGGTCCAGCGGCCTTCGCCACTGTCGGCCACGGAGCCTGAGTAACCGTCGAGTTTCGGGTCGGTGGCCAGCGCATCCGCAGTCAGGTCCAGCAGCCAGGACGACACCACGCTGCCGCGACGCCAGACTTCGGCGATATCCGCCACGTTCAGGTCGAAACGCTGGTCTTGCGGCAGGTTTTCCGAATTCTTGGTCTTGAGAATGTCGAAGCCTTCGGCAAACGCCTGCATCATCCCGTACTCGATGCCGTTGTGGATCATCTTGACGAAATGCCCGGAACCCGCAGGGCCGGCGTGGATGTAGCCTTGCTCGGCGCGCGGATCGGCACTGGCAGACCGGTCCTTGGTCCGTGGGATGCTACCCAGGCCAGGGGCCAGGCTGGCGAAGATCGGGTCCAGACGCTGCACAGTCTCGGTGTCACCGCCAATCATCATGCAGTAGCCGCGCTCCAGGCCCCAGACGCCGCCGGAGGTGCCGACGTCGACATAGTGCAGGCCCTTTTCCGCCAGTGCCTTGCCACGACGTACGTCATCCTTATAGTTGGTGTTGCCGCCGTCGATGATCACATCACCGTCTTCCAGCAATTCGCTCAGTTCATTAATGGTGTTTTCAGTGGGGTCGCCCGCCGGCAACATCACCCACACGGCGCGAGGCTTTTGCAGCCCGGCAACCAACGCCTTGAGGTCGGCAACGCCAGTGGCGCCCTCCTCGCTCAGGCCTTTGACAAATGCTTCGTTACGGTCGTAAACAACGGTGGTATGCCCATTGAGCATCAGGCGCCGTGCAATATTCCCGCCCATGCGGCCTAGTCCGATAATCCCCAGTTGCATGTGCTGATGCTCCCAACTACTAAATAAATGTGTGACATAGTTTATAGCGCAATGAGGCTAATGAGGGTTAGTCAGGTGCAGATCCGTGTAGTTTCATGACAAAAAGTTGCCATCGTTTCACCATCACGGCTTAAAAAGTCACACGACCGCCAAAAATAAAAAAGTTCCATTGCCTCAAAAAAGAATTCAGAATTGCTTCCGACTGCTGCCGAGAACCTCGACTCAAGCGTTCTGGCACACCGCGACACACCGGCTATTTGCGAGGTAAGCAATGAGCACTGCACAGATGACCCGTCCTCCACAGACCCTCTACGTCACTATCCGTCGCGATGAATTGCGCCAATTGAAAGACGAGCGCGATCAACTGCAGCAGGAAGTCCTGCGCCTGCGCTCACACCTCCTGCAAGCCCAACTGGATCAACCGTCCGGCACACAGCCTGCGCTGTGCTAAGCCTTGTCATGACCTTGTAAGATTATGGCTACATAAATCTCACAAAGTTTTCACACACCCTTCTCGATACTCCCGCCCAAAGGGCCGCCCCATGCATGGGTGGCCTCTGTTGCGTGCACTTCTGCGCGTCGACTGAAAAATTACCGGGTTGGAGCGCTGGATGGCGATGTTCAAACGCAGCACTACGTCTGCGAAAGGCTTTGATTGGGCCGGTCTTGGCCTGTTGTTCGTGTTTTTCTGGTACTTCTCGGGCATTACCCAACTGCTGATTCAGCTCAGCGGCACTTCCGGTTTCAGTGGTTTCCGCCAAGCGTTCTTCATGAGCGCACTGTGGCTGGCACCTGTGCTCGTCTTCCCGCGTCGTACGCGCTTGCTCGCCGCCTTGATCGGTGTGGTGCTATGGGCCTGCTCCATGGCCAGCTTGGGTTATTTCTTCATTTACCAGCAGGAGTTTTCCCAAAGCGTCATCTTCATCATGTTCGAGTCGAACATCTCTGAAGCCGGCGAGTACGCCACTCAATACTTCGCCTGGTGGATCGTCCTCGCGTTCATTGCCCACACCGCTTTCTCCATTTTCCTGTGGACCCGCGTACGTCCTGTGTACCTGCCACGCGGGCAAGCGATATTGGCCGCCGTCGCGATCCTGGTAGCCATCGTTGGCTACCCATTGGTCAAGCAGATTGCCCGCAGCGATACCATGGAAGACGCCATCGACCGCTTCGAGGCGCGTATCGAGCCGGCGGTTCCGTGGCAGATGATCGTCGGCTACCACCGCTACACCCAGCAATTGGACAACATGCAGGACATGCTCGACAGCGCGAGTCAGATCCCGCCCCTGACCAACCTCAAGGACAGCATGGCCGGCCAGCCTTCAACCCTGGTGTTGGTTATCGGCGAGTCCACCAACCGCCAGCGCATGAGCCTCTACGGCTACCCGCGCAATACCACACCGGAACTGGACAAGCTGCGCGACCAACTGGCGGTGTTCGATAACGTCATCACCCCGCGCCCCTACACCATTGAAGCGCTGCAACAGGTGCTCACGTTCGCCGATGAGGAAAACCCGGACCTGTACCTCAAGACGCCGTCGATTGTCAGCGTGATGAAACAGGCCGGCTACAAAACGTACTGGATCACCAACCAGCAGACCATGACCAAGCGCAACACCATGCTCACGACCTTCTCCGAACAGGCCGACGAGCAGGTGTACCTGAACAACAACCGCAACCAGAACGCTCGCCAATATGACGGCGATGTGCTGGAACCGTTTTCCAAGGCCCTGGCCGATCCGGCAGAGCGTAAGTTCATCGTGGTGCACTTGCTCGGCACCCACATGAGCTACCAGTACCGCTACCCGCCGACGTTCGACAAATTCACCGATCGCCAAGGCGTCCCTGCCGGGGTCACCGACGATCAGTTGCCGATCTACAACAGCTATGACAATGCGGTGCTGTATAACGACTTCGTGGTGTCGAGCCTGATCAAGGACTACGCCAAGACCGATCCGAATGGCTTCCTGCTGTACCTGTCGGATCACGGTGAAGATGTGTTCGACTCGGCCGGTCACACGACCCTGGGGCGCAACGAAGGCAAACCGACCGCGCCGATGTACACCATTCCGTTCATGGCCTACGCCTCGCCGAAATGGCGTGAAAGCCATGATTGGAAGTTCGCTGAGGACCTGCAGCGGCCTTACAGCAGCTCCCAGTTGATTCACACCTGGGCCGATCTGGCCGGGCTGAGCTTCAATGAACTGGACCGCAGCAAGAGCCTGGTGAGTGACAGCTTCAAGGCCCGACCACAAATGATTGGTAACCCGTACCTGCGCCAGTCGAAGCCGTTGATCGATTTCAGCATGCTCAAGCCGAAGGCGAGCGGTAGCGCCGACGTGGTCATCCAGTAAGCGGCAGCCCCCGATCTATTTGATAAAAAATATTTCAGGGGCGACGCTTTTCATAAAGACGTGGAGTGCTGCAACCCCCGCACTCTAACGCTTGCGCCGTGGTTAACACGTTAAATTCCTCCCCAGCACGGCCCCGAAACTTAACGACATTGTTAAGTTTCGAGGCGGACTAGTTAAGCCTCACTTAATCAAGTCTCCACATAATCGGCCCCACGAGTCTGATCCAACGGAACAGACACCGATCACACTTTATGGGAATACCGACAATGAAACTCTCGACGCTGATGCTCGCTGGCTTAATGACCCTGACCACCACCGCCGCCTTCGCCGAAGGCGGTTCAGAGCGCTCGAAAGAGTTCTACGCCAACTTCAAGTTCATGCAAGACAAAGCTCAAGACAGCGCCCAACAAACCGCTTCCAGCGGTGCTAAAACCTTGAAAGCTGATGACACCCAACAACCTAAAAGTTGAACCGCTGCAAAATACTTTGCCTGCCCGCTCCGCTGGCAAAGTCCAACTTGGCGCCATGCAATGGCGCCTTTTTTTATTTAGAGTGGTTTATTCCAAAACAACATATTCCCGTAAGCAGGATCAAACTTAGAATCATCAAACCCGAACTTTCGATAGGCCGACTGAGCCACATCATTCCCCTCAAGTACTTCAAGGGTTATCTTGCAGCAGCCGCGCTGGCGGGCGATCTCCTCAACCTTCTGCAGCATTTTCTGACTCAAGCCCAAACCACGAAATTGGCTCATGACCGATACGTCATGGACGTTGATCAGCGGACGGCAGGCAAACGTCGAGAAACCTTCGAAGCAATTCACCAACCCTGCCGGCTCCCCATTAACAAACGCCAATACGCTGAAAGCATGCGGGCGCTTGGCCAACTCGGCCGGCAGTTGTTGCAGCAAATCAAGCGGCAGGCTGTGCCCACCGCCCATTGGGTCTTCCGCGTAGTGGTTGAGCACCCGGCCAATGGCTTGGGCATGCACAGGGTTGGTGTAGCTGGCTTGCAGCACCAGGATATCTGGGGTGTCCATTTCCGTCCTCGATTGCGACTACAAGGGATTCAGCTCCCCATGAGGGTCACGATTGTAGGCGTCAAGCCGACGCCGGATGAAGAAGATTAACGACAAAAATGTGCGTGAAAGCACGACCAGCCTATTCCGAGTTTTTTGCGCTCACATCTGCGCCGAAGCGTTGCAATTGCATTTCTCTAAGGCGACTCAAGGTGCGGCGAAAGGGAAACTCCAGATAGCCCTCGGTGTAAAGGTCCTCCAACGGCACCTTGGCCTCGATGAACAACGGCACCTTACGGTCGTAACATTCGTCCACCAACGCAATAAAGCGACGAACGCTGTCATCGTGCACCGACAATTCCGGCAGCTCGCGATCACCGGCTACCACACGCTGGGCGCCGTCTTCAGTGCCACGCGCGATCCGTGCAGGACGCTTCTGGGCACTCAGGTTGGGGACTTCCCCGAGCAGGATCACCTTGAAGCGATCACACAGCAGCATGAAGTCCATCGCCGCCAAGGGTTGCTCACAAAGGTCGGCATAGCGGCACCAGAGCACCGTGTCGCAGGCCTGCACGGCAACAATAATGCGATGACCAACAGTAACCGGCCCGCTGCGCGCCAACTGCCCTTCGCACAATTGCTTGAACACCTCGGCCAGGGCCTCGGGCTGATTTACCCAATAGCGCCGCACGCCCACTCCCGGATGCAGGCGATGGTCTTCTGCGCCGTCCACCGCCACCACCTGCATATGCTGCTTGATCGCGGCAATTCCCGGCAAAAAGCGCTCACGATTGAAGCCGCCGGCATACAGTTGGTCCGGTGGCTGGTTGGAGGTACAGACCATCACTACACCCTCCTCGAACATCACTTGGAACAGCCGGCCGAGGATGATTGCATCGCCGATGTCATTGACGAACAACTCATCGAAACACAGCACACGCACTTCCCCGCTCAGCTCCCTCGCCAGGGCCTGCAAGGGGTCGTGAGTGCCGGTGAGCTGAAACGAACGCTGGTGCACCCACCCCATGAAATGATGAAAGTGCTGTCGCCGCGCGGGCACCCGCAGGCTTTGATAGAACTGGTCCATTAACCAGGTCTTGCCACGCCCCACCGGGCCCCACAGGTAAACGCCATCGATCGGCGAACGCCCTTGGTGCAACGCCTGATGACAGGCTTGCAGGGCATCCACCGCGCGGCGTTGGGCGTCGTCGGCAACAAAGCCCTGTTGGGCAATGGCGTGTTGATAAGCAGCGAGGGGCGAGTCAAAAGTCATGCCCGCCAGTATGACGCAGAGGCCAGCATTGGGACGCAAAAAATGCCACTTGACCGAATACATTACTGAGATCATATTTTATACATGTTACTAAACATGTAAAAACCACTACCTCAGGAGTTTCTGTATGCGCAATAAAGTCTTTGGCCGCCGCAGCGGTTTGCAGGTATCGGAACTGGCCTTGGGTACCGGTAATTTTGGTACCGGATGGGGTCACGGTGCTGAACGTGATGAGGCCAAGCTGATATTCGACGGCTACCTGGAAGCCGGCGGCAACTTCTTGGATACCGCCAACGGCTACCAGTTTGGACAGGCCGAAAAGCTGCTGGGAGAATTTATCGCCTCGGAGCGCGACAACCTGGTAGTCGCCACTAAATACACCCTGCGCACCCAGCCGTCCGACGAAGGCACGATCAAACTGGGCAACAACCGCAAGAACCTGGTGCGTGCGGTCGAGGAAAGCCTGAAGCGGCTGAACACCGAGCATATCGACCTTCTGTGGGCACACATGAGCGACAACGTCACGCCCATGGAAGAGATCCTGCGCGGCTTCGATGACCTGGTGCGCGCCGGCAAGATCCACTACGCCGGCCTCTCCAACTTCCCCGCTTGGCGCATCGCCCGCGCGGACCTGCTGGCGGAAGTCCGTAACTTCGCCCCCATCATTGGTGTGCAAGTGGAGTACAGCCTGGCCGAACGTACCGCCGACCGCGAGCTATTGCCGATGGCTGAAGCCCTTGGCCTGGGCGCGACACTCTGGTCGCCACTGGGTGGTGGTTTCCTCACCGGCAAATACCGCAATACCCAGGACGATAACCGCGCCAACAAGCTCGGCATCCTGGTACACGCCGAGAACAGTGCCCGCGAAACCGCGGTGCTTGACGCCCTGCTGGCGGTCGCCGGTGAACTCGACGCCACGCCCACCCACATCGCCATCGCCTGGCTGCGGGAAAAAGCCCGGCGCTCGACCACTGCGCTGATACCAATCCTTGGCTCACGTACCCGCGCGCAATTGGATGCCACGCTCGGAGCGCTGAACGTGCAGCTATCAACTGAGCAAGTGACGCGCCTGGACAACGCCAGCGCCATATCCCTGGGCGTGCCCCACGGGATCATCGCGGAGCGCTTCCCCCTCGACACCGGCCACGACGCCCCTCGCCCACCGGTTATCTGAGGCAAAAAAAACGGCCTGAACAGGCCGTTTTCTATTTAGCTCTCGTGATCAAGCAAGACTCTTGCTGACCACTTCGAACACATCACTCGACAGCTCACCAGACGCCCGAATGCGCTCCAACTCCGCCTTCATCAGCGACTGCCGCGCGCTGTCGTATTTACGCCAGCGGGTCAACGGCGCCAACTGACGCGAGGCGATTTGTGGGTTGAAGCCATTCAACTCGATCACCAGGTCCGCCAGGAAGCGGTAACCCGAACCATCCGCCGCATGGAAGTTGATCAGGTTCTGCCCGGCAAACGCGCCAATCAAAGCGCGCACCTTGTTGGGGTTCTTGATATTGAACGCCGAGTGCTCCATCAGCGCCTTGACCCGCTCCAAACCGCCCGGCAACGTGCTGCCGGCCTGTACGCTGAACCACTGGTCCATGACCAGCGGGTTGTCCTTGAAGTTCTCGGCAAACACCGCCAGCGCCTGGGCCTTTTCCGCCTCAAACGGCGAGTTCACCAGCACCGCCAGCGCAGTCAGACGCTCGGTCATGTTGTCACTGGTGTCGAACTGATCGAGAGTCGCAGCCAGCACCTCCGGCTTGCCGCTGAGCATCAGGTACGACAGCGCAATGTTTTGCAATGCGCGACGGGCAAAGTGTTCTGCTGCTGCGACGTACGGGGTTTTCTTCGACAGCTCACGGTTGGCCTGGTAACGCAGCCACAGAGCTTCGAACAGGTGATCCGCAAGTTGTTTACGGGCGAATTCACGGGCCGCGTGGATGGCATCCACATCCGCCACCTCGCTGATTTCGGTCAAGTAAGCTTCGCTTGGCAACGAGAGCATTTCGGCGACCATCGCCTGGTCCAGCGATTCATCGCTCAACACTGTGCGCAGTGCGTCGATCAGGCGTTGATCCAGCTTCAGCGCCTGACCTGCCTGATGCTGACCAATCAACTCCTGCAACACCTGCACGGCCAGTTGCTGGCCAGCATCCCAACGGTTGAAACCGTCGCTGTCGTGCTGCATCAGGAACATCAGCTGGTCGCGGCTGTACGGAAAGCTCAGTTTCACCGGTGCCGAAAAGCCACGCAGCAGCGAAGGCAAAGGCTGCTCTGCGATATCAACGAAGGTGAACGTCTGCTCGGCCTCGGTCACAGAGATGACACGTGAGGTGGCTCCTGCGCTCGATTCACCGGCCAAACGCAAGGCAATTGCCGCGCCCTTCCCGTCCAACAGGCCCAATGCCACTGGGATCACGAACGGCAGCTTTTCCACCTTGTCCGGGGTTTGCGGGCAGCTTTGGCGGAAGGTCAGGCTGTAGGTCTTGGCCGCCGCGTCGAAGGACTCGCTCACCGCAAGGCGCGGCGTACCGGCCTGGCTGTACCAGCGTTTGAACTGGCTGAGGTCGGCACCGTTGGCGTCTTCCATGGCCTTGATGAAATCGTCGCAGGTCACGGCTTGGCCGTCATGACGTTCGAAGTACAGGTCACTGCCTTTACGGAAGCCTTCGGCGCCGAGCAAGGTGTGGATCATACCGACGACTTCCGAACCCTTTTCGTACACGGTCAGGGTGTAAAAGTTGGAGATTTCGATGAAGCTGTCTGGGCGTACCGCGTGAGCCATCGGGCCGGCATCTTCGGCGAACTGGTGGGTACGCAAGTACGCCACGTCCTGGATGCGCTTGACCGTGGCCGAGTTCATGTCGGCAGAGAATTGCGAGTCACGGTAGACGGTGAAGCCTTCCTTGAGCGAGAGCTGGAACCAATCACGACAGGTCACGCGGTTGCCCGACCAGTTGTGGAAGTACTCGTGAGCGACAATCGCCTCGACCCGCTGGTGCGCAGCATCGGTGGCGGTTTCGGCGCGGGCCAGTACGGCGCTGGAGTTGAAGATGTTGAGGCCCTTGTTCTCCATGGCACCCATGTTGAAGTCGTTCACCGCGACGATCATGAAGATGTCGAGGTCGTACTCACGGCCGTAGGTTTCTTCATCCCAGCGCATGGATTTTTTCAAACTGGTCATGGCGTGCTGGCACTTGTCGATGTTTTCCGGCTCGACATAGATGCGCAGCGCCACTTCGCGCTGGGTCATGGTGGTGAAGCTGTCTTCAACGCACCACAAATCACCGGCCACCAATGCGAACAGGTACGCCGGTTTCTTGAACGGGTCTTCCCAGGTTGCCCAGTGACGGCCATCTTCACCTGGACCGCTGGCAATCGGGTTGCCATTGGACAGCAACACCGGGTAGCTGTGTTGCTCGGCGATCACCGTGGTGGTGAAGATGCTCATCACGTCCGGGCGGTCAAGGTAGTAAGTAATCTTGCGGAAACCTTCGGCCTCGCACTGGGTGCAGAACATGCCGCTGGATTTGTACAGGCCTTCCAGGGCGGTGTTGGTTTCCGGGTGGATCTTCACCGTGGTGTCGAGGGTGAAGGTCTCACTCTTCGGGTGCACTGTCAGGTGGCTGTCGGTCAGCTGATAGTCAGCGGCGGTCAGCTCATGGTCGGCCAGGTTCACACTCAACAGTTCCAGTTGCTGGCCATCCAACACCAACGGCGGCAAGCCTGCGCCGCGCTCGGGGTTGCGGCGCATCACCAGTTGCGCGTGGACCAGGCTGTGGTCCTCGAACAACTCGAAGGTCAGGTGCGTCTCTTCGATCAGGTAGTCCGGCGCCTGATAGTCCTTCAGGTAGATCATCTTCGGTTGTTCGGTGCGCATGGGTGGCATCCTTCTACTGATGCACGGCGAGCTGGTAGGCCGTGTATTTGCGAATATTGATAACGCCGGTGTCGAAGATCAGGTATTGGCCCTTGATCCCCAGCAGCGTGCCTTCGGCAATCGGGTTCTTGTCCAGGTTGAAACTGACGATCTTGGCCGGATACTGCTCCACCGGGTAGCGGATTTCGATCGGTTCGATATCGCTCACCGGTTGGATGGCCTGCAGGCCGAAGCGTTCCTGCAAACCCAGCAGGCCTTCGGCGCAGGAGGCGAACAGGTCGTCGCGTACGCTCTTGAGGTCGACGGGCTGGGCATCGCCTTTTAACAGCGCACGCCAGTTGGTCTTGTCGGCCACTTGGCTACGCAACACATCTTCGACAAAGCCGGACTGCTGACGCGTGGCCACGCGCATGATCGGCAGCGCCTGGCTGGCGCCCTGGTCCAGCCAACGGGTGGGCAGCTGGGTAGCACGGGTGATGCCGACCTTGATCCCCGACGAATTCGCCAGGTAGACCACGTGGTCAGTCATGCAGAATTTTTCACCCCAGCCCGGCTCACGGCAGGTACCGGCGTCGTAATGGCAACGCTCGGGGCTCATGATGCACAGGTCGCACTGGGCCAGCTTGGTCATGCACGGGTAGCAATAGCCCTGACTGAAGCTGGTTTTGGTCTTGCGGCCGCAATGGCTGCAATGAATGGCACCGAGATACTCCAGGCGGATCTGGGTACCGATCAACGGGTTGACCGGCACCTCGGTATCGCCCAGGCGAAACGCGTATTGAACGGTCGACTCACCGAGTGTCGCCGACATTTTACTGACTGCACCACGACCAATTTCAATCAATGGATCGCATCCGACTTGAACAGGATGTTCGGTACCGGTGCCGATTTGGACGCGCATTCCTGCGGGCCCATGTAGCCGGTGCGCTGGTCTTCCGGCAGGTTCTGGATTTCCCAGGCGATGACCGCTTGCAACGACAACTCACGCTGCTCGGCGGTGAGCTTGCGGCCGTCGGACCATTTACCGATTTCCACCGCGAGCTTGAGGCTCTCGTAGATATCCGGGGTGATGTTTTCGATCATTTCAGCAAAAGAGGACATAAGGCTCTTCCTTATCAAATAGAGGCTTTGCGGCGGCTGTACAGCCCGCCCAGCAAACCCGTCAGGCAACCGATAACCAAACCGCCGACATGGGCAGCGTTGGCGATTTCGCCGAAGCCGATCATCGAGACCAACCCCGACAGGCAGAGCAGCAGCCACACCAGCATCATCACCAGCACCCCACGGGGCAGGCGATAAGCCGGGTTAGGCGACAACAATTGAAAGATCCAGCAATGCCCGAGCAGGCCATACAACACGCCGGACAACCCGCCAAACAGGCCGGGGCCGCCATAAGCGTATTGAGCGTAGTTGGAGACCAGGCTGAACAACAGCGTCAGGCCGAGCAAGTTGATGCCGCCTTGGCGCGCCTCAATGCGGCGCCCCAGCTCCCAGTACCACATGCCGTTCATGGCCAGGTGCAGGATGCCGAAGTGGATCAGCATCGGTGTGATCAAGCGCCACCACTGCCCCGACGCCAGGCTGTCGGCCAGCGGGGTGAACTGGATGTACTCGCCGACGATGCGAAACTGCAGGAACGTCAGCCAGCTCATGGCTTGCAGGTTCTCACCGAGCAAGGTCACCGCACCGACGATGATGCTTGCCAGCAACACCAGCGCCGTCACTGGGCTGTGGCGCAGTTGCTGGACAAAACCCGGGCGCTTGACCGGGGCCTGCTCGGGAATGTCCAACTGCTTGTCCGGGTCACCGGCGGGAAAGCGCTGGTACAACACGCGCACGTCGTCGCTGATGGATTCTGGCACCCACAACACTTGCTCGCCCGCCTCTTCGCTGACGCGATGGGGCACTTGCATGCGTTGCAGCAGCTGGACAAAACCGCCCAGGTCGACGCTCAGGGGCAAGCGCAATACAGCCACGGCACTCATTTGATGACCTCGGGTCGCTCAACGTCGACCCATACAAATTTACTCGGGTCCAGGCGTGTTTCCTGGTCCAGGCGGTACGCCACCAGCTTGCCGTACAGCACGGCGCTGTAGTCCAGGCAGGCCAGGTTCGGGCGGATCGGCGCCGGTTTGCCGCTGCGCCAGTAATGACCGACAAACAGCAACGGCTCGTCGACGCCATAGCGCAGCAGGGAATTCTTTTGGCTGGACGACAACGGTGTGCGTGCCACCGGCTCCGGCAGCGCGTCGGGCTGGAACACGATATCGCCGTAGGTTTTAGGGTCGTCTTCCCAGAACTTGGTGCGAAAGAACGAACGCGTCAGGCCATCGCCACCGGTAAGCGTCAGGCCATCCGGCAGGCGCATATCGGTACCGCGTAGCAGACGGTCGAAAGCGTTGCAGGCAAAACTGCCCGGCACGGCGGCGGCCTGCAGGAAGTGCTGATCGATGCAGCCATCCGGGAACGTCGCGCGCAGCGGCTGGATAAAACCGTCATCCCAGCACGCATGCACCACGCGAAAACGCCCGGCGTCGACAAACAGCGGCATGTCGTAGAACCAGCCGAGGAAGTCGTGCCAGTCGGCCGGGTGGTGTTCGAACTGGGTCAGGGTTTCGTGAATCAACCGCTCATGCCGCGGGTTGTGCTCGCGCACGAACTGCTTGCCACTGCCCGGTGGCGCGGGTGTGGTCCAGCCCAGCGCATTGAATTCATGGTTGCCCATGATGCACAGCGCCTGCCCGGCTTCGGTCATGTCGTGGACAATATGCAGCGCCTCGCGAATACGCGGGCCACGGTCGATGATATCGCCGAGGAACACCGCCATTCGCGACGGATGACGCCAAACGCCGCCCTGCTTGTGGTAGCCCAACTGGTCGAGCAAGTGCTCGAGGGTATGGGCGCAACCGTGCACGTCACCAATCAGGTCGTAGCTACGCGCGGGATCGAGCATCAGTCGCCTCCACCCCCCAAGCGGCTGCCCCAGCCCAGCTTGGTGCGGCACACTTCGTAGTAGTTGTGGTCCAGCGGGTGGATCAACCGCAGCTTCTGCGCCTTCTTGCTCACGGTGATGGTGTCACCGGGGGCGCACGTGAAATGGTTCTGCCCATCGCAGGACACCTGCGGGTAGATCTGCATGTCTTTGGACACCACGATTTTCAGCTCACTGTTGCCGTCGACCACAATCGGCCTGCTGGACAACATATGGGGGTACATCGGCACGATCACAATGGCATCCAGCTTGGGATGCATGATCGGGCCACCCGCCGACAGCGCGTAGGCGGTGGAGCCGGTGGGCGTGGCGACGATGAGGCCGTCGGCCTTCTGGCTGCACACGAACTGGCCGTCGATATACAGCTCGAACTCGATCATCCGCGTGGACTTGCCGGGGTGCAGCACCACGTCATTGAGGGCGTCGCCCTGGCCGATGGCTTCACCGTGGCGGCGCACTTCGGCTTGCAGCAGGAAGCGGTTCTCCACCAGGTAATGGCCGTCGAGCACCTTGGCCACTTCGACTTCCAGGTCATCGGGGCGGATGTCGGTCAGGAAACCCAGGCTGCCACGGTTGATCCCCAGCACCGGCACGTTATGCCGCGCCAAGGCCCGGGCTGCGCCCAGCAGGCTGCCGTCGCCACCCACCACAATGACCATGTCGCAGACTTCGCCGAGCATCTTGCGCGATGAAGTTTGCAAACCGTGGCCCGGCAGGATTTCAGCGATGGTGTCTTCGAGGATCACATGCAGGTGGCGTTCCAGCAGGAATTTTTTCAGCCGGCGGACGGTGTCCAACACCTGGGTACTGCCCAGGCGACCGATAATGCCGATATTGCGAAATTGCTCCATGGGGCTCCTGCGGGATTTGGGGTGTGGCAAAAAGAAGGATTATGGGCGAAAGGCCGCCCCAGGCAAAATCCTTTGTCGCCGTGAAGCCTTGATGACAATGGTTCTCAGCGCCCTATGCAACCGGTAAACGGCTATGCTCGGACCATGACTGTGTTCCCGGATTTGCACAACCTGCCCCGCCAACTGCGCCACCCCGAGGTGCGCGACTTGGCGTGGGTGATGCTCGCCCCGCCGATGCTGGCGCAAACACCATGGCCGCAACGCCACCCGCTGGCCGGCAGCGACTGGGTGCAGGCGCCCCATCTGCTCGAACACTGGCTGCGCACGCTGGACCAAGACAGCAGCGCCCTGCTGCAGTGGCTGAGCCAGGCACGCACCCGACGCCTGGGCCTGTATTACGAGCGGTTGTGGCAATTTGCGGTACAGCATGCGCCAGGCGTGGAGCTATTGGCCGCCAACCTGCCGATCCGCCGCGCCGGGCATACCTTGGGTGAACTGGACATGCTGATCCGCGACCGCGACGGCGTGCATCATCTGGAATTGGCGATCAAATTGTATCTGGGCCCGCAGGACGGCAACGGCCAAGACCCGGCCCTGTGGCTCGGGCCTGGGTGCCATGACCGGCTGGACCGTAAGCTGGCGCATCTTGCCCAGCATCAACTGCCGATCTCTGCACGCCCGGAAAGCCGGGAAGCCTTGGCAGCGCTGGATATCCAACAGTTCGATGCGCATTTGTGGCTCGGCGGGTATTTGCTGTATCCGTGGCCTGGCTTGGCAGAATCCCCCCGAGGCGCGCACCCGCAGCACCTGCGAGGCCGTTGGCTGCATCAACGCGACTGGCCGGACTTTGCCAGCGCCAGCGCACCCGGCCGTTGGCAACCACTGCCCCGCCATGCCTGGTTGGCGCCTGCGCATTACCCGGCGGATGAAGTCTGGAGCGAGGAACGGATGCAAGGCTGGCTGTCGGAGCTGGACCCGATGGCGCCGGCGCAGTTGCTGGTGCGGATGGTTCAGAACGGCGCGGATTGGGAGGAAGCTGAGCGGTTGTTTTTGGTGGCGGATCTTTGGCCGAATGTGCCGGGGGCTGGCTGAGGTTTTATCAGTGCGCTTTAGGGCCTCTTCGCGAGCAAGTCGAATGCGGTGGGACAGGCACTACAACTGGTCGATATGCCGATAATCCAGCTGCAACCCAGCTGCCAATTCCTGTGCCCTCCCCAACCTGATCGGCCCCCGCTCCATATCCACCAACAAACCCGGACACTCCAGCACCGGCAATCCGGCGATGTCCTTGAGCCGCCCATCAGTAATTACCAGCAACCGCTGCTGCTCCGCCGGATAGCGCTTGCGCCGAGCCGCCAGCCAATCTGCGGCTTCTGTCAGCGCCGCCACCAACGGTGTACCGCCGCCGGCGCCAAGCTGATCCAGCCAACCAGCCAAGCCTTTTGCGGCTTTCAACCCTTGAACCTGCCACTTCGGCGCGTGCCCACTGGCCGTCAATAACGCCATGCGCGCGCGCTGGCGATAAGCATCGTCAAACAACTGCGCCAGCAAGCCCTTGGCATCTGTCAACGCACGGTGCCGTCGGGTGGACGCCGATGCATCGACAATCACCAGCCACAATTCATGGGCCGAGCGGCTGCGCAGGTGAAACAGCAAATCCGCTCGCGATTGCGGCCGACCACCGAGCAGCGTACCCGGCCAGTTGATCGCCCCCTGCTGTGCGCTGCGCGCCTTGCCCTGCCTGCCTCTGTCCAGCCGACCCGCCTTAGGCCGTGCATCCGCCCCCGCGTCAGGTCGAGGGCGAATGCCTAGGGCTTTTTTGGCCAGGTGGGGACTTCGCGGCGTGCGCCCGTGGGCAAAGCCGGCGCGGGCATGTCGCCCCATTGGCCTTGGCCGGGCGACGTATCGGAGGGCTTGGACGATTGCCCGTCACTCGGCGGGTTGGCCGGTGGCGATTGTTCCTGGCGCCGATGGCGCAAGGCAAACTCGGCCACGGCGTCGATGTCTTCCTCGGCGATCGCATCAGCGCCGCGCCAAGCGGCATGGGCCCTGGCGCCGCGCAGCCAGACCAGGTCCGCACGCAAGCCGTCGACACCGGCGGCAAAACAACGCTCGGTGATCTGGGCCAAGGCCTGGTCATCCAGTTCAATGTTGCCGAGTCGCGCACGCGCCTGGGTGCAACGCTCACGCAGCGCCGCTTGTTGCTCGGCCCAGTGTGCGCAAAACGCCGCCGGGTCGCTGTCGAAATCCAGTCGGCGCCGAATGATCTGCCCGCGTTCGGCTGGCAAGGTCTGCCCGCTCAGCGCCACATTAAAACCGAAGCGGTCGAGCAGTTGCGGGCGCAACTCGCCCTCCTCCGGGTTCATGGTACCGATCAGCACAAAGCGCGCCGAGTGGCGGTGGGAAATGCCGTCACGCTCGATCAGGTTGATGCCGCTGGCCGCCACATCCAGCAGCAGGTCGACCAAGTGATCCGCCAGCAAGTTGACTTCATCGACGTACAGCACGCCGCCATCCGCCTTGGCCAGCACGCCGGGAGAAAACTGCGCACGGCCTTCGCCTAGCGCGGCATCCAGGTCCAGGGTGCCCACCAGGCGTTCTTCGGTCGCGCCCAACGGCAAGGTGACAAACTGCCCGCTGGCCAACAGGTCCGCCAGCCCTCGCGCAAGGGTGGACTTGGCCATGCCGCGCGGGCCTTCGATCAGCACGCCGCCGATTTTCGGGTCGATGGCGGTCAGGCACAACGCCAGTTTCAACTTGTCGGCGCCGACCACGGCGGACAGCGGGAAATGGGGAGTATCAGTCATCAGCTGTCTTCTTCTATATCCAGCAACAGGTTTTCCAACGCTTCTTTATAAGCGCCAGGTTCCTGCCACATGCCGCGCTGCTGGGCTTCAAGCATGCGCTCGGTCATGTCGCGCAGGGCTGCCGGGTTGTGCTGTTGTACAAAGGCCCGGGTATCGGGGTCGAGCAAGTAGGCGTCGGCAAGCAACGCATATTGGTGATCGTCGATCAGCGCGGTGGTGGCGTCGAACGCGAACAGATTGTCCACCGTGGCAGCCATTTCAAACGCGCCTTTGTAGCCATGGCGTTTCACGCCTTCGATCCACTTGGGGTTGGCGGCGCGGGAACGAATCACCCGGCTCAGCTCTTCCTTCAAGGTGCGAATCTTCGGCAAGTCTGGCTGGCTGTGGTCGCCATGATAGCTGGCGGCCTTGTCACCGCTCAGGGTTTCCACGGCAGCAAGCATACCGCCCTGGAATTGGTAGTAATCGTTGGAGTCGAGCAGGTCATGCTCGCGGTTGTCCTGGTTCTGCAAAACCGCCTGCACCTGGCTCAGGCGTTGAGCGAATTGCTGGCGAGCGGCAGTGCCTTCGTCGGAGCCGCCGTAGGCATAGCCACCCCAGTTCAGGTAGACCTCGGCCAAGTCCTCGCGACTTTGCCACAAACGACCGTCAACCGCGCCCTGCACGCCCGCGCCATAAGCACCGGGTTTGGCGCCGAAGATGCGCCAACCCGCCTGCTTGGCGGCGGTTTCATCGTCCAGGCCGGACTCACGCAACGCCTCACGCTCGCTGCGCACCTTGGCCGCCAGCGGGTTCATGTCATCCGGCTCATCCAACGCGGCCACGGCCTGCACCGCCGCGTCAAACAGGCGAATCAGGTTGGCGAACGCATCGCGGAAGAACCCCGACACCCGCAACGTCACGTCGACACGCGGGCGGTCCAGCAGGCTGATCGGCAGAATCTCAAAGTCATCCACTCGCTGGCTGCCAGTAGCCCACACCGGGCGCACCCCCATCAGCGCCATGGCTTGGGCGATATCATCACCGCCGGTGCGCATGGTCGCGGTGCCCCACACCGACAAACCCAGCTGGCGCAGGTGGTCGCCGTGGTCTTGCAGGTGCCGCTCAAGGATCAGGTTGGCCGACTGGAAACCAATGCGCCAAGCCGTCGTCGTGGGCAGGTTGCGCACGTCGACGGTGAAGAAATTGCGGCCCGTAGGCAGCACATCTAGCCGTCCACGGCTAGGCGCACCGCTTGGCCCCGCCGGTACGAAACGACCGTTCAAGGCATCCAGCAACCCACGCATTTCTGCCGGGCCGCAAGCATCCAGGCGCGGCGCTACGACGATGCGCAGGCTTTCGATCACCGCCTTCACCTCTTCCCAGCCGGGCTCTTCCAGCTGTTCAAGTGGGCCTTCCAGCGCCTGCTCGATCAGCCGCGCCGCATACAACTCCAACCGCTCGCGGGTGTCGCCAGCGGTGCGCCACAACTGCGCATCGATCTTCTGCAGCACCATCGGACGGCGACCGGTCCACGGTTCAGCCAGGGCACAGTCCAGCGGGTCGAAGCCCAGCTCGAAAGCCTTGGCCAACACCCGCAGCAAGCTGGATTGTGGGCCACGGCCATCGCCACGGGGAATACGCAGCAAAGCCAGCAAGGTGTCGATGCGCAAGCGGCCTTCGGGCGACTCACCGAATATGTGCAGGCCGTCGCGGATCTGCGATTCCTTCAGGTCACACAGGTAGGTGTCCAGGCGCGGGAGCCAGATAGCGGCGTCGGCATCACTGTCCAGCTCCAGCTCTTGGTCGATACGGGTTTCGCGCACCAACTTGAGGATGTCTTTTTGCAGCTCAAGGGCGCGGCGTGGGTCGAGTAACTGCGCCTCGTAATACTCGTCAGCCAGAAGCTCAAGGTTGCGCAGCGGGCCGTAGGTTTCGGCGCGGGTCAACGGCGGCATCAGGTGATCGATGATCACCGCCTGGGTGCGCCGCTTGGCCTGGGCGCCCTCGCCCGGGTCGTTGACGATGAATGGGTAGATATTGGGCAGTGGACCCAACAGAGCATCGGGCCAGCAGTTTTCCGACAGACCCACGCCCTTGCCCGGCAGCCATTCGAGGTTGCCGTGTTTGCCCACGTGAATCACGCCGTGAGCGCCGTAGGTATGGCGCAACCAGAAGTAGAACGCGAGGTATCCGTGGGGCGGCACCAAGTCCGGGTCGTGGTAAACGGCGCTGGCGTCCACTTGATAACCGCGAGCGGGCTGGATACCAACGAAGGTCAGGCCCAGGCGCAGCCCGGCGATCATCATGCGCCCGTCGCGGAACATGGGGTCGTTATGCGGCGCGCCCCAGCGCTCCATCACAGCTTGGCGGTTGGCTTCGGGCAATCGGCTGAACATCGCCTCGTAGTCGGTGAGGCTCATGCTTTGGTGGCATGGCCGCAGGTCGAGGCTGTCCAGGTCGTTGGTAACGCCGCCCAGCAAATCGTGGATCAACGCAGTGCCGGTGCCGGGCAACTCGCTTGGCAGCGGATACCCTTGAGCTTGCAGCGCACGCAGGATATTCAACGCCGCCGCTGGCGTATCCAGGCCCACACCGTTGCCAATACGACCATCGCGGGTCGGGTAATTGGCGAGGATCAACGCGATGCGTTTGTCGGCATTCGGCACCCGGGCCAGTTCGACCCAATGCCGCGCCAACTCGGCGACAAAGTCCATGCGCTCGGGGGCGGCGCGATAACACACCACGTCCGACTGGCTGCGTTCACTGCGCCAGGCCAGGTCTTTGAAACTGATCGGACGGCTGATGATGCGCCCGTCCAACTCCGGCAACGCGATATGCATCGCCAGATCACGCGGGCCCAGGCCTTGCTCGCTGGCCTGCCAACCCGGCTCGTTGTCTTGGGCACAAATGGCTTGGATCACCGGGATATTGCGGCGAAACGGGCGCAAATGCGGCGCTTCGGGGCTGGATTGCGCAAACCCGGTGGTATTCAGAATCACCGCCGCGCTGACTTCATCCAGCAAGTCCTCGACCACCGTCAGGCAGCCAGGCTCCTTCAAACTGGCCACCGCCATCGGCAACGGGTTAAGGCCCGCCGCCTGCAAGCGCTGGCAGAACACATCGATAAAACTGGTATTCGCGGCCTGCAAATGGGAGCGGTAAAACAGCACCGCTGCCACCGGCCATTCGGCGTTCCAATCCGCCTGCCAGTCGTTCAAGCGCGGATTGGCTTTGTGCGGATGATAAATCGCGGTGCGCGGCAGGGTTTGCGGCTCGGCCCAGGCGTAGTCGCGGCCCAGGTAAGCACTGGCCAGGCAGCGATAGAAATCCAGCGCGTTGCCCAGGCCGCCTTGGCGCAGGAAGTGCCAAAGACGGTCGCGGCTTTCGGCGTTTACCGTGCTAAGTCCGCTGAGCTCAGGGTCTGGGCGATCATCGCCCGGCACCAGGATCAACGTGACGCCGCGCTCGGCCAACTCCACCAGGCGCTCGATGCCGTAGCGCCAATAGCCAATACCGCCATGCAGCGAGATCAGGATGACCTTGGCATGGCGTAGTACCTCATCCACATAGAGGTCGACCGAGGCATGGTTCTGCACCTGCATCGGGTTGGCCAGTCGCAGGCTTGGGTAGTCGTCGGGCAACTGCTGAGCCGCCTCGGCCAAAAGCGCCAGGCTGGAATCGCCGCTGCACAGGATCACCAGTTCAGCGGGGGTTTGTCCAAGGTCGGCAATATTGTCGTCCGAGACGAAACCACCGGGCTGGGTCCTGAGCAGGTGCATGGGTTAAACGCTGAGGGCGGCGCGCAGTTGCGCTTCGAGGCCCGCCGCATCAAGGTCCTGGCCGATCAGTACCAGACGCGTGACGCGGGCTTCATCAGCCCCCCAGGCGCGGTCGAAGTGCTTGTCAAAACGCGTGCCCACGCCCTGGATCAGCAGGCGCATCGGCTTGTTCGGGATCGCGGCAAAACCTTTGACGCGCAGGATGCCGTGCTGGACAACCAGTTGCGTCAGTGCGTCGAGCAGCAGCGCTTCGTCGGCTTGGGGCAGATCGATGGAGATCGAATCGAAGGCATCGTGATCGTGATCGTCCTCACCTTCGTGATGATGATCGTGATGGCTGTGGCGACCGTCGATGTGCTCTTCGGAGCCGGCACCCAGGCCGATCAGTACGTCCAACGGCAGGCGACCGCTGCTGGCTTCGATGATTTTTACGGCTGGCGGCAGTTCTTCGGCGACTTCCAGGCGTACGCGGGCCAGGTCTTCGGGGCTGATCAGGTCGGTTTTGTTGAGGATCACCAGGTCGGCGCTGGCCAGTTGGTCGGCGAACAGCTCATGCAATGGCGATTCGTGATCCAGGTTCGGGTCGAGTTTGCGCTGGGCGTCGACTTGGTCCGGGAACGCGGCGAAGGTGCCAGCAGCTACGGCCGGGCTGTCGACCACGGTAATCACCGCGTCCACGGTGCAGGCGCTGCGAATTTCCGGCCACTGGAAGGCTTGTACCAACGGTTTTGGCAGGGCCAGGCCCGAGGTTTCGATGAGAATGTGGTCGAGGTCACCGCGACGGGCGACCAACTCACGCATCACCGGAAAAAATTCTTCCTGCACGGTGCAGCACAGGCAACCGTTGGCCAGCTCGTAGACGCGACCGTTGGCTTCTTCCTCGGTGCAACCGATGGAGCACTGCTTGAGGATTTCACCGTCGATGCCCAGTTCGCCGAATTCATTGACGATCACCGCAATGCGACGGCCCTGGGCGTTGTCGAGCATATGGCGCAGCAAGGTGGTTTTGCCCGAACCGAGAAAGCCGGTAACGATGGTGACGGGGAGTTTGGCCAGTGTTTTCATCGGATGCCCTTTGGGGCGGGCATACGGGACGATAGGCCCTGCGACAGTGCGCAGCAGCGGATTTCGTCACCGGATCACCCCGCCCGGTTGAATTGAAAATCGGTTGCGAGGCAGGTCTCCTGGCTTGGGGCGTGCGGGTCTTGCGACCGGCGCTGGCTGCGCCTTCCCGCCTTGTCGGCAGTGGCGTGGCAGTCAGCTGAACCCTTTACAGTTGCGGGGGCAGCCGCGGCTTGGACCGCGTTCCCTTCTTAGCTTCGGCTGGGGCCGAAGAACCTCGAGGGTGCAAGGCTACGCAGTGCTTGGGGGATGGTCAATGATGGGGTTTGGTTGGTGTGTATATCCGTTATTTGGATGATGGCTGATATTGGTTCCGCCCTTACGGCGGCTCACTTTGGAAAAGCCGGAATGCCGGCCCAGCCCAAAGTAAGCAAAGGGCTCTTGCCCCAACACTCGGTGTCTCGCCTAGGCTCGGCATGCCCGTAATCCGATATGGATTTGGGGAGGGGGCGCCTAAGATCAAGATCAAAAGCCAAGCGCGGCGGCCTAGTAGCCGACCGGTTTTTAAGTGGTGCTCGGTTAAAACTGTGGGAGCGGGCTTGCTCGCTCCCACATTTTGATCTCCATTCATCAGGTACATGGTGATCTGCTCTGGCTTTTGATCTTAGGCGCCCCGTCAAACACGCTGGCCGTTACCGAAGAAACGGATATGTACACCATCACCACCATCAAAAACCACATCCCAATTGACTCCCCATCACCCCCCATGCTCTCCTACACATCTTGTTTCGGGTGCCCTGCAAAGGGTGAAACGGGAAACCGGTGAGCCATACACCTATGGCAAGTCCGGTGCTGCCCCCGCAACGGTAAGCGAGCGAAACGTCATATCCACTGTGCCCCGGGCATGGGAAGGCGACGTTTTCAGGCATTGAGCCCCTCGCAAGCCCGGAGACCGGCCCGAAAAAATCAGATAACAAACCCGCGGTGGGCGGGCGCTGTTCAAAACCCTGCGTGCCTGGCTCGCGGGGTTTTCATGCGCTCGTGTCACCCCGAAACCCAGAAGGGACGCGCCATGTCGATCATCAGCAGCACCTCGCACGCCAACAGCAGCACCTCGACCCTGAGCCAACGCCTGACCGCCGCCATCGGTGCGTCGATCCTCGGCGCGTGCCTGGTGTATTTCGCCGGGTTCTCGCACATCGAGGCGGTGCACAACGCTGCCCACGATACCCGCCACAGCGCCGCGTTCCCGTGCCACTGAGACCTGTCGACATGATCAAGCGTATTGCTCAAACCGCAGGTTTTACCGGCCTTGCGGCCGCCCTGCTGCTGACCCTGCTGCAAAGTTTCTGGGTGGCCCCGCTGATTTTGCAGGCGGAAACCTTTGAACATGCCCCGACTGCCACCGAAGTGGCCCATGAACATGCCGCTGGCGCCGCAGCCCACACCCACGACGCCGAAGCCTGGGAGCCGGAAGACGGCTGGCAGCGCGTGCTGTCCACCACCGGCGGCAACCTGGTGGTTGCCGTGGGGTTTGCCTTGATGCTGGCCGGCCTCTACACCCTGCGCGCGCCAACCCGTACCGCCCAAGGCTTGCTGTGGGGCCTGGCCGGTTACGCGACGTTCGTGCTAGCGCCGACCATGGGCCTGC
Source organism: Pseudomonas cremoris (assembly GCF_014230465.1). The sequence continues at coordinate 148,611 of NZ_JAAXCY010000012.1, forward strand.
CACCTGAGTTGCCGGGCACTGCCGCGGCTGACCTGGCACAACGGCAAATCTGGTGGATCGGCACCGCTGCGTCCACTGCCGCCGGCATCGCCTTGGTGGTGTTCGGTCGCAACTGGCTGCTCAAGGCGCTGGGCCTGGCAATTCTGGTGGTGCCGCACGTGATCGGCGCGCCGCAGCCGGAGGTGCATTCGATGCTGGCCCCGGAAGCCTTGGAAGCGCAGTTCAAGATCGCTTCGCAGTTGACCAACGTGGTGTTCTGGCTGGCCCTGGGCCTGATCAGCGCCTGGTTGTTCCGCCGCAATCGTGATGATCAATACTCGGCATGACGCGAGTGGTCGGCCTGGGCTGCCAACGGGGTTGTGATGTTCATACCCTGCTGGAGCTGTTTGATGCAGCCCTCGCCGAGGGCGGCATTGAGCGCGACAGCATTACTGCGCTGGCCAGTATCGATTTAAAAAAAGACGAGCCGGGAATACTGGCATTGGCCAATGCGCTAAATCTGCCGTTGCACTGTCTCAGCGCTGAGCAATTAGCAGCCTTTGCAGACCGCTTGAGCCACAAATCCGATGTGGCCTTTGCCCATACCGGCTGCTACGGCGTCGCCGAAAGTGCAGCCCTGGCCCTCGCCGAACACCTCGCCGGCAGCCCTTCTCGCCTGCTGATTACACGTAAAAAGAGCCTCCAAGCCACCTTTGCATTGGCTTGCGCGGGATAAATTCTCGATAATTGCCGCCCCCGATCATGAGCAATCTTCATGCTCGCCCGTTTTTCAACAGGAATTCCCATGACCGTCTACTTCATCGGCGCAGGCCCCGGCGACCCGGAATTGATCACCGTCAAAGGCCAGCGGCTGATCCGCAGTTGCCCGGTGATCATCTATGCGGGCTCGTTGGTGCCGGCGGCGGTATTGGAAGGTCATCAGGCAGAAACACTGGTCAATAGCGCCGAACTGCACCTGGAACAGATCATCGACCTGATCAAGTTGGCGCACGCCAAGGGTCAGGATGTGGCGCGAGTGCATTCGGGGGATCCTAGCCTGTATGGAGCGATTGGCGAGCAGATCCGTCATTTGCGCGAGCTGGGCATCCCCTTCCAGATCATTCCCGGCGTTACCGCTGTAGCAGCTTGTGCGGCGCTGCTGGAAACCGAACTGACCCTGCCCGACATCGCCCAGAGCGTGATCCTGACCCGCTATGCAGACAAAACCAGCATGCCGGCCGGTGAAGATTTCGGCAGCCTGGCGCAGCATGGCACGACCATGGCGATTCACTTGGGGGTCAACCACCTGGAGAAAATAGTTGCTGAACTACTGCCACATTACGGCGCGGATTGCCCGATTGCCGTGGTGCACCGCGCCACGTGGCCGGATCAGGACTGGGTGGTGGGCACGCTTACTGATATTGCCGACAAGGTCGCCGCCAAGGGGTTTCGGCGCACGGCGCTGATCGTGGTGGGCCGGGTGCTGGACAGTGACAGTTTTAGTGAATCGTCGCTGTATCGCGCTGGCCATGCGCACCTCTACCGGCCCTGAATAGTAAACGCGGTCAAAACTGTGGGAGCAAGCCCGCCCTCACAGTTGATGTACTTTGTTAGATAGATAAAACAAGCCACTGAATTTAAAGCATAAAAAAACGGCGCTCACGGGGCGCCGTTTTTTTGTTCGCAGCGAACGCCTTACTCAGTAGTAGGCATTTTCTTTCTGCGTGTGGTCAGTCACGTCACGTACGCCCTTGAGCTCCGGGATACGCTCGAGCAAGGTGCGCTCGATGCCTTCACGCAGGGTCACGTCGGCCTGGCCGCAGCCCTGGCAACCGCCGCCGAACTTGAGTACGGCGATACCGTCTTCCACCACATCGATCAGGCTGACCTGACCGCCGTGGCTAGCCAGCCCCGGGTTGATCTCGGTTTGCAGGTAGTAGTTGATGCGCTCGTTCACCGGGCTATCGGCGTTGACGTTCGGCACCTTGGCGTTCGGCGCCTTGATGGTCAACTGGCCGCCCATACGGTCAGTGGCATAGTCAACCACGGCGTCGTCAAGGAAGGCTTCGCTGAAGTTGTCGATGTAGGCGGTGAAGCTTTTCAGCCCCAGGGCGGTGTCTTCAGGTTTCTCTTCCCCAGGCTTGCAGTAGGCAATGCAAGTCTCGGCGTATTGGGTGCCGGGCTGGGTGATAAAGACGCGGATGCCGATACCCGGGGTGTTCTGCTTGGACAGCAGATCAGCCAGGTAATCGTGGGCGGCGTCGGTAATGGTTATGGCAGTCATGGAAACTCCTCACAGGCTTGCCGGCAGTTTACGCCAAAATATTACGCAGGTACAAAGTCCTAGTAATTTTGTCGGAAAAGACTAATCCGCCCTGTCAGAGGTTTTCATAGCGATTCATATCCAAAACCCCTTCTTCCACCGGCGAGGTTTCACGGATGTACTGCGATAAATCGTGGAAGTACTGCCAGAACAGCGGGTGGCTGCGGCGCACACCCCAGCGGTCGACTATCTTTTCAAAGCGGTTGGCGTCCTTGGCCCGCTCCATCTGAGCCACAAACTCCGGCACTTCCTGGGCAGGAATGTTGAACATGAAGTTCGGGTAGCTGCTGAGTACGCCGGGGTAAATGGTCACGGTGTCCAGGCCAGGCTGATAGCGATAGGCCTCACCGAGCAGGAATGCCACGTTACTGTGGGCACGGTTGCGCAACATGCTGTAGACCACGCGTTTGCCGCTGGTGGTTTCGATGCGCAGCAGGGTCGCTTCGGGCAATTGGTCAATGACCTTGAGCCCCGCCGCAGGGCGTGAAGTCAGGCGGCTCAGGGCCTGCTCGGCATCCTGCAACGCCGGATCGATGCCATCGCGTGAACAATAGGCGCCGCTGCAACGGTTGATCGGGTCCGGGCTGGCATTCAGGTCACCATAACGGGTGAGCAGTTGGTTGGCGAAATCACGCTTAGGGTCTTTTTCGTTCAGGTGCAGCCCCGTGGGCTTGTCATCGTCGATGGCCTCGTAATCCAGCCATAGCTTGAGTTTGCCGCTGTTCTGGTACCAGTCATCAAGGAAATCATCACGAGAATCTGCCGGCATCAGGCGCAGGAAGTTCTGCTCGGCGCCATTGCGGATCAGGTCGAAATACAGCCGGGTCTGGGCCTGGTGCGACACGTTGCCGAACACGTCAAAGTTCACCGCCAACTGATAATAGGTGCGCTCCAGCAACGGGTAGTCGAACAGCCACATCGTCTGCGGCACTTCACCGATCAGGCCTTTGGTCACAGAGGCGCTGTCGAAGTGGCGGAAGATAGTGAGCAAGGCGTTGTCGTTGCCGGCCCACAGGCTCGACCAACTCGGCGGTGGCACCTCTGCATAGCTGTCACGGCGCAGGGCCTCGTATTCATTGCGCTTGTCACGGTAGGCCAGCCACAGGCTCAGCACACTGCCGACATCATCGTTCTGCCCCGGCATCGCCAGCAGCGGCGTGGCCTGGCCGCGATAGCGCGCATCGGTGATGTAGAGGTCGTGATCCGGGTCTTGGAACAGGGTCCAGAAGTTGTCGCGGATCACGTCCGTGGCGATCTGCCCACGGCACACCGGCCCACGAATGAAGGTGCGCACGAAGTACTCGGCATTATCCAGCATGAACTGGTAGCGCGCCTTGGCCGGGATGGCTTCGAAAGTGTCGAACGGGTTGGCGCGGCGGCCCGGGCCGTAGCCCGGCAAGGCGTTGACCTGCCAATTACCGCTGTAGAACAGTTCTTTGATGCGGGCCATTTTCTCGGCACTGAACGGGTACGTGATGTGGGTCTTGTGCACGATCACGCCCTGCACGGGCCATAGGCGGTAGTAGACCTGGGTACCTGGGTCATCATTGGGACGACGTGTGGCGATCAGGTCTATCGGCTGGCCGCTCGGCGTGCGCGAGCGCACCCACTGGAAGAAATGCCCTGGCTCGCCGTTCTCGAAATAGATATGAGCGAGGAACAAGTGCTCGAACAACCAGCGTGCCACCAGGCTTTCCCGGGCACCGGGCTGGTTGAACAGATTTTCCCACTGCTGCACTTGCAGCGCTTCCTTGGCGCTCGGCGCCAGGCCTTGCTCATCAATCGGCGCACCGGACGCGAGCCAGCGTTGCAGCGTCTGGTATTGCTGGTCAGTCAGGCCGGTAACGGCCAGTGGCATGCCTTCCTTGGGATGGGCACCCGCGTAGGCATTGAATTCGCCGGGCATGGCGCACATGTTTTCGCGGTTGAGGCCCAGTACGATCTCTTCGGGCAGTTTGGCATTGGGTGCCAGCGGGGCGTTGTGCCCCAGCTCCAGCATCCGCGCCATCAGTGCAGCCTGGCTGCCTTGGGCGTCCAGCACAGAGTAAAAGCCTTTTTGCTGCCAGGCCTGCTTGCCGAAGGCGTCGTAGAACAAGCGTGTTGTCGGCGTGGCCTTGCTGCGCTCGCCATCGTAGACCGGCATTTTGCTTGCACCCCGGGCCGCGCCTTCGGCACTGCCCAGGTTGAGCTGGCAGGCGGAGTCGTAGCAGGCATGGCAGGCCACGCATTTCTCGGTGAAGATGGGCTGGATGTCACGGGTATAAGAAATCGCAGGGGCGGACTCTTGTGCCTGTGCGGTGCTGGCGATCAAGGCCAGGACGGCGCTGATGATGAGGCGAAGTGACATGTATCCGGTCCCGATTCAATGCGTGCGCTGAAAAATTTGCCGGTGATTCTACCGGGCCACACCCTTGAACAACATGAACGATATTCATGCAAAACCTGCACATGCTCTAAATCGGCACAGGTTTGCTATGATTCACGCCCTCCGAAATGCCTGACCAGAGTAGTCCCATGTCCGATCGTAGCGTTCGTCTGCAAGCCCTTCATCAAGCCCTCAAGGACCGTATCCTGATCCTCGACGGCGGTATGGGCACGATGATCCAGAGCTACAAACTGGAAGAAGTCGACTACCGTGGCAAACGCTTCGCCGACTGGCCAAGTGACGTCAAGGGTAACAACGACCTGCTGGTGATCACTCGTCCCGACGTGATCGGCGGCATCGAGAAAGCTTACCTGGATGCCGGTGCCGACATCCTCGAAACCAACACCTTCAACGCCACCCGCATTTCCATGGCCGACTACGGCATGGAAGAACTGGCCTACGAATTAAACGTAGAAGGCGCACGCCTGGCGCGCAAGATTGCCGACGCCAAGACCCTGGAAAACCCCGACAAGCCGCGCTTTGTCGCTGGCGTGCTCGGCCCAACCAGCCGCACGTGCTCGCTGTCGCCCGATGTGAACAACCCTGGCTACCGCAACGTGACCTTCGATGAGCTGGTGGAAAACTACACCGAAGCCACCAAAGGCCTGATCGAGGGCGGCGCCGACCTGATCCTGATCGAGACCATCTTCGACACCCTCAACGCCAAGGCCGCAATATTCGCCGTGCAAGGCGTGTTCGAAGAACTGAACATCGAACTGCCGATCATGATCTCCGGCACCATCACCGACGCCTCCGGCCGTACCCTGTCGGGCCAGACCACCGAAGCGTTCTGGAACTCGGTTGCCCACGCCAAGCCGATTTCCGTAGGCCTGAACTGCGCCCTGGGCGCCAGCGAGCTGCGCCCGTACCTGGAAGAGTTGTCGAACAAGGCCAACACCCACGTCTCCGCACACCCGAACGCCGGACTGCCCAACGAATTCGGCGAGTACGACGAACTGCCCTCGGAAACCGCCAAGGTCATCGAAGAATTCGCGCAGAGCGGCTTCCTCAACATCGTCGGCGGCTGCTGCGGCACCACGCCGGGCCACATCGAAGCCATCGCCAAGGCCGTGGCCGGTTATGCGCCGCGCGTGATCCCGGATATCCCGAAGGCCTGCCGCCTGTCGGGCCTGGAGCCGTTCACCATCGATCGCAGCTCGTTGTTCGTCAACGTCGGCGAACGTACCAACATCACCGGCTCTGCCAAGTTCGCCCGCCTGATCCGTGAAGACAACTACACCGAAGCCCTGGAAGTCGCCCTGCAGCAGGTGGAAGCCGGCGCCCAGGTGATCGACATCAACATGGACGAAGGGATGCTGGATTCGAAGAAGGCCATGGTGACCTTCCTCAACCTGATTGCCGGCGAGCCGGACATCTCCCGTGTGCCGATCATGATCGACTCCTCCAAGTGGGACGTGATCGAGGCCGGCCTCAAGTGCATCCAGGGCAAGGGCATCGTCAACTCCATCAGCATGAAGGAAGGTGTGGAGCAGTTCATTCACCACGCCAAGCTGTGCAAGCGCTATGGCGCTGCCGTGGTGGTAATGGCCTTCGATGAAGCTGGCCAGGCCGACACCGAAGCGCGCAAGAAGGAGATCTGCAAACGCTCCTACGACATCCTGGTGAACGAAGTCGGCTTCCCCCCGGAAGACATCATCTTCGACCCGAACATCTTCGCGGTCGCCACCGGTATCGAAGAGCACAACAACTACGCCGTCGACTTCATCAATGCCTGTGCCTACATCCGTGACGAGCTGCCGTACGCGCTGAGCTCCGGCGGCGTGTCCAACGTGTCGTTCTCGTTCCGGGGCAACAACCCGGTGCGTGAAGCGATCCACTCGGTGTTCCTGCTGTACGCGATCCGCAATGGCTTGACCATGGGCATCGTCAACGCTGGCCAGCTGGAGATCTACGACCAGATCCCGGCCGAGCTGCGTGACGCCGTGGAAGACGTGGTTCTTAACCGCACCCCGGAAGGCACCGACGCCCTCCTCGCCATCGCCGACAAGTACAAGGGCGACGGCAGCGTAAAAGAAGCCGAGACCGAAGAATGGCGCGGCTGGGAAGTGAACAAGCGCCTGGAACACGCGCTGGTCAAGGGCATCACTACCCACATCGTCGAAGACACCGAGGAGTCCCGCCAGTCGTTCGCGCGCCCGATCGAAGTGATCGAAGGCCCGCTGATGTCTGGCATGAACATCGTCGGCGACCTGTTTGGCGCGGGCAAAATGTTCCTGCCGCAAGTGGTGAAGTCTGCCCGAGTGATGAAGCAGGCCGTGGCCCACTTGATCCCGTTCATCGAGCTGGAAAAAGGCGACAAGCCGGAAGCCAAGGGCAAGATCCTGATGGCCACCGTAAAAGGCGACGTGCATGACATCGGCAAGAACATTGTCGGCGTGGTGCTGGGTTGCAACGGCTATGACATCGTCGATTTGGGCGTGATGGTGCCGGCTGAGAAGATCCTGCAGGTGGCCAAGGAGCAGAAGTGCGACATCATCGGGCTGTCCGGCCTGATTACGCCTTCCCTGGATGAAATGGTGCACGTAGCCCGTGAAATGCAGCGCCAGGACTTCCACCTGCCGCTGATGATCGGTGGCGCCACCACTTCCAAGGCCCACACGGCGGTGAAGATCGAGCCCAAGTACAGCAACGATGCCGTGGTGTATGTCACCGACGCCTCCCGCGCGGTCGGCGTTGCCACCCAACTGCTGTCCAAGGAACTCAAAGCTGGCTTTGTGGAACGTACCCGCGAGGAATACGTGGAAGTGCGTGAGCGCACCGCCAACCGCAGCGCCCGTACCGAACGCCTGAGCTACCCGGCGGCCATCGCCAAGAAACCGCAGTTCGACTGGAGCACCTACACCCCGGTCACGCCAACCTTTACCGGTGCCAAGGTGCTGGACAATATCGACCTCAAGGTGCTGGCCGAGTACATCGACTGGACGCCGTTCTTTATTTCCTGGGACCTGGCGGGCAAATTCCCACGCATCCTCGAGGACGAAGTGGTCGGTGAAGCCGCCACCGCGCTGTACGCCGACGCCCAGGAAATGCTCGCCAAGCTGATCGATGAAAAACTCATCAGTGCACGTGCAGTGTTCGGTTTCTGGCCGACCAACCAAGTGCAGGATGATGACCTGGAAGTCTACGGCGACGATGGCCAGCCAATTGCCAAGCTGCATCACTTGCGCCAGCAGATCATCAAGACCGACGGCAAGCCGAACTTTTCCCTGGCCGACTTCGTGGCGCCCAAGGACAGCGGCGTGACCGACTACATCGGTGGTTTTATCACCACCGCCGGCATCGGCGCCGAAGAAGTGGCCAAGGCTTACCAGGACGCGGGCGACGACTACAACTCGATCATGGTCAAGGCCCTGGCCGACCGCCTGGCCGAAGCCTGCGCCGAGTGGCTGCACCAGCAAGTGCGTAAAGACTACTGGGGTTACGCCAAGGACGAGCAACTGGACAACGAGGCGCTGATCAAGGAGCAGTACAGCGGCATCCGCCCTGCCCCCGGCTACCCCGCGTGCCCGGACCACACCGAGAAAGGCGCGTTGTTCCAATTGCTCGATCCCGAAGCCCGCGAAATGCAAGCCGGCCGCAGCGGCGTGTTCCTCACCGAGCACTACGCGATGTTCCCGGCCGCGGCCGTCAGCGGCTGGTACTTCGCCCACCCACAGGCGCAGTACTTTGCCGTGGGCAAGGTCGACAAGGACCAGGTGGCGAGCTACACCGCGCGCAAAGGCCAGGACTTGAGCGTGACCGAGCGTTGGCTGGCGCCGAACCTGGGGTACGACAACTAACCCGCCGACACCGCCGCTTCTGTAGTGAGCGGGCTTGCCCCGCGCTGGGTGGCGAAGCCGCCCTAAACCCAAACATCGCGGTGTTTCAGGAATACCGAGGTGTCTGGATTTGGGGTGGCTTCGCCACCCAACGCGGGGCAAGCCAGCTCACTACACGTCGGCTATGCTGTCTCTCACACACCTTGTGTCGAGGGATGTATGGACGATCCAGTCAACAACAAGCCCCCTACCTTCTGGCAGATGCTCCACAGCGTCATGGCCGCCGCCTTTGGCGTGCAGAGTGGCAAGAACCGCGCCCGCGACTTTACCCACGGCAAGCCCAGCCACTTTGTGATCCTGGGTATTGTGTTCACGGCGGTATTTGCACTCACGCTATTCGGCATTGTGCAGTTGGTGCTGCACGTTGCCGGCGTCTAGCGCAGCAACAGCTGCAGGCTGAACGGATAGCGATAGGATGCCGGCTTGCCCACTGCGGACAACGCGCGAAAGTCCACGGGAGTCATTGGCTGCAGTAAACGTCGTGCCTGGGCGGCATCGATCAGCTGGAACAAGGCCTCTTTGCGGTCCCGTCCCCCTAACGCGCCGATGTCCAGGCCCTTGGCATCATCGTTGATCAACACCATCGCCCACCCGCCCAGGGTGAAATGCCCTGCGACCAACGTTGTCAGCCGCCCATCCAGGCGCGCTTGCAACACTTCTGGAGGGCTGTTGACCGCACTGAACAACGCGTCTTTGCCCGGCACCCGCCCCGCCTCTTGCAACGCCTGCATGGCACCCAGCGCCATCTCGTCGTTGGCTGACCAGACTAACGCGGTTTGCGGGTAGCGATTGAACAGCTGCGCGGCTTGCTCGAGCGCCCGTTGGCGGCTCCACTCCCCGTATACCAACTGGCGCAGGCGCACTTCGGGATGCTCGGCCAATGCACGGTGCAAGCCTTGCTCCCGCAACTGCGCGGCGGGGGTGTTCTTGACGCCGGAGAACGCCAGCAGGTCAATGGACTGGCCAGGCGCGAGCTGGCCGTGCTGGCGCAGCAGGTCGGTTAGCATCAGGTAGCCGGCGTCTTCGTCGTTGGCCACTAGGCTGCCAACCCAAGTGGCGTCCTTGCCGAGCAATTGCACTTGGTCGGTGGTCAACGCGTTGTTGACGATCATTAACTTGACCCCACTGCCCTGGGCCATCCGCAGGATCTGCGGCGCGACGTATTGCTCGTTCACCAGCACCAGGTAATCGGGCCGACTACTGCCTTGTAGCGCTTCGCGGGCCTGGGCCAACGTTGTATGTGCATCGCGCTCGGAGTAGCGCACGCGCAAATCCAGGCCGAGGTCCTTGGCGGCGGCCTGCATGAATTGCGCGTAACTGACCCAGAAGGTTTCCGTCGACATGCCAGGGTTGAGAAACACCACCGACGTCGCGTGAGCCATCGCTCCGTACGCCGCCCCCAGCAACCACATACACGTAATCAGAACCTTCAACATGGTGTTCAAGCCTTGAGTATTGACCGCCATGATAGTGGCATTGCGACAGTCAATCGAGGCTCAATCAGCCAGTTTTATTGGTGGCTAACCCAGAACACCGCAGTTCCCACCACCAGGATTATCAGGAACAGAATGGCCCAGGCGTCCACGGTACTGTCGGGTTTACGGGCTTTGGTTGAATTGCTCATCGCATCGCCTCTTATCGGTTTTATAGGTGACTGCATCAAGACTCGATCACAGTAAAGTTCATGATTGTCCGCGTGACAAATGTGGGTATCGCGAGAATCAGTCTCATTAGTCAATTTGGTTATTTGCATATACTCAAACATCACTTTTGCGCATAAACGCAAACTGGTATCGTGCGCCGGCTCCGTTGGGAGTGCGCGGCCGTGCGCGCAGATTTGCCGAGAACAGGACCTATATGTACGTATACGACGAATACGATCAGCGCATCATCGAGGACCGCGTCAAGCAGTTCCGTGATCAGACCCGACGCTACCTAGCAGGTGAACTGAGCGAAGAAGAGTTCCGCCCTCTGCGCCTGCAAAATGGCCTTTATGTTCAGCGCTTTGCGCCGATGCTGCGGGTTGCCGTTCCCTATGGCCAACTGACTGCTCGCCAGACGCGCATGATGGCCAAGATTGCCCGAGACTTCGACAAGGGTTATGCCCACATCAGTACCCGCCAGAACGTGCAGTTCAACTGGCCGGCGCTGGAAGATGTGCCGGATATCCTGGCTGAACTGGCCACCGTGCAGATGCACGCCATTCAGACCAGCGGTAACTGCCTGCGCAACGTGACCACCGATCAATTCGCTGGCGTTGCCGCCGACGAGTTGATCGACCCACGCCCGTGGTGCGAAATCGTCCGTCAGTGGACCACCTTCCACCCGGAGTTCGCCTACCTGCCACGTAAGTTCAAGATCGCCATCAATGGCTCGACCTCGGACCGTGCGGCCATCGAAGTACACGATATCGGCCTGGAGCCGGTGTACAACGAAGCGGGCGAGTTGGGTTTCCGTGTCTTGGTGGGTGGCGGCCTTGGCCGTACCCCGGTGGTCGGCGCCTTCATCAACGAGTTCCTGCCGTGGCAGGACCTGTTGAGCTACCTCGACGCCATCCTGCGGGTCTACAACCGCTATGGCCGTCGTGACAACAAGTACAAGGCCCGGATCAAGATCCTGGTCAAGGCACTGACCCCTGAGGTGTTCGCCCAGAAGGTCGACGCCGAGATGGAACACCTGCGCGGCGGCCAGACCACCCTGACCGAAGCCGAAGTACACCGCGTCGCCAAGCACTTCGTCGACCCTGAGTACAAGGCCCTGAGCAATCAGGACGCGGAGCTCGCAGCCCTCGACCTGGAACACCCAGGTTTTGCCCGCTGGCGTGGCCGCAACACCCTGGCCCACAAGAAGCCAGGCTACGTTGCCGTGACCCTGTCGCTGAAACCGACCGGTGTTGCCCCAGGCGATATCACCGACAAGCAGCTGGATGCTGTCGCCGACCTGGCCGATCGCTACAGCTTCGGCCAACTGCGCACTTCCCACGAGCAGAACATCATTCTGGCGGACGTTGAGCAGAGCCAACTGTTCACCCTGTGGGGCGAACTGCGCGAAGGCGGTTTCGCCACGCCGAATATCGGCCTGCTGACCGACATCATCTGCTGCCCGGGTGGCGACTTCTGCTCCCTGGCCAACGCCAAGTCGATCCCGATTGCCGAATCGATCCAGCGCCGTTTCGACGACCTGGACTACCTGTTCGACATTGGCGAGCTGGACCTGAACATCTCCGGTTGCATGAACGCCTGTGGTCACCACCACGTCGGCCACATCGGCATCCTGGGCGTGGACAAGAAAGGCGAAGAATTCTACCAAGTGTCCCTGGGTGGCAGCGCCAGCCGCGATGCGAGCCTGGGCAAGATCCTCGGCCCGTCCTTCGCCCAGGAAGCCATGCCCGAGGTGATCGGCAAACTGATTGATGTGTACATCGAACAGCGCACCGAAGATGAGCGTTTCATCGACACCTACCAGCGCATCGGCATTGACCTGTTCAAGGAGCGCGTCTATGCAGCGAATCATTAAGAACAACGAAGTCCTCGACGAAACCTGGCACCTGCTGCCCAAGGACGCGAGCTTCGACGGCATTTCCAACTGCGATGACCTGATCGTACCGTTGGCGTTGTGGCGCGAACATGGCCACGCCCTCAAGGCCCGCGACGGCGGCCTGGGTGTGTGGTTGGACGCCGATGAAGAAGCCGAAGAAATCGGCGCCGACGTGGAGCATTTCCAAGTCATCGCGCTGAACTTCCCGGCCTTCACCGACGGTCGCAACTACTCCAACGCCCGCCTGCTGCGTGACCGTTATGGTTACAAGGGCGAGCTGCGCGCAATTGGCGATGTGCTGCGCGACCAACTGTTCTACCTGCGCCGCTGCGGGTTCGATGCCTTCGCCCTGCGCGCCGACAAAGACCCGTACGAAGCGTTGGAAAGCCTCAAGGACTTCTCGGTGACGTACCAGGCCGCAACGGATGAACCGTTGCCGCTGTTCCGTCGTCGCTAAGCACTCGCTTACGAAAAACCCTGGCATGCCAGGGTTTTTTTATGGGTTGAGTTTGATCGACGCCAACACTTGCTTCTGCCCCATGCTGCACGGCACACCTTCGGGCTGCGCCCGCACCGCTTCGATCACACCCAGCAGCTGGGCCCTGCTGTGGGCCAGCTGCGCTTGCATCTGTTCGATCTGCTCGACCTTGCGCTCCAACGCCTCAATCAACTCCTCGCGCTTGTGCTCCCCCGGTGCCGGCATCAACGCCTTGAGTTCCTGCAGGGTAAAACCGGCCTGCTGCGCACTCTGGATCAGTTGCAAGGTCTGCAACGCTTCCGTCGAGTAACGACGATAACCGTTGGCCTGTCGCCCCACTTGGCTGATCAAGCCTTCGGCTTCATAAAACCGGATACGCGAGGCCGCCAACCCGCTTTGTTTCGCCAGCTCACCAATATTCATCGCAACGCCTGCTTGACATTAAAGTTAACTTTAAGCTTAGCCTGAGGCCTCCCCCGCTCAGGAGTCAACCCATGTCACCCTTTGAAGCCTTGCAACTGCCCAATGGCCAGGTCCTTTCCAATCGCATCGCCAAGGCGGCGATGGAAGAGAACATGGCGGACGCGCAGCAAGCACCGTCCCGCGCATTGAAGCAGTTGTACAAAGCCTGGGCCGACGGTGAGCCCGGCCTGTTGATCACCGGCAACGTGATGATTGATCGTCGCGCCATGACCAGCCCTGGCGGCGTAGCGCTTGAAGACGAACAGCAATTGCAGCGTTTTCGCGAATGGGCCGATGTAACGCGGGGTAAGCCCGTGCACTTTTGGGTACAGCTCAGTCACCCGGGTCGCCAGACGCCCGCCAATTTGCGCCAGCAAGCCGTGGCACCTTCCGCGGTCGCCCTCGACCTGGGCGGCTTCTCGAAGATGTTTGCCAAACCCAAAGCCATGACCGAAGACGATATCCAGGACGTGATCCAGCGTTTCGCCACCAGCGCACGCCTGGCTGAAAAGGCCGGTTTCACCGGCGTGCAGATCCACGGTGCGCATGGTTACTTGCTCAGTCAGTTCCTCTCGCCGTTGAGTAACCAACGCACCGACCGCTGGGGTGGTTCCCTGGAAAACCGTGCGCGCTTGCTGCTGGAAGTGATCCAGGCCGTGCGCGCCAGCGTCAGCCCGTCGTTCTGCGTAGCGGTCAAGCTCAACTCGGCGGACTTCCAGCGTGGCGGTTTTGAAGAGGCCGATGCCCGCGCCGTGGTCGAGATGCTCAACCCATTGCCCATCGACTTGCTGGAATTGTCCGGCGGTAGTTACGAAGCGCCGGCCATGCAAGGCGACGCGCGGGACGGCCGTACATTGGCCCGCGAGGCCTACTTCCTGGAGTTTGCCAGCCAACTGGCGACTGTCGCCAAGATGCCGGTGATGGTCACCGGCGGTATCCGCCGCCTGCCTGTCGTGCAACAGGTGCTGGACAGCGGCGTCGCCATGGCCGGTATCGCCACGGCGCTGACGCTGGAGCCGCAATTGATCCAGCATTGGCGCGAGGGGCGCGACCCCAACCCGCAACTCAAGCCCATCGACTGGAAGCGCAAACCCCTGGCCTCCCTCGCCGTGCTCGCCGTGGTGCGCTACCAGATGCGGCGACTCAGCCTTGGCCATTTGCCCAAGGCCAAGGTTGCGCCGTGCGTGGCACTGGTGCGCGATCAATGGTTTATCGCTCGACGCACCCGCCAGTACCGCGCAGCCATGACGCAATCTTCACATTAAAGGCGGAGCATTCGCCGTGATCGAACTGTCCCCTATTGATCAGCAGTTTTTAACCTCACTGACGATTGGAGTTCTTCATGGCGAAAATCAACCTGGCCCAGCAGCTGGCGACCACCCTTGAACAGGCGGGCATCAAGCGCATCTGGGGCCTGACCGGCGACAGCCTTAACGGCCTCACCGACGCACTGCGCACCATGGACAGCATCGAGTGGATGCACGTGCGCCACGAGGAAGTCGCCGCGTTCGCCGCCGGTGCCGAAGCCGCCGCCACCGGCGAACTGACGGTGTGTGCCGGCAGTTGCGGGCCGGGCAACCTGCACTTGATCAATGGCCTGTTCGACTGCCATCGCAACCATGTGCCGGTGCTGGCAATCGCCGCCCAGATTCCGTCCACCGAGATCGGCCTGAACTACTTCCAGGAAACTCACCCCCAAGAGCTGTTCAAGGAGTGCAGCCACTTCGTCGAACTGGTGACCAACCCAGAACAGATGCCCCACGTGCTGCACCGCGCCATGCGTTCGGCAATCCTCAATCGCGGCGTAGCGGTGGTGGTGATTCCAGGGGACGTATCGTTGCTGGAGGTGGAAGACAAACTCAAGCCTTGGCCCACCCTGCACGCGCCACGCACATTGCCGGCGGAGCAGGACCTGCAGCGCCTCACCGAGCTTCTCGACAGCAGCCAGAAAGTCACGCTGCTGTGCGGCAGTGGCTGTGCCGGCGCCCACGACCAAGTGGTGGCCTTGGCCGATGCACTCGGCGCCCCTGTGGTGCACGCATTGCGCGGCAAGGAACACGTGGAATGGGACAACCCGTTCGACGTGGGCATGACCGGCCTGATCGGTTTTAGCTCCGGCTACCACGCCATGCTCAACTGCGACACGCTGATCATGCTCGGCACGGATTTCCCTTACCGTCAGTTCTATCCCACCGACGCGAAGATCATCCAGGTCGACCGCAACCCGCAGGCCCTCGGACGCCGTGCCACCCTTGACCTGGGGATAGCCGCCGATGTGGGCGAAACCATCGACGCCTTGCTCCTGCGCCTGACCCGCAAGACTGACCGCAGCTTCCTCGACACATCACTCAAGCACTACGAAAAAGCCCGCCAAGGCCTGGATGACCTGGCGCAACCGTCCAAGGCCAATCGGCCGATCCACCCCCAATACGTGGCGCGGCTGCTCAGTGAATTGGCGGACGATGATGCAATCTTCACCGCCGACGTAGGCTCGCCAACCGTGTGGGCCGCACGCTATTTGAAAATGAATGGCAAACGTCGACTGATCGGCTCGTTCAACCACGGTTCAATGGCCAATGCCATGCCCCAGGCAATTGGCGCCCAGGCGGCGTTTCCCGGTCGGCAAGTGATCTCGATGTCCGGTGACGGTGGTTTTGCCATGTTGATGGGGGACTTCATTTCATTGGCGCAGTTGAAGTTGCCGGTGAAAGTCGTCGTATTCGATAACTCATCCCTGGGCTTTGTCGCCATGGAGATGAAAGCCGCAGGCTATCTGGACACCGGCACCGAACTGAAAAACCCGGACTTTGCGGCCATGTCCAATGCCATGGGTATCCTGGGGATTCGCGTGGAGCAATCCGAAGACCTGGAGCCCGCCCTGCGCCGCGCCTTGGAGCATGATGGCCCGGTGCTGGTGGACGTGGTGACCGCGACTCAGGAACTGGTGATGCCGCCGACGATCAAGCTGGAGCAGGCCAAGGGGTTCAGCCTGTACATGCTCAAGGCGGTGATGAGTGGGCGTGGCGATGAGGTCATAGAACTAGCACGAACCAACTGGCTACGCTAAACCAATGTGGGAGCGGGCTTGCTCGCGAATGCGGAGTGTCAGTCGATGTATTTATCAACTGACAGATTGCATTCGCGAGCAAGCCCGCTCCCACACTTTTATCTCATTGCCAAGTCAGGCTTTTTGCTTCGCTACCCACTGGCCATAGGCATCGATAAACGCCTGCAGGAACGGCCTGGTCTTTTCCGACACCTTGCCATTCTCGTCAAACACACTCCCCGCCCCACCCAGGTAAGCTTCCGGCTGCTGCATGCAGGGCACATCCAGGAACACCAACGACTGACGCAGATGATGGTTGGCACCAAAACCACCGATGGCACCCGGCGACACACTGATGATTGCCCCCGGCTTGCCACTCCAGGCGCTTTTGCCATAGGGGCGCGAACCCACGTCAATGGCATTCTTCAGCGGTGCAGGCACCGAACGGTTGTATTCGGGAGTAACGAACAGCACCGCGTCGGATGAACTCACCTGTTGACGGAAAGTACTGTAGGCTGCCGGCGGTGCACCTGCGTCGATGTCCTCGTTGTAGAGCGGCAAATCGCCAATTTCGACAATGTTCAACGTGAGGTTGGCAGGGGCCAGTTCGGCCAATGCCAGGGCAACCTTGCGGTTGATCGACTCTTTTCTCAAGCTGCCAACCAGGACGGCAATCGTGTAGACCTTGCTCATGGAGGTTTTCCCGACGTCTGACTAAAGGAGATAGTAGTTATAGAGTCTTCGCGGCGTGTTCACCAGAAGGTTTTGATTACCCTGTCGGCGTTTGCTTTACACCCATCCGCGTAGGACATCTCTTCAAGCATCAGCGAATAGTATTTTTTCCACGTAGGTAAACTACCCCGCTCCATGACGGTCTACAGAACCGCAAATCGAGTGATTATCTCCAGAGGTTCTAAACAGATGGCAGCAGTATTAGTCGGACAGTTTCATGCCAGAGACGCAGAAGGACGCGTGTATTCGGTGCATGAGTTCCAGGAATCCAACCCGGCGCAAGGCGACCTGGCTGGCTCGGCACCTACCACCACCTACAAGCTGGCCATTGGCGATCGTGTAGAGAAACTGGAAGGCGATGAGTTCAAGTTGATTCAGTCGGGCACCATCCTCGTGCGCGAATCGCAAACTATCCTCGCGTCGTAAGATCTCGCCTTACCGACCTGCTCAGTCCTGGCCATTGATGGCATTGACTGGGCTGGGCGTGATCAAGGACGACGTATCTCGGTCACCTCGATCGCCGGCTCCCCCTCCACTGTCTTCAACGTCACCATCAAGCGTCCTCGCTCCCCCTCAACGGCGTACATCGAACGCGTGTAGCCCGCCGAGCTGTAGCTGGGGTGTGCAACGACCTGCCTGACCAACGCCACTTCCAGCACCGCGCCCACTTGCGCGCCGACCTGTTCTTGCGAGCGGATGAAGGCTTCAAGCGCAAGGGCTTCGGGCGTTACGTCGTCATGATTATTGAAGAGATAAGCAGCCACACACACCACGGTCACCAGGACCACAAGTTGCTTGGCCGTTACCCCGAAACGTAGCGAGGGTAGAGGCATATGAGACCAGACCTGTTTTTGTTGTATGTGCCGGGGGACCGGCTTTGGTCATTGATGATCAGAACGAGCCATTCTAATCAGGTCGATGGGTAATGCCAGATTATTCAGTGGTCGCCGTAGGTAATATCCTTGTTAACTCCGACGCCACCCAAGGTACGGTCTTTGCCGAACGAAAACAGGTCAAAGGGCGTCTGGGCCTGGGTTGGCGGGTAGTGGTACTGATAGGCAACCCCCCATGGGTCGGTCAACAAGTCGTCGCTGGTGTAGGGGCCCTTCCATCGCGTCTCGCCGGTGGGCTGCGTGATCAAGGCGTCCAACCCCTCATCGTCGCGGGGATAGCGGCCAGTATCCTGGTGAAACTGCTCGACCGCGTTGCCCAGTTCCGCCACCTGGGCCTTGGCTGTGGCAATTTCCGCCAGGGCCACATCGCCGAACAGGCGCGGCCCCACTGCCACGGCCAGCAGCCCGACAATGACCAATGCCACCAGTACCGCCCAACGGGTAAAGCCACGTTGGGCATGCACATTGCCAGTTATTGCGGTTTTACCGGGCATCAATGGGCTTCCTTAATGGGCGTCGGGTGACACGCTATTGATATCACCCGTGCGTTGCAACTGTGCTGCAGGGTTAACCGTAGACGACCTCGATGATCACGTGCGCTGTTTTTCTCCCACCCATTGAATCCCCGGCGCGCGCCCCCTAGACTCCGGCGATGCGTTTACGTCATATCGAAGTGATTCAGGCCATCTTGCAGACCGGACACCTCGGCACGGCCGCCGAATGGTTGCAATTGTCCGTGGGCGATGTAGAGGTTGCGCTCAAGGACGCCGAGCAACAGCTTGGCTTCATGTTGTTTGCCAGTGTGCGCGGGCGTTTGCAGGCCACCCGAGAAACCCTGGAGCTGCAAGCCGAAATGGCCCATGTGTACGAAGCACTGGAGCCGGTGCAACGCTTGGCCAGCCGCTTGAAACACCATCACGCCCCCACCCTGCGCGTGCTCTGCACTCCCCCCCTGGCCAATCAATTGCTGCCGCAGAGTATCGCGGTGCTGCGTCGGCGCTTTCAGGACACGCCGTGCAATCTGTCGAGCCAGCCGACTCGGGAGATCGTCAGGAGCCTGCTGCTGCACGAAGCCGAGGTAGGCCTGAGCCTGCATGATCCAGAGCACCCGCAAATCCACAGCAGCGTGCTGGCCCAAGGCAAGTTGCAGCTGCTCGCCCCCCACGGCTGGCTCAAGCCCAAGCAGAAGTACATTGCGCTGCAAGACCTGGCCGGCCAGTCGATGATCGGCCTGGAAGGCCAGGACCCGCTGAGTCGCCTGCTGGACGCCAAGCTGCAAGCCCTGCGCCCGCTGCCGGTGGTGCAGACACGCGTACAAACCTACCAGATGATGCGCAGCATGGTGGAAGCCGGCGAAGGCTTGGCGATTGTCGACCCATTCACCGCGTTCGGTGCTCGGGAGGCCGGGCTGGATGCGTGCCCGGTATCGCCACCGATCATGGTCAGCCTGTATGCGCTGACCCTCAATGAGGGCACAGTCACCCCGGCGCTGAATGCGCTGCTGGAGATTGTCACGCAAAAAGCCGAAGGCCTGCTGGCGGGTTAAGGCTGATCGACCTCGGTCTTGAACAGTCGATACCAGAAAACCGCCACTTCACGGGTTTGTGGATCAATACCGCGATAGCGCAAGTGGTCGACGCCGCCCATCACATAACCGCAACGCTCATACAGACGGCAGGCCCCCAGGTTGTTGTTCTGGGTTTCCAGCATCATGCCCGGCAGGTTTTTCTTGCGGCTCCAGAACTGCGCCACATCCAGCAAGGCCTTGGCAACGCCGTGGCGGCGCGCTGGCAAGGCCACTGCCAGCTCATCGACATGGGCAAAACCGTTCCAGTTGGTGCTGACCACGATATGCCCCACCGGCTGATCGTCCAGGTAGGCCATGAAAATCGCACTGTCTGGCGCATCGCGAAAACTGGCGAACTCTTCAGGGTCAATCCCATAGCACTTGCGGTACGGCAGGATGCGCTCCACAGGCCATTGATCGACCCGCTTGCCCATCTGCGGCTCGCCGTAGGCGCTGACCTCAAAGCTGAAGTCATTGCCCCACACGTAGGCATCAAAGCCCTCGTCGGCGACCCGTACACTGAGCCCCGGATACTTCGGGTTCATTACAGCTTGCATAACCATCCTTAACCCTTGATGCAATCGACGGTGTAACAACGACCACTGCCGTCATCTTCGTGTTGCAACCCATGCACGTCAGCGACGAACCCAGGAAAACTGCTATCGAACGTCCGGGCAAAAGCCAGGTAGTCAATGATCGAACGTGTCGACTCGGTAAAGCGCTCACCCGGCATGATCAACGGGATACCGGGCGGATAAGGTACCAGCATCACGGCTGCGACACGCCCTGACAAGGCATCGATGGACACCGCTTCAACCTCGCCTCGCACCAACTGGTCGTAGGCATCGGCCGGTTTCATCGCGATCTCCGGCAATACGGTGTACATGCGCTTGAGGTGCTTGGCCGTGGCATTGCTGCGGTAACAGCTGTGCAGTTGGTTGCACAGGTCGCGCAAACCCAGGCCTTGATAACGCAGCGGCCCCTGCGCAAACACCGACGGTAAGCAACTGGCCAAGCTGACATTGGCGTCGTAGCTGCGCTTGAACTCCAGCAGTTCGGTGAGCAAGGTACTCCATTTCCCCTTGGTGATGCCCATGGAAAACAGCACCAGGAAGGAATACAGCCCGGTCTTTTCCACCACCAGCCCACGCTCCCAGAGGAATTTACTGACCACTGCGGCGGGAATTCCGCACTCGCTCAAGGCGCCGCCAGCGTTGAGGCCGGGCATCACCAGGGTCACTTTGATCGGGTCCAGCAGCACATAGTCTTCGGCCACATCGCCGAAGCCATGCCAGTCATCTTGCGGGTGCAACAGCCAATCGGCAGTGGCCACACGATCGATGCCAGCCACTGACGGCGGCTGCCAGATGGAGAACCACCAGTCTTCAGCGGCGATGTGCTGGCGCAGGTTGGCGAGGGCGCGGCGAAAGCTCAGGGCTTCATCGAACATTTCCTGCAACAACGAGCGACCTGCCGGGCCTTCCATCATGGCCGAGGCCACATCCAAAGAGGCAATGATGCTGTACTGCGGCGAGGTGGAGATATGCATCATGAACGCTTCGTTGAAGCGGTCCCGGTCGAGCTGGCGCGCGCCGCCGTCCTGCACATGAATCATTGAAGCCTGGCTGAATGCCGCCAGCAATTTGTGCGTGGAGTGCGTCGTAAACACCAGCGGGCTGTCGGAGGTACGTGAAGTCCCCATGCCGTAGCGCCCGGCAAAGAACTCGTGAAACGCCGCGTAGGCGTACCAGGCTTCGTCGAAATGCAACACCTCGACACTGCTGCCCAATTGCTGCTTGATCAGTTCTGCGTTGTAGCACAGGCCGTCGTAGGTGGAGTTGGTGACCACCGCCATCTTCACTGTCGGCGGGCGGCCTCGGGTCAGGGGGCTGGCGTCGATTTTGGCGCGGATCGACTCGGGGCTGAATTCGCTCAAGGGAATCGGGCCGATGATCCCCAGTTCGTTACGCTCGGGGCACAGGTACAGGGGGATGGCGCCGGTCATGATGATCGAATGCAATACCGACTTGTGGCAATTGCGGTCGACCAATACCAGGTCGTCACGGGCGACCATCGAGTGCCACACGATCTTGTTGGCGGTGGAGGTGCCGTTGATGACAAAGAACGTGTGGTCGGCGCCGAAGTTGCGCGCGGCACGAGCTTCGGCTTCGGCAAGCGGCCCGGTGTGATCGAGCAGCGAGCCCAGCTCGGGCACCGAGACAGACAAGTCCGAGCGCAGGGTATTTTCCCCAAAGAACTGGTGAAACGCCTGCCCCACCGGGCTTTTGCGATAGGCCACGCCGCCGCCATGGCCGGGTGTATGCCAGGAATAATTGGAGTCGGCGGTGTGCTGCACCAGGGCCTTGAAGAACGGCGGCAGCAGGCCATCCAGGTAGGTGCGGGCTGCGCGCGCCACTTGCCGCGCCAGAAAGGGAACCGTGTCTTCAAATAAATAGAGAATGCCGCGCAACTGGTTGAGCTCGCTCATGGCATCGGCCGGAGCGTTCTCTAGGGTGACTTGCTCGCCCAGGGCAAAGATCGGCAGGTTGGGCGCCCTAAGTCGTGCCAGGCGGATCAGTTCGACCATGTTTTGCAGCAGATGGGTATTTTCGCCGGCGCCTTCGGCGGCAATCAGCATGCACGCCAGGCCGTGATGGGTTGAGGCCACCAGCCGGCCTTCAGCGTAGTCCACGGCAGAAAAGATACTGAAGCCCTCTTGTTCCAACTCCCGGGCAATGCCTCGCACCCGATCACCGGCGACAGTGTCGGCCTTGATGTCGCGGTGCACGATCAGAACGGGGAACTTCAGGTCTTTGTACATGAGTGCGTTCAGTCCTGAGGGCTATGCACTCAAGGGTAGAAGCTGGGCGGCGATGATGCGAATGAAGATTTGACTGGTGACGAAGATCAAACGGTGGGGGCAAGCCCCACCAGCATTTGACTGCACTCGGCTGGATTACTGCTCGGTCAACTGAGACCACAACGCCGGCGCACCCGCCGACTTGGCAATCGCCTCCAACCGCGCCGCGTGCTCAAGCATATCCTGCTCGCTGGCGCGGATAATGACGCTCGGCTTGCGATCCGCCGGCAGGCGGCGGATTTCCGAAGGTCGGTTGCCCGAGCCTTCCGCCGAGCCGCTGCCGTCGGAAGCGTTACCGGCCAGGGACAGGCTGGTCTGGCCACCGGTCATGGTCAGGTAGACGTCGGCGAGAATCTCGGAGTCGAGCAAGGCGCCGTGCAGTTCACGGCCGGAGTTGTCGACGCCATAACGTTTGCACAGGGCATCGAGGCTGTTGCGCTGGCCCGGGTGACGCTCACGGGCCATCATCAATGTGTCGAGGATCGAACAGTGCTGGGAAATATCCGCACGGTCCGCCTGCCCCATCAGGGCAAATTCATTGTTGATGAAGCCGACGTCGAACGCCGCGTTATGGATGATCAACTGGGCGCCGTTGATGAATTCGAAGAACTCGTCGGCCACCTCGGCAAAACGTGGCTTGCCCTTGAGAAATTCGTCGGTAATGCCGTGGACGCCAATCGCGCCTTCGTCACTGTCCCGATCGGGTTGCAGGTACACGTGGAAGTGGCGACCCGTTAGGCGTCGACCCATGAGCTCGACACAGCCGATTTCGATGATCCGGTGGCCATCGGTCACCGGCATGCCGGTGGTTTCGGTATCGAGTACAACAGATCGGATGGCCATCAGGGTTCAGCTCTCAGCGGTGTGGTGTATTTCAAGGGGCGGGATATTAGCACGTCATGCCCCAGGCCGCCCAAGGCGGGTCCCGAGCATTGAGGGTTCGACAGTTTCTTACAATCTTTAGCAAAGCTGCAGCAGTTTGGCAGAGGCGCCCTTGTTAGCCTGCGCGCCCCACCTATTGCGGACCTCGCAGAAACATGAACATGCCAAAAACGCTGTGTGCGCTGCTACTGATCAGTAGCACCTGCACGGCACACGCCACCAGCTTCGTGATGACCACCGACTTCCTGGTCAGCCTCTCCATGAGTGCCACCAAGGGCACCAGCTCGTCATTCAAGGATGACAAGATCGTGCAGGCCGCACGCGATGACGCCGAAGCCTTTGTCGCCAGCGATGGTCAGATCCATGGCGTGCGCCTGGAATCGGCGCTGGTGCATATCCGTGAATGCCTGCCAGGGCAAACCTTTACCGACATGCAACTGGCACAGGCCATCGCGGCACTTTAATCGTCAGCTCTGTTTATAACCGCGTACATCGTCCACGCCACGGTTGGCCAACTGATCGGCCCGTTCGTTGCCTGGGTGGCCGATGTGCCCGCGCACCCATTTCCAGGTGATGTTATGGCGATTGCACTGTTCGTCGAGCAGTTGCCACAGGTCGGCATTCTTGACCGGTTCTTTTGCAGCGGTTTTCCAACCGCGTTTCTTCCAGTTGACCATCCACTCGTTGATGCCCTTCATCACGTATTGCGAGTCGGTCACCAGCACAACGTCGCAGCGACGCTTGAGTTCTTCGAGGCCGCGAATGGCGCCCATCAGCTCCATGCGGTTGTTGGTTGTGTTGGGCTCGCCGCCCCACAGTTCCTTCTCGACGCCTTTGCACACCAATAATGCGCCCCAGCCGCCAGGGCCCGGGTTGCCCTTGCAGGCGCCATCGGTGAAGAGTTCTACGGTATCGGTCATCGGTTGCTCGGTCAGAAATCAAAAAAGGTTTTACGGTTCGCTTTGCTTGCGGTTGACCTTGGCCATTGGCATCGGCACCAGCTTGCCCATGGGCTGGCGTAGCACTTGGCGCACGGGACGCAAGCCGACCACTATCTTGCGCGCGACCAATAAATAGAAGCCGCCACCGGACAATTGCCAGGTCCCCGCACGGCGTTCCCAGCCGGCCAGGCGGGCCTGCCACTTGGTCGAGGCAAGCGGCGGACGATAGCACCCGAAGCGGCGTTTCTCCAGCGCGAAGCCAAGCAGGTTCAGCCAGTCGCCGACCCGCGACGGCGAGATACAGCGCGCCTGGCGCAGCGCGTCGTGGGCAAATACATGGCGCAGCCCCCAACTGCTCCAAGGGTTGATGCCAATAATGAGCAAATGGCCACCCGGGCGCACACTGCTCGCGGCTTCACGCAGCAAGCCGTGGGGCGACAAGCAGAAATCCAGGCCGTGTTGCAACACCACCACATCGGCAGCGTGCTCACTCAACGGCCAGGCTTGTTCTTCACAGACAATTTCCACCCCCGGCAACGGCGCCCCCAGGCGCACGTTACGTTGCACCTGCGGTGCGCACGGCGGCGTCTGGGCCGACGGGCCGTAATGCACCAGATAACCCCCGAAGAACCGCCCCAGCTCGTCTTCGAGCATGCGCCGTTCCTCGTCCAGCAGAAATTGCCCGACCGGCCCGGACAGCCACTCACGGGCTGCGCTGATCAGGGCCAGCCATTCAGGATCGGCCTGGGCGAACGCTTTATCAGTCATTGCATTCTCCAACTCGCCTAGACGTTCTAAGATGCACCAATGTGTTCAGCTTGGCGAATCGAAGAATGATACAGATCAGTGCCCTGCCCGCCTTCACCGACAACTACATCTGGTTGTTACAAGACTCCCAGACCCATCGCTGCGCGGTGGTCGACCCAGGCGACGCCGCGCCCGTGCTGGCGTGGCTTGAGCAAAACCCCCAGTGGTCCCTCAGCGACATCCTGATCACCCATCACCACCACGACCATGTCGGCGGTGTCGAACAACTCAAGCGTATCACCGACGCCAAGGTCTACGGCCCGGCAAACGAGAAGATCCCTGCGCGGGATGTGGCGCTCAACGACAACGACCGTATTAAAGTGCTGGGCTGGGATTTCGACGTATACGCCGTCCCCGGCCATACCCTCGGCCATATCGCCTTTTATCACCAAGGCGTGCTGTTCTGTGGTGATACGCTGTTTGCTGCCGGCTGCGGGCGTCTGTTCGAAGGTACGCCGCAGCAGATGCACACCTCGCTGGAACGCCTGGCCGCCCTGCCCGCCGACACCCTGGTGTACTGCACCCACGAATACACACAAAGTAACCTCAAATTTGCCCAGGCGGTGGAACCGGCGAACGCCGATATCGCCGAACGCGTGGAAAACGTTCGCCAATTGCGGGCCCGTGGCGAGATCACGCTGCCTTCGAACCTGGCGCTGGAAAAACGTACCAACCCCTTCTTGCGTACCGCTGAAACATCCGTTAAACAAAAAGCGGACGAACGGAATGGCCGTGACAACCGCTCTGGGGCCGAGGTGTTTGCTAGCTTGAGGGCTTGGAAAGATAAGTTCTAAGCGGATGCAATCTGATACGTATTTTCTGAATGGTTGACCGGAACCAAAGTGCTTTCTAGAATCGCCCGACATTTTTGCCCGGAACTTACTTCCAGCCAATGTCGTCATCTATTCGTAAATCCAACCATTCAGACGCATTGACCCGCCTGGCTCAAGCTGTGGCGGTGGCTGTGTCCGCGACTCTGGCGGGCTGCCAATCGACAAATTTCGCTGCACAATCCACCGTGCAACCCAAACCCAATCTTGCCGCCAAGATCAAGCAAAAACCTATTTGGCTCTCAGAGAAGCCCAGCCCCGAAATACCCCAGGATGTCTGGGAGCGCATGCGTCGGGGCTTTCAATTGCAGGACGGTCTGGGCGTCAACCCGCGCATCGAGCAACAGCGCCTGTGGTTCGCCAGTAACCCTTCCTTCCTGGAGAACGCCGGGGAACGCGGCAGCCTCTACATTCATTACATCGTCGAACGCCTTGAAGAACGCAACATGCCCCTGGAGCTGGCGCTGCTGCCAGTGATTGAAAGTGCCTACAACCCGATGGCCTATTCGCGTAGCGATGCGGTCGGCCTGTGGCAATTCATCCCCTCCACCGGGCGCTACTTCAACCTGCGTCAGACCCGCGCCTACGACGGTCGCCGCGATATCACTGCCTCGACAACCGCCGCCCTGGACTATCTGACCCGTCTGCACGATATGTTCAACGGTGACTGGCTGTTGGCCCTCGCGGCTTATAACGCCGGTGAAGGCACGGTCAGCCGGGCCATCGAGCGCAACGAAAAGCTTGGCCTGCCTACCGACTACTGGAACCTGCCACTGCCCCAGGAAACCAAGGACTACGTACCGAAGTTCCTGGCACTGTCCCAAGTGGTGCTGGCGCCCGAGGCCTACGGTGTCAACCTGAGCCCGATTGCCAACCAGCCGTACTTCGAAGTGGTTGAAGTCAAGCAGAGCATGGACCTGTCACGGGTCGCCGCGTTGGCCGAGATCGACGAAGACGAACTGTTCCAGCTCAACCCGGCCCTGAAACAACGCACCACCCTGGACGGCCCCCAGCATTTGCTGGTGCCGACCTCCAAGGCTCAACTGCTCACCAGCACCCTTTCGACGATGAAGCCGGAAGAATTGCTAAGCATGCGCCCGAAAAAGCCGGTGTTCGACGAAGTCGAGACCGCGCGTGTTGCCGGGCGTAGCCGTAGCTACAAGGTGCGCAGTGGCGACAACCTGACGATGATCGCCAAGGCCAACAAGGTCGACGTGCATGACCTGCAGCGCTGGAACAAACTCAACGGCCAGGCCCTCAAAGTCGGCCAGACCCTGGTCATGCAGGACACGCGCAAGCTAGTCGCCAAGGCTGACAGCAAGAAGCCGGTGCAATACAAGGTCAAGAAAGGCGACTCGCTGTACATCGTCGCCAAGCGCTTCAACGTTGAGATGCAACATCTCAAACGCTGGAACCCACGCACTGGCCAGGCGTTGAAGCCAGGGCAGATGCTGGTGGTTTCCGGACCACGCTGAGCCCTAAAGAACACAGGGGAGCTAATGTGGGAGCGGGCTTGCTCGCGAATACGGAGTGTCAGTCACTGATTATTTGACTGACCCACCGCCTTCGCGAGCAAGCCCGCTCCCACATTGGATCTACAGTGTTTCCAGTGAGCTTTTTCCAACCGGAACAAGCTGTTACTGTACCGATCATAAAGCCCAAGCCGCCTGGATCGGATCTCTGACTTGAAGCGTCCCCTCCTTCTACTAATAAGTCTGGCCTTGAGCTTTGCTGCGAACGCGACGATTACCGAGAGCCACGGTTACACGCAGTTCGGCAGGCTCAAGTACCCGGCCAAATTCACCCACTTCGATTGGGTAAACCCTGCAGCGCCGAAAGGCGGGACCTTGCGGGTCATGGCATTTGGCACGTTCGATACGCTCAACCCCTATACCTTCAAGGGCTCAAGCCCGGTTTCCACGGCCAATTTCCTGCAATACGGCGTCAATGAGCTGAATGAGCCATTGATGGTCGGTACCGGGCAGTACGCGCCGTCCGGTGATGAGCCCACCTCCAGCTACGGGCTGATCGCCCAGTCGGTGGAATACAGCGAAGACCGCAGTTGGGTGGTGTTCAACCTGCGCCCCGAAGCGCGCTTTCACGACGGCCACCCGATCACCGCCTATGATGTGGCGTTTTCCTATCGCACCCTGCTGACCGAAGGCCACCCGCAGTACCGCACCAACCTGCAAGAAGTGTCGCGGGTCGATATTCTCAATCCCCACCGTATCCGTTTTGTGTTCAAGCGTGCCGGCAACCCGCTGCTGATCCTGCGCCTGGGCGAGTTGCCGGTTCTGCCCCAGCATTACTGGAAGAACCGCGATTTCAAGGCAACCACCTTCGAACCTCCGCTAGGCAGCGGGCCATACCGCATCAGCAAGGTCACGCCTGGACGGCAATTGGTGTTCGAACGGGTAAAGGATTACTGGGGCAAGGACCTGCCGGTCAACCAGGGTTTCTACAACTACGACAAAGTCGAAGTGGAGTTCTACCGCGACAGTGACGTGGCCTTCGAAGCCTTCAAGGCAGGCGAATTCGACATCTACATCGAGCACCAGGCCAAGAACTGGGCGACGGGCTACAACTTTCCCGCGGTCAACCGTGGCGACGTGATCAAGGCGCAGATCGCCCACCAGATCCCGACCCAAAGCCAGGGCCTGTTCATGAACACCCGGCGGCCGACCTTTAGCCAGACCAAGGTGCGCGAAGCCCTGGGGTTGATGTTCGACTTTGAATGGACCAACCGCACCCTGTTCAGCAGCGCCTACAAACGCACCTTGAGCTACTACCCAAACAGTGAGTTCGCCGCGACCGGCGTGCCTGTGGGCCACGAATGGCTGATGCTCTCGCCCTACCGCGAACAGTTGCCGATCAACCTGTTTACCCAAGCGTTCAGCCTGCCCCAGACCGATGGTCGCGGCATACCACGCGACACCATGCGCCGAGCACTGGCCTTGTTAGGCGAAGCCGGTTGGAAACTGTCGGGCCAGCGCCTGCTCAACAGTGATGGTCAGCCGCTGCGCTTTGAGATCCTGCTGGTCAATCCGAACCTGGAGCGCATCCTGCAGCCCTATGTAGAGAACCTGATCAGTATCGGCATCGACGCGCGCCTGCGCACGGTAGATCGCGCCCAGTACAAGCAACGCCTGGATCAGTTCGACTTCGACATGATCCTGATGACCCTCAACCAAACCTTGAGCCCCGGCCTTGAGCAGTGGCAGTACTTCCACTCCAGCCAGGCGGCAATCAAGGGCAGCAAGAACTATGCAGGCATCGCCAACCCCATCGTCGATCACCTGCTGGAACAACTGCTGGCGGCACAAACCCGCGACGAGCAACTGGCCGCCGGGCGTGCCTTGGATCGAGTGCTGCTGTGGCAGCACTACAGTATTCCCAACTGGTACCTCAACTATCATCGCCTGGCGTACCGCAACCGGTTCGCCTTTGTTACCACGCCGCCCTATAGCCTGGGCTTGAGCGCATGGTGGCTGAAAGCTTCGGAGAAAGCCCAATGATGCATTTGCGCAACGCACTGCTCGCCAGCCTGCTTCTATGCAACGTGGCCCACGCCGCTCCACAACATGCCTTAACGTTGTACAACGAACCTCCCAAGTACCCCGCCGACTTCAAGCACACCGACTACGTGAACCCCGACGCGCCCAAGGGCGGCACCTTCCGTGAGTCCAGCCTGAGCGGTTTTGACAGCTTCAACCCGTTTATCAGCAAAGGCGTACCTGCCGACAATATCAACCTGATCTACGACACCCTCGCCACCCAGAGCCTCGACGAACCCTTCACCGAATATGGCCTGGTGGCCGGCAAGATTGAAAAGGCCCCGGATAACAGCTGGGTGCGTTTCTACCTGCGTCCTGAAGCTCGCTTCCACGATGGCCACCCCATACGTGCCGACGACGTGGTGTTCAGCTTCCAGACCCTGATCAAGGACGGCACCCCGCTCTACCGCACCTATTACGCCGATGTTGACGAAGTGATCGCCGAAGACCCGTTGCGCGTGCTGTTCAAGTTCAAGCGCACCAACAACCGCGAACTACCGCTGATCCTCGGCCAACTGCCGGTCCTGCCAAAACACTGGTGGGCCACCCGCGACTTCAACAAGGGCAACCTGGAGTTCCCGCTGGGCAGCGGTCCCTACCAGGTGGCCGAGGTCAAGGCCGGGCGTTCGGTGCGTTACGAGCGGGTCAAGGACTATTGGGGCAAGGACTTGCCGATCAACAAGGGTCTGTACAACTTCGACCAGCGCATCACCGATTACTACCGCGACGCGACGGTGGCGCTGGAGGCCCTCAAGGCCGGGCAATTCGATTACTGGGCCGAATTCAGTGCGAAAAACTGGGCGAATGCCTACAACGTTCCCGCCGTAGCCGAAGGGCGCCTGATCAAGGAAGAGATTCCGAATGGCAACCCCACGGGGATGCAGGGCTTCGTGTTCAACGTGCGCAAGCCGATGTTCGAAGACGTGCGCGTGCGCAAGGCTATCAGCCTGCTGCTGGATTTCGAATGGAGCAACAAGCAACTGTTCAACGGTGCCTACACCCGCACCCGCAGTTACTTCGAAAACTCCGACATGGCCGCCACCGGCCTGCCTGGCCCGGAAGAACTGGCGATCCTGGAGCCGCTGCGCGATAAAATCCCGCCGCAGGTGTTCACCGAAGCCTTCGAACCGGCCAAGACGGACGGCAGCGGCATGATCCGTGCGCAGCAGCGCGAGGCGTATCAATTGCTGCAGGAAGCCGGCTGGAAAATCGTCGACGACAAGATGGTCGACACCACCGGCAAACCGGTGAAGATCGAGTTCCTGCTGGCCCAGACCGAGTTCGAACGCATCCTGCTGCCGTTCAAGCGCAACCTGGCGGACTTGGGGATTGACCTGGTGATTCGCCGGGTCGACGTGTCCCAATTTATCAACCGCCTGCGCTCACGGGACTTCGACATGGTGGTGGGCAGCTTCCCGCAATCATCGTCACCGGGTAACGAACAGCGCGAGTTCTGGAAGTCCACCAGCGCCGACAAGCCTGGCAGCCGCAACTACATGGGCCTCAAAGACCCGGCGGTCGACCAGTTGGTAGAGCAACTGATCGATTCCGACACCCGCGCCAGCCTGATCGCCCACGCCAAGTCCCTGGACCGTGTGCTGCAGTTTGGCTACTACGTGATCCCCAACTGGCACATAAAGACCTTCCGCGTGGCTTACTGGAACAACCTCGGTCATCCAAAGGTTTCGCCGCTGTACGACGTCGGCATCTCTACCTGGTGGAGCAAGCCGAATGTGCAACCGCCGACTCCCCCCCAGACGAGCGCCGATCCGGCGAGCGGAGGCGATTAAATGCTGGCCTATATCTTTCGCCGCCTGTTGCTGATCATTCCGACGCTGTTCGGGATCTTGCTGATCAACTTCATCATCATCCAGGCCGCCCCAGGTGGGCCGGTGGAACAGATGATCGCCAAGCTCGAAGGCTTTGACGGCGCCACCAGCCGCATTGCCGGCGGCGGTGCCGAAGTTGCGGTGGCCGGTTCCAGCTATCGGGGAGCCCAGGGCCTCGACCCGGCGCTGATCAAGGAAATCGAGAAGATGTACGGCTTCGACAAGTCGGCGCCGGAACGCTTGTGGATCATGGTCAAGAACTATGCCCGCCTGGACTTTGGCGACAGTTTCTTCCGTGACGCCAAGGTCATCGACCTGATCAAGGAAAAGATGCCGGTGTCCATCTCCCTCGGTTTATGGAGCACGCTGATCATGTACCTGGTGTCGATCCCCCTGGGGATCGCCAAGGCCACGCGCCACGGCAGCCACTTCGACGTGTGGACCAGTTCGGCAATCATCGTCGGCTACGCGATCCCGGCGTTCCTGTTCGCAATCCTGCTGATCGTGGTGTTTGCCGGTGGCAGTTACTTCGACTGGTTCCCCTTGCGCGGGCTCACGTCCAACAACTTCGACGAACTGAGTTGGGGCGGCAAGATCCTCGATTACTTCTGGCACCTCGCGTTGCCGATCACCGCCCTGGTGATTGGCAACTTCGCCACCATGACCTTGCTCACCAAGAACAGCTTTCTCGACGAGATCAACAAACAGTACGTGGTCACCGCCAAGGCCAAGGGCCTGACCAACCACCGCGTGCTCTACGGCCACGTATTCCGTAACGCCATGCTGTTGGTGATCGCTGGTTTCCCGTCGGCCTTCATCGGCATCTTCTTTACCGGCTCGCTGCTGGTGGAGGTGATCTTCTCCCTTGACGGCCTGGGCCTGATGAGTTTTGAAGCGGCGATCAACCGTGACTACCCAGTGGTATTCGGTACGCTGTTTATCTTCACCCTGCTGGGGCTGATCGTGAAACTGATCGGCGACCTCACCTACACCCTGGTCGATCCACGTATCGACTTCGCCAGCCGGGAGCATTGAGATGAATCTATCCCCCCTCAATCGCCGCCGGTTCGAGCGGTTCAAGGCGAACAAGCGTGGCTGGTGGTCGCTGTGGCTGTTCCTGGTCTTGTTTGTGCTGAGCCTGGGCGCTGAGTTGATCGCCAACGACAAGCCGCTGGCGGTGCACTTCGATGGCGACTGGTATTTCCCGGCGCTCAAGCGCTACCCGGAGACCACCTTTGGCGGTGAGTTCCCGCTGGAGGCCAACTACAAGAGCCCGTATATCCAGGAATTGCTCAAGGCCAAGGACGCCTGGACGTTGTGGGCGCCGATTCCGTTCAGCTACCAGAGCATCAACTACGACCTCAAAGTGCCGGCCCCCGCGCCACCTTCCAGCGTCAACCTGCTGGGCACCGATGACCAGGGCCGTGATGTGCTGGCCCGGGTGATCTACGGCTTCCGTGTGTCGGTGCTGTTTGCCCTGACGCTCACGGTGCTCAGCTCGATCATCGGCGTGATCGCTGGCGCCTTGCAGGGGTTCTATGGCGGCTGGGTCGACCTGGCCGGGCAGCGTTTCCTGGAGATCTGGTCCGGGTTGCCGGTGCTGTACCTGCTGATCATTCTTGCCAGTTTCGTACAGCCCAACTTCTGGTGGCTACTGGGCATCATGTTGCTGTTCTCCTGGATGAGCCTGGTGGACGTGGTGCGCGCCGAGTTCCTGCGCGGGCGCAACCTCGAGTATGTGCGGGCTGCCCGAGCATTGGGCATGCAGAACGGCGCGATCATGTTCCGGCATATCCTGCCCAACGCGATGGTCTCGACCATGACCTTCATGCCGTTCATCCTCACCGGCGCCATCGGCACCCTGACCGCCCTGGACTTCCTCGGTTTCGGTTTGCCGGCGGGCTCGCCGTCGTTGGGCGAACTGGTGGCCCAGGGTAAATCCAACCTGCAAGCGCCGTGGCTGGGCATGAGTGCCTTTGCCGTGTTGGCGATCATGCTGAGTTTGCTGGTGTTTATCGGCGAGTCCGCTCGCGATGCCTTCGACCCGAGGAAATGAGATGAATCAGGACAATCTGATCGAAGTCCGCGACCTCAGTGTCGAGTTTGTCACCGGTGACCACTCGCACCGCGTGGTGAACAACGTCAGCTTCGATATCAAGCGCGGTGAAACCCTGGCCCTGGTGGGCGAAAGCGGCTCCGGAAAATCGGTGACCGCCCACTCGATCCTGCGCCTGCTGCCGTACCCGCTGGCGCGGCACCCCTCCGGGACCATCAACTACGCCGGGCAAGACCTGCTCACGCTGAAAGAAAAAACTATCCGCCACATTCGCGGCAACCGCATTGCGATGATCTTCCAGGAGCCAATGA
Source organism: Pseudomonas cremoris (assembly GCF_014230465.1). Next base: position 181,962 of record NZ_JAAXCY010000012.1, read on the forward strand.
CCTCGTTGAACCCGCTGCACTCCATCGAGAAGCAGATCAACGAAGTGCTCGGCCTGCACAAGGGGCTGCAAGGCAAGGTCGCCACTCAGCGCACCCTGGAATTGTTGGAACTGGTGGGCATCCCGGAACCGCGCAAACGCCTCAAGGCCCTGCCCCACGAGCTGTCCGGCGGGCAACGCCAACGGGTGATGATTGCCATGGCCCTGGCCAACGAGCCGGAACTGTTGATCGCAGACGAGCCGACCACGGCCCTCGACGTGACGGTGCAATTGAAGATCCTGGAACTGCTCAAGGAGTTGCAGGCACGCCTGGGCATGGCGTTGCTGTTGATCAGCCATGACTTGAACCTGGTGCGCCGCATCGCCCACCGCGTGTGTGTGATGCAGAAAGGTTGCATCGTCGAGCAGGCCGATTGCGAGACGTTGTTCCAGGCGCCACAACATCCGTATACCCAGGAGCTGCTGGCGGCGGAGCCTAGCGGCGGGCCTGCCGGCAATGAAGTAGGCCCACCGCTGCTGGAAGTCGATGACTTGAAGGTATGGTTCCCGATCAAGAAAGGCTTTTTGCGCAACACCGTCGATTACGTCAAAGCGGTGGACGGCATCAACTTCAGCCTGCCGCAAGGGCAAACCCTGGGGATTGTTGGCGAAAGCGGTTCGGGCAAATCCACCCTGGGCCTGGCGATTTTGCGGCTGATCGCCAGCAAGGGCGGCATTCGCTTCGAAGGCCAGCAACTGGACACACTCACCCAGCAGCAGGTGCGTCCGTTGCGCCGGGAAATGCAGGTGGTGTTCCAGGACCCGTTCGGCAGCCTGAGCCCGCGCATGTGCGTCAGCGAGATCGTGGGTGAAGGCCTGCGCATTCACAAGATGGGCACACCCGCCGAGCAGGAAAGCGCGATTATCGCGGCGCTCAAGGAAGTGGGCCTGGACCCGGATTCACGGCATCGCTACCCCCACGAGTTTTCCGGTGGGCAGCGCCAACGCATCGCCATCGCCCGTGCCTTGGTACTCAAGCCGAGGCTGATCCTGCTCGACGAACCCACCTCGGCACTCGACCGCACGGTGCAGCGCCAGGTGGTGGAATTGCTGCGTAGCTTGCAGGCCAAGTACAACTTGACCTACCTGTTTATAAGCCATGATTTGGCGGTGGTGAAGGCGCTGAGTCACCAGTTGATGGTGGTCAAGCATGGGCAGGTGGTAGAGCAAGGCGATGCCAGGGCGATTTTTGCTGATCCGCAGCATGCCTATACCCTGCAACTGCTGGAAGCGGCCTTCCTGGTACCGGCCTGACACAACTCGGCCAGTGTGCAATGATCCGCTCTCTCTCCCGGGATGGAGGCTCCACCATGTCGCTGGAAACCCGCGCTCACCCCTTGCACTCGCCGCGCTTCTGGCGCGACGAGCGCTTGCCGTTCATTGAGGCGCGTGCGATTGCCGATGGCCGCAAGGTCACCTACACCCGGCATGCCCATGAGCACTTTTCCATCGGAGCGGTCACCACCGGGCGCAGCTATTACCACTACGGCGCAGACACCTTCGAGATCAGCGCCGGTACGGTGGTGCTGATGAACCCCGGCGACGTACACGCCTGCAATCCCATCCGCAATGAGCCTTGGTCGTACCAGATGCTGTACATCGACACGTCCTGGCTGACCGATCTGCAGCATCAATTGGGGTTCAGCAGCGACCAGGGCTTTCGTCCGTTCACCACTCCGCACACTCGCGATCCGGTGCTGTACAACGGCCTGTTGGCGTTGTATCGGACATTGGTGGATGCGCAGGCCGAACACCTGCAAAAACAAAGTGCGCTGGTGAGTTACTTCAGTGATGTGCAACAGCGCCTCAACCCGTGCGACGCGCCGCTGCGCGAGGTCAACCACAAGCTGGAGCGGGCTGCCGAGTACATCCGCACGCACTGCACCCAGGCGCTGAAACTTGAAGACATCTGCCTGGCCGCCGAGCTGTCGCCGTCTTACCTGATCCGCGCGTTCAAGCTGTATTACGGGCTGACACCCCATGCCTTCCTGGTGAACCAGCGCATCCAGTTCGCGCGTGCCCAACTGCGCCAGGGTGGTCTGATTGCCGATGTAGCGCTGGCCGCTGGCTTCTCCGACCAGGCGCATTTCCAGCGCGCCTTCAAACAGCATTTTGCCGCGACGCCGGGGCAATACCGCGACCGGCTCAAGCCATCAGCAAATAACCCACACTGGCCACCAGCAACGCAGCCATTGAGCGGTTGAACAGGCGCATCCCCTGGGGATTACTCAAGTAGCGCCGCAAAAAAGTCCCGGCATAAGCCCAGCAGGCCACGGACAGGTAGCAGATCACCAGGTAGAGGCTGGCAAACAGCCAAACCTGCCGTGTATCCCCATCGGCCACAAACAATCCCATACCCGCCACGCACGCCAACCAGGCCTTGGGGTTGAGCCATTGCATGATTGCGCCGTACAGCATCGACGGCGCGGTTGCGCTGCCATCGGCGTCCAGACGTCCATCGTCCACCGCCAGTTTCCAAGCCATGTACAGCAGGAAAGCAACCCCGCCCCACTGGATCACCTGCGTCAGGATCGGCCAGCGCGCCAGCACTTCATGCAGTCCCAGGCCAATCAATACCAGCAACAAGGTAAAGCCGGCGGCGGCGCCGAACACGTGCTTCTGGCTGGCAACAAAGCCAAAGCGCGCTCCCGTGCTGAGCGCCACCACATTGACCGGCCCCGGGGTAATCGACGTAGCCAACGCGAAAGCGGCCATGGAAATGATCAAGCTCATTACGATTCCTTTTGATGGCGCGTGAAGAAGGCCTAACGGTATAAGGCCCGTCCAAAACGGTATTGAACAAAATCACCCTTGGCCGCAAACCGCTTCAGGCCCAGTGCTAGAGTTCAACGCCGACCTCTCACTGCAAAAAGGAATCGCCATGTCACGTCGCTTGCTGGTTGCTGCCTGCCTGTTGCTGTCTTTCTCTGCGGCCCAAGCCGCTGAACGCTGGGAAACCCTGCCGCCGACACCCGCCCCGGTGGCCGGCGCCAAAACCGGCTATGCCGCGGTCAACGGCATCAAGGTCTACTACACCCGCACCGGCCATGGTTCGCCCGTGGTGCTGTTGCATGGCGGGTTGTCCAACTCCGATTACTGGGGCAACCAGGTCAAGGCGCTGTCGGCCAAACACACGGTGATCAGCCTCGACAGCCGTGGCCACGGGCGCAGTTCCCGGGACGAAAAACCCTTCGGCTACGACCTGATGGCCGACGATGTGTTGGCCGTGCTCGACAGCCTGAAGATTCCCCGCGCTGATATCGTCGGCTGGAGTGACGGCGCGATCATCGGTATCGACCTGGCCCTGCGTCACCCTGACCGCATCGGCAAAGTGTTCGCGTTCGCCGCCAATACCCAGACCGCCGGGGTGAAGGACGGCGTCGAGAAAAACCCGACGTTCGCCGCCTTTATCGAACGCGCGGGCAAGGAGTACGGCAAGCTCTCGCCGACGCCTAAAGAGTACGACGCGTTTGTCGAGCAGATCAGTCATATGTGGGCCAGCCAACCGAATTGGACCGACGCACAACTGGCGAGCATCAAGACGCCGATTCTGATTGCCGACGGCGACCATGACGAAGCGATCAAGCGCGAACATACCGAGTACATCGCGGCGACCATCCCCGGCGCTGGCCTGCTGATTCTGCCGAACACCAGCCACTTCGCGTTCCTGCAGGACCCGGCGTTGTTCAACGCAGCAGTGCTAGGGTTCCTCGACAGCAAGTAGCTGCGTTGATTCAGGCCGCCGGCGCTTGGGTGACGATGTCTTCGACCTGCAACACTCGACCGTCCTCGGCCTGGATCTCCACCTTGCGCAGCGGCTTGAGCAAGCGGGCATCCAGCACACGGGCGCCCACCTCATCCGGCTCGGTGAACGCCTCACCCCACTGCGCCAGAGTCACCAGTACGGGCATCAGCGCGCGGCCCTTGTCAGTCAGTTGGTACTCGCTGCGCGCGCCAACTTCACTGGTTTGCAGCAGGCCTTGTTCGACCATGTCCTTGAGGCGAGTGGCGAGGATGTTTTTCGCCACGCCCAGGTGCTTCTGGAAATCACCGAAGCGCGTCACGCCGGCAAAGGCATCGCGAATGATCAGCAGCGTCCACCAGTCCCCCACCACATCCAGGGCGCGGGCGACGGGGCAGGCATTTCCTTCCATACATTTGCGTTTCACGGTCGGGCCTCCAGAAAAATTCAGTTGCATTATAGGACCGATACGCTCAGGATAAAAACGGTTTCATTATTAAACCTAAATTCGCAGCGTGGAGCTCATCATGGATATTCGTGGAAAAGTGGTACTGGTCACCGGCGCCAATCGCGGCCTGGGCAAAGCGTTTGTCACCGCGCTGCTGGAAGGCGGCGCCGCCAAGGTTTATGCCGGCGCAAGAAACCCAAGCAGTGTGAACATCCCCGGCAGTACGCCGATTGCCCTGGACATCACCGACCCCGCCAGCGTGCAGCGTGCCGCCGAGCAAGCGAGTGATGTCAGTGTGGTGATCAACAACGCCGGCTTCCTCAAGTACGGCTCGTTGCTGGCTGAGGACAGCGTCGAGAACCTGCAACAGCACTTGGACGTGAACACCTTCGGCACCCTGCGGGTCAGTCGGGCGTTTGCGCCGATCCTGGCCAAGCAAGGCGGCGGCGCGTTGATCAATGTGCTGTCGGTGCTGAGCTGGCTGAGCCCACCGGGCGCCGGTGGCTACAGCGCGTCCAAGTCCGCCCAGTGGGGCCTTACCAACGGCCTGCGCGGTGAGCTGCGCGAACAGGGCACCTTGGTCATCGGCGTGCACCCGGCCTACATCGACACCGACATGGTTGCCGATGTACAAGCGCCGAAGAGCACGCCGCAAGAAGTGGTTGCCGTTACCCTGCAGGCGCTGAGCGAGGACCGTGAAGAACTATTGGTCAGCGACACGTCCCACGGAGTGAAGGCATCGCTGTCCAGCGACAGCCCGGTGTACCTCAACCGTTGATCAACGAAAAGTGCGTGCCGGTACCGGCGCGCACGCCCTCGCCTACGGCCAGCGCTACCGAGCCCGCAGCGAGGGACGTGTCACCACAGGCAAACACGCCAGGCACCGACGTCTGGCGAGTTTCATTTGTGTGTACGTAAAGGCCACTCGGCCCCTCTGACAACTCGCACTCCAACTGTGCTGCCAGCGGGCTGATGCGCGTGCGTGACATCGTGAACACGCCATCAAGGTTGAACACCCTGCCGTCTTCCAACTCCAGATCGACACGCTCACCGCTGAGGCGCCGAACAGCCCCGTTTTGCACACTCACGCCACGCCGATCCAACAGCGCCTGTTGTTGGGCATCCGGCGTGAATACACCGTTGGTAAACAAGGTGGTGGTGCCCCAATCCGGCAGCATCAACGCGTGATGCATCGCCAAGGGTGATGTGGCCAGTACGCCGATACGGCCCCTGTCCAACTCGTAGCCGTGGCAGTAAGGGCAATGAAACACCCGCGTGCCCCAGCGCTCTTGCAGGCCTTCGATGGCGGGTAGTTCGTCCACCACGCCGGTGGCGAGGATCAGGCGCCTAGCTTTGAGCTCACCGTTGCATTGAGTGCGCACACTGAAACCGTCCAGTTGCCCACTCGCCTCCACGACGTTGTCCTGCACCCAGGTGACACTGGGGTATTCCATCAACTGGCTGCGGCCTTCGGCGGCGATGACCTCCGGTGCCTGGCCGTCCTGGCCGAGAAAGCCGTGGGAAGTGGCCGCAAAGCGGTTGCGTCGCTGCCCCGCATCAATCACCAGCACCTTGCGCCGTGCCCGTGCCAATTGCAGGCCCGCAGACAGGCCGGCATAGCTGCCGCCCACGATAATGACGTCATGCATCATGACAATGACCCCGAATCAGGTGCACGCAGTTATCCGCGCGCTTTCACGACACACCATAAGTTACGTAAAAATAGCCCGTCAAGAGTCTCGCAACTTTTTAGGTTACGAACGATACTTTCGACCGAATCGACTTGAGGTTTTTTGATGAGAAACGACACGCGCCTGTCGCGCATGCTGCATGTACTGATCCACATGGGCCGCCACGAAGAGCGCGCCACGTCCGAGACCATTGCGCAGATGCTGGGCACCAACCCGGTGGTGGTGCGACGCACACTTGGGCTGCTCAAGGAGAATGGTTACGTACGCTCGGAAAAGGGCCATCAAGGCGGCTGGAGCCTGGGCAAACCCCTGAGTGAGATCACCCTGCTGGATATTCACAACGCCTTGGGCACGCCGTCGATATTTGCCATCGGCCTGTCCACCGACCATCCGGAATGCCTGGTGGAGCAGGCGGTGAACGCGGCGCTCACCGATGCCTTCGAACAAGCCCAAGCGCTGTTGTTGAAGCGCCTGGGCAAGGTCACCCTGGCGCAATTGGCGGAAGATTTTGACGAGCGCTTTCGCGTGGCGATGTTGCCTTAGCGCTGTGCTGGAATCCGTATGTCGCCATCGCGGCACTGGTTTTTCACACTGCGCGGGCAACCGGCGAACGCCAAGTCCTTGGTCAGGCACACCCGTACCTCCGAGAGCACCTTGCCTTTGCAGATTACCGCCAGCCCGTGGTTGCCCATGCGCGGGTTGCTCTCGCGAAACAGCGCTTCAATCTCACGGGCCTGCAAAGACGGCGGGGTATTGAACGGTTGCAGTTGCTGCGGAATCGTCACTACGCCCAGCGCCGCGTCAGTCTTCTCCAGATACGCCAAGGGCTCCAGACCGCTGCAAGTGCCATGCTTGGCCCACTCGTGCTTGAGCAGCGAGCGCGTCGGGAATAACGCTGCGCCCTTGTCCATTTCTTCGCGATTAAGCTGCGACTGAGGTGAGCATGACGCCGGCCACCCGCCCCGCGCGTACTGCGGCCACAAACCATGCAGCACAAACCCATAGCCCTTGCCCGAACACTGCTCGTTGTTCGGGTGCGTCAGGCAAAAGGTCGGTGACCACGACAGCGACAATACGTAAAAATCAAATTCCCCCGGTGTTCCTTGAGCGCGCGGTGCCGCCATTGCATTCGTGGCCAGTACCAGCCACAACGCCATCCAGTATTTCATCCGTGTATTCCTTGAAAAAGAAAAACCCTATCGCGTCTAACCCGGAACATTGGGGTTACGTTGTAGCACCTTGTCCAGGATTCGATCGGTCTTCAGCGCTTCGATCGCCAACGATGGATGCTCGGCCCCGCCACGGATATGGGCGTTCATTGCCAACACATGGTGCCACTGGATATGCGCGTGACACGGCACCTCCAGCACTTCATCGGACTCACCTTCAAGGCGTATTGGCTGGTCGTCGAAGACCGAGAACTGGATGCGCCCACGACTGCCAATCAACTCCACGTGGTCCTCGCGACGATCCGCGACAAAGTTCCAGCAGCCCATGCCCAACGCACCGGAGGTGAAGGTCCAGCAGGCTGTCACAGCGTCCTCTGCGGCATAGCGTCCGGCCTGGCGCGCGTTAAAGCCGGTGACTTCAACAATATCCCCGGCCAGGTACTGGAACAGGTCGAAGCCGTGGCTGGCCAGGTCGGCAAAGTAGCCACCGCCGGCAATGGCCGGGTCGGTACGCCAGTTGGCGGCGCTGGCGTCATCAGCGCCTGCAGGCTTGCACAGGGTCCAGGTCAGTTGGCGCAGCTCGCCAATGCGCCCGTCCCGCAGCCAGTCACGCACTTGCTGGAAGCGTGGCAAGGAACGCCGGTAGTAGGAGACGAACAGGTGCAAGCCGGCGCGCTCGAAGGTGCGCTGCATCAACGCACTTTGCTCGGCGTTGAGCGACATGGGTTTTTCGACGCAGCAATGCTTGCCGGCCGCCGCCGCCATCAGGCTGTATTCAAGGTGGCTGTCGGGCGGCGTGGCGATGTACACCGCGTCCACCTCGGGGTCGTCGATCAGTGCCTGGGCGTCGGTGTAGAAGCGGGCAATACCGTGGCGTGCCGCATAATCGCGCACCGCTTCCTCACGGCGCCCCATCACGGCCACCAGCGCCGAATCTGGCGCTTTGTAGAAAGCGGGTCCACTCTTCAATTCAGTGACACTGCCACAGCCAATCATGCCCCAACGTACGGTCGTCATCGATTTTCCTCGTCCGTTTCCATCAATCGGGCAGTATCCACATACCCACCGCCCTGTGCCACAAACACTTAGCATGACAATTGCATTTCACTTTTATGACATTCATCCAGCTGCAGGGGCACAGACGATGAAAATTCGGGCGACGGTCATTTGCGAACACGAGGGGCACATCCTCTTCGTGCGCAAGGCCAGATCAAAATGAGCGTTGCCAGGCGGCAAGGTCGAACGTTACGAGCGGCCGGTGGGCGCCGCCGAGCGGGAGTTGGAAGAAGAAACCGGGCTGAACGTGGACGGCTTGCTGTATTTGCAGGAACTGAAGGCCCGCGACACCGTGCACCATGTGTTCGAAGCTTCGGTGGTGAACATCGCGGATGCGCAACCGCGAAACGAGATCATCGATTGCCAGTGGCAGGCTTATGGCGCGGTGGATCAACTGGACACCACCGATGCCACCCGGCATATCGTCAAATCGTTTCTGCGTCGGCTGTGAGTAAGGACACTCACCCGCACTGCTGCTAGTGGTAGCCCGCTTCAAGCGTGTCTCGTTCACGTTCCTTTTGACGCTTTTGCTCACGTTGCGCCTCGAGCTTCTTGTCGCACTGCTGCTTGCCCTCTTCCACCGTCCCGGTATACGTACAGTCGGACATACCCTGGCCCCCCGTCAGGATCACGACTGCCACTACCAACGGAACCACCACCACCATCACTGCAATGTCGACGGCACGTGAGCTGTGCACTTCAGTCTTGTACGGATACTGCTGCTGCGGGTTCAGGTCGAACGCCTGCAGGGTCGTCCATGCCGTGTACCGATAGCCCTGGTCCTTGAACGGCTTGCAGGCATCTACCGTCTGCACCGCGTAGTAGTCGCCTAGTCGGCGGGGCTGAGTCTGGCGGGCATTGAATCCCTCGACCAATGCCTTGAGTTGCCCGTCCTCGGCCTGCCAGGCGGCTTCGCATTCAGGCTGGGTGACGTACCGCTTGCTGGTCTTGCTCACCGTATCCAGCCAGTTTTTACCACCGACATACAGCCCCAGTACACCGCCATCCGGGGCTGCTTGCAGGTACAGCTCAAGCGCGCCGGTATAGAACCCACGGGTTTTGCTCAACAGTTCGAATTGTTGGCTGCTCAACGGCTGGTAAAGGGTGTAGCCATACACCTCGGGGCCCGCAATCTCGGGCTGGACCGGCGCGGTCGCGCACCCACTGAGTGACGATGTGATGATCGCCAGGCTCAACACACTGCACAGCATCCTTTGCATGAAACGCCCCAGGGCAGATGGGCGGCTGGACAGCCAGGCGCAAGATTGCGCCAAATCCCAGCCGCTGTTTCGGCACGTGCGGTCGAAACATTAATGCCCAATCATCCCTCAGGAGCGCGGCTTGCTGCCTGCCGTCTCCATGAGCTTGTCCTTGCCTTTGGCTTGCCCGCGCAAATACAACGCATCCACCAGTTTTTGCCGGTCTTCCTGGGGCAAGGTGCTGGCGAACTGCGCCAACGTTGAGTCCACCAAGGCCCGCAACGCCACATCGGCTTCGCGCGCCTTGGCCAATTCGGTGACCAGCACTTCGCGGTCCAGGGTCGGTGCTTCCAATTGCTTGATCACTCCCATCCGCGCCTCGCGGCCGGCCATGATCAGCGGTTGGCTGTCGGCGCTGTTATGGCGCAGCAATTGGCGCAGTTCCTTGCGCCGCTCCGGCGGCAATTTGAACATGGCCTGGCGCAAACCGTGTTGGTTGACCACCGCTTCGGCAGGCTTGGCGCTGGCCATCCAGTGGTAGAGGCCGCCGGCAACCCCGCCGATCAAAAACACATTGAGCAATACCGAGACGAGCAACCACGGTTTAAGGGATCTGACGGTCATTGCTCGGCTTCCTCGGCATTGACGGTGAAGACGACTTCCGCGTCGCCTTGGTCGAAGACACTGGGCAGCACTTCGGATGACAGCATCGGCAGCGGTACACTCATGGAAGCCACCAACATGCCGGTGACAATCCCTGCTATGCCCACGCCCACCACGCCGGCTGGCGATAGCCAACCGGCGTAGCGGGCCCAGAATGACTTGGGTTGCGGGGCCGACTGACGAATCTGGCGGGCCAATTCGGGGTCGGCCAGCACCACGTGGTAACTGTCGAGTTGCGTATCGAGCCAGCCGGCCTCGTCCATGGCTGCACGGGCACTGGGGTGGCCGCTGTCCAGCAAGGCCCGGGCCGAGCCTTGCTCTTGTGCGGGCCAGCGCTGCAAGTCGGCGCCGTAGGCGTCGGCCAAGTGAGCAAATCGTTCGGGTGTCATGGTTTTCCCCTTCCTGGGCGGGCAAGCCCGGGTGTGTCGGCAAGTTGGCTACGCAACTGGCGGCGAGCCCGCGACAGCAGGCTCTCCAGTGCCTCGACGCTGATATTCATCAGGGCCGCGGCGTCGATGTTCGACAGCTCCTGGTAATACTGCAGCACAATGGCTTCGCGCTGTCGCTCGGGCAACGCCGCCAACGCTGCGGCCATGCGTGCACTGCGGTCAGCGGTTTCCAGCTGTTCTTCCGGGGACGGCGCGTTGTCTGCCAGCTCCAGCGCCTGCTCGTCGTCCAACGGGCGCTCCTTGCGCCGGCGCAGACGGTCATGGCACAGGTTGAGCGCCACCCGATGCAACCAGGTGTCAAAGCGCGCCTCGCCGCTGCGCCAACTGGCCGCCTGGCGCCAGATGCGCAGGAAGCTTTCCTGGGCCACGTCCTTGGCCTCGTCGGCATCGCCCAGTATCCGACTGGCGAGCGCCAGCAGGCGCGGCAGTTTGCGCGTCACCATTTCGTTGACGGCTGCGGGTTCGTTGTTACCGATACGTGCCAGCAGCTCAACGTCCGGATCAGTGTCTTTCAATCGGGCAATTCTCGGTCCGGGGGCTAAGTCTCAGGTGTCAGCGGATCCAATGCCCTTCACGCCAGTACCAGTTGGGACCGCGTGATTCCCAATGTCCAGGCTCCCAACGTGCATTGTGCATCACCGGCTGCCAGTGGCCGGGCACCCAGGCATAGGCGCCACGCTCCCACTGCCAGTGACCACGGTCCCAGGCGTAACCGGGACGTTGCGCCGGAATGACTTCGACACGCTCCGCCGGCGGCGCCTGGCGAATGATGACTTCAGTCTCGGCAAAGCTTGGCGTACTCACAAACGCGGCAAGGACCAGTGGGGCAAGCAAGGCAAAACGCATTTTGGCCAGGGGTCTCATGGCAACTCCTTCATGCAACGAACGAAAGTGCAGGTTGCTGATGGGTTGAACGCTGGGTGTCGAAAAAATCCGTCGCGGGGTGCGTGGATTTTTTCAGGGCAGTGGTCGAGGGCAGTATTGCCCAGGGGATGGCAGGACTTGATGAAATGTTTGAAAGCCGCGCGACGGATTTATCTCTGCGGCTACGTTGAAGGTGTAACGCAGGTAAATCCAAGAGGAAACATCATGTACCGCCGACTTTCCATGCTGGTTGCCGCACTGCTGATCGTCAGCCTCAGCGGTTGCATTATCCTGCCGGAACACCGCCATTGCTGCTGGCGTTATTACGGCGCGAACGACACCCCCACCCACATGGCCAACAGTTAACCGACCGCCGCAAAACCTCGGCGCCCGGCCTTGATCTCGGTACGCAGTTCACCGATAAGGTTTGAGATGGAACGGATGCTGTCCAAACCCTCGGGAGACACACGGGTCAGCAGCAAGTCGACACGACCGGATTCCGGTTCGAAGATGCTGATGCGCAGCGAACCATCGACGTTCTGCGTGCAATCGCAGGCCAATGGCAGAAAACCCGAAGCCATGATGCGACTGAATTCGGCGATTGAAATCATGCTCCGCACCCTCCCCCGGGCTCCACCCAGTCGTTGTGATGCAAGCAGAGTAGATCAGGTTTCAGGGGCAATCTAGCCAATCGTTCAAAAGTGCCAATCACACCTCATTTTGCCCCAAAACCGCCGAAACACTGGCGCCAAAAAAGCCTTCGGGCAACCTCTTGTCTGGCCGCTGGGGGAAGACTTGACTCCTGGCTCAGATCACAAGACGCTCTGGCTTTTGGCCACTCCGTGAGCATCGCCCATGAGCATCGAACCTCCGAGCCAGCCCGACAGCGACGTGTACAAGACCTTGCTGGAATCGACCAAGGCCATCCCCTGGCGCATCGATTGGCAAACCATGACTTTTAGCTACATCGGCCCGCAAATCGAGACGCTGCTGGGGTGGACGCCACAAAGCTGGATCAGTGTGGACGACTGGGTCGAACGCATGCACCCGGATGACCGTGAATATGTGGTGAATTTCTGCGTGTCCCAATCCCGTGCTGGGGTGGATCACGAAGCGGACTATCGCGCATTGACGGTGAATGGCGATTACGTGTGGATCCGCGATGTGGTGCATGTGGTGCGCAAGGACGGCGAAGTCGAGGCACTGATCGGCTTTATGTTCGATATCAGCGAACGCAAGAAGACCGAGGAGCACCTGGTGCGTTTGCAAAAGCAACTTGAGGAATATTCCTACCAGGACGGCCTCACCGGCATCGCCAACCGGCGCATGTTCGACACCGTGCTGGAACGTGAATGGGCCAGCGCCCAGCGTAGCCAGTTACCGTTATCGCTGATCATCCTCGATATCGACTTTTTCAAGCAGTACAACGACCACTACGGCCACATCAAAGGTGACGAATGCCTACGCCAAGTGGCGAACACACTGTCGAAGGCGGCCAACCGGCCACGGGATTTCATTGCACGTATCGGCGGCGAAGAATTCGTCTGGTTGCTCCCGGAGACTGACGCGGCATCGGCCAGGCAAGTGGCACAGCGATGTCTGCACCTGGTGCGCCAACAGCAGATCGAACACGGTTTTTCGCCGGTATCGAACCTGTTGACCCTGAGCTTGGGCGTCGGTACCCGAATCGTCCTGCCGGATAGCCCAACCCTGGGTTTTGTCGAAGAAGTCGACAAACTGCTGTACCAGGCCAAGCGCAATGGGCGGATGCGCGCGGAGTATGCCGAGGGTTAACTTTGACGCAAAGGTCAAATAACAGGCAAAAAAAATCCCAAGTAGCTGATGGAAACTTGGGATTTAAAAATGCATAAACCGTGGGAGGTGAACGCCAGGCAATAATAACGATTGTAAAAAGCCGTAACAAGACTATTTGATTCCTTTCGTCGGATTAAAACAGTCGTAAGTCATTCAATAACCACATATTTTTTAAGGTGGCGCGGTATATAAGTGCCACTTTTTGGTGCAACTACCGCCGTCATTTCCATTCATAAAAAGTGGTTATTGGTTTGCACTTTCCGCACTGTAATCATTTGAACCCTCGCACACCCTGCGAATTTCCGGGTTATTCGAGCGCACCGAACGCGCCACGCTTTCCACTTGCCTGCACAGTGCCAAGCGCTGGTTAGCCTCCTCACGCTCGCGGTCGACCTGGGCGTTGAACCGCACAAAATAAATCCCCAGCAAAACCGCGGCGCACAGCACGCCGACCACAAAGTAGCGAAAGCTGTTGGACGACGAGTCGTTTGGGGGGTGCATGATCCTGGGGCGCCCTGCTCTATCTGCGATGAAGCGCGCAATTGTATGCAAATTGAAACACAGTGATTGTCGTGGTTTTGTAAAAACCCGGACTACAACGTCTCCCCATGTTGCTGCCGTCGGAACTGCCCCGGCGCCAGGCCATGAGCCTTGCGGAAGCACCGAGAAAAGTACGCCTCATCGGTGAAACCGCAACGGTGGGCGATAGCGCCGATCATTCGCGCACTGTTGAGTAACAAGGTGCGCGCCAGTTGCATGCGACGGTCAAGCACCAGTTGGGAGAAGGGTTTGCCGGTTTCCTTGCGCAGCAGGTGGGTGAGGTAGTTGGGCGAGAGAAACGCGGCGGCAGCGGTGTCGGTGAGGTTAAGGCTCGGCTCATGCAGATGCTCGCGAATGTAACCCTGCACCCGCGCCAGGGCATCCTTGCGCCCGCGCCGCGTGGCGTTATCGGCGGCAAAGGCCTGCAACGGCTCGGCGTATTGCTCACACACCAGGCCGATCAATTGGAATAGGTAGCCCTTGAGACGTTCGCGGGCGCCGAAGGTCCGCTGAGCGTCGAGGCTGCGCATGTGGGTGAGCCAGGTTTGCACCTCTGCGAAGGCCGCGTCGTCAAGGATGAAATCCAACTGCTCCTGGAAGCGAAACGGCGACAACTCCGGGGCCTGGCCGATGGGAATATCTTCCAGGTCCAATGGATCGCAGGTCAGTTGCGGCAGGAAAAACGCCTGGCTGAAATTGATCAGCATGAACTCGCCATCCTCGGGATGGGGAATCACATGCAGGCGATGAGGCAGGATAAACGCCAGGGCCTTGTGCGGAAACGGCCGTACCGCGCCGCCAATGTGCTGCACGGTGTCGCCGCCGAGGTTGATCTGGATCTGGAAGTACTCATGGCGATGGGGACTGGTCAGCGCCGCCCGCCCGCGTTTATCGCGGATGTAAAAGTCGGGGCGGTCGCTGCGTTGTTCCATGCCGTAAGTGGTGACGCGGGTGCCTGGCATAACGGTCTCTCGGGTGGCCTGGGCACCACTGTAGCCTCAACCCCGGCCGAGGGTGAAACGCAACTCGCCAATGCCATCGATGCCGGCGGTGACTTCATCACCCGGCTGCAACGCGCCGACGCCCGCTGGCGTACCGGTGAAGATCAGGTCGCCGGCCTTTAGAGTGACGGACTTGGAGGCATGGCTGATCACCTCGCTGACCGACCAGATCTGGTCCGCCAGATCGCCCAACTGGCGCTGCTCGCCGTTCACGTTGAGCCAGATTTTCCCGCTGGAGGGGTGCCCGACTGCGCTCACCGGCTGCAACGGGATGCTGGGGGCCGACTCATCAAACGCCTTGGCCCATTCCCACGGGCGTGAGAACTTTTTCGCCTGGGCTTGCAGGTCGCGACGGGTCAGGTCGATGCCGAGGCCATACCCCCATATGTGGGAAAACGCCTCCTCCGGACTGATATCCACCCCGCCCTTACCGATGGCAACCACCAGTTCCACTTCATGGTGCAGGTCGCTGGTCAGTGGCGGATACGCGATGACGCCTTCAGCCGGCACTACCGCGTCCGCCGGTTTCATAAAGAAGAACGGCGGTTCACGATCCGGGTCGTGCCCCATCTCCCGGGTGTGCTCACGGTAGTTGCGGCCCACACAGAACACGCGACGCAATGGGAAACGTGCATCGCTGCCCTTCACGGCAATGGATGGAGTGTGCGCGGGGGTGATTACGTAGTCAGTCATGGCCTGTGCCTCTTCGTTTACCTGATGCCAGTATGGCGAGGGGCGCTGGCGTGAAGTTGGACAGGCTTACGCAGATTTTGCACTGGCCGGTGCAAAGCGCTCCGGCTATTTGCGCGCGACCTTGTAGCGCACGCAATCCTGATAGAAACCCTGGCGTATCGCTTCGGGTTTAAGCCGTGAACGGCTGTCGTAGGTCTGTTCAGTGATGCCCATGGCCATCATGCGCATCCACGATTTGTTGAACTTCATGGTCTGGATCTTCTGCCGCGCCGCGTACAGCGAAACCCCCGACAGCTTGAGTTCCTGGGCCCTCGCCGCCGTGCCTGCGCCCCAGCTGCACATGTACTTGTCACCCTCGCGCAGCTCCCGTGCCTGCACGGCAGCCGCGCCGCCAGCCAGGGAGCAGGCGATCAGCATGATTCCAACATTGCGCATTTGCATCCCCACCTAACCACCTGAAAATAAAAGCGATTCTGGCGAGGATTTTGTTACAAAGGGGCCATTAAATTGCCTTACTACCACTGATAGGTCGCACTCGCCTGCACCGTGCGCTGTGAGCCATACCAGCACCACGAGTAGGAATAGCAGGACGCAACGTACTCTTTATTCGCCAGGTTGGTGGCGTTAAGGGCCAGGCGCAGGTTGTCCTTGAGGCTGGTGATATTCGGGATGTCGTAGTGCACCGCCGCATCGAACAGCGTGTAGCCCGGCACTTTCAGGGTGTTGGCGGTATCGCCCCACGACGAACCGATATACCGCGCACCGGCACCGATACCAAAGCCCTTGAGGTTGCCATCGTGGAAGGTGTAGTCGGCCCAGGCCGACGCGGTGTGACGAGGTACGGCGTAGGTTGTGGTGCCTTGCGCTGAAAGCACCGGGCCGACGCCGACGTCACCGATCGGCGCATAGCGCACGGTGTTGTTGGACTTGCTGATGCGGTTATCCAGGTAGGCATAGGCTGCCGTGATGTCCAGGTTGTCGTTAAGGCTGGCCTTGCCTTCCAGTTCAAAGCCACGGGATTGCACTTCGCCGTCCTGGCTTTGGCAGCGACCGCTGCCACACAGGTGGGTAGGGTCCGGGTCGGTGGTCAGTACGTTGGTCTGGCGCAGGTCAAAGATCGCGGCGGTAATAAAGCTGTTGCTGCCCGGCGGCTGGTACTTGATGCCGATTTCGTACTGCTTGCCTTCGGTCGGCTTGAACACGGAACCACCAAAGCCAGTGCCCGATTGCGGGTTGAAAGACTCGGAGTAGCTGGCATACGGTGCGAGGCCATTATCGAACAGATAGACCAGGCCAATGCGCCCTGTAAAGGCCTTGCTGTCCAGGGAAGACTTGCTCTTGGCACCGGTGCGGATGGTCTGCGTGCTGCTATCGGTGCTGGCCCAGTCATACCGGCCGCCGAGTAACAGCACCCACTTGTCCCACTTCATCTGCTCTTGCAGGTACACACCGGTCTGTTCGCTGCGAGAGGTGCCATCGGTGGTGTACGCCGGCACCGGCACAGCGGCGCCGTACACCGGATCGAAAATATCCAGGGTTGGCCCGGCCTTGTACACGCCTGAGCCCGACAGCGTGTCGGTGTTGGTGTACTGATAGTCGAGCCCCATCAGCAACGTGTGCTGCAACGGGCCGGTATCGAATTTTGCCTGCACCTGGTTATCAAGGGTGTAGGCATCCATGTCGACATCAGTGGCGATGGTCGAGCGCTGGATGGTGCGGTAGTCCGGCATCAGGATGTTGCTGTAAAGGCTGCGGTACTGCCCTTCGCTGCGCAGGTAGCGCGCATTTTGTCGCACGGTCCAGACGTCGTCGAAGTGATGTTCAAAGGCATAGCCGATGGAGTAATACTCGCGATCACTCTTCTCGAAGTTTTTCTCGCCATCATAGAAATCCACATCGATGCTACGCCCGATCGGGCTGTGCAGCACCGAGCCCCAGGCCGGCACCGAACCGTAGGACGCGCCCTTGGGGTCCTTCTGGAAATGCCCCAGCAGGGTCAGCGAAGTGGCGTCATCCGGGCGCCAGGTAAACGCGGTGGACAGCGACTGGCGACGCGTCTCGGTGTGTTCCACCTGGCCATCGGCATCATCGAAAAGTCCGGCAACCCGGTAGGAATACACACCCTGATCGTCAATCGGCCCGCTCAGGTCGAAGGTGGTGCGCTTCTTGTCGAAGGTGCCGTATTCCACGCCAATCTCGTGGAACGGCGTATCCAACGGGCGCTTGCTGACCATGTTGATCACACCGCTGGGCGTGCCCTGCCCGTACAACACCGACGCCGGGCCGCGCAGTACTTCGACACGCTCCAGGTCAAAGGCATCCTTTTGCGGCAAGGCATCACGACTCGATGGCATGCGCAGGCCATCCAGGTAGGTGGCCGGGGAGAAACCACGGATGGTCAATTGGTCGAGACGCGATGCGGTGGCACCACGGGTCTCCGGGACCACCGCGGCGCTGTAGCGCAGGATCTGGTTGAGGCTTTCAGCGTTCTGCGCGCGCATCTGGTCTTTGGTGACGATGGAGATCGACTGAGGCGTTTCGATGATCGGGGTATCGGTCTTGGTGCCCGATAAGCTGCGGGTAGCCACATAACCAGACACTGGCCCGATCGGGCTCTCGGCCTGGTAGGCGCCGCTAATGGTGGTGGCCTGCAATTCCATGGCGCCGCCGTTATCCGGGATAGGCTCCAGGCGATAGCGGTCGGCGGAGATCTTCAAAGCTTGCAACCCGCTGCCGGCCAGCAGTTGGTTCAGGGCCACGTCGGTGCCGTACTGCCCGTTCAAGCCAGCGCTGTGTTTGCCACGGGTCAGGCTTGCATCGAAGGCCAATACCAGCCCCGCCTGTTCCGCCAGGCTGTTGAGGGCCTGGCTCAAGTCACCGGCAGGGATCGAGAAGCTGCGCACCGCACTGCTGCGTTCTTCGGCGAAGGAGGACTGTACGTTCAACAACGGCACAGCAGCAAAAGCCATCGCCACTGACAAGGCCAGTGGGTGCAAGGGACGAGCAAGGCGCGACATGGGAAATCCTGCGAAATGGGGGTTTTATTAACCATGACGGCCAGGTCTGAAAATCGGGCAAGAATGAGATCGATTTTTATTTGAGAGGTTCTACTGCAATCAGCGGGATCGCTTTTTCATGTAGCCCTTTGAGGGGATTGTTTGCGGCTTTTTACCGTCTCCGGTGAGCCGTTCCTGATTTTTCCAACCGTTCATCCAGCCGCTATTTGCTGCGGCATTCTCCGACGCCTTGACCTCCACCGAGCCGTCACGGATGACCAACGCTTCCCACATTGCCCATATCGAATTTGAACTCGATGGTTTTCATCAGAGCCTGGCGATCTATCGCCAGCAGATGAACGCCTGGTATTCGCACGCATTGGATTCGGCAAGTCACGCGTTGGATATGCCGTCGTTGTTGGGGATGGATCGGGTGTTGCGGGGGGGATTCGCAGCGGTCGGTGAGCATGAATGACCCAGATTTCAAGTTCGAGTCAGCGTATGACGTGCCAATCGGCGAGATACAGCCAGGTAAAAGACGCTACCTAAGCCTTGAGGGCATAGTACCCAATAACAAGACGTCCCCTTCGGGGGAGGAAAATGGGCAGAACACAAAGTCAATATAATGAGGCTACCCATTTCAATAAAAGGGAGCCAAACAAATGAAAATAATTTGCACCCCACTCACTGTGGAGGCCATGTGTTTGTTAGATATGGACGAATGCCCAAACTCTTTGCTCGAAAGCATCTCACTCAATCAGGAAGAGTACGAAATACTTCTGGAGTCAGGCGCACTGGAAGCTATCAATAATTCGCTTGGAAAAATAATAGACAACTATGAAGACGAGGCCATCAGCACCGCTGAGGAGCTCGACAAAACCCTAGCGCTACTCGAACAGCGCCTGACACCTGAAAACGCTTCGGTAATACAAAAATTGATCCACTTAAACGCCCTTGCGATCAAAAACCGAACAGGCCTCTTTTTCTTCTTCTAGCCTGCTAAAAAGCAGATTAGTAGGCCCCTCACCCCCACGCTACCACCAACAACCCCACCCCCAATACCAAACACAACGGCGAATAAAAATACGTATCCAACCTCGCAAATCGCGACCCACCCACTTTCTTGAAAAACCCCACCAACTCCGAATCCCCAATCGCACGGGCGAACATCACCACCGCAATCGCGCTGATTCCCCACTGCAACGCGCCATGGGACACCGCCGAAAAATATAGCCCGGCTCGCAGGCATACCATCAAGGCAATTGCCACCAGCCCCAACGCCACCAAGAATGTACCCAGTGCAGAAGGTTTGAATGCGGGTCGTGGACCGCTGGCGAACTCGCCTGGGAGCTGGGGAATGACCGCCTGGAAGCCAAGTTTGCCGCCGGCCGCCCAGTACAAGTGCACCATGCTGATGCAGGTAAAAACCCCGACGATCCATCGTGCGATGACAAAGCTCATGGCCGACCCTCCCTGAAAATGTGGGAATGAGCATAGTCGCCCAGTGATTTTTTGCAGGCATTTCGTCGGCGGCTGGTGGTAAAGTGCCGCCCCATGAAATTCGCCCGTGCCGATCGCTCGCTCATTGCCTGGATGCTCTATTGCTGCGTCCTGTTCAATGCGTTCGCCTGCAGTATTGGTCATGGGCAGATGGTGGGGATGCAGCTTAATGGCATCGGCGGTCAGTTCTGTACGGTCGACCCGCGAACCCAAGCTCCCAAGCCGTCCAACTCCATCGATGAAAGCCTGCCGACACTGTCCAAGGCCTTCGGTTGCCCGTTGTGCTCCACGGGGGGCATGGGCCCGGCACTCAACTCCAGCCTGAATGTAGCGGTATTACCGCAACCTCACGCGCCACCGCCGGCGATCATCGCCACCGCCGACATCCCTGCCCGCTTCACCTGGCCCACGGCTCATCCGCGCGCGCCGCCTGCTGTCGCCTGATTCCTTCGCTCCCTGATCTGCACTGACCCGCGTTTCCATTGGGGAATACGCACGGCTGTGTGTTGTTTTCAAGCCAAGTTTTTCAGGATTCAACCATGAAACATCTACCCCTGTTGGCGGGCCTGTTCGGCTGCCTGCCTGTGTGCGCCTGGTCCATCGAGCTGGCCCCGACCACCATTGATGGCGAGCAAACCGCCGAGCCCGGCCTGACCCTGGATCAATCCAGCGGCGCGGCGTCGCGGCTGGGACTGAGCGTGCGAGAGACACCTGCATCGGTGGCCATCGCCAACCTCAACGATATCGAGCGCCACGGCGCCAAGACCTTCCGCGATGCCGCCAACACCCTGCCCGGCGTCAACGCCAGTGCGCCGCCGGGGTTTGGCGGGTTTGTGTCTTACCGTGGATTTACCAGCAGCCAGATCACCCAGATGTTCAACGGCATCAACGTTGCCACTGGCCTGGCCCGGCCGGTGGATGCGTGGATCTATGACCGGGTGGAACTGGTAGGCGGGCCCTCCTCGCTGATCAACGGCGCCGGCTCTGTAGGCGGCTCGCTCAACTACGTGACCAAGCTCGCCAGCCGCGAGGAGCAGGCCGCCGAAGGCCAGCTCACCTATGGCAGCTATGACACGGCCGGCATGGCCTTCGGCGTCAATCACGCCCTGACCGAGCCAGGTGCCGAAGTGCAGCATTACGCGCGCCTGGATGTGAGCCGCAACACCAACCACAGCTACATCGACCGCGATCAGCGCGAGGCCTGGAGCCTGGCGTTTTCCCTGCTCAGCGACCTCACCCCCAACCTGTCCCACACCCTGGCGCTGGAATACCAGGACGAACACGAAGACAGCCCCTACTGGGGCACGCCGGTGCTCAACCCCAAGGCTGGTGAGTTGAAGATCGACAAGCACAACCGTTTCAACAACTACAACGTCGCCGATGGCCGTTACGAACAGCGCACGATCTGGGCGCGTTCGATCATTGACTACCGCATCAATGACAACACGACCCTGAAAAATACGCTCTACCACCTGGACAGCCAGCGCGACTATCGCAACCTGGAAACCTACCAGTACAACGCCGATAACAGCGCGGTGAATCGTTCCACTGCCTACCAAGTGCGTCATCAAGGCGTACAGAACGGCAACCAGTTCGAACTGCGCCACGACGATAGCCTCTTCGGCATGTCAACCACCTGGTCCGGCGGTTTTGAGTACAAGGTCAACAGCACGACAAACAGCCCTTTGAACGTGTCCGGAAACAGCAGCGTAGATCCGAACCACTACGACCCTGGCTACTTCTATGGCATCCCGGGCACCCAATCAGGTTTCGTCAAGGACAAAACCAACGAGGTCACCACCAAGGCGTTGTTCGTCGAAAACCGCCTGGGCCTCACCGATAAACTGTCGCTGCTCACCGGCCTGCGCTACGACGCCATTGACCTGGATGTCACCAACCATCGCGCGATAACGGCTACTAACCCACGGCACTTCAAGCGCAGTTGGGAGCCGGTAACCGGGCGCGTGGGCCTGACCTACCAGTTCATTCCTTCGGCCAACGTGTATGTGCAATACAGCACCGCCGCCGAGCAACCGAACACCACCACACAGGTATTCGATGTATCCACTGGCAAACAGTGGGAAGTGGGCAGCAAGTTCGATTATCTGGACGGGCGCGGCTCAGCTACCGTGGCGGCCTACAAGATCGAGCGCAAAGACTTTGCCGTCACCGACCCAGAAGACCCGACCAATAGCATCCCGGTGGGAGCGCAGTCCTCCAAGGGCATCGAGTTGGCGAGTTCCCTGCGCATCACGCCCAAGTTGCTGGCAGAAGGCAACTTCGCCTGGGTGGACGCCGAGTACGATGACTTCAACGAGAAAACTGCCAGTGGTGCGGTGGTTTCACGCAAGGGCAATACACCGACCAACGTACCCAAGCGTGTGGGCAACCTGTGGCTGACCTATGACTTTGCCGAAGACTGGCAAGGCGGTGTGGATGCGCGGTATGTGGCCGAGGTGTATGCGGATAACGCCAATACCCAGACGGTACCCGCGTACACGTTGTTCGGGACGTTCCTGCGGTACAAGGTAGACGCGCACACTTCCATCACCGGACGGGTACGTAATTTGACGAATGAGGTATATGCCGAGTTTGCCCATGTGTCACCGGCTTACTACCTGGGATCGCCGCGAACCTTCGAGTTGGCGGTAAACACCAAGTTCTAAACCTGAAATACAATTAAAAATGTGGGAGCGGGCTTGCTCGCGAATGCGGTGTGCCAGATACAAGTTCATTAACTGATCCACCGTATTCGCGAGCAAGCCCGCTCCCACATTTTGATCTCCATTCTGCTTTTAGACTGGGGTTATTTAAGGCTGGTCTCAACCTTCTGCGCCACATCCTCTGGCAACCATGCTTTCCACACTTCGGGGTGCTCTTTCAAGAACGCCTGGGCCACTTCCCGTGGCGCGGTGTGATTCTCGCTCATGGTCGCCAAGGCCTTGTTCAGCGGCTCGATAGGAAACTCGACCTTCTCGAAGAACTGTGCAATCTGCGGATGCTCCTTCTGGAACGGCGTTGACACACCGATGCTCAACTTGGACGCCAACGACCGCGTAGGCTTCGGATCGGGATTGTCCGCATCCGTCAACGTCTTCCAGGCCTCGGCGTCGAACGGCGGCTCCTCCAGCTGGATCAGCTTATAGCGCCCCATCAACGGCGTCGGCGACCAATAATAGAACAGCACCGGCTTGCCCCGGCGGATCGATGAGGCGATCTCGGCGTCCAGTGCCGCACCCGAACCACTGCGGAAGTTCACGTAGCTGTCGTCCAGCCCATAGGCCTTGAGTTTCTGCTTGTTGACCACTTCCGAGGTCCAGCCGATAGGGCTGTTGAGGAAGCGCCCTTTGCTGGGGGCTTCGGGGTCCTTGAACACGTCCTTGTAGCGTGCCAGGTCCTTTACACTCTTGAGGTCCGGCGCCAGCGGCTTGATACCTTTGGCGGGGTCGCCCTTGACCACGTATTCCGGCACCCACCAACCTTCGGTGGCACCCTTGACCGTATCACCCAGGCCCACCACTTTGCCTTCGGCTTCGGCCTTGACCCAAACAGGGCTGCGGCCCGCCCACTCTTCGCCGATCACCTGGATGTCGTTCTTGGCCAGGGCGGTTTCCAGGGTGATGGTAGTACCGGGCAAAGTGTCGGTGGGCAGGTCGTAGCCCTTCTCGACAATGACTCGCAGTACTTCAGTGATCAGGCTGCCGCTTTCCCAGTTCAGGTCGGCAAAGTGCACCGGGGTTTCGGCGGCCAAAACCGACGGCGCAGCCATCGACAGACTCAAGGTCGTCAGGGATGCGGCCAACAGCGTTTTAAATCCTTTCATGCCTTAGCACCTCGCGATATCGCAGCCAATAGCGAACGGCTTTGCTGCGGATGCGCGAAGCCTCTGAATAGTTAAGTCAACTCAACTGTAGTAGAGGTTCCGGGCGCTAAAGCTTAAACAGCGTGTTTATGAGTCACTCACTGGCCTTGAATGTCACCAGTTCACCCTTGCGCCACTTGGCAGCCTTGCCAGTCACGGCCTTCAGGGTTTTGGTCAGGCCTTCCTGCAATTGCTCGTTGGCGGCGAACACCAGCATAACGCTGTGGCCTTCCTTGAACACAATGCCCTGGCCTTCGGCTGAAGAAACAAAGGCATAGTCGCCCAGGCCATACACCGTCAACTTGATGTCGCGGAACTTCAACTCGAACTTGCCACCTTCCCGGCTGGGCAATACCGCTGCGCGGAAATGGTCGCCCACTTTGAGTTCCAGACGTGGTTTGTCATCCACCACCATCGCCGTTTCGGTGTCGATTTCGGCAATGTAGATGCCTTCCGGCGTCTGTTCGGTGATGTATACGAAACGGGATTGAAACTGCTTGACCAACTTTGCGCGCAAATCGCCCAGCACGAACAGCGCGTGCATATCCAGATTACTGACTGCCAAGGAAACGCTCCCACATCGAAAAGAGCGCCGTCCGCCGGAGCGGGCAGCACAAAAAAACGGCCGTTACGGCACGATCACACAACACATTCATTGAAAAAAACTGAAGAAGATTCGCTGCAGCGCCATAAGACTAGTACAGACGTACGCGATGGGCCTTGTGCAAGGTCATCAGGCATCACAGGAGATCACAGGTTCAACGGCCCGAGAACACGGGTCGACCAACTTCAGAGAATAACCCAATTAAAAACGCAGTTTTCCGACATCGAATACAAAACACACACCTGAACATGGAACCAGGCACCGGCGGGTGACAACAATACTAAAACAGCAACACGGAACAACACCACCCAAAACGCAGCCGTTGAGTCAACCGGATCGATCGACAGGAGCAGGCGATGCAACGACCCCCCTACAACGCAATGTCCTCGCACACTCGTTCAGCATGCCAGGACGAGGCCCAATACTACCGCTTGCGCGGCTACGACGGGTACCTGGATTCGGTTCTTTACCAAGTCGTACCTGCCGGTAGAAACTTTTTCCACATTCGCGAAGTGCTCAGCGGCCGAGTCAAAGGCTTTCGCACCGACCATATCCAGGCTTGCGAACTGGCAAAAAAACTCGAAGCCCGCCTGCATGCGCACCCAGGAGGAATCGTTTCGTCACCTGCATGACTTTACTGCGCCGCAGTCCCCCAACAACTGCCATACTGGCCCGTCCACCGAAATGTGCGCCCCGCGGGCCAGGTTTCACCAGTGCAGTTATCTCCAAGGGAAGGCTCTACGTGACGGAATTTGATATTGGCGAATTTTTTATCCACGGCGGCGTAAGGGAAGTAGACGGTGAATTTCAGGCGGTGATCGTGATGCGGGCCAAGCCACCGCTGAAAACCGTTACCACGCACCAAGTGGAAAAAGATCGCTGGTTCAAAACCGCCGATGCCGCAGCAGTCGCCGGCAAAGACGCTGCGCAGGCGCTGAAAACCGCCGTGGACGCCGGAGCATTGAATTCCTGATCCAATCGAACTCTGCCGCGTCGCTATCCTCCCATGCATAACGACCACCCTGCATGGAGAACGATATGGACGCGCCAATCCCCACCCTCGAAACCCTGTTTGCACAACTGGGCCTGGACTCCTCCCCAGAAGCCATCGACGCTTTTATCGTCGCGCATCCGCTGCCTGAGGACGTGAAGCTGATCGATGCGCCCTTCTGGTCCGCCCAACAGGCCCAGTTTCTCAAGGAAGAACTACGCGAAGATGCCGATTGGGCGATTGCCGTGGATGAGTTGAACCAGCGCCTGCATCAACCGCACTAAGCCCCTGTCAATGCAGGCTGTCTGATTGTTCCAGGCGTAACAGCGCTTGCCAGGCAGCCCTGCACTCTTCAGCCTCATCACGGCTGGCAAACGCGGTGCCGCGCTGTTCACCATTAAGCAGCACCACCCAGCAGGCCTTCTGGCCGAGCGCTCGCAAGGTTTGCGGTACGCCACTGCCAATCATCACGGCGACATCGACTTTATTTTGCATGGAGCTTCTCCGCAGCATTAGTTAGCTGGCTAACAATGTTGGCCATGCTACGGCTTTCATCAAGTTGGAAAAAGCTATCCACGGAATAGCTCCATTGCATAAACAGCAATAATCCCTAAGCCCCTTCGGGTTTGTAGCCCAGGCGCAGCCCGCCCCAATGCCGCCCCCCAACCATGATCGGCACCGACAAGTCGTGCATCAATTCACCCGTATCGCGCGTGTACGTCTGCAGCAATACGGCCTGCTGATGGCTGCCACAGCGAATTCCGGTACGGTCTTCAAACTTGCGCTTGGTGCGGTTTTGTACCGCGTCCACCTGCACATCGCCGGTCAGTGCCTGGGAAAACGCCTTGTTGTGGGTCGGCACATAGCCTTGGGGCGTGCACGCGATAGCGAATACCAGCCCTTCATGGCGGGGCAATAACGCCTCCTGAATGGCCGGCAACACCTGGTCGGTGTAGCCATCAAATCGCGTGTGAAACTTGCTCGGGCGAGTATTCGGGATCGGCGTGTAGCTGCGGTCGAACAGATCGTCCAGGCTGATGCGGTTCTGCTGTATATCGGCCTCGAATTGGGCGCTGATCCGGCCGGCGCCTTCGCGGGCCAGGTCGTAGACACGCTGGTGATAGTCGTCCAGCCCAACTTCCGCCAACCGTTCGCTGATGGTTTCGGCCTGCCCTTCCATCTGTACAGCGGCATCGGCCAGTTGGCGGGTCTGCTGGTCGCTTATTGCCAGGTCGCTGCGCATTTGCTCCACGGCATGGAACAAGCTGTCGAGCTGGATGCGATTGGTGTCGGTGCCCTGGGCGATCTCGTTGACTTGGCCTTCCACATCTGCAGCCAGGCTGGCGATGCTTTGCAACTGCTCCCCAGCGTGCTCCACCTGCTCCACGCCGGTGTGCAGGTCCGCCGAGAGCTGACGAATCTGTTCTACCACCTGAGCAGTACGTTGCTGGATATCCGCCACCATCACCCCGACCTCATCGGTGGCCGTCGCCGTGCGGCCCGCCAAACCGCGCACCTCATCGGCCACCACAGCAAAGCCGCGACCATGCTCGCCGGCCCGCGCCGCTTCAATCGCCGCGTTGAGTGCCAACAGGTTGGTCTGGCTGGCAATCGACTGGATCACCAAGGTCACTCGCTGGATTTCTTCACTGCGCTGGCTCAAGGCCTCAATCAGCTCACGGCTGGCATTAGCGCGCTGGCTGAGTTGGTGCATTTGCGTGATCGACTGGGCCAGCACTTCACGGCCTTCGGTGCTGCGTTGATGGGCCTGGCTGGCAGCGGCCAAGGCTTCGCGGCTGAGTTGGGAAGTGATTTTTTCAGTGCCAATCATCACTTCTGCACTGCTGACAATCTGCTTGGCCGCGCTCAATTGCGACTGCAAGCGTGCAGCCAGTTGCTTGACCGAATAGGCCACGCCGGCGGCGGACAGCGCGTTATGGCTGGTGGTGTGGGACAAGTCACGGGTGAGCTCGCCAATGGCGTCAGCACCTGACGAGGGCACAACAACCGACGTGTGACTTTTAAGACGAGGTAGCCAGATCACCAGCAAAGCCAGTGGCAGGCAGAGGTATAACGGCAAGCTGGCAAACACCAGGCCCAGTAGCACCAGCACCAGGGCGGTGCTCTGCAAAAGCGGCGTCAGCCAGCCGGGCAACCCGCGCACCACCGTTTGTGGTGGTACTGCTGCGCCCATCAGAGATCCGTCTCCAGCCATCTTCGTTACCCCACTGCTTGTCATTATTGTCGCTGCATTAAACGCCACTATACGGCCATTATCCATGGGCCTTTAGTGGGGGAGCTTGCAGTAGATCAATAGACGGGGCGTAACGGGTCTTTCTCTGGGAAACCGTATAAACGGCTCCCCAGCTTCACCGCATCAGGCTTGGCGCTGATGCTTGTCGATCTGCTCGTGGCGCTCTTGCGCTTCGATGCAGTACTTGGTGGTGGGGCTGATCAGCAGGCGCTTGAGGCCAATCGGCTCGCCGCTGTCATCACACCAGCCAAAGGAATCTTCCTTGATGCGGTCCAGTGCACGCTCAAGCTGCGGCAGCATGCGCTGGTCGCGATCGATGGCGTTTACCAGCCAGGTGCGCTCTTCTTCCACGGAAGCGGCGTCAGCCGGGTCTGCCGGGGTGTCCAGGCTTTCAATGGCGATACGGTTCTGTTCAATGCGCTCGTGGTGTTCCACTTTCATGTCTTGCAGCATCTGCTCGAAAAAAGCGTGCTGTTCGGCATTCATGTAGTCATCCGCCGGCATGGCCAGCAACTTTTCCTTTGTCATTGATTTCTCTATAAAAAATACGTGCATTAAGGCGAATAAGGGAGCGTTCCGGCCGACCTCTGCAGGTCTCGGAAAGGCGCCGTCCATTCCAAGCGCCACCCGGCACTCAATTTACGAGGGGCGGCAGTCTAAGGCCGACTTGAGGGCGCAGCAACTGAAAAGACAGGCAATTTTTCCGAAATAAGCCTTAAAAGCACCAGGACGGGCTCGGCGAACGGTTATCGGAGTGCGTTTATAGCAAGAAATTCAGTGTTGTGGAGCTATATAGAAGACAAACGGTTGATCTGTCACTCAGCAATACATAACACCCACTTTGGGTAGAAAAGGAATTAGCTGATGGCCTCTGCACGTTCGCAGTGAAAAAAGGACCTTTGATGACGACCCTTCCTCTTTCAACGCCAGCCGATGCCGTCGGTGCCCAGTTCACCAGTCGCCCCAATGTGGCCAGTGTGGTTCAGGCATTGCTTAGCGCCGACCTCGCCTACACCTTTCCCACGCTGCAACTGGACTTGAACCCCCCTCTCAGGAGGCGGCTGGACACTGCAGCCCTTGATGCCTCTGGTGCTCGATTTTCTTGGCAACGGCACACCCGTGGATTTCAGTGACCGCGGCTCACATGCCTGCTTTTTTACCGATAGACCTCCGGCCCATCTGAAGACGGCGGATGGCAAGCGACCTCCCCCACAAGTGATTGAAGGGTTGATCAAGGCCCTGCCCGCAGCCTTGCCAACCGCCCTGCAAGATGCCCTGGCTGACTACTGGCGCGCACTGGCCGACACTGGAGTCACTCGCTGGCGCTGGCTCAGCGAACTGCTGATGAACACCCTGAACCTCATCACTATCCGCCAGACAGACCTGGAAACGACTGACCGCCAGGCACTCCATCAATTAGTGGACTATCCCGACCGCGACCAGCGTATTGCCAAGTTCGGCAACAGCGCCGTGCATGCCTATTGCCCACTGGCCAAGCTGAAAGCGGCGAACGGTACGCAAACCGTGTATGGCCCGGACCTTGTGCTGGTCAACGGTCAATCCACTGCACTGCTGTACTCGCCCTCCGGCACGTGTGAGCGTTTCACCAACGCAGATGCCGCCTTGCAAGCCTGGATGCTTCGGGTAACGCAGGAAGTCGTCGTAGAACACGTAGCGCTGCAGCGCCTAGAGCCGGACGGCAACCTGTTCGACACACAGGCGGCGCTAATCCTTGATCAACAACTGCAACAGATCGCGACCCTGAGCCTTCCCGGCTCCCAGGGCCTCGAAACCCTCGAAGCGGTCTACCGCCACATCACCGATCCTTACCCTTACTTTTCAACCACGGGAACGCCAGTGCTGCAGAGTTTGGCGACCCCAGGGCTCCAGGCTCCAACCTGGTTGCAACAAGCGCCCGCTGCCGATCGTGCACGCTATCGGCACTATTGCTTACAGCTTGCCAGCGCCAAGAAACGCAGTGGGGGGCGCACGTTCCTCAGTGACATCCCGGATATCCGTGCTTTTGCACGCGAGGCCTTGGCCCAAAGACTCAAAAGCGATGCCGCCCGACTCGATAAGACGCAGGCCTCAGAGCTTCAGCCAGATGACCTGTTGCTGACCTTCTCCGTCGCGGTCGGTTACCCAGGCGGTGCCGGCTATGTGGAAAAGGTGGAAATGAGCCTCACCGATCTTGCGATCAAAAACCTGCACGCAAAACCCAGTGGGACTTTCACCATCGCCCACCGCAACGCCCTCCCCCTGCCCACATGGCTCACCGCGGACTACATCCAAGCCAATGATGGTCCCATCCAGCAGGTGGACATCGGCAAGACCTACCCAGAACGTCTCAACACCCTGTTGCTGGGCGGTAACACCAAGAGCCGCCAGCGCGAGCAGCAGTTCGCCGAACAGGCCCAAGTAGTCTTGCCTATGCAGGCGTTGGAACTGAGCCTCAAGCAAGAACACGGGTTCACCCCCGAGGGCGCCGCGTATGTCGCAGCGCTGATGGGTAACACCAGCGATCAACGTCGAGTCAACGGCGCAGCGGTGGTCATCCGTCATTTGGCCCTGGTGCGCAAACCCCTGGCCGTGCCAGACGTGGTGGCCAACATGTACATCATCGAATCCGAAAGCGGCCAGGCCGGGCCACACATCTTGTATAGGCCGTTGTATGCCGAAGCCCTGCAGCAATTTTCCAGCCGTCAGTCGTTACTGGAAGCGATTGCTAGCCCAGGGGCTTTGCAGTCCAGCGTGCTGGCTTGGCTCTCGGACAGCGCCCGCTCGATTTATGACAATGGCGGGTTCCAGCAACCGCACTACGTGCGCTTTGGCCTGGGAACAGAGTTTGGCCCACTGGAAGTGCCCAAACCGGCTCAATTGGCCACGGACGGTGCCAGCGACGAACTGCTGCAATACCTCGCCAACGGCCAGTTGATGGAATACCTGTATGGCGCCAATGCCCGCGCACTGGTGGACCAGGCCGACCGGGAGTCCGTGTCCAACGCCGAAAGTCGCTGGGCGGTATTCCTGGAGGGCACCGGTTTGCTTTTCAACAGCCTGTTGCTGCCACTTGTGCGTGGCCCCCTGATGCTCGCCGGCTGGCTGCTCAGCCTCATGGCCAGCGCCGTCAAGGACATCCCGGCACTCAACAGTGAGGATCCGATCGCGCGCGAGCTGGCGTGGGTCGATCTGTTGGTCAATATCGCAATGCTCACGTTCCAGCTTGCACCGTCAGCAACCCCGCCAACCCCGGTGCCCGCAGGCAGCCGCTGGAAGGCCTTGCGCTCACCCTTCGAGCGCCAACTCACCGAGCAGTGGCCCACGCCCGTTATAGAGCAAGGCCCGGTGCTGCTGGACGGTAACAACGGGGGCTGTCGGACACGGTGTTGGATTTCAGCTTTTCCAGCGCACGCAATCGATTGACGGCGCAGCAGCAACAGCGGCTGTGGCAATTTCAGACGCCCAAGCCTCACATAATCCCCGCTGTGGTGGAAAGCGGCCCGCGCCGCGGTTTGTACAACCACCTGCGCGACTGGTACGCCGTGATCGACAGGCGCTGGTATCAGGTTCGGATGGAGGCAGGCCGCGTAGTCATAGTCGACCCCTTCAATACTCGCCGCCACGGGCCCTACCTGCAATCGGACGACCAAGGCAATTGGTCACTCGACTTGCAACTGCGCCTGCGCGGCGGCATGCCGCCCAAGCGGCGGGATGCTATTCGCCAACAGAAGGCACAACGCAAGCAGCAACTGGAACAAGAGTGGGACCATTTCATCCGCTCCAGAACAGAGACGCATGAAGGTAGAGTTATCGAAACAAAAAGCCAGCAAGAGACCCTGCAAAAAAAGGCCGATATTGCCGAGCGATTGATGAACCTCGCCAATAACAACCCCAAGTCTACAACTGCCGACCGAGCCAGGATGCGCAAGGCTTTCGATGCGGCGCTCGACGAGCAAACGCGGGTTTATAAAAGTCTTATCGACAGTCGCAACGAGCGCAACGAGCTGAATATCCCGCTGGACACCAGCACCATCAGCCGCCTGATGGAAAACACCGTGAACAACGCGCGCAAGTCCGTCGTGCTGGCTGACCTGGATCGCCAAGCGCTGTATGCCGCACACCCTAACTTCAGACTACCCGTCGACCAGTTGATACCGATGGTAGTTGCCGACCCGACTGGCTATACCGGGTTTATCAAAGATCTCATCGTTATCAATGAACGGCAGATGATCGCGCTAGAGCTCACCGACAATCACCTGCAGGAGCTGTTCAATCTCGGACGCCCAGGCGAAGAAGCCTATAAACGATTAACCAAAGACCGTCCGGCCGAACTCACCGCCATAGCACTGAAATTCAGCCAATTGCATAACCTCAAATACCTGAGCAATAAAGACTTAAAACAAGGCTTCATCCGCGAACTGGATCTTCTGCTCAGCCCGCTGGGCCAGCAAGTGCGTACCCATAGCGAACTCAACCAGTTGAATCTATCTGCACCCGACCGCCTGGCCGTGCTCGATAGCCTGCTGCTGCAGTACGGCCAGGTCATCGACGGCATGCAGGGCATGGCACTGGTTCACGCCGACAAACTCAACATGGCCTATTTCCAGCAAACCCAGGCCTTGCTGAACTCGCTGTACCAAGATGTCGTGCTGCAACTGGCTGCCGAGGTCAAACCCGTAGCCGAGGCCGCGAAGAAGGCTCCCAAGCGCACACTGAACGCACCGGGAAAACCACAGAAAAAAGTCATCAAGACCCGCAAACAAGGGGTGTTGATTGGCAACGTAAAAGCCGCCGGAACCACCCTGCCTATCGAGGCGGTGGAGGTGCGCTTCGACGAGGCTGACGACCTGTCAGGCACTTACACTCAGCACGAAGATGCCTGGGACGACGTCAAGATAGAGCGCAAACCCCAGCCGGAACTGCCACCTGATACGCGCGCCCTGAGCATCGTCAAAGGAGATGCGCGCAAGCGAGTCAATGAATTGCAAGCGGTCATCGACCGTGAAACCGCTTACGCCAAGGTCTCCAGGTATCCGATCGAAATACAGGAAAGCCTTGAAACCGAGGCAAGGCGTTTCGATAACCTGGCGCAAGAACTGGAGCGCGCACTCTCAGCCCAACCTCAGGACCAGCACACAGCGGCGGACCGCAAGCTGGTCACCGAATTGCGCACTGCACACACCACCTTGAAGGCCAAAGGCAATACGTTGCGTATCGAGCGCACTTTGCAGATTCTGCCCACCGACAGCCACGTGATGTACCTACTTGAACAGGACGCCGTCCAGCTCGCAAGGCTCGGCGCGCGGGTGGCGCTGCGGGGAGATTTCATTCAGGAGTACGCCGTCAACCATAAAGGCGGCCGCGCCCTGTGGTACGCGCACTTCCATTATCCTCAGTTGGATACACCCAAGCACCAGTACAGCGTCGCCCACCTGAAAACCAAGGAGCAGCGCACCGACAGTTACCATTCATTGCTAGCCCGTGCGCAAAGTCCGCAGGAAGTGGTGGATGTGCATCGGGGCAAAATAACCCTCGGGCTGGCCGAGCGGTTCTTGGCCTTGGCGAACTGATCCGCCGCAGGGAGGGGGCGGCAGGCGCTCGCCCCCTTTTTTCAATCAGCGCTTGAGTTTGCGCTTGTTGCGGTATTGATCGATGACCACAGCGATGACGATGATCAGGCCCTTGATGATGTCCTGGATATACGCATCCACCCCGACAAAGGTAAACCCGCTAGCCATCACACCGAGGATCAACGCGCCGATCACCGTACCGGTGATACGCCCTACCCCACCCGCCAGGCTGGTGCCGCCGATGACCGCCGCAGCAATCGCATCCAGTTCATAGGACATGCCCATGCCAGCCTGACCGGTGGCAGCACGTGCCGAGGCCACCACGCCGGCCAAACCAGCCAAAAGGCCTGCGATGCTGTAGACGATGATCAAGTGGCGCTTGACGTTGATACCCGACGTGCGCGCCGCTTGCATGTTGCCGCCAATGGCGTAGGTGTACTTGCCGTACTTGGTGTAGCGCAGCGCGATATGGAAGATCACCGCCACCACCAGGAAAATGATCACCGGCATCGCTCCATGGCCGATGGCCGTGTACGAGTCCGACAGCATGCTCACCGGCTGGCCTTCGGTGTAGTAACGCGCCAGGCCACGGGCCGACACCATCATGCCCAGGGTCGCAATGAACGGCGGGATACCGGTAACGGCAATGATACTGCCGTTGATCGCCCCCGCCAGCAGCCCCACGCCCAGCCCCATCGCCACCGGAATCCACACCGGCAAGTCGGTGAGGCTCGGAAACACCGCCCGAGAAAAGTCAGAAGTCTGCGCCAAACTCGCAGCAATCATCGCCGACAACGCCAACACCGAGCCCGAGGACAAGTCGATGCCGGTGGTGATGATTACTTGGGTCACACCGATGGCCAGCAGGCCGATGATCGACACCTGCAAGATCATCAGCACCAGCCGCTGGGAGTTCATCAGGAAGCTCTGGTCACGCACGATCCAGCCAAACACCTCGAACACCAGGCCGATGCCGATCAGCACCAGGAAGATGCTCAGCTCGGTAGGCATGCGCCGACGACTTTTGGTTGGCGCCAAAGCCGGTTTGTTATCCGTTATTGCGTTCATAGCCAATCACCTTTTTTATTCTGTGCGTCAGTGAACTGCCGTCATACCGGAAGCCAACTGCATGACTTTTTCCTGGGTCGCTTCATCGCGGTCCAGGGTGCCCATCAATTCGCCCTCGTGCATCACCATCACGCGGTCGCTCATGCCCAGCACTTCAGGCAGCTCCGAGGAGATCATGATCACCGCCATGCCTTCGCTGGCGAGGAAGGAGATCAAGCGATAAATTTCGGCCTTGGCGCCGACGTCGATACCACGGGTGGGCTCGTCGAGAATCAGCAGCCGCGGATTGGTCATCAGCCAACGTGCCAGCAGGGCCTTCTGTTGGTTACCCCCGGACAAGGTGTCGATGCACTGCTCAAGGGACGGGGTTTTCACCCGCAGTTTCTTGCACATGTCCTCGCACAGTGCGCGCAGGGCTTTCTGCTGGATAAAACCGTTGCCGGTGTAATGCGGCAGCACGGCCATTTCCATGTTTTCCAACACCGACAGGCACGGGAACAGGCCGCTGAGCTTGCGGTCCTCGGTCAACAGCGCAAAGCCCTTCTCGATGGCCATGTGCGGGTCGGTAATGCGCACCGCCCTGCCATCAAGGCTGATCTGGCCACTGCTGCTGGGGGTGATGCCGAAAATGGTTTCCGCCACGTTGGTACGGCCCGAGCCCATCAACCCGGCGATGCCCAGGATCTCACCGGCATGCAGGTCGAAGGAGACGTCCTTGAACACACCATCCAGGGTCAGGTTGCGCACCGACAGCAGCAGGTTACCGATAGGCGTCTCGCGCACCGGGAACAATTGGCTCAGCTCACGGCCCACCATCATCGAAATCAGGCTGTCGCTGTTCATGCTATCGGCACGTTGCAGGCCGATGTAGTGACCATCGCGGAACACCGCCACTTCATCGGCAATGGCGAATACTTCGTTCATTTTGTGGGTGATGTAGACGATGCCTTTGCCCTGGGATTTCAGGTCGGCAATGATCGAAAACAGGTGGGCCACTTCCTTGTCGGTAATGGCTGAAGTCGGTTCATCCATGATCAGGATGTCGGAGTCGTAGGACACGGCCTTGGCAATCTCGACCATCTGCCGCTCGGCGATGCTCAGGTTGCCCACGTGTTCCTCGGGGTCCAGGTTGATGCGCAGGCGTGCCAACAGTTCAGCAGTGCAGCGGTGCATCTCGCGGTGGTTGACCATGTGCAGGCTGTTGAGCTGCTCGCGGCCGATCCAGATGTTCTCGGCGATGCTCATGTGCGGCATCAGGTTGAGTTCCTGGTGGATCATCGCGATCCCGGCCTTCTGGGCCGCCAGGGGGGTTTCAAACACAATCGGCTTGCCGCGCAGGCGAATTTCCCCGGCGTCAGGCTGGTAGATGCCAGCGATGATCTTCATCAACGTCGACTTGCCCGCACCGTTCTCGCCCATCAGCGCCAGTACCGTGCCGGGGCGCACCCGCAGTTGCACATCGGCCAGGGCCACAACGCCGGGAAAGCCTTTGCTGATGTTGACGATTTCCAGCAGGTAGGGTTCTTCCAGCAATGCGGGCTGGATGCCAGGAGGCTGGGAGACAGTGGCTTGCGCAAGCATAGGGAGGTACTCCATCTGCAAGGCGGCCGTGACCGCCCTGCCGGCTTATTGTTGTTATGTCAGGCTATTTGAAGTCTTTGACGTTTTCCGGGGTGATCAGTTGGAACGGGATCACCACGTTCTGCTCGATAGGCTCGTTTTTTGCCATCTTGCGCGCCGTCTCGACCGACTTGTCCGCCTGGCCCTTGGCGTCCTGGAACGCCGACACGGTCATGTCACCCTTGGTGATCGCGTTCAGGCCGTCCGGCGTGCCGTCGACACCTGCGATCAGCACGCCTTTCTTGCCTGCCGATTTCAAGGCCATCGCGGCACCGATCGCCATCTCGTCGTTGTTCGACAACACCGCCTGGAAGTCGCGTCCCTGGGTCAGCCAGTCGTTAACCAGGGTCATGCCCTTGTCACGCAGCCAGATCCCGGTCTGCTCCTGTTCAATCTTGATCCCTGGGTACTTGGTCAAGACTTCCTTCACACCTTTGGTGCGGTTGGTGGTGGAGTTGTTCGCCAGGTCACCCAACAGGATCACAATGTTGCCCTTGCCACCGAGCTTCTCGGCGATGTACTGCATCTGCAGCTTGCCCGCCTCGACGTCGTCGGAGGTCACAGCCGCTACGCCTGGGGCCAATGTGGGGCTGTCAGGGCGACGGTTGACGAACACCAACGGGATTTTCGCCGCAGTGGCGGCCTTGATGATGTTCGCGGTCGAAGCGGTGTCCACCGGGTTGACGATGATGGCGTCGACTTTCTGGCTGATGAAGTTTTCAACCTGGCTGAGCTGCTTGACCACATCGGCGCGGGCGTCTTCGAACTGCAGCTGCACGCCGTCACCCTTTGGATAGGACTTGGCTTGCTTGTCCATGTCTTCACGCAGGTAGGTGAGGAAGGTGTCATCGAAGGCGGACATACTCACGCCTATCTTGAGATCGGCAGCCGAGGCAACACCGCTGGCCAGAAGCATGGACAAGGCCAGCGCGGTAAAACGGATCGGGGTCTTCATGAACGGTCTGTCTCCACTTTCTTGTTGGTTTTGTTGGACGTTGCGTTGATCAGAGCGGGCCTTGCGAATTCGGCAGTCGAACAATGGGGGCGCCGGGAATGCAGCAGACCAGCGCGCCTTTGTTTTCGACGCACAGCACATTGAGGAAAGAGAAATAGAACGGCCGGGCGCGAGGCAGATCGCGGGGCGCTGAGGTGGGGCGTAAAACTCGCAGTACAGCGTTAAAGATTTTCATCTGACGGTACCTGGTTGTTTTTGATCTTGTTTTTGTTTGAGTCGTGCGGGTCGAGCCCGAACGTACTTTATTGCAACCTGGAAAAGACTTTATTAGAAAATAATTTCCATATCAACCTGTTTTAGAATTTTATTCTATTTTTATTGAAACCACCTGCTGGCGCTCGGCGCTGAGGCGTGCGGCGTCCAATATACGGGTGGTTTCCAACGCATCATAGGCGTCTACCGGCAGCGGTCCCTGCCCGTGCACGGCGTTTTGCAACTGGCGGTAGAACTGCGTCCAGCAGCCCTTCTCCGACGGCACCCGCTCACGTTCCGAGCCTTGTTCAAACCAGCCCCAGCGTCGGTGCTCTTCGGCGCCCCAGTGCTCACCTTCGGTTTTCGGCGATTTGCCAGCGATCAATGCGTCTTCCTGGCCATCCAGGCCATCGACGGTGTAGCAACCCGAAGTGCCATTGACGCGAAAACGCGGCGCCTGGCTGTTTTGCAATGCGCTGCCCCACAGGTGGGAAATCACGCCGTTGGCATGGGTTAAAGAGACGAAGAAGCCATGGTCGAGGGCAGGAAACTCGGGGCTGAACTGCAATTGCGCAAACACCCGGTCCACCGGACCGAACAGTTGCAACGCCTGGTCCACCAAGTGGCTGCCCAAGTCCCGCAGCCAACCACCGCCACTGGCATTGCCTACCGCCTCTGGCGTGTAGCGCTCCACACGGGATTCGAAACGGGTGATGGTGCCCAGCGCGCCGGCGTCGATGAGTTTGCGCAGGGTCAGGTAATCCGAGTCCCAACGCCGGTTCTGGTAGACGCTCAGAGCGGTGCCCTGGCGTTCAGCGGCGGTGATCAGCGCCTGGGCCTGTTCGGCATTGGCGGCAAAGGGTTTGTCGCTGACCACGGTAACGCCATGTTCGATAGCTTCCAGCACCAGGGCCGGGCGGCCTTTGAGGGTGGTGGAGATGACCAGCGCGTCGACGCCGGCTTCGACGATCTGGCCGATGGAGTCAAACGCTTCCACACCAGGATGGTCGGTGCTCAGTTGCCGGCGGCGCTCGGCTGAGCGTGTGACAACGCCGACAAACGTGGCGCCGGCCAAGGTTGCAATCAGCGGCGCATGAAAGAAGCGCCCTCCGTGGCCGTAGCCGACTAGTCCGATTCGCATGATTTCACTCCTTCTAGAAGTGGAAACCCAATCTAGATGTGGGAGCGGGCTTGCTCGCGAAAGCGGTACATCAGTTACAAATATGCTGACTGACACTCCGCATTCGCGAGCAAGCCCGCTCCCACACTTTTAACTGCATTCCACTTGTGGGATTGGGATCAGCCGTAGAAACGCGGACGATCCGGCAAGCTCACCTTCACAATCTGCTCACTGCCCTGCGCTTCGATACACGCATCCGCCGCAACGGCCGCCGCAAACCCATCCCACGCCGAAGGCCCACCGACCTGCCCCGCCCGCACACTGTCGATGAACGCCTGCAACTCCACGTCATAGGCACCGATAAACCGATCCTTCCAGTCCATCAGGATTGCATTCGACAACTTGGCGCCACTGCGCAGTTGCACTTGCGAAGGCTCCGGCAGCTTGGCAATGCCGGTCTCCCCCACCACTTCGCACTGGATGTCGTAGCCGTACTGGCAGTTCACGAACACTTCCACGTCGATGCGCGTGCCCTTGGCGGTTTCCAGCAGCACGATCTGCGGGTCACGCAGGTGGGCCAGGGCCTTGCTCGATTTGCGCGGGAACACCACTTGCACCGACACGTAGTCGTCGTTGAGCAGCCAACGCAACACATCCAGCTCGTGGATCAGCGTGTCGGTGATCGCCATGTCGGTCTTGTAGTTCTCGCCCACCGTGGGGTTGCGGTGCGCGCAATGCAGCATCAGCGGCTCGCCGATCTGGCCGCTGTCGATCACCGCTTTCAGTGCGCGATAACCTTCGTCGTACGGGCGCATGAAGCCCACTTGCACCAGACGCTTGCCGTAGGCCACTTCGGCGTCGACGATCTTGCGGCAGCCTTCGGCGGTGACGGCCAAGGGTTTTTCGCAGAACACCGGTTTGCCGGCGGCGATGGCGGCGAGCACGAACTCTTCGTGGCTCGGGCCCCAGGAGGTCACGAGCACCGCTTCGACCTCCGGTGAATTGATCAGCGCATGACCGTCTGAATACACCTCGGCGCTGATGTTCAAATCAGCAACCACCTTCGCGGCTTGCTCAAGGTTGATGTCCGTTACGGCAACGACCTGGCTATTGAGCAACGTCTGGCTGCAACGACGGATATGGTCCCGGCCGATAGCGCCAGTACCGATGACTCCAAGCTTCAAAGACATACAAAACTCCTCTTGTTATTAGTACTGCCGGGCCTTGGCCAGGTGTTCATTGAGTTTTTTTGCAGCAGCATTCGTGCGCTCGCTGGTCGATACCTGTGCCACGCCCACTCGCCACCACGACAAGTAGCCGTGGATCATGGTCTTGGGCAGCACCTTGATATCGATCAGCGTTGAAACCGTTTGGGTACGTGCATCCGCCAGCGCCGCTTCCAACTGCTCGACGGTGCTGACCTTGTAGGTCTTGCAGCCGTAAGCCGCTGCGCTCATGGCGAAGTCCACCGGGATCAGCCCGCCGTCGAGCTTGCCGCTTTCGGGATTGCGGTAGCGGAACTCGGTGCCGAAGCTGTCCATGCCATTGCCGATCTGCAGGTTGTTGATGCAACCGAAGGCCATGTTGTCCAGCAGCACCACGTTGATCTTGCGCCGCTCCTGGATCGAGGTGGCGAGTTCTGAGTGCAGCATCATGTAGGAGCCGTCGCCGACCAGGGCGTAGACCTCCTTGCTCGGCTCGGCGAGTTTCACGCCCAGCGCGGCATTGATCTCGTAGCCCATGCACGAATAACCGTATTCGACGTGGTAGGTGTTCACGCCCTTGCTGCGCCAGGCGCGTTGCAGGTCACCGGGCAGGCTGCCAGCAGCGGCGACGATGATGGCGTCGTCGGCCAGGGTTTCGTTAAGTACGCCAAGCACACGGCTTTGGGTGAGGCAGGAGCCGGTCAGTTCGATAAATTCGCGCAGGACGGCACGGTCCAGAAGGTCGTCGACCTCGGGCACGAAACCGTCGCCCGAATATTCGACCTGATGCACACGGTCCACTTCGGCGTCCAACTGCGCCTTGGCATCCTGGACCTGCTCGCCCCAGCCGGAGCGGTAATCGCCCAAGGCATCGGCCAGCGCGTCCAGCGCCACTTGGGCATCAGCCAAGACTTGCACAGCGTCGAGTTTCAACACGTCGGCAGCGCTGATATTGAGGTTGAGAAACTTGACGTCCGGGTGCTTGAACAGCGACTTGGACGAGGTGGTGAAGTCGGTGTAACGGGTGCCGATGCCGATGATCAGGTCCGCCTCTGGCGCCAGCAGGTTGGCTGCCAGACAGCCGGTTTCGCCAATGCCACCCAGGTTCAGCGGATGGCTGGAAACCACGGCGCTCTTACCCGCTTGGGTTTCAGCGAAGGGAATATCAAAACGTTCGGCGAAGGCCTGCAGCGCCGCATTTGCGCCGGAGTACTTCACCCCGCCACCGCAGATGATCAGCGGCTTGCGCTTGCCTCGGAACGCGGCCAGTGCATCGCCGATCATTGCCGGGGTGGCCGGGCGACGGTCGATACGGTGCACACGTTTTTGCAGGAAATAATCCGGGTAATCCCAGGCTTCGGCCTGCACATCCTGAGGCAACGCCAGCGTCACAGCGCCGGTTTCCGCTGGGTCAGTGAGCACGCGCATGGCGTGGATCGCAGCGGTCATCAACTGCTCGGGGCGGTTGATGCGGTCCCAGTATTTGCTGACCGAACGGAACGCATCGTTAGTGCTGATGCTCAGGTCGTGGAACTGTTCGATCTGTTGCAGCACTGGATCAGGCTGGCGGCTGGCGTACACATCACCGGGCAACAGCAACAGCGGAATGCGGTTGGCGGTGGCGGTGGCAGCGGCGGTCAGCATATTGGCGGCGCCGGGACCGACGGACGCCGTGCACGCGTAGATCTTGCGACGCAGGTGTTGCTTGGCAAAACCGATGGCCGCGTGGGCCATGCCCTGCTCGTTACGGCCCTGGTGCACCACCAGGTCGCCGCTGTCTTGCTCAAGCGCCTGGCCCAGGCCCAGCACGTTGCCGTGGCCGAAAATGGTGAACACGCCGGCGACGAACTTGCTCTGCACGCCATCGACTTCGATGTATTGGTTGTCCAGGAACTCCACCAAGGCCTGGGCCATGGTCAGTCGGGTTGTGGTCATGTCGCGCCCCTTAAAGGTCCAGTAGCCAGCTGTGCTGCGGGTCGTTGTGGAAGTGCCAGGCGCGCTTGGGGCCGGCCATCACGTTCAAGTAGTAGGACTCGTAGCCGTACGGCACGCTGACCGGGTGATAGCCCTTGGGCACCACCACCAGGTCGCTGTTTTCCACGGCCATGGCCTGGTCGATGCTGCGGTCATCGGTGTACACGCGCTGGAACACGAAGCCCTGGGGCGGGTTGATCTGGTGGTAATAGGTTTCTTCAAGGAAGCTCTGGTGCGGCAAGTCGTCGGTGTCGTGCTTGTGCGGCGGGTAGCTGGACGAATGCCCGGACGGCGTACGCACTTCCACCACCAGCAGCGAATGAGCCGGCTCGGTGTCCGGCAGGATGTCGCACACGTAGCGGGTGTTGGCGCCCTTGCCGCGCACGCTGCGCTTGCAGTGTTCCGGGCGGATCAAGCGTGGCTCGTAACCTGCGGCACCGGGCGCAGCGCACACGGCAATCTGTACATCGCTCAAGGCGGTGACTTGGGCCGTGGTGCCCGGAGGGAGGTAGGCAGCAAAGGGGGATTTGTCTTCGAATACCGACTGGCGATCACCCAGGTTCTGCCAGTTGAAGCCCTCCCCTTCAATGTTCACCCGACCACTAAGCAGCACCAGGCACAGTTCCTTGTCAGCGGCGTTGACCGGCAGGGTTTCACCCAGGCTCAAGCGGTAGGCCTTGAAGCCTACGTACTCCAACCGCCCGTCTTCCAAGGCGACCATGGTTTGCCCGCGTTTGTTGCTCTTGACCAGCAGGCTCATGAGTGGGTCCTCTCGGTGAGCAGCGCACGCAGCGTGTCGTAGCCCTTTTTCGCATACACGTAGCTCGGCGCAACGGCCGGATCCTGTTCGGCTTCAACCACCAGCCAGCCTTCGTATTTCGCGGCCAGCAACACGTCGAGCAGTTCGGCAAAGTCGATGTCGCCATCGCCGGGCACGGTGAAGGTGCCGTTGACGATGCAATCCGGAAAGCTCCACATCTGGTTGCGTGCCAGCTGCACCACCGGCTTGCGCACGTCCTTGAAGTGCACGTGGCAGACGCGGTCGATGTGTTTTTTCAGCACCTCAAGCGGATCGCCGCCACCCATGTAGCAATGGCCCGAGTCGAACAGCAGGCCGACTTCCGGCCCGGTGCGCTGCATCAACTGGTCGATGTCTTCAGGGGATTCGACATAGGCACCCATGTGGTGGTGGTACGCCAGGCGCACGCCCTGGGACAGGGTGAATCGCGCCAGTTCAGTGAGTTTGTCGGCGTACTCCTGCCAGGCCTGCTCGCTGTGGAACCGTGGGCGTTCGATCAAGCGAATACGCGAGCCCTGGATGGAATCGGCCACTTCGCCGTACACCAGTACCGTGGCGCCGTTTTGTTTGAGCAGCTCAACATGGCCGGCGATCGCCTCGATTTCTTCGGCCACCGAACGGCGTGCCAGGCGGCTGGAGTACCAGCCAGACACCAACGCCAGGTCGTAGGGGCGTAGCACGTCGCCGACGCCTTTGGCGTCCTTGGGAAACTTGCCGTTGAGTTCGAAACCTTCGTAGCCGATTTCCTTGCCTTCGCTGAGGGCGGTGCTCAGGGGCGTTTCACCGCCCAGGGCCGGCAGGTCGTCGTTGCTCCAGGAAATCGGGTTGATGCCAATTCGGATTGCGGGCATGGCTGCACCTTTTGTTTTTATCTAACTTAAGCCAGGTGAAATTTGCTTTGTGTGGGAGCGGCGGTTCGACTTGCTCGCGAATGCGGTGTGTCAGATAAAGATGCTGTGACTGATACGCCGCATTCGCGAGCAAGCCCGCTCCCACATTTGACTGCATTCCACATTTAGAACTGTGTTCAGCCTCGAGCACTGCGCCAGGCATTGATGAGCTGTTCGAACGTCGCCTGAACCTGCTGAATCAAACTCTCATCATCAATCTCCCCCGCCAGCCACGCACGGCTTGGCTCCTGGAAGATCGTGCGGCCCACGGCAAACCCGCGGCAGGTAGTGCTCTGGCTGGCCTGCTGGAAACCATCGGCGAGAAACTCAGCTGTCGCGTTCAAGCCCAACAACACCACGCCACGGCAGTACGGGTCGCGCTCCTGGATCAATTCATCAAGCTTTTTCCAATCTTCGGCCGACTGCGCCTCAATCTTCCACCACGCGGGGTAGATGCCCAGGTTGTACAAGCGCTTGAGGCTGCGGTACAGCACGTCCGGGTAAGTGGACGGGTGATCCTTGGGCGGGATGACTTCCAGCAGCAACTCATGGCCGCTGACCAGGGAGGCCTCGTACGCCGCCTTGAGCTGGGCTTCCTGTTCCAGGCGCAGCAGGGGTTCATCGTCCGGGTGGAATTGCACCAGGCACTTGATGATCTGCTCCTGCGGCCAGGCGATCAGGTTGCTGCCAATCGAGCGGCCGTGTTCGAACGCCAACGGACGCGAGTTCTGCACTTCCACCGGACGGGCGATCCACCAGCCACGACCGCTGGCAGCGTTGAGGGCGTCCTGGCCGAAGCGCTGGTCGGCCAGCAAGCCCACATCGGCGGCGACGCCCTGCTCGGCGAGTTTTTTCTCCACCCGCTCGATGGCTTGGATAAACAGCTGTTTGGCCGCGCTGATACGTGTGGTGTCTTGGCCGCCGCGTTGCGCCAGGTCCACCAGTTGCCAGCGATGGTCGAACGCAAAGATGAACAGTTGCTTCCACTGCTTGCTCGGCACCGACACGCGGTGCAGGCGTTGCAAGGTCACGTCCTGGTCTGGCCGGGTGAT
The DNA here is from genome assembly GCF_014230465.1 of Pseudomonas cremoris. The sequence continues at coordinate 226,042 of NZ_JAAXCY010000012.1, forward strand.
CGGCACCGGGCTGTTGAACAGGTATTCCAGTTCGGCCGGCGTCGGCATGGCCGGGGCGCAGGCGTGGCGTGAGACCACCAAGCCACCGCAGGCGTTGGCTAACTGGCTGCAGCGCTCGTCGCTGGCATCGTTGATCCAGCCACTGAGGAAGCCCGACATAAAGGCATCGCCTGCCCCCAGTACGTTGAGCACTTCAACGCGTACGCCGGGGTAGATCGCACCGTCTTCCAGCCGCGCGGGGATGGCGCCGTGGATCACCGTACAACCCTGTGGGCCGAGCTTGACCACCAGGGTTGCCGGGGTCAGTTCGCGTACGTTGCGCAAGGCAGTGAGCAAATCTTCGCTGCCGCCCGCGATCAGGAATTCTTCTTCGGTGCCAACGATCAAGTCGAAGCGCGGCAGGATCTTCTGCACATGCGCGCTCACGTTCTGGTCGGCGACAAACCGGGTTTCACCGTCGGCCTTGCCCGCCAGGCCCCACAGCACCGGGCGGTAGTCGATATCCAGCACGCGTTTCACATTGTGCTTGGCTGCGTAATCCAGCGCCTGGATGCTGGCCTTGTACACGCTGTCGGTGGAGAAATGCGTGCCGGTAATCAGCAGGGCCTTGCTGGAGGCAATAAAGGCTTCGTTGATGTCTTCGGCGCGCAGGGCCATGTCGGCGCAGTTTTCGCGGTAAAACACCAGGGGGAAGGTTTCGCGGTCCTTGAGGCCCAGCAGCACCAGTGCGGTGAGGCGCTCCGGGTCGACCTTGATGCCGCTGACATCGCAGCCTTCACGGGCCAGGGATTCCACCAGGAAGCGACCCATGTGGTCGTCCCCTACCCGGCTTAGCATCGCCGACTTGAGCCCAAGCCGTGCGGTGCCAAACGCGATATTGGCGGAGGAACCGCCGAGGTACTTGGCGAAGCTGGACACGTCCTCAAGCCGCGCACCCACTTGCTGCGCATAGAGGTCGACGCCCAGGCGCCCGAGGCAAATCAGATCCAATTGACGCCCACTGGCAAAACGAGTCTGGCCCATGCTGGCTCCTGTTATTTTTATCAGCCTGCGTTGCACCGCCGTGGCGACGGCAAACGCTCTTGGTGGATGCAGACTAGAACGTCCGGCGACGGCAATCAATATTTATTCCATAATTATTTTTAGTGGAATATTTTTTCCAATACGCCAGCATAGAGGCACGCCAGCCGCCGTGCATCGTTTCAGCAAGCCACGCGGGCCGTGATGCCGGGGTATTTTTTTGCGCCTACCCTGTAGACTTGCGCCACCCATCAGCGCATCAGAAGAACAAGCCAGAAGGATTGCCCATGTCCCGCACCGATCCCGAGACCACCCTGGAAGACACCGTCGCCAGCCCTCCGGTCAATGCCGAGCGCCTGTTGCAGCTGATCACCGACGAATACGAGAGCCTGCCGCGCCAGCTCAAGCGCATCGCCAGCTACATGAGCCAACAGAGCGACCGCATCATGGTCGACCGCATCAGCGACATCGCGCGCGAATGCGAAGTGCACCCCTCGGCCATCGTGCGGTTCTCCCAGCGCTTTGGCTTCAGCGGGTTCAGTGAGATGCAGGCGCTGTTTCGCGAGGCGTATACCCACAAGACCACGCCGGTGCAGAATTACCAGCAGCGTATCCGCAGCATGATCGCCAACAAGTCGCAGAAGGCCAGCGGCGGCGACCTGGCGCGCGAGTGCGTGAATGCCACCTTGTCTGGCATCGAGCGCCTGGGACTGGAACTGGACGATGTGGCCTTTGAGAAAGCCGTGGACCTGGTGGTCAATGCCGACAACATCTACGTGGTCGGCGTACGCCGCTCCTTCGCGGTGGCCGACTACCTGGTCTACAACCTGCAGCACACCAACAAGCGCATCCACTTGATCTCCGGCCTGGGCGGCAGCTACCGCGAGCAGATGCGCAGCGTGCGCGCCAATGACCTGGTCATCGCCATCAGCTTTACGCCTTACGGCAAAGAGACCCAGCATTGCCTGCGCATCGCGCAGCACCACCAGGCCAAGACCTTGATCATCACCGACAGCAACCTGTCGCCCCTGGCCAAGCGGGCGAACGCGGTGTTGTTGGTGAATGAAGGGTCGTCGTTTGCCTTCCGTTCGTTGAGCGCCACCTTGTGCCTGTGCCAGGCGTTGTTTATTGCGGTGGCGTATCGGTTGGAGTTGAAAGTGGATGAAATTCACGAACAGGTCGGGTTCGACGACTGACCGGTAGCACTGAATATCCCTGTGGGAGCGGGCTTGCTCGCGAATGCAGTGTGTCAGCCGCCGAAAAGGTTAACTGATACTCCGCCTTCGCGAGCAAGCCCGCTCCCACATTTGATCAGCGGCGCATCAGGCGATACGCCGCCGGAATCACGAACAGCGACAGCAACGGCGCAGTGAGCATCCCACCGATCATCGGCGCAGCGATGCGGCTCATCACTTCACTGCCCGTACCGCCCCCCAACAGAATCGGCAGCAACCCGGCAATGATCACCGCCACGGTCATTGCCTTGGGCCGTACTCGCATCACCGCACCTTCGGTGATCGCCGCCAACAGGTCACCGTCCTCGCGCTCGGTCCAGGCGTTTTTCAGGTAGAGCAACATGATCACGCCGAACTCCGCCGACACCCCCGCCAACGCAATAAAGCCCACGCCAGTGGCCACCGACAGGTTGAAGCCCAGCCAGTAAAGCAACCACACCCCGCCCGTCAGTGCGAACGGCAAGGTCGCGAGGATCAGCAGCGCTTCGTCCACACGGCGAAAGGTCAGGTACAGCAGCACAAAGATGATCAGCAGTGTCGCCGGCACCACCAGCTTCAAGCGCTCATTGGCCCGCTCCAGGAACTCGAACTGGCCCGAATAGCTGAGGCTCATGCCCGGCTGCAAATGCACGTGCTGGTCGATCGCTGCACGCAGGTCCTTTACCACCGAGGCCAGGTCGCGGTCGCGGACGTCGATATACACCCAGCCAGAGGGTCGTGCGTTTTCGCTCTTGAGCATCGGCGGGCCGTCGCTGATTTTGATTCGGGCGACGGTGCCCAAGGTGATCTGGCTGCCCGCTGGCGTATAGATCGGCAAGTTGCCCAGCGCCGTCACTGAGTCACGCCACTCTTTCGGGTAACGCAGGCTGATGGGGAACCGCGCCAGGCCTTCCACGGTTTCGCCGATGGTTTCGCCGCCAATGGCACCGGACACCACCGCCTGCACATCGGCGATATTCAGCCCATAACGCGCAGCCGCCGTACGGTCGATGTCCACGTCGATATAGCGCCCACCGGTCAGGCGTTCGGCCAGCGCCGAGCTGACACCGGGCACGCCCTTGGCGACCTTTTCCACGGTCTGGGTGACCGCGTCGATCTGCATCAGGCTGGTGCCGGCGACCTTCACGCCAATCGGGCTCTTGACCCCGGTGGCGAGCATGTCGATACGGTTGCGAATCGGCGGAATCCAGATATTGGTCAGGCCGGGCACCTGCACCACTCGGTCCAGTTCCTTCACCAGTTTGTCCGGGGTCATGCCGGGACGCCATTGGTCCCTGGGCTTGAACTCGATGGTGGTCTCGAACATTTCCAGCGGGGCTGGGTCGGTCGCGGTTTCAGCACGGCCAGCCTTGCCAAAAACGTGGGCGACTTCGGGCACGGTCTTGATCAAGCGGTCGGTGCGTTGCAGCAACTCCCCGGCGGTTTGTGTCGACAAACCTGGCAGCGCCGAAGGCATGTAGAGCAAGTCGCCTTCGTCCAACGGCGGCAGGAACTCGCCGCCCAGCTTCGACAATGGCCACAGCGCGCTGGCGACCATCAGCAGCGCCACCAACAACGTCATGCGTGGCCAGCGCAGCACCGCGTCCAGCGCCGGTTGATAGAGCTTGATCAGGCCGCGATTGAGCGGGTTGCGTTGTTCATCGGGAATCCGCCCGCGAATCCAGTAGCCCATCAGCACCGGAATCAACGTCACCGACAACCCAGCCGCTGCGGCCATGGCGTAGGTCTTGGTGTAGGCCAGCGGGCCGAACAGCCGCCCCTCCTGGGCCTGCAAGGTAAACACCGGAATAAACGACAAGGTGATGATCAGCAAGCAGAAAAACAACGCCGGCCCCACCTCGACCGCTGCATCGGTCATGACCTTCCAGTGCTCGTCGCCTTTCAATTCACGACCGGGATTGGCGTGATGCCAGGCCTCGATCTTCTTGTGCGCGTTTTCGATCATCACCACCGCCGCATCCACCATCGCGCCAATGGCAATCGCGATACCGCCCAGGGACATGATGTTGGCGTTGATCCCTTGGAAACGCATGACGATAAACGCGATCAGCACCCCCACTGGCAACGAGATAATGGCGACCAGTGACGAGCGCAAATGCCACAGGAAAATCCCGCACACCAGCGCCACCACCAGGAATTCTTCCAGCAGTTTGTGGCTGAGGTTGTCCACGGCACGGTCGATCAACTTGCTGCGATCGTAGGTGGTGACGATTTCCACGCCCGGCGGCAGGCTGCTTTTCAGTTGCTCCAGCTTGGTTTTGACCGCTGCGATAGCTTCGCGGGCATTCTTGCCGCTGCGCAGGATCACCACGCCGCCCACTGCCTCGCCCTCGCCGTCCAGTTCACTGATGCCTCGGCGCAGGTCTGGGCCCAGCTGAATGGTTGCCACGTCGCCGAGGGTGACCGGCACGTTGTTAGCGTCGAGGCGCAGGGGAATCGCACGAAAATCGCTGAGGCTTTGCAGGTAGCCGGACGCACGCACCATGTACTCGGACTCGCCCATATTCAGCACCGAGCCACCGGTTTCCTGGTCGGCCTTGGCGATAGCCTCCTTGACCTGCGCCTGGGTGATGCCGCGACTGGCCAGTGCCAACGGGTCGAGTTGCACTTGGTATTGCTTGACCTGACCGCCAATGGTGGCGACTTCCGCCACATTGGGCAGGGTCTTGAGTTCGAACTTGAGGAACCAGTCCTGCAGCGCGCGCAATTGCGCCAGGTCGTGCTGGCCGCTACGGTCCACCAGCGCGTACTGGTAGATCCAACCCACCCCGGTAGCGTCCGGGCCCAGTGCCGGTTTGGCCGACGCAGGCAGCCGCGCCTGCAACTGGCTGAGGTATTCCAGCACGCGCGAACGCGCCCAGTACAGGTCGGTACCTTCATCGAACAGCACGTAGACGTAGCTGTCCCCGAAGAAGGAGAAACCACGCACGGTCTTCGCCCCCGGCACCGAGAGCATGGTGGTGGTCATTGGGTAGGTGACCTGGTTTTCCACGATCTGCGGCGCCTGGCCCGGGTAGGGCGTGCGGATGATCACTTGCACGTCCGAGAGGTCCGGCAACGCGTCGACCGGTGTGTTCTGCACGGCCCAAACGCCCCACGCCGTGATGAACAACGTAGCCAGCAGTACCAGGAAGCGGTTGGCCACCGACCAGCGAATCAACAAGGCGATCATGGCTGGGCTCCCGGCTGCATGTTCATCGCCGCTTCGGCGGCGGTTACGCCTTTGAGGCTGGCTTCGGAGTCGAGCAGGAACTGGCCTGATGCGACGACCTGCTGGCCTTCCTGCAGGCCGCTGAGAATGACGGTTTGCTCCTGGTTTTCGGCCCCGGTCTGGACTTCCACCGGACGGTAATGGCCGCCCTCCTCGGCCAACATCACCAACACACGCTTGCCGGTGCGGATCAGCGCCTCACTGGGCACCTGCAACACCGGTTGCCCGCTGGATTGCGCCAGGCGCACCTGGGCGGTCATGCCCGGGCGCAAGTTGCCATCCGGGTTGGGCAGCTCGACGCGCACCTGCACCGTACGGCTGTCCATGGCAGTGGCCGGCAGGATCGCGCTGACGGTGCCATCGACCACCTGGCCTGGCAAACCAACAAAGCGGCTCCGCACGGTTTGCCCCACCCGCAACGCGGCGCCTTGGGCTTCGGGCACCGCAACCTGCAGCCACACCCGGTCCAGGCCATTGAGCCGCGCCAGGGTTTGCCCCGCCGCAACCGTCATACTTTCGCGCACCTCCAGGGTTTGCAATGCACCGCTCAGCGGACTGCTGATCGTCAGCACCGACTGCACCTGACCACTGCGCTCCATCCGGCTGATCAACGCCGCCGGCATGCCGCTCAGGCGCAGGCGTTGACGGGCGGCGGCGATCAAGCCGTTATCACCGCTGTGACGCAGGGCCAAAAATTCTTCCTGGGCCGCCGCCCATTCCGGTATCAGCAGGTCTGCCAAGGGCTCGCCCGCCTTGAGCACATCCCCCGGTGCCCGTGCGTAAACCCGCTCGACAAACCCCGCCGCACGCGCCTGCACCACCGCCACATCACGCTCGTTGAAGGCGAGGATGCCCGAAACGTCCAGCGTCGAGGCCAACACACCACGGGTGACCGATGCCAGACGCACGCCGATGTTCTGCGCTTGGCGCGGGTCGATCTGCACACCCGGCGTCTGCATCGCCGCGCCTTCGGCGTAGCGCGGCACCAGTTGCATGTCCATGAAGGGCGATTTGCCAGGCTTGTCGAACTTCTGCTGCGGGTACATCGGGTCGTACCAGTACAACGCCGGTTTGTCCTCTTTGACGCCAACAGCGGCGGCCGGATGCAACTGCGCCACCCCGTAACCGACGCCCAGCCCCGCCAGCACTAACGCGGCGACGATTCGATTATTCATTGGCAGGTTCCCCATAAGCGAAATACAACTGGGCGCCAACCAAGGCGCGTTGTTCGATGGCATCAATCTGTTTGAAACGGGCTTCGACCAGCTCTCGGCGGGCACTGACCACCGTCATCAAATCGCCCTTGCCTGCCCGATAGCCGGCCAGGCTCAGCGCGACCTTCTCTTCGGCCAACGGCACCAGGCTGTCCTGGCTACGCTGCACGGCGCGATCCAGGCGCTGGTAGTCCGCCAAGTCATCGTCAAGCATCTGGACATGTTCACGGGTGGCGGCCTCGCGCTCGGCATCCAACTGGTCCAGTTCGGCCTGCTTGGCCGCGATGCCAGGGTTTTGCCGACGACCGGCGAAGATCGGCAAATCGAAGGTGAATTGCAGGTTGACCATGTCGCCGAACTCACGACTGCGATGGCCGTAATCGACTTCCCAGCTCCAGTCCGAAGTCTTTTGCGCCCTGGCTTCCTGCAATCGCGCCTGCGCTTCACGGGTGCGCGGCACAAAGGCTTGCAGTTCCGGGTGCTGGTGCAGGTTGTGGCCCAGACCGCGACTGTCGATGTTCCAGTCTGGCAACTGCCCGCTGGGGGCTTCATTGGCCGCTGGGCCGATCCAGCGTTTAAGAGCGGCGCGGGCCTGGGCGCGCTGTTGGGTCAGCTCATCTTCGCGCCCGGCCAGCTCGGCCGCTTCCTGCTTGGGAAGTACCGCATCGGCCGCTTGGCCACGGCCACCGGCCAATTGCGCGCGCACGCTGTCTTGCAACAGGCGATTTTGTTGATAAAAGTCCTTGAACAAAGCCTCTTTGCGTTCGACCGCATAAGCGCGAATCCACGCCTGGGCCGTGGCTTGGCGCACGTTAAGGCGTTCGATCCGGCCTTCGGCGGCGGTACGCTCGATGGTCGCGTCGGCCAACTCGACCCGCGCCTTGCGCTTGTCGCGGCTGGGCACCTGTTGCTGGATGCCGATCATCTGCTGGGTCATGTCATCGCCATACAACGTGCCGCGATTAGGCCCGCCAATGGGGAAGCTTTGCAGGCCGACCACCAGCTTCGGGTCCGGCAGTTCACCGGCCGGAATCGCCGATTGCGTGGCGGCTTGCAGCTTGGCCGCTTCAGCCGCCAGCGACGGAGCGGTGTTTTGCGCCAGGCGCAAGGCGTCGTCCAGGGTCAGCGCATTCGCCAACGCCGGCCACGCCAGCACGCCCACCACCAGGGCGCGCATGTAGAGGGAATTCATAGTGAGATTTCCTGGTCTGTTGCGCTGCGCGTCGCACTAAGCGACCCACAGCAAGGCCATCCCGGTTGGGGGATGAGTCTTCAGGTGCAACAGGAATCAGGCCCGGGGTGGGCGCCAGACGCCGGACGGCGTGCGGTCGGGGATAAAGTCAGAGGCGCCGTTAAGCGCTAAGGGGTGTGCCAGGGTCAAAGGTGCCTTGAGCACAGGCATTGCCAGTTGCAACACGCCACCGGTCTTGCATTCCTGGCCGGGTTTGCAGGCCTTGCCATGGTCGACGCCGTCCTGGCAGCAGTCGGGCGACATGTCGCTCATCATCTGCATGTCGGCCATCTTCATCGGGCACGGTTCGGTGCTCGACGGCACACCCGCCATCCCGGTCAGGGGAAGCGTGAGGCTTAACAGCAAGACCAGGATTAAACGCAGAAGGCGGCTCATGGGGCGCGAGTCTAGCCAAGCGCGTGTTAAGCCGCTATTAACAATTGCGTGAGAACTCGACCGTGATAACGGATCTGCGCCAGGGTCAGCGCGGTGTAGCCGATGATCACCGCCGGGGGCAGGCTCACCTGGGTGCAAAACTTGCCCAACGGCTGCAACGTCAAGCCGACTGCGGCAGCACGCTCGCAGAAATCGCCCTCCGTAACGCCGGGCGGCAACCACAACACGAAATGCAAACCCGCCTGCTGGCCGCTGACTGCGCAGTTTTGCGGCAGGCACGCGAGCAACGCATCGCGGCGTGCCTCATAGGCCTGGCGCGACGCGCGCAGGTGACGCACAAAAGCGCCACTGCGCAGAAACTCCGCCAACCCCAACTGATCACTCGCCCCCACCGAATGCCCAGTGAGTTGCAACGTGCGCAGCAGCGACCGACGCAGCCCCTTCGGCACCACCATGAAGCCCACGCGCAGACCGGGGAACAGGTTCTTGTTGAAGCTGCCGCAGTAAATCACCCGGTCGGCGTGATCCAGGGATTTAAGTGCGGCCAGCGGCGCGGTGTTGTAGTTGTATTCACTGTCGTAATCGTCTTCGACCACCCACGCATCGGCGCGGGCAGCCCAGTCCAGCAGCGCCAGGCGACGGGACACCGACAGCGTCATGCCCAGCGGCGCCTGGTGTGCCGGGGTGACGTAGGCCAGGCGTGCCGTGTCTGGAAGCTGGGCAGTGTCCAGGCCTTCGGCGCAGACCGGGATTGCCTGGATATGCGCACCTGCCAGCGCGAACAAACGACGGGCCGGCAGGTAGCCCGGGTCTTCCACACAGGCGGTGTCGCCAGGCTTGAGCAAGGTACGGGCGATCAAGTCAAGGGCATGACGGATACCCGTGGTGATGATCACCTCGTCGGCTTCGCAGCGCAGGCCGCGATAGCTGCGCAGGTATTCGGCGATGTGCTCGCGCAGATCCGGCAGGCCTGCGAAATAGTTCGCCTCCAAGACACCTGGCCCCACGGCAAGCAAGCCGCGCGAGATACAACGCGCCCAGGCTTTGAGGTCGAACAAGCTGGCATCCGGGCGCCGTGCGACAAAGGGCACATGGCTTTGTACACCCGCAGAGGGAGGGTCAGGTTCTACTGGGCGGCGCACCATGACCGAAGCCACCGGGGCAGCGATGAATTGTTCGGGGATCACCGCACACACCCGCGTGCCGGAGCCCGCCACCCGCTGCACATACCCTTCGCTGTGCAGGCGGTCGTACGCGGCTTCCAGCGTGCCACGGGACACCAACCAGCGTTCGGCCAGGCTGCGAGTGGACGGCAAGCGACTGCCCGCCGGCAACTGTCGATCGAGGATGGCAGCACGCAAGGCTTCATAGGCGCCCTGCTGTTTGCCGGCGTCCAGACTATCGGGCCGTGGCAAGTCCAGGGCGGATGGGGCTTTTCCTCGACTCATAGTGGTCTAGTCAACTCAGGCTTAAGTGGCTCTAAGGATTAAACCACAAAGCCACTAGAGTTCGAGCCCTACCCCTTGCGAAGGAACGCCCCATGACCCAACGCGCCCTTACTTCCGGTTTCTGGCTGGTGCTGCTGACCCTGCTGATCGCCCTGCCGCGCATCACCCTGGACCTGCACTTGCCAGCCCTACCGGCCATGGCCGACTACTTGCACAGCAGCGACAGCCAACTGCAACTGACCCTCACGCTGTACACCGTAGGTTCGGCCATTTCACTGCTGGTGGCCGGCCCACTCACCGACCGGTTTGGCCGCCGTCCGGTGTTGCTGACAGGGCTGTTTCTGTATGTCGTGGCCACGGTGGCCTGCGCCTTGGCCGAAAGCTTGCCGGTCCTGATCATTGCCCGCCTGTTCCAGGCCTTGGGCGGTTGCTGCACCACGGTGATTGGCCGGGTGATCGTGCGCGACTATTTCGATCGTCACGAACAGGCACGCTTGCTGGGGCTGATCTCCATGGCCATGGCCGTCTCCCCCATGGCCGCGCCGGTACTGGGGAGTCTGATGCTGCCGTTGATCAACTGGCGCGGGCTATTTGTGGTGCTGGGGATTGTGGGCGCGGGGCTGTACCTGGTGGTGTATCGTCGGCTGCCTGAAACGCGCCCACCGCAAGTCGCCGCAGCGCCGCCGAGCAATCTACTGCACATTTACAGGCAACTTCTGCGTGACCGTTATTTCCTGCGCTACTCGCTGGCAATCGGCTGCGTCTACAGCACGTACTTTCCGTTTATCGCCGAGTCGTCGGCACTGCTGCAGCGCGGTTTTCATCTCTCACCCACGGCCTACGCACTGGTATTTGCGGCGACCATCAGCGGCTACATGCTCGGCGCGAACATATTTCGCCGCCTGGTGCTGCGGTTCGAGCCGGATCGGTTGATTGCAGGCGCTATCGCGCTGAACGTGCTGGGCAACCTGACACTTGCTGCGGCCACCGCAGTGTTGCCGAGCCAATGGCTGGCGATTGTGCTGCCGATGGTGGTGATCATGGTGTCGGTGGGGATGGTGATTCCGGCCTGCCAGTTGGCGGTGTTGCAGCCCTACGGCGCGATTGCGGGGACGGCGTCGGGGTTGTTCTTTTTCATCCAGATGTTTTTGACGGCGCTGAGCAGTTGGGCGACGGGGATGTTGTCGGATGGTACGTTCACGCCATTGATCATCATGACTGCATCGGCGAGTGCGTTGCTAGCGACCAGTTGGCTGACCCTCCACACAACCAAAAGTGAGAGCGGGCTTGCTCGCGAAAGCGGCGTGCCAGTCGATGCATCCGGTGGCTGACACACTGCCTTCGCGAGCAAGCCCGCTCCCACAGGGGAACGGGCCAAGCTCAGGTTTAGTGCATGAAGATCGCGATCAGGATGATGACTGGGATAGGTACACCGAGGAAAAAAAGCAGTATTGAGCGCATGGTGATTTCCTTGAATTAAGAGGCCTTGAATTAACGTACGAAGTGTTCGGTTTCGACATACACCACTGCATCCCGACGACGACCACCATAAGTTGCAGCGAAGCTGGCGAAGAACGCACCGATCAGCAGGCTAATGAAGGTCCACAGCGAGGCATACGCAGCGACCTTCGCAGCCGCGTCGGCGGCCTGCTTGGCTTTGAGCTTCGCGTCTTCGATTGCTTTACGGGCATCGCCGTAGACCTTGTCGATACGCGCTTCGGCGTCCGCCTGGCTAAGGTTGGTGCGCTGGCTGATCAACTGGGCCAGGTAGGTACGGTCTTCAGGCGCCAACTGGCCGTCGTTGGCCAAGGTGCGGGTGAAGATACGTGCAACCACGCCGTGCGCCGCGTCATCGCTGACGGCAACCGGGCGGTCATCGCGGAACAGGCTGTCGACGTAATAGCCGAAGTCATCGCCTTTCACGCCCTGTGCAGCACTGCCCACGGCCTGGGCTGCACCCGACGCCACGCTGGCTCCGGCTTTCACCCCACCACCGACTACACTGCTGACGGAGCCAACTACCAGAACCGCCGTCACCAACGTCGCCACGGCCCAGGCCAGGAAGCCGTGGGCGGTATCGCGAAAATACACCTCATCACCATGCATATTGGCCCACTTCACCCGCAACCGACCGGCGATGTAACCGCCCAGCCCCGATGCAACAATCTGGGTAAACGCCAGCCAGATAATCGTGGAAATGCCCAAGCCCTTGGCACTGATACCGCTGTCGGCCCACGGCGACACCGCCGAGAAACCCAGGCCGAAACCCAGCAGCACCAGAATCAAGGACAACGCAGCCGCCGCAGCGGCACCGGCAAAAATCGCCCCCCAGGAAACCCCGGAGAGCGTGCTCGACTCTTGTAGCGTGGATGAGGATGTGATCATTGTTGTTGTGCTCCCGGCAGGAAAAATGATGTTACAAGTCTCGGAAGGGACAGTGCAGGCACCATGCCAGTCGCCATAAAATTAAATCTTCTTGTATTTCAACAGGTTAAATAAGTTGAACTTCCTAGGACCATGCAACTTGCAAGAAATGACTGTTATGAGCGGGCGTTCTGCATTCCCTGACCCATAGCAAAGGCCCAATGACGGATCTTGTAGTGAGCGGGCTTGCCCCCCAGCGCGGGGCAAGCCCGCTCACTACAAGCGTTTGGGCATACGCGTAGGGGCAGCGCAGCAGAAATTTGTGTTGGTTTTGCCAAGATGAAGTTTAATTTAGGAAGCATTCAGGCATTTCTTGGCAAAATGCCCTCACTTTCAGTGTGAATCGCTCACCAGGTAATCCTATGACCCGTATTTTGACCATCGAGGATGACGCCGTAACAGCCCGCGAGATCGTCGCCGAGCTGAGTAGCCATGGACTGGACGTAGATTGGGTAGACAACGGCCGCGAAGGCCTGGTCCGTGCCGTGAGTGGCGACTACGACCTGATCACCCTCGACCGCATGCTCCCGGAACTCGATGGCCTGGCCATCGTCACCACGTTGCGCACCATTGGCGTATCCACGCCGATCCTGATGATCAGCGCCCTCTCCGACGTGGACGAGCGCGTACGCGGCCTGCGTGCCGGCGGTGATGACTACCTCACCAAACCCTTCGCCTCCGATGAAATGGCGGCGCGCGTAGAAGTGCTGCTGCGGCGCAAAAGCACCGTCAAGGAGTTCGAAACCGCGCTGCGCGTGGCTGACCTGGAACTGAACCTGATCAGCCGTGAAGCCAGCCGTGCCGAGCAGCCCCTGAGCCTGCTGCCCACCGAATACAAACTGCTGGAATTCCTGATGCGCAACACCGGGCAGATCCTGTCGCGGATGATGATCTTCGAAGAAGTCTGGGGCTATCACTTCGACCCTGGCACCAACCTGATCGACGTGCACATCGGCCGTCTGCGCAAGAAAATCGATCCACCGGGCCTCACGCCGCTGATCCGTACGGTACGAGGTTCCGGTTATGTCATTGCTGAACCCCTCTAAGGGCTGGCGCTCTTCCAGCAGTCGCTTGCTGGCGTTGTACAGTTCGTTGTTCGTGGCGTGGAGTTGCATCCTGATGGGGGTGCTGTACTACGAAGTCTCCGGGTACCTGGGCGACTTGTCGCGCCACTCCCTGATGCAGCGCCAGCACTTGTTCCAGCGCTTCGACGGCGAGGAACTGGTTGAAGCGCTGACCACCAGCATGACCTTCGACATGAAAGGCGTGGACGCCTATGGGCTGTTCGATGAGCAGTTCAAGCCGCTGAGCGGGCCGATCCGCGCGATCCCACCGGACCTGCCGCTGGACGGCAAGATCCACGCCCTGGCCAATTGCGTCGACTCCGACGACCCCAAACTGCCCAAAGACAGCTGCGACGCCGTGGCCACCCACACCGACGACGGCCGCTGGCTGGTGCTGGTACGCGCCAACGGCTCGCTGTTTGGCGTGACCCGCATCATTTGGCACGCGTTGTTGTGGGCGCTGTCGTTGACCATCATCCCCGGTGCTGCTGGCTGGCACTTGTTGCGCCGCCGCCCGTTAAGGCGGATTCGCGGTATTCAAGCCAGTGCCGAAGCCATCGTCGCCGGCGACCTGACACATCGCCTGCCGTTGTCGAACCGGCGGGATGAGCTGGACATGCTCGCGGCCATCGTCAACGCGATGCTCGACCGTATCGAAAAGCTGATGAACGAGGTCAAGGGCGTGTGCGACAACATCGCCCACGACCTGCGCACACCGCTGACGCGCCTGCGGGCCCAGCTTTACCGTATTCGCCAGGAGGCTGAAGAGGACTCGGGCTATGCGGTGAAACTGGACGATGCGATTGCGGAAACCGACACGCTGATGGCGCGTTTTCGCGGGCTGCTGCGCATCTCGGAGCTGGAAGACCACCAGCGCCGCTCAGGCTTCCTGGTGATGGACCCGTTGCCGCTGCTGCGCGAACTGCATGACTTCTACCTGCCCCTGGCCGAAGAAGGCGAATTGCACCTGGTGCTCGAAACCCCGGACTCCCTGCCGTGGATCACCGGCGACCGCGCATTGTTGTTCGAAGCGCTGGCGAACCTGTTGAGCAACTCGATCAAGTTCTCCCCACCAGGGGGCGAGGTGATCCTGCGGGCAGTGAATGACGCCGGCAGCACGCGCATCGAGGTGCACGACTCGGGTCCGGGAATACCGGTTGCCGAACGCAACGCGGTGTTCCAGCGTTTCTATCGCGTGGATGAAAGCGACCAGCAAGGCGGGTTTGGATTGGGTTTGTCGATTGTGGCGGCGATCATCAACTTGCACGGGTTCAAGTTGGATGTGGGTACCAGTGAGCGCGGGGGCGCGCGGCTGGTGCTGGAATGCCGCCAGCAGCTGATGCCAGAGGCCTGAGGTTCACCTCGGTCAAAAAAATGTGGGAGCGGGCTTGCTCGCGAATGCGGTGTGTCAGTTAGCCAATCTGTTACTGATGTACCGCATTCGCGAGCAAGCCCGCTCCCACATTGGACCTGCATTGCCTGGCGGAGCGGGTTAGAAGTTCGCCCGCAGTGCTGCAACACCGCCGCTGTAGACACCGGCAAACAGCTCTTCCACCGCCTCATCCGTCACACCCGCCACCGGGGTGAACACGCCGGACCAGGTCACCTTCGCCGACGAGTCGGTCAACGCTTCAACCTGCAACGTCGCCAGGTACGCACTCACCGGAAACGGTGATTCTTCGATGGTGTAGCTGTAAGTGCGCGCCACGTTATCAAAGGTCTGCAAACGCTCGACGATCACGCCACCGTCGGCGGTCGTCAGGTGACGCAGGCGCCCGCCTTCACTCGGCTCGCTCTTGGCGATCAGCGGCAGCCACTTAGGCAAGTCGTTGAAGCCGCCGACCAATGCCCAGACCTTGTCGGCGGATACCGGGATTTCAATTACTGCGGATGCTGTTGGCACGTTGAATCTCCAAAAGTCATAGGAAAACGTCGCCCAGCCTGCCACGCCCAGCGCCTCAATGCATCAACTCCCGCACCCGATACCACAACATCCCCAACGCCAGCAGCGGTGAACGCAAGGCCTTGCCGCCAGGAAACGTCATGTGCGGCACCTGGCTGAAAATATCCAAGCCCTGGCTGTGCCCGGCATATATCGCCTCAGCCAGCAGGCGTGCACACCAGTGGGTCACGTTCAAGCCGTGACCCGAGTAACCCTGGGCGTAGAACACGTTGGGGTACTGCTGCAAGCGCCCCACCTGGGGGAAACGGTTGGCGGTGATGCCGATCTTGCCGCCCCACTGGAACGCGATTTCGGTACCTGCCAACTGCGGGAATACTTTGAGCATTTTCGGCTGCATATACGCGGCGATATCGGCCGGATCACGCCCTGAATAATGACAGGCGCCGCCAAACAACAGGCGGCGGTCGGCGGACAGGCGGTAGTAATCCAGGCCGACTTTCTGGTCGCACAGCGCCAGGTTTTGCGGGATCAGTTCATTCGCCAATGCCTGCGGCAACGGCTCGGTGGCGATGATGTAGCTGCCCGCTGGCAGCACCTTGCCGCTCAGGCGTGGTTCCAGTTCTTCAAGGTGCGCATTGCACGCCAGCACCAGACTAGTGGCGCGTACTGTGCCGCTGGCGCAACGCACTTGCACGGTTTCGCCATGGATCAGTTCCAGCACTTCGGTCTGCTCGAAAATCCGCACGCCAAGGGACTCGGCCACCTGCGCCTCGCCCAGCACCAGGTTCAACGGGTGCAAATGCCCGGACCCCATGTCCACCAGCCCTCCGGCGTACATCGTCGAGCCCACGACCTGTTGCATATCCTGCGGACCCACCAGGCGGGTGTCATGGGCATACCCCATGGCCGCCAGGTGTTCCTGTTCGCCCTGGAACGCCGCAAACTGCGCCGGGGTATTGGCCAGTTCGCAAAAGCCCCAGCGCAGGTCGCAGTCGATAGCGTGTTCGCGAATACGCTCACCCACCACCGCCACCGACTCGATCCCAGCCCGCGCCAGATAACGCACGCCCTCCTCGCCGACGTATTTGGCGAACCCCGACACATCGTGGCCGATGCCGCGGATCAACTGCCCGCCGTTACGCCCGCTGGCGCCCCAACCGATGCGCCGGGCCTCCAGCAGGATCACCGACAGCCCGCGCTGGGCCAGTTCAATGGCAGTATTGACCCCGGTGAACCCACCGCCGATCACACACACATCGGCGTTCAGATCAGCGCCCAGTGACGGGCGCTCCGGCATGGCGTTGACGCTCGCCCGGTAATAGGACCGGGCGTGGTCGCTGGACGGGTTCATTTGTTGGTCTTCACTTTGCTCCAGGCGCGGGTCATCAGGCGCATGGTCGCCGGTGTGGGCGTGGTGGAAATGTAAAGTTTGTCGAGCACTTCCTGGGACGGGTACACCTCAGGGTTGTTCACCAGTTCCGGGTCCATGAAGGCCTTGGCTGCCGGGTTGGCGTTGGCGTAACCCACCGAGGCGCTGACCTTGGCGATCACCTCAGGGTCCAGCAAGTAGTTGATGAATGCGTGGGCTTCTTTCGGGTTGCTCGCGTCAGCCGGGATGGCCAGCAGGTCGAACCACAGGTTGGAGCCTTCCTTGGGAATCGAGTAGGCGATATTCACGCCGTTCTTGGCTTCCTTGGCGCGGTTGGCCGCCTGGAACACGTCGCCGGAATAACCGAAGGCCACGCAGATATCACCGTTGGCCAAGTCCGAAATGTACTTGGACGAGTGGAAGTAGGTGATGTAAGGCCGCAGTGTCAGCAGCTTGGCCTCGGCCTGTTTGTAGTCCTCGGGGTTCTCGCTGCGCGGGTCTTTGCCCATGTAGTTGAGGATCGCCGGGAACAGCTCATCGGCTGAGTCGAGGAAGGCTACGCCGCACTCGTGAAGCTTCTTGATGTTCTGCGGTTCAAACAGCACTGCCCACGAGTCGATATGGTCGATGCCCAGCACTTGCTTGACCTTGTCGACGTTGTAACCAATGCCGTTGGTGCCCCACAGGTAAGGCACCGAGTGCGCGTTGCCCGGGTCGTTTTTCTCCAGCAGCTTGAGCAGCTTGGGGTCGAGGTTCTTGAAGTTGGGCAATTGCGAGCGGTCGAGCTTGAGGAACGCACCGGCCTTCACCTGGCGCGCCAGGAAGTGGTTGGACGGCACCACCACGTCATAGCCGGTGCGCCCGGCGAGCAACTTGCCCTCCAGGGTTTCGTTGGAGTCGAACACGTCATAGATCGGCTTGATCCCGGTCTTGGCCTGGAAGTCGGCCAAGGTGGTTTCGCCGATGTAATCGGTCCAGTTGTACACACTGACCGTCGGCGCCGCCTGGCTAGTACTGCTGAATGCGGCCACCAGGGCCAGCGGGAGAAGCTTGTTCACGAGACGCATATCAACACCCCTTTATGATTTTTTTAGACGCTCAACAGCAGGAACTCACGCTCCCAGGAACTGATTACCCGCTTGAAATTCTCATGCTCGGCGCGTTTGACCGCGACGTAGCCACGCACAAACTTGTCGCCCAGGTACTGCTTAACCGTGTCGCACTCCTCCATCCGTGCCAAGGCGTCCTCGATGGTGATCGGCAGGCGCAGGTTACGGCGTTCGTAGGCACGGCCTTCAACCGGTGCGCTCGGCTCGATCTGCTCGATCATTCCCAGGTAGCCACACAGGAGACTAGCGGCAATCGCCAAGTACGGATTGGCATCGGCGCCCGGCAGGCGGTTTTCCACGCGCATCGCATCGGGGCTGGAGGTGGGCACGCGCAGGCCGACAGTGCGGTTTTCTTCGCCCCACTCCACGTTGACCGGTGCCGAGGTGTCCGGCAGAAATCGGCGGAACGAGTTCACATTGGGCGCAAACATCGGCAGCAACTTGGGAATGTACTTCTGCAAGCCGCCGATATGGTTAAGGAACAGTGGGCTCATCTTGCCGTCGGCATCGACGAACACCGGCTTGCCGGTGGCAATGTCCACCACACTCTGGTGCAGGTGCATGGCGCTGCCGGGCTCATCGGCCACCGGTTTGGCCATGAAGGTAGCTGCCACGTTGTGCTTGAGCGCGGCCTCACGCAGGGTGCGCTTGAACACGGTGATCTGGTCGGCCAGGTCGAGGGCGTCGCCGTGGCGGAAGTTGATCTCCATCTGTGCCGGTCCGTCTTCGTGGATCAGCGTATCGAGGTCCAGGCCCTGGGCTTCGCACCAGTCGTAGACGTCTTCGAACAGTGGGTCGAACTCGTTGGCGGCGTCGATGGAGAACGACTGCCGACCGGTTTCAGCGCGGCCCGAACGGCCTACCGGGGTTTTCAGCGGCAGGTCCGGGTCTTCGCAGCGTTGGGTCAGGTAGAACTCCATTTCCGGCGCGACAATCGGCTGCCAGCCTTTGTCGGTGTACAGCTGCAGGACTTTTTTCAGCACGTTGCGCGGCGACAACTCAATGGGGTTGCCCTGCTTGTCGAAGGTGTCGTGGATCACAATCGCAGTCGGCTCGATGGCCCAAGGCACCACATACGTGGCGTTGGACACCGGGCGGCAGATCATGTCGATGTCGGCCGGGTCCAGCAGGTCGTAGTAGATATCGTCGTCGACAAAGTCCCCGGTCACCGTTTGCAGCAGCACACTTTCCGGCAGGCGCATGCCTCGCTCATGCAGGAACTTGTTGGTGGGCGCAATCTTGCCGCGTGCGATGCCAGTCAAATCACTGATCACGCATTCGACTTCGGTAATCTTGTGTTCTTTCAGCCAGGCGGACAGCTGATCGAAGGGGGCGTTCATAAGGACCTCGTCATGGGTGGGATACGTGCGCCGGCTTGTGCTCCCGGCGCATTGAGGTCTATCTTGGGCCGGCCTTCGAACGGCATCTATCCACTTTGCACGAACCACAACGCACCAATAGAGTGCGCACGGATCACCCATGACACAGGCAACCGCTTTGCGCGTACAGGCCTTCACCACCGGTGATGTGGCCGCCCAATGCAGTGCGACACCCGGTTGGGTGCAGCAATACCAGCAGATGTCCCCGGGGCATTTTGCCGGGCAGATCCGCTACCTCGACCTGCAAGGCGTGCACGTGTACGAAGAGTGCATGAACACCCGCGTGGAGCAGCACTTCAACGCGCCGCCAGGCTCGCTGGCGTTCTGCTTCGATGGCAGCGACAACGCGCTGTACATGCTCAATGGCGAAAGCCGCAACACCTGGATTACCCCGGAAAACTACCGCGAAGTGGCGGTGGTGTTCGGCCCACAGTTCGTGCAACGCCAGGGGCTGGATGTGGCGAAACTCGAAGGCCTGTTCATGGCGCCGCTGAGCTGCCAGCAGAACTCGCTGTTTACCCGTTGGCTCAGTGGCACGCTGACGCGCCTGCCTAGCGTGATCGACCCCACCAGCCTGACCCAGCAACTGCTCGACGACTGCCTGTTTATCCTCGACAACGCCTGCGTGTGCCTGGACCGCAGCTCATTGCAAAAGCGCAGTGAAGAACGCCGTTTGATGGCGCGCATTGGCGAATGGGCAGCGGATGCGCCAGACGAGACCGTCAACCTGCTGGAGCTGGCACAGATTGCCGGTGTGCCGTTGCGTCAATTGCAGCAGGGGTTCAAGACCTACACCGGGATGAGCCCGGCGCAGTGGTTGCGGTTACGCCGGCTGAATGGGGCGCGGCGGGAGTTATTGGGGGCCAGCGATACCACGGTGGCTGAGGTGGCGATGAATTGGTCGTTCTGGCATTTGGGGCGGTTTTCGAACAGTTACCGGGCACTGTTCCAGGAACTGCCCAGCGAAACCCTGAAACGTCACTGTTAGAACGCGGTTAAAAATGTGGGAGCGGGCTTGCTCGCGAATGCGGTGGGCCAGATACACATTCAGCGACTGACACATCGCTTTCGCGAGCAAGCCCGCTCCCACATTTGGATCTCCATCAGGCCTGGGATTTGAGGAAAGTCGCCATGAGTTGGTTGACCTGCTCCGCCGCTTCCAACTGCACCATGTGCCCCTGCCCCGGCAGCACCTCCACCTGCGCCTCCAACCCCTGCACATGCCGCACCGGGATGATTGCATCGTCACTGCCCCAGATCACCAGGCTCGGCTGGCGCCCCACCACGTGGCGCACATCCACCTTCTGCTGCCCACCGTCAAACAACGCGATATTGAGCTGGCGCAGCGCCTGATCCACGCCTTCCAAGCGCTTGAACTTGAGCATGTCCTCCAGCATCTGCCGCGTCACCAGCGCGGGGTCGCTGAACAGTTGGGTCAACTGCGGCTTGAGGGCGTTGCGGTTATTGGCCTCGGCAAACCCTTGCAGATAATCACCATTGATATCCGCCCCCAGGCCAGCGCTAGCGATCAGGGTCAGTGAGGCCACACGTGCGGGGGCCTGGTCGGCTACTGTCAGCGACACCAGCCCGCCCATGGAATGCCCGGCCAAGTGCACGCGCTCCAGTTTCAGGTGGTCGAGCAGGTCCAATACCGCCTGGCTCAGTTCCTTGGCATCGCCGCTGTGCAGGTGCTTGCCCGACTCGCCATGCCCCGGTAAATCCAGGGCGATCACCCGGCGTTCGGCGGCCAGCGCCGGTTGGTTGAACAGCCAGTTGTTCAAATCACCACCGAAGCCATGCACCAGTACCAGCGGTGTACCGCCTTCGCCCAAGTCGAGATAGCGCAGCAGGCGCCCGCCAATCTCGACTTTTTGCGCACTCGGGCCGCTGGCTTCAGCCTCGGCCGTATTGGCGACAAAACCGGCGTTGAAACTGTCGATCACTGCATCGATTTCCGCTTCGCTGGCGTCACCTTCTACGACGATGCCCAGCAACGCTCCCACCGGCAACGTTTCATCACTCAGCGCCAACACCCGGCGCAGCACCCCATTGAACGGCGCCTCCACACTGCTGGAGATCTTGTCGGTCTCCACATCCACGATTTCCTCGCCCTTCTCCACCCGGTCGCCGGGTTGCTTGAGCCAGACATCGATGCGGCCCTCGGTCATCGACAGCCCCCACTTGGGCATGGTCAGGGTATGGATCATGCGGCATTCCTCTTGTCGGCGATCTTCAGCACGGCGGCCTCGATCTTCGCGGCGTTGGGGATGTACAGGTCTTCCAATGCATCCGAAAACGGCACTGGTGTGTGCGGCGCGGTGACCATTTCAATCGGCGCGCGCAGCGAAGAAAACGCCTGCTGCGCCACCAATGCGCTGATATCGGTGGCAATGGAACAGCGTGGGTTGGACTCGTCGATCACCACCAGGCGCCCGGTTTTCTCCACGCTTTCGAGGATGCTGTCCTCGTCTAGAGGGCTGGTGGTGCTCAGGTCCAGCACCTCGCAGTCGATGCCCTGGCGTGCCAGGTTGGCGGCGGCTTCCAGGGCGATATGCACCATGCGGCCGTAGGTCACCAGGGTCACGTCCTTGCCTTCGCGCACGAAGTTGGCTTCGCCAAAAGGGACGGTGTAGAGCTCTTCCGGCACCTCGCCTTGCAGGCTGTAGAGCATCTTGTGTTCGAGGAAAATCACCGGGTCGTTGTCGCGAATCGCCTGGATCAGCATGCCCTTGGCGTCATACGGCGTGGCCGGGCATACGACCTTGAGGCCCGGGATATGTGTCCACATCGAGGTGAGCATCTGCGAGTGCTGGGCCGCCGCGCGCAGGCCGGCGCCGTACATGGCGCGGATCACCAGCGGTGTGGTGGTCTTGCCGCCGAACATGTAGCGGAACTTGGCCGCCTGGTTGAGCAGTTGGTCGAGGCAGCAGCCGATAAAGTCGACGAACATCAATTCGCACACGGGGCGCATGCCACGGGTAGCAGCGCCAACGGCCATGCCCACGTAGCCAACTTCGGACAACGGGGCGTCCAGCACGCGGTCGGGAAATTGCGGGTAAAGGCCCTTGGTAACGCCAAGCACGCCGCCCCAGGCGTCCTGTTCGCCGGGGGAACCGGTGCCGCCGGAAACGTCCTGGCCGATGATGAACACGCTCTGGTCACGGCGCATTTCCTGGGCCAGCGCTTCGTTGATTGCCTGCTGGTAGCTGATTTTGCGAGCCATGGGATTCTCTCCGGATATTGTTGTTCTTAGTGGTAGGCGACGTAAACGTCACTGAGCAGGTCAGCGGCCTGGGGCTTGGGATCGGACTTGGCGCGGCGCACCGCGTCTTCGATCAACTGCGCGACTTCGCTGTCGATGCGTTCGAACTGCGCCGCCTCCAGCCAACCTTCGGCGTTGCAGCGTTGGCGGAACAGCGCCAGACAGTCGGCGCTTTCGCGCAGGTTTTTCACTTCATCGGGGCCGCGATAGGTTTGTGCGTCGCCTTCAAAGTGGCCGTAGAAGCGGCTCAACTTCACTTCAACCAGAGTCGGCCCCTCACCCTTGCGCGCCCTCGAAACGGCAACCCCAAGCGCCTCGTGCACGGCAAAGAAATCATTGCCATCGACAATCACCCCCGGCATGCCAAAGCCCACCGCGCGCTCGGCGATGTCCTTGCACGCCACGGACCAACCGGAGCCGGTAGCCTCGGCATAGCCGTTGTTTTCGGCGACGAACAGGCACGGCAGTTTCATGATCGAGGCCAGGTTCATGGCTTCGAATACCGCGCCCTCGTTGGAGCCGCCGTCGCCAAAAAACGCCACGGCCACGCCCTGGCTGCCCTTGAGCTTGGCCGCCAGTGCCGCGCCTGCGGCCAGCGGCGCGCCAGCACCGACGATGCCGTTGGCACCGAGCATGCCCTTCTCCTGGTCGGCGATGTGCATGGAGCCGCCCTTGCCGCCGCACACGCCGGTTTTCTTGCCGTAGATCTCGGCCATCATGCCGAACACATCCACGCCCTTGGCGATGCAATGGCCGTGGCCACGGTGGTTGGAGGCGATGCAATCTTCATCGTTGAGGTGGGCCATGACCCCAGCGGCGCTCGCCTCCTGACCCGCGTAGAGGTGCACGAAACCGGGGATCTCACCGGTGGCAAATTCCACATGCAGGCGTTCTTCGAAATCACGGATGGTGCGCATCACGGTGTAGGCATGGAGCAATTGATCGGTGGACAGGTGAGTGGACATCTTGTTGTTCTCCAGGTTGTCTCGACACACAAAAGGCTGAGGGTGTTCAGCTAAAACCCCTTCAGCACAGCCTGTGCCAAGGTGTTTAAAAACCTGGAAAAACCTTGATCCAGAGCGGTTGCCGCACCAGAGCGGCCATCGCAGAATGAGACCGGGCATTGCAACGCGCAGGCCGCGTCTCAAGCCAAATGAGACGCTGCGTCTCAGGCTGGCAGTTGGTCAGGCTGCACTTGTCCCTCCCGACGCATGCGCGCTTAATGGCGGGCATAACAACAAAGATCGAGAACCGGAGGCCTTATGCTCGCCGCGAACTCCAGAGAGCACGTCGACTGCGTCAGTCGCGTGGTCCGCAACGCCGATCGCCTGCCGCAGGCGCCGGTGCCGTCGCTGATTTTCGATTCCTGGCGGCGCTCCATGGAGCAACACCACCTGGACCCCGGCTCCCTGCAGGGACCGCGCATCCTCAGCGAACCCTTGCTCAAGGAATGCCGCGAGCGCGCCGAGCTGTTCATGCGCATCGCCGGTGAAGCGGTCGGGCAACTGCACCACCGCGTGCGCCAGGCCGACTACTGCGTGATGCTCACCGACGCCCAAGGCCAGACCATCGACCACCGCGTGGACACCGCCATTCGCAACGACTGCCGCAAAGCCGGCCTGTACCTCGGCACCTGCTGGTCGGAAGCCGAAGAAGGCACCTGCGGCGTGGCCACCGTACTCACCAGCAAGGCAGCCGTGACCGTGCACAAGCGCGATCACTTTCGTGCCGCGTTCATTGGCCTGACCTGCTCCGCCGCACCAATATTCGACCCACAGGGCAACTTGCTGGGGGTGATGGACGCTTCGGCGCTCAAGTCCCCGGATGACCGGCGCAGCCAACACCTGGTGCGCCAGATGGTGGCGCAGAGTGCCGAGGCCATCGAAAACGCCTTCTTCATGCACAGCGCCCGTCAGCATTGGGTACTGCAAGCCCACAGCACCCCAGGCTTTGTCGACAGCCAACCGGACCTACTGCTGGCCTGGGACCAGGACGGTCGCTTGCAGGCCTTGAACAGCAAGGCGCGCCAGGCGTTGCGTCTGCGTTTTGGCCAAGTGCCGGAGCACATCGGCGAGGTATTCGACCTGGATGCCTTGCGCGCCGTCACCGATCAATCCGCCCAGCACCTGCATTGGCTGGGGGAACCGGGGGCCTTGCACGTGCGGGTCAACGCGCCACGTCGCAAACCGGCGCGGGCAGCGGTAATGCCTTTGGTGGATGCGCGCGTGGAAGAACACCTGCGCCTGGCCGTGCGGGTCAAGGACCGTAACCTGCCGGTGTTGGTCCAAGGCGAAACCGGCGCCGGCAAGGAAGTCTTCGCCCGCCAGTTGCATGAACGCAGCGCCCGCCGTGCGGGGCCGTTTGTGGCGGTGAATTGCGCGGCCATCCCCGAGAACCTTATCGAAAGCGAGCTGTTCGGCTACGTGGCCGGGGCCTTTACCGGTGCGTCCAGCAAAGGCATGCCGGGGCTGTTGCTGCAAGCGGATGGCGGCACCCTGTTCCTCGATGAAATCGGCGACATGCCGTTGGCCTTGCAGACCCGCCTGCTGCGGGTGATGGCCGAAGGTGAGGTCGCACCACTGGGTTCAGCGAAAACCCGCACGGTGGATATCCAGGTGATCAGCGCCAGCCATCGGGATTTGGCGGTATTAGTGAACGAAGGCCGCTTTCGTGAAGACCTTTACTTTCGCCTCGGTTGCGCACGCTTCTGTCTGCCGCCGTTGCGCGAGCGTACCGACAAGCTGGCGTTGATCAACCTTTTGCTGGAGCAGGAGGCGCGCAATAGCGGGGTGTCGGTGGGTGTCGGCCAGGCGGCGCTGGCGTTGCTGTTGGGCTACGCCTGGCCGGGGAATGTGCGGCAACTGCGGCATGTGCTGGCGTATGCCTGCGCGGTGTGCGAAGGCGACACGCTACAGGTGGCGGATTTGCCGGTGGAGGTGCGCGGGAATCAGATGGAAGCTTTGGTTGAACAGAGCGTGAGCCCGGAGCGCCAGGTCGTTCTCGACGCACTGATTCGCCATCGCTGGAAGCCGTTGCCGACGGCGCAGGCGTTGGGTATTTCCAGGGCAACCCTGTATCGCCGGGTCAACCAACTGGGTATCGACATGCCCAACAAGCACTGACACAACGCGGTTAAAAACTGTGGGAGCGGGCTTGCTCGCGAATGCGGTGGATCAGTTAGAACATCTTTGACTGACCCACCGCATTC
>NZ_JAAXCY010000013.1 GCF_014230465.1 Pseudomonas cremoris
TATCCTGTTGTTCTCCGGCAGCCTGTATGTGTTGACGCTGACAGGTTTCAGCAAGCTGGGCATCATCACGCCGTTTGGTGGTCTGGCGTTCCTGCTGGGGTGGTTTTTCCTCGGCCTGGCGGCGTGGCGCCTGCAGACTGCCTGACCAAGGGGCTTGGGCCGGCAACGTCAATCGGGCTAGAATGCGGGCCCCTAAAAACGATGGCGGCCCGTGGCATGCGCATTCAGTTGAACGGCGAATCCTTTGAACTGCCCGACGGTGAAACCGTTGCGGCCCTGCTGACCCGTCTGGACCTGACCGGGCGTCGCGTCGCAGTGGAACTCAACCTGGATATCGTCCCGCGTAGCCTGCACGCCGAGACCACGCTCACCGAAGGTGACAGCGTCGAAGTGGTCCACGCCATCGGCGGCGGTTAGTCCCGCTTTTTCAAGAGCCCCGGATTCTGCAGAACCTCACCCCATTTCGAGGATTTCCAATGAGCATCGTTCGTAGCGACAAGCCCTTCGTCCTGGCCGGTCGTACCTACCAGTCCCGTCTGTTGGTCGGCACCGGCAAGTACCGCGACATGGAAGAAACCCGCCTGGCCATCGAAGCCTCGGGTGCCGAAATCGTCACCTTCGCCGTGCGCCGCACCAACCTGGGCCAGATCGAAGGCGAGCCGAACCTGCTCGAAGTGCTGTCGCCGGATCGCTACACCTTCTTGCCGAACACCGCCGGTTGCTACGACGCCATCGAAGCCGTGCGCACCTGCCGCCTGGCGCGTGAGCTGCTCGACGGCCACAACCTGGTGAAGCTGGAAGTGCTGGCCGACCAGAAAACCCTGTTCCCCAACGTGATCGAAACCCTCAAGGCCGCCGAGACACTGGTCAAGGAAGGCTTCGACGTGATGGTCTACACCAGCGATGACCCGATCATCGCCCGCCAACTGGCCGAAATCGGCTGCATCGCCGTGATGCCACTGGCCGGCCTGATCGGTTCCGGCCTGGGTATCTGCAATCCGTACAACCTGCAGATCATCCTCGAAGAAGCCAAGATCCCGGTGTTGGTGGATGCGGGCGTGGGCACGGCCTCCGACGCGACCATCGCCATGGAACTGGGCTGCGATGCGGTGCTGATGAACTCGGCCATCGCTCACGCCCAGCAACCGATCATGATGGCCCAAGCCATGCAACATGCGATCGTCGCGGGCCGCCTGGCCTACCTCGCCGGTCGCATGCCGAAAAAACTCTACGCCAGCGCCTCCTCGCCGCTGGATGGTCTGATCAAGTAAGAGCCATTGATGACTGAATCAAACGAAACGCCGAACACCCTGGAAGAGGGCGACGAGTCCAAGCACCGCCGCATCAAGAGTTTTGTGATGCGCGCCGGTCGCATGACCGAAGGCCAGCAGAAGGGCCTGGAGCAAGGTACGCCGCTGTTCGTATTGCCCCTGGCCGATGAGCCGGTGGACTATGACCAGGTGTTTGGCCGTTCGGCCCCACGCTCCCTGGAAATCGGTTTTGGCATGGGTCACTCCTTGCTGGAAATGGCGGCGGCCTCGCCGGAGCAGGATTTCATCGGTGTGGAAGTTCACCGCCCAGGTGTCGGCGCGCTGCTCAATGGCGTGCTGACCCAAGGCCTGACCAACCTGCGTGTGTATGACTGCGACGCGATCGAAGTGCTCAACCGCTGCATCGCCGACAACAGCCTCGACCGCCTGATGCTGTTTTTCCCCGATCCGTGGCACAAAGCCCGTCACCACAAGCGCCGCATCGTCCAGGCTTCCTTCGCGGAACTGGTGCGCAGCAAGCTGAAAGTGGGCGGCATCCTGCACATGGCCACCGACTGGGAACCGTATGCGGAATACATGCTGGAAGTGATGAACGTGGCCCCTGGCTACCGCAACATCGCCGAAGACGGCAAATGTGTGCCACGCCCGGCTGAGCGGCCGATCACCAAGTTCGAACGTCGCGGTGAGCGACTCGGGCATGGGGTTTGGGATTTGAAGTTCGAGAAAGTCGACTGACAAGCCACTGGCTTGGAATACGGTCAAAATGTGGGAGCGGGCTTGCTCGCGAATGCGGTGGATCAGTCACACATGTATCGACTGACAACCTGCATTCGCGAGCAAGCCCGCTCCCACATTTGTAACTGTGTTGGGCTTAAGGTCAGCGGCGGTCGGCGACTACGCCAATCAGCACCAATACGACCACCAACACCGGCGCCAGGCTGTAGTTATTGAACTGGCTCAACCCCCGCACAATCCACGGTGTGGCATAGATCAACGCCGCGCCGCTGCCAATCATGCACACCAACGCCATCAGCGGTACGCGCAACGCGCCGGCGATGCTGCCCAGGCGTGCTTCTACCCAGCCCTTGATGTCGGCGCCAAACAGCACCAGCAAACAGCCGACAAGGGCCAGGGAGATTTCCGAAAGGTTGCTGCGGCTCCAGCGGGATACGGTGGCGAGCAGGTCGAGTACCAAATCCATTCGATTTCCTTAGAGCGATCAGCTCAAAAACTTCTGCAACAGGTCATTGAGAAAGAGTTGCCCGCGGTCGGTCGCCGCCAGGCGTGACGGTTCGACCTGCATTAAGCCACTTTGTTCGGCATCCTTACGGCCTTCATCCAGGCTCGCCAGGTCCAGCCCCGTGCGCTCGGCGTAGAGCTTGGCGTCGACGCCATCGGTGAGGCGCAAGGCATTCATCAGGAACTCGAACGGCAGCTCCTCGTTGGTCAGTTCCTTCGCGCCGGCCTGAAAGCTTTTGGCCGGGTTGAGGTAGTCCTTGGGCGCACGGGTTTTCCAGGTGCGCACGATGCGCCCGTCCGGGTGGCTGAGCTTGCCGTGGGCGCCGGCGCCGATACCGATGAAGTCGCCAAAGCTCCAGTAATTCAGGTTATGCCGTGCCGGGCGACCGGGTTGGGCATAGGCCGACACTTCGTATTGCGCGTACCCGTGCTCGGCGAGCAGCGCCTGGCCGGCCTCCTGAATATCCCACAGGGTGTCGTCTTCCGGCAGCGCGGGTGGCTGGTTCCAGAACACCGTGTTGGGTTCCAGGGTGAGCTGATACCAGGACAAGTGCGTCGGCTTGAGGGCGATGGCTTGGCGCAGATCGCCCAGGGCGTCATCCAGGGACTGGTTGGGCAAACCATGCATCAGGTCCAGATTGAAGTTATCAAACCCGGCCTGGCGCGCCATACCGGCGGCGCGCACGGCTTCATCGCCGTTATGGATGCGCCCCAAGGCTTCAAGTTTCTCCTGCTGGAAACTCTGGATGCCGATGGACAGCCGATTGATCCCCAGCTTGCGATACGCCACGAACTTCTCTTGTTCGAAGGTGCCAGGGTTGGCTTCCAGGGTGATCTCGATATCACGGGCAAACACAATGCGTGCTTCCACACCTTTGAGCAAACGCCCCAGCGCAGCGGCGCTGAACAGGCTCGGCGTGCCGCCGCCAAAGAAGATCGAACTCAGCTCGCGGCCGTAGACGGCATGCAGATCCTGGTCGAGGTCGGCCAGCAGGGCGTCCACATACGCTTCTTCCGGCAGCACTTTACTCGCGGTGTGGGAGTTGAAGTCGCAATAAGGGCATTTGCGCACGCACCACGGAATGTGGATATACAGCGCCAGGGGCGGCAGCAGGGGCAGGGCCGCCCGTGGAGTTTGCGCGCCGCCGTGGATCAGCGGCTGCGCAGAGGTGTTTTGGGTCATTTCAGGCTCAGGCGTTGGCGCAGCAAATCCATTGCGCGGGCGCGGTGGCTGATCTGGTTCTTGTCGGCCGGGCTCAGTTCGGCGCTGGAGACATTGCGCTCTGGCACCCAGAACAGCGGGTCATAACCAAAGCCGTGCTCACCGCTGGCTGCGTGCAGGATGCGCCCGTGCCACAGGCCTTCGCACAGGATCGGCAGCGGGTCATCGGCATGGCGCACCAAGGCCAGCACGCAGACGAACTGCGCACCACGCTCGGCGTCCGGCACGTCCTTGAGAGCATCTAGCAGCTTGGCATTGTTGGCCGCGTCGCCCTTGCCATCGGCATAACGCGCCGAATAGATGCCAGGGGCGCCGCCGAGGAAGTCCACCGCCAGCCCGGAGTCATCCGCCAGCGCTGGCAGGCCCGAGATACGCGCAGCATTGCGTGCCTTGAGAATCGCATTTTCGACGAACGACAGGCCGGTCTCTTCCGGCTCCACCTGGCTGAACTCGCCAATGGAGCGCAGTTGCACGGACTCACCGAGCATGGCCTGCAGTTCTTTGAGTTTGCCGGCGTTGTGGCTGGCCAGTACGAGTTGGGTAAGGTTCATCATTCGGCCGGGAACAGTTCTTGGACAAAACTGAAACCGTGGGCCTTGCCGCCGGTTTCAACATTAATGGTGAAGGTTTTGAACTCCTGCTGCGGCACGGAGTAAGGCGCGAGGTAGTTGGTCACGCCTTTTTCGGTGATCTGCTTGAAGGTCAGTACCTCACTCTTGCCGAGCGAGTCCTTGATGGTGCCGGTCACTTGCGCCACCACGGGCGTCACGCCCTTGAACACGGACACGTTGATCAAGCCCTTGTTCTTGCTGCGTACCACACCCACGGCCTGGGCGGTTTCCGGTTGCAGGAAGCTGGAGGTGAAGGTGTTGTAGCGCACCGTGATATCGCCGAATTCCTTCGTGCGATTAGGGTCGATAACGTCGGCGGCCATGGCGTTGGCGCCAAGCAGTGCAGTCAATAGAAAAACAGCCAAACGACTCATGAACGTCCCTCTTGAAAATGATTAGACGGCAATCTTGTGGTCGGTCAGGCCAGGGCTGCTGACCCGGTAAATACCAATTTCGCCCAACAGGTTGGGCCATAGCTTACTCGCCCAGCCGTGGCGATGCTGTTGATCGACGGCCAAGCGGTTGATCACTTTGGCTTCACGCTCGCCACACAGCGCTTCGAAGTCTTCGAAGGTGCAGAAGTGGATGTTCGGCGTGTTGTACCAGGTGTACGGCAAAAAGTCCGACACCGGCATGCGGCCCTTGGTGGCCAGGTACCAGCGGCAGCGCCAGTGCCCGAAGTTGGGGAATGTGATGATGCACTGTCGGCCGACGCGCAGCATTTCGTCGAGAATGCGATCCGGGTAGTGCACCGCCTGCAGGGCCTGGGTCATCACCACGATGTCGAAGCTATTGCTGGCAAAGTTGCCCAGGCCCTTGTCCAGGTCCTGCTCGATCACGTTGATGCCCTTGGCCACGCACTGGGCGATGTTGTCCGGGTCGTTTTCCAGGCCATAGCCGGTGACTTGCTTGTTGTCTCGCAGCCAGCTCAGCAGTTCGCCATCGCCGCAGCCCAGGTCGAGCACGCGGCTGCCGGCGGGGATCCATTCTTGGATGATGTCCAGGTCGGCTCTCATGGCGTTCTCACACAGTAATTCGGTTCATGTAATTGCCGAACGCCTGCAAATAACGCGGGATCGGGATCAGGAAGGCGTCGTGGCCTTGCGGAGCGTCGATCTCCAGGTAGCAGACGTCTTTGCGTGCAGCCATCAGTGCATCCACCAGTTCACGGGAACGGGCTGGCGAGAAGCGCCAGTCGGTGGTGAACGACATCACGCAGAACTTGGCCGTGGCGTGTTCGAAGGTTTTTGCCAGGTCGTCGTTGTGATTGGCCGCCGGGTCGAAGTAGTCCAGGGCCTTGGTCATCAGCAAGTAGGTGTTGGCGTCGAAACGGCCCGAGAACTCCTCACCTTGATAACGCAGGTAGCTTTCGACTTGGAATTCGACGCTGTGGAAATCGTAGTTGAGCTTCTCGCTCTTGAGGCCACGGCCAAATTTTTCGCCCATGGAGTCATCGGACAGGTAGGTGATATGCCCGACCATCCGCGCCAGCATCAGGCCACGTTTGGGAATCACGCCGGCCTCCTGGAACGAGCCGCCATGGAACTCTGGGTCAGTAAGGATCGCCTGGCGCGCCACTTCGTTGAAGGCGATGTTCTGCGCCGACAGCTTGGGGGCCGAAGCGATGGCCAGGCAATGACGCACGCGATCCGGGTAAGTGATGGTCCATTGCAGCGCCTGCATGCCGCCCAGGCTGCCGCCGATCACGGCGGCCCACTGCTTGATGCCCAGCAGGTCGGCGAGACGCGCCTGGCTGTGCACCCAGTCCTCCACGGTAAGCACCGGGAAGTCGGCGCCGAACGGCTTGCCGGTTTCCGGGTTGAGGCTGCTGGGGCCGGTGGAGCCGTTGCAGCCGCCGAGGTTGTTCAGGCTGACCACAAAGAATTTGTTGGTGTCGATGGGTTTGCCAGGGCCGATGCAACTGTCCCACCAGCCGGGTTTTCGGTCGTCGGCGGAATGAAAGCCGGCAGCGTGATGATGGCCGGACAGGGCGTGGCAGATCAGCACAGCATTGTTCGCCGTGGCGTTCAGTTGGCCGTAGGTTTCGTAGATCAGGTCATAGGCAGGCAGCGAACGGCCACAGGCCAGGGCCAGCGGTTCGCTGAAGTGCGCCACTTGGGGCACGACCAGTCCAACAGAATCGGGGGGAAAGGCAGCTGGCATCGACCCTGCTCTCGTTTAAATGAGGCGTAAGTCTAAAGACCGCTGCACCTAGCGGCAAGCAAAGGCGAGGGAGGGGCCTCCCTCGCCTTGGATCGTCAGATCAGCAGGCGCAGGATTTCCGGCATCCCGGTCATGGCGGCCAGGTTGTTGATCACCAGCATGTCCAGCAACTTGAGCACCATGAACGCCAGGATCGGCGAAATATCCAGGCCACCCAGGTTCGGCAACAGGCGGCGGAACGGCGCCAGGGCCGGTTCGCAGATCTGGTTTACCAACTCGGCGCCAGGGTTATGGCTGCCCGGTGCGACCCAGGACAGGATCACGCTGATGATCAGGGCGAAGAAGAAGATCTTCAGGAACAGCGCGGTCACGCCAATGATCGCCCAGATCAGCAACTGTACGAAGTTGCCGGTGGTGCCGTAGGTCAGCAGCAGGGTCAGCGCCATCAACGCCAACTGCACCAGGATCGCCAGTACCAGCGACGACATGTCCAGGCCGAACAGGCTCGGGATGATTCGGCGCAGCGGCTTGAGCAGCGGCTGGGTGGCCTTGACGATGAACTGGCAGAGCGGGTTGTAGAAGTTCGCGCGCACCAGTTGCAGGACGAAACGCAACAGCACGATCAGCAGGTACAGACTGCCGAGGGTTTGCAGCACGTAGACGGCTGCGGTATTCAAACCAATCATGTTGGCTCCTTATTTGCCCAGTTGTTCGGCCATTTCGGCCGAGCGGTGCGCAGCGGCACCCAATGCTTTTTCTACCAGGGCTTCAAAGCCCCCAGCCTGGAACGACTCGATGGCCGCCTGTGTGGTGCCGCCTGGCGACGTCACGCGACGGCGCAACTCGGCTGCGTCCACATCACTGGACACGGCCATGTGCGCGGCGCCCAAGGCAGTCTGCTCGGCCAGTTGTTTGGAGACTTCCGCCGGCAGGCCCAGTTTCACGCCAGCGGCGGTCATGGCCTCGATCAGCAGGAAGAAGTACGCCGGGCCGCTGCCGGACACGGCGGTGACCGCATCCAGTTGCTGCTCCTGCTCCAGCCACAAGGCGATGCCCACGGCGGACAGCAGCTCCTGGGCCTGATCACGTTGCGCGGCGCTGACGGCGGAAGTGGCGTACAGGCCACTCACGCCCTGGCGCAGCAGCGACGGAGTGTTGGGCATGCAGCGCACGATGGGCTGGGCGCCGAGCCACTGGGTCATGCTGGCGCAGGTGATGCCGGCGGCGATGGACACCACCAGTTGGTGCGGCTGCAGGCTAGGGCGCAGGCTTTCGCACACGGCTTTCATGGCCTGTGGCTTCACCGCCAGGACGATCACGTCGACGCCCTGGATGGCCTCGGCGTTGTCGGCAAAGGTTTCAATGCCGTGCTCGGCGCTGACGCGGGCACGGGTGTCGGCACCCGGGTCGCTGGCACGGATCTGTGCAGCGTCCAGGCCCTTGGCCCGCAGGCCACCGATCAGGCTGGCCGCCATGTTGCCGGCGCCTATGAAGGCAATACGCGTGTTGCTCATGACAGGTCCTTACTCAGATGGAAGTCAGCCATTTCATGGCTGGCCGTAGTCGCGGGCGCCAAACAGGGCGGTACCAATCCGCACCCAGGTGGCGCCTTGGGCAATGGCCGACTCAAGGTCATGGCTCATGCCCATGGAAAGTGTGTCCAGTGGCAGGTTCAAACTGGCTTGCAGCTCGCGAACCGTGGCGAAGGCCGCATCTTGCGCGGCGCGATCTTCGGTCGGCTCGGGGATTGCCATCAGGCCACGCAGCTTCAAGCGCGGCAATGCGCTGATGGCGTTGGCCAGGGCCGGCAGGTCGGCGGGCGTACAGCCGGACTTGCTGGATTCGCCACTGACATTGACCTGGATGCAGATGTTCAGCGGGTCCAGGTCGGCCGGGC
Source organism: Pseudomonas cremoris (assembly GCF_014230465.1). The sequence goes on from NZ_JAAXCY010000013.1 coordinate 8,404, forward strand.
GTTGTTCGGACAGGCGTTGTGCAATTTTGAGGCGGTCCACGGAATGCACCCAAGCGAAGTTCTCGGCGATAGCGCGCGTCTTGTTCGATTGAATGGGGCCGATGAAGTGCCAACTCAAGGGCAGGTCAGATAATTGCGCCTGTTTGCCCAAGGCTTCCTGCAGGTAGTTTTCGCCGAAGTCGTGCATCCCGGCAGCATAGGCTTCGCGCACGGCTTGTGCGGGTTTGGTTTTGCTCACGGCCAGCAGGTGGATGCTGTTTGCGTCGCGTTGCACGGCGTCGGCCGCGGCGCGGATGCGCTGGCTAACCAGGCCGATGTTGTCTGCTATCGTCGACATTCAAGATGCGCCCGTGGATATGGAGTCCGCGGCATTCTACTGGAAATGGAAAGCCCTATGGATATCACTGAACTGCTGACGGCCAGCGTGCGCCGTGGCGCCTCCGACCTGCATCTGTCCGCGGGCCTGGCGCCGATGCTGCGGGTGGATGGCGAGGTCTGGCCGCAGGATTGGCCGGTACTGTCAGCACCTGAGGTGGCAGATCTGCTCTGCCCTTTGCTGAACAAATACCAACAAAAGGATTTCGAAACATCTCTTGAAACAGACTTTGCCTTCGAACTGCCCGGTGTCGCGCGGTTCCGGGCCAACGTGTTTCAGCAGGATCGGGGCATGGGCGCGGTGTTTCGCACCATTCCCAGCCAGGTGCAGAGCCTGGAAGACCTGGGGCTGGGGGAAGTGTTCCAACGTATCGCCCAACTGCCACGGGGGCTGGTGCTGGTGACCGGGCCCACCGGCTCGGGCAAGTCCACCACCCTGGCGGCGATGATCGATTACCTCAATAGGCATCGCCGCCAGCACATCCTCACCCTCGAAGACCCCATCGAGTTCATCCACACGCCAAAGAACGCGCTGATCAACCAGCGCCAGGTGCATCGCGACACCCATAGCTTTTCGGCCGCTTTGCGTTCGGCGCTGCGGGAAGACCCGGATGTGATCCTGGTGGGCGAGTTGCGTGACCTCGAAACCATCCGCCTGGCCCTGACAGCGGCTGAGACCGGTCACCTGGTATTCGGCACGCTGCACACCACCTCGGCGGCAAAGACCGTAGACAGGCTGGTGGACGTGTTTCCTGCGGGGGAAAAAACCATGGTCCGCTCGATGTTGTCGGAATCGCTGCAGGCCGTGGTGTCCCAGGTGCTGGTCAAGAAACTCGGCGGCGGGCGCGTGGCGGCGCATGAAATCATGCTGGGCACCCCGGCGATTAGGAACCTGATCCGTGAGGACAAGGTGGCGCAGATGGTCTCGGCGATCCAGACGGGTGGGGCGCTGGGGATGAAGACGTTGGATATGAGCTTGAAGGGGTTGGTGAGCGAGGGGGTAGTCAGTCGGGAAGAGGCGCGAGGGCAGGCGAGGGTGCCTGCCGACATTTGAGTTCTTACGGGCGATGAAAACAGATGTGGGAGTTCAGCCCGAAATCAGCGCTGAACGACCCGCAGGTTGTTCTGCTCTTTAGGCAGCACGCGCTTGGCAATTACGTAGTTCTTGTCCCAGAACGGTTTTTTCAGCGTGTCGATGCTCACCGACTTGCCACGACGCGGTGCGTGGATAAAGCGGTCGTTGCCCAGGTAAATGGCAACGTGGTTGACCTGGCGGCTCTTGAGTTTGAAGAACAAAAGGTCGCCCGGCTTCAAGTCCTTGCGGTCAACTTTCAACCCGTGGCCGGCAGCCATGGCATTGGAAGTGCGGGGCAAATCCACTGCTTTGACGTCATTAAACGCATATTTCACCAAGCCGCTGCAGTCGAACCCTTTACTTGGGCTGCTGCCGCCCCAACGATAAGGAGTACCGAGCACGTTAACGGCGCGGCTGAGGACGTTGCTGCTTTGCTTGGTGTTGACGCCGACCAGGCCGGAAACGGCTTTGCCGTTGTGGGCCTTGCTCAGTTGAGTCGGGCGGTTGACGGTCAGCTTGGTCGCCTTGGCAGTACTTGGCGTGCTGTGGACTTTAGGGGTGAAACCGTTGACGTTCGGAAGTCGTTGCTCACGATTGGTGGCGTGGGCGGCCAGTGGCATTAATAGGCAGATGGTTAGCCATGTCTTGAAAAATGGTCGCATTAGGCGTGGCTCTTATGGGTTTGCGCGCAACTTTATAACAGCTTTTTGTGTCGTTCTCAGGCCGTTTGTCGACTGAACCTTGACGTCAAAATCAGGAAAAACGCGACGATTCGCCGCAATTGTCCTACACAAGTCAGGTGGGATAAGGCTTTGAGGGGTGGGAAGATACCATTAGCCGTACGTCGGGCGCCCGTAAAAAAGTCACAAAGAAAATGAAAAAATTTATCTATCGAGGCAAAAGAGGTACGCGATGAACACCTATCGACAGGATTATTCCCAGCAAGACACCCATAGCAAAGTGATCGGTTACCTGCTCTGGATTTTCGGTTTTACCGGGGCGCATCGCTTCTATTACGGCAAGCCCGTCACCGGCACGATCTGGTTTTTCACCTTCGGCCTGCTGGGCATCGGCTGGCTGATCGACCTGTTCCTGATCCCGGCCATGGACCGTGAAGCCGACCTGCGTTTTACCGCCGGGCCCATCGAATACAACGTCGCCTGGATTCTGTTGGCGTTCCTGGGGGTGTTCGGTGTGCACCGTATGTACCAAGGCAAATGGATCACCGGCCTGATCTACCTGCTGACCGGCGGCTTGTTCCTGGTAGGGGTGCTGTATGACTTCTGGACGTTGAATACGCAGATTTCGATTCGTAATGCTGAGCGCAATGGCGGTCGCTGAACATCTAGAGGCCTATGCAAAACCAAATGTGGGAGCGGGCTTGCTCGCGAATTCGGTGGATCAGTGACGAATTTGTCGACTGACACTCCGCATTCGCGAGCAAGCCCGCTCCCACATTTTTTACCGTGCCCGCTTTAGGCCTGGTAGGTGATTCTCCCGTCGACCACGGTGTAGCGCACCGCCGCCGGCAGGCTATGGCCGATGAACGGGCAGTTTTCGCCCTTGGACAACCAATGCTCCCCGGCCACCGTCGAGCTGCTCAGGTCAAACAGCACCAGGTCCGCCGGCGCACCCACCGCCAACTTGCCCGCCGGTAGACGCAAGGCCTCGGCCGGGCCGGCGCTCAAGCGTGCCAGCAGCGTCGGCAAGTCCAACAGACCGTCTTCCACCAAGGTCATCGCCAGCGGCAATAGCAGCTCGACGCTGCTGATGCCAGGCTCTGTCGCACCAAACGGTGCCAGCTTGGCATCCCGCTCGTGGGGCTGGTGATGGCTGGAGATCGCCAATACCACACCCGACTTCACCGCCGCACGCAAACCGTCACGGTCGGCACGGGTGCGCAGCGGAGGCTGCACGTGGTACAGGCTGGAGAAGTCGATCAGCGCCTCATCCGTCAGAATCAGCTGATACAGCGCCACATCCGCCGTTACCGGCAAACCACGGGCCTGGGCCTGGGCGATCAGCGCCACACCGCGTGCGCTGGTCAGTTGGCTAAAGTGCGCGCGTACACCGCTTTGTTCCACTAGCAGTAGGTCGCGGGCCAGGGCCACGGTTTCGGCGGTTTCCGGGATGCCCGGCAGGCCGAGGAAGCTGGCCACGGCGCCTTCATGGGCCAGGCCGCCTTCGGCCAGGTCGCGGTCCTGGGAGTGGAAGATCACCGTCAGGTCGAAGGTGGCCGCGTATTCCAGGGCGCGCAGCAGCGTCCGGGTGCTGCGAAAGCTCTCCAGGCCATTACCGAAAGCCACGCAACCGGCGTCGCGCAGGGCGATCAGCTCGGCGAGTTGTTCGCCTTCCAGGCCTTTGCTCAGGGCACCGATGGGGAACACTTTGCAATTGCCGGCTTCGCGGGCGCGGTCGAGGATCAGTTCGGTCACCGCCGAGGTATCCAGGATCGGCTTGGTGTGCGGCGGGCAGCACAGGCTGGTCACGCCACCGGCAGCGGCGGCGCGGGTTTCGCTGGTGATGTTGCCTTTGCGGCTGTAGCCCGGTTCGCGCAGGGCGACGTTCAGGTCTACCAGGCCAGGCGCGGCAACGAGGCCTTTGGCGTCGATGCTTTCAACTGCGCTGAAACCTGCTGGGGCGGCGCCGATGGCAATGATCTTGCCGGCGTCCAGGTGCAAATCGGTAACTTGATCCAGGCCACTGGCCGGATCGATGACGCGGGCGCCGAGGATGCTGAGCTTCACTGGGCGTTCTCCTGCTCGAATTGACGTTGCGCGGTTTGCCCGCTCATGGCCATGGACAGCACGGCCATGCGTACGGCGATGCCGTAGGTGACCTGGTTCAGAATGACCGATTGCGGGCCGTCGGCTACCGCCGACTCAATCTCCACGCCACGGTTGATCGGGCCAGGGTGCATCACGATGGCGTCCGGCTTGGCGCCGGCCAGGCGTGCGGTGGTCAGGCCGAACAGGCGGTAGAACTCGCCTTCGCTCGGTAGCAGGCCACCGGCCATGCGCTCGCGTTGCAGGCGCAGCATGATCACCACGTCCACATCCTTGAGGCCTTCGGCCATGTCGGTGTAGACCTTCACGCCGTACTGCTCGATACCGATGGGCAGCAGGGTTTTCGGCGCGATCACGCGGATATCCGGGCAACCCAGGGCTTTGAGGGCCAACATGTTCGAACGCGCGACCCGCGAGTGCAGGATGTCGCCGACGATGGCTACCGAGAGGTTTTCAAAGCTGCCCTTGTGCCGACGGATGGTGAGCATGTCGAGCATGCCCTGGGTCGGGTGGGCGTGGCGGCCGTCGCCGCCGTTGATGATTGCGACCTGCGGGCACACGTGCTCGGCGATGAAGTGCGCGGCGCCGGAGTCGCCGTGGCGCACCACGAACATGTCAGCGGCCATAGCCTCCAGGTTGCGCAAGGTGTCGAGCAGGGTTTCGCCCTTGCTGGCCGACGACGTGGACACGTTCAGCGTGATCACGTCAGCTGACAGCCGCTGGGCTGCCAGTTCGAAGGTGGTGCGGGTGCGGGTGGAGTTCTCGAAGAACACATTGCAGATGGTCTTGCCGCGCAGCAGCGGGACCTTCTTCACCGCGCGGCCACCGACTTCGAGGAACGAGTCGGCGGTGTCGAGGATTTCGGTGAGCAGTTCGCGGGGCAAACCGTCGAGGGACAAGAAATGTTGCAACTGACCCTGAGCATTGAGCTGCAGCGGGCGCTTGGCATCTAAAGGCGTCATCGCGGGGACTCTTTACAAGGCGGTTTAAAGGGCGAGGTCTTGCAGTTCGAGTGCGAGCGGCGTTGGACCGAGCAATTTTACCCGCTGGTGGGCTTCCAGCGACAGTGTGGCGCCGACCACATCCGGGCTGATTGGTAGCTCACCCGCGTCCAGGTCCAGCAGGCACACCAGGGTCACGCTGGCTGGGCGGCCGTAGTCGAACAGTTCGTTCATGGCAGCGCGAATGGTACGACCGCTCATCAGTACGTCGTCGATCAGCACCAGGTGCTGGCCTTCGATCTCGAACGGCAGGGCCGAAGGGCGCACTTGCGGGTGCAGGCCGTTTTGGCTGAAGTCGTCGCGGTAGAAGGACACGTCCAGCGTACCCAAGGGTGAATCGCTGCCCAGTGCTTCCAGCAATGCCTGGGCGACCCACACACCGCCGGTGCGAATGCCGATGAAGCGTGGCTCGCTGATGGCGCGGTGTTGCAGATGGGCCGTGAGGCGGGTGGCCATCTGGCTGATCAGTTCGGCGGGGTTCGGCAAGCTCATGGTGGCTCCTTCAAGGCCTTGGCGCAGGCAAGGCCCGGGCTCAAACGTAAAAAGACGCGGCAAGCCGCGTCAGTCAGGATTCAAATAAAGCGGTGTTTTCGTCCAGCCAACCCTGCAATAACAGGGCGGCGGCGATGGCGTCCACGGGGTTGTCGCGGTAGCTGCCTTTCTGGCCGCCACGATCGCGGCGCTCGCCTTTGGCTTCAAAGGTAGTGAGGCGTTCATCGTGGGTATAGAAGGGCAGGTTGTAGCGGCCATTGAGGCGGCGGGCGAACTTTTCGGCGCGCAGGCACATGTCACTGGGGGTGCCGTCCATGTTCAAGGGCAGGCCGACCACCACCGCGTCGGGCTTCCACTCCTTGATCAGGGCTTCGACCTGGTTCCAGTCCGGCACGCCGTTCTGGGCTTTCAAGGTGCACAGCTCGCGGGCCTGGCCGGTAATGACCTGGCCGACCGCTACGCCGATCTGTTTGGTGCCGTAGTCAAAGCCGAGGATCAAACGCAAAGCCATCAGGCGTGCCCCGCCTGGCTGGTGAGCAGGCTGAGGTTGACCCGCAGCTTGGCCGCCGCCGCTTCCAGGCGCAGTTCACTGGGGGTGTTGAACAGGATTTCGGCGTCAAATGGGCAGGTCAACCAGGCATTGCTGGCCAGTTCCGCTTCCAATTGGCCTGCTTCCCAGCCGGCATAGCCGAGGGTGATCACGCTTTGCTCAGGGCCGACGCCGTCCGCGATGGCGAACAACACGTCCTGGGACGTGGACAACGACACGCCTTCAAGGTCGACGGTAGCCTGGAACTTCGGCCCGCTAGGGTGCAACACAAAACCGCGATCCGTCTGCACCGGCCCACCGATGTAGATCGGCACGCCTTGGCAGCGGGCTGGCGGGTCGATTTCGGGACGCAGTTGCTCAAGGATATCCGCCAGGTTCAGCTCTTGCGGGCGGTTGATCACCAACCCCATGGCACCATTGGCCGTGTGCTCGACGATGTAGGTCAAGGTCTGCGCAAAGTTCGGGTCGGCCATATGGGGCATGGCGATCAGGAATTGGTGCTTGAGGTAGGTCGGGCTGACGTTTTTCATGTCCGCTAGTGTGGCGTTGGAGGGGCGAACTGACAAGCCTGATGCTCATCGCAGGGGATCGTTCCCATGCAGAGCGTAGGAACGATCATCACGTATCAGTTGCTGGAAAGGCGATCGCCCTTGGCGAACTTCCAGGTACGGATGATTTCCAGGCGGTCCACGTCGTTCAGGTCGCCTGTAAACGGCGCGAAAGGCGCAGCCAGGCGCACGATGCGTTGGGCGGCCTGGTCCAGCAACGGCTGGCCGGACGACTCCAGTACCTGCACCTCATACAGCGTGCCGTCGCGGTTGATCGACACCAGCAAGCGCAAATTGCCGTAGATCTGCTGGCGCCGTGCTTCGTCCGGGTAGTTGAGGTTGCCGATACGCTCGACCTTCTTGCGCCATTCGTCCTTATACCAGGCACCTTTGTCGCGCATAGTGGAGGCGGCATTCAGCCGGTAGATACGTGGACGTTTGGCGTACAGCTGTTGTTCGTTGGCCAGTTCGGCTTCCAGGCTGGAGATTTCATCGGTCAGCGTCGAACTGTCGAACGTGGGGGCGGGCTTGACGGGCTCGGGTTTTGGCTCGGCCTTGGTTTTTTCGCGCTGGGTCGGGGCTTTTTGCGGCTTGGGCGCGACGGTCGTCACGGTGGCCTTGGGTGTGGCCTGCTTGACCTCAGGCTTGGCTGCCGGCGGCGGGGTTATCTTATTCACCTTGTTGTCCTGGAACGGCGCTACTTCGGTGGTCTTGGGCACGGCTTTTTTGTCGAGGGTGCCGCTGCCCTGCTGGTTGTCCTGGGCGAGAAAGTCAGCCTTCTCGGGCTTTTTTTCGCTCTTGAACGTGGCGAGGGTAATTTCCAGGGTCTTGGTGATCTGCTTGGGCTCGACCATGGTGAAACCCAGGCCGAGGATCAGCGCCAGGTGAATCAATGCAGCCAGGAACAGGGTAAATCCGAGTCGATCAGCCGGGCGCACGCCGCTGTGGGAGAGTTCGGGGGGCAGATCGGACGGGAGTGTCATGACAAGAAAACCAACATCGCGCGTTTCACAGGTGGCGCATGATAACGCAATGTTGGTTTGTGTCCGGCTGTTCTATGTCACTTGGCTTGTAGCTTGCGCTCAATGGCGGCCATCAGCATTTCGCCGATGTTCGTGCCAAATGCGTTGTCGATCTCGCGGATACAGGTCGGGCTGGTGACGTTGATTTCGGTGAGGTGCTCACCAATTACGTCTAGGCCTACAAACAACAAACCTTTTTCCCGCAGGGTTGGGCCAACCTGGCCTGCGATCCAGCGATCCTTGTCCGACAACGGACGCGCTTCGCCACGGCCACCGGCCGCCAGGTTGCCACGGGTCTCGCCCGCTGCCGGGATGCGCGCCAGGCAGTAATCCACGGGTTCACCGTCGATCATCAGGATGCGCTTATCGCCGTCCTTGATTGCCGGCAGGTAGGCCTGCCCCATTATCTGCTGGGTGCCCAAGGCGGTCAGGGTTTCCAGGATCACCGACAGGTTCGGGTCGCCGGCGCGATGACGGAAGATGGAGGTGCCGCCCATGCCATCCAGCGGCTTGAGGATCACATCGCCGTGCTTGGCGGCGAATTCACGCAGCACGTCGGCGCGGCGGCTGACCACGGTCGGCGGGGTGCACTGTGGGAACAGCGTGGCGAACAGCTTTTCATTGCAGTCGCGCAGGCTTTGCGGCTTGTTGACGATCAATACGCCGGCACGTTCGGCCTGCTCCAGCAGGTAGGTGGAGTAGACGAACTCCATGTCGAACGGCGGATCCTTGCGCATCAGGATCACGTCCAGGTCGCTCAGGGGGCTGTCGACTTCGTCTGCCAGTTCGAACCACTTCTCAGGGTTGGCGAACACCTGCAGCGGGCGCATGCGAGCGCGGGCCTCGCCGTCACCCTGGTAAAGGTCGCGCTGTTCCATATAGAACAGGGTCCAGCCGCGGGCCTGGGCGGCCAGGAGCATGGCCAGCGAACTGTCCTTTTTATAGGAAATGCTGGCGATAGGGTCCATGACAATGCCGACGCGAACGCTCATGGGGGATTTCCTCTAGCAAATTAGGGCGCATAAAAGTGGCGTCAGAGTGGCGCTGCGGCTGTTGTGGGTCAAGGAAAAACCACCTGGCCGGTTGCTCGATAGATTGCGCCCGGAGACTGTGCTAAAAAGACTGCCACGGCGCAGCAGCCCTTGAATTCCAAGGCTTGCGGCGCTCATCCTGTGCAACATCAGGCAGTACACACCGAAAACCGATTCGCTGTGGCGATGGTAGAGCAGATATGGAACAGCATTCCAACGCCTTGAGAGTGATGGTGATCGACGATTCAAAGACGATCCGCCGCACCGCCGAAACCCTGTTGAAGAACGCAGGGTGCGAAGTCATCACGGCCATCGACGGTTTCGATGCCCTGGCCCGGATTGTTGATCATCACCCGCACATTATCTTTGTCGACATCATGATGCCGCGCCTGGATGGCTATCAGACCTGCGCCCTGGTGAAGAACAACCCGGCGTTCAAGTCGATCCCGGTGATCATGCTGTCTTCCAAGGACGGCCTGTTCGACAAGGCCAAGGGGCGCATCGTGGGTGTCGATCAGTTTTTGACCAAGCCTTTCAGCAAGGAAGAACTGCTGGGCGCGATCAAGGCCTACGTGCCTGCCTTCGCCGCAGTAGAACAAGCACACTGACACCACCTCACAAGGGCTGGCGTCTACCTAAGTAGTGGGGAAAACCATGGCACGTGTTCTGATCGTCGACGATTCGCCGACCGAAATGTACAAACTGACCGGTATGCTGGAAAAGCATGGTCACCAGGTCCTCAAGGCCGAAAACGGCGCGGACGGCGTGGCCCTGGCCCGCCAGGAAAAACCCGACGCCGTGCTGATGGACATCGTGATGCCGGGCCTCAACGGCTTCCAGGCCACCCGCCAGCTGTCCAAGGAGCCGGAAACCAACGGCATCCCGATCATCATCATCACCACCAAGGATCAGGAAACCGACAAGATCTGGGGCGCCCGCCAGGGGGCCAAGGACTACCTGACCAAGCCGGTGGACGAAGACACCCTGATCGCCACCCTGAACAAGGTGCTGGCCGGCTGACGGCAGGCCATCATGACCGAGTCGCAAACCGCCTTTGAGCTGTTGCTGGACATCGACCGCCGTTGCCGCCTGCTGGCCGCCGACCTGCCGTCGCAGGAAACCCGCCTGCAACGTTGGAGCGGCATCGGCTTTCGCGTGGGGCTGCATTGGTACGTAGCGCCCATGGGCGAAGTCGCCGAAGTCCTGCATGAACCGCGCTGCACCTTGATGCCCGGGGTGAAGGCCTGGGTCAAGGGCGTGGCCAACCTGCGCGGGCGCCTGTTGCCGGTGATGGACCTGGGCGGGTTTCTCGGCCTTGAACTGTCCAGGGCACGCAAGCAACGGCGAGTGCTGGTGGTGGAATACAACGACTTGTTTGTCGGGCTGCTGGTGGACGAGGTGGTAGGCATGCAGCATTTCGCGCAAGACGCATTGCAGGCGAACGCCGTTCCCGGCGCGCCGTTTATCCAGGGCCAGTTCGATGGCGAACCGCTGTGGCAGGTCTTCAGCCCCTTCGCCCTGGCGCAGGCCCCAGGCTTCATGGATGTTGCCGCATGACCACCGTTACCACGCCCAAACCCCAAGCCGCGTCGCGCAGCCGTTCGCAGATCATCGTGCTGTTTATCGCGCTAATCGTGTTCATCATGCTGCTGTTCGCCAACTTTGCGTACCTCAACACCCAGTCCACCTACGACAAGCAGTACATCGGCCATGCCGGTGAGTTGCGGGTGCTGTCCCAGCGCATTGCCAAGAACGCCACCGAAGCCGCCGCCGGCAAGGCTGCGGCGTTCAAGCTTTTGGGCGATGCGCGCAACGACTTCGCCCAGCGTTGGGGCTACCTGAAAAAGGGCGACCCTGAAACCGGCCTGCCCGCCGCGCCCAGTGCGGTACGCGCCGAAATGCGCGCCGTGCAGACCGATTGGGAAGCGCTGCTGAAAAACACCGATGCGATCCTGGCCAGCGAGCAGACGGTCCTGTCCTTGCACCAAGTGGCCGCGACCCTGGCTGAAACCGTGCCGCAATTGCAAATGGAGTCGGAGAAGGTCGTCGACATCCTGCTGCAACGCGGCGCTCCGGCCAGCCAGGTAGCGTTGGCCCAGCGCCAGTCGTTGCTGGCCGAACGCATTCTGGGCGCGGTCAACACCGTGCTCGCCGGCGACGAAACCGCCGCCCAGGCTGCCGATGCCTTTGGCCGCGACGCCAACCGATTCGGCCAGGTACTCAACGGCATGCTGCAGGGCAACGCCGGGCTGCGTATCACCCAGGTCGAAGACCACGATGCGCGAGCGCGGTTGGCGGAAATCGCCGAGCTGTTCGAGTTCGTCTCCGGCTCCGTGGATGAAATCCTCGAAACCTCGCCGCAACTGTTCCAGGTTCGCGCCTCGGCGAGCAATATCTTCAACCTCTCGCAAACCCTGCTCGATGAAGCCTCGCACCTGGCCACCGGTTTTGAAAACCTCGCCAGCGGGCGCACCTTCGATACCATCGGCGGCTATGTGCTGGGCTTGCTGGCGCTGGCCTCGATCATCCTGATCGGGCTGGTGATGGTGCGCGAAACCAACCGCCAGCTGCATGAAACCGCCGAAAAGAACGAGCGCAACCAGAACGCGATCATGCGCCTGCTGGATGAAATCGAAGACCTGGCAGACGGCGATCTGACCGTGACCGCCTCGGTGACCGAAGACTTCACCGGCACCATCGCCGACTCCATCAACTATTCCGTCGACCAGCTGCGCGACCTGGTGGCCACCATCAACCTCACCGCCGGCCAAGTCGCCGGTGCGGTGCAGGACACCCAGGCCACCGCCATGCACCTGGCCCAGGCCTCGGAACACCAGGCCCAACAAATCGCCGAAGCTTCCACGGCGATCAACCAGATGGCCCAGTCCATCGACCAGGTATCGGCCAATGCCGCCGAGTCCTCGGCGGTGGCGGAGCGCTCGGTAGAGATCGCCAACAAGGGCAATGAGGTGGTGCACAACACCATCCATGGCATGGACAACATTCGCGAGCAGATCCAGGACACCGCCAAGCGCATCAAGCGCCTGGGCGAGTCGTCCCAGGAGATCGGCGACATCGTCAGCCTGATCGACGACATCGCCGACCAGACCAACATCCTCGCTCTCAATGCCGCGATCCAGGCCAGCATGGCCGGAGATGCCGGGCGCGGTTTCGCCGTGGTGGCCGATGAAGTGCAACGGCTGGCCGAACGTTCGTCGGCGGCCACGCGACAGATCGAAACCCTGGTGCGGGCGATTCAGGCCGACACCAACGAAGCGGTGATTTCCATGGAGCAGACCACCACCGAAGTGGTGCGCGGGGCACGCCTGGCGCAGGACGCCGGGGTGGCGCTGGAAGAGATTGAAGGCGTATCGAAAACCTTGGCGGCGTTGATTCAGAGCATCTCGAATGCAGCGCAGCAACAGACGAGTTCGGCGGGGCAGATTTCGTTGACGATGAATGTGATTCAGCAGATCACTACGCAGACGTCTTCGGGGTCGACCGCCACTGCTGAGAGCATCGGCAACCTGGCGAAAATGGCGAGCCAGTTGCGCAGGTCGGTTTCGGGCTTCACCCTGCCTGCGGCCAAACAGGCCGATGATTGAAATGCAGTCAAAATGTGGGAGCGGGCTTGCTCGCGAATGCGGTGTATCAGTCAGCTGATCTACTAGCTGACACACCGCATTCGCGAGCAAGCCCGCTCCCACACTGGATCTCCTTCTGGTTCGAGATCCCGGCAACCCATGAATTTTCAGCGGAGCAGTTATGGTTGATCGGCACGACTACGTGGCCCTCGAATGGGTCAAGGGCGACATTGCCGAAACCCTGAAACAGGCACGTTCGGCGCTGGACGCCTTTGTCGAAACTGCTGACGGCGAGGCTATCAGCGAGTGCCTGGCGGGCGTTCACCAAGTGCATGGCGCGCTGCAAATGGTCGAGTTCTACGGCGCAGCATTGTTGGCCGAAGAGATCGAAGAACTGGCCCTGGCGCTCCAGTCCGGGCATGTCAGCCAGCGTGAAGAAAGCATCCGCCTGCTGCAGCAGGCCCTCAGTCAATTGCCGCTGTACCTGGACCGCGTGCACAGTGCCCGCCGCGACCTGCCGCTGGTGGTGTTGCCGCTGCTTAACGACCTGCGCAGCGCGCGCGGTGAAAGCCTGCTGTCGGAGACCAGCCTGTTCAGCCCACAGTTGCTGTCGATTGCGCCTTTGCCGGATGAAGCCCTGGCCCAACGTGCATCCGCCGACCTGCAAGACCAACTGCGCCAATGGCACCAACTGTTGCAACAAGCCCTGGCCGGTTTGCTGCGCGAAGACCATGGCCCCAGCAACCTGGAAGACATGGCGCGGGTGTTCGCACGCCTTGAAGCCCTGTGCCAGGGCGCCCCGTTGCTGCCGCTGTGGCAAGTTACCTCGGCATTGGTCGAAGGCATGCTCACTGGCGTGATCGCCAACAGCCCTGCGCTGCGCAGCCTGCTCAAAGCCAGTGACAAACAGCTCAAGCGATTGCTCGCCCAGGGTATCGGCGGCATCAACCAGCCGGCACCGGATGAGTTGCTCAAAAGCCTGTTGTTCTATGTCGCCAAAGTCACCCGGCCGACGCCGCGCATGCAGAGTTTGAAGGAGCGCTACGGCCTGGACGAAGCCTTGCCCGACAGCGCCGTGGTCGATGCCGAGCGCGCCCGCCTTGCGGGGCCGGACCGCAATGCCATGGGCTCGGTACTCGGTGCGCTGTGCGAGGAGCTGGTGCGGGTCAAGGAGCGTCTCGATCTGTTCGTGCGCAGCGACCGTCAGCACACCAGTGACCTGGATGCGCTGCTGGCGCCGCTGCGACAGATCGCTGACACCTTGGCCGTGCTGGGTTTTGGCCAGCCGCGCAAAGTCATCATCGACCAACTGGCCGTGGTGCTGAGCCTGGTCCAGGGTCAGCGCGAGCCTAATGACGCGGTGCTGATGGACGTCGCCGGCGCGTTGCTCTACGTCGAGGCAACCCTGGCAGGCATGGTCGGCACCGTCGAGCCGGAAAGCCGCGAAGAAAGCCGCTTGCCCACCACCGACCTGACCCAGATCCACCAGTTGGTGATCCGTGAGTGCTGCCAGTGCCTGAAGCAGGCCAAAGAGTTGGTCATCGACTGCATTGAAGCCGATTGGGACCGGCAGCGCATGGAGTCACTGCCCGAAGTGCTGAGCCAGGTGCGCGGTGCACTGGCCATGATTCCCCTGCCACGGGCGGCGAGCCTGATGCGCGGCTGCGCCGATTACGTCGACGAACAATTGATGGTCGAGGGCATCCGCCCGCCCGAGGCGCAGTTGGGGCATTTTGCCGATGTGATCAGCAGCCTGGAGTACTACCTGGAGCGCATGCTCCAAGACCCGGACGCCGATGGCGAGCGTGTGTTGGAACTGGCCACGCAAGGCTTGGCAGCCTTGGGTTACCTGCCGGCTGAAAAGCCGTGGCGCCAGGCGCTGGTTGCGCCGGACGGTGTGCTGTCCAGCGAGGTTGCTCCCAACCAATCCCAGTTCGACGCATTGGCCAGCCCCACATCGCGGCTGAACCCGCCAGCGTTGCAACGCCCCGGCAGCCTGCTGCCGCCACCGGCTGATGAAGCGCCGATTGACGACGAACTGCGCGAAGTCTTCCTCGAAGAAACCGATGAAGTCCTCGAAGTGCTGCACCGCTACTTGCCCGACAGCGCCGACAAAACCGCCCAAGGCGAAATGCGCCGGGCCTTCCACACGCTCAAGGGCAGCGGCCGCATGGTCCGCGCCTTGGTATTGGCCGAGCTGGCCTGGGCCGTGGAAAACCTGCTCAACCGCGTGCTGGAACGCAGCGTAGTCCTGGGCCCCGAGGTACAACAGGTCCTGGATGAAGCCGTAGCCCTGCTACCGGAATTGATCGACGACTTCGCCACCGACGACCAGCATCAACGGGACGAAGTCGATGCCTTGGCCGCTCGCGCCCATGCACTGGCCAGCGGTGCCCAGGTACCGGCCGCCGAAGCCCACGACCCGATGTTGCTGGAGATCTTCCGCAACGAAGCCCAAAGCCACCTGGAAAGTATCAACCACTTCCTGCAACAGGCCGCCGAACACGTGCCGCTGCAAGTCAGCGATGAACTGCAGCGCGCCCTGCATACCCTCAAAGGCAGCGCCTACATGGCCGGCGTGCTGCCCATTGCCGAACTGGCGCGCCCGCTGGATCACCTGACTCGCGAATACAAAGCCCACCGCCTACCGCTGGACCTGGATGAGGTGGAATTGCTGCTGGAGGCCGAGGGCCTGTTCCAGCGTGGGCTGCGTCACCTGAACAACGACCCCTTGGCACCGATCAAAGGTGCGCAAGACCTGATCAACCGCACCCAAAGCCTGCTGGATCAGCAATTGGCTGCGTTGCTCGACGCGCCCAACACCGGCCTGCGCATCAAGCGCGATCCACAGCTGATCGCCAACTTTCTGGCCCAGGGCATGGACATTCTGCTCGACGCCGAAAGCCTGCTGCGCCGCTGGCAACAGCATCCCGGCGAGCGCCAGGAACTCACCGCGTTGCTGGACGAATTGACCACGCTGGGGGAGGGCGCGCACATCGCCGACCTGCACCCCATCGATGAGTTGTGCGAAGCCTTGCTCGACCTGTATGGCGCCGTGGAAGAAAGCAGCCTGGCGGTCAGCGAACGGTTTTTCCATGAGGCCGAACAGGCCCATGAAGCGCTGATCAACATGCTCGATCAACTGGCCGCCGGCCAGGAGATCAGCCCGGCGCCGGCGCGGGTCGAGGCCCTACGCGAGCTGCTGGACGAAGCGCTTGATCCGTCCGCCACCGGCCTGATCAAAAGCGATGGCAGCCGTACGCTGAGCATTTCCGAGTTGGGCGCCGCGACAAAGCAGCTGGATCACGAAACGGCCATGGACGATGAGATCGTCGAGATCTTCCTCGAAGAAGCCGTGGATATCCTCGACAGCGCCGGGCAATCCCTCAAGCGCTGGTTGCTGGAACCCGACAACGCCGCGCCGTTGTCCTCGTTGCAGCGAGATTTGCACACCCTCAAGGGTGGCGCGCGCATGGCCGAAATCGGACCGATTGGCGACCTGGCCCATGAGCTGGAATGTCTGTACGAAGGCCTGGTGGACCGGCGCTACAGCTACAGCGCCGAGCTGTCCCAGGTGCTGATGGCCAGCCACGAGCGGTTGGCGTTGCAGTTGGAAGAACTGCAACACCATCATGCCTTGAGCGACAGCGCCGAACTGGTTGCCAAGGTGCGGGCACTGCGTCAGAACAACCCGCCCGCGACGCCAGCCGTGGTGGAGAAAGCCTCGGGCGCCGATCCGGAGTTGCTGGATATCTTCCTCGAAGAAGCCGCCGATATTCTCGACAGCTCCAGCAGTGCTTTGCTGCGTTGGCAGGCCGAGCCCGGCAACCGCCAAGAGGTGGAAACCCTGCTGCGCGATTTGCACACCCTCAAGGGCGGCGCGCGCATGGTCGAGATCGGGCCGATTGGCGATTTGGCCCACGAGTTGGAATTTCTCTACGAAGGCTTGTCTGCAGGCTTGCTGACGCCTTCGGCGGAATTGTTCGCGCTGCTGCAAGGCTGCCATGACCGCCTGGCGCAGATGATCGATGCGGTGGCGGATGGCTTGCCGGTGGGGTCGGTGGACAAGCTCATCGAGCGCATCAAAAGCCTGGTGCACCCGAGTGACGAACCGGTAGTGCCGGTTGCGCTGCCGGCAGGCAAGGCCGAGGCGGTGGTGGACCCGGCCGCCGACATGGTGAAAATCTCCGCCGACCTGTTGGACGACCTGGTCAACCTGGCCGGTGAAACCTCGATATTCCGAGGCCGTATCGAACAGCAGGTCAACGACGCACGCATCGCCCTCACTGAGGTGGAGACCACGATTGAGCGTATGCGCGACCAACTGCGTCGGCTCGACACCGAAACCCAAGGGCGCATCCTCAGTCGCCAGCAGGCCGAGGCCGAGCGCTTGGGGTATGAAGAATTCGATCCGCTGGAAATGGACCGCCATTCCCAGTTGCAGCAACTGTCCCGTGCACTCTCCGAATCGGTGTCCGACCTGCTCGACCTTAAAGATACCCTCGACAGCCGCAATCAGGACGCCCACGACCTGTTGCAGCAACAGGCGCGTATCAACACCGAGTTGCAAGAAGGCCTGATGCGTACGCGCATGGTGCCATTCGAACGCATGCTGCCGCGCCTCAAGCGCATCGTGCGCCAGGTGGCGGAAGAGCTCGGCAAGGACGTGGAATTTGTCGTCGGCAATGCCGAAGGCGAGATGGACCGCAATGTCCTGGAACGCATGGCGGCGCCGCTGGAGCATATGCTGCGCAACGCCGTCGACCATGGTTTGGAGTCCCGGGAGGCGCGGCTGTTGGCCGGCAAACCGGAGAAGGGGCGTATTACCCTGGACCTGACCCACGAAGGTGGCGATATCGTCTTCGACATGCGCGACGACGGCGCGGGCGTGCCGTTGGAGGCCGTGCGGCGCAAGGCAATCAAGCGAGGTTTGCTCGACCCCCATCAAGAGATCAGCGACCGCGACGTGTTGCAGTTCATCCTGCAGCCGGGCTTCTCCACCGCCGAAAAAATCACGCAGATTTCCGGGCGCGGCGTGGGCATGGACGTGGTGCATGAAGAAGTGCGTCAGCTGGGTGGCTCGATGTTCATTGAGTCGACGCCGGGCATGGGCGTGCACTTTCGCATTCGCTTGCCGTTCACCGTGTCGGTCAATCGCGCACTCATGGTGCAGTGTGCGGACGACCAATACGCGATCCCCCTCAACACCATCGAAGGGTTGGTGCGGGTGCTGCCCCATGAGTTGGCGGGGCATTACCAACAAGACCCGCCATCTTACGAATACGCCGGCCAACGTTACGAGCTGTTTTATCTGGGCGACCTGCTGCACACCGTCAGCCGCCCGAAACTGCTGGGTCAATACCAGCCGGTGCCGGTGCTGTTGGTGCAGTGCAATGAACGGCACGTGGCCGTGCATGTGGATGCCATGGCCGGTACGCGAGAGATTGTGGTCAAGGGCCTGGGGCCGCAGTTTGCCGGGGTTCAGGGGTTGTCCGGTGCGACCATTCTCGGTGATGGCCGCGTGGTGCTGATCATCGACTTGCTGGCGCATATCCGTGCACGTCAACCGGCGTTGCCGGCGCAGGTGGTGGACGCGCCGCTGATCCTCAACGACCCCCTGAAAAAGCGCCCGCTGTTGGTCTTGGTGGTGGACGACTCGGTCACCGTGCGTAAAGTCACCAGTCGTCTGCTGGAGCGCAACGGCATGAACGTGCTCACCGCCAAGGACGGCATCGACGCCATCGCTGTACTCGAAGAACACACCCCGGACCTGATGCTGCTGGACATCGAAATGCCGCGCATGGACGGCTTTGAGGTGGCCACACAAGTGCGCAACGATCCGCGCCTGATGCGCCTGCCGATCATCATGATCACCTCCCGCACCGGCCAGAAACACCGCGACCGCGCCATGGCCATTGGCGTGAATGACTACCTCGGCAAGCCGTACCAAGAGTCGGTGCTGCTGGAAAGCATCGCCTACTGGAGCAAGTCCCATGCTTGACCACCGCACCAGTCAACTGACTGGCCTGCTGTTGCCTCTGGCTGACCGCCACCTGGTACTGCCCAACGTCGCCATCGCGGAGCTGATCGACTTTCAGCGCGGCGAGCCGGCCAGCGACGCGCCACCGTGGTACTTGCGACAAGTGACCTGGCGGGATCAACAACTGCCGCTGATCAGCTTTGAAGCGGTGTGCGGTGAAGCTGCCGTCACCGGCGAGCGCTCGCGCATTGTGGTGCTCAATGCCCTGGGCGGGCGGCCGACGTTGAAGTTCATTGCGTTGGTGATCCAGGGCATTCCACGGTCGTACAAACTCGATAGCCAGCTGAGTTACGTGGACGTGCCGCTGTGCCCGCTGGAGCTGGCGGCGGTGCAGGTGGGGGAGCATGTAGCGAAGGTGCCGGATTTGATGGGGTTGGAAGCGTTGCTGGTGGAGTCGGGCCTGGCCTGACCTTAAGCCTTGTGAAGAGCCAATGTGGGAGCGGGCTTGCTCGCGAATGCGGTGCATCAGTTACAAATATACTGACTGACACTGCGCATTCGCGAGCAAGCCCGCTCCCACATTTGATCTTCAGCGTTGGATAGACCGTGCCCGCTACTCAATCCGCGCAAACCGCTCAATCACCGGCTGCTCCCGATGTTCGGCCTGCCACAAATCATAGGCACTCTGCATCGACAGCCATAACCGTCCTGTACTCACACCCGCGCGTTCAAGCCGCACCGCCAAGTCCGGGCTGACCGGCGCATGCCCATGCAAAATTCTTGAAAACGTCTCACGGGCAAACCCAAGACGGCGGGCCATTTCGGTGATGGTGATGCCCAGTGCTGGGATCACATCTTCAAGCAGGATTTCGCCTGGGTGAGGTGGGTTGTGCATACCCATATCGATACCTCTACTCAATGGTCGCCTTTCAACCGATGGATGCCCGTGGCGAGATTCGGACAGAGAAGCCTAGAGAGGCAGGTTCCGAGCAACAACCTGAAGAGATTGTCGGAAATTTCGCTGAGGTTATCTAGAAATTGACAGACATAAAGCGGTCTCTTTCTGGGACTGCCACCTCCCACATTTTGATCTTCACTTGGCTCGGGCTCAGTGTTTGCTGAATGTCCGTTACTCCAACCGTAATAGTTCATCTCTCAGCTTGATTGATGGCCCCCTGAATCAATCCTAAGGTAAGCCCCACGACAGCAAACCCCGTGGAGCGACCATGACAACAACAACTACCCCCGACTCGCGCTGGACGCGGCGGCGCGACGAGAAGCAGCGGCGGCTCGGGCTGGTCAAAAAGTATGCAGACGGTGCGGTACTGCCCAGTGACAAGATCATCGAAGCACTGGAGGCGCTGATCCTTCCTGGTGACCGCGTGGTGCTGGAAGGCAACAACCAAAAACAGGCCGACTTCCTCTCGCGCTCCCTGGCCAAGGCCGACCCCGCCAAGCTCCACGATTTGCACATGATCATGCCCAGTGTCGGCCGTTCCGAGCACTTGGACCTGTTTGAAAAGGGCATCGCCCGCAAGCTGGATTTCTCTTTCGCCGGCACCCAATCCCTGCGCATCAGCCAGTTGCTGGAAGACGGCCTGCTGGAAATCGGCGCGATCCACACCTACATCGAACTCTATGCGCGGCTGGTGGTGGATCTGACCCCCAACGTGGTGCTCTCCGCGGGTTTCATGGCCGACCGCGCCGGCAACATCTACACCGGTGCCAGCACCGAAGACACCCCGGCGCTGATCGAGCCCGCTGCCTTCAGCGATGGCATTGTCATCGTGCAGGTCAACCAACTGGTCGACGACGTCACCGACTTGCCTCGCGTGGATATTCCGGCCAGTTGGGTGGATTTTGTGGTGGTGGCCGACAAGCCGTTCTACATCGAGCCGCTGTTCACTCGCGACCCGCGCCACATCAAGCCAGTGCACGTGTTGATGGCGATGATGGCGATCCGTGGCATCTACGAAAAACACAACGTGCAGTCCCTGAATCACGGCATTGGTTTCAACACCGCCGCCATCGAATTGATCCTGCCCACCTACGGCGAATCCCTGGGCCTGAAGGGCAAGATCTGCCGCAACTGGACCCTGAACCCGCACCCCACGCTGATCCCCGCTATCGAAAGCGGTTGGGTGGAAAGCGTGCATTGCTTCGGCACCGAACTGGGCATGGAAAACTACATCGCTGCGCGTCCGGATGTGTTTTTCACTGGCCGCGACGGCTCGATGCGTTCCAACCGAATGTTCTGCCAACTGGCCGGGCAATACGCGGTGGACCTGTTTATCGGCGCCACCTTGCAAGTGGACGGCGATGGTCATTCCTCCACCGTGACCCGTGGCCGTCTCGCCGGTTTCGGTGGCGCGCCGAACATGGGCCACGACCCGCGTGGCCGTCGTCACGGTACGCCGGCATGGCTGGATATGCGCCACGACGATGCGCCGGAAGCTTTGCTCGAACGCGGCAAAAAACTCGTGGTGCAAATGGTCGAGACCTTCCAGGAAGGCGGCAAACCGACCTTCGTCGACACCCTCGACGCGGTGGAAGTCGCGCGCAAAAGCGGCATGCCCCTGGCACCGATCATGATCTACGGCGACGACGTCACTCACCTGCTCACCGAAGAAGGCATCGCCTACCTCTACAAGGCGCGTTCTCTGGAAGAGCGCCAGGCAATGATCGCCGCGGTCGCCGGGGTGACCGCCATCGGCATGCGCCACAACCCCAAGGACACCGCGCGCATGCGCCGCGAAGGCTTGATCGCGTTGCCCGAAGACCTCGGTATCCGCCGCACCGACGCCACCCGCGAGCTGTTGGCCGCCAAGAGCGTGGCCGACCTGGTGGAGTGGTCCGGTGGCCTGTACAACCCGCCCGCCAAATTCAGGAGCTGGTAAATGCGCGCCCTCAAACTGCATGAATTGACCCTCGCTGAACGCCTGGCGGACATGGCCGTGGATGCCTTGATCGATGAAGCGGACCTGTCGCCCAAGCCCGCCTTGGTGGACCGCCGTGGCAACGGCGCCCACAGCGATTTGCACCTGGGCCTGATGCACGCCTCGGCGCTGTCTTTGTGGCCGATGTTCAAGGACATGGCTGAAGCCGCGCTTGATATCGGCGAGATTGGTTTGCCGCTGCGCGAAGCCTTGGGGCGGATCGGCCGCGAAGGTGAGCAAGCAATGCTCGTCACCACCAACGGGGTGAATACTCACCGAGGTGCAATTTGGGCCCTCGGCTTGCTCACCGCTGCTGCGGCGCTCGAGCCACGCGCCGTAACGCTGAATGCAGCGAAATTAGCCCTGCTCAACGACCGCTACGCGCCGCAGCCGATGAGTCACGGCGCCCAGGTTGCGCAGCGCTACGGCGCACGCGGTGCCCGTGAAGAAGCACAACTCGGCTTCCCCTCTGTGGTGCAACGCGGCCTGCCGCAACTGCACAAAAGCCGCCAGCAACACACCGGCGAGCAAAACGCTCGGCTGGATGCCTTGCTCGCGATCATGACCGAGCTGGCCGACACCTGCGTGCTCTACCGCGCGGGCCCCGAAGGCATTGCTGCCATGCAACGCGGCGCCCAAGCCGTACTGGATGCGGGCGGCAGCGCGACCCTGGCCGGTCGCCGCCAATTGCACGAATTGGATAACCAACTGCTGGCTCTGAATGCCTCCCCCGGCGGTGCCGCCGACCTGTTGGCCGCCTGCCTGTTTATCGACCGCCTCGACGGAGCGTTGTGATGGAAACCTTATCCTTTGAATTCCCCGCCGGGCAGCCGCCAAAGGGCCGTGCGCTGGTGGGTTGTGTCGGTTCGGGTGACCTGGAAGTGCTGCTGGAACCGGGCACGCCGGGCACGCTGACGATCCAGGTGCAGACCTCGGTGAATGGCGCCGAGCAACGTTGGCAGCATTTGTTTGAACGGATTTTCCAGGAGCAGACGCCGCCAGCCTTGAACATTGATATCCACGACTTCGGCGCGACACCCGGTGTAGTGCGCTTGCGTCTGGAACAGGGCTTTGAGGAGGTTGGCCATGACTGACTTACTCGCCAAACACAGCTTCGTCGAACTGGGCGCACGGCAGCGGGCCAAGGCGTTGCTCGACGCCAGTTCCTACCGCGAATTGATCGACCCGTTCCAGCGCGTCATGTCGCCGTGGCTCAGCCGCCAAGGCGTGGTGCCCCAGGCCGATGACGGCGTGGTGATCACCAAGGGCAGCATCGCGGGTTTACCGGTGGTGATCGCCGCCATCGAAGGCAACTTCCAGGGCGGCAGCCTCGGCGAAGTCGGTGGTGCAAAAATCGCTGGTGCTCTGGAGCTGGCGGCCGAAGACAATCGCAATGGCATCCCCACTCGCGCCGTGCTGCTGCTGGAAACCGGCGGCGTGCGGTTGCAGGAAGCCAACCTGGGGCTGGCGGCGATTGCCGATATTCATGCGGCGATTGTCGATCTGCGCCAGTACCAGCCGGTGATCGGCGTGGTGGCGGGCAGCGTGGGTTGTTTTGGTGGCATGTCGATCGCCGCCGGGCTGTGCAGCTACCTCGTCGTGACCCGTGAGGCGCGCCTGGGCTTGAACGGCCCGCAGGTGATCGAACAGGAAGCCGGCCTTGAGGAATACGACTCCCGCGACCGCCCGTTCATCTGGAGCCTTACCGGTGGCGAGCAACGGTTCAACAGCGGCTTGGCCGACCGCTACGTGGCCGATGATGTGGCCCAGATTCAACAAACCGTCAGCGCGCTGCTGCAACAAGGTTTGCCCACCCAACAACGCAGCCGGCAGGCCGAACACTACCTGGCGCGTCTCGCCGAGCTGGACGCCACGCCGCAAATCGAACCTGCAACGGTGCGCGCGCTGTATCAAGGAGAACGCTCATGAGAGGGCTGCAGTGGTTCAACGCATTGAGTGCCGGCGCAACGCCCGTTGAGGGGTTGCCGGCTTCGCTGAAAGTGGCTGACGGTGTATTGGGCGAACAACCCGTGCGCTTTATCGCCGTGGTCACCGACGCGCAAAACCGCTTCCCGCGTGCACGTAACGGCGAGGTCGGTTTGCTGGAAGGCTGGGGCCTGGCCAAGGCAGTGGATGACGCTATCGCCCGTGGCGACAAGCGCCCGCTGATCGCCATCGTCGATGTGCCGAGCCAAGCCTACGGTCGTCGTGAAGAAGCCCTCGGCATCCATCAAGCCCTGGCCGCCGCCGCCGAGAGCTACGCCCGTGCTCGCCTCGCCGGGCACCCGGTGATTGCGCTGTTGGTGGGCAAGGCCATGTCTGGTGCGTTCCTCGCTCACGGCTACCAAGCCAACCGCCTGATCGCCCTGCGTGACCCCGGCGTGATGGTGCACGCCATGGGCAAGGCCTCGGCGGCGCGGGTGACCCTGCGCAGTGTCGAGGAACTGGAAGCCCTGGCCGCCAGCGTGCCACCCATGGCCTATGACATCGACAGCTATGCCAGCCTCGGCTTGCTGTGGGAGACCTTGTCAGTCAGCCAGATCGAACAGCCAACCGTGCAGGATGTAGAGCGGGTTGGCGATTGCCTGGTCAGTGCGATCAAGGACATCGAAACGCCTGATTTGAGCAGCCGCCTCGGCGCCACCCATCGCGCCGCTTCCAGCCATGTACGCCAACTGCTGCGGGAGCAATGGTGAACGCCCACGACCTGCTCTGGGGCATGAGCCCGGCGCATCTTCCCGCTGACGCTCCGGCGTGGGCGGCGGATGCGTTGGCCGCTGTGGTGGTGCGTCGCGCCATCGTTGCTCCAGGGCTTGTCGCCGTCGGCGTGCGTGGGCGTTTGCGCGAGCAGCGTCTTGGCGCTGTGATGCCGGTTGCTGCCATTCAACGTCGGGTCGCGCCGGAGGCGTTATGCGACGTGATTTCGCCGCGAGATTTACCCGCGTTGCAGGCGCTCGACCAACTGCGCCCGCTGCTGGCGCCGCTGAACTGGGGCGTCACCGGCAGTGCGGGTTTTGAATTGGCCACGGGCATTGAAGCGCTGCATGCCCAAAGCGACCTGGATTTGATTCTGCGCACACCCGAGCCGCTGGATCGCAACGATGCGCGTGACCTGCTGGCGACGCTGGACAAGGCGGTTTGCGCCGTCGACCTGCAACTGCAAACGCCCTTCGGCGCCGTTGCCCTGCGCGAATGGGCGGGCGCATCACGGCGGGTATTGTTGAAAACTGTCAGCGGTGCGCACCTGGTGATTGATCCGTGGCAGGCCGTGGCATGAGCAGCCTTCTGGTGTTCCCGGGGCAGGGCGCCCAACGGCCGGGCATGCTCCAGCCGCTGCCGGTCGAGGTGTTGGAGCACGCCAGCGATGTGTTGGGCGAAGACGCGCGCGCATTGGACTCAGCCGAGGCGCTGGCGGATACCCGTGCAGTCCAACTGTGCCTGCTGATCGCCGGGGTGGCCCACGCTCGCCTGCTGCAACATACCCCGGATTACGTCGCGGGCTTGTCCATCGGTGCCTACCCGGCGGCGGTGATTGCGGGCGCCCTCGACTTTGCCGATGCCCTCAAACTCGTCAGCCTGCGCGGCGAACTGATGCAAAACGCTTATCCACAGGGCTACGGAATGACTGCGATCATCGGCCCCGAGTTATCCACAGTGGAAACGCTACTGGCCGAGATCCACAGCCCGGAAACCCCGGTGTACCTGGCCAATATCAACGCCGACAACCAGACCGTGATCGCCGGTAGCGACGAGGCCATGAAACGCGTCGCTCAACGTATCAAGGGCAACGGCATCGCCAAACGGCTGGCCGTCAGTGTGCCGTCCCATTGTGCACTGCTGGAGCAACCTGCCCAGGCATTGGCGCAAGCCTTCGTGCCGCTCAAGGCACCGCGCATCACCTACTTGAGCAGCACCCGCGCGCGACCTGTCCACAACCCCGAGCAGCTGCGCGACGACTTGGCTTTCAACATGTGCCGCGTCGTCGACTGGCGTGGCACCGTGCAAAGCGCCTATGAGCGCGGCGTGCGCCTGCAAATCGAACTGCCGCCGGGCGCGGTGCTCACTGGCCTGTCACGCCGCGTGTTTGAACAAGGCACGGTGATCGCCTGCGAAGGCGCGCGCCTGGACACCTTGCAGGCCCTGCTGCAAGAGGAGGAGCGCCGCCACCGATAAAGCACCACCCAAGGCTTTCGAAGCACAAAAACAACAATTTCGATCGAGCACTTTGAGGACAACAACAATGATTATCTACGGTGTGGCATTACTGGCGATCTGCACGCTTGCGGGCGTGATCATGGGCGACATGCTCGGCGTGTTGCTGGGCGTCAAATCCAACGTGGGCGGGGTGGGTATCGCGATGATCTTGCTGATTTGCGCGCGCCTGTGGATGCAAAAGCGCGGCGGCATGACCAAGGATTGCGAGATGGGCGTGGGCTTTTGGGGCGCCATGTACATCCCGGTTGTTGTAGCGATGGCTGCGCAACAAAACGTCGTGACGGCCTTGCACGGCGGCCCGGTGGCGGTACTTGCGGCTATCGGTTCCGTGGTGGTGTGCGGATGCACGATTGCCCTGATCAGTCGCACCCACAAGGGTGAGCCGCTGCCCGCCGAAGAGCCGGTGATCGCCGCTGCGGGAGGTCGCTGATATGTGGGATCTCATCGAGAAAGGTTTGGAACATAACGGCCTGGTCACAGCGTTTGCCTTCGTTGGCGTAGTGATGTGGATTTCGGTGGTGCTGTCCAAACGCCTCACGTTCGGGCGCATTCATGGTTCGGCAATTGCCATCGTTATCGGCCTGGTATTGGCCTGGGTGGGCGGCACGATTACCGGCGGGCAAAAGGGCCTGGCGGACCTGGCGCTGTTCTCCGGCATTGGGTTGATGGGCGGCGCGATGCTGCGGGACTTCGCCATCGTGGCCACGGCGTTTGAAGTGCAAGCCACCGAAGCGCGCAAGGCCGGGATGATCGGCGTGATCGCATTGCTGCTGGGCACGGTGCTGCCGTTTATTGTGGGCGCCAGCATGGCCTGGGCATTTGGTTATCGCGATGCGATCAGCATGACCACCATCGGTGCGGGCGCGGTGACTTACATCGTTGGGCCAGTGACCGGTGCGGCGATCGGCGCGACGTCGGATGTGATGGCGCTGTCGATTGCCACCGGGTTGATCAAGGCGATCCTGGTGATGGTGGGCACGCCAGTGGCGGCGCGTTGGATGGGCCTGGATAACCCGCGTTCGGCGATGGTGTTTGGTGGGCTGGCCGGCACGGTCAGTGGTGTGACCGCCGGGCTGGCGGCGACGGATCGGCGGTTGGTGCCGTATGGCGCGTTGACGGCAACCTTTCACACCGGGCTTGGGTGTTTGTTGGGACCTTCGTTGTTGTACTTCATTGTTCGTGGGTTGGTTGGGTAAGTTTTTGAATTCTTGTTGTTAGTTCGGGCCTCTTCGCGAGCAAGTCGAATCGTCGCACCGCCGCTCCCACAGTTGAACGAGTTTCAGCATAAGAATGCGGTCGAATGTGGGAGCGGCGGTGCGACGATTCGACTTGCTCGCGAAAGCGGTGTGTCAGGCTGCCCCCTGCCGATTGGCATACATCCGACACTCGGCCAACAGCGCCAACAAGTTCGGGTCGCGCTCCTTGGCCTTCAAGAACACCACCCCGATATGCTGCTGCAACCGATACTTGGGTTGCAGCGGTATCAGCTTCACGCGGTTCTCATACACCGCCGCAATCCGCCCCGGCAGCAGTGCATATCCCACCCCTGAGCTGACCATGCTCAGCAGGGTGAAGATGTCATTCACCTGCATCGCTACCTTGGGCTCAAACCCCGCCTGCTTGAACACACGGTTGCCGTCCTGGTGAGTGGCGAAGCCTTGGGTGAGGGTGATGAAGGTGGCGTCGCGCACATCCGCCAGGTCGATTTGTTGCTCGCGGTCGAACGGCGAATCGGCCGGGGTGGCCAGGAAAATGTCGTCGGAGAACAGCGCGATCTGCTCGCAGTCGGGGTCGTTGGCGCGCTCGTCGAGGGAGATGAGGATCGCGTCCACTTCCATGTTCTTGAGCTTGTAGAGCAGGTCGAAGTTGGAGCCCAGGATCAGGTCGATGTTGAGTTCGCTGCGGCGGATCTTCAGGCCCATGATCAGTTGCGGTACGGTCTTCACCGTCAACGAATACAACGAGCCCAGCTTGAAACGCTCGGCGGAGAAACCGGCGGCTTCGCGGGTGAGGCGCACGCTGTCGACCACGTCGGCCACCAGTTTCTGCGCACGCTCTTCCAAGACATACGCGCTTTCCAGCGGCGTGAGGTTGCGCCCTTCATGTTTGAACAGCGGGCAGCGCAGGGCGTTTTCCAGGGAGTGGATGGCGCGGTGCACGCTGACATTGCTGGTTTGCAACTCGGATGCGGCGCGGGCCAGGTTGCCGGTGCGCATGAACGCCAGGAAGATTTCCAGCTTCTTGAGGGTGAACTCTTCGTCGATCAGCATGGCCGTGGCTCTTATTCGAATGCTGTCGATTGTGCCCCTAAAACCCGTTCACTCCCAGCCATGCGCTGCCCAGGCCCAACAGCACGCCGAGGATGATCAGCCAGATCGCATTCAACCGTGTGTAATACACCACGGCGGCGCTGGCCAAGGTCAGCACCAGGCTGGTGGCGTTGTTTTCCAGGCTGTTCATCAGGATGTAGGTGGAGGCGAGGATCAGTCCGATGGAAATGGGCAGCAGGCTGCGCTTGACCCGTTGCACCCACGGCGTGCGGGTGTGGCGCTCCAGCCAGCCGGCGCCGACGTAGGTGAGCACCGAGCACGGCACCAGCTTGGCCATCAGCGCCACCAGCGCACCAGGCAACCCGGCGGCCTGTTGGCCAATGAACACCAGAAACATGCCGTTAGGGCCGGGCAGCGCCTGGGACAGTGCAAAGAACGCGACAAATTGTGCGTCGGTGATCCAACGCATATCGACCACGGTGTAGCGGTGGATATCACCGATGGCCACGGTGTTGCCGCCAATCGCCATCAATGACCACAGCGCGCATTGGATCATCAGGTGCAGCAGGACGGTTTGCATCAGCTGGCCACCGCTTTCGCAGGGATAAAGCTCAAGGCCAGGGAACTGGGGATGCAGACCAGCAGCACCATCCACAGCGGCAGCACCAGCACGGCCATCAACACAAAGGTGAGCAGGAAGGCACTGTAATTGGCGACGGTCCTGGGCATCGCCTTGAGCAGCCGCAAGGTCGTGCCGAGCATCAACCCCGTGGCAATCGGCATCACCGCGCCGAAGATTTGCTGCACCACGTCATGGCTCCACCATTTTGCGTAGGCGAAACCGGCGAACACGGTGATCAGCGAGGGGAACAGGTACAGCCCGCACACGGTCACAACCGCACCCGGCAAACCATGCAGGCGCCGGCCGTAGATGATGCCGACGTTGGCGATGTTCGGGCCTGGGAAAAATTGGCCGGTGGTGAGCAGTTCGTTGAAACCCTGCTCGCTGACCCACTGCCGGCGGTCAACCATCATCTGGCGCGCCCAGGGCATCACACCGCCGAAACCGAACAGGCCGACCATGGCGAAGTTGTAAAACAACTGCCATAGGCTGGGGTGGGGCGAGGTGGGTTCAAGCTCGGGCATGGGGGGCGTTCCGGGGCGACGGCGGTTGGGGCAATCATCGTTTGCCGATAACCTTTGGGCAAATGAAGAAAAGCCGGTTACCTGCTCAGGCGCCACAGGCGTCAGAATGCAGGTGGCCAAACCATGTGGTAACGGTTATTCGAGGTGAGTGACACATGTATCACGGGGAACGATTCAACGCCTGGAGCCATTTGCTCGGGGCGGTCGCGGCCTTTGCGGGCGCGGTGTGGATGTTGGTGGTGGCGAGCCTGGATGGAAGCCCCTGGAAGATCGTCAGCGTTGCGATTTATGGCTTCACGCTGCTGGTGCTGTACAGCGCGTCCACCGTGTACCACAGCGTGCGTGGCCGGCGAAAAGAGATCATGCAGAAGGTCGATCACTTTTCGATCTACCTGTTGATTGCCGGCAGCTACACGCCGTTTTGCCTGGTGACTCTGCGGGGGCCGTGGGGCTGGACGCTGTTCGGGATTGTGTGGGGGCTGGCGGTGATCGGCATATTGCAGGAGATCAAGCCGCGCTCCGAGGCGCGGGTCCTGTCCATCGTGATCTACGCGGTGATGGGCTGGATCGTGCTAGTGGCGGTCAAGCCGTTGATTGCTGCACTCGGCACGGCGGGGTTCACCTGGTTGGCGGCGGGTGGTGTGTTGTACACCGTGGGCATCATCTTTTTTGCCCTGGAGGATCGCCTGCGACATTCCCATGGGATCTGGCATTTGTTTGTGATCGGCGGGAGCCTGCTGCACTTTGTGGCGATCATGCATTACGTGCTGTAGGAGCGAGCAAGCTCGCTCCTACAGGAGGTTGGCCAACTGCTCTTGAGCCCAGCGGCCTGAAATGCTCAGTAAATGGGCCAACATATGCGGCGGCGGCTCGTCGGCGCGAGTCAGCGCGTACAACGTGATCGGCAGCGGTGGCGTGAGCGTGCGGATACAGGTGGTGGCCGTCGAGGCACCCAGCGCGGTGAAGGGGTCGATCACCGTAAGGCCTGCGCCAGATTCCACCATGGCACGGGCCAAAGAATAGGTTTGCACGGAGATCGTCACCCGAGGCGGTGGGTCGACGTTTTCCAGGTAGCTGTCGAGTTTGGCCGCTAAAGGGTCGGCGCTGGAAAGGCCAATCAGCGGCGCGCCAGCGAGGTCGGCCAAGGCCAGTGGTTTGCTTAAATCAGACTCGGCCCAATAACCCTTGGATGCCAACGCCACCAACACACCGTTGGCCAACACCTGCGTGGTCAGCCCCGGATGGCCGGAGAAGTTGAGCGTCAGCGCCAGATCGATTTCGCGCATCAACAGCTTCTGTACCAACTCGCGGCTATGGTCGCTGGACAGCTCGCAGGCCATGGCCGGGTAGTCGCGTTTCCATTCCAGTATCGCCGGTGGTAGCAGCGACAGGGCCAACGCCGGAATCGCACCAATGCGTACACTTTGGCCAGGCTCACGGCGCAAGCTCTTGGCCAGGCGCCTTACGCCTTGCAGGCTTTCGGTGACTTTCTCGACTTCGCCTTCCAGCGCCAGGGCTTCCGGCGTGGGCTGCAATTTGCCGCGCACGCGCAGAAACAGCGGGAAACCCAGTTGCAACTCCGCGTGCTGCAACACCTTGGTCACCGCCGGTTGCGACACGTGCAGCAACTGCGCGGCTGCGCTGACCGAGCCGGTCTGGCGGATGGCCTGGAAGATTTCGATATGACGCAGGCGCATGGCAAGTCCATAACCTTTGTTTATAGGTGACCCATCTTTATTCATTGTCGGTGGCCTGTCACCTGCCCCTAGGCTTGAAGCCTGTTAATTCATTGACTGGGGGCTGGGATGGCCAAGCAGGTTTGCATCATTGGCGGTGGGGTCATCGGCTTGGCCAGTGCGTATGCGTTGGTGCGGGCGGGCCATGAAGTGACGCTGATCGACGCCCGCGACACCTTGGGCAGCGAAACCAGTTTCGCCAATGGCGGGCAGTTGTCCTACCGCTATGTTGCGCCGCTGGCGGATGCCGGTGTGCCGCTGCAAGCCATCGGATGGCTGCTGCGCGGCGACTCGCCGCTCAAGCTGCGCCCGCGCCTGGACCCTCAGCAATGGCGTTGGATGGCGTCGTTTCTCGGCGCTTGCCGTGGCTCGGTCAACACACGCAATGCCGCCCATTTGCTGCGCCTGGCGTCGCTGAGCCAGTCCACGTTGCAGCGGTGGCGTGAAGACGATCACCTGGACGGTTTCGACTGGCGGCGCAACGGCAAGCTGGTGACTTTCCGCAGCGCCCAGTCGTTTGAACATGCCCGCAGCAAGGTCACCGATATCCTGCAGCAACAGGTGTTGTCGGCCGACGATTGCGCGCGTCTGGAACCGGCGCTCACCGGCGGTGGCTTTGTGGGGGGGATCTATACGCCGAATGAAGAAGTGGCCGATTGTCATGCCTTCTGTCAGCGCATGGCGGCGCGGCTTGAAGCGTCGGGACACTGTCGCTTTTTGCTGGGACGCAAAGTCACGGGGCTTCGTCATGCCGACGGTGCGGTACAGGCCATTGAGCTGGGTGACGAGGTGATGCCTGTGGAAAACCTGGTGCTGGCAGCTGGGTACCGTAGCACCGAGCTGGGCGTTTCGTTGCCGCTGTATCCGCTTAAGGGGTACAGCCTCAGCGTGCCGATTGGCGCGCAGCACCAGGCGCCGAACGTAAGTATCACCGACTATGACCGCAAGATCGTCTACGCCCGTATCGGTGAGCAACTAAGGGTGGCCGCCATGGTGGATATCGTCGGCTTTGACGCCAGTCTCGAACCTAAACGACTGGCCCTGATGAAACGCCAGGCGTTGGAGACATTCCCTATGGCGGGCGACTACGCCCATGCGGTGGAATGGGCCGGCATGCGCCCGGCCACCCCGACCGGCGTGCCGCTGATCGGCGCCAGCGTCTATCGCAACCTGTGGCTGAACCTGGGTCACGGCGCCCTCGGTTTTACCCTGGCGTGCGGCAGCGGCCAATTGCTCGCGGAGTTGATCGATCAACACGCCCCTTCCATTGATATGCAGGGCCTGACGCCCCGCGCCGCTTGAGGATGCATTGATGACCATCACCCGAATCAGCAGCAACGACCGGCTTTCTGGCGCCGTGACCTTTAAGGATCTGGTGTTCCTGTCGGGCCAGGTACCGGGCGACGGTCAGGACGTGACGACCCAAACCCGGGAAGTTCTGGCCAAGATCGACGCGCTGCTGGCCCAGGCGGGCAGTGACAAGGACCACCTGCTCAACGCGACGATTTACCTGAAAGACATCGATGATGGCTTTGCGCCGATGAACGAGGTGTGGTCTGCGTGGCTGTCACCGGGCATGGCGCCCACCCGCACCACCCTGCAAGCGGCACTGGCGCGGCCGAGTGTGCTGGTGGAAATCAGCGTGATCGCGGTACGTAAATAACTGCAAGACCAACGGAGAATAACAATGAAAAAGATCCTGTTGACCGGCTGCACCCTGGGGCTTTTGCTGGGGGCGCACGCGCATGCAAACGAAGCTCCACTGACGGGGGCGTTAGGCAAGATCGCCAGCGCCAAGTCCATCACCTTGGGCTATCGCGATGCGTCGGTGCCGTTTTCCTATGTGGGGGATCACAGTGGCAAGCCCATGGGCTACTCGGTGGAGCTGGCGAACAAGATCGTCGAGCGCATCCAGCAGAAAACCGGCGTGGCCAACCTCAACGTGAAATACAACCTGGTGACCTCCCAAACGCGCATTCCGCTGGTGCAGAACGGCACCGTCGACCTGGAGTGCGGCTCCACCGGGGTGACGGCTGAGCGGCAGAAACAGGTGGCGTTTTCCTACGGGTTTATCTACGTGAAGGGCCAACTGCTGACGGCGAAGGACAGCGGTATCAACGGTTTTGCCGACCTTGCCGGCAAGAATGTGGTGACCACCGCTGGCACCACCAATGAGCGCTTCCTGAAAAGCTACAACGCCGAGCACAAAGCCAATATGTTCGTGATCAGCGCCAAGGATCATGGCGAGGCGTTCAAGATGCTCGAAACCGGTCGCGCGGCTGCGTTCTACATGGATGATGCGCTGCTCTACGGCGAGCGCGCCAAGGCCAAGGACCCGCACAACTGGGTGGTCGTCGGCCAAGAACAGTCGCGGGAAATCTACAGCTGCATGCTGCGCAAGGACGACCCGCAGTTTCTGGCGGTGGTCAACGAGACGCTCGGCGACCTGTACCGCTCGGGGGAGATCAACGGGATTTACCAGCGTTGGTTCGAACAGCCGATTCCGCCCAAGGGCTTGAACCTGGAGTTCCCGATGACCAGCGAGCTGAAGGCGATTATCGCCAAGCCGGTGAGTGATCCGGTGGAGTAGTTGCCTGGTAACCCAATCCAAATGTGGGAGCGGGCTTGCTCGCGAATGCGGTGTGTCAGTCACAGATAAGCTGACTGATCCGACGCTTTCGCGAGCAAGCCCGCTCCCACATTTTTGATTGGGTTTGCAAAGGGAGAGGGTTAGAAATCGCCCCACAATTGTTGCGCGACCGCCAGCGCTACCACCGGCGCGGTTTCGGTGCGAAGCACGCGCGGGCCGAGACGCGCGGCGTGGTAACCGGCCGCTTGGGCAGCCCCTACTTCACCGTCGGTCAACCCACCTTCAGGCCCGATCAAAAACGCCAGGCTGGCAGGCTTGGCATGGCTGACCATCGGCTCCGCCACCGGGTGCAGCACCAACTTCAGATCCGCCTCGGCCTGTTTCAACCAGTCCGCCAGCAACAGCGGTGGGTGAATCACCGGCACCGTCGAACGCCCACACTGCTCGCAGGCGCTGATCGCCACCTGGCGCCAGTGCAGCAGGCGCTTGTCGGCGCGTTCATCCTTGAGGCGGACTTCGCAGCGGTCGCTGAAAATCGGCGTGACCGCATTGACGCCCAGCTCGGTTGCCTTCTGGATCGCCCAATCCATCCGCTCGCCCCGGGACAGGCCCTGGCCGAGGTGAATGTGCAGCGGTGATTCGGCCTGGCCGTTGAAGGTTTCCGTGAGTTGCACGGTGACGCGCTTCTTGCCGACTTCCAGCAGGCTGCCCAGGAATTCCTGGCCGGAGCCGTCGAACAATTGCACGGCATCGCCTTCGCCCATGCGCAGTACGCGGCTGATGTAATGCGCCTGGGCCTCGGGCAATTCGTGGTCGCCGAGGCTCAGCGGGGTGTCGGTGAAAAAGCGGGACAGTCTCATTTCTGTTCTCTGGAAAAATACAAAACCTGTGGGAGCCGGGCTTGCTGGGGATGACGGTAGCCCGGCAGCCGATCAGTTGAGTGAACTCAATCAGCCCGGGTCACGGAAACCCGGGTGGAAGTCCTTCGGCACCGCAACGCTGACGCTGCTGTTGGTGGCGATATCGATGCCTTCGCTGGCAACTTCTGCCAGGAAGTCGATCTGCTCCGGGGTAATCACATAAGGCGGCAGGAAATACACCACGCTGCCCAAAGGCCGCAACAGCGCGCCGCGTTCCAGCGCGTGTTCAAACACCTTCAAACCACGGCGTTCCTGCCAGGGGTAGGCGGTCTTGGTGGCCTTGTCCTGGACCATCTCGATTGCCAGCACCATGCCGGTCTGGCGCACTTCCGAGACGTGAGGATGATCAACCAGATGCGCGGTGGCGGTGGCCATGCGCTGGGCCAGGGCCTTGTTGTTTTCGATGACGTTATCTTCTTCGAAAATATCCAGGGTCGCCAACGCGGCCGCACACGCCAGCGGGTTGCCGGTATAGCTGTGGGAATGCAGGAAGGCACGCAGGGTCGGGTAGTCGTCGTAGAACGCGTCGTACACGTCATCAGTGGTGACCACCGCCGCCAACGGCAGGTAGCCGCCGGTGAGGGCCTTGGACAGGCACAGGAAGTCCGGGCGAATGCCGGCCTGTTCGCAGGCGAACATGCTGCCGGTGCGACCGAAGCCAACGGCGATTTCGTCGTGGATCAGGTGCACGCCGTAGCGGTCACAGGCTTCGCGCAGCAGCTTGAGGTACACCGGGTGGTACATGCGCATGCCGCCGGCACCCTGGATCAGCGGTTCGATGATCACAGCGGCGACGGTGGCGTGGTGCTCGGCGAGGGTTTGTTCCATCACCTGGGCCATCGTGCGCGAGTGGTCTTCCCAGCTCACGCCCTCGGGGCGCAGGTAGCAATCCGGGCTTGGTACTTTAATCGTGTCGAGCAACAGCGCCTTGTAGGTCTCGGTAAACAGCGGCACGTCGCCCACCGACATCGCGGCGATGGTTTCACCGTGATAGCTATTGGTGAGGGTGACGAAGCGCTTTTTATTCGGCAGCCCACGGTTGAGCCAGTAGTGAAAGCTCATTTTCAGCGCGACTTCGATGCAGGACGACCCGTTATCGGCGTAGAAGCAGCGTGTCAGGCCTTCTGGCGTCATCTGCACCAGACGCTCGGACAGCTCGATTACCGGCTGGTGGCTGAAACCGGCGAGGATCACGTGTTCCAGTTGGTCGACCTGGTCCTTGATGCGCTGGTTGATGCGCTGGTTGGCGTGGCCGAATACGTTGACCCACCAGGAACTGACGGCGTCGAGGTAGCGTTTGCCTTCGAAGTCTTCCAACCACACGCCTTCACCGCGCTTGATCGGGATCAGCGGCAGTTGCTGGTGGTCTTTCATTTGGGTGCAGGGATGCCACAGCACGGCGAGGTCGCGTTGCATCCACTGGTTGTTCAGGCCCATCTTTCGTCTCCTCGAAGCAACAATCGCGCAAGCCTATGCAATGGGCGGCGGTGTCACAACCCATTACACGTGAATTGAAGGTAAACGTAGGACGGTCTGTCACGTTTCTTCGGGATAGTCCTTAATCCAAGGTTAATTTAGGCTTCATACCCTCAAGATCGCATTTCTTGATATTTCAAAGCGAAATTTTCCGCTTTAAATCGATAGGTAACACGCTAGTCTTGGGCGCAGCTCTTACGGGATTAAGTACATGCAGCTACGTAACTCACCGGCCCGTTATGGCTGGGTCAGCATCGTTTTACACTGGGGCGTGGCCCTGGTGGTGTTCGGTTTGTTTGCGTTGGGCCTGTGGATGGTCGGTCTCGATTATTACAGCGCATGGCGCAAAGACGCACCGGACCTGCACAAGAGCATCGGCATCACGCTGTTCGCCGTCATGCTGGTACGTATCGTCTGGCGCTTGGTCAGCCCGCCACCACCACCGCTGGCGAGCTACAGCCGCATGACCCGTATCGGTGCCGCATTTGGCCACGCGTTCCTTTATCTCGGGCTGTTTGCGGTGATGATCGCCGGTTACCTGATTTCCACCGCAGACGGTGTCGGTATCCCGGTGTTTGGCCTGTTTGAGATTCCTGCCGTGGTTTCCGGGCTACCGGACCAGGCAGACACCGCAGGCGTGGTGCATTTGTACCTTGCCTGGGTGTTGGTGGTTTTCGCCGGCTTGCACGGCGTGGCTGCATTGAAACACCACTTTATTGATCGTGATGTGACCCTGACGCGAATGCTGGGGCGCAAAGCCTGATGTTCAACCTCGACTCACAAGGAATAGAAAGCATGTTGAAAAAGACTCTCGCCGCTCTGGCAATTGGTTCTGCTCTGCTGTCCGCAGGTTCGGCGATGGCTGCTGACTACAAGATCGACAAAGAAGGCCAGCACGCCTTCATCGATTGGAAAATCAGCCACCTGGGCTACAGCTTCATTCACGGCACGTTCAAGGATTGGGATGGCACGTTCAGCTGGGACAAGGCCAAGCCAGAAGCCAGCAAGATCTCTGTCGAAGTGAAAACCGCCAGCCTGTGGTCCAACCACGCTGAACGTGACAAGCACATCGCCAGCAAAGACTTCCTGGACGTTGGCAAATTTGCCGATGCCAAGTTCGTATCGACCGCAGTCAAGCCTACCGGCGAGAAAACCGCTGACGTGACCGGCGACCTGACCTTGCACGGCGTTACCAAGCCTGTGACCTTCAAGGCGACTTTCAACGGTGAAGGCAGTGATCCATGGGGCGGCCAACGTGCTGGCTTCAACGCCACCACCACACTGAACCTGAACGACTTCGGCATCAAAGGCCCAGGCCCGACTTCCCAGACGGCTGACCTGGACATTTCGCTGGAAGGTGTAAAACAGAAGTAACGCTTCATGCCTGACAAAAAGCCCCGACTGGTTCGGGGCTTTTTTGTGTCTGGAAAACACCCTGGATTACCGGTGAAAGGGGGCTTTAGAACCGCCCACTGATACCCAGCAACGGGCCCTTCTGCACGATGTCGTAGACAAAACCATCGTGCTGGTAATTGACCCCCATGGCCCGGTAACCGGCCACGGCCGAAAAACCGGGCAGGAACTCCCAGCCTGCCAACGCTGCCAGGTCCCAGTCTTCCCGAGACTGCCCGGCGCCTGCCATGCCCCAGGCTGACAACCAGAACCGGTCGTTCACTGCATAGTGCCCACGCAGGCCTGCCATGGCGTCTGCCCACGTCGCGTTGTCAGAACCCGACCGCCCACCCAGTGGTCCGCCATGGAAACTGAGGGTGGTGCCGCTGTACCAGACACGCATGCCGCCGGCGATATCCAGCCGACGACTGTCATCCCCCAACACCGTGTAACCACCTCCCAGGAACCCGGACGCTGTCTTGCTTTCGACCTCCAGCTTGGCGCCGCCCGGCAAGCGGTTGCGGGTGTCGGTGTCGATGTACATCAAGTCGGCGAGTACGCTGTAGGGGCCTCGGCGTGCCTCGCCCATCAGCATCACCGACATATCGACCGTCTTGGCGATGTCGGAAAAGTCTGACTTTATGAACTGGGTTCCGGTACTGCTATGGCCTACGTGGCCTCGGATGCCGGCGCCCCATACATAAGGTCCGCCGTTGAAGGTCCAGTCATCGTTGTCGGCCGCCATGGCGGGTCCAGCGACGAGAAAGGCGCCGGCCAGCAGGGCCAGGCGCCGTAAAGAGGAGTCAGTCATGCTTTCTCTCGATCAGTGCTGGGTCAGCGAGAGCGCCACGCCCTCGGCCGCACAGTCCTCGGTTGGCTTCAAGCCAGCTTTTTGCGCGGCCTTGACCTCTTCCTTCGCCACCGCAAGGTCCGCCAGGAACGCCGGGTTGCTATGCAAGCTCGCCACGGTCGCGGCGCCCATGATGCGGCCTGCGTCCACATCGCTCTGCCAGTGGGCATTGCAGATGACCCGGCTCTGGCCGAATGACAACCCGCGAGTCATCAGTTCAGTCGCGCGTGCAGGCTGAACCTCAGCCAGCAACAGCCCCCACGCCCAACCGGCAGCGGAGTGGCCCGACGGCCATGAACCATCGGTGCGTAGCAGCGGCTCCATGTCGGCACGGCAGGTGCCTTCGTTATGAGCCACGAAGGGGCGGGTGCGGTTGTAGGCGTTTTTTCCGGCGTAGGTAGAGCCGCCGGCATCCGATAGGGTGCGTTGCATCAAGGTGTACAGATGCGGTGTGGTTTTTTCGGTGATGGGTGTGCCCATTGCGCAGGAGAACGCCTGGGCCGGGCCTGGGAATTGCAGTTCAGCATCCGTGGCCGCGAGCTTTTCCCGGGCCGTACCCCGTAGCGCCAATGCTGCTCGCCGCGCCTCCTCGTCCCGCGCAAACGCCGCAGAGTCAGGCTTGGGCGGCGCGCCCAGCAATGCCAGGCGCAGGGGCAAGTCCTTCGAATCTAGATAGCCGGGGGCCAGCTTGAAGTGCGGGTCGGTGACCTTGGGTGACGCATCGTCGGCAAGCACCAGCCCTGACCAGAGCAGGCCGACCAGCCCCAGCTGCTTATGCACTGTTTTCATCGAGTGTTCCCTCATCAAAACCGGTACAGGGCATTCAGATAGGCGCCTGCGCCCACGTTTTCACCCGTCAGCGGGCTGTTGCGAGCATCGGAGACCAAGGCGTAGGTCTTGATGCCGCCTTCCAATGCCAGCTGCGGCTGCCATTGCCAGGTGAGGCCCAGCTTCAAGGTCACGTCGCGCATCCCGCCGCCCGGGTGGTATTCCTCGAAACCGGTACGCGCCGCTTGTTGGGCGGTGACGCCGAAGCGCGCCATCATGTCTTTGTCATTGCTCCAGGTGCCGTACACGGTCGAGTCCAGGGTCAAGGTCGAAGACAGTGCGTAGGCGGTGGCGTAGCCGGCTTCCAGGTACGCGGTACGCCCCAGGCTCTCGCCACCGTAATCGCGGCTCTGGCTGGCTTGCAGGCCGCGCACGAACAGGCGGCCGGCCGGTAACATCCAATA
Source organism: Pseudomonas cremoris (assembly GCF_014230465.1). The sequence continues at coordinate 47,611 of NZ_JAAXCY010000013.1, forward strand.
CGCTTCGGCTCCCACCAGAGCAGTGCTGTCCAGATTGCCCATGCCCTTCAAGTAGTCGTCACGACCGCCCAGGGTGTGGATTCTCTCTTTGCGACCCTGGTCGTACCCAAGCAGCAGGGCCACGCCGAATGGCGAGAGCCCAGGCAAGTCCCAGCGCAGGCCTTCCGGGAAAGAGGCGGTGAACTTGCCCCAGCTTTCGGTTGGCATGACCGCTTTGAGTTTCAGCGATGGGAACGCGGCGTAGTGCGAAGAACCTTCGTACAACGGGCCAACGGCGAGCCCGCCGCCGACGGTCACGGACGGCTCATTGGAGTCGTCTGCGTGTACCGGCAATGTCATCGCCAGTGCCAGCGTCGCACCGGTAATGAGTGTCACGGGATGCTTGAGGAAGTTTGAACCACCGATGGTTGTCATTGCTTATTTCCTTGGGTGTAAAACCAAACTTATTGGCGTATGTGCTGAGTGATAAACGGGCGCAGTGGTTAATCAGCGTGCGACGGGCTGCGGCTTTGGAAAGCTCCATTGGCCATTCAGGATTTGTTCGCTCGGCTGATAAAGTCTGACGGTGTAGTTCCAGCCAGGAGTTGTAGGCAGGCAGTTGGCGATCTTTCCATCGCACCCGCCGAACTGGATGGCGATGCTGCCGTCCGCACTTTTCTTGGCCGTGAGGTTGTTCAACGAATAGGCGTCATAGGGGTTCTTTTCGAAGTAACCGTCGGCGTTATAAACACTGACGGACCAGAAACTATTGACCGGGACATCACCCACGTTGAGTCGGTAAACGGTTTTCCCGTCGTTCTTGGGCATCACACCGCCGAGGTAGATAGCGTCCTTGGCCGGGTTGCCACCCCACCCTGTTGCTGTGCCGATCAGGTGATGGATCGGGTTGACCGCGCTCTTGAGGCCAAAAGACTGGTTGTAGTCGGGAATGGTCGAACCCAGGACTTCCAGGGCTTCACGCACCTTTGTCTGGCTGGCCTGGTCCCACTTGGGGACTACGAATTCGCCGACTTTGGCCTGGCTGACGGTGATTGCGTCCTGCAGCGCATGCACTGTTTCAAGGTCTTTGCGGTCTGCAGGGTCGAAGAACGTGCGCACCGCGACAAATACGTAGCGTGTGCCAACTGCCTGTTTCGTTAATGTCCGGCTGCCAGCGCCGTAAGTAACGATGGGCACGTAGTGGTCTTCATTGATGACCGCCATCGACATGAACCGCCCACCGGCCTCAGGCAAGTTGATCGTGACGGGGCCGGCATCCAGATCGAATACCGCTGATGAATAGAGTGTGTCCCGATTCATGCGAACCACGTTTTGGGCATCGATGGGCACGGCTTCGCGGCTATGAACAAAGCGGCCCAAGCTGCCGGTGGCGACCATTTTTCCTAAATAGAGGTCGGATTCGGCACGGGCAAAGTTGTCCACACCCACCGGTATTGTTGCCTCCGGGGAGGACTGGGCGTATGCACTTCCAAAAGTTGCCAGCGCCATGGCGAAGATGCAGGCCGTGGATGAGTGGGACATTTAAACCTCAGGGTTCTATAAGTTGGCGTTAACTTTTTGACTGTATAAGAACGCCCTCGCGCGAACTTGCCATTTGGTGCCAAAAGCAAGGCGAGCGCGCACGCGAACACCGCCCATGAGCGGGGCCGCGCGGTTGGAGAGGGGAGGGTCAGGCGGGGTGTTTAGTGATCTTGTTGCAACAAAATGGAGCGAAAGCGCGACGGCGGTGTGCCCGTCCAACGCTTGAAGGCACGGGTAAAGTGTGCGGGATCGCTATAGCCGACCATATAGGCAATTTCGGTCGCGCTGTACTTGCCGGTGGCGATGAGTTGAAGGGCTTCGCTGCGCCGTGTCTCGTCACGCAGGGCGTCGAAATCGATACCGCAATGTTCGAGGCGGCGCTGCAAGGTTCTGGCAGACAGCCCGATCTTTCTTGAAATAGTAAGCAGTTTGGATTGTTCCTGATCCGATATCTGCCGGGCGAGCACGTCAGCTGCGTCAGAGGTCGACTTCAAGGCCTGGGTAGTTTTCCAGGCAATATCCCGAACCGGTTGCAGGGGGATCTCGAGCAACTCACGATCGAATTCGATCATGTTGTACTCGGCGTTCATCACCAGGTTGGGCCCCAGGTACTCTTCAAGGGCCTCGTCGCCTTTTTCTCGCGGGTTTTTCAGGTGAACCCGGATGGCGCCAGGCGCGCCGGCCATCAGCGGTACTTTCCTGAGCACGGCCAGGGTGCCGAAAATGACTTGCTTGGGATCAGCACCGTGCTGGCCGGTGAAGTGTTGGATCAGTCTCGTCGTACGGCCTTCGGTGAGGATTTTTACTTCGCTGCCTTGATGCACCAAACCCGTATGAACCGCCGCCGCCGCACAGGCCTGGGCGAGATTGGTCGAGCCCAATATCAATTCGCCCCATATGCCGGTTGAGCGCACTTCGGTCAGGTGCCCGATGGTCGCACCGCCGAACGGATCCTGGGCGGCGGCGGCCATTTCGTTGGCGATGTGAAAGCAGGCCTCGCGGGGTACCCAGGCCTCGGGGTTTTGAAACACGTGGGGGGAAATACCAAAGCGCCGGAAGAACTCCAGCGGCGACACTCCACGCATGCTCAGGTAGGGGGCGATTTGCCGAAGCGTACTGAGTTTGATCGCTGGCGCGGCATTCGTCATGAGTATCGTCCCAGCCATTCGGGGTCAGTGATGGCACTGTTGGTGGCCAAGTAAACACGATGGTTGCGCCAGTGACAAGGTGATCTCTGGCGTCAAATGACATGCACAAAAAAGCCCCGACTCCTGCGAGCCGGGGCTTTTTGTTCAACTAGCGGTTGCGTGTCAGCAGCGCTGGCTTCTCACCACGAGGACGGCCTGGCAGTTGATCCAACTGCTCGGGTGTCGGGAAACGATCCGCTTTCGACTCCTTGTGGATGATCTTCGGCGCCGGGCCGCCGCGCGGGTTTTGTACCGCTGGCTCGGACGAACGAGGCTGGTCGTCACGGGCTGGGCGGCGGTTGTTGCTGCGCGAGTCTTCGCGACGAGCCTGGCCATCACGTGGCGCGCCATTGCGCGGGCCGTTGCGCTTGGCAGGCGGAGTACCGGTGGTACCGCCGCTGCTGTTACGCGGGCCGTTCTGGCGACCGCCTTGTGGCTGGCCACCGCGTGGTGCGCCAGTACCGGCGCCCGCGCCCTGTGCCGGAGCACCTGGACGACGGCCACGGCCTTGGGCCGGCTTGGCCTGGGGCACGTAGTCAACGCGGTTACCGAAGTTATCCACGTCGTCGTCGAGGAACTCGTCCGGGGCACGGTCGGCGGCGCGTGGTGGCTGGCTCGGCTGGCGCTGTTCGCGGGCCGGGGTACCTTCACGTGGCTTCTGTTCGCGGGCTGGGCGTTCGCCACGGCCGTTGGTAGGCGCTTTTTCCTTGCCGCCTTTGTCTTTGCCCTTGTCGCGACGACCACCGCCACCACCGCCGCCGTTCGGGCCATCGCCCTTCGGACCGCGCGGGTTGCGTGGATTACGCACGTCAGGACGCTCGCGTGCTTCTGGCTTCTCGGCCTCTACAGCGCTGGCATCGAAGCCCATCAGGTCGCCGTCGGCGATTTTCTGCTTGGTCATGCGCTCGATGCTTTTCAGCAGTTTTTCTTCGTCCGGTGCAACCAGGGAAATGGCTTCACCCGAACGACCGGCACGGCCAGTACGGCCGATACGGTGCACATAGTCTTCGTCGACGTTTGGCAGCTCGAAGTTGACCACGTGCGGCAATTGGTCGATGTCCAGGCCGCGGGCGGCGATATCGGTGGCAACCAGGATACGCACGGTGCCGGCCTTGAAGTCGGCCAGGGCTTTGGTGCGCGCGTTCTGGCTCTTGTTGCCGTGGATGGCAACGGCGGTGAGGCCGTGCTTGTCCAGGTACTCGGCCAGGCGGTTGGCGCCGTGCTTGGTGCGGGTGAACACCAGCACCTGTTCCCAGGCGCCTGCGGTGATCAGGTGGGCCAGCAGCGCACGCTTGTGGCTGGCGGCCAGGCGGAAGACGCGTTGCTCGATACGCTCGACCGTGGTGTTCGGCGGCGTGACTTCAATGCGTTCCGGGTTGTGCAGCAGCTTGCCGGCCAGGGCGGTGATGTCTTGGGAGAACGTTGCCGAGAACAGCAGGTTCTGACGTTTGGCCGGCAGGCGCGCGAGGACCTTTTTCACGTCATGGACAAAGCCCATGTCGAGCATGCGGTCGGCTTCGTCCAGTACGAGGATTTCCACGTGGGACAGGTCGACGCTGCCTTGGCCGCACAGGTCGAGCAAGCGACCCGGGCAAGCCACCAGCACGTCCACACCGCGGGACATGGCCTGAACCTGTGGGTTCATGCCAACGCCGCCGAAGATGCAGGCACTGACGAACTTCAAGTCGCGGGCATACAGCTTGAAGCTGTCGTGCACTTGGGCGGCGAGTTCGCGGGTAGGAGTCAGGACCAGGACGCGCGGTTGGCGCGGGCCGTGACGCTGGGATTTGTCCGGGTGACCGTTGGGAAACAACCGCTCCAGAATCGGGAGGGCGAAGCCGCCGGTTTTACCAGTACCTGTCTGAGCCGCAACCATCAGGTCGCGACCTTGCAACACGGCGGGAATGGCCCGCTGTTGCACCGGAGTAGGCTCGGTATAGCCCGCTGCCTCGATGGCGCGGACTAAAGCCTCGGAGAGACCGAGGGAAGCAAAGGACATGAGTAATCCTGTTTTAGTTAGGGCTTGGCCCAAAGGGATAATCTTGCCGGGCGTGAATGACGCTTAGGGGAGCGTTATCCCGTCCGGTCCTGCTGCGTCTGGCGGGCACTCCACCGGCTCGCGCGGGCTGAAAGCTGCGCAGTAGCTGGGTTGGGTGCCTTTTTCAAGACTTCAGCGGCCGGGCGTAAGCCTGGCGGAAAGGCCGGAGTATAACAGAGCAATCACGGCGCGCTGCTTTCCTGCTGCTCAACGGTGTGTCCGGAGGCCGTATTTGCTTGAAATCCACCGTATTTGGCGCTCAAGGCTGCGTAGGCTGGCTCTTGTTTGAAGCGCTTGAGTTCAGCGGCAAAGCGTTGCACCAGCAGGTCCATGCCGGCGCCACGGCGTACCGCCAGGAATTGCTGCTGCCGACTGACCACGACGGGTGCTTGGCTGACTTTGTCTTCCAGGCCCATTTCCTTGAGCACATGCTGACCTACGCGGCGGTCGGTGATCACCAGGTCGATACGTCCGAGCAGCAATTTGCCGAAGTTGGCTTCGTGGCTGGGTGCTGGCTCGCGGTGGAACAGGGTGGAATCGGCGAAGGGTGAGCCGTACAGATAGCCCGGCGAGGTGCCGACGGTCAGGTTGTGCAGGTCTTCGAGGGTTTGGGCGGGGTGTGGGCGTTCGTTGGCGTAGTACAGCACGAACTCCACTTCCGACAACGGTTCGCTGGGATACAGCAACAGGGTGTCGCGGTCGTGGCTGTGGAAAATATCCAGCGCGCCGTCGGCGTTGCCTTGGTCGAGCATCGCCAGGCAGCGCTTCCAGGGCAGGAACTGCCATTCAACGTCCACGCCCAGGCGCTGGAACACCGTCACCGTGGTTTCGTAATCCAGACCGCGCATCGTGCCGTGGTCATCGTAGACGTAGGGGGCCCAGGGCTCGGTGACAATGCGCAATTTCTCGCCATAAGCGGCCAGGCTCAGGCAAGTAAAAAGCGCAGCGGTCAACAGCTTCAAAAGGGCGGGCATGCCCTGAGGTTACGACGCTCCTGCATGAAAGAGAAGCTCTGGCACGCGTATCCGCAGGCGGTGCTATTTAGCCCCTGAGGTCATCAGGTGTTCGTAGATGGCAGCGCGCCGCTCGCCCAGAATCATGCGCACCAGGGGGTTGGCGAACCAGTGCTCCAGTTGATGGGCGTCGACCGGGCTTTTCTGGCGCTCTTCCTGATTTTGCCGAGCCTTGTCCCACCAAACCGGGCCACAGGCTTGGTCGAACTCGTTTTCGTGTTCGTAGCAACCGTAGAGAATTTCGCGGATGAACTGCTGCTTGCGCTTGGGCAACGCCAGGGTAATCAGCTTGTACATCAGGCGCTGCAGGCGTGGCGGGCGGGGCAGGTGGGCGGAGACCTTGCGGGTGTCTGCCAGGGCGGCGGCGTTGACTGGGTCGGCCGCGTGCTTGTTGATCCACGCTTTAACCTTGGCGCGAAACAACTGCTTGCGGCTCCAATAGTGGTGGATCAGGTCTGGGCACTGGCGCACGTTGACTGTGCGGTAGGCCGCGACCGACAGGCAGAACTCTTCCAGGGTGTAGGCGCCACCCGCGAGCAGATACAGGTCGTCCATCAGTTGGATGGAGTGATCCAGCAGGTGCGCATCCTCTCGGGCCAGGCCCATGACGCCGGAGTTGAGCAGCGACATGTTGTCATCGGCCAGGCCCTTGTCTGCCAGCACCTTGGCCAGCGCGCTGTACAGCACGCTTTCACGGTTGTCGCCGTACTTGGCGTGGAACGCGTTACAAAGCACGGTGCCGGGTGACACGCGTTCGAACAGCGCCATGGGTGAGTCATGGAAAAACGTGTCGGTGTCGATCAGCAGCGCGCGTTCCGAGGTTTCAAGCACCTGGCGCAACAGCACGTGTTTGGTCCGGAAATGATAGCCGTGGGGCTCGCTCCAGCGTTTGCGGGTGGCTTCATCCAGCGTGTGGACCTGCACCGGCAAGCCGCGGTAAGGCTCGGGGTTGTCGCTGAATACCTGGATGTCGAGTGGCAGGTTCTGGGTGCCGCCCAGATGCGCCAGGGCACTGGCGATGCTGAATACCGCTTCCTGATGGTAAGTCTCGGCGCCAAAAACCAGGTAAACCAGTTGCGGGCGTTGAGTCGTGGACGCTGTATTCATTTACTGCTGGCTTCCTTTCCGGTGGGGATAAAAACAAAAAAAGGCCCCCGTATAAACGAGGGCCTGGATGCTGCTTGAACAAACCTCAGCGTGGCAGCTTGAGATTGTTCCAGATTGCGAGGCTCGGCTCAGCCTGGTTCAGGGTATAGAAGTGCAACCCTGGCGCGCCACCTTGCAACAAACTTTCACACATTTCTGTGATGACCTGCTCACCGAACGCCTGGATGCTCTTGACGTCGTCGCCATAGGCTTCCAGTTGTTTGCGCACCCAGCGTGGGATTTCGGCGCCACAAGCGTCGGAAAAACGCGCGAGCTTGCTGTAGTTGGTGATCGGCATGATGCCCGGCACGATGGGGATATTCACGCCCATGGCCCGTACACGCTCGACAAAGTAGAAGTAGCTGTCGGCATTGAAGAAGTACTGGGTGATCGCACTGTCGGCACCGGCGTTGGCCTTGCGCACGAAGTTCCGCAGGTCTTCTTCGAAGTTGCGTGCCTGTGGGTGCATCTCCGGGTAAGCCGCCACTTCGATGTGGAAGTGGTCGCCGCTTTCTTCGCGGATGAAGCTCACCAGGTCGTTGGCGTAGCGCAGCTCACCGCTGGCCATGCCCATGCCGGACGGCAGGTCGCCACGCAGGGCAACAATGCGCTTGATGCCGGCTTGCTGGTATTGGGTCAGCAGGCCGCGCAGGTCGTCCTTGCTGTCGCCCACGCACGAAAGGTGCGGAGCGGCGGGAACTTTGACTTGGCTTTCCAGCTGCAGCACGGTGTTGATCGTGCGGTCACGGGTCGAGCCGCCGGCGCCGTAGGTGCAGGAAAAGAAGTCGGGGTTGTAGCTGGCCAACTGCGTAGCAGTCGCCATCAGTTTTTCATGCCCAGCATCGGTCTTGGTCGGGAAGAACTCGAAGCTGTAGCGACGTTCTTGGGACATGGTAATAACCCTATGAAACTCAGATACCGGAAGTCATGCACCGCCGCTCCCACATAAAGCCCGCTCCCCTTGAAAGGGAGCGGGCCGCAGGCCGATCAGTAGCGGTAAGCGTGCGGCTTGAACGGACCTTCAACGGTCACGCCGATGTAGTCGGCCTGGGTCTTGGTCAGTTGAGTCACGACGCCGCCGAAGCCGCGGACCATTTCCAGGGCCACTTCTTCGTCGAGTTTCTTGGGCAGTACTTCCACGGTCAGGCGCTCGGCTTTCTGGGCTGGCGACAGGTCGGCGTATTTCTGGTCGAACAGGAAGATCTGGGCCAGTACCTGGTTGGCGAACGAACCGTCCATGATGCGGCTTGGGTGGCCAGTGGCGTTGCCCAGGTTAACCAGACGGCCTTCAGCCAGCAGGATCAGGTAGTCGTCGTTCTGCGGGTCGAAATCACCAGCACCGGTACGGTGAACCTTGTGGACCTGTGGCTTCACTTCTTCCCATGCCCAGTTCTTGCGCATGAAAGCGGTGTCGATCTCGTTGTCGAAGTGGCCGATGTTGCAGACAACAGCGCGCTTCTTCAGGGCTTTGAGCATGTTCGCGTCGCAAACATTCACGTTGCCGGTGGTGGTCACGATCAGGTCGATCTTGCCCAGCAGGGCTTTGTCGATGCTGGCTTCGGTGCCGTCGTTCTGGCCGTCGATGAACGGCGAAACCACTTCAAAGCCGTCCATGCAGGCTTGCATGGCGCAGATCGGGTCAACTTCGGAGACCTTAACGATCATGCCTTCCTGACGCAGGGACTGGGCCGAACCCTTGCCCACGTCACCGTAGCCGATCACCAGGGCTTGCTTGCCCGACAGCAGGTGGTCGGTGCCGCGCTTGATGGCATCGTTCAGGCTGTGACGGCAGCCGTACTTGTTGTCGTTCTTGCTCTTGGTCACCGAGTCGTTGACGTTGATGGCCGGGATTTTCAGCTCGCCCTTGGCCAGCATGTCCAGCAGGCGGTGTACGCCGGTGGTGGTTTCTTCGGTCACGCCGTGGACGCGGTCCAGGATGGCCGGGTATTTCTTGTGCAGCAGCTCGGTCAGGTCGCCGCCGTCGTCGAGGATCATGTTGGCATCCCAAGGCGCGCCATCTTTCAGGATGGTTTGCTCCAGGCACCACTCGTACTCTTCTTCGGTCTCGCCTTTCCAGGCGAATACCGGGATACCGGCGGCAGCGATGGCGGCAGCGGCCTGGTCTTGAGTCGAGAAGATGTTGCAGGACGACCAACGCACTTCGGCACCCAGGGCAACCAGGGTTTCGATCAGCACGGCAGTCTGGATGGTCATGTGGATGCAGCCGAGGATCTTGGCGCCTTTGAGCGGCTGCTCAGCGGCGTACTTGCGACGCAGGCCCATCAGGGCTGGCATTTCGGATTCGGCGATAAAGGTTTCGCGACGGCCCCAGGCAGCGAGGGACATGTCGGCGACTTTGTAGTCGTTGAAATCTGCAGGCGTGTTGACAGCGCTCATGAAGAGCCTCCATTCGTAGTGTGCGAATGGGCGCCGTTGTGCGTTTAGTATCAGGCCAGGACAATCAGGCCGGACAACGCCCCATCCGAGCCTGACAGGTTGAACCTGCTGCAGCGCCCCTCGGACAGGTGGCGGGAAAACGGTAACAAGTGGATGTGACCGTTTTGAAACGGCGCCGATTATAGCCGTGTGCGCCCCAGTTCCCAAGCCTTTCTGTCGGCCAAATGAAGATCGCCCATGGGCTTGATAGGCAATGGTGCATAGAGCTCTGGCGCGGGCTCTGCCATGATGTTGCCCATCATTCGGCAAGACGCTTTGGAGTGACCATGAACTTCCACACCCGCAAATGGGTAAAACCCGAAGACCTCAACCCCAACGGCACCCTGTTCGGCGGCAGCCTGCTGCGCTGGATCGACGAAGAAGCGGCCATCTACGCCATTGTCCAATTGGGCAACCAGCGTGTGGTGACCAAGTACATCTCCGAGATCAACTTCGTCAGCGCTTCGCGCCAGGGCGACATCATCGAACTGGGCATCACCGCCACCGAGTTCGGCCGCACCTCCATCACCCTGACCTGCGAGGTGCGCAACAAGATCACCCGCAAAAGCATCCTCACTGTAGAAAAGATGGTGTTCGTCAACCTTGGCGAAGACGGTCTGCCGGCACCGCATGGCCGTACTGAAATCAAGTACGTGAAAGACCAGTTCGCGGAAGAAAGCATCAGCGAGTAATCCTGCCGGGTCAGTGAACGCTCGTGACGGGCGACAGGTCGTACCTGAACAACACCCTCCTGTTCAGGTACGCCCATGGCCACGCAAGAAGACGGCAAGACCCCCAACCTGTCGCAGGAAGAGCAGCAGGACGTCGACAAGAACCAGCCACCCCGCGCGGCGGTGCTGCATGAAATCATCCGCACCCAGGGCGACCAGGAGCTGGAGCGCAACGTAGCGGCGCTGTGGTGGTCGGCGCTGGCCGCCGGCCTGACCATGGGCCTCTCGCTGATGGGCATGGGCCTGCTCAACTCGCGCCTGCCAGACGGTGAGGGGTTCAAGGTGATCGCCAGCTTCGGCTACTGCGCGGGCTTCCTCGCTGTGATCCTGGCGCGCCAGCAACTGTTCACCGAAAACACCCTGACCGCTGTGCTGCCGGTGATGAGCAAACCCACGCTGGCGAATGCCGGGCGTTTGCTACGGCTGTGGACGGTGGTGCTGGTAGGCAATTTGTGCGGCACCTTGCTGGTAGCGTACGTGATGCTGCACCTGCCGATTTTTGATACCAAGACTGACCTGGCTTTTCTGGAGATCGGGCGCAAGGTCATGGAAAACGACCCCGGCCAGATGTTTGCCAAGGGCATCGTTTCTGGCTGGATGATCGCCACCATGGTGTGGATGATCCCGTCGATGGAAAGCGCCAAGATGTTCATCATCATCCTGATCACCTACCTGATGGCCCTAGGCGACTTCACCCACATCGTGGTGGGTTCGGCGGAAGTGTCGTACCTGGTGTTTGCCGGCGAGTTGCCGTGGAAGGATTTCTGGCGGGTGTTCGCCGGGCCGACGCTGGCGGGCAATATCATTGGCGGCAGTTTTATCTTTGCGCTGATCAGTCATGCGCAGATTCGCAGTGAAAGCAGTTTGCCGGGCAAGGCTGCTGCGGACCCTAGGCATCCGCAGCAGATCAAAAAGGGTCAGTGATGCTCAGGTGCAAGCTGGGGCTCGTCCCGGGTCACGCGCTTGACCAGCTTGCCGATGCTCAGGCCCTGCAACAGGATCGACGACAGCACCACGATGTAGGTGATGCTCAGCAGCAGGTCACGTTCCGGGCCCAGCGGCAACGCCAAGGCCAGGGCAACCGACACACCACCACGCAGGCCGCCCCACGTAAGGATGCGGATGGTGCCGCGCGGCACCGTGCGCCAGCGACGTAGCAGCAAGATCGCCGGCGCCACCGTCAGCAGGCGCGAGAGCAGAATCGCTACCGCCAGCAAGCTGGCTGCGAACACGTGCAGCCAGTTGAACGGCAACAGCAGCAATTCCATGCCGATCAATGCGAACAGCAAGGCGTTGAGCATGTCATCGAGCAATTCCCAGAAACCGTCGAGGTAGCGGCGTGTCATGTCGTTCATCGCCAGTTTGCGGCCCAAGTTGCCGATGATCAGGCCCGCGACCACCATCGCAATCGGTGCAGAGACATGCAGTTCAGTGGCCATCGCGGAGCCGCCGATCACCAGGGCGAGGGTCAGCATCACTTCGATCTGGTGCTGCTCGATGCTCTTGATCATCAGGTACACCAGATAGCCGATCAAGCCGCCGAACAGCACGCCGCCAATCGCCTCATGGGCGAACAGCATGGCCGTGGCGGCTACCGTTGGGGTTTCGCCCAGCTGTGCAATGCCCAGCAACACGGTAAACACCACCACCGCCGTGCCGTCGTTGAACAGCGACTCGCCGACGATGGTGGTTTTCAGCGGTTTGGAGGCGTTGGCGGTACGCAGCACGCCCAGAACCGCAATCGGATCGGTGGGCGAGATCAGTGCACCGAACAGCAGGCAGTAGAGGAAGCTCACATGCCAGCCAAACAGGGCAAAGATGTAATAGGCCAAGCTGCCGATGACCACGGTGGCGATCAATACGCCGAAGGTCGCCAGCAGGCCGATGGGCCAGCGATAACTGCGCAGGTCACTCAGGTTGACGTGCAAGGCGCCGGCGAACAGCAGGAACGAGAGCATCCAGTTCATCAGCAAGTCGCCGAAGTCGATCTGGCCGATCAATTGCTGGATGCGTTCTTCCAGGCCCGGGTAGCCGAGCACGCTCAGGCCTTGCAGGATCAGGGAAAAAAGCAGGGCCGTGACCATTACGCCGATAGTGGGCGGCAGGCCGATAAAGCGGAAGTTCACATAAGTGAGCAGGGTGGTAAGGCAAATAAAGGCGGCGACAAGTTCAAGCATCCGGGGTCCTTGGAGGTTCAGAAGTCAGTAATGGGGGGATGGACCGCAGCTGCGGCGCGATGTTGCAGGGCGAGGCGCAAAAGTCCGACAGAACCTTTCCAGGTGTGGCGGTTCATAGCGGTAAGTGCGGCTCGCCAGAATTGGTGCTAAAACTCTAATTTCTGTTTCAAATTAAACATAGAAAACTATAAAAGGAATCGGTGATGACGGTAGCGTTCTGGTGTGTGTTGATCGCAATTTTCCTGCCTTACCTGTGCACGGGCGTGGCCAAGTTCAGCGGCGGCAAGTTCGGGCCGCGTCAGAACCATGACCCGCGTGCATTCCTGGAAACCCTCGAAGGGTTTGCCAAACGTGCCCACAGCGCGCAGCTCAACAGTTTCGAAGTTACCCCGGCGTTTGCTGCGGCGGTGATTATCGCGCACTTGGCCGGTACCGCCGAATTGGTGACCATCAATGTGCTGGCTGTGCTGTTTATCACCAGCCGCCTGCTGTACATCATTTGCTACCTGGCGGACTGGGCGATCCTGCGTTCGCTGGTGTGGTTCGCGGGGATGGCGTTGATTGCGAGTTTCTTCTTCGTCTCGATGTAACGTTTGACGTAAATCCCCTGTGGGAGCGGGCTTGCTCGCGAATGCGGTGTGTCAGTCAGCACATCTGATACTGATACACCGCATTCGCGAGCAAGCCCGCTCCCACATTTTTGATCTTCAGCGTCCTTTTAGGTGCCGGCAGGAGCTTCAGGTACTTGAGGTAGCGCTGCACCCTTGGGCCACAACATCCAGATCTGCCCCTGCTGCTTCATATTCCCCGCCAACTCCCCCGCCGCAGCACCGGTGCCCCAGAACAAGTCGGCACGCACTTCGCCGGTGATCGCGCCGCCAGTGTCTTGCGCGGCAACAGGCCTTGCGATGGGAGAACCATCTGGTTTGGTCGTGGACAGCCACAACAGGCTGCCCAGCGGAATCACCTTGCGATCCACCGCTACGCTATAACCGGCCGTCAACGGTACGTTCAGCGAGCCGCGCGGGCCTTCGTTGCTGTCGGGGCGGGCGCTGAAGAACACGTAGCTGGGGTTGCTCGCCAGCAGTTCCGGGATGCGTTGTGGGTTGGCCTTGGCCCAGGCGCTGATGGCGCCCATGGTCACGTCTTCTTTCTTCAACTCACCTTGCTCCACCAGCCAACGGCCGATGGGACGGTAGGGGTAGCCGTTCTGGTCGCCATAGCCGACGCGCAGTTGGCGCCCACCGGCCAGTTGAATGCGACCTGAGCCTTGGATCTGCAGAAATTGCAGGTCCATCGGGTCTGTCAGCCAGGCAATCGGCTTGGCCGTGGAGCCTTGGCCATTGATGGCGCTGGCGTCGTCGTAAGGCTTGAGCACTCGACCTTCCAGGCGACCGCGCAGGCGCTTGCCCTTGAGTTCGGGGTAGATGCTTTCCAGGTTGACGATGATCAGGTCATCCGGCACGCCATACACCGGTACATGGGCGGTGGCGGTCTTGGTCAGGCTGCCGGGGTAGACCGGTTCGTAGTAGCCGGTGATCAGGCCGTTGGGGGTATTGTCTGCCGAGCGCAGGCCGAACACATCCAGGCGCTCCTTGAGAAAACCACGCACCGCCACGGCATTGCCGGGCACCGTGGCTGCTGCTGCGCAGGTCGCGCCCCAGATCGGGTCGGCCTTGAGGCGTTGGCAGGCGCTGCGCCAGGATTCGAAGCCGGCGAGCAAGTCGCTGTCGGACACGGCTGGCAGGGCTTCCCAGGGGGCGCTTACATAGGTGGCGACGGCGTGAGGCTTTGAAGTTTCATCTTTGGCTGGCTCTTTACCCGCATCGCAACCGGCTAGCAGTGCAATCATCGGTAAAGCCCACGCCAACCGGAGGCTCCAGCGTTTTGAAGTGACATTCATACACAAAATTCCTGACGCGATTGCCCGCGCCGCAGCGCTTTTGGGCAACCCTTATTATTAATAGGGCTATTGGTCTTTACGGGCGGGGCGAGGATACTGGCCGCCGTTTCCCGTGACCTCGAAGCCACCATGACTTTTAAAAGACTGACCGTTGTATTGCTGGCCTGCCTGACACTGTCCGCCTGTGGCGGTGTTGATCCGAATTCGCCCCTGGGCCAGCGCAAGGCGATCTTCAAGCAGATGCTCAAGACCGGCGAAGACCTGGGCGGCATGTTGCGCGGGCGCATTCCCTTCGACGGCGCGAAATTCGCTGACGGCGCAGTCAAACTGGATGCGTTGTCCCATGAACCGTGGAAACATTTCCCGAGCGTGCGTGAAGAAGACCACACCAGCGCCAAGGATGACGTTTGGCAGCAGCAGGCACGCTTCCAGGAACTGGCCCGCAACCTGGAAACGGCCACCGGTGAATTGGTGGTCGCAAGCCAGGTTCAGCCTTACAAGGCCAGTAATCTTGGGCCGGCCGTGCAGAAGGTCGAAGATGCCTGCACGGCCTGCCATAAACAGTTTCGGGACCACTGACCGGTTTTACTTGTCGAGGTCTTCCACGGCGTCTTGCAGTTCTTTGCGTGACTGGGCGAGCTTTTCCTTACGCTTGTTGATCTTGTCCGCGTCGCCTTTTTTCATGGCCTTGTCGAGGTCGGCCTGACGACGGCTGACCTCGTGCTTGGCGTCGAGCACCTTGTTTTCGCGCTCTTTGCGCAAGGATGCATCGGTGCAATTGGCGGTCACTTCGCTCAGGGCTTTTTCCAGGCCGGCTTGTTGTTCAGTGTTGCCGTGGGCCTTGGCTTGTTCGATCTGGGTGCTGATGGCTTGGCGTTTGGCGGCGCAGCCGGTGAGCTCTGGTGCTTCCTCGGCAGCCAGCAACGGCGTGGCCATGAAGCTTGCGACGGTCAGCAGGGCAAAAGGGGCTAGAAATTTCATGTGGGGCTCCAAGGTCGCAGTCTTATGGCCGGGCTGGGTTCAAAACCCGTCGATACCGGCCACGCGTAGTGTTTCAGCCAAGGCCTGAACTTGCGGGTCGCGAAAGAAGGCGCGCAATTGCGCCGCACGGCCCGGGCCGATGCCATCGATGGCCAGCCAGGCTTGGGTGTCTCTGGCAACCAGCGTCTGCCAGTCACCTTCCAGGTTGTAACGTGCCGCAGGCGGTACACCCAGGGCTTTGAGCCATTGTGCGAAGGGCCGTTGTCGTGCGCTGTGGAGGCTGTCGAGTACCCGCGCACGGCTGCGATCACCCAAGCCGTCAATGTTAGCAAGCTCTGCCGTATCCAGGGTTAACCAATCGAGAAAGCTTGCGATTAGACCGGCCTGGATCAATACGTTCCAGGTCTCGCGACCTATATGCGGCAAGGCCAGCCCCTGGTTGCTGCTCAGCCAGGTGAGCCGGGCGAGCAATTGTTCTTCGCAGCCGGGGTCCAACTGCCAGCAGCTCAAGGCGTGAAAGTCGCCGGGCTTGGGTACGGGCATCTCCACCCGGGTCGCGTTGCGCAGAATCACCTGGTCCAGCCGGGGAATGACTTGGCCTGCCAGGCTGATGGACACTTGATCGCCGGGGCGTATATCCAGCGCTTGCCAGCGTTGCAAGGAGCCAGTGCTCACGCGGCTGATCTGTCTGTCGTCCAGCCGTACCGGTTCCAACTCCAGGACCGGCGTGATGCGCCCGGTCCGGCCGATCTTGAATTGAACCTCGCGCACCAGAGCAAGCGCTTTGGTGGCTGGGTACTTCCAGGCGGCAGCCCAATACGGCGCGCTGACCTGCCAGCGCCCGGCGGGTGCACGCTGCGCCTGGTGCAGCACTATTCCATCGCTGGCGAAGGGCAGCGGGTGGTTGTACCAGTAGGTACGCCAGTGCGCGGCTTCGCTGACGTGTTGAATGGGGCGGCTGTAACGCTGACTGTCGCTGAAGCCCCAGCGTGCCAGTGTCTCAAGGTATTCGGTGAATGAGGCTGTTCCATCTGGCCAGGCCCAGACGAACAGGCCGATGCCGGCTGCATCGGTTTCGCTCAATGCTCGGCGGTTCATCAGCCCGGCTACCTTGCTGCGAGTATTGAGCCCGCCGTGCGCCGATTGCACATGGTCAACAAGGCGCCAATAGAGCTCGCCTTGCAGTACCAGGTCGATGGGCTCCGGCAACTGCTGGACAATGCCGGGGATCTTGCGCGCGGAAGTGGACCAGTCCTGGCCGAGCATGCCATCGCCACGGCTGATGACCTGGTTCAACCGACCCTGGCGATACACCAGGGTCACGGCAACGCCGTCTACTTTGGGTTGGACCCAGACATCCCTGCGAGTACCCAGCCAGGCCCCGACCGCCTGCTCATCCAGCAGTTTTTCCAGGCCGGTATGGGCGACCGGATGCCGAAGGGTGCCCCTTGAAGTGGCGAGGGGGTTGTCGGGTGTCGCGGTGGGTTGGGAGAAACACTGGCGCCAATGCGCCAGGCGCTGGCGAGCCTGGTCGTAGAGCTCATCGCTGACTGGGGATTGGCCGAGTCGGTGGTAACTGTCATCCCACTGGCTGATTTGCGTGGCCAGGTTTTCGACTAGCGTATGGGCCTCATCGGGGCAGTTTTCGGCCTGCGTCCAGAAGGGGAGGACACCGAGTAAAAGAGCGATCAATCGACGCATCATGAGCATCCTTGCTCGGAAGGGGCGCCCAGCCTAAATGATCCACACGGACACAAAAAAGCCCCGACAGTGCGGGGCTTTTTACTGGGTGTTTCTACTTACTTGAACAGACCGCCCAGGGCTTTGACTGGGTCAGGCTTATCAGCCTTTGCTTCCTGTGTTTGTTGCTTGGCGTCGGCTTTGGCTTGGGTTTCAGCTAATTTGTCACAGCCTTTGTTGACCTGGTCCTGGGCCGCTTTGAAGGCCTTGACGGACAAGGTGTCTTTCTTGGCTTCGGCTGCATCGATCTTGGCTTGCAGGTCTTTGGCGTGCTGCTGGCAGTCGCCGGAGTCGCCGCCACCCAGTTGGGAGGTCAGGGCGCCACTTACTGCGCTCAGGTCGATACCGGCGTGAGCCGGCAGGGTGAACAGGCTGAGCAGAAGAGCGGCAGGGGCGAGCGTGGAGATGCGCATGAAAACCTCAATGTTCGATTGCTTGCGCGCTTATGGCTCCCGGGCAGGCGCAATGCAATATCCAAGTAAGGTCTAAGGCCCGAGAGGGCGCGGATTCTAGTGGGCCATCATTTGGCCTGCAAGGTTTGGATCCAAAAAATGTGAATGTCGCCGCGAATCTCCCGGCAATAAAAAGCCCCGCCGGGCGAACCTGGCGGGGCTTTGGGTATGGCGCGGTATTACAGGCCGGCAGCGACGCGCAGGTCGTTGGCGCGGTCGGTTTTTTCCCAGGTGAACGTGGTGAAGGTGTCGTCGCCGACAGTCTTCTGCGCTGGAGTACGACCGAAGTGGCCGTAGGCTGCAGTTTCCTGGTACATCGGGTGCAGCAGGTCGAGCATGGTGGTGATCGCGTAAGGGCGCAGGTCGAAGATCTCACGCACCAGTTTTACGATCTTGTCATCGCTGATCTTGCCGGTGCCAAAGGTATTCAGCGAGATCGACGTAGGCTGGGCTACACCGATAGCGTAGGAAACCTGGATCTCGCAACGCTCAGCCAGGCCGGCCGCGACGATGTTCTTGGCCACGTAGCGACCGGCGTAGGCCGCCGAACGGTCAACCTTGGATGGGTCTTTACCCGAGAACGCGCCGCCGCCGTGACGGGCCATGCCGCCGTAGCTGTCGACGATGATCTTGCGACCGGTCAGGCCGCAGTCGCCCACTGGGCCACCAATGATGAACTGGCCAGTCGGGTTGATGTGGAACTGGGTGTCCTTGGTTAGCAGGTCGGCCGGCAGTACGTGCTTGACGATCAGCTCCATCACGCCTTCACGCAGGTCAGCGTAGGAAACGTCCGGGTTGTGCTGGGTCGACAGAACAACGGCGTCGATACCCACCACCTTGCCGCCTTCATAACGGCAGGTCACCTGGGACTTGGCGTCTGGGCGCAGCCATGGCAGCAAGCCGCTTTTGCGGGCTTCGGCCTGGCGTTGCACCAATTGGTGCGAGAAGGTAATCGGTGCTGGCATCAGCACGTCGGTTTCGTTGCTGGCGTAGCCGAACATCAGGCCCTGGTCGCCGGCGCCCTGGTCTTCTGGCTTGGCGCGGTCGACACCCTGGTTGATGTCCGGGGACTGCTTGCCGATGATGTTCATCACGCCGCAGGTCGCGCCGTCGAAGCCGACGTCGGAGCTGGTGTAGCCGATGTCGGTGATCACGTCACGAACGATCTGCTCGAGGTCAACCCAGGCGGTGGTGGTCACTTCGCCAGCGATGATTGCTACACCGGTTTTCACCAGAGTCTCGCAGGCCACACGGGCGTGCTTGTCTTCAGCAATGATGGCGTCCAGCACCGCGTCAGAAATCTGGTCGGCGATTTTGTCCGGATGCCCTTCAGACACGGACTCGGAGGTGAAAAGGGAGTATTCGCTCATCTCGATGTTTTCCTGATATTTACCGATGGTGAGTGTCGCCAGCCGGTCGCTGAAAATGGCGGACCTGGATCTGGAAACCATTACGTAAACCTACATAGAGGCTTTCCCCGGGAACGAGTCCCGCAGCGGTGGCCCAACGGGCCAGATCGTCCTGTTCAAAGCCCAACCAGAGATCACCGCAGGCCTCCCTGGCCCAATTCTGGTTGTGGCTGCATAAATCCGTAACCAACAGGCTACCGCCGGGATGCAGCAACCCGGCCATTTGCTTGAGGGCGTCGGCGGGGGCGGCGAAATGGTGCAAGACCATGTTCAGCACCACGCAGTCGGCCTTGATCGTTGTGCCACTGAGCGCGTCAGCCAACTGCAGGCTGACATTGCCCAGTGCTTCGCGCTCGCACAGTTGGCGTGCCAGTTCGAGCATTGCCGGGCTGTTATCCAGCGCCGTGACCTGGTGAAAGCGCCGCGCCAGTTCCGGCAAGAAACCGCCATCTCCAGGGCCGACTTCCAGCGCGGTGGCTTCATCACTGAAGCTCAGCTTGTCCAGCATCGCCAGTACGCTGTCGCGGTATTGGGCCAGCCCGGCGATCAGGTCCTGCTGGGCGCGAAACTTCTCGGCGATCCGTGCGAAAAAGTCCTGGCTCGCCGCAGCGCGTTGCCCGTGGACCTGGCCGATACGCGACTGCACGTCAGTCGGCAGGCTCAGGCCGTCCACTTCCTCGAGCAAGGCAGCGTGCAGCTTGCCGCCCAGCAGATCGGTGTGGGGCAGGGCGCGACGGTAAAAAATCGCATTGCCTTCGCGGCGAGTGGCCACCAGATCGGCCTGGGCCAATACTTTCAAATGGTGGCTCATGCCGGACTGGCCGATGGCGAAGATCTGCGCCAGCTCCAGTACGCCGAAGGAATCGTTGGCCAGTGCTCGCAATACGTTCAGACGCAACGGATCTCCAGCGGCCTTGCACAAGGCTGCCAGTTCATCGCCGTCGTCGGGGCGCAGGGAAGGCATGGGTAGATTCATAGGGCCAGCAGTCTAGAGACGGGTTTAAATCCCTGCAAGGCCAATATCAAAAAGTTTTGATATTGATCGATAAGTGGCGGTTATAAGCCGCCGCTATAACCTTTAGACGAATGAGTGGCCGGTTTCTGCAAGGGAATGGCGCCCAAAGCGCAGGAAAAACACCCTCAAGTGACTATCTGTCATTGCCCGCAGGCGGTGGCTGAGGGAAAATGCCGGTCCTTTTTTCCGTTTCTTTTAAGCAAACCCCAGGAGATCAGCGATGCCCAGCCGTCGTGAGCGTGCCAACGCCATTCGTGCCCTCAGCATGGATGCCGTGCAAAAAGCCAACAGCGGCCATCCCGGTGCCCCGATGGGCATGGCGGATATCGCCGAAGTACTTTGGCGTGACTACCTGAAACACAACCCGAGCAATCCATCGTTCGCCGACCGGGACCGCTTCGTGCTGTCCAACGGCCATGGCTCGATGCTGATTTATTCGCTGCTGCACCTGACCGGCTACGACGTCACCATCGACGATCTGAAAAGCTTCCGTCAGCTGCACAGCCGCACGCCGGGCCACCCGGAATTCGGCTACACCCCAGGCGTCGAGACCACCACCGGTCCCCTGGGCCAAGGCCTGGCGAATGCTGTTGGCTTCGCACTGGCAGAAAAAGTCCTGGGCGCACAGTTCAACCGCCCTGGCCACAACATCGTCGATCACCACACCTACGTGTTCCTGGGTGATGGCTGCATGATGGAAGGCATTTCCCACGAAGTCGCTTCCCTGGCCGGCACCTTGGGCCTGGGTAAGCTGATTGCGTTCTACGATGACAACGGCATCTCCATCGACGGCGAAGTCGAAGGCTGGTTCACCGATGACACCCCTAAGCGTTTCGAAGCCTACAACTGGCAGGTGATCCGCAATGTCGACGGCCACGATCCGGAAGAGATCAAGACCGCCATCGACACCGCCCGCAAAAGCGAGCAGCCAACCCTGATCTGCTGCAAGACCACCATCGGTTTCGGTTCGCCGAACAAGCAAGGTAAAGAAGACTGCCACGGCGCCCCACTGGGTGACGCGGAAATCGCCCTGACCCGTGCTGCGCTGAAGTGGAACCACGGCCCGTTCGAAATCCCAGCCGACATCTACGCCGAATGGGATGCCAAGGAAAAAGGCCTGGCCACCGAAGCCGAGTGGGATCAGCGTTTCGCGGCCTACTCCGCCGAATTCCCTGAGCTGGCCAACGAGCTGGTACGCCGCCTGGCCGGTGACCTGCCTGCCGATTTCTCGGAAAAAGCCTCGGCCTACATCGCCGAAGTCGCGGCCAAGGGCGAGACCATCGCCAGCCGTAAAGCCAGCCAGAACACCCTGAACGCCTTTGGCCCGCTGCTGCCTGAGATCCTCGGCGGTTCGGCCGACCTGGCCGGTTCCAACCTGACCCTGTGGAAAGGCTGCAAAGGCGTGTCGGCTGAAGACGCCAGCGGCAACTACATGTACTACGGCGTACGTGAGTTCGGCATGAGCGCCATCATGAACGGCGTGTCCCTGCACGGCGGCCTGGTGCCTTACGGCGCGACCTTCCTGATGTTCATGGAATACGCCCGTAACGCCGTACGCATGGCGGCGCTGATGAAGAAGCGTGTGATCCATGTGTACACCCACGACTCCATCGGCCTGGGCGAAGACGGCCCGACGCACCAGCCGGTCGAGCAGCTGACCAGCCTGCGTACCACACCGAACTTGGACACCTGGCGCCCAGCCGACGCGGTGGAATCCGCCGTGGCCTGGAAGCACGCCATTGAGCGTAAAGACGGCCCTTCGGCGCTGATCTTCTCCCGTCAGAACCTGCAACACCAAGTGCGTACCGACGCGCAGATCGCCGACATCAGCCGTGGTGGCTACGTGCTCAAGGACTGCATCGGCGAGCCGGAGCTGATCCTGATCTCCACCGGTTCCGAAGTGGGCCTGACCGTTCAGGCGTACGACAAGCTCACCGAGCAAGGCCGCAAGGTTCGCGTGGTGTCGATCCCGTGCACCAGCGTGTTCGAAGCCCAAGATGCCGGCTACAAGCAATCGGTATTGCCGTTGCAGGTCAGCGCACGTATCGCTATCGAAGCGGCTCACGCCGACTACTGGTACAAGTACGTGGGCCTGGAAGGCCGCGTGATCGGCATGACCACCTACGGTGAGTCGGCGCCGGCGCCAGCGTTGTTCGAAGAGTTCGGTTTCACCCTGGACAACATCCTGGGTCAGGCTGAAGAGCTGCTGGAAGACTAAGGCTGTAAATTGGGGTGGCTGTACTGGCGCCTTCGCGAGCAAGCCCGCTCCCACATTAGATCGCGGTCTAAATGTGGGAGCGGGCTTGCTCGCGAAGGCGGCGGCACATTCACCCCTTTACCCAAGGTAATCGAGAACCCCATGCCTCAACCGCGTCCCTACAAAGTTGCACTCAACGGCTACGGCCGCATTGGTCGTTGCGTCTTGCGTGCTCTGTTCGAGCGAGGGGCGGCGGCTGGGTTTGAAATTGTTGCGATCAACGATCTGGCCGACATGGCCAGCATCGAATACCTGACACGCTTTGACTCCACCCACGGCCGCTTTCCAGGCGAAGTGCGGGTTGAGGACGACTGTCTGCATATCAATGGCAACTGCGTGAAGGTTTTACGCAGTGCTACCCCCGAAGGCATCGACTGGAAAGCATTGGGCGTTGACCTGGTGCTGGAATGTTCCGGTGTCTATCACACCCGTGCCGATGGCCAGCGTTTCCTTGATGCTGGCGCGCCACGTGTACTGTTTTCCCAGCCGATGGCCAGCGAGGCGGATGTCGACGCCACCATCGTCTATGGCATCAACCAGGATTGCCTGACCGGTGATGAGCTGTTGGTGTCCAACGCCTCCTGCACCACCAACTGCAGCGTGCCGCTGTTGCACTTGCTGGATCAGGCGATCGGCCTGGATTACGTGTCGATCACTACCATTCACTCGGCCATGAACGACCAGCCGGTGATCGACGCCTATCACCACGAAGACCTGCGCCGTACGCGTTCGGCGTTTCAGTCAGTGATTCCGGTGTCTACAGGCTTGGCGCGTGGTATCGAGCGACTGTTGCCGGAACTTGCCGGGCGAATCCAGGCCAAAGCCGTACGGGTGCCAACGGTGAACGTGTCCTGCCTGGACATCACCATGCAAACCGTCAGTGATACCGATGCGACGGAGGTCAACCGGATCCTGCGCGACGCCGCCACCAGCGGCCCGCTCAAAGGTCTACTGGCCTATACCGAGTTGCCCCACGCCAGTTGTGATTTCAACCACGACCCGCATTCGGCGATAGTCGATGCCAGCCAGACCCGCGTTTCCGGCCCGAGGCTGGTGAACATCCTGGCCTGGTTCGACAACGAATGGGGTTTTGCCAACCGCATGCTGGATGTTGCGGAACATTATCTGCACATCGCCTCTAAACAACCTCAACAGTAATTCAGGAACTGCGACCCATGACCGTGTTGAAGATGACCGACCTCGATCTGCAAGGTAAGCGCGTACTGATCCGCGAAGACCTCAACGTCCCAGTCAAGGACGGTGTTGTCACCAGCGATGCGCGAATCCTGGCCTCGCTGCCGACCATCAAGCTGGCCCTGGAAAAAGGCGCGGCCGTGATGGTCTGCTCCCACCTGGGTCGTCCGACCGAAGGTGAGTTCTCCGCCGAAAACAGCCTCAAGCCTGTAGCCGACTACCTCAGCAAAGCCCTGGGCCGCGACGTGCCATTGGTGGCTGACTACCTGGGTGGCGTCGACGTTAAAGCCGGCGACATCGTGCTGTTCGAAAACGTGCGCTTCAACAAGGGTGAGAAAAAGAACAGCGACGAACTAGCCCAGCAATACGCTGCGCTGTGCGACGTGTTCGTGATGGACGCCTTTGGCACCGCCCACCGCGCCGAAGGTTCGACCCACGGCGTGGCCAAGTTCGCCAAGGTCGCTGCCGCTGGCCCACTGTTGGCCGCCGAACTGGAAGCACTGGGCAAGGCCCTGGGCGCTCCGGCCCAACCGATGGCTGCGATCGTTGCCGGCTCCAAAGTCTCCACCAAGCTGGACGTGCTCAATAGCCTGAGCCAGATCTGCAACCAACTGATCGTCGGCGGTGGCATTGCCAACACCTTCCTGGCCGCAGCTGGTCACCCGGTGGGCAAGTCGCTGTACGAGCCAGACCTGCTGGACACCGCCCGTGCCATCGCCGCCAAGGTCAGCGTGCCGTTGCCGGTAGACGTGGTGGTCGCCAAGGAATTTGCCGAAAGCGCCGAGGCGACCGTCAAGCTGATCGCTGATGTGGCTGCCGACGACATGATTTTGGACATTGGCCCGCAAACTGCGGCCAACTTTGCCGAACTGCTGAAAGCCTCCCAGACCATCCTGTGGAACGGTCCGGTCGGCGTGTTCGAGTTCGACCAGTTCGGCAACGGCACCAAAGTGCTGGCCAAGGCCATTGCTGAAAGCTCGGCATTCTCGATTGCTGGCGGTGGCGACACCTTGGCTGCCATCGATAAATATGGCGTGGCCGATCAGATCTCCTACATTTCTACCGGTGGCGGCGCGTTCCTCGAATTCGTCGAGGGCAAAGTCTTGCCAGCCGTAGAAGTGCTGGAAACCCGAGCCAAAGGTTAAGGTTCGTGATCCGGAAAAGGAGCATTCCCATGATCAAGTCGTTGGCATTGGTGATCGCAGCGGGCCTGTTGGCCGGCTGCGGTAGCACGCCCAGCGCCAAGCCTGAGGCTGGAACGCCGGGGGCCGCGCAGAAAAAAAGCTGTTACCAGGCCGACTGGCAAGCCGAGACCATGCCGGTGATCAACAAGCGCATCGGCAATGAGCGGTTGGAGAAATACGACGCCGCGCCCAACGGTCAGGAACAGGGTTGTCCTTGACGGGTCTGATCAACACGAGGATTGGCAATGAAAGGCGTTATCGCCCTGGCATCACTGGCCCTGTTGGCCGGTTGCAGCAGCATGAACATGTTCAATAGCAAGGCTGAGCCTGCGGACAAGTGGACCACCTGGACCTGCGACAGCAAGGCCGAGGTCAACTGGCGCTTTGCCAACCAGGCCAAATCCGAGGTGGATGTACGCCTCGGCGGTTCCGACCAGGTTTACCGTCTTAAACAAGACGTCGCCGCCTCGGGCGTGCTGTACGCCAACGACCAATTGGCGTTTCACACAAAAGGTGAGGAAGGCCTGGTTTACTGGGTTGCCACCGACGATTTGATTGGGCGCGGCTGCAAAGCTCAGTAAGCCTGACAGCAATAACGATTCAGCACGCCAGGCATGCAAACCCTGACCTGCAATAACTTGAATAGCAGCCGCCGCTACGGCAGGCTTGCACGATTAACGACCCTCGACCGGGAGAGACAACACAATGGCACTTATCAGCATGCGTCAAATGCTGGACCACGCAGCCGAGTACGGCTACGGCGTCCCAGCCTTTAACGTCAACAACCTTGAGCAGATGCGCGCCATCATGGAAGCCGCTGACAAGACCGACTCCCCCGTGATCGTCCAGGCTTCGGCCGGTGCCCGCAAATACGCCGGCGCACCGTTCCTGCGTCACCTGATCCTCGCCGCGATCGAAGAATTCCCGCACATCCCGGTGTGCATGCACCAGGACCACGGCACCAGCCCTGACGTGTGCCAGCGCTCCATCCAACTGGGCTTCAGCTCGGTGATGATGGACGGCTCCCTCGGTGAAGACGGCAAGACTCCAACCGACTACGAATACAACGTGCGCGTTACCCAGCAAACCGTCGCCCTGGCCCACGCCTGCGGCGTATCGGTTGAAGGCGAGCTGGGCTGCCTGGGCTCCCTGGAAACCGGCATGGCTGGCGAAGAAGACGGCATCGGCGCCGAAGGCGTGCTGGATCACAGCCAAATGCTGACCGACCCGGAAGAAGCCGCTGACTTCGTGAAAAAGACCCAAGTTGACGCCCTGGCCATCGCCATCGGCACCAGCCACGGCGCTTACAAGTTCACCAAGCCGCCTACCGGCGACGTGTTGGCCATCGACCGCATCAAGGAAATCCACAAGCGCATCCCTAACACCCACTTGGTGATGCACGGTTCTTCCTCGGTCCCGCAAGAGTGGCTGGCGATCATCAACCAGTACGGCGGCGACATCAAAGAAACCTACGGCGTACCGGTTGAAGAAATCGTCGAAGGCATCAAGCACGGCGTGCGCAAGGTCAACATCGACACCGACCTGCGTTTGGCGTCCACCGGTGCGATGCGTCGCCTGATGGCCACCAACCCGAGCGAGTTCGACCCACGTAAGTTCTTCGGCGCGACCGTGACTGCGATGCGTGATGTGTGTATCGCGCGTTATGAAGCGTTTGGTACTGCCGGTAATGGTTCGAAGATCAAGCCGATCTCGCTGGAAGCGATGTACCAGCGTTACCTGAAAGGTGAGTTGAACGCTAAGGTGAACTAAGCCTCTGGTGTTTAAGAAAGCCCGCAGTGATGCGGGCTTTTTTGTGGCCGATTACTTATCCACCAGTACTTTCGGATTCGAGTTACCCCACACCGTATACAGATCCGCCAGCAGCGCCCCGTTGATGTCCTCGACTTCCGTCTGCGTGGTCTCCACTTTCCCCTGTTTGCCAAACAACACCACCTCATCCCCACTCTTCACTGTGGGCACATCGGTCACGTCCACCATCAACGTGTTCATCGACACCTTGCCCACCACCGGCACGCGGTGCCCGTTGATCAGCACGATGCCTTTGTTGGTGAACGCGCGGCGATAGCCGTCGGAGTAACCCACGGTGATGTTCGCCAGCTTTGAGTCCCGCGCCAGGGTGTAGGTGCGGTCATAGCCAACCGTGTTGCCCTTTGGATAGCTGTTCACCGAGGCCACATGGGACTTGAACTGCATCACGCGTTTGTATTCGGTAAAGGCCGGCACGGTATCGCCAAACAGCAGGCCGCCGGGGCGGACCATGTCCAGGCGTGCTTCCGGCACTTCCAGGGTGGCGAAGGAGTTGGCCGCGTGCAGGGTGATTTTGCTGCGGTCCAGTTGGGCGACGTTGATCAACCATTGCGCCTGTTCGTTGAAGGCCTTGAGCCCGGCGCGTACGTCGGCGGCGTCTTCGACGGCGAAGTGGGTCATGATCGCCTTTACTTCCAGGTTCGGCACCTTGGTGATGGCGACGGCATCGCGACGGCCTTGTGCGGTGGTCATTTCCACGCCGTTACGGCTCATGCCGCTGGAGTTCAAGCCCAGGTGCACCACCAGCGGGCGGCCGTGCTGCTCGGCGATGAGGCTGGCGCGTACGGCGAAGTCGAGGTTGCCCACCAATTCTTCGACGTTGTACGGCAGCGCGGCTTCCAGCTCACTCAAGGCGGCGGTGCGTACGCGGATCAGTTGGCCTTTGAAGCCGCTTTCGCGCACTACACGGATTTCTTCGTTACTGGCGACGCCAACACAGGGCACGCCCAGTTGAATGATCGAAGGCATCAACAAGCCGATGCCATGGCCGTAGGCATCCGCCTTGAGGACGGCACAGATTTTCGACTTGTCAGCGAGGGTGGCTTGCAGGGTACGGATGTTGTGTTCGAACGCAGCTTTGCTGATTTCGACCCAGGCGTTGCTGTCCTGGGTGTGCACTTGCGCCACCCCGTCGGTCATCGACAGTGGCGGGGCGGCGAAGGTTGGGTTGTGCAGCAGAACCAGGCCCATGGACAGGGCGAGCAGGGAACGAGAGAAGGGCATTTGAGCAGTCTCCATGACTTTTCTTATCGAGGGCTGTGCGCTAGCGCGGCGCCATACTCGGATCGTCCTACAAGAAAGTCGAGACCCTGGTCGCGGTTCTGTCCTAAAGCGTCGTGGGAGAGGGCGCTGAAGCGAATCAGCGGTCAGTCGTGGTCAATATCCAGCTTGGCAAACGTCACCCGCGCGCCTTCCTTGCTGTTGCCGCTGTTGTCCTGCACGTACGCGCCGGCCTTGAAGTACAGCGGCTTGGCTCCCCATGCGGCACCGATGCGCTCGTTCCACTCGCCATCCGCCGCGTACACGCTTAGCAGCCCGGCTTTATTCAGATTAATGACATAGGTGAAGCTCTTCTCCAGCGGCACGTTGGAGGCGACGATGATCGTGCGGCCTTCGTCTTCATCCGGGCGCATGCGCACCTTGGCGACGATATTGCCGGTCTGGGTCTTCTCCTTAAATTGGTATTCCAACTTGATCAGCGGTTTTTGACTGTCGTACGCGTGAATCTGGCCAATAACGATTTTGCCGCTGGACGGCACCTGGTTGACGGCCAAAGTAGCACGCAGGAAGTTGTTGGCATCGGGGTAGGTCCAGTTGCGCAGGCGGCCATCGGCGTAGGTTTCGCGCAATTCGCTGCGGGGGTAGATAGCGTTTTCGGTGCGAGTGCCGGTGACGGGGGTCCAGAATTGCACGTTGCTGCCTTCGGCCTGGAAATATTGGTCCTTGAAGCCGCTAAGCAGTTTCGGGGTGTCGATGGTCGCCGGCGGTGAGCCGACAGGAATGCTTAGGTTCCAGGTGGAGAGGTCGATCATGGCAGGTGCCTTTTACTGGGGGTGAAGACTTTGGCCCGCAGGCCAGACAGCTTCTTTATAGGCGGTGCTCGCTTGGTTGTTAAACATTTGCTGGCAATTTATTGGCGCCAAATGAATGCCAAAATGCCATGTTTCCCACGGACCGGGGCCTCCAGCGACTGACCGTTAGTCGGCTTCCCGAACTTTGGCGTCATGATGACACCCAGTTCACTTCTGATTTTTCGGAACCGAGGCTAGAGTGAGGCCTCAGAGTTTGTCCGGGTTTTCTGTCAGAATTGACCGGAGTTGCTCCCAAGGAAGATAAGTAGCATGGAATGCGCTCCACAACACGGCGATAGCAGTTCGGTTCTTTTGGTGGTCGATGACTATCCGGAAAACCTCATCAGCATGCGCGCACTTTTGCAGCGGGAAGACTGGCAGGTGATCACCGCCAGCTCTGGCCTGGAAGCGCTTGAACTGTTGTTGGTGCATGAAGTCGACCTGGTGCTGCTGGACGTCAAGATGCCCGTCATGGACGGCTTTGAAGTAGCCCGCCTGATGCGCGGCAGCCAGCGCACGCGGATGACGCCGATCATCTTCCTCAGTGCCAATGCGCAATCCGCTGCCGCAGTGCTCGAAGGCTATGCCAGCGGCGCGATCGACTACCTGTTCAAACCGTTTGACCCGCATATCCTCAAGCCCAAAGTCCAGGCGTTGCTGGAACACCAGCGCAATCGCCGGGCCTTACAGCGCTTGAGCCTGGACCTGGAGTCCGCACGCGCCTTCAATGCCTCGGTGCTGGACAACGCCGCCGAAGGCATTCTGGTGGTGGGGCAGGAGGGCGTGATCCAGTACGCCAACCCGGCGATTTCGCGCTTGCTCAATGCCACGATGGATGAGCTGCAGGGCCAGGACTTCCTCAACTTCCTACAAAAACCCCATGTGCCCTCCTGGCCCGAGTCGCAGATGTACGCCGGTTACCGCAAGGGAGAAACCTGGCGCCTGCACGACGCGATCCTGCGCACTGGCCGTGGCCAGCAAGTGCCGGTGGCCTTGTCCTGTGCGCCATTGCCCGCCGAGCAGAGGGCCATGGTCGTCACCGTGCTGGACATGTCCGAGGTGCGCCACCTGCACCAGCAACTGGAGTTCCAGGCGGTTACCGACCCGTTGACCGGGCTGCTTAACCGACGTGGTTTCTATCAAGCGGTCGAGAACAGTTTGCTGCGCAGTGAGCGCGGCGATCAGTCGTTGGTGTTGCTCTACCTGGACCTCGACGGTTTCAAGCGGGTCAACGACTCCCTGGGGCATGACGCCGGTGACCGGGTGCTGCGCTGGGTGTCGGAGCAACTGCAGGGCTGCCTGCGCTCCTACGACATTCTTGGGCGCATGGGCGGTGATGAGTTCACCGCGCTGCTGGAGCTGGAGTTCCCGGAGCAGGCGGCGAAAATTGCGGAAAAACTGATCGAAAGGGTGTCGATCTGCCAACAGGTCGATGGCCTGGATGTGATGCTGGGCGTCAGCATCGGTATTGCGACCTTCCCTGACTGTGGATCGGATTTGAATGGCCTGCTGCGCGCGGCTGACATCGCCATGTACGAAGCAAAGCGCGCGGGGCGTCAGCAGTATCGCTATTACGACCAGGAAATGAACGGCCGCGCCCGTTCGCGGCTGATGCTGGAAGACAGCGTGCGCACGGCGATTCAAAACAAGGATTTCAGCCTGGTCTATCAGCCTCAGGTGTCACTGGAGGACGGCCGTTTGCGCGGGGTCGAGGCGCTGTTGCGCTGGCAACATCCCAGCGTGGGCGACGTGCCGCCGGGATTGTTTTTGCCGTTGCTGGAAGAGGCGCGGCTGATCAGCCAATTGAGTGCCTGGATCTACCAACAGGTCGGCGCGCAGCGCCAGGCCTGGCAAACCACGTTCGATGATGAACTGGTGCTGAGCGTGAGCCTGAGCAGCAACCAGTTCAACATGCCCAACCTGGCCAACCAACTGCAGCAGGTACTGGACCGACATGGGCTACAAGGGCGGCAGTTGGAAGTGGAAATCAGTGAAGACAGTTTGATGAGCAATCTGGAAGAGTCCGCCAAGCAGCTCAAGCTGCTGCGCCAGATCGGGGTACGCATCGCCCTGGATGACTTTGGTTCGGGCAGTTGTTCCCTGTCCCATCTGCGCGACCTGGCGTTCGACACCCTCAAGCTTGACCCGCAATTGGTCGCGCGCCTGCCGGGCTCGGCACGGGACGCCGCATTCGCCCGCAGCATTATCCAGCTATGCGGGCATTTTGATGTGTTGGTGGTGGCCGAGGGTGTGGAAAACCACGAGCAAGCCCAGTGGCTCAAGGCCAATGGGTGCGTGTTTATCCAAGGGGCATGGGCGGCGCATCCGTTGATGGCCGACGAAGTCGCCGGCTGGTCGCACCCTCGTTTACGCTGAATTCGCTACACTGGCGGCCATTCGAACCCTGTTGCAGAACCCATGACCGCACTGAAATACCTCCAGGCCTATCCCGCTGCCCTTCAAGAGCAAGTGCGCCAACTGATCGCCAAGGACCAGTTGGGTGCCTACCTGGAACAACGTTACCCCGAACGTCACGCCGTGCAGAGCGACAAGGCCTTGTACGCCTATGCCTTGGCCTTGAAGCAGGAACACCTGCGCAACGCCCCGGCCATCGACAAGGTGCTGTTCGATAACCGGCTGGACCTGACCCACCGCGCCCTGGGTCTGCACACCACGATTTCCCGCGTGCAGGGCGGTAACCTCAAATCCAAGAAAGAGATTCGCATCGCCGCGTTGTTCAAGGAAGCGGCGCCGGAGTTTCTGCGCATGATCGTGGTGCACGAACTGGCGCACTTCAAGGAATCGGACCACAACAAGGCGTTCTACAAACTCTGTGAGTACATGATGCCGGGCTACCATCAGGTGGAATTCGACCTGCGGGTGTACCTCACGTATCGCGACCTGCAGGGCAAGCCCTGACCGCACAAGGCGATTGACCATGGAAGTGAGCAAGACCAAAAGCAGTTTCTACCGTCGCCTGTATGTGGCGTATTTGATCGACAGCGGGCAGGCCAGTAATGTGCCGGCGCTGACCGACGCTACCGGCATGCCCCGGCGTACGGCGCAGGACACGATTGCCGCGTTGGCGGACTTGGATATTGTGTGTGAATTTGAGCAGGAAGACGGTGCGCGCAATCATGCGGGGCACTATCGGATTCGCAGTTGGGGGGCGATTGACCGGGGGTGGATCGAGGCTAACCTGGCTTCGGTGAAGCAGGTATTAGGTTATCCCTGAAGGTCGGTGGCGTATCGTCTGACGTCTTCGCGAGCAAGCCCGCTCCCACATCGACCGCATTCCAAATGATGTGCGCGGTTAAATGTGGGAGCGGGCTTGCTCGCGAAGAGGCCCTTATAGGCGCCGCATACCTATATGCGGAATATCATCCTCAAGGTATTCCTCCCCCGCCACCATAAACCCATACCGCCCGTAATACCCCTGCAAATGCGCTTGGGCCGACAGGAAAATCGGGGTTTCAGGCCATATTTCCTCAATCTGCCGAAGGGTCTCTTCCATCATCTGGTGCCCAAGGCCAGTGCCTCGCGCCACGGGCGCCACGATCACGCGGCCGATCACCACATCACCGCCCTGGGACTCTGGGTCCAGCAGGCGCAGGTAAGCCACCAGTTGGTCATCCTGCCAGGCCATCAGGTGGTGGGTGTCGCCGTCCAGGTCCTGCCCGTCGATGTCCTGATACACACATTTCTGCTCAACGACGAACACTTCGCCCCGCAGGCGCAGGATGGCGTACAGCTGCTCCTTGCCGAGGTCAGTGTGATGTTTGCAGACCCATTCGACTGTCATGGTGAGTTCTCTTATTAATGTCTGCTTCGGATAGTAAGCGCGGCAGCGGTTTGTGTCTAAATCGGCTATTTTTGTGAGTGAAATCAATTTGCCATCATTGAATGCATTCGCCCTGCGTTTCTTTGTGTAATCTTCAACTACTGTTAGATCCTCAGTGCCCGCCAAGGACCGTAAGCATGCCGCGATTTTCTCGTGCCGTTGCTTTAATTGGAGTGTTGCTGTTTTCCCAGCCAGTGTTCGCCCAGCGCTTGCGCCTGGTGGCGGATGCGTGGCCACCGTTTACCGATGCCACCTTGATCAATGGTGGCTTGGCGACCGATATCGTCAGTACGGCCCTGGCGCGTGCGGGCTATGCCAGTGATTTTGAACAGGTGCCCTGGGCGCGGGCGTTGATGGGCGTGGGCGATGGGCGTTATGACGTGCTGGTCAACGCCTGGTACGACGATGCCCGTACACAGTTGGGGCAGTTCTCCGGCGAATACTTGCTCAACCGTGTGCGCTTCATGAAGCGTCGCGACGACAGCATCGACTTCCAGAACCTGGAGCAACTGCACGGCTACCCCATTGCAGTGGTGCGCGGTTACGCCTATTCGGCGGCGTTCGATTCGGATGCACAGCTACAGAAAGTCCCGGTGCACAACTTTGCCATGGCCGTACGCATGTTGGCAGCGCAGCGGGTGCGGCTGACGGTAGAGGACGAGTACGTGGCGCGCTACTACCTGTCGCGCGAATCGGCGCGGGTGCGCAATGCGGTGGAGTTTTTACCCAAGCCGTTGAGTGAAAACAGCCTGCATATCCTGGTGAGCCTGAAGAACCCCGAGCATGAGCAGATCGTTGCAGGTTTTGATCGGGAGATTGCCAAGATGAAGGTCGATGGCAGTTATGCGCGGTTGATGAAGCAGCATGGGATGTAGCGTCTGGAAGGGCCTCTTCGCGAGCAAGCCCGCTCCCACATTGAACCGCGTATACCCTTTGGAATACGGTCAAATGTGGGAGCGGGCTTGCTCGCGAAGGCGATCTAAGCCTCGCCAGTTTCCTTGATCAGATGCGCAGCCAACGTTCGCAACGGCCCCAACTGCCGGCAAATCAACGCCAACTGAGTTTGCACCAACCGTTGCCCCTCATCGATCTCGTCCGGCATCTGCTCCAGGTCCGCCGCCAGTGCTTCCTCGGCATCGCTCTGGATCGCAATCGGCTGCTTGTTGGCCAACCCGGTGGCGATTTCATCGATGCTCGCCGCCAGCGTATTGCCGGCCCCCTCGATCAAATGCTCGCGCACTTCGGCCGGCAACTGGGTCTCACGGTGCGCGCCAAGTCCCGACAAATAGCTGAGCAACGTGTGCGACAACACCAAAAAGCGGAAGCCCACGTCGGCCTCCTTACGGAAGTGGCCCGGTTCCATCAGCATATTGGCCAGGGTGGTCGACAGCGCGGCATCGGCGTTGTGCGCGTTGCGTCGGGCCAGGCGATAGGCCAGGTCATCGCTCTTGCCGGCGGCGTATTGCTGCATGATTTGGCGCAAGTAGATGCTGTTGCAGGTCAGGGTGTTGGCCAGCACTTTGTTCAGGCGTCGACCTTGCCAGTCCGGCAGGAACAGGAACACCGCCAGGCCCGCAATCAGGCTGCCGAGCAAGGTATCGAACAGGCGCGGCAGGAACAGCCCGTATCCGTCGCCCACCTGGTTGAAGCAGAACAGCACCATCAACGTGATTGCCGCTGTGGCCAGGGTGTAACGGGTGGTGCGGTTGATAAAGAACACCAGGCCCGCCGCGATGGCGAACATCGATTGCACCAGAGGGCTTGGGAACAGGTCGAACAGCGCCCAAGCCACCGTAAGGCCGATGGCCGTGCCGATGATCCGCTGGCCGAGCTTGCGCCGCGTGGCGCCATAGTTGGGCTGGCACACGAACAGCGTGGTGAGGATGATCCAATAACCCTGGGACGCGTGGATCGCGTGGAGCATGCCGTAGCCGACGGTCAGTGCCAGGGACAAGCGCAAGGCATGACGGAACAGCAAGGAGGTCGGCGTCATCTGGGTGCGCAGGCGCGTCCACATCTCCTTCAAATTGCGCGGGGCGCGATCCAGCAGGTTACTGTCGGCGGCATCGGCCAGTGAGTCGGGGTTGCTGGCGTCGCTGAGCAGGCGGTCGAGGGTGGACAGGTTGGCCGCCAGGGCACGCAGCGAACGCAGCAAGCCGCGCCAGGCCGGGTTGCTTTGAATACGCAGGTGTTCAAGAGAGGCGTTCAGGTCGCCCAAGGCCTCGGCGAAGCTGTCGTCATAGATGAATGGCTGGCGCAATTGGATCGATTCGGCCAGGGTCTGGCAGGCCTTGCCCTGCTGGCGCAGCAGGCGTTGGCAGCGGAATAGCACGTCGCTGTGGAAGAACGCTTCAGCCAGCGCGTTGTAGGGGTAGTGGGAGGAGCTGGCGCGTTCGTGGATGTCTTGGGCGAGAAAGTACAACTTGAGGTAGCGACTGACCTTCGACCCCGGTCGACCGTTGCCCACGCGGTGCAGAATGATTTCCTTCGCGGCGTTCAGCGCGGCCACCACACGGCCATTTTGCTGGGCCAGTTCCAGGCGGCGGGCTTCCACATCCAGCTGGCGGATCGGTTCGAACAATGACGACTTGAGCTTGAGGTAACGCCCCAGTTCGCGGAACAACCGCGCCAGGCTTTGTTGCACCGGCTGGTTGGAAAACAGCGCCTGCCACAGCACGGAAAGCGCGCCATACCAGGCGGCGCCGGCCACCAGCAGCAGGGGCTCATGCCAGAAATCCGAGACCGCACCGCCGCGCTGGTCCACACCGATCATGGTGTACACCGACAGAATCAGCGTCGCCGACGCAATCGCGCCATAGCGTTCGCCGAGGGCGCCGAGCATGGTCAGGCCGAACGTGGCCAAGGCCAGGGCAATTGCGAAGATCCACGGATAAGGGAACAGCAGCTCTACCGACAACGCGGCGATGCTGAAACACACCAGCGTCACGGCGAGCGCATTGAGGCGGCCTTGCCAACTGTCATCGGTCTCGGCCAGGGCACTGGCGATAATCCCCAGGAACAGTGGGATCAGCAGGGTCATTTCATCTTGATACCAGCACAGCGCCATGCTGCCGGTGAGGGCGATGAATACCCGAACGCTGTAACTGAATTTATCCAGCGCCCACAGGCGCCGCATGGACTGCTTGAACGAGGTCGATGACATGAAGTCTGGAGTCTTCCGGGACGATGCCGCTAAATTGAGCCATCAGTGACGTCACGGCAAGGGTGGTGATCACATCTGCTGGCAAATTATTCCCAAGCGCACCACAAAACCAATGTGTGCGGGCTTGCTCGCGAAAACGGTGGGTCAGACACACATGTGCCGACTGATCCACCGCATTCGCGAGCAAGCCCGCTCCCACATTTTTTACTGCGTTGACTCAGGCAAACTGCGCCGCGGCGTAGCCCGACGCCCATGCCCACTGGAAGTTGAACCCGCCCAGGTGACCGGTCACATCCAACACTTCGCCGATAAAGTACAACCCTGGGCTTTTCAGTGACTCCATGGTCTTGGACGACACCTCGCGCGTGTCGACCCCACCCAACGTTACCTCGGCCGTGCGGTAGCCCTCAGTGCCCGCTGGCACCAACTGCCAGCTGCCGAGTTTTTGCGCGATATCGGCAATTTCCGCATGGGTGTACTGCTTCATCGGCTTGGACGCAAACCAGGTTTCGGCCAGCAGGTTGGCCATCTTCTTGGTGAAGATCTCGCCCAGCAGGGTTTTCAGCTCGCTGTTGGGACGCTCGGCCTGTTGCTGTTGCAACCAGGTGTGCGCGTCATGGTCGGGCAGCAGGTTGATTTCAACCGTATCGCCGGGCTCCCAATACGACGAGATCTGCAAAATCGCCGGGCCACTGAGTCCGCGATGGGTAAACAGGATGTTCTCGCGAAAGCTCTGGTCGTTGCAGCTGACCAGGCAGTCCACTGAGGTGCCAGACAGTTCGCCGCACAACTCCTTGAGCTGGTCGGTAATGGTGAAGGGCACCAGCCCGGCGCGGGTCGGCAGCAGTTCATGGCCGAATTGCTTGGCTACCTGGTAACCAAACCCGGTGGCGCCCAGTGTTGGAATCGACAGGCCGCCGGTGGCGATCACCAGGGATTCACAGCGCAGTTCGCCCAAGGTGGTTTGCAATTGGTAGCCGCTGTCGACCTTGGCGATTTCTTGGATCGAGGTGTCCAAATGCATGCTCACGCCAACCTGGATGCACTCGTCAAGCAGCATGCCGAGGATGTCGCTGGACTTGTTGTCGCAGAACAGCTGGCCGAGCTTCTTCTCGTGGTACGGCACGCCGTGCTTGGCCACCAGCCCGATAAAGTCCCACTGGGTATAACGGGCCAGGGCGGACTTGCAGAAATGCGCGTTGTGCGAGAGGAAGTTGGCCGGCTCGGTGTACATGTTGGTGAAATTGCAGCGGCCACCGCCGGACATCAGGATCTTCTTGCCGGCCTTGTTCGCATGGTCGATCAACATCACCTTGCGCCCACGCCCGGCGGCGGTCAGTGCGCACATCAAGCCTGCGGCGCCGGCGCCAATGATCACAACTTCGGTCGAGCGCAAAACGGTGTCCTCATACAAATTCTGATTTGGAATACAGTCAAATGTGGGAGCGGGCTTGCTCGCGAATACGGAGTGTCAGCCATCGAAGAAGTTGACTGATCCACCGAATTCGCGAGCAAGCCCGCTCCCACATTTTGATCTCTGTAGAGCTTGAGTGCCTTACAGGATCCGCACGCGCAACGAACGGCCCTTGATCTTGCCGTCATTCAAACGCTGCAACGCCTGCTTGGCAATGCCACGCTCAACGGCCACAAACGCCTGGAAGTCAAAGATCGCGATCTTGCCGACCTGGGCACCTGGGATACCCGCTTCGCCAGTCAGTGCACCCAGGATGTCACCCGGACGCACTTTGTCTTTACGGCCAGCAGCGATGCACAGGGTGCTCATCTGTGGCAGCAACGGACCACCGCTTTGCGGCTTGAGGTTGTCCAGTTGGTCCCAGTTCAAGGGCGACTTCTGCAGTTGCTCGATGGCTTGGGCGCGGTGGGCTTCGGACGGCGCCACCAGGCTGATGGCGATGCCAGTCTCACCGGCACGGCCCGTACGGCCCACACGGTGGATGTGGATTTCCGAATCGCGGGCCAGTTCGACGTTGATCACCATGTCCAGCGAGTCAATGTCCAAACCACGGGCGGCCACGTCGGTCGCTACCAGTACCGAGGTGCTGCGGTTGGCGAACATCGCGAGTACCTGGTCGCGGTCGCGCTGCTCCAGGTCGCCGTGCAGGCCAACGGCAGAGATGCCCTTGGACGTCAGGTGATCCACGGTTTCCTGCACTTGCTGCTTGGTAAAGCAGAACGCCACGCACGAGGCTGGACGGAAGTGCGCCAGCACCTTGGTCACCGCGTCCATACGCTCTTCCGGCGAGATCTCGAAGAAGCGCTGCTCGATCTGGTCGTCGGAGTGGAACGCTTCGGCCTTCACTTGCTGCGGTGCGCGCATGAATTTGGAGGCCAACTGCTTGATGCTCACCGGGTAGGTGGCCGAAAACAGCAAAGTTTGGCGGCGCGGCGGGGTCTTGCTGATGATGTCTTCGATGGCGTCGTAGAAACCCATGTCGAGCATGCGGTCGGCTTCGTCGAGGATCAGCGTGTTCAAGCCGTCCAGTACCAGCGAGCCCTTGCGCAGGTGCTGCTGGATACGGCCCGGGGTGCCGACGATCACGTGGGCGCCGTGTTCCAGGGAGGCGATCTGCGGGCCAAGGGACACACCGCCGCACAAGGTCAACACCTTGATGTTGTCTTCGGCGCGTGCCAGGCGACGGATTTCCTTGGCGACCTGGTCGGCCAACTCACGGGTCGGGCACATCACCAGGGCCTGGCAGCCGAAGTAGCGCGGGTTGATCGGGTTCAACAGGCCGATGCCGAAGGCGGCAGTCTTGCCGCTGCCGGTCTTGGCCTGGGCAATCAGGTCCAGCCCCTTGAGGATCACCGGCAAGCTTTGCGCCTGGATCTGCGTCATCTCGACATAACCCAGCGAGTCGAGGTTAGCCAGCATGGCGGCGGACAGGGGCAAAGTATTAAAAGCGGTGGCGATGGTAGTCACGGGACTGGCTCTGCAAAACAAAATGTTGCGCAGTGTACCAGTCCCGCAGGATTTTCCCTGCAAGTTCTAGACGGGAAGCCTGTTAATGCTCGATATCGTGCTCGCGGTTGATCACCCGTTTGCCGTCGGTTGGCGACAATTGCAGGAAGATCGCCGCCGCCAGCATCGCCATGATGCCCACGGTCAGGAAGGTCAGCTGGAAGGCGCCCAGTACGCTTTCCACGCCATCGTTACCGGTTTCAGCGGTGAAGCCACCGAGCAACGCGCCGGCGCAAGCCACCCCAAGGCTCAGGGACAATTGTGCCACCACCGATAGCAAACTGTTGCCGCTACTGGCCTGGGCGTCGTCCAGGTCGATGAGGGTGACGGTGTTCATCGCGGTAAATTGCAGGGAGTTGATTGCCCCCAATATCGCCAACATGCCCAGCAACAGTGGGTAAGGCGTGTGTTCGCTGACCAGGCCCATGCTCGCCAGCATGATGCCCAGTGCCAGGGTGTTGCCGGTGAGGACGATGCGGTAGCCCAGGCGCTCGATCAATGGACGCGCGATGGAC
The DNA here is from genome assembly GCF_014230465.1 of Pseudomonas cremoris. The sequence goes on from NZ_JAAXCY010000013.1 coordinate 86,393, forward strand.
TTGGCAAACATCGCCGCCGCCGCCAGTGGCAGCATGCTCATTCCGGCTTCCGACGGCGAATAACCCAGCGCCACCTGCAACAGCAGCGGCACCAGGAACGGCAACGCGCCGCTGCCCAGGCGCGCAAACAGGTTGCCAAGGATGCCCACGGCAAAGGTGCGGGTCTTGAACAGTACCGGCGAAAACAGCGGGTTATCGATATGCCCGGCGCGCAGCCAATACGCCGCCAGGCACGCCAGCCCGCCGAACAGCAGCAACATCACCCGCAGGTGCGGCAGGTGCAGTTCGCCCAGGCCTTCCATGGCGATGGTGATCAGCACCATCGCCGCGCCAAATAGCAGGAACCCCACGCTATCAAAGCGGGTGCGCTCGCTGCCGCGCAGGTCGGGGATGAATTTCCACACGGCGTAGCAGCCGATCATGCCCACCGGCAGGTTGATCAGGAAGATCCAGTGCCAGGTCAGGTATTGCACCATCCAACCGCCCATGGTCGGGCCGAGCAGCGGGCCGAGCAGGCCGGGGATGGTAATGAAGCCCATGATCCGCACCAGTTCGGAGCGGGGATACGCGCGCAGTACCACGAGCCTGCCGACCGGCAGCATCAATGCGCCGCCCAGGCCCTGGATCACCCGTGCGCCCACCAGCATGGTCAAACTGCTGGACAGCGCACACAGCAACGAGCCGATGCTGAACAGCATGATTGCGCCAAAGAAGATTTTCTTGGTGCCGAAGCGGTCGGCAATCCAGCCTGAGGCCGGGATCAACAAGGCGACGGTGAGCATGTAGGCGATCACCACGCCTTGCATGCGCAATGGGTTTTCGGCGAGGTCCCGCGCCATGGCCGGCAATGCCGTGTTTAGAATCGTCCCATCGAGTGACTGCATGAAGAAGGCAATCGCGACCACCCAGGGGAGCCAGCGGGCGGTCTTGGCATCGAGCGGGACGCGATTCGGCATAGAAAACCCTTTTTGTTAGCAGGCTATGTGTCGGCGATTATGCGCCATCCATCGCGCCTTTTCCCACCAGGAAATCCAGCAAAGCGCGGTGCACCGCCGCGGCGGCCTCGGAAGATTCGAGGTCGAGCAAGTGGCCGGTGTGCTCGGCTACTGCAAAGCTGCTGCGCCCCACATATTGCTTGAACAACTCGGCTTCGGCGGCGGGGGTGTATTCGTCCAGCGCACCGTTGAGAAAATGCACCGGTGTTTCGATCTGCCGGAGCGCCGGCAGGTAATTGCCATCGCCAAGGGCCAGCACCTGATGGATATGAAAGCGCGCCTGGCGGTATTCGGTGGTGGCCATGGTCGACAGGTGGCGATGGTTATTACGCTTGAGCGGTGCCGACAGGAATTTGCCCACCGTGTCGTTGAGCAAATGGCCTACGGCGGACTTGTCATCGGCCTCGATCAGCACGCGCACGCGTTCCACATAATCGAGCATGGCCTGGTTGAGGCTCGGTGCCAGCGCCATCACCACTGAACTTTTGATCGACGGTGGGTTGTGGGCCAGGGTCAGCAGTGTGGAGATGCCACCCCAGGAAGCCGACACCAGATGGTTGACCTCAAAGCGCTCTACCAGGGCCCGCAGGATCTGCACCTCGTCGTCCTTGGTTACCAGGTCGAGGTCGGTGTTGTGTTCACGGGAGTAGCCCGAGAAGGGCAGGTCGAACAACAGCACATTGAAATGCTCGGCCAGGCACTTGCTGGTGCGGGCGAAGGAGCGCGTGGTGGACAGCGCGCCGTTGACCATCAGCACCGTGTCTTTTTGCGGATCGTTGCCCAGTTGCTCGACGTGAACGTTGTAGTGCTTGAACAGCTTTTGTATGACGAAACTTCCCTGGTTCATGTCAACGCTCACTTCCTGTGGGGTGGCGGTATGCCACTAACCGTTATAGCGAGGTTTTTTGCGGGGGACAACTGAGGGCGAGGGAACGGGTGGGAGATGGGAATTGGCGGTAGGAAGGTGCGAAGCGAGGTATCAGAAACCTGCACAAACTAATGTGGGAGCAGGCTTGCTCGCGAAAGCAGTGTGTCAGTCACTGAATGAGTTGACTGACCCACCGTATTCGCGAGCAAGCCCGCTCCCACAGGGGTTTTGCATTTACAACGTCAGGGTCAGGCGTTTGACCAAGGCCCCTGGCAACAGGTTGGATGAGGTATTGCGCTGCCCATACGTACTGGCCGACAACAACAACTCCCGCTCCGCCGTCAGCGCTTCCAACTGCGATCCCAGCAGGCTGTACACACTGTCATCAAAGCGCATGGTGCTAACCGGCGCCTTGATCTCGCCGTCTTCCACCCAGAACGTGGCAAAGCGTGTCATGCCAGTGAGGCGCGCCGCCGGCAGGTCGGAGTAGTTCAGGTACCACAGGTTGCTGATGTACAACCCGGTGCCCAACTGCCTGAGGATATCGGCTTGCGCCAGGCTGCCTGCCGCCATCTGCAGGGCACTGGGCGACTCGTCGCTGCTGGCACCGTTGGTGCTCAAGCCGTATTCGGCAGCGCTGCGGGAGTTGATCAACTCGCCTTGGGCACGTCCCGCGTTGATCAGCGTGACGTCACCGCGTGGGTAGCCTTCGCTGGAGAACGCTTCACTCAGGGAGCCGCTGACCTGCTCGTTCACTGTCACCAGCGGGCTCAGGGACTGTTCGCCCGCATACAGCTTTTGCAACGAACTGCCTTTGCTGGCGATGGCCTGGGCGGAGAAACCACCCCAGGTGATGATGCTGATGATTTCTTCCATCGCCGCCGGGGCGAGGTAGGCCCGGTATTGCCCAGGCGCCAGTGTGTGCAGCGGGCGCCCGAGGAACGCCAACTGCTCGCGGGCCTGCTGGAAGCGTGCGGCAAATTCGGCGCTGTCCCAGGTGTGCCCGGCGTAGCTGGCCTTGACCGCCTCGCCGTTGGCATGGAACAGGCTGAAATCGAAGTTGAAGCTATTGGCCTGGTGCCAGCCAAAGGCGCCTGATGAACTGGCAAAACCCCGGCTGATGGGGCCGGCGGCATAGAAACCCACCAAGTCCACACCGTCTGCGGCCTGGCTGATGTTTTCCAGCACCTGGGCCAGTTCCGGCAACGGCTGCGCCTGTTCGTTGTTGCTTTGCCAGGCGTTGTGGTTCAGCAGCAGGTAAGGATCCTGCGGCAGCAATGGCAAGGTTTCACGCAACTGTTGCAAACCATCGGCCAAGCGCTGGCGGTCCAGTTCCGGCTCGCCGGCCAGGGTGATGCCCAGGTCGGCATGGCGGCCATCATTGATCAGTTTCAGATTGAGGCTGGCCTGCTGCACTTGGCCGGCCTGGCGCACCTTGGCGTGGTTGAAACGCACAAACTCGGACGACTCGTCCGCATAGCCCAAGTGGAATTGTTCACTGTTGGTGACGGCTTTCTTGAGCCATTCAACCAATGCCTTGAAATTGTTCATCAGGCATCTCCCCCAAACACATCAACGTTGCTGAACACGCAGGCCGGCGAGGCATGGCCCACGCGGATCACCTGGTTGGGTTCGCCTTTGCCGCAGTTTGGCGTGCCCAACACTTTGAAGGTGCTGGCGTCGCCGACCGCGCTGAGGTTGCGCCAGAACTGCGCGGAAATCGCCCGGTAGTTGGGGTTTTTCACCACGCCTTTCAGCTCGCCGTTTTCGATCAGTTGGCCCCACTCGCAACCGAACTGGAATTTATTGCGTGCATCGTCGATGGACCACGAGCGGTTGGTCGACATCAGGATGCCGTTCTCGATACCGCCAATCAGCTGCGCCAGGCTCTTGTCGCCGGCTTCGATATTCAGGTTGGCCATGCGGTCGATGGGCGCGCGGTTCCAACTGCTGGCGCGGCTGTTGGCCACGCCGCCCATGCCCGACCGGTATTGCGACAGCGCACCGCCCAGTGGCTTGAGCAACAGCCCTTCGCGGATCAGGAATTGCTTGCTGGCGGCGGTGCCGTCGTCGTCATGGCCGTAGCTGGCGAGCTGTTCGGGGATGTCCGGGTCGAAGGTCACGTTGAGCAACGGCGAGCCGTATTGCAGGTGACCAAAGTCGCTGGCCTGCACGAAGCTGGTGCCGGCGTAGTTGCGCTCGTCACCCAGGATGCGGTCCAACTCCAGCGGGTGGCCGATGGACTCGTGGATCTGCAGGATCATCTGGTCGGGCATCAACAACAGGTCGCGCGGGCCGTTGGGCGTGTTTGGCGCGAGCAGCAGTTGCAGGGCTTCGTCGGCGATGCGCGGCGCGGCCCCCACCAGGCCGAAGCGGTTGATCACATCAACGCCGCCCTGCTGGCCAAAGTTGCTGCCGCCGAGGGTGCGGGTCTGGCTGTCATTGCCGTCATAAGCGGTGACGTTGACGCCAGGGAACACAAAACGTTGGGCCTGGCGCAATTCGGCGCCGGCACTGTTGAGGTAGATCTGTTCGACGTGGGTCAGGCCGAGGCTGACTTCCCAATTGACCAGGCGCTCGTCCTTGGGCACTGCGGCCGATTCGCTGCCGAGCAACTGGTAGCAGTCGCTCAAGGACGGGAAGGGCTGATCGAGGTCAGGTGACAGGTAGTCGGCCACATCGCTGGACACGTATTGGTCGCGCAGGTCCAGCAGGGCATGGGGTTTGATCAATCGAGCTTGCTGCTCGGCACGCTCAAGGGCGGCTTGCAGGCCGGCCAGGGAAATGTCGTTGGTCGCAGCGTAGGCTTCCACACCGTTGAGACGCACGGTGAGCATGGCGCCTTCGTCGTGGTTCAGATGGGGTGGTTCGGCGACGTTCTTGCGCACGGCCAGGTACTGGCCGGATTCGCGCACGTAACGCAGCGAGAAGAACTCGGCGCGGGTGCGCAGGGCTGCGAAGTGTTTTTTGAGTGTGGCGTAGTGATCGAACATGGGGCCTTCCTTGTGGGCGGCTCGTCGCGGGCAGGCGGACAGAGTAGCTGATCAAGGAGGGGTTTTGCATTGACTGGTCGGGCCTCTTCGCGAGCAAGCTCGCTCCCACATTTGACCGAGTTCCAACATAGGGATGCGGTCAAAATGTGGGAGCGGGCTTGCTCGCGAAGGGAGCGCCGCGGTGTATCAGTTACTGCGCAATTTCACGCAACGGCTTGCCACGCACCGGCGCATCGCCTGCCACGTAGTAGTCGGCAGTGCTGCGCGGCAGTGGCTGGCGGCCACGGATCTTGTCGGCGATTTTCTCGGCGATCATGATCGTCGGCGCGTTCAGGTTGCCGGTGGTGATGATCGGCATGATCGACGCATCCACAACGCGCAGGCCTTGCATGCCATGCACGCGGCCTTCGCCGTCCACGACCGCCATGTCGTCGGTGCCCATCTTGCACGAGCAGGACGGGTGGAACGCGGTTTCGGCGTGCTCGCGGATGAACGTGTCCAACTGATCATCGGTTTGCACTTCAATACCTGGGCTGATCTCGCGGCCACGGTATTGGTCCAGTGCCGGCTGCTGCATGATTTCACGGGTCAGGCGGATGCCGTCGCGGAATTCCTGCCAGTCTTGCTCGGTGGCCATGTAGTTGAAGAGGATGCTCGGGTAGTCCCGCGGGTTCTTCGACTTGAGCTGGATGCGACCACGGCTCGGCGAACGCATGGAGCCCATGTGCGCTTGGAAGCCGTGCTCTTGCACACCGTTGCTGCCGTTGTAGTTAATCGCAACTGGCAAGAAGTGGTACTGGATGTTCGGCCATTCGAATTCTTCACGGGTGCGGATAAAACCGCCCGCTTCGAATTGGTTGCTGGCGCCAATGCCGGTGCCGTTGAACAGCCACTCGGCACCGATGGCCGGCTGGTTGTACCAGAGCAGTGATGGGTACAACGACACCGGTTGGGTGCAGGCGTATTGCAGGTACAGCTCAAGGTGATCCTGCAGGTTTTCGCCGACGCCGGGCAGGTCGTGGACCACCGGGATATCGAGGCTTTCCAGCAACGGGGCCGGGCCAACGCCGGAGCGTTGCAGCAACTGCGGCGAACCGATTGCGCCGCTGCACACGATCACTTCTTTACGTGCACGGGCTTCAACGCGCTCTTCAGCCGCACCGATCAGGTAACGCACGCCCACGGCGCGCTTGCCTTCAAACAGCACTTTGTCGCTGAGGGCGTGGGTGACGATGGTCAGCGTGGAACGCTTCTTTGCCGTGTCCAGGTAACCGCGCGCGGTGCTGGCGCGACGGCCTTTAGGCGTAACGGTACGGTCCATCGGGCCGAAGCCTTCTTGCTGGTAGCCGTTCAAGTCCACGGTACGCGGGTAACCGGCCTGCACGCCTGCTTCAACCATGGCGTGGAACAGCGGGTTGTTGCCCGCTTTTGGCGTGGTCACACTGACCGGGCCATCGCCGCCGTGCCAATCGTTCGGGCCGATGTCGCGGGTTTCGGCCTTGCGGAAATACGGCAGGCAGTCCAGGTAGGTCCAGTCTTCCAGGCCTGGCAGTTTTGCCCAGCCGTCGTAGTCCATCGCGTTGCCACGGATGTAGCACATGCCGTTGATCAGGGAAGAGCCACCCAGGCCCTTGCCGCGACCACATTCCATGCGGCGGCCGTCCATGTGTGGCTCTGGATCGGTCTCGTAGGCCCAGTTGTAGCGACGGCCTTGCAGTGGGAAGGCCAGGGCGGCTGGCATTTGCGTGCGGAAGTCGAAACGGTAGTCGGGGCCACCGGCTTCCAGCAGCAAAACGGTGACGCCTTCGTCTTCGGTCAGACGGGTCGCCAGGGTGTTACCGGCGGAGCCGGCACCCACAATGATGTAGTCGTATTCTTGGGACATAAATGCACCCTCTTTGGAGATGGTCAGGTCAGTCAAACAGTGGTGTCCGGGATGGGGCTGCTACGCAGCCCAGCGCGGGGCAAGCCCGCTCACTACAACGGCGAATCCCGGAGCTGTTAGAACACCGAGGCGTAGTCGCCCAGCTCAACCTGTACCGATTTGATGCGGGTGAAGTTGTTCAACGAGCTGATGCCGTTCTCACGGCCAACACCCGATTGCTTGTAGCCGCCGACCGGCATCTTCGCGTCGGACTCGCCCCAGGCGTTGATCCAGCAGATACCTGCTTCCAGTTGATGAATCACGCGGTGGGCGCGGTTCAGGTCCTTGGTCACCAGGCCAGCGGCCAGGCCGAAGTCGGTGTCGTTGGCGCGGCGGATCACTTCTTCTTCGGTCTCGTAGGTGAGGATGCTCATCACTGGGCCGAAGATTTCTTCACGCACGATGACCATGTCGTCGGTGCAGTCGGTGAACACGGTCGGGGCCACGAAGGCGCCTTTGGCGAAGTCGCCTTCGGTCAGACGCTCGCCGCCGCACAGCAGGCGTGCGCCTTGCTCTTTGCCCGTGGCGATGTAGCCCAGCACGCTTTCCATGTGTTGGAAGCTGACCAGCGGGCCGAAGTTGGTGTTTTCGTCTTCCGGGTTGCCCACGCGAATGCGCGCAACACGCTCAACGATCTTGGCTTCGAAGGCCGCTTGCAGGTGTTTGGGCACGAACACGCGGGTGCCGTTGGTGCAGACCTGGCCGGAGCTGTAGAAGTTGGCCATCATCGCGGTGTCGGCGGCGCGATCCAGGTCGGCGTCGTCGAAGATGATCAGCGGGGACTTGCCGCCCAGTTCCATGGTCACGTCTTTGAGCGAAGAACTCGAAGCGCTGGCCATGACTTTCTTGCCGGTGTCGGTGCCGCCGGTGAACGAGATTTTCTCGATGCGCGGGTGCTCGGTCAGCCAGGTGCCGACTTCACGGCCGCTGCCGGTCAATACGTTGAACACGCCAGGCGGTACGCCGGCTTCGGTGTAGATCTCGGCCAGTTTCAGGGTGGTCAGCGAGGTGACTTCGCTTGGCTTGAAGATCATCGCGTTACCGGCGGCCAGGGCTGGCGCGGATTTCCACAGGGCGATCTGGATCGGGTAGTTCCATGCGCCGATACCGGCGACAACGCCCAGCGGCTCGCGGCGGGTGTAGACGAACGACGTGTCGCGCAGTGGGATCTGCTCGCCTTCGATGGCCGGCACCAGGCCTGCGTAGTATTCCAGCACGTCGGCGCCAGTGACGATGTCGACGTATTTGGTTTCGGAGAACGACTTGCCGGTGTCCAGGGTTTCCAGGGCGGCCAGTTCATCGTTGCGCTCGCGCAGGATGTCGACGGCACGACGCAGGATGCGCGAACGCTCCATGGCGGTCATGGCGGCCCAGATTTTCTGGCCTTTTTCGGCGCTGACCACGGCGCGTTCAACGTCTTCTTTAGTAGCGCGTTGTACTTGGGCGAGAACTTCACCGTTAGCCGGGTTGATGGCGTCGAAAGTGGCATCGCTGCCAGCGTCGCTGTAGCCGCCGTCAATGTAGAGTTTTTGCAGGTCGAAACGGGCCATAAAGTCCTCGCAAGTGCATAAGTGGTTGGCGTTAACCGCCGAACAGTGGGCCATAAGGGTGTGGCAACACTGAGCGACAGCAGTTCAGGGGTTGAGCGGTTTATGTGTGCTCTAACTCACCTGCTTGGCCAATTGGAAATCCATGTATTCGTAAGCGATCCGTTGCGCCTGCGCCGTGTCGAAAGCGTCTCCCGACAGGGCGCCGCGCAACCATAAACCGTCGATCAGGGCCGCCAGGCCTCGGGCTGCTTTGCGTGCGTGCGGCAGCGGCAGCACTCGGCGGAACTGGCAGCACAGGTTGGAATACAGACGTTGATCGTTGATCCGCTGCAACCGGTGCAATGACGGGTGATGCATGCTGGTGGCCCAGAAGGCCAGCCAGGTTTTCATAGCCGGGCCGTTGACCTGGCTGGCGTCGAAGTTGCCCTCGATGATCACCTGAAGGTGTGCACGTGGGCTGTCGTCCGTAAGGGCCAGCCTGCGTTCGTGGACGTTCTCGATCAGCACATTCATCAAGTACCGCATGGTCGCTGCGATCAGGCCGTTCTTGTCCTGAAAGTAGTGACTGATGATGCCGTTCGAGACGCCGGCCAAACGGGCGATCAGCGCAATGCTGGCATCTCCCATTCCGACCTGATCGATGGCCGTCAAAGTGGCTTCGATCAATTGCTGGCGGCGTATGGGTTGCATACCGACCTTGGGCATGTAGCACCTCTCCTTAGGCCTGCCGACAGGCGATGAACGTCCGTCGGCTTGATGGCCAGTCTATTTTGTTTTGATTGAACGTTCAATCAACAAAGAATAAGATCTGCGACAAATGGTCGCTGCCTACAGATGTTTCCTACCTGGGAGCCGCGACAAATGACACCTGCAAAAACCCTTGAAACGCCCTATCTACTGGTTCGGTAGGGGTGCAAGGTTTTTCGGGGTGTCTTTATAACACCCGTCCGTCGCCTGCCCATAAAGCGATGTCCCGGGATAACCGCTGCCTTGTGTTTCTCTCTCGCACTGCCCGGAGCATCTGCGCCATGAGTTCTGCCTCTCTTATAAAGACCCCGCCAGAAAAGGTGCGGGTCAACGGTTGGGTGTTCTACACCTCCACCGCGTTGATTCTGTTGTTGACTGCCATCCTGATCATCGCCCCGCAGGAGGCCGGGCGCATGCTCGGCGTCGCACAGGCGTGGCTTTCGAAAAGCTTCGGCTGGTACTACATGGTGGTCATCGCCGCCTACCTCGTGTTCGTGGTAGGCCTGGCGTTTTCCTCGTACGGCAAGCTGAAACTGGGCAGTAAGGACGACACCCCGGACTTCAGCTACGGCGCCTGGGCCGGCATGCTGTTCTCGTCGGGCATCGGTATCTCGCTGTTGTACTTCGGTGCATCCGAACCGTTGGACCACTACTTCAACCCGCCTGAAGGCGCAGCCGCCAGCAATGGCGCCGCCCGTCAGGCGCTGCAACTGACCTTCCTGCACTGGGGCCTGCACGGCTGGGCGATCTACGCCCTGGTCGGCCTGGCCGTGGCGTACTTTGCGTACCGTCATAACCAGCCGCTGGCCTTGCGTTCGGCGCTGTACCCGCTGGTGGGCGAGCGTTGGGTAAAGGGCGCGGCCGGCCACGCGGTAGACGGTTTTGGCATGTTCGTAACCCTGCTCGGCTTGGTGACGAACCTGGGGATTGGTTCGATGCAAGTGTCGTCCGGGTTGGAAAACCTGTTCGGCATGGAGCACAGCAACACCAACCTGCTGATCGTGATCATCGTGATGAGCACCGTGGCAACCATCGCTGCCGTGTCGGGTGTGGAGAACGGCATTCGCCGTCTGTCCAACCTCAATATCGTGCTGTTCAGCGGCCTGCTGATCTTTGTGTTGTTGTTTGGCCCGACCCTGCACTTGCTCAACGGCTTCGTGCAGAACATCGGCGACTACATGAACGGCCTGGTGCTGAAAACCTTCGACCTGTATGTGTACGAAGGCGACGCCGACAAGACCGAACGCTGGATGGGCCTGTGGACCCTGTTCTACTGGGCATGGTGGATTTCCTGGGCCCCATTCGTCGGCATGTTCATCGCGCGGATTTCCCGTGGTCGCACCGTGCGTGAACTGGTGGCAGGCGTGCTGTTGATTCCGCTGGGCTTCACCCTGGCGTGGCTGTCGATCTTCGGCAACTCCGCCCTGGACCTGGTGCTCAACCACGGTGCGGTGGAGTTGGGCAAGACGGCGCTGGAACAACCGTCGATGGCCATCTACCAACTGCTCGAGCATTACCCAGCGTCGAAAATCGTCATCGGTGTGTCGATCTTTGTGGGCTTCGTGCTGTTCCTGACCCCGGCGGATTCCGGCGCAGTGATGATGGCCAACCTTTCCTGCAAAGGCGGCAACGTGGACGAAGATGCGCCGCATTGGCTGCGGATCTTCTGGTCGGCGGTGATCACCCTGGTGACCATCGGCCTGCTGTTTGCCGGCAACTTCGAAGCCATGCAAACCATGGTGGTGCTGGCGGGACTGCCGTTCTCGGTGGTGTTGATCTTCTTCATGTTCGGTTTGCACAAGGCGATGCGCCAAGACGTGGCCATCGAACAGGAGCAGGCGCAACTGGCCGAGCGTGGCCGTCGTGGTTTCAGCGAGCGCTTGACCGCGCTGGACCTGCAACCGAGCCAGGGCACGGTGCAGCGTTTCATGGACAAGCACGTAACGCCGGCGTTGGAAGAGGCGGCTGTTGCGCTGCGTGACCAAGGGCTGGAAGTGCAGACCTTGCTCGGCAAATCCAAGCGCTGCATCGGTGTGCGCATCGAGATGGAAGAGGGCAACCCGTTTGTCTACGAAGTGAGCCTGGATGCTTACTCGTCGGCACCGACTGACCTGCCCGAGGAAGAGCGCACCCGTTACTACCGGGCCGAGGTCTACCTGCACAACGGTCCTCAGGAATACGACCTGATGGGCTTTGCCCAGGAACAGATCACCCGGGACGTGCTCGATCAGTTTGAAAGCCATCGGCAGCTCCTTGGCCGGGTCTATAGCTGATAGTTGAAGCCTGGCAGTGTCCTCACTGACACTGCTGGGTCTAAATGTGGGAGCGGGCTTGCTCGCGAATGCGGTGGATCAGTTACAGATGTGCTGACTGATACACCGCATTCGCGAGCAAGCCCGCTCCCACATTTGTTTTGCGGTGTTACTTAACCCAGGTTTTTGCCTAAAAGGGCGTGGTACAACTCGCTATCCCCCAAGATCCCCACCACCTGGTTGTTGTCATGCAACACCAACTTATTCCCGGTGTGATAACGAATCTGCAACGCATCACGCATGCCGATATTCGAATCCACCAGCGTCGGTAACCGGCCCAAACCTTCCACCGCTTGTCCCGGTGCCCAGTTCTGCAAGTTCATCACTGCTCCATTCTGGCGAGCACCCTTGATGGTGTTGCCTTCGGCCAGGTCCAGCCACGAGTCGCCACCCGGGTCCAGGCACACCGAACCGTTGACGCGCTTGCAGTTGTCCAGGGTGCGCATCAGGCTACGGCCGCACAGTACGTTCAGCGGGTTGGTGTGGGCGACGAAAGTGCGCACGTAGTCGTCCGCCGGGTTCAGCACGATCTCTTCCGGCACGCTGTACTGGATGATCTTGCCGTCTTTCATGATTGCGATACGGCTGCCCAGCTTGAGCGCTTCATCAAGGTCGTGGCTCACGAACACGATGGTCTTGCTCAGCTTGCGTTGCAGCTCCAGCAACTCGTCCTGCAGGCCTTGGCGGATCAGCGGGTCGAGGGCCGAGAAGGGTTCGTCCATCAGCAAAATGTCGGCGTCCATCGCCAGCGCACGGGCCAGGCCGACACGCTGCTGCATGCCGCCGGACAGCTCGTCGGGCTTCTTGTTACGCCATTGGGTCAGGCCCACCAGCTCAAGCTTTTCATCCACCAGCTTGCGGCGGTCTTTCTCCGGGCGGCCCTGCATCTCCAGGCCGAAGCTGATGTTTTCGCGCACCGTCAGCCACGGCATCAGGGCGAACTTCTGGAACACCATGGCGATACGCTTGGTGCGCATCATTTTCAGCTCGGCGGGCGTGCAGGACGCGATGTCGATCTGGCGACCTTCATGCTCCACAAACAGCTGGCCACGGCTGACGGTGTTGAGACCGTTGATGCAACGCAGCAAGCTCGACTTGCCGGAGCCCGACAGGCCCATCAGCACGCAGATCTCGCCTTTCTCGATATCCAGGCTGGCTTTTTCAACGCCGACAATCTGCCCGGTCTTTTTCAGGATCTCGTTACGGCTCATGCCCTGGTCCAGCAGCTTGAGCGCTTCGCGTGGGTCTTTGGAGAAGATCACGTCGACCTTGTCGAATCGGATAATGCTCATGCATCACCCCCTACTTTGGCGTCGGGTTGTTTGCAGATGCGGTCGAGCATGATGGCCAGCAAGACGATTGCTAGGCCCGCTTCAAAGCCCAGGGCAATGTCAGCCGTGTTGAGCGCGTTGACCACTGGCTTGCCGAGGCCGTCGGCGCCCACCAGGGCCGCGATCACCACCATCGACAGCGACAGCATGATGCATTGGGTAATACCGGCAGCGATGCTCGGCATGGCGTGGGGCAGTTCAATGCGCGAGAGCAACTGACGGCGCGAGCAGCCAAAGGCTTTGCCGGCGTCGAGCAGCTCTTGGGGAACGTCACGGATACCCAGGTAGGTCAGGCGGATCGGCGCGGCAATCGCGAACACCACCGTGGAAATCAACCCAGGCACCACACCCAGCCCGAAGAGGGTCAGGGTAGGGATGAGGTAGACGAATGTCGGTACGGTCTGCATCAGATCGAGCACCGGCCGCATCATGGTGTAGAACAACGGTTTGTGCGCGGCAACAATGCCCAGCGGCACACCGATGACCACGCAGACCAGGGTGGCGAACAGCACTTGCGCCAGGGTCTCCATGGTTTCCTGCCAGTACCCCAGGTTCAGGATCAGCAGGAAGGAGGCGATGACAAACACGGTCAGGCCCCATTTGCGTTGAATAAAGTGAGCCAGCAGCGCAATCAGACCGATCAATGCCAGCGGATTGAACCAGGTCAGCGCGAACGTCACGCCGTGGATCATCGTTTCCAGGGTCGATGCGATTGCGTCGAAGTAGTTGGCGCCGTGTTGGGTCAACCATTCGACGAAGGCAGCGATGTACTGGCCTAGTGGGATTTTCTGTTCAGTCAGCATGGTAGTGAATGTCCACATGCGAAGAGGGAAAACATCCCGGGGCAGCGCACCGCCCCGGGGACAACGGATTACTTGGCGAGGTAGGCTTTTACGGCGTCCAGTCCAGGTTTGCCATCAACGGTGGTGACACCGGCGAGCCAGGTGTCGAGCACTTGCGGGTTGGCCTTGAGCCACGCCTTGGCGGCGACGTCAGGCTTCTGTTTGTCGTCCAGGACCTTACCCATCAGGGTGCTTTCCATGTTCAGGGTGAACGACAGGTTTTTCAGCAGTTGGCCAACGTTGCTGCACTCTTGCGTGTAGCCCTTGCGCACGTTGGTATAGATGGTGGCCTGGCCGTAGTTGGGGCCAAACGAATCGTCACCCCCGGTCAGGTACTTCATCTTGAAGCGGGTGTTCATCGGATGCGGTTCCCAGCCGAGGAACACGATGGCCTGGTCGCGCTTGGAGGCGCGTTCCACCTGCGAGAGCATCCCGGCTTCGCTGGATTCGACCACCTTGAAGCCAGCGGTTTTCAGGCCGAAGGCGTCTTTGTCGATGAGGGTCTGGATGGTGCGGTTGCCGTCGTTACCCGGCTCGATACCGTAGATCTTGCCGCCCAGTTCGTCCTTGAATTTCGCGATATCGGCGAAGTCTTTAAGGCCTTTGTTGTACAGCGCTTCAGGGACCGCCAGGGTGTACTTGGCGTTCTCCAGGTTGGCGCGTACGGTTTCCACGGTGCCGGCATCACGGTACTGCTTGATGTCGTTTTCCATGGTCGGCATCCAGTTGCCGAGGAAGATGTCCATGTTCTTGCCGTCGGCCAGGGACTTGTAAGTCACCGGTACCGAAATCATCGTGGTGCGTGGCTTGTAGCCCAGGCCCTTGAGGACTTCGCTGGTGGTCGCGGTAGTGACGGTGATGTCGGTCCAGCCGACATCGGAGAAGTTGACGGTCTGACATTGTGCCGGTTCTGCAGCGTTCGCCAGGACTGGCAGACTCAGCATGGCGGCCAACAACAACGAGGGTGAACCTTTCATAGGGGTAGACTCCTGTGTTTTTTCTGGCGGCATTCGCCGCGCTTTATAAGTGTTGCGGTTGGAGTGTGCGACGACAGCTCTGGCACGGTGCCTTGCAAACGAGTCGAGACTGATCATGTACCAGTGAAAATCTGACGCCTACAGGGGGCGTCGTATCCAGTACAGGGATGGTCGTATCCAGTGTCGGTGACGTCGCTTACAGATTTTTCCAAAGGCAAAACTGCAGTTTTTACCCATCTGCACCGCTAAAAACGGCCAAAACGCCCGTTCATACGGCAGCGGCGTTAGTGAGCATGGTTACGTCGGTGTGAGACGCCGTGATGGCAGATAAAAGGCTGATGATGCCGCCATCTGGGCGATCTGAGCGTAGCACCTCGTTCAAGCCTGGCCGTGCTTATCGAGGAGTTCTACCGCAATGGCTATCAGCGTTTTCGACCTGTTCAAGATCGGCATCGGGCCTTCGAGTTCTCACACCGTCGGCCCCATGCGCGCCGCGGCGTTGTTCGTCCAAGGTTTACGTGAACGTGAGTTGTTGGAACAAGTGCGGCGCGTCGAAGTTCAGCTTTACGGCTCGCTGTCGGCCACCGGCATCGGTCACGGCAGCGACACCGCGACCATCATGGGCCTGATGGGCGAGTGGCCGGACGCAATCGATCCGTCGCAAATCGGCCTGCGTATTCACACGCTGCGCGAGACCGACACATTGCTGTTGGATGGGCGTTTGCCGGTGCCGTTTGTATGGGCACGGGACATGCGTCTGCTCGACGAAAACCTGCCGTTTCACCCCAACGCGATGACCCTGGTGGTGTTCGACGATAACGGCGAACTGCACCGCGACACCTACTATTCGGTGGGCGGTGGTTTTGTGGTGGATGAAGCCCAGGCGCAAAGCGGCGTGGCCGATATGGACCGCACCGTATTGCCCTATGATTTTTCCAGCGCGGTGGAGCTTCTGCAGTTGTGCAAGACCCACAACCTGCGCGTCGCCGAGTTGATGCTGGCCAATGAAAAGGTCTGGCGCAGCGAAGAGGAAATCCGCAGCGGCCTGATGAAACTCTGGCACGCCATGCAAGACTGCGTGGAGCAGGGTCTCAAGCACGAAGGCATCCTGCCCGGAGGCCTGAATGTAAGGCGCCGCGCCGCCAAGTTGCATCGCAGCTTGCAGGAACTGAACAAACCCAATGTGATCGGCTCGACCTTGAGCGCCATGGAATGGGTCAACCTGTTCGCCCTGGCGGTCAACGAAGAAAACGCCGCGGGTGGGCGCATGGTCACAGCGCCTACCAACGGTGCGGCGGGGATTATTCCGGCGGTGCTGCATTACTTCATGAAGTTCAGCGAAGAAGTCACCGAGGCCAACGTCGTCGACTATCTGCTCGGTGCGGCGGCGGTGGGCATCCTGTGCAAGAAGAACGCCTCTATCTCCGGTGCCGAAGTAGGCTGCCAGGGTGAAGTGGGTTCGGCCTGCGCCATGGCCGCTGCTGGCTTGGCCGAGATCCTCGGCGCCACGCCGGAACAACTGTGCAACGCCGCCGAGATCGGCCTGGAGCATAACCTGGGTCTCACCTGCGACCCGGTGGGCGGGTTGGTGCAAGTGCCGTGCATCGAGCGCAACGCGATTGCGGCGGTGAAGGCGATCAACGCGGCGCAGATGGCGCTACGCGGCGATGGCCAGCATTTCATCTCCCTGGACCGGGTGATCCGCACCATGCGCGATACCGGCGCGGATATGCACGACAAATACAAAGAGACATCGCGGGGCGGGTTGGCGGTCAGTGCGGTCGAGTGTTGAGACCGAGTCGCCTGCATTCGCGAGCAAGCCCGCTCCCACACTTGACCGCGTACATCCTGAAGAAACACGGTCGAATGTGGGAGCGGGCTTGCTCGCGAATGCGGTAGTCCAGACAACACTGCTCACAAAGTGAACGCTCAAGCCAAAAGCGCCACCTTTTAGCGCGTCGCAAATAGATAAGTAGCTTGCGAACGATTTCCCGCCCAACCACCCGTCACCTGTGCCAGCGGTGACAGACTTCTCCTACGCCCCCAAAGCGCCTTCCCACAAGTGCTACCGATCTGCTCACACCCCTTGAACAGGGCTATTCCTACGTCCATTTCCCGGCATATCCCGTACTTCCCGCGCGGGCTTATATAGACGCGTCATAAGGTCGTTTTTAGGAGTTATTGGACGGCCATTCAATTTTAGGCATGGCATTTGCTCTATCAATTTCAAAGCCTCTCGCCTTGCTAGGATGAAGAGCGCAATAACAAGAGCCTCGCCTGAGGCCATCACCCGCTTTGTGTGAGGAGATACCGCGATGACGTCGTTCAACTCCGGGGCCCAACCCCAGAACCGTGCGCCTCAATCCATCGGCTTTTTGCTGCTGGACAATTTCACGCTGATTTCTCTGGCCTCCGCAGTCGAACCGCTGCGCATGGCCAATCAGCTGTCCGGCCGCGAGTTGTATCGCTGGACAACCCTGAGTGTCGACGGCAACCAGGTGTGGGCCAGCGACGGTCTGCAAATCACCCCCGATGCCTCCATGCACAAAGCCCCGGCCCTGGACACCGTGATCGTCTGCGGTGGCGTGGGTATCCAACGCACCGTTACCCGTGAACATGTGTCGTGGCTGCAAAGCCAGGCGCGCCAATCCCGCCGTTTGGGCGCTGTGTGCACCGGCAGTTGGGCCCTGGCCTGCGCCGGTTTGCTGGACGGCTTTGATTGCAGCGTGCACTGGGAATGCCTGGCGTCGATGCAGGAAGCCTTCCCGCGTGTGGCCATGAGCACCCGCCTGTTTACCCTCGACCGTAACCGTTTCACCAGCTCGGGTGGCACCGCGCCGCTGGACATGATGCTGCACCTGATCAGTCGCGATCACGGGCGTGAACTGTCGGCGGCGATCTCCGAGATGTTCGTGTACGAACGCATCCGCAACGAACAGGATCACCAGCGTGTGCCGCTCAAGCACATGCTCGGCACCAACCAGCCGAAGCTGCAGGAAATTGTCGCGCTGATGGAGGCCAACCTCGAAGAGCCGATCGACCTGGACGAACTGGCGGTGTACGTCGCTGTGTCGCGTCGCCAACTGGAGCGACTGTTCCAGAAGTACCTGCACTGCTCGCCGTCGCGCTACTACCTCAAGCTGCGCCTGATCCGTGCACGGCAGTTGCTCAAGCAAACGCCGATGTCGATCATTGAAGTGGCGTCGGTGTGCGGGTTTGTGTCCACGCCGCACTTCTCCAAGTGCTACCGCGAATACTTCGGCATTCCGCCGCGCGATGAGCGTGTGGGCTCCAACACCACGCAGCAGGTGGCGATGATGCCGATTCCGCAGGCACTGGTGTTGTCACCGTTGTCGGGGCCGTTGTCGGCGTTGAGCCAGGCGCGCAATGAGTCGACATTTGCCAGTGTAAGGCTCTAGACCGAGTCGTCTGTATTCGCGAGCAAGTCGAATCGTCGCACCGCCGCTCCCACATTCGACCGCATTCTCATGTAGGAACTCGGTCAAGTGTGGGAGCGGCGGTGCGACGATTCGACTTGCTCGTGAATGCGATTCATCAGGCCCCGGAGTTCTGCTTGAACTGCACCAAAGCCGGCAACAACTGCTTGTCGATCGCCTGACGCACAGCCGGCAAAATCGTTGCGCTACCGGTGTACATCTGTTCAACCATACCCTTGAGCGCCTTCGCCCGCGCCGCGCTCAAACCGCGTACAGCGCACTCGCAAGCCTGCTCGGCGGTGGCACCGCTGGACACCTCGAAACCCAGCGAGCGCAGTTGGCTCAGCAGGTCATCCTGGTCAATCAAATCCGCATGCATCATGACGTTTATCCTGGTGAAGGGAGCGGGGTTTGACTGGGATTCTGGTAGCCACTCAACGGGTCGGCAAGGGCAGATTGCGTGGATGCCTCAGATGGCTATGAGCATGTCGTTTTCGGGCCATTTACCGACAGAAGTAATAGGCACACTGAAGCCTAAGCAAGCAACTTGAAGGTTTGGTCACCCTCGGGATGTCAGGCTCACACAAAGCACTCTGCCCCGATCCTGTCACGGCTTGATCGGGGCTTTTTTTATGCCGATGACGCGGCCGAGCATGGCCGGGCGCGGCAGGTCGGTTTGCTCGGCGGTGATGGCGGTGAGGCGTTGCAGGGTCGCCTCGGTGAACGGGGCTGCTTGCGGGCCAGCGAGATCAACGTGCAACAGCATCTGCTCATTGCCCGCCAGCTCCTTTTCATCGCCCACCAGATGCAGGCTGTGGTAGAGGTGCAGGCGCTTGGCGTCATGGTCGATCAGTTGGGTGCGCACCTCGACTTCGGCACCCAGTTTTACCTCGTGCAGGTAGTTCAGGTGCAGCTCCAGGGTGAACAGTGAATGGCCGCTGGCTTCGCGGTTCTCACTGTCGAGGCCGAGGGTGTCCATCAAGGCGTCGGTGGCGTAGCTGAAGATCAGCAGGTAGAACGCGTCGCGCAGGTGGCCGTTGTAGTCCACCCAGTCGGGGTGGATTGCGGTGGTGTAGGTCGTCAGTGCAGGCATCACATAACTCCGGCTATATATGCGGTCAGAAATGTGGGAGCGAGCAAGCCCGCTCCCACATTGGGTTATTCGGCGAAGCTCATACCGTGTTTTGCCTTGGTAGTCTTCACCGCCTCCAGCACCGCCAGCAGGCAATCATCACGATAGCGCTCCAGCGCCGAAATGCTGTGTGTGCCCAGTTGATCGCTGGTGCCATCGACCACATCGTCAATCAGCTTGTCAGTCAGCTCCGGCGCCGGCAGGTAGGTCCACGGCAGCTGCAACGCCGGGCCGAATTGCGCCATGAAGTGCCGCATACCGGCATCCCCACCCGCGAGTGTGTAGGTCAGGAATGTGCCCATGAACGACCAGCGCAGGCCTGCGCCAAAGCGGATGGCATCGTCGATTTCACCGGTGGTTGCCACGCCGTCGTTCACCAGGTGCAGCGCCTCACGCCACAGCGCTTCCAGCAGGCGGTCGGCAATAAAACCAGGGACTTCCTTGCGCACATGCAACGGGCGCATGCCGAGGGATTCATACACCTTGATTGCTGCCTGAATGGCTTCGGGTGCGGTGTTCTTGCCGCCCACGACTTCCACCAGTGGCAGCAGGTAAACCGGGTTGAACGGGTGGCCGACCACGCAGCGCTCAGGATGGGTCGAACCCTCGTAGAACTCACTCGGCAACAGGCCCGAGGTACTCGAACCAATCAACGCATTTGGCTTGGCCGCTGCGCTGATCTTGCTGTGCAGTTCCAGTTTCAGCTCCAGGCGTTCCGGGGCGCTTTCCTGGATGAAATCCGCGTCTTTCACGCACTCTTCAATGGTGGCGACAAAGCGCAGGCGGTCCTGGGAGGCACCGGGTGCCAGGCCTTGTTTTTCCAGCGCGCCCCAGGCGTTGGCGACGCGTTTGCGCAGGGCGGCTTCAGCACCGGGTGCCGGGTCCCAGGCGATGACGTCCAGGCCGTGGGCCAAGGCGCGGGATACCCAGCCGCTGCCGATGACACCGCTGCCCAGAGCGGCGAAGGTTTTGATTTCGGTGATAAAGCTCATTGAGACATTCCTGAATAATGTGATGTACCCATGTGGGAGCGGGCTTGCTCGCGAATGCGGTGTGTCAGTTGATGCATTGGATGGCTGATCCACCGCATTCGCGAGCAAGCCCGCTCCCACATTTTTGATCCGGTTTCGGCAGGGGGTTAGCCGCGTTTAGTCAGGCCCATTTTTTTGCGCCCCTCGGCCGGGGTCATGACCCGTGCACCCAAGCGGCTGAGGATTTCACTGGCGCGTTCCACCAACTGCCCGTTGGTTGCGAGCACGCCCTTGTCCAGCCACAGGTTGTCCTCCAAACCGACCCGCACGTTGCCGCCCAGCAGCACTGCTTGCGCCGCCATTGGCATTTGCATGCGGCCGATGCCGAACCCGGCCCACACGGCGTCGACAGGCAGGTTGTCGACCATGGCTTTCATCGTGGTGGTGTCGGCCGGTGCGCCCCATGGGATGCCCAGGCACAGTTGAAACAGCGGGTCGTCCAGTAGGCCTTCCTTGATCATCTGCTTGGCGAACCACAGGTGACCGGTGTCGAAGATCTCCAGCTCGGCTTTCACGCCCAGCTCCTGGATGCGCTTGGCGCCAGCACGCAGCTGGGCCGGGGTGGACACGTAAATGGTGTCGCCATCACCGAAGTTCAGGGTGCCGCAATCCAGGGTGCAGATTTCCGGCAGCAATTCTTCGACGTGAGCCAGGCGCGTCAGCGGGCCGACCAAGTCGGTGTTGGGGCCGAATTCCATCGGGTTCTCGCCGCCGCCGATCTCCAGGTCGCCGCCCATGCCGGCGGTGAGGTTGACGATGATGTCGATGTCGGCTTCGCGAATGCGCTCCATCACTTCGCGGTACAGCGCGACGTCACGGCTGAACTTGCCGGTTTGCGGGTCGCGCACATGGCAGTGCACAACGGTGGCGCCGGCCTTGGCGGCTTCTACCGCAGCGGCGGCGATTTGTTTGGGAGTGACCGGCACGTGTGGGCTGCGGCTGGTCGTGTCGCCAGCACCGGTGAGTGCGCAGGTGATGATGACGTCGTGGTTCATGAGGCGGTTCCTTACAGGCGGGCGTAGTGGTGCCGTTCGCAGCCGGGAGCGGCTGCGAAACGGTGGTTCGAGTCAGGTTATTTGCTGGTCAATTGCAGGTTGGCCGCAGCCGGCTTGCCGTCGAAGGTGGTCACGCCTTCCAGCCAGCGCTGCTGGTCTTGTGGGTGATCCTTGAGCCACTGCTTGGCGGACTCGATGGCGTCCTTGTGATCCAGCAGTGGTTGCATCATCCGGCTCTCGTCGGCGGCGGTGAAGGTGAGGTTGGTCAGCAGTTTGTGCACGTTGGGGCACTGCTCGGCGTAGTTCGGCGCGGTCACGCTCCACACGGTGGCCATGCCTTCGTTCGGGCCCAGGGCGTCGTCGCTGCCGGTGAGGTAGGTCATGGCGACGTTGACGTTCATCGGGTGCGGCGCCCAGCCGAAGAACACCACGGCTTCCTTGCGGCGCACGGCTCGGTCAACGGCGGCCAACATGCCGGCTTCGCTGGACTCGACCAGCTGGAACTTGCCCAGGCCGAACTGGTTCTTGGCGATCATCGCCTTGATCTGGGTATTGGCGCCCGAGCCCGGCTCGATGCCGTAGATCTTGCCGCCCAGCTCTTTTTCGAACTTGGCGATATCAGCGAACGTTTTCAGGCCCTTGTCCGCCAGGTAAGTCGGCACGGCGAGGGTGGCGCGCGCGTCTTCCAGGCTCGGTTTGTCGAGGACCTTGACTTGCTTGGCATCGACAAACGGGGTGATGGTCTGGGTCATCAGCGGGTTCCAGTAGCCGAGGAACAAGTCCAGGCGCTGGTCGCGGATGCCGGCGAAGATGATTTGCTGGGAAGCGCTAGTCTGTTTGGTCTTGTAGCCGAGGCCGTCGAGCAACACTTGGGTCATGGCGCTGGTGGCGATCACGTCGGTCCAGTTCACCACGCCCATGCGCACGTTCTGGCAAGACGCCGCATCGGCGGCCAGTACGTTTGTGCTCAAAATGGCGCTGGCGCTGAGTGCGAGCACACAGCGGCTGATCAGTTGGTTCATGGTGGATCCCTCGGCAGGTCGTTATTGTGGGTTCCGGCGTCTTTGTGCACCGTGGCCCCACGTTACGCAGCTTGGGAGGCGACAAAACGCACGGCGGCGACCCGCTTTTGCACTGCAGCGACCTGCCCCCTTGAATCCACCCGAGAACGGGAGTATCACAGTGCCACGCTGCCCGTCCTACGAGAGCGCCACCATGTCCCAGGATTTCTACTTTTTGCTGATGCCGGGCTTCTCGGCCATTGGCTTTATCTCTGCCCTTGAGCCGCTGCGGGTGGCCAACCGCTTTCGTGGCGAGTTGTACCGCTGGCATGTGCTGAGTGCCGATGGCGGCGCGGTATTGGCGAGCAATGGCATGTCGGTCAACGCCGATGCGGCGTTGGAGCCGCTGAAAAAGGGCGCGACATTATTGGTGGTCGCAGGCTTCGAGCCTTTGCAGTTCGCCACGCCGGCGCTGGAACACTGGCTGCGCCGTCTTGATCACGACGGCGTCACTCTCGGCGCCATCGACACTGGCGCCTGCGTCCTTGCCGAAGCTGGATTGCTTGATGGCCATCGACTGACCCTGCATTGGGAAGCCATCGATGCGTTCAAGGAATCCTATCCACACCTAACGGTGACCCAGGAACTCTTCGAAATCGACCGCCGCCGCATCACCTGCGCCGGTGGCACCGCCTCCATCGACCTGATGCTCGACCTGATCGCCCAGTCCCACGGCCCTGAACTTGCGATCCAGGTTTCCGAGCAATTCGTGCTTGGCCGCATCCGCCCACGCAAAGACCACCAGCGCATGCAGATCGCCACGCGCTACGGCATCAATAACAAGAAATTGGTGCAAGTGATCGGCGAAATGGAACAACACACCGAGCCACCCTTGACCACCCTGGCCCTGGCCGAAGCGATCAAAGTCACGCGCCGCCAGTTGGAACGCTTGTTTCGCTTGCACCTGAACGACACCCCGAGCAACTTCTACCTGGGCCTGCGCCTGGAAAAAGCCCGGCAACTGTTACGCCAGAGCGACCTGAGTGTGCTGGAGGTAAGCATTGCGTGCGGGTTTGAGTCGCCGTCGTATTTCACCCGCAGTTACCGGGCGAGATTTGCGAAGTGTCCGAGGGAGGACCGGCGACGGGAGGTGGTTTGATCGTTTTTTAGTCAATTATAGTGGCGACTATAAATTATAGTTGCCGCCATAATTAGGTATAAATCTCAATTTCAGAGCTGTACGAAGTCCAATGTGGGAGCGGGCTTGCTCGCGAAAGCGGAGGGTCAGTTTCAGATGTGCTCACTGATACACCGCTTTCGCGAGCAAGCCCGCTCCCACAGGGGATTTGTGTTGTGGCTTATTTTTTTAGCAGGGCCGAGCATGCCGCTTTGTAAGCTTCATGTTGGTATTTGTTCAACGTGGCCGGCAGTTCAAAGCTGTGCTTTTTGTACTGCGCATTAATGGTCTGTGGCGACAGCAGCGTCACCTCCACACCGTCGAGCAACTGAAACACGCCTTCAATCTTGAACGTGGTTGGGCCACCGGCGAACTCGCCCTTTTTGCTGCGCTTCTTGATCGCGATGCGTTCAATGCCGTTGGCCTGCACAAACGCCTTCACCTGGGCGGCGAAGGCTTTGACGTTGGCCGCTTCATCGTCGTCGTCCAGGGCGATTTTCTTGGTGGCCAGGGCGACGTGGTTCAGCGCCTGGTTGTCCAGGGAGGCGACAGCGATGATGGCTTCGCTGCCTTTGATTTCGATGCCGCAAATAGTCATGAATGGCCTTGGTTCAGAAAGAAAGTGGCGCGGATTGTCGCTTATTCCTGACCAATCGACTCCAAAAACTCCGACCGCTCATCACTCATCCGCGCCAGGCAGTCATTCTGCGCAATCGCATACGCCTTGGTGCCATTCACCGCTGGGAAGGTGTCTACGGCGCAGTCGGCGTCGCGCAGTTTTTCCCATTTTTGCTGGGCATCCTTCAGACGAGCGGTAATGTCCGCCAGCTTGGTTTTGTCGCTGCCGTAGGTCGAGGCCATGCGTTCCAGCAGGCCTTGATAGTTATCTTTGAGCAGTTGCTCGGCGGTGGTTCTGTTGTAAGTGGCGCATTCCAGGGTTTGCTTGTCGTTTTCGATGCCATCGCACGGCGTGCTGTCGGTGTCTTCGGCCGCGTGCGCGGTGGTTGCGATGAGTGCCAAAGCCAGGAAAATCGATTTCATTGCGCCGTCTCATATCAGGTGATGCGGAATTCTGGCTCAAGCGTAAGACAAAGAACAGCCGCGAGTCAGACGTGTCTTGATGCCCTTTGTCGCGGATTGACGCTTTCGGCAATTCCCCTGTCGTTTTTGCACCCGGCTCGGGTTGCCCCTGGGCATATGCTGGCCCCAAAGCGCCGGCAGACGATTCGGCGCATGAATCGCCAATAAGGGGACGCCTGATGAGCCCAGCCGAATTGCACGCCGACAGCATCGTTATCGACGGGCTGATCATTGCCAAGTGGAACCGCGACTTGTTCGAGGACATGCGCAAAGGTGGCCTCACCGCTGCCAACTGCACCGTGTCGGTGTGGGAAGGGTTCCAGGCCACTATCAATAACATCGTGGCCAGCCAGACCCTGATCCGTGAAAACAGCGACCTGGTGATCCCGGTGAAAACCACCGCCGACATCCGCAAAGCCAAGGAACAAGGCAAGACCGGCATCATCTTCGGCTTCCAGAACGCCCATGCGTTTGAAGACCAACTGGGCTACGTCGAGATCTTCAAGCAGCTCGGCGTGGGTGTGGTGCAGATGTGCTACAACACCCAGAACCTGGTCGGTACCGGTTGCTACGAGCGCGACGGCGGCCTGTCGGGTTTTGGCCGTGAGATCGTTGCCGAGATGAACCGCGTCGGCATCATGTGCGACCTGTCCCACGTGGGTTCCAAAACCAGCGAAGAAGTCATCCTCGAATCGAAAAAACCGGTGTGCTATTCCCACTGCCTGCCGTCCGGGCTTAAAGAGCACCCGCGTAACAAATCCGATGAAGAGCTTAAGTTTATTGCGGACCACGGCGGTTTTGTCGGCGTGACCATGTTCGCGCCATTCCTGGCCAAAGGCATCGATTCGACCATCGACGATTACGCCGAAGCCATCGAATACACCATGAACATCGTCGGTGAAGACGCTATCGGTATTGGTACCGACTTTACCCAGGGCCATGGCCAGGATTTCTTCGAAATGCTGACCCATGACAAGGGCTACGCCCGCCGCCTGACCAGCTTCGGCAAGATCATCAACCCACTGGGCATCCGCACCGTGGGCGAGTTCCCCAACCTCACCGAGACCCTGCTCAAGCGCGGCCACAGCGAACGCGTGGTGCGCAAGATCATGGGCGAGAACTGGGTGAACGTCCTCAAGGACGTCTGGGGCGAATAAGCCACCGCATCACTGCGGACTATCACTACAACAAATTTTCTGGAGTTAAGTTTCCATGGCCAAGATCGCCCCGCAATTACCTATCGAAGTCGACAGCGAGACCGGTGTCTGGACCTCCGACGCCCTGCCGATGCTGTATGTGCCGCGCCACTTTTTCGTCAACAACCACATCGGGATTGAAGAAGTGCTGGGCGCCGACGCCTACGCCGAGATCCTCTACAAGGCCGGCTACAAATCCGCCTGGCACTGGTGTGAAAAAGAAGCTGAATGCCACGGCCTGGAAGGCGTTGCGGTGTTCGAGCACTACATGAAGCGCCTGTCGCAACGCGGCTGGGGCTTGTTCAAGATTCAGGACATCGACCTCGACAAAGGCACCTGCAGCGTCAAGCTGGAGCACTCGGCGTTTGTCTACGTGTACGGCAAGGTCGGGCGCAAAGTGGACTACATGTTCACCGGCTGGTTTGCCGGTGCCATGGACCAGATTCTGCAAGCCCGCGGCAGCAAGATCCGCACCGTCGCCGAACAAGTCTACGGAGGCTCCGAAGAGGGCCACGATGACGGTTTGTTCACCGTCAAGCCGTTGTAAGCCGAGGACCGTGCCATGGCTTTCGAAGCAATGTTTGCGCCGATCCAGATCGGCAAACTGACCATCCGCAACCGCGTGCTCAGTACCGCCCACGCCGAGGTGTATGCCACCGACGGCGGGATGACCACTGAGCGCTATGTTCAGTATTACGAAGAGAAAGCCAAGGGCGGTATCGGCCTGGCAATCTGTG
Source organism: Pseudomonas cremoris (assembly GCF_014230465.1). The sequence continues at coordinate 112,718 of NZ_JAAXCY010000013.1, forward strand.
GCGGTTCCTCGGTGGTGGCCATCGACAGCCCGCAGGAATGGTGGAGCTCGGTGAACCTGTCCACCGACCGCATCATCCCGCACTTCCAGAACCTGGCCGACGCCATGCACAAGCACGGCGCCAAGATCATGATCCAGATTACCCACATGGGCCGTCGCTCGCGTTGGGACGGTTTTAACTGGCCAACGCTGATGTCGCCGTCTGGCGTGCGTGAGCCGGTGCACCGTGCTACCTGCAAAACCATCGAGCCGGAAGAAATCTGGCGCGTGATCGGCAACTACGCCCAGGCCGCACGGCGCGCCAAGGCCGGTGGCCTGGACGGCGTGGAGCTGTCCGCCGTGCACCAGCACATGATTGACCAGTTCTGGAGCCCACGGGTCAACAAGCGTACTGACGAATGGGGCGGTACTTTTGAAGGCCGCATGAAGTTTGGCCTGGAAGTGTTGAAGGCTGTGCGCGCCGAAGTGGGTGACGATTTCTGCGTGGGCATGCGCCTGTGCGGTGACGAGTTCCACCCGGACGGCCTGTCCCACGAGGACATGAAGCAGATCGCCAAGTACTACGACGACACCGGCATGCTCGATTTCATCGGCGTGGTGGGCTCGGGTTGCGATACCCACAACACCCTGGCCAACGTGATCCCGAACATGAGCTATCCGCCGGAGCCGTTCCTGCACCTGGCGGCGGGCATCAAGGAAGTGGTCAAGGTCCCGGTGCTGCATGCGCAGAACATCAAGGACCCGAACCAGGCCACGCGCATTCTGGAAGGCGGTTATGTGGACATGGTCGGTATGACCCGTGCGCACATCGCCGACCCGCACCTGATCGCCAAGATCAAGATGGGCCAGATCGACCAGATCAAGCAGTGCGTCGGCGCCAACTACTGCATCGACCGCCAGTACCAAGGACTGGATGTGCTGTGCATCCAGAACGCCGCCACCTCCCGTGAATACATGGGCGTGCCGCACATCATCGAAAAATCCACCGGGCCCAAGCGCAAAGTCGTGGTGGTGGGTGCCGGCCCTGCCGGGATGGAGGCAGCACGCGTGGCGGCCGAACGTGGCCACGACGTGACCTTGTTCGAAAAGAAAGAGTTTATCGGCGGGCAAATCACCACCGCGTCGAAGGCGCCGCAACGCGACCAGATCGCCGGGATCACGCGCTGGTTCCAGTTGGAGCTGGCACGCCTGAAAGTCGACCTGCGCCTGGGTGTCGCCGCCGACGCCGACACCATCCAGGACCTGCGTCCGGACGTGGTCGTGTTGGCAGTGGGTGGGCATCCGTTCATCGAGCAGAACGAACACTGGGGCGCCGCTGAAGGGTTGGTGGTGAGCAGCTGGGACGTGCTCGACGGCAAAGTGGCACCGGGCAAGAACGTGCTGGTGTACGACACCATCTGCGAATTCACCGGCATGTCGGTGGCGGATTTCCTGGCGGACAAAGGCAGCCAGGTCGAGATCGTCACCGACGACATCAAGCCGGGCGTGGCCATCGGCGGTACGTCGTTCCCGACTTACTACCGCAGCATGTACCCCAAGGAAGTGATCATGACCGGCGACATGATGCTGGAAAAGGTCTACCGCGAAGGCGACAAGCTGGTGGCGGTGCTGGAGAACGAATACACCGGCGCCAAAGAGGAGCGGGTGGTGGATCAGGTGGTGGTCGAGAACGGCGTGCGTCCTGACGAAGCCATCTACTACGCACTCAAGGAGGGTTCGCGCAACAAGGGCCAGATCGACGTTGAAGCCTTGTTCGCGATCAAGCCGCAACCGTGCCTGAGCGAGGCGGGGGATGGCTACTTGCTGTTCCGCATCGGCGACTGCGTGGCGCAGCGTAATACCCACGCTGCGATCTACGACGCCCTGCGCCTTTGCAAGGATTTCTAAGCCGACACCGAACCAAAGTGGACTCGGTCTGAAAATGTGGGAGCGGGCATTGCTCGCGAATGCGGTGATTCAGCCACCGAATGCGCCAGCTGACACACCGCATTCGCGAGCAAGCCCGCTCCCACATTCAGGGCCAGTTTCACAGTAGACCTGTGTGGTCTTTGGGAGCTTCACCATGTTGAACACCCTGCTTCCCATTTTATTGTTCGCCGCCCTGGGCCTTGCCGTCTTCGGCGCCCTGCGCCGGGTGAACATGTGGCGCCGTGGCCGTGCATCCAAGGTCGACCTGCTGGGCGGCCTGTTGGCCATGCCCAAGCGCTACATGGTCGACTTGCACCACGTGGTCGCCCGCGACAAATACATCGCCAACACCCACGTCGCCACGGCCTTGGGCTTTGTGCTGTCGGCGTTGCTGGCGATCCTGGTACACGGTTTTGGCTTGCATAACCGTATCCTCGGCTACGCCTTGCTGCTGGCCTCGGTGCTGATGTTTGTCGGTGCCACCTTCGTCTATCTACGCCGTCGCAACCCTCCATCGCGCCTGTCGAAAGGCCCGTGGATGCGCCTGCCGAAAAGCCTGATGGCGTTCTCGGTGAGCTTCTTCCTGGTGACGTTGCCGGTGGCCGGGGTTCTGCCGGCGGACTTCGGCGGCTGGCTGCTGGCCGCGCTGTTGAGCGTTGGCGTGCTGTGGGGCGTGAGCGAGATGTTCTTCGGCATGACCTGGGGCGGTCCGATGAAACACGCCTTTGCCGGCGCCCTGCACCTGGCCTGGCACCGTCGCGCCGAACGCTTTGGCGGTGGCCGTTCCACCGGTTTGAAGCCGCTGGATCTCAGCGACAAAACCGCACCGCTGGGCGTAGAAAAACCCAAGGATTTCACCTGGAACCAACTGCTCGGTTTTGACGCCTGCGTGCAATGTGGCAAGTGCGAAGCCGCGTGCCCGGCGTTTGCTGCCGGCCAGCCGCTGAACCCTAAAAAGCTGATCCAGGACATGGTCGTCGGCCTAGCCGGCGGCACTGACGCCAAGTTCGCCGGCAGCCCGTATCCGGGCAAAGCCATCGGCGAACACAGCGGCAATCCGCATCAACCCATCGTCAATGGTTTGGTGGACGCCGAGACCCTATGGTCGTGCACCACCTGCCGCGCCTGTGTCGAAGAGTGCCCGATGATGATCGAGCACGTGGACGCCATCGTCGACATGCGCCGCCACCTCACCCTGGAAAAAGGCGCCACCCCGAATAAGGGCGCCGAAGTCCTCGAAAACCTGATTGCCACCGACAACCCTGGCGGCTTCGCACCCGGAGGCCGGTTGAACTGGGCGGCGGATCTGAACCTGCCGTTGCTCAGCGAAAAAGGCAGCTGCGACGTACTGTTCTGGGTCGGTGACGGTGCCTTCGACATGCGTAACCAACGCACCCTGCGTGCGTTCGTCAAAGTGCTCAAGGCCGCCGGTGTCGACTTCGCCGTGCTCGGCCTGGAAGAACGCGACAGCGGTGACGTGGCCCGCCGCCTGGGCGATGAAGCGACCTTCCAGTTGCTGGCTTCGCGCAATATCCAGACCCTGGCCAAGTACAGCTTCAAGCGCATCGTCACCTGCGACCCGCACAGTTTCCATGTGCTGAAAAACGAATACGGCGCCTTCAACGGCAACTACCTCGTGCAGCACCACAGCACCTTCATGGCCGAGCTGATCGACGAGGGCGCGCTGAACCTGGGCCAGCACAAGGGCAACAGCGTGACCTATCACGACCCGTGCTACCTGGGCCGCTACAACGGCGAATACGAGGCGCCGCGCCAAGTGCTGCGGGCGCTGGGTATCGAGGTCAAGGAGATGCAACGTTCGGGCTTCCGCTCGCGCTGCTGCGGCGGTGGTGGCGGTGCGCCGATCACTGACATTCCCGGCAAGCAACGTATTCCGGACATGCGTATGGAAGACATCCGCGAAACCGGCGCCGAGCTGGTGGCGGTGGGTTGCCCGCAGTGTACGGCGATGCTCGAAGGCGTGGTTGAACCGCGCCCATTGATAAAGGACATCGCAGAACTGGTAGCCGACGCACTGTTGGAAGACGCCGCACCCGCCAAAGCCCCGTTAAAGCGTGAACCTGCGGAGGTGCACTGATGAGCGACATTATCCGCCGCGACCCACGGGCCGAATGGATCGCCCGTAACCGTCTGCACCCGCTGCACGCGGCGATGCAGCCGGCGCAACACAGTTGGATGGGGCCTAACGGCGTCATCCGCAAGAACGTGCATGGTGTCGGCTTTATCGGCCCCAATGGCATCAAGCGCATCGACCGCAGTGGCGCCCAGCAGGGCGGCGCGGCCAAGCGTACGGCGGCGGTGGAAGTGCAATTGCCGCTGCACCAGGTGCCAACGCCTGCGTTCTACATCAACGTGGTGCCAGACATGGTTGGTGGCCGCCTGAGCAGCCATGACCGCGATTTGCTTGGCCTTGCTCGCCAACTCGCGGGCAGTGACGGCGCGGTATTGGCGGTGGTGTTTGGCGAGCACAAGGAAAGCGCGTTTGCCACCGCTGGCGTCGACCGGCTGCTGGTGCTGGACGGCCACGAGTTCGACGGTTATTCACCCGAACAACGGGTGCAAGGTTTGCGCGCTGTGGATAACCAGTTCAACCCGCGCCACTGGTTGCTGCCGGACAGCCGCAGCGGTGGCGGCGAATTGGGTCGACGTTTTGCCGCCAGCCTCAAGGAACGCCCGGCGACGCGTGTCTGGCAAATCAAGGGTAACGAGTGCATCGGTCGCGCTGGCGCGGGCCAGGAAGACTTGGCCCGCCCTCTGCCACGCTTGATCCTGGCCGCGGCCGAATGCGCCGAGCCGGTCAGCGAAACCCGTCACGAAGTGCTGCCCGTGGAGTTATCCACAGCCCTGGCGCGCAGCTTGCCGCGCATCGAAGACCTCGGCGCGGTGGCGGTGGATCCGGCGGCAATCCCGATGGCCGAAGCGGAGTTCATTTTCTCCGGCGGCAACGGCGTGAAGGACTGGGCGCTGTTCCACCAGACCGCCGCCGCCCTCGGCGCCACAGAGGGCGCCTCGCGAGTGGCGGTGGACGACGGCTTCATGGCCCGTGATCGCCAGGTTGGTGCCAGCGGCACCTGGGTCACGGCGCGGGTGTATGTGGCGGTGGGTATCTCCGGGGCGATCCAGCACCTGCAAGGCATCGGAGCCTGCGACAAGGTGGTGGCGATCAACCTCGACCCGAGCTGCGACATGATCAAGCGTGCCGACCTGTCGGTGATCGGCGACAGCGCCGCGATTCTGCAAGCCTTGATCGCGGCGGTAGAAACCTACCGCAACGGCGCCAAGCGCGATGCGGCCTGAGGATATGACCATGACCACGAATGTCATCAGCCTGGTGTCCATCGGCGCTCATCCAACTTCCGGGCGTCCGCGCCGCGCAGAGCAGGATGCGCGCGCGGTGGAGCTGGGTTTGCAACTCGCTGGGGATAAGTTGCAGGTGCTGCATGCCGGCAATGTCAATGAACCGACCCTGCGCAGTTATCTGGGCATGGGTTTGCCGCAACTGCACGTGCTGGAACAACCGGCGGGCAGTGATGCGTTGCCGGTACTCGGTGATTATCTGCGCGAAGCCGGCGCCCAAGTAGTGCTGACTGGCAGCCAGGCGGAAACCGGCGAAGGCTCGGGCATGTTGCCGTTTTTGCTCGCCGAGCAATTGGGCTGGCCGTTGATCGTCGGGCTGGCGCAGGTGGAGTCCATCGACGGCGGTGTGGCCCACGTGCTGCAAGCGTTACCCCGTGGGCAGCGGCGCAGGTTGAAGGTGCGCTTGCCGTTTTTGGCCACGGTGGACAACGCCGCGCCCAAACCACGGCAAAGCGCCTACGGCCCGGCTCAGCGCGGTGAATTGGCGGCCCATGAGGTTGAGGTTGAAGACGATGAGTTGTTCACCGGCGCCGTGCTGCAACCGGCCAAGCCTCGGCCCAAGCGGCTCAAGGTGATCAAGGCCAAGAGCGGTGCGGACCGGATGAAAGCTGCGACGGCCAAGGCCAGTGGTGGCGGTGGGCAAGTGCTCAAGGGTGTGAGCCCGGAGGAGGGGGCGCAGGCGATTCTCAAGTTGTTGATGGAAGAGGGCGTCGTCCGCTGACTTGAAAACGCCCCGTAGTCCTGGGGGAGCTGGCTTGAACTGGTCTGATGATTTTGGACACTTCAATCGCGCGCCGTATTTCCTGCAACGAGCGTGCAAGTCGAGTTCCCCGTCGCGTTTACCCATGAGTGCCGTCAGCGGATAAGCCACTGTCGCGAGCCTGGCCAGCAGGGCCTGCGTCATTCAATCAGCGTAAAACCTTTGACGTGGTGGTGGCTAAGATTGCCCTGCCACATCACCGTTCTGTTCTCCTGTCATCCCGCCAAGGACTTCTTCATCAACCCAGGCTAGTGAAATGAACTGCAAGGGTGAGTGTAGATGCTGGATGTTTTTGTACAGGCAAGGCGGTTACCCACAATCGCTGTGCGCGTAGCTGTGGATAAGGTGTTCGTGGCTGGCCGCAGGGCACGTGTATAAAGGGTTACAGACTCCTGTACGAAAAATGACCAGGCTAAGTTGCGGTTTTTAAGAGAGTTTTCATGTGGATAAGCGCGTTGCGCGATCTGGAGTTGCCCCCAAAGTCTGTTGGCGCTTCTGTGGATAAGATGTTTGCTATCGGCTACAGGCCTTATGGATAAAGGCTTTTACGATTGTGGTTAAATTTTGATCAAATCGCGCTCAAATAAGAACGAAACAGTTGAAACCCTTGGTTTATGAAGGTTTGGCGCAGTTTTCCACAGCGGTTCCGAAGTTACACCCAAAGTCTGTTGGTTGTTCTGTGGATAAGGTGTTTGCGTACCGCTACAGGCCACGGTTTATAAGGCATACAGGGTTATGGTTAAAAAGTGACCAGGTAGGGTTTGAAACTGCGATCTTGAATAAGTCACGGATTTTATTGGTTTAATTTCGCTGCATTAACGCAGTTGCCCACAATTGCTGTGGGTGGCTTTGTGGATAAGTTGTTGGGGAAAGGCTGGAGGGCACAAAGCCAGCGGGCTGCGGGGGTGTTGCTCAAATTCTGACCATTAAACAGATCTGAAAGGTGGGAGGAGGCTTGCTGTAGTGAGCGGGCTTGCCCCGCGCTGGGGGCACCGCGGTTTTTCAAAGAGACCGAGGTGCCTGGATTTGGGGCGGCTTCGCCCCCCAGCGCGGGGCAAGTCCGCTCACTACAAGTTGTGTAGATACCCACAGTTTGACCTGTGGGATGCCGGTTATTCGTGTACAGCCACGCCCTTGAGGTACGGCGCCGGCGCCGCGCCCAGGTTGCTGAGCATGCGCTCGCTGTACCAGTCCACGAAGTTCACCACGCCAAACTCATAGGTCTTGGAGTATGGGCCGGGCTGGTAGGCGGTGGAGTTGATGCCGCGCTGGTTTTCTTCGGCCAGGCGACGGTCCTGGTCGTTGGTGGCGTCCCATACTTCGCGCATGCGCGCCGGATCGTAGTCCACGCCTTCCACCGCGTCTTTGTGCACGATCCACTTGGTGGTGACCATGGTCTCCTGAGCGCTGATCGGCCACACGGTGAACACGATGATGTGGTCGCCCATGCAGTGGTTCCACGAGTGCGGCAGGTGCAGGATGCGCATCGAGCCCAAATCCGGGTTCTTGATGCGGCCCATCAGCTTCGCGCAGCCCTGTTTGCCGTCCATGGTCATCGACACGGTGCCCTTGAGCAGCGGCATGCGCACGATGCGGTTACGCAGGCCGAAGCTGGCGTGGGCGTAAGGGATCTTCTCGGCGTCCCAAGCGGCAGCCGAAGCGGCCACGTGGTCCTTGAACGCCTGGTCGGCGCGCGGGTCGGTGACGTCGTCCCATTCCAGCAAGGTCTTGAGCAGTTCCGGGTGTGACGCGTTGCAGTGGTAGCACTCGCGGTTGTTTTCCAGCACCAGCTTCCAGTTGGCTTTCTCCATCAAGGTGGTTTGCACCGCCACCTTGGTGTTTTCCATGTCGTAGGGTTCCATGTAATGGTTGAGCGTCGACAGGAAGTCATCGATGGCCGGCGGGTTCTGCGACAGGCTGATGAAGATGTAGCCGCCGGCGGTCTTCACGTTCACCGGTTTCAAACCGTATTGCTTCATGTCGAAGTCGGCGCCCATCTCGGTGCCGGCGAACAGCAGGCGGCCGTCCAGTTCGTAGGTCCACTGGTGGTAATGGCAGACCAGTTTGGCGACCTTGCCCTTGTCGCTGGTGCACAAGCGCGAACCGCGGTGGCGGCAGACGTTGTGGAACGCATGCACCACGCCTTCGGCGCCACGGATCACGATGATCGGGTTCTTGCCCACTTGAAGGGTCAGGTAGTTGCCCTTGGTGGGGATCTCGCAGGTCATGCCGGCGATCAACCACTCTTTCTGGAAGATCTCCTGCATGTCGATATCAAACAACCGCTCATCAGAGTAGAACGGCTGTGGCAGCGAGAACGTGCGCTCACGCTCCTGCAGCATTTGCGCGGTGGCCTTACGTGCGGGTTCCAGCGGATCGCCCAAGCTTAAGGTTGCGGTGACGTCCATCGTGTGTGTCCTCATGGCCATTCTGTGTGGCCGAGATAAGTGGCTAATCAGGTTTGCAGCAAGGCGTAAAGAAAGCGTCGTTGTTGGAAGCGAGTGTGGGGCCGCCGATGTGCCGAACCTTATCCATGGGCGACATGGCCCAATCTGTTCCCGACGCGCAACCCTAGGTCGTTGGGGGCTGGTCGCGATAAGTATGTGAATGTCGCAGATAGGTAAATGGGCGAATCCGGCGTTACGCAGAATCGCCACCATAAAGCCGAACATCGGCAGTGGAGAATCAGCATGTCCAACAGCTTCCTGAATCCGGTAACCACCCAGACCTGGGCCAATGGTCGGCACATCGTCCGTTGCGTCAAAGTCATCCAGGAAACCTGGGACGTGCGCACCTTTTGTTTCATGGCCGACCAGCCGATCCTGTTCTTTTTCAAGCCGGGGCAATTCGTCACCCTGGAGCTGGAAATTGAAGGCCAGCCGATCATGCGCTCCTACACCATTTCCAGCTCGCCTTCGGTGCCTTATAGCTTCTCGGTGACCATCAAGCGCGTGCCTGGCGGCAAGGTGTCCAACTGGCTGCATGACACGCTGCACGAGGGTCAGGAACTGGCGGTACACGGGCCGGTGGGTTTGTTCAACGCCATCGACTTCCCAAGCCCAAAAGTGCTGTACCTCAGCGGTGGCGTCGGCATAACGCCGGTGATGTCCATGGCGCGCTGGTTCTACGACACCAACGCCAACGTCGACATGACGTTCATCCACAGCGCTCGCTCGCCCAAAGACATCATTTACCACCGCGAGCTGGAGCACATGGCGTCGCGGATCGACAACTTCAGCCTGCACCTGATCTGCGAGAAACATGGCCTGGGCGAGCCTTGGGCGGGTTATCGCGGCTATCTGAACCACAAGATGCTGGAACTGATGGTGCCGGACTTCCTGGAGCGCGAAGTGTTCTGCTGTGGCCCCACGCCCTACATGAACGCAGTGAAGCGCCTGCTGGAAGTCGCAGGTTTCGACATGGCGCGTTACCACGAGGAATCCTTCGGCGCCACGCCGCCGGAAGCCCGTGCCGACGCGGTGGAACAGGCCGAGCAAGCGGCAGATGCGCCGGAAATCGACCTGGCAGATTTGCATCAGGTGGAATTCATTGCCTCGGGCAAAAGCATTCGTGTGGCACCGGGCGAAACCGTGCACGCAGCAGCGGCCAAGCTTGGCCTGTTGATTCCGAAGGCCTGCGGCATGGGGATTTGCGGGACGTGCAAGGTGATGAAGCTGGGCGGGGAAGTCGAGATGGACCACAACGGCGGGATCACCGAGGAAGACGAGGCCGAGGGTTACATCCTGTCCTGCTGCAGTGTGCCGAAGGGCGACGTGCGTATCGAGTTCTAACCGCTGATCGGCTGATCGTTCCCACGCTCTGCGTGGGAACGATCAGGCTAAGGCTTATTGGGCGTAGATATGGACCACGAAGTGCTGGCCTGATGCTGTCAATTCATAGACTTTATCGTAGATCCGCAGCGTCCTTGAAGGTTCGCGGATGGTGTCGCCGACTTTTGCGTACTTGCGGAACTCATCCCAGTCGATGACCGTGGTGTTGATGGTGCCGTCGCTTTGCAGGGTGTTGCCGTTGCTTTGGTATTCCATGGTTTGGCTCTCTGCTGGATTTCCGTTTCCGGCCGATTATTCGGCAGGCAGTTGTTCCCGAAAGGGTGCCGCTGCAGCGGCGTTTTCCTTTCGGGTTCCAAGAGGCTAGTCAACGAAAATGCAGTGCGCTGCTGTCAGAAATATCAAATAACAGACTCGGCGTTACGCCAGTATCAGGCGCCCATCACTTCCCGAATGTCGGCCGCCAATTCCCTTACACGCTCCTCTTCGGTATCCCACGCACACATGAACCGTGCACCGCCCTTGCCGATGAAGGTGTAGAAGCGCCAGCCCTTTGCCGTCAGCGCCGCGATAGCCGGTTCTGACAGCTGTAGGAACACGCCGTTGGCCTGTACCGGGAACATCAATTCCACCCCCGGAATATCCGCCACCAGACTGCTCAGCAATTGCGCGCAGTGGTTGGCATGACGTGCGTGTTTGAGCCACGCGTCGTTTTCCAGCAAGCCTACCCATGGGGCGGAGAGGAAGCGCATTTTCGATGCCAGTTGGCCGGCCTGTTTGCAGCGGTAGTCAAAGTCTTCGGCCAGCTTGTGGTTGAAGAACAGGATCGCTTCACCCACGGCCATGCCGTTTTTGGTGCCGCCGAAGCACAGCACGTCCACACCGGCTTTCCAAGTCAGGTCGGCGGGTGAGCAGCCGAGGAATGCGCAGGCATTGGAGAAACGCGCGCCGTCCATGTGCAGGTTCAGCCCCAACTCCTTGCAGGTCACGCTGATGGCGCGGATTTCTTCCGGGGTGTACACGCTGCCGACTTCGGTGGCTTGGGTCAAGGTGACCACGCGTGGTTTGGGGTAGTGAATGTCCTGACGCTTGAGGGCGATCTCGCGGATCGATTCCGGGGTCAGCTTGCCGTTTTCGGTGCGGGCGGTGAGCAGCTTGGAGCCGTTGGAGAAAAACTCCGGCGCGCCGCATTCGTCGGTTTCGACGTGGGCGGTTTCCGAGCAAATCACGCTATGGTAGCTCTGGCACAACGAGGACAGCGCCAGGGAGTTGGCGGCGGTGCCGTTGAAGGCGAAGAATACTTCGCAGTCGGTTTCGAACAAATTGCGGAAACCGTCGGCGGCGCGGTGGGTCCATTCATCATCGCCGTAGGCCCGTTGATGGCCCTGGTTGGCTTGTTCCATGGCGGCCCAGGCTTCCGGGCAGATGCCGGAGTAGTTGTCGCTGGCGAATTGTTGGCTCTTGTCGGTCATGGCCCATTCCTGTGGTCGATGTTGGTGCGCACTGTAACCAAGATTGTCTGGGGTGCGCACGTACTGTAAATGCAAAGTCGTTGGGGAATTATGCACGCTGCCTACACCTTGCCTGTCGGACGTGTCCGAGACGGCGCTCTGGACCTGCTCAAGTGGCTGGCGCTGCTGTGCATGGTGCTTGATCACCTGCGTTATGTCGGGTTGAGCCTGGATGGACTGTATGTGCCGGGGCGCCTGGCTTTTCCGTGGTTTTGCCTGGCGATTGCGGCGAATTTGCACCGAATGGGAAGCGCGTCGCTCACCGGTCGTTACCTGGGCTGGTTGCTGCTGTTCAGTGTGATCAGTGAAGTGCCGTATCGGCTGTTTATCGAGGATGCCGATACGTTGAATGTGTTGCCGACCTTGGCGCTGGGTTTGCTGGTTGCGCGAGGATGGCAGCAGAAGGCGCTGTTTGATCGGGGGTTGGCGCTGGTTGCCGTCACGATAGCTGGCGTTTTCTCCGAGCAATTGATGTTCGGTTTTTTTGGTGTGTTGCTGCCGTTGGCGATGCTGTTGGTGTTTCGGCGTCCGTGGTATTTCAGTGTATTGCCGGGGTTGGTCTGTGTGGCCGCCAACCAATGGCAGGTGCTGCTCAACAGTGGATCGCTGGTGGCGCTGTCGGGATTGGCGGCATGCCTGATCGCGCCATTGGCCGGTCTGGTCTTGTTGCGACATGGCAAAAATGTCGCGCCACCGGCCATGCGTCGCTGGGCCTACTCCCTCTATCCCCTGCATTTCCTACTGCTGCTACTGGTCCGTCAGACTATCGCCTAACCCCCTGTGGGAGCGGGCTTGCTCGCGAAAGCGGTGTGTCAGCCAATGCATGTGTTGACTGGCACACCGCTTTCGCGAGCAAGCCCGCTCCCACATTTGTTCTGTGTCGCTCAATGAATGTCGTAAACGCACCTTTGCGTGGCGCCCGTAGGCATTTGACCCAGAGGCGCCAGCCCTACCATCGCATCAAAGGGCCCTGCACCGGGCCTCAACAATACGAAAGGCTGGGAGAGACGCGATGTTCAGCAAACAAGACCAGATCCAGGGATATGACGACGCACTGCTGGCGGCCATGAATGCCGAGGAGCAGCGCCAGGAAGATCATATCGAGCTGATCGCGTCAGAGAACTACACCAGCAAACGCGTGATGGAAGCTCAAGGCAGCGGCCTCACCAACAAATACGCCGAAGGCTACCCAGGCAAGCGCTACTACGGTGGCTGCGAGCATGTGGATAAAGTCGAGGCCCTGGCCATCGAACGCGCCAAGCAACTGTTCGGCGCCGATTACGCCAACGTGCAGCCGCACTCCGGTTCGTCCGCCAACAGCGCTGTGTACCTTGCCCTGATCAATGCTGGCGACACCATCCTGGGCATGAGCCTGGCCCACGGCGGTCACCTGACCCACGGCGCCAAAGTGTCGTCCTCGGGCAAGCTGTATAACGCAGTGCAATACGGCATCAACACCGACACCGGCCTGATCGACTACGACGAAGTCGAGCGCCTGGCGGTCGAGCACAAGCCGAAAATGGTTGTGGCCGGTTTCTCTGCCTACTCCAAGACCCTGGATTTCCCACGCTTCCGCCAGATTGCCGACAAGGTGGGCGCGCTGTTGTTCGTCGACATGGCCCACGTTGCCGGCCTGGTCGCTGCTGGCCTGTACCCGAACCCGCTGCCGTACGCCGACGTGGTCACCACCACCACCCACAAGACCCTGCGCGGTCCGCGTGGTGGCCTGATCCTGGCCAAGTCCAACGAAGAAATCGAAAAGAAACTCAACGCCGCCGTATTCCCCGGCGCTCAGGGCGGCCCGCTGATGCACGTCATCGCCGGCAAGGCCGTGTGCTTCAAGGAAGCGCTGGAGCCGGGCTTCAAGGCGTATCAACAGCAAGTGATCGACAACGCCCAGGCGATGGCCGAGGTGTTTATCAAGCGCGGCTACGATGTCGTGTCCGGCGGTACCGATAACCACCTGTTCCTGGTCAGCCTGATTCGTCAGGGCCTCACCGGCAAAGAGGCGGACGCCGCCCTGGGTCGCGCCCACATCACCGTCAACAAGAACGCCGTGCCGAACGACCCACAGTCGCCGTTCGTGACTTCGGGGCTGCGCATCGGCACCCCGGCGGTAACCACCCGTGGTTTTAAAGTGCCGCAATGCGTGGAGTTGGCTGGCTGGATCTGCGACATCCTCGACAACCTCGGCGATGCCGATGTCGAGGCTAACGTGGCCAAGCACGTGTCTGCCCTGTGCGCCGATTTCCCGGTTTATCGCTGAGCGCGGTTTTGGAGTAATGACTATGCAACGCTACTCGGGCTTTGGCCTCTTCAAGCACTCACTCAGCCACCACGAAAACTGGCAGAAGATGTGGCGCACGCCCACCCCTAAAAAGGTCTACGACGTGGTCATCGTCGGCGGCGGCGGGCATGGTCTGGCGACCGCCTACTACCTGGCCAAGGAGCACGGCATCACCAACGTGGCCGTGGTCGAGAAAGGCTGGCTGGGCGGCGGTAACACCGCGCGCAACACCACCATCGTGCGCTCCAACTACCTGTGGGACGAGTCGGCTCACCTGTACGAACACGCGATGAAACTGTGGGAAGGCCTGTCCCAGGACCTGAACTACAACGTGATGTTCTCCCAGCGTGGCGTGTACAACCTGTGCCACACCCTGCAAGACATCCGTGATTCCGAGCGCCGCGTGAGTGCCAACCGCCTCAACGGCGTCGACGGCGAGTTGCTCAACGCCAAACAAGTGGCCGACGAGATCCCGTATCTCGATTGCTCGAAAAACACCCGCTACCCGGTACTCGGCGCTACCGTGCAACGTCGCGGCGGCGTGGCTCGTCACGATGCCGTGGCCTGGGGTTTTGCCCGTGCCGCTGACGCACTGGGCGTGGACTTGATCCAGCAGACCGAAGTGATCGGCTTCCGCAAGGAAAACGGCGTGTGCATCGGCGTGGAAACCAACAAGGGCTTTATCGGCGCCAAGCGCGTCGGTGTGGTGACTGCCGGTAACTCCGGGCACATGGCCTCACTCGCCGGCTTCCGTCTGCCGATTGAATCCCACCCGCTGCAAGCGTTGGTGTCGGAGCCGATCAAGCCGATTATCGACAGCGTGATCATGTCCAACGCCGTGCACGGTTACATCAGCCAGTCCGACAAGGGCGACCTGGTGATCGGCGCCGGTATCGACGGCTACAACGGCTACGGCCAGCGTGGTTCGTACCCGGTGATCGAGCACACCATCCAGGCCATCGTCGAGATGTTCCCGGTGCTGTCGCGCGTACGCATGAACCGTCAGTGGGGCGGCATCGTCGACACCACGCCGGATGCCTGCCCGATCATCTCCAAGACGCCAGTGCCGAACATGTTCTTCAACTGCGGTTGGGGCACCGGCGGCTTCAAGGCCACGCCGGGCTCAGGCAACGTGTTTGCCGCGAGTTTGGCCAAGGGTGAGATGCACCCATTGGCGGCACCGTTTTCCATCGACCGTTTCCACAACGGTGCGCTTATCGACGAACACGGCGCTGCGGCCGTCGCCCACTAACAGGAGAAATTTCCTATGTTGCATATCTTCTGTCCTCACTGTGGCGAACTGCGCTCCGAAGAGGAATTCCACGCGTCCGGCCAAGCGCACATCCCGCGCCCGCTGGACCCGAATACCTGCACCGACGAGCAGTGGGGCGACTACATGTTCTTCCGCGACAACCCCCGTGGGCTGCACCACGAACTGTGGATTCACGCCGCCGGTTGCCGCCAGTACTTCAACGCGACCCGCGACACCCTGACCTACGAAATTCTTGAAACCTACAAGATCGGCACCAAGCCGCAATTCACCGCCAAGGCTACTGGAGAGAAGGTATGAGCCAGACCAATCGCCTGTCCAACGGTGGCCGGATCGACCGCAACAAGGTCCTGACGTTTTCGTTCAACGGCCAGACCTACAAGGGCTTTGAAGGCGACACCCTGGCCGCAGCATTGCTGGCCAACGGCGTCGACATCATCGGCCGCAGCTTCAAGTACTCGCGCCCTCGCGGCATCTTTGCTGCTGGCGCCGAAGAGCCGAACGCGGTGCTGCAGATCGGTGCCACCGAAGCCACCCAGATCCCGAACGTGCGCGCCACCCAACAGGCGCTGTACCAAGGTTTGGTCGCCACCAGCACCAACGGCTGGCCGAACGTCAACACCGACGTGATGGGTATTCTCGGCAAAGTCGGCGGCAAGCTGATGCCGCCGGGTTTCTATTACAAAACCTTCATGTACCCGCAATCGTTCTGGATGACTTACGAGAAGTACATCCGTAAGGCCGCTGGCCTTGGCCGCTCGCCGACCGAGAACGACCCGGACACCTACGACAACTTCAACCGTCACTGCGACGTGCTGGTGGTGGGCGCAGGCCCTGCTGGCCTGGCCGCTGCATTGGCGGCTGCGCGCAGCGGTGCCCGCGTGATCATCGCTGACGAACAAGAAGAGTTCGGTGGCTCTCTGCTGGATTCGCGCGAAAGCCTCGACGGCAAGCCGGCCACTGAGTGGGTCGCCAGCGTCATCGCCGAATTGAAAGCGTTGCCGGACGTGGTGCTGCTGCCTCGCGCCACCGTCAACGGCTACCACGACCATAACTTCCTGACCATTCACGAACGCCTCACCGATCACCTGGGTGACCGTGCGCCGATTGGCGTGGTGCGCCAGCGTATCCACCGTGTGCGCGCCAAGCGTGTAGTGCTGGCGACCGGTGCGTGCGAGCGTCCACTGGTTTACGGCAACAACGACGTGCCGGGCAACATGCTGGCCGGTGCGGTTTCTACCTACGTGCGTCGCTATGGCGTGGCACCGGGTAAAAAGCTGGTGCTCTCGACTAACAACGACCACGCCTACCGCGTAGCGCTGGACTGGTTGGATGCCGGCCTGCAAGTGGTCGCGGTGGCCGATGTACGCCACAACCCGCGCGGTGCGCTGGTGGAAGAAGCCCGCGCCAAGGGCATTCGTATCCTCACCGGCAGCGCCGTGGTCGAAGCCCGTGGCACCAAGCGCGTGACCGCTGCTCGCGTCGCTGCGATTGACGTCAAGGCACACAAAGTCACCAGCCCCGGCGAGTGGCTGGACTGCGACCTGGTGGCCAGCTCCGGCGGCTACAGCCCGGTGGTCCACTTGGCCTCGCACCTGGGCGGCAAGCCGACCTGGCGCGAAGACATCCTCGGTTTTGTGCCGGGCGAAGCACCGCAAAAACGCGTGTGCGTGGGCGGCATCAATGGTGTCTACGGTCTCGGCGATTCCCTGGCTGACGGTTTTGAAGGTGGCGTGCGCGCCGCCAGCGAAGCCGGTTTTGCGCCGGTGGAAGGCACCTTGCCAAAAGCCCTGAGTCGCTTGGAAGAGCCGACCCTGGCGGTGTATCAAGTACCCCACGACAAGCCCACCGCACGTGCGCCAAAGCAATTTGTCGACCTGCAAAACGACGTGACCGCCGCCGCCATCGAACTGGCGACTCGCGAAGGTTTCGAATCGGTAGAGCACGTCAAACGTTACACCGCATTGGGCTTTGGCACCGACCAAGGCAAGTTGGGTAACGTCAACGGCCTGGCGATTGCTGCCCGTTCGTTGAACGTGACCATCCCGCAGATGGGCACCACCATGTTCCGCCCGAACTACACGCCGGTGACTTTCGGCGCGGTAGCAGGCCGTCACTGTGGGCACATCTTCGAACCCGTACGCTACACCGCGCTGCAAGCCTGGCACGTAAAGAACGGCGCCGAGTTTGAAGACGTCGGCCAGTGGAAACGCCCGTGGTACTTCCCGCGCAACGGTGAAGACCTGCACGCAGCGGTGAAGCGCGAATGCCTGGCGGTGCGCGACAGCGTCGGCCTGCTGGATGCGTCCACCCTCGGCAAGATCGACATCCAGGGCCCGGATGCCCGCGAGTTCCTCAACCGCATCTACACCAACGCCTGGACCAAGCTCGACGTGGGCAAGGCGCGCTACGGCCTGATGTGCAAGGAAGACGGCATGGTCTTCGACGACGGCGTGACGGCCTGCCTCGCTGACAACCACTTCCTGATGACCACCACCACCGGCGGCGCGGCACGCGTGCTGCAGTGGCTGGAAATCTACCAACAGACCGAATGGCCAGACCTCAAGGTGTACTTCACCTCGGTCACCGACCACTGGGCGACCATGACTCTGTCCGGCCCCAACAGCCGCAAGTTGCTGGCGGAAGTGACCGACATCGACCTGGACAAGGACGGCTTCCCGTTCATGACCTGGAAAGAAGGCTTGGTGGGCGGCGTACCGGCGCGGGTGTTTCGGATTTCATTTACCGGTGAGCTGTCGTACGAAGTCAACGTACAGGCCGACTACGCCATGGGCGTGCTGGAAAAAATCGTCGAGGCCGGCAAAAAGTACAACCTGACCCCGTACGGCACCGAAACCATGCACGTATTGCGGGCCGAGAAGGGCTTCATCATCGTCGGCCAAGACACCGACGGCTCGATGACCCCGGACGACCTGAACATGGGCTGGTGCGTAGGGCGTACCAAGCCGTTCTCGTGGATCGGCTGGCGCGGCATGAACCGTGAAGACTGCGTGCGTGAAGAGCGTAAGCAACTGGTGGGCTTGAAGCCGGTGGACCCGAAAGTGTGGCTGCCGGAAGGCGCGCAGTTGGTGCTCGATCCGAAGCAGTCGATCCTGATGAAGATGGTCGGTCACGTCACCTCAAGTTATGCGCACAACTCCCTCGGTTATTCGTTTGCCATGGGCGTGGTGAAGGGCGGCTTGAAGCGCATTGGCGAGCGGGTGTTCTCACCGCAAGCGGATGGCAGCGTGATCGAGGCGGAGATTGTTTCCTCGGTGTTCTTTGACCCGAAAGGTGATCGCCAGAACATCTGATAGACCGAGTCGCGGCCTTCGCGAGCAAGCCCGCTCCCACAGGGGGAACGCATTTCAAATGTGGGAGCGGGCTTGCTCGCGAAGACGCCAGTAGCCTCACAACAGAATTTAGAACAGGTGCTTTATGACAGCAGCCAATGTTTACCAACAACGCCCAACCTCCGGGGCCAAGGCCGAGTCGTCGCTGCACCATGCCGACCTCGCCAGCCTGGTCGGCAAGGGCCGCAAGAACGCCGGCGTGACCGTGCGTGAAAAGAAACTCCTGGGCCACCTGACCATCCGTGGCGATGGGCATGACGCGGCTTTCGCCGCCGGTGTGCACAAGGCCCTGGGCATCGAGTTGCCCGGCGCTCTGCAAGTCATCGTCAAAGGCGAAACCAGCCTGCAATGGCTTGGCCCGGATGAGTGGTTGCTCATCGTGCCAAGCGGTGAAGAATTCGCTGCCGAGAAAAGCTTGCGCGAAGCCCTGGGCGAGCTGCATATCCAGGTGGTCAACGTCAGCGGCGGCCAGCAGATCCTCGAACTCAGCGGCCCGAACGTGCGCGATGTGCTGATGAAGTCCACCAGCTACGACGTTCACCCCAATAACTTCCCGGTGGGCAAGGCAGTGGGCACGGTGTTCGCCAAGTCGCAATTGGTGATCCGTCACACCGCTGAAGACACTTGGGAACTGCTGATTCGTCGCAGCTTCTCGGACTACTGGTGGTTGTGGTTACAGGATGCCTCTGCCGAATTCGGCCTGAGCGTCCAAGCCTGAGGAATGCCCCATGAGCCGCGCACCCGATACATGGATTTTGACTGCCGACTGCCCCAGCGTGCTCGGCACGGTGGACGCGGTCACCCGCTACCTGTTCGAACAGGGCTGCTACGTGACTGAGCACCACTCGTTCGATGATCGGCTTTCGGGCCGGTTCTTTATCCGCGTGGAGTTCCGCCAGCCCGACGGTTTTGACGAGCAAGCTTTCCGCGATGGCCTGGCCACTCGCGGCGAAGCCTTTGGCATGATCTTCGAGCTGACGGCGCCGAACTACCGGCCAAAAGTGGTGATCATGGTCTCCAAGGCCGATCATTGCCTGAACGATCTGCTGTATCGCCAGCGCATCGGCCAGTTGTCGATGGACGTGGTCGCGGTGGTGTCCAACCACCCCGATTTGAAGCCGTTGGCCGACTGGCACCAGATTCCCTACTACCATTTCCCCCTCGACCCCAACGACAAACCGTCCCAGGAGCGTCAAGTGTGGCAAGTGGTGGAAGACACCGGCGCCGAGCTGGTGATCCTTGCGCGCTACATGCAAGTGCTGTCGCCGGAGCTGTGCCGCAAACTTGATGGAAAGGCCATCAACATTCACCACTCGTTGTTGCCCGGGTTCAAGGGCGCCAAGCCTTATCATCAGGCGTACAACAAGGGTGTGAAGTTGGTCGGCGCTACAGCGCATTACATCAACAACGATTTGGACGAAGGCCCGATCATCGCCCAGGGCGTGGAGGTGGTGGATCACAGCCACTATCCCGAGGACTTGATTGCCAAGGGGCGGGATATTGAAGGGCTGACATTGGCCCGGGCGGTTGGGTATCACATCGAGCGGCGGGTGTTTCTCAACGCCAATAGAACGGTGGTGCTCTGATGGACGCCTTCGCGAGCAAGCCCGCTCCCACATTCGACCGTGTTCCAACTTTGGAATGCATTCGAATGTGGGAGCGGGCTTGCTCGCGAAGAGGCCCTAACAAACAACACAAGAAACAGCATCTGTACCCGAGCACTTAAACGCGCTGCCTGCCTGGGCAACGCGGTTCCATAAAAACAACAGCGAGGTGAAAGCATGTCTGGTAATCGTGGTGTCGTGTATCTCGGCAACGGCAAGGTCGAAGTACAGAAAATCGACTATCCCAAAATGCAGGACCCCCGTGGCAGGAAGATCGAGCATGGCGTCATCCTGCGCGTGGTCTCCACCAATATCTGCGGCTCCGACCAACACATGGTGCGCGGCCGCACCACTGCCCAGACCGGCCTGGTGCTCGGTCACGAGATCACCGGTGAAGTGATCGAGAAGGGCAGCGACGTCGAAAACCTGAAAATCGGCGACCTGGTTTCCGTACCGTTCAACGTGGCGTGCGGCCGTTGCCGCTCGTGCAAAGAACAACATACCGGCGTGTGCCTCACTGTTAACCCGGCCCGTGCCGGTGGTGCCTACGGCTACGTCGACATGGGCGACTGGACCGGTGGCCAAGCCGAATACGTGCTGGTGCCGTACGCCGACTTCAACCTGCTCAAACTGCCGGACCGCGACAAGGCCATGGAGAAAATCCGCGACCTGACTTGCCTCTCCGACATCCTGCCTACCGGTTACCACGGCGCCGTCACTGCCGGCGTTGGTCCAGGCAGCACCGTGTATATCGCCGGTGCCGGCCCTGTCGGCCTGGCTGCTGCAGCCTCGGCACGCCTGCTCGGCGCAGCGGTGGTGATCATCGGCGACGTCAACCCGATCCGCCTGGCCCACGCCAAGGCCCAGGGTTTTGAAGTGGCCGACCTGTCCACCGATACCCCGCTGCACGAACAGATCGCTGCATTGCTGGGTGAACCGGAAGTGGACTGCGCCGTCGATGCCGTAGGCTTCGAAGCCCGTGGTCATGGCCATGAAGGCGTCAAGGCCGAAGCCCCGGCCACCGTGCTCAACTCGCTGATGGGCGTGGTGCGTGTGGCGGGCAAGATCGGTATTCCGGGCCTGTACGTCACCGAAGATCCGGGTGCCGTGGATGCCGCCGCAAAAATGGGCAGCCTGAGCATTCGCTTTGGTCTGGGCTGGGCCAAATCCCACAGCTTCCACACCGGCCAGACCCCAGTGATGAAGTACAACCGCGCGCTGATGCAGGCGATCATGTGGGACCGTATCAACATTGCTGAAATCGTCGGTGTGCAGGTGATCAGCCTGGATGACGCGCCGCGTGGCTACGGCGAGTTCGATGCGGGCGTGCCGAAGAAGTTTGTGATTGATCCGCATAAGCTGTTCAGTGCGGCGTAACGTTCAAGGCTGAAAAAATGGCGACCCCGGAGGTCGCCATTTTTTATGGGTTACTTGAGGGGCGTGAGTCGCAGATAGGGATCGGCCACCTCACCATTCTTGATCAAACGCTTGCCGCCGTAGTCGCAATGAATCTGGCCGTTGCGTTCATTGATGGCCTCGGCCTTGAGTTCGTACTCCGGGTCCAGGTAGTCATCCTGGGTGGCTGCCGTTTGCCCTGTCCACGTCTTGCCATTGGCTGTGGCCGTGTATTGATAGCCCTCGCCATAGGGCGCTGGAAGGTCAGGGTCTGTGTAGGGTTTGGATTGAATTTCGCGGGGCGCAGGGCATTGGTCGATGCCGATAGCTTGGGGCCGCGCAGCCTGGGCTGGGTTGCGAGGTGGCAAATGGTTGAGTGCGCTGAAGGCAGCATAAAGATTGGGAATCAAGCCGATCATGGTTGTTACAGCTCCTCATAGTGTGGCTGAGCCTTCCCGTTGAATGTGAATGGGAAGACTCGCTTGGGTGGGCCGTGTCGAAGAGTGAGTTCCGCCACAGATTGGACCTCGAGGCGTGGATGCGTGGACGGCTGCTGTAGGAAGGATTCGGTGGCGTTTTTCACTGATGCGTGAATGAGCATTTGGCAATTTCCAGGGCTTCGCAATACGTGCCTCTCCAATCGCTCCAACCGCCTATAGGGATAAGGTTCCAATCCAAGACAGGTTTGAGCGTGATCGAAAAGCTCGCATCGTTATTCATCGGCCCTTTGTAGGTGCAGGTGATGGAGTGGTCCTCGGCGTTGTAACGGGCATCGTGGAACGTTGAGTCAGCCAGGTACGACGCGCTGGCCTGCGGGTTTTCACCGAACCAGGTGCGCCCATCAGGCCGGTGCATCTCGTAGCGATAACCCCCGTTGTCCAAGGCGTGTTGTTTGATCTCCTGGGGCGTCGGACAGGTAGAGGTCGCTGCATACGATGTGTTCAGCAGTGCCATGGCGGCACATACACCTGCAAGCATTGCACTTTTCATGACGACCTCCGGGTGGGACTGGGAGGAATCATGCTGCAGGTGAATTTTCAGTGGCGGCTACTGTTAGAAGTGCCAGTTGTCTAGAGCGATTCGTGATCAACAGCCGGTTTATTATTACGAGATGCAGCACATCGACTCAGCGAGCGGCCAACGCGCCCTGATAAACCGTCGGCCCGGTGGGCTGCTTGCTTAACGACCCACCCTTGGTCTCTGAACTCACCAACAGCTCAACCGGCTGGCGAATGCTTTTCTGCTGGCGCGGGTTGAGGCCGATAATGCCCTTGCCATCCTCCGGTAACAGCCCCAGCGAAACCGGCGCGCGCCCCTCGGGCATGGCCCAGAGTTCCAGGCTGCGGTCCGGTTCAGGTGTCGCGGTGGCAATCGGTTCGACTTCGAGGTAATCCTTGTGCGCCCTGATTTGCGCCGCAGGCTGCTGGGCGGTGGTCACCAGGGTGGCGGCGGATTTGACGTTGTCCTGGGTGTAGAGCGCGCTGCCCAGGCCTGAAACGATGGCCACGCACACGCCGATAAATACACGCGGGCGGCTCCAGAAAGGCGGTTTTGGCTCGGTCACGGTGTGGCGGGTGGCGCTCATGCGGTGGGTCCTGGCAGGGTTTTGGGTCCTGTCATGGACCCTGCTTCCTACGATGGGTTCCTGACCCCGTGTCAGCTCAAAGTGATGCCAATTGGCCCTGATACAGCACTGGCCCAGTGGGTTGACCGGTGGGCGAACCGCCCCTTGGCTCCAGGCTTACGGCGAGGGTCAGCGGTGCGCTGAGCAAGGCTTGTTGGGCTTCGCTCAATTGAATACGGCCTTTGCCAGCCGCTGGCACCAGGCCCAGGGAAATCGGCTTGCCGCCGGGTGGGATCGCCCACAGTTCCAGATCATGCGTGGGCGCCACTGCCGTCAACGCCAGCGATTCGACCTGCAGATGATCGGCGAAGGCGTGAATCCGCAGCGCAGGTTGTTGGCTGGTATTCACCAGTGTTGCGTTGTATTCCACGCCGATATCGCGCTGGTACAGCACGCCCACCAGCAGCGCCACGACCACCGCACAGGCGGCGGCCAGTACGCGCCAAGCCTTCCAGAACGGCGTCTTCGCGGGCATGTGCAACACCTGCGGGTCAATACGCGCCTGGATGCCTGCCCACACATGGGCCGGCACGGGGCGCTCCGGCAAGCTGCCGGTGAGGCTGGCGAGGGCGTCTTGCCAATGGCCGAGTTCAACCCGCAGCGCTGGGTCGTCCAGCAACAAGGCTTCAAAACGTCGGCATGCGGTGGCAGGCATCAGGCCGATGGCGTAATCGGCAGCGAGGGCGCGGCGCAGGGCGGTGGTCTGGTAGTTCATGATTCAAGACACCTGCGCAGGCGTTCCATGCCACGGCGAATCCAGGATTTGACCGAACCCAGGGGCGCTGCCAAGTGGTCGGCCAATTCCGAGCAGGAGAGGCCCTGGAAGTAAGCCACGCTGATGGATTGGCGCTGCATGCCGTCCAGGGTCTCCAGGCAACGATTCAAGGCGTTGGCTTCACGTTGGCTGTCGAGCAGGTCGTGTGCGCTGGGGGCGTCATCGACCATGGCGTCTTGTTGGCCATCCACCAGCGGTTGCTCACGGTGTTTGCGCAATTGGTCGATGGCCAGGTTGCGGGTGATGTTGACCATCCAGGTCATCGGCGCCGCCAGGTGCGCCTCGTAGCGCGAGGCGTTGTACCAGATACGCACGAAGGCTTCCTGCAACACCTCTTCGGCCAGGTCCGTACGCCCCATGAACCGCAGGGCCACACCGTGCAGCCGCGGAGAAACGCTGCGGTAAAGGGTTTCGAACGCCTGGCGGTTGCCTAGGGCGCATTGAGCCAGTAATGGCCGCAATGGGTCAGTATCGTTGATCGAAATAGGGCCTCTCCAAGCGCTCGAACGAGGGCGATGGGACTGCGCACGGTAGGCAGAGGGTAGTTCAGCTCTGGCATTCATTCCATCCCACTCCCCATCCCACTTCGGGCGGTACCTGCTGGATATACGCGCAGACGACTGATTCGGATGCAGTGACTATCTGAACTAATCTGAGTGTGGGAACAATCCTTCGGGACTGTCAGTCAAATCCCTGCTTTTAGCGCCTACTTTCAGAGGTTATTTTGATGAAGATTTCACGCGGTTTTGCCCTGTCCTGCCTGCTGAGCGTGGCCGCCGGCCCGGTGTTTGCCGCAGGTTTCAGCCTCGGTGACGTGGCCAACGCCGTTTCCGGCGCCCAGGGCACCAACAAGGCGGCGGCTGCGGCGCCGAGCTCTCAGACCGCCGGTCTGCTCAGCGCCCTGACCTCGCAACTCAATGTCACCCCAGAACAAGCCGTAGGCGGCACCGGCGCCATGCTGGGTCTGGCGAAGAACCAACTGAGCGGCACCGACTATTCGCAATTGGGTAAAAGCGTGCCCGGCCTGGACCAACTGTCAGGCAGCAATTCCCTGGGCAGCCTCGGCGCCTTGAGCGGCATGCTCGGCCAGAGCGGCGGCAGCAAGACCAGCGGCCTGGACGGCTTGCTGGGTAACGTGAAGAGCACCAGCGACTTGAACACCGCGTTCAGCGCATTGGGCATGGACAGCGGGATGGTCGGCCAGTTTGCGCCGGTGATCCTGCAATACCTGGGTAGCCAGGGCGCCAGCACGTCCGTGCTGGGCAAACTGGCCCAGGCCTGGGGTACCGGCGGTTAAGGACGTTCCGCGCGCAGTTGTTCGATGCGCGCGTCTTTCTCCTTCCAGAGCTGGTTCACCCAGTTCTGGACGGTTTGGCGAAATGCCGGATCGTTCTCGTAATCCCCCTGCCATAAGGCCGGGTCCAGTTCGCGGGTGCGGATATCGATGATCACCCTTGGCACCGCCCCGCTGATCAGGTCCCAGAACCCTGGGATGTTCTCCTGTGGATAAACCACCGTGACGTCGAGAATCGCGTCCAGTTGTTCACCCATCGCCGCCAGTACAAATGCCACGCCGCCCGCCTTGGGCTTGAGCAACCGCTTGAACGGCGAACCCTGCTGCTTGCGCTTGGTTTCGTTGAACCGCGTGCCTTCCAGATAATTGACCACCGTCACCGGCTGGCGCTTGAACAGCTCGCAGGCTTCCCTGGTGATCTTCAAGTCCTGCCCGGCGAGCTCCGGGTGCTTGGCCAGGAACGCCTTGCTGTAGCGCTTCATGAACGGGTAATCCAGCGCCCACCATGCCAGGCCCAGGAAGGGCACCCAGATCAGCTCCTTTTTCAGGAAGAACTTGAAGAACGGCGTGCGGCGGTTGAGGGCCTGGATCAGCGCGGGGATATCCACCCAGGATTGGTGGTTGCTGATGACCAGGTAAGAGGTGTCGGTGCGCAAGTCGCCGCCACCGCGAATGTCCCATTGGGTGGGGATGCACAGCGCGAAAATCAGCTTGTCGATCTCGGCCCAGGTCTCGGCGATCCACATCACCGCCCACGACATGTAGTCGCGCGAGCGGCCGGGGGCGACCAGTTTGAGCAGGGCAAACACCATCAACGGACCGATCAGGACCAGGGTGTTGAGCAACAGCAGCAAGGTGACAAAACAGCCGGTGAGCAGGCGGCGCATAAGCAACTCTTGGGATCTTGTGGGCGGGCCATGATAAGAGAGCTGAGTCTAGAGGCCAAATCGCAAATCGCCGCACGAATGTTTCACAATGTGCCGGGTATGGTTGGGTGAGCTAACTAAGTGCCGCTTTTGCGGTCTAGAATCCGCCTACTTCTTTCCGAGGACATCACTTCGTGAAACTGCTATTTGCCTCGCTCGCCTTGGTCGCCTTGCCTGTCATGGCCGCCGAACCTACCCTCTACGGTCGCTACGAATACATCCAGTTGCCGGAGATCGGCGAGACCTTCAAGGCCAAGATGGACACCGGCGCACTGACCGCCTCGCTGTCGGCGCGCAATATCGAGACCTTCCAGCGTGACGGCGACGACTGGGTGCGCTTCCGCCTCGGCGGCAAGGACGCCAGCGACAAGGTCTACGAGCACAAGGTGTCGCGTATCAGCAAGATCAAAAGCCGCGCCGACGAAGACGACGACAAGGACGAAGCCACCGTGGCCAAGCGCCCGGTGATCGACCTGGAAATGTGCCTGGGCAACGTCAAGCGCACCGTCGAGGTCAACCTCACCGACCGCAGCAGCTTCAACTACCCGCTGCTGATTGGCGCCAAGGCCTTGCGTGAATTTGGCGCAGCGGTAAACCCGGCCCGTCGTTACACTGCCGACAAACCGGACTGCTGACAGAGCCCCATGCCCCACATCCTGATTGTCGAAGACGAAGCGGCCATCGCCGACACGCTGATATTCGCCCTGCAAGGCGAGGGTTTCACCACCACCTGGCTGAGCCTTGGCCAGGAGGCGCTGGCCCATCAGCGCCAGACCCCGGCGGACCTGATCATCCTCGACATCGGCCTGCCGGACATCAGCGGTTTTGAAACCTGCAAGCAACTGCGGCGGTTCAGCGAGGTGCCGGTGATGTTCCTCAGTGCTCGGGATGGCGAGATCGACCGTGTGGTGGGGCTGGAGATCGGCGCTGACGATTATGTGGTCAAGCCGTTCAGCCCTCGGGAAGTGGCGGCGCGGGTTCGGGCGATCCTCAAGCGTGTCGGCCCCGCAGTGACGCCCGCTGTGTTCCAAGTGGACCTGGAACGCATGCAGATCCATTATCGCGGCCAGCCGCTGAGCCTGACGCGTCACGAATTCCGTCTGCTGCAAAGCCTGCTGGACCAGCCCGAGCGGGTGTTCAGCCGCGAGCAACTGCTGGACGCGGTCGGCGTGGCGGCGGATGCCGGCTATGAGCGCAACATCGACAGCCATATCAAAAGCCTGCGCAGCAAATTGCGAGTGGTGGCTGCCGATGCCGAGCCGATCCAGACCCACCGCGGCCTCGGTTACAGCTACAGTCCGGGCAACAGCTGATGCGCCTGGGGCTGCGGATCTTCCTGGTGTACGCGCTGTTTATCGGCCTCACCGGCTACTTCGTGCTCAGCACGGTGATGAAGGAAATCCGCCCGGGCGTGCGCCAGTCCACCGAAGAAACCCTGGTGGACACGGCCAACCTGTTGGCCGAAGTCCTGCGCGATGACGTGAAGAACGGCACCCTCGGCCAAAGCCACTGGCCCGAACTGCTCAAGGCTTATGGCAATCGCCAGCCGGGGGCGACCATCTGGGGCTTGCCGAAAAACCAGGTCAACCACCGTATCTATGTGACCGACGCCAAGGGCATCGTGCTGCTCGACTCCACCGGCGAAGCGGTGGGCCAAGACTATTCCAAGTGGAACGACGTGTACCTGACCCTGCGCGGTGAATACGGCGCCCGTTCCACCCGCAGCGAACTGGACGACCCGGCGTCGTCGGTGATGCACGTGGGCGCGCCGATTCGCGACAACGGCGAGATCATCGGCGTGGTCACCGTGGCCAAGCCCAATAGCTCGTTGCAACCCTATGTAGATCGCACTGAACGTCGCCTGCTGTGGTACGGCGCGGGGTTGGTGATCCTCGGCCTGTTGCTTGGCGCATTGCTGTCGTGGTGGCTGAGCGTCGCCCTGCGGCGGCTCACGGCGTACGCAGAGGCCGTCAGCGAAGGCCGACGTGCCGAGCTGCCGCATTACCGTGGTGGTGAACTCAAGCAGCTGTCCACCGCCGTGGAGCACATGCGCACCCAACTGGAAGGCAAGGCCTACGTCGAACATTACGTGCACACCCTGACCCACGAACTGAAGAGCCCATTGGCGGCAATTCGCGGCGCGGCGGAGCTGTTGCAGGGCGATATGAGCCGTGAGCAGCAGCAGCGCTTTGTCGGCAATATCGACAGTGAAAGCGCACGCCTGCAGCACTTGATCGAACGCCTGCTGAACCTGGCGCAAGTCGAGCAGCGCCAAGGCCTGGAGGAGCAGGTGAGTATCCCGTTGGCGGCGATGGTCGATGACGTACTCAAGGCCCAATGCGCGCGCATCGAAGGCGCCGGCTTGCAGGTCGAGCAGGCGATTGCTGCTGACGTGAGGGTGTACGGCGAGCCGTTCCTGTTGCGCCAGGCGTTGGGGAATTTGCTGGATAACGCACTGGATTTCACACCCCCCGGCGGCACGTTGAGGTTCAGTGCCCACACCCGGCACAACGACGTGCAGGTCAGCCTGTTCAACCAGGCAGCACCGATTCCCGACTACGCCCTGCCGCGCCTGAGTGAGCGTTTCTACTCGCTGCCACGCCCGGCCAGCGGGCGCAAAAGCACAGGCCTGGGCCTCAACTTTGTCGAGGAAGTGATGAAGCTGCACGGCGGTGCGTTGCAGATCGGCAATGTGCCGGGTGGCGTGCACGTGGTGCTGCATCTCCACACAGTCTCCACATTGCCCACATAAATCTCCCACACAGGCTGCCCAGACTCGCCCCATCAAAACAGGGAGAGTCCCATGAACCGCAGTCTGCTTTTCAAACTGGGCGCAATTGCGCTGCTGATGCTGGTATTGCTGATTCCATTGCTGATGATCAACGGCATCATCGGCGACCGGCAATACACTCGCGACACTGTGCTGGAGGAAATTGCCCGCAGCTCCAGCTACAGCCAGCGCCTCACCGGCCCGGTGATGGTGGTGCCCTATCGCAAGACCGTGCGCGAGTGGAAGCTCAATGAAAAGCTCAACAAACGCTACGAAGTCACCCGTGAAGAGCGTGGTCGTCTGTATTTCCTGCCGGATCGATTTGAACTCGACGGCAAGGTGCAGACCGAACTGCGTGCACGGGGTATCTACCAGGCGCGGTTGTTCCATGCCGACAACCGCATCAGCGGGCATTTCGAACTGCCTGCGCAGTTGGGTATCACCGAAGACTTCGCCGATTACCGCTTTGATCAGGCGTTTCTGGCGGTGGGTATCAGCGATATTCGTGGCATCGAAAACGCGCTGAAGCTTGAGCTGGGCAGCCAGCGCCTGGACTTTGAACCGGGCTCCCAGGTCGACTGGTTGGGTGAAGGCGTGCACGTGACACTGCCCGAGCAGGACAGCAAAAAGCCCTATGTCGTGGCGTTTGCGTTTGACCTGCGCCTGCAAGGCACCGAGCAATTGCAAGTGGTGCCGGTGGGCAAGACCAGCCAGGTGTCATTGGCTTCCAATTGGCCGCACCCGAGTTTTATCGGCAACTTCCTGCCGGCCCAGCGTGAAGTCACCGACCAGGGCTTTACCGCCACATGGCAGACCTCATTCTTTTCCACCAACCTCGAACAAGCGCTGCAAAACTGCCTGGACGGCCAGAGCTGCAAGGACTTCAGCAACCGCAGCTTTGGCGTGAACTTCATCGACCCGGTTGACCAGTACCTCAAAAGCGACCGGGCGATCAAATATGCATTGCTGTTCATCGCCCTGACCTTTGCCGGCTTTTTCCTGTTCGAAGTGCTCAAGGGCCTGGCGGTGCACCCGGTGCAGTACGCGTTGGTGGGCGTTGCGCTGGCGTTGTTCTACTTGCTGCTGTTGTCGTTGTCCGAGCACATCGGCTTCGCCATGGCCTACCTCATCTCCGCCAGTGCCTGCGTGTTGTTGATCGGTTTTTACGTGTGCCACGTGCTGCGCAGCATCACTCACGGCCTGGGCTTTTCGGCGGGGTTGGCAGCGTTGTATGGCTTGTTGTACGGGTTGCTGAGTGCCGAGGATTACGCGCTGCTGATGGGCTCGCTGTTGCTGTTTGGCTTGCTGGGGACGGTGATGGTGCTGACGCGCAAACTGGATTGGTATGGCGTGGGCAAGCGCAAGGTGGAGTCATGATTGGCTTGCGCGAGGATCAGCGCGTGAAGGAGGGATTGGTCATATTCCTCAACAACGCCGCCGCACAGTGTGGGAGCGGGCTTGCTCGCGAAGGCAGTCTGCCAGTAACGGATTCATTGACTGACCCACCGCTTTCGCGAGCAAGCCCGCTCCCACATTGGTTCGCGGTGGATTTCAGGCCGGCGGCTGGGTCTGTTGCATCGAAGGACGCTGGCTGACCTCGGCGTACCAATCGGCAAGCTTGGGGTTGTCCAACCGCCATTGCATGTCCGGGTGGCGGAAATCCAGATAGCCCAAGGCACACGCCACACTGATGGCGGCAATGTCGAAGTGGCTGGCCAGCTCGGCAATCGCGTCGGCTTCCAGCTCGGCGAGGGTACGACGAATCTTATTGCGCTGTTCGTCGAGCCACTGATCCCAGTGTTTCTCCACCGGGCGCAGGGCGCTTTCATACCGCACCAGCACGGCGGCATCCATGATGCCGTCGGCCATCGAGGCCAGGGTCAGGCGGCGCCAGCGGGCCGAGCCGTCGCGGGGTATCAGCGGGTTGCCAACGTGCTGGTGGTCGAAGTAATCGAGGATCACCCGGCTGTCGTGCAGCACCGAGCCATCGGCCAGGCGCAAGGCCGGGATCTTGCCCACTGGGTTGCTTTGCACCACGTGGGTGTCTGGGGTGACCGGGGTTGGCATGCAGGTTTGCAGGGCGACGCGATCCTGCTGGCCGGTTTCCAGCAGCAATACGCGAACTTTGCGGACAAAGGGCGATGCGGGGTTGTGGAACAAGGTCATGCTGGGAGCGGACATGGGCATTCCTCACTGTGGGCAGTGGCTAGCCTAGAGGTATCGAAGGTGTTTTTGAAGGCCTCTTCGCGAGCAAGCCCGCTCCCACATTCGATCGCGTTTTTTCAGATGGAATG
Organism: Pseudomonas cremoris; assembly: GCF_014230465.1. The sequence continues at coordinate 143,654 of NZ_JAAXCY010000013.1, forward strand.
CGGTCAATGTGGGAGCGGGCTTGCTCGCGAAAGCGTCCTCAGCCGCGCCGCCTGAACAACGCCAAAGCGCCAATCACAGCCGGAATCCCCAACCCCAGCCAACTCAACGAATCCCACCAGCCATCTCCCAGCAACGCCGCAAACAACCCGGCGGCACTGAGCAGGCCAATCCCCAGCGGAATCGCAAACACCTTCCAGAAACTCGATTGACGCGGCTTCATGTTTTACGCCTGACGATCCACAGGTAAACCCCGCTGCCCAGCACGATGATGGTCAGCACATCCAGCACCGCCCACAACACCTTCATCGGCATGCCGCCATAGTCGCCAAAGTGCAGCGGCTGGGACATGCCCATGGCGTCCATGTACCACGGCCGTTCGGCGATGGCGGTGACGGCCAGGGTGCTGGCGTCGATCAGTACCGGCGTGAGCAGGTGTGAAGTGAGGTGGGTGCTGCCCTTCATGAACACCGCATAGTGGTGCTCACTGGAAAAACGCGTGCCGGGGAAGGCAATGAAGTCCGGCTCCATGCCGGGCGCAGCCTTGGCGGCGATGGCCAGCAGCTCGGTGGCTGGTGCTCGCTGGGTCAGCGGCGGCGCATGTTTGTAGGGTTCGATCATGGCGCTGAGGCTGTCCTGGCGCCAGGCGGCGATGATCAGGTCGGCGCAGGCGCTGATCACGCCGGTAACGCCCACCACCAATGCCCAGGTCAGGGTCACCACGCCGATCAGGTTATGCAGGTCGAGCCAGCGTAAACGTGTGGACTTGTCCTGGCGTACGGTGGCGAACTTCAAGCGGCGCATGAACGGCAGGTACAACACCGTACCGGAGACAATCGCCACCACAAACAAAAGGCCCATGAACGCCAGCAGCAACTTGCCCGGCAAACCGGCAAACATATCCACATGCAAGCGCAGCAGAAACAGGGTGAACCCGCCATTGGCCGACGGCATCTCCACGGCCTCACCGGTGCGCGCATCGAGCATGAAGGTGTGGGAGGAGTTGGGCTCGGTCCCGGCAGTGGCCGCCATGATCGCGATCACGCCGTTCTTGTCGTCCTCGTCCCAGGCCAGGTACTGCATGGCTTCGCCAGGGCGATGGGCCTGGGCGGCGGTCACGAGTTGTTCCAGGTTGAGTTGTGGTGTGTCGGCGGGCATTTGCGCCAATTGCGGCTCGCTGCCCAGCAGGTGATCGATCTCGTGGTGAAACACCAACGGCAGGCCGGTGAGGGCGAGCAGCAGCAGGAACACCGTGCAGATCAGGCTGGTCCAGGTGTGGATGAAGGACCAGCGGCGGATGGTTTTGCTTTTCATCACGGCTCCAAGGCAAAAAGAGCCGCCATTCAGGTGGCCCTTCGTCAGCGGTTTTTCACCGTCTTAGAATTTGTAATTCACGCTGGCGACCACGTTACGTTGGTCGCCGTAGTAGCAGTAGAAACCGTCGCAGGTGGACAGGTAGTCCTTGTTGAAGATGTTTTTGGCATCGACCGCGACGGTTACGCCTTTGAGGGTGCTGTTTACGCGGCCCAGGTCGTAGTGCACCGAGGCGTCGTACACGGTGTAGGAGCCGACATGGCCCAAATCGGTGTTGGTGGCATTGCCATAGGTGTCGCCGACATAACGCACGCCTGCACCGACGCCGAAACCGTCCAGCAAGCCGCTGCGCCACGTGTAGTCGGCCCAGCCGGTAGCTTGGTTGCGTGGCAGCTGGTTCATGCGGTTGCCTTTTTCGGCGGCAAGGCCTTCGATGATTTCACTGTCGTTGTAGGTGTAGGAGCCCACCAGCTTGAGGCTTTCGGTAACGTCGGCACTGGCTTCCAGTTCAAGACCGCGAACGCGCACTTCACCAATTTGCCGGGTGATGCTGCCTTCGGTCACGGTTGAGTTTTGCTGGGTCAGGTCAAACACTGCGGCTGCAAACAAAGCCTTGGTGCCAGGCGGTTGGTATTTGATACCCGCTTCGTATTGCTTGCCTTCGGTTGGCTTGAATGTCCCGGTGCTGGCCACTTGGGTGCCCGCGCCGGCCTGAAATGATTCGGCGTAGGACAGGTACGGCGTGATGCCATTGTCGAACACGTAGCTCAGCGCTGCGTTACCGCTGAAGTGCTTGTCACGCTGGGTATTGGTGGCGTCGTTCAGGTTGTGGAAGGTGGTGCCGGTGTGTACCCAGTCCTCGCGCCCACCGAGGGTCAGGCGCCAGTTGTCGAGGGCCATCTGGTCCTGGACGTAGAGGCCTGTCTGCTGGGTCTTTTGGGTGTAGTCGTACATGGTGAAGTACTGGACTTTGGAAAAGTCCTGGCCATACACCGGACGGTTGAAGTTGATGGTCGGTACACCGGCCGAACCCCACAGCCATCGCGCATCGCTGTCGGAGCGCTGGTGATCGAGGCCCAGCAGTAATGTGTGGCTCACTGGGCCGGTCTGGAAGTCGGCCTGGAAGTTGTTGTCCACGGCGAACTGGCCGATGTTTTCATCAACCTTGCCGGCGGAACGGGTCACGTTGCCGGCGTCGTCTACCGCGACTTCCGGGCCATTCGGATAGAACGCGCCGCCAGCGGTGATGCCTTGGAATGACAGGTCATTTTTGGTGTAACGCAGGTTTTGGTGGAACTGCCACGTGTCGTTCAGACGCGTTTCAAATGCATATCCCAGCGCGTAGTAGGTGCGGTCATAGAACTCCCATTCCGGATCACCGAGGTTCTTGTGATGGGAGATCTTGCCGGCGGGCGAGCTCAGCTTGGTGCCTTGCAATGGCAGGAACTGCCCGGTGATTCCAGTATCGTCGCGGGTGAACTGGGTGAGCAACGTCAGCTTGGTGTCGTCGTTGATGTTCCAGGTCAGGCTCGGGGCGACGTTGTAGCGTTTGTCCGGGATGTGGTCCACGGCGGTATTGCTGTCGCGTACCACGCCGCTGATGCGGTAGAGGAACTGGCCTTCGTCGTCGATCTTGCCGGTGCTGTCGAAGTTGATCTGCTTATGGTTGTTGCTGCCGGCCTGCACTTCGATTTCATTTGAGCTTTCGGCTTGGGGGCGACGGCTGACCATGTCCAGCAAGCCGCCTGGCGGGGTTTGCCCGTAGACCGACGATGCCGGGCCGCGCAGTACAGCGATGCGTTCCAGGTCCCAGGTATCGATCTTCGGTGTGGCGTAGTTGCCTTTTGGCAATGGCAAGCCATCGAGGAATTGAGTTGGCACAAAGCCGCGTACCAACAGCCAGTCGCTACGCGAGTCGGAACCGTAGCCGCTGCTTTGCACGCCGGCGGTGTAGCGCAGTGCGTCATTGAGGTTGAGTACGGAGCGGTCTTCCATTTGTTTGCGGGTGATCACCGACACCGAGCGCGGCAATTCGGCAATCGGCGTATCGGTCTTGGTGCCAGCAGCGGTGCGTGTGGCGACGTAACCGTCTACTGGGCCCCATGCGCTTTCATAGCTGGCTTGGCCGGTGATGCTGGTTTCCGGCAATGCCACTACACCCTCCGGAATCGCCACCAACGTATAAGTGCCAGCGCTGCTCTGCTCCAACTGCAACCCTGTCCCACGCAACGCTTCACGCAGCGCACCCGGTGCATCGAACTGGCCCTGGACCGGTGCCGAGGTCTTGCCCGAGGCCAGCGCAGGGCTGAGGGTCAGCGCGAGGCCGGCCTGGCTGGCGATCTGGTTCAGGGTGCTGGCCAAGGGCGCGGCCGGCAGGTTGTAGGCGCGCACGCTGGACGCTTGCTCGGCGGCGATCAGCAAAGGGCTGGCCAGCGGAGCACTGAGGGCGATGGCCACGGCTAACAGGCTGGGGCGCAACAGGGTGTCTAGCGTGCGGGACATGGGGCGGCTCCTGAATGGAAATATTTCTCAATTGCCTAGGTGCCGAGCGAGAATCAAAAAGTGATAGGGCTGGGTGAAAATATTTTTGGGGTGCAATATTTTGACTGCGTTCTATCTGGAAAAACGCGGTCGAATGTGGGAGCGGGCTTGCTCGCGAAAGCGATCTGAAGGGCACCGAAAACCTAAGGTTTGGCGCTCACCGTCACCCACCACGGCGTGTGCTGCTCAATCTGCACCGGCAACGTCGGCAGCAGGGCATTCAACGCCAAGCTCGTGTCATGCAGCGGGAAGCTGCCGGTAATCCGCAAGTCGGCCACGTTTTTATCCACACCCAGGTGGCCGGTGCGATAACGGGCCAGTTCCGCGACCACATCCCCCAGGCGGGCGTTGTCCACCACCAGCATGCCGCGGGTCCACGCGTCGGTGGCCGGGGTGACGGCCAGCGCAGGGCCCAGGCCATTGCTGCGCATCAGCACTTGCTGGCCTTCCTTGAAGACCTGTTCTTCGTGCAACGCCTCGGGCTGCGCGCCTACTGCCGATTGCAGCACGCTCAAGCGCGTGGCGTCGTCTTCGCGCTTGACGATAAACCGCGTGCCCAGCGCACGCAGGCTGCCGTCGCGGGTTTGCACGTAGAACGGTCGTGCGTCGTTGTGGCCGGTTTCGACCATGATTTCGCCTTCCTGCAACACGATCAGCCGGCGCTTTTCATCAAAACGCACGTCGATGGCACTGTGGGTGTTGAGGTTGATCAGCGTGCCGTCCGCCAGTTTCAGCGTGCGTTGTTCACCAGTGGCGGTGCGTTGGTCAGCCAGCCAATAGTGGATCGGCACATAGCGCTCACCGGCAAACAAGGCCAGGCCAAGCACCAGCGCGATACTCGCCAAGCCGCTACCCAGCTTGCGCACGCGCTGGCGAATACCTTCGCGTGATTGCAACAACGCTGCTCGCGCCGGCCCCGAGGCCACGCTGAAACGTCGGTCGAGCATGCCCAACTGACGCCACGCACGGGCGTGCTCCTCATCGCTGGCCAGCCACTTGTCGAACTCTTCCTGTTCCACCGCGCTGTCGTCGCCCGAGTCGAGGGACAGTTGCCAGGCAATTGCCGCATCCAGCACGCGTGCCGACACTGGCTTGGAGCTGATCACCGTCACAGCGGCTCGCCATACAGTGCGATGTAGCACTGGCGAATGCCCTGGGCCAGGTACTGGCGTACGCGAGGTACCGACACGCCAAGGCGCTGAGCAATTTCCGCGTGGCCCATGCCGTCGAGGCGGTTATAGAGGAAGGCCGCGCGCGCCTTGCTCGACAGCTTGCCGAGCAGGCGGTCGATGGCCTTGAGGTCTTCGAGGATCAATTGCTGTTCTTCGGGCGAGGGGTGTTCGCTTTCCGGGATCAGCATCAATTCGGTGAGGTAGGCCTGTTCCAGCGCTGCGCGTCGGAAGTAGTCGAACAACAAGCCCTTGGCGATGGCCACCAGGAACGCCCGTGGCTCGCGGGGTTCGCGCAACTCGTCACGGCCCAGCAGGCGCATGAAGGTGTCTTGGCTCAGGTCTTCGGCGCGGCTCGGGCAGGCCACATTGCGCCGCAGCCAACCCAACAGCCAGCCACGATGGTCGCGATACAACGCGCCAACCAGCTCACTGTGTGGGTTTGGGACCGACGACAAGGCATCACCGAATAAACAAGAGGTTTAAACTAACGAGAATTATTCGCGATTGTGTCAGAGGCGTCGTGTCGGCGCAATTGGCGTCTGTCGGGTTAAGACCGAATGTAAACGCTCACTACAAGGAAACTATGGCGTTTAGAGCGAGGGGGATTGTTTGCGCCGTTTCCATTGGCTCAAACGCTCTTGCAATGCCTGTGGCGTGTCGATGTGCTGCTGACGTGCGCGACTGAACAGGATCAACATCAGCTCGGCCGTGGCCAGGGCATCGGCGCTGGCGTGGTGACGCTCGCCTACCTGCAGATTGAAGTGGTTGATCCAGTCGTCCAGCCCGGCTTCGCGGATATGCGCTTCGGGGCACAGCAGTGGAGCAATCTCTGCAACATCGAGAAACGGATGGCTTAGGCGGTAACCCAGGCTGTCCTTGAGCGCCCGGCACAGCATGTGTTGGTCGAACGGCGCATGGAATGCGAGCAGCGGGCTATCGCCCACAAATGTCATGAAATCCAGCAGCGCTTCAACGGGATCGCTCCCAGCTGCAATCGCGCTGGGGCCAAGGCCGTGAATCAGCACACTGGGGCTCAGTTTGGTCTCCGCCCGTTGCAGCGTGCGTTCAAACATCTGCGAGAAATCCACCGCGCCGTCTTCAATCACCACGGCGCCGATCGACAGCACCTGGTCGCGGTTGAGGTTCAGGCCGCTGGTTTCCAGGTCGACCACCACCCAGCGCTGGCTGCGCAAGGAACCGTCGCCCAATGTGGCGGGCTTGGGCAACTGTGCCAGGCGTTGCTGTTGCGGGGTGTCGAGCCCCGGTTTTTTCGCACGCAACCAACTGAACCAACTCACAGCTGGTACCGCAAGGTCAGGCTGCTTTGCAGGCGTTGGGCCTGGCGCAGGGATTCACGCAGGATGCGCCGGTCCAGGTGGTTGAGGCTGTCGGGGTCGACGCGGTTGGAATACGGCTGGTTCTCACGGGTTTGCAACTGATGCTGCTGCATGCGGGTTTGCTGGATGAAGTGATACGCCTCTTCATAGGCGGCACCGTCCAGTGGCTCGATGACTTCCTTGGCCACCAGTTGGCGCAGGCGCTCCAGGGTGTTGTTGGCGTGGATGCCATTGGCCAGGGCCAACAGGCGCGCGCCGTCGACAAAGGGGGTGAGGCCCTGCACCTTGAGATCCAGCGTGGCTTTTTCCCCACCTTTACGGGTGAGCACAAACTCGCGGAAACGTCCTACGGGCGGTCGCTGGCGCAACGCGTTCTCGGCCAGCATGCGCTGGAACAAACGGTTATCCGCGACCTGGTCGAGAATGCCTTGGCGCAGCTGCTCACAGCCACGTTCATCGCCCCACACCACGCGCAGGTCGAAGTAGATACTCGAGCCCAGAAGATTCTCCGGAGTCGCCTCGCGGATAAACGCCGCGAAGCGCCGCGCCCACTCGGCCCGCGACAGGCACAGCTCGGGGTTGCCGGCCATGATATTGCCCTTGCACAGGCTGAACCCGCACAACGCCAGGCTTTGGTTGATCTGCTGGGCCAGCGGCAATAACCGGGCGCGGATCGCAGCGGCTTCGGCAACATCCTTGGCCTCGAACAGGATGCCGTTGTCCTGGTCGGTATACAGCGTCTGCTCACGACGGCCTTCGCTGCCAAAACACAGCCAACTGAACGGCACGCCGGGGTCGCCTTTTTCTGCCAGGGTCAGTTCGATCACTCGGCACACCGTGTGATCGTTGAGCAGCGTAATGATGTGGGTAATCTGGGTAGACGAAGCGCCATGGGCGAGCATGCGCTCCACCAATTGGCCGATCTCACCGCGAATCGCCACCAGGTGTTCCACCCGGTGCGCGTTGCGGATGGTTCGGGCCAGGTGCACGAGGTCGACGCGTTGCAGGGAAAACAGGTCGCGCTCGGACACCACGCCACACAAACGCTGATCTTTGACCAGGCACACGTGGGCGATATGCCGCTCGGTCATTGCAATGGCTGCGTCGAAGGCACTGTGGTCCGGCGTCAGAAAGAACGGCGCCTGGGTCATATGGCCTTCGATGGCCTGGCTGAAATCGCTGGTGCCATCGGCCACCACTTGGCGCAGATCGCGCAGGGTGAAAATCCCCAAGGGTGCCTTGTGCTCGTCGACGATCACGATGCTGCCAACTTGCTGCTCATGCATCAACGTAACGGCTACGCGCAACGGTGTTTGCGGGCAGCAAGTGACCGGGTGACGCATGGCCAATTCGCCCAGGCGGGTATTGAGCGAGTACTGGGTGCCGAGGGTTTCCACAGCTTTTTGCTGCACCTGCTGATTGACCTGGTCCAACAGGCTGCTGACGCCGCGCAGGGCAAAGTCGCGAAACGGGCTGGAGAGCGCGAACAGTTTGATAAACGCAGGTTTGTTCAGTTGCAGGCAGAAGGTGTCTTCAGCGGCCTTGTGCTCGGTACGGGTCGCCCGTTCACCGAGCAGGGCGGCGAGGGGGAAACATTCGCCGGTGGTGATTTCGAAAGTGGTTTCGGCGGAGTCAGGTCGCTCACCGACAACGCGGCCTTGTTTGACGATGTAAAAGTGCTCCACCGGCCCGCCCGACGGCTTGAGGATGCTTTCGCCGGGGCCGAAGAAACGCAACTGGCACTGCTCTACCAAAAACGCCAGGTGCGCGTTTTCCATCTGGTTGAACGGGGGGAAGCGTTGCAGGAACTGCAAGGTGCCGTGGATGTTCTGCAAAACAGCAGTTTTCCCCGCCTGGGCGAAGGCATCAGCTTTACTCATAACCATGACCGCATTTTTTTGTCGTTATCGTCCTTCATGGTCGACTCCCACGCGGCAGGTGCCCATTGGACGTAAGTCTAGGTCGATGAAAACGGCATAAAACTAAGGAAAAACCTTACATGACTATCGTCCAAACCCCGTAGAACACCCACTAGGCAAACTTTCCGACGAAGTGCACATTGTTCGCCCTTCTGCAGATGTCTGACGAGTGTGCTGGGAGATTGATGAGAACTGCTGAGAACCGTATGTCCGACCACGATATTTTAAGTGATGCCGAGCGCGAGGCGCTGAGCGCCGTGATGCTGGAGCCTGATTTACCGCCGCAACGGGTGTTGATTGTCGACGACGACAAGGACGCTCGCGAACTGTTGGCGGAAATCCTGGGGCTGGACGGTATTCGCTGCATGACTGCCGAGAGTGGTGAGGCAGCGTGGGACTTGTTGAACTCCAGCAGTTCGATTGGCTTGTTGATTACCGACCTGCGCATGGCGCCGAGCAATGGGCTGGAGTTGATCCGCCAGGTACGCGGGTCCACGCGGGCGGCGTTGCCGATCATTGTTATGTCGGGGGACGCCGAAGCGCCAGATGTGATCGATGCGATGCATTTGAGCGTGGTGGACTTTTTGCTCAAGCCGATCGATAGCGTGAAGTTGGCGAAGATGGTGAAGCGGGAATTGGGGATGGCTTCCTGATTCTTGGGTGTATGTGCTGGCCTCTTCGCGAGCAAGCGCCAGTTCTGCCACTACCAATCCCAAAAAAAAAGCCCTGATCTCACAATCAGGGCTTTTTTCATTTACAGGCCATTCTTAGCCTTGAACTCCCGACGCCTGCGGTGCAGCACCGGCTCGGTATACCCATTAGGCTGCTTGGTCCCTTCAATCACCAACTCCACCGCTGCCTGGAACGCGATGTTGCTGTCGAAATCCGGTGCCAGTGGGCGGTACAACTTATCCCCGGCATTTTGACGGTCTACCACCGGCGCCATGCGCTTGAGGCTTTCCAGTACCTGGGCTTCGTTGACGATGCCATGGCGCAGCCAGTTGGCGATGTGCTGGCTGGAGATACGCAGGGTGGCGCGGTCTTCCATCAGGCCCACATCGTTGATGTCTGGCACTTTCGAACAACCCACGCCCTGGTCGATCCAGCGCACAACATAGCCAAGGATGCCCTGGGCGTTGTTGTCCAGTTCGTTGCGGATTTCTTCGTCAGACCAATCGGTATTGGTCGCCAGAGGAATGGTCAGGATGTCGTCCACCGAAGCGCGTTCACGCTTGGCGAGTTCGGCCTGGCGGGCGAATACATCGACCTTGTGGTAGTGCAACGCGTGCAGCGCAGCCGCCGTTGGCGAAGGTACCCAAGCGGTGTTGGCGCCGGCCAACGGGTGGGCGATTTTCTGTTCGAGCATCGCGGCCATCAGGTCGGGCATGGCCCACATGCCTTTACCGATCTGTGCTCGGCCTTGCAGGCCAGTGCTCAAGCCGATATCGACGTTCCAGTTTTCGTAGGCGCCGATCCATTTTTCCGCCTTCATCGCTGCTTTGCGCACCATCGCGCCAGCTTCCATGGAGGTGTGGATCTCGTCGCCGGTGCGGTCGAGGAAGCCGGTGTTGATAAACACCACGCGCTCGCTGGCCGCCTTGATGCAGGCCTTGAGGTTGACCGTGGTGCGGCGCTCCTCGTCCATGATCCCGACTTTCAGGGTGTTGCGCGGCAGGTTCAGCACGTCTTCGATGCGACCGAACAGCTCGTTGGTGAACGCCGCTTCTTCCGGGCCGTGCATCTTCGGTTTCACGATGTACACGGAACCGGTGCGGCTGTTCTTGCGGCTGTTGTTGCCGTTGAGGCTGTGGGAGGCGGCGAGGCTGGTGACCAGACCGTCGAGGATGCCTTCGGGTACTTCGTTGCCGTCTTTGTCGAGGATAGCGTCGATGGTCATCAAGTGACCCACGTTACGCACGAACAACAGCGAACGACCGTGCAGGGTCACGTCCTGGCCATTGACGCCGGTATAAACGCGGTCAGCGTTCATGGTGCGGGTGAAGGTCTTGCCGCCCTTGGCCACTTCTTCGGCCAGGTCGCCCTTCATGAGGCCGAGCCAGTTGCGGTAGATCACCACCTTGTCATCGGCATCGACGGCGGCGACGGAGTCTTCGCAGTCCATGATGGTGGTCAGCGCAGCTTCCATCAGCACGTCTTTGACGCCGGCGGCATCGGTCTGGCCGACCGGGGTGCTGGCGTCGATCTGGATTTCGAAGTGCAGGCCGTTGTGCTTGAGCAGGATCGCGGTCGGCGTGGCGGCATCGCCCTGGTAGCCGATCAGTTGTGCATCGCTGCGCAGGCCGCTGTTGCTGCCGCCCTTGAGGCTGACAACCAGCTTGCCATCAACGATCTTGTAACCGGTGGAGTCAACGTGGCTGCCCGCCGTGAGCGGTGCGGCTTCGTCGAGGAAGGCACGGGCGAAGGCAATCACCTTGTCGCCGCGTACTTTGTTGTAGCCCTGGCCCTTTTCGGCGCCGTCGGCTTCGCTGATGGCGTCGGTGCCATACAGCGCGTCATACAGCGAGCCCCAACGCGCATTGGAGGCGTTGAGGGCAAAACGGGCGTTCATCACCGGCACTACCAGCTGGGGGCCGGCCATGCGGGCAATTTCGTCATCGACGTTTTGGGTCGTGGCCTGGAAATCTGCGGCTTCTGGCAGCAGGTATCCGATGTCTTGCAGGAAAGCCTTGTAGGCCACCGGGTCGTGGGCCTGGCCCGCGTGGGTCTGGTGCCAGGTGTCGATGCGCGCCTGGAAATCGTCGCGTTTGGCGAGTAGGGCTTTGTTCTTCGGTGCCAGGTCGTGGATGACCTTGTCGGCACCGGCCCAGAACTGGTCGGCAGTAATGCCGGTGCCGGGAATGGCTTCGTTGTTCACGAAGTCGAACAGGACTTTGGCGACCTGCAGGCCACCGACTTGAACGTGTTCAGTCATTGCTTGCCTCACTCTGCACAGCTTAAGCGCTTTTTAGATTTTCATTATGTAGTGCACGGTTGCGCATACTACATGATGACTTGCGGTTGTGAAAATTAGACTAAATACGTCGTTTAGCGACCCACTTTGGTCGTACGGTCACAGCGGAGAACGGGATGTTCTCAAAAAACTATTGGATTGTTCCAGATAAATATAAAAATGGTACACGATTTGTTTTCGGTGGCTGCCGAGTCCACCTTGTAGATTGAATTCCAGAGGGCATCGCCATGGACCATCTTGTACTCACAATTATCGCTGCCGACAAACCCGGCTTGGTTGAGCGCATCGCGCAGAACATCGCCACCCATGGTGGTAACTGGCTGGAAAGCCGCATGGCCCACATGGCTGGGCAGTTCGCCGGAATCCTGCGAGTCAGCGTTCCTACGGAAAACCGTCAGGCATTGGTGGGGGCGCTGGAGGACTTATCCACACACGGCATCCGCGTCTTGGTGGGAGAGGGCAGCAGCGGGCAGGCATCGGCGTCCAAATCGATTCTGATGACCCTTGTGGGCAATGACCGTTCGGGCATCGTGCGCGAAATCACCGCGTTGTTGAGCAAGCAGGGGGTGAATCTGGAAAGCCTGAGCACTGATGTACGCCCGGCACCTATGAGCGGTGATCCATTGTTTACTGCCGAGGCCGTGTTGCGGGTGCCGACAGCCTTGTCGCTGGATACCTTGCAGCTATCCCTGGAAACACTGGCGGACGATTTGATGGTGGAACTGCATCACGAGGAATAAGTTGCCCACAACGTTATGCATGGAAATCTTGCATGGGCCTGTGGATAACCTGTAGAGACCAGGCGCCAGGCCACGCCGGCCGGGCTTCTACGACATTTGAGCAAAAAACGAGCAATTTCAAAAGCTTGTGCACAAATGGCGGGGACCAGGCTGTGGATAACCTTGGGGTGGATGTCTGCAAGCCAGGCCGGCCGTGGCTTGCAGAGGTTTGTACGTTTTTTGATCAGCGTTTGCGTGCGCTCAGCCAGATATCCACGCTGTACACCACCAGGCCAGCCCAGATGAACGCAAAGGCGGTCAACGTGCTCGGCGCCAGGTGCTCACCGAACAACAGCACGGCTTCGAGCAACACCAGGGTGGGTGCCACGTACTGCAAAAAGCCCAGGGCGGTATAGGGCAAATGCCGGGCGGCGGCGTTGAAACACACCAATGGGATCAGCGTTACCGGGCCTGCTGCCACCAGCCACCAGGCTTCGGAAGTGCTCCAGAACTCAAGCTGCGCACTGTGGGCCGATGGGTTGAACAGCAACCATGCGACGGCAATCGGCACCAGCATCCAGGTTTCCACCACCAACCCCGGCAGCGCCTTCACCGGTGCCTGTTTACGGATCAGCCCGTAGAAACCGAAGGTCAACGCCAGCACCAGCGACACCCACGGCAAACTGCCCACCTGCCACACCTGTTGCGCCACACCCGCGGCAGCCAGCCCCACCGCAACCCACTGCAGGCGACGCAGGCGTTCGCCGAGGATCAGCATGCCCAGCAGCACATTCACCAGCGGGTTGATGTAGTAACCCAGGCTCGCTTCCAGCATGCGCCCGCTGTTCACCGACCACACATAGGTCAGCCAGTTGCCTGCAATCAACGAACCGCTCAGGGCCAGGATCGCCAGGCGCTTGGGGTTGTCGCGCAGTTCGCGGAACCAGCCAGGGTGCTTCCACACCAGCAGCAGCAAACCGCCGAACAGCGCCGACCACAACACGCGGTGCACGATGATTTCGGCGGCCGGAACACTGGCGATGGCTTTGAAGTAGAGCGGGAACAGACCCCAGATGACGTAGGCACTCAGGCCCAGGATGTACCCCTTGCGGGGGTTGGCAGCTTGCATTGCAGAATCCTTGCTCAGGCAGCTAACAAAGCGCGATTGTAAGGATATTTGTCTGCCAGTGGGACCCGCTTTTGATTGTTCCCACGCTCTGCGTGGGAATACCTCTTGTGACGCTCCGGGTCGCGCTTTTGAGGCCAGACGCGGAGCGTGGGAGCGATCAACGGTCAGAAGAGTTTCAGGGGCTCTTCGTTGAGGGCCGCCAACTGCTCACGCAACGCCAGCACCTGATCCCCCCAATACCGCTCACTGCCAAACCACGGAAAGCTGTGGGGGAACGCCGGGTCGTCCCAACGGCGTGCCAGCCAGGCGCTGTAATGCATCAGCCGCAAGGCGCGCAGGGGTTCGATCAGAGCCAGTTCACGCGGATCGAAGTCGTGGAATTCCTGGTAGCCGTCCATCAATTCCGACAGCTGGCCCAGACATTCCTGGCGATCACCCGCAAGCATCATCCACAGGTCTTGCACCGCCGGGCCCATGCGGCAGTCATCCAGGTCGACGATATGGAACATCTCGTCGCGGCACATCATGTTGCCGGGGTGGCAATCGCCGTGCATGCGGATGTTTTTGTGCGGGGTGGCCTTGTACACCTCCTCTACACGTTTGAGCAGGTCGCGGGCGACGGACTCGTAGGCCGGCAGCAGGCTCTTGGGGATAAAGTTGCCTTCCAGCAGCGTGGTGAGGGAGTCGTGGCCGAAGTTCTTCACCCCCAACGCTTCACGGTGTTCAAACGGGCGCGTGGAACCCACCGCGTGCAAACGGCCGAGCAATTGCCCAAGGCGATAGAGTTGATCGAGATTGCCCGGTTCGGGCGCACGGCCGCCACGGCGAGGGAACAGGGTGAAGCGGAAACCCGCGTGTTCGAACAGGCTTTCGCCGTTGTGGATCAGTGGCGCCACCACCGGCACTTCGCATTCGGCCAGTTCGAAGGTGAAGCGGTGTTCTTCCAGGATCGCCTCATTGGTCCAGCGCTGAGGGCGGTAGAACTTGGCGATCAGTGGTTCGGAGTCTTCGATGCCCACCTGATACACGCGGTTTTCGTAGCTGTTGAGCGCCAGCACGCGTGCATCGCTGAGGAAACCGATGCTTTCGACAGCATCGAGGACCAGGTCGGGGGTGAGTGTTTCAAACGGGTGGGCCATGGAAACTCCTGCGCGCAGCAGGGCGCCGCGTCCGGCCGGGTATGGTAACAGCATAGATAGGTGGTGGCTGTGTGGACGCCTTCGCGAGCAAGCCCGCTCCCACACTCGATCGAGTTCCACCTTTGGAGCACGGTCAAAATGTGGGAGCGGGCTTGCTAGCGAAAACGGTGTATCAGGCGCCGACTATCCCGCCATCATCCCGCCGAATTGCCATCACCGACGAACGCGGCTTACCGTTCGGCAAATGCTCCGGCCACGTCGAACCGCCGGTTTCACCTGGATGCTGAATGCCCACAAACAGCGTTTTCTGGTCTGGCGAGAAGCTGATACCCGTCACCTCACATGCCACCGGTCCTACCATGAAACGACGGATTTCCCCGGTTGCCGGGTCGGCGCAGAGCATCTGGTTATTGCCCATGCCGGCGAAATCGCCTGCGTTGCTGTAGTCCCCATCCGTAAGAATCCACAGGCGCCCCGCTTTGTCGAAACCCAGGCCATCGGGGCTGTTGAACATGTTCTGTGGGTTGATATTCGATGAGCCGCCCTTTGGCGTCCCGGCGTGCACGCCCGGGTTGCCGGCGACGACAAACAGGTCCCAGGAAAACTCCGTGGCGCCGTGATTATCGGCGTCGGCCTTCCAGCGCAGGATCTGGCCATACACGTTTTTTTCGCGCGGGTTGGGCCCGCCCACCGGCTGGCCGTCTTCGCCGCGCTTGGCGTTGTTGGTCAGGGTGCAATAGACCTGGCCGTCGGTGGGGCTGACCACGATCCATTCCGGGCGGTCCATGCGTGTGGCCTTCACCACGCTGGCCGCCAGGCGCGCATGGATCAGCACTTCGGCCTGGTTGGCGAACCCTGTGCTCGCGTCGATGCCGTTTTTGCCATGGGTGAGTTCAACCCATTGGCCCTTGCCCTTGGGGTGATCCGCGTTGCCGTCGCCTGCGTCGAAGATCGCGACAAACAAGGTGCCGTGGTCGAGCAGGTCTTTGTTGGCCTTGGGGTTCTTGTGGTTGATCTTGTCGCGGCTGACGAATTTGTAGATGAACTCACCGCGCTCATCGTCGCCCATGTACACCACGGCGCGGCCATCGCGGGTTTCGGCCAGGGCGGCGTTTTCATGCTTGAAGCGGCCCAGGGCGGTGCGCTTGGCCGGCGTGGAGGTGGGGTCGAACGGGTCGATTTCCACCACCCAGCCATGGCGATTGAGTTCGTTGGGGTTCTTGGCGATGTCGAAACGCGGGTCGTGCAGGTGCCAGTTGATCTCTTTACTGGCGGCCACCACGCCGTAGCGTTTCTGCCCGGCGTCGAAAGTTTGTTGTGGGTTGCTGCTACCAAAGCAGTCAGTGAAGTTCTCTTCGCACGTCAGGTAAGTGCCCCATGGCGTCTTGCCGTTGGCGCAGTTCTGGAAGGTGCCAAGGGCATTCTTGCCGGATTTGTCGGCGCTGGTCTTGAGCCAGGCGTGGCCAGCAGCGGGACCGCTGAGGCGGATTGGCGAATTGCCGTGGATGCGCCGGTTGTAGCGCGAGTCCTGCACGAATTGCCAGGTGTCGCCTTGGCGTCGCACTTCGATCACCGATACGCCTTCGCTGGCCTGGGCCTTGTGCACGTCTTCGGCCGATTGCGGCGCGCCGCCGTGGGCATAGAGGTAGCGATAGTTGGTGTATTCGTTGTTGATGGCCATGAGGGCGCGGTTGTCGTCACCGGGGAAGGCGAACAGGCTCATGCCGTCGTTGTTGTCGCCGAACTGTTGTTCCTGGGCCTTGGCCGTGCCGTTGCCGGATGGGTCGAAGGCAGGGGCGTTCTTGCTTAGCGGCTGGCCCCAACTGATCAGCACTGAGGCGCTGTAGCCCGGCGGCAAGGTGATGGCGTCGCTGGTCGCGGCGCCAATGCTGGTGAAACCCAGCAATGGGCTGGCGCTTGCGGCATTCACGGCCAGGGCACTGCGGCTCAGCAGGTTGCCACCCAGGAACATCGCAGCACCGCACAGGGCGCCGGCGCCGATAAAACGGCGGCGGGTAAGGCCGACCATCTGTTCAAGGTCGGTGGCTTGGTTTTCTTCTAATAGGCTCATTTCAGGCTCCCTGCGGTTTTTGCAGACACCTTAAGGAGCGGACATGACGCAATTGTTGCAGTTTAACGGCGGGGCAGAGCAGGCGTTGGCTACACCGGCGTGCCAAGCAACACATTGCTGGGTGCGAATTGCACCTGGATCAGTTGGCCTTCGCCAGCACCAAGCGCCTTGAGCGCAGCGGGCTGGGCCAGGGCGCACAAAACCTGGCCGCTGGGCAGGGAGATGCGCACTTCGCTGGGGCCGTCATCGGCGTCGAGAATCGTCTCGATCACACCACTCATGCAATTGTGTCCAGGTGTTGCGGCTTGCCCGATGGCGAGCAGTTCCAGCCAACCGGCCTTGATCAGGGCAACCACTTCAATGCCCGTTTCCAGTTCCAGGCGATGCGTGCTGTCGTGGGTGATTTGCGCGTCCAGTGTCAGCCCGCCAGACAGCTGCAGGCGGATCAGGTCGTTGCGGCCATGGCTTTCAATCGTCATGACTTGGCCATGCAACTGGTTGCGCGCGCTGGTGCGCAGCATCAAGCGGCCCAGCAGGTTGAAGTCGCTGGCGGCTTCGTCAGAGCCCAATACTTCGGCTTGCAACACCTGCAGGCGCTGGTAAAGGCGCAGCACCCGCTCACCCTCGGCGGTCAGCTTGGCGCCGCCACCGCCCTTGCCGCCAACGCTGCGCTCCACCAGCGGTTTTTGCGCGAGGTTATTCAGTTCATCAATCGCGTCCCAGGCAGCCTTGTAGCTTAGGCCAGCACTTTTGGCCGCGCGGGTGATGGAGCCCTGCTCGGCAATGTGCCCCAGCAAGGCAATACGCTGGGGACGACGGATGATGTGTTGGCTAAGGGAAGTCGGCAGGGACATGGCAATACGCTTCGATGAGATGGCCCGAACGTTGCGGGCAAGGTGGTGCTCGCGTCAAGTCAGGCGCCAGGCTTTGGCGTACGGGCCAGGCAATACACGTCGACCTGCCGCGCCCCGGCGTTCAGCAACAGGCGCGCCAAGCTGTGGGCGGTGGCCCCGGTGGTGAGCACGTCGTCCACCAAGGCGAAGTGGCGGCCTTGCACCTGGGCATCGGGGGCCAATGCAAAGGCGTTGAGCAGGTTGCGTTTGCGGGTCTTGGCATCGAGGGCTTGCTGCGCGACGGTTTCATTGGGACGTAACAACAGGTCTTCATCGTGGTGGATAGTGAGGTCTTCGCTCAGCCATCTCGCCAGCATCAGGGCCTGGTTATACCCGCGTTCGCGCAGGCGCTTGCGAGCCATGGGCACCGGCAGCAGACAGTCCGGGCGGGTAAGTCCGGTGTTCTCGTAGCGATGTTGCAGGTGCCGGCCCAACTGGCGCGCGAGCATCTGCCCGAACGGCCAGCGTGCCTGGTGCTTGAAGCGGCTGATCAGGCTGTCGATGGGGAAACTGTAGGTCCAGGGAGCGATCACCTGTTTAAACGCGGGTGGCTGTTGCAAACATTGGCCGCACATCAGGCCGTCCATCGGCAATGGCAGGGCGCATACCGCGCACTGTTCCATCAGCCATGGCAGCTCGGTTTCGCAGACGTTGCACACACAATCGGCGGATTCTGTTGCTTCATCGCACACTAAACATGATTGTACGTTTTTTAGCCAGATGTAAACCTCGTGTTTGTACTCTGGTTGACAGTGCATGAATCTTCCTTAAATATGCCGAGCATCCGTGTCGTGACTGTGGGTATTGCCCTTCCCGCAGCGTTTGCCAAAGCATAATCAAGGAATCGCCCATGAGCGCCAGCACCACCGCCACTCTGCGTCACGATTGGTCCCTCGCCGAAGTCAAAGCGCTGTTCGTGCAGCCGTTCAACGACCTGTTGTTCCAGGCGCAGACCGTGCACCGCGCGCATTTCGACGCCAACCGTGTCCAGGTGTCGACGTTGCTGTCGATCAAAACCGGCGCCTGCCCAGAAGATTGCAAATATTGTCCGCAGTCGGGCCACTACAACACTGGCCTGGAAAAAGAAAAGCTGATGGAGGTGCAGAAGGTCCTTGAAGAGGCCGCTCGCGCCAAGGCCATCGGTTCGACCCGTTTCTGCATGGGCGCCGCCTGGAAACACCCCTCGGCCAAAGACATGCCCTACGTATTGCAGATGGTCAAAGGCGTGAAGGCCATGGGCCTGGAAACCTGTATGACCTTGGGCCGCCTCGACCAGGACCAGACCGAAGCGCTGGCCCAGGCCGGCCTGGACTACTACAACCACAACCTTGATACGTCGCCTGAGTTCTACGGTTCGATCATTACCACCCGCACCTACAGCGAGCGCCTGCAAACCCTGGCCTATGTGCGCGATTCTGGGATGAAGATCTGCTCCGGCGGCATCCTCGGCATGGGCGAGTCCCTTGATGACCGTGCCAACCTGCTGATCCAACTGGCCAACTTGCCAGAGCATCCGGAGTCCGTGCCGATCAACATGCTGGTGAAAGTGGCCGGCACGCCGCTGGAGAATGCCGAGGACATCGACCCGTTCGATTTCATCCGTATGTTGGCCGTGGCGCGCATCTTGATGCCGCAATCCCACGTGCGTTTGTCCGCTGGCCGTGAGGCGATGAATGAGCAGATGCAGGCCTTGGCGTTCTTCGCCGGTGCCAACTCGATTTTCTACGGCGACAAACTGCTGACCACCGCCAACCCGCAGGCTGACAAGGACATGCAGCTGTTCTCGCGCCTGGGCATTCTGCCGGAGGCTCGTGAAGAGCACGCCGATGAAGTGCATCAGGCGGCGATCGAGCAGGCGTTGGTGGAGCAGAAGAGCAGCGAGCAGTTCTATAACGCCGTTGTGTGATTGAAATGCGATCCAAATGTGGGAGCGGGCTTGCTCGCGAAAGCGGTGTATCAGTCAGCAGGTTCAGTGACTGACACTTTGCATTCGCGAGCAAGCCCGCTCCCACATTTGATCGTGCCCAGTCTCTAGTTTTGGATCTACCGAGGCCTGCATGTCTTTCGATCTCGCCGCGCGCCTCGCTGCCCGCCGTGCCGAACACCTTTATCGCCAACGCCCTCTACTGGAAAGCCCCCAAGGCCCGCAAGTGGTGGTAGACGGCCAGCCCCTGCTAGCGTTCTGCAACAACGACTACCTGGGCCTTGCCAATCACCCGCAAGTGATCGAAGCCTGGCGCGCCGGCGCCGCCCGTTGGGGGGTAGGCGGCGGCGCTTCGCACTTGGTGGTCGGGCATGCCACGCCGCACCATGAGTTGGAAGAGGCCTTGGCCGATCTGACCGGCCGTCCACGCGCGCTGTTGTTCACCACCGGCTACATGGCCAACCTCGGGGCGGTCACCGCGCTGGTGGGGCAGGGCGATACGGTGCTGGAAGATCGTCTTAACCATGCGTCGTTGCTGGATGCCGGCTTGCTCTCCGGCGCGCGTTTCAATCGCTATCTGCATAACGATGCCGACAGCCTCGCCAAGCGCCTGGAGAAGGCCACCGGCAATACGCTGGTGGTTACCGATGGCGTGTTCAGCATGGACGGCGACTTGGCGGACCTGCCTGCGTTGGCCCGTGAAGCACGCGCCAAAGGTGCCTGGCTGATGGTGGATGACGCTCACGGCTTTGGTCCGTTGGGCGCCAATGGTGGAGGGATCGTCGAGCATTTCGGCTTGAGCCAGGAAGATGTGCCGGTGTTGGTGGGCACCCTCGGCAAAGCCTTCGGCACCGCTGGTGCGTTTGTGGCGGGTAGCGAGGAGCTGATCGAAAGCCTGATCCAGTTCGCCCGGCCGTATATCTACACCACCAGCCAACCCCCGGCGCTGGCCTGCGCCACGTTGAAAAGCCTTGAGCTTTTGCGCACGGAGCATTGGCGTCGCGAACACCTGAATGGCCTGATCCGCCAGTTCCGCCTGGGGGCTGAACAGCTTGGCCTGGACTTGATGGACAGTTTCACGCCGATCCAACCGATCCTGATCGGCGACAGCGCCAAGGCGGTGCGTTTATCGCACATGTTGCGCGAGCGCGGCCTGATGGTGACCGCGATTCGCCCGCCGACTGTACCGGCTGGCAGCGCCCGTTTGCGCGTGACATTGACCGCGGCTCACACCGAGGCGCAGGTGCAGCTATTGTTAAACGCATTGGAAGAGTGTTTCCGCTTGTTAGGCGCCACGGAGCCCAACCATGCGTGATCGACTGATATTGCTGCCCGGCTGGGGCCTTGGCGTATCGCCGATGGAGCCTTTGGCTGCCGCATTGCAGGGCCTGGATGAGCACTTGCGCGTGCAAATCGAGCCGTTGCCGGAGGTGAACTCCAGTGACCTGGATGAATGGCTGGACGAGCTCGACGCCACACTGCCGGATAACGCCTGGCTGGGCGGCTGGTCGCTGGGTGGCATGCTAGCGTCCGAGCTGGCGGCTCGGCGCGGCGAGCGCTGCTGCGGCCTGCTGACCTTGGCCAGCAACCCGTGTTTTGTCGCCCATGACGGCTGGCCGAGCGCGATGCCTGCGCAGACCTTCGATGCGTTCCTTGCCGGTTGCCATGCCGACTCCCAGGTCACCCTCAAACGTTTCGGGCTGTTGTGTGCCAAGGGCGCCGATGACCCGCGTGGGCTGGCGCGCTTGTTGGTCAGTGGTGCGCCAAATGCGTCGTCCAGCGTGTTGATGAGCGGTCTTGAGTTGCTTGCACAACTGGACACCCGCGAAGCCTTGCTGGCCTATCGCGGCCCGCAATTGCATCTGTTTGCTGGCATGGACGAACTGGTGCCCGCCGAAGCCGCAGGCCACCTGCTGACACTGCTGCCCGATGTTGAAATCGGCCTGATTGAACAGGCCGGCCACGCTTTTCTTCTGGAAGACCCTCACGGTGTGGCGGGGGCCATCCAGGCTTTTTTGCATGAGTGCGTTGATGACTGATCTCTCCCACCCTCCACTGCCTGGCAGCCTGCCGGACAAGCGCCAAGTGGCGGCATCGTTTTCCCGCGCGGCCGCCAGCTATGACAGCGTCGCCGAGTTGCAACGGGCAGTGGGCAGCGAATTGTTGGCTCGCTTGCCGGCCGCCATCGCGCCTCGGCGCTGGCTGGATATGGGCTGTGGCACCGGGTATTTCAGCCGTGCGCTGGGCGGACTGTTGCCGGCCAGCCAAGGTGTGGCACTGGACATCGCCGAAGGCATGCTTAATCACGCCAGGCCTTTGGGCGGTGCGCAGCATTTCATCGCGGGTGATGCCGAGCGTTTGCCATTGCAGGATGAAAGCTGCGGGCTGATTTTTTCCAGCCTGGCAGTGCAGTGGTGCGCCAATTTCGAGGCGGTGCTTAGTGAGGCCTACCGGGTATTGCAACCCGGCGGCGTGCTGGCGTTCGCCAGCCTGTGCGTGGGTACGCTGGATGAATTGCGCGAAAGCTGGCGTGCAGCCGACGGCTTGGTACATGTGAATCGCTTCCGCACGTTTGAAGCGTATCAACGATTGTGCGCGGCCAGCGGCCTGCGGGTGGCGAGCCTGGAGCGGCGTCCCCATGTATTGCATTACCCGGATGTGCGCAGCCTGACACATGAGTTGAAGGCGTTGGGTGCACACAACCTCAACCCCGGTCGGCCGGGAGGGTTGACGGGGCGCGCGCGGATTGTTGCACTGGTGGACGCTTACGAGCAGTTCCGTCAGGCCCAGGGCCTGCCCGCCACGTACCAAGTGGTGTACGCCGTACTGGAGAAACCGCTATGAGCGTCGCTTATTTCATCACTGGCACCGACACCGATGTTGGCAAGACCACCGTCGCCGCCGGCCTGCTGCACGCCGCACGACAAGCCGGCAAAAGTACGGCGGCTGGCAAGCCGGTCGCTTCCGGCTGCCAGGTAACGCCCAAGGGCCTGCGAAATGCCGACGCGCTGGCGCTGCTGGCCGAATGTTCGTTGCCGTTAAGTTATGCCGAGGTCAACCCGGTGGCGTTCGAGCCAGCCATTGCCCCGCACCTGGCGGCGCGGGAGGCGGGTGTTTCGCTGACGGTGCAATCGTTGCTCAAGCCCATGCAACAGGTTTTGGCGAAGCAAGCGGATTTCACCTTGATCGAAGGCGCCGGCGGCTGGCGCGTGCCATTGGCCGATCAGGCCAACCTGTCGGACTTGGCCATGGCGCTCAAACTGCCGGTGATCCTGGTGGTGGGCGTGCGCCTGGGGTGCATCAGCCATGCGTTGCTGACTGCCGAAGCCATTGCACGAGACGGGCTGCAACTGGCGGGCTGGGTGGCGAATATCATCGACCCCAAGACCTCCCGTCTGGAAGAAAACCTCGCCACCCTGGCCGAGCGGCTGCCCGCGCCGTGCCTGGGCCGGGTGCCGAAACTCAAGCATGCAGGGGCCGAAGCAGTAGCGGAGTACTTGCAGCTGGACTTGCTGGACTGAAGCGGCTTGACTGATTTTGGCTATCGCTAAGGCATTATGCCATTAGTGTTTTTGACGGGCGTTTTGCCGGATTCTCTGCTTCAATCACTGTTCACGATTCTCTAAAGGCAGGCTTACGCCATGGACATCTCTGGAAGCAGCGCGTTTTATTCGGGCCTGAGCACCATTCAGACCGGGCAGAACCGTGTCGACCAGGCCGCCGGCAAAATCGCCAGCGCCGCGACGACCCAGCCCTCGGATGCACAGGTTGACCGTCTTCGCGCCAATGACCGTGCCCAACCGTCCAACTCGGCGAGCAATATGGTCGAAATGGCCGAAGGCAAGTTTCAAGTCGAGCTGGGCGCGAAAGTCGCCAAGGCTTCGGATGAAATGCTGGGTACGTTGATCGACACCTACGCCTGATCCTCTGACGCGGTCCCTGTAGGAGCGAGCTTGCTCGCGAAAAGCCTCCAGGCACCGCGTGCGTCCAGATAAACCCGTTACCGTTAGCGTCCTCTGCGAGCAAGCTCGCTCCTACAAAAAAACCTTACCTCTCCTAAAGTCATGTGTGGCATCGCGCCGCAAGCCTTGTCGTGCGCGCCATTAACTCGTGTCATGACAAACGGCAGCCGAGCGACGCTTGACATCCCCAGGTCGTAAACGTATGTTTCAAACACCTGTTTGACCGCCATAACAAATCCACGCGGTTGTTCATTCCAGATACATCAGCAGAGGTTTATCGCTATGCCTGACTACAAGGCCCCCTTGCGTGATATTCGCTTCGTTCGTGACGAACTGCTTGGCTATGAAGCGCACTATCAGAGCCTGCCGGCTTGCCAGGACGCTACCCCGGACATGGTTGACGCCATTCTCGAAGAAGGCGCCAAGTTCTGTGAGCAAGTGCTGGCCCCGTTGAACCGCGTGGGTGACATCGAAGGGTGCACCTGGAGTGAGTCAGGCGTTAAGACCCCTACTGGTTTCAAAGAAGCCTACAAACAATTCGTCGAAGGCGGCTGGCCAAGCCTGGCCCACGACGTGGAGCACGGTGGCCAAGGCCTGCCGGAATCCCTGGGCCTGGCGGTCAGCGAAATGGTTGGCGCCGCCAACTGGTCGTGGGGCATGTACCCAGGCCTTTCCCACGGCGCGATGAACACCATCTCCGAGCACGGCACCCCTGAGCAGCAAGAGGCCTACCTGACCAAACTGGTGTCGGGCGAATGGACCGGCACCATGTGCCTGACCGAGCCACACTGCGGCACCGACCTGGGCATGTTGCGCACCAAGGCCGAGCCTCAGGCAGACGGTTCCTACAAAGTCTCCGGCACCAAGATCTTCATCTCGGCCGGTGAACACGACATGGCCGACAACATCGTCCACATCGTACTGGCCCGCCTGCCGGATGCACCGGCTGGCACCAAAGGCATCTCGCTGTTTATCGTGCCCAAGTTCCTGCCCAACGCCGACGGTTCGGTGGGTGAGCGCAACGCGGTGACCTGTGGATCCCTCGAACACAAGATGGGTATCCACGGCAACGCCACCTGCGTGATGAACTTCGACGCGGCCACCGGCTTCTTGATCGGCCCGGCGAACAAAGGCCTGAACTGCATGTTCACCTTTATGAACACCGCTCGCCTGGGCACCGCGCTGCAAGGCCTGTCCCACGCCGAGATCGGCTTCCAGGGCGGCCTAAAATACGCTCGCGATCGCCTGCAGATGCGCTCCCTGACCGGCCCGAAAGCCCCGGACAAGGCCGCTGACCCGATCATCGTGCACCCTGACGTGCGCCGCATGCTGCTGACCATGAAAGCCTTCGCCGAAGGCAACCGTGCGATGGTGTACTTCACCGCCAAGCAAGTGGACATCGTCAAGTACGGCACCGACGACGAAGCCAAGAAGCAAGCCGATGGCCTGCTGGCGTTCATGACCCCGATCGCGAAGGCGTTCATGACCGAAGTCGGTTTTGAGTCCGCCAACCACGGCGTACAAATCTACGGCGGCCACGGCTTCATCGCCGAGTGGGGCATGGAGCAGAACGTTCGCGACAGCCGCATTTCGATGCTGTACGAAGGCACCACCGGCATCCAGGCCCTGGACCTGCTGGGCCGTAAAGTGTTGATGACCCAAGGCGAAGCACTGAAGGGCTTCACCAAGATCGTGCACAAGTTCTGCCAGGCCAACGAAGGCAACGAAGCCGTCAAAGAGTTCGTTGCACCGCTGGCTGCACTGAATAAAGAGTGGGGCGAGTTGACCATGAAGGTCGGTATGGCTGCGATGAAAGACCGCGAAGAAGTCGGTGCCGCTTCGGTGGACTACCTGATGTACTCCGGCTACGCGTGCCTGGCTTACTTCTGGGCTGACATGGCCCGCCTGGCTGCCGAAAAACTGGCTGCCGGTACCACTGAAGAAGCGTTCTACACCGCCAAGCTGCAAACCGCGCGCTTCTACTTCCAGCGCATCCTGCCACGTACCCGTACTCACGTGGCTACCATGCTGTCGGGCGCCAACAACCTGATGGACATGAAAGAAGAAGACTTCGGCCTGGCTTACTAAGCCTTACCGGGTTCACTTCCAGAGCCGCCGCTTCTAGCCAGAAGCGGCGGCTTTTTTGTGCCTGATAAAAAACCACAGCGCAGCACTCAGGGATTACCACCGGCTGCCGTTACAGTGGTGGCAATGTGATACATGTGCGACGGGTTGTGCTTAACTGTCGACATCAAGGCACAGTGCCATCATTTTTTGCGGGTCGGAGTTTTACCCTTGTCACGCGTGTCCGCTTTACGCTTCAGCCATTTTCTCCCTTCGTTGCTGCTCTTGCTGGCCGGGCTCTCGGCTGCGTACGTCAAGGATCTCAACGTCTTCTTCACCTCACTGTTCAATGTGTTGCCGACCCTGGTGCTGTTGCTCGGCGGCTCGTACTGCGCGGTGTACCGCCGTCAGCGCGAACTGTTCCTGATGATCACTGTGTACATCGCCTATTTCCTGCTCGACACGCAAACCGACTATTACCGCGACAACGGCCGAGTGCGCGAAGACGCGGCGGTAGTGTTCCACCTGTGCTGCTTGCTGCTGCCGCTGCTATTTAGCATCTACGGGATGTGGCAGGAAAAGACCCATCTGTTCCGTGACTTCGTCGCACGTTGCGCGGTGTTGTTTGCGGTAGGAAGCGTGGCACTGGCCCTGGAGCAAAGTTATCCCCAGGCGTTGCTGAATTGGTTGGCAGAGATCCGCTGGCCGGCGCTGCATGGCAGTTGGATGAGCCTGATCCAGTTGTCGTACCCGATGTTCCTGATCGGCTTCCTGACCCTGGCGGCGCAGTATTGGTACCAGCCACGCCCACTGCACGCGGCACAGCTGGTGGGGTTGCTGGGAATGTTCTGGATGCTGCCGCAAACCTTCATCCTGCCGTTTACCCTCAACATCATGTGCAGCCAGGTGATGCTGATGATCGCGGCCGGCGTGGCCCACGAGGCGTATCAAATGGCCTTCCGTGACGAACTGACTGGCTTGCCCGGGCGACGTGCGCTGAACGAGCGCATGCAGCGGTTGGGGCGCAACTACGTGCTGGCCATGACCGACGTGGACCACTTCAAGCGTTTCAACGACACCCATGGCCACGACGTCGGCGACCAAGTGCTGCGCCTGGTGGCAAGCAAGCTGTCCAAGGTCAACGGCGGCGGGCGCGCCTACCGCTACGGCGGCGAAGAGTTTGCGGTGGTGTTTGCCGGCAAGAGCCTGGATGAATGCATGCCGCACCTGGAGGAAATCCGCGAGATCATCGCCAATTACGACATCAAGCTACGTAACCCGGACCGCCCCCAGGACGATCATCAGGGGCGTCAGCGCCGCGCGGGCAGCGGCGCGTCGAGTGTCTCGGTGACCGTCAGCATCGGCGCGGCCGAGCGCCAAGCTGAGCAGCGAACCCCCGAAGAAGTGCTCAAGTCCGCCGACCAGGCGCTGTACGCCGCCAAGGGCGCAGGACGTAACTGCGTGATTGCGGCGGGACAAACCCGGCGTGGTGCGGTGCGTACGGAGAGTGCTGCTGGCTGAGTAATGGCGCTGTATTCAGCAGCGCTACAGTGATTGTCCACCGGCGTGCCCGGCAGTAGGTTGAAACCATCTGCTGCCGGAGACATTGCCATGCCTGACTACAAAGCTCCCCTGCGCGACATGCGCTTTCTGATCGACAACGTGTTTGATTTTCACGGCCATTACGCTGCGCTGGGCGCGACCGACGCCAGCCCGGACATGGTCAGTGCGATCCTCGAAGAAGGCGCCAAATTCTGCGAAAACGTGCTCGCACCGCTCAACCGCAGCGGTGATGAAGAAGGCTGTCACTTCGACAATGGCGTGGTGACCACACCCAAGGGCTTCAAGGAAGCCTTCGCCCAGTACGTGGAAGGTGGCTGGCACGGCGTGGCGGCCGACCCGGCCTATGGTGGCCAGGGCTTGCCACAATCACTGGGCCTGGTACTCAGCGAGATGATCGGCTCCAGCAACACTTCTTGGGGCATGTATCCAGGGCTTACCCACGGCGCCATGTCGGCGATCCACGCCCACGGCACCGCTGAGCAAAAAGACACGTTCCTGAGCAAACTCACCGCTGGCGAGTGGACCGGCACCATGTGCCTCACCGAGGCCCATTGCGGCACCGACCTGGGCCTGATCAAGACCCGTGCCGTGCCCCAGGCGGACGGCAGTTATGCGATTACTGGCAGCAAGATCTTCATCTCGGCCGGCGAGCATGACATGAGCGCCAATATCGTCCACCTGGTGCTGGCAAAGCTGCCGGATGCGCCGGCGGGCACCAAGGGCATTTCGCTGTTTATCGTGCCCAAGTTCCACGCCGATTCAGGCGAGCGCAATGCGGTGCATTGCGGTTCCATCGAACACAAGATGGGCATCAAGGCCTCCGCGACCTGCGTGCTGAATTTTGACGGCGCCAAGGGCTTTCTCATTGGTGAGGCGAACAAAGGCCTCAACTGCATGTTCACCATGATGAACCACGCGCGCCTGGGCACGGGCATGCAGGGCCTATGCAATGGCGAGGCGAGCTTCCAGGGCGCGATCAAATACGCCAACGATCGCCTGCAGATGCGCTCGCTGACCGGCGCCAAAGCCCCGGACAAAGCGGCTGACCCGATCATCGTGCACCCCGACGTGCGGCGTATGCTGCTGACCATGAAGGCCTTCAACGAGGGCAACCGCGCACTGACTTACTTCACTGCGCAGTTGCTCGACACGGCGCATTTGAGCGGCGATGCCACCCAACGCCAGGACGCCGAAGACCTGCTGGCGTTCCTCACGCCCATCTGCAAAGCCTTCATGACCGACACGGGCCTTGAGGTGACCAACCACGGCATGCAGATCTTCGGCGGCCACGGTTACATTCGTGAATGGGGCATGGAGCAACTGGCGCGCGATGCCCGCATCGCGCCGATCTATGAAGGCACCAACGGCATCCAGGCCCTCGATCTGCTGGGGCGTAAGGTCCTGGGCAGCCAGGGCAAGTTGTTGCGGGGTTTTACCAAGATTGTGCATAAGTTCTGTGCCGCGAATGCCGAGCACGCACAGCTCAAGGCCTATGTGGCGCAGCTCAATCAACTGAACCAGGAGTGGGGCGAGTTGACCACCAAAGTCGGCATGGCAGCGATGAAGAACCCCGATGAAGTGGGCGCCGCGGCTGTGGATTACTTGATGTACAGCGGTTATGTGGTGCTCGCCTACCTGTGGCTGCGCATGGCAATCGCCGCCTTGGGGCATCAGGATGCTGATTTCGCCAAGGCCAAGCTGGCCACCTGCGACTTCTACTTCAAGCGCTTGCTGCCACGTACTGCTACGCACCGGGCTGCGGTGGAAGCGGGCAGCGAATGCCTGATGAGTCTGCCTGCGGAGGCATTTGCCCTGTAATGACCTAAAAATACCAATCAGTCACAAGTGGACCCTATGTGTCTGAAAAGTTGTTCGGGTACACTCGGAGCCTGTAAAACCGACCCTTATCGAATTACTTTTCACGTTCTCACGAGGTTTGCCATGGCTGATTACAAAGCGCCGCTGCGTGATATGCGCTTCGTCCTCAATGAAGTGTTTGAGGTCGCCACGACTTGGGCCCAATTGCCGGCATTGGCAGACACCGTTGACGCCGAAACCGTAGAGGCCATCCTCGAAGAAGCCGGCAAGGTCACCGCCAAGTCCATCGCCCCGATCAGTCGCGCTGGCGATGAACAGGGCTGCCGCTGGGAAGATACTGCCGTGTTTACCCCGGAGGGTTATCCACAGGCCTATAAAACCTACGCCGAGGGTGGCTGGGTGGGTGTAGGCGGTGATCCGGTATTTGGCGGCATGGGCATGCCCAAGGCGGTCTCGGCCCAGGTCGAGGAGATGATCAACTCCTCGAGTCTGGCCTTTGGGCTGTACCCGATGCTGACATCCGGCGCGTGCGTGTCGATCAACACGCACGCCAGTGAAGAACTCAAGGCCACGTACTTGCCGAAGATGTATTCCGGTGAGTGGGCCGGCTCCATGTGCCTGACCGAGGCGCATGCCGGGACTGACCTGGGGATTATTCGGACCAAAGCCGAGCCTCAGGCGGACGGCTCCTACACGATCAGCGGCACCAAGATCTTTATCACCGGCGGTGAACACGACCTTACCGAAAACATCATCCACCTGGTGCTGGCCAAGCTGCCGGATGCACCGGCGGGTCCCAAGGGTATTTCGCTGTTCCTGGTGCCCAAGTTCATGGTCAATGCCGACGGCAGCCTGGGCGCGCGCAACCTGGTGAGCTGTGGCTCCATCGAACACAAGATGGGTATCCAGGCGTCCGCGACCTGTGTGATGAACTTCGACGGGGCCGTGGGCTACCTGGTTGGCGAGCCCAACCGTGGCCTGGCGGCGATGTTCACCATGATGAACTACGAGCGTCTGGGCGTGGGTATCCAGGGTCTGGCATCGGGTGAGCGCTCTTACCAGAATGCTATTGAATATGCGCGTGACCGTCTGCAAAGCCGCTCCCCGTTGGGTGCCCAGGCGAAGGACAAAGTCGCCGACCCGATCATCGTGCACCCGGACGTGCGCCGTATGCTGCTGACCATGAAAGCGGCCAACGAAGGCGGTCGTGCGTTCTCCACTTACGTGGCCACTCAACTGGATATCGCCAAGTTCAGCGACGATGCCGCCGCCCGTGAGCGTGCGGATAACCTGGTGGCGCTGCTGACGCCGGTGGCCAAGGCGTTCTTGAGCGACTTGGGCCTGGAAACCACTGTGCTTGGCCAGCAAGTGTTCGGCGGCCACGGTTACATTCGCGAGTGGGGCCAGGAACAACTGGTGCGTGACGTGCGCATCACCCAGATCTACGAAGGCACCAACGGCATCCAGGCGCTGGACCTGATGGGGCGCAAGATTGTTGGCAGTGGCGGTGCGTTCTACACGCTGTTTGCCGATGAGATCCGTAGTTTCATTGCAGCGTCTGGTGCTGAACTGGCCGAGTTCACCAAACCGCTGGGTGCGGCGGTGGATAACCTGGATGAACTGACTGCCTGGGTGCTGGACCGCGCCAAGACCAACCCGAATGAAATCGGCGCGGCTTCGGTGGAGTATCTGCATGCATTCGGATACATGGCCTACGCCTACATGTGGGCACGTATGGCCAAGGCGGCGTTGGGCAAAGAGGCCGAAGAAGACTTCTACGCCAGCAAGTTGGGCACCGCACGCTTCTACTTTGCGCGCCTGTTGCCACGTATTCACTCGCTGAGTGCGTCGGTAAAAGCCGGCAGCGAATCGCTGTTCTTGCTGGATGAAGCACTGTTTTGAAGGTGGGGAGGGCGTGTAAGCATTCTCTTACATGACGTGCTGCTATTCGTCCTCTATCGCCAAATTGGATCCACGGATAATCTACTTCACATGGACGTCGCGCAGGAAGCGCAAAGCAACAACACGGACACGTAGGATTCTGCCAGGACGGCGGAGTGAAATGGATGTCAGGGAAACAGTCTGCAAAGCCCCGCTTCGGCGGGGTTTTCTTTTGCCCGCGAAAAAGTCAGGCGCTGGCCAGCGGGGCATTCATCACGTCTTCCAGCAAGGTGCGCAGCAACGCCACCGTCGCCTGCTGACGCTGTACGTCGCGACACACCAGGCCTACTTTCAGCGGCACCCTCGGTTCACTCAAAGGTTTCCACAGCAGAGCCTTGCTGTTGTGCTCATCCTGGGAACGCCCTGGTAGCACCGTCGCCAGCTTGGTGTGGGGCAGGCTGTCGAGAATCCCCACCATGGTATTGAGCTCCGCCTGTACTTGCGGGCGCCGCCCCAGGTTGGACAACTGTCCTTGCCAGATCTGCCTGACTTGGAACTCCTCGCCCAGTAGCAACATTGGCAACTCCGCCGCTTGTTTCAGCGAGACTTTCTTGAATTCCCGCAGGGGATGGTCTTCTGGGATTACCACCTTCAACTCGTCTTCGTACAGCAACACCCCATGCAGCCCTGGCTGACGTGGTGGCAGGTAGCTGATACCGATATCCAGCGAGCCGTTAAGCAAGCGCCGTTCAATCTCAAGCCCCGTCAATTCATAGATCTGCACCACTAAATGCGGCTGGGCCTTGCGCACGCGCTCCAGCATTTGCGGAACAAGACTGGTGTGTACGGTTTGCAGCACGCCGATGGCCAAGGTGCGCATGGCCTGGCCCTTGAAGTTACGCAGGGCTTCGACGGCTTGCTGCATGCCATCGATCAGTGGCAGGGCATGGTTGTACAACGTATGAGCCGCCAGCGTAGGCAGCAGGCGTTTGCTGCTGCGTTCGAACAGGCTGACGTCCAGGTTCTGCTCCAGTTGGCGAATCTGCTGTGACAGTGCGGGTTGAGAGATCGATAGACGCTCTGCAGCACGGCCGACGTGGCCCTCCTCATACACCGCGACGAAATAACGCAGTTGCTTGAAATCCATAAGGTTTACTTATCGAAAAAGCTGGAAAATCGAAATGGCCGACGGCCCCCGAGACGCCTAGTCTAGCGCCTATTCGCAGGGCTTACAGGGCCGGATCGGGCAATGAACAGCGTTTATCTTGATAGCGTTTACATAGGTAAGGCAAAAAACCTCAAGGCAGCATCGGCCTGTCGCACCGACCAAGGTCCGGTTGCTATTGGAGGTGAGCTGTGAATCTGTTCAATATGCGCCGCCCGGCGCCAAGCCTGGATGACCTGATTCTGGATGAGTCACGCGACGATGCATCGAGCGATTCGCTGATGACCACAGTGGCGCGGCCCGCTCAAGTCTTCGTACGCGGCCAGGGTTCCTGGTTATGGGACAGCGACGACCGTGCCTACCTGGATTTCAGCCAGGGCAACGCTGCCAACAGCCTCGGCCACAGCCCGCAGGTGTTGATCAAAGCCTTGACCGACCAGACTCATGCGCTGATCAACCCAGGCAGCGGCCTGCATAACCGTGCCCAACTCAACCTCGCCGAGCGCCTGTGCCACCGCACCGGCAGCGACCAGGCCTACCTGCTCAACAGTGGCGCGGAAGCCGTTGAAGCGGCGATCAAGCTAGCGCGCAAATGGGGCCAACTGCATCGCGGCGGGGCCCACCGCATCATCAGCGCCAGCGCCGGTTGCCATGGCCGCAGTTTTGCGGCGATGTCTGCGTCGGCGGGCGGCCCGCAAAATCGTTTTGAACCGCAATTGCCGGGCTTCAGCCACGTGCCCTTCAATGATCTGCCAGCCCTGCACGCCGCAGTCGATGCGCAAACCGTCGCCATCCTGCTCGAGCCGATCCAGGGCGAAGCCGGCGTCATCCCGGCGACCGAGCACTACCTCAAAGGTGTGGAACGGCTGTGCCGCGAACTGGGCATCCTGCTGATCCTCGACGAAGTCCAAACCGGCATTGGCCGTTGCGGCACCTTGCTTGCCGAACAGCACTACGGCATACGCGCCGACATCATCACCCTCGGCAAAGGCCTCGGCGGCGGCGTGCCGCTGGCGGCGCTGCTGGCGCGTGGCAAAGCCTGCTGTTTTGAAGTGGGCGAGTTGGAAGGTACCCACCACGGTAATGCGCTGATGGCGTCGGCTGGGCTGGCGGTGATCGATAGCGTCCTGGAGCACGGCTTTCTTGAGCATGTGCGTGAATCGGGCCTCTACCTGGCCGAGGGCCTCGCCCGTCTGGCGTACCGCTACGACCACGGCCAACTGCGCGGCCACGGCCTGATCTGGGGGCTGACGTTGTCGGATGATTCTGCCGATGCGGTGGTAAAAGCGGCGCTGCACGAAGGCCTTATCCTCAATGCCCCGCAAACCAACTGCCTGCGCTTCACGCCGGCGCTGACGGTGAGCAAAAGCAATATCGACGAAATGCTCCTGCGCCTGGCGCGTGCCTTCTCTCGCGTGCGCACCGCACAACTGCAATGCCGCAAGGGCATTGCTGTTTAAACCTTATTTCCTGAACCGTCTCGCGGTCTACGCGGCGCCTCCGGCCTGATTCTTTTGGCTGGGGGCGTTTTTTTGCGGTGTAGTTAAAGATGGCCCTACGCCAGATCCCACTGAACCCTCACGAACGCCCAAGGTCGATTAGCTACACGGCTCACACGAGCCGATTTTTTGGAGCTGACCCCATGGATTTCATTCGTATCATCATCGCCATTCTGTTGCCGCCACTGGGTGTGTTCCTGCAAGTGGGCTTCGCCGGCGCGTTCTGGCTGAATATCCTGCTGACTCTGTGCGGCTACATCCCAGGCATCGTGCACGCGGTGTACATCATCGCCAAGCGCTAAGGCGGTCAGCCTTTTGCAATGAGCCGTGAGTTGCGCTCGTTGCGAAAGGCCAACTGCTCGATGGTCTGGGTGGCGTGTTCGGCTTCTTCCCGCGCTTGAAGGATGATGCCGTGCTGCTCGGACTTGCTGCACACCGGGTCGGCATTGCTTGCATCTCCCGTGAGCATGAAGGCCTGGCAACGGCAGCCGCCGAAATCCTTTTCTTTTTCATCGCATGAACGGCACGGCTCGGGCATCCAGTCGTAGCCGCGAAAGCGGTTGAAGCCAAACGAGTCGTACCAGATGTGCTGCATGCTGTGGTCGCGCACGTTGGGAAATTGCACCGGCATCTGTCGGGCGCCATGACAGGGCAGGGCGGTGCCGTCCGGTGTGACCGTCAGAAAGATACTGCCCCAGCCGTTCATACAGGCTTTCGGGCGCTCTTCGTAGTAGTCCGGGGTGACGAAGATCAGCTTGCACGGGTGGCCTTTGGCTTCAAGCTTGGCGCGGTATTCATTGGTGATGCGTTCTGCGCGCACCAGTTGCTCTTGGGTCGGCAATAACCCCACGCGATTGAGCTGCGCCCAGCCGTAGAACTGGCAGGTGGCGAGCTCGACGAAGTCTGCCTCCAATGCAATACACAACTCGATGATGCGGTCGATCTTGTCGATGTTGTGCCGATGAGTCACGAAGTTCAGCACCATCGGATAGCCGTGGGCTTTGACTGCGCGAGCCATTTCCAACTTTTGCGCAAAGGCTTTTTTCGAGCCGGCCAGCAGGTTGTTCACCTGTTCGTCGCTGGCCTGGAAGCTGATCTGGATGTGATCCAGGCCGGCCTTCTTGAAGTCGCTGATCTTCTGTTCGGTCAGGCCGATGCCAGAAGTGATCAGGTTGGTATAGAACCCCAGCTTGCGGGCCTCGGCGATGAGTTCGGCAAGATCCTGGCGCACCAAGGGCTCGCCGCCGGAAAAGCCCAGCTGCGCGGCGCCCATTTCCCGCGCCTCGCGAAAAACCTTGAACCACTGCTCGGTGCTTAGCTCTTTGCCCTGCTCGGCAAAATCCAACGGATTGGAGCAATAAGGGCACTGCAGCGGGCAGCGATAGGTCAGCTCGGCCAGCAGCCACAGCGGCAGACCGATAGCGGGTTTCTCAGGCAAGGGTAATCCAGTGCTCTGCACGGGCGACCTCCATGAATTGCTCGATGTCGTCACCGAGTTCAGGCACGCCGGGAAATTGTTTATCCAGCTCGGCAATGATCGCGGCCACATCGCGCTCGCCGTCGATCAAGCCACCGATCAACGCGGCACTGTCGTTGAGCTTGATCATGCCTTCGGGGTAGAGCAGCACATGGCCTTTTTGCGCGGGCTCGTACTGGTAGCGATAGCCCTGGCGCCAGGTGGGTTTCTTGCTGCGATCAAAGCTCATAGGGTGATCCCTTTATGCCACGCCCGCTGGTCGGTCACGCTGTGATACGGCGGGCGTTTCAGTTCGTAGGCCATGCTCATGGCATCCAGCATGCTCCACAAAATATCCAGTTTGAACTGGAGAATTTCCAGCATGCGCTCCTGGCCTTCGCGAGTGGTGTAGTGCTGCAGCGTGATCGCCAAACCGTGCTCTACATCGCGCCGGGCCTGGCCCAGGCGAGTACGGAAATACTCGTAGCCGGTAGGGTCGATCCACGGGTAATGCTGCGGCCAGCTGTCGAGGCGCGATTGGTGGATCTGCGGCGCGAACAGCTCGGTCAGCGAGCTGCTGGCGGCTTCCTGCCAGCTGGCGCGACGGGCGAAGTTGACGTAGGCATCCACCGCAAAACGCACGCCGGGCAGTACCAGTTCCTGGGAGCGCAGTTGGTCTGGGTCGAGGCCGACGGCCTGCCCCAGGCGCAGCCAGGCTTCGATGCCGCCGTCTTCACCCGGTGCGCCATCGTGGTCGAGCAGGCGCTGGATCCACTCGCGGCGAATTTCGCGGTCCGGGCAGTTGGCCAAGATCGCGGCATCTTTGAGTGGGATGTTCACCTGGTAGTAGAAGCGGTTGGCAACCCAGCCCTGGATCTGCTCGCGGCTGGCGCGACCTTCGTACATCGCCACGTGGTACGGGTGATGGATATGGTAGAAGGCGCCTTTGGCCCGCAGGGCGGCTTCGAATTCAGCGGTGGTCAACGGCGTGTCAGTCATTTCGATCACTCCTACAATTCAATACTCATGCCGTCGTAAGCCACTTCGACATTGCGCCGCACCAGTTCCGCTCGCTCGGGGGAGTCTTCATCGAGGATCGGGTTGGTGTTGTTGATGTGGATAAGCACCTTGCGCTGCTCGGGCAATTGCTCCAGCACTTCCAGCATGCCGCCGGGGCCATTCTGCGCCAGGTGGCCCATTTCACGACCGGTACGGGTGCCGACGCCACGGCGCTGCATTTCATCGTCGTCCCACATCGTGCCGTCCACCAGCAGGCAATCGCTGCCCGCCATGATCTCCAGCAGCGGCGCATCGACTTTGCCCAGGCCTGGGGCGTAGAACAGTTTGCCGCCGGTGCGCAGGTCTTCGACGATCAGGCCGATGTTGTCGCCGGGGT
This sequence comes from Pseudomonas cremoris, assembly GCF_014230465.1. Next base: position 179,585 of record NZ_JAAXCY010000013.1, read on the forward strand.
GTGGGTCGAAGCGGTGCGGCGAGTAGGGTGGTGCGGCGCTGCGCAGCGGCAGCGGGGTGAAACGCAGGTTGGGGCACGCCGGGATGGTGAAGCTTGTATCCAGCTCGATGCGGTTCCATGCCAGGCCGCCGTTCCAGTGGGTGAGCATGGTGAACAGCGGGAAACCGGTGCTGAGGTCTTCGTGGACCATGTCAGTGCACCACACCTGGTGTGGACAACCTTCACGCAGGCTCAACAGGCCGGTGGTGTGGTCGATCTGGCTGTCCATCAGGATGATCGCGCTGATGCCGGTATCGCGCAGCGCACGGCCTGGCTGCATCGGCGCAAAGCTTTGCAGTTGCGCGCGGATATCCGGCGAGGCATTGCACAGCACCCAGTTCACGCCATCGTCGGAGATTGCGATGGAAGACTGGGTACGCGCGTGGGCGCGTAGGCTGCCGTCGCGAAAACCTGCGCAGTTCACGCAGTTGCAGTTCCACTGCGGGAAACCACCGCCAGCGGCGGAACCTAGAATCTGGACAAACATGGCAGCTCCATCAAGCAACGCTCAAAACAAAAACGCCCCGGGCGTACCGAGGCGTTGTATTACCCAGCGGATCAGCGGCTGGCGAAGTACATGGTGACTTCGAAACCGATACGCAGATCAGTGTAAGCAGGTTTGGACCAGGTCATATTCTTACTCCTACCAAGGGATGGGACTTTCACTACCAAGTAATACATATAGTCCATCTCCAATCGGAGATGTTCAGCTGTGTGCGTAGGAATAATACTCAGATCTACTCAAGTTAGCGCTGTCTCGATGGAAAAAGCCTGTTGCAGGGTTGGCAATGATCAGCCCCTCGACTGCCAGGATTCATCGACGACCGGGCCGTTGGCGACGCAAACCCAGCCGCCTGTAGCGTCGTTGAGTTGCTGGGCGGCGCGCTGCATATCGTCCTGCGTGCGGGTTTGGATCAGCTGTTGAAGCTCGCCCAGATACGCCGACGAATGGCCGGCCAAGCGAGCATGCCAAAGCAGCTCGGCAGCGCTGGCGACCGGAAGCGTCTGCGGGGCGAACTGTTGTGCTAGCGCCTGGTTGCCTGCGTCAGCGTTGCGGCGGATCAGCGCTGGCAATTGCTGCATAAACGTTTGCAGGTGGCCAATGATCCCTTCCACGGACACGCTGGGGGATTGCACGCCGAATAGCAGGCCGGTTTGCCCATTGATCTGTCGGACACCACTGAACACGGCGTAGCCGATCTGCAACTCTACACGCAGGCGCTGGTAGAACGGCCCCTGTAGCAGGTGCCCGAGCAGTCGCCACGCCGCCTCATCCGCCAAGGTTTGGCTGGGCGTGGGGCAAAACAGCAGCACGGCGGCCTCCTTGGAATCGGTCGTTACCTCGTGCCAGAGGCGTTGACCGGCCAAGTCGGGAACCTGATGTTCGAGGTTCGCGGGTTGCCCGGGCAACCGGGCCGCTGCTGTCTTGATCACTGCTTCAAGCGCGGCGGGGAAACCCAGGCCCAGGCCCTGCCAGCGTGCGTTAGCCCAGGATGCCTCGCTGTCTTGGGGTGCAATCTCGGTGCAGTAAACGGGCAGCGCCCTGAGCAGTTCCCGGATGGCGATCAAAGGTATTGCAGCCGGGAACGCTGGCTGCGCTTGATTCAGGCTGTGCACCAACGCTTCCAGCACCGCTGGCATTGGCTCGTGCAGCCCGGTGATGCTCACCCGCCAATCAGGGCCGATGGTTTCGAACGACACTTCAACGCCCGCCTGGCGCGCCTGCTCGCGCAACGGTTGCAAAGCACCTTCCAGGCCGGCGGGCGCGCCGCGCCATTGCAGGTACAACGCAGCTTCATCACCGTCATTTGCCACGGCTGGGCTGAAGGCCAGCGCCGACACTTCCTTGCGCCCCCGTGAACGGTCCTGCGCAAAGGTGCGCAAGCCTCGGTGAGCGCTGGTCTGGCCGCGAATCAGGCCCGCACGTTCTTCCTTCAACGGCGGGCGCAGGAATGGGTTGTTCGGTGGTAGCTGCCAAGTGTGTTGCGAAGGCGGCAGTTGCAAGGCGTCGAGCATGGTTTTGAGGGCTGTAACGGCCGGTTCCGAGAGGTTTTCGCTGTCGTGTCGAGCCAGCGCCAGTGCGCCCAGGGTCTGTTGTTGCCTTGTCGCCAGCAGGGCGAACTCTTCTCGCAGTGAAGTCCAGTCGCTGTGTGCGAAAAAGCTCAGCCAGTCGTGCAGTAATGCCTGGATCTGTGTCGCCGCTTCGTCTTGGGTGCCGAGGGTAAAGTCGATATCCAGTACCGCTTGCCCGGCGTAGTGATACACCACGCTCGCCTGCACGGCGGTGGCCAGGTCTCGTGCTTGCAGTTCAGCCAACAGCCCGCCCGGTGCCGAGGCGTTCAGCCAGGTGCAAAGGAACGCCAAGGCCTCACGGGGCGCATTGCCGATGATGACTTGATGCAGGTGATTGCCAGCGAGGTGTTGGTAGCCCTGCGCCTGGCCTGGCATCAATGCGGGCGGCGCGTCTTGTGGGCGTAGAGGCCCCGAGGTCAGCGCCTCGCTGAACCGCTGCGCCAAGGCTTCGAGTGCTTCCAGCGGCTGCGGGCCGGCAAGGCTCAAGGTCATCTGCCCGCTCTGGTAAAACTGCTGATGAAATTCCCGCAGTGCCTGCTGAAAGGCCTCGCGCTCCACCGGCAGGCTGTCGCGGTTGCCCGCATGAAAGCCGCGCAATGGATGACCCGCCGCCAGGCCCTCCAGCAACGCGACTTGCTGCTGCGCCTTGGCATCCTGGGACCAGGCGACAAACTCTGCGTGCAGCACTTCGCGTTCGCGCAGTTGGTCGTCGAGCGTCAGGCGCGGGTGGGTCAGCATATCGGCCAGCCGCTCCAACCCATCGGCAAAGGTCGGCTCCGGTAGCTCAAAGAAGAAGTCTGTGGTGCGTTCACGGGTGCTGGCATTGACCTGGCCGCCTTGGCGTTGCACGTAGGCCATCAACCCTTCGCTCGTAGGAAACCGTTCGGTCCCGAGAAACAACAGATGCTCAAGAAAATGCGCCAATCCTGGCCAGGCCAACGGCACATCATGGCTGCCGGCAGCCACCCGTAACGCAGCCGCGCAACGTTTTAAACGCGGCGCATGTCGCAGGGAAACTCGCAGGCCATTAGCCAGGGTTAGGTGAAGGTGATGAGAGGGGGCCGGCGCAGGCATGGGCACTTCCGAAACGTAGGAAGCGCCCATGCTAACAAACCCGAGGATTCAGGGCTTGTGCAGCGCGGCGTACAGTTCGGGGCGCCGGTCTTGCAGGTAGTGGTTGGCGGCACGCGCGTCGGTGATCGATTGGCGCTCCAGCGTACCGACAATCAAGGCTTCATCCAGGCCGGCCTGGGCGATGCGTTGGCCGTTTGGTGCGGCAATGCTGCTCTGCCCGCAATACTGGATCTCGCCTTCGTGCCCGCAGTAATTGGCATAGGCCACGTAACATTGGTTTTCGAAGGCCCGCGCCCGCACGGTGACATCCGCGACAAAGTCGAACGGCACCATATTGGCCGTGGGCACCAGGATCAGCTCGGCGCCGGCCAGGGCCAGGCGGCGGGTGTTTTCCGGAAACTCCAAGTCGTAGCAGATCAGGAAACCCAGCTTCCAGCCGTTGAGCTCCACCAGCGGGAAGTCATCACCCCCGGCACTGAACATTGAATGGTCAAGATCGCCAAACAGGTGAGTCTTGCGGTAGTTGCACAGGCGCTGGCCGTGGGCGTCGATCAACTGAATCGCGTTGTAGATCTGACCATCGTCGGCCCGCTCCGGGTAGCCATACACAATCGCCAGGCCAGCGCTTTTCGCCAGTTCGGCGATGGCCTGCGCGGATGGACCATCCTGCGCCTCGGCCAACGCGCCAACGGCCTCGGCACCGATGTTGTAGCCGCTGAGGAACATCTCTGGCAGCACCAGTACATCGGCATCGGACGCCTCATGCGCCAACTGATGCAGGCGCTTGAGGTTGCCGGCCACGTCCAGCGGCAGCGGCGGGCATTGGTACAAGGCGACACGCATGGTCAACTCCTTACTCGGCCAGGGCGATCGGGCCGATCTCATCGAACACATCGCCGGGGCCTGGGTTCTCAGGGTGAGTGCTGCCACCGAAGTGAGTCATGATGCCCCACACCGCATTCAGTGAGGTCTGCACGGCGCCTTCTACCCAGGCAGGGGTCCAGGATACGTCGTCACCTGCGATAAAAATCCCACGCTGTTCAGCGGGCATGTCCTTCTGCATGAAGTGCGCATACATACGCTGGTTGTAGCGATAGTGGCCCGGCAGTGCGCCTTTGAAAGCACCGAGGAAATGCGGGTCGGCTTCCCACGATACGGTGATCGGGTCGCCGATGATGCGCGCCTTGATGTCGACTTTCGGGTAGATCTTCTTCAAGGCATCCAGCGCCAGCTTCACGCGCTTGTCGATGGGCTGCGGGAGCATTTTCAGCGCGTCACTCATCCACGAGTAAGACAGGCAAATTACCCCCGGCTTGTCGTCACCGTTGTCGAACAGGTACGTGCCACGAGTCAGGCGGTCGGTGAGGGTCATGCTCATCAGGTCGCGACCGGTTTCCGGGTCTTTGTCCTTCCAGAACGGACGGTCGACCATCACGAAGGTTTTCGACGACTGCATGTAGCGCGTGCGGTCCAGGGCCATCCACATCTTTTGCGAGAACAGGGTTTCATCGCATTCGATCTGGGTGGTCAGCAGCCAGCTTTGGCAGGTAGTCAGCACGGCGGCGTATTCACGTGTATCGCCGTAGTTGTCGGTGACCGCAAAGCGACCATCGGCGGCGTGGGCAATGCGCTTTACACCGGCCCGTGGTGCACCGCGGTGCAGCGAGCTGAGGCTGGTGCCCGCCGGCCAGTGGGCGCAGCGCTCCGGCACATGGCGCCAGATGCCCATGGGAACCTGCGCCACGCCGCCGACCACGAGGTGTTGGTGGTCGTCGCAGTTGGTCATCACCACACGGAAGATTTCCAGCATGGAATTGGGGAAGTCCGAGTCCCAGCCGCCGGTGCCGAAACCTACTTGGCCGAACACTTCGCGGTGCAGGAACGACAACTTGGCGAACGCCTTGGACGTGGCGACGAAGTCATAGAAGGTGCGGTCGTCCCACAGCGGCACGAGCTTGTTCCACAGTTCCTTGAGGCGCGGTACGTCGCGGTCGCGAATGGCTTGCTGGATATCGCCGAACTGCGAGCCGGCCTCCAGGGCGTCGGCCCAGGCGTCCGCGACTTCCTGGAACAGCACCGGCAGGTCGGAAAGCTTTTGCGCGTAGTGGGTCTGGCCTTCGAGGTCGATCACCGTGCTGCCCGAGGCCGGAGTCAGCGGGTTGGGAAAGGGTTTGGTTTCCAGGCCGAGCTTGTCCACGTAGTGATAGAACGCGGTGGACGACACCGGAAAACGCATGCCGCCCAGCTCGGCGATGATGCCTTCGGCGCCTTCAAATGCCTGCGAGCGCAGGCGGCCGCCCATTTTCGAGGCTTCGTACACTACCGGCTTGAGGCCCAGCTTCATCAGCTCATAGGCGGCCACCAGGCCTGCGATGCCGGCACCGACAATCGCCACTTCGGCGCCATGGTTGGCGGTAGGAATACTGCCCAGACCTGCCGGGTGTTCGATCCAGTCATCAAAGGCAAACGGGAAGTCCGGGCCAAAGATGGTGATGGGTTTTTTACCGTCTGCAGGGTGGCGATTGTTTTTCTTGGATGGGTTCATGGCTGACCTGGCTGGCAACTCGGCGGGGCACGACCCGCTGAGTATAGGAAAAGATGGCAGCCAGTTTAGGGAGCGTAGCGTTCGTTAATAAGACGCAAAGTGTCGTCGGATTGAATTGTTTTTGGTCAAAGTGACGAAGTGGGTGGTCAGACTGGCTGACCGCGATCCAATTTGCTGCTGAGGATGATCGACGTGGTGGTTTTTTCTACGCCGTCGACGCTGCCGATCTGGTCCAGCAGTTGATCAAGCTGCTCTGGCGAATCAGTACGCAGCCAGGCTACATAATCGAACTCGCCGCTGACCGCGCACAATTGCTGGACCTGCGCCATGGCGCTCAGCCTGCGCAGCACTTCTTTGCCTGAGCGCGCTTGCACGGTGATGCCCACATAAGCCTGCAAGCCGCCGTCGACGACCCGTTGGCCCAGGCGCACACCGTATCCGGTAATCACTTGGGTTTTTTCCAGGCGTGCCAGGCGCGACGTCACCGTGGTGCGTGCGATACCGAGCTGCCGGGCAAGCATGGCCACGCTTTCACGGGCGTTGATCTGCAGGGCGGCGATCAGTTGGCGATCGATTTCATCTAGGACGGGCAAGGGAAGCTCCGGATCGGGCGGCAATGGGCGGCATGTTACAGGCTTGCATCGGCCAGCAGGCAGCGGGCGAACAACTGCGGCACCGGCAAATGGCGTTGGCTGTAGCGGCTGAGCAGGATGATCTCGCGGTAAAACGTCTGGCTGCCCAGTGGGATGATTCGTACTTTGGGCGAGCGCTCCAGCCACAGGCCGGCCCGAGGAATCAGCGACACGCCCAGGCCACACTCGACCATCCTGACGATAGCTTCCAGTTCGTCGAGCTCCAGCGCTACCTGCACCTCGAGCTTCTGTTCGCGCAAGAAGCGACTGACCAACCGTCCGCCAAACGAGGCGCGGTCATAGCGCACATGGGGCTGGGTGCTGAGCAAGTGCAACGGGTCATCACCCGCCAGGGAGTCCGGCACGATCAGCACAAATGGCTCCCTGCGCACCTCCTGCACATGCAACTCCTTGGGCAGCTCAAAAGGCGGGCGAATGATGATCGCCGAGTCCAGCTCGCCGGCGTCCACCTGGCTCAACAACTCAAGGGACACGCCCGGCACCAGCTTGCACTCCAACGCCGGTGCGGCTTGGCGCAGGCGTACCAGCGCCTGGGGGAGCAGGCCGGTCTGGGCGGTGCCAATGGCACCCACCTTCAATTCGCCGCGGTACTCATTGGCATCCACCGGCACCGCCATGCGGTTGAAGGTCTCCACGATCTCCTTGGCCATCGGCAATGCACGCACACCGGCAGCATTCAACATGGCCTGGCGTCCGGTGCGGTCGAACAACGGCACACCGAGCGCCTGTTCCAGCTGGCGAATCTGCGCACTCACCGCAGACTGCGTCAGCCCGATGTGCATGCCCGCTGCCGCAAACGTGCCATGGCGGGTTACGGCGATAAAGGTCTTCAATTCGCGGAGCATGGACGTCTCGACTGATCGAAATAATTTGAGCTCGGCGCAAAAACTATCGTCTTTTCATCGAATCAGGCAAGGCTAAACTCAATGCACTTAATGCCCTTAGAGGTTAGACCTGATGACACTTGCGCCTTTTCACCTCGCCATTCCGGTATACGACCTGGCCGCTGCGCGGCACTTCTATGGGGAAGTATTCGGACTGGAGGAAGGTCGTTCCAGCGACCATTGGGTCGACTTCAACTTCTTCGGCCACCAGTTGGTGATTCACGAACACCCGAAAACCGCGTCCCAGGAATCGGCGCATACCAACGCAGTCGACGGCCACGACGTGCCCGTACCGCATTTTGGTGTGGTGCTGGGCTGGGACGATTGGCAGGCCCTGGCGGAACGCCTGCAAGCGCGAGAAACGAAGTTTGTGCTGGAGCCGCACATTCGCTTCAAGGGGCAGGTGGGGGAGCAGGCGACGTTGTTTCTGTTTGACCCGTGCGGCAATGCGCTGGAGTTCAAGGCGTTCAGGGATATTGGGCAGTTGTTTGCGAAGTGAGGCTGCCAGACACACAAAAGCCGCGCAATGCGCGGCTTTCTTGTTTGGTGGGCCCACACGGACTTGAACCGTGGACCAAAGGATTATGAGTCCTCTGCTCTGACCAACTGAGCTATAGGCCCTTAACAGGTCGCGGATTATAGCGATGGTTTCTCTGCTGTGCTATCCGAAAAATCCTCAAGGCTCATACGAAGGAAGGTAGCGGCAAAGAGTTCAGGCGGCAGGGGCAGGCTGACGATGTAGCCTTGCATCTGTTCGCAGCCCTCCGCCGCGAGGAAGGCTTGCTGCGCGGGGTTCTCTACGCCTTCGGCAATGATGGTGAATTGCATGCTGTGGCCCAGGGCGATGATGGCGCGCACGATGGCGGCGTCGTGGGGGTCGTCGGGCAGGCCGCGGACGAAGGATTGGTCGATCTTCAGGAAGTCCAGCGGCAAGCGCTTGAGGTAACTGAGGGACGAATAGCCGGTGCCGAAATCGTCAATGGCCAGTTGTACGCCCAGCCGCTTGAGCTGGTGCAGGACCTCCAGCGCCTCCTCGGCCTGGCTCATGATGAAGTTCTCGGTGATCTCCAGTTGCAGGCAACCGGGCTCCAGGTGGTAGTCGTGCAACAACTGTTCGATGCGCGACAGCAGGTTGGGATGGCGCAGTTGCGCGCCCGCGAGGTTGACCGAGAGAGTGCCGAAATCATCAAAGGCGCCTTGCCAGGCGTGCATTTGTCGGCAGGCCTGTTCCAGTACCCAATCGCCAATCTGCAGGATCATGCCGTTCTCTTCGGCCAGGGCGATGAAGTGTTCGGGGGGCACGTCGCCAAAGGTCGGATGACGCCAGCGGATCAACGCTTCGGCGCCGATCAGTTCCTGTGTGGTCAGGCTCATCTTGGGCTGGTAGTACAGGCTGAGCTCGTCGCGTTCGATAGCGCGGCGCAGTTCATGTTCCAGGGCCACGCGCTCGTTGGCCTGGGCGGTGAGGTCGCGGGTGTAGCTTTCGACCCGGTTGCGGCCCTTGGCCTTGGAGCGGTACATCGCCGCGTCGGCGTTTTTGACCAGCGTGGCGACGTCGGTGCCGTCCTGCGGATACAGACTGGTGCCAATGCTGGCGCTGATAAAGAACTCATGTTCACCGGCCTGGAACGGCGGCGTGAAGCAGGCCAACAGTTTGTTCGCCAGGTGCGCAGCGTCGTTGGCATGTTGCAGGCCGGGTAGCAGGATGATGAATTCGTCGCCGCCCAGGCGCGCCACCGTGTCGATGTCCCGCAGTTGCTCCTTGAGGCGCACGGCAATGTCCTTGAGCAGCAAGTCGCCAATCGGGTGGCCGAGGCTGTCGTTGATGTGCTTGAAGCGGTCGAGGTCGAGAAACAGCACGGCGCCCTGTTTGCCGGTTTCCTGTTGGCCGTTGAGTGCGGCTTGCAGCCGGCTTTCGAACAGCGTGCGGTTGGGCAGGCCGGTCAACGGGTCGTGGTGCGCTTGATAGTCCAGCCGGGCCTGGGCCAGCTTGAGGCTGGAAATGTCGGCAAACACGGCGACGAAGTGCGTGATCAGTCGCTCGCGGTTGCGCACCGCGCTGATAGTCAGCCAACTGGGGTACAGCTCGCCGTTCTTGCGACGGTTGGAGATTTCTCCCTGCCAATGCCCCTGGGCCGTCAACTGATGCCACATGGCGGCGTAAAAGGCGCTGTCGTGCAGACCCGAGGCGAGCAGGCGCGGCGTTTGGCCAAGGGCCTCGGCTTCGCTGTAGCCGGTGATCTCGCTGAAGGCGCGGTTAACGGCACTGATGTTTTGCCGGGTGTCGGTGATCAGTACACCTTCGGCAGTGCTCTCGAACACGGTGGCGGCCTGTTGCAGTTTTTCCTGCATGAGTTGCCGTTCGGTGATGTCACGGGCGATGGTGAGCATGCAGTCTTCATCGCCAATCGGCAGCGGGCGACTGGACAGTTCGCACAGGCGAATCATGCCGTCGGCACGACGAATATGGCAGATGAAGTCACGGACAAAGCCATCACGCTGCATCAGTTCCAGCATGTGCTTGCGTTCGTTGAGGTCGACCCATATGCCCAGATCCAGGGTTGATTGGTCGAGGGATGTCGCGCTGGTGAAGCCGGTAATGCGGCTAAAGCCATCATTCACTTCAATCAACAGGCCATCACGCTGGCGGCTGAGCAGCAGCCCGTCAGGGGACGCATGGAAGGCCTTGGCGAATTTTTCTTCTGAGGTTTGCAGCAGCTGCTGGGTTTCCTTGAGCTGGGTGATGTCGCGCACCACGACTACCAAGGCTTCAGTGGTGTCGAGTTGGAACGGCTCGGCGGAGATCAGGCCAGTAAAAGCCTGGCCATTGCTGCGCAGGAATGGCATCTCCAGATTGCGAATGCTGGTGGTCTGCACCCGTTGCAACAGATCGGGGCCGACGCCTTGAACGCCCCAGATATTCAGCTCGGTGGCGGTTTTCCCAACCACGTCTGCGGCGGTGAGCCCGATCTGGTCTTCGAAGGCTTTGTTCACTTCCAGCAGGCAACCATCCGACAGCCGGGCGATGACCAGAATGTCCGGGCATTGTTGGAACACCGAGGCAAACTTCTGCTCGGACAGTTGCAATGCTTCTTCCGTGCGCTTTGCCTCGCTGATGTCGATCATCAGGCCGCGCAGCACGGGTTCATGGCCATGTTCGATCAGGCTGACGATGTCCCGTACCCACAGGCAGCGGCCGTCGGCCGTGATCACCCGGTAGTCGACGCTGTGGTCTCGATTGGCGCGGGTCTCGCGAAAGCAATAGGCTTCGGTGCGCGTGAGGTCGGCGGGGTGGATAATGTTGCGCCAGAACCCTGGAATCAACCAATGGGCGCGGGGATACCCCAGCAGTTCCTCGGCATGGGGTGATACGTAGCTGTAGGTGAAGTCGGTGACGTTGGCCTCCCAGGCAATCGCGGACAGGCTCTCCACCAGGCCGCGATAGTGGTATTCGCTGCTGCGCAGTTCCTGTTCCAGCGCGACCCTGCGGGAAATTTCCGAGCTGAGGCGGCGATTGATCCGGATCACGATGGCTAACACGGTACTCAGCAGCAGTACCGCAGGCAAGCCGTAGGTCAGCAGGTCGGTCCAGAACGCGCGGTGGTCGGTGAAGCTGCCTACCCAGTGTTGCTGGATGGCGTCTGTTTCTTCTGGGCTCAGGTCGGCCAGGACTTTATCCAGGATGCCCACCAGCATTTTGTTGTCGCGGGGCACGCCCATCGCCAATTGGTAGCGGTAGGGCGTTTCGCCACTCACATATAAACCATCGAGTTTGAGTTGGCGCAGGCTCCACACGCTGGATGCCAGGTCGCCGACCACGGCATCGACTTCGTCGGTGGCCAGTGCTTGCAGCGTCGAGCTGACATTCGGCATGGCCACCAAGTTGAGGTCGGGGTGGTGGGTTCGCAGTAATTCATGGGGTGCGTAATTTTCGACCACGGCAATTTTCAGCCCGTAGAGGTCCTTGAGGTTGTGCGGCTTGGCGCCACCCTCATGGGCAAGGATCACGATGGGGAAGTCCAGGTAGGGTCGTGTGAACGCCATATAGCTCTGGCGCTCAGGTGTGGACATGATGCCCGGCAGCAGGTCGAGCTGGTTGTTCCTGGCCTGCTCGAGCACGGCGCTCCAGCTGGCTGGCTCAATCAGTTTGATTTGAACGCCCAGGCGTTCCTGGATCAGTCGCACATAGTCAGCGGCCAGGCCCTGGTAGTGGCCTTTTTCATCACGGTATTCGAAGGGTGGCCACGAGGCGTCCACCCCCAGTTTCAGCTCCTGATGGTCCGCCAGCCAGCCACGCTCATCGTCGGTAAGAGTCAACGCGCCAGCCGTTGCGGTCCAGGTCAGCAGCGACAGCAGTAACACGGTCGGCAATCTGGGCATAACGGTCTCGTTATGGCACGGGGAATGTTTCGAGTGTAGACGGGCATTGCGGGGGAGGGGTGTTGCGCAGCGGTTAACCGATAGAAAGGAACCGATAGAAAGCAAAACCCCCGGCCTGGGCCGGGGGTTCTGTTATCACTCGTCGAGGAAGGAGCGCAGATGCTCGCTTCGCGTCGGGTGGCGCAACTTGCGCAGTGCCTTGGCTTCGATCTGACGGATCCGCTCACGGGTCACGTCAAACTGCTTACCGACTTCCTCGAGGGTGTGGTCGGTATTCATGTCGATGCCGAAACGCATGCGCAGTACCTTGGCTTCACGGGCAGTGAGGCCGGACAGTACGTCGCGAGTCGCTTCCTTGAGGCTCTCAACGGTAGCAACATCGATTGGCGACTGCATGGTCGAGTCTTCGATGAAGTCACCCAGATGGGAGTCTTCGTCATCACCGATCGGGGTTTCCATGGAGATCGGCTCTTTAGCGATCTTCAATACCTTGCGGATTTTATCCTCAGGCATTTCCATGCGTTCACCCAGCTCTTCCGGGGTCGGTTCGCGACCCATTTCCTGCAACATCTGCCGGGAAATACGGTTGAGCTTGTTGATCGTCTCGATCATGTGCACCGGAATACGGATGGTGCGGGCCTGGTCGGCGATCGAGCGAGTGATCGCCTGACGGATCCACCAGGTGGCATAAGTCGAGAACTTGTAGCCGCGACGGTATTCGAACTTGTCCACAGCCTTCATCAAGCCGATGTTGCCTTCCTGGATCAGGTCGAGGAATTGCAGGCCACGGTTGGTGTACTTCTTGGCGATGGAGATCACCAGACGCAAGTTCGCTTCAACCATCTCTTTCTTCGCGCGGCGGGCCTTGGCCTCACCGATCGACATGCGACGGTTGATGTCCTTGATCTCGGCAATCGTCAGACCGGTTTCGGTCTCAAGTGCAGTCAACTTCTGCTGGCAACGGATGATATCCGGCTGCAGGCGGCCAATGGCTTCGGCGTATTTCGCCTTGCCTTTGGCCAGGGCATCGGACCAGCTCTCGTCAACTTCGTTGCCCGGGAACTGGCGCAGGAAGTCGGCACGCGGCATGCGCGCATCACGGACACAGAGCTGCATGATTGCACGCTCTTGTGCACGCAGACGCTCAAGGGCGCTACGAACGCGTTCAACCAGGCCTTCGAATTGCTTCGGTACCAGCTTGATCGGCATGAACAGCTCAGCCAGGGCCAGCAGCTCGGCAATTGCCTGCTTGTTGGCGCGACCGTGCTTCTTCAATGCTTTGCGGGTGATTTCCATTTGATCGGAAACCGCACCGAAACGCTGGGCAGCGATGATCGGGTCTGGACCGCTTTCGACTTCTTCTTCGTCATCGCTGCTGGCTTCAGCATCGTCGTCGTCGGAGTCATCGTCCGCTTTCGCGGCTTTGGCATCGACAGGCGGCGGTACTTCGGCAGCAGGCGGCGCGATGCCATCGTCCGGGTCGATATAACCGCTCAGGACGTCGGACAGGCGGCCACCTTCGGTGGTGACGCGAGTGTACTCGGAGAGAATGTGGTCAACCGTGCCAGGGAAGTGCGCGATTGCGCCCATCACTTCACGGATACCCTCTTCAATACGCTTGGCGATTTCGATTTCGCCTTCGCGTGTCAGCAACTCGACGGTGCCCATTTCACGCATATACATGCGCACAGGGTCAGTCGTGCGACCGATGTCGGTCTCCACCGCTGCCAGCGCGGCAGCGGCTTCTTCAGCGGCTGCCTCGTCGGTATCGGCGTCGGCCAACATAAGGGCGTCCGCATCCGGAGCACTCTCGTGTACGGGGATCCCCATGTCATTAATCATGCGGATGATGTCTTCCACCTGCTCTGGATCTGAAATATCCTCAGGCAGGTGGTCGTTGACCTCTGCGTAAGTCAGATACTTCTGCTCACGACCAAGGGTGATCAACTCTTTGATACGAGACTGCTGTTGCGCTTTTCCGGACATAACACCCTATCCACTGAAGGTCTTGGCGGGCAAAAAACAAGCCGAGGATTATACCCGAGCTATGACCTCACACGCCAGCTGAGGTCGGGTTTGATGCGGAAACATTCTGTTTTAAGAGGTCGCGCATCTGTTTTGCTATCTGAATTTGCTCTTCAGCCGATAATCCCGGCTGCCTTGCTCTCTTGATGAGTTCATCGAGGGTCTGCGTGTGCTGACCCGCGGATAACCTAGTAATGGTGTCTAAAAACTGTTGTTCAAGGTTATCGCCGTCAATTAGCCACTCCTTTTCCGCGAGCGCTCTCAACAGTCGGCCTTGTTCGGTGCCATGCCAACGAGCCATCAACTGAATAGAGTTTAGCTTAGGATTTTTCTGCACGGCTTCGATCAGTGCGATCAGCACCTGGGCATAGGTGTTGCTCTCATTGGCAAAATGATCGGCACTTTCTACCCTGCTCGCCAATTGCGGATGGTGGATCAAGGTGCGTAACGCAATAAGTGTCGGAGCTTCTACGGCAACCGGAGTCCGGGGGGCATAGTTTTCGTCGCGGTCACCGCGCTTGCCGTTCTTGCTCCAGGGTTTCTTGTCCCATTTTTTGCCGCCGGCGCCGGGTTTTTTCGGTGTCCACTCCTGCTGGGGCGCGTAGGCCTCCTGCGGTTGGTGGAAGTCGGAGTAGTCCGGCATCGCGTCGTAATCCATGCCCGGGTCGTAGGCTGGTGGTGCATCCTGTGGTGCGCTGTGCACCAGTTGGCTGACGGCTTCGCCGCTCAGGCCAGTGATTTCCAGCAAGCGCTGACGCATCAAGGTGCGCAGGTTAGCGCCCGGTACTTTGTCGATCAGCGGCGCTGCGAGGGTGGCCATGTGGGCCTTGCCTTCGAGTGAGCGCGGGTCGGCTTCTTCGGTCAGTTGCTGGAAGAAATAGTCCGCCAGCGGCTGCGCGTGTTGGTTGATGCGTGCGCGGAAGGCGTCTGTGCCTTCGGATCGCACAAGGGTGTCCGGGTCTTCACCTTCGGGCAAGAACAGGAAGCGTGCGCGGCGCCCGTCCTGCAGGCTCGACAGCGTGGCTTCAAGCGCGCGCCAGGCGGCGTTGCGGCCGGCCTGGTCGCCGTCGAAACAGAACAGCACGCTGGGTACTACGCGAAACAGGCGCTTCAAGTGTTCTTCGCTGGTGGCGGTGCCCAGGGTGGCCACGGCGTTACGCAGGCCTTGCTGGGCCAGGGCGATCACGTCCATATACCCTTCAACCACGATGATCTCATCGAGGTTGCGGTTGTTCTTGCGCGCCTCAAACAGCCCGTAGAGCTCCTGACCTTTGTGGAACACCGGGGTTTCCGGGGAGTTCAGGTACTTGGGCTTGTCATCCCCCAGCACTCGGCCACCGAAGGCGATGATGCGGCCACGGCTGTCGCGGATCGGGAACATCACGCGGTCGCGGAAGCGGTCGTAGCGCTTGCCGGTCTCGGCGTTTTCCACCAACAGGCCGGCATCGATCATGGCCTTTTGCTGAAGGGTGTCGCTGCTCAGGTGCTTGTACAGGTTGTCCCAGCCGGGCGGCGCGAAACCGAGGCCGAAATCACGGGCGATTTCGCCGGTGAGGCCGCGGCCCTTAAGGTAGTCGACGGCGGCTTTGCGTTGCGGATGACTTTTAAGCGCCTGACGGTAAAAGTCGGCAGCGGCCGTCAGCAACGGGTACAGCGGCGAATCGGTGGGCTGTCGCGGTTTGTGGGGGCGGCCACTTTCTTCGCGGGGGATTTCCATGCCGGCGGCTTTCGCCAGGTCCTCGACAGCCTGGGGGAAGTCCAGGTTGTCGTGGTCCATCAGGAAGCCGAGGGCGTTGCCGCCCGCGCCACAGCCGAAGCAGTAGTAGAACTGCTTGTCGGGGCTGACGCTGAACGACGGGGTTTTCTCTTTGTGGAACGGGCAGCAGGCCGTGTAGTTCTTGCCGGCTTTTTTCAGTTGCACGCGCGAGCTGACAACGTCGACGATGTCGGTGCGGTTCAGAAGGTCGTCAATAAAACTTTGGGGAATCAGCCCGGCCATGGCGTTCTCGTCATCACTGCGTGTAAATGAGGGCCCGTGAAGTGCTCAAGCGCACGTATCGAATGGTTTGACCATCAATCGTCTGCTTGGGCTGCCAGGAAGTGTATCTGCCGAACATGCGCTGACGTTAGTTTCTATCAGTCTTCGGCGAAGAAATGTTGCCCTGGCGTCCGGTCTTGACCAAAGGTTGGTCTCGGATGCTCTAGATGGGCACAGTCGACCGGTTCGATCGCCTGGGTGAAGAATAAGTGTGCTCGTCAGTAGCCTTGTTAGGCTCGTCAGAAGAGACGTGCACCGCTGGCAGAAGAGCCAGTCCTGACGTGTGAAGCAGTGTCTCGGTCGCGTGTGCGGCGTCAACAGTGAAGCATCAAGCGATATCCGCAAATGCCATTAGCCCGGCTGAGGGCCGGGCTTGGCAGAAGCTTGCTACGAACGTCTGTGTATTAGTACAGACGAACGGCGCGGCGCTGTTCGCGCTGAACTTTCTTGGCGTGACGCTTAACAGCGGCTGCTGCTTTGCGCTTACGCTCAGAAGTTGGCTTCTCGTAAAATTCGCGGCTACGAACTTCAGCCAGTACACCGGCTTTTTCGCAGGAGCGCTTGAAACGACGCAGAGCTACGTCGAAGGGTTCGTTCTCTTTAACTTTGACGGCTGGCATCCAGAGCTACCTTCTTTCATTACCGGGATCAACGTTCTCGTCGCAAACAATTCGCGGCTGAGGTCGTCGGTTTTTAAGGGTTGCGGATGTTAACCCCTCATTGACCGGAATGCAAAGCCTCTGATCGAAAACCGCTAGTCGGGAGGGGGAGTGGCGACTATTATGCGCGCCTTCGAATTTAGCCTCTACAAGGCGCAAACCCATGCTAGTACTGGGACTTGAAACCTCCTGCGACGAAACCGGTGTCGCACTTTACGACAGTGAACGCGGGCTCTTGGCCGACGCGCTGTTCAGTCAGATCGACCTGCACCGCGCCTATGGTGGCGTGGTGCCGGAGCTGGCCAGCCGTGATCACGTCAAACGCATGTTGCCCCTGATTCGCCAGGTGTTGGATGAGGCCGGCTGCGTGCCGACCGAGATCGATGCGATTGCCTATACCGCTGGCCCCGGATTGGTCGGAGCCCTGCTGGTTGGGGCCTCTTGCGCTCAGGCGCTGGCCTTTGCCTGGGGAATTCCGGCCCTCGGTGTGCACCACATGGAAGGTCATTTGTTGGCGCCCATGTTGGAAAAAACACCGCCACAGTTCCCGTTCGTCGCTTTGTTGGTTTCCGGCGGCCATACGCAGTTGGTTCAGGTGGATGGCATCGGTCAATACACGCTGTTGGGCGAGTCCCTGGATGACGCTGCCGGCGAAGCCTTCGACAAGACCGCGAAGATGATGGGGCTCAATTATCCAGGTGGTCCGGAAATCGCGCGCCTGGCCGAGAAAGGTGTTGCCGGTCGCTATACCTTCCCGCGCCCGATGTGCGATCGCCCGGGCCTGATGTTCAGCTTCAGCGGCCTTAAAACCTCCGCGTTGAACACCTGGCAGCAGAGCGTCAGCGCCGGGGACGACAGTGAGCAAGCCCGTTGCGACATCGCACTGGCGTTCCAGCAGGCCGTGGTGGAGACTTTGACCATCAAGTGCAAGCGTGCCCTGAAACAGGCCGGCATGAAGCGCCTGGTGATCGCTGGCGGCGTCAGCGCCAACAAGGCCTTGCGAGCTTCGCTGGAAAAAATGCTCGGCGACATGAAGGGCGATGTGTTCTACGCGCGCCCAGAGTTCTGCACCGATAACGGCGCGATGATCGCCTACGCCGGCTGCCAACGCCTGCAGGCCGGGCAGCATGAAAGCCTGGCGATCAGCGTGCAGGCCCGCTGGCCGATGGAGCAGTTGTCGCCGTTGTAAGGACGCAGCGTGAGCCGGGTTCATCGAGCGTATTTAAAAATGCCGTTCGCGCCCGGCAAACAGGTCGCGTAAATTGCCGCGGTGGCGCCAGACGATCAGCAGCGTCAACACGCTCATCGGCAACAGCGCCGCCGGTTCCTGCCAGGCCAGTAGCGGCAGGGTAAGCGGAGTGGCGATCAACGCGGCGAGCGAGCTGGTGCGGGTCAGGTAGAACGTCAGCAGCCAGGCGAGCACAGCCAGCAGCGCAGCCGGTGGGTAGATCCCCAGCAGCATGCCGGCTGCCGTGGCGACACCCTTGCCACCGCGAAAGCGGAAGTACAGCGGGAACAAATGGCCGAGGACGGCACACACGCCGACCCAGGCCTGTTGTTGCAGGGTGAGGCCGGCGAGGCTGGCGATCAGCACGGGCAACAGGCCCTTGCACACGTCGCCCAGTAACGTCAGCACGGCAAGCTTCTTGCCGGCCAGGCGCAACATATTGGTGGCGCCGGCATTGCGTGAGCCACTCATTCGCGGGTCGGGATTTCCCGTCAGGCGGCTGAGCAAGATGGCGAAGGACAGCGAGCCGAGCAGGTAGGCGAGAATCGCCAGTGACCAAAACATGCTAACTATTCCGGGCGAGGACGCCCTGATTCTAACGGGGCATCGCGCCCTTGTCGTGCTGCGGAGAAGAGTGCTTGGACAGAGTGTTTATCGAAGGCCTGGAAGTCGACACCGTGATCGGGGCCTACGACTGGGAGCGCGGAATCCGCCAATGCCTGCGCCTGGACCTGAGTTTCGCCTGGGATAACCGCCCGGCCGCCGCCGGTGACGATCTCACCCTGGCGCTGGATTACGCCAGTGTGTCTGCGCGTATCCAGGCCTTTGCCGAGCAATCCCAGTACCAGTTGGTGGAAACCTTTGCCGAACGCCTGGCCGAAGTGTTGATGAGCGAGTTCCAGATCCCTTGGCTGCACCTCAAGTTGACCAAGCCAGGCGCCGTTCCGGCTGCCAAGGGCGTGGGCGTGGAGATCGAGCGCGGATGTCGCTAACTCAGGTTTACCTTGGCCTCGGTAGCAATATCGAGCGCGAGTCACACCTGCGTGCCGGCCTTGACGCGCTGGCGAGCTTCTTGACGGAGATTCGCTGTTCGGCTGTGTTCGAAAGCCAGCCGGTGGGGATCAAGAGCGGGCCGTTTTTCAATCTGGTGGTTTCGGCCTATACCGATCTGCCGTTGATGGAGCTGGATCGCCGGTTGAAGTTTATCGAGGCCGACAACGGTCGTTATGCACCGGACCGCAAGGGCCTGCCGTTGGATATCGACGTGCTGCTGTATGGCGAGTTGGTGGGTAACTTCGATGGGCTGATCCTGCCGCGCGCAGAGATCCTGAAAAACGCGTTTGTATTGTGGCCGCTGTCTTTGATGGCGCCGCAGCGAGTGCATCCCGAGGCGGGCAAGACCCTGGCCGAACTATGGCGCGATGCGCAGATCGACCAGGTGCTGGCGCCTGTCGGGTTTGAATGGCAGGGCCAGCAACTAACGCCGAGCACACTCCTATAGGGTGTGCTGCTCCTTGTAGGCCTTAAGTGCATTGAGCCGTTCGCGCTTGAGTGCTTCGCCCAACTGCGGGCCCTTGAATCCTTTCTCCAGCAGTGGCGCCACCGCAACTTCGCGTGCGACCCGCGCTGCGCCACGCAAATAATCTGCCTGTGGATAACTTCGCTGCTCGAAACCCTTGCGGCCGCGAGCGTCCATTTCGCAGGAGACCACAAACTCTTCAAAGCGCTGCGGCCGGCGGTACACGTCGAAACTGTGCAGCAGCTCCAGCAATGTCGAGGCTTTCAACTCCAGGGCACGATGGCCGTGCGTGTGATACTGGCAAACCAGCAGCGCCAACTCCTGGCAATCCCTGGGAGCCTTGAAGCGTTCGTTGACCGCCTTGACCAGCTTCAAGCCCGTATGTTCGTGAGCAATATGCTGCGGCAACTTATCCACAGGTGTCAGGCCCTTGCCCAGGTCATGCAGCAGGCAGGCCCAGCGTACGGTCAGTGGTTGTTTATGCAGGGCAGTCTGTTCCAGCACGCTGAGGGTGTGCACGCCGGTGTCTATTTCCGGGTGATGGACCTCGGGTTGCGGCACGCCAAACAGTGCATCGACTTCGGGCATCAGGGTTTTCAAGGCTGCGCAGTCGCGTAGCACCTGGATAAACACCTGTGGCTGATCTTCCATCAGTGCGCGGGAAATTTCTTTCCAACTGCGTTCTGGCGTCAGCGCCTCAAGTTCGCCGGATTCGCTGAGTTGGCGCATCAGTTCCAGCGTATCCGGCGCGACCGTAAACCCGAGATGGGCGTAGCGCGCAGCAAAGCGAGCAACGCGCAACACTCGCAGGGGATCTTCGGCAAACGCGGGGGAAACGTGGCGCAAAATGCGCGCTTCCAAATCCTGCCGGCCGTGGTACGGATCG
The DNA here is from genome assembly GCF_014230465.1 of Pseudomonas cremoris. The sequence continues at coordinate 199,588 of NZ_JAAXCY010000013.1, forward strand.
GTGAGGTTGCCGTCATCATCTTCCGCCATCGCGTTGATGGTCAGGTCACGACGAATCAGGTCTTCTTCCAGTGTCACTTCTGGGCTGGCGTGGAACACAAAGCCGCCGTAACCCCGGCCACTCTTGCGTTCGGTGCGGGCCAGTGCGTATTCATCGCCGTTTTTTGGGTCCAGGAACACCGGGAAGTCAGCGCCGACCGGCTTGTAGCCCTTGGCGAGCATCTCTTCAGCCGTCGCGCCAACGACAACGCGGTCGATATCGGTGACCTTGATGCCCAACAAGCGGTCACGTACGGCGCCGCCGACTTTGTAGATTTTCATGAAAAAGCCTCCATTAGCGGCACAGGATACCGCCTGTGCCTGACCAATGGAGGCTTTGCTGTTTCAGAGATGAACGACAGCCAGGTCCAGGCGGCCGTAATCGTTGTCGCCGTGATCGCTGCGCGGTGGCACGTGATGGGTTTTCATCACTTGGTCCCCCTGCAGGGTCTCCAGGTGGATATCGAACCCCCACAGCCGATGCAGATGCTTGAGCACCTCTTCGGTGGATTCGCCCAGTGGTTTACGGTCGTGCTGCTGGTGACGCAGGGTCAGCGAGCGATCACCACGCACATCGATGCTGTAGATCTGCACGTTGGGCTCGCGATTGCCCAGGTTGTATTGCGCGGCCAGGGTTTCACGAATGGTGCGATAGCCCGGCTCGTCGTGGATAGCCGGTACCACGAGGTCGTCCTTGAGGTCATCGTCGAGGATGCTGAACAGCTTGAGGTCGCGAATCACCTGGGGCGACAGGTACTGCAGGATGAAGCTCTCATCCTTGAAGCTGCTCATGGCGAACTTGATCGTAGACAGCCAATCACTGCCGGCGATTTCCGGGAACCAACGGCGGTCTTCTTCGGTGGGGTGTTCGCACATGCGCCGGATATCGCGGTACATGGCAAAGCCCAGTGCGTAGGGGTTGATGCCGCTGTAATACGGGCTGTCGAAGCCGGGCTGGTACACCACGCTGGTGTGGGAAGTCAGGAACTCCATCATGAAGCCGTCGGTGACCAGGCCCTCGTCGTACAGGTCGTTCATCAGGGTGTAGTGCCAGAACGTTGCCCAGCCTTCGTTCATCACCTGGGTCTGGCGCTGTGGGTAAAAATACTGAGCGATCTTGCGCACGATGCGCACGATTTCCCGTTGCCAAGGCTCTAGCAACGGCGCGTGTTTTTCCAGGAAGTACAGGATGTTTTCCTGAGGTTCGGCGGGGAAGCGCGCATTGTCCTTGTCGCTGTTTTTGCCGGTCTTTTTAGGAATGGTGCGCCACAGGTCGTTGATCTGCTTCTGCAAATGCTCCTCGCGCTCCTTCTGGCGCAGGCGCTCTTCCTCGGCAGAAATCGGGTAGGGGCGTTTGTAGCGGTCTACGCCGTAGTTCATCAGCGCATGGCAGGAGTCGAGCAGGTCTTCCACCGCATCGATGCCGTGGCGCTCCTCGCACTGCATGATGTACTGCTTGGCGAACACCAGGTAATCGATGATTGAGCTGGCGTCGGTCCAAGTGCGAAACAGGTAGTTGCCTTTGAAGAAGCTGTTATGCCCATAGCAGGCATGGGCCACCACCAGGGCCTGCATGCAGATGGTGTTTTCTTCCATCAGGTAGGCGATGCAGGGGTCCGAGTTGATCACGATCTCGTAGGCCAGACCCATTTGGCCCCGGCTGTAGGATTTCTCGGTGCTGAGGAAGTGCTTGCCGTAGGACCAATGGTGATAGCCCAGGGGCATGCCCACCGAAGCGTAGGCATCCATCATCTGTTCGGCGGTAATGACTTCGATCTGGTTGGGGTAGGTGTCCAGGGCGTAACCCGCCGCGATGCGGCTGATTTCCCGGTCATAGGCCTGGATCAGTTCAAAGGTCCACTCGGACCCCGTGGAAATGGGTTGGCGTTTTTGCTCTTTTTTGGCGGTCATGTCACTAACCTGCGCTGGAAGAGTTCACGGAAGACCGGGTAGATATCGCCGGCCGAGACCAGTTGCTGCTGGGCGAATGTGTCGGCAAAGGCTTCGCCGATGCGCTCGTATTCGAACCACAGGGCCTGGTGCTCACGGGGGGTGATCTCAACGTAAGTGTAGTACTGCACGAACGGCATGATCTGGTTGATAAGGATGTCGCGGCAGATGGGCGAGTCGTCATTCCAGTTGTCACCGTCCGAGGCTTGGGCGGCGTAGATGTTCCACTCGTTGGCAGGGTAGCGCTCTGCCATGATCTCCTGCATCAGCTTCAAGGCGCTGGAAACGATGGTGCCGCCGGTTTCCCGCGAATAGAAGAATTCTTCTTCGTCGACTTCCCGGGCGCTGGTGTGGTGGCGGATGAATACGACGTCGATCTTGTCGTAGTTCCGCTTCAGGAACAGGTACAGCAGGATAAAGAGGCGCTTGGCGATGTCCTTGGTGGCTTGGGTCATGGAGCCTGACACGTCCATCAGGCAGAACATCACGGCCTTGGAACTGGGGTTGGGTTGTTTGACCAGCAGGTTGTATTTCAGGTCGAAGGTGTCGAGGAACGGCACGCGGTGAATACGTGCGCTGAGTTTCTCGATTTCTGCTTCGATTTCCTGGATATCGCCGAAGTTATCGGGCTCTTCGCGCTTCAAGCGCGCCAACTCTTCTTTGGCTACCTTCAATTTGGCGCGGCTGCTACCCGACAGGGCGATCCGCCGCGCATGGGCTGAACGCAGGGTGCGGATGATATTGATGCGAGACGGGTTGCCCTCGTTGCTGATCCCCGCACGTACAGTCTTGAAGGTGTCGGTACCGGTGAGGTTGCGCTTGACCAGGTTGGGCAGTTCCAGGTCTTCGAACATGAATTCGAGAAACTCTTCCTGAGTGATCTGGAACACGAACTCGTCCATGCCCTCGCCGGAATTACCCGCCTTGCCCGGGCCTTTGCCGCCGCCACCGCCTTGGGGGCGCTGGATATGTTCGCCGGTGGTGAATTCTTTATTGCCGGGGTGCACGACCGTCTGTTTGCCGCCCCGACCGTGGTGCAGCACGGGTTCGTCGATGTCCCGTCCGGGAATGCTGATTTGCTCGCCGTGCTCCATGTCTGTAATGGAACGGCGGCTCACGGCCTCTTCTACGGCCTTTTTGATGTGGTCACGGTAACGCCGCAGGAAACGCTGGCGGTTTACCGTGCTCTTGTTCTTGCCATTGAGGCGTCGGTCGATCACATAGCTCATAGGGGAGCCCTCCGGGCAGCTTCACGTTACAAGCTTCAAACTGCGAGCTGGAAGCTTAAAGACAGGCGGTCAGTTGCCAGGCCCTAGGCCTGGCACTGCACGCGCGTCGCTGCCTTACTGCGATTTGCGAACCCGCAGGTACCACTCGGATAGCAGGCGTACCTGTTTGTCGGTGTAGCCACGCTCGACCATTCGTGTAACGAAGTCGTTGTGTTTTTGTTGATCCTCCTTGCTGGCCTTGGCATTGAAGCTGATGACCGGTAGCAGGTCCTCGGTGTTGGAGAACATTTTCTTCTCGATAACCACCCGCAGCTTCTCGTAGCTGAGCCAGGTAGGGTTCTTGCCGTTGTTGTTGGCGCGGGCGCGCAGCACGAAGTTGACGATTTCGTTGCGGAAATCCTTCGGATTGCTGATACCGGCCGGTTTCTCGATTTTCTCCAGTTCCTCGTTGAGGGCAACGCGGTTGAGGATCTCGCCGGTTTCCGGGTCGCGGTATTCCTGGTCCTGGATCCAGAAGTCTGCGTAGAGCACGTAGCGATCGAAGATGTTCTGGCCGTACTCGCTGTAGGACTCCAGGTACGCGGTCTGGATTTCCTTGCCGATAAACTCGATGTAACGCGGCGCCAGGTATTCTTTGAGGAAGCGCAGGTAGCGCTCGCGGGTTTCAGCCTGGAATTGTTCCTGTTCGATCTGCTGTTCCAGCACATAGAGCAGGTGTACGGGGTTGGCGGCGATTTCGTGAGGGTCAAAGTTGAAGACTTTGGACAGGATCTTGAACGCGAAGCGCGTCGACAGCCCGTTCATGCCTTCGTCAACGCCTGCGCTGTCGCGGTATTCCTGGATCGATTTGGCCTTGGGATCGGTGTCCTTGAGGTTTTCGCCGTCGTACACGCGCATCTTGGAGTAGATGTTCGAGTTTTCCGGCTCCTTGAGGCGCGACAGTACGGTGAACTGGGCGAGCATCTTCAGGGTATCGGGTGCGCAATGGGCCTTGGCCAGGGAGCTGTTGAACAGCAGCTTGTCGTAGATCTTGATTTCATCGCTGACCCGCAGGCAATACGGCACCTTGACGATGTAGATCCGGTCGATGAAGGCTTCGTTGTTCTTGTTGTTGCGGAAGGTGTGCCATTCCGATTCGTTGGAGTGGGCCAGCAGGATCCCGGTGAACGGAATCGCGCCCAGGCCTTCGGTACTGTTGTAGTTACCTTCCTGGGTCGCAGTCAGCAGTGGGTGCAGCACCTTGATCGGTGCCTTGAACATCTCCACGAACTCCATCAGGCCCTGGTTGGCCCGGCACAGCGCGCCTGAGTAGCTGTAGGCGTCGGCGTCGTTTTGTGGAAATTCTTCCAGCTTGCGGATATCGACCTTGCCCACCAGCGCAGAGATGTCCTGGTTGTTCTCGTCCCCCGGTTCGGTCTTGGCCACGCCGATCTGGTTAAGGATCGACGGGTAGAGTTTCACCACGCGGAATTGGCTGATATCACCGCCGAACTCGGCCAGGCGTTTGGTGGCCCAGGGCGACATGATGGTGTTGAGGTAGCGGCGTGGGATGCCGAAGTCTTCTTCGAGGATCGCGCCATCTTCGGTGGCGTTGAACAAGCCCAAGGGCGACTCGAAGACCGGTGAGCCCTTGATCGCGTAGAAGGGCACTTTCTCGATCAGTTGTTTGAGTTTTTCGGCCAGGGACGATTTACCACCGCCGACAGGGCCGAGCAGGTAGAGGATTTGTTTCTTCTCTTCCAGGCCTTGGGCGGCATGGCGGAAGTAGGAGACGATCTGGTCGATGCATTCTTCCATTCCGTGGAAGTCTTCAAAGGCCGGGTAACGGCGGATCACCTTGTTGGAAAATATTCGCGACAGTCGCGAATTGTTCGAGGTGTCTACCAGTTCCGGCTCGCCGATTGCCAGTAGCAAACGTTCGGCGGCAGACGCGTAGGTACTGCGGTCCTTTTTGCACAGCTCAAGATACTCCTGCAGCGTGAGTTCTTCCTGCTGTGTGGACTCGAAGCGTTGTTGGAAGTGGCTAAAAATACTCATGACGTCGTCACCTCGCTCGATACGTGGAGCCGACGCCGGATCAATCAGTCGATGCTGGCAGCCATGGCGATCGCCAATGGCTGTTTTCCCCCCAGAACACCCTGAAACGCTACCGATGACCCGCACGCCGGTGTACCGGCTCTCCCCTGATTCGGATGGCCTGCGCTTAAGGATAGTTCGGAATCCGGGAGGTCAAGGTGCGATGCGTAATTAGTTTGACTGCGCCGTTCGTCAGAAACGGCGCGAGCCCAAGCGTCACGCGGGGTAGCGGGGTGTGAAAAAAATTATTGCGAATCGCCGGAGGCAATTTCTGCAGGATAGGTCGTACGCCACAGCTCAAAGCCACCGTCCAGGCTATAGACGTCAGAAAAACCTTGGCTGATCAGGTAGGCCGCCGCGCTCTGGCTTGAGTTGCCGTGATAGCACGCGACAATTACCGGCGCGTCGAGGTCGGCGGCACGGATGAAGTCGGCGATATTGTGGTTGTCCAAATGCTGGGCGCCACGGATGTGGGCGGCTGCATAAGTGGGCTGATCACGGATATCGACCACCACGGCACCTTGCTCGCGCAGGGCTTGGGCTTGTTCGGGAGGGATACGTTTGAATTCGCTCATGGGGGCTCCTAGGGCTTGGCGGCCGGCAGCGTAACGGAAAGGGGGGATTCGCACTGGCAGCTATGTCGCTCGCCGGTGTCGATGTTCATCAAGGTCATGGCGCCACCCCACACGCAACCGGTGTCGAGGGCGAACACGCCGGGTTCGTCGCACTTGCCTTCAAGGGCCGCCCAGTGACCGAAGATGATCTTCGTGTCACGGGTCTTGCGGTCCTTGTGAGCGAACCACGGCTTGTAGCCGGGCGGGGCCGTGTCGACACCCTCTTTGCTCTTGAGGTCCAGCTTGCCTTCGGCGGTGCAGAAGCGCATGCGCGTGAAGTAGTTGGTGATCACGCGCAGGCGCGTGACGCCACTGAGGTCGTTGTCCCACTTCACCGGTTCGTTGCCGTACATGCCGTCGAGGTAAGTGGTGTACAGGCTGTCGTCGGCCAATACGTTTTCGACTTCGGCGGCGCACTTGAGGGCTTTTTTCAGTGTCCACTGGGGCGGGATGCCGGCATGGACCAAGGCCGTGTCGCGGCTTTCGTCGTAATGCATGATCTTTTGTCGGCGCAGCCAGTCGAGCAATTGCGCACGGTCCGGCGCTTCGAGGATCTCGCGCAGGGTATCGCCTTTTTTCAGGCGCTCGACGTTATTGGCGGCAGCCAGCAGGTGCAGGTCGTGGTTGCCCAGCACGCACACCAGGGAATCACGCAGGCTATATAAGTAGCGCAGGGTCGCCAGGGACTCAGGGCCGCGGTTGACCAAGTCACCGACTAACCACAAGCGATCGTTCGCCGGGTCAAAGGCTACTCGTTCAAGCAGGCACTTGAGGGGTTCCAGGCAGCCTTGCAGGTCACCGACCGCATAGGTCGCCATCAGTGCAGGGCTCCGGGCACGGCAAGGCGGAAGGGCGCGATGATCGCGTCGAACAACTGGCCGTCGGTGGCTTTCATCTGATACGAGCCTTGCATGGTGCCGACTTTGGAGGTCATCACCGTGCCGCTGCTGTAGGTGTGGCTTGCACCGCTGTCGATCAGCGGCTGTTGGCCAACCACACCCGCACCGCGTACTTCCTCGACCTGGCCGTCGCCATCAGTGATCACCCAATGGCGGGACAGCAGCTTGGCCGGCACCAGCCCGTTGTTTTTCACCGTGATGGTGTAGGCAAAGGCGAAGCGATTTTGCTCGGGTTGTGATTGGTCCGCCAGGAAGCGGGTGACGACGCTGACGTCGATCTGGTAGCGAGGATCGGACATGCAAGAGGCCTTAAAAGCGGAGGACAGCAGATGCGGGTCAGTCTAGGCCATGAGGAGGGCACTAGGCCAGACATGTGTCTGGCCAGGCTTGGGTGTCAGTCGGCGGTTGGCGCGGGCTGGATAGCCAGTTGGTCGGCCAGGCGTACGAACGCGGCAAGGTCCAGTTGCTCGGGGCGCAGGCTGCCGTCGACGCCAGCGGCTTCGATTTCGGCATTGCTCAGCAGGGCCTTGAGCGTGTTGCGCAAGGTCTTGCGGCGCTGGTTGAAGGCTTCGCGTACGACGCGCTCCAGCAGGCGGTGGTCCTTTGCCGGGTGCGGCAACACGGCGTGAGGCACCAGGCGCACGATGGCCGAGTCGACCTTCGGCGGCGGGTTGAACGCGCCAGGGCCCACGTTGAACAGGTGCTCTACGCGGCAGTGGTACTGGACCATGATCGACAGGCGACCCCAATCACCGCCACCAGGCCCTGCGGCCAGACGCTCCACCACTTCTTTTTGCAGCATGAAGTGCATGTCGCGGATGATCCCGGCGTTGTTCAGCAGGTGGAAGATCAGCGGCGTGGAGATGTTGTATGGCAGGTTGCCCACTACGCGCAGGCTGTTAGGCGCGGCGTTGAGGGTGTTGAAATCGAACTTCAGTGCGTCGCCCTGATGCAGGTTGAAGTTGGGCTTGCCGGCGAACTGCTGGTTGAGGATCGGGATCAGGTCCTTGTCCAACTCCACCACGTCCAGTTGGCCGCCGCTGGCCAGCAGGCCTTGGGTCAGTGCGCCCTGGCCTGGGCCGATTTCCAGCAGACGGTCTTCCGGCTTGGCATGGATGGAGCGCAGGATGCGGTCGATCACGCCAGCGTCGTGCAGGAAGTTTTGCCCGAAACGCTTGCGCGCCCGGTGTTGGTAATGCTCGGTCATATACGGGTCTCGGCCATCTGATAGGCGGTTTCCAGGGCCACGTGCAGGCTGCCGGTATCGATCTTGCCGCTGCCCGCCAGGTCCAGGGCGGTGCCATGGTCGACGGAAGTACGGATGATCGGCAGGCCCAGTGTCACGTTGACTGCGGCGCCGAAGCCTTTGTATTTGAGCACCGGCAGCCCCTGGTCGTGGTACATCGCCAGCACTGCGTCGCAATGCTCCAGATATTTGGGGGTAAACAGAGTGTCCGCAGGCAGTGGGCCACGCAGGTCCATGCCTTCTTGGCGCAGACGCTCCAGGGTTGGTTCGATGATGTCGATTTCTTCATGGCCCAGGTGGCCGCCTTCACCAGCGTGCGGGTTGAGCCCGCAGACCAGGATGCGCGGTTGGGCGATGCCGAATTTCTGTTGCAGGTCGGCGTGCAGAATGCGCGTTACGCGCTCCAGGCGCTCGACAGTAATGGCGTCGGCAATGTCACGCAACGGCAGGTGCGTCGTCACCAGGGCGACGCGCAGGCCGCGTGTGGCCAACATCATCACGACTTGTTCGGTATGGGTCAGTTCGGCGAGGAATTCGGTGTGCCCGGAAAAGGCAATGCCGGATTCGTTGATCACGCCTTTGTGGACGGGCGCGGTGATCATGCCGGCGAAGTCGCCGTCGATGCACCCTTGCCCTGCGCGCGTCAGGGTTTCCAGGACGAACGCCGCATTGGCCTTGTCCAGTTTCCCGGCAACGACTTTGGCGTTCAGTGGGGTATCCCACACATACAGGCTGTCAGCAGGTGCCGGCAGGTCAGGCCAATTGCCCGGCGATACCTCCAGCACATTGACAGCCACGCCCAACTGCGCGGCCCGCTCGAGGAGCAGGTCGCGGCTGGTAATGGCAATCAGGGGGTGTGGCTGAGGTTGCGAGGCGAGCAGCAGGCACAGGTCTGGACCTATGCCGGCCGGCTCGCCGGGTGTTACCGCGAAACGCTGGGGTTTCACTGGGCTGCCTGGTTGGTGCCTGTTTGCTCGGCGCCTGGCAGTTTGTTCTCTACATAGGCTTCGTCACGGATCTGACGCAGCCAGGTTTGCAGCTCTTCATCGTATTTGCGGTTACGCAGTACGTTGAGTGCTTGTTGCTCGCGGGCCTGTGCGGTGTTGTCGGTGGCGCGACGGCCAAGGACTTCCAGTACATGCCAGCCGTATTGAGTCTTGAACGGCTTGGACAGAACGCCTTGCGGGGTCTTGGCCATGACGTCCTGGAACTCCGGCACCAACGCTTTCGGGTCGATCCAGTTCAGGTCGCCGCCGTTGAGAGCAGAACCCGGGTCTTCCGAAAAGCTCTTGGCCAAGGTGGCAAAGTCTTCACCGCTTTCGATGCGGTCATAGATCTTCTGGGCCAGTTCCTTGGTTTGGGCTTCGGTGCGGATTTCGCTTGGTTTGACGAGGATATGACGAACATGAACCTCGTCTTTCAACGACGTCTCGCCACCGCGTTTATCCAACAGCTTGAGGATAATGAAGCCGCCCGGCGTACGTGCTGGCTGGGTGATGCCACCCACTTCCATCGCGCTCAGCTCACGGTCGAACGGAGGTGGCAATTGAGCGGCTTTACGCCAGCCCATGTCGCCGCCTTCAAGGGCGTTGTCGCTGCCGGACACGGCGATCGCCGTTTGGGCAAAGTCAGCACCCGCCTTGAGGCGATCATAGACAGCCTGGGTTTTCGCTGCGGCTGCATTGAGCTGCTCGGAAGTGGCGCTGTCGGGTGTTGCGATCAGGATATTGGCCAGGTGCAGCTCTTCGGAAAGCTGCATCTTGCCCAGGTCCGAGGCCAGGAAGTTCTTCACTTCCTGCTCCGACACTTGAACGCGCTCGGCTACACGGCGCTGACGTACACGGCTGATGATCATTTCACGGCGGATCTGGTCACGGGCGTCCTCATAGGACAAACCGTCGTGGGCCAGGGCTGCACGGAACTGGTCAATGGTCATGTTGTTGCGCTGGGCAATGGTGCCCACGGCCTGGTTCAGTTCTTCGTCCGAAATGCGGATGCCGGAACGATCGCCAATCTGCAGTTGCAGGTTTTCGACGATCAGACGCTCCAGCACCTGTTGGTCCAGGACGCTGGTCGGTGGCACGCCACCGCCACGCTTGGCGATGGTTTGCTGAACTTCCTTGACGCGTTGGTCCAGTTGGCTTTGCATGATCACGTCGTTATCGACGATGGCCACTACCTTATCCAGTTCTTGAACCGCAGCGTGCGCCGATGCGGTACCCAGGAACAGTGCGCCCAGCACTAGCGGGCGCAGACACTCAGAAAGCTTTGTCTTCACGTTCACGATAACCTTCAATGCCTTTGTCGAGGAAGCTCTCTACCTTGGCGCCGGTCAGGCCGCCCAGTCCCTTGAGGACGATCTGGAGGAAGAGCCCGTGGTCACCCTTTTCGTTAAGCGGGGCGATCTGGCTGTATTCGTCGTTGGAAACCCAGTAACGGTTGATGACGCGCAGTTTCCAGCAGCAGTTGTCGTACTCGAAACCACCGAAGGCTTCCAGGGTACGGTTGCGGGCATAGTCGTACTGCCAGCGGGTGATCAGGTTCCACTGTGGGACGATCGGCCACATCATCGAGAAGTCGTGTTGCTGGATTTTGTAGTAATCCTTCACGAAGTTCTCTTCGCCTGGCGTGCCGTAGTCACCGCCGAACTGCCATTTGCCGGTCAGCTGGTTGTACACGACCTGGTCGTTACGATAGCGGTAGCCAACGTTGATGATCTTGTTCGGGTTGTCTTCCGGCTGGTAGTGGAGCATCGCGCTGCCGGAACGAGGGCTGTGTTCCTCGGTGTCCCAGTTGTAGTCGGCAGTGGCGCGCCAGTCGCGGTTGAAGCGGAACTCGTAGTCCAGGGCGACGGGCGACACATCGGACTGCGCATCGGCACGGTCGGACGCCAAGATACCCGGCAGTTGGACTTCACGATCCTTGAAGTACACGGCCTGGCCCACGGAAACGCGCTGACGCTCGAAACCGTTTTCTTCGATCCAGCGGCTGGTCACGCCCAGGGACAGCTTGTTCTCGTCGCCGATACGGTCGGAACCGCTGAAGCGGTTGTCGCGGAACAACGACGCGTAGCTGAACGAGTACTCGCTGGTGTCGAACACCGGAATGTCGCTCTGGTCTTTGTTCGGCACGTACAGGTAGAACGCGCGAGGCTCGAGGGTCTGACGGTAGTCCTTGCCGAACCAGTTGGTGTCGCGGTCGAAGTACAGGCCGCTGTCGATGCTGGCAACCGGGACTGCACGGTCTTGGGAGCTTTTGAACGTGCCACCGGCATAAGGGTTGGCCGGCGTTGCTGCATTTTGAGCGGCAATAATGTCGTTTTTGCCAATGCTGTCGAGGTCAAGGTCGTACTTGGTGTAGACGTACTTGAGCTTCGGCGTCACGAAGCCGTAGGTCCAGTTCATCGGGTATTCGACAGCTGGTGCCACGTTCAAGCGTGTGCCGTTTGCACGGGTCAGGCCGGTAACGTAGGTATCCAGGCGAGGCGACACCAGGCCGTTCTCGTCGGTAAAGGTGCCGTTCTCCAGGTTCCGCTCAAAGCGCACGGCTTCGGTTTCGTAGCTGAAGTTCAAGCCGCCCGGATGGTAAGGCAGGGTACCGTTGAAGGTGATCTGCGGCAGGCGGTCATACGGGGTGATCTGCGAAATCGTCGCCAGTTGGTAGGCCTGCAGGTTCAGACGTGCCTGGAACGAGTCGCCACGATAAGTCACGGAACCCTGTTGGTTCACGTAGTCACGGCTCTCGACGCCTTCCTGGTAGGACTTGAGGTCCTGGAAGTAGTACGGATCGCTGATCGTGGTGTAGTCGACCTGGGTCAGTACACGTGAATCCAACCCGCCCTTGTGCTGCCAGTTGAGCATGTAGCGGGTTTTTTCGTAGTCGGTCTGCAGCTTGCGTTCGTCGTTGTCGTCGTTCAGGTACGCGCCGCCGAACTGGCCTTCGCTGGACTTGGTGAGGTAGCGGAATTCGCCTTCCATCATCATGCCGCGCTTGGTCATGTATTGCGGGTACAACGTGGCGTCGTAGTTTGGCGCCAGGTTGAAGTAGTACGGCGTAACCAGGGTAAAGCCGGTCTCGCTGCCGGAGCTGAAGCTCGGTGGCAGGAAGCCGGATTGACGACGGTCGTCGATCGGGAAATAGATGTAGGGGGTGTACAGGATCGGAATGTTCTTGATCCGCAACGTCGCGTTGGTGGCCGTACCGAAACCGGTGGCCGGGTTCAACGTGATGTTGTTGCCCTTGAGCTGCCAGGCGTTGCTGTCCGGCTCGCAGGTGGTGTACGTACCGTCCTTGAGACGGATGATCGCGTTTTCGGCACGCTTGGCGTAAAGCGCGTTACCGCGGATACGCGATTTGTGCAGCACGTACTCGGCGTTGTCGATCTGCGCCGCGCCGGTGTCCAGTTGGACCTGGGCGTGGTCGCCGACGATCAGGGCGCCGTTGTCGCGCAGGCGCACATTGCCGTCCAGCTCGCCGCGGCTTTCGGCCTGGTACAGGCTGGCTTCCTGGGCTTCAAGCTGCATGCTGCCTTGGCGCATGACAACGTCACCGGCCAGGGTTGCGACTTGTGATTCTTGCTCGTAACGAGAGGCCTTGGCACCGATGAAGGTCGGCGCATCGCTCTTGTTCGTCTTGTCGTTCATGCCAGGACGCGTCGGCTCGATGTACGCGCCGCCGCAGTAAGGACCGGTTTCTGCCAGTTGGGCAGCGGTCAGCTTGTCGCGGGGGACCCAGTCCAAGTGGCTATAGTCGGCACTGCGCGAACGCATGCCACGGCCCTTGGTCTCGGTGACCAATGCGGTCTTCGGCCCGGCGTCGGCTTTGCCGTCAGCATCGGTTTGCGCCGTGCTGTTGCCTGAGCTTACGGCGGCGCCGTCATGCACAGGACGCGGTGGCAACGGGGCTGCGGCGGTTTTTGGCGCGCAATCCCAGGCACCCGAAGCAGAGACTGAGCAGTCATACTGTTCCGCGGCGACCACGAATGAGGTGGCGAAAGGTTGCATGGCCAGCAGACTGCCGGTTACCAGCAACGGGAATTTTCTACGAAACGCGGGGGATTTCAATGCCATCTTATTAGTCCGGGCTTCCTGCGTGCCATCTGCCCGCGGTGTGGGCCGCACGCCTCTCGATGGTCTGAAAAAGATGCGTGATAATAAAGCATGACCCGCTTGACGGCTAGCGCCGTCGGAGACCCTTGTAATGCCCGAGCAAGATCTACGTTTACAACAGCTGGAAGTCTGGCTGGATGAGCAGTTGCCGATCCTTTTCAATGCTCAAGGCTGGGGGGGCGTACCCCCGGCCACATTGACCGCGGCCAGCAGCGACGCGAGTTTCAGGCGCTATTTCCGTTGGGAAGGAGGGGGCCGCACTTTCGTGGTAATGGACGCTCCACCCCCCCAGGAAAACTGCAAACCTTTCGTCGATATCGCTCATTTGCTGGCGAAGTCGGGCATAAAAGTTCCAAAAATTTATGCAGAAGATTTGCCGCGCGGCTTTCTTTTGCTCAATGACCTGGGCAGAAAAACCTATCTTGACGTGATTGACGGTGAAAACGCCGATCAATTGTTTGCCGATGCCATCGACGCCTTGCTGGCTTTCCAGCAGTTACCGATGGATGCGCCACTGCCCAGTTACGACGTTGCCTTGCTGCGCCGTGAGCTGGAACTGTTTCCAGAGTGGTACGTGCGCCGGCATTTGGGTATCGAGTTTGATACTCGCCAGCAAGCGCTCTGGCAGCGAGCCAGCGACCTGCTGATCGACAGTGCCCTGGCGCAGCCGAAGGTACTGGTGCACCGCGACTACATGCCGCGCAACTTGATGATCAGTGAGCCGAACCCCGGCGTGCTGGATTTCCAGGACGCGGTCTACGGCCCGGTGACCTATGACATTACCTGCCTGTTCAAGGACGCCTTCCTCAGTTGGCCCCAAGCTCGCGTTCGGGAATGGCAACGAGGCTATTGGGAGCGTGCGGGCCAGGCTGGCATTCCGGTGCAGGCAGATTTTGACGACTTCCTGCAGGCCAGCGACCTGATGGGTGTGCAGCGTCACCTCAAGGTTATCGGCATCTTCGCGCGCATCTGTCACCGTGACGGCAAGCCCCGTTACCTGGCTGACGTGCCGCGCTTCTTTGCTTATATAGAGGCGGTACTGGCCGAGCGCCCGGAGTTGAGTGAACTGGCCGAGTTGCTCGGCAGTCTGCGCCAACCTTCCGAGGTGACGCTATGAAGGCCATGATCCTGGCCGCCGGCAAAGGCGAGCGGATGCTTCCGCTCACCTTGCACACGCCCAAGCCTTTGGTGCAGGCCGGCGGCAAGCGTCTGATCGAATATCACTTGGAGGCGCTGGCCAAGGCGGGCTTCACCGATATCGTGATCAACCACGCCTGGCTCGGTCAGCAGATCGAAAGTTACCTGGGGGACGGTGCGCAGTTCGGTTTGCGTATTCGTTACTCCCCGGAAGGCGAGCCGCTGGAAACCGGCGGTGGGATTTTCCAGGCATTGCCGTTGCTGGGGGACGAGCCGTTCCTGGTGGTCAATGGCGATATCTGGACCGACTACGACTTCACTCAGCTCAAGCAACCGCTGCAAGGCCTGGCTCACCTGGTGATGGTCGATAACCCGGCGCATCACCCTTCTGGCGGTGATTTCTACCTTGATCAGGGTTTGCTTCATGATGCAGCGGCCGGTGCCGATAACCTGACCTTCAGTGGCATTTCCGTGCTCGACCCCAAACTATTCGAGGGGTGCAGCGCGGGTGCATTCAAGCTGGCGCCGCTGCTGCGGGCGGCGATGGCCAAGGGTTTGGTAACGGGGGAACACATGGCGGGACGCTGGATTGATGTCGGCACGCTGGAGCGCTTGGCGCAAGTCGAAACCCTGCTGACTGCGGGGCAGTAGCATGCTGTGGCCAGGGACGCTGATCGGCGCCGGGGCTGGCTTTGCCATTGCCAGTATTCCGGGGGCCATGCTGGGCGCGTTATTGGGGCAGGCGCTGGACCGTCGCCTGCAATTGCACAATTGGGCGCAGTTGCGCGAGCGCCTCGGTGGGCGCCCGGCGTTGCGCAATGACGAATTGTTGTTCGTGCTGTTGGGACGTCTGGCCAAGAGCAATGGCCGTGTGGCGGACGGGCATATCCAGCAGGCGCGGCAGGAAATGCGTTCGTTGGACATGACCGAGTCCGCCCAGCGCCGTGCGATTGCCGCCTTCAACCGCGGCAAGTCCGGCTCTGACCGGGTGCGCAGTTATTTGCGTGTGCTCAAGGCCCAACCCCATGCGGCAGAGGGTGTGTTGCGTGCGTGCTGGCGGATGGTCTGGGCCGACGGCAAGGCGAGCGACGCCGAGCGCGACCTGATCGAGCAGTGGGGCAAGTGGTTGGGTTGGACGCCGCAGCAACTGCAGGCGCTGGCCGCTGACTTTACGCCTGAGCGCAAGCCGCTGATCAATCGAGGGGCTAGCTATCAAGAGGCGTTGCGCTTGCTCGGCGTGACAGCCACCACCGAACCGTCAGCGATCAAAGGGGCCTATCGCCGTCTGCTCAGCCGTCACCATCCAGACAAGGTTGCCGGCAGTGGTGCCAGCCCTGCGCAAGTGCGTGAGGCCACCGAGCGTACGCGCGAGCTGCACAGTGCCTATGCGTTGATTCGCGAGCGTCGGGATTTTCGCTGACACTCTTTGGGTGACAACCCAATCGAATGTGGGAGCGGCGGTGCGACGATTCGACTTGCTCGCGAATGCGGTGTATCAGTCAGCACATCTGATACTGACACACTGCATTCGCGAGCAAGCCCGCTCCCACATTTAACTCTCTGCGTTCCTGAAGGATGTGATCAGTCCGCGCTGGCGTCTTGCGGGCTCAACCACCCACGAACCCTTCGATACAACTGCTCCTGCTCGGCAGCACTGTTGCCGGGCAAGGTCTTCAATGACACCTGTTTATACCCATCATTCTTCGCCCGCTTGGCAGCCTGGGCACGGGCCTGGGCGTTTTTGCGTGCCTGGGCGTTGTCTTGATAGAAGACATCGGCGGTCGGCAACTTCAAGCCAGGTGCCAGTTGCTGGATGTCCGGTTGGCGCCCGGCAGGTGTTTGCGCAGCGACAATGACCAGCCTCTGCACTTGGGACGGCTGTTTCTCGCTCAAATACCGCGCCGCCCACCAAGCCCCCGTGCCATGCCCCACCAGCACCACGCTGCGCGCGCTCTGGGTCTGGGCGAAGGCTACGGCGGCATCGATGCGCGCGAAAATGCGTGAGGCGTCGGTCTTGTCCTGCTCGTCCGCGCCCGGCACCACTGCCGGGTCGGTACCTTCAGCCTCGGCGCTGGCGGCTTGTTCGATCGGTTTGTCGGCAGTGCTCGCGTCCTTGCTGCTGGTGTCGACGGTGGCCTTGGGCGCTTCCATCACGCGCGGTGGCAGGGTGTCCACGCTCACATCCGGCAGCGACAGGCTAAGAGTGCCCCAATGGGCGTCCGGTAATTTGCGGCGCAACGGGCCGATTGCTTGCGGCCAGTCAGCATTCTCGCCGCTGCCCGGTACGATAATCACCACGCCTTCGGGCTCGGCGCTGTTGGCTGGTTTCCACAGGGCGAGGAATGAATCGCTGCCGGCCTGCAGTTGCTGCTGTTCCTGCTGCGGGATCTTGCGTTCCAGGGCGCTGGCTTCTTGCTGACTGCGCTCGGGCAGGGGCTGGCGTTCGACGGGTTTTTCGGCAGCCGGCGCTGGGGCTTCTGCGGCCTGCACAGAAAAGGCGCTGGTAAATAGCAGCGACAGGCACAATGCTGGCAGTGCCGAGCGGTGAATAAAGGGCATCGTTAATTCCCGGCCAGAAAAGGTTCCAGCAGCCTAATGGGTTGGTCAGTATTTGTCAGTGATGTGAGACGTGGATCATGGGTTTTCGCTGTCTGCTGGTTATCGGCTGTTTATGGTTTGCCTTGATCGCGAATGCCGCGACGGTACCTGCCGTGCCTCAAGCACAGCTGAACCCGCAGCAACGCGAATGGCTGGCACAGCACCCGGAGTTACGGGTGGGCCTGGTATTGCAGGCACCCTTCGCCCAATACGACCGGCGTTTGCAGCGCCTGTTCGGGGCCAATGTGGAGCTGATGCAGTGGCTGGCCAAGGCGCTGAACATCGAGCTGACCTGGCGCAACTTCCCCAGCCAGGAACAGCTGGACGCCGCCCTGCGCGACGGCGAGATAGACATGGCCCCCGGCCTGCAACAAACCCCGGCTGGCTTGCGTTTGTGGTTATTCACCGACCCGTATATGCGCGTGCCCCAACACATCGTCGGCATCCGTGACGGCGGCGGTGCGGTGGAGTTGGAAAAACTCGACGACCAATCCCGCGTTGCCGTGCGCATGCCCAGCGCCGTCGCCGACTACCTGCGCGGCACCTACCCGAGCCTCAATCTGCAAGGCGTGCCCATGGAGCGCCAGGCCCTGCAATTATTGGTGAGCCAGCAGGCGCGGTATGCCGTGGTGGATGAGGCGCAGTTGAGCCGCTTGTCTAGCGAAGCGGAATTCGCCGGGCTGGCGGTGGTGGGGGATATTGGCTTGCCGCAATTGCTGCGGGTGGCTACGCGCCGGGATTGGCCGGAGCTGGCCGGCATCATGGAAAGTGCCCTGCGCGCGATTCCCGCACGTGACCTGGACCAGTTGCACAACCGCTGGCTGCAACCCAAATACCCTCGGCTGACCGAATCGCCGGGCCTGTGGCAAAACCTCTGTGTCCTGCTGAGCCTGTTCCTGCTTGCCAGTTTGGCCGTGGTGTTCTGGCAGCGCCGCCAGCAGCGGGCGCTGGAGCATGGCCTGCTCGCCGCCCGCGAAGAAAGCGCGGCCCGTGCCGCCGGTGCCGAAGCACTGCGGCTGACGCAGTTTTCCATCGATCAAAGCACCGTGGGCATCCTGTGGGTCAACTGGGACAGCCATGTGCGCTACGCCAACCGCGCCGCCGAAACCATGTTGGGCTATGGCCCCGACGCGCTGATCGAGCGGCCGTTGATCGACCTCGACCCTACCCTGAACATGGACCGCTGGCTCAACCTGTGGAAGCGCGCCCGCGCCAGTGAAGACGGTCCGCAGAACTTTGCCACCGATTGCCTGCGCGCCGACGGCAGTGTCCTGCCCGCCGATGTGTCCCTGAGCTTCCTGCGCTTTGCCGACGGCGAATACCTGGTGGTCTACCTCACGGACGTCACCGAGCGGCGCCGTTATGTCGCTGCGCTGCTGCAAAGTGAGGCGCAACTGCGCGAGTTGTCCGCCCACCTGGAAACCGTGCGCGAAGAAGAAAAGGCGCGTATCGCCCGCGAAGTGCACGACGAACTCGGGCAGATGCTCACCGTGCTCAAGCTGGAAACCTCCATGTGCGAGCTGGCGTATTCACAGCTGGACCCTGGGCTCAATGAACGCTTGAACAGCATGAAGCGCCTGATCGCCCAGCTGTTCCAACTGGTACGCGACGTGGCCACCGCACTGCGCCCGCCGATTCTCGATGCCGGTATCGCCTCCGCCATCGAGTGGCAAGCGCGGCGCTTTGAAGCGCGTACGCAAATTCCCTGCCTGGTGCAGGTTCCGGATAACCTGCCGGCCCTGAGCGACGCCAAGGCCATCGGCTTGTTTCGTATCCTGCAGGAAGCGCTGACCAACGTGATGCGCCATGCCCAGGCGCATACTGTCGAGCTGACCCTGACGGTGGAAGACACGAATTTGCGGCTGACCATCAGCGACGATGGCGTCGGTTTTGTCCAAGCCCAAGGCCGCGCCGTGTCGTTCGGGCTGGTGGGCATGCGCGAGCGGGTGCTGATCATGGGCGGGAAGCTAAGCCTGCAAAGCGAACTGGGGGAGGGCACCACCCTGAGCGTCACGGTGCCGTTGGATGCATAACACCAAGAGGAAGTCCCTGTGATCCGTGTACTGGTAGCCGAAGACCACACCATCGTTCGCGAAGGCATCAAGCAACTGATCGGCCTGGCCAAGGACCTGCAGGTGGTCGGCGAAGCGAGCAACGGCGAGCAACTGCTGGAGACGTTGCGCCATGTGCCCTGCGAGGTGGTGTTGCTGGATATCTCGATGCCTGGCGTCAACGGCCTGGAAGCCATCGCGCGGATTCGTGCACTGAGCAATCCGCCGGCGATCCTGGTGCTGTCGATGCACGACGAGGCGCAAATGGCCGCGCGCGCCTTGAAGGTCGGTGCCGCCGGTTACGCCACCAAGGACAGCGACCCGGCACTGCTGCTCACCGCAATTCGCAAGGTCGCGGCGGGCGGGCGTTATATCGACCCGGACCTGGCCGACCGCATGGTCTTCGAAGTGGGCCTGACCGATGCGCGACCGTTGCACTCATTGCTGTCGGAGCGTGAGTTTTCGGTGTTCGAGCGTCTGGCCCAAGGCGCCAACGTCAATGACATTGCCCAGCAACTGGCCCTGAGCAGCAAAACCATCAGCACCCACAAGGCGCGCTTGATGCAGAAGCTCAACATCACCTCCCTGGCGGACCTGGTGAAGTACGCCATGGAACACAAGTTGCTGTGACGACATACCTGTTTGCGACACCTTGCGAGCCATGCTGAACCGATTCCCGGCGCAGGGCGCCGTGACACTGTCCCATCCCCGCCATCCGTGTAGGGCGATCCCTACCCCAAACCTTCCATCCGGCTGATGCAATTCTCTCCCGGCCCCCGATTTCCGGGGGCTCGCGCCTGGACTACGCTTGTGCCACAGCAGTCCAAAATACAAAGGTGCGGGTATGAGCGAGGTGGATTCAAATGATGTACTGGTCAGCTTTCGTGGCGTGCAAAAGAGCTACGACGGCGAGAACCTGATCGTCAAAGACCTCAACCTGGAGATTCGCAAGGGCGAGTTCCTGACCCTGCTCGGGCCTTCCGGTTCGGGCAAGACCACCAGCCTGATGATGCTCGCCGGCTTTGAAACGCCGACTGCCGGCGAAATCCAGCTGGCCGGGCGCTCCATCAACAACGTGCCGCCGCACAAGCGCGATATCGGCATGGTGTTCCAGAACTACGCATTGTTCCCCCACATGACCGTCGCCGAAAACCTGGCGTTCCCGCTGTCGGTGCGCGGTTTGAGCAAGACCGACATCAGCGAGCGGGTCAAACGCGTGCTGAACATGGTCCAGCTCGACGCCTTCGCCCAGCGCTACCCGGCGCAACTGTCCGGCGGCCAGCAACAGCGTGTGGCCTTGGCCCGCGCACTGGTGTTCGAACCGCAGTTGGTATTGATGGACGAACCCCTCGGCGCCCTCGACAAGCAGCTGCGCGAACACATGCAGATGGAGATCAAGCACCTGCACCAGCGCCTCGGCGTGACGGTGGTGTACGTGACCCACGACCAGGGCGAAGCGCTGACCATGTCTGACCGGGTGGCGGTGTTCCATCAGGGCGAGATCCAGCAGATCGCTGCACCACGCACCCTGTACGAAGAACCGAAGAACACCTTCGTCGCCAACTTCATTGGCGAGAACAACCGCCTCAATGGCCGCCTGCACAGCCACACCGGCGACCGTTGCGTGGTGGAGCTGGCGCGGGGCGAGAAGGTCGAGGCGCTGGCGGTGAACGTCGGCCAGGTCGGTGGCCCGGTGACCCTGTCGGTGCGCCCGGAGCGCGTCAGCCTCAACGGTTCCAGCGAAAGTTGCGTCAACCGTTTCTCCGGGCGGGTGGCGGAATTCATCTACCTGGGCGACCACGTGCGGGTGCGCCTGGAAGTCTGCGGCAAGACCGATTTTTTTGTGAAACAACCGATTGCCGAGCTGGACCCAGCGCTGGCGGTTGGCGACGTGGTACCGATTGGCTGGCAAGTCGAGCACGTTCGCGCACTCGACCCACTTCTAGAGGCGAATTGATCGCCCCATGGCTTCACCAACCCTGCACGTGGAGAGAACAACAATGTTGAGATCCCTGAAATTTTCCGCCCTGGCCTTGGGCCTGATCGGCGCAACCCAGGCCATGGCCGGCCCGGACCTGACGGTCGTGTCCTTTGGTGGCGCGAACAAGGCGGCACAGGTCAAGGCCTTCTATGCCCCGTGGGAAAGCGCGGGCAACGGCAAGATTGTCGCTGGCGAGTACAACGGTGAAATGGCCAAGGTCAAAGCCATGGTCGACACCAAAAGCGTGTCCTGGGACCTGGTGGAAGTGGAATCGCCGGAGCTGTCCCGTGGCTGCGACGAAGACATGTTCGAACCCCTGGACCCGAAACTGTTCGGCAACACCGCCGACTACGTGAAGGGCGCCATCCAGCCATGCGGCGTGGGTTTCTTCGTGTGGTCCACCGTATTGGCCTACAACGCCGACAAGCTGACCAGCGCGCCAACCAGCTGGGCGGATTTCTGGGACACCAAGAAATTCCCGGGCAAGCGCGGCCTGCGTAAAGGCGCCAAGTACACCCTGGAATTTGCACTGATGGCCGACGGCGTCGCGCCGAAGGACGTCTACAAGGTGCTGGCCGGCAAAGATGGCCAGGACCGCGCGTTCAAGAAGCTCGACGAACTCAAGCCGTCGATCCAGTGGTGGGAAGCCGGCGCACAACCGCCGCAGTACCTCGCCTCGGGTGACGTGGTGATGAGCTCTGCGTACAACGGCCGCATCGCCGCCGTGCAGAAAGAAAGCAACCTGAAAGTGGTGTGGAACGGCGGCATCTACGACTTTGACGCATGGGCCATCCCTAAAGGCCTGGCCAAGGACCGTGCCGAGGCCGCGAAGAAATTCATTGCCTTCTCTGTACAGCCGCAACAGCAGAAGACCTACTCGGAAAACATCGCCTACGGCCCGGCCAATACCCAAGCCGTACCGTTGCTGGCCAAGGACATCCTCAAGGACATGCCGACCACGCCGGAAAACATCGCCAACCAGGTGCAGATCGACGTGAGCTTCTGGGCGGATAACGGCGAGCAGTTGGAGCAACGCTTCAACTCGTGGGCTGCCAAGTAATCAGCAACACCGCTAGACCCATGTGGAGCGGGCTTGTGTGGGAGCGGCGGTGCGACGATTCGACTTGCTCGCGAAAGCAGTGTGTCAGTCGCTGCATGTGTTAACTGGCACACCGCATTCGCGAGCAAGTCGAATCGTCGCACCGCCGCTCCCACATGAGATCTGCTGTGTTGGGCAGATTTCATTCATTTTCATACTCGGAGTTTGCCATGGACATCGCCATTCCTGGCCCCACCCTCAAGCAGCGCCTGGCGCGTGCCGAGCGGGTCAACCGCTGGAAGGCCCAGGCCTTGATTGCGCCGCTGGTGCTGTTTTTGCTGCTGGTGTTCCTGGTGCCCATCGTTGCGCTGCTGTTCAAGAGCGTCGGCAACCCGGAGGTCGTGGGCGGTTTGCCACGTACCGTGGTGGCGGTGACGGCCTGGGATGGGCGCGGCTTGCCGGGCGAGCCGGTGTACCAGGCCCTCAGCGAGGACTTGGGTGAAGCCCGCAAAAACCAGACGCTGGGCGATCTGTCCAAACGCTTGAACATGGAGTTGGCTGGCTATCGCAGCCTGCTGACCAAAACCGCGCGGGCGCTGCCGTTTACCGAAGCGCCTGCCTCTTATAAAGAAGCGTTGGAGAACCTCGACGAACGCTGGGGTGACCCCGCGTACTGGCAGGCGATCCGGCGCAATACCAGCAGCCTGACGCCGTTCTATCTGCTGGCCGCCGTCGATCACCGTATTGACGACCTCGGCGAAGTGGCCCCGGCCACGCCGGACCAGGCGATCTACCTGGACATCTTCGCCCGTACCTTTTGGATGGGCCTGGTGATCACGTTTGTCTGCCTGCTGTTGGCTTATCCGTTGGCGTACCTGTTGGCCAACCTGCCGGCGCGCAAGAGCAACTTGCTGATGATTTTGGTGTTGCTGCCGTTCTGGACTTCGATCCTGGTGCGGGTGGCGGCGTGGATCGTGTTGCTGCAATCCGGTGGGCTGATCAACAGCGCACTGATGGGCATGGGTTTGATCGATAAGCCGCTGGAGTTGGTGTTCAACCGCACCGGGGTCTACATCTCCATGGTGCACATCCTGCTGCCGTTCATGATCCTGCCGATCTACAGCGTGATGAAAGGCATCTCGCCTACCTACATGCGTGCGGCGATTTCCTTGGGCTGCCACCCGTTCACCAGCTTCTGGCGTGTGTACTTCCCGCAGACCTATGCCGGTGTCGGCGCCGGTTGCCTGTTGGTGTTCATCCTGGCGATTGGTTACTACATCACCCCGGCTCTGCTGGGCAGCCCGAACGATCAGATGGTCAGCTACTTCGTAGCGTTCTACACCAACACCAGCATCAACTGGGGCATGGCCACGGCATTGGGCGGCTTGCTGCTGCTGGCAACTGTGGTGCTGTACCTGATCTACAACCGGCTGGTGGGCGCCAGCCGCCTGCGCCTGAGCTAAGGAGACCGTTGCGATGCTGAGCCCTTATATGTCACCCATTGAGCGGGTGTGGTTCTACAGCTTGCGGATCCTCTGCGGCTTGATCCTGTTGTTCCTGATTCTGCCGGTGCTGGTGATCATCCCGCTGTCGTTCAACAGCGGCAGTTTCCTGGTGTACCCGTTGCAAGGTTTTTCGCTGCACTGGTACCAGGATTTCTTCGGCTCGGCCGAATGGATGCGAGCCCTGAAGAACAGCATCATCGTCGCCCCGGCAGCCACAGTGCTTGCGATGGTGTTCGGCACCCTGGCAGCCATTGGCCTGACCCGTGGCAATTTCCCCGGCAAGGCGTTGGTGATGGCGCTGGTGATATCGCCGATGGTGGTGCCGGTGGTGATTATCGGCGTGGCCAGTTACCTGTTTTTTGCGCCGCTGGGCCTGGGTAACAGCTTCTTCTCGCTGATCGTGGTGCATGCGGTACTGGGTGTACCGTTCGTGATCATCACCGTGTCGGCCACCTTGCAGGGCTTCAATCACAACCTGGTGCGGGCGGCGGCGAGCCTGGGCGCATCGCCACTAACCGCGTTTCGCCGGGTGACGTTGCCGTTGATTGCGCCGGGGGTGATTTCCGGGGCGCTGTTTGCGTTTGCCACGTCGTTTGATGAAGTGGTGGTGACACTGTTTCTGGCCGGTCCTGAGCAAGCGACGTTGCCGCGGCAGATGTTCAGCGGTATCCGCGAAAACCTTAGCCCAACCATTGCTGCCGCCGCGACCTTGCTGATTGCCTTCTCGGTACTGCTGTTGCTGACATTGGAATGGCTGCGCGGCCGTAGCGAAAAACTGCGTACCGCCCAGGTCTAAACCCAAGCGGAGATCAAAATGTGGGAGCGGGCTTGCTCGCGAAAGCGGTGGATCAGTTGAAGGTCTGTTGACTGACACGCCGCTTTCGCGAGCAAGCCCGCTCCCACATTGGTTTTGTGTTCATTCAGTTGCTGAATAGCTGACAACACGCCGTAGGAAGCTACTCTAGTGCCAGCCCATTTCCGAATAAGAGGCCGCGCACATGAGTACTTCCTCATTCAAGATCGCCCACAAATTGCTCACCGGCCCCGGGGCCATCGAACAGCTCGCCGCCGAGCTCACCCGCCTGGATGTGGATAACCCGCTGATCGTCACCGATGCCGCGCTGGTCAAGTCCGGCACCGTGGCACTCGCGCTTGAGCACCTGGGCGAGCGCACTTACGAAATTTTCGACCGCGTATTGCCCGACCCGGAAATCGCCATCGTCGAAGATTGCATGCGTGTCTACCGCGAGGGCGGGCACGACGGCCTGATCGGCGTGGGCGGTGGCAGTGCCATCGACATCGCCAAAAGCGTGGCGGCTTACGCCGGTTACCACGGCGCGCTGGCGGATTTGTTTGGTGTGGACCAGGTGCCACGCAAGGGCCCGCCGCTGATCGCCATCCCCACCACGGCGGGCACGGGCTCGGAAGTGACCAACGTGGCGATTCTCTCTGACAAGGTCGCGCAGCTGAAAAAGGGCATCGTCAGCGATTACCTGCTGCCGGATGTGGCGCTGATCAGCCCACAAATGACCCTGACGTGTCCGCGCAGTGTCACCGCCGCCAGTGGCGTGGATGCGCTGGTGCATGCCATTGAGTCCTACCTGTCGCTGAATGCCTCGCCGATCACTGACGCCTTGGCCATTGGTGCAATCAAGCTGATCGCCAATGCGCTGCCCAAGGCCTACGCCAACCCGACCAACCTGCAGGCCCGTGACGACATGGCCACGGCGAGCCTGATGGCCGGCATGGCCTTTGGTAATGCCGGGGTAGGAGCGGTGCATGCGTTGGCGTACCCGTTGGGCGGGCGCTTCAATATTGCCCATGGGGTAAGCAATGCGTTGCTGCTGCCCTATGTGATGCATTGGAACAAACTGGCCTGTGTCGAGCGCATGCAGGAGATTGCCCAAGCCATGGGGGTCAATACAGCGGGATTAAGTGCCGTTGACGCCGCCGACCGGGCCGTGGAGGCGATGACGCGACTGTGTGCCGCAGTGGAGATCCCGGCAGGCCTGCGCAGCTTTGGGGTTCCCGAGGACGCGATCCCGGCAATGGCCACGGAAGCTGCGGGCATTGAGCGCCTGATGCGCAACAACCCGCGCAAGCTCAGTGCAGCCGATATCGAGAAAATCTACCGGGCCGCGTACTAGCCATTGAGCCAGGTCACGGTGCGCGCGGCAAAGCATGCGGTATACAATGCGCGCCATCGTGATTTAGCTCAAAAAAGGTGCGTCATGCAGCCCTTCGTCATTGCTCCATCGATTCTCTCCGCCGACTTCGCCCGCCTGGGTGAAGAAGTGGACAAGGTGTTGGCCGCCGGTGCCGACTTTGTGCACTTCGATGTCATGGACAACCACTACGTGCCCAACCTGACCATCGGCCCGATGGTGTGCGCGGCATTGCGCAAGTACGGCATCACGGCGCCGATCGACGCGCACCTGATGGTCAGCCCGGTGGACCGTATCATCGGCGACTTCATCGAAGCCGGCGCGACCTACATCACCTTCCACCCGGAAGCCACGCTGCACGTGGACCGCACCCTGCAACTGATCCGCGAAGGCGGTTGCAAGGCGGGCCTGGTGTTCAACCCGGCGACCCCGCTGGACGTGCTCAAGTACGTGATGGACAAGGTCGACATGGTGCTGCTGATGAGCGTCAACCCAGGCTTCGGCGGGCAGAAGTTCATTCCCGGCACCCTCGACAAGCTGCGCGAAGCCCGTGCGCTGATCGATGCGTCTGGCCGTGATATCCGCCTGGAGATCGACGGTGGGGTCAACGTCAACAACATCCGTGAAATCGCCGCCGCTGGCGCCGACACCTTTGTGGCAGGCTCCGCCATTTTCAACGCGCCGAACTACCAGGACGTCATCGACAAGATGCGCGCCGAGCTGGCGCTGGCACGTCCATGAGTGGCTTTGAGCAGCTGTTCCCCGGCAAATTGCCACGGCTGGTGATGTTCGATCTGGACGGTACCTTGATCGATTCGGTGCCAGACCTGGCGGCGGCGGTGGACGAGATGCTGCTCAAGCTGGGGCGCAAGCCTGCGGGGATCGAGTCGGTGCGCATGTGGGTGGGGAACGGCGTGCAGATGCTGGTGCGCCGGGCCTTGGCGGACAACATCGATGCCGAGGGTGTCGATGAGGTCGAGGCCGAGCACGCCCTGGAGCTGTTCAACGCCGCCTATGAAGACGGCCACGATCTGACCGTGGTTTACCCCGGCGTGCGCGACACCCTCAAATGGCTGAGCAAGCAGGGCGTGGAAATGGCCCTGATCACCAACAAGCCGGAACGCTTTGTCGCGCCGTTGTTGGACCAGATGAAAATTGGCCGGTATTTCCGCTGGATCATCGGCGGCGATACCTTGCCGCAGAAGAAACCCGACCCGGCGGCGCTGTTTTTTGTGATGAAAATGGCCAATATCCCGGCTTCGCAGTCGCTGTTTGTCGGCGATTCGCGCAGTGATGTGCTGGCGGCAAAGGCCGCTGGCGTGCAGTGCGTAGCGCTTAGTTATGGTTATAACCATGGCCGACCCATCGCCGAAGAGTCGCCGTCGCTGGTCATTGATGACCTGCGACTGTTAATCCCCGGTTGCTTGGGAGCGGGCGCTGAGATAACGTTGCCCGACACCGATCCGTCCCCTTCTGGAAATTCCATCGTGGTGGTCACTCGCAAACTCTGGATGAAAGTCATCAAGGCCCTGGCCCGCTGGCGTTGGCGCGCCTGACTGATCCTGGCCGCGCTGCGGCACGTTTGCATACCTGACTGTTAGACCCTCAAGCCACGAGGCACACATGATCCGCGAAGAATTCCTGCGTTTGGCCGCTGCCGGCTATAACCGTATTCCCCTGGCCTGCGAAACCCTGGCCGACTTCGACACCCCGCTGTCGATCTACCTGAAGCTGGCCGACGAGCCCAACTCCTACCTGCTGGAATCGGTGCAGGGCGGCGAAAAATGGGGCCGTTACTCGATCATCGGCCTGCCGTGCCGCACCGTCATGCGCGTTCACGACCACCATGTGAGCATTACCCATGATGGCGTCGAGATCGAAAGCCACGACGTGGAAGATCCGTTGGCGTTCGTCGAAACCTTCAAGGCGCGTTACAACGTGCCGACCATTCCCGGCCTGCCGCGCTTCAACGGTGGCCTGGTGGGTTACTTCGGCTACGACTGCGTGCGTTACGTGGAAAAACGCTTGGGCAAATGCCCGAACCCGGATCCGCTGGGCGTGCCGGACATTCTGCTGATGGTTTCCGATGCGGTTGTCGTCTTCGACAACTTGGCCGGCAAGATGCACGCAATTGTTCTTGCTGACCCGTCCCAGCCCGATGCGTTTGAGCAAGGCCAGGCCGGCCTCGAAGCCCTGCTGGAAAAACTGCGCCAGCCGATCACCCCGCGTCGCGGCCTGGACCTCAGCCGTCCACCGGCGGCCGACCCGGTGTTCCGCTCCAGCTTTACCCAGGATGACTACGAGCGCGCCGTCGACACCATCAAGGAATACATCCTCGCCGGTGACTGCATGCAGGTAGTGCCTTCGCAGCGCATGTCCATCGACTTCAAGGCCGCGCCGATCGACCTGTACCGCGCCTTGCGTTGCTTCAACCCGACGCCGTACATGTACTTCTTCAACTTTGGCGACTTCCACGTGGTGGGCAGTTCGCCGGAAGTGCTGGTGCGCGTCGAAGACAACCTGATCACCGTGCGCCCGATCGCCGGCACTCGCCCACGTGGCGCGACCGAAGAAGCGGATCTGGCGCTGGAAGAAGACCTGCTGAGTGACGACAAGGAAATTGCCGAGCACTTGATGCTGATCGACCTGGGTCGTAATGACACCGGGCGTGTCTCGGAAATCGGTTCGGTGAAGCTCACCGAAAAGATGGTCATCGAGCGTTATTCCAACGTGATGCACATCGTGTCCAATGTCACCGGCGAGCTGAAAGCCGGCTTGACCGCGATGGACGCACTGCGCGCGATCTTGCCCGCCGGCACTTTGTCGGGCGCGCCGAAGATCCGTGCGATGGAAATCATCGACGAACTGGAGCCGGTCAAGCGGGGTGTCTACGGCGGCGCCGTGGGGTATTTCGCCTGGAACGGCAACATGGACACCGCGATTGCAATCCGCACCGCCGTGATCAAGGACGGGGAGCTGCATGTGCAGGCCGGTGGCGGGATCGTCGCCGACTCGGTGCCGGCCCTCGAATGGGAAGAAACCCTGAACAAGCGCCGCGCGATGTTCCGCGCCGTTGCGCTGGCTGAACAGACCCCCAATTCCTGAGGTTTCCCCCATGTTGCTGATGATTGATAACTACGATTCCTTTACCTACAACGTTGTGCAGTACTTGGGCGAGCTGGGCGCCGAGGTGAAGGTGGTGCGCAACGACGAAATGACCGTGGCCGAAATCGCTGCCCTGAACCCGGAACGCATCGTGGTTTCGCCAGGCCCGTGCACGCCGACCGAGGCGGGTATCTCGCTGGAAGCGATCAAATTTTTTGCTGGCAAGCTGCCTATTCTCGGCGTCTGCCTGGGCCATCAGTCCATCGGCCAGGCCTTTGGTGGTGACGTGGTGCGCGCGCGCCAGGTGATGCACGGCAAGACCAGCCCGGTGTTCCATAAAGACCTGGGCGTGTTCCAGGCCCTGAACAATCCGGTGACGGTGACCCGCTACCACTCGCTGGTGGTCAAGCGTGAAACCTTGCCGGAGTGCCTGGAACTGACCGCCTGGACCCAGCTGGAAGACGGCTCGATCGATGAGATCATGGGCCTGCGCCACAAGACACTGAATATCGAAGGGGTGCAATTTCACCCTGAATCGATCCTGACCGAGCAGGGCTACGAGCTGTTCGCTAACTTTCTCAAGCAGAGCGGCGGCACGCGCTAAGGACTTTCCATGGATATCAAGACTGCCCTGAGCCGTATCGTCGGCCACCTGGACCTGAGCACCGCTGAAATGAGCGATGTGATGCGTGAGATCATGACCGGCCAATGCACCGACGCGCAGATCGGCGCGTTCATGATGGCGATGCGCATGAAGAGCGAGAGCATCGACGAGATCGTCGGCGCCGTCTCCGTGATGCGTGAACTGGCGGACAAGGTCGAGCTCAAGACCCTCGACGGCGTGGTCGATGTGGTGGGCACCGGCGGTGACGGCGCGAACATCTTCAACGTGTCGACGGCGTCTTCTTTTGTGGTCGCGGCGGCGGGTTGCACCGTGGCCAAGCATGGTAACCGGGCGGTGTCCGGCAAGAGCGGCAGCGCCGACTTGCTCGAAGCGGCCGGCATCTACCTGAACCTGACCCCGGTGCAGGTGGCGCGTTGCATCGACAGCGTCGGCATCGGCTTTATGTTTGCCCAGTCTCATCACGGTGCGATGAAGCACGCCGCCGGCCCGCGTAAAGACCTGGGCCTGCGTACCTTGTTCAACATGCTCGGCCCGCTTACGAATCCGGCCGGTGTGAAACACCAGGTAGTGGGCGTGTTCAGCCAGGCACTGTGCCGGCCATTGGCCGAAGTGCTGCAGCGTTTGGGCAGCAAGCATGTGCTGGTGGTGCATTCCAAAGATGGCCTGGACGAATTCAGCCTGGCAGCGCCGACCTTCGTGGCGGAGCTGAAGAATGACCAGGTCACTGAGTATTGGGTCGAGCCGGAAGACCTGGGCATGAAGAGCCAGAGCCTGCACGGCCTGGCAGTAGAAAGCCCGGCAGCTTCGCTGGAATTGATCCGTGATGCCCTGGGGCGTCGCAAGACCGAGAACGGTCAAAAAGCTGCCGAGATGATTGTTCTGAATGCTGGCGCGGCACTTTACGCAGCTGATCACGCCTATAGTCTTAAGGAAGGTGTCGCCTTGGCCCACGATGCGCTGCATACCGGCCTGGCTCGCGAAAAGCTCGAAGAGCTGGGAGCATTCACCGCCGTATTCAAGATGGAGAATGAAGGATGAGTGTGCCGACCGTTCTGGAAAAGATCCTGGCTCGCAAAGCTGAAGAAGTCACTGAGCGTCGCGCCCGCGTCAGCCTGGCCGAGCTGGAAAGCCAGGCGAAAATCGCCGATGCGCCGCGTGGCTTCGCCAATGCCTTGATCGCTCAGGCCAAACTCAAGCAGCCGGCCGTGATTGCCGAGGTGAAGAAAGCTTCGCCGAGCAAAGGCGTAATCCGCGAAAACTTTGTACCGTCGGAAATTGCCGTCAGCTATGAGAAGGGCGGGGCGACTTGCCTGTCCGTACTGACTGACATCGACTACTTCCAAGGCTCCGACCTGTTCCTGCAGCAAGCGCGTGCCGCATGCAAGCTGCCGGTGATCCGCAAGGACTTCATGGTCGACCCGTACCAGATCGTCGAAGCGCGCGCCCTGGGCGCGGACTGCGTGCTGCTGATCGTCTCCGCACTGGATGACGTGAAGATGGCCGAGCTGGCCGCCGTGGCCAAAAGTGTCGGCCTGGACGTGTTGGTGGAAGTCCACGACGGCGATGAGCTGGAACGTGCGCTGAAAACCCTCGACACGCCGCTGGTAGGGGTCAACAACCGAAACCTGCATACCTTCGAAGTCAGCCTGGAAAACACCCTTGACCTGCTGCCGCGTATTCCGCGCGACCGCTTGGTGATTACCGAGAGTGGCATCCTCAACCGTGCCGATGTGGAGTTGATGGAAATCAGCGGGGTGTATTCGTTCCTGGTGGGCGAGACATTTATGCGTGCGGAGAACCCAGGGGCCGAGTTGCAACGCCTGTTCTTCCCGGAGCGTGGTGTGGCGGTCAGTGGTTCGACATTGGATTGATTTGAGCGCGGTCAATATTTGAAATGCAGTCTAAATGTGGGAGCGGGCTTGCTCGCGAAGGCGGTGGATCAGTCACCACATATGCTGGCTGATCCACCGCCTTCGCGAGCAAGCCCGCTCCCACATTGGGTTTTGCATTTCTCTAGAGAAGTAGGTGTTTGATGACTCAGCTAAAGAGAATGACTGTTGAAGCAGGCCTTGCAGCTGAGCAAGCATTACTGGCTGCCGTTTGCGCAGGCGAACAAGAGTTTGGCCTGCTGTTCTGGCAACCCAACGATCAAGCCTTGGTCATGCCGCGCCGGTTAAGCCGCCTACCCGCTTTTGAAGCCGCCAGTCAAGTGTCAGCCGATGCCGGTTGGCCGGTGTTGCTGCGCGAAACCGGTGGCGAACCGGTGCCGCAATCAAGTGCCACGGTAAACATCGCGCTGGTCTACGCGCCCCCGCGCAGCGAGGGCGATCAAAGTCGTATCGAAACCGGTTACTTGCGCCTGTGCCAGCCGATCTGCGATTTGCTGACCGAGTTGGGCGGCGATGCGTCTGTGGGCGAAATCGACGGCGCATTCTGCGATGGTCGCTACAACGTCAACCTCAACGGCCGCAAGATGGTTGGCACTGCCCAGCGCTGGCGCCAGAGCGGGGGGCGCCCGGTGGGTTTGGTGCATGGTGCACTGTTGCTGGACGGCGACCGTGAAGAGCTGATCGCATCCGTCAACCGCTTCAACCAGGCCTGCGGCCTAGATCAGCGGGTGCGTGCCGACAGCCATATCGCCCTGCATGAAGCCTTCCCCGCGCCCGACGCCATCAATCGGCTGGATACCCTCTACCGTCAGATGCTGGCGACCTTCCTGCCCGCTTAACGGGTGCCGAACACCACCATTGTCTTGCCTTTGACATGGACCAGGTTGCGTTCTTCCAGGTCCTTGAGCACACGGCCGACCATTTCTCGCGAGCAGCCAACAATGCGTCCGATTTCCTGGCGTGTGACTTTGATCTGCATGCCGTCGGGGTGGGTCATGGCGTCGGGTTGCTTGCACAACTCCAGCAGGCAACGCGCAACACGGCCGGTCACATCAAAAAAGGCAAGGTCGCCGACTTTGCGTGTGGTGTCCCGCAGGCGTTGGGCGATCTGACCGCTGAGGGCGTAGAGGATGTCCGGGTCGTGCTGGGCCAGTTCGCGAAATTTGGTGTAGCTGATCTCGGCGACTTCGCATTCGACCTTGGCACGTACCCAGGCGCTACGTTCCTGCTCCTTGCCCGGTTGTTCAAACAGCCCCAGTTCCCCAAAGAAATCTCCGGTGTTCAGGTAGGCGATGATCATTTCGCGGCCGTCTTCATCCTCGATCAAGATGGTGACCGAGCCTTTGATAATGAAGAACAGCGTTTCAGAACGCTCGCCGGCGCAGATGATGTTGTGCTTGGCCGGGTAGCGCCGGCGCTGGCAGTGCATCAGCAGCTTGTCGAGATTCTTGATCTTGGGTATGGGAGTAAGAGCAACCATGGTTGTATCCCGAAAAGGCAGCGCAAGGGAGCGGAGTTGTTATATGTGTCGGTATCGGCATTGATACACGATGTATAAATGCTAGCAATACGCCATCGATTTGGCGCCAGCTTACCAGACACATTCTGACTCGATTAGCCAATTTGTCGGTTAAACCGGTTGTTGATCTGCTTTAGTACGAAGCACTGCCGTTATCTGGCCCTGTGCTAAGCTGGCGACCCTTTTTTAGCAGTGGAGTCTGGGCGATGAAGGCACGCATCCAATGGGCGGGCGAAGCCATGTTCCTCGGTGAGTCGGGCAGTGGCCATGTGGTGGTCATGGACGGCCCGCCGGAAGCCGGTGGCCGCAACCTAGGCGTACGTCCGATGGAAATGCTGCTGCTCGGTGTAGGCGGTTGCAGCAATTTCGACGTGGTCAGCATCCTGAAAAAATCCCGCCAGGCCGTGGAAAGCTGCGAAGCGTTCCTGGAGGCGGAGCGCGCCACTGAAGATCCCAAGGTGTTCACCAAGATCCACATGCATTTCGTGGTGAAGGGCCGAGCGCTGAAAGAAGCCCAGGTCAAGCGTGCCATCGAGCTGTCGGCTGAGAAGTACTGCTCGGCGTCGATCATGCTGGGCGCTGCCGGTGTGGCCATCACCCATGATTACGAAATTATCGAGTTGGGTTGATCGTTAAACCGTTGGCCAAAAAGAAGGGCGCTTAGAAAGCGCCCTTTTTTTGTGGTTCAGATGCGGTACGTGCTTTTGGTCATGACCTTGGCCAACAGGCTCATGCCAAACCTCACCGGTGCGGGGAAGCGGAAGCCGCCAGCATCCAACGCGCTTTCGGCGTGGTGCTCTTCGTCTATGCGCATTTGTTCAAGAATTGCCCGGGACTTTTCGTCTTCGGCTGGCAATTGCTCCAGGTGTTCATCCAAGTGCTTGCACACTTGATGTTCGGTCGCGGCGACAAAACCGAGGCTGACCTTGTCGCTGATCAGGCCAGCCGCAGCGCCGATGCCAAACGACAGGCCATAAAACAGTGGGTTCAGCACGCTGGGGTGGCTACCCAGCTGGCGGATGCGTTGTTCGCACCAGGCCAGGTGGTCGATCTCTTCCTCGGCCGCATGCTCCATGGCCGCACGAACCTGCGGCAGCTTGGCGGTCAGCGCCTGGCCTTGGTACAGCGCCTGGGCACAGACTTCACCGGTATGGTTGATGCGCATCAGCCCGGCCACGTGGCGGGTATCGGTCTCGCTCATCTGTGCGTCGGGTTGCACGATGGCGGGCGAGGGGCGATACGGCTGGCCGCTGAACGGTAGCAACGTGCGCATGGCCATATCGGCTTGCAGTAACAGACGGTCAATCGGCGAGTAGTGACGTTGGGTAGTCATGCTGACCTCCGGAAAGAATCTCGGCGGCCAGTTTACCGCAAGAGAAGGTAATGCGTTTGCGCTGAGTCAATTTGCCCTTGTGGCGAGGGAGCTTGATCCCGTTCGCGGTCGTTACAAGCTCCCCCGGATAACCCTCAGCCCGGCGGCCAGTTCATCTGGCGCTGACCCAGCACGTGCATATGGATGTGATAAACGGTCTGCCCGCCTTTCGGGTTGCAGTTCATCACTACGCGAAAACCTTCCTCACAACCCTGCTCCAGCGCCAGACGTTGGGCAGTGAACAGAATATGACCGGCCAAGGCTTTATCTTCTTCGGTCAGGTCATTGAGGGTCGGGATATGTTTCTTCGGGATGACCAGGAAATGCACAGGGGCCGCTGGGTGGATGTCCTTGAAGGCCAGGACTTGATCATCTTCGTAGATGATATCCGCAGGTATTTCTCTGTTGATGATCTTGGTGAACAGAGTATCCACAGCTGTTTCTCCATTGTGAAAGTGCAGGGTGAGTGTACCCAGGCGATCAGCGCGGGCAATAGGCCTTGTTGATTGCGCCGGCGATCTTGCGGGTCAGCCAGCGTGGGCTGAAGCGTGGGCTGAAAGCGATCCAGCGGTTGCGCCGGCCGGGGATGATAATGGCTTTGTTCTTTTCCAGGGCGCGTACGGTGTAGAGCGCCACTTCTTCCGGGCTCATCAGTTTGTCACTGCGATCAAGTTTGGCGGTATCCATTTGCGCCGTGCCGAAGAACGCGGTGCGTGTCGGGCCTGGGCAGAGGACCGAGACTTTGATGCCACAGCTCTTCAACTCTTCGCGCAACCCTTCGGAGAAGTGCAATACGTAAGCCTTGCTGGCGTAGTAGCTGCTCATCCATGGGCCGGGCTGGAAGGCGGCAACCGAGGCGACATTCAGGATTTGCCCGCCGCCGTAGAGCGCCATGGCATTGCCAAGGGCGTGGCACATGCGGGTCAGGGCCAGGACGTTGACTTCAATCAGATCTTGCTCGGTCATCCAGTCCTGAGCCAGGAAAGGCCCGCTGGTGCCGATGCCGGCGCAGTTGACCAGCAGGTCGATCTGGCGTTCGCCTTCCTCAAGCTCCAGCAGGAACCCGGACAAGCGCAGCGGTTCACCCAGGTCGCAGGCACGAAAAAGCACCTCGACGCCGAAACGTTGAGTCAATTCGATTGCAATGCTTTCCAACTGATCACGCTGGCGGGCTACCAGAATCAAGCTGCGGCCGCGACGGGCCAAGGCTTCGGCCAAAGCCAGGCCGATGCCGCTGGAGGCACCGGTGATCAGAGCGTAACGGGTCATGCCTTTCTCCATCGCAACGCCGCCGGGCCTGTGACAGTGGCATCACAGGCGGCGGGCGTTTCTTCACTGTTCTGGAGAGTCTACAGGTTCGGCCGCCTCGTCAGCACTTTGCGCGTCGTCTTCATCAACGGTCACGTCTTGGTCGATAGCGTCGTCGGAGGTGACGGAGCTGCTTTCGTAGCTGCTGCCCACATTGGCTTCGAGTTGGTCGAGGTAGCCGTTCATGCCCAGGCTGAGCACAAGGATGAGCATCAACGGAATGAACGCCAGCCACAGGGAGGCCAGAACCTTCACCGCAGTGGAGTTACGCGGCGGTGGCGCACCGTATTGGTTGGCGCCGGGGTTACCCGGCAACACCAGCAGCAGCAGCGGGAAAATGCTGTTTACGAGCGGGACCAGGTTCAGCAAATACAGCCAGCCGGACCAGCCCAGGTCATGCAAACGTTGCACGCCAATTTGTACGCTGACCACGGTGAGTACAATAAACAGTGCAAAGCCCAGCAGCGAACCGAGAATGATCCCCAAGGTCGGCGAAGCAGTCGCCACGGCGAAGCTGGCGGTGGCGATGATGCCCGAGGCGACGAGCATTGCGACGCTCAGCACGAGCATCCATGCCAGGTAGCGCAGACGGCCAATGCGTCCGTGGATAGTGAAGACGTTGAGCGACGAGTATTCCGGCAGATCATCACCTACGGCTGCACGTGGCGGCGCATAGGGCGAGGCGCTCGTGTGCGAAAAATCACTGGCGCTGGAGCTTGTCTCGTGGGTTTCGGCAAGGCTGAACGCAACGGGTTGCTCCGCTTCGATGCGTGCATCGACCCCGGCGTTTTTGAGCGCAGACAAGTAGGTTTCGGCATCCGGGCGTGAAAGGTCGCGTTTGAGGGCGACTGGACGGCCGGTAAAGAGCTTCTCGATTGCTTCGACGTCACTCTTGAACAGCTCGGCGAGGTTCAGCTTGGCAGTGGTGCATTCGACCCCCGGAAGCAAGGCTCCATCAAACACAATCTTGAAACGGCTGTCGCTCATGCGGGCATCCTTGTCACTGAATCAGGGAGGGGGCAGGCCTGCTCAATCGGCAGGCCTTGCGTTGGGGTCAGCGTGGCCAGCGCAATTGTACCGCCTGTTCGCGTGCCTTGCGGTATTCGGCATCCAGGCGGGCAACGAGTTCATCGACGCTGAGTAAATCATTGATCTCACCAACGCCTTGGCCGGCGGACCATACGGTCTTCCAGGCCTTGGCTTCGTCGCTTAGTGGCTTGAGTTTGGAGCCGAAGTTGACTTCGCCTTTGCCTTGCAGGGCTGCGAGGTCGAAACCGGCATTTTCCAGGCTCTGGCGCATAAAGCTGGCGGGCACACCGGAGACAGCCGGAGTGTGCACGATATCGGCAGCGCGCGATGTGAGTAGCATCTCTTTATAGGCATCCGGGGCGTGGCTTTCGGTAGTGCCGATGAAGCGCGTGCCGAAATAGGCCAGGTCTGCTCCCAGCAATTGGGCCGCGAGAATCTCGTGCCCGTGATTGAGGCAGCCGGCCAGCAGCAAGGTTTTGTCGAAGAACTGGCGAATTTCTGCGATCAGTGCGAAGGGGCTCCAGGTACCAGCGTGGCCCCCTGCGCCGGCGGCCACGGCGATCAAACCATCCACACCGGCTTCGGCCGCTTTTTCGGCATGGCGCCGAGTGGTGACGTCATGAAACACCAGGCCGCCGTAACCGTGCACGGCATCGACCAGTTCCTTCACCGCGCCCAGGCTGGTGATGACGATGGGCACCTTGTGCTCGACGCAAATCGCCAGATCGGCCTCAAGCCTTGGGTTGCTGTTATGCACGATCAGGTTAACGGCGTAAGGCGCGGGGTTGTCCAGTTGCGCCAGGCCCGCCTCGATTTCTTCCAGCCAGGCCTTGAAACCACTGCTTTCGCGCTGGTTGAGCGCCGGGAAACTCCCGACCACCCCATTGCGACAGCACGCCAGGACCAGTTGCGGGTTGGAAATCAGGAACATCGGCGCAGCCACTACAGGCAGGCGTAGACGTTGTTCAAGCAAAGCGGGCAGCGACATTGGAGGTACCCCGTGTGATTGAAGTTAGAACGGTTTGACCACGACCAAAATTACGATAGCCAGCAATAACAGAACCGGTACTTCATTGAACCAGCGATAAAAGACATGGCTGCGGGTGTTTTCGCCACGGGCAAAACGTTTTACCTGTGCGCCGCACATGTGGTGGTAGCCGATCAGCAGGACAACGAGGGTGAGTTTGGCGTGGATCCAGCCGCCGGATTGAAAGATGCTCGGGTTCAAGTAGATCAGCCAGCCGCCGAAAATCAGCGCGGCAACCATCGCCGGCCCCATGATGCCGCGGTACAGCTTGCGTTCCATGATGCTGAAGCGTTCCTTGCTGACGGTGTCTTCGCTTTGAGCGTGGTAGACGAACAGGCGCGGAAGGTAGAACAGCCCGGCAAACCAGCAGACGATGCTGATGATGTGGAAGGCTTTGACCCATAGATAAAGCATTTTTAGTTATTCCCAGGTTCACGGTAGCGAAGATAGTAGTGGCTCATGCGCCCGTACGTCACGTTGACGGTTGTCGCAGGACGATACGGCCCCTATTATCGACGGCTTTCCAGTGGGTTCGTTGAGGGCAGGTTTATGGTCAAGGTCGGTATCGTCGGCGGCACGGGTTACACCGGTGTCGAATTGCTGCGTCTGTTGGGACAGCATCCGCAAGCAGAAGTGGTGGTCATCACTTCCCGATCCGAGGCCGGGCTAGCCGTGGCCGATATGTACCCGAACCTGCGCGGCCACTACGATGGCCTGGCGTTCAGCGTTCCGGATATCAAGACCCTGGGTGCCTGTGACGTGGTGTTCTTTGCCACGCCGCACGGTGTGGCCCATGCGCTCGCCGGCGAACTGCTGGCTGCTGGTACCAAGGTCATCGACCTGTCGGCGGACTTCCGTCTGCAAGACGCCGATGAGTGGGCCAAGTGGTATGGCCAGCCTCATGGTGCGCCGCAGTTGTTGGAAGAGGCGGTGTATGGACTGCCCGAAGTCAATCGTGAACAAATCAAACAAGCGCGCCTGATTGCTGTGCCGGGCTGCTACCCAACCGCAACGCAGCTGGGTTTCCTGCCACTGCTCGAGGCGGGGCTGGCGGATGCATCGCGTTTGATCGCGGACTGCAAGTCGGGAGTCAGCGGCGCTGGTCGTGGCGCGGCGGTAGGTTCGCTGTACTCCGAGACGTCGGAAAGCATGAAGGCCTATGCGGTAAAGGGGCATCGTCACTTGCCGGAAATCCGCCAAGGCCTGCGTCGCGCTGCCGGTAAGGAGGTGGGCCTGACCTTCGTACCGCACTTGACGCCGATGATCCGTGGCATTCACTCCACCTTGTACGCGACCGTGGTGGACCGCTCGGTCGACCTGCAGGCGCTGTTCGAGAAGCGCTACGCCAACGAACCGTTCGTCGATGTGATGCCTGCTGGCAGCCACCCGGAAACCCGCAGTGTCCGTGGTGCCAACGTGTGCCGTCTTGCCGTGCACCGTCCGCAGGATGGCGACTTAGTCGTGGTGTTGTCGGTAATCGATAACCTGGTCAAGGGCGCGTCCGGCCAGGCTGTACAGAACATGAACATCTTGTTTGGCCTGGATGAGAAGCTGGGCTTGTCCCACGCAGGCATGCTGCCTTAACGCGGCTTGGTCGCTCAGCAAAAGGCCCGTTGATCGGGCCTTTTGTGTTTTTAATGGCGGTAGCGCAGATTGATATACCGTAACAATAGTTGACCGCTTTTCTAGGAGAAGCGGATAATGCCCGCCATTACGCATATGGCGGCGGTACGCCGGGAGATTATCAGCATGAGCGTTGAATCCTTCACCCCCACGGCTTTGCAATTCACCCACGGTGCTGCGCACAAGGTGAAGAGCCTGGTCGATGAAGAGGGTAATGATCGCTTGAAGCTGCGCGTATTCGTTACGGGCGGCGGTTGTTCAGGGTTTCAGTACGGTTTTACCTTCGATGAAGATGTGGCTGACGACGACACCATCGTCGAGCGTGAGGGTGTGAGCCTGGTCGTGGACCCAATGAGCTTCCAATACCTGGCAGGTGCCGAGGTGGATTACCAGGAAGGTCTGGAAGGTTCGCGCTTCGTGATCAAGAACCCTAATGCTACGACCACTTGTGGTTGTGGGTCTTCGTTCTCGATCTGATCGATAACAAGATCGCAGCGAATAAAAAACGCCGCTGGGCTTTCATGGCTCAAGCGGCGTTTTGCTGTCTGGGGTTCAAGCGGGATAGATCGCGCCCAGTACTCGAAGCCCACGTGCGCCAGTGACGCTAGGGCGATTGGCGGCGATGCCTTCGAGGCAGCAATGGGCCAGCCAGGCGAAGGCCATGGCTTCGACCCAGTCGGGGTCTACACCGTAAGTGGCGGTACTGCCAACCTGGGTGGCTGGCAACAAGGCGGCCAGGCGATTCATCAACGAGCTGTTGTGGGCGCCGCCGCCGCAGACCAGCAGGGTTTCGGTGTGAGGTTGCGCGTTTTGCAGGGATTCAACGATGGTCAGCGCAGTCAGTTCAAGCAAGGTGGCCTGAACGTTCTGGCGTTCAAATGTGGGTAAGCGGTCAAGGTGTTGCTGTAACCAGCCTAGGTTGAACACTTCGCGGCCGGTGCTTTTAGGGCCGGTTGTGACAAAGAACGGGTCACTGAGCAGCGCGTTAAGCAGTTGCGGTTCAGGCGTGCCACTGGCTGCCCACTGCCCATCGCGATCAAAATGTTCGCCCTTTTGGTGGTGAATCCACGCGTCGAGTAGAACGTTGCCTGGGCCGCAGTCGAAGCCGGCAACAGGTTTTCCGGTTTCGATCAGGCTGAGGTTGCTGAAACCGCCCACATTCAATACCGCCCGATTCCCGGTGCTTTCGCCGAACAGCGCTTCATGAAAGGCTGGGACCAAGGGCGCGCCCTGGCCACCGGCCGCTACATCGCGGCTACGGAAGTCACTGACCACTGTGATGCCTGTGAGCTCAGTGAGGAGTGCCGGGTTGCCAATCTGGACCGTAAAGCCGCGGGCAGGTTCATGGCGAATGGTTTGGCCATGGCTGCCAATCGCGCGAATATCCTGAGGCTTGAGGTTTTGCTGGTCGAGCAGGGCGTGAATGCCTTGTTCGGCGAGAGTTACCCAGTGCTGCTGGGCAATGGCCGATCGGGCAATCTCATCCGGGCCACTGGCGCACAAGCTGAGCAGCTCCGCGCGCAGTGAGTTTGGCATGGGAATGTAGTGAGTGGCGATCAGCGTGATCGCCGAGTCTTGCTCGATCAGGGCAATGTCCAGGCCGTCAAGGCTGGTCCCGGACATCACACCAATATAGCGCGGCATCTGTTAGCGCTTCGCCGACGCGAGCAAGGTAGAGCGTTCCTGATCCATGCGTGCCATCAGCGGCTGGCTCTGCTGCATGAAGCGAGCGCGTTCGGCCTTGGCGATTGGATCGGCCATCGGCAGCTTCTGGCCCAGCGGATCGACATGGACGCCGTTGACCTGGAACTCATAGTGCAAGTGCGGGCCAGTGGACAGGCCGGTAGTGCCGATATAACCAATCACTTGGCCTTGCTTCACTGTGCCGCCGGTTTGCACGCCTTTTGCGAAACCTTGCATGTGGCCATACAGCGTACGGTAGGTGTTGCCGTGTTGGATGATCACGGTGTTGCCATAACCACCGCGACGCCCGGCCAACAGTACTTTGCCATCCCCGGCTGCCTTAATAGGCGTGCCACGCGGAGCTGCGTAGTCGACGCCTTTGTGGGCGCGGATTTTGTTCAGAATTGGATGCTTGCGACCCATGGAGAAACGCGAGCTAATACGAGCGAAGTCTACCGGCGTACGGATAAAGGCTTTGCGCATGCTGTTGCCGTCGGCGGTGTAGTAGCTGCTGTTGCCTTGTTTGTTGGTGTAGCGCACGGCGGTGTAGGTCTTGCCGCGGTTGGTGAAGCGCGCGGAAAGGATATTGCCCGTGCCGACTACTTTGCCGTTGGCGACTTTCTGTTCGTAGATCACATCGAATTCGTCGCCTTGGCGGATGTCCTGAGCGAAGTCGATGTCGTAGCCGAACACGCTGGCCATGTCCATCGTCATGCTGTGGGACAAGCCTGCACGGGCGGCGGACTGCGACAAGGAGCTGTTGATGACGCCGTGTACGTAGGCCGAGCGCATAACCGGCTTGGTGGTGACGCGGTTGAATGCAAAGCCTTTGGCGCCCTTGGTCAGGGTGATGCTTTCGAGATCGCTAACGTTGCTGTGCAGATTATTTAGCGAGCCGTCGGGGCTGAATTCGAACTGAAGCTTTTGGCCATGTTTGAGCTGACTGAACTGCTTGGCTTGTTTATCGCTCGCCAGTACTTCATTCACCGTGGCGGCGGGCAAGCCGACCTTTTCAAACAGTGTCGACAGCGTATCGCCTTTCGCCACGATCACTTCGCGGTGCAGAGGGTTCTTGGCCGTGTCGGCAGCAGGCGCAGCTTGATCTTGTTTGGCTTGTTGAGTGTCTTCGGGGCTGTTGTCTATTTGGGCGAACGGCGATTCGGTTGATGCATTTGTGGCTTGTTGTGCGTCGGAAGCGTCTTGATCTTGTGTCAGTTGCTCAACCGGGCTTTCCAGGTCAAGGCTTAGGGATGTTCGTTTGGCTTCTACGTCACTGGAAGGGAATACCAGGAGTGCCAGGCTGAGAAGAGCGGCGATACCACTTGCGGCGAGCAAGTGGGTCTTCGGGTAAAGCGGCGGCGCTTTAGACGGTTCTGTGGTCATAAGTAATTTTGACTTTGAAGATGAAATGGAAAAGATGAATGACATGATGAAGATGAAATAACTGTATAAAATATAACCAAATCATCTGTGGCGCAAGCTCGCGAACGCTGGGCTTGCTGAACGGTGTCCGTGCGCAGGGCAAAACTTGTAATTAGTCCCTGATCTTGTATGGTTGGTTCCCTTTTGAATCTGAGCCTTGCGGGTCTGTTATGAAGTCGGTTGAAGAGCAGCTAGCGCTGATAAAACGTGGTGCGGAAGAACTGTTGGTCGAGGCTGAGCTGATCGAAAAGCTCAAGCGTGGCCAACCCCTGCGTATTAAAGCCGGCTTTGACCCGACGGCGCCGGATCTACATCTGGGTCACACCGTGCTTATTAATAAGCTGCGCCAGTTCCAGGAGCTGGGTCATCAGGTCATCTTCCTTATCGGTGACTTCACCGGGATGATCGGTGATCCGAGCGGCAAGAGCGCAACGCGTCCGCCGTTGACCCGTGAGCAGGTTCTGGATAATGCCGAGACCTATAAGACTCAGGTGTTCAAGATTCTCGATCCGGCCAAGACCGAAGTGGCGTTCAACTCCACTTGGATGGATCAGATGGGGCCGGCGGATTTCATTCGTCTGACCTCCCAGTACACCGTGGCTCGTATGCTTGAGCGCGATGACTTCGACAAGCGCTACTCCACCAATCAGCCAATCGCGATTCATGAGTTCC
The DNA here is from genome assembly GCF_014230465.1 of Pseudomonas cremoris. The sequence continues at coordinate 242,498 of NZ_JAAXCY010000013.1, forward strand.
TCTATCCGCTGGTTCAGGGGTATGACTCAGTGGCGCTGCGTGCGGACGTTGAGTTGGGTGGCACGGACCAGAAGTTCAACCTGCTGATGGGGCGTGAGTTGCAACGTGCGTACGGGCAAGAGGCCCAGTGCATTCTGACCATGCCTTTGTTGGAAGGGTTGGATGGCGTCAAGAAGATGTCCAAGTCCTTGGGTAACTACGTAGGGATCCAGGAAGCGCCGGGTGTGATGTACGGCAAGCTGGTTTCTATTCCTGATGCATTGATGTGGCGCTACTTCGAACTGTTGAGCTTCCGTTCGATGGATGAGATCAATGCACTGCGTGCCGACGTTGAGGCGGGTGCCAACCCGCGTGACGTGAAGATCAAGCTGGCGGAAGAGATTGTGGCGCGCTTCCATGGTGAGGAGGCTGCAGCCAGCGCTCATCGTGCTGCTGGCAATCGTATGAAAGACGGCGAACTGCCGGATGACTTGCCGGAGATTGAGCTGGCTGCTTCAGAGGCTATGCCGATTGCCGCCGTTCTTAATAAGGCAGGCCTGGTTAAGAACTCGGCGGTTGCTCGTGACCTGCTGGGGTCGGGTGGTGTGCGTATTGATGGTGAGGTTGTCGATCGCACCTTTATATACGAACTGGGCGCTACTCATGTTTGCCAGGCAGGGAAGAAGGCATTTGCGCGCATTACGCTCAAATCCGAATAAGTCTGAAATTAGGTGTTGACGGCGAATTATATCTGTCTATAATTCGCCCCACTTCCGGCGCAGTCGAAACGGAAAACTCCTTGGTAAACAATGAGTTATGTGGGTTTCGACAGTCAGTTGCTTCAGTTCATCGAAGCCCGCAAGAAGTTGAAAAAGAGGTGTTGACAGCAGCGTGTAACGCTGTAGAATTCGCCTCCCGCTAACGAGTGATCGGAAGCGCAAGTGGTTGAAGTTGTTGAAGAATTCTTCGAAAGCTTCTGAAAATAATCACTTGACAGCAAGTGAGGCTGCTGTAGAATGCGCGCCTCGGTTGAGACGAAAGATCTTAACCAACCGCTCTTTAACAACTGAATCAAGCAATTCGTGTGGGTGCTTGTGGAGTCAGACTGATAGTCAACAAGATTATCAGCATCACAAGTTACT
>NZ_JAAXCY010000014.1 GCF_014230465.1 Pseudomonas cremoris
GTCATATTGCGTGTGCCGGGTCTGGGGGGGGGGGGGGGGCGAGAAACATCCGAGACGGTCGATCGAAAGCGATGATGGACAATCAGTGGGAGCGACCTAACTGAGTCAAGTGTGAAGTGAATATTAGAACTGTCCAGGTCCAGGTTCCGGCTTGCTACCTTATTGGATAAGAATCTTAAAAATTAAGTTTTCAGCATTTTCGTGATTGTCGCAACTTATAGAATTCTGTAGTTACGCCGCATGTGTGACTTAAATCAGCTTTTAGTTCTATAGGCATTGGCGACAGTTTTAGTAGTGGTTGAAAATGATGAGGTTCTACTTTTTAAAGTTGATATAATATAAGGTTTTATCTATGGGTGTTGTTTGTGATGTGAATGAATTCGAGGCCCGCAAGCCCGGCAATACAAATAAATTTGCGGCCATAGAATATGGATTGATGATTTGTTCAGTTGTTGGCGCAGTCGGGGTTCTTGTATGGCTGGTGATATATAGTCGGTACGGTTTTGACTTTACCGACGAAGGCTATTATCTGGTTTGGATTGCAACGCCTAAACTCTATGATTGGTCACTTTCACAATTTGGTTATCTTTATCATCCATTCTATACGCTACTGAAAGGGAATGTCGTTCTGTTAAGAGTTTTTAACGTATGTTTGACTTTTTTATTGAGTTGGTTGTTAGTTGATTTGGTAGTAAGAGAGTCATTTTCGGACCGTGCGCGTGATAAAATAAAGCGATTTTTTGTATCGTTTTGTTTTGCAATCGGAGGTTTGGTTTTCTTTAATGTCTGGGTTCCGTCTCCAAGCTATAATAGCTTGAATTTACAAGCGCTCTTAATCATCGGTGCTGGATTATTTATTGCTCAGAAGCGTATAAGTAAAGAGTGTGTAATAGGCTGGTTATTAATTGGTGTCGGTGGATGGCTAGCTTTTATGGCCAAGCCTAGCAGCGCTGCTGCGGTCGGGTTCATTGCTTTAATTTATTTGTTTATTTCAAATAAAATTAATATTTTGATGATGGCGCTGTGCGCTATTGTAGTGGTCGTTTTATTTGCGGGCAGTGCGTTACTTATTGATGGGAGTTTGATCGGTTTTGAAAGGAGAATGCATACTGCGCTTGATTTTTTGAATTATCTCGGAGGAGGGCACACGTTTCGAGAGATTCTGAGGTTTGATTCATTTTTAGTCTCGAAAAGTGATTTTGTTATTTTTGTTTGTTTGCTTGTTGTCTGCACCCTATCTGTATGTTTTTTGCGTTCAAATAGGAACTTAACTAGATTCGCTGGGTTTTTTTTAGTAGGTGTGGCGACGATATGTGTTTTTGCGTTGCTATTTGGCCAGATAGTTTTTAAAGTAGAGTATAATAGTTTTAGCGGCTTGCTTTTATGTGTCGTCCCCGCAACAGCCTTGCTGTTGAGCGCAAGTTTTTATTGGCGAGAAACCATTTCCAGTTTGTCACGGCAGCGCTTGTCAGCCGCATTTTTATTTATGCTTCTGCCGCATGTCTATGCTTTTGGTACTAACAACAACTACTGGCAAATAGGCAGTTCCGCTGGTTTTTTTTGGCTGCTTGCGGGGTTGGTATTTATTGCCCCTGCACTGCGTGGACGTGAAGCGACCTATACTTTCCTGCCTTTGGCGATATTGACTCAGTTGGTGGTTGTGATTTTGCTGCAGCGTGGAATGGAATTGCCTTACAGGCAACCAAAGCCACTACGTCTTAATTCGCACAGCGTAGAGATCGGCGCCAATGGCTCGACTTTAGTGTTGTCCGAAGCGTATGCCAAGTATTTAGAGGATGTGATTGCCGGTACTCGATTGGCGGGGTTTAAGATGGGTACGCCGATGATCGATTTGACTGGCCAATCGCCAGGTGTTTTATATTCTATCGGAGCTGCAAGTATTGGACAGGCTTGGATGATTGGTGGGTATTCAGGTAGTTATAAACTTGCAGTTGAAGCACTGAAAAAAGTGCCATGTGAGCAGCTTGCCAATGCCTGGATCTTGATTGAGGAAAATGGCCCTCGGAGTATATCCGATGAAATTGTTGTCACTTTCGGGGCGTCTCCGTCAGACTATGAAAATATGGCGTCTTGGGACACAGCAAAGGGGGCTGGAGGGTATGAGGGGCGTCCAAGGCAGGCGTTATTAAAACCTATGAATTCTATTGCTGTTAATCAGTCCTGTATTAATATTAGACCCTAAGTCAAGGGCCACACTACAGGTGCCTTTTCAGTTGATCATTTTTCTATTTCGATTGAAAGGCACCGATGAGCATTAAGCGCTATATTATTTTAACTCTTCAATAATTTTCGTCAGCGCATTGACTATTCTTTTCTGCTGTTCATTGGTTAATCCGACCCATAGAGGTAGTCGTAACAAGCGTTCTGATTGACGCTCCGTAACCTCCATTGAACCATGTACTTTTGCATACCGTTTGCCAGCTGGTGAAGAGTGCAGTGGAACATAATGAAATACAGAGTAGATGTTTTTTTCTTTTAATCTCGTCAATACCGCCTGCCGATCAATTTGTGGGCTAAGGAGGATGTAGTACATGTGCGCGTTGTGTTTGCATTCGACAGGAATAATTGGCCGTCGAAGTAGTCCTTTGGATTCAAGGGGTGACAGCATCGAATGATAGTTGTTCCAAATTTTTAGTCTCGCTTCCGTTATCGCACTAGCTTCTTCGAGTTGGGCCCAAAGGAAAGCCGCGATTAACTCACCTGGAAGAAACGATGAACCCACTTCTTGCCAAGTATACTTGTCGATTTCTCCACGGAAAAAACGGCTACGATCGGTACCCTTTTCTCTAATCATTTCTGCACGTAAAGACATATTTGAATCGTTGACTAGCAAGGCGCCGCCTTCACCAGATATGACATTCTTTGTCTCGTGGAAGCTAAACGCACCGAAATCACCGATACTGCCAAGCGCGCGTCCTTTATAGCTAGACATCACCCCCTGGGCTGCATCCTCAACGACCTTGAGATTGTGCTTTTCAGCAATTCTCATGATGCTGTCCATTTCGCACGCAACGCCGGCATAGTGAACAGGAACGATCGCTGTGGTTCGGGGTGTGATCGCGGCCTCAATGAGGTTTTCATCTAAATTAAGCGTATCAGCACGAATGTCTACAAATACTGGAACTCCGCCTCGAAGCACAAATGCGTTTGCTGTCGATACAAAAGTATACGAAGGCATAATGATTTCGTCACCGGGGCGGATGTCGAGCAGCAATGCCGCTATTTCCAACGAAGCAGTGCATGAGTGAGTGAGCAACGCTTTATTACAGCCGGTGCTTTGCTCTATCCATTGGTGACAACGTTTAGTGAAAGGTCCATCTCCGGCCAGCATATTTCCTGTTTTGGCTTCGGTAATATAGCTGAGTTCTTTCCCTGTCATATAGGGGCGGTTGAATAGAATCCTGTCAGTGGTCACGTTAGCGCTCCTCAATAGCGACATTGCCTGGTTATTGAAAAAGTAATTATTTTCTGTTATTTTTTTTCGCAATCATAAGTAAAGAGCCTCCGAGTGGAATGCGTACTCCTAGCTTTAACAAGAAAAGTTCTAATTTCATTACTTGCTCGAGCGAATAGTTTAGCCAACTTTTTATTTGGAATTCCGCCATTGGATCGTATTTGTTCGTCCGAGCCCTTAATCGTGAAACCCACATCAGCGGTACGAGAAAGCTTACGAACGATGTTGAATATGTTACAGAGAGTCCAGCATCACGAATTTTTTTTGCCAGTTCAGAGCGTGTGTAGCGACGTACATGGCAAGCATACTCATCAACTTCCGACCATAACCAGCGGTGTTGTGGGACGGAAATTATAAGCGATCCGTTAGGCGTAAGCGCATTGCATAAATTTTTGAGTACCAATTGATCATGTTCTATATGCTCAATGACATCGAAGGCGCCGATAACATCATACCTTTCTTTCTCCGTCATTTTCGTAGCGTCAAGTTGTGAAAATGTCGCTGATGGAAGCCGTTGTCGCGCATAGCTTAAGCCTTCTTCATAGTACTCTGAACCGTGCATCTCGACATCTGGATAGGCTTTGCTGACGCCTTCGAGAACAAATCCGGTCCCGCAACCAATCTCGAGGAAGTTTTTAAAACGGCCGATACGCGTAGCCAGTGCCCATAAAAGTATTCGATTGCGAGCACGGAACCACCAGTGGCTTGCTTCCGCATTTGCAAGAATTGCGAATGTTTTCTCGGGAAAGGGCGTGCGTGCCGATGTCATTTCTGTGGGCTCCTAAATACGACCGTTTTGAACATGATGAATAGAAAAGCTGCAACAGTGAGGATGGCTATTGCTTGAATAAGCTGATGGGGGTAGCCGAGTTTATCAACGAATATTACCAAAATCCCAAGATTTAAAGTGTAACCAGCTAGATGTGTCAGCAAATATCGGCTACCAGACCCAAGCAAACTTCCAGTGTACTTAAATGTCAATTTGCGATTGCCAATGAAACCCATGGTAGCACCAAGAATATACAATAGTGTCATCGCTAAAATAGGAGAGATTCCCAGGTGGACCGTCCACAGATATAAAAGGTAACCCGCAGTGTTTGTGGTTAGACCGACTAGTCCATATTTTATTAGTTGTAAGAATGTGTGATTCATATACCTTGGCTTAAATTTTACTTATTCTTCCGCCAATACTGGTGCCACTCGAGAGGTTTTCTGAGTAGTAAGGTGAGAAACCAGCAAGCGCCATTTCTTTTTGAATTTTCTCGATGTCATAATCGACTCGGTGTAATTCGAACGAACTACCATCCCATGTTGCAAACGCCGCCTTCGAGTTCCCGTCACGAGGCTGCCCGACGGACCCCGGATTACAGTAGTGTTTATCACCGCTGCTCCACACGCATTGAACGTGAGTATGGCCTGAAGCAAAGTGATTGCCAGGTAAGCCCGAAAAGTATTCTTGGCTGGGTCTCACATATTCGTCGATAGGATCATTCCAACCGCCATGAACAATATCGAGTCCATGGATAATTGCTCGTTCTGGTAATGATGCTAGCCATACCAAATTGTCGGGAGTAATTACTGTACGCTGATAGTCTAAGCAGACATTGGCACTGTTAGAGCGAGGGCAGGGCTCACCTTTGGCGAGATACCAGTCGTGGTTTCCCATAACAGCAAATATATTTCGTTGGCGAAGCGTTTCACAGCATTGGTTAATTTGGCAGTAGTAGCCGCCTATGTCGCCTAAACAGATGATGTCAGTTGCGCCTAGGTCGTCAAGCGTTCTGAGGACTGCTGAAAGCGCGACGTGGTTACCATGGATATCAGAAATGATCCCGATCATAAATAACATGGTCCTCTATGTAACGAATTGCAAAGCCATTGCGGATTATCGGTTGTACTGGCATTTTGTTCTGTAAATAGAACTCAACGCACATCGCGGCTTCATTATACCCAAATGCTGTGCGCATAGAGCTCGTGGACGATATCCTAGGGTTTATTTCCAGTAGCTTCCATACGTCATTCTTATCAAGTCGAAATTGAAGATTGGTAGGGCCGACAGGCTTAAAATGTTTGCAAAGGCGTGAAACGGCCAGGTTCAAACTTTCCACGTGTCGGACGCGTGCTTTAGACGTTGAACCATCTGCCGCAAGATTTCGCTGGAATGTTATAGATGCGCAAATGCCCCCCTTGCCATCGCCAAAGACGGCAACCGTATATTCTTGGTCATTTGTACCAATTATAGGCTGAGCCATGAGTGGCTGGCCTAGGTTTTCCGAGCTTCTTTCGAAATCGACGTTTTTTTCCACCCAAATCAGTCCCTTGGATGCATAACTGCTCCGGGGCTTTAGGAGGAAGGGCAGTCCATATAACTTCGATAGAGAGTCGAACGTTCCTGTCAAGCTACTCGGTATTCTGCTGGTGTCGTCAATGGCTTCCAGTTCCTGATGCATAGCCCATTTGTCTCGGGACAGATCAATCAGTTTTTTATTGTTAATAACTGTTTTGCAATTGAGTGCCTCTAATTGTGATCTATGATCTGATAGCCAGTGAACATCCTGTTCGATCCCAGGTATTAGAAGATTTACTTGGTGTCTTTCAATTGTCGTTAGCAGCCATTCCTCATATTGCGGACTTGATGTGAGCGGTGCTTGTTCGAACGCGTCACACCATGCACGCCCTACGGCGTCCTCATAAATGTCCGTGCCAATCAATGTGAGGTCAGGTATAGAGGCGCGCAGTGACTTGAGTAGTCCATAACCCATTATTGCGCCGACGCCGGTTACCATTACTGTTTTCATCACGTGCTCGCTCTAAACGTTCGAATGCGTTCAAATCCCTGTTTCATATCGACTAGCGGGTAAAACCCCAGCTCTCTATAAAGAAAATGGGTGGGTAATGATGGAAGATCGAATAGGTTTGATTTTTCGTGATCAAATTGTACGGATCCTCCATTGTTAAACGCGGAAAACGCGGCTTGGGCGACTTCACTCAATCGTAGGCTTTTGGGGTGTGCACAATCAAATGTTCCCGTAGTTCTGGTATTAATTACCAAGCTACAGATGGTTGAAAGGTCGTCCAAATAGAGATAGTTTCGCAGGGGGTCACGGTTTCCGTAAAGGTTAATGTCGTGCCCTGCTTGTGCGCTGTCGGCCATGCTGTAAAGAAGAGGCTGGTGTTTACGACACTTACCCTCTGCATCATACACCTGGCTGGGACGTAGTATTGTCAATGCCAGTTCGCGCTCCGAGCAAAAAAAACGCGCCGTCTCTTCGGCATGCTTTTTGGAGAGTGCATAAATACTGTAGTAAGGATCGCCCAATTGGTAAGCCGCGGATAACGATGACAGCACGACTAAGTGTTTGGCTTGACATGCTTCGGCTAGACGGCACACTGACAACGTTCCCACGGCATTGACCATTTCACTTCGAATGTAATCATCTGTTGTCGCTCCGCCAAAATCCGCAGCAACGTGCACAATTACGTCGAAATTTTCGATAACATGTGGTTTCGCTTCCCAATCGCTCAAATCAAAAAAAAGGTCAGCTTGTTTTCGACCTGCGTATTTGACGGTTCCCGAGCTTTTAAGCTTGTCACCGATTGCGCGCCCTATGGAGGATGAACCGCCAATAATTAAAAAATTCACGGGGTATTGATCTTAGCTTCAAACAGTAGCGCACAGCTTAGCTCTGGATAATCTATGCCTATCGTGCACATTGCATCAATGATCGCGTCGTCCAAGTTTAGTGACTTTAGCTGGGGTGTTGTAAATGGTTTAAGAAATAGTCCTTCTTTACGTACAATATGATAACCGGCTTGATTCAGTTCGGTCGTGAGACTCTCCGACGAATAAAGACGATTATGTCCAAGCTCCAAGTCACCCTGCCCCAGCGCCATCATGTCATTTAGTAAGCCCGCGGAATGGCCGAGCCGCCTGTGCAAGGATTCACCGTTGGGTACCATTATGAAACAACTACCCCCCGGGCTTAAGAACTTTTTAAATCTCTTCAATACAACTTGAGGGTCCTCGACATGTTCTAATACGAAGCCCATGATAATCAGATCAAACGTTGAGTCGCATTCGAAGTGCTCGAAGTAGCTTTCCACTATTGTGGCGCGGTTATTGGGGTGCTTTCGGCGAAACTGTTCGATTACAGATGCAGAGCCGTCAACTACGACATGGTCAGAGAAGTATCTTGAGAAGCGATCAGTCGAAAATCCATGACCAATACCAAGCTCAAGTAATTTTTGATTGTTTGAGCAGATTTTCATTATCCGCTGCGGGTACCAATTCAATATTATATTGTTGTCAAATGCGTAGCTAAACTCTTCTCCATACGCTTCGATGAAGTTGTCCAGTTTATTTTTCATTTTTTTTTCCGTATGTCTCACGCACGATATATAAAGGGCGGCGCTTGGTTTCTTGAAAAATCTTTGCAATGTAAAGCCCTGTTACACCTACACCTAGTATTATCGTGCCACCGAGAAACCAAATTGAAATCATTATTGAAGTAAAGCCAGACAGTATCGTTTGCGGGAACAGTATTTTTTCAATCAGTATGCCGATCGCAAAAAGTATTGAGCCTAACCAGATTGATAAGCCGGTGAAGAATAGCAATATCAGAGGCGCTACGCTGAACGAGGCGAATGAGTCCGCAACTTGCATTAGTTTTCGTGATAAATTATAACTTGATTTTTGAATGCTGGTCCGCGGTGTTTTCGTTAAGGGGACTGCAATCTGTGTAAAACCGGCCCAAGCAAATGTTCCTGCTAGATATAAAACTCGGTCTTGAACAGTGAGCAGAGAGTCAACGTATTTACGTGTCATCAACCGACATGTCATGGGGTTGTGAGGTATGCGGACACTGGACATGAAGTTTAAGGCCGACCAGAACAATTCTCCAAAAAAATTTGAAGTGCGAGAGGCTGTTCGTTGTTGCTGTACACCGTAGATAACATCTGCCCCACTGCTATCCATTCTTTCCGAAAATAGTGAGAGCCATTCGGGGTGCTCCTCGAGGTCGCAGTCCATCAAAAAAACACGTTCGCCAATACTAAGCTCTAGCCCGGCGACTATCGCGGCATGGTGGCCGAAATTTCTCGATAGATCCACGATTTTTATGTGCTCATGGTGCTTCTGTAATTCGAGTGCTCGCTGAATCGAATCATCGGGAGAGCCATCATTGATGAGTATGAGTTCATAGTCGTCGCCAACCAGTTTTTGTGCTGCAGAAATCGCCCGTTGGCAAAATTCTTCCAAAAACATGCTGGATTTATAGAGCGTGGTGATAACTGAGAGTTTCAAGGCTTTATATGCTTCATGTGAGTTTTTGACAGCTTTCCGCAGTTGAATAGCAGGTCAAGAATGCTAGCTTCGTGCGTAAAGTCTCCCCAAAGTTGGGGGTGCTGTGAGTAGTTAGAGTAGTCAAACCAAGTTATTTTTATGCCTGTTTCGGCAAAAATTGATTCCTCTAAATAACCTTTGGCTGCGGGGCCGGATATGTATTCTTGTGCGTTTGTTTGAATGCATAAGTCGACAAGGCGTTGTGACTTTCCTGGTGTCAGTGAGTATTCCCAGGAGTATGAGATTTTTGTTCTTATATCTAGATAATTACAGATTGCGTCGATAAATTGACGATTGAGTTGGCTGAGATTGGTGTGATGCATATTTAAATACAAAGGTTTTAACCATTCAGAAATTTCATCAAAGTGCGCAGACTTGCTGTAGTTGGCGACAATCGTCTTCCAGTGTTTCAATTGCCATCTGTCGTCGCGTAATTCAACATCTCTTATACGGCGGCTGATATCTGAGCCTGCAGGGATAGTTAGCCATTCAAGCCCTTTTGGCGTTTTAATTCTGTTGCGGTTTCGCCAATCATTTTTTGTATATTGCATGTCATCGTAGAGGATGAACTCATCCACGGCGGCGATTATGTCAAAATATCCCTTCCAAGGAATATAGTTGGATTGAAGAATTGCTATTTTCTTCATTTTGCGCATGTCATCGCGTTCTTCCTGAATGTGCTCAACGTGAGCTGCAGCTGCAGCTGTCCGTGCTGGCCTATAGCCTATTTGACGATAGTTTGCGCGAAAATACTGTTGAGTGGCAAAGGAATATCGCACGCATTATCGCGCACCTCGTATTTTTTGACCTTTTTGTGCACAAAGTCCTGCTACGACGGTCCACTGAGATCCTGTTTTAGGGCTCACATCACCACTGCGTTAAGCTTTGAAAGCGAGGTTCTGAAAATCAGAAAGGCAGGTGTGGTGTGGCAGGTTTTTCACCTCACGTGGATTGATAGGTTCTCTAGAGCTGATCGGCTGCTCTTGGCCGCCGAAGGTGCCTCGCGCTCGGCGGAACTAACGAACGGCTTTCCTAGCATGATGGCAAGCGAAACCCCTTGAGCGACGCTTGAGGTAAGGTCTTTCGTATTAATTGAAGTGCAATCTATCTACCACTGATAGCGCGCGAGTTGCGGCGGCTCTCCTCCGTGCTCGATCTAGCTTCATGCAGATAGCACTTACGCCTGGCCTTGGAAGCGTTGTTTTTCTAAGGTGCGCTAGACGTGGCGAGGCTGATGCTTCATAGCAAAATGCGTAATGACGCTGCCGCATCTGCGTAACAGTGGGTGTGAGTTTCGTGCTTTTTTGTCTCAAGATGCTGTCGCCGTGCTGACGGTATAGATAGTCGGCAATCGTCTCTTCCCTTATCGGTATAACGTCATTCAAATACATTGCGGCAGGGGCCTACGATACGGAGAAACGTTCAAAGTCCCTCCGTTATTTGTGCCTTGATTGAATGTCGCTTCCTATAAATTCGCCTTCAACGCACGTTGTTTTTGCGCGCTCATAGCCCCGTCAACATCACATCCGCCGGCGCATCCGCACGGTCTTGCGCAGTCATCTGGAAGTACGCAAACCCTACCGCCATAAAGCCCAGGAAGATCAACCCGATCAGCGCGTTGAACCACGCCATTGCCACCAGGCACACCACCGCCAGTACCAGCGCAATACCCGGCACGATCGGGTAGCCCGGTGCACGAAAGGTCCGCTCCAGCAGGGGTTCGGTCTTACGCAGTTTAAACAGGCTGAGCATGCTCATGATGTACATCACGATGGCGCCGAATACTGCCATGGTGATCATCGCTGCGGTCAGTGTCATGCCGCCCAGGTTGATCAAGCCATCGCTGTAGATGGCGGCGATGCCGACCACGCCGCCTGCAATGATTGCTCGATGGGGTGTCTGGAAGCGCGACAGTTTGGCGAGGAAGGAGGGCAGGTAACCGGCGCGGGCGAGGGCGAAGAACTGGCGCGAGTAGCCGAGGATGATGCCGTGGAAACTGGCTACCAGGCCGAACAGGCCGATCCACACCAGCATGTGTAACCAGCCGGAGCTGTCGCCTACGACGGTTTTCATGGCTTGTGGCAGTGGGTCGTTGATGTTGGACAGGCTGCGCCAGTCGCCCACGCCGCCGGCGAAGAACATTACGCCCATGGCCAGGACCACCAACGTGAGGATGCCGCTGATGTAGGCTTTTGGAATGGTGCGCTTGGGATCTTTCGCTTCTTCGGCGGCCATGGCTGCGCCTTCGATGGCGAGGAAGAACCAGATGGCGAAGGGAATCGCGGCAAACATGCCGGCAATCGCTGGGGCGCCGAAGGTGTCGGAGCCGGCCCAGCCATTGAGGGCGAAATTGCTGAAGCTGAACGCCGGGGCAACCACGCCCATGAACACCAGCAGTTCGGCGACGGCCAATACGCACACCACCAGCTCAAAAGTGGCGGCAAGTTTCACACCGAGGATGTTCAGGCCCATGAACACGATGTAGGCGCCGACGGCCGCATGTTTCGGGTCCAGAGCCGGGAATTGCACATTCAGGTAAGCGCCGATGGCCAAGGCAATGGCTGGCGGTGCGAAGACGAATTCGATCAGGGTCGCAAGGCCGGCAATCAAGCCACCTTTCTCGCCAAACGCTCGACGGCTGTAGGCAAATGGCCCGCCGGCATGGGGAATGGCGGTAGTCAGCTCGGTGAAACTAAAGATAAAGCAGGTGTACATCGCGGCGACCATCAGCGAGGTCACCAGAAAGCCCAGGGTTCCGGCGACGCCCCAGCCGTAGCTCCAGCCGAAGTATTCCCCGGAGATCACCAGGCCTACGGCAATGCCCCATAGATGCAGGGTGCCTAGGGTGGGTTTGAGTTGTGTGTTCATGTGTTGCTCTCCCTGAACCGGTTGGAATGATTCAAGGTGTTGCAGTGGACATGCCATGCCAGGCATCTGTGTCGTAAAGCGGCGTAATTGTCGCCAAAGAGACGGTTTGGCGTTTGAAAGTTTCCGTCATTGCACCAGATAAGTGCGGTGCTGCTTGGGCTGCCGTCATCGCGGGCAAGCCCGCTCCCACATTGGACCGTGTATTTCCTGTTGAAACGCCGTCGAGTGTGGGCCCCTCCCAGCCACCACAAAACCCCCTGTAAACCCCGCATAAACCCACTCTTTACGCCGTCTTTACGCCCCACCCACTCCCTCGCTCTCGTTCCTTTACGCCACTCCTGCGGACAATTGCCCCACACGCGGCAATACGCCGCTAAACGGAGAGACTTCCATGAGCGTTCTGGACGGGGTGTCACTGCTATTGGCCGTGGCGCTGTTCATTTATCTGCTGGTTGCGCTGTTACGCGCGGATCGGAACTAGGAGCGGGCCATGCACAGTTATGACTATTGGCTGATCATTGCCTTCTTTGCCGTGGTGTTGGTGCCAGCACCGTTTCTGGGGCGATTCTATTACAAGGTGATGGAAGGCCAGCGCACGTGGCTGAGCCCGGTTCTGGGGCCCGTCGAAAATGCCTGTTATCGCCTGTCCGGTGTCGACGCGCATGAAGAGCAGAGCTGGCAGAAGTACACCTTGGCGCTGTTGGCATTCAACCTCGCCGGTTTCGTTTTGCTGTTCGCGATCCTGCTGTTCCAGGACTATCTCCCACTGAACCCGCAGAAATTGCCGGGGCAGGAGTGGACACTGGCCTTCAACACCGCGGTCAGTTTCATGACCAACACCAACTGGCAGTCCTACAGCGGTGAGGCATCCCTCAGCTACCTCAGCCAGATGGCGGGACTGACCGTGCAGAACTTCGTCAGTGCTGCCACTGGCCTCGCAGTCCTGGTCGCGTTGTGCCGTGGGATTGGTCGCAAATCCACCAAGACTTTGGGCAACTTCTGGGTCGATATGACCCGCGCCACGCTCTATGGCTTGCTGCCGTTGTGCCTGGTGCTGGCGTTGTTTCTGGTCTGGCAGGGCGTGCCACAGACCTTCGCGCATTACGTCGATGCAGTGACGATGCAAGGTGTGGATCAGGTGATCCCCTTGGGCCCGGCAGCCAGCCAGATTGCGATCAAGCAATTGGGCACCAACGGTGGCGGCTTCTTTGGCGTCAACTCGGCGCACCCGTTTGAAGACCCGACAGCCTGGGCCAACCTGTTTGAGTTGGCGGCGATCATCCTGATCCCGGTGGCACTGGTGTTCACCTTTGGCCACTACGTTAAAGACCTGCGTCAGAGTCGCGCGATCCTCGGCTGCATGCTGGCGCTGTTCCTGATCGGCGGTGCGACCTCGCTGTGGGCCGAGTATCAGCCCAACCCGACGCTGAATAACCCGGCCGTCGAGCAAACCGCACCGTTGGAAGGTAAGGAAGCACGCTTCGGTACCACCGGCACGGTGCTCTGGTCGGTGACCACGACGGCGGCGTCCAACGGTTCGGTCAACGGCATGCAGGACAGCCTCAACCCCCTCAGTGGCATGGTGGCGCTGGTCAACATGATGGTCGGCGAAGTGATCTTCGGCGGTGTGGGCGCCGGTATGTACGGCATGCTGCTGAACGTGTTGATCGCGGTGTTCCTCGCCGGGTTGATGATTGGCCGTACGCCGGAATACCTGGGCAAGAAACTCCAGGCCAAGGAAGTGCAATTACTGGTGGTGACCTTGCTAGTGATGCCGGTGGGCACCTTGGTGCTGGGCGCCATCGCCGCCAGCTTGCCGGGTCCGGCGGGTGCTATCAGCAACCCCGGCCCCCATGGTTTCAGCCAGTTGCTCTATGCCTACACCTCAGCCAGTGCCAACAACGGCTCTGCGTTTGGTGGTTTCAGTGCCAACACTGCGTTCCACAACCTGATGTTGGGCCTGGGCATGTTGATCGGCCGCTTCGGCTACATCCTTCCGGTACTCGCCCTGGCGGGCAGCCTGGCAATGAAGAAGACCGCGCCGATTGGCCAGAACAGCTTTCCCACCCATGGCCCACTGTTCGTGACCCTATTGACCGTGACCATTTTGCTGGTAGGCGGCCTGACTTTCCTGCCGACCCTGGCGCTGGGCCCGATTGCTGAACACCTGAGCATGGGCTTCTGAGGGATATGAAAATGAATATGCCTGCAAAAAACGCCGCTCCTGTGCAAACCCAGGAGCCTGCCAAAACCGCCATCTCTGCGCTGTGGCGCCCTGCGCTGGTCCAGGCGTTCGTCAAGCTGGACCCGCGTCAACTGCAGCGTTCCCCGGTCATGCTGGTGGTCGAATTGACCGCCATCCTCACCACCGTGCTGTGCTTTGTGCCGGAAACCACTGTACCGACCTACGTCGCCGTACAGATCGCCGTGTGGCTGTGGTTCACCGTGCTGTTCGCCAACTTCGCCGAAGCCTTGGCCGAAGGGCGTGGCAAGGCCCGCGCCGACAGCCTCAAGGCTGGCAGCGAAGGCTTGAGTGCAAGGCGTAAAGAGGCCGATGGCAGCTTCAAGGTCGTGCCGGCTACCAGCTTGCGCAAAGGTGATGTGGTGCGCGTCGCCGCCGGGGAAATGATCCCCGGTGACGGCGAGGTCATCGAAGGTATCGCGGCGGTCAACGAAGCGGCGATCACCGGTGAATCCGCGCCGGTCATCCGTGAGTCCGGTGGCGATCGTTCGGCTGTCACCGGCAACACCCGCCTGGTGTCGGACTGGTTGTTGGTGCGTATTACCGTCAACCCCGGTGAGTCCACGCTCGACCGCATGATCGCCCTGGTAGAAGGCGCCAAACGCCAGAAAACCCCCAACGAAGTGGCGCTGGATATCCTGCTGATCGGCCTGACGCTGATCTTCCTGCTGGTGGTGGTGACCCTGCAGCCGTTCGCCCACTTTGCCAATGGCAGCTTGCCGCTGGTGTTCTTGGTTGCGCTGTTGGTGACGCTGATTCCTACCACCATCGGCGGCTTGTTGTCGGCCATCGGTATCGCCGGCATGGACCGCCTGGTGCGTCTCAACGTGATCGCCAAATCCGGGCGTGCCGTGGAAGCAGCAGGTGACGTACATGTGTTGCTGTTGGATAAAACCGGCACCATCACCTTTGGAAATCGTCGCTGTGCAGCAGTCATCGCAGCGCCTGGCGTCAGTGGCCGTGACTTGGCCGAAGGCGCCCTGTTGGCTTCGCTGGCAGACGACACCGCAGAAGGCAAATCCATTGTTGAATACCTGCGTGCCTTGCACCCGCAAGCCGAGCCGTCGCTGGACCAACTGACCTCGGTGCCCTTCAGTGCCGAAACCCGTTTGTCCGGTGTCGATTACCAAGGCCGTGTATTCCGTAAAGGCGCGGTGGACTCGCTGCTCGCTTTCATCGGCCAACAACGTCGTGACTTGCAACCTGCGTTGTCGCGGGAGATCGACAAGATCGCACAAAGCGGCGGCACCCCGTTGCTGGTGTGCGCCGACGGTAAGTTGCTCGGTGCAATCCACCTCAAGGACGTGGTCAAACCCGGTATCCGTGAACGTTTCGCCGAACTGCGCAAGCTGGGCATCCGTACCGTGATGGTCACCGGCGACAATCCACTCACCGCTGCCGCAATTGCTGCTGAAGCGGGCGTGGACGACGTATTGGCCGAAGCCACCCCGGAGAAAAAACTCGCGCGCATTCGTCACGAGCAGAACGACGGTCGCCTGGTTGCCATGTGCGGCGACGGCGCCAACGATGCACCGGCCTTGGCCCAAGCTGACGTTGGCATGGCGATGAATGACGGCACCCAAGCCGCTCGCGAAGCCGCCAACATGGTCGACCTCGACAGCGACCCGACCAAGCTGCTGGACGTGGTGCAGATCGGCAAGGAATTGCTGGTGACCCGTGGCGCACTTACCACCTTCTCCATCGCCAACGACGTGGCCAAGTACTTCGCGATCCTGCCGGCGCTGTTCGCCTCGATCTACCCGCAACTGGGCGTGCTCAACGTGATGCACCTGCAGAGCCCGCAAAGCGCGATTCTCTCGGCCATCGTGTTCAACGCCCTGATCATCGTGGTGCTGATTCCCCTGGCGCTGCGCGGTGTACGGGTGCAGGCGGCGAGTGCGGCGGCGTTGCTGCGTCGCAACCTGCTGATCTACGGGCTGGGTGGGATTCTGGTGCCGTTCGTAGGCATTAAGGCCATCGACATGCTGCTGACCGCGCTCCACCTGGTGTAACCCTGTAGTGAGCGGGCTTGTCCCGCGCTGGGTGGCGAAGCCGCCCCAATCAGGACGCCGCGGTGTTTCAGGAAGACCGAGGTGTCTGGTTTTAGGGCGGCTCCGCCCCCCAGCGCGGGACAAGCCCGCTCACTACAAGTACGTATTCCACGCAATTGAGGAATTTGAAATGTCCAACATAATCCGTCCAGCGCTGAGCCTGCTGGTCCTCATGACCCTGGTCACCGGCGTCGCCTACCCCTTGGTGGTGACCGGCGTCGCTCAAGTTGCCTTTCCCGACCAGGCCAATGGCAGCCTGGTGCGCGATGACAGCGGCAAGGTGCGCGGGTCCAGCCTGATCGCCCAGGATTTTACCGGTGACAACTGGTTTCATCCGCGTCCTTCGGCGGGCGCATTTGCTACGGTTTCCAGCAGCGCCAGTAACTTTGGCCCCAGCAATCCGGCACTGGCCACGCGCATTTTCGACGACGCGAACAAACAACTTGTACCTCGCCAGGGGCCGGTGCCTTTGGTGTCGCTGACTACCTCTGGCAGCGGTCTTGATCCACACTTGCCACCACAGGCGATTGCCTATCAACTGGCGCGGGTGGCAGCAGCGCGGAATGTACCGGTGTCGACCTTGCAACGGTTGCTGGATGAGCACATAGAAAGCCCGTTGGTGGGCCCGCCGGTAGTGAACGTGCTGGCGCTGAACATGGCCCTGGAAAAACTCTGAACCCCTGTGGGAGCGGGCTTGCTCGCGAAGGCGGCATATCTGCCAGTACCTCCGTCACTGACAGACCGCTTTCGCGAGCAAGCCCGCTCCCACATTGGATCTTCAGTGAACTTTAATACCTGAAGGAACCCCCCAGCATGAGCGACTCCGGCCGCGCCGACGCCCTCCTAGCCGACCTGCCCCGGGACGGCCGCGGCCGGCTCAAGGTCTTCCTCGGCGCTGCACCCGGCGTGGGCAAGACCTACGCCATGCTGCAGGCCGCCCACACGCAGTTGCGCCAGGGCGTGCGCCTGATCGCCGGTGTGGTCGAAACCCACGGCCGCGCCGAGACCGAAGCCTTGCTCAGCGGCCTGCCGCAACAGCCGTTGCTGCGCAGTGAATACCGTGGCGTCATGCTTGAAGAAATGGACCTCGACGGCCTGCTCGCCGCCAAACCCAAGCTGGTGCTGGTGGACGAACTGGCCCACAGCAACGCCCCCGGTAGTCGTCATGAAAAGCGCTGGCAAGACATTCAGGAATTGCTCGCCGCCGGTATCAACGTGTTCACCACGGTCAACGTCCAGCACCTGGAAAGCCTCAACGACCAGGTGCGTGGCATCACCGGTGTGCTGGTCCGCGAAACCCTGCCGGACTGGGTGCTGCAGGAGGCCGACGAACTGCTGCTGATCGACCTGCCGTCTCGCGAGTTATTGGAGCGCCTGCGCGACGGCAAGGTCTACGTGCCCGAGCAGGCCCGCGCGGCCATCGATGCCTTCTTCACTCAGACCAACCTGATGGCCCTGCGCGAGCTGGCCATGCAAACCGCCGCCGCCCACGTTGATGACGATTTGGCCCAAGGCTATCGCCAACTCGGTCAGGCAGCGCCGGCGGTGCGCGGTCGCCTGCTGGTGGGCGTGGATGGCGATGCGCAGGCCGAGCGTCTGGTGCGGCATGCCAGTCGCGTCGCGCAGCGCCGGCATTTGCCGTGGAGCCTGGTGCATATCGACAACGGTCGCGCACGGGATGAGCAATCGCGCCTGCGCCTGCAAAATGCCCAGCAACTGGCTGAGCGTTTGGGTGGCGAGGTTGTTTTGTTGCGGGCGGGAGAGGTGGCCAAGACCCTGATCCAGCACGCCGCCGAGCGTCGCGCCAGCCTGCTGTTGGTGGGGCAGTCGCGGATGCGCTGGCGTCGGCGTTTGTTCGGGGGTGGGCTCGCCGCGCGCCTGTTGCGCAATGCTCGTGGCTTGGAAATCAACGTCCTCGACAGCGACGATATCCCTGCACCACCGCGCATGCCCGATGTACGCGGCTTGGTGTGGTTCGACTACGGGCTGGCGGTGGTGGCGACCGTGGTGGCTGCCGCGTTGGCCTGGGCCGTGGCCAGTGTATTGCCGTTGCCGAACATCTCCCTGGTGTTTCTCGCAGCCGTATTGCTGGTGGCCGTGCGCAGCAGCCTCGGGCCGTCTCTGGTGTGCGCTGCGCTGTCATTCCTGACTTACGATTTCCTGTTTATCCCGCCGAACTTTTCCTTCGCCATCCAGCGTGAAGAGGACGTGCTCACGCTGTTGTTCTTCCTGCTGATGGCTGCGCTCACCGGTAACCTCGCCGCGCGGCAACGCCGGCAGTTGCAGGCATTGCGTGACACGCAGGAAGAAACCAGCGAGCTGCTCGACCTGTCGCGCAAACTCACTGCCGCTACCGACCGCCAGGCCGTGATCAGTGCGGCAGCCCATCATCTGGAAGGCTGGAGCGACCTGGATTTGTGCCTCGTCAATCGCGATGGCCAAGGTGGCTGGAAGGTTGAAACCGGCGCGCCACTGACCCTCACCGAAGCCGAGCGCGCCGCCGCCGACTGGGCCTGGCAACACGACCAGCCAGCCGGCATGGGCACCGGCACGCTGCCGTTTGGACGTTGGTGGTGGTGGCCGCTGTCCGGTGAAGAGGGCCCGTTGGGCTTGCTCGGTGTCAGTCCCAAACCGGGCCTGGAGTTGAGCGGGCAGCGGCGACGTCTACTCACTGCGTTGAGCCAACCATTGGCCCAGGCGCTGGCGCGTGCGCAACTGGCGCAAGAGCTGGAGTCCGCCCGGTTGCACGGCGAAACCGAGCAACTGCGCAGCGCCTTGCTGGCCTCGGTGTCCCACGATCTGCGGACGCCGTTGACTGCCATGCGCGGCAGCATCGACAGCCTGCTGGCCTTGGGTGAAGCCATCCCGTTGGAAGATCGTCGTGAGTTGCTGGAAGGCACCCGCGATGAAGCCGAACGCCTCGATCGTTATATCCAGAACCTGCTGGACATGACCCGCCTGGGTCACGGCGCCCTGAAGCTGGCGCGGGATTGGGTGTCCCCCGGCGATATCGTTGGCAGTGCTCTTGGGCGATTGCGTGCGGTGTTGGCACTGTTGCAGGTGCGTGCCGATGTGCCGGCGGAGTTGCCGTTGCTGTACGTGCACGCGGCGTTGATCGAGCAAGCGTTGGTCAATGTGCTGGAAAACGCTGCGCGGTTCTCACCGGCCCACGGGCGTTTGCACGTGAACGCTGGCGTGTCCGACAACCAGCTGTTTTTCGCGGTGGCCGACGAAGGGCCGGGCATTCCCGAGGACGAGCGCGCGAAGATTTTCGATATGTTCTACACCGCCGCGCGTGGGGATCGAGGCGGGCAGGGCACTGGCCTGGGCCTGGCGATCTGCCAAGGCATGGTTGGCGCCCACGGTGGGCATATCAGCGTTGCCGATGGCATCGACGGGCGCGGCACCTGTATCACCCTGTTCCTGCCACTGCCGACTCAGCCTGGCCTGGAGCGCGAGGCATGAGCTACCCTGTTTTCTTCACGGATTTTGATTGGACACCATGAGCCAGACCTCGACGATTTTGGTCATTGATGACGAACCGCAGATCCGCAAATTCCTGCGCATCAGCCTGGCCTCCCAGGGCTATAAAGTGATCGAGGCCGGCACCGGCAATGAAGGCTTGGCGCAGGCGGCGCTGAGCAAACCGGACCTGCTGGTGCTCGACCTTGGCCTGCCGGACATGGACGGCCAGCAAGTGCTGCGCGAGTTTCGCGAATGGTCGACGGTGCCGGTGCTGGTGCTGTCGGTACGGGCCAGCGAAGGACAGAAAGTCGAAGCCCTCGACGGTGGTGCCAATGACTACGTGACCAAGCCGTTTGGCATCCAGGAATTTCTCGCCCGCGTGCGTGCGTTACTGCGCCAAGCGTCGGCGGGAGAGGCTCAGGAAGCGGCCTTGCGTTTTGGCCCGCTGACGGTGGACCTGGCCTACCGCCGCGTGCTGCTGGATGGCGTCGAAGTGGCGCTCACCCGTAAGGAATACGCGGTACTGGCGCAACTGGCGCGGCATCCAGGGCGGGTGATCACCCAGCAGCAATTGCTCAAGGACATCTGGGGGCCGACCCATACCGAAGACAGCCACTACTTGCGGATTGTAGTGGGGCATTTGCGTCAGAAGTTGGCGGATGATCCGACGCAGCCACGGTTTATCGTGACGGAGGCGGGGGTGGGGTATCGGTTGTTGAGTGCCTAGGGTTGTGGAGCCTGGCCGGGCCTCTTCGCGAGCAAGCCCGCTCCCACATTCGACCGCATTTCGTCAGGTAGTATGCGATCAAATGTGGGAGCGGGCTTGCTCGCGAAGAGGCCATTAGCACCACCACAACACTCAGCGCTGCTCACTCTCATACCGATCCAACGTATCACTGGCAATCTCCCGCCCTAACGCGATCAACTCCGGCGCCTTATAGAATTCGAAAAACCGACACACCCGCTTCGGCACGTTGATCAGCACATCCGGCGGGTACCCGGCGATCTTGTACTGCGCCAACGACGTCTGCATCACCTCGAAACTCTGGTTGATCAAATCCAGCAGCGACGCCGGCCCGACGTTATCAATGATGAATGAACCGGTCGCTGACTTCGGCGCGCCTGCTTTTTCCGGTGCGGCGGCAGGTTGCTGGGATTCGGGCTCGGCCGACTCCAGCCAGGGGTTTATATCCGCCGCTTCAGCTTGCAAGGCCTCCTGCTCCAGCTTCATCAACTGCTCGGCCTGTTTGCGGCGAAACGGCAGATGTGAACCCAATGACTTCGCCAGGCTGTTGAAGCGGCTCTTGAACGCCGGCGGTCGCTGGATGACCGGCAAGTGATAGTGCTTCTGGTTGGTGGCGTTGAGGTTGACCGCGATGATCAAATCGCAGTGGCTCGACACCACTGGCACGATGGGCAAAGGGTTCAATAAGCCGCCGTCGACCAGCATGCGGTTGCCCTGCATCACCGGCGTGAACAGGCTGGGGATGGCCGCCGAGGCGCGCATGGCTTGGTGCAGGCAGCCTTCCTGGAACCAGATTTCCTGTTGATTGGTGAGGTCGGTAGCGACGGCGGTGTAGGGAATGCGCAGCTCTTCGATGTTGAGTTCACCGACGATCTTGCGGATTTGCCCGAAGACTTTCTCGCCTCGAATCGCCCCCAGGCGAAAACTCACATCCACCAGACGCAGCACGTCGAGGTAGTCGAGGCTTTCGATCCAGTGTCGATACTCCTCCAACTTGCCCGCGGCATAGATCCCACCCACCACGGCGCCCATGGAACAACCGGCGACACAGGCGATGTCGTAGCCGCGTCGTTCGATCTCTTCGATCACCCCGATATGGGCGTAGCCCCGGGCTCCGCCGGAGCCCAGCACCAAGGCAACACGCTTTTTCATGGTCCATGTCCTCCCCAAGGCAGACGCCCACAATGCACCCATTGAGGGGGCGGCTTCAATCGCCGGAGGCGTCTACACTATTTTTCAGGATAGCCACGCTACTCGGGTATGCTCTGGCAATAGGCGCTTTCGATTTCAGGATACGACAAGGCACTTTTCGTTGTAGGCAACGTCTACACGAGTACGACTGTTTTTCTTTATTTGAGGTGTCATCGATGAAAGCCTGGATGTGTGTGCCTGTGATCGTATTGGCCCTGGCCGGTTGTGCCGGGAAGACCGCATACCGCGACAGCTGTGGCACACAACTGGATGCCGCCTGGCATGAGTTGGACCTGGCCAAGGCCGAAGGTTTTGCTGGGACCGTGAGCTACTCCAAGGCCTTGTCTCTGTTGACCGGTGCCAAGACCCAGCAACAATTCGAAGCGTTTGAAGGCTGTTCCAACAAGGCCGAGAAAGCGCGGTTCTACATTCGTGAGTCTCGCGCCGGGCGTTGACCTGTAGCAGCGGGTAGGATTTTTTATCAGAAGGTGAGGGCAGGATGTCAGCTTTGGTCGATCAGTTAGTCGCTCAGGTCATTGGCCTGGAAGTAGGGTTACTGAGCTGCCAAGCTCGCCTCTCAGCCGTCACCGACGATGAAGCCTTGCACGATCTGCGCACCACCGTGCGGCGTTTGCGCAGTCTGTTACGCCCTTTGCGCGGCTTGCCGGGGGTTGAACAGCTTGAGCTGGCCGCCAGCGCGGTCGGCCAACTGACCACGCCGCTGCGTGATCGCGAGGTCCTTGCGGCGTATCTACACCAGCACGGGTATCACGACGCGGCGAACCGACGCCTGCGCCTGCAACCCGAGGCCTATCGCCAAGTGGCACAAAGCCCGGAGTTGGCGCATCTGCTGCTGATCCTCGATGCGTTCCCACGGTTTATCCGCGCATCCGAACATCAAAAATTGCTCAAGGGCCTGCGCCCACGCATCGAGAAGCGTCTGGCCAAACAATGGCGGGCACTTGATGAGGCGCTGAAGGACCCCAGCCACGATCGCCACCGCCTAAGGTTGCTGATCAAGCGCGTGCGGTATGCCGCCGAAGCCTATCCCGAGCTGGACAAACTCCCCGCCAATGCCATGTCGCGCCTCAAGAAAGCCCAAGGCGCTTTGGGGGATTGGCATGACTGTTGGCAGTGGTTGGCCCAGGCCGAACAACAGCCGGACTTGCAGCCCTGCGTCGCGGTATGGCGGCGCACCATGGCCAAGGCCGAAGGGCAAGCGGATCGTGTGCTGGATAAACTCAGCGCCGATTGTTTCTAGATCGGTCCGGCTTTTGGCCGGAATAAGCGCTGCACCTGACGGTTACGATGGTTAAGATCCTCCATCTGTTTTGTTTGATGTGAGGTCGCCATGCGCTTTAGTGATTTGCTCGACGCCGCCCGTAGCAACCCGCTGGATGTCACCATTCCTGCTGAATGGGCCCAGGGGCGTGCCTCCTTTGGTGGCTTGGTTGCCGCCTTGCAATACGAAGCCCTACGGGCCCAGGTCCCGGCGGATCGGGGGTTGCGTTCGCTGGCGATCACCTTCGTCGGCCCGGTTGCGCCGGATGTACCTGCCAGTTATCAAGTCGAGGTGTTGCGCGAAGGCAAGGCGGTCAGCCAATTG
Source organism: Pseudomonas cremoris (assembly GCF_014230465.1). The sequence continues at coordinate 22,985 of NZ_JAAXCY010000014.1, forward strand.
CTCGGCCGGGTGGTGCAAAACGGTGAAGTGGCGACCCTGGTTCAAGCCAGCTTTGGTGCATCCCGCGAGTCCGAGATCGACGTCGCCGCGCAGCCTGCGCCCGTGTTCAAGCATTGGGATGAATGCCAGGAGCTGCCGTATATCAAGGGTGTCACTCCGGAATTCATGCGGCACCTGGCGATGCGCTGGAGCGTTGGCGGCTTGCCGTTCACCGGTAATAAATCCCGCGACATGGGCGGCTGGGTTCGCCTGCGCGGCGACGTGAAAGAGGAGCCGCTGACCGAGGCGCACATCCTCGCCCTGGTCGATGCCTGGCCACCTTCAGTGCTACCGCATCTGAAGAAGCCTGCTCCCGGCAGCACCCTGACCTGGACCATCGAGTTTATCCAACCGTTGCCGGACCTCACCACCCTCGACTGGTGCCAGTATCAAGTAAGCATCGAACACGCTCGCGATGGTTACGGCCACGCCGCCGCCGCACTGTGGAGCCCGACCGGCGAGTTGATCGCCATCAGCCGCCAGACCGTGGTGGTGTTCGGCTGAGCCTCAGTGGCGATGGCGTTGCCGCCAGGCGCGCCACCAGCCACCGCTCAATACAAACCGCGGAAAGGTCACAAATTGCTCGACCACCAGACGCTGCACTGCGTCTTTGCGATCACTGAACGGCTCGCTGGCCTGGGCTTCCAGACTGTGACCATGACGCTGCAATGCCAGGCCTGCGAGGATACCCACGGCCCCTATGGCGAAACTGGCCAGGCTCAGGCTGAACACGCCCGACACTATCAATAGAAACCCGATGATGAACAGCGGCACGGCAATCAGGTGCAGCGCCAGGTTGGTCGGGTGCTGGTGGTTTTGTGGGTAATTACGCCATTGCCAGGCGGGGAGATTGGGGTGACGTTTGCCCATGATGGTGCATCCTCTGTCCGTTGAAATGACTTGGATAGAGTTTAGGTGGGTGTGGGCTAGACGGCGAATTGGGGCTGGCTATAGATCCCATAGTTTCTGCTATGTAAGTCGTACCTCCGTCCCTCTCTATCGACCTTATTTTGACCAAGTATGATCGCCAGGTTCGGGGCAGTTTACATAAACGGATGGGCCATCCATGGATAGCCATTTTGCTCTAAATTCAATAGAGGCGTTTTTTGATTTTGCGTTAAAGATAAAATGTTCATCTTCATGCGTTATTTCTGCAATGAAAATTTCCCTGCGAGGAAGATTGGCTATTTGCAAGTTACTTATTTCATTGCAGGTCAGCCCAATTCTACATGTGTTATATCCCTTGCCCTCCCATTTAGGGGGTAAGCGATCTGGAAATTCTGGTATGTCAAATCCAATGCTGATAGAGGGTTGATCGTACTCTACCGTCAGTGAGTGTATGTAAATTTCCCCAATCTCAATGTAGTGCGTGAACAGTTTGTTGAAGAATACTGTTCCTTCAATATCGTTCCAATGTCTCATTTTTAATCCTTAAACAGATAGTGATCTTTTGTGCCTGGGACTTTGCCGGTGCGTGGTGTATCGATCGGGCGCAGATTGAAGTGAGCACCTTGATCGCCTACTCCGTTCTGAGCTCCGAATTTATGCCCGGCTGAGTGGTCTTGGATAAGTACCTGGGATCCATCGGTTCTCGTGTATTGGTAAACCCTTGTTTGAATCGTTTTTTCAGAACTATCTAAAACTGCTTTTCCATTTATATCCGTCATTTTTACCTTGCTGTATTGTTTTTTTGCGCCAGATTTCGATTCGCTAACTGCATCAGGTTGTTGAGACATTGGTATGTTGGCGTCTCTTTTTGCTTCGCGGAAAGCTCCTTTTCGAGATACATCAGGTACGTCAGGGTCAACGGGTATCGCGCAGGTTGGATTTTTCTTTACTGCGCCAGTGCAATGAGCAGTCAGTCCTAGCGGATCCACCCACCCCGTAGGATTGGGCACGTACTGGTACGTGCTGATCCCGCCTGCCAACTTCACCGGATCAGGGGTCAGGTAGCGACCAATATCCGGATTGTAGTAGCGATGGCGGTTGTAGTGCAGGCCACTTTCTTCGTCGAAGTATTGGCCCTGAAACCGTATTGGGTTGTCGATTTTTCCGATGTCGAGGCGGCTGATTTCGCCGTAGGCGCGGTAGTGGGCGGACCAGACGATTTCGCCGTTGGGAGTGGTAAGTTCCTGAGGGGTGCCGAGGTGGTCGAGTTGGTAATGGTGGGGCTTTGCTTCTTTGGGGCCGAAGCCTTCCAGCATTACCAGTGGGCGAAAGCTGTCGGGTTCGTAGAGATAGCTGCGGTGCTTGTCTTTGTGGTGTTCGGCGATGAGCTTGTCGCCTTGCCAGAAGAACTCCGTGGTGATGTCGTCGACGGTTTTGCTGATGCGACGGCCAAACGGGTCATAGCGGTAGTTGGCGGTCTGGCCGTTCGGTTGAGTAATCCCGATTAACCGGTGCTGACAGTCGTAGCGATATTCGGTGACGAGTAGATGGCCCTTGCCGCGCCGCTCGCGGATCAGATTGCCGAAGGCGTCGTAGTCGTAGTGGTTGTCGCCTTGGCTAATTAAACGATTGCCGGAGACGACATCCGGCCCTGGCCGGTCTTGCATCAGCAGATTGCCCGCTGGGTCGTGCCCGAAGCGCTCTTGTACGTCTTGGGAGTGGTCGGCCCGCGTGAGGCGGTTTAGTGGGTCGTACTGGTAGTGGTGCTCGCCTTTGCGGGTGTCGAGCAGGCGGGTGAGGTTGCCGGATTTGTCGTAGTCGTATTGGCGTTGGTAGAGGTAGTGGTCTTGTTGAGTGACGGCGTGGGCGTGCAGGCGCTGTTGGTCGTCGTAGTAGTAATGGCTGAGGAGTTGGCCTTGTTGGCGTTGGTGTTCCTGGCCGGATTTGAAGAGGTGGGATGTCAGTAGCGAGCCGTTCAGTTCAACCGTAGCGAGGTGACCACCTTTTGCATGATTAAAAACAAGACGGTTGTTGTCCGGCAGGCGCAGGTTCTTGAGTTGGCCGCAGGCGTCGTAGCCGTAGCGCAGGGTGCCCCAGCCCTGATGCTCAGCGGTGAGGCGGTTTTGCGCGTCGTATTCGTAGGCCAGAAACCAGTGGCTATCGTCGACGGTTAGGAGGTTGCCCTGGCGGTCGTAGGCATAGTCAACAACGCTGCTGTCGGGAAGGATTTTTCGTACGAGTCGCCCGGCATGATCGCGCTCGTAACAGGTGACCAACTGACTACCGTCATCACCATGTTCGGTCTTTTCCTGCAGGTTGCCGTTGAGGTCGTAGACGTAGGCGGTGCGCTGGCCGTCAAACCCAGTTTCCTGCTGGATCAGGCCATTGGGGTGGTATTGCAGCCCATAGATTTCGCCGACTTCATTTTCGATTTCTGTCAGCAATAACCGAACGTTGTCGTAGCGGTATTTGACCTGGGTGCCGTCCGCGTTGATGCGACGGCTGATCAGATGCAGCCCGTCGGCGTATTCGTAGCGGGTGACGTTCCCTAACTCGTCTCGTTCGGCGGTGATCTTTCCGTAAGGGTTGTAGCTGTATTCCCGACAAGCGCCGCCTGGAAGGATCACACGCACCAACCGCCCAACGCCATCCCACTGATACTGGGTCAGCGCGCCATGCTCATCCTCCCGAGCAATCTGCCGTCCAACGTCGTCATAGCGATAACGCTTAATACCACCATTGGGCAATTGCTCCTCAAGCAACTGCCCACGCTCATTCCACACCAGCCGTTGGCTACTGTGATCGGGATACCAAACCCCAATCAGTTGTCCGTGCTTGTTGTAGGTGTAGTCGGTGATATGGCCGTCAGGATCAATCTTGCGCGTGACATCGCCCTGATCATTACGCTCATACTTCCAGACGGCTTCGCCACGCCGCACAACCCGTACGAACCCGTTGTCGTGTTCGTAGGTCGTTGGCTCATCGTCCCCGGGAAACAGCGCCACCAAGCGTCCGGCTTCGTCGTACTGATACGCCGTCACCGCTCCCAGCGGGTTCTGTTCAACCGTTAACCGGCCTTTTTCGTCGTAGGACTTAAAGTGCTCAGCACCATCCGGATCTACCCGCTGTACTAGCCGCGCCCGCTGGTCATGCACGTAGACTTCCTGGCTACCATCGGCGTTAAACACCGTGACGCGACCGTTGTCATCCCAGGCATACCGCGTGTCCATCTGCGAAAAACTCGCCCAATGCCGGACACATCGCGCGGCCTTGCCGGACCGTTCCCACTCCCAGAAGAAACTCGCCCCACCGGCTAAGCCACGCTCAAGAATGACGTGCTGCTCGTCGTACCGGTAAGTCTCACTTTCGCCGACGGCATTGGTCGCCGAAACCAACCGTCCCAGTTCGTCGTAGGCGTAGGAAACAACACTCTGTTCAGTCACCCAGACGTAGGGCTCATAACCCTTTGCCCGCTGAATCTGGTAGTCCACCGCAACGATGCGGTCCGACGAGTACCGCAAAAACAGTGAGCGCCCCACTCCGTTAGACACTCGCTCGATACGCCCCGAATAATCCCGGGAAATACGCAATCGGTTGCCATACGCATCGCTAATGGCCGTCAGTAAACCGTTACGGAAATGGTAGAAACGCGAGGCTTGAGCCAGCACCAATTCATCTGGTAAATCACCCAGATAAATCGCCACCTCGGCCAAGCTATTGGAAATCGCAGGCCGAGCAGAGGAGGGCAAGGGCAGGGCCGTCGATCGATTCTCATGATCCGTCCACACCACCGAATCGCCCGCAACTTCCAACCGATGCGCCAGTGAATGACTCCAGCCAAACCCCAACCCGCAATCCACTTCCACCGCACTGGTGCGGTACAACCGGGTCCACTCAAACGGCAAAATCCCGTCCAGCGCACCATCGGTCAGGGTGAGCACTTCCTCCCCAGTCACCATCGACACCGGGCAGCCATTAGTGGCTGTTTTATCCGCACTCGAAGTGGCATCCCCGTTCGGGTTCTTTCCAGAAACGGGCACGTCATCCACAGGCTCGTGCGGAACCAGCGTCGTCCTCGGTTTGCCCTTGTCCCGAGCCATCGCGACCGGGTTTGAAACCAACTGATCCCCTGCCTTCAATGGCACCGCCGGAATCACTTTGATCGGAGTCGCCAGCCCCCCAAGTAACAGGGGTTTAGCCACATCCACATGCGGTTCCAAACGCGGCCCGACCAACTGATCCGCCAACCTCTCCAGCCACTTGCGCACCCGTCCGGACTTGATGTGCCCCAACACTTGAACACCCAGGCGAATCCGTACGCCCATGCCCCGCGTCGCCCATATCAGAAGTAGGTTGATCAGCACTTCGCCGGTGATCTCGCCGACCACTTCGTACATCTGTGGCGGCGGTAGCATACGCAACCAGGCGACCATGGCGGACAGGTAGATAAACATCATCGGCTCATCACTGAGCACCAACAGGCCATTGGCGATCGCGTCTTTGCCCAGTTTCAATAGCGCATCAAGTTCGGCCTGGGAGATGTACTGCAGCAATTTCTCGCTGTTGGCTTTGAGGTCCGCCAACAGGTCATACAGCTGCGTGACGTTGTCCCAGAGGTTGTAGAGCGCCTTGGCGATCCCGCTTGAAAACGCCACGCCCTGCATCGCGCTACGCGCCAAAGGCGTGGCGTGGGCAAAGTCCTTCCATAGCGGCTTGAACGTTTTGCTCCATTCATCGCGCAGATGAACGTTCAGGCCCTTGATCACCGACTGATAAGACGCATACAGCGCCTTGACGTGATCTTTGGAAACGTTGGGATAGAAAGTGATCTGGTAACGCTGGTCGCGGGTGCAGTCCTTGACTTCAAGGATGCCGCTGGGGCCTATGACGTGATGGATCGGTTCTCCGATGGGGCGGCCGTCGGGCGTAATACCTTGGAGCATTACAGGGGTATTGCCGATGGGCACGAACCGCGTGCTCTCGAACATGTGCACCAGGGTCAATGAACCCTGGGCTTTGCAAACGGCGACTGTACGACTGGGTTTTTGGGAGGAGGCTGGGGCTACAAGCGAGACTTCATCGCCGACCTTGAATACCTGCTCCACTTCAAGCGCACCAAGGCTCCAGAAACTTTCGGCCCACGCGTCGAAGTCATTCAGGCATGCGCGGAAATCGCGCAAGACGGTTTCAACGTCCGGCTTACTGGCATCCATGGGGGCCAGGACCAGCCTGGCAATCACCGGGATCAAGGCGCTGCCCTGTTGAGCTGGGCATTGGTAGAGAAGTGCATCGGCGGTCCCTCGCGCTGGTTGGTCAGGCGAGAGACTTTGGAGAGGTATGTAAGGAAAAGAAGTCGGCGTTATTCGCCAGCAACGCTAGGAAGTTTCGCCAAAACCTCGAGTAAATCGAGGTTTGGATGTGGGCGCAGGATTACATGTGGAACAGTCCTACAACTTCAACTGCCCAATCGCTTTGCTCAACTCCCCAGCCAAGGTTGCCAGTTGGTTGCTGGTCGTTGCCGAATCCACCGTTTGCTGCACGGTGTTTTCGGTCACATCACGAATGCTCACTACCGCGCGGTTCATCTCTTCGGCGACGTGGCTTTGTTGTTCTGCGGCGACGGCGATTTGGGTATTGCTCTCACGCATCTGGGCCACAGCGCCGGTAATTTCTGCCAGTGCAATGCCGGCCTCTTGGGCTTGTTGTACGCAGTCGTCAGCCTTGAACGAGCTTTCCTGCATGAAGTCCACCGCGTCGCGGGTGCCGGCTTGCAGCGCCGAGACCATGCGGGTGATTTCGTCGGTGGAGTTTTGCACGCGCTTGGCAAGGTTGCGCACCTCGTCGGCAACCACGGCGAAACCACGGCCCATTTCCCCGGCGCGGGCGGCTTCGATGGCAGCGTTAAGCGCGAGCAGGTTGGTCTGTTCGGCGATGCTGTGGATCACACTGACCACGCCGTTGATTTTCTGGCTGTCCTCGGCGAGTTTCTGGATCATCTCGGCGGTCTGCTGCACCCCGGTGGACAGGCCGGCGATTGAGCGCTGCACACGGGTCACCACTTCCTGGCCGCTGCCGGCGAGAGTGTCGGCGGTCTGGGACAGGTCACGGGTGGCACCTGCATGTTGGGCGATGTGGTAGACGGTGGCGGTCATCTCGTTGATGGCAGTGGCGGCCTGGTCGGTTTCACTCTGCTGGCCAAGCATGCCGTGCTGCACTTCGTTCATGCTGCTGGCCAGCCGCGCGGCGCCGTCGTCCAGTTGCTGGGCGGTACGCGCCACGGTGTTGACCACACGCTGGTAGCCGGCCTGCATGGCGTTGAAGGCGCTGGCCATCTGGCCTACTTCGTCCTTGCACGCCAAGGGCACGCGGGCTGAGAGGTCGCCGGTTTTCTCGACATGCAGCATCACGTCCTTGAGGGTGTTGAGTTGGCTGAGCAGGAAGCGAATCAGCAATTGTGAGGCGCCAAGCATGGCCAGCATCAGAATTGCCACAGCCACCGCGTAATTGGCAAAACGCTCGCCGAACACCTGGCTCAGGCTGGGCGCGTAGGCCAGTACGGCGACCTGCTGGCCGTCGTTCCGGGCGATCACGTCGGCGCCCATCAGTGGGTTTTCGCCGAATAACGGCATGCGATTGAGCTCGACCCAGCCATCGGCGCTGCTCAGCGCCGACAAATCCTGGTCGGCCAGTTGTGGGGCTTGACCGCGCGGGAACGTCAGCCAGTGCTCGCCTTTGGGCAATGCCTTGTCGGCGGGCCAGGCACTTAGCAAACGTGCCTGGTCCTGCGCCGAGGCCTGTGACGCATCGCTGCGCGCCTGTTGTTCAAGCTGCACGGCGTACAGCACCAGCAGCAGGGTGGTGATGAAAGCGACCGCGTTGACGGCCCAAAATTTGTACTTCAACGAGATATTGCTAAGCCAGGCACCCATGGAAGGTTTTCTCTGATAGCGGAAACAGTATTGGCAAGGTGCCATTATTGTGCCGCTATTCAGAGAAACGATTTTGACATGGGTCAATGCGCCGCATTAATGCACCGGAGGTAACCCGAAAAACGCGCGTGCGCAGGCGGTGGTGTGTTGGGCCAGGTCTTCCGCGCTTTCGTTACGATGCAAGGCCACTTCGCGCAGCACCTCCGGTAAGTACGCCGGTTCGTTACGGCCATTCTTCGGCTTGGGACGCAAAGTGCGCGGCAGCAGGTAGGGCGCATCGCTCTCCAGCATCAGACGGCCTCGGGGGATTTCTCTGACCAATGGGTGCAGATGCGTCCCACGGCGTTCGTCGCAGATCCAACCGGTGATGCCAATGTGCAAGTCGAGGTCGAGATAGCTGAACAGCGCCTGCTGCTCGCCGGTGAAGCAATGAACGACGGCTGCGGTAAGGTGGTCTCGATAGTCCTTGAGAATCTCCACCAAGCGCTGGTTGGCGTCACGCTCATGCACAAACACCGGGAGTTTCAGTTCGACGGCCAGGGCCAGGTGTTCTTCGAGTACTTTTTCCTGCTGGGGGCGTGGCGAGAAATCCCGATTGAAATCCAGTCCGCATTCACCTACCGCACGCACGCGGCGTTCATTGAGCAAACCACGCAAGCGTTGCGCGCTGTCGCCGTTCCAGTCACTCGCAGAGTGGGGGTGGATACCGGCGGTGCTGAACAGGCGCTGGCCACTTTCATCGAGTGTTATGCAGAGTTCCAGGGCCTGCTCGCTGCCCTCGACACTGGTGCCGGTGAGCACCAATTGTTGTACGCCGGCGGCATAGGCACGGTCGAGAACGGCTTGGTGCCTCTCGTCGAAACTGGGGTTGGTCAGGTTGACGCCGATATCAATGAGTTGCATGGTGCTACCTCCGCCTGCGGTCGGAAAGCATATCAGAGCTGTAGATTTATAAGAAAATCTAAGAACTACAACGAGTTATAGCTGTCTTTGAACGTCGCAAGTGACATTGTGGTTGGTCTAACCCCTTTCCCTGTGCCACCGTTGCGCGCCTTGCCAGCGCATAAAGCGCTCTGTTTCTGACACCCAGCGCCTCGTTTTTCGCGAGCGCGTTGGCCAGTATTCTTTCCGGAGAGCGGATGATCCGACCCTCGGCGTTGCTTATGTTGTGCCTGACGTTACTGCTGCCCATGGCGGCGGTTGCGCGTCTGGACGGGCCGCTGGAAGTGACCAAGCCCGGCAAGGTGCGCGACCTGGCGCAAATCCGCTCCAGTCGCACCCTGCGTGTGCTGGTCAACCAGAGCCGCAACAGTTCCGGTGAAGTGCAGGGCCAGGCCATCGGGGTCGAATACCACCGCCTGCGCGCTTTCGAGCAATACCTCAATGGCCATGCCCCGGATGGCCAGGAGATCAACCTCAAGATCATTCCCAAGGCCAAGGATCAACTGCTTGGCGCGCTGGCGCGTGGCGAAGGCGATTTGGTGGCCCCGGGTGAGTTGCTGGATGTGAAGGCGTCGCACAAGATCAGTACCAGCGACCCGATTGTCAGCGATGTGCCGTTGTGGCTGGTGGGCGTTAAAGGCGAGCGGCGGTTTACCAAGCTGGAACAACTCTCCGGGCGTACTTTGGCGCTGACCACTGGCAGTGCGGCAGCGGATGCCATCAGCCAAGTCAACCAGAAGCTGGCCCTGCACAAGCAGCCACCGGTGAAGGTTGAGTGGGTCGACCCGACCTTGGCGGTGGAGGATGTGCTGGAGATGGTCCAGGCAGGCATTTTCCACCTGACTATTGTCGAAAAGCCGATTGCCGAACGCTGGGCGAAGATCCTGCCCAAATTGCGTTTCGACAAACGGGTGGTCATCAACGAGCCCGGTGATGAATATTGGTTTGTGCGCCAGGATGCGTCGATGCTGCGGGCGAGCATTGACCGATTTCTCAAGACCTACCGAACGCCATCCGACCAGGATGTGGCGTTCCAGCGTATCTATCGACGTCTCTATCAAGTGCGCAACCCACTGGCCCGCGTCGACCGCCAACGCCTGGAAAAGCTGCGGCCGATCCTGCAGAAGCACGCTCGCGATCAGGGCATGGACTGGCTGAACTTGGCCGCGCTGGCCTTCAAGGAGTCGGTGCTTGATCCTGGCGCGCGCAATAGCGGTGGCCCTACGGGCCTGATGCAAATCACCCCCTCTGCAGCGCAGCGAGTGGGCGTCAACAATATCGAGACGCTCGACAGTAACGTGCAGGCGGGCGCGCGTTACTTGGCAATGATCCGCCGCAAGTTCTTCGCCAGTCCCAAACTCAATGAACGAGAGCGCATGGCCTTTGTGCTAGCGGCTTACAACATGGGGCCGGAGCGCGTACAGGGCATGCGCACCGAGGCCAAGCGCCGGGGGCTGAACCCCAACCAGTGGTTCTTCCAGGTTGAGCGTATTGCCATGGAGCAAGTGGGGATGGGCGGCGTCAGCTATGTTAATAGCGTAAACAAATACTATTTGGCGTTCGATCGGGAACGGGAGTCCCTGGAGCCGCCAGCGCCGAAAATTGCCTCACGAAAATAATCGATTTAATCGATGTTAATTAGGCATTTTTTCGGCTTTTATCATTCTTTAATCTGATTAATATAGCGGCCAACCAACCCCTACTTTGAAAAGGATTATCACTATGAGCCCACTGATTAAAAGCATCCTGTCTACCCGCGCCGGTTATGGCCTGACCATCCTGCGCATCGTGGTGGGCATCATCTTCGCTGCCCACGGTTCGCAAAAACTGTTTGGCTGGTTTGGCGGCTACGGCCTGGCGGGCACTGCCCAGTGGATGGAAAGCATTGGCTTGGCGCCGGGTACCCTGATGGCGTTGTTGTCCGGTGGTACCGAGTTCTTCGCCGGCCTGGCACTGATCATCGGTTTGCTGGCCCGTCCTGCGGCATTGGGCTTGACCATCCTGTCGCTGGTGGCGATTTTCTCGGTGCATATCCATAACGGGCTGTTCATGGCCAACAACGGTTATGAATTCGCACTGGCGCTGTTGGGCGGCGCGCTGGCGGTGCTGCTGGAAGGCGCAGGCAAACTCTCTGCCGACCGCGCCATCGCCAACTGATCTGCGTTTAACCCCCCAAGAGGCCCGCCATGTGCGGGCTTTTTGCTGCTCGGAATTCTTGACACCGCACTATGGGCTTCTCTAGGATGCCGCTTATGCGCCGATTTAAACAGCTAATTGCGGGGCGCCATGGGTGACCGTTTCCGGTCCCGACAGAAGCAATCTATTTGCTTCGAAATTCCGCTAAAGCGCTGGTTCGGTGTTGCCTCTCACCTGCCCGCAGACTTTTGAGGCAGAGATTCGACACGATGAATGCACTACGCCCCCTGATTCGCCTGGCTCCGATTACTGCGGACCTCACTCAACGCAATCCTAAAATCCTCCTCGGCGGCAAGCACCAACCTACGCTGTTGCGTTATCTGGATGGTTGGCCGCGACGTACCGGGCGGCCTTCGGCGTTCCTGATCCAGTTTGTTGAGGACGGCGACTCCCTCGCGCGATTTGCCAGCAACAGTTTCGACCTCGCTGTTATCCAGGCGCCCAACGCAAGTAATGCCGATGAGGTGATCCGCCAATTGACGCGCATTGCCCGGCAAGGGTTGATTGCGCGCCGTTAGCACCTCAGTAAAACGCAGAGTGCGGTATTACGCGGCGACGACGGTTCCACAGGTATAAACCCCACGCAACGAGGCCCAGCAGGGCTGGCACCGGCACGATAATCAACAATTTCAGGTTTCGCTCCAGGCGATTCACGGAGGTGTAGGCTTGGGTTTTCAGTGCATGCAGTTCCATCGGTAGGCGCAACCGTTCCTTGTTTAGCGCTTGCAATTGGGTACTGGTGTCGACAGGTTCAGTACCGAGAGCGGTGGCTGGTGGGTTCAAGCGTTGCCATTCCTTTTCAGTTTGCGCCAGCCGCCGTACCAAGTCATTGGCCTGGGTTTGGTAGGCGTTTGCAGCGGCGTTGCGCTTTGCTTCCAGCACTTGCAGTGAGCGGTTGGCGTCCGTGCGCGGGCGAATGCTTGATAGTTCATCGGGAGCGGCCAGGTTATCCAATGTATTCAGTACGAACAGGTTGTTACTGTTGTTGGCCGAACTGTCTGGGTCTTCGCTGAGCAAATCCGTGTCGGCCACGATCACCACATGAATCTGCGTCGCCTTTTGCAACCCTGGCAACTGTTCACCGACACCGTCAGGAAACGCCGAATAAGCGGGCCCCTCAATACGGGCGGCGATGACATGGCGTTCGCCGCGTAGGGGGACTTCACTGTCCGGCTCGTCGGTTCCCACAAGTACGGATTGCTCCGAGCTTTGCAGCAGTGGGGTGAAGCGAGTTTGGCTGTTAACCGTGGGTGTGAGGGCGCCACTGCTAGATACCGTCACAGAATCGAGCTTCCAAGTGCTGACATCGTTCGTGGTCATTGCCCTGCGCGGCAACGTTAACGTCGTCAGAGGGTGTTCCGGTAAAGCGTAGGTACTGTCGATGAGTATCTTGCCACCTTGTATATTGACGCCCCAACTGGTGAGCATTCCATCCAGGGGAGAGGGGGAGGGAGCGTCTTTTGAAAGCTGTTCGCTCAGCGGATCGATGAACATCAACAACTTGCCTCCTCCAAGCACGAATTGGTCGACCGCATACAGGGTTTGTTCCGACAGCCTGCGGGGATGCACAAGCATCAGGGTTTTGATTCGTGACGGAACGTGATCGGCACTCGGCTCCAGCTCCATCAGGTCGAAATGTCGGTGTAAATCCCGTCGCAGCGGCTCGATCGTTTCCTGTGTTGGCAACCCTGAGAGCAGTCCTACAGCGGGTGGACCGGGCCGCAGCAATTGGGTGATCAAGTGGCTGATTTCATACTCCAAAAGGGCCTCTCTGTCTGGGCTGAACGACTCAATACGCTGTGCAGCCAGGCCGTCTCGGGTACTGATAAGCCCCAGAAATCCATGTTTATTGTTAAGACCATACAAGCCGGCTTTGTAGGCATCTTCTGAAAAATGAGCAGGGTTGATGATGTGTAGATTGATCATGCCGTTCGCTGATTTTTCGAATGCCTTGAGTTTTTCTTCAACATGCCTTCCGTAGTGTTTCTGCTTGGGTGGCGTGCGTGAATGGAAGTAGTAAAAGTCCAGCGGCGCCTCCAGCGAGGAAAGCAGTTGCAGTACGGCGGGCGACAGCGTGTTGGCTTTTCGTTGTGAGAGATCCCAACGTAGATCGGGAAGTTTGAATACCCAGACCAGATTAAATGCCAGGAAAAGCAACAGTATGATGATGAGCGTTATGCCTGTACGCAAAGCGGATCGCATTGGGGAACGGCCTTCTCAGCTGTACTTGTAGTTGAGTAAAAGGATCGTTGCGGCAAGGAAAGCGAAAATCATGCTGATGAAATACAAACAGTCGTGGAGGATAAGTGCGCCGTGGTCGATCATGGCAAAACGTAAAGACGGGCTGAGGGACGTTAAGTTGTCGATGATCCAAAGTGGGGTTTGTTGTTCAAGGGCATCAAGAACGGTCGCTAAACTGCTGGCTGCCAGCAGCAAGCTCAACGTCAAGAGAAAAACAACCATACGGTGATGCGCAAATGCGCAAATAAAGCACCCGACAGAAAGATAACTGCCTGCCAATAGCCAACTGGCCATGAACTGTGAGGCAATGACCATGTTGTCTGGCGTGGCGAGTACATTGATAACGACCACAAGCGGGAGTGTCAGTAATAAGGCCAGACCGGATACGATCCAAGCAGCTAAAAACTTACCGATAACGAGTTCCCAAAGTGTCAGCGGTAGCGTGGCCATAAAGTCGACGAAACCAGCAGCGTGCTCATTCGCCCAGAGCTGGGTTGAGAGCGTGGGAATTAATAACAGGTATAACCACGGGTGTAGCTGAAAAAAAACCTGCAAGTCAGTGCTGCTATTTTCCAATAACTGGCTGGTGTGGAGTCCAAGTGCTGCGGACAATACCAGAAAGATGACCGCGCTCACGTAGGTGGCAGGTGCAGATAAATAACTGGAAAGTTGGCGCCTGAATACAACTAGCAGTGCGTTCAAAGGGGCGCCTCTTGACTGAGTTGGTGAACGACGTCGTTCAGGCGGCCAGGTTCCAGTTTCAATGAGTTAACCTGCCAATGCCGCTTGGCAATCAGTGCACTGATAGAGGGGAGAATGCTGTGGCCCGGCATAGCCAGTACCGTCACCGTATTTGGGTGGTGATGGTCCTCTTCGATACCCGCAACACCAGGAAGTACGGCGAGGGCCAATATATCCAGGGGGGATTGCGACGTCAGGGTGACGGCTTGGAAGTGCCTGGAACTGCGCAATAAATCGGTTATCGAGGCATCCTCCACCAGACGGCCTCCTCCTACGATAAGGCCGCGAGTGCAGGTGTGCACCAGCGCTTCGCAATCGCGCGTGGCAATAATCACCGTCATCTCTTCGGTCAATGATTGGATAAGCGCGTTGATCTTGTTGTATTGGTGTGAAGCCAGGCCCTCATAGGGTTCGTCCAGCAGCAGTACGGCGGGGTCATGCAGAATGGCCTGTGCGATCGCAACTTTGCGTTTCAAGCCAGAAGGAAGTGCACTTATCGGGTATTTGAGCAAGGGTGAAAGTTCAAGCCTTACGATAGCCTTATCTAACCGTTTGCGTTTGTCGGCGCCGCGAAATCCGCGAAGAGCAGCAACAAAACTTAACAAGCTACTGACTGATAGCGTGGGGTGGCCGAACGTAGAGGGTTGATAGCCGACGGTTTGGCAAGCTTGCCGAACATGTTTCTGAGTGTCGAAGCCGAAAATATTTACATGCCCGCTAGAGGGATGTGTTGAACCAGCGATTATCTTGAAAAGCGTGGTTTTAGCTGTTACGTCTGCGCCAAACAATCCAAGGCATTCTTGGCGTTTTGCAGAAAAAGAAAAGTCACGAATGACGTTGTTTTTACCATCTTTTTTTGTGATGTTGCTTATCTCGATCATTGTGATGTTCTTCTAGTTTAGTTTGTCAGTATGTTCGGATAAACAGGTGTCTAGGTGGCGATGTGGCGGGGTTTTGATATGAAAAATGGTACGTGCAATGTTGTTTTTTGGAAATGCTGAGGTGGCTTAATAAGATAAGTCCTACGGAGGGGTTTATAGCGCGTGAAAATGATCGATATATGATTGGTGTGTGTGGTTGTGGGTGTGTTTATGCTTGGTTTAATAGTTGTTTAATTGCCGCGAGGCCTGATTCCTATGATGCTGTTACGTACACTTGTCCTTGAACGCGCCGGTGAAGATGCTCCGCTTAACGGGGCATTGCTCTGTGGCTTTGCGGTTCCTCAAATAACCTCAAATTTTCTTGTATACAGTCTCGATGAAGAGACAGAGCCAGGAAATGCCAGAGTCTATGTCGCAGCGTTACGTAAGAAACTCGAACGTTATTTTTTGAGTGGTGTAGGGGCTCAGGAAGAACTGCAAATAGCGATGCAGGTATTCAAGCAGATACTAACGCTGGCGGCGGCTGGTGCTAAACCTTTGAGCGCCGCCGATACCCAGATTCCCTACCATTTTGTCGATTTGAAAGGCTGTAAATTGCCGCCAGCCAGACCCGAGGATCATCATTCGGTGATCATCAAAAAAGCCTTGGTGATGAAGGTGATTACCTTGGGAGCATCGGCACCTGCGTCCGCGGCTATTGAAAGCGCAACGTTGATCGTCCCGTCCATTCGGTTTTCTTCCCAGATGGTATCGCCACCCAAAGTGGTAAAGCCCGAGGCAGAAGCCCAACTGCCCTTACTGGAGCAATTGGCTGAGCCGCAGCAACTGCCCCCGGTGGCCTCGGCGCTGGAGGAGACGGGGCCTCTCGCGCCTCTCTTGCATGAGCCGCCAGTGCTGGGCACGCCGACCGAACACACTTCATTGTTTGAGGTCGACAGTACCTTGACCAGCCTTGCACGTGTCGCCCAGGAGCTGACCGCGCAGAAAACAGCTGTTCTCAAGCAGGAGGAAGCACTCGAAAAATGGTATAGCCAATTGCAGCAGAGCCAGGCTGAGCTTGATCGGGGGCGTCAGGAACTGGTCAATCGAACGCTTGAAAAGGAAGCAACCTTGCAGTTGCGTGCTCAGGTCTTGGAGAATCGTGAAGCGCAGTTGGTAGGTGCTCTCACCGCTCAACAACAAGAGCAAGAACGAATGGACGAGCTCGCCTCGGCCCTTGAAAAACGGGTTGCCCAGGCTTACAGCCAAGAGTTGATGGTGCGCCAGAGAGGCGAAAAGTTGGCCGCCATGTTGGCGCTTTTATCAGGGGGGCGCCAGAATCTGCAAGCAATGTTGCTTGAGTTTGACCAGACGCTGGAGGGGTTGGGTAAGCGTGATGAGTACGTCATCCAGGGGGCTTGATGTGAGGCAAACTGTCCGTTGCCCTGGCTACTTTCTCATGTTCATTTATGATCCTTCTATGTTCGTCAGCGCCAGGCCTTGAGGTCCTGGCGTATTGGATTCAATGGGCATTTCCTGGGGATACACGCGTTTGAGTACCAAGCTGATTACTAAAGAGGGTCATGAGGCGCTGAAGAAAGAGTTGGATTACCTGTGGCGAGATAAACGCCCGGACACCACGCGCAAGGTGACATGGGCTGCCTCCCTGGGTGATCGAAGCGAAAACGCAGACTATCAGTACAACAAGAAGCTGTTGCGTGAGATTGACCGCCGCGTGCGTTACCTGCGCAAGCGCCTTGAGGACATGCGCGTAGTCGAGTACATGCCAGAGCAGGAAGGCAAAGTGTTTTTCGGTGCCTGGGTCGATATAGAAAACGAGCAGGGCGAGACCAAGCGTTTTCGAATCGTAGGGTATGACGAGATCTATGATCGGATGGATTACATCTCCATCGACTCACCGATGGCCCGTGCGCTGTTGCGCAAGGAGGTGGACGATGAGGCTATCGTTCAGACCCCAGGTGGCGAAGTGTGTTGGTGGATCACCGGTATCGAGTATGTGAAGTAAGTAATGCGGGCCCGCACCCTGTGAAGAGTGCAGGCCCGCGTCGTTTTAGCCTTCGCGTAGTACGGTGAGCGGGCTGGCATTCAGTGCGCGGCGCGTACCGAACACTCCAGCCCCACCGATCAGTACCGCGCCGATGATCGGCAGCAGTAGCAACCACGGGTGAGGGTGCCAGGCCAAGTCAAACGCATAGCGGTAAAGCACAAACGTCACCAGCTCTGTTCCAAGTGCTGCGAGCAACCCGCTGACGGCACCCAGCAAGCCGAACTCGATGCGCCTGGCCTTGACCAGCAGTTTGCGTTCGGCACCCAGTGCACGCAGCAGTGCGCCTTGGCGGATGCGTTCATCCAAGGTGGCTTGCAGCCCCGAGAATAGCACCGCCATCCCAGCTGCCAGCACGAACAACAGCACGTATTCCACCGCCAGCGTCACTTGGGCGAGGATGCTGCGCAACTGTTCCAGCAACGCCTCGACCTGCAGGATGGTCACCGCCGGGAACGCGCGCGACAGGTCGACGATCTGCTGGTCATGGCCAGGAGCCAGGTAGAAGCTGGTCAGGTAGGTAGCCGGCAGGTCCTTCAACGTGCCCGGCTGGAAGATCATGAAGAAGTTGGGTTGGAAGTTATCCCAGTTGATGGTCCGCAGGCTGGTGACCCGCGCTTCACGGTTTTCCCCTCCCACTGTAAACACGAGGTGGTCGTTGAGCTTGAGCTTGAGGCTTTCCGCGACCTTGGCCTCTACCGAAACGCCAGGCACCTCATCGGTCGGTTGCTGCGACCACCACGAGCCCGCTGTCAGGACATTGCCTGGCGGCAGGTCGGCGGCCCAGGTCAGGCTCAGGTCACGCTGTACCGCGCGGTCGCCGCTGGAGTCCTTGCTGACAATCTCCTGCACCGGCTCGCCATTGATGCTGATCAACCGGCCCGGCACCACCGGATACAGTGGCGCGGACTGTGCCTGCAGTTCCAGTAGTCGGCTGCCAAAGGCTTCCTTGTCGGCTGGCAGGATGTTCAGGGCGAAATAGTTGGGCGCATCCTTGGGAAGCTGGTTTTGCCAAGTGTCGAGAAGTTCGCCACGCAGCAGGGCAATCAAGCCCATGGACAGCAGAATCAAGCCAAACGCCAGTGACTGTCCGGCGGCCGCCAGCGGATGGCGCAGCAATTGGCCCAGCCCCAGGCGCCAAGGCAGGGATGCGCGGGCCAGCAGGCGTCGCAAGCTTTGCAGCAACAGCAGGAGCAAGCCACCGAGGATCAGCGCAGCTACAACACCACCGCCGAGCAGGGCGAAGGTGAGCACCAGGTCGAGGCTCAGGCGCCACATGATCAGGCCCAAGGCGAACAATGCTGCACCGTAGACCATCCAGGTGCT
Source organism: Pseudomonas cremoris (assembly GCF_014230465.1). The sequence continues at coordinate 41,212 of NZ_JAAXCY010000014.1, forward strand.
GGAGGGGACTGGCAGGAGGTCGCGCCGCAGCACTCGCAGGGGCGGTACGCGGCCCAAGGCTGCCAATGGCGGCAAGGCGAAGCCGGCGAGGGCGACCAGGCCGGTGCCGATCCCGGCAACCGCCGGCAGCAGACCGCCGGGTGGTACGTCTGCCGGTAAAAGGTCGTGCAGGAAGTAGAACAAACCAAATTGCGCTAGCCATCCCAGTAGGGCGCCCGCCAAGCTTGCCAACAGGCCCAGTACGCTCAATTGCAGGCTAAACAGCAACATGGCTTCGCGCCGTGACAGCCCTAGGCAGCGCAGCAGTGCACTGGCATCGAAACGGCGGGTCGCGAAGCGGTTGGCGGACAATGCCACGGCCACGCCAGCCAGCAGCACCGCCACGAGGCTGGCCATGTTCAGGTAGCGCTCGGCCTTGCCCAGGGCACCGCCGATCTGCTGGTTGCCGTCCCGGGAATCCTGCAGGCGCTGGTTGGCGGCGAGCCCGGGTTTGACCAGGTCTCGGTAGGTTTGCAGCACCGTACTGCCTTGGGGGCCACGCCACAGTTCGCGGTAGCTGACGCGGCTACCGGGCTGGACTACGCCCGTGGCGTCCAGGTCCGCCAGGTTGATCATCACCCGGGGCGTAAGGCTGTAAAAGTTGCCGGCGCGGTCCGGCTCATAAGTGAGGATGCGGGCCAGGCGCAGGGTTTTCATGCCCACGTCGATGCTGTCGCCTACCTTGAGATCCAGTGCCGTCAGCAGCCTTGCCTCTACCCAGGCTTCGCCGGTTTTTGGGCCGCCCCCTGGCGTTTCATCTCCAAAAGGTGTGGCAGCGCTTTTCAGCTCGCCGCGAAGCGGATACTGCTCGTTGACCGCCTTGATGCTGGAGAGCTGGATACCGTTATCGGTGGCAATGACGCTGGAGAACTCCACCACGCGGGCGTGATCCAGGCCCAATTCGATGCCGGATTTGATTTGGTCGGGCCGGGCAGGCGAGCTGCCTTCGAGCACCAGGTCGGCGCCCAGGAACTCGGTGGCGCGCAACAGCATGGCGCCGTTGAGGCGTGCCCCGAAGTAGCCAATGGCGGTGCTGGCGGCCACGGCCACCAGCAGGGCAAAGAACAGCACACGCAATTCACCGGCGCGGGCATCGCGCAACAATTGGCGCATGGCAAGACTGAACAGGCGCAACAGCGGCAAACGTGCCATCAAGGCTCCAGGGGCGCGACCATCAGGCCGGCTTCAAGGCGGATCAGGCGTCGGCAACGATGGGCCAGGCGCTCGTCATGGGTGACCAGTACCAGGGTCGTGCCGCTCTCTTTATTGAGTTCGAACAGCAGGTCGCTGATGCGCTCGCCGGTATGGCTGTCCAGGTTGCCGGTAGGTTCATCGGCAAACAGCACGTCCGGCTCGGCAGCGAAGGCGCGGGCAATGGCCACCCGTTGTTGTTCGCCCCCCGACAGCTGACGCGGCGAATGGGTGAGACGCTTGCCCAGGCCCACGCGTTCCAGCAGGTGCCGGGCGCGTTCGCGGGCGTCTTTGCGACCGTCCAGTTCCAACGGCAGCATGACGTTTTCCAATGCATTGAGGCTGTCGAGCAGTTGGAATGATTGGAACACGAAGCCTATGTGCTCGGCCCGGATGCGGGCGCGCTGGTCTTCGTCGAGGCTGCTCAAGGCTTGCCCGGCGAGGGTGACTTCGCCGCTGCTGGGCAGGTCGAGGCCAGCCAGCAGACCGAGGAGGGTGGATTTGCCGGAACCGGAGCTGCCGACGATAGCCAAGCTATCGCCCTTGTTCAGTTCCAGGCTTAGTTCGTGCAGGATAGTCAGTTCACCTTCCGCGCTGGGAACCACTTTGCTAAGGTTCCGCGCGGTGAGAATGCTTGCGCCCATGGAGAATCCGATGCGAATGTGGTTTTTGAGTGCTGGCCTGGCCTTGATGTGCATGGCCCAGAACGCAGCGGCGGGTACAGTCCTGATCGTTGGCGATAGTATCAGTGCCGGTTTCGGCCTGGATACCAGCAAAGGATGGGTCGCGCTGCTGGAGCAACGGCTCAAGAGCGAAGGTTTCGACGATAAAGTGGTCAATGCTTCCATCAGCGGCGACACCAGTGCTGGAGGCCTGGCGCGGCTACCGGCGGCGCTTGCAGAGCATAAGCCGCAGTTGGTGATCATCGAGCTGGGCGGCAACGATGGCCTGCGTGGACAACCACCGGCGCAATTGCAACAAAATCTTGCTTCGATGATTGACAGCTCCAAGGCGGTTGGCGCCAAGGTGCTGTTGCTGGGTATGCAATTGCCGCCCAACTACGGTCCGCGCTATACCAACGCATTTGCCGCGGTCTATGGTTCGCTGGCAGAGGAGAAACAAGTGCCGCTGGTGCCGTTTTTCCTTGAGGGTATTGGTGGTCATCCCGAACTGATGCAAGCGGATGGGCTGCACCCGGCGGTCGGCGCCCAGGGCAAGTTGCTGGAAAATGTCTGGCCGACGCTAAAACCGCTGCTATGACGCTTTTCTACCGGCAGGCTTTCGGCTAAGGTGGCGCCCCCCCGATTTGGAGCCCCTGATGTCGCGTCCTGCCTGGTCCCTGTTTAACTACCAACTGATCGAGCCGGACGAGCAGCTGGATCTGTTCGCCTGCCAGGAAGTGCGGGTGCATCTGGTGGCGCGTCAATTGGAACTGGGTGGCTCCATCGATCGCACGTTGTGTGGCACCTTATTGCCTGCACAGCCGCGGTGGTCGCGGGTCGACCGTTCGATTTTTCAGGACCAACGCCTGTGCCCCTTGTGCCGGGCGATTCTCGAGTCCCAGAAGCGTGGCACCCCGCCGATCTGGCCAGAGCTGCGGTTCGAGCTGTAGTGACCGCTACAAGCTTGCAGCTAGAAGCTTGCTTGACGTATACAATCGTTTTTTACCTACACGTCGTTCTGCGAAGGATTTTCCGGATGTTGTCGCGCCTTTCCGTCGTCACCTGCTGCCTGTCTCTCGCTGCACTCTGTGCGGCCGGTACTGCATCAGCCTTGCAGTTGCCCTTGCCACCACCAGGTGAAGACATCGTTGGTCAGGTCCAGGTGATCAAGGCCAAGTACGAAGATACCTTTGCCGACCTGGGTACCACCTATGACCTGGGTTACTCCGAGATGGTCGCGGCCAACCCGGGCGTCGATGCCTGGTTGCCGGGGGCGGGTACTGAAATCGTGTTGCCGACGCGGTTTATCCTGCCGCCTGGCCCGCGCGAAGGCATTGTGATCAACCTTGCGGAATACCGGCTGTACTATTACCCCAAGGGCCAGAATGTGGTCTACACCTTCCCGCTGGGGATTGGTCGTGAAGGCTGGGGTTCGCCCATCGCGCATACCAGCATTATCGCGAAGACGCCGAATCCGACCTGGACTCCGCCCGCCTCGATCAAGGCCGAGCACGCCGCCAACGGCGATCCGCTGCCCAACGTGGTGCCCGCAGGCCCGGACAACCCATTGGGCCCGTTCAAGTTCACCCTGGGCACGCCGGGTTACTTGATCCACGGCTCCAACATGAAGTTCGGCATTGGTACGCGCACCAGCCATGGATGCTTCCGCATGTTCAACAACAACGTGCTGGAAATGGCCAGCATGGTGCCGGTGGGCACTTCGGTGCGCATCATCAACGATGCCTACAAGTTCGGCAGCAGCGGCGGCAAGGTCTACCTTGAAGCGCATACGCCATTGAATGACGATGGCACACCGTCGGTGGTCGACAAGCACACAGCGGTGATCAACGCTTTGCTTAAACGTGAAGACCTGGCCAATAACCTGCGGGTGAACTGGGACCAGGTGCGTGATGTGGTGGCGGCGGAGGATGGCTTGCCGACCGAAATCGGCGTGCCCGGCGGTGCACCTGTCGCCAGCAGCGCGCCGATCGATCCCCTGTAGGAGCGAGCTTGCTCGCGAAGAACTAACAGGCGCCACGCACATTCAGGGCGCCCGCGTTATCGTTGACGATTTTCGCGGGCGAGCCCGCTCCTACAGAAATCGCAGGCAAAAAAAAGCCGACCCATAAATGGATCGGCTTGATAACAATCCCGAGGGATTATTACTTGCGGCTAGCTTTTTCAAGCATACGCAGAGCGCGTTCGTTAGCTTCATCAGCAGTCTGTTGTGCTTTTTGAGCAGCAGCCAGAGCTTCATCAGCTTTACGGTAGGCTTCGTCTGCACGAGCCTGGGAGCGAGCTGCTGCGTCTTCAGTTGCAGTCAGACGAGCTTCGGTTTCTTTGGAGACGCTGCTGCAACCGGTAGCCAGAACTGCGGCCAGAGCCAGAGCAGAGAATTTCAGAACGTTGTTCATCGTGTTCCCCTTCAAGGACTTTCTATTAAATGGCTACTTTCTCAGAGTGAGCTGATAGCCGGCGTACATACTACTCATTACTTGTAGTAAGTAAACTGACGTAGCGCAAGAAGCAAAAAAAATTCTCGTGCCGTATCTATTTTGGCTAATCTTCTGAAGGTTTGTATAAAAACTGTCCAATTTTTTTCAAACAGGCGAAAAATGGATTGAGGCTGAAAGGGCCAGCCTGCATGTGTCGAGCCCTGCAAGTAGATGAAAAATTATATATCCACGCCGACACTTACGCGCAGCTTGGGTTGGCCACACCCTGCATCTTTTGCGCATGTAGAGGTGACTTTAAGAGCGCCTGTTCGTCTCAAGCTTCAACTGCCGGCAATGTTCAGGCTTTCGATCATCGGTTGATCGAGGCCCTTTCTATATCTACCTGCGGCGGGGATGACGAGCGCGCCTTGAGCAATTGCAGGATTGGTGCCTACTATTCCGTACGTGCAGGTATGAGCGCTAAAGGTTTTCTCGTTGTCGAAACCGGCACGGGGTGGCGTAGATGTTCCTTCGCCGGAAAAACATCGGTAAGGTAGGGGTCAGAAACCAAGACCCGCGAGGAGTAGTGATGAGCGAGGCGTTGTCCATCCACCATGACCAGGCTGGTCATCAGTTCGAGACCAATGTGGACGGTCATCGTGCCTATCTGACCTATATGGACCTCGGTAAACAGACCCTGGATATCTATCGGACTTTCGTGCCAAACGCACTGCGGGGTCGTGGTATTGCGGCGGCATTGACCGAGGAAGCCTTGAAGTTTGCCGAAGAGGCGGGCTACACGGTGATTCCGTCCTGCTCCTATGTCGAACGCTACATGGAGCGCCATCAGCGCCATGCGGCGAAGTTGTAACGCGTCAAACCGCATCATGAAAAACGCCGGGCTTAGCCCGGCGTTTTTGTGTGCGCAATATGGCAGGCTCAGCTGCGTTTGCGCTTGGGCAACACGTCCTTGAGCTTGGCATGCATGCTGCGCAACGTGTTTTCGGTTGCAGACCAATCGATGCAGGCATCGGTGATCGACACGCCGTACTGCAAGTCAGCCAAGTCTTTAGGAATCGCCTGGCAACCCCAGTTCAAATGGCTCTCGACCATCAAGCCGATGATCGACTGGTTGCCTTCCAGAATCTGGTTGGCGACGTTTTCCATCACCAGCGGTTGCAGGGCCGGGTCCTTGTTGGAGTTGGCGTGGCTGCAGTCAACCATGATGTTCGGCTTGATCTTGGCCTTGGTCAGCGCCTGCTCGCACAGCGCAACGCTGACCGAATCGTAGTTGGGCTTGCCGTTGCCGCCACGCAGCACCACATGGCCGTAGGCATTGCCCTTGGTGGTGACGATGGAAACGCCACCTTCCTGGTTGATACCCAGGAAGCGGTGCGGGCTGGAGACCGATTGCAGCGCATTGATCGCTACGGTCAGGCCGCCGTCGGTGCCGTTCTTGAAGCCCACGGCCGACGACAGGCCCGATGCCATTTCGCGGTGAGTCTGGGATTCGGTGGTACGCGCGCCGATGGCCGACCAACTGATCAGGTCTTGCAGGTATTGCGGAGAGATCGGGTCCAGCGCTTCGGTGGCGGTGGGCAAGCCCATTTCAGCCAGGTCCAGCAGCAGTTGGCGACCGATGTGCAAGCCGTCCTGGATCTTGAACGAGTCGTCCAGGTACGGGTCGTTGATCAAGCCTTTCCAGCCGACGGTGGTGCGCGGTTTTTCGAAATAGACGCGCATTACCAGGTACAGGGTGTCCGACACTTCTGCCGCCAGCACCTTGAGGCGCTCGGCATATTCGTGGGCAGCCTTGAGGTCGTGGATCGAGCAAGGCCCGATAACGACGAAGAGGCGGTGATCGGTGCCGTCGAGAATGTCACGGATGACTTCGCGGCCTTTGGTGACGGTCTGCAGGGCAGCGTCGCTCAAAGGGATTTCGCGCTTCAGCTGATCGGGCGTGATCAGGGTCTCGTTGGATTCGACGTTTAGGTCATTGATCGGTAAATCAGCCATCGTGTTACTCGTCAGGGTCACGGGTGCCGGCCGCCAGCGATCCCCGTGCGGCGGAGCACAGCATGATTTGAATGCCGGGGGGGAGGAACCTTAGCGCGTAACACGGGCCCGCGACAATGGGCAAAGCCCGCTTTAATCCAGTGCTGGCGCCACAAAGGCCTCATGGGAGAACTCGACCGCATGGCGCGACACCCACTCGCGGGCCAGGGCTTCGAATTGCTCGGGTGTCGGCTCAGCGTCTTCGTGCTGGCGGCAATAGCGCTCTATCCGGCATGCTTGCTCACCCATTCGCGCGCCGAACAGTGCATGTTCGTCGGTAAACGAGACGCCAATTCGGTAGCCGTGTTCCACCTTGCGGCACCAAGCCACATAACCCGGATAACGGGCGCTGGCACCCAGCGAGGGAATGTTCAGGTCAACCGCCGTACCCTGGCGCCAGGCGCGCGGCCAATGGCAGGCGATACCGCCCAGGCCGACAGTGAGCAGGCGTTGGCGGGGGATGGCAGGGGCGGGACGTTGGATTAACTCGACAGCGACATCATCAGGGTGAGGTAAAAAACGACCCATGTACACGGACTCCGAGCACCGTCCTGTTGACGGCGGTGGCAGCAGTATAGTGAAGGAACTGGAATTGACCGACCTGGATATTGACCAGCAATTGCTGGGATTGCCAGGTATTTCGCTGGTGGTGTTCACCAGTGTCGGCTGTTCCAGTTGCCGCTGGGCACGCCAACAGGTACCCGGCTGGACATTGCCGGTGGACCGAGTGTGCTGGGTGGATGCCGGGCACAATGGCGGCGCGGTCGAACGCTACCAGATCTTTCATTTGCCGGCGTTGTTCGTGGTGTGCGAGGGTCAATTCCTTGGACAATTACAGACGCGCCTTACACCTACCGACCTTGCCGAGGCCGTGAAACACGCACTCGCCCGTACACCAGAGGAATTGCCATGACCGCAGTTGCACCCCAGTCGCCACGCATTGGCATCATCGGCACCGGTGCCATCGGTGGTTTCTACGGCTTGATGCTGGCGCGTGCCGGCTTCGACGTACATTTCCTGTTGCGCAGCGAGTACGCAGCGGTTAGCGAGCACGGCTTGCGCGTGAATAGCACGGTGTTCGGGCCCTTGCACCTGCACCCGGTACAAGCCTATTCCCGCGCTGCCGATATGCCACCGTGCGATTGGTTGCTGGTGGGCACCAAGTCCACGGGCAACCTGGAGCTGGCCCCAACCATTGCCCAAGTCGCCGCGCCGGACGCCAAAGTGGTGTTGCTGCAAAACGGTCTGGATGTAGAAGACAGCCTGCGTGAACACCTGCCGCCATCGCTGCACCTGCTCGGCGGCCTTTGCTACATCGGCGTGCACCGCTCGGGGCCTGGCGTGGTCGAGCATCAGGCCCTGGGTCGGGTCAACCTGGGGTACCACAGCGGCACGGCGGCCAATGATGAAGGCCTACAGAGGGTGATTGTAGAGGCTGGCGCGGCGCTGTTTCATGAGGCCGGTATCGAGTCCCAGGCCATGGCCAACGTGCATCAGGCGCGCTGGCACAAATTGGTGTGGAACGTGCCCTACAACGGCCTTTCCGTGCTATTGGGCACCGGCACCACGGCGATGATGGCGGATGAGTCCAGCCGTGAGTTGATCCAGGCGTTGATGGCCGAAGTGGTGCAGGGCGCTCACGCCTGTGGCCATGAAATTCCCGCCAGCTACGCCGAACAGATGTTCGCCATGACCGAAACCATGGACGACTATCTGCCTAGCATGTACCACGATCATATTCACAAACGTCCGCTGGAACTGGCGGCGATTTACGCGCGGCCTTTAGCTGCCGCCAGAGCTGCCGGTTGTGAATTGCCGCGAATACAGGCGTTGTACCAGGCCTTGAGTTTTATTGATCGGCATAACCGCTGAGTCGGGGGAGTACACCATGGCAAAGGGATTGGGCGACAAGCTGGTGCTGGCGATTTCTTCGCGCGCGCTGTTCGACCTGAGCGACAGCCACAAGGTTTATCTGGCTCAAGGCGTCGAGGCCTATCGCAAATATCAGATCGAGCATGAGGAAGAATTCCTTGAGCCCGGCGATGCTTTCCCGTTGGTCAAGAAGCTGCTGAGCCTCAACGCCAGCCTGGGTCGGGCGCGGGTCGAAGTGGTGTTGGTGTCGCGCAACAGCGCTGACACGGGCCTGCGGGTGTTCAATTCGATCCAGCATTACGGCCTGGATATTTCCCGCGCCGCTTTTGTAGGAGGGCGTAGTCCCTATCCTTATTTGGCGGCCTTTGGTTGTCATCTGTTTCTTTCCACCCATGCCGAGGATGTACGCAGTGCCCTCGATGCCGGCTTTGCTGCCGCGACGATTTTGTCGGGCGGCGCACGGCGGGCATCCAGCGAGGAACTGCGGATTGCCTTTGATGGTGATGCGGTGTTGTTCTCCGATGAATCGGAGCGTGTGTACCAGGCCGGCGGGTTGGAAGCGTTCCAGGCCAGCGAGCGCGAGTCGGCACGCCAACCTTTGCACGGTGGTCCTTTCAAAGGGTTCCTGGCGGCGCTCAACTTGTTGCAACGCGAGTTTCCGGACGAGGCCTGCCCGATCCGCACCGCGCTGGTCACCGCTCGTTCGGCGCCGTCCCACGAGCGAGTGATTCGTACCTTGCGTGAGTGGGACATTCGCCTGGATGAGTCGTTGTTCCTCGGCGGTCTGGAGAAGTCAGCGTTCCTTGAAGCCTTCGCCGCCGATGTATTTTTCGATGACCAGGCCGGTCATTGTGAGAAAGCCAGGGAGGTGGTGGCCACCGGGCATGTGCCTCACGGCATCAGTAATGAGGTTAGGGTTCAGTCCGAAAGCTAAGTCGCTGCTAAGCTCATTTCATCTCCGCCATCCTGGCAGTCCAGGAGGTTCTATGATTCGTTCGATGTTGTACGCCACGGATCTCGGTCTGTATGCGCCTTATGTGATGCAGCACGCATTGGCGCTGGCGCGAACGTTCAAGGCAGACTTGTATGTGATCCACGTGGTCGAGCCCATTGGGCTGTTCGCCGAATCGGTGTTACAGAGCTACCTTGATGAGAAGGCGTTAAGCGAATGGCAAACCCAGGGCCTGACCACGGTCATGGCGACGATCGAGCAACGGGTGCTGGACAGCTTTCGCGAGGAATTGGAGGACGGGGAGCAAGACCTGAAATTGATTCGCTCGGTACGGGTGATCCAGGGGGACCCGTGCGAGGTGATACTCGACCAATTGCGCAAACTTTCCGTAGACCTGTTGATCGTAGGCAGTCATAGCCATGCGACTTCGGCGGCCACACCGCTGGGTCGCACCGCTGCGCGGGTGTTGCAACTGTCTACGGTGCCGGTTTACCTGGTGCCCTCGCTACAGCGCCGACGCAGTGATGACGTGTGATGGATAAAAAACGATAAAAAGTTCTAGATTTATCCGTCGAACCTTTAATATAGTTATATACCGTCGCTGATACCCGTGGCGTCTATCTGCTTTGAGGGACACATATGAAGCTTCAACAACTGCGCTACATCTGGGAAGTGGCGCACCACGACCTCAACGTTTCCGCTACCGCTCAAAGCCTTTACACCTCGCAACCCGGTATCAGCAAGCAGATCCGCCTGCTCGAAGACGAGCTGGGTGTTGAAGTGTTCGCGCGCAGCGGCAAGCACCTGACCCGTGTGACCCCGGCCGGTGAGCGCATCATTACCACCGCTGGCGAAATCCTGCGCAAAGTCGAAAGCATCAAGCAGATCGCCCAGGAATTCTCCAACGAGAAGAAGGGCACCCTGTCGATCGCCACGACCCACACCCAGGCCCGTTATGCATTGCCTCCGGTGATTCGCGATTTCATCAAGCAATACCCGGACGTGGCGCTGCACATGCACCAGGGTTCGCCGATGCAGATCGCCGAGATGGCCGCAGACGGCACCGTGGATTTCGCCATTGCCACTGAGGCCCTGGAGCTGTTCGGCGACCTGGTGATGATGCCGTGCTACCGCTGGAACCGCTGCGTGGTTGTGCCGCAAGGTCACCCATTGGCCAAGCTGCCGAAGCTGACCCTGGAAGCCCTGGCCGAATACCCGATCGTGACTTACGTGTTTGGTTTTACTGGCCGTTCCAAGCTCGACGAAGCGTTCAGCCATCGCGGCCTTACACCGAAAGTGGTGTTTACCGCCGCCGACGCCGACGTGATCAAGACTTACGTGCGCCTGGGCCTGGGCGTAGGGATCGTCGCCAAGATGGCGGTGGACACCAACCTTGATAAAGACCTGGTGGTGCTCGACGCCAGCGAGCTGTTCGAGTCCAGCGTGACCAAGATCGGTTTCCGTCGCGGCACGTTCCTGCGTGGCTTCATGTGCGACTTCATCGAGAAGTTCGCGCCGCACCTGACCCGTGAAGTCATGGCCAAGGCGATCCAGTGCCACAACAAACAGGAACTGGAAGAGCTGTTCGACGGCGTAGAATTGCCCGTCCACTGAGGCCCGCTCACTACAATTGCGTCAGCAGTGGCTTACTTGGCCTCGGTAACCGTAAACAGTTGCCGAGCGCCTGCCACCAGAATCTCCACCTCATCCCCTTCGAACTTGCCCAGCAAGCCTTTGCCCAAAGGTGAGCGCGGGGTGATGACGGTCACTGGCTGCCCGACCACATCCACTTTCAAACCCGCTGCATCCGGTGCCAGGAACAGCCACTGCTGGCGACCGTTTTCATCCTCCAGGCCCAGTAGCGCGCCGACCTCTATCCCTCGCTGATCATCGTATGCACGCAGTTGCAGGTTCTGGCACAGCGCTAGCGCTTGCTTGATTTCCTCGACGCGCTTGGCTTGGCCGGCGGCGAGGTACGAAGCCTCCAGCCCCAGCGTGTCGTATTTGTTTTCCGCGATGTTTTCTTCGTGGGTCGCGGTTTCGTAGGCGGTCTGCGCAGCGCGTTGGGCGATGTCGAGGTCGACAGTGAGCTTTTCCAGAATCAACTGGTGGACGGCGTGTTTATTCATGGTCATCAATCGCAGAATTGCAGGACATTGGCCCGGGTCTTTTCGTTGGGGGCGTTCTGGTCCTGTTGCAGCCAGAACTGGCATTTTGGGTTGGACAGGTTGCGCGCGTTGCTGCGGGCCTGGTCCAGGGTTTGCTGCTGTTCCTGTTTACGCAGGTTCTCTTGGTATTGCTCGAACAAGCGGTTGGGTGGTTCAGGCGCAACCACCGCAGGCTTGCCCAGTTGCTCAACCGCTTGGGCGACCGGTGCCAGGCTTTGCGGGAACAGATAGCGCGACGCCAGCCAAGTGGTCAGCGCGATGGCGATAAACCCCAGCCACACGCCCAACGCGATGGCGATACAGAGCTTGAGCAGCGACAACGGACGATCAGACATGGCGGCCTCCTGGCAGGCATTTGCGGCGTGGCGGCGATTGTCGCACAGCCACCGTGCAGAATAATCGCGATCAAGCCTTCTGCATCGGCGCATTTATGCGGACAATCGAGCCTTTGAGTGATGGAGCCCGGAATGAAAGCCCGCTGGGATATTTTTTGCAGCGTCGTCGACAATTACGGCGACATCGGCGTGACCTGGCGTTTGGCTCGCCAATTGGTGGCGGAGCATGGATGTGAAGTGCGCTTGTGGGTCGATGACCTGCGCGCCTTCGAGCGTATGTGTCCCGACATCGATGTGCAGATGCACCTGCAATGGCAGGAAGGTGTCGAAGTGCGGCACTGGCCGGCCGACTGGGTGAGCGCGCCGGCGGCGGATGTGGTGATCGCCGCCTTTGCGTGCCAACTGCCGCCCGATTATATGGAAGCCATGGCCGAGCGCGAACGCGTGCCGCTGTGGATGAACCTGGATTACCTCAGTGCCGAAGACTGGGTGGTGGGCTGCCACCGCCTGCCATCGGTTAAGTTCAAGGGCGTACAGAAGTACTTCTTCTTTCCCGGTTTCCGGCCCGGCACGGGCGGCCTGTTGCGGGAGGCGGGGTTGTTGGAACAGCGCAGGGCGTTTCAACAGGATGGGGCTGCGCAGCGACAGTTCCTGCAAACCCTGGGCGTGTTTCCTGACGACGGCGCGCGCTTGATCTCGCTATTTGCCTACGAAAATGCCGGGCTCGCCGGTTGGTTGGACGTGTTATCGACGGACGGGCGTGCCACTCATCTATTGGTGCCGGAGGGGCGCGTCCTCGGTGATGTGGCGCGTTGGCTCGGGCTCGAGGGGTTGGTGGCGGGGGATATCCATCAGCGCGACGCCCTGACCGTGCAAGTGCTGCCATTTGTGCGCCAGGAACAATACGACCGCGTGTTGTGGTGCTGCGACTTCAACGCGGTGCGCGGCGAAGACTCGTTCGTGCGTGCCCAATGGGCCGGGCGGCCGCTGTTGTGGCACATCTATCGTCAGGACGAGGATATCCACCTCGACAAGCTGGATGCATTCCTTGAGTTGTACACGGCGGCCTTGTCGCCAGCCGCCAGAGCAGCGCTGGTCGCGCTTTGGCAAGCCTGGAATACGGACGGCGATATGGCACAAGGGTGGAAAATGCTCCTGGAACACTGGCCAGAGGTGAGCCAGCACGCTGAAAACTGGTGTCTGGAACAGGCCTTGCAGGCCGATCTTGCGACGGCGCTGGTACAGTTTTATGAAAGTTGGATATGATACGCCACCTTGAATTTTGTAAATCCCATCCAAATTTCGGATATATGCAATGAAAACTGGTAAAGAACTGAAACCCGGTACAGTGATCCGTCTCGAAAACGACCCTTGGCTGGTTCAGAAAGCTGAGTTCACCAAGTCTGGTCGTAACAGCGCAATCATGAAGACCAAGCTGAAGAACCTGCTGACCGGTTACAAGACCGAGATCGTTTACAGCGCCGACGACAAACTGGACGACGTGATCCTCGACCGCAAAGAAGCGACCCTGTCCTTCATCAGCGGCGACACCTACACGTTCATGGACACCACCGACTACACCATGTACGAGCTGAACGCTGAAGATATCGAAGCCGTTCTGCCGTTCGTTGAAGAAGGCATGGAAGACGTCTGCGAAGCTATCTTCTTTGAAGATCGCCTGGTTTCCGTAGAGCTGCCGACCACTATCGTGCGTCAGGTTGACTACACCGAAGGTTCGGCTCGTGGCGACACTTCTGGCAAGGTGATGAAGCCTGCCAAGCTGAAAAACGGTACCGAACTGGCCGTTGCAGATTTCATCGAAATCGGCGACCTGATCGAGATCGACACCCGTGAAGGTGGTTCGTACAAAGGCCGCGCCAAGAAGTAATTCTGGCCCCGCCGATACGAAAAAAAACCCGACTCTGAGTCGGGTTTTTTTATGCGCGTCTGTTTGATCAGACGGTTACGTGCAGGCGTACATCGACGTTGCCACGGGTGGCGTTGGAGTACGGGCACACCTGGTGAGCGGCGTCGACCAGGCTTTGTGCGTCGTCCTGATCGAGGCCCGGCAGGCTGATGTGCAGGTCGATGTCCAGGCCGAAACCGCCGGGGATTTGACCGATGCCAACGTGGGCAGTGATCGAAGCGTCATCCGGGATCTTGCGTTTGGTCTGGCTTGCCACGAATTTCAGCGCGCCGATAAAGCAGGCCGAGTAGCCGGCGGCGAACAGTTGCTCCGGGTTGGTGGCTTGGCCACCAGCGCCACCCAGTTCCTTGGGGGTAGAGAGTTTGACGTCGAGGATGTTGTCGCTGGAAACAGCGCGACCATCACGGCCGCCGGTTGCGGTAGCTACTGCTGTGTAGAGAGTTTGCATGGTGTGGTCCTCTTGGGTGTGTAGTGCTAAATGTTTGCGCGCTAAGTAGTTGGTGAGATGAATGTATAGCGCTAATGTTTAGTGCGCAAGATAAATTTACAAATTATTTTCCGTGCATCGCCACAAACCAATGTGGGAGCGGGCTTGCTCGCGAATGGGGAGTAGCAGTCAACTCATTAGGCGACTGATACACCGTATTCGCGAGCAAGCCCGCTCCCACATTTTAGCTATTTGATGGCAGATCTCAGTGTCAGACGCTGGCTTGCAGATTGCCCCGCAACGCAATCAAATCAGCCTGCAGCTTGCGCAGTTGCTCCAGCTCCAAACCGCTGGCCCCCAGAATGCACTGCGGAATCCCCATGGCCTTATCCTGCAAAGCACGCCCGGCACCCGTCAATTCCACCACTACCACCCGCTCATCCTCGCGGCTGCGGGTGCGGCTCAATAGCCCTTCAGCTTCCAAGCGCTTGAGCAGCGGGGTCAGTGAGCCCGGATCCGTCAGCAGGCGGCTGCTGATTTCACCGACGGTCAACCCGTCCTCCTCCCACAGCACCATCATGGCCAGGTACTGCGGATAGGTCAGGCCGAGGGCTTGCAGCAGCGGTTTGTAGACCTTGGTCATCAACAACGACGTGGAGTGCAGGGCGAAACACAACTGGTTGTCCAGCATCAGGGATTCGCAGGGGGCAGGATTCTTGCTCATGGCGGTACCTCGGGAAAGCATGTCTGGGCTGGAATCTAGCGGGCAAATGTTTAATGCGCCAGACAATTCTGCCGGGCCAGTCAGGCCAGGCCGCTTTGCAGTGCCAGATCCCAGGGTGGTATCGGGCTGAAACGGGATTTCAGGTACTCCAGTAATAACCGACTACGGGCGTTCGGCTGTTGCTCCAGGCGCAGCGCATAGATGCCGGTGGTCTCCGGACTGGGCAGGCCGTCTTCGCAAAACAGTGGCAGCAGTTCGCCGCGCACCAGGTATTCACTGGCCAGCCAAGTGGGGAGGTGGGCGATGCCCAGCCCGGCGAGGGCTCCAGACAGCAAGGCTTCGGCATTGTTGGCGCTCATGCGGATGCGTTGCGGACGGTAGGTGGCGCGGCGCCCGTCCAACTCGAAGCGCCAGGCGAACATCGGGGCCAGGCCGTCCCAGTCGAGGCCGTCATGCTCACTGAGTTCGCGCGGGTGAGTCGGAGTACCCCGGCTTTTCAGGTAGGCCGGGCTGGCACACGCGATGCGTACGATGCTGGCCAGAGGGGTGGCGATCAGCCGAGTGTCGACGATATGCCCGGCGCGCAGTACCAAGTCGACTTTGCCCAGATGCGCGCCCTGCATGTCCACAAAGCTGTCGATCAAGTGCAGGTGCACATCCAGGCCCGGATACACGTTGAGGAAATCCGCAATCACCGGCGCCAAGTGGCGCCGACCAAATGCTGCCGGCGCGTCCACCCGAATCAAGCCTTCCGGCGCATGGCTCAAGGACACGGCTTCTGCACGTGCCAGTTGCAGCTCGCTGACAATCCGTCGTGCGCGCTCGGCAAACGCTAGGCCGGCCGGGGTTGGTACCACTGCGTGGGTACTGCGTTGGAACAGCCGGCTGCCCACCGAACTTTCCAGGCTGTCGATCCGCCGTGCTACCGCCGAAGGGGTCAACGGATGGCGGCGCGCGGCGGCGGAAAAGCTGCCCGTTTCGAGTACATCAAGAAACAGGCTCAGTTGATCGGTCAGGGTATTGGGGTTCATGGCGCACGCTTATGCGAGGTTGGCACAGCCATTGTGCGTTGCTGTGCGTTTCCACGCTATAGCCGACTGCGTAGCATGCAGGTCTTGGGTGAGTGGAGCAGTGAAAAGTGTTGGATTTAGCGTTGTACCTGGTATTGGGTGTGGCCTTGGGCACCGTGGGTGGCCTATTCGGGATTGGCGGCGGGCTGATAGCGATCCCGGTGCTGGGGGTATTTTTCGGCCTGGACCAGCAGATCGCCCAGGGCACCGCGTTGGTGATGGTGGTGCCCAACGTGATGCTGGCGCTGTGGCGTTATCATCAGCGTAATCACATTTACCTGCGTCACGCGCTGCCGTTGGGCGTCATGGGTTTCAGCTTCGCGTGGTTGGGCTCGATCTGGGCGGTAGGCCTGGATGCGGGCTTGATGCGCATCGGTTTTATCGCCTTCTTGATGGCGCTGTCGGCCTACAACCTGTTGCGCATGTTCACGCGTAACGCGCCGCCCACCGCCGAGATGCGCTACTCCTGGCCGTGGCTCGGTGTGCTCGGCGCGGCGTCCGGGTCCATGGGCGGCTTGTTTGGCGTGGGCGGCGCGGTGATCGCCACGCCAGTGCTGACCAGTCTGTTCGGAACCACCCAGGTGGTGGCCCAAGGCTTGTCCCTGGCGCTGGCGCTGCCAAGTACTGGCGTGACGCTGGTGACCTATGCCTGGCACCACGAGGTGGACTGGTTGATCGGCGCGCCCCTGGCGGTAGGCGGCCTGCTCAGTATCAGTTGGGGCGTGAAGGTTGCTCACGCTTTGCCGGAGCGGACCTTGCGCGGCCTGTTCTGCGGGTTCCTGATGGTGTGTGCGGTGATGCTGACGTTTAAAGTTTGAAGCCTTCGACGATGTACTCCGCCAGGCAATCGGTGATGGGCGAAGCAATCCCAAGGTTGCGCAGCAAGCGCAGATTCATCGACGGCAGTGGCGGGAAGCCCTCATCGCGACCGAGTACCCGCAGGTCTGGGGTCACCAGGCTTTCCATGCTGACCATCACTGCCAGGCCCGCGCTCACTACCGCCTGGATCGCCGCCCCGTTGGAGCTGTGATAGGCCAGGCGATAATCCCGCCCAGCCATCTCCAGTGCGGTACGTGCCCACTGGGTGTAGAGGCAGTCGGCGCCGGAAATCGCCAGGGGCAGTGCATCGTGTTCGTCCACGCAGAAGCTCGGCGCGGCGGCCCACACCATGCGCTCGGTGCGCAATAGTTCGCCGATATCATTGCCGGGCTCGCGGCTGATTACCGTCAACGCCAGGTCGCGTCGCTGCATCAACACGGTGGAGGCCTCGCAGTGCATTTCGATCTGGATCAGCGGATACGCCTTGGAAAACTGCTTGAGAATCCCCGGCAGGAAACGCATCACGTAGTCGTCCGGCGTGCCGATGCGCACCAGGCCCACCATATGCGGCTCGCGCAGGGTGTTAAACACTTCGCTGTGCAATTTCAGGATGCGTCGCGCATAGCCCAACAACACTTGGCCTTCGGGTGTCAGTCGCACCTGGCGGCCATCACGTTCGAACAGTTTGCGCTGCAGTACGTCTTCCTCCAGGCGTTTCATCTGCATGCTCACCGCCGATTGGGTGCGGTTCACCAGTTCGCCAGCGCGGGTGAAACCGCCCTGATCGGCGATGGCGACGAAGGTACGCAGCACTTCAGTGTCGATGCTCGGGAAGCTGGTCAATTGATCAATCTCTGAGATGTATTGCATAAGAAACATTCGTTGGATTGATCTTAAGCGCCGGCACACACTTGCGCCATCCCCACGGGAGGGCGAGAAGATGAAAGGTCAACGCGGTTTTGTATTAGTGGCCAAGCGGCCGTTTTCCAGGGTGCTCAATGCACTGTGCCGCTGGCATGAGCGCCAATTGCTGGCGAATTTGAGCGACGACGCGCTCAAGGATATTGGGCTCAATCGAGTCGATGTGGAGCACGAGCGTCGCCTGCCTGTGTGGCAAGACCCCCTGCGAAAGTGACTCGGATGCAGTAGGGTAGACGGCGAGCCCACCCGGAGAATTCCATGCCCGCCGATCTGTCTTTCTCACTCAAACAAGCTCGACGCATGGCGCTGGCGGCCCAGGGATTTTCCGGGCGCCAGGCGCCGGCACAGATAAAAGCCGCGCACCTTAACCGCTTGATCGAACGCCTCGGTGTGTTGCAGATCGACTCAGTCAATGCGGTGGTGCGCTCCCACTATTTGCCACTGTTTTCCCGCTTGGGCAATTACTCTCCCTTGATGCTTGAACAGGCCGCCTGGAGCCAGGGCCGACGGCGCTCGTTGTTCGAATACTGGGGGCATGAGGCCTCGCTGTTGCCGATGGCGCTGTACCCGCTGATGCGCTGGCGCATGGAGCGAGCCAAGCAAGGGCAGGGGATTTATTCGCAGATGGCGCGCTTTGGGCGTGAGCAGCAGGCCGTGATCGGGCGCGTATTGAAGACGGTCGAGCAGCAAGGCGCTTTGGGGGCGGGAAGCTTGTCTACCCGCGAAGAACGCGCCGGTCCGTGGTGGGACTGGAGCGATGAAAAGCACGCGTTGGAATGGTTGTTTGCCGCAGGCCTGGTGACCGTGGCCGGTCGGCGTGGGTTTGAGCGCCTATATGATTTGCCGGAGCGAGTAATCCCCGGCGAGTTCCTGCAGGCCTCTCTAGGTGAGGCGCAGGCACAGCGCGGTTTATTGCTGCACAGTGCCACTGCATTGGGTGTGGCCGTTGAAAAAGACTTGCGTGATTACTTCCGCCTGGACCCCGCGGACAGCCGCAATCGCTTGGCTGAGCTGGTGGAAGACGGTGAGCTGCTGACCTGTCAGGTCCAGGGCTGGAAGCAACTGGCGTATTGCCTGCCTGAGCCGAAAGTGCCACGCAAGGTGCCGGCCAGCGCGTTGCTGTCGCCGTTCGATTCGCTGGTCTGGGAGCGCAGCCGCACCGAGCGTCTGTTCGATTTTCGGTACCGGTTGGAGATCTACACCCCGCAAGACAAGCGGGTCTATGGCTACTACGTGCTGCCGTTTTTGCACAACGAACGAATCGCCGCCCGCGTCGACTTGCGCGCCGAACGTGCCAATGGGTGTTTGGCGGTGCATGCGGTGCATGAAGAAGAGCCGGGACTGGATGAGGAGGGGATGGTGGCGTTGGCGTTGAATTTGCGGCAGATGGCGGCTTGGCTGGGGTTGGAGCGGGTGCAGCTTAATTGCCAGAGGGTGAGTGCAGATCGGTTGAGAGGGGCAATGCTTAATTTGGATGTTGATCTCTAGGGCCTCTTCGCGAGCAAGTCGAATCGTCGCACCGCCGCTCCCACCTTTGAACGTATTCACAAATCAAAATGTGGGAGCGGCGGTGCGACGATTCGACTTGCTCGCGAAGGCGTCAGTACAGGCGACTCAAATGTCAGCGTTTAACCTGCTTCAACGTCTCGGCAATCAAAAACGCCAACTCCAGCGACTGGTCAGCATTCATCCGCGGGTCACAGTGCGTGTGATACCGGTCCGACAAGCCATCTTCAGTGATCGGTCGCGCGCCACCGATGCATTCGGTGACATTCTGCCCGGTCATCTCGATATGAATCCCGCCGGCATAGCTGCCCTCGGCGTGGTGCACCTGGAAGAACTCCTTCACTTCGCCAAGAATCTGCGCAAAGTCGCGGGTCTTGTAGCCGCTGCTGGCCTTGATGGTGTTGCCGTGCATCGGGTCGGAGCTCCATAGCACCTGCTTGCCCTCGCGCTGAACAGCACGAATCAGGCCCGGCAGGTGGTCGCCAACCTTGCCTGCGCCCATGCGCGCGATCAGGTTGAGGCGGCCGGGATCGTTGTCCGGGTTGAGGATGTCGATCAGGCGGATCAGGTCCTCGGGGTTCATGCTTGGGCCAACCTTGACGCCGATCGGGTTGTTCACCCCGCGCAGGAACTCGACGTGAGCACCGTCCAACTGGCGGGTACGGTCGCCTATCCACAGCATGTGGGCGGAGCAGTCGTAGTAGTCGTTGGTCAGGCTGTCACGGCGTACAAACGCTTGCTCATAGTTGAGCAGCAGCGCTTCGTGGGCCGTGAAGAAACTGGTTTCGCGCAATTGCGGCGAGCTGTCCATGCCACAGGCGCGCATGAACGCCAGGGTTTCGTCGATACGGTCGGCCAGTTGGGCGTATTTCTCGGCCAGGGCGGAGTTGGCGATGAAGTCCAGGTTCCATTTGTGCACCTGGTGCAGGTCGGCGAAACCGCCTTGGGCAAAGGCGCGCAACAGGTTCAGGGTAGCGGTGGACTGGTGGTAGGACTGCAGCAGGCGGTCCGGGTCCGGCACACGGCTTTTTTCATCGAAGCCAATGCCATTGACGATATCGCCACGGTAGGCGGGCAGGGTGATGCCGTCGATGGTTTCGTCGTTGGCCGAGCGCGGCTTGGCGAACTGACCGGCCATGCGCCCGACTTTCACCACCGGACAGCCGGCGGCAAACGTCATCACGATGGCCATCTGCAGCAGCACCTTGAAGGTGTCGCGGATTTTGGCGGCGGAGAACTCGGCAAAACTCTCGGCGCAGTCACCGCCCTGCAACAGGAAGGCGCGACCCTGGGTCACTTCAGCGAACTGACGGCGCAACTCACGCGCTTCCCCGGCAAACACCAGCGGCGGGTAGCTGGCGAGGCTTTGCTCCACGTGCAGCAAATGCGCAGCGTCCGGGTACTGGGGTTGTTGCTGGATCGGCAGGGCGCGCCAGCTGTCGGGGCTCCAGGGTTGGCTCATCATGAACTCGATAGGGTAATGGACGGTAGGAGGCCAATGTTATCAGCAATTAGTGCGTGACCTGTTGCTGCCGGTTGGCCGACAATCGCGGCTTTGCCATACAGCAACCCCGTTAGGAGCAGTGATGACAGAGGAGCGTGTCGAGCGCCTGCTGGCCGAGGTCCATGACGACTTCGGCATGATCCGTGTGCTCGAAGTGGCCGATTACCGGTTTCTCGAATTCGGCGACGCCATTGAGCAAAGCTGTGTGTTTACCGCGGACCCGAGCTGGTTGGAATACGACTACACCCGCGCCATGTTGATTGGTGCGCTGTGCCACGATCAGCCGGAAAGTGCGCTGTTTCTCGGCCTGGGTGCGGGTACGTTGACCCAGGCGTGCCTCAAGTTTCTGCCGCTGGACGATGTGGAAGCCATTGAGCTGCGCCCGGATGTGCCGCGCCTGGCCATCGAATACCTGGGGTTGGATGACGATCCTCGGCTGTACATCCGCATTGGCGACGCCCTCCAGTTGCTGGACACCGCTGAGTCGGCCGACCTGATTTTCGTCGACCTGTATACGGACGTCGGCCCGGGCGTCGGGCACTTGGCCTGGACCTTCCTGGAAAACTGCCAGAAGAAACTCAACCCCGGTGGCTGGCTGGTGATCAACCAGTGGGCTACGGATGACGGCAAGCCGCTGGGGGCAGCACTGTTGCGCGGTTTGTACCACCGGCATTACTGGGAGTTGCCGGTGAAGGAGGGCAATGTGATTTTGTTGGTGCCTTCGGAGCTGGATCAGGGACTGGACTTGAAGGGGCTTTCGGAGCGTGCCGAGGCCTTGGCGCCGCGGTTGGGGTATTCGTTGCAGTCGTTGATCAAGGCGATTCGGCCGGCGACCTAGGCTGTCTGTGCCGACGCTTTCGCGAGCAAGTCGAAGAGGCCCTGACAGCCAACTCATATACCCTTGAACACCCCCGGCCGCTTCTCAATCATCGCCCGCACCCCTTCCTTGGCATCCTCGCTGTTCAGCAGTTTATCCACCATCGGCGGCAATGCCGCAGCCGCCACAGTTTCGCCCTCCATCCGCGCCAGCCGTGCCGACATCAATGTGGCCTGCACTCCCAGCGGTGCCTGACGCGCCATACGGTTGGCCAACTCTACAGCGCGGGGCAGCAGGTCTTCGCTGGCCATCACTTCCTGCACCAGGCCCAGGCGCAACGCCTCGTGTGCATCGAACTCGTCACCGGTCAGCAACCAGCGCATCGCATTGCCCCAGCCGGCGATCTGATGAAAGCGCAATGTCGCACCGCCAAACGGAAAGATCCCACGCTGTACTTCCATCTGTGCGAAACGCGTGTTGCTCGCGCAGAGGTTGATGTCCGCTGCCAGCATCAGCCCGATACCAATGGTCAGGCAGTAACCCTGGGCGGCGATGATCACCGGCTTGCTCACCCGAGGGCCGGCAAACACGCCCCATGGATCGCACCCGCCCAAGGGAGGTTGCCAGCCGCTGGCCATCAAGGCGCTGACGTTGGCCAGGTCCAAGCCGGCGGTAAAGTGCTCTCCGTGGGCAAATACCACGGCAACACGCGCCTCGTCAGTTCGATCAAATTCGCCATAGGCCAGGCTTAGCTCGTTGAGCAAATCCAGGTCGAAAGCATTGCGCTTGGCCACCCGATCCAAGCCCAACAGCAGGACATGGCCCTGTAACTCACGGCTGACGCGACTGCTGGTGGCTTCATTCATCGGGTGTGCCCTCGGGCGCGGGGAAGGATTTCGGACCAAAGGTCTCAAGGGTTAGGTGAATCGTTTAAGCGTTATGACCAACAGGGCCGGGCCTTTGAAAAATAGACCTTGCCACTGTTATCTGCAAAGACTGTGATGCAGCGCGGTTTATCGGTGCTTTCCGATAAAAAAAGCTCCCTTTTTCAGGTATTTCCGGTATAGTGCGCGCCGGCCTTTAACCGGGCCGCGTTTAGGTAGCGCAATTCCCCGAAGTCAGCTTCGGCTGCACGTCCGCACAGCGGACTCTCCCTTGACGAATCTTTTTCATTCATTCGTTTTCGCAAATCCCCGCCGACAAAGCAGCCAGGGCGACTCTTGAGTCTCAACACGGCATGCGCAGCTTTGGAGCATGGGTCTTTGCGGATGCACTTAGAGGCAGACCCATGACCCAGGAAACCGGCGGCTTCGCCGCTTTTAATCTTAACCCGAACATTCTTGCAGCCGTCGCAGCGACTGGCTACGAAGAACCTTCGGCGATTCAGCAGCAATCGATCCCGATCATCATGGCCGGCAAGGACATGATTGGCCAGGCGCAAACCGGTACCGGTAAAACCGCCGCGTTCGCCCTGCCTATCCTGCACTGCATCGATCCTGCCAAGCGCGAACCGCAAGCCCTGATCCTGGCGCCAACCCGTGAGTTGGCGCTGCAAGTAGCAACCGCTTTCGAAACCTACGCCAAGCAAATGCCGGGCGTAACCGTTGTGGCCGTTTACGGCGGCGCGCCTATGGGCCCACAACTGAAAGCAATCCGTAATGGCGCACAAATTGTTGTCGCCACTCCGGGTCGTCTGTGCGACCACCTGCGCCGTGACGAAAAAGTCCTGTCGACCGTGAACCACCTGGTTCTGGACGAAGCTGACGAAATGTTGAAGCTGGGCTTCATGGATGACCTGGAAGTCATCTTCAAGGCACTGCCTCCAACCCGTCAGACCGTACTGTTCTCGGCCACCCTGCCACAGTCGATCCGTGCCATTGCCGAACGCCACCTGCGTGACCCAGAGCACGTCAAGATCCAGACCAAGACTCAGACCGTTACCGCGATCGAACAGGCTCACCTGTTGGTTCACGCTGACCAGAAGACCTCGGCTGTATTGAGCCTGCTGGAAGTCGAAGACTTCGACGCCCTGATCATGTTCGTGCGCACCAAGCAAGCGACCCTGGACCTGGCCAGTGCCCTGGAAGCCAAAGGCTACAAAGCCGCTGCGCTGAACGGTGACATCGCCCAGAACCAACGTGAGCGCGTGATCGACTCCCTCAAGGATGGCCGTCTGGACATCGTTGTAGCGACCGACGTTGCTGCTCGTGGCCTTGACGTTCCACGTATCACCCACGTGTTCAACGTTGACATGCCTTACGATCCAGAGTCCTACGTTCACCGTATCGGCCGTACCGGCCGTGCCGGTCGCGAAGGTCGTGCACTGCTGCTGGTGACTCCACGTGAGCGCCGCATGCTGCAAGTGATCGAGCGTGTGACCGGTCAGAAAGTTGCTGAAGTCCGCCTGCCGGATGCCCAGGCTGTTCTGGATGCTCGCATCAAGAAACTGACCAACAGCCTGTCGCCACTGGTGGCTGACGCTGAATCGACCCACGGCGACCTGCTGGACCGCCTGACCGCCGATATCGGCTGCACCCCACGTGCCCTGGCTGCCGCCCTGCTGCGCAAGGCAACCAACGGTCAGGCCCTGACCCTGGCAGCCATCGAGAAAGAACGTCCACTGGTTCCGAACAGCGCGCCACGCGGTGATCGTCCAGAGCGTTCCGGTGACCGTCCAGACCGTGGTGATCGTGAGCGTCGTGCTCCGGTTCCATTGGCTGAAGGCCGTGCTCGTTGCCGTACCGCGCTGGGCGCGCGTGATGGTATCGCTGCCAAGAACCTGCTGGGCGCTATCCTCAATGAGGGTGGCCTGGCACGTGAAGCCATCGGTCGCATCCAGGTTCGTGACAGCTTCTCCCTGGTGGAGCTGCCGGAAGACGGTCTGGAAAAACTGCTGGCCAAGCTGAAAGACACTCGCGTTGCCGGTAAGCAGTTGAAGCTGCGTCGCTACCGCGAGGATTGATCCGCCCTTGGGCTGATTGATCGCACATAAAAAATCCCCGACTGGTTCGGGGATTTTTTTTGCCTGGGTTTCAGGGGGAATGTGTGTCAGCCGAAGCGGTAGATGTCCATCCCAAGGGCGCCCATTGTGAAACCTTGGTGCGCCACGCTGAACGCGCCGCCGGCACCCCGTGCAAAGTACAACGGCAACAAGTGTTCATCACTAGGATGACTACGCACGGCATGGGGCGCCTGGCGACGATAGTCATGCAAGGCTGCTTCATCATCAGTCGCCAGTTTATCCACCACCCAATCGCGAAAATCCCGGGCCCAAGGCTCGATGCTCTCGGGGCCTGCGTGCCAGTCCAGCTCACCCAGGTTATGAGTAATGCTGCCGGAACCGATCAGCAACACGCCTTGTTCACGCAAGCTGGCAAGCGCATGCCCGACGCGCGTCTGCAGGGCAGGGCCCATGCGGCTGGGCAACGACACCTGCACCACTGGAATATCCGCCGCCGGGTACATCAGCGACAGCGGCACCCAGGTGCCGTGGTCGAAGGGGCGACGTTCGTCGATGCGGGCATCAAGACCGTCTGCGTGCAGCAACTCGACAATGTCGGCGGCCAGTTGCGGATCGCCAGGTGCCGGGTATTGCACTGCAAACAATTCGCGGGGGAAGCCGCCGAAGTCATGCCAGGTTTCCGGGGCGGCGTTGCCACTGACCAGCAATTCATGGCTTTCCCAGTGCGCCGACACCACCACGATCGCTTTGGGTCTTGGCATTTCGGCCGCCAGGCGTAGCAGCGCCGGGCCGCTGGCGCCGGGTTGCAGGGCAAGCATGGGCGAGCCGTGGGAGATAAACAGGCTAGGGAGCATAAGTAGGGTCCTGAGCGTTAACATGGACCCATCTTCAATCAGATCATTGATCTAAATCTAATATAAGTTTTAGCACCATTTGATCGAATTTCCGGGGGTGTTTCATGGAACCCAAGTTTTGGCAGGAGCGCTGGGCGCGTAATCAGATTGGCTTTCACTTGCCTGAGGTCAACCCATATCTGCAGCGGCACTGGCCGCGGTTGACGCTGGCTGAAGGCGCAAAGGTATTGGTGCCGTTGTGTGGCAAGAGCCTGGACCTGATGTGGCTGGCCAGCCAGGGGTACCGGGTGATGGGCGTGGAGCTGTCGGAGCATGCTGTCGAGTCGTTTTTCAGTGAGCAGAACCTGACGCCGCGTAGGAGCCAGCATGGCGTGTTCAAGGTGTACCGGTCGGACTTGATTGAAGTGTGGTGCGGCGATTTCTTCGCCTTGGACGCCGAAGCACTGGCCGATTGCACGGCACTTTATGACCGTGCTGCATTGATAGCGTTACCGCCGTTGATGCGTGCACAGTACGCCGAGCATTTGAACCGCTTCCTGCGTCCAGGCTGCCAGGGGCTCTTGATCGCCCTTGACTACGACCAGACGCAGAAAGCCGGCCCGCCGTTTGCGGTGACCGATGAGGAAGTTCGCGTGCTGCTGGGTGAGCAGTGGGCCCTGGAGGCGCTGGAAGAGCAGGATATCCTGGGCGAGAGCTGGAAGTTTGTGCAGGACGGCGTCACGCGGCTTGAGGAGCGTGTGTATCGGTTGATCAAGCGCTGACAAGGCCATCGCCATCGCGGGCAAGCCCACAGTCATTGGTGGTGTATTCGATTCCTCGGGCTAGCACAGTTCAACATGTGGTGGCTTGCCTGCGATGACGACCGAAGCCTTTACACAAAAACCACGGGCACCAAAAAGGGCGACCGAAGTCGCCCTTTTTTTGCTTCTGGCGGGCTATCAGCCCCGACGACGCAGTGCGTCAATACGCTCTTCCAGCGGCGGGTGGCTCATGAACAGGCGAGCCAAGCCCTGTTTGATCCCGCCGTTGATCCCGAAGGCGGTCAGGCTGTCCGGCATGTGCACCGGCAGGCCTTGCTCCGAGCGCAGGCGTTGCAGTGCGCCGATCATTGCGCTGGTACCCGCCAGGCGTGCGCCGGCTTCGTCTGCACGGAACTCGCGTTTGCGCGAGAACCACATCACGATCGCGCTGGCCAGGAAGCCCAGGATCACTTCGGCAAAAATGGTCGCCACGAAGTAGGCGATGCCACGGCCTTCTTCGTTCTTGAAGATCACCTTGTCGACAAAGTTGCCGATGATCCGGGCGAAGAACATCACGAAGGTGTTCACCACGCCCTGTACCAGTGCCAGGGTGACCATGTCGCCATTGGCCACGTGGCCGATCTCGTGCGCCAGTACTGCCTTGACTTCATCGGGCGAAAAACGCTCCAGGAGACCCTGGCTGACGGCAACGAGTGCGTCGTTCTTGTTCCAGCCCGTGGCGAAGGCGTTAGCCTCGTAGGCAGGGAAAATCCCCACTTCGGGCATCTTGATACCGGCTTCCCGAGACAATTGCTCCACGGTTTGCATCAGCCATTGTTCGTGGCGGGTGCGTGGTTGGGTAATGATCTGGGTGCTGGTACTCATCTTCGCCATCCACTTGGAGATGAACAGCGAAAACAGCGAGCCGGCAAAACCAAAGACCGCACAGAAAATCAGCAGCTGATTGAGGTTGAGATCAACCCCGTTGGCCGCCATGAACCCGTTGAAGCCGAAAAGGCTCAGGGTGATGCTGGCAATCAGCACGACCGCCAGGTTAGTGGCCAAGAACAGCAGGATGCGCATCATGGTTGTAGAGTTCTCCTCATGCTTAATATGTCGCGTACTGCGGGGTATATAAGGTGCGGCATGGGGTGATTCAACCGAGCGACTATTTCAAACTGTGTCCTACAGCGAGAATGTAGAGCCTTGAAAGGTTTTTCCGACACGCAAAGGACTGGTTGATCAGCACGCGGTTGCGTCGTAGCCCTGTAATTATAGGGGGTAGGTGGGTACGCGGGAGCCAGCAAGGTGAAAGAGTTGGGGGAGGGCAGAGAAGTGTTGCCAGATACTCGCTGTACGACCGATTGTCGGTCGTACAGCGGCACATCCGTTACTGGCGATAGGACTTGAGGAAATTGCCGATGCGACCAATGGCCATGTCCAAGTCATCCACACGCGGCAAAGTCACCACGCGGAAGTGATCCGGCCACGGCCAGTTGAACGCAGTGCCCTGGACCACCAGCAGCTTTTCCGACAGCAGTAGGTCGAGCACAAATTTTTCGTCGTTGAAGATCGGGCAGACTTTTGGGTCGATACGTGGGAAGGCGTACAGCGCGCCCATGGGTTTCACGCAGCTGACGCCCGGAATGGCGTTAAGCAGCTCCCATGTACGGTTGCGTTGTTCCAGCAGGCGGCCCTGGGGCAAGACCAGGTCGTTGATGCTCTGGTAGCCGCCGAGGGCGGTCTGGATCGCGTGTTGGCTCGGCACGTTGGCGCACAGGCGCATGTTGGCCAGCATGTCGATGCCTTCGATGTAGCTCTGGGCGTTGTGCTTGGGGCCGGAAATGGCGATCCAGCCGGAGCGGAAGCCCGCCACGCGGTAGGACTTGGACAGGCCGTTGAACGTCAGGCACAGCAGGTCCGGTGCGAGGGATGCGGTGCACACATGCACGGCGTCATCGTAGAGGATCTTGTCGTAGATCTCGTCGGAGAACACCACCAGGTTGTGCTGGCGCGCCAGTTCGAGCATGCCCAGCAGCACTTCCTTGGAATAGACCGCGCCAGTGGGGTTGTTCGGGTTGATGATCACCAGCGCCTTTGTGTTCGGGGTGATCTTGGCCTTGATGTCGGCCAGGTCCGGGAACCAGTCGGCGCCTTCGTCACACAGGTAATGCACCGGGTGGCCTCCGGCCAGGGTCACGGCGGCAGTCCACAGCGGGTAGTCCGGTGCCGGTACCAGTACTTCGTCACCGTTGTTGAGCAGGGCTTGCATCGACATCACGATCAGTTCGGAGACGCCGTTGCCCAGGTAGATGTCTTCGATGCCGACACCTTCGACCTGCTTCTGCTGGTAGTACTGCATCACCGCCTTGCGGGCGCTGAACAAACCCTTGGAGTCACTGTAGCCTTGTGCGGTCGGCAGGTTGCGGATCACGTCCTGGAGAATTTCGTCCGGCGCTTCGAAACCAAAGGGCGCCGGATTGCCGATGTTCAGCTTGAGGATGCGATGGCCTTCCTCTTCCAGGCGCTTGGCGTGCTTGAGCACTGGGCCGCGAATGTCATAGCAGACGTTGGCGAGCTTGTTCGATTTGCTGACCTGCATGGCGATGTGATCCTGAAAATGAACGATCCAGACGGTAGGGACACTACCGTACTGTGAATCCTGCGCGGCCCGCACCCATAAATACGTTTGAATGCCGGTAGCGCGGGTGCCAGACTGGCGTTTTGAAGAGGCGCAATCATACGTGCCACCTGATCTACGGAAAAGATACAGATCAGGGTTTTTCAGTTGCCGAGGTGTACCGATGGAAAAGTTGCAGAAAACCCTTCAGGAATGGCAGGACATGCTCGACCCGGCGCAGTACCAGGTGTGCCGTCTCAAAGGCACCGAGCGCCCGTTCTCCGGCAAGTACAACGCCACCACTGCCGACGGCGTCTACCACTGTATTTGCTGCAACGAGCCGCTGTTCGACTCCAAGACCAAATTCGATGCTGGCTGCGGCTGGCCCAGCTTCTACGAACCCATTGCCGACAGTGCGATGATCGAAATCCGTGACGTCAGCCACGGCATGATCCGAACCGAAGTCACTTGCGCCAAGTGCGACGCGCACTTGGGCCATGTGTTCCCGGACGGCCCGCCGCCGACCGGCTTGCGGTACTGCATCAACTCGGTATGCCTGGACTTCGTACCACGCTAGTTGTAGTGAGCGGGCTTGTCCCGCGCTGGGGGGCGAAGCCGCCCCAACAAGGCCACCGCAGTGTTTCATAAAATACCGAGGTGCCTGGATTTAGGGCGGCTTCGCCCCCCAGCGCGGGACAAGCCCGCTCACTACAAGAACGCATTATTAAATTGCGTACAATTGAATTGATCGCTATGTTTATCCTCTTTCCCCCTTGTTACCGAGGCACTGCCATGAGCGACAACCTGCTGAGCATCCCTTGTACCACCATCAAAGGTGAGCAAAAGACCTTGGCCGACTTTTCCGGCAAAGCCATTCTGGTGGTCAACACGGCCAGCAAATGCGGCTTCACCCCGCAGTACAAGGGGCTGGAAGAGCTCTGGCAGCAGTACAAGGACCAAGGCCTGGTGGTGCTGGGTTTTCCCTGCAACCAGTTCGGCAAGCAGGAGCCGGGTAACGAAGGCGCGATTTCCGAATTCTGCGAGCTGAACTTCGGCGTCAGCTTCCCGCTGTTCAAGAAGATCGACGTAAATGGCAGCGATGCCCACCCACTGTTTGTGCAGTTGAAAAAACAGGCGCCGGGCCTGCTGGGCTCCAAGGGCATCAAGTGGAATTTCACCAAGTTCCTGATCGGTCGCGACGGCCAAGTGGTCAAGCGCTTCGCCCCGACCACCAAGCCCCAGGACCTGACCCAAGAGATCGAAGCCCTGCTCAAATGACCAACCAGCCCAACATCTCCCTGGCCCTCGACGACCAGCTGTGTTTCAAGCTCTACGCCGCGTCCCGGGCGGTGACCCGTGCCTACAAGCCGATGCTGGACCAATTGGGCCTGACCTACCCGCAATACGTGGTGATGCTGGTGCTCTGGGAGTGGCATGACACGCGCCCGTCGCAACCCACCGTCAAGGCGTTGGGCGAACGCCTGATGCTCGACTCGGGCACATTGACGCCATTGCTTAAACGCCTGGAGCAGCTCGAATGGGTGCGCCGCCGCCGCAGTGCCAAGGATGAGCGGGAAGTGCACCTGAGCCTGAGTGAAACCGGTGTGCAACTGCGCGACGAGACCCACCGCCTCAAGACCCGTTTGTTGTGCGACAGCGGTATCGACCTGAACCAGGCCGATGCCTTGCGCGCGGGCCTGGATCAGTTGCTCCGGCAGATCAAAGATTTGTCGCCTTCGGTACCCACAGATCCAGCAGCCCGTTAAGTTCTTCGCGACGGAACGGTTTGGCCAGATAGTCATTCATTCCCGCCGCCCGGCAACGCTCGCGTTCTTCGGACAGAGCGTTGGCGGTCAGGGCGACGATCGGCAGGTCCGGCCAGCGTCCACTGCGGCGAATCTGCCGACTGGCTTCGTAGCCATCCATCACGGGCATGTTGCAGTCCATCAACACCATATCGAAAGGTTGTTCCTCAAGTCGTTTGAGCGCTTCGCCACCATGCGCCGCCACAATCACTTCACACCCCAGCTTGCTGAGCATGCCCTTGGCCACCAGTTGGTTGACTGGATTGTCTTCCACCAACAGGATCCGCGCGCGGTGTGCCAGCGGGGCGGCTTCCATTTGGATCGGGTCGAGGATCAATTGGGCTTCGCTACGCAAATTGCGTTGCAGGATCTGGTACAGCGCATTGCGGCTCAACGGTCGTGCCTGTTGCTGCAACGGGGCCAGTGCCGCCACTTCTTCGCTGGGCATAAAGTTGCCATACGCCGTCACCAGCAGGATCGGTGCGGTGATGCTGGGGCGCAGGCTAAACAGGCATTGCGGGCAGTCAGTGATCAATAAGTCTGGCGTTTGCCCACTGACATCTTCGTCGCGCGGGAAACAGCGGGGCGTCAGTCCCCAATGGGGGAGCAGGGTGGTGAGCAGCTCCGTCAGGCCGCTGTCTGCACTGGTAATGGCGATCACTTCGCCCTGAAGTGGCGTAACCCGCACGGCGGGCAAGTGAGTCGGTAGCGGCAGTTCGGCGCAGAACTGGCTGCCAAAGCCCACCTCAGAACTGATGCTCAAGCGGCCGTTCATTGCCTCGCACAGGTTATGCGTCAGCGCCAGGCCCAGTCCTGTGCCACCGAACTGGCGGGTGATACCGGCACCGGCCTGTGTGAACGGCTGGAAGATTTTCACCTGGGCTTCCTGCGCGATGCCGATGCCGGTATCGCACACTTCAATGCGGACCCGGCCGTCCGCGCTGCTGAGGCGAACATCCACCCGACCGAAACGCGTGAACTTCAGGGCGTTGGACAGCAGGTTGCTGACGATCTGCCGCACCCGGGTCGGGTCACCCAGCACCTGGGCTGGAAATTGCGGATCGATCAGGCAGGTCAGCTCGACACTCGGCGCGGCGTTCTGCGATAGCAGGTTGGCGGTGTCTTCCACTTGTGCGCCCAAGTCGAACGGGATGCGCTCCAGCTCCAGTTGACCAGCATCGAACTTGGACAGATCGAGGATATCGTTGAGCAACTCCACCAGCACCTTGCCCGAATCATGGGCAATGGACAGTTGCTGGCGTTGCTCGGCGTTGAGCGGGCTGTCCAGCGACAGGGCGATCATGCCCAACAGGCCGTTGAGCGGCGTGCGGATTTCATGGCTCATGTTCGCCAGGAACGCCGCCCGCGCCTGAGCCATGCCCAATGCATTTATCTTCGCCGCTTCCAGCTCATCGTTGGACTGGCTCAGGCGCTGGTTACTGGCTTTAAGTTCGAGCGTACGGGCAGAGACGATGTCTTCCAACTGTCCCAGGTACTCGGTCAGCCGGTCTTCGGCGTGACGCCGTTGCTGGATTTCTGTCTCCATGTTTTCGAACTGCTGGTTAGCGACGTTGACCAGTACGCCGATTTCGTCATGCTCGTGCCCTGGTGGGCAGTCCAGGCGCGCCTGTTTACGATTGCTCAGTTCACGGATCACGCGCACCAAAGGTTGGGTGAGCATGACGTAGAACAGCGCTAGCAGGATGCCCGTCAGCAGCAGGCTGCGGGCGAATCCGTTGAGCAAGGTTATTTCGGCGCGGTGCAGGAAGCGGCTGCCAAAGGCGTAGGTGTCCACGTCGAGGCGCAGTACGCCCAGGGATTCATTGGGCATATGGCTCAGGAACAGACGGTCTTCGAACTGCCGGTTGGCACCAAACAGGAAATCACTGATGGGGCGGTAGGCACTTTCCTTGCGAGGCCGGTCGACATCCGCCAGTACCACGCCATTGTTGTCGATCAACCGTGCGTGAATGATCGCAGGGGAGCGCAACAGGCCAAGGGTCAACTCCTGGGCTAGTTCGGCATCGATGTTGTAGGCGATGCGTGACGCCGGGTTGTGGCTGATTTCCAGCAGCGAAGCAATTTCACGGTTGATGGATGCGTC
This sequence comes from Pseudomonas cremoris, assembly GCF_014230465.1. The sequence continues at coordinate 73,721 of NZ_JAAXCY010000014.1, forward strand.
TTCGCTGGCATAATCAATGCCGATTTGGATCAGGCTGAGCAAGGTTCCCAAGACGAAACCGACCAGCACAGTCAATCTGGCTTGTTTATAAGACAAGCGGTGGGCGAACTTGATATCCATCGAGTGTTGAGCCACTTCACGTTTCCCTTCGCCCGGCAAGCATAGCTGAACATCCACAGGCTCTGGCTTACCCGGCATGAATCGTTTTTTTTATGCAGCCTTGTGCGGTCTGCCGCAGGGCTGCCAATACGCCATCTTTTGCAAAAACTTGCCAGAGGAATCATCGTGGATAGTCGATTGAATGCCTTTCTTGAACGGGCCGACGCCGTACTCGCACGCCTGGAACCCTTGTTGCCCGCGCCTCGTCAAACCATCGACTGGGACCACTGCCTGGCTGCCCGTTGGCAGCGAGAAGGCCGTGCAGGCTTCCTGTTGCCGCTTGAAGTGAGCCTGGACATGCGCCTGTCCGACCTGATCGGCGTGGACAAGCAACGTGAGCAACTGGCTCGTAACACGCAGCAATTCCTTGATGGCCTGCCCGCCAACCATGCGTTGCTGTGGGGGTCGCGTGGCACCGGTAAGTCGTCGATGGTACGTGCCCTGCTGGCCCAGCACGCCAAGGCCGGTTTGCGCCTGATCGAAATCGAGCGTGATCACCTGGCCGACCTGCCGCGTGTGGTCGAGCAACTGCTCAAGCTGCCGCAACGTTTTATCTTGTTCTGCGATGACTTGTCGTTTGAAGCGGGCGAAGGCGACTACCGCGTGCTCAAAAGTGTGCTGGATGGCTCGCTGGAGCAGGCCCCGGAAAACGTCTTGCTGTATGCCACCTCCAACCGCCGCCACCTGGTGCCGGAAAACCAAAGCGACAACGACAACTGGAAACGCGTGGATGGTGAGTTGCACCCCAGCGAAGCGGTGGAAGACAAGATTGCCTTGTCCGACCGCTTTGGCCTGTGGCTGTCGTTCTATCCGTTCACCCAGGAGCACTTCCTGGACGTGGTGGAACACTGGATCGGTGAACTGGCGAACAAGGCCGGTTTGCAATGGCAGCGCGATGAAACCCTCGACATTCTTGCCGTGCGCTGGGCGACCGGGCGTGGCAACCGCAACGGTCGTTGCGCGTATCAATTCGCCCGTTACTGGGTGGGCCTCAAATTGCTGGAGCGTCAACCATGATCGACCTACAACACGCCGGCACCGGCCTGGATGGCTATGCCATGCTCTGCGCGCAGCTGGAATCGCTGCTGGCCGACGAGCGCGACTTTATCGCCAACAGCGCGCAGTTCTCTGCGTTTCTGTTCAATCAGTTGGACGATCTGAACTGGGCCGGTTTCTATCTCAATCGCAATGAAGAACTGGTACTGGGGCCATTTCAGGGTCAGATTGCCTGCGTGCGTATTCCGTTCGGGCGTGGTGTGTGCGGCGCGGCCGCTGCGTCCCGACAGACCCAGCGGGTGGAAGATGTGCATGCGTTTGCCGGGCATATTGCCTGTGACAGCGCATCGAACAGCGAGCTGGTGGTGCCGCTGGTCAAGGACGGTAAGTTGGTTGGCGTCCTTGACCTCGATAGCCCATCGCTGGCCCGCTTTACCGCACAGGATCAGGCGGGTATCGAACAGCTGGCGGCGATTTTCCTGCGCTTGACCGACTGCTGATCCCATTAAGGGGGGCCAGGCGCCCCTTTTTCGTTATCCAGGTCCTGGAGCTGTGCCTGCAGTACCCTTTCCAGCTCGAGCATGTATTTTTCCAGGGCCTTCACACCGGACTCGATCAGAGACCGGTCTTCGCCACGGGCACAGTTCTGTTCGAGGGTCTCGCACTGCCCGGCCAATAAGGTCGCCTGAACGATACGGGCGGCGCCTTTGATCTTGTGGGCCTGTTCGATGATGTCCTGGGGCGATGCCTGCCTGGCCATTAGTCCGAGCAGTTCCAGTCGATCATGACGACTGCTGCTCAAGAGTTCCTCCAGCAGGCGTCGGCTCATCTGTGGATCGCCGCCGGTAAGGGCCTCGAAATCGCTGAGGTCTAGAGCCAGGCTGGTAGGTTGCGGGGCTATTTGTCCCAGGTGCCGTTCCAGTGCAGTGAGGCTGATGGGCTTGAACAGGCAATCGTTCATGCCGGCTTGTGCGCAGCGGAGTTTTTCTTCGGGCTGAGCGTTGGCGGTAAAGCCCAGCACTACGCACGGCGTAAGTTGTTCACGCTGTTCATACTCGCGAATCGAGCGGCTCAGTTCGTAGCCATTCATGATGGGCATGTTGCAGTCGGCTATGACCAGGTCGAAGTGCTCGTGACGCCAGGCCAAAAAACCAGCCGCACCGTGGTTGGCGGCGGTGAACTGGTGTCCCAGGTAAGCCAGTTGCTGGCACATCAACAGGCGGTTCGCCGGATGATCGTCTACGACCAGCACATTCAGCACTGGCGCGGTAACTTGTGTCACGGGCATGATTTCCTCTACCACGTGCATGGGCTGCAGCTGGGTCATTTTCAGGCTGATATGCACCTGTGTGCCTACCATTGGCACGCTGCTCAAGCTCAATTGCCCGCCCATCATTGCGCACAGGCTGCGGCAGATCACCAATCCCAGTCCTGCACCGCTCCTGGCCAAATGCCCTGAGTTGTCAGCTTGGGCGAAGGGTTCGAACAGGCGCAACTGGTCATCCCGGCTGATGCCGATGCCGGTGTCTTCCACTACCAGTTTCATTTCGATTTGCTGCGCCAGATCGGTGGGCAATACCTCCACTTTGATTTTTACTTGGCCGCGCTCGGTGAACTTGATCGCGTTGCTGATCAGGTTGGACAACACCTGCTTGAAACGCAGCGGGTCGATCAGCACATCGGTATTGTCCAGCTCGGGATTGAACTCCAGCAACAAACTGAGGGTTTTCTGGCGGGCCAGGCCGTCGAACACGCGTACCACCGACTCGATCACCTCCCGCAGGTTGACGCGCTCAGGCGCCAGGCTCAGGCGGCCGGACTCGATGCGTGCGATGTCGAGAATATCGCCGATCAGTTCCAGCAGATCTTTAGCCGAGTTGTACGCAACCTCGATGGCCGGGCGATCGAGATGACCTTGGTCGGCCCGCTTGAGAGTCAGCTCCAACATGCCGATCACCGCGTTCATCGGGGTGCGGATTTCATGGCTCATGGTGGCAAGGAACGTGCTCTTGGCCCGGTTGGCTTCGTCGGCGCGCTCCTTGGCGGCGCGAATTTCGTCGAACAACTGGCGTCGTTCACTGATGTCGATCCAGCCACCGATGATGCCTTGGACATCGCCGATGGAGTCACGGTACGGCAGGATCCAGTGGTAAATCGTGAGTTTTTTTCCGGCAATATTCAGGGTCCGATCCAGGATCATCGGATTGCCTTCGGCCATCACTCGCTGGTAATCGGCATGATATTGCACCGCATCCGTTTCCAGGGCCGCGCTCATCTGGATCGCGCTTTTACCGATTACCTCTTCGCGCTTAACGTTGAATACTTGCAGGTAGCTGTCGTTGCAGGTCTGCAGCAAGCCTTTGCGATCGCGTACGTAGATAGGGTGTGGCGTTTCATTGACCAGCGCACGCATGAATTCGAACTGATCATTGAGGGCGCGCTCGGCCATCTTGCGGTGTTTGATCTGGCGGCGCATATAGGCGTTCCAGGTCAGGGAAATCAGCAACAGCAGCCCGGTGCCAATAATGATTTGGGTAATCAGTTGGTGGTAGTTGCGCCAATAACTGTCGGAGGCCGCGGTGTAGCCGCGCCAGCGGCTGTTGATCACGCCCAGCTCATCGGGGGCGATGCTCAGTAACGCCTTGTCCAGAATCGAGCTGAGTTCGGTGGCTCGACGTGAAGTGGCTAATGAAAATATGGCAGGCATCGTGCCGACGCTGAAGCTGATTTGAATCTTGTCCAGGAACGTGGGGGAGGAGAGGAAATAGTTGGCGATTACCAATGTATTTACAGCGCCGTCGACATGCCCTTGTACAAGCAGTTCAGCGGATTTGAAATTGTCGCCTGTTTCTACCAGTTGAATGTTCGGAAAGTTTTCGCGTAGAAACGTTGCCATTGGACTGCCTTGCGTGACGGCCAGGCGCTTGCCTTGCATTTCCTCCAGGCTGGTCGGCGCGTGGTTATCCTTGCGCGTCAACATCACATAGGAGTTTTCCAGGTAGGGGCGACTGAAATTCAATCGAGCCTCCCGCTCTGTACTGGGTACGATCGCGCCGATGATGTCGGCCTTTCCGCCGTCGACTTGTTCAATCATCGCTTGAACAACTCGTTCGCACTGTATCTCGAAGCGCAAGCCCGTACGCAGGCGAACCAGTTCCAGCAGGTCGGCGGTGATGCCGCGAAAGTTGCCGTCCGTGTCGAAGAAGGTCAGGGGGGCGAAGGTTTCATTCACGATCACTTTGACCACCGGATGGTCTTTCAGCCAGCGCTCCTCGCGCGGGCTCAGTTGCAGCTTCTTGTCGGTCAGCAAGATATCGCTGCCGGCACTCCAGCGTTTGGCGATCGTTTCTCGTTCATTGGTGGGTACGGCTGTCAGAACGGCGTCGACGATGCCAGCGAGGGTTGTTTGATACCGGAGCATGGCAAAGCTGAACCCGTACGCCTCGTGTTTGCCGAAGTTGGCCATTCGAATGTTTTTCAGGTAGCCCTTGTTGATCATGTAGTGAGTGGAAATGGTATCGCCGAGGAACACATCTGCCTGGTCGAATGCCACGGCATTTAGCGCGTTTTGATAAGAGGGGTAGGCGCGGATGATCGCTTTGGGGTAGAGCTTTTCCACTTCACCCATGGGCAGGTAGTGATAGACCAGGGCCAGGCGCATACCGGCCAGGCCGTCGCTGAGGCTGCGGGTTTCACCTTCACGAGTGACCAGCACCGGCTGGTCTACGGCATACGGCTTGGACAGGGTGAGGTTCTGGTTTTCTGCTTCAAAGCCGTTGGAGGAGCCGAGTAAATCAATTTCCCCGGCTTCAAGTGCGTGGATGGCGGCCTCCCGTGAGGGGTAGCGCAGTACTTTCACCGGCAAAGCCAGCACTTTTGCCAGCAGGCCGGCGTAGTCGGCGGTAAGGCCCTCATAGTCACGCCCGCTGGAGGTGAGGTCAAAGGGAGGGTAGTCAGGTGAGGAAGTGCCCAGCACCAATTCGCGCTTGTTCTGCAGCCATTGGCGTTGGGTCTTGTCCAAATGGGTTTCCAATTGAACGGAGCCTGCGCGGCTCAATAAGGTGAAATGTTCCGGGCCCGTTTGATGGTTCGCGAGCACGGCGGTGCTAAAGCACAAGCCGGCACTCAATGTAAATAGATAGTCCTTTATACGCCTGGGCATCCGCATTCTCACACTAGCGCGTTTCGTTTTGCCATCTCGATAAGTTCTACCAAGGATTTGGCTTGAAGTTTTTGCATGAGCCTCTTTTTATAAGTGCTGACGGTTTTATTACTTAGGAACATGCCTTTGGCAATTTCCTTATTGGTGCGGCCTTGTGCAAAAAGTTGCAAGACCATTAGTTCCCTGTCGTTGACGCCCTTGAACAGTTCAAGTTCCTGGGCTTCGATGCCGTCGACACCGCCGGCGCTCAAGGCCTGACTGGGGAAGTAGTTATAGCCGGACAGCACCGCCCGAATGGCGCTGAGCAACTCGCTCAGGTCACCTTCCTTGCACACGTAGCCGTCGGCACCCGAGCGCATGCAGCGCGTAGCGAACAGGGTTGGGGACTGGGCCGTCAGTATCAGTGTCTTCATCGGCGTATTCATCGCGTTGAATCGGCATAGCACTTCAAGCCCATCCAGTTTCGGAATACTGATATCCAGAATGATGAGATCGGGCAGACATTCGCGGACCATTTGTATGGCGTCGCATCCATTATCCGTTTCACCCACCACTTTGTAGCCTTCGTGTTCTAGCAACATTCGAATGGCAAGCCGTATAACCGGGTGGTCATCAATAATAAAAACTGTGTTCATGATCATATTCCATGCAAGTGCAAATAAAGCGGGCACATTAGCTCAGAAGAAGAGGGGGAAGCATGAAGTGGAGGGGGAGCAGATATAAAACAGGAAATATCCTACATAAAAAAAGGTATATGCCTACTGGTTGGTAAGGCTTTGGGAAGCTGCATATAAACAATTCGAAGCTGCGCAGGCTCAGGAATGAGTAAAGGGATTTAACTGTATTCCTTAAGGTGATTTTCCTGGTGTGTTACGTTTAAAGTCCTACATTTACGATCTAAGTAAAGGTTTGATCAGCGCTATAAGTGCATCTTTATTCAAAGGCTTCGATAAATAGCCTAGCAGGGGTAGTTCGCGTTTAAACGCCTGAATTTTCAGGGCCACCAGCTCTTCGGTGGGCAGTCCGCTTAGAAGAATGGCGCAATTGATAAAGCGCCGGCGGCTGGCAATCTCAATCAATTCGAGGCCGGGAAGATCAGGCAGGCATTGATCGCATAGGATGATGTCGAAAGGGGTTTCGGCCTGCGTCATCGAGCGGATCGCCTGTTCCGCATTTTCCGCAGGGGTCAGTTGGTCGAAACCAAAGCTTCTGAGCAGGCATTGGGTGGCCAGCAATTGAAAGGGATGGTCCTCCACTAACAGGATGCTAACGGGGTATCTGGGCATAGAGGGCACACAGTGAGTCAAACATCAATGAGGGGCGTGTAGGAGGCATACGCCCGGAGCGTGCGTGATTATTCTTCGGCTAGGTGTGCGAATTCGATCAGGCCGCTCTGTTCCCACCGTAGGGAGATTCTTTTCAGGGAACAGGCAGCGTGACAGAGCAGGTAGTTATTGTGGGCTGGAGCGTCCGGTCATTTCTCGCGCCATCTCGGTGGCATAGCTGTCGGTCATCCCGGCGATAAAGTCGATCATGCGCAGGAACGAGGCGTGCAACGGCCATGCGGGGTTCGGTGCGTTATTGCCCAGCAAGTCGAGAATGCGCCGGTTCTTGAATGATGGTGTACGTCCGCCATGCTGCTCCAGAGCAGCTCCGCAGAAGGCGTTCAAGAGGATTTCCAGGGTGGTGTAGGCGCCGATTTCATGCAGCGTCTTGCGCTTGTCCTGGAAGATTTTCTTGCGGGCCATGTCCTTGGCATCCAGCACACAGCGTTTGGCAGGGCCATGCATGTGCTCCACCAGATCGCCAGGCAGTGAGCCGGCCAGCAGGGCATCCTGCTGCTCGACAAAGGCCCGGGCTGCGGCGTTGGTCAAATGCTCGATGGCCTTGCCACGCAGGATCGCCAGCTTGCGACGCCGAGAGTCTTGGGAACCGAGCTGTCGATAGGTCTGTGGCAGGTCGTCGCCAACCAGGTCAAGCAGCAACGACTCGACTTCGGCGTATTCGAGCAGCTCCATTTCCAGGCCGTCTTCCAGATCGATCAAGGCGTAGCAGATGTCATCCGCGGCTTCCATCAGATACACCAACGGGTGGCGGGCCCAACGCTGCTCCTCCAGTTGCGGCAGGCCAAGCTTGTGTGCGATCTGCTCAAGAATCGGCAATTCACTCTGGTAGCAACCGAACTTGTGTTTCTTGTAGCCCAGCGAATCAGCGTGGCGCGCTGTCCAGGGGTACTTCAGGTAAGTGCCCAGGGTCGCGTAGGTCAACCGCGTGCCGCCGTCGAACTGGTGGTATTCCAGTTGGGTCAGCACGCGGAAACCTTGGGCATTGCCTTCGAAGTTGAGGAAGTCATTGCGTTCAGCGGTGCTCATGTCGTCCAGCCAGCCGCGTCCTGCCGCCTGTTGGAACCAGTGGCGAATCGCATCTTCGCCGGAGTGCCCGAACGGTGGGTTGCCGATGTCATGGGCCAGGCAGGCCGATTGCACCACCATGCCCAGGTCGCTCGGGTCGCACCAGTCGGGCAGGGCGTCGCGCAGGGTTTCACCCACGCGCATGCCGAGGGAGCGGCCCACGCAGCTGACTTCCAGGGAGTGGGTCAGGCGCGTATGGATATGGTCGTTGCTGGACACCGGGTGCACTTGGGTCTTGCGGCCCAGGCGGCGAAACGCGCCGGAGAAGATGATGCGATCATGGTCTTTGTGAAAGGGGCTGCGGCCCAGTTCCTCCGGGCTGTGCAGGGGCTTTCCAAGGCGTTCGCGGGTAAGCAGGGTGGGCCAATCCAAGGCGAGTACTCTCCGTGCGGTGAATGACCCCCCCAGCTTCCCGGTTCAGCGCGGCCTGGGCAAGCGAAAATCTACAGCCCGGCTGCGTCGATATCGATTAACAGCAAGCGCTGACCGTTATCGAAGAATTGTCCGGCGGTGAGGCAGTACTGATTGCTCGTTGCATCACGGTAGGTCGACGACAGGGTCAGGCGTCGCTCCTCCCATCCTTCGGCGAGCAGGTGATAGAAATACGGGCGCCATGACCAGTTGTGCCCCAGGTAGCGGCTGTCGGCCTGCCAGGCATCCTGGCGCCACTCGAAGTTGGGGGTCAGTTGGGTGCCATGGGGGTCGCACTGGTAAAACCGCAGCAGCCAGGGAAAGGCCGGCAGTTGGGGTAACTGGCTCAGTGGAGCCTGAGCCTGGGCCCAGGCTTGCAGGATCTTCATCAGCTCGGCCAATTGTTCCCGCAAGTGCATGACTCGCTCTCGCTCCGCCAGTTTTTGCTGGACGTATTCGCCGCGCAGTTCGGCAAAGCGTGGCACGAAAGCGTCGGCGGCGAACCAATCCAGCTGCGCCTGTGCAAACAGATAACCCTGTACATAACGCGAGCCACACTCCAGGGCAAAGCTCAACTGCGCTTCGGTTTCCACGCCTTCGGCGATGATCCAGCAGCCGGTCTTCTCGGCCATCTGTGCCAGCGCTCGTACCACCTCACTGCTCGGCCCGCCCCGCGCAGCTTCCTGGAACAGGCGCATGTCCAGCTTGAGAATGTCCGGCTGCAAGGCCAGCACCCGGTCCAACTGTGAATAACCAGCGCCGAAGTCATCGATGGCGATGCGTGCACCGGCCTCACGGTAACGCGCTACCACATCCGCCAGGCGCCGGATATCGCCGTCCAGTTCGGTGATCTCGAACACGATGCGCCGCGGGTCCACTCCGTGGTTGTGAATCTGCTTGAGGCTCGGCAGTGCCTGGCCCGGGCGCAGGCGGTTGATCCAGCGCGGTGAGATGTTCAGGCTCAGGAACCAGTCTTCGGGAGCTTCATGCAAGCGGCTCAAGGCGTTGTCGCGAATCTGTCGGTCGAGGCGGCGCAAGGTCACGCTCGGGGTCCGTGGGTCGGCGAACAACGGGCCTACAGACTGCAAGCGGCCGTCAGCCTGGCGCAGGCGGCCGAGCGCCTCGACGCCGGCGATACGGCCAGTGGCCGTGTCGATAAACGGCTGGAAGCAGGCGAGCGGTTGCCCGTCGATCACAGGGCCTCCTTAAGAGAGGTGGCGAAAAAAAGGCCCGGCCTCAAAACAAGGGCCGGGCCGATTCTGTTAGCAAGAATGCAGCCAGTCAGGCTCAACTTTTGCGCGACGTACCCTGCATGGCCAATTTAATCAGCGGGATCAGGCCGGCACCGAGCCGTACCAGGCGAGTCAGGCTGCCGATACTGCCGCCCTTGGCACCCTTGCCGGTAAAAAAGCCCATCAGGGTGACCGCGGCCACACCCCACAGCGGCGCGTGCTTGATGCCCAGGCTGTCCTGCCAGTTTTGGCCCAGGTTGCGCACCTTGGTCAGCGGCACCAGCAGTTGCTGAGATTCGTGGCGGATCTCCTGACGGTGCATTTCCATGCGCAGGCGGATGAGCGCCTTGCGCATTTCCCGCCGTGAAGTGTTTTTCGGTATCTCAGTCAGGCTCATGGCAGCAGGCGCTCCCGGTCATTGGCCAGCTCTTCGAGAGTGGCGTGGAACGGCGTGGATTCATCGAATACCGCCGCTTTCAAACGCACTCCGCAAAAGGCTGCGGCCAGGGTGTAGAACACGCAGAGGCAAATGATCCCCGTAAGACGGTAGCCGGTGTCCCACACCAGGATCATTACCAGGGTCGACAACCCCACCAGCAGCAATAGCGCAAACACCAGCGCCAGGCCGGCGAACAGCAGCAGGCTGACCGTGCGTGCCTTCTGTTCCTGCAGTTCGATGCCAAACAGTTCGACGTGGCTGTGCAGCAGGCCAAGCACGGCTGCGCCCAGACGCCTTGAGGTTGTGCCCGTAGACGAGCCGGTTTCGCCGATAGACATAGGGTTAGCGCCTTGTAGCCAGCAGGCCGATCAAAAAGCCCACGCCGGCGGCAATGCCCACCGACTGCCAGGGGTTGGCCTGCACGTAGTCTTCGGTGGCGGTGACAGCGGCCTGGCCGCGTTCGCGCAGGGAGTCTTCGGTCAGTTGAAGGGTTTCACGGGCCTTGAGCAGGCTGTCATGGATCTTGGTCCGCAGCTCGTCGGCCTGGTCCCCGGCCAACACCTTGGTGTCATCCAGCAGTTTTTCGGTGTCACTGACCAGGGTTTGAAAATCCGCCAGCAGTATTTCTTGAGCAGTCTTTGCAGTTCTTCTGGCCATGGTTATCTCCGTGATTGGCTGATCTTTACATTTGTTTTCGAGTCACCGGCATCGGTGAAGGTTCAGTGCAATTGTCTGGTACATCTTTTGCTTTTACTTGGTGCGCGCGCCCTAAGGCCTGCGCTGAATCCGGGCGGTCGGGCAGGAAGCCTTTAAAAACCTTACCCCAAATAACTGAAATTCGCGGAAAAACCCTATCGGCAACAGCCTTTTGTGTTGAACGCTGCGCTAAAGCGGTTCACGCCCTCTGCAGAGGGGTGGGACCGGCGGTGCCAAATTAGTGCGCGAAACCCTGGCTTGAACCGCTTTGGTGCTTTTTGCCTTTATTGCAGGCCTGCCAACCTCCATGGAAAATTTGCAAAGTGCAGTGGACACCCTCGTCCATAGCTCCAACACCCTGTTTATCTTGATCGGTGCGGTCATGGTCCTGGCCATGCACGCCGGTTTCGCGTTCCTGGAAGTCGGCACCGTGCGCCAGAAGAACCAGGTCAACGCACTGTCGAAGATCCTCAGCGACTTCGCCATCTCCACCTTGGCCTATTTCTTTATAGGCTATTGGATTTCTTACGGCGTCAGCTTCATGCAACCGGCGGCAGTGATCAGTGCCGATCATGGCTATGGCCTGGTGAAGTTTTTCTTCCTGCTGACCTTCGCGGCGGCGATCCCGGCGATCATCTCCGGCGGTATCGCCGAGCGTGCACGTTTTGCTCCGCAGTTGTGCGCTACCGCGTTGATCGTAGCGTTTATCTACCCGTTTTTCGAAGGCATGGTGTGGAACGGCAATTTCGGCCTGCAAGCCTGGCTGCTGGCGACGTTCGGCGCCAGCTTCCATGACTTCGCCGGTTCCGTGGTGGTGCATGCCATGGGCGGTTGGCTGGCGCTGGCGGCGGTGCTGTTGCTGGGCCCGCGCAACGGGCGCTACCGCGAAGGGCGGCTGGTGGCGTTTGCGCCGTCGAGCATCCCGTTCCTGGCCTTGGGGTCGTGGATTCTGATTGTCGGCTGGTTCGGTTTTAACGTAATGAGCGCGCAAACCCTGAACGGCGTCAGCGGTCTGGTGGCGGTCAATTCGCTGATGGCGATGGTCGGCGGCACGGTTGCGGCGCTGATCATCGGTCGCAATGACCCTGGCTTCCTGCACAACGGCCCATTGGCCGGGCTGGTTGCGATTTGCGCCGGCTCCGACTTGATGCACCCAGTGGGCGCGCTGGTCACTGGCGCCGTTGCCGGTGCTTTGTTTGTATGGTGCTTTATCGCAGCCCAGGACCGCTGGAAGATCGATGATGTGCTCGGCGTGTGGCCATTGCACGGCCTGTGCGGCGTGTGGGGCGGCATTGCCTGCGGGATCTTCGGCCAGACCGCGTTGGGCGGCCTGGGCGGCGTCAGCTTGATCAGCCAGTTGATCGGCACCGGCCTGGGTGTGGTGGTGGCGCTGGGCGGCGGCCTGTTGGTGTACGGCGTGATCAAGCGCGTGCACGGGCTGCGCCTCAGCCAGGAGGAGGAATATTACGGCGCCGACCTGTCGATCCATAAGATCGGTGCGGTCAGTCAGGATTGACCGGCGGCTCTGCCGGTGGGTAAAAACCGTGCAGCAGGCGATAGCGGTTGTGCCGAACTTCGTCGACGCGCGCCTGCACCTGTTGCTCCGGCAGGCCCAGCAGGACTAGCGCGTGGGAGGCGAGCATCAGGCTCGACTCCAACAGCTCGGGCACCACTTCGCTGGCGCCCGCCGCTTTCAACTCCGTCAACTGGCTGTCGTCGCGGGTACGCACCAGGATCGGCACCTCGGGGTTGATCCGTCGCGCCTCCTTCAACACCACCAGCGCCACATCGGTGTTGTCCACGGCGATCACCACCAACCGCGCGCGCTCCAGGCCCACCGCACTGAGCAGCGCACCGCGACGGCAGTCACCGTAATGCACGCTGCTCTCCTCGGTGGCAGCTTCCTGCACCCGTTCCGGGTCGTCATCCAGCGCGATAAACGCCTGTTGCTCGCGGCGCAGAAAACGCCCGATGGATTGCCCGACACGGCCGTAGCCACAGATCACTGCGTGCCCGTGCAGTTCGGCGTTGAGTGCGGTGATTTCATCCAGTTGCACCTGCTGATTGGGCTTGCGGTGCAGGCGCAGGGAGATGCTCGGTGCGGCGCGCAGCAGCAACGGTGTGAGCAACATCGAGCAAAAGGTAGCGGCGAGCAGCAAGCCGTTGAACTCGTCCGGGATCAGCCGGCTCTGTTGCATCTGCGCCATCAGCGCAAAGCAGAACTCGCCGCCCTGGGCCAGGGCCAGGCCGCTGCGCCAGGCGGTTTCGCTGTCGCTGCCGCGCCACTTGACCAGCGCGGCCACCACGCAGCCTTTGACCAGCATCAAGGTGAGGGTCAGGCCGAGAATCAACAGGCTGTGGCTGACGAACAATTGCAGGTCGATGAGCATGCCGATGCTGACGAAAAACAGCCCCAGCAGAATGTCGCGAAACGGGCGAATGTCCGCCTCGATCTGATGCCGGTAATGACTTTCCCCCAGCAGCATGCCGGCCAGGAAGGCGCCGAGGGCAGGGGACAGCCCCAGCAAATGTGTGAGCCACGCGGTCAGCAAGACAATCACCAGCGCCAGCAGCACAAACAGCTCAGCCGAATGGGATGCCGCCACTTCATGAAACAAGCGCGGCAACAACCAGCGGCTGGCAAACAACAAGCCGACAAACAGCACCACGGTTTTGCCCAGGGTCAGCGGCAGCGCCCAATACCAGGCCTGATCGCCCGTGCCGGCAAATACCGGTACCAGCGTCAGCAGCAACACGGCCACCACATCCTGGAACAGCAAGACGCCAATCGCATTCTGGCCATGACTGCTGAAAATCTCGCCGAGGCTGGTCAGCTCCTTGCTGACGATGGCGGTGGAGGACAACGCCAGCCCCGCGCCCAGCAGCAAGGCGATGCCTGGCGCCACCCCCAGGATCATCAACAGCACGCCAAGCAGCACCCCGCAGCCCAGCACCTGCAGACTGCCCAGGCCAAACACCACGCGGCGCAGGGCGAGCATCTTGGTCAGGGAAAACTCCAGGCCCAGGGAGAACAGCAGGAACACCACGCCCAGTTCGGCGAGGTCGGGCAATTCTTCGCTGTCATTTACCCAATCGAGGGCAGTGGGTCCCACGGCTAGGCCGACGCACAGGTAGCCCAGCACGGGCGGCAATTGCAGCCGGCGAAACAGCGCAATCACCACCAAGGATGAGGCCAGAATGATCAGCAGGTTGGCAAACACACGCATCTCCATTGCAGGGGGGCAGAAAAAAAGCCGCGAGAATCGCTGAATCAGTTATAGGCCATGGTGATCTGGGTCAGGATTATTGTGGGGCCTGCACGGGGCGAGACTGTTCCTCGCTACAGCCAGCTCCCTCGCCACGGGTTTTCGTTGGGCTTAGAATAATGGCCTACTTTCCATCAGGTCACTTTGTCATGCCTCCTGAATGCCAGTTGTTTACCACTTTGGGCTGCCATTTATGTGAACTCGCCGAGGAAGAAATCATGCCGTTGGTCGAACACGGCTTGTTGGTTGAGTTGGTAGATATCGCCGATTCGCAGGCCCTGTTCGAGGCCTACGGCCTGCGGATCCCGGTGCTTCGCCGGGTCGATACCGGCGCCGAGTTGGGCTGGCCGTTCGACACCGAACAAGTGGTGTCCTTCCTGCTCTGACGTTTGCGTGATGGCGGGTTTCCAAATATTACGTTACTGTATGTTTGTACAGCGATTGAATAGAGGGAACGCCCGTGGTGAATGTTGAACAACTGAAAAGCAGCGTCAATCGCATGTCCGCCGATGTCGTGCGCGACGCGGTGAACGAGCTGCGCCTCGATGGCCTGGTCACGGAAGGCAAGACGCCCTTTAACAAAGTGCACTTCAATACCTGCTTTGCCGAGATCGAGGCGCTGTTCCAGCGCGCCGGTTACCACAAGCAGTTGGATGTGGTGGGTTATCAGGGCTTGTTGTACGCGTTGTACGACCCTGGCCGCTGGGAAGCGGTGGACGTGCTGCGCTGGCTCAAGGAATTCACCGAGGCCGCCAGTGCTTCGCCGGTATTGCGGGCGCAATTGGCCAAGGCCTGAACCATGCGGGATAATGCCCGCCGGTTTTCTCCAGGCTTTACGCATGTCCACTTCCGTTTTTATCGCCTCCGAGCATCAAGCCAGCACCTTGTACCTGCCACCAGGCCCGTGGGCGACGGTGCTCGATTGCCTGTGCGATCACTTTCCGGCGATCAGTCGTGAGCATTGGCTGGACCGCGTTGCCCGTGGCCGGGTACTGGACATCAACGGTAGCCCCATCAGCCTCGGCCTGGCCTACAAGGAAGGCCTGTGCATCTATTACTTTCGCGAAGTGCCGAACGAAAAAGTGATTCCGGTGCAGGAAACCATCCTGTATGCCGATGAACACCTGGTAGTCGCGGACAAGCCACACTTTCTGCCCGTGACGCCTGCCGGTGAATACGTGGAGCAAACCTTGTTGCGCCGCCTGATCCGCCGCCTGGACAACCCTGCGCTGGTGCCGTTGCACCGCATCGACCGGCATACGGCGGGGCTGGTGTTGTTCTCGGCCAATCCGGCAAGTCGTTCGGCGTATCAGCAGTTGTTTCCTACGCGCAACATCGACAAATTCTACGAAGCCATCGCTCCGGCCCTACCGGGCCTGACGTTCCCATTGGTGCACAAAAGCCGCCTGGTGGATGGCGAGCCGTTCTTTCGCATGCAGGAAGGCGCTGGCGCCAGCAACACCGAAACGGCGGTAGAGGTGCGCGAGAAAAAGGGCGAGCTGTGGCGCTATGGCCTGTTCCCTGTGACTGGCAAAAAACACCAGTTGCGGGTGCATATGACGGCGTTGGGGGCAAGTATCTGCAACGACCCGTTTTACCCGGACGTGATCAAGGATGCCGTGGACGACTATGCCAACCCGCTCAAATTGCTGGCCCAGGGCGTGCGCTTCGTCGATCCGGTCAGCGGTGAGGCACGCAGTTTCCGCAGCGCAATCACGCTCGACTGGTAAACCCCGCAAACGACAAGGCCCGCGCGAGGCGGGCCTTGGTGGCAAACGCTAAGACTTACAGGTCTTTAACGGTGCGGACCTGATCCTTGTTGATACGGGTCTGCTTGCCGTCCAGTTGTTCGAACTCGTAGAAGCCCGAATCCTTGTCGAATTTAGGGGTGTCGACGGCCTGGATTTCGCGACCGTCATTCAGGGTGATCACTGTAGGCGAGGCGCAACCGGCGAGGGTAGCGAGGCCCAGTGCAAGCATGAGAGCGGCGATGGTCCGTTGAGTCATGGTGTTGTCTCCGAAAGAATTCTTTTGAAATGCTGACCTTGTGACGCGCGAGGCGCCGACAAAGTTCCGGGTGCGAGGTTCATTCTGACACGCCCGGCCTGGGGAGTAACAGCTCGGGTGTGTTCAGGTTGGCCAGGCGCGGGTCATCCGCTGAACACGTCAGGCCTACGCCGCCCAGTTGCAGGAAGATCTTGCGCGGGCTGCGCTCACCAGCATGCCAGGCCTGTTCCACTGCGTCTCGCAGGGCGGTGGGGAGGATGCAAATCAGCGGCTCCCAGTACTCGCCATGGCGCACCATCACCGGTAACTGCGGGTTGCGCTGCGCGGTCTTGCGCAGCTCGGCCAGCAGTCCGGCATCGATGTTGGGTACATCGCACGGCAGGATCAGCAGGTGCCCATGGCGTGCAGCGGCAAGTCCCGCACGGATACCGGCGAGCGGGCCTGGAAAGTCCGGGCTGTCGTCGCTCACCAGTTGGTCGGCATAGGCGGCGTAGCGCTCATGATTGCGGTTGCACGAAATGATCAGGTCATCCGTGAGTGGCCGGGCCAGACGCTGCAAGTGGGCGATCAGGGGCTCGCCCTGCCAGTGCAGCAGGCCTTTGTCCTGGCCGTCCATGCGTTGGCCGCGACCACCGGCCAGCAGCAGGATTGAACAGGGCAGGGGCGAAGAATCGAAGGGCATGGCGGTTCCGCTGCGGCAGGCAAATAGGGCCCTGTGATATAACACCGGCCTGTTTCTTCGACAACCGGACCGTGCCATGAAAGCCAAGGCTGATGCGCCCTTCGTACCCCTGAATATCGCTGTATTGACCGTCAGCGACACCCGCACCCTGGACACCGACACCTCGGGCCAGGTCTTCGTCGACCGCCTCACCGCTGCCGGCCACAACTTGGCCGAGCGCGTGTTGCTCAAGGACGACCTCTACAAGATCCGCGCCCAAGTCGCCCACTGGATCGCCGAAGACGTGGTGCAGGTGGTGCTGATCACCGGCGGCACCGGCTTCACCGGTCGTGACAGCACTCCCGAAGCCGTGAGCTGCCTGTTGGATAAACACGTCGACGGTTTCGGCGAACTGTTCCGTCAGATCTCCGTGGCCGATATCGGCACGTCCACCGTGCAATCCCGCGCCCTGGCTGGCTTGGCGAATGGCACCCTGGTGTGCTGCCTGCCGGGTTCCACCAACGCGGTACGCACCGGTTGGGACGGCATCCTCGCCGAGCAGTTGGACAACCGCCACCGCCCGTGCAACTTCGTGCCGCACTTGAAGCAGGCTGAACCCTGTGAATCCCGTGGGTAAGCCCGGCAAGACCGGTGCGTTGATCCCGGTAGAGCAGGCGTTGCAACAGTTGCTGGACATGGCCGCCGCCGCGCCGATCCGCGAGCAGCACTCCTTGCCCCTGGCTGATTGCGATGGCCGCGTGTTGGCGCAAGATTTGGTGTCCACCCTCGACCTGCCGCCCTGGCCTAACAGCGCCATGGACGGCTACGCCCTGCGCGTGGCGGACTGGAGTGGCAAGCCGCTAGTGGTCAGCCAACGCATCTTCGCCGGGCAGGCGCCGCAGCCCTTGGCCGCCGGTACCTGTGCACGCATCTTCACTGGTGCGCCGGTCCCCGAAGGCGCCGACTGTGTGGAAATGCAGGAAAACGCCGTGGTCCACGCCGACGAGCGCGTGAGTTTCACCGAGCCATTGCACGTCGACCAGAACATCCGCCCTCAAGGCCAGGAAACCACCGTCGGCGAGTTGGTGCTCACGGCCGGTACGCGCCTGGGCCCGATTGAACTAGGCCTTGCCGCCTCCCTCGGCCACGACCGCCTGGATGTCATACGCCGCCCGCGTGTGGCGGTGCTGTCCACCGGTGACGAACTGATCGAACCGGGCCTGCCGCTGGGCCCCGGCCAGATCTACAACAGCAACCGTCGCGTGTTGTGCTCCTGGCTTGAGCGCATGGGCTGCGAAGTGATCGACGCCGGCATCCTGCCCGATGACTTGGAACAGACCCGCACCCGCTTGGGGGACCTGGGCAGTGTCGACCTGATCCTGTCCACGGGCGGTGTGTCGGTGGGCGAGGCGGACTTCCTCGGTATTGCCCTGCGCGAAGAAGGCGAGCTGGCGCTGTGGAAACTCGCGATCAAACCCGGCAAGCCGCTGACCTTTGGGCATTTTCGCGGCGTGCCGGTGATCGGCCTGCCGGGCAACCCGGCTTCGACGCTGGTGACCTTTGCGCTGCTGGCGCGGCCCTATCTGCTGCGTCGCCAGGGTGTGACGGACGTCGAGCCGTTGCGTTTCGAAGTGCCGGTGGGGTTCGAATGGCCCAAGCCGGGCAACCGCCGCGAATACCTGCGTGGGCGTATCGAGCAGGGCAAGGCGATCATCTACCGCAACCAAAGCTCCGGCGTGCTGCGCAGTGCAGCGTGGGCGGAGGGGTTTGTGGAGGTGTTGGAAGGCACGACATTAACAATGGGGGATACCGTCAATTTCATCCCGCTGAGTGAAGTCCTGAACTGAATACAAATCCCCTGTGGGAGCGGGCTTGCTCGCGAATGCGGTGTGTCAGTCAGCACATGTGTGAACTGACCCACCGCATTCGCGAGCAAGCCCGCTCCCACATTTGGATCTCTGTATGCCTGAGACTATTCAGTAATCGTCCCCACGCGCCGTCACATCCCGCTCCACCGGCCCCGCATCCGGGTCATACCCCACCGGAAACTTGCCTTTCAACGTCCACGCAAACGCAATGATCTCCGCCACCGTGCGGTACAGCTCTTCGGGAATGCTGTCCCCCAACTCCATACGCGCCAGCAGCTTGACCAGCTCGGCATTCTCATAGATCGGCACCTCATTTTCCCGCGCCAGTTTCAGGATCGCCTCGGCCAGCGCGTCGTCGCCCTTGGCCGTTAGCGTGGGCGCTTGCTGGCCGTCGTACTTGAGGGCAATCGCCTGGCGTGGCGGGGTCGGGTTCTTCATGCGGTTTCATCCACCCAGCGTTGTTCCAGTCCGGTTTTTGGCCCGCGTGGCGGAGTGCCAAGGTGGCAGTCGAGGTCGCCGACGTTGATACCCGAGGTCACCAGGCGTTCGCGCAGGTTGCCCAAGTGGCTTTCGATCAGGCTCGCCGTGAATGCGCGCGTCGCCCACAACTGGCTCGACAACTTGCCCTGGCTCAACTGTGCCTGGACCTGCAACGGTCCCAGCGGCTCCATGTCGAAGGCCAGTTCGACGCGCCAGAGCATCTGCTTGGGGTCTTTACGGTCCTTGCGTTCGGGCTGGTCTTTGTCCGGCGCCGGTTCCTCGCGTTGGAACTTGACCTGCAGCGGCACGATGTCTTGCAACGTACGCATGGGGATTTCCAGCTGCCAGGTGGTTTGCAGGCGGCCGTCGGCGGTGGTGCCAGTTTGTTCCAGGCTCGACAGCTGGTGACTTTGCAAGCGCGAGATGGCACCGGCGGCCAGGCGCAGCAGGTTTTCCAGGTCGCCTTCGCCTTCGAGTTTGGCCATCAGCCGTTCAGGCAGCGGGAAGCCAGCCGGTGCCTGGCGGGCGCTGACCTGGCCGAGGGTGTTCAACGGGCTGCGCACAAAGTTGGGCAGCACCTGGGCCAGGGTATTGGCGGCCAGGATCGCATTCAGGTTGGTACTGGTGGGTAGGGCGGGCAGCAAGTCGGCGACCAGGCGCAGCAGCGCGCCTTTCATATCCAGCGGCGGGACCCCCGGGTTTTGCCCGGCGAGCAGTTTGGCCTCTAGAAACGCGCCGCTGTTCTGTACCACCTGCGCCAATACCTTGGGGTTGCTGACTTGCGCCAGGTCGGGCAGGGCGGCGAGCAAGCGGTCGGCAGCTGCGCGCAGGTCGGCCGACGTGCTGTCGCCACGTGGCAGGTTTTGCAAGGCGGTGAACACCGCGTCCAGGGAGCCTTGGCGGCTTTGCTGGGTGGCGAGTTGCTGGGTGACGGCCAGTTGATCCTTGAGCCCGCTCAGCGGCACAAAATTCAGGGTTTGCGCGTTTTGCACCACGGCGCTGAGCAAACTGCCCACCCGCAAGGGTTGTGGGCTTTCCACGGTCAAGGTTGCGCCCGCCAAGGCGTTGTTGAGCACCGTCACCAACGAGCGGTAGATCGCCGGTTGCGCCGTGCCCTGGGGCAGCATCTGGGTGGTCAGTACCTTGGCCTGCAGCAACGTGCCCACCGGCATTTGGGTGGTGTCGATACGGGTGAGGGCGGCCACATTGGCGCTCAAGGCTTGCTGCAGGGTGAGTGTGAGGTTGCCCGCAGGCGTTTGGCTCACTGCCACATTGCTGCCCAGTGGCAAGGGTTGCGCGCTGCTGGCCTGCACCAACGTCTGACGGCCGCCGTCCAGGGTCAACTTGAGCAACAGCTGAAAGGCTTCACCGCCTTGTTTCAGGGCGATTACTTCGGCGTTCGCGGTTTTCCCCGGCTCGATCAGGCCGATTTGCGGCTCCAGCAGTTTCAGCAATTCACCGGTCGGGGGCAGCGGGGCAGGCCCGGCCGCCGGAGCGGGTGGAAGCGTAGGAAGGTTGATCTCACCGGTCATCGCGCGCGTCGTCTCGAAGGAAATTGCCCTCTTTAGAGTAGGGCATCGCATGTATAATGCCGCCCGTCTGCAAAGAGAGCGCTAAAAACAACACAACTATTTGATCCAGCTCTCTAAAATCGGTCGCCAAAGCCGTTATTGTGCATTTCTCTTTAACGGCCGCTGCACCGCCGACTTGAACCGTAAAGGCCCGCGATCTTTTGACCAGCCCTCTTCTTGAAGCCGTAGCGCTCTCCTGTGAACGCGACCTGCGCCTGCTGTTCGAAC
Source organism: Pseudomonas cremoris (assembly GCF_014230465.1). The sequence goes on from NZ_JAAXCY010000014.1 coordinate 94,308, forward strand.
ACCTCGAACTGCGGCTGGCGGGCGGCGACATGGTGCAGGTCAGCGGCCCCAACGGCAGCGGCAAGACCAGTTTGCTGCGCCTGCTGGCCGGGTTGATGCAGCCGACGGCCGGTGAGGTTCGACTCAACGGCAAGCCGCTGAACGAACAACGTACCGAACTGGCGCGCAACCTGGTCTGGATCGGCCACGCCGCCGGCATCAAGGACGTGCTCACCGCCGAAGAAAACCTCAGCTGGCTCAGCGCCCTGCATCATCCGGCTTCCCGTGACGCCATCTGGCAGGCCCTGGCGGCCGTGGGCCTCAAGGGTTTCGAGGACGTTCCCTGTCACACCCTGTCCGCCGGCCAGCAGCGCCGTGTGGCCCTGGCGCGTTTGTATTTGCCGGGCCCGCCGTTGTGGATACTTGATGAGCCGTTCACTGCCCTCGATAAACAAGGCGTCGCCCAGTTGGAAGAACACCTGGCCCAGCACTGCGAGAGGGGCGGCCTTGTGGTCCTCACCACCCATCACACCCTCAATCGCATGCCCGTCGGCTACCGCGACCTTGATTTGGGCCGGTGGTCGGCATGAGCGTGTTCGCCCTGCTGGTCGCCCGCGAAGCGCGGCTGTTGTGCCGTCGCCCGGCGGAATTGGCAAACCCGCTGGTGTTCTTCGCCATCGTCATCGCGTTGTTCCCGTTGGCGGTCGGTCCCGAGACTAAACTGTTGCAAACCTTGTCTCCGGGACTGGTGTGGGTCGCCGCACTTTTATCGGTTCTGCTCTCGCTGGACGGGCTGTTTCGCAGTGATTTCGAAGACGGTTCCCTGGAACAGTGGGTCCTTTCGTCGCACCCTCTGCCACTACTGGTACTGGCCAAGGTACTGGCACACTGGGCTTTTTCCGGCTTGGCGCTAGTCTTGCTCTCGCCGCTGCTGGCGATGATGCTGGGCTTGCCCACCGAATGCCTGCCGATCCTGCTGCTGAGCCTGTTGCTCGGTACGCCAGTCCTCAGTTTGTTGGGCGCAGTGGGGGCGGCGTTGACGGTAGGCTTGAAGCGTGGCGGCCTGTTACTGGCCCTGTTGATTCTGCCTTTGTATATCCCGGTGTTGATCCTGGGCAGCGGTGCATTGCAAGCCGCGCTCATGGGCATGCCGGCGACCGGTTACCTCTTGTGGCTTGGTAGCCTGACCGCCCTGGCGGTAACCCTGACACCCTTTGCTATAGCGGCCGGCCTGAAGATCAGCGTCGGCGAATAATGAGGTCTGGCCACGCACTGTTGGCCAGTAAAGACCCTAAGCTGCTTGCACTGACAAGCAGCACCCGTGATGGAAACAGCAATGAACTGGACCTGGTTTCACAAGCTCGGCTCGCCCAAATGGTTCTACGGCATCAGCGGCAAGCTGCTGCCGTGGTTGAGCATCACAGCCGTGCTGTTGATCGGCATTGGCCTGGTCTGGGGTCTGGCCTTCGCGCCGCCGGACTACCAGCAGGGCAACAGCTTTCGCATCATCTATATCCACGTTCCCGCCGCGATGCTGGCCCAGTCCTGCTACGTGATGTTGGCCGTGTGCGGCATTGTCGGCCTGGTGTGGAAGATGAAGCTGGCCGACGTGGCCCTGCAATGCGCCGCGCCCATCGGGGCGTGGATGACCGCCGTGGCGCTGGTCACGGGTGCCATCTGGGGCAAACCGACCTGGGGTTCGTGGTGGGTGTGGGATGCGCGACTAACGTCCATGTTGATCCTGCTGTTCCTGTACTTCGGTCTGATTGCGCTGGGCAATGCGATCAGTAATCGTGACAGCGCCGCCAAGGCGTGCGCGGTGCTGGCGATTGTTGGCGTGATCAACATCCCGATCATCAAATACTCCGTGGAGTGGTGGAACACCTTGCACCAGGGCGCCACCTTCACCCTGACCGAAAAACCGGCGATGCCCGTGGAAATGTGGGCACCGTTGCTGTTGATGGTGCTGGGGTTCTACTGCTTCTTCGGTGCTGTGCTCTTGATGCGCATGCGCCTTGAAGTGCTCAAGCGTGAAGCCCGCGCCAGTTGGGTCAAGGCCGAAGTGCAAAGCAGCCTGGGAGCGCGCGGATGAGTTTTGCTTCTTTCAGTGATTTTCTCGCCATGGGCCACCATGGCCTGTACGTCTGGACGGCCTATGGCATCTGCCTGGCGGTGCTGGCCCTCAACGTCGCCGCGCCGATCCTGGCCCGCAAGCGTTACCTGCAACAAGAGGCGCGTCGTCTGCGCCGGGAGACCGAAAAGTGAATCCGCTGCGTAGAAAGCGTCTGTTGATCATCCTTGCCATCCTGGCCGGCGTCGGCATTGCCGTGGCCCTGGCCTTGAGCGCCCTGCAGCAGAACATCAACCTGTTCTACACCCCGACCCAGATCGCCAATGGCGAAGCGCCGCTGGACACGCGTATCCGCGCCGGCGGCATGGTGGAGAAGGGCTCGCTCAAACGTTCTTCCGATTCTCTCGACGTGACCTTCGTGGTCACCGACTTCAACAAGGCCGTGACCATCACCTACCGCGGCATCCTCCCGGACCTGTTTCGCGAAGGCCAGGGCATCGTCGCCCTGGGCAAACTCAACGCCGAGGGCGTGGTGGTGGCGGATGAAGTGCTGGCCAAGCACGATGAAAAATACATGCCGCCGGAAGTCACCAAGGCGCTCAAGGACAGCGGCCAGTCCGCGCCAACGCCTGCCAAGGAGGGTTAAGTGATGACGTCCGCACTGTTTATTCCGGAACTGGGTCACTTGGCGATGATCCTCGCCCTGTGTTTTGCCGTTGTACAAGCCGTGGTGCCGCTGCTCGGTGCCTGGCGCGGTGACCGCCTATGGATGAGCCTGGCGCAGCCAGCCGCCTGGGGGCAGTTTGCGTTTTTGCTGTTCGCCTTCGGCTGTCTGACCTACGCCTTCATGACCGACGATTTTTCCGTCGCCTATGTGGCCAACAACTCCAACACCGCCTTGCCCTGGTACTACAAGTTCAGCGCCGTGTGGGGCGCTCACGAAGGCTCGCTGCTGCTGTGGGCGTTGATCCTCGGCGGCTGGACCTTCGCGGTGTCGGTGTTCTCGCGCCAATTGCCGCAAGTGATGCTGGCACGGGTGCTGGCGGTGATGGGCATGATCAGCATCGGTTTCCTGCTGTTCCTGATCATGACCTCCAACCCGTTCAACCGCATCCTGCCGCAGATCCCGGCGAACGGGCATGACCTCAACCCGCTGCTGCAAGACATCGGCCTGATCGTGCACCCGCCGATGCTGTACATGGGCTACGTCGGTTTCTCCGTGGCCTTCGCCTTCGCCATCGCCGCACTGCTCGGCGGGCGTCTCGATGCCGCCTGGGCGCGCTGGTCGCGGCCGTGGACCATCGTTGCCTGGGCCTTCCTCGGTATCGGCATCACCCTCGGTTCGTGGTGGGCGTACTACGAACTCGGCTGGGGCGGCTGGTGGTTCTGGGACCCGGTGGAAAACGCCTCCTTCATGCCTTGGCTGGTGGGCACGGCGCTGATTCACTCGCTGGCCGTCACTGAAAAACGCGGCGTGTTCAAGAGCTGGACCGTATTGCTGGCCATCGCGGCGTTTTCCCTCAGCCTGCTCGGCACCTTCCTCGTGCGTTCGGGCGTATTGACCTCAGTACATGCGTTCGCGTCCGACCCGGAGCGCGGCGTGTTCATCTTGATCTTCCTGCTGTTTGTGGTCGGCGGTTCCTTGACCCTGTTCGCCTTGCGCGCGCCGGTGGTCAAGAGCCAGGTCGGCTTCAACCTGTGGTCGCGGGAAACCCTGCTGCTGGGCAATAACCTGGTACTGGTGGTGGCCGCTTCGATGATTCTGCTCGGCACCCTTTACCCGTTGGTGCTGGACGCCCTGAGCGGCGCCAAGCTGTCGGTAGGCCCGCCGTACTTCAACGCGCTGTTCATCCCGCTGATGGGCCTTTTGATGGTGGTGATGGCAGTCGGTGTTTTGGTGCGCTGGAAAGACACCCCGGTGAAATGGCTGGTGGGCATGCTCATGCCGGTACTGCTGGGCAGTGTGGCGCTGGCGGTGATCGCCGGTATTGCCTACGGCGATTTCAACTGGGCGGTGCTGGCCACCTTCCTGTTGGCGGCCTGGGTGCTGTTGGCCGGTGCGCGCGATATCGTCGACAAGACACGCCACAAAGGTTTGATCAAAGGCCTGCCAAGCCTGACCCGCAGCTACTGGGGCATGCAGATCGCCCACATCGGTATCGCCGTGTGTGCGCTGGGCGTGGTGTTGTCCAGCCAAAACAGTGCCGAGCGCGACCTGCGCCTGGCACCGGGCGAGTCCATGGACCTGGCCGGTTACCACTTCATCTTTGAAGGTGCCAAGCACTTCGAAGGGCCGAACTTTACCTCCGACAAAGGCACCGTACGCGTGGTGCGCAACGGCAAGGAAGTGGCCGTGCTGCACCCGGAAAAACGCCTGTACACCGTGCAAAGCTCGATGATGACCGAAGCCGGCATCGACGCCGGTTTCACCCGCGACCTCTATGTGGCGCTGGGTGAACCGTTGGGCGATGGCGCCTGGGCGGTGCGCGTGCATGTGAAGCCGTTTGTGCGCTGGATCTGGTTCGGCGGCTTGCTCACCGGCTTTGGTGGGTTGCTGGCCGCGCTGGATCGGCGGTATCGGGTCAAGGTCAAGAGTCGGGTGCGTGAAGCCCTCGGTCTGCAGGGAGCGGCGGTATGAAGCGTTGGTTGATGGTTGTGCCGCTGGCGTTGTTCCTGGTGGTGGCAGTGTTCCTGTATCGCGGCTTGTATCTGGACCCTGCCGAGTTGCCCTCGGCGATGATCGGCAAGCCGTTCCCCGCCTTTAGCCTGCCGACGGTGCAGGGTGACAAGACCCTGACCCAGGCCGACTTGCTAGGCAAACCGGCGTTGGTCAACGTGTGGGGCACGTGGTGCATCTCCTGCCGCGTCGAGCACCCGGTGCTCAACAAACTCGCCGAGAAGGGCGTGGTGATCTACGGCATCAACTACAAGGACGACAACGCTGCCGCCTTGAAGTGGCTGGCAGAGTTCCATAACCCCTACCAGCTGGATATCCGTGATGAAGACGGCAACCTGGGCTTGAACCTTGGTGTCTACGGCGCGCCGGAAACCTTCTTCATCGACGCCAAGGGCGTGATCCGTGACAAGTACGTCGGCGTGATCGACGAAGTGGTGTGGCGCGAGCAACTGGCGGCCAAGTATCAGGCGCTGGTCGACGAGGCCAAGCCATGAAGCGTCTGTTAGCCGCCGCGGTATTGGCCCTGGGCTTGGCCGGTGTGGCCCACGCCGCCATCGACACCTACGAATTTGCCAACGATGCCGAACGTGAACGTTTCCGCGACTTGACCAAGGAACTGCGCTGCCCCAAGTGCCAGAACCAGGACATCGCCGATTCCAACGCGCCGATTGCCGCCGACCTGCGCAAGGAAATCTTCCGCATGCTGGGGGAGGGCAAGGACAACCAGCAGATCATCGACTTCATGGTCGACCGCTACGGTGATTTCGTGCGCTACAAACCCGCGCTTACCGGCAAGACCGCGCTGCTCTGGTTCGGCCCCGCCGGGCTGCTGCTGGCGGGCGTGGTGGTGATGGCCGTGATCGTGCGCCGTCGCCGCGCCACACCGACCGATGGTTCCGACGCGCTATCCCCTGAAGAGCGCAAACGCCTCGACCAATTGCTGGACACCAAGACTGATGATTGATTTTTGGCTGGCAGCCGGGTTGCTGCTACTGATTGCCCTGAGTTTCCTGTTGATCCCTGTACTGCGCGTGCGTCGTGCCCAGCGTGAAGAGGACCGCACAGCACTGAACGTGGCGCTCTACCAAGAACGTGTCGCCGAGCTGCAAGTGCAGCAAGACGAAGGCGTGCTCAATGCCACCCAGCTCGACACCGGTCGCGCCGAAGCCGCCCGCGAATTGCTGGCCGACACCGAAGGCGTGGAAAAACCCCGCGAATCGCGTTTGGGCAAGCCGCTGCCGTTGTTCGCCGCGATCCTCGTGCCCGTGCTGGGCGTTGCCCTGTACCTGCATTTCGGGGCCAGTGACAAGGTCGAACTGACTCGCGAATTTTCCCAGCCGCCGGTGTCCATGGAAGACATGACCCACCGCCTGGAACGCGCCGCCGCCGCGCAGCCGGACTCCGCCGAAGGCCTGTACTTCCTCGGTCGCGCCTACATGGCCCAGGACCGTTCTGCCGATGCAGCCAAGGTGTTTGAACGCACCGTGGCCTTGGCGGGCCGTCAGCCGGAGCTGCTCGGCCAATGGGCTCAGGCGCAGTACTTTGCCGACAACAAACAGTGGTCGCCCAAGGTCCAGGCCCTGACGGACGAAGCGCTGAAGCTCGACCCGAAGGAAGTCACCAGCTTGGGCCTGTTGGGTATCGCTGCGTTCGAAGGCCAGCGCTACCAGGAGGCCATCGACTACTGGAATCGCCTGTTGGCCCAGCTACCACCGGAAGACGGCTCCCGCGCCGCGCTGCAAGGCGGTATCGACCGCGCTGCCGAAAAGCTCAAGGAGAGCGGTGGCACGGTCGCCCAGGCACCCAAGGCTGTTCTGAAAGTCCGCGTGGATTTGTCGGCCGCCGTGAAGGCCAAATCCTTGCCGGGTGACAGCGTATTCATCTTTGCCCGCGCCGTCGCAGGCCCGCCGGCCCCTCTGGCGGCCAAGCGCGTGACCGTTGCCGATTTGCCGATAACCGTCGAACTGGGCGATGCCGACGCGATGATGCCGCAGTTGAAACTGTCGAACTTCCCCGAAGTCCAACTGGTTGCGCGCATATCCCGGGCCGGCCTTCCGACCGCTGGCGAGTGGATCGGCCGCAGCCAACCCTTGGCCAGCACCACCCCTGCATTGCAGCAGCTGACCATCGACAGTCCGGACCAGTAATTTCGAGGAAACGCCCATGACCGCATTCGCACGCATCACCCTGCTCAGCCTGGTAGTGGGCTTGAGCGCTTGTGCGGTCCATCGGCCCCCCCCTTCGCCAACCGGCCCGACCATTCCGCCGTCGGGGCCGTCGACCCAGCCCACCACCAAACCTTCCGGCCCGGTGACCCCGCCGCCTAAACCAGTCCCGACCTCGTCGCCGACCTTCGCCCCGCCACCGGGCGCGGCGAGCCACTGGGACGGCACCATGAAGGTCTACGTGCTGGACGACCAGCCCGACACCTTCTACCGCCAGCGCACCTACTACCGCTGGAGCAATGGCTGGAGCCGCTCCATCAGCCCGAACGGCCCGTGGGAAGAAACCAACGTGCAGGGCGTGCCGCCGGGGTTGAGCAAAAAGTACGCGCAATGAAAAAAGGCGACCTAAGGGTCGCCTTTTTTTTCAAATGTTCATCAGCTTGGCCGCAATCGCATTCCAACCCGCTGGCTCGTCGATCATCGCCAGGTAGTCATGCCCCGCCACAAACTGCCCTTGGAGCGTGTGCTTGGCCATGATTTCCTTGATGATTCGCGTGGCCGGCCCCAATCCTTTGTGGCCTGTTTGAGCGTCGAGCCCGCGTCTGCGCGTTTGTTGGGTAATAGCCGCGCCGAGCAAAGTCGTGCGTTGTTCCAGCGCCTTGATATCCGCGCCTTGGTGGAGCAGCGGATTATTAATGGTTGGCATCGTTGCGCTGTCGCCATTCACTTCAAGAAACGCCGCCCATTGCAACTCCATCGCGGCGATCTTGCACAGCACGCCGTATTTATTGCTGATACCCAGTCGGGCAAGTTCAAGTTGGACGCTGACCATGATGATCGGTAGGGTCCCAATGAGGCCGACACCCGTAAACGACAGAATCGTCGACGTAGTCGCCAGTGCCGCTTCGGTGCCTCGAAACGCCAGTTTGCGCAGCTTCACTTCGATGGCCAGTTGCAGCCACTTGACCGCCATTGCCATTTGCTCGTCACCGGTTGCAAAGGGTGTGTAGGCGCCAAGCAGTTTGGAAAGCTTACGCAGATGCACACCCGTCGACGCAGTTGCCGACGTGTGCAGCACGGTACCCAGGGGCGTTGGGATCGGCGCGATAGCCGGCCTTACTGCCGCAAGCCCAACCCGGGCTCCAGCGACCCCCAGCCCCTTCAGCTTGCGGTTGGCAAGCATCCTGTCGGTTTTCGGCGAAGGGCCGCATTTGCCGGTCTGGACAAAGTATGGGTTCATCTTTAACCCGCTTTTATCGCAGACTTTCATATAGCTGCGGGCAAGACCTATGGCCGACATGCTGGCGTGAAATCCAGCCAGCCCGGCCAAGGTGGCGAAGAGCATATCCTCCTTGGTTGCCTCGGTTTGGGCGGTATCCCTTATCTGTTCTTGTATTGGATTCGGCATGTGCTTGCCTGCATGGGTGAGGGGGTGAACGGACACGAAGGTTGAGTTGCACACAGGCGGGGCGACCGGGGGATGGAAACCCGGTAGGGGTATGCCTGCCTGCGGGCAACTCGTTCGGGATAATGCTTAACGGACCAAGGAGGGTCAGTAGGAAAAAGTTCTGACGTGTTCCGCAAAATCGCAAGTGCAGCTTGCCCAATCAATGCGATGCGCTTTGTCCAACCTTTCATAAAACCTTCATCCAACCGCCCTCCTGTAGTCATGTGCAAGTCATAGGGCTGACACAGCCCGCGCCTACTGTCGTTTGAACTCAACCGCAGCCGTCCCCGGCTGTTCAAACAAGACAGAGAAGCCCATGACTCACGCTATCCATGTCGATCACTTGAACAAGACCTTTGCGAAGAAATCCGCGTTGGTCGACCTCGAACTCACCATTGCCGCCGGCGAGATGGTCGCGCTGATCGGCGCTTCCGGTTCCGGCAAGTCCACGCTGCTGCGCCACTTGGCGGGCTTGGCGTGTTGCGACAAGGGCAACGGTGGCAGCGTCAAGGTGCTGGGCCGGGAGGTGCAGGCCAGTGGCCGCTTAAATGGCAAGGTACGGCGGCTGCGCGCAGACATTGGCTACATCTTCCAGCAATTCAACCTGGTCAACCGCCTGAGCGTGCTCGACAACGTGCTGCTCGGTTGCCTGGGCCGCATGCCGCGCTGGCGCGGCAACCTGGGCTTGTTCAATGCCGAAGAGAAGGCGTTCGCGTTGGAGTCGCTGGCCCGCGTGGGCCTGGCCGACCTGGCCGCGCAACGTGCATCCACCTTGTCCGGCGGCCAGCAACAGCGCGTTGCGATAGCCCGGGCGTTGACCCAGCGTGCTGAAGTGATCCTCGCCGACGAACCCATCGCCTCCCTGGACCCGGAGTCGGCGCGCAAGGTCATGGAGATCCTCGCCGACATCAATCGCCGCGACGGCAAGACCGTGGTGGTGACCCTGCATCAAGTCGATTACGCCATGCGCTATTGCCCCCGAGCCGTGGCGCTCAAGGGCGGTCGCATTCATTTCGACGGGCAGGGCAGCGCCATGAGCAGTCACTTCCTCAATGATTTGTACGGTGCCGATGTGGACACCAGCCTGATGTTTTCCGACCAGACCCGTCGTACCGAAGTCACCCCTCGGCTGGCCCTGGCGCGCGCTTGAAACCCTACCCACGACCCACAGGAATCCATTCCATGTTGAACCGTATCGGTCACGTTTTTCTGTCTGCGGTGTTGCTGGCCAGTGTCGCGATGGGCAATGCCCAGGCGGCTGACAAGGCGATCAACTTCGGCATCATGTCCACCGAGTCTTCGCAGAACCTCAAGAGCATCTGGCAGCCGTTTCTGGATGACATGCACAAGAAGACCGGCCTGACCATCAACGCTACGTTTGCCTCCGACTACGCCGGCCTGATCCAGGGCATGCGCTTTAACAAGGTCGATGTGGCCTGGCTCGGCAACAAGGCGGCGATGGAAGCAGTGGACCGCTCCAACGGCGAGATCTTTGCCCAGACCGCTGCCGCCAACGGCGCCGCCGGTTACTGGAGCGTGTTGATCGTGCGTAAGGACAGCCCGATCAACAACGTCGACGACATGCTTAAGAACGCCAAGAACCTGACTTTTGGCAACGGTGACCCGAACTCCACCTCGGGCTACCTGGTGCCCGGTTACTACGTGTTCGCCAAGAACAATGTCGATGCCGCCACCGCGTTCAAACGCACCCTCAACTCCAGCCATGAAGTGAACGCCTTGAGCGTGGCCAAGGGGCAGTTGGATGTCGCCACATTCAACACCGAAAGCTGGGACCGCCTGGAAGTCACCCAGCCAGACAAGGCCGCCATGCTCAAGGTGATCTGGAAGTCGCCGCTGATCCCCGCCGACCCGATGGTGTGGAGCAAGGCGCTGAGTGACAGCGAGAAAACCAAGATCCGCGATTTCTTCGCCCACTACGGCGACACCGATGAAGAGAAGGCGGTGTTGAAGAACATGCAACTGGGCAAATTCCTCGCCTCCAACGACGACCAGTTGTTGCCGATCCGCCAGTTGGAGCTGTTCAAGCAGCGCACCACCATCAGTGCCGACGACAAGCTGGAAGCGGCGGACAAGGCCAAGAAGCTCGCCGATATCGATGCCGACCTGGCGAAGCTGCAGCAACGCATCTCTGAGCTCGACAAGAAAACGGCAGCAAACGGCTAACCCCTGTGGGAACCGGGCTTTGTGTGGGAGCGAGCAAGCCCGCTCCCACAAAAGCCAGCTCCCACATTCAGATCGAGGACCACCATGACAACTCTGCACGCTGAAGCCGTGGGCAAACGCACCTGGCCGCAATACCTCGGCTGGGGCCTGTTCCTGGTCCTGCTGGCCTGGGCCTGGCACGGCGCGGAAATGAACCCGCTGGCGCTGTACCGCGACTCGGGAAACATGGCGACCTTCGCCGCCGACTTCTTCCCGCCGGACTTCCACGAATGGCGCTCCTACCTCAAGGAGATGATCGTCACCGTGCAGATCGCCTTGTGGGGCACGGTATTGGCGATTGTCTGCTCGGTGCCGCTGGGCATCTTGTGCGCCGACAACATCACCCCGTGGTGGGTGCACCAGCCCTTGCGCCGCGTGATGGACGCGTTCCGCTCGATCAATGAAATGGTGTTCGCCATGTTGTTTGTGGTCGCTGTCGGCCTCGGTCCCTTCGCCGGTGTCCTGGCGTTGTGGATCAGCACCACGGGCGTGCTCGCCAAGCTGTTTGCCGAAGCCGTCGAAGCCATCGACCCTGGCCCCGTCGAAGGCGTGCGCGCCACCGGTGCCAGCGCCTTGCAAGAAGTGATCTACGGCGTGATCCCTCAAGTCATGCCGCTGTGGGTGAGCTACGCGCTGTACCGCTTCGAAGCCAATGTGCGCTCGGCCACGGTGGTGGGCATGGTCGGTGCCGGCGGGATCGGCGTGATCCTGTGGGAAAACATCCGCGCGTTCCAATTCGTCCAGACCTGCGCGGTGCTGCTGGTGATCATCGTGGTGGTGAGTTGTATCGACGTGCTGTCCCAACGCCTGCGCAAGCAGTTCATCTGACGACGGAGGGGTGCCCGCGAGGCGCTTTTTTTAAGTATGCAGTTGTCTAGACAAGAAGAGCCGGTGTACCGCGAGCTCGCGGATATCCTGCGCCGTGAACTGGCCAGCTACAGCGCCGGCGAGTTCCTGCCCGGCGAGGTGCACATGGCCGAACGCTTTGGCGTCAACCGTCATACCTTGCGCCGCGCCATCGATGAGTTGGTATTCGAAGGCAGCCTGTTGCGCCGCCAGGGCAAGGGCACCCAAGTGCTTGACCGCCCGCTGATTTACCCAATGGGCGCCGAGACGTCCTACAGCCAGTCATTGTCGGCCCAGGGCGTCGGCGTCGAGGCGGTGTTACTCAAGCGTCGTTACTGCTACGCCAGCCGCGACGAGGCGCTGCAACTGGGCATCGCGGAGATGGCGCCGATGATCGAGCTGCAAACCCTGCGCAAGCTCGATCACCAGCCCGTCAGCCTGATCCGCCATCGCTACTGCGCCAGCCGTGCGCCGTTGCTGGCCGACTACACCGGTGGTTCCTTGCGCCAGTACCTGCGTGAACGTGACCTGCCGCTGACCCGCACCCACAGCCTGATCGGTGCGCGCCTGCCCAACCGTGATGAAGCCGCGCTGCTGATGATGCCTCGGCACTTGCCGGCCCTCACCGTATTCACTCTTTCCCGCGATCGCGATGGCCACCCAGTGGAGCTGGCGCAGTCCACCAGCCGTTCGGATCGCTTCCAGTACCAAGTGGTGACTTGAATGGAGACCCCGATGAATCTGTCCCCGCGTCAGCATTGGATTGGCGTGCTTGCCCGCGCCCAGCTCAGTGAATTGCTACCCCATGAAGCCGCCTTGAAAGACGCCGAGTACCACGTGATCCGCGCCCCGGAAATTGGCATGACCCTGGTGCGCGGCCGCATGGGCGGCGAGGGTGCGGCGTTCAACGTCGGCGAAATGAGCGTGACCCGCTGCGTAGTGCGCCTGGCCGACGGTCGCACCGGCTACAGCTACCTGGCCGGGCGCGACAAGGTCCACGCCGAACTGGCCGCGTTGGCCGATGCGCATCTGCAGGGCAGCCAGCCGAGTCTCTGGCTCAGCGAATTGATCACCACGCTGGCCAATACCCAGGCCACACGTCGCGCGCAAAAAGAAGCCGAAACCGCCGCCACCAAAGTCGAGTTTTTCACGCTTGTGCGAGGAGAAAACTGATGAACGCACACCTGCTGCAACCGGCTTTCGTCGACCCAGTACTGGACGCCCAGCGAGGTTTTCGCGCGGCCCTCAAGGCCTTGGCCGAACCCGGATTGATCCAGCACCTGCCGTCTGCGCCGCGCCTCGACGGACTGGCGCCTGCCACCTATGCCCTGTGCCTCGCGTTGCTGGATGTGGACACGCCGCTGTGGCTGGCACCGAGTTTCGACACACCGCTGATTCGCGCCAACCTGGCCTTCCATTGCGGCTGCCCACTGACCCTCACGCGTGAGGACGCGGTATTCGCGTTGCTGGGGGAGGCGGACCTGCTCGACCTCAGCGGCTTCGACCATGGCAATGACCGTTACCCCGACCAGTCCTGCACCTTGCTCGTCCAGCTCACCGACCTGGAAGCCGGCCGCAACCTTTCCTGGTCCGGCCCCGGCATCAAGGCCCAGCGCCGGGTGAACCTGCCGGTGCCACAAGCCTTCTGGCAAGAGCGCCAGCGCCGTGAAGCCTTCCCCCGTGGCCTGGATGTGTTGTTCAGCGCCGGCCATCACCTGATCGGCTTGCCCCGTAGCAGCCGTGTCGCAGAGGAGCGCACCTGATGTACGTAGCCGTCAAAGGTGGCGAGCAAGCCATCGACAATGCCCACCGCCTGCTGGCGAAAAAACGCCGGGGTGATACCGCCGTTCCTGAACTGAGCGTGACGCAAATCCGCCAGCAGCTGCCGTTGGCCGTGGCGCGGGTGATGACCGAAGGCTCGCTGTTCGACGAGGAACTCGCCGCGCTGGCAATCAAGCAAGCGGCGGGGGATTTGGTGGAAGCGATCTTCCTGTTGCGCGCCTACCGCACCACGCTGCCGCGCTTCAGCCCGAGCCTGCCGATTGATACTTCGCAAATGCTGCTGAGCCGGCGCTTGTCGGCCACCTTCAAGGACGTGCCCGGCGGCCAATTGCTCGGCCCGACGTTCGACTACACCCACCGCTTGCTGGATTTCGCGTTGCTCGCCGACGGTGACTACCCCGGTCCGCAGACCACGCCGGATGCGCACATCGACGCCTGCCCGCGGGTGCTCGGTTTGCTCGCCAAAGAAGGCCTGATCAAGACCGAAACCTGCGACAACGCCAACGTCGCCGACATCACCCGCGACCCGCTGGAATACCCCGCCAGCCGTGCCGAGCGCCTGCAAGCCCTGGCCCGTGGCGATGAAGGCTTCCTGTTGGCGCTGGGCTATTCGACCCAACGTGGCTACGGGCGCAACCACCCGTTTGCCGGTGAGATCCGCATTGGCGACGTAGAGGTGTGGATCGATCCCGAAGAGCTGGGCTTCCCCATCTGCCTGGGCAGTATCGAGGTGACCGAGTGCGAGATGGTCAACCAGTTCGTCGGCTCGGCCACCGAGCTTGCGCAGTTCACTCGGGGCTACGGCTTGGCGTTCGGGCATGCCGAGCGCAAGGCCATGGGCATGGCGTTGGTAGACCGCTCGCTGCGCGCCGGGGAATACAACGAAGACATCGTCTCACCGGCCCAGCGCGAGGAATTCGTGCTGGCCCACTGCGACAACGTCGAGGCGGCGGGCTTTGTCTCGCACCTCAAGTTACCGCACTACGTGGACTTCCAGTCCGAGCTGGAGCTGATCCGCAAACTGCGCCAACCGGCCGAGGGCCCGAGCCATGAATGACGCCGCCTACAACTTCGCCTACCTCGACGAACAGACCAAACGCATGATCCGCCGTGCCCTGCTCAAGGCGGTGGCAATCCCCGGTTACCAGGTGCCGTTTGGTGGCCGCGAGATGCCCTTGCCCTACGGCTGGGGCACCGGCGGCATGCAATTGACTGCCGCGATCCTCGGCGCGGATGACGTGCTTAAAGTCATTGACCAGGGCGCCGATGACACCACCAACGCGGTGTCGATCCGCCGCTTTTTCGCGCGCACCGCGGGCATTGCCACCACCGAGGCAACGCCGGAGGCCACAGTCATTCAGACCCGTCACCGCATCCCGGAAACGCCGCTGCAGGCCGACCAGATCATGGTTTACCAGGTGCCGATTCCCGAGCCGCTGCGCTTTATCGAACCCTCGGAAACCGAGACCCGCACCATGCACGCCCTCAACGATTACGGGGTGATGCACGTGAAACTCTACGAAGACATCGCCACCTTCGGCCACATCGCCACCAGCTACGCCTATCCGGTGATGGTGGACGAGCGCTACGTGATGGACCCGTCGCCGATCCCCAAATTCGACAACCCCAAACTCGACATGAGCCCGGCGCTGATGCTGTTCGGCGCCGGTCGCGAAAAGCGCCTGTACGCAGTGCCGCCGTATACCCAGGTCACCAGCCTCGACTTTGAGGACCACCCCTTCGAAGTGCAGCAGTGGGCACACAACTGCGCCATCTGCGGCAGCCATGAATCGTTCCTCGATGAGCTGATTCTGGACGATGCCGGGACCCAGAGTTTTGTGTGTTCCGACACGTGGTATTGCGCCCAGCGGGTCAAGGAGAACAACCAGTGAGCCAGCCTTTGCTTCAAGTGCGTGACCTGTCGCTGTTGTACGGCCCGGAGACGGGCTGCCAGGGCGTGAACTTTGATCTGTACCCCGGTGAAGTGCTGGGGATTGTCGGCGAGTCCGGCTCGGGCAAGTCCACCTTGCTTTCGTTGCTGAGCGGGCGTTTGCCACCCCAGGCGGGCAGCATCGGCTACCGCAGCCAGGACGGCGAATGGCTGGACCTGTACAGCGCCAGTGAAGCCGAACGCCGCACCTTGCTGCGCACCGAATGGGGGTTTGTCGAGCAGAACCCACGGGACGGTTTGCGCATGGGCGTGTCGGCCGGGGCCAACATCGGCGAGCGGTTGATGGCACAAGGCGTGCGCAATTACGCGCAACTGCGCGGTGCCGGCCTGGAGTGGCTGGCCCAGGTGGAAATCGACCCGCAACGCATCGATGACTTGCCGCGCACGTTCTCTGGCGGCATGCAGCAGCGCCTGCAAATCGCCCGCAACCTGGTCTCCAGCCCACGCCTGGTGTTCATGGACGAACCCACCGGCGGCCTGGATGTGTCGGTGCAAGCGCGTCTGCTGGACCTGCTGCGTGGCTTGGTGCGTGAGCTTGACCTGGCGGTGGTGATCGTCACCCACGACCTCGCCGTGGCGCGCCTGTTGGCAGATCGCCTGATGGTGATGCGTCGCTCGCGGGTGGTGGAAACCGGGCTTACGGATCAGATCCTCGACGATCCACAGCACTCTTACTCTCAACTGCTGGTGTCTTCGGTATTGCAGCCATGACAGACGTCTTGATCGAGGTCCGTGACCTCTCGAAAACCTTCACCCTGCACCAGCAAAACGGCGTGGTGCTCAACGTGTTGCGCGGCGTCGAATTCAGTGTGAAGGGCGGTGAATGCCTGGTGCTGCACGGCCAGTCCGGCGCGGGTAAGAGCACCTTGCTGCGCACGCTGTACGGTAACTATCTACCGGCCGGTGGCAGTATCCGGGTGCGGCATGCCGGTGAGTGGCTGGAACTGGTGGGCGCCGAGCCACGGGATATTTTGCAGGTGCGCCAGCAGACCCTCGGTTACGTCAGCCAATTCCTGCGGGTGATCCCCCGCGTGGCCTGCCTGGACGTGGTGATGGAGCCGGCCTTGGCCCGTGGCTGGTCGAAGGCCGAAGCCCAGGCGCGTGCCGAACAGTTGCTGGCGCGCCTGAATATCCCCCAACGCTTGTGGCAACTGGCGCCCGGCACCTTTTCCGGTGGTGAGCAGCAGCGCGTGAATATCGCCCGGGGGTTCATGGTGGCCTGGCCAGTGATGTTGCTGGACGAACCCACCGCGTCCCTGGACGACAACAACCGCCAGGTGGTGCTGGAGCTGATGAATGAAGCCAAGGCGGCTGGCGCTGCGCTGATCGGCATCTTCCACGACCGCGCCGCCCGCGAGGCGGTCGCCGACCGCCATTTCGACATGACCCCGACGCCCGTTGCCCAAGAGGAATATGCCCATGCCCGCTGAACAGATCCTCAGCAATGCCCAACTGGTGACCGCTGATCGCATGTTCCTCGGCACCGTGGTGCTGCGCGACGGCAAGATCGTCGGCATCGCCGAAGGCCGCAGCCAGTTGCCCCAGGCTCAGGACCTGGGCGGTGATTATCTGCTGCCGGGCCTGGTGGAATTGCACACCGACAACCTGGAAAAACACATGACTCCACGCCCCGGCGTGGACTGGCCCTCGACCTCGGCGGTGCTCAGCCACGACGCGCAGATCATCGCGGCGGGCATCACCACGGTGTTCGACGCGGTGTCCATCGGCGACGTGAACCCCAAGGGCAACCGCATGAAAAAACTGCCGGCGATGCTCGATGCTATCGCCTCGGCAGAAAGCGCTGGGCTCACCCGTGCCGAGCACCACCTGCACCTGCGCTGTGAGTTGTGCCATCCAGACACCCTCAGCGTGTTCCGCGACCTGGTGGAAAACCCGCTGGTGCGCCTGGTGTCGGTGATGGACCATTCGCCGGGTCAGCGCCAGTTCGTGCTCGAAGCCAAGTACCGTGAGTACTACATGGGCAAGTACCACCTGAACGACGAAACCATGGACGCGTTCATCGTGCTGCAAAAGGCCAACTCCGAGGCCTACAGCGACCGGTATCGTGCGGCCATCGTCGAGCATTGCCTGGGGCGCGGGCTGTCGGTCGCCAGCCATGACGACGCGACCTTGGCGCACGTGGAAGAGTCGGCACGCTACGGCATGACCATCGCCGAATTTCCCACCACGCTTGAGGCGGCGAAGGGTTGCCACGCGCTGAACATGAAAGTTCTGATGGGCGCGCCGAACGTGGTGCGCGGGGGGTCGCACTCGGGTAATGTGGCCGCCGCCGGCCTGGCTGCCGAGGGATTGCTGGATATACTTTCCAGTGACTACTACCCGGCCAGCCTGTTGCAGGCGGCTTTCGTGCTGGCCGACCAACAGGACGGCGGCGACCTGTCGCGCGCGGTCAAGATGATCAGTCTGGCGCCTGCGCAAGCGGCGGGACTCAATGATCGCGGTGAGATCGCCATCGGCCTGCGCGCCGACCTGGTGCAAGCCCGCAGCCGCGAAGGGCTTCCTGTAGTGCAACAAGTGTGGCGACAAGCGAAGAGGGTGTTTTGATGGCAGGCAGGTTGATCTATCTCATCGGGCCGTCCGGCTCGGGCAAGGACAGCCTGCTGGATGCCGCACGCCCGCGTTTAGCCGAGCGCGGTTGTCGCATTGTGCGCCGCGTCATCACCCGTTCGGCGGAGGCTGTGGGTGAAGCGGCGCAAGGTGTAAGCCCGGAGCAGTTTGCGGCGATGGAGGCCGAGGGTCAGTTTGCCCTCAGCTGGCGGGCGAATGGGTTGTGCTATGGCATTCCTCGCGAGATCGACGATTGGTTGGCGGCGGGAGATGACGTAGTGGTTAACGGCTCGCGTGCGCACCTGGCGCGAACCCGCGAGCGCTATCCGACATCGCTGGTGTTGCTGCTGACGGTTGACCAGGCGGTACTGCGCCAGCGCTTGATCGCGCGGGGGCGTGAGTCGTTGGCGGATATCGAGGAGCGCCTGGCGCGCAATGCGCGCTTCACGGCCGAGTTGATCACCGGTCATGGCACGGGCTTGTTCGTGTTGGACAACTCCGGGCCGTTGGCACACACAGTCGAGCGCCTGCTGTGCTGCCTGGACCATGGGCACTCGGCATGCGCCTGACGTTGCTGGGCACCGGCGACGCGCGGCAAGTCCCGGTGTACGGCTGCGAATGCACGGCCTGCGTCCTGGCCCGCAGCGATGAACGCCTGCGGCGCCGACCGTGCAGCGCGTTGATCGAATGCGGTGATCAACGCTGGTTGATCGACAGCGGCTTGCCCGACCTCACCGAACGTTTCCCACCGCGTAGCTTCAACGGGATTTTCCAGACTCACTATCATGCCGATCATGCCCAGGGTTTATTGCACCTGCGCTGGGGGCAGGGGCTAGTGATTCCAGTGCATGGTCCGGCGGACCCAGAGGGGCTGTCCGACCTCTACAAGCACCCCGGCATCCTCGATTTCAGCCAGCCATTCAGCGAGTTCGAGACGCGGCAGTTTGGCGCGTTGAGCGTCACTGCGTTGCCGTTGCAGCATTCCAAGCTGACGTTGGGCTACCTGTTGGAAGGGCAGGGGCGGCGCATCGCCTACCTCACCGACACCGTTGGCCTTCCCCCGGCGACATTGGCATGGCTGCGCCGCGAACCGCTGGACCTGCTGGTGCTGGATTGTTCAATGCCGCCACAGCCCCAGGCACCGCGCAATCACAATGACCTGACGTTGGCGTTGCAGAGCATCGAGGACACGGGGGCGCAGCAGGGCGTACTGACGCATGTGGGACATACGTTGGATGCGTGGCTGCTGGAGCATCGCCGCGCGTTGCCGCCCCGTGTCACCGTGGGGTGGGATGGTCGGGAGCTCTGATATGGACGGTGCGCCCACTTCCACACGCGAACGTCATGGTTTGGCCGAGGGCGTCTCGGTCAGCAATTGCTCCACATATTCCACAAACGCCCGGGCCTTGGCACTCGCCATCCGTCCCGTCGGTAACACGGCCCATAGGTCCCGTGGCGGCAGTTCCCAGTCCGTCAACACGGCCTTGACCTCGCCACTGGCGATTTCCGGGGTGAACATCCATTCGGCGGTCATGGCCAGGCCATGATGGGCGAGCACGCCAGCGCGTATGCCCTCGGAAGAGGTCACGCGCAGGCGGCCGTGCGCAGCGATGGGCTGTTCGTGAGTGCCTTGCGTGAACGGCCAGCGCATCGTCTCCCCCAGGCTGTAGATCACCGCCTGGTGGTTGAGAATGTCAGCCGGGCTCTGCGGCTCGCCGAAACGTTCGAAATACGTTGGCGTGCCGAAAATTCGGCAGGGGCTTTGCGCGATACGCCGTGCCGTGAGGCTTGAGTCGCTCAGGTTGCCGATGCGCAGCGCGACGTCGATGCCTTCTTCCACAAGATTGAGCCTGCGGTCATCGAGCATCACGTCGATGTTCAAGCCAGGGTGTTGTTCAAGGAACGGACCCAGGTGGGGGATGATGTGCATGCGCGAGAGCGTGACCCCGGCGCTCACGCGCAAGTTGCCCGACAGCCCGGCACCCACGCTACGGGCAACATCATCGGCGTGGTTGGCCTCATCGATTGCACGCTTGGCACGTTCGAAATAGGCCAGGCCTGCTTCGGTCGGGGTGAGGCCGCGAGTGGAACGCAGCACCAACCGCACCGCCAGGCGGGCTTCCAATTGCGCAATGCTCTTGGAGACCGCCGGTTGGCCAATGCCCAGGCGTTTGGCGGCAGCGGAAAACGAGCCGGTTTCGACCACGTGGACAAAGGTTTCCATGGCGGTGAGGCGGTCCATCGGGTGTTCCTGTCTGGTTTGGCAGTGCTCAAGCCTAAGGCGACGACCTCGATGTGTCATGCGTTTCCAGCAGTGAGTCGATGGGTTTTCAATATCCGGTAAAACAGCCGTCAGTCAGGCTCGCGTATTTTGTGCTTGAGTAAAGATAACTCTAGGGTTACTTTTATTCAGGCCAGGCCAAGGAGGCGGCGGTGCAAAGCAGGTTATTGATCAAGGAACTGCAAGAGGCAGGTTGGGTGCTGGATCGGGTTACGGGCAGTCATCATATTTTTACCCATCGCTATAACCCCTACACGATTCCGGTGCCCCATCCCAAAAAAGACCTGCCCCTGGGCACCGTCAGAAGCATTCGGAAGCGTGCTGGCTTGTTTGATTTTTAAGGAGAGCATTCATGCAATACCCAATCTGTATCGAATGGGGCGATGACTTCACCGCCACCGGCATCCAGATCCCCGATATTCCAGGCGCAGTCACCGCCGGGGACAGTTTTGAAGAGGCGTACAACGCCGCAGTGGAAGTTGCGCACATCATGCTGCAAGAGATTGCAGCAGAGGGCGGGCCGATTCCGATGCCAACCTCGGTGGCCAATCATCACGCCCACGCAGACTACGCGGGGATGGGCTGGGGGATGCTGGAGCTGGACATCTCGCCCTATCTGGGCAAGACCGAGAAGGTCAATGTGACCTTGCCCGGTTATGTCATCCAGCGAATCGACCGGTATGTGCGGGAGCACAAGGTCAAAAGCCGCTCGTCATTCCTGGCGGACGCGGCGTTGGAGAAGTTGGTGCGTTCGTGAGGTGAACTCTGTGGGAGCCAACTCCCACAGGTAATGCTTTATGCCGCTACCGGGGCAGCTTCACGCGAAGCGCTCAAGAAACGCAACAACGCCACCAGCGGGAATGCACTGCCCACCAGCATCACACCCAGCCAGCCGCCGTGTTCAAAGACGCTGCTGGCAATCGCCGAGCCGAAGGCACCGCCGATGAAGATGCTGGTCATGTACAGCGCGTTCAAGCGGCTGCGGCTGTTGGCGTCGAGGGCGTAGATGGCGCGTTGGCCGAGCACCATGTTCATCTGCACGCAGAAGTCCAGGACCACGCCGGTGACAGCCAGGCCGATCACGCTGTACAGCGGGTGTACGAAGGCCGGCAGGAAGCTCAACGCAGCAAACAGCATGGCCAGCAGCGAGGCGAGGTGTGTATGGCCCGCATCGGCCAGGCGACCGGCGATAGGCGCGGCGATAGCGCCCAACGCGCCGACCAGGGCAAACAGCGCGATCTCGCTTTGGCTAAGGCCGTGGTTACGCGCCAGTTCCAGCGGGGCGGCGGTCCAGAACAGGCTGAATGTGGCAAACATGCAGCCTTGGTAGAACGCCCGTTGACGCAGTACCGGTTGGTTGCGCAGCAACGTGCCCAGCGAGCGCAGCAGTTGGCCATAGCTGGCGCTGTGATCGGGCTGGCGCTTGGGGATGGTCACCAGCAACACCACGCTGATAAACGCCATCAACGCAGCGGCGGCCATGAACATCGCACGCCAGCCGAAGTGATCGGCCACCACGCTGGACACAGGCCGTGCCAGCAGGATGCCCAGCAACAGGCCACCCATGATGCTGCCAACCACACGCCCACGGGATTCGGCTGGCGCCAGGTGCGCGGCCAATGGGATGAGGATTTGCACCGACACCGAACTGAAACCGATCAGCAACGACACCAGCAGGAACAGGTTCGGTTGCTCGGTAAACGCCGCCCCCAACAAACTGGCGATAGCCACGACCGTGGTGGTGATCATCAGCTTGCGGTTTTCCAGCAGGTCGCCCAGTGGCACCAGGAAGAACAGGCCCAGGGCGTAGCCTATTTGCGTCAGGGACACGATCAGGCTGGCCATGGCCGGTGTGAGGCCGATGTCCGGGGCGATCAGCTCGATGATCGGTTGCGCATAGTAGATGTTGGCAACGATGGCGCCGCAGCAGAACGCAAACAGCATCACCATCCCGCGGGTCATGGTGCTTGAAGCGTGTGGGGTAGCGTTCATGGTGTTCTCATAAAAGCGAAGGAGGATGGCGTGCGAGAGTAAAGACATCGCCCCGTGCGCAGTAGGCCGCTGGCAGTGATAACACTCATGCCGCAAATTAATGACTGAATCGTTAACTTTTGGGTCGAACGGCAATGATACATTCAGACACAACTGCCGAAACAGGAAATCCACTGTCATGAAGATCACGCTGAACAAGATGCTCCTGGCCTCAACCCTCGCCGCCGCCATGGCGGTTGGCTTGGCCCACGCTGCCGATGCGCCGCGCGTGGGTGTGCGGGGTGCCATTACGGCGATTGATGGCGATGCGATGCACGTCAAGGTCAACAGCGGGGAAGATGTCACCGTGCACTTGACCAAAGATACCCAGGTTCGCGCCGTCACCCTGGCCAAGATCGACGAGATCAAGCCGGGCAGTTACATCGGCTCCGCCGCCATGCCCAATGCCGATGGCACCCTGACCGCGCTGGAAGTGCACGTGTTCCCACCGGCCATGGCCGGCACCGGCGACGGGCATCGCGCGTTCGACTTGAAAGAAGGCAGCAGCATGACTAACGGCACCGTTGGCGACTTGGTGGTGAGTAACGGACGCACGTTGACGGTGAAGTACAAGGGCGGCGAGCAAAAGATCGTGGTGCCGGACGACGTGCCGATCGTGAACCTGGAACCGGGGGATCGCAGCTTGCTCAAGGTGGGGGTGAAGGTGGTGATGTTTGCGGCGAAGGGGGCGGATGGGACGATCACGGCGCAGGCGATTTCAGCCGGTAAAGACGGTGTTACACCGCCGATGTGATGGTTTCTGTATAGGCCAGTTCCGACAATGCTATAGGACCCATCTGGCAAGACCGCATGGCCTGTTCGCTCTAGATTCAACGCCTGCACGTTTGCAGACTGAATCAGGGCAGGAATCTGACCATGCGGATGATCAAGATGTTGGTGCTGTGGGCGCTGTTGCCCGCAATCGCGGACGCCGCTACAAACAGACGTGCGACGATCAGTAACGCTGCCTACGTCGAGCGGATGGCTTCCGCCAGCGCAGCTGCGTGGCCAAGGCTAGCGAAAATGGAACGCTTGAAAAAGCAGACCGGGTTCTATGCCGAGGCGCAGATTTTGATTTACGACGGGGTCGCGGCCTGGTTGATCAATGCAAACGGCTATCGGTCGATTGCAGTGGAGCCAGTACACGCGCTCGGCTTGGCATCGGACTACAAGACCTTCAAACAGCTGGTATGGGAAGGGCGCCCTACCGTGTATATAGGGCTGGGCCAGAGCGTGTCGGAAGAAGAGGCACAACACATGCTCAACAATCCCAACGCTGTGCCCGATTTGTTTGGATTGGCAACCCATGAAGCCTTTCATCTTTTTGGGCAAGCGGATTGGCGGCTGGGGACGGGATCGCGTTCCGTGCGCTATCCCGCAAACCCTATACCTCGGCAGTACCGGCAGCATCTGATCAGCGCCTTATATGCTTCGCTGCAAGGCGATGCCGAGGCCTTGGGAAAGGCCCGCTACTGGTATGACCGCTGGCAGACTGAGTTCGCCCTGGAAGCGCAGGAAATCCATTATTACGACATTATTGAAGGCACCGCAGAATACATAGAAGGGCTTGCCCGGCGCTTTGCGAGTGGCGTCGCGGATACGCCTGAAGCCTGGGCGCGGAGTGTGATGGAGCGTTTCCCGAGCGCCGCCGTGTTGTCGGTGGACGGTGAAAGCTATGCACTGGGGGCCTTGGCTATCTATCTTCTTGACCGTATGGATGCTGCGGGCTGGCAGGCGGTCATCGAGGGCCAGCCGCCGACCCAGCGCTTGTTGGCGTCCGTTGCGCAAATAGTCGATGTTCCAGACGCTGCGCTGAGTCAGCGGATTGCCCAAGAAGTGAGTGCGCGCAATCAGCGCCTGAAAGCAGTCATCGACCCTGTCGTCGCCCAATTGACGCGTTCCGATACGGTGCGCTTGTTGGTGCCCATGGCCTCTGTTGCGGGGTCTATCAGCTTGAGCGGTAGTTACCAGGTGGAACAGGTGCCCGAAGAGCTATTCGTGGATTTACAGGCACGGTTTTCGCCGTCGGACGGCCAAATTACGTTCGACGGAGCGACCGTTGCCCTGACGGTCAGCGAGTCCTGTGGAGAGGAGGGAGGTTTTGTGGTGGTGCCTTTTGCTGCAAGGGACTTCCCGGTCGAGCAGGCTGGGCGCCTTCGACTGAAAAAGAGGGGATTGGAAATTGACGTACCTTTCCCCGATAAAGGCAAGGGCAATGAAAATGTCTGGTGTGTTCGGGTGTAAAAAAAGCCCCTGAATTCAGGGGCTTCTAAAACAACGCTTACTGCCCGCTGTAGATCTGGTCGAAAACACCACCATCATTGAAGTGGGTTTTCTGCACGGTACGCCAGTCACCAAAGGTCTTCTCGACGGACAGGAACTCGACTTTCGGGAAACGATCGGTGTACTTGGCCAGCACTTTTGGATCACGTGGGCGCAGGTAGTTGTTGGCGGCGATTTCCTGGCCTTCCGGCGACCACAGGTATTTCAGGTAGTCTTCGGCTGCCACGCGGGTGCCTTTCTTCTCGACCACTTTGTCGACCACCGACACTGGCGGCTCGGCTTCGGCGGACACGCTTGGGTAGATCACTTCGAACTGATCACGGCCGAATTCACGGGCGATCATTTCCGCTTCGTTCTCGAAGGTCACCAGCACGTCGCCGATCTGGTTGGTCATGAAGGTAGTGGTCGCCGCACGGCCACCGGTGTCCAGTACGGGGGCTTGCTTGAACAGCTTGCCGACAAAGGCCTTGGCCTTGTTCTCGTCGCCGCCGTTTTTCAGCACGTAGCCCCAGGCCGACAGGTAGGTGTAGCGGCCATTACCCGAGGTTTTCGGGTTGGGTACGATCACTTGCACGCCATCCTTGAGCAAGTCCGGCCAGTCTTTCAGGGCCTTTGGGTTGCCTTTGCGCACGATAAATACCGTGGCGGAAGTGAACGGCGCGCTGTTGTTCGGCAGGCGGGTGACCCAGTTGTCCGGCACCAGTTTGCCGTTGTCTGCCAGGGCGTTGATGTCGGTGGCCATGTTCATGGTGATCACGTCAGCCGGCAGGCCGTCGATCACCGAGCGCGCTTGTTTGCTGGAACCGCCAAAGGACATCTGCAGGGTCAGCTTGTCGTTAGGGTGTTCGGCTTCCCAGTGTTTCTGGAAGGCGGCGTTGTAGTCCTTGTAGAAGTCGCGCATCACGTCGTAGGAGACGTTGAGCAGTGTGACGGGGGCGGCCTGGACGGCGCCCGCCAAGGCAAGGCCGGCGGCCAGGAGAGAGGCGCTAACGAGTTTTTTCACTGCTCATTCCTTGTTGTTCGAGAAGGTTATTGATTGAGTGGGGGCAATTTGCCATCGACTATAACGGGCAGCGCATAGACGTTTAAAGATTAAAACGCTCTTTGCTTATTCGATTTTCTTGAAAAGATTATTCCCACAGCGTGCACAGAAAGCGGCGTTGGGCTCGTGGCTGTTTTTCTTGCACACCGGGCAGTCGTGTTGCAGCTGTTCTCCGCGCATGGCATTAGCCAGTTCTGCGGTGAAAATTCCGGTGGGCACCGCGATGATCGAATAACCGGTGATCATCACCAGCGACGAAATCACCTGGCCCAGCGGGGTCTTGGGCACGATGTCGCCAAAGCCAACGGTGGTCAGGGTCACGATAGCCCAATAAATACCCTTGGGAATGCTGGTAAACCCGTGTTCCGGGCCTTCGATCACGTACATCAGGGTGCCGAATACCGTCACCAGCGTGCACACGCTTACCAGGAACACCACGATCTTCTGCTTGCTGCCCCGCAGTGCCGCCATCAGGTAGTTGGCTTGCTTGAGGTAGGGGCCCAGCTTGAGCACACGGAAAATCCGCAGCATCCGGATGATCCGAATGATCAGCAGGTACTGCGCGTCGCTGTAATACAGCGCGAGGATGCCGGGCACGATGGCCAGCAGATCCACCAGCCCATAAAAGCTGAACGCATAGCGCAACGGCTTGGGGGAGCAATACAGCCGCAACCCATATTCGATGGCGAAGATGATGGTGAAGCCCCACTCGATGTAGGCCAGCACATCGGCGTAGTTGTCGTGCACCTCCTGGATGCTGTCGAGGATCACGATCACAAGGCTGGCGAGGATGATCAGCAGCAGGGTGGAGTCGAAGCGTCGGCCGGCCACGGTGTCGCTCTGGAACACCATTACATACAGCCGTTGACGCCAGTTGTTGCTGTCCATGGAAATCGCCTGAATCGAAGATCGAGCAAGCCTAGGGGGATTCGAAGGGGCTGTCCATGCGGGGTTTGCGCAGCATCCGGCGGGTGGCATGCACCAGCCAGCAGGCGAGGATAAACGGCGCGGTCAGCGCGGGCAGGTGCAGGGCAGCGAAGCCCGGCGTAAGGATGATTGCCAGGCCGATGCCGAGCAGTGGCATCCAGGGTTGGCGACGTGTCTGGCTCAGGGCCAGCGCGGCCAAGGCCGGGTTATAGCTGTGCAGGCCGAGCAGGGCGCCGGTGGGTTCGCCGAGCAGCAGCGCGATCAATACCCCCGCGCAGGCCCCGATAAGTGCCCATACGGCAGCGCGCGGGCTGGCCAGCCACAGGCCAACGGCGATCAACACACCGACCATGGGTTGATCCAGCAGCATGATCTGGGCAAGCCCGGTAAAAGGCGCGCTGATGAGCGACAACATGTCCGGTTCGGTCAAGGCAAACGTGCTCGGCGGCACGCTGCCCAGCAGCAGCCAACCTAGGCCGACAAACGGTGCGGTGTAGGCCGGCAAGTCACCGGGACGGCTGGCGTGTTTCAACCATTGCCGCGTCAGCATCGCCGCCAGGCCACCGCACGCCAGGATCAGCGGTGGCAACAGCGCCGACCAATCGAAATGCTGACTGATCAACAGGCCCAGCAACACACCGTTGTAGCTATAGAGCCCGGCCTGGCGCTCGGCCTTGGGATAGCCCCGGCGCTGGGCCGTGAGCAAACCCGCAACGCCACCCAGCAGTGCGCCGCCGAACAAGGCCGGGGCGCCCACCAGGATGGCCAGCAGGCACAGCAGGCCGCACAGCGGCTGGCGCTGCAGGAAAATCTGGCTGAAGCCGTTGAGCAGGGCTTCGGCCCAGTCGGGGCAGTTTGGGTTGTGCATTTGGGTAAGTCAGTTAGACCGAGTTGCCCCCTTCGCGAGCAAGCCCGCTCCCACATTTGATCGCTTTCCAAAGTTGAAACTCGGTCAAATGTGGGAGCGGGCTTGCTCGCGAAGAGGCCTTTACAGACGCTAAATCAACGTCTCGATACGCAGCGAATTGGTCGACCCCGGCTGCCCAAACGGCACCCCCGCGGTAATCACCAACGTATCCCCGCGCTGCGCCATGCCTTGGGCCTGGGCAATTTCCAACGCCGTCGAGCACACTTCATCCACCTGGCGCAGTCGATCGTTCACCACCGAATGCACGCCCCACGCCACGCTCAAGCGCCTGGCGGTAGACAGGTTTGGCGTGAGGTTGAGAATCGGCGCCACTGGCCGTTCACGTGCCGCGCGCAGGCTGGAGCTGCCGGACTCGCTGTAGTTCACCAGCACCGCCACTGGCAGGATGCTGCTGATACGGCGGATCGCACAGCTGATGGCGTCCGATACGGTGGCATCGGCTTTTGGCCGGCTGACATCCAATTGCGTCTGGTAGTCCGGGCCGTTTTCCACCTGGCGGATGATCTTGCTCATCATCTGCACGGCTTCCAGCGGGTACTCGCCCGAAGCGGTTTCGGCCGACAACATCACCGCGTCCGCACCTTCGGCCACCGCATTGGCAACATCAGTGACTTCGGCGCGGGTGGGCGCCGGAGAGAAGCGCATCGACTCAAGCATCTGCGTCGCTACCACCACGGGCTTACCCAACTGGCGACAGGTGCTGATGATGTCTTTCTGGATCTGCGGCACGCTCTCGGCCGGCACTTCCACGCCCAGATCCCCTCTGGCCACCATGATCGCGTCGCTCAGTTCGGCGATTTCCTGCAGGCGCTGCACGGCCGAGGGTTTCTCGATCTTGGCCATCAAAAACGCTCGGTCGCCGATCAGCTCGCGGGCTTCGCGGATGTCCTCCGGGCGCTGCACAAAGGACAACGCCACCCAGTCCACGCCCAGCTCCAGGCCAAAGCTCAAGTCGCGCCGATCCTTGGCGGTCAATGGGCTGAGTTCCAACAGGGCTTGCGGGACGTTCACACCTTTGCGGTCCGACAGTTCGCCGCCATTCAATACGGTGGTATCGATCGCATTAGCGTGCTTGGTGATGACGCGCAGGCGCAGCTTGCCGTCGTCCAGCAGCAGGTCCATGCCGGGTTCTAGCGCCGCGATAATTTCCGGGTGAGGCAGGTTGACCCGGCGTTGATCACCCGGTGTTTCGTCCAGGTCCAGGCGCAAGGCCTGGCCGCGCACCAACTGCACCTTGCCCTCGGCAAAGCGCCCGACGCGCAGCTTCGGCCCTTGCAGGTCCATGAGGATGCCCAGCGGGTAATTGAGCTGGCGTTCCACCTGACGAATCCACTGATAGCGCTGGGCGTGGTCGGCGTGGTCGCCATGGCTGAAATTGAGCCGGAAGATGTTCACCCCAGCTTCCACCAGCTCGCGGATATCATCGATGCCGTCGGTGGCCGGGCCCAGGGTGGCGAGGATCTTGACCTTCTTGTCAGGCGTCATGTGTCGGGTTCCCAAGAATCAGAATGGCGCGGAAGTCGTTGACGTTGGTGCGCGTCGGCTCGGTGACGATCAACCCGTCGAGGGCGGCGAAATAGCCGTAGCCGTTGTTGTTATCCAACTCATCACTGGCCGACAGGCCGAGGGCTTCGGCGCGTGAATAGCTGCACGGCGTCATGATTGCGCCGGCGTTGTCTTCCGAGCCGTCGATGCCGTCGGTGTCACCGGCCAGGGCGTACACGCCCGACAGGCCCTTGAGGCTGTCGGTGAGGCTCAGCAGGAACTCGGCGTTGCGTCCGCCACGACCATTGCCGCGCACGGTGACGGTGGTTTCACCGCCGGACAGGATCACGCACGGCGCCGCCAATGGCTGGCCGTGCTGCACGATTTGGCGAGCGATGCCGGCGTGCACCTTGGCCACGTCCCGCGCTTCGCCTTCGAGGTCTCCGAGGATCAACGGGCTGAACCCGGCCTGACGGACTTTTACCGCCACCGCTTCCAGGGATTGCTGGGGGCGGGCGATCAGTTGGAAATGGCTGCGGGCGAGCACCGGGTCGCCGGGCTTGACGGTTTCCGAGGCGGGGTTCTGCAACCAACTGCGCACCGAGGCAGGAGCGTCGATGTTGTAGCGCTTGAGGATCGCCAGGGCCTGCGCCGAGGTGCTGGGGTCACCGACGGTGGGGCCGGACGCAATCACCGTGGCCTGGTCGCCCGGCACATCGGAAATCGCGTAGGTGTACACCGTGGCCGGCCACGCGGCCTTGGCCAACCGGCCGCCTTTGATTGCCGAGAGGTGCTTGCGCACGCAGTTCATCTCGCCAATGGTGGCACCGGATTTGAGCAAGGCTTTGTTGATGGCCTGTTTGTCGGCCAGGGTGATGCCTTCGGCCGGCAACGCCAGCAGGGCAGAGCCACCGCCGGACAACAGGAAGATCACTCGGTCGTCTTCGCTCAGGTTGCTGATCAGCTCCAGCACGCGCTTGGCCACGGCCAGACCAGCGGCATCGGGCACGGGGTGCGCGGCTTCGACCACTTCGATTTTCTTGCACGGGGCGCCGTGACCATAGCGGGTAACCACCAGGCCGGTGACTTCACCTTGCCAGCAGTTTTCCACCACCAGCGCCATGGCGGCAGCGGCCTTGCCGGCGCCGATCACGATCACACGGCCACTGCGGTCGGCAGGGAGATAAGGTTCAAGGACTTGCCGGGGGTGGGCGGCGTCGATGGCTGTGGCAAACAGCTCGCGAAGCAGGTGTTGCGGATCGACCGACATAAGCGGGCTCCCGGGGGATTCTTGTTATTTGGGGTGCATCACGTTTCGGATTGGAATGCGATCAAATGTGGGAGCGGGCTTGCTCGCGAATGCGGTCTGACATCCAACATCCATGCCGACTGATCCACCGCTTTCGCGAGCAAGCCCGCTCCCACATTTGACCGCATTTCAAAGGTAGGAGCGGGGTGTACTACTTGTTGTCGCGGATCGAGAAGTTGGCCATATGTTCCAGGCCCTTGATCAGCGCCGAGTGGTCCCAATTGCCGCCACCAATTGCCGTGCACGTACTGAACACCTGTTGCGTGCCAGCGGTGTTCGGCAGGTTGATCCCCAGCTCCTTGGCACCGGCCAACGCCAGGTTCAAATCCTTCTGGTGCAGGTTGATACGGAAGCCCGGATCGAAGGTGCCCTTGATCATGCGTTCGCCATGCACTTCCAAAATCTTCGACGAAGCAAAACCACCCATCAGTGCTTCACGCACCTTGGCCGGATCCGCACCGTTCTTGGAGGCGAACAGCAGCGCTTCGGCCACCGCCTGGATGTTCAGCGCAACGATGATCTGGTTGGCCACCTTGGCGGTCTGGCCGTCGCCATTGCCGCCCACCAGGGTGATGTTCTTGCCCATGGCCTGGAACAGCGGCAGGGCGCGTTCGAAGGTCTGCGGCTCGCCACCGATCATGATGCTCAGGCTGCCAGCCTTGGCGCCCACTTCACCGCCGGACACGGGTGCATCCAGGTACTGCGCGCCGGTCCCGTTGATCTTGGCGGCAAATGCCTTGGTGGCGGTGGGGGAGATCGAACTCATGTCGATCACCACCTTGTTTGGCGACAGGCCAGCGGCCACGCCGTCGGCGCGGAACAGCACGTCATCGACCTGTGGGGTGTCGGGCACCATCACGATGATGAACTCGGCTTCCTGAGCCACTTGCTGCGGGCTGGCCAAGGCGATGGCGCCGGCGTCGATCAGCGCTTGAGGCGCCTTGCCGTGGTGCTCGGAGAGGAACAGTTGGTGACCTGCTTTTTGCAGGTTCGCGGCCATGGGTTGACCCATGATGCCGGTGCCGATAAATCCGATTTTAGCCATGAGAAATTCCTCTTGTTATTCGGTGGGCAGGCCTGTCGCGGTCTGCCAAACACAGGAAGTCCAAATGTGGGAGCGGGCTTGCTCGCGAAGGTCTTTCATTCAACAGCTGCGTCGACTGAGACTCCGCTTTCGCGAGCAAGCCCGCTCCCACATGTGGGTTTTGTGTTGTGTCGGTTAGATCGCGTTGTGGGTCTTGAGCCAGCCAAGGCCGGCTTCGGTGGTGGTCAGCGGCTTGTATTCGCAACCCACCCAGCCCTGGTAACCAATGCGGTCCAAGTGTTCGAACAGGAAGCGATAGTTGATCTCACCGGTGCCCGGCTCGTTGCGTCCTGGGTTGTCCGCCAGCTGGATATGGTTGATCTCACCCAGGTGCGCGGCCATGGTGCGGGCCAGGTCGCCTTCCATGATTTGCATGTGATAGATGTCGTACTGCAGGAACAGATTGGCGCTGCCCACCTGCTCGCGAATCGACAGGGCTTGGGCCGTGTTGTTCAGGTAGAAACCCGGGATGTCGCGGGTGTTGATCATCTCCATCACCAGCTTGATCCCCACCGCTTGCAGCTTGTCGGCGGCGTACTTGAGGTTGGCGACGAAGGTTTTTTCCAGGGTTTCGTCATCCACACCGGCAGGACGAATACCCGCCAGGCAGTTGATCTGGGTGTTGCCCAGCACTTGGGCGTAGGCGATGGCCAGGTTGACCCCGGCGCGGAACTCCTCGACCCGATCCGGGTGGCACGCCAGGCCGCGTTCGCCCTGGGCCCAGTCACCGGCTGGCAGGTTGAACAGCACTTGGGTCAGGCCGTTGGCGTCGAGATGTGCCTTGATTTCAGCCGAGCTGAATTCGTAGGGGAACAGGTACTCGACACCTTCGAAGCCCGCCTTGGCGGCCGCTTTGAAGCGAGCAAGAAAGTCCTGCTCGGTGAACAGCATGGACAGGTTGGCGGCGAAACGCGGCATAGGGTTCTCCTTAATCGAGCAGGGAAATAGCGGTCGGCGCGTCATTGCCCACCAGTGCCAGATCTTCGAATTCGTTGACGGCGTTGATCTCGGTGCCCATGGAAATATTGGTCACGCGCTCCAGGATGATCTCGACGATCACCGGCACCTTGAACTCTTCGATCATCTCTTGTGCCTTGCGCAAGGCCGGCTGGATCTGGCCTGGTTCAAACACACGCAGGGCCTTGCAACCGAGGCCTTCGGCAACGGCGACGTGGTCGACGCCATAGCCGTTCAGTTCCGGTGCGTTGAGGTTGTCGAAGGACAGCTGCACGCAGTAATCCATCTCGAAACCACGCTGCGCCTGGCGGATCAGCCCCAGGTAGGAGTTGTTCACCACCACGTGGATGTACGGCAGCTTGAACTGCGCGCCCACGGCCAGTTCTTCGATCATGAACTGGAAGTCATAGTCGCCGGACAGTGCCACCACCTTGCGGCTCGGGTCGGCCTTGACCACGCCGAGGGCTGCCGGAATGGTCCAGCCCAGCGGGCCGGCCTGGCCGCAGTTGATCCAATGGCGAGGCTTGTACACGTGCAGGAACTGCGCGCCGGCAATCTGCGACAGGCCGATGGTGCTGACGTAGCAGGTGTCTTTGCCGAACACTTGGTTCATCTCTTCGTAGACGCGTTGCGGTTTGACCGGCACGTTGTCGAAGTGAGTCTTGCGGTGCAGGGTGGCCTTGCGCTGCTGGCAGTCGTTCAACCAGGCGCTGCGGTCCTTGAGCTTGCCGGCGGCTTTCCACTCGCGGGCGACCTCGATGAACATCGTCAGTGCGGAACCGGCGTCGGACACGATGCCCAGGTCCGGGGTGAATACGCGGCCGATTTGCGTCGGCTCGATGTCGACGTGAATGAACTTGCGACCTTCGGTGTACACCTCAACCGAACCGGTGTGGCGGTTGGCCCAACGGTTACCGATACCCAGCACGACGTCCGACTTGAGCATCGTCGCGTTGCCGTAGCGATGGGAGGTTTGCAGGCCAACCATGCCGACCATCTGCGGGTGATCGTCGGGGATCGTGCCCCAGCCCATCAGGGTCGGGATCACTGGAATGCCGGTCAATTCAGCGAACTCCACCAGCAGCTCGCTGGCGTCGGCGTTGATCACGCCACCGCCGCTGACCAGCAATGGTCGCTCAGCCTGGTCGAGAAGGGCAAGGGCTTTCTCGACTTGCACGCGGGTCGCCAATGGCTTGGCTAGGGGCAGCGGCTGGTAGGCGTCGATGTCGAATTCGATCTCGGCCATTTGCACGTCGAACGGCAGGTCGATCAGCACCGGGCCTGGGCGGCCGGAGCGCATTTCGTAGAAGGCTTTCTGGAACGCGTACGGCACTTGGCCGGGTTCCAGGACAGTGGTAGCCCACTTGGTCACCGGCTTGACGATGCTGGTGATGTCCACGGCCTGGAAGTCTTCCTTGTGCATACGTGCACGCGGGGCTTGGCCAGTGATGCACAGGATCGGAATCGAGTCCGCCGAGGCGCTGTACAGGCCGGTGACCATGTCGGTACCCGCCGGGCCCGAAGTGCCGATGCACACGCCGATGTTGCCGGCCTTGGTGCGGGTGTAACCCTCGGCCATGTGGGAGGCGCCTTCAACGTGGCGAGCAAGGACGTGATCGATGCCACCCACCTTCTGCAAGGCCGAGTACAGCGGGTTGATCGCGGCGCCTGGGATACCGAAGGCGGTGTCCACGCCTTCACGACGCATCACCAGGACTGCGGCTTCGATTGCTCTCATTTTGCTCATGGTTTTGGTGCCTCTTGCGTTTTGTAATTGTATACAAGTGGTGTCTGGACAAAGTGTATTCACGGCGAGCAGCGCAGGTCAATCCATTTTATTGGCAGGCCTTTGCGTTCGTCGGAAGGCATTTTTTCGACGTATGGAAGGTTTGTGCGAAAATATTGTATACAAAAACAAATGTCATTGTGTTCTATTTGTTTGATCGAGCATCTGATCTTTCAGGTCTCCACCGGTTTTCCATAACAAGATAAGGACGGCACCATGAGCGCTTTAACCTTGAAAATTGCCACCCAACTGGCCAGCCAGGCCCTCACCGCAGGACGCACCATTTCGGCGGCACCCCTGACTATTGCGGTGCTCGACAGCGGCGGCCATCTCGTCACCCTGCAACGGGAAGACGGCGCCAGCCTGTTGCGCCCGCAGATCGCCATCGGCAAGGCCTGGGGTGCGATTGCGCTGGGCAAGGGCTCACGCTTGCTGGCACTGGACGCGCAGCAACGCCCGGCATTTATCGCGGCGTTGAACAGCCTGGGGCAGGGCAGCGTGGTGCCGGCACCGGGTGGGGTGTTGATTCGGAATCTGGATGGAGTGGTGCTGGGGGCGATCGGGATCAGCGGGGATACGTCGGATATTGACGAGCAGTGTGCAATCACGGCGATAGAGGGGGTTGGGTTGTTGGCGGATGCGGGGGTTTCGGCTTGATTTTTCGCTGACTGATAGGGCCTCTTCGCGAGCAAGCCCGCTCCCACATTTGACTGCATTTCAAAGTTGAAACTCGGTCAAATGTGGGAGCGGGCTTGCTCGCGAATCCCACAGGCAACTCGGTCTCTGCTCTAAACCCAAATCGCATCCCACAGCGGATAGTCGCCAACCCGCTCCACCAAGCCTGCCCGCAAAGGATTGGCCACCACATACCGAGCCATTTTCACCAAATCATCCTCTTTTCGCAGTGCCCGGTCATGAAAGCTGGTTTGCCAAAGGCGGCCTTTACGGCCTGTGGCGCCATTCACACTTCGGGTACTGTTGGATTTCACCTGACACATCAAATCGCCTAATGAGCCCTTTTGCAGTTCGACCAGCCAGTGGAAATGGTCAGGCATCACCACCCATGCCAGGGAGTTCGCCAAGCCTTGATAGTGAGCGAGTCTAAATTGCCAAACCACCAAGCGACCCAGATGAAAGTTACTGAAAATTGGCACACGTTCGTGGGTGTTGGTGGTGATCAGATAAATGCGATTGCGTTCGCTGAACCGCCCGATACGCAGGCGGTGTGAGGTAGCAAGATCAGGCATTCCATGGCCTCTCTTCAGTGGGGGTTCTGAGAGGCTAGGTCTGGGTGGTTGATGCTGATGGCTAGGCTTTTGGCAGGATGTGTCTGGGAGGGTGCTTTCGCGAGCAAGCCCGCTCCCACATTGGATCTCCAGTGTTCATACATTGTGTGTCTGGCATCAATCCCTGTGGGAGCGGGCTTGCTCGCGAATCCCACAGGCAACTCGGTCTCTCAGTCCGGCTCACACCCCTTCAACACCAACCGAATAATCGTCTGCGCCGCCGCTTCATAATCCGCTTCATCCAGCTTGGCCTTCCCGGTCACTGCCGAAATCTGCCAGTCAAAATCCGCATACGTCTGCGTCGCCGCCCAGATGCTGAACATCAGGTGGTTGGGGTCAATGGCCGCGATCAGACCGCGATCTACCCAGTTTTGGATGCAGTTGATGTTGTGCTTGGCCTGGGCGTTGAGTTGCTCGACCTGGTCAGCGCTGAGGTGCGGGGCGCCGTGCATGATTTCGCTGGCAAAGACCTTGGAGGCGAACGGCAGGTCGCGGGAGATGCGGATTTTCGAGCGGATGTAATTGCTCAGCACTTCCTTGGGCTCGCCCTCCGGGTTGAACGGCGTGGAGGCGGCCAGGATCGGCTCGATAATGCTTTCGAGCACCTCGCGGTAGAGGTTGTCCTTGGACTTGAAGTAGTAATAGACGTTGGGCTTGGGCAGCCCGGCCTTGGCGGCGATGTCGCTGGTTTTGGTCGCGGCGAAGCCCTTGTCGGCAAACTCCTCGCTCGCCGCCCGCAGGATTTTTTCTTTATTACGCTCGCGAATGCTGCTCATAAACCTGGAATTTCCTTGCCAAGACTGGCGGTTGCGCATGGTAGCACCGGCGCTGCGCAGCGCTCAAGAATCGTGCCGCAGCCCGTGTACCACGGGCGTTACACAGACATTGTCTGTCTTGAGGCTGAACGCATTCAAGGTAGTACAGGCAGGCGTCGGGCAGGCTGCTAGAGTTCAGGTCAACCTAGTATTGGGCTTTCGAGTGAGAAACCGTGGAGAAACGCAAACGACGTACGTTCGCCTGGATCATCGGCGCCGTGCTGGTGGTGTTGGTGATTGCCCTCGGCCTGCATTTTTTGGGCGGCGCGCCCAAGGCCAAACCGCCGTCTCCCGGTGAGCCGGTCGCTGTGGTGCCGGTGGTGTTGCAGGACGTGCCGGTCTATATCGACGCTCTTGGCACCGTGACGCCAACCCGCAGTGTCACCGTGGTCAGCCAGGTCGATGGCATCCTCAGCAGCGTCGAATTCAAGGAAGGCCAGCACGTCAGCAAGGGCCAGGTGATCGCCCGTATCGACGACCGCGCGCTCAAGGCGCAATTGGCAGTGGCCAAAGGCACGTTGGCCCATGACCAGGCTGTACTCGCCAACGCCCAACGCGACTTGGCCCGCTACCGTGATCTGGTCAAGGCCGGCTCCACCAGTCAACAAACCCTCGATACCCAGGCCTCCCTGGTCCAGCAGCAACAAGGCACCGTGGCCGCTGACCAAGGCAATGTGCAGAACCTTGAAGTGCAACTGAGCTACTGCACCATCACCTCGCCGGTAGATGGCGTGGTCGGTTTGCGCCAAGTCGACCCGGGCAATTACGTGACCACCACCAGTACCACCGGCATCGTGGTCATCACCCAGATGAACCCGGCCACCGTGGTGTTTGCCGTGCCCGAGGATGACCTTGGCGCGATCAACCAGGCACTGGCCCGTGGCAGCGTCACGGTGCTGGCCTACGACCGCAATAAAAAGTCCCTGCTGGCCACGGGCAACCTGCTGGCTCTGGATAACCAGGTGGACACCAGCACCGGCACAATCAAGGTCAAGGCGCAGTTCGATGATTCGGGCAATGCGTTGTTTCCCAACCAATTCGTCAACGCACGCTTGAAAGCCGACACCTTGAGCCAGGTGGCCGTGGTGCCGACCCGTGCGATCCAGCACGGCAGCAAGGGCGACTTCGTGTTTGTGGTCAACGGCAACAAGGCCAGCCTGCGCAACGTGAAGACGGGCGCGTCGATGGGCGATGTTTCGGCGATCCTCGACAACGGCGTCAAGCCGGGCGAACAGGTGGTGACCGAAGGGGCCGACAAACTGGACGATGGATCGCCCGTGAAGGTCGTCGCCCAGTGAGGAGCCGCCGAACATGAACATTTCGCGGCCCTTTATCGAACGTCCTGTCGCTACCACCCTGATGATGGTCGCGGTGCTGCTGCTGGGCCTGTTGGGCTATCACTTGCTGTCGGTGTCGGCGTTGCCCGAAGTCGACTACCCGACCATCCAGGTCTTCACCCAATACCCTGGCGCCAGCCCGGACGTGGTCAGTTCCTCGATCACTGCACCGCTGGAGCGCCAGCTCGGCGAAATGCCGGGCCTTAAGTCGATGAACTCCACCAGTTCTGATGGCGCCTCGGTGGTCACGTTGCAATTTGACCTGTCGTTGTCGCTGGACGTGGCCGAGCAGGAGGTGCAGGCGGCGATCAACGCGGCGGGCACTTTCCTGCCGGCCAACCTGCCGTACCCGCCGGTGTATAGCAAGGTCAACCCGGCGGATGCGCCGGTGCTGACCCTGTCGCTGACCTCCGACGTGCTGCCGCTGACCAAGGTCGAAGACCTGGCCGACACGCGCCTGGCGCAGAAGATCTCGCAGATCACCGGCGTCGGCCTGGTGACGATCAGCGGTGGCCAGCGCCCGGCAGTGCGGGTCGAGGCCAACACCTCGGCGCTGAACAGTCTGGGGCTGTCGCTGGATGATTTGCGCACCTCGCTGGGCAACGCCAACGTCAACCAGGCCAAGGGCAATATCGATGGCAAGTTCCAAGCGTATTCCATCGGTGCCAACGACCAGTTGCAGTCGGCCGAGGAATACCGCGACCTGGTGATTGCCTACAAGAACGGCGCGCCGATTCGCCTGTCGCAGATCGCCAGTTCCACCCAGGGCCCGGAGAACCCACGCCAGGCCGCCTGGACCAATGACACGCCGTCCATCGTGCTGAATATCCAGCGTCAACCCGGCGCCAACGTGATCCAGGTGGTCGACCGGGTGCAACAACTACTGCCCAAATTGCGTGCCAGCTTGCCGGGTACCTTGAAGGTCGCGGTACTGACCGACCGCACCCAGACCATCCGCGCCTCAGTGACCGATGTGCAGTACGAACTGGGCCTGGCGATCCTGTTGGTCGTCATCGTGATCTTCATTTTCCTGCGCAATATCCCGGCGACTATCATTCCCGCCGTCACCATCCCGCTGACGTTGATTGGCACGTTGGCAGTGGCCTACGCGCTGGGCTTTTCCCTCAACAACCTGACGCTGATGGCGTTGACCATCGCCATCGGGTTCGTGGTGGATGACGCCATCGTCATGATCGAAAACATCACCCGTTACCTGGAGGCCGGCGACACCCCGTTACAGGCGGCGCTCAAAGGCGCGGAGCAGATCGGCTTCACCATCATTTCGTTGTCCATCGCGCTGATCGCGGTGATGATCCCGTTGTTGTTCATGGGCGATGTGGTCGGGCGGTTGTTCCGGGAGTTCGCCATGACGGTGGCGGTGACCATTGTGATTTCGGCGGTGATCTCGCTGACGCTGACGCCGATGATGTGCGCGCGCATGCTCAAGTCCAAACACGAGGAGCGCCGGCCGGATTTCTTCGACCGTATCAACCACCATTACGTCCGCGGCCTGGACTGGGTATTGGCGCACCGCACCCTCACGCTGATCTCGGTGGTGCTTACCGCCGCGCTGACCTTGTTCACGTTGGTGATCATGCCCAAGGGCTTTTTCCCCGACCAGGACACCGGCCTGATCCAGGGTATCTCCCAGGCTTCACCGACCATCTCGTTCCAGCAGATGCAGGTGGAGCAACAACGCCTGGCCGCGCGCATCCTCAAGGACCCGGCGGTGCAGAGCCTGTCGTCGTTCGTCGGGATCGACCAGACCAACCCCACCCTCAATCAAGGCAACCTGCTGATCAATCTCAAGCCACGCGGCGAACGTGACAGCAGCACCGCTGTGATCCGCCGCCTCGCGGATGCCAACGCCGACGACGCCGGCATCCGCCTGTACCTGCACTCGGTGCAGGACCTGACCCTGGACGCCACGGTGTCCACCACCAGCTACCGCCTGGGCCTGCAAGCCACCGACCCGGATGAGCTGGAGCAATGGACCACCAAACTGCTGGCGGCGATCAAGCAAGACCCGATGTTCACCGACGTGCAAAGCCAGGCCATGCAGTTCGGCAACCAGCTCAAACTGACCTTCGACCGCGCTACCGCTTCACGCCTGGGCATCACCCCACAGGCCATCGACGATGTGCTGTACGACGCCTTCGGCCAGCGCCAGGTGTCGACCATCTACACCCAGCTCAACCAGTACCACGTGGTAATCGCCACCGACCATCCGCCGCGCAACCTGCCGGATTTGCTCACGGGTTTGTACGTGGATATTCCCGGCGGCGGCGTGGCGCCGTTGTCGAGCATGGCGACCATGGAAGTGGTCCGTGCGCCGGTGACCATCAACCGCCTGGGGCAATTCCCCTACGCCGATGTGTCGTTCAACCTGGCGCCCGGGCAGACGTTGGGCGCTGCGGTCACGCGCCTGCAGGACATCGAGGCCAAGGTTGGCTTGCCGCTGTCGGTACAGGCCAACCTTGAAGGCGCGGCGGCCACATTCCAGGCGTCGCTGTCCAACCAGGTGTTCCTGGTGTTGGCGGCGATTGTGGTGGTGTACCTGATGCTGGGGATTTTGTACGAGAGCTTCGTGCACCCGGTCACGATCCTCTCGACCCTGCTGTCGGCAGCGCTCGGCGCGCTGCTGGCGCTGCTGATCACCGGCACGCAATTCGACATCATCGGCTTGATCGGCATCGTGCTGCTGATCGGCATCGTCATGAAGAACGGCATCATGATGGTCGACTTCGCCCTGGAGCTGCTGCGTGAGCAAGGCTTGAGCCCGGTGGACGCGATTCGCCAGGCGGCGGAGCTGCGGTTCCGGCCGATCCTGATGACCAGCATGGCCTCGCTGTTTGGTGCGGTGCCGTTGGCGTTGGGCACCGGTATCGGTTCGGAACTGCGCCACCCGCTGGGCATCGCAATCATCGGCGGGCTGTTGCTGAGCCAGTTGCTCACGTTGTTTTCCACACCGGTGATCTTCCTCGCCATGCACAACCTGGGTGAGCGTTTCAGCCGTCGCCAAGCGGCCGTGGAATGATGCGATGAACCTCAGCGCGCCGTTTATCCATCGCCCGATTGCCACCACGTTGCTGGCAGCGGGACTCGCCTTATTTGGCATATTGGCCTTCAACTTGCTGCCGGTGGCGCCACTGCCGGAAGTGGACTTCCCGACTATCAGTGTCAGCGCCTCGTTACCCGGCGCCGACCCGACCACCGTCGCCAGTTCAGTGGCCACGCCGCTGGAGCGCCAGTTCGGGCAGATCGCCGGGGTCACACAGATGACTTCCGCCAGCAGCCTGGGCTCGACTCGCATCACCATGCAGTTTGACCTCAGCCGCGACATCGACGGCGCGGCGCGGGATGTACAGGCGGCGATCAACGCCGCGCGCAGCAACTTGCCCAGCGACCTCTCCGGCAACCCGACCTACCGCAAAGTCAACCCGGCCGATTCGCCGATCCTGATCATCAGCCTGACCTCCGACAGCGCCACGCCGGGGCAGATGTATGACGCCGCCTCGACCGTGCTGGAGCAGCGCCTGTTGCAGACCACCGGCGTCGGCGATGTGACGGTGGGCGGCGGTGCGCTGCCGGCGGTGCGTATCGAACTCAACCCGGACCGGCTCAACCAATACGGCGTTAGCCTGGAGCAAGTGCGCCAGGTGATCAGCGCATCCAACGCCAACCTGCCCAAGGGCAATGTGGCGGTGGGTGACCGCTCCTATGGCATCGGCGCCAACGACCAACTGCTCAATCCTGACGATTACGGGCCGCTGGTGGTCAAGGAGAAGAACGGCGACCTGATTCGCATCGCCGACCTCGGCTATGTGCGTGAAGACGTGCAAGACCTGCGCAACTTCGGCTTGTCCAACGGCAAACCGGCGGTGTTGCTGGTGGTGTTCAAGCAGCCAGGCGCCAACGTGATCGACACGGTGGACGCGGTGAAGGCTTCGCTGCCGTTTCTGCAAAGTTCGATCCCGGCTTCGATCAAGCTCGACCTGTTGATGGACCGCACCACCACCATCCGCGCGTCTCTGCATGATGTGGAAGTGACGTTGCTGGCGTCGATCCTGCTGGTCACCCTGGTGACCTTCGGTTTCTTCCGCGACTGGCGCAGCACCCTGGTACCGGCGATTGTGGTGCCGTTGTCGTTGCTCGGCACCTTTGGCGCGATGTATTTCCTCGGCTACAGCCTGAATAACCTGTCGCTGATGGCGCTGACCATTTCCACCGGTTTTGTGGTGGATGACGCCATCGTCGTGGTGGAAAACATCATGCGTCACCTGGAGAAAGGCGAAAGCCGGGTGCAAGCGGCGCTGGCGGGCACCAAGGAAGTCGGGTTCACCGTGCTGACCATCAGCGTGTCGTTGGTGGCGGTGTTTATACCGCTGTTGTTGATGGGCGGGATCGTCGGGCGACTGTTTCGCGAGTTCTCGGTGTCGTTGTCGGTGGCCATCGTGATTTCGATGGTGATCTCGTTGACGGTCACGCCGATGCTTGCCAGCGTATTGCTGCGTGCGCCCAAGGACATTCGCGAGGGCAACGAGCACCCGGACTCGCGCTTTCATCGTTTCTACGACCGCACCTTGGGCTGGGTGATCGACCACTCGATCCTGATGGGTTGTGTGACGGTGCTGGTGATTGTGCTGGCGGGCGTGCTGTACGTGCTGGTGCCCAAGGGCTTTTTTCCCCAGGAAGACACCGGGCGCTTGCAGGGCAGTATCCTGGCGGCGCAGAGCATTTCCTACGGGGCGATGCAGAAGGACTTCACCGCGATCAACCACAAGGTCATGCAAAACCCCAACGTGGAAACGGCGGCGGGGTTTGTCGGCGGCGGTGGCGGTGGTGGCGGGGCGGTCAACAGTGCGCAGATGTTCGTGTTGCTCAAGCCTATCGACCAACGCAAGGACAGCGCCACCGAGGTGATCGGCCAGATCCGCCGTACCCTCGGCAACTTGCCCGGCACCAAGCTGTTTTTGCAGGCGGCTCAGGACATCACCGTGGGCGGTCGGCAAAGTGGCGCGCAGTATCAATACACGCTGACCGCCGACGACCAACAGTCCCTGGATGAATGGGTGCCCAAGGTGGTGGCGGTGCTGCATAAGCTGCCGCAACTGACCGACTTGAATACCGACCAGCAGGACAACAGCCTGCTGGCCAATGTGCAGGTCAACCGCGACACCGCTGCGCGGCTCGGCGTGGGCATGTCGGCGGTGGACCAGACGCTGTACGACGCGTTCGGCCAGCGTCAGGTTTCAACCCTCTACCGCGCCGCCAACCAGTACCACGTGGTGATGGAAATCGCGCCCGAATACTGGGCCGATCCGTCAGCGCTCAAAAGTATTTATGTGCCCACCGGCAGCCAGGCGGTGTCGAGCAAAGGCAGTGCCGCCGCGCCAAACCTGTCCAGCCAGGTGACCTTGGTACCGCTGTCTGCGCTGGCAGATAACTCGGTCGCGCGCACGGCCATTTCCATCAGTCACCAAGGCACCTTTCCGGCGGTGACGGTCTCCTTCAACCTGGCGCCTGGCACCTCGATCGGCCAGGCCACGGCGTTGGTGGACGATGCAGTGAAACAGCTGCGCATGCCCGCCAGCATCACCGGGCAGTTTGCCGGGACGGCCCAGGTGTTCCAGTCCTCGGTGGCCAGCGAGCCGTTGCTGATTGTCGCGGCGCTGCTCTCGGTGTACGTCGTGCTGGGCATCCTCTACGAGAACCTGATGCATCCGCTGACGATCCTCTCCACGCTGCCCTCGGCAGGTGTCGGTGCGTTGATCGCCTTGCTGCTGACCGGCACCGAGCTGTCGATCATCGCGTTGGTGGGGGTGATCCTGTTGATCGGCATCGTGAAGAAGAACGCGATCATGATGATCGATTTCGCCATCAGCGAACGGCGCGAGTTTGGCCTGACGGCCAAGGATGCGATTCGCCGCGCCTGCCTGATTCGCTTCCGGCCGATCATGATGACCACCCTCGCGGCGATCCTTGGCGCACTGCCGCTGGTGCTTGGCAGCGGCTATGGCTCTGAACTGCGTCGCCCCTTGGGCATCTCGATTATTGGCGGGTTGTTGCTCAGCCAGGTGCTGACGCTTTACACCACCCCGGTGATTTACCTCTGGCTCGACCGGGCGTCCCAACGCCTGGGGCGGCACAAGGAAGCAAGGTCATGAAACTCAGATACAGCGTGCTGGTGGTTGGCCTGATGCTCGGCGGCTGCATGGTCGGGCCGGATTATCAGAAACCGGCCATGGCGTTGCCGCAGTCGTTCAAGGAGGGCGCGCAGTGGCAGCGCGCGGTGTCCAATCCCCAAGGCGCGTTGGACAGCCAATGGTGGCTGGCCTATCAGGACCCGGTGTTGAACGACTTGGTGGCGCGGTCGGCCAAGGCCAACCAGTCGATCATTGCGGCGGAGGCCGCCTATCGGCTGGCCCAGGCACAGGTCGCATCGAGCCGAGCCGGGTTGTGGCCGACGGTGGGCGTGGGGTTGTCGGGATCGCGAGGCGAGGGCGGTGACGGCACGACCTCCAGCACCACCACCTCTGCCGGCGTGAAAAACACGGTGAGCGCCACGCTCACCGCCAGCTGGGAGCCGGACCTTTGGGGCCAGGTGCGTCGGGGCATCGAGTCGAGCCAGGCCACGGCGCAGCAGTCCGATGCGTTGCTGGCCGGCGTGCGTTTGTCCATCAGTTCCAGCGTGGCCAGTAACTACCTGGCGTTGCGCCAGATGGATATCGATGTTCGTTTGTTGCAGCAGCAACAGACCATCAACCAGCAGTTGCTGGAGATGATCCAGGCCCAGTTCACCCAAGGCGTCGCGACGAATGACCAACTGCTGGTGGCCCAGGACCAACTGACCACGTCAATTGCCGACCTGCAGACCTCGCTGCGTGACCGCGAACAATACGAGCACGCCCTGGCGGTGCTGGTGGGCATGGCGCCCAGCGAGTTCAGCGTGGCGCCGCGCAATGATTTCAGCTTCGTTGTGCCCCGGCCACCGCTGACCTTGCCGTCGACGTTGCTGCAACGGCGACCAGATGTGGTGGCCGCCGAGCGCTCGGCTGCAGCGGCCAACGCCAAGATCGGCGTGGCCGAAGCGGCGTTTTTCCCGACCTTGGATCTCACTGCGTCGCTGGGCTATCGCGGTAGCGCGTTGGGTGGTTTGTTTTCGCTGCCTAATCGCATCTGGACGTTGGGCCCAGCGTTGGCGGAGACGATCTTTGATGGCGGCGCGCGTGAAGCGGCAGTCAAGCAGGCCGAGGCCAGTTATGACCAGATCGCCGCCAACTATCGCGGCACCGTGCTTAGCGCTTTACAGAACGTTGAGGACAACCTGTCGG
The DNA here is from genome assembly GCF_014230465.1 of Pseudomonas cremoris. The sequence goes on from NZ_JAAXCY010000014.1 coordinate 138,902, forward strand.
CGATCAATCACCTGCAGACCCAGGCCGATGCCTTCCAGCAGGTGTTTGCGCGTAACCAGCAGTTGTTCGGCAGCCAGGAGGCACAGCTGCGTGCGGGTACGGTCAGCCGCGAGGCGGTACTGACTCAGCAGTTGGTGTTGTTGCAGGCCGAGCAGAATCTGCGGGATACCCAAGGGCAGTTGAGCCAGGGCAGTGTGGCGTTGATTCAGAGTTTGGGGGGAGGGTGGCAGGCGACTGGGAAATAACTGACGCACCCTATCCAAATGTGGGAGCGGGCTTGCTCGCGAATGCTGAGTTTCAGTCAATACATCTGTGACTGATACACCGTAATTCGCGAGCAAGCCCGCTCCCACATTTGAACTGCGGTTACCCGCGAGAGCACAGTACCTTTGAACTACTCCGCAATCTGCAACTTGCGCGATTCGGTATAGATGTACCGCACCTTTTCATACTCGAACGGCGAGTTCATCTGACCATAGCGGAAGCTGGTCTGATAACGCTTGTCGACCGCGCGCAGCGCCCAGATTTCCGGATGGTTGGAGCTGACTTCGGACACGTTGAGGAAGTTGATCTCGGTTTCCGCGCCGTAGTCGACGATCAGGCCGGTGGTGTCACGCAGGTTCGACGGGCCGAAGATCGGCAGTACCAGGTACGCGCCGCCGGGTACGCCGTAGAAGCCCAGGGTTTGGCCGAAGTCTTCGCTTTGACGCGGCAGGCCCATGGCGGTGGCCGGGTCCCACAGACCGGCGATGCCGATGGTGGTGTTGAGCAGCAGGCGCCCGGTGGTTTCCAGGGAACGATGGCCCTTGAGTTGCAGCAGGCTGTTCAACAGGTTGGGCACGTCGCCCAGGTTGTTGAAGAAGTTGCTGACGCCGGTGCGCAGGAAGCTTGGGGTCACGTAGGTGTAGCCGTTGACCACGGGCAGGAACACCCATTGGTCGAAGCGGTAGTTGAAGTGGTACACCCGGCGGTTCCACGACTCCAGCGGGTCATAGACGTTGAGGGCGGTGAGCGACGAACGCTCGAACTCGCGCTGGTCCAGGCCGGGGTTGAACTTGAGCTTGGACAGCGGCTCCTTGAAGCCATCGGAGTCGACCTTGATCGGCTCGTGTGCCTTGCTGTTGTCGGCATTGGCCACGCCCGCGCACATCAAGGCGGCGAGCAGCAGAAGATATTTAGCCACGGAAGAACTCCAGCATGGCGTCGGCGTTGACGCGGTAATTGAGGTTGCCGCAGTGGCCGCCCAGCGGGTAGACGGTCAAGCGATCGCCGAAGGTTTTACGCAGGAAGCCGAGGTCGCCTGGGCCGAGGATCACGTCGTCAGCGTTGTGCATGACCGCGATTTTCGGGCTGTTGTGCAGGTAATCCTTGAGTGCGTATAGGCTGACCTGGTCAACCAGTTGCAGCAGGCTGCCGCCGTCGGAGCGGGCACGCCACATCGGAATCACCTGCTCGGTGAGGTAGCAGTCGAAGTCACATTGCAGCGCACGCTTGAGGAACGGCGTGAGGCTGGTGCCTTCGGTGATCGGGTATTTGGGCGGGATGATCAGGCCGCGACGGTTGATCAGGTCCGAGGTAAAGGCGATGTCGGCCGCCGAGAAGCGGAACGAGGTGCCGATCAGCATGGCCATCTGTTCGTTGGTCAGGTGCTGCTTGGACTGCTGGAAGTCGTAGAGCAGGGCGTCGTTAAGGTCGATGTAGCCTTTTTGCTGGAAGTAGCGGGTCAGCTTGTTCAGCACCAGCTCATAAAAGGTGGTGGTGTTGTTGATGCCCTTGACCTCGGTCTGCACCAGCTTGTCGAGGTTGGTGATCGAGGTGTAGAGGTTGACCGGCGGGTTCAGCAACAGCACTTTCTTGAAGTTGAAGCTGCGGCGGGTTTCGTCCAGTTTGGCCACGAACGCTGCGTCCAGGCCGCCCAGGCTGTAGCCGGTTAGGTAGAAGTCGGTCACCGGCAACGAGGCGTTTTGCGCGCGCACCGCTTGCATCACGCGGTACATGTCCTCGGCGTCTTCCTGGGTGATCCCCGGGGTGGCGAAGCGCGAAGCGGCGCTGATGAAGTCGAAGCTGGTGGGCGACGACAATTGCACCACGTGGTAACCAGCCTGGTAGTACAGCTTTTTCAGGTATTCGTTGAGGCTGCTGTCATACCGCGCACCGGTGCCTGCGATCAGGAAGATCAGCGGTGCGGCGCGGTCTTGCTTGGCGATGCGGTAGGTGAGCTTCTTCACCGCCCAGAAGTTGTCCGGCAGGCTGAACTCGCGCTCGGGGCGCATGTTCAGGGTGTAGTCGGACTGGTTGATCTCGTCATCACGCGGCAATTTGGGCCGCAGGTCGGGCGGGGTTGTCGCGATGGTCGCTTCAAACGGGTTGGTCAAAGGGTAGCCATAGCTGGCTTGGTCGATATCGACCGCCAGTGCTGACGCACTCAGAAAAAGGCTGCCCAGCAGGGCAGCACAGCGTAAGGAACGGAGCATGACTTAATCCCTAAGAGGAAACGTGCTTAATGAAGTTCGCAGGCTATGACCACCGCGTTGTCACCGAAGTGCCAGCACTCGGCACGAAAAGTCGGAAAATAACGTCGGAATCGAGGTAATAGTAGCCAGACGATACACTTTGCCACGCTTTGGTGAACACTAATTGTGTGTATGCGCCTTGCTAACGGTTGCCAGGGCATTAAGCTGAGCGCCGTTTTTGCCTATTGGAGTCCCCCATGTCCCGTCGTTTGCCATTGATTTTGCTGCTTATTGCCCTACCGCTGTGGCTGGCCGCCAGTTACGGCGCGCGTTATGGCTTTATGGAGGATGGCAGTTGGGTGGGGATTTGTGCCGATGAAGCCGGTCGCTGGGAATGCCAGCTGCGTTCGAACCTGGGCTTGATGATTCACTTCAAGGTGCTGGGCTGGGCCGCGCTGGTCACCTCGGTGCTGGCGTTCTTTGTGCCGGGGCGAGTGGGCTGGGGCTTGGCAGTGCTGGGGATGGTGTTCGGGTTGCCGGCGTTGGCGTTGTACAACACGACCTTTGCGGTGTTTGCGGTGGTGGTGGCGGGGTTGCGGTTGGTCAGGAAACCTCGGGGCGTCTGATCGGGCCCCTTCGCGAGCAAGCCCGCTCCCACACTTGACCGAGTACATCCTTTGGAATGCGGTCGAATGTGGGAGCGGGCTTGCTCGCGAAAGCGGTGTTAAGCCTTGCGCACCCGCAAGCAACGCCACAAAGCCCCGACCATCAACACGCTGACCACCGCCCAGCCCCAAGCCTGCTGGTTCATCAGACCTTCACGGTACAATTGCGGCGCAACGCCGGCACCGATGATAAAGGCCAGCAAGGCGATCTCCCGGCGTGGTCCAGTCACTGGTCGAACCAGGTATACCAGCGCCGGCAACACCAGTGCCGCGCTCGGAAAACTGCGGTAACGCGGATCAAACACCAGCGCCAGCATCATCACTGCCCCTGCAAACCCGGCGATCGCCACCAGCCAGCCTGCACGTTGTTCCAGCCAGTTGAACGCACGTTCACGCCAGCCCTCGCGACCGCTCAAGGCCAGCGCAGCGTGGGCCAGCACCAGCAGGTTCAGCACGACCAGCAACCCGGCCCACACCCACTCATCATTGAAGCGTGCCGTGACGCGGGTCAGTTCGGACCAAGTGCCGATGGAGCAGGCGGCCACCGCGCCCAGCAGCGGCAGGAGCAGCGCGGCCCGTGTGCTGCGAACGCGCCCACCCAATGCCAAGGTGCCGAGCAGGATGATCCCGCCCACCCCAAGCCACAGCGGCCAGTACGGCACGTTGGTCACCGGCCCGGCGAGGATGCCCTTGTCTTGGCGGTCTGCATCGAACAGGCCCCAGTAACCCCCCACCGCACCTTCGCTGGCACGTTTCCAGGGTTGGTCAAAGGCTTCGATCAGGTTGTAGTGCCAGCCATTGGCTTCGGCCATGGCGACGAAGCCGCGCATGAACTTGGCTTCGTTGACCCGGCTCGGCACTGCGGTTTCACGCTGGCGGCCTTCACTGGGCCAGCCGGTTTCGCCGATCAGCACATCCTTGGGCGCGAACTTGTTGCCGAAGGTCTGGCGGACATCGCCCACATGTTTGAGGGCCTGGTCGATGCCGGATGGGTCATCTTCCCAATACGGCAGCAGGTGAATGGTGAGGAAGTCCACCGCCGGGGCGATTTCCGGGTGTTGCAGCCAGAATTCCCACACGTCGGCGTAGGTCACCGGTTGCTTGATATGGCTTTTGACAGTGTGGATCAGCGCCACCAACTGTTTGGCGGTGACTTCCTTGCGCAGCAAGGCTTCGTTGCCAACGATCGCAGCAGTGACCACATCGGGGTTGGCATTGGCTGCGGCGATCAGTTCGTCGATTTCCTTTTTGGTCGCCACCGGATCACTACTGACCCAGGCGCCGGCCATCACCTTCAAGCCATGCTTGCGTGCCATGTCCGGCAGGGCTTCCAGGCCGGTCATGGAATAAGTGCGGATGCATTCAAAGCGGGTAGCCAGCAGCGCTAGGTCGGCGTCCATCCGCTCTGGGCGCAGCGTGAACGGCTGGTCGAAAGGAGATTGGTCTTTATCGAAGGGCGTGTAGGACGCACATTGCATTTTGTGACTGGCGCTGGCTACATCCGGTAACACCACGGGACGGCCGAGGCCATACCAGTAACCGACCAGGGCCAGCAGGCCAAGGATCAAGGCGAAGAAATAGGGCAGGGCAGGGAAGCGGGCGGTCGCAGGCATGGTCGACTTATCTGGGGGAGCAAAGGCGCGCATCTTACCCGGATTTGGCCCATCCCAGTGGGGCTGCATAATTTTGACATGCAAAGTTCGGGCGGGATTTTGACGTCAAGTCCTACAAAACGTCCTGCTGGCTATGTGATGTCGTTTCTTGCTTGCATGAGGTCGCTGACAGAGCAGGTCGAAGCCTGCGCCGGGTTGATGATCAAGGCGTCAGCACTCCACTGATGTCGCAGCAGCCGAATCGAGGCGCGTGAGGGGGGCGCGGTGCACCACATAACAACAGGTTGACGTCGCTCGGCATCCGTCGGGCGCAGCACTTTCGGGGAAGTACTATGAAGATGCGACGACTCTTGGGCGCAGCTGCCACTCTGGTAGTTGCGATGGGCTCCACACTGGCCAGCGCCGACGGCAAAACCCTGAGCATCGGCTATGTAGACGGCTGGTCCGACAGCGTGGCTACCACCCACGTGGCCGCTGAGGTGATCAAGGAAAAGCTCGGTTATGACGTGAAACTGCAAGCCGTCGCCACCGGGATCATGTGGCAGGGCGTAGCCACCGGCAAGCTCGACGCCATGCTCTCCGCCTGGCTGCCCGTGACCCACGGCGAATACTGGGCCAAGAACAAGGACAAAGTGGTCGACTACGGCCCCAACTTCAAGGATGCGAAGATCGGCCTGATCGTGCCGGAGTACGTGAAAGCCAAGTCCATCGAAGACCTCAAGACCGACACCACCTTCAAGAACAAGATCGTCGGCATCGACGCCGGCTCAGGCGTGATGCTCAAGACCGACGAAGCCATCAAGGCCTACGGTCTGGACTACAAGCTGCAAGCCAGCTCGGGCGCAGCGATGATCGCCGAACTGACCCGTGCCGAAGACAAACAGGAATCCATTGCGGTCACCGGCTGGGTGCCTCACTGGATGTTCGCCAAGTGGAAACTGCGTTTCCTTGACGATCCAAAAGGGATTTATGGTGCTGCTGAAACCGTCAACAGCATCGGCAGCAAGGGCCTGGAGAAGAAAGCGCCGGAAGTCGCGGCCTTCCTGAAGAAATTCCAGTGGGCCTCCAAGGACGAAATCGGCGAAGTCATGCTGGCGATCCAAGAGGGCGCCAAGCCTGATGCAGCGGCCAAGGATTGGGTGGCCAAGCACCCTGAGCGCGTAGCTGAGTGGACCGCTAAGTAACCAATACCCTATAGAGAGCACGCCGCGAACCTAATGTGGGAGCGTGCTTGCTCGCGAAAGCAGTGTGTCAGTCGACGCATAAGTTGACTGGACTCCCTGCATTCGCGAGCAAGCCCGCTCCCACATTTTTTTGTGCGCGTTTCAGGCAGCTGTTTATTTGTTGGCAGCAAAACTTGCGAAGTTGCTATCTCCTTCTACTACTAAGGTCGTCTGGAACCTCTACGGCAGCCGCATACAGTGGATACGTTCCAAAATAATAAAAAAGCTGTGCTGCGAGGATAAAAACAATGAACGACAGCATTTACCTCTCGATTCAAAACAGCCCGCGTTTCAAGGAGCTGGTAAGGAAAAGGGAACGGTTCGCCTGGATTCTCTCGGCGATCATGCTAGGGCTTTACTCCGCTTTCATCCTGTTGATCGCCTACGGGCCACAAATACTGGGCGCCAAGCTCAGCCCAGGTTCTTCGATTACCTGGGGCATTCCCCTGGGCGTCGGGCTGATTGTGTCTGCCTTTGTCCTGACCGGTATCTATGTACGCCGGGCCAACGGCGAATTTGACGACCTGAACGCTGCGATTCTCAAGGAGGCTGCGCAATGATCGGTCGTCTACTGGCAATACTCGTCGCATCGTTCTTTGCTCCGGCCCTTTGGGCTGCGGATGCCTTGACCGGTGAAGTGCACAAACAACCCCTGAACGTGTCGGCCATCGTGATGTTTGTCGCGTTTGTCGGCGCCACCCTGTGCATCACTTACTGGGCGTCCAAGCGCAATAAATCGGCGGCCGACTACTATGCGGCCGGCGGCAAGATCACCGGTTTCCAGAACGGCCTGGCGATTGCCGGTGACTACATGTCGGCGGCGTCCTTCCTGGGGATTTCCGCACTGGTGTACACCTCCGGTTATGACGGGCTGATCTACTCGATCGGCTTCCTGGTGGGCTGGCCGATCATTCTGTTCCTGATCGCCGAGCGCCTGCGTAACCTGGGCAAGTACACCTTTGCCGACGTGGCGTCCTATCGCCTGGGCCAGACCCAGATCCGCAGCCTGTCGGCATGCGGCTCGCTGGTGGTGGTGGCGTTTTACCTGATCGCGCAAATGGTCGGTGCCGGCAAGCTGATCCAGCTGCTGTTCGGCCTGGACTACCACGTTGCGGTGATCCTGGTAGGCATCCTGATGGTGCTGTATGTGCTGTTCGGCGGCATGCTGGCGACCACCTGGGTACAGATCATCAAGGCGGTGTTGCTGCTGTCCGGTGCCTCGTTCATGGCGCTGATGGTGATGAAACACGTCAACTTCGACTTCAACATGCTGTTCTCCGAGGCGATCAAGGTTCACCCTAAAGGTGAGGCGATCATGAGCCCCGGCGGCCTGGTGAAGGACCCGATCTCGGCATTCTCGCTGGGCTTGGCGCTGATGTTCGGTACCGCTGGCCTGCCGCATATCCTGATGCGCTTCTTCACCGTGAGTGACGCTAAAGAAGCTCGCAAGAGCGTGTTCTACGCCACCGGTTTCATCGGCTACTTCTACATCCTGACCTTTATCATCGGCTTCGGCGCGATCCTGCTGGTCAGCACCAACCCGGCGTTCAAAGATGCGGCAGGCGCCTTGCTCGGTGGCAACAACATGGCGGCGGTGCACTTGGCCAACGCGGTGGGTGGCAGTATCTTCCTGGGCTTCATCTCGGCTGTGGCGTTCGCTACCATCCTTGCGGTGGTTGCTGGCCTGACCCTGGCCGGTGCTTCGGCGGTGTCCCATGACCTTTACGCCAGCGTGATCAAGAAAGGCAAGGCGAACGAGAAAGATGAGATTCGCGTGTCGAAGATCACCACCGTAGCCTTGGGTGTATTGGCAATCGGCCTGGGTATCCTGTTCGAAAGCCAGAACATCGCGTTCATGGTGGGCCTGGCGTTCTCGATCGCTGCCAGCTGTAACTTCCCGGTGCTGCTGCTTTCCATGTACTGGAAAAACCTCACCACCCGTGGCGCCATGATCGGCGGCTGGTTGGGCTTGATCAGTGCCGTTGGCCTGATGATCCTTGGCCCGACCATTTGGGTCTCGATCCTGCACCATGAAAAAGCCATCTTCCCTTACGAGTACCCGGCGCTGTTTTCGATGATCATTGCGTTCGTCGGTATCTGGTTCTTCTCCATCACCGACAAATCGGCGGCGGCAGAGAAAGAACGTGCGCTGTACTTTCCGCAGTTTGTGCGTTCGCAGACTGGCCTGGGGGCGAGTGGGGCAGTTAATCACTAAGGTTGTAGCCTGATAAAGAAATGCCCCGGTCGAAAGGCCGGGGTATTTTTTTGTCTGAATACTGGGTGAGGGTTGGTTGTAGTGAGCGGGCTTGCCCCGCGCTGGGTGGCGAAGCCGCCCCAAATCCAGGCGTCGCGGTCTTTCTGAAGTATCGCGGCTGCCTTGTTGGGGCGGCTTCGCCACCCAGCGCGGGGCAAGCCCGCTCACTACAAGTGCACAAATAAAAACGGCCTCCACTAAGGGAGGCCGTTTTCAGTGCAACTAAGCAATGCTTACTTGCGATCTTCCAGCTTGGTGATGTCACGCGACTCGTAGCCGGTGTACAGCTGGCGCGGGCGGCCAATCTTGTACGGGCTGGAGAGCATTTCTTTCCAGTGGGAGATCCAGCCCACGGTCCGCGCCAGGGCGAAGATCACGGTGAACATGCTGGTTGGAATGCCGATCGCCTTGAGGATGATCCCCGAGTAGAAGTCGACGTTCGGGTACAGCGAGCGTTCAATGAAGTACGGGTCGGTCAGGGCGATCTCTTCCAGGCGCATGGCCAGTTCGAGTTGCGGATCGTTCTTGATGCCCAGTTCCTTCAACACTTCGTCGCAGGTCTGCTTCATGACGGTGGCGCGTGGGTCACGGTTCTTGTAGACCCGGTGACCGAAGCCCATCAACTTGAACGGATCGTTCTTGTCCTTGGCCTTGGCGATGAACTTGTCGATGTTGGAGACATCGCCGATTTCATCGAGCATGGTCAATACGGCTTCGTTCGCACCGCCGTGAGCAGGGCCCCACAGTGCGGCGATGCCGGCGGCGATACAGGCGAACGGGTTGGCACCCGAAGAGCCTGCCAGGCGCACGGTAGAGGTCGATGCGTTTTGTTCGTGGTCGGCGTGGAGGATGAAGATCCGGTCCATTGCCTTGGCAAGCGTCGGGCTGATCGGTTTGATCTCGCACGGCGTGTTGAACATCATGTGCAGGAAGTTTTCTGCGTACGTCAGGTCGTTACGCGGGTACATCATGGGTTGGCCCATGGAGTACTTGTAAACCATTGCGGCCAGGGTCGGCATCTTGGCAACCAGGCGGATCGCGGAGATTTCGCGATGCTGCGGGTTATTGATGTCGAGGGAGTCGTGATAGAAGGCCGACAGGGCGCCGACCACACCGCACATGACGGCCATCGGGTGGGCGTCGCGACGGAAACCGTTGAAGAAGGTCTTCAACTGCTCGTGAACCATGGTGTGGTTCTTTACGGTGCTGACGAACTGGGCTTTTTGCTCGGCTGTTGGCAATTCGCCATTTAGCAGCAGGTAGCACGTTTCCAGGTAGTCCGATTTCTCGGCCAGTTGCTCGATCGGGTAGCCGCGATGCAGCAAAATGCCATTATCACCATCGATATAGGTGATCTTCGACTCGCAAGAGGCGGTCGACATGAAGCCTGGGTCGAATGTGAAACGGCCCGTGGCCGTCAGGCCCCGTACGTCGATAACATCGGGACCAACGGTGCCGGTTAAAATGGGCAGCTCGACGGGGGCTGCGCCCTCGATGATCAACTGCGCTTTTTTGTCAGCCATGTGGCCTCCTATTTATGCTTCAAATCATCAGACAGACCCCCCACGCAGGGCCCGCACCACTATATTGATATAAATCCAGATGTCAATTTGCCTAAAGTCTTGCACCAGAAGGCTTTAACCGTACTTTTTCCTCGAAATTGACTGCCATTTACGCCTTTTATCCCGCCAGCGCAATCAGCTATTAGGGTGAGGTGAGCGCGTTGTCATTAGTAACCTAACTGTCTATACTCGGCCACCGACCGCCAAGGGCTTTTGGGCTTGCTTTCATTGGGGGTCGCACTCCCTGGGTGGTGCTTACCTGACCAGTGCACTCCCCAACAACTTTGCCCTGATTGTTAGGGGCTCTTCAGTGTGAAAAAAAGCCGTGAATAGCCAACGACCTGTAAACCTAGACCTAAGGACCATCAAACTCCCCATCACCGGCGTTACGTCGTTCCTGCACCGTGTTTCCGGCATCATCCTGTTCCTGGGCTTGGGCATCATGCTTTATGCATTGAGCAAATCCCTGGGTTCCGAGGAAGGATACGCCGAGGTGAAGGCATGCTTGACCAGCCCGCTGGCCAAGTTCGTAGCATGGGGCCTCCTGTCCGCTCTGCTGTATCACCTGGTAGCCGGTGTGCGCCACTTGATCATGGATGCGGGTATCGGTGAGACGCTGGAAGGCGGCCGCCTGGGCTCGAAAATCATCATCGCCATTTCCGTGGTGCTGATCGTTCTGGCAGGAGTTTGGATATGGTAACCAGCGTTACGAACCTTTCGCGTTCGGGCCTCTATGACTGGATGGCACAGCGTGTGTCTGCGGTCGTTCTCGCGGCTTATTTCATTTTCCTGATCGGATACCTCGTCGCAAATCCAGGCATTAGCTATGAGCAATGGCACGGCCTGTTTTCCCACAATGCGATGCGAATCTTCAGTCTGCTGGCCCTTGTAGCCCTGGGCGCACACGCCTGGGTTGGCATGTGGACCATCGCGACCGACTACCTGACGCCGATGGCGCTGGGCAAGTCCGCGACTGCAGTACGTTTTCTCTTCCAGGCAGTCTGCGGCGTCGCGATGTTCGCTTACTTCGTCTGGGGTGTGCAGATTCTTTGGGGTATCTGATTCATGGCTAACATTCCAACTATTTCATTCGACGCCATCATTATTGGTGGCGGCGGTGCTGGCATGCGCGCTGCGCTGCAGCTGGCCCAGGGTGGTCACAAGACTGCCGTGATCACCAAGGTGTTCCCGACCCGTTCCCACACCGTATCGGCCCAGGGTGGCATCACCTGCGCCATCGCCTCCGCCGATCCGAACGATGACTGGCGCTGGCACATGTACGATACCGTCAAGGGTTCCGACTATATCGGTGACCAGGACGCTATCGAGTACATGTGTCAGGAAGGCCCGGCTGCAGTATTCGAGCTGGACCACATGGGTCTGCCGTTCTCCCGTACCGAGCAAGGCCGTATCTACCAGCGTCCATTTGGTGGTCAGTCCAAGGACTACGGTAAAGGCGGGCAGGCTGCCCGTACTTGCGCAGCCTCCGACCGTACCGGTCACGCGCTGCTGCACACCCTTTATCAGGGCAACCTGAAAGCCGGTACCACGTTCCTGAACGAGTACTACGCTGTCGATCTGGTGAAGAACGCACAAGGCGAGTTCGTCGGTGTGATCGCCATCTGCATCGAAACCGGTGAAACCACCTACATCCGCGCCAAGGCTACTGTTCTGGCGACTGGCGGTGCAGGCCGTATATACGCGTCGACCACCAACGCCCTGATCAACACCGGTGACGGCGTCGGCATGGCATTGCGTGCTGGCGTACCGGTACAAGACATCGAAATGTGGCAGTTCCACCCGACTGGCATCGCCGGCGCTGGTGTACTGGTTACCGAAGGTTGCCGTGGTGAAGGTGGTTACCTGATCAACAAGCACGGCGAGCGTTTCATGGAGCGTTATGCTCCGAACGCGAAAGACCTGGCAGGTCGTGACGTTGTTGCTCGTTCGATGGTTAAGGAAATCATCGCCGGCAACGGCTGCGGCCCGAATGGCGACCACGTACTGCTGAAGCTCGATCACCTGGGCGAAGAAGTACTGCACAGCCGCCTGCCTGGTATCTGCGAGCTGTCCAAGACCTTTGCCCACGTTGACCCGGTGGTTGCTCCGGTTCCGGTTGTTCCGACTTGCCACTATATGATGGGCGGCGTGCCGACCAATATTCATGGCCAGGCGATCACCCAGAACGCCGAAGGCGAAGACGAGATCATCCACGGTCTGTTCGCTGTAGGCGAAGTGGCTTGCGTATCGGTACACGGTGCCAACCGTCTGGGCGGCAACTCGCTGCTCGACCTGGTGGTATTCGGCCGTGCTGCTGGCCTGCACCTGGAAAAAGCGTTGACCGACGGCATCGAATACGATGACGCCACCGACGCCAACATCGAAGCTGCCCTGGCGCGCCTGAACGCTCTGAACGAGCGCACTGATGGCGAAGACGTGGCTACCCTGCGTCGCGAGCTGCAAAGCTGCATGCAGAACTACTTCGGTGTATTCCGTACCGGCGAATACATGCAGAAGGGTATTGCCCAGCTGGCTGACCTGCGCAAGCGCATCGCCAACGTCAAGATCAACGATAAGAGCCAGGCGTTCAACACCGCTCGTATCGAAGCCCTTGAGCTGCAAAACCTGCTGGAAGTTGCCGAGGCGACCGCAATCGCTGCCGAGGTTCGTAAAGAATCCCGTGGTGCCCACGCCCGTGAAGACTTTGAAGATCGCGACGACGAAAACTGGTTGTGCCACACCCTGTACTTCCCGGGTGACAAGCGCGTAACCAAGCGTGCCGTGAACTTCTCGCCGAAGACGGTTCCGACGTTTGAACCGAAGATTCGGACTTACTAAGGGTGGCTGCCATGTTGAAAGTCAGTGTTTATCGCTACAACCCTGATCAGGACGCTGCGCCGTTCATGCAGGAATTCCAGGTCGATACCGGTGGTAAAGACCTGATGGTGCTGGATGTATTGGCACTGATCAAAGAGCAGGACGAAGGTTTCTCGTATCGTCGCTCTTGCCGTGAAGGTGTGTGCGGTTCCGACGGCATGAACATCAACGGCAAAAACGGCCTGGCGTGCATCACGCCGCTGTCCGCCGTGGTTAAAGGCAACAAGCTGATCGTTCGTCCACTGCCAGGTTTGCCGGTTATCCGTGACCTGGTCGTCGATATGAGCATCTTCTACAAGCAATACGAGAAAGTTAAGCCGTTCCTGCAGAACGACACGCCGGCTCCGGCCATCGAGCGTCTGCAGTCTCCGGAAGAGCGTGAGAAGCTTGACGGTCTGTACGAGTGCATCCTGTGCGCTTGCTGCTCGACCTCTTGCCCATCCTTCTGGTGGAACCCGGACAAGTTCCTGGGTCCAGCTGCCCTGCTGCAAGCGTACCGCTTCCTGGCAGACAGCCGTGACACCAAGACGTCCGAGCGTCTGGCTTCGCTGGATGACCCGTTCAGCGTATTCCGCTGCCGCGGGATCATGAACTGCGTCAACGTATGTCCCAAAGGCCTGAACCCGACTAAGGCCATTGGTCACATCCGTAACATGCTGCTGCAGAGCGGCGTGTAACTGACGTTGTAGTAAAGGCAGGACCGTTGTGCCCGTAAATGCTACGGCGCAGGCTTCAACCGGCGCCGTAGTTTTAACTTGAGCAGCGACTTACAAAGCCGCAGCTCTTATTTTGAAGAAATGAGACAAGCAGGGGCATTCGGGTTGGTACCCGAACTATCAGCGTGATCCTAAGTGGCTTGTTTTGGTCGCTGCACTTGGCCTTTTGCAAGCAAACTCGGTGTTTTCGCCGGTGGTGTCCCCAAATCGAGGGTGACCAAGCATGCAAGAAAGCGTGATGCAGCGCATGTGGAACAGCGGCTATCTTTCAGGTGGTAACGCTGCCTATGTGGAAGAGCTTTATGAGCTCTACCTGCACGACCCTAACGCTGTGCCAGAAGAATGGCGCACCAAATTTCAGACGTTGTCTTCAGACGGCAACGCTGCCACCGATGTATCGCACGCAACAATTCGCGATCAGTTCGTGCTGCTGGCAAAGAACCAGCGCCGCGCCCAACCGGTTTCCGCCGGTAGCGTGAGCAGTGAGCACGAGAAGAAGCAAGTTGAAGTACTGCGACTGATCCAGGCCTATCGGATGCGTGGCCACCAGGCTGCCCAGCTTGACCCGCTGGGGCTCTGGAAGCGTCCTGCACCTGCTGACCTGTCGATCAATCATTACGGCTTGACCAATGCCGATCTTGATACGACCTTCCGTGCCGGCGACCTGTTCATCGGCAAAGAGGAAGCGAGCCTACGCGAAATTCACGAAGCGTTGCAGCAGACATATTGCCGCACCATTGGCGCTGAGTTCACGCACATCACCGATTCCGAGCAACGCCACTGGTTCCAGCATCGCCTGGAAGGCGTGCGTGGCCGTCCGGTTCTGTCCGCAGACGTACGCAGCCACCTGCTTGAGCGCGTGACTGCTGCCGAAGGCCTGGAAAAATACCTGGGTACCAAATACCCGGGCACCAAGCGTTTCGGCCTGGAAGGCGGCGAAAGCCTGATTCCGATGCTCGACGAGCTGATCCAGCGTTCCGGTTCCTACGGCACCAAGGAAATCGTGATCGGCATGGCTCACCGTGGTCGCCTGAACGTGTTGGTCAACACCTTCGGCAAGAACCCGCGTGAACTGTTCGACGAGTTCGAAGGCAAGAAGAAAGTTGAACTGGGTTCGGGTGACGTTAAATACCACCAGGGCTTCTCGTCCAACGTAATGACCACCGGCGGTGAAGTTCACCTGGCCATGGCCTTCAACCCATCCCACCTGGAAATCGTTTCTCCAGTGGTCGAGGGTTCGGTCCGTGCTCGCCAGGATCGTCGTAACGACACTACCGGTGAAAAGGTCCTGCCGATTTCCATCCACGGTGACGCGGCATTCGCCGGTCAAGGCGTGGTCCTGGAAACGTTCCAGATGTCGCAGACTCGCGGCTTCAAGACCGGCGGTACCGTTCACATCGTCATCAACAACCAGGTTGGCTTCACCATCAGCAACCCGCTGGATGCGCGCTCCACCGAGTACGCCACCGACGTTGCGAAGATGATCCAGGCGCCGATCCTCCATGTGAATGGCGATGATCCGGAAGCCGTACTGTTCGTGACCCAGCTCGCGATCGACTACCGCATGCAGTTCAAGCGTGACGTGGTCATCGACCTGGTTTGCTACCGCCGTCGCGGTCACAACGAAGCGGACGAGCCTAGCGGCACCCAACCGTTGATGTACCAGCAGATCACCAAGCAGCGCACTACCCGTGAGCTGTACGCCGAAAGCCTGACCAAGGCCGGTGTGGTTGACGACGCGCGTGTTCAGGCGAAGATCGATGAATACCGCAATGCGCTGGACAATGGTCTGCACGTAGTAAAAAGCCTGGTCAAAGAGCCGAACAAAGAGCTGTTCGTTGACTGGCGTCCGTACCTGGGTCACACCTGGACTGCGCGTCACGACACCTCGTTCGATCTGAAGACCCTGCAGGAACTGTCCGCCAAGCTGCTGGAAATTCCGGAAGGCTTCGTGGTTCAGCGCCAGGTTGCGAAGATCTACGAAGACCGTCAGAAGATGCAAGCCGGCGGCCTGCCGATCAACTGGGGTTACGCTGAAACCATGGCGTACGCGACCCTGGCGTTCGAAGGTCACCCGATTCGCATGACCGGCCAGGACATCGGCCGTGGTACGTTCTCGCACCGTCATGCTGTGCTGCACAACCAGAAAGACGCGGGCACCTACATCCCGTTGCAAAACCTGTACGAAGGCCAGCCACGTTTCGACCTGTACGATTCGTTCCTGTCCGAAGAAGCCGTACTGGCGTTCGAATACGGCTACTCGACCACCACGCCAAACGCGCTGGTGATCTGGGAAGCCCAGTTCGGCGACTTCGCCAACGGTGCCCAGGTGGTAATCGACCAGTTCATCACCAGCGGCGAGCACAAGTGGGGCCGTCTGTGCGGTCTGACCATGTTGCTGCCACACGGTTATGAAGGTCAGGGTCCGGAGCACTCCTCGGCCCGTCTGGAGCGTTACCTGCAGCTGTGCGCCGAGCACAACATCCAGGTGTGCGTGCCGACTACCCCGGCCCAGATCTACCACTTGCTGCGTCGCCAGGTGATCCGCCCGCTGCGCAAGCCGCTGGTAGTGCTGACTCCGAAATCGCTGCTGCGTCACAAATTGGCCATCTCGACCCTGGAAGATCTGGCGGATGGCTCGTTCCAGACCGTGATCCCGGAAATCGACACGCTGGATGCGGCCAAAGTGACTCGTCTGGTCCTGTGCAGTGGCAAGGTCTACTACGACTTGCTGGAAAAACGCCGTGCCGAAGGCCGCGAAGACATCGCCATCGTGCGTATCGAGCAGCTTTACCCGTTCCCGGAAGACGACCTGATGGAGGCCATCGCGCCTTACACCAACCTCACCAATGTGGTGTGGTGCCAGGAAGAGCCGATGAACCAGGGCGCGTGGTACAGCAGCCAGCATCACCTGCGTCGTAGCATCGGCAACCACAAGCAAGGCTTGGGCCTGGAGTACGCCGGTCGTGATGCTTCTGCTGCACCTGCGTGTGGTTATGCGTCGATGCACGCCGAGCAGCAGGAAAAACTGCTGCAAGATGCTTTCACTGTTTAACGCCTTCGCGCTGACTGAAACCGAATTTTAAGGACACACAGATAATGGCTATCGAAATCAAAGCCCCGTCATTCCCGGAATCGGTTGCCGATGGCACCGTTGCCACCTGGCACAAGAAACCAGGTGAGGCCGTCAAGCGTGACGACCTGATCGTCGACATCGAGACCGACAAAGTCGTTCTGGAAGTGTTGGCCGAAGCTGACGGCGTGCTGGGCGCAATCGTTGCCGAAGAAGGCGCTACCGTTCTGTCGAACCAGGTTCTGGGCTCGATCGAAGAGGGCAGCGCTGCTGCCGCCGCTCCAGCCGCCGCTGCACCGGCTGCTTCGGCTCCAGCTGCCGCCCCGGCTGCTGGCGCTGAAGACCCGATCGCTGCTCCAGCTGCTCGTCAGTTGGCTGAAGAGAACGGTATCAACCTGGCTTCCGTCAAAGGCACCGGCAAAGACGGTCGCATCACCAAGGAAGACGTGGTTGCTGCTGTTGAAGCGAAGAAAAACGCTCCAGCCGCTGCACCTGCCAAGGCTGCTGCCCCGGCTGCCGCTGCTCCTGTGTTCGCCGCTGGCGACCGCACCGAGAAGCGCGTTCCAATGACCCGTGTGCGTGCAACCGTGGCCAAGCGTCTGGTGGAAGCACAGTCGAACATGGCGATGCTGACCACTTTCAACGAAGTCGACATGACCGAAGTCATGGCCCTGCGTTCGAAGTACAAGGACCTGTTCGAGAAGTCCCATAACGGCGTACGTTTGGGCTTCATGTCGTTCTTCGTGAAAGCGGCCACCGAAGCACTGAAACGCTTCCCGGCAGTCAACGCTTCCATCGACGGCGGCGACATCGTTTACCACGGCTACGCTGACGTCGGCGTTGCCGTCTCCAGCGACCGTGGCCTGGTAGTACCGGTTCTGCGTAACGCCGAGCTGATGAGCCTGGCTGAAATCGAAGGCGGCATCGCCGGCTTCGGCAAGAAAGCCCGTGACGGCAAGCTGACCATCGACGAGATGACCGGCGGTACCTTCACCATCACCAACGGTGGTACCTTCGGTTCGATGATGTCGACCCCGATCGTCAACCCGCCGCAAGCTGCGATTCTGGGCATGCACAACATCATCCAGCGTCCGATGGCCATCAACGGCCAAGTCGTTATCCGCCCGATGATGTACCTGGCACTGTCTTACGATCACCGCCTGATCGATGGTAAAGAAGCCGTGACTTTCCTGGTGACCATCAAGAACCTGCTGGAAGACCCGGCTCGTCTGCTGCTGGATATCTGATTGAAGCAGCTGCAAGTTGCGAGCTACAAGCTGTAAGAAAAAGCAGCTTGGCTTGCGGCTTGCGGCTAAAAGCTTGTCGCAAATAGAGGATCTATTTTCATGACACAGAAATTTGACGTCGTAGTGATTGGTGCAGGTCCTGGCGGCTATGTTGCCGCTATCAAGGCCGCACAACTGGGCCTCTCGACTGCTTGCATCGAAAAATACACCGACAAGGAAGGCAAACTGGCGCTGGGCGGTACTTGCCTGAACGTTGGTTGCATTCCTTCCAAGGCGCTGCTGGACAGCTCCTGGAAATTCCACGAAGCCCAAGACGGCTTCGCGATCCACGGTATCAACCATGCTGGCGTGACCATGGACGTGCCAGCAATGGTCGGCCGTAAAGCCAACATCGTTAAAGGCCTGACTTCCGGCGTTGCAACCTTGTTCAAGGCCAACGGCGTAACGTCCCTGCAAGGCCACGGCAAGCTGCTGGCCGGCAAGAAGATCGAAATCACCAAGCCAGACGGTTCGGTTGAAGTCATCGAAGCCGAAAACGTGATCCTGGCTCCAGGTTCGCGCCCAATCGACATTCCACCTGCTCCAGTCGACAACAACGTCATCGTTGATTCGACCGGCGCCCTGGAATTCCAAGCTGTGCCTAAGCGTCTGGGCGTGATCGGCGCTGGCGTGATCGGCCTGGAACTGGGTTCGGTATGGTCCCGCCTGGGTGCCGAAGTGACTGTGTTGGAAGCCCTGGACACGTTCCTGCTGGCTGCCGACACCGCTGTTTCCAAAGAAGCACTGAAAACCCTGACCAAACAAGGTCTGGACATCAAGCTGGGCGCTCGCGTGACCGGTTCGAAAGTCAACGGTGAAGAAGTTGTTGTTAACTACACCGACAAAGATGGCGAAAAAACCATCACTTTCGACAAGCTGATCGTAGCGGTAGGTCGCCGTCCAGTGACCACCGACCTGCTGGCTGCGGACAGCGGCGTGACCCTGGACGAGCGCGGCTACGTGCACGTTGACGATCACTGCGCAACCACCGTGCCTGGCGTCTACGCCATCGGCGACGTGGTTCGCGGCATGATGCTGGCGCATAAGGCTTCTGAAGAAGGCATCATGGTTGTCGAGCGCATCAAGGGCCACAAAACCCAGATGAACTACGACCTGATCCCATCGGTTATCTACACCCACCCGGAAATTGCATGGGTCGGAAAGAACGAACAGCAGTTGAAAGCTGAAGGCGTTGAAGTTAACGTCGGCACCTTCCCGTTTGCCGCTTCTGGCCGTGCCATGGCAGCCAACGACACCGGTGGTTTTGTCAAAGTCATCGCTGATGCCAAGACTGACCGCGTATTGGGCGTCCACGTGATTGGCCCAAGCGCTGCAGAACTGGTTCAGCAAGGCGCAATCGGTATGGAATTCGGCACCAGTGCCGAGGACCTGGGCATGATGGTCTTCTCCCATCCGACCCTGTCCGAAGCGTTGCACGAAGCTGCGTTGGCAGTGAATGGCGGCGCCATCCACATCGCCAACCGCAAGAAGCGCTAAGCGAGATAATAAGAAACCACGGCGGAGTTGCCCGTCGTGAGCCTTGCGCGCAAGACTCACCGCGGAATATCCGCTGGACGCAGCCTTGCGCAGCTTTACGGGCCTTGAGCCCCGCAAGTTGCGCAAGCAGCAGTCACAGGTGGCGCGGCACTCATAATGAGCGCAGCGCCGAATGCGCAGTACCTAACGAAGACGGTAAAAAGCATGAATCTTCACGAGTATCAGGGTAAGCAGCTGTTCGCTGAATACGGCCTGCCAGTTTCCAAGGGCTACGCAGTAGACACCCCGGAAGCAGCAGCAGAAGCTTGCGACAAAATCGGCGGCACCGAGTGGGTTGTCAAAGCCCAGGTCCACGCTGGTGGTCGCGGTAAAGCGGGCGGCGTTAAGCTGGTTCGCAGCAAAGAAGACGCCAAGGCCTTCGCACAGCAGTGGCTGGGCAAGCGTCTGGTGACTTACCAGACTGATGCCAATGGCCAGCCAGTCACCAAGATCCTGGTTGAATCGTGCACTGATATCGCTAAAGAGCTGTACCTGGGCGCTGTCGTTGACCGTTCGAGCCGTCGCATCGTGTTCATGGCTTCCACCGAAGGTGGCGTGGACATTGAGAAGATCGCCGAAGAAACCCCAGAAAAAATTCTGAAAGCCACTATCGATCCACTGGTTGGCGCTCAGCCATTCCAGGGTCGCGAGCTGGCTTTCCAGCTGGGCCTGGAAGGCAAGCAAGTTGCCCAGTTCGCCAAGATCTTCGTAGGTCTGGCCAAACTGTTCCAGGATCACGATCTGGCCCTGCTGGAAGTGAACCCGCTGGTGATCAAGGCTGACGGCGATCTGCACTGCCTGGATGCCAAGATCAACATCGACGCCAACGCCATGTACCGTCAGCCTAAGCTGAAGACTTTCCACGATCCGTCGCAAGACGATCCGCGCGAAGCGCACGCTGCCAAGTTCGAACTGAACTACGTAGCCCTGGAAGGTAACATCGGTTGCATGGTCAACGGTGCTGGCCTGGCCATGGGTACCATGGACATCGTCAACCTGCATGGCGGCAAACCAGCCAACTTCCTCGACGTGGGCGGTGGTGCTACCAAAGAACGCGTTACCGAAGCGTTCAAGATCATCCTGTCCGACTCCAACGTCGCTGCAGTACTGGTCAACATCTTCGGCGGCATCGTTCGTTGCGACATGATTGCCGAAGGCATCATCGGTGCAGTGAAAGAAGTCGGCGTTAAAATCCCGGTTGTTGTGCGCCTTGAAGGTAACAACGCTGAACTGGGCGCTAAAGTACTGGCAGAAAGCGGTTTGAACATCATCGCGGCTACCAGCCTGACCGACGCTGCTCAACAAGTTGTCAAAGCTGCGGAGGGCAAATAATGAGCGTCCTGATCAATAAAGACACCAAAGTTATCTGCCAGGGTATTACCGGTTCGCAAGGTAGTTTCCACACCCAGCAAGCCATCGAATACGGCACCAAGATGGTTGGCGGCGTAACTCCAGGCAAAGGCGGCACCGAGCACCTGGGTCTGCCAGTGTTCAACACCGTGAAAGATGCTGTAGCTGCCACTGGCGCCACCGCCAGCGTGATCTACGTTCCAGCTCCTTTCTGCAAGGACTCCATCCTGGAAGCAGCATTCGGCGGCATCAAGCTGATCGTTTGCATCACCGAAGGCATTCCTACCCTGGACATGCTGGACGCTAAAGTTAAGTGCGACGAGCTGGGTGTTACCCTGATCGGCCCTAACTGCCCAGGCGTGATCACTCCAGGCGAATGCAAGATCGGCATCATGCCAGGTCACATTCACTTGCCAGGTAAAGTCGGTATCGTTTCCCGTTCCGGCACCCTGACCTACGAAGCTGTCAAGCAAACTACTGACGCCGGTTTCGGTCAGTCGACTTGCGTCGGCATCGGCGGTGACCCGATCCCAGGCTCCAACTTCATCGACATCCTGAAGCTGTTCCAGGAAGACCCGAAGACCGAAGCGATCGTCATGATCGGTGAGATCGGCGGTTCGGCTGAAGAAGAAGCGGCTGCCTACATCAAGGCACACGTGACCAAGCCAGTTGTTTCCTACATCGCTGGTGTGACTGCCCCTGCTGGCAAGCGCATGGGCCATGCTGGCGCAATCATCTCTGGCGGCAAGGGTACTGCAGACGAGAAGTTTGCTGCCCTGGAAGACGCAGGCGTTAAAACCGTGCGTTCGCTGGCAGACATCGGCAAGGCTTTGTCCGAGCTGACCGGTTGGGCTGTCAAGTAAGCCTCGCGCTTAGCTGACGCTTTACCAAGCAAAGGCCACCTTCGGGTGGCCTTTGTGCGTTTCGGATCTGGTGAAGATCAAAATGTGGGAGCGGGCTTGATCGCGAATGCAGTGTGTCAGTCGATGCATAAGTTGACTGACACACTGCATTCGCGAGCAAGCACGCTCACACATTTTTTGTCCGTATTGTCAAATTAGGTATGAAAACGCGACATTTGAATGTCGCTTATCGGACAGTTCGCCCCGCAACAGTGCGTTTGTCAGTCGATTTCTGTAACCTAGCCGCCTCTTTATGCGTGTGCCTCCCAAAAGGAAGCCCCGCGCTAGACCGGTCGGCCCCCATAAGGGCTGGCAGTATTTCCCTCATCCATAGGGAATCCCTCTCTAAATTCCGATTCAGTAGTGTGGTATTTCCCGAAATGAAAGTGTTGAAAAGCCAGGATGTCCTGGCGTTGGGTTTCATGACCTTTGCCCTGTTCGTGGGCGCCGGCAACATCATCTTCCCGCCTATCGTTGGTTTGCAGTCCGGGCCTCATGTCTGGATGGCAGCGCTGGGCTTCTTGATCACCGCAGTGGGTTTGCCGGTGGTCACCGTGATCGCCCTGGCCAAGGTCGGCGGCGGTATGGACGCGTTGAGCAGCCCGATCGGCAAGATCGCCGGTGGCCTGCTCGCGGCGGCGGCGTATCTGGCGGTAGGGCCGCTGTTCGCCACCCCGCGTACCGCGACCGTGTCCTTTGAAGTGGGCCTGGCGCCATTGACTGGCGAAAGCCCGCTTGCACTGTTCCTCTACAGCTCGGTGTATTTCCTGGTGGTGTTCTTCGTGTCCCTGTACCCAGGTCGACTGCTGGACACCGTAGGCCGATTCCTCGCACCGTTGAAGATCATTGCGCTGGCCGTACTCGGTATTGCCGCGTTTGCCTTGCCGGCCGGTGAAGTGGGCGTTGCTACCTCTGAATACGTGGCGGCACCGTTCTCCCAAGGCTTTATCAATGGTTACCTGACCATGGATACCCTGGGCGCGCTGGTATTCGGCATTGTGATCGTCAACGCCATCCGCTCCCGTGGCGTTGAATCGCCAAAGCTGATCACTCGCTACGCGATCATCGCCGGCCTGATTGCCGGTGTGGGCCTGGCGCTGGTGTACATCAGCCTGTTCCGCTTGGGTGCGGGCAGCCATGCGGTTGCCGCCGGTGCCAGCAACGGCGCTGCGGTACTGCACGCTTATGTGCAACACACCTTCGGTTCCCTGGGCAGCGGCTTCCTGGCCGTGCTGATCTCCCTGGCATGCCTGGTGACGGCAGTGGGCCTGACTTGCGCCTGCGCCGAATATTTCAGCCGTATCCTGCCGCTGTCCTACAAGGCGTTGGTGGTGATCCTGGCACTGTTCTCGCTGTTCGTGTCCAACCTGGGCCTTACTAAGCTGATTGCGTTCTCGATCCCGGTGCTTACGGCGATTTACCCGCCGTGCATCGTGCTGGTAGCCCTGAGCTTCTGCAAAGACTTCTGGCAGGAGCAGGGCCGCATCGTTGGTCCGGTGATGTTAGTGTCGTTCATCTTTGGCAGCATTGATGCGCTCAAGGGCGCGGGCTTGGCGGGCTGGATGCCGTCGCAATTGACCAACCTGCCGCTGAGCGAGCAAGGCCTGGCGTGGCTGGTGCCGTCTGTGATGGTGCTGGTAGTGGCGGTGGTAATTGACCGCATGTTGGGCAAGCGCAGCGAAGCGATCGCTTAAGCGGATTTCACGCTGCACCGAAATGCCCCGTATCAATCGATACGGGGCATTTTTTATGCTCGTCAGGCTGCAACCTTCTACAGTTGGAACACGGTTAAAAATGTGGGAGCGGGCTTGCTCGCTCCCACATTTTTAACCGTGTTCCCAACCCCTCATGGACAAGGACCCGCATGTCGTTCGTCGAAACCAACCAGATCCACCTGCTCGCTGCCTTCTGGTTCGCCCTGTGCTGGGGTGGCTACACCCGTTATGCCACCTGGAAAGCCCGGGATACTGCTTGCCTCGCCAGTGTGCTGCATCTGTATCGCGAAGACTGGATGCGCCGCATGCTGATGCGGGACAACCGCATCGCTGACGCCAGCGTGATTGGCAACCTGGAGCGCAACGCCTCGTTCTTCGCCTCCAGCACCTTGATTATCCTTGCTGGCATTCTTACCGTGCTCGGCGCTTCCGAGCGGGCGGTGTCCTTGCTCGCGGATATTCCGATGGTGCAGCAGGCGTCCCAAGGCATGTCGGAAATCAAGCTGCTGTGCCTGGCGCTGGTGTTTGTCTACGCGTTCTTCACGTTCAGTTGGTGCATGCGCCAATACAACTTTGCGGCGGTGCTGGTAGGTTCTGCGCCGATGATTGGAGAGCGGCATGTGTCGGAGCAGGAGCGCAAGGCGTTTGCCCTGAGGGCGGCGCGGGTGATATCGATGGCGGCCAACCAGTTCAACTTTGGCCTGCGTTCTTATTACTTCGGCATGACCATGCTGGCGTGGTTTGTCAGCCCCTGGCTATTCATGTTGATGAGCAGTGGGGTAGTGGTGGTGCTGTACCGTCGGGAGTTTCATTCCGACGTGCTGCAAGTCATGGTCTATACGCCCACCGATATGCCGTCGCAGGACCCTATAAAAGAGCCCGCTTAATCCATTCAGTGCATTAACGTCGGGACTAAAAACAGCAGACAAAGTAAAGCCCGCTATCTAAGCGGGCTTTCTTTTTTACAGCGAAGCTATTTCAACGCGCGGTATCAAGAACCGGTAGCTGGGGTAGCAGGTGCTGCTTCTTTTGCGGCGGCTTCGTTCGATTCAGCCTGAGCTTTGGCAGCATCGGCGTTTTCTTTCGCAGCGTCGTTCACTTTATCCTGAGCCTTCGCCATGTCTTTCTGAGCTTGCTCGGAATGTGCAGCGGCGTCTTGGGCTTTGTCTTCGGATTTTTTGTCGCAGGCAGCGAGACCGAGGGCAGCGGCGAGCATCATGGAAATAGCTAAAGTCTTGCGCATGGGGTGTTTCTCCTTATTGAAGATATCTACTGGCCTTTCGAGCATAAGGGTTCAGCATTAGTTCCTTTTATTGCACAGATATATAAAGCCCCGGCCCAAAGGAACTTTCGCCGGTACCGTTTTTTCTGCCGTTCAACACTAATAAGAGTCTGGAACGAATGACCGAAAATCCCTTGTTAGAGCGCGCGACGCGCTTTGTGTCGGCCTTGCGCCATTGTCAGGTGCTGGGTATTTGCGCCCACGGCGCGAGCGAGGAGGGCATCACCTTGATCATGCCCTACGCCGCGCATCTCGTCGGCGACCCCCATACCGGCGTAATCCATGGTGGCGCGTTGACCTCTTTGATGGACACCGCCTGCGGCATGGCCACCCTGTGCGTATTGCCGGAATTCGAGGTGTGCCCAACGCTCGACCTGCGCATCGACTACATGCACCCAGCCGAACCGCACAAGCCCGTGTACGGCTTTGCCCAATGTTATCGGGTGACCATCGACGTGATTTTCACTCGCGGCTTTGCCTATCAGGATGACCCACAACAACCCATCGCCCATGTGGTAGGCACGTTCATGCGCATGGGCAAGCGGCTCAAAGGCACGCAAGGATTGGGTAGCACGATCAAGGGAGAGCAGGTATGACGCATCGATTCAAGACCCGCTTGGAGCAGGCCCATGAGCGCGGCAATTACGACGCACTGCTGGATTTGATCCCCTACGCCAGACTGATCGGCATCGAATGCACGCGGTTGGGGGATGAATTGCTGTTTCGCCTGCCGGCCAGCAAGGACAATATTGGTAACCCCATATTGCCGGCGCTGCATGGCGGGGTGATCGCCGGGTTCATGGAGCTATCGGCTGCACTGCATTTGCTGGTGTTCACAGGCGCGTCGGGTTTGCCCAAGATCATCGATTTTTCCCTGGATTACCTACGCGCAGGCCAGTTTCGCGACACCTACGCCAAATGCCAGGTGTGGCGTCAGGGACGACGGGTGGCCAATGTGGCAATCACCGCTTGGCAAAGCACCTCGGCCGAGCCGATTGCCACGGCCCGCGCGCATTTCAAGATCGAGGAATCAGGCCGCCCTTGAAATCCTGGTCTTAGCCCCCAACTTTGATGACAACCCGCCGCCAACCCTCAAGGGAGCGGCCACTGCCATCCAATTGGAGTTTGATGACCATGAGTGTGGAAACTCAAAAGGAAACCCTGGGCTTCCAGACCGAGGTGAAGCAACTGCTGCACCTCATGATCCATTCGCTGTATTCCAACAAGGAAATCTTCCTTCGCGAATTGATCTCGAACGCCTCTGACGCTGTCGACAAATTACGTTTCGAAGCCCTGTCCAAGCCTGAGTTGCTGGAAGGTGGCGCCGAACTGAAAATCCGTGTGAGCTTCGACAAAGACGCCAAGACCGTCACCCTCGAAGACAACGGTATCGGCATGAGCCGTGAAGATGCGATTACCCATTTGGGTACCATCGCCAAATCCGGCACCGCTGATTTCATGAAGAATCTGTCGGGCGACCAGAAAAAAGATTCGCACCTGATCGGCCAGTTTGGCGTGGGCTTCTACTCGGCCTTTATCGTTGCCGACAAGGTTGAAGTATTCAGCCGTCGTGCTGGCCTCGCCGCCGGCGAAGGCGTGCACTGGTCCTCCAAAGGTGAGGGCGAATTTGAAATCGCCACCATCGACAAGGCTGACCGTGGTACTCGCATCGTGCTGCACCTTAAAGACGGTGAAGACGAGTTCGCTGATGGTTGGCGCCTGCGCAACATCATCAAGAAGTACTCCGACCACATCGCACTGCCGATCGAGTTGCCGAAAGAGCAGGCTGCTGCCGAAGGCGAAGAGGCCCCAGCCCAGGAATGGGAAGTGGTCAACCGTGCCAGCGCCTTGTGGACCCGTCCTCGTACCGAAGTTAAGGACGAGGAATACCAGGAGTTCTACAAGCACATCGCCCACGATTACGAGAACCCGCTGAGCTGGAGCCACAACAAGGTCGAAGGCAAGCTGGAGTACAGCTCGCTGCTCTACGTACCTGCCCGTGCTCCGTTCGACCTGTACCAGCGTGAAGCGCCGAAAGGCCTCAAGCTCTACGTACAGCGCGTGTTCGTGATGGACCAGGCGGAGTCGTTCTTGCCGCTGTACCTGCGCTTCATCAAAGGTGTAGTGGACTCCAACGACCTGTCACTGAACGTGTCGCGTGAAATCCTGCAGAAAGACCCGATCATCGACTCCATGAAGTCGGCGCTGACCAAGCGCGTCCTCGACATGCTGGAAAAACTGGCGAAGAACGAGCCTGAGCAATACAAGGGCTTCTGGAAAAACTTCGGCCAGGTCATGAAAGAAGGCCCAGCCGAGGATTTCGCCAACAAGGAAAAAATCGCCGGCCTGCTGCGTTTTGCCTCTACCCAGGGTGAAGACGGTGAGCAAGTGGTGTCCCTGGCCGAATACCTGGCACGCGCCAAGGAAGGTCAGGACAAGATCTACTACCTGACCGGTGAAACCTACGCGCAGGTCAAGAACAGCCCGCACCTGGAGGTCTTCCGCAAGAAAGGCATCGAAGTGCTGCTGCTGACTGATCGTATCGATGAGTGGCTGATGAGCTACCTCAACGAATTCGACGGCAAATCCTTCGTCGACGTCGCCCGTGGCGACCTGGACCTGGGTAACCTGGACTCCGAAGAAGAGAAAAAAGAAGCCGAAGAAGTCGCCAAGTCCAAAGAAGGCCTGGTTGAGCGGATCAAGGCGTCCCTGGGCGAGGCTGTCAGTGAAGTGCGTGTTTCGCACCGCCTGACCGATTCCCCGGCGATCCTGGCCATTGGCGAGCAGGACCTGGGCATGCAAATGCGTCAGATCCTTGAAGCCAGCGGTCAGAAGGTTCCGGATTCCAAGCCGATCTTCGAGTTCAACCCGGCTCATCCGCTGATCGAGAAACTCGATGGCGAGCAGAGTGAAGAGCGGTTCGGCGACTTGTCGCACATCCTCTTCGACCAAGCGGCCCTGGCCGCGGGTGACAGCCTGAAAGATCCGGCCGCCTACGTGCGCCGCCTCAACAAGCTGTTGGTTGAACTGTCAGTCTGACACTGTTGTAGAAAAACCCGCTTCGGCGGGTTTTTTTGTTCTAGAGCACCTCAACTGGAGTAAATGATGAGCCAAGTCACTGTGCGTTCCGTGGTCTATCAGATTGATGGCCAGTCCTATGAAAGCCGTCTGGCGTTCGATGCCAGCCACAAGGGTCCATTGCCGGGCCTGCTGATGGCGCCGAACTGGATGGGTGTGAGTGCGGGTGCCGAGGAAATCGCCAAGAGCGTGGCCAGTAAAGGCTACGTGGTGCTGATCGCCGATCTGTACGGGCAAACCGTGCGTCCGTCGAATGGCGATGAAGCCGGTGCGGCGATGATGCCGTTGAAGAATGACAACCCAGAGCTGCTCAAGCGCCTGCAGGCTGCCTTTGAACAACTGCAGGGCCAGGCCGAGGTGGATACCTCGAAGCTGGCGACCTTTGGTTTCTGCTTTGGCGGCTTCTGCTCGCTGGAGCTGGCGCGTACCGGTGCGCCGTTGAAGGCTGCCGTATCGTTCCACGGCACGATCGACACCCAGAACCCGGCAGGCGCGAAAAACGTCAAGGGTTCGGTGCTGGTGCTGCACGGTGCTTCCGACCCATTGGTACCGAAAGCCCAGTTGCCGGCGTTCGAAGACGAAATGAACGCGGCCGGTGTGGATTGGCAATTGCTGAGCTACGGCGGTGCGGTGCATTCATTTACCGACCCGCATGCGAATGTGCCGGGCAAGATGATGTATGACGCGAAGACGGCCAAGCGGGCGTTCAAGTCGATGCATGATCTGTTGGATGAAGTGTTCCAGGGCTGATCTCTAGCATCTGTTCGGGCCTCTTCGCGAGCAAGCCCGCTCCCACATTTTGATGTGTGAATACATTCAAATGTGGGAGCGGGCTTGCTCGCGAATGCTATCTCACCGGCAATTCAATCCTTTCTGACTCCCCCGGAACTGTCGGCCAATCCCCGGCCGCCCAGCGCTGGCGTGCCTGCTCGATCATCGCAGGGTCACTCGCCACGAAATTCCAATTGATCCGCCGTGGCCCATCCAGCGGCGCCCCGCCAAACACCACCAGATGGCAATCCGTCTCGGCAAACAGGGCCATCTCCTGACCCGCCGGCAATACCACCAGGCTGTGCACCTCCAGTGTTTCGCCGTCCAGTTGTGCTTCACCTTCCAGCACATACACCGCCCGTTCCTCGTGCTCATCCGAGATCAGCAGGGTCGTGGCCGTCTGCATCCGCACTTCGGCGTACAGCGTGGGGGACAGCACCGGTACTGGGGATTTGAGGCAGAAACCACTGCCGGCGATCAGGCGGATCTGCACCCCCAGGTTGTCACTGACCGGCAGGCTAGATGCCGGGTGATGGCTGTAATGGCCTGGCCCGGTTTCGTGATCTTTCGGCGAGGCCAGCCACACTTGCAGGCCGTGCAGGCTGAAACCTGCGGCCTTGACGGCATCAGGTGTGCGTTCGACATGGGCTATCGCGCTGCCGGCGGTCATCCAACTGACGTCACCGGCGTGTACGACCTGATCCGAGCCCAGGCTGTCCTTGTGTTGCAGCGTGCCTTCGAACAGGTAGGTGAGGGTCGAGAGCCCGATATGCGGGTGCTGGCGAATATTCATGCCGCTGCCGGGCGCGTAGCGGGTGAGCAGCATGTGGTCGAAAAATACAAACGGCCCAACGCTGCGACATTCCCGCGAGGGCAGTGGGCGCAGGATCGGCTGGCCTTCGACGTCTTCGGGGCGAGGGCGGATCACGGTGAGGGTGTTCATGGTGCATCCCTGTCTGAGCGGGTTGGATGCCACTGAGCATAACCCGCTCGACGGGAGGATGGCGCTATTGGCTGAAGGCGCCTTCCGACAGCTCTGTCTCGATGGTCACCTCGGCGGTGGTCATCAGCTTGTGGACTGGGCAGCGATCGGCGACGCGGTGCAGTTCATCGCGCTGCTCATCGGTGAGCACGCCCTTGAGGGTCAGCTTGACGTTGAGCGTGTATTTGCCTTTTTGCTCGTCGGTGCTGTCGTGGGTGACTTCCACGGTCACGCCGGTGAGAGGAATGTCCTTCTTCTGCGCATAGAGCTTGACGGTCAGCGCCTTGCAGGAAGCCAGCGCCGCGTCGAAGTAATCGTGGGGGGAGGGCGCCGAGTCGTCGCCGCCCAGGCTCTTGGGCAAGTCGGTGAAGAGCTCGTGGTTGTTGATATTCACGCTGTGGCGAAAGTTGTCGTGGTTCAGGGTATTGACGGTAACAGGCATGGCAAACCTCACGAGGTGGCAGGATGAAGTGTCATGCAGTTATAGAGCATGCTGGCACTGGGGTGTTCCGTGTTTTATGCAATCAATGTCGGCGCGATTGTTGCGCACGTTGATATCGCGTTTTCGTCTTACGCAAAAAAGCCAACGGGCCGATACCTTTCAAGAGCCAGCTGCAATCGGATGCAGCGCATTTGGAAGGAGCCAAGGCATGAGTATCAGAAGTTTGAACATCGCCCCGCGTGCTGGGTTGGGGTTTGGCGTTCTGGCGTTGATGGTGTTTGCCCTGGGCGGTTTTGCCCTGTTGCAGATGGCGAATATGCGCCAGCAGTCAGACCAGGTGGAGAACAACTGGCTGCCCAGCGTGATGGCGGTGGGGGAAATGAGCCAGGACCTGCTGCGGGTGCGTGCGCTGACCTTGCGTCTTCTGCTCAACCGCGATCCCCAGGCGCTGGCGCAGAATGAGCAGAAGCTCAGCGACCTCAAAAGCGGCCTGCACCATGCACAGAGCCTGTATGAAGCGCTGATCGTGCTGCCCGAGGAGCGCACACTGTTCGACCGGTTCAAGGTCCAGGAGCAGCAATACCTGCAACGTCAGGAACAGGTCATGGGGTTTTCCAAGGCCAATCAGTTGGACGACGCGATCAAGGTGGTCAACGGCGAGATGAACCAGCTTGCCGACGAGATGGCGGTTACCTTGCACGACCTGGTCAACCTCAATAAAGCCAACGCCAACCAAGCAGCCAGCCTGGCGCAGAGCGTATTCAGCCAGTCGCGCAGTTGGGTAGTGGGCATGATCGTGCTCACGGCACTGATCACCATCGGCCTGGCCGTGTGGCTGACGCGCAGCATCGTGCTGCCGCTGGCCCAGTCATTGAAAGTCGCCCAGGGCGTGGCCAGTGGCGATTTGACAGGTGAGATCAGCGTCACTGGCAAGGATGAGCCAGCACGCCTGCAGCAGGCGCTCAAGGGCATGCAGGAGAACCTTCGGGACACCATCCGCCAGATTGCCGAGTCTTCGAACCAACTTGCCTCCGCCTCTGAAGAGCTCAGTTGCGTGACCGAGGATGCGACTCGCGGGCTGTATCAGCAGAATCAGGAAATCGAGCAGGCGGCTACCGCGGTCAACCAGATGACGGCGGCGGTGGAAGAAGTGGCCAGCAATGCCGTGGCCACCTCCCAAGCCTCCCGTGAGTCCGACCGTATCGCCCAGCAGGGGCGTGAACAGGTGCAGCAGACAGTGGTGTCGATTGAAGCGCTGGCCTCGGATGTAACGGCCAATGCGAACCAGGTCGAGGACTTGGCGCAGAAGGTCTATGGCATCAGTAAAGTGCTGGATGTGATCCGTTCGATTGCCGAACAGACCAACCTGTTGGCGCTGAACGCTGCGATCGAGGCGGCGCGGGCTGGGGATGCCGGGCGCGGTTTTGCGGTGGTGGCTGATGAAGTGCGGGCACTGGCTCATCGCACGCAGCAGTCGACCCAGGAAATCGAGCTGATGATCAGCGGGATTCAGCAGGGTACCGATCAGGCGGTCAGTTCCATGCAGCAGAGCAATACGCGGGCCCACGCCACGCTTGATATTGCCAAGTCGGCGGGGACGGCGTTGGAGGCGATTGCGTCGGCGTTCACCCTGATCAATGAGCGCAATCTGGTGATTGCCAGTGCGTCGGAGCAGCAGGCGGCGGTGGCGCGGGAGGTGGATCGCAACTTGATGAACATCCGCGACCTGGCGCACCAGACGTCTACGGGGGCGAACCAGACCAGTGCGGCGAGCCAGGAGTTGTCGCGGTTGGCTGTAGGGTTGAACACCATGGTGGCGCGGTTTTCTGTGTAGGGCTCGGAATCCGGTTGGCCCCTTCGCGAGCAAGCCCGCTCCCACATTTGACCGTATTCCACAGGATGTACTCGGTCAAGTGTGGGAGCGGGCTTGCTCGCGAAGCAGGCGACTCGGTCCCAATCCATTGCCCATAAAAAAGCCCCGAACCAGTCGGGGCTTTTTCATGCAATCAAGCTACAGGTCTTACTTACCCTGCCAGCGCTTCAGCACCAGGGTGGCGTTGGTGCCACCGAAGCCGAAGCTGTTGCTCATCACGGTATCGATCTTGGCGTTTTCAACGGTCTTGAGCTGGATCGGCATGTCAGCAACTGCTGGGTCCAGCTCATCGATGTTGGCCGAGCCGGCGATGAAGTTGCCTTCCATCATCAGCAGGCAGTAGATCGCTTCGTGAACGCCAGCGGCGCCCAGGGAGTGACCCGACAGGCTCTTGGTGGAGCTAATAGCTGGGGCCTTGTCGCCGAATACCGCACGCACACCTTCCATTTCCTTGGCGTCGCCGACCGGAGTCGAAGTGCCGTGGGTGTTCAGGTAGTCGATTGGGGTATCAACGGTGGACATTGCCATCTGCATGCAGCGGATGGCGCCTTCACCGCTTGGCGCAACCATGTCGTAGCCGTCGGAAGTCGCGCCGTAGCCGACGATTTCCGCGTAGATCTTGGCGCCACGGGCCAGAGCGTGCTCCAGCTCCTCGACCACCACCATGCCGCCACCGCCGGCGATGACGAAACCGTCACGCTTGGCGTCGTAGGCGCGGGAGGCCTTTTCCGGGGTTTCGTTGTACTGGGTGGACAGTGCACCCATGGCGTCGAACAGGAACGACTGGCTCCAATGTTCTTCTTCACCGCCGCCGGCGAAGACGATGTCCTGCTTGCCCAGCTGGATCTGCTCAACCGCAGTACCGATGCAGTGGGCACTGGTGGCGCAAGCCGAGGAGATCGAGTAGTTCACGCCCTTGATTGCAAATGGCGTGGCCAGGCAGGCCGAAACGGTGCTGCCCATGGTCCGCGTTACACGGTACGGGCCAACGCGTTTCACGCCTTTCTCGCGCAGGATGTCCAACGCTTCCATCTGGTTCAGGGTCGATGCGCCGCCGGAACCCGCGATCAGGCCGGTGCGTACGTTCGACACTTGGTCTTCGCTCAGACCGGAGTCGGCGATGGCGTCTTTCATGGCCAGGTAGGCGTAGGCGGCAGCGTGGCCGACGAAGCGGTAGATCTTGCGATCAATCAGTTCTTCGAGGGGCAGGTCGATGGAGCCGGAAACCTGGCTACGCAGACCCATTTCGGCATATTCCGGGTTGAAGCGGATGCCAGGGCGACTTGCACGCAGGTTAGCGGTGACGGTCTCTTTGTCATTGCCCAGGCAAGAAACGATGCCCAGACCAGTGATAACGACGCGGCGCATGCGGATAACCCTTAAAAGTTGTCAGTGGAAGTGAATACGCCGACCCGAAGGCCTTCGGCAGTATAGATCTCGCGACCGTCGACGCTCACCGAACCATCGGCGATGGCCAGGTTCAACTTGCCCTTGAGGACGCGCTTGATCTGAATGTTGTAGGTGACTTTCTTGGCGGTCGGCAGGACCTGGCCAAAGAATTTCACTTCGCCCGAACCCAGGGCGCGACCGCGGCCCGGCAGGCCTTGCCAGCCGAGGAAGAAACCGACCAGTTGCCACATGGCGTCAAGGCCCAGGCAACCTGGCATAACAGGGTCGCCTTCGAAATGGCAGGCGAAGAACCACAGGTCCGGGGTGATATCCAGCTCGGCGACCAATTCACCTTTGCCGTACTTGCCACCCTCTTCGCTGATATGGGTGATGCGATCCACCATCAGCATATTTGGGGCGGGCAGTTGCGCGTTACCTGGGCCGAACAGCTCACCGCGACTGCAGCGCAGCAGGTCTTCCCGAGTAAAGGCGTTTTGTTTGGTCATGCGAGCTCCTCAATAATCCCATGCGGCAGGGTAGGGTAAATCTTCCCGAACCGACTGAAGCGTTACGCCTCATACCGGCAGCCTACACATAGACTATTGCGTTGTAGTGAAAGTCACAGCGGCAAGGCACTGAATG
Source organism: Pseudomonas cremoris (assembly GCF_014230465.1). The sequence continues at coordinate 172,586 of NZ_JAAXCY010000014.1, forward strand.
TACACTTGTTCACTGAAATTTTAAACCGAGCCTGTTTATCGGCCCGTTCGGGTGCCTAAGACTGCCGCACTTTCGTCTTTCACGCCAGTCGCAGTTGGCTGATGGCGTGGCGCTACTGTACCCAGCGCTGCAGGATTTTCTGCAAATCGGTGCGTTTGAACGGCTTGGCCAGGTAATCGTTCATTCCCGCTGCGATACAAGCCTCACGGTCGCCCTGCAAGGCATTGGCGGTCAGCGCGATGATCGGCAAGTCGGAGCAGCCTGGCAACTGGCGGATCTGCCGGGTGGCTTCGTAGCCGTCGATCAACGGCAGGCGGCAGTCCATCAGGATTGCCGTGAAAATCAGGCTCTCGGCGCTGCGGATCGCTTCGGCACCGTCAGTGGCCAGGCTCACTTCGAAGCCCAGGCTGCGCAGCATCGCTTCGACCACGGTACGGTTGACGGGATTGTCTTCCACCAACAACACATGGCGCCCATCGCCCGCACCGTTTTTGCCTTCCGCATCCTGTGCAATCGCCGGCGAGCTTTGTTGATCGATGGCCAATGGAATTTCCAGGGTAAACACCGAACCACGGCCTTCTTCGCTCTGTGCGCGAAGCGTGCCGCCCATGCGTTCGGCCAGGGTGCGGGCAATGGGCAGGCCCAGGCCGGTACCGCCGTAACGTCTTGAAATGGAACTGTCGGCCTGCTGGAACGCATCGAACATCAGCTCCAGGCGCTCGGCGGAAATGCCAATGCCGCTGTCGCGCACGGTGCAGGTGAACCACACCAGCTCGTGGTCCAGGGTCTGCCACTGCGGTTCGACCGTGACGCTGCCGTGTTCGGTGAATTTGAGCGCATTGCCGATCAGGTTCACCAGGATCTGGCGGATACGTGTCGGATCGCCCTGCACGCGCAGCGTGGCCAGCCCGGGTGGGATCGGCAGGTTGAGCGCCAAGCCACGCTGTTGGGCGCTGTGCTGGAAGGCCTGGGCGCAGCTGTTGATCAGGTCCGCGAGGTTGAACGGAATGTGTTCCAGCTCCAGGGCTGCGCGTTCGATGCGCGAGAAGTCGAGAATGTCGTTGATCACCTTGAGCAAATGCTCGGTGGACTCGGAGGCCAGCGCCGCGTATTCGGTTTGCTCCTCAGTCATCTCGGTGGTTTCGAGCAGCTGCAGCATGCCCAGTACGCCGTTCATCGGTGTACGTAGCTCATGGCTCATCATCGCCAGGAAATCCGACTTGGCGTTGTTCGCGCGCTCGGCTTCTTCGCGGGTCTGGATCAACTGGGCCATGGCCTGTTGTTGTTCTCGGCTGGCGTGGTTGAGGCCTTCGGCGAGGTTGTTGATATGCCGCGCCAGGTCGCCCAGTTCCGAGTCGTCCACGATCGGCAGTGGCGTCGTGTAGTCGCCCTGTTGGATCGCCTTCACCGCATTGCCCATGGCGCTGATCGGCTGCGACAGGCTGGCTGCCAGGCGCCGCGCCAGCAAAAAGGTGAACAGCAGGGCGAAGAGCGCGAGGATACCGGCCTTGAACAGGATTTCCTGCTGGCGCTGGCTGAACGCATCGTTGGACATGCCGACGATCACGCGGCCCAAATAGTCCGCACGGGGTGCCTTGGGTTCGTTGAGGTTGTCCTGGAAAAAGTCATTGCCCAGCTGGATATGTTGCAGGCGAATTGGCGCCTGGAAGACTTTTACCGAGAGCGAACGATCGTGTTTTTCCGACGGCTGCTCGACGTACACCAGTATGTTTTCGCTACTGTCCTGGATCTCCAGGAAACGCACATGAGGCGTGGCCAAGGTGGCACGCAGCAGGCTGTCGAGCACATCGTTGTTGCCGGAGATCACGCCGTATTCAGTGGCGGGGGCCAGTTGGTTGGCGATCAGTTGGCCGGTGTGGTCCAGCTCCTGGCGCAAATCCTGGATACGCACGAAGGTGAAGAAGCTGATCAACAGCAACGTCAGCAACAGCGCCGGGCCCAAGGTGATGAGCTGGGTGCGGGTGTTGATATCCCAACGTCGACGCAAGGTCATGGGCGTTTTTCTCCTTCGTCCAATCGGGCGGCGACGCTGGACTCGTCTACCTGTTCGATCCCCAGTGAGCGTGCGACTTGCGGGTTGCCCACGACTTTGAAGTGATCCGGGTACAGCGAGCGTGGCCAAGTTGCTGGTGGGTGGTCCAGCAAACGATTGAGCACGGCCAGCCAGTCGCTCTGGTCGCTGTAGGTGCTGGCCAGGCTACCGGCACGCACAAAGCCCGCATTCGGCCCCACCAGCGGCAGTTGCTGGGCGTAGCTGCTCAATAGCAGGTTCTTTGCAGTCTTCGGGTTGTACAGTTGGGGGTCGTCGAGGCCGAGCAACACGTCACTGTTCCTGAACAGGGTTTGCAGCGGGCGACTGTCACTGATGTTGTCCCAACGCTGGGGCACGATCTCCAAGTCCATGGGCGTGGCGTACTGGCGCAGTTCGGGCAACAGGAACTCACTCTCGGCCCCGTAAAGCACGCCGATGCGCCGCGCCTGGGGCAGGACATTGGCGATCAGCCGCAGTTGGCGGTCCAGCGGTGGGTCGCTCCATAGCAAGCTGATGCGCGGGGGCTGCGTGGTGCCCAAGCGTTGATGGGCTTGTAGCCGGCTGATGCGCAACACCAGCGTCGGCGGTCCCTGGGTTTCTTGCAGGCGCCAGTCAAGGCCGGGCAGGTCCAGCAGGATCAGCCGCGTGTTGGCCGGTAGCCGGCTGGGGGCCGGCAAGTCTTTGAGGGGCTTGAAGGTGACGCGGTCTTCGGGACGTTGCTGGGCCAGGGCTTGTGCAAAGGCTTGCACCCCGTCACCGTCTTCGGCGGCGGTCAGCAGGATCTCGGCGCACCACGCAGGCGTCGCCAGCAGCAGGCAGGCAAGCAACAGCCCGCGCCGCAACAGCGTGTAGATAAAGAAGAAGGTCATCCGTGACGAGTTGCCCATGTCAGAACTCTAACTCCGCGCTGAAGTAGAGTACGTGGCGGTGGTCATAAACGTTGTCGGCCCAGGTGGTGGGCTGGTTATCGAGGCGTTGTTGCAACATGCCGGCCAGCTCCACGTTGGCGTTGCCCAAGGCAATGCGCTTGGCCACCCGCAGGTCGACCCGTTCGAAGCGATATCTGTTGAGTGCGTCGTCGCCATAGTAGAACAGCGCGCTGGACCAGCCTTGCCCCCATTCACGCAGCCAGCCGGCCGAGCCACTGTTGCGCGCGGTCTGCATTTTGTCCAGCGGATTGCTGGTGGTGGCATCCACGTAAGCATAGGTCAGTCGGAGGCGGTCGGCGTTGCTCAGGCGCCAGTCGAACTGCGACTCGGCCCCGGTAAACCGCGAGCTATTTGCATTGCTGGCGATGTATTGGTTGTTGCGCAAAGGTGAGCTGATCATTTCGGTGATTTCGTCATAGAACAGTTTCACGTCCATGCTCAGCCCAATGTCGGCAAAGAAACCGTTGTAACCCAATTCTCGCGAGCGCATCAGTTCTTTATCGAGGTTGCCAGGGCCCCGCGTCTTTACGAAGTATTGCCCGCTGCTCTGGCCAAAGGCCGGAGAGCTGAGATTGGTGACGCGGTAGCTCCAGTTGACGTTGTTCTCGAACATGTCCGGCGAACGGATCGCTTCGGAATACACCGCACGCAGGCCGTGGCGCGGGTTGATCAAGTAATTGACCGCCACCCGTGGTGTCAGCGAGCTGCCGCTCAGGTGCGTATCTTCAAACATGGCGCCGCCTTGCAGCAGCCAGTGTTCGCTGGCACGCCATTCCAGTTGCCCGAACAGGCGCCAGGTGGTGTCGTCCAGGGTGCCATTGAAATAGGTGTCGGAGTCGGCGCGGTCGTAGCGGTAATTCACACCACTGACCAGGCGCAGGCTGTCGGACAGGCTGAGGGTGTCCTGAACCTCCAGGTCGTAGCGGCTTTCACGGGTGCTTTGGTCGATGTCGCCGCAGACGCTCTGGCTGGCGCCATCACGCCATTGATCCAGCACGGTATTGGCCAGCGCTTGCTCAGCCGCGCCGCCGGGTGGTGCGCTGCCTTGGCTGTAGATGTCCATATGCCGGGCCAGTCGTTCGGCGTAGTTGGGGTTCAGTTGCCACAACTGGGTCAACTGCGGGCTGAACGAGATCTTGGCGTCGCAGGCTTTCCAGATTTGTCGACGGTCCCACTGTTGGGCCGAACCCTGGATATACAGGCTGTGATCGGGGTTGAAATCGAAATTCCAGCGCAGGGAGCCCGCATAGTCCTTGGCGGTGACGTCGGAATTATTACCACCTTCGGTAATCCCGGCGAATACTGGCATGTAGGTATAAGGCCGTTGGTTGGTGCCTTCCTTGGCATCCAGCTGCCAATCGATGCTTTGCTGCGCATTCAGGGTTTGGCTCACTGCCAGGCTGAAGCGGTTGAGGCGGCGGCTGTCACGACGGTCGGCACCGGCGGCGTCGCTGTCGAAGCCATCGTCTTGCTGGCCTGAGAGAGACAAGCGCAGATCGCCGGTTTCCCAGCCCACGCCCTGGCTGGCATAGAAGTCATTGATGCCACGTTCGCCACGCACCACCTTCACCCGCGTGCCGTGGCTGTTGGCTGGCGAGCGCGTAAGGATGTTGACCACTGCCATCAAGGCATTCGCGCCGTAGCTGACGGTGTTGGGGCCGCGGAACACCTCGATGCGCTCGATATCTTCCATGGCGACCGGGATATCGCTCCAGTCCACGGTGGCCAGGCCCGCGCGGTACACCGAGCGGCCGTCGATCAACACCTGCATGCGTCGTGCATCGCTGGCGCTGGTGCCGTGGTAGTTCACCGCCGCCTGGTTGCCGGTGGTGTAGCCGACCATCATGCCGGGCACCAGGCGCAGCAGTTCACTGATGTCTCGCGCGCCGCTGGCCTTGATCAGTTCGCTGTCGATCACGGTCATGCTGCCAGGGACAGCGGCGGCCGATTGCTTGAGGCGCGTGGCGGTCAAAACCTGGGGCAGCGGCTGGTTGTCGAGAAACAGATCGTCGGCCAGCGCGGGTACGCTGCACATCAACATCAACCACAGGGATGAACGGGGAGGAGGGCCCAAATACACGGCACGGCCTTGATAATTGCGGATAGCCGCCCATGTTAACTGAGGTGATGTCTTTTGCCAGTCGCAGGACTTGCATTTACATCACACAAATGTGGCATTTTCCGACAAGCGTGTGAATTGACACGGGGGCTGGCCGCAAGCGGGTCGCCCCGTATAATGCCGCCATCGCCACTGGTATGGATTAACGGATTGCATATGACTGAACAGCGCCCTATTGCGGTCCTGGGAGGCGGAAGTTTTGGTACCGCCGTGGCTAACCTGCTGGCCGAAAACGGCCATTCAGTGCGCCAGTGGATGCGTGATCCCGAGCAGGCCGAGGCCATTCGCGTGCACCGCGAGAATCCGCGCTACCTCAAAGGCATCAAGATTCACCCGGCGGTCGAACCCGTGACGGACCTACTGGCCACCCTGAACGACTGCGACCTGAGTTTTGTCGCGCTGCCCTCCAGTGCCTTGCGCTCGGTGCTGGCACCCCATGCCGACCTTTTGGCCGGCAAGCTGCTGGTCAGTCTGACCAAGGGCATCGAAGCGCAGACCTTCAAGTTGATGAGTGAAATCCTTGAAGAGATCGCTCCACAAGCGCGGATTGGCGTGTTGTCCGGGCCGAACCTGGCGCGGGAAGTCGCCGAGCACGCATTGACCGCCACGGTGGTCGCCAGTGAAGACGAAGCGCTGTGTGAGCGTGTGCAAGCGGTGCTGCATGGCCGCACGTTCCGCGTGTATGCCAGCAACGATCGCTTCGGCGTCGAGCTGGGCGGCGCATTGAAAAACGTCTACGCCATCATCGCTGGCATGGCGGTCGCACTGGGCATGGGCGAAAACACCAAAAGCATGCTGATCACCCGCGCCTTGGCCGAGATGACGCGTTTTGCGGTGAACCAGGGTGCCAACCCGATGACCTTCCTCGGCCTTGCGGGCGTGGGCGATTTGATCGTGACCTGCTCGTCGCCGAAAAGCCGCAATTACCAGGTCGGTTTTGCACTGGGCCAGGGCTTGAGCCTGGAAGACGCCGTGACGCGGCTGGGCGAAGTGGCCGAAGGGGTCAACACCCTAAAGGTGCTGAAGGCCAAGGCTCAGGAAGTCGGTGTGTATATGCCGCTGGTCGCTGGGCTGCACGCGATCCTGTTTGAAGGGCGCACCTTGAACCAGGTCATCGAGTTGTTGATGCGGGCCGAGCCGAAAACCGATGTCGACTTTATTTCCACCAGTGGTTTCAACTGAGGAACGCGCCATGAATGATCCAAAAGCAGCCCCCAAGTACGAATCCATTGTCTTGCGCATCCTCTGGATGCTGGTCTTTGCCCTGGTGTGGCAGGTGGCGCAGTTCCTGCTCGGCGCCTTGGTGATCGTGCAATTGATCTACCGCCTGGTGTATAGCGCGCCGAACCTGGGATTGATGAACTTTGGCGACAGCCTCAGCCAGTTCCTTGCGCAGATCGGTCGCTTTGGCAGCTTCCACACCGAACAAAAGCCGTGGCCATTCGCTGATTGGCCAACCCCCCGTGCGCCGGAGGGCGAGGCCGCCCACAGCGTGCCGCCAGCGCCGCACCCAGTGCGTGATGAAGAGCCGAAACTGTGAAGCTTTGGATTTTGCGCCACGGTGAGGCCGAAGGGCATGCGCGCACCGATGCCGAGCGCAACCTTACCGAACATGGCCGTGGCGAAGTGTTGCGCAGTGCTGCGCACCTGATCGGCCAGCCCCTCAGTGCAATCATCGCCAGCCCGTATGTGCGTGCGCAGCAAACCGCGCACCTGGTGCGCGATGCACTGGGTTTCGAGCCGCAGATTCGCACCGTGCCGTGGCTGACGCCTGAGGGCAACCCGTTGCAGGTGCTTGATAAGCTCGACACGGATGACACTGTGCTGCTGGTCAGCCATCAACCGTTGGTCGGCAGCCTGATCAGCTTTTTGCAACACGGTCACCCGCGTCAGCCGCAGCCGATGCACACCGCCAGCCTGGCGGAACTGGAAGGGGATTTTCCGCTGGCGGGGTTGATGAGCCTGGTCAGTGTGAAGCATCCGTAGGCTTTATCGCTGCTTTGTGTGTGCTATATAGTCAGCCAAGCAAGTGCTTGGTTGGCTATCGTCGGACCACAAAGGAGCGTGTCCCATGCCCGTTGCTTTTCGTTTGCCGTTGCAGGTTTTCTTCGAACGTGAAGCGCGACATCCGCGCCAAACCTTTTTGGTCCAGCCCGTGGGCGATGGCGAGGTGCAAGCCCTCACCTGGGGCGAAGTGGGCCATCAGGCCCGATGCGCAGCGCATTGGCTACGCGCCCGGGAGCTGCCCCAGGGTTCGCATATTGCGTTGATTTCAAAGAATTGCGCGCACTGGATCATCGCCGACCTGGCGATCTGGATGGCCGGGCATGTGTCCGTACCGCTGTACCCTAACCTCACCGCCGACTCCGTCGCCCATGTGCTCAGCCACTCTGAGGCTGCGCTGGTGTTTATCGGCAAACTTGACGACTGGCCTGCCATGGCACCTGGCGTGCCGGTGGGGGTGCCGACCATCAGCCTGCCGCTGTGCCCGCTCGGCGACTTCGACTTCCGCTGGGCCGACCTGCAGGCGTGCTCACCGATCCAGGACGAGCCCACGCCTGCAGCGTCGGACGTTGCCACCATTATCTACACCTCCGGTACTACCGGCCTGCCCAAGGGCGTGATGCATAGCTTCGGCGCGCTGGGCTTTGCCGCCACCCGTGGCACCGAGCTGTTTGGGCTGGGGGAGGGTGACCGGCTGCTGTCGTACCTGCCGTTGTGTCATGTGGCGGAGCGGATGTTTGTGGAGATGGCCTCGATCTACACCGGGCAAACGGTGTTTTTCGCGCAAAGCCTCGATACCTTTCTGACCGACCTGCGTAGGGCGCGTCCTACCGCATTGTTTGGTGTACCGCGAATCTGGACCAAGTTCCAGATGGGCGTCTACGCCAAGATCCCGGAAAAACGCTTGGACACCCTATTGCGCCTGCCCTTCATCGGCAAGCGTGTGGGCCACAAGGTGCTTGCCGGGCTGGGCCTGGATGCGCTGCGTATCGCGTTGTCTGGTGCCGCGCCGGTGCCTGAGGCTTTACTGCGCTGGTATCAACGCCTGGGCCTGGATGTGCTGGAGGTGTACGGCATGACCGAGAGCTGTGGCTACTCCCATGTGTGTCGCCCCGGCCAGCAGACCCTAGGTTGGATAGGCTTGCCATGCCCCGGCGTTGAAGTGCGTATCGACTCCTTGGGCGAGGTGCAGGTGCGCAGCGGTGCGACCATGCTCGGGTACTTCAAGGACCCGCAAAAAACCGCCGAAACCATCACCGCCGATGGCTTCCTGCGTACCGGCGACAAGGGCGAACAGGACGCCGACGGTCGCTTGCGCCTGACCGGTCGACTCAAGGAAATCTTCAAGACCAGCAAGGGCAAGTACGTGGCCCCCGCGCCGATTGAAAATCGCCTGGCCGAACATGCGCGCATCGAGCAGGTGTGCGTAGTGGGTGATGGGCTCGCCGCGCCGATCGGTTTGTGTGTGTTATCGGTGGCAGACGAAGCCCCGAAAGCACTGCACGCCAGCCTTGAACGCTGGCTGGAGCAGGTCAACCAGACGCTGGATAAACATGAGCGCTTGCGCCAACTGGTGGTGGTCAAGGACAGCTGGGCGGTGGAAAACGGTTTCCTGACGCCGACCTTGAAGATCAAGCGCAACGTGATCGAGTCGACTTACGGCGCACACTTTCAAGCCTGGAGTGAACGCTCTGAATCTGTTCTGTGGCAGGATTAATCTCATCATAAAACCAACAAGGACACCTTCATGGGCCTGTGGCGCACGCAACCTAATATCGAACAACTCAATGCGATCCAGAAAAACACCATCGGTGAGCTGCTGGACATTCGCTTTGAAAGCTTTGACGACGAGTCCCTGACCGCCAGCATCGTGGTCGACCATCGCACCCATCAACCCTACGGCCTGTTGCATGGCGGCGCGTCGGTGGTGCTGGCCGAGAGTGTGGGCTCGATGGCGGCGTATCTGTGCATTGACCCCAGCAAGTTCTATTGCGTGGGCCTGGAGGTCAACGCCAACCACCTGCGCGGTGTGCGCAGCGGGCGGGTGACAGCGGTGGCGCGGGCGATCCATATCGGCCGCACCACCCAAGTCTGGGATATCCGCCTGACCACGGAGGACGGCAAGGCCAGCTGCGTTTCGCGCCTGACCATGGCCGTGGTGCCGCTGGGCGAGAACCCGCCGGCGCGATAGGCGTGGCGTGAGTGTCATCATTCCTGGCAGTTACAGTCATTGCTGTGCTGCCCAGGCATAGGGACAATCGATGTCTGTTCTTGTAGATGGGTCCGGTATGTCGCAGCACGTGTTTTTCGCCCATGCCAATGGGTTCCCTTCGGCCACCTACGGCAAGCTGTTTGCCGCATTGTCCCCGGAATACGCGGTGGCGCATTTGCCACAGCACGGTCACGACCCCAGGTTTCCGGTGGATGATAACTGGCAGAACCTGGTGGATGAACTGATCCATCATTTGGAGCTGCAACCTGAACCGGTGTGGGGCGTAGGCCATTCCCTGGGTGGTGTGCTGCATCTGCACGCGGCCATGCGCTGCCCGCAGTTGTATCGCGGCGTGGTGATGCTCGACTCGCCGGTGCTGACCCGCGCCGATCGCTGGGTGATCCGCGCAGCCAAGCGCTTTGGTTTTATCGACCGGCTGACACCCGCTGGGCGGACGTTGGGCCGTCGTGAAGAGTTCAGCGACCTGGAAGCAGCGCGCAGCTACTTCGCTGGCAAGACGCTGTTTCGTGGTTTTGACCCCGAATGCTTCGACGCTTACCTGCAACATGGCCTGCTGCAAGTCGGCGACCGCCTGCGCCTGCGCTTCGACCCGGCCACCGAAATCAGCATCTACCGTGGCGTGCCCCACACCAGCCCTGGCCAGGTGCGCCAATTGAAGGTGCCGCTGGCTGTGGTGCGCGGTCGCCAGAGCCGCGTAGTGATGCGTCACCATGCCAGCGGTGTGGACCGCCTGCCCATGGGCGAGATGCTGACCATGCCCGGCGGGCATATGTTTCCGCTTGAGCGCCCCCAGGACACCGCGACGTTGATCAAGCACTTGTTTGCCCGCTGGGAAGCCCGCGAGCGCAACTGCGCATGAGCACGCCGGTCGAGGAAGTGCGCCTGAGCCTGCCGCACATTGAGTTGGCGGCCCATCTGTTTGGCCCAGAAGACGGCTTGCCCGTGATCGCCCTGCATGGCTGGCTCGACAACGCCAACAGCTTTGCGCGGCTGGCGCCTAAGCTGGCGGGTTTGCGTATCGTAGCCTTGGACATGGCGGGGCATGGGCACTCGGCGCATCGTCCTACAGGCGCCGGTTATGCCTTGTGGGATTACGTCTATGACGTGTTGCAGGTCGCCGAACAACTGGGCTGGAAACGTTTTGCATTACTTGGCCATTCCCTCGGCGCCATCGTGTCCCTGGTGCTGGCCGGCGCGTTACCGGAGCGAGTCACGCACCTGGGTTTGATCGACGGCGTTATCCCACCGACCGCCAGTGGCGAGAACGCTGCCGAGCGGTTGGGCATGGCGCTGCAGGCGCAATTGAACCTGCAGGACAAGCGCAAACCCGTCTACAGCACCCTGGATCGTGCCGTCGAGGCGCGGATGAAAGGCGTGGTGGCCGTCAGTCGTGAAGCTGCCGAACTGCTGGCCCAGCGCGGTTTGATGCCTGTACCGGGCGGTTACACCTGGCGTACCGACAGCCGGCTGACCCTGGCTTCGCCGATGCGTCTGACGGACGAGCAGGCCATGGCTTTCGTGCGGCGTGTGGCTTGCCCTACGCAGTTGGTGGTTGCTGCTGACGGCATGTTGGCGAAACATCCCGAATTGCTTTCCCAGCTACCCTTTACCGTGACCACGTTACCTGGCGGCCATCATTTACACCTGAATGACGAGCCCGGTGCGCTCCTTGTTGCAGACTGTTTCAATCGGTTCTTCTCCGTGCCTTGACTTGGGGCGGTCAACTGCCGAGGCTGGGCGGATTGAAAGGGAGTCAACCATGAATAAAGTCAGTACCGCTGCGACCTCCGATGGCCAGGGCGCGTTGATCCGATGAGCGTGCCTAACGGATGTTTCCGTATCCTGGGCTTGAGCCTTCTCAGCCCATTGGTGTTCGCCGCCGACGTACCGGGCAGCCAGGACCTGCCCACCGTGACCCGCCAGGTCGACGCACAAATTGTCGATTACCGCCCCGCCGAAGAAAAAGAACGCATCTACCCCATGGGCGCGATTCGCAAGATTAGCGGCCAGTTGCGCTACGAAGGTCAAGCCACTGCACGTGGCCAAGCCACGGCGATCACCTATGAACTCCCTCCCGAACACAGCTCCAGCGCAGCCTTCACCGCGACGCGTGAAGCGTTGCAGGCCAAGGGCGCGCAGTTGCTGTTCTGGTGCCAGGCCCGTGACTGCGGGGAAAGCAGCCTGTGGGCCAATGAGGTGTTCGGCAACGCCAAGCTGGTGGGTGCCGATGGCCAGCAGGAATACCTGCTGTTACGCCTGGCCGCTCCGCAGGACAACTCCCTGGTGGCGCTATACGGCATCACCCGTGGCAACCGTCGCGCCTATTTGCATGTAGAACAACTGGATGCCAGCGCTCCGCTGGGCGATCTGCTGCCCACCTCCGCGACGTTGCTGCGCGAACTGAAAAGCACGGGCGAGCTGGATTTCCCTACGTTGGGCACCGAGCCTGATGCCACCTGGCTGACCCTGATATCACGCGGACTGAACCTCGACGCCACCTTGCGCGTCAGTTTGACCGGGCCGACCGCCGAAGCCTGGCGCCAGGGCCTGATCGACAGCGGTGTGCGCGCTGCACGGATGGAAACCGGCACAGGTGATGCAAAGGGCCTGCACCTGCATCTGATACGCTAAGCATCACAAGGCGAACGGACCCGCGCCGTTCGCCTAAGCTGTCTTCCTAACGTCTTCTTCTAGAGAAACCCCATGCTCAATAACGATCGCCTGCTGGTGCAAATCCTGCTGCTGGTGCTGTTTGGTGCCAGCTTCTGGGTGATGGCGCCGTTCTGGTCGGCGCTGTTCTGGGGCGCGGTGCTGGCGTTTGCCAGTTGGCCGCTGATGCGCCTGCTCACCCGTTGGCTGGGTGGCCGTGAATCCCTGGCGGCCGGCATCCTCACGTTAGGTTGGATGTTGTTGGTGGCGGTGCCTTTGGTGTGGCTGGGGTTTAACCTGGCGGACCATGTGCGTGACGCCGTCGGCCTGATCAAGGATATCCAGGTTGATGGCTTGCCCGAGGCGCCCACGTGGTTGGGCTCCATTCCATTTGTTGGCGAGCGCCTGGTCGGGATGTGGAACAGCATCGACCAACAGGGCGCGGCCCTGATGGTCACGCTCAAACCCTACCTGGGCCAGGTGGGCAACTGGCTGCTGGCCCGCAGTGCGCAGATCGGTGGCGGGATCCTTGAACTGACCTTGAGCCTGGTGTTCGTGTTCTTTTTCTACCGCGATGGGCCGCGCTTGGCGATGTTTGTACACCGCTTGCTGGAGCGTCTGATCGGTGAGCGTGCCGGCTATTACATCGAGCTGGTGGCGGGCACCGTACAACGCGTGGTCAACGGCGTGATCGGTACCGCCGCCGCCCAGGCCCTGTTGGCGTTGATCGGCTTCCTGATCGCCGGCGTGCCGGGCGCGCTGGTGTTGGGCATCGTGACCTTCCTGCTGAGCCTGATTCCCATGGGCCCGCCGCTGGTGTGGATCCCGGCCACGGCCTGGCTGGCGTGGAAGGGCGACTACACCTATGCAGTGTTCCTGGGCATATGGGGCACATTCATCATCAGTGGCGTGGACAACGTGCTCAAGCCGTACTTGATCAGCCGTGGTGGCAACCTACCGCTGGTAATTGTGCTGCTCGGGGTGTTTGGTGGGTTGATCGCTTTCGGCTTTATCGGCCTGTTTATCGGCCCGACCTTGCTAGCGGTGGCGTACAGCCTGCTGATGGACTGGAGCGCGACCCAGGCCCAAGGCCGCCGGGAAGATAAATCGATCTAACTGATTGATTGAGACCATTAGGCCCTGGGCAGCCACATCACTGCGGTCAAACCGCCGCCTGGGGTTTCCTCCAGGCTCAGGCGACCGCCAATGCGCTCTACCGCCTCCTTGGAAATCGTCATGCCCAGCCCCACGCCGCCGGAATTACGGTTGCGTGAGCCTTCCAGCCGATAAAACGGCTCGAACACCGCCTCGCGTTTGTCGGCAGCAATGCCTGGCCCGTGATCGATCACACGAATCACCAGCGCTTCGCGACTGTCTTCCAATTCCACCTGCGCCGTGCCGGCATAGCGCAACGCGTTGTCGATCAGGTTGTTGAGGCACGATCGCAAGGCCATCGGCTGCACCTGCAACGGTGCGCAGGTGCCGGAAAATTGCACGTCGGAGCCTTGGTCCTGGGCGTTTTCACTCATGGACTCCACCAACGCCTGCACGTCCAACAAATGCCGGGTTTCGCTGGTGCGCTGTTCATGCAGGTAGCTCAGGGTGGCGTCGAGCATGCCGATCATGTCGTTCAGGTCCTGACGCATCTGCCCCTGCAACTTGGTGTCTTCGATCTGTTCCAGGCGCAGCTTGAGGCGTGACAGCGGGGTGCGCAGGTCATGGGAGACCGCGCCCAACATGCGTGCACGTTGGCTGACTTGCTCACGGATTCGGCGCTGCATCAGGTTGAAGGTATACGCGGCCTGGCGTGCCTCGCGGGGGCCGGTTTCTTCCAGGGGCGAGCTGTCGAGGTCCAGGCTGAGGCGTTCGGCGGCATCGCTCAGACGCTGGATCGGCCGGCTCAACAGCTTGGCGCCATACCAGGCAGCGATGATCAGTGAGATGAACTGGAATGTCAGCGGTACCACCGGGCCACCAAACCAGGGCCGATGGTGCTCCTTGATCAGCGGCTTCATGGTGCCGTCAGGTTGCTCGACAAACGTTTCCTGAGGCGGCGGTGGCGGGGGGCCGTAATGGCGGAACCATGCGATGGCCAGCACATGAGCCAGGATGATCGCCACCAGCAACACACCGAACAGCCGACCGAACAGCGTGTTGAAGTGGGCTCGCATCAACCGATATCTCGGGCGTCGAACAAGTAGCCTTCACCGCGCACGGTCTTGATCAACTGCGGTGCCTTGGGGTCATCCCCCAGTTTTTGCCGCAGGCGCGAGACCAGCAAGTCGATGCTGCGGTCGAACGCTTCGATGGAGCGCCCGCGGGCCGCATCCAGCAGTTGTTCACGGCTCAATACCCGGCGAGGGCGTTCGATAAACACCCACAACAGGCGGAATTCGGCGTTGGACAGCGGCACAACCAGGCCATCATCGGCCACCAGTTGGCGCAGGACGCTGTTCAGGCGCCAGTTATCGAAGCGAATATTGGCGCGTTGTTCGGTGCGATCATCACGCACACGACGCAGGATGGTCTGGATGCGCGCGACCAGCTCTCGCGGTTCGAAGGGCTTGGACATGTAGTCGTCGGCGCCCAGTTCCAGCCCGATGATGCGGTCGGTGGGTTCGCAGCGGGCGGTGAGCATCAGGATCGGGATGTCCGACTCCGCGCGCAGCCAGCGGCACAGTGACAAACCGTCTTCGCCCGGCAGCATCAGGTCGAGCACCACCACGTCGAAGGTCTCGGCTTGCATGGCCTGGCGCATTGCGGCACCGTCGGTCACGCCGGTGGCTAGAATATTGAACCGTGCCAGGTAGTCGATCAGCAGTTCGCGGATCGGCACATCGTCATCGACGATCAACGCACGGGTATTCCAGCGCTTTTCTTCGGCGATCACTGCGCCTTTTTGCTCTTCGTGTACAGAGACGGTAGGGGTATGCATAGTGCGATCTTCTGCCCTGTTGTTGCGGTCAGCATAGACGGCCAGCCCCATGGCTGGTAGTGCTGGACGGTGGGTCGTGCGAGCGAGGCTAGCCGTGGGGCGTGTTGGGGGCATGTCGTGAATGTATCAGCTTTGAAATAATTGGCTGAAATGCCCGCCCAAAGGCGCTTGGTCAGTATTTACCGATCATCGGATCCCGCAACGGCGCCGCTTGCGCTACAATCCGCGCCGATTTCGACTTGCCTGAGAGCCCATTCCAATGTCCGTCTGCCAGACTCCTATCATCGTCGCCCTGGATTACCCCACTCGTGACGCCGCACTGAAGCTGGCTGACCAGTTGGACCCGAAGCTGTGTCGGGTCAAGGTCGGCAAAGAACTCTTCACCAGTTGCGCTGCAGAAATTGTCGGCACCTTGCGTGACAAAGGTTTCGAAGTGTTCCTCGACCTTAAATTCCACGACATTCCCAACACCACTGCCATGGCGGTGAAGGCCGCCGCCGAAATGGGCGTGTGGATGGTCAACGTGCACTGCTCCGGCGGTCTGCGCATGATGAGCGCCTGCCGCGAAGTGCTGGAACAGCGTAGCGGCCCCAAACCTCTGTTGATCGGCGTGACCGTGTTGACCAGCATGGAGCGCGAAGACCTGGCCGGTATCGGCCTGGACATTGAGCCACAGGAGCAAGTGCTGCGCCTGGCGGCCCTGGCGCAGAAAGCCGGCCTCGATGGCCTGGTGTGTTCGGCGCTGGAAGCCCAGGCCTTGAAGGCGGCCCACCCGTCGCTGCAACTGGTGACCCCCGGCATTCGCCCTGCCGGCAGCGCCCAGGATGACCAGCGCCGTATCCTGACCCCGCGCCAGGCATTGGACGCAGGGTCCGACTACTTGGTGATTGGCCGTCCGATCAGCCAGGCGGCAGATCCGGCGAAGGCGTTGGCGGCAGTGGTTGCCGAGATAGCCTAACTTTCAGCGATCTAAAATGTGGGAGCGGGCTTGCTCGCGAATGCGGTGGATCAGTCGAAACATCTTTGACTGACACACTGCATTCGCGAGCAAGCCCGCTCCCACATTCTTATCCAAGGTGTGTCAGCTGACTTTCAACACCAACTTCCCAAAGTTCTCCCCGTTGAACAGCTTCATCAACGTCTCCGGGAACGTCTCCAGCCCCTCCACGATATCTTCCTTGCTCTTGAGCTTGCCCTGCGCCATCCAGCCGCCCATTTCCTGGCCGGCAGCGGCAAAGTTGGCGGCGTGATCCATCACCACAAAACCTTCCATACGTGCGCGATTGACCAACAGTGACAAGTAGTTGGCTGGGCCTTTCACCGCTTCCTTGTTGTTGTACTGGCTGATGGCACCGCAAATCACCACCCGTGCTTTCAGTGCCAGACGGCTGAGTACGGCGTCGAGGATATCGCCGCCGACGTTATCGAAATACACATCCACGCCTTTAGGGCACTCGCGCTTGAGGGCGGCGGGCACGTCTTCGTTTTTGTAGTCGATGGCCGCGTCAAAGCCCAGTTCATCGACCAGGAACTTGCACTTGTCGGCGCCGCCCGCGATGCCCACCACGCGGCAGCCTTTGATCTTGGCGATTTGCCCGGCAATGCTGCCCACGGCGCCGGCCGCGCCGGAGATCACCACGGTCTCACCGGCCTTCGGTGCACCGGTGTCCAGCAGGGCAAAGTAGGCCGTCATGCCGGTCATGCCCAGGGCGGACAAATAACGTGGCAGCGGCGCCAATTTCGGATCGACTTTATAAAAACCTCGCGGCTCGCCAAGGAAATAATCCTGCACGCCCAGTGCGCCGTTCACGTAGTCGCCGACGGCAAATT
Source organism: Pseudomonas cremoris (assembly GCF_014230465.1). The sequence goes on from NZ_JAAXCY010000014.1 coordinate 189,338, forward strand.
TCGGGTTGTTCGAGGCAAGCACCTGGCCTACACCGAGTGCGCGCATCACTTCGCCGATACCGACCGGGGGAATGTAGGATTTGCCCTCATTCATCCAGCCACGCATGGCGGGGTCGAGGGACAGGTATTCGTTGCGCACCAGCACCTGCCCGTCCTGGGGTGTGCCGACCGGCACTTCCCGGTAGGTGAAGGTTTCCCGCGTGGCCGCGCCGACCGGGCGTTTGGCAAGCAGAAATTGGCGGTTGGTCTGGGCGGTCATGGCAGGGACTCTTCTGGAAATGAACCTAGAGTGATAGACCCTGAACAGCCAGGGAGCAAGGTTTACCGAGGGCCGCGAATGCTCCTCGATAGGTGTCGTTGATAGTTGGGCGGACAGCTTTATCACTGTGACTCATGCAGTGAAAACCGGCCCTCTGATAGTGCTGATGTGCCAGTGGAGGTGTTGGCTAGACTCGGTACACCGTAACTTTTCCCACAGGATATCCCTCCATGAGCATGACGTTTTCCGGCCAGGTCGCCCTGGTGACTGGCGCCGCCGCCGGTATTGGCCGAGCCACCGCGTTGGCGTTCGCCGCCGAAGGCTTGAAGGTAGTGGTTGCCGACCTGGATGCGGCGGGCGGTGAGGGTACCGTAGCGCTGATCCAACAGGCCGGAGGTGAGGCCCTGTTTGTACGCTGCAACGTCACCCTGGAAGCGGATGTGCAGCAACTGATGGCGCAGACCCTCAGCGCGTACGGTCGCCTCGATTATGCCTTCAACAACGCCGGGATCGAGATCGAGAAGGGCAAGCTGGCGGACGGCAGCCTTGACGAGTTCGACGCCATTATGGGGGTCAATGTCAAAGGTGTTTGGCTGTGTATGAAACACCAATTGCCGCTGCTGCTGGCCCAGGGCGGTGGGGCGATCGTTAATACCGCATCGGTAGCAGGGCTGGGGGCAGCGCCGAAGATGAGTATTTACGCAGCGTCCAAGCATGCGGTGATCGGCCTGACCAAGTCGGCAGCCATCGAGTACGCGAAGAAGAAAATCCGCGTCAACGCTGTGTGTCCGGCAGTGATCGATACCGATATGTTCCGGCGTGCCTATGAAGCCGACCCGCGCAAGGCGGAATTTGCCGCTGCCATGCACCCGGTGGGGCGCATTGGCAAAGTCGAGGAAATTGCCAGCGCGGTGCTGTACCTGTGCAGCGACGGGGCGGCGTTCACCACAGGCCAGGCGTTGGCAGTGGACGGCGGCGCCACGGCTATCTAGGATCTCGCGTCGCTCCCTATTCGAAAAGGATTAGGGGGCTGTGGGGCTTTTCCATGGCTGGCAGAGTGCCTTGCCCGAATGTGTTTCATTAGGTAAATAATCTAATAAAATCAATGATTTAATGAATTTTAGCGACCGGTAATCCTGGCCTTCTGTGCTTAACTGCTTCGGGTTGAATAACAGACAGTTGAAGTGAGTGGCTCATGGATTTAGGGATCGATCGACAAGCCCTTGTACCGGTGGTGCAGCAAATCGTCAGTGCGGTGGCGGAGTGGATCCGCAAGAGCGGGGTGAGCCCCGGTACGCGTCTGCCGTCCATTCGGCAAGTGGCCCTGGATAACCTGCTCAGCCAGTCCAGTGTGATCGAAGCCTTTGAGCGCATGGTCGCCCAAGGCTTGCTGGCTGCCAGGCAAGGCTCCGGGTTTGTGGTGGCTCAGCCTTCAGCCGAACACCAGGATCATTGGTATGAAGGCGCGGAACAGCAGTGGGGCGACTTCACCGATAGCCCGCTGGGTGAGTTGAAGCTGGGTTGCGGTTGGTTGCCGGACGCCTGGCGCGAAAGCGATGACATCAGCTATGCGATTCGCGAAGTGACCCGCACCGACACCGCCGGCCTGTTCAACTACAGCACCCCGTTGGGCCTGCCCTCGTTGCGCGAGCAATTACTCAAACGCCTGAACCGGCTGCATATCGCCTCCAGTCTTGACCGTATCCTCACTACGGCAGGTGCCGGCCATGCCCAAGACCTGCTGATACGTACGTTGCTTCGGGCCGGCGATTGTGTGGTGGTGGAAACACCCGGCTACGGCAACCTCTACCGGCAGTTGGCATTTCAGGGCGTCACGTTGCTGGAAGTGCCACGCACCCGGGGCGGGCCAGACATTCCGAAGCTCGAAGCCCTGTTGCTGCTGCATCGTCCCAAGTGCCTGTTTATCAACAGCCTCTATCACAACCCCACCGGTTCCAGCCTGTGCCGCGCAGTCGCCGAGCGCTTGCTGGAGCTGGCGCGTCGCGAGAACTTCCTGATCATCGAAGAAGACGTGCTCGGCGACCTGCAGCACGCGAGTTGTACACGACTCGCAGCGTTGCCCCACGATGACCGGGTGATCTATATCGCGAGTTTTTCCAAGACCTTGAGCAGTGCGTTGCGCGTGGGGTACCTCAGCGCCAGTACGGCGATCATCGCGCAATTGGCCAGCCTCAAGACCCTGACCGGTTTCGGCACATCACGGTTTGCCGAAGCGGTGGTCGCGACCTTGTTGGCCAATGGCACATATCGCAAATGGGTCCAGCGCCTGCGCAAGCGCTTGAACACTGAAATGGCGGCCACCCTGCAGGTCTTGGAGGATGAGGAGTGGGAGGTGTTCACAGTGCCAGCCGGTGGCATGTTCCTGTGGGTGCGTCCGGCAGAGGCCCACCGTTCGCGGTTGCAGGCGTGTGCCCGGCGGCTGGGGGTGCTGTTGTCGCCGGGTGCGTTGTTCAGTCCGACCGGGGAGCACAGTGAGTGGATGCGCATCAATGTGGCTTACGCGGGGGATCAAAGGGCGCTCGCGTTGTTTCGTGGCGTGGGCCTGCCAGATCGACCTCGACCATCCTGAAAACGACGAGTGTGTAGCTTTTTGCCATTATTCCGGCGCCAGCGTCTTGTGTTCAGTGCCTTGGGGTTGCCAATCTCGCTTCAGGTAAATCGGGCTTGATGGCATCTGCCATTGCAAGAGGATGCAAGTGCAATGATTTCGGCCGTGCAACGACGTTTCGCCAACCTGGGTATGGCAAAAAAACTGGGCTTGGGTTTTACCCTGGTGCTGCTGCTGACTGCCCTCGTGGCGGCTATCGGCGTGTGGTCCCTGCAAACCGTTGGCCAGCGTTTCGAGGGCCTCAAGGCCATGTCGTCGCTCAACAGCGGTTTGCTCAAGGTGCGCCTGATCGAACAGGACTATGCGCTGCATGCCGACCCCAAGGCCGTCGACGCCTTGCATGAAAGTGTCGATGCCCTGGCGGCCCTGGCGGCGAGTCTCAAATCCCAGTCGGCGGCCAACGTGCCCGTGATGACCGATGTCGAGCAAGCCTTGGCTGCCTATCGCAAGGCGTTCGATGAGTTTGTCGAGCTGACCCAGACCAAGGACCTGGCACTGGAAATGGCCAGTTGGTCAGTGTCCAGCGTGGCCAATAACCTTGACGTGTTGCAGGCCGGGCTGGCGGATGACGGCGCCTATGGTCTCAAGGAAAGCCTAGGCAAGGAGGGCGCCGAGTTTATCGAGCAGGCGGGACAGGTCAGCCAGGTTTCGCGCTTGATGCTGCAAGCGATGAACGAAGCGCGGGTGCGCCTGGACCAGAGCCGCAAGGTGAGTGAAGACGACACCGAGCAAGGCAAGATCGAGCAGGCCGACCAGGCGTTGGCCCAGGTCGAGCAGCTGAAAACGTCGGTCAAGGACTCCGGCTATCAGACGGTGCTCAATGAGGTCTCCGGCCATATCGCGGCATTCAGCGAAAAACTCGGCGAATACACCGGCCTGTTGGCCCAGGAAAAGGTGGTCTACAAACAACTGAATGATCGGGCGGCCCAAGTGGTCAGCCGGGTCAACCAGGCCTACGAGGCCGAAGACCAGTCGATGCAGGCGCAGTTGAAGAAAAGCGCGGTGTTGATCATGGGCTCTTCGGCGCTGGCTCTGCTGGTGGGTTTGATCGCGGCATGGGTGATTACCCGGTTGATCGTCGCACCGCTGCGCAGTGTGATTGCGGTGGCACAGCAGATTGCAGCGGGTGATTTGAGCGGGCGCATGGAGGTCAGCCGCCGCGATGAAATCGGCCAGTTGATGCAGGCGATGCAGCAGATGGGCAATGGCCTGAGCCATATGGTCAGTGGCCTGCAAGCCGGTATCGAGCAACTGGCCAATTCGGCGCATTCACTGTCCAGTGTCACCGAGCAGACCAATATTGAGGTCAGCAGTCAGAAGGAAGAAACCGAACAGGTGGCCACGGCGATGAACCAGATGACCGCCACCGTTCATGACGTGGCGCGCAATGCCGAAGAGGCCGCCCAAGCCGCGCAGACCGCTGACGATAAGGTCGACAGCGGCCAGCAGGTCGTGCGTCAGAGTTTGCAGCGCATTGAGTTGCTGGCCACGTCCAGCACCCGTGCCAGCGCCAGCATCGAAAGCCTGAGTGCAGAAATCCAGAACATCGGCACGGTGTTGAGTGTGATCAAGAGCGTCGCCGAGCAGACCAACTTGCTGGCCCTTAACGCTGCCATCGAAGCCGCTCGTGCCGGTGAGCAAGGTCGCGGCTTTGCCGTGGTGGCCGATGAGGTGCGGGCACTGGCCAAGCGCACTCAGCAGTCCACCGAGGAGATCGAGCGCCTGGTCAGCACCTTGCGCGGCGCCGCGCAGTCTTCGGTGCAACAGATTCAACAGAGTGGCGAGTTGGTCAAGCTGGCGGTCAGCGATGCCCTGGAAACTGAAAGCGCCCTGGGCAGCATCGCGGCCGCTGTGTCGTTGATCCAGCAGATGAACCAGCAGATTGCCGCAGCGGCCGAGCAGCAAAGCTCAGTGGCAGAAGAGATCAACCGCAGCGTCACCAGCATCCGCGCCAGTGCCGATCAGTCGGCGTTGAGCATGCAAGGCAATGCCGCATCGAGCATCCAACTGGCGCAGTTGGGCGCGGAACTGAAAGGCATGGTGGGTCACTTCCGCCTTTGATCGCCGCCAGCGCGCGACGATCAAAGGGCAGGGCGGTCAGGCGTTATTGGCCAGGAACGTCAGCAGTGCTTCGTTGACGTATTCCGGGTTTTCCCGGGCGCTGATATGGCCTGCTTCCGGGATCAGGATCAGGCTGCAGCCGATCAGCTCTGCCATTTCCTCGGCTTCGGTGGGTGGCCGGGGCTTGTCATGCTCGCCGCACATCACTTGAGTGGTGTCGGCATCCAGGTGCGAAAGCTGTTCCAGCACATCCTCACGGCTGAAAATCAGCCGGCCCAATGGCACGATGCTGTCCAGCAGGCGCTCGCGGGAGTGCGCCTGCAACGACGCGCGAAAGTCCTGATACAACGCAGATTCACGGTCGATACCCGGGCGGAAAAAGATCGGTGCGATCACATCCAAAAGCGGTTCGGGGATGGCGCCTGCGTCCTCGATCATCTTGAACAGCGAGAAGTAGTACTGACGCGTGGCCTCGGGTTCGGCCCCGAGGTAGGTGTCCATCAGTACCAGGCTGTTTACCCGCTGTGGAGCAAGCAGCGCGAGGCGTGCGCCCCACATGCCGCCGACCGAAAGGCCCACCAGGTTGATCTGCGCGATATCCAGCTGGTCCAACAGGGCCAAGGCCTGGCGTGCCAAATCGTCTAGGGAACGGGTGTGTGCCGGCAATGGGCCGGATTCGCCATGGCCCCATAGTTCGGGGACGATCACGCGGTACTGTTGCGAGAGTGCTTCGATCTGTGGCGTCCACATGTCATGGCCCCACAGGTAGCTTGAACCCAGCAGGACGACAGGGCCGGTGCCCTGGTCGATGTAGTGCAGCGGTTGTCCATCAATGACGGCGACAGGCATAGCGAGCCTCTGACTTCACGGAGTGAGGGGCATTTTTTACGCTAGAAGGAGGCGGGGGGATAGATGCAAAGTGATGGCTTATGGCGAACAATGTTCGCCATAGGCGACACGGACGATCAATCGTAGATGACTTTCTTTTTCCACTCGGCGTCGGTTTCGACCACCTTCATGCCTTCGGTCAATTCGTTGACCTCGTCTTCGGCAGGCTTGCTGTTGGTCAGCACGGTGGAGTTGGCGCGCGCCAGTTGTGCCTCCAACTGTTGCAGTTGTGCGCTGTAGATCACCGGCTCCGGTTGTTTGCGCAAGTACTGCACGCCACGTTCGAAGGCCAGTCGGGCCTGGCCCGGTTGGCCTTGCTGCAAGGCATGCTGGCCGAGATTGTTGAAGAACTCGATGTGCAACAGCACGAGGATATGGCGAATTTCCTTGATCCAGTGCTTGGCCTCGTTGGTCGGCAGGAAGCCGTCCTGGGCGGCGCGGGTCACTTGGCCGTGCAGGGCTTCGAGAAGGAAGCGTACGTCCTTGGCCTTGGCTTCGGTCTGGATTGGGGCCGGCGGGTTGTTGACCGGGATCGACTCACCCTGGGCGACCAGCGCATTCAACTCGGTGATCCGCGCCTTGACCGGTGCACTGCTCTTGTTGAGGTGGAGCAGGCGTTGGTTGACGTTGAGCTCCAGGCGGGTCAGCAACAATTTGAGCGACGGGGTCATCAACTGGCCCGGGAATGTCTCGGTAATTTCACCGCAACGGCGCAGGCGATCGTTAAGCTCGATCTCGGTGCGCTTCTTCTCCAGTTTGTTGTTTTCCACCACATGGTTCATGTAGCCAATGGCGATCAGTATTACGATCCCGGCTATTACCAGCAGGGTGATCATGAGTGGTGTCACCGGTGTGACCTCTTTATAGGGTTTGCTGTGGAGTGTAGTGATTGGGCCATCCGGCGGATAGGACTGATCGACCAGTTGCCCAGGTAGATTCTTCTATATAGGTACGCTTTTAACGCGGGGCTCCCTGCATGGATGCACATTGCCATCATTTGCTGTGGCGAACTATAGCGCCTTGTCGCGCGTCAGAATATAGGCGTCAAGGTCCAGACAGGCAGAATCCCTGTAGAGCCCCGGAAAGCAGGTCGAAGTCATTGATTTTAATAAATTTATCCTTGGGGGTTGACGACCTTTCAATCCATCCATAGAATGCGCGCCACTTAAAGCGTAAAGCACACAGCGAAACGCGGCGGGTAGTGAATGTTGTACGTGTGTCCCCTTCGTCTAGTGGCCTAGGACACCGCCCTTTCACGGCGGTAACAGGGGTTCGAGTCCCCTAGGGGACGCCATTTGCGGGAATAGCTCAGTTGGTAGAGCACGACCTTGCCAAGGTCGGGGTCGCGAGTTCGAGTCTCGTTTCCCGCTCCAATTTAAGCAGTGTTGCTCTTGGGCGGCACTGAGTGAAACCAGGGCATAATCTTCGGATTTAACCTCTGGGCACTGGAATACACACCATGTGTTTCAGTAGCGTGTCCCCTTCGTCTAGTGGCCTAGGACACCGCCCTTTCACGGCGGTAACAGGGGTTCGAGTCCCCTAGGGGACGCCATTTGCGGGAATAGCTCAGTTGGTAGAGCACGACCTTGCCAAGGTCGGGGTCGCGAGTTCGAGTCTCGTTTCCCGCTCCATATTCAACAAAAACGCCGATCAGAGATGATCGGCGTTTTTGTTTGTGCGCGAAAATCCATGCTTATCCGTCGCTATCACGATGGCTGCAGTCCCATCCAAAGCCAGACGACGTTCTCGCCATCCACAGTCGGCATCAAAACGCCGTGTTCAATGACTTGCTTACTCTCCAACTTATATTCACACACCCAGGTACCCGGATACGGGCAGGGTTGACCGCTGTTCGCGCGCATGCCGCTGACCGTCCAGTGCCAGCGCACAACCCGGCCTTCATGGGTGGGGAGCCGTTCGTTCAACTGAACATCGCGTGCGACGAATCGATCGTTTTCAACTTCCCAGCGTCCCGCGCGAGGCGCCGGTTCATGAGTATTGGCATAGCGGGCAGGCGCTGGTGCTGTTTGATCAAGATCACGCTGCCATGTCACCAGATCGTCTGTGGACGCCGTATCGAGGCCTGGCATGATCTCGCCCTGTTTGAAGGCTCGCCGGGTTTGCGCCCGCCCTGGAACCAGCCACCATCCGGCTTGAATGCAAGCTGTTCCCGCCACCATACGTAAAGGCATCGGTGCAGAGATCTGGGCAGAAGGCATGGGCAATGGAGCGATGAAGCGCGTTGCTGGCGTAGGCCAATCGCTGTCAGTGTCAAAGCGGGCCATCCAGCGCCGACTGTCAGCATCGGTAAAACGCTCGTTGGGGTCGCCATCCCATTGGCCGAAGCCCAGCAATCCCAAGTCGTCGTTGCGGATCGGCTTGAGCAGTTTGTTCAAGAGCATGGGCAGTTCGGGCACGCCTTGTTCGACCGGATACAACTCTGGCTGATCGCCCAGTTCGATCCATTGGCCGCTCTGTAATTCGGTGATGCTGATGCGTGGGTGAGACAGCGCCGTACGTATTTGCTCGCGGGTCAGGTCAAGTTTTTCGCGCCAGTGGTCGGCGAGCAGGAAGGCCCAGGTGGGGGGGCGGATGCCGTGGACCAGTTCACTGTTCATACAGAAGGTGTAGTCGATATCCAGGCCGTAGAAACTCGGGGTGAGTGCCCGCTCCCAAGTGGTGATGGCTGATCGCGTACCAAATTCAAGCGGGTTGGCCATGGCGAAGCCGCTGTAGACCTGATGCGCCTTGAGCAGGTCAATGGTCTTGAGCACAAAGCGGCGCCATGCTTCGCGGTTGTCCAGCCACCATTGCCAGCGGTAATAGAACGTTATTGAGGAGTAAGGGTTATAACTACCTTCGTATTCTAAAAATGATGTTCGCCAGAAGTAACCTGCCGTTGTGGGTGACGTGGCATGGTTTTTTTCATCAGTGAAGTTAAAGACAAAAGTTTTATAGCGAGAAATTTTCCTGGCCTGTTCACGAAGATCTGGCAGGCGTGTGGAGCCATATGGGTGTGGACGCTCCGACATTGGATGGGTGCCAACGGTGTAAGGCTTGCCAAGAAGTTGTTCGAAGGTTTCATGGATATCCACCATCATCAGCGCTGCTTCTTGGTGGTTGTCTGGGCCAGGGGGGAAGTAGAAGCTGATGAAAGGGCTGACGCTGTGTCGAGCATCGTCAGTACCCCAATCAGTGTTTGGCCACTCCTTGAGCTCTGCAATAAATTCATCACGCTCATTTTCATCAAACAAATTATGGGTAGTACTCACGTTCACCTCCTGCTTTTGGCGCCCTTGGATGTAGGGGGCCGTCTGTTATCCGTTTCAGAGCCAGTGCAATCTTCCGGAACGCGTAGCAAGGCCACTTTCTCCCGCCCAATCTTTTCTCGGTTGGCGCCTGTTTTGGGTCTCATCAGTCGTGCGTAATCGTTTATTTGTGTTTGCTTTACCCAATCCCCCGGAAACTTGATCTCGACCGCCGCAAATACGTTTTCGATCTCAAAGGGCTCCTGACGGTATTCCACTACCACCAAATCCGGTGCTAGCGAGCTCGGGCGAGGCCAGAATGGCTGTATCGCGCTGCCAAACCGTTTGGGGCGAGTTGTTGGATCGCCAAGCAACGCTTTTTGGCTGCTGCGGTTGTAGTTCGGCTCGGCCTTGAGTGGGCTTCTCCATTCCAGCGCCTCGTCCACGGACTCAAAGAACAGCGAGGCCGTGAACTGCTTGAGTGCAACCTCAATCGTGGTTTCCACTCTGTCGCCCGCGATCTTCTTGCGAATGCGGCGTGGCACCTTGATCGGCGCCTGCAGGGCGACTGTGCAGACTTGGCTGATAGCTGGGCGAAAAGGTACTTTACGTTCGATGTATTCCTTGAAATTCACGTTCTCTCTGCCTCTTCGAGAAAGGTACTTTACGTTCGATGTATTCCTTGAAATTCACGTTCTCTTTGCCTCTTCGAGAAACCGTGCTGTTGCCACCCCGGTCTACTGCGGCAAACGTGGAACTTTTGCGGTCGATTTCACGCGCCATTGCTTCGATGGTGTCTTGAAGAACTTTTTTAATCTGCTTTCTTCGCTCGTTAATCTCTACGGCAAGCTGGGCCAGTTCGGTGGCAGTTTTGGCGTTTTCATAAGCCTGGTTTGCTCGGTAGGCCCGATAGGCTTTGTCGATAACGTGAGCGAGAGTTCGGGCAATGGGGATTACTGGCATCAGTCGAGGCCTTCGCTGTAATGGGCAAGAAAGTCATCAGGAAAAATGACCTTGGTCTCTACGGGTGGGGTCTCATCATCGAAAGCCATCAGATAGGGCTGCCAGGTTTCGGTGATTCGCTGATCGTCGCGCATGATTGCCTTGTGGGCCTGCACGGGTCTGGATGCCTCGGTAACAGTCCAGTCAGTTGCCCCTTGGGGGCAGGTGAGGCCTTCGCTGAGTAGGGTGGCGCCATCAGTGATGCGATATCGATAGCCCGCGAAAGCACGTTGATCGTTCTTCAGCAACGTGTAACGTCCCAGGAATGCTCCAAGTGGTGCGGCGGGAGATGGTGGACTGCCGAGCGGGTTGCCCGTACCGATTGCATCTGTGGTGACGGGGCCTTTGAGCTTTATGGTCAGCCCATCAAGGGTAATGCCATCGCTATCAATCGTGATGCTGCCACCGGGGGCTCTCAGGACAATGCGTTCGCCTGATGAAACATCGAACACTGTCGTTTTTTGCTCAATGCGTTGCCCTGCGCACAGGTAGTAGCGGTTTTGGACTGATTGCTCGGCACTGCCTCCAATCTGGATGTTATGGTCAGCGGCGATTTTATCATGCCGGTTGTTGGCAATTTCCTCGACGCGGTCCCCGCCGATGCTGGTGTGATGATTGCGTCCCAGCGTCTCAATTCGGTCACGACCCAGTTGCAGATGCTGATCCTGCACAATAGCAATGTGCTCGTCGTTACCTACTCGCTTGCTGCGGTTACGGCCGATTTCTACCTGCTCGTCGTGTTCGACCTTCTCGCTTCGGTCGTTACCCACGTAGTGGGTGTTGTTGTGTTTGATATGGACGTTCTTATCTTTCTCTGCATGGATGAACACTTCCTGATGGCCCAACTCATCCTCAAAACGCAGCTCATTGAAGCCATCACCCTTATGAGTTCGGCTTTTGATGGTCATCCGCGTCTTGTGCTTGGGCAGCTCATACGGCGGCAGATTGGTCTGGCGGTAGGTGCGGCCCGTGGCGATAGGCTGGT
>NZ_JAAXCY010000015.1 GCF_014230465.1 Pseudomonas cremoris
GACACGCAAATCAGCGAAACAATGCGCCATGTTAGCCCTTTGTCTAACCTTCATCACCCTGCAAACTTGGTTAGGCAACTTACCTTTAGAAATTTTTTGCCGTAGAATCATCCGGCCTTGTAAGGCGCCAATAATCCGCTGGAAGCTGTTTTCAAAGCGTCACGAGCACAGTCGTTCCTTCAGAACGGTGTTGGCGAAGGTGTTGACCCGGTAGGTCAAAACCCTCGCCAACCCTCATCAGCTCCGTTCTGCAGGCGTAAAACTTTGAAAGCAGCTTCTGTGAGGAATGCCGGCAGCGCTGGCTTTGCGGCCCAAAAAGCCCCCGAGCGCATGCGTGCCGTTCATTTCTGGATGAGCGTCCCGTGGGACCACTGATGAGGGTAATAACTGTGCTTGAAGCCTACCGCAAACATATCGAAGAGCGTGCAGCCCTGGGTATCGTTCCCCAGCCGCTTAACGCCGAACAAACCGCAGGCCTGGTCGAGCTGCTGAAAAATCCTCCGGCTGGCGAAGAAGAATTCCTCGTTGACCTGATCACCAACCGCATTCCACCAGGCGTTGACGAAGCTGCCTACGTCAAGGCCGGTTTCCTGTCTGCCCTGGCCAAGGGCGAAGCCACTTCCCCCCTGATCGACAAAAAACGCGCTGTTGAACTGCTCGGCACCATGCAAGGCGGCTACAACATCGTGACCCTGGTCGAGTTGCTGGACGACGCCGAGCTGGCACCGGTTGCCGCTGCTCAGCTCAAGCACACCCTGCTGATGTTCGATGCGTTCCACGACGTGGCTGAAAAAGCCAAGAACGGCAACGAACACGCCAAAGCCGTGATCCAGTCCTGGGCTGACGGCGAGTGGTTCAAGAACCGCCCTACCCTGGCCGACAAGATCAGCCTGCGCGTATTCAAGGTCACCGGCGAAACCAACACCGACGACCTCTCCCCTGCACCGGATGCCTGGTCCCGTCCTGACATCCCGCTGCACGCCCTGGCCATGCTGAAAATGGCTCGCGAAGGCATCGTGCCGGACGAGCAAGGCAAGACCGGCCCGATGAAGCAGATCGAAGAGATGCGCGGCCAAGGCTTCCCGATCGCCTACGTCGGTGACGTGGTCGGTACCGGTTCGTCCCGTAAGTCGGCGACCAACTCCGTACTGTGGTTCTTCGGCGACGACGTTCCGTACGTGCCGAACAAGCGCGCTGGCGGCTTCTGCTTCGGCAGCAAGATCGCTCCAATCTTCTACAACACCATGGAAGATGCTGGCGCACTGCCAATCGAATTCGACGTCACCAACATGAACATGGGCGACGTGATCGACCTGTACCCGCATGCTGGCAAAGTCTGCAAACACGGCACCGACGAAGTCCTGACCACCTTCGAAATGAAGACCCCGGTCCTGTTGGACGAAGTTCGTGCTGGCGGCCGTATCCCGCTGATCATCGGTCGCGGCCTGACCGACAAGGCCCGTGCCGAACTGGGCCTGGGCCCTACCGACCTGTTCAAGCTGCCAGAAGCACCTGTCGACACCGGCAAGGGCTACACCCTGGCGCAGAAAATGGTTGGCAAGGCGTGCGGCCTGCCAGAAGGCAAAGGCGTTCGTCCAGGCACCTACTGCGAGCCTAAGATGACCACCGTGGGCTCCCAGGACACCACCGGTCCTATGACCCGTGATGAACTGAAAGACCTGGCGTGCCTGGGCTTCTCGACCGACCTGGTAATGCAGTCCTTCTGCCACACCGCGGCGTATCCAAAGCCGATCGACGTGACCACCCACCACACCCTGCCTGACTTCATCATGACCCGTGGCGGTGTATCGCTGCGTCCAGGCGACGGCATCATCCACAGCTGGCTGAACCGCATGCTGCTGCCGGACACCGTCGGTACCGGTGGTGACTCCCACACCCGTTTCCCGATGGGCATCTCGTTCCCGGCCGGTTCTGGCCTGGTCGCGTTCGCCGCAGCCACTGGCGTAATGCCACTGGACATGCCGGAATCGATCCTGGTGCGCTTCAAAGGCAAGATGAAACCTGGCATCACCCTGCGTGACCTGGTTCATGCCATTCCTTACTACGCGATCCAGTCGGGTCTGCTGACCGTAGAGAAGAAAGGCAAGAAGAACGCCTTCTCCGGCCGCATCCTGGAAATCGAAGGCCTGAACGACCTGACGCTGGAGCAAGCTTTCGAGCTGTCCGACGCCTCGGCTGAACGTTCGGCTGCCGGTTGCACCATCAAGCTGTCGGAAGCGTCCGTTACCGAGTACCTGAACTCCAATATCACCCTGCTGCGCTGGATGATCGGTGAAGGCTACGGCGACGCGCGCACCCTGGAACGTCGCGCCCAAGCGATGGAAGCCTGGGTTGCCAACCCTGAACTGATGGTTGCCGATGCCGACGCGGAATACGCCGAAATCATCGAGATCGACCTGTCGGAAATCAACGAGCCAATCCTCTGCGCACCGAACGACCCAGACGACGCTCGTCTGCTGTCGAGCGTTGCTGGCGAGAAGATCGACGAAGTGTTCATCGGTTCGTGCATGACCAACATTGGTCACTTCCGCGCTGCCGGTAAGCTGCTGGAACAGGTCAAGGGTCAGCTGCCAACCCGTCTGTGGCTGTCGCCGCCGACCAAAATGGACGCTCACCAACTGACCGAAGAAGGCTACTACGGCATCTACGGCAAGGCTGGCGCGCGCATGGAAATGCCGGGCTGCTCGCTGTGCATGGGTAACCAGGCACGTGTAGAGCCGAACTCGACTGTTGTGTCGACTTCGACCCGTAACTTCCCGAACCGTCTGGGTGACGGCGCGAACGTCTACCTGGCCTCGGCCGAGTTGGCGGCAGTCGCTTCCACTCTGGGTCGCCTGCCGACTGTCGAAGAGTACATGGGTTATGCAGCGAAACTGGACACCATGGCCAGTGACGTCTACCGCTACCTGAACTTCGACCAGATCGCCGAGTTCCGCAAAATCGCAGCAAGCGCCAACATCCCGGTGATTCAAGCCTAAGGTGTTGATGTAACGAACGCCGCGTATCGCAAGGTACGCGGCGTTTTTTTATGCCTGGGATTTGGCCAACTGCACCGCGCCGTCCACGCTCAAGGCACTGAGCAGCACCTGCGGGGCCTGCGCCTCGGGCAACGCCTGCAATACCTCAAGGGCCGCATGCCGCACACGGGCCAGCACCAGGCGCTTGCCCTCCCCGCGCACTTGGGCAAAAAACGCGGCCAGCGCTTCGATGCTGGTGCCATCCAGGTCGGGTGACTCTTCCAGACTTAACACCACCGCATCCACCGGCGACTGGCGCATCAGCCGCAAGGCCGCACCGAGGATGCGTTCGGCATTCGCAAAAAACAGTGCCTCGCTGGGCCGCACGATCAGCACACCGGGCACGTCGACCGTATCGGCATGATGCTGGCGATCAACAAAGTCATGGCTGTCGCCCAAACGGCCAAGCACCTGGATATCCGCAGAAGACATCTGGCGCAGCATCAACAGCACGCTGATGGCCACCGCCAACAACAAACCGTCCAACACACCCAACACCAACACTGCCGCTACCGCGCAGATCACCAGCAAGCGGTCACGCCGCCACAGGAAGTAGCGACCCAGGGGCTGCAGGCTCAGGCCGCGCCCCAGCGCGTAGATGACAATGGCGGCGAGTACCGGCTCCGGGGTCAGTGCGACATACGGCAATACCGTCAATACGATCACCAGCACCACCAGTGCTGCCACGATACCGGCCAACCGCGAGCCCGCACCGGCCGCCTCATTGGCCGACGTCGCCGAATACCCGGCACCGGCCGGCATGCCGTGGAACAGCCCAGAGACAAGGTTGGCCGCACCCAATGCCAGCAGGTCACGATTAGACGACACACGGTCGCCGTGCTTGAGCGCGAACGAGCTGATCGAGCCGTAGGACTCCGCATACAGGATCATCACCAGAGCAAACGCCAACTCACCCAGGCGCAACCAGTCGGCGAACGGCAACACGGGGAAATGCCCAAGCTCCAGGCGCAGGTCGATTATGCCGATCAAAACCACGCCATGGGCCTCCAGGTTCAGGTACTGCCCGCCGACAATCCCCAGCAATACCACTAGCAGCCCGCCCGGCAAACGCGGTATGCGCGCGCACAGCCACAACACCGCCAACGCAGCAGCGGCCACCAGCGCGGCGGGCCAGTTCCAGTGCGGTAACTGTTCGAGCAATTGCGGCAGGAAGCGGATCAGGTTGTTGTCGGCCAGGTGCACGCCCACCACACTGGCCAGTTGCTTGAGAATGATCGTCAGCGCCAGGCCAAAGGCAAACCCACGCAACACCGGCTTGGCGATGAACGAGGTGACGCCACCCAACTTGAAGAGTCCGGCCAACAGGAAAAACACGCCGGTGACCAACACCAACCCGAAGGCCAGCGACAGCCTCAGCGACGGGTCGTCCCCTGCCAGGCTGGCGGTTGCAGCGGCCAACACCGCCGCCGAGGACGACGTGGCCGAGACAATTGCAAACCGGCTGGTGCCGAACAGGCCGTAACACACGAGCCCCGCAAACAAGGCAATCACCCCGGCCTGGGGCGGCAGTGCGGCAATGCTGGAATACGCCACCGCCTCCGGCAGCAGCAGACCGGCAATCGAAAGCCCGGCGAGTAGGTCCTGGGTGCGGTTGGGTGGCGGAATGACCGAGGGAATGGATTCAGTTTTCAATCGGCCCAACCCATCCCGGTAAATAACGCGCTTCCTGGCTGCGTGCCATTGTCATGGCCTTGCCCAGCAGCCTTGCGTTTGGCTGGCTGACAACGTCGCTGCCGATACGGCTGCGGAAAAAATCCGCCCAGAGAAACTCACTGAACGGCGTCGCATCCTTGGCGTAACCGCCGGCAGTACGCAAAAGGCCCGCCAAGCTACGGTAAGGATCGTCCTGCAGGTCGGTGATTTTACGGGGAATCGCCTCGTAGGTACGCCGCAACCCACGCGCGTCATAGGGATGCACCCACTGATTGAACGCCATGACATTCCAGAACGTGCTGCGCTCGACAAACGACAAATCCTTGAGCATCAACAGCGACACGCTCTTGACCTCTTCCTGCAGCAACGCCAGGCCAAAGTGATGGTGATCGGTAATGTAATAGCGCTCGTCAGGCCCCAATACGCAAGGAAACCAGTGCTTATCCAGCGCAGCGGCGCGCTCCTTGCGCTTGAGCTTGGTCCAGGCCTCACGCTTGATGGCCACTTCAGCCATGCCGACCGTCAGTTGAGTGGGGTGCAGTTTTTCCAGCTTGCCAGTCACCAGCTGCGGACGGGGCCGAGCCATAGATACCTCCAAAAAGAGCAGCAGTCAGCCGACAAGCTTAGCCCTCATTACAGCGCAGGTATCGACATAACTTCTGGCCTCGGCAGAGCCTACCGAAAACGGAGGCTTCTGCTCTGCTCTGCTCTGGCTCTGCTCTGGCTCTGGCTCTGCTCTGGCTCTGGCTCTGGCTTTTGATCTTGATCTGAGGCGCCCCGTTAAACACGCTGGCCGGAATTCGACATGGATTTGGGGGGTAAACCGGCAGGGATGCCGGTTTAGCCGCCCCGCGCCATGGATGGCGCGTGGCGGCGGCCCCCCAAATCCATGTCGGATTACGCGCACACCGAGCCTAGGCGAGGTGCCGAGTGTTGGGGCAAGAGCCCTTTTGCTTACTTTTGGGGCTCTTTTCCAAAAGTGAGCCGCTGTAAGAGCGGAACCCTAAGTAGTCGTAACCGCAGCAATGGATATGTACTCCGACCAAAAAGCTCCAGCGCCATACAGATAGCTATCGCAGGCAAGCCAGCTCCCACAGTTTGAATTGATTTACACCCATGCTGCGCGCACAAAAAAGGCCGACTCGCTGTACGCGAATCGGCCTCCATCGTTACCGCCCGTTATCAGGACAACAGCGAATAAATCAACGCAGTAATCGCCACCAGCCCCACCGCCGTGACAAACACATTGGACGCCTGCCCCCGGTACTTGGCCATCGCCGGAACCTTACGGATCGCATACATCGGCATCAGGAACAGAATCGACGCGATCACCGGGCCACCCAGGGTCTCAATCATGCCGAGGATGCTCGGGTTCAGCGTGGCAATGATCCAGCACACCACCAGCATGAACGCAGCAGTCATACGGTCCAGGGTCTTCGGCGCCGGGCGGCGCCCCGTCTTGACCACCAGGCCCTTGAGGCCTTCGCTGGCGCCGATGTAATGGCCGAGGAACGACTTGGCAATCGCCACAAACGCAATCAACGGCGCGGCAAACGCGATGGTCGGGTTGTCGAAGTGGTTGGCCAGGTACGACAGGATCGACAGGTTCTGCGCCTTCGCTTCCGCCAGTTGTGCCGGCGACAGGGTCAGCACGCAGCTGAACACGAAGAACAGCACCATCACCACCATCAGCAGGTGCGCACGCGACAGGATCTGCGAGCTGCGCTCATCGGCGTGGGCGCCGTACTGGCGCTTCTGGTCAACGGCAAAGGCCGAGATGATCGGCGAATGGTTGAACGAGAACACCATCACCGGAATCGCCAGCCACAGGGTGCTGAGCAATGCGGACGGCTCAGGGACCACGCTGGCGGTGCTGAGGATACCGCCGTTCCAATGCGGGATCAGGTACACGGCCAGGAACAGCAAGGCGACGATGAACGGGTACACCATCAGGCTCATGGCCTTGACGATCACCTGCTCACCGCAACGCACCACGGCCAGCAGGCCAAGGATCAGCACAAACGCCAGGATCGCGCGTGGCGGCGGCATGATGTGCAGTTGGTGTTCCATGAAGCTGCTGACCGTGTTGGTCAGGGCCACGCTGTAGATCAGCAGGATCGGGAAGATCGCGAAGAAGTACAGCAAGGTGATCAGCGCGCCAGCCTTGATGCCGAAGTGCTCTTCGACCACGTCGGTGATGTCGGAGCCTTCACGACCGGAAAGGACGAAGCGGGTCAGGCCGCGGTGAGCGAAGAACGTCATCGGGAAGGCCAGTACCGCCAGGATCAGCAGCGGCCAGAAGCCACCCAAGCCTGCGTTGATCGGCAGGAACAAAGTACCGGCGCCGATAGCGGTGCCAAACAGGCCAAGCATCCAGGTGGTGTCCTGGCGGCTCCAGCTTGTGAGAGTTGCAGGTGTCGTTGCATAGCGTTCGTCGACGCTATTGGCCTGATCATTCATCCGGTCGGATCTCCGCATTTACACGGCCGGGACGAGTCAGAAAAACCTGACAGGCAGCGCCCCAGCCATAGAAGGGGCGCGATTGTCCGGGATTCTTGTGAATAAGCAAAGACTTAGCTGAGGAACGGTTTATCGGAACAGTTGTCCTGGCAGGCCCCGAGGCGGCGAAATCCTATTGATTTCGCGCGATTGCAGGCCGTGCCGGCCGTCAGGATTGAAGCGGCTCTGCACTCTTCACGAACATCTGGGCGGTCGTGATACAGCACTTCTCGGCCTTTTTTGGACTGAAGGCTTTATGGTCCAGGGCCCACTCCAACCAGAAACCATCGATTAGCGCGGTAATGGTCAGGGCGGCGCCCTTGGCGTCGATTTGCGTGCGGTTTTGCTGGGCGATGGCCTTGAACACCGACTCCAACTCCTTGCGGTAATCGGCGTAGAGCTTTTTGTTCAGTGCGCGAAGCTGCTCGGAGGACACCGCTGCGCCCCAGAAGCCCAACCAGGTGGTGAGGATGAACTCGTTGAAAATCTGCCCGCGAAACGACGAACGAATAATCGCCAGCAAGCGGTCTTCTGGGGTGCCACCCTGGGCTTCCAGGTATTTGCGGGTTTCTTCGCGCAGTTGGTCGGTCAACTCCTGGTAGGTCGACAGCATCAACTCTTCCTTGCTGGAAAAGTGATGCCCGATCAGGCCGATCGACACTCCAGCCTGCGCGCAGATCCGCTCCAGGGTGCTACCACTGTGGCCGTAGCGGGTGATGCATTGCATCGTCGCCTCGATAATCGCCTTGCGGCGCATTTCGGGCTCGATACGGGTGCGGCGTTTCTTGACGGCAATCCCTTCTGACTCAGTGCTCATACATCAACCTGTGTTTACGCAACATTAATCGCCATCAAACGGCGGCAAGGACCATGACAATCTGCTCAAGGTGCAGCCGGGCCTTGAGGCGGACCGGCACGGGCGCAGCGGTTTTGTGTCGCAACTGGGCCACTTGCTCGTGCACCTTCAACGGCGACGCCACGATAGACGCCAATAGCGGCGCGCCAGGTTGCAGCAGTGTGCTCACGTTGGACCCGATCAGGTCGTCAATCGCGTACCCGCTCAACTGCGTGAACGCCGGGTTCACCGTCAGCCAACGTCCATCAACATCGATAAACGCCATGGCTTCGTCCGCCAGCTCAAACACCATGCGCAACCGGTCTTCACTGTGGCGCACAGCGTCTTCGGCGACCTTGCGAGCCGTGGTGTCCATGCTGATGCCGATCATTTTAAGGGCGCGACCGGCGTCGTCCAGCAACGGCGTGGCCCGCGATGAGATCCAGCGCACCTCGCCTTCTGGGGTCAGCATGCGAAAGTCGGTGTCACAGGGTTGCCCGCTGCCGATGGACCGCTCGAACACCGCCTGCAAGGCCGGCACTTCGTCGGGCGGAATATGGCTCCAGAAGTCTTCGTTGTGCTTGACGGGCCAGCCGTAGACGGCCTGCACGTTGCTTGAATAGGTGACCTCGTCGGTCAGCAGGTTCCACTCCCAGGTCACGATGCGTGCGTTTTCCTGGGCGAGCTTCATGCGCGCCTCGCTCTCCATGATCTGGGCGGTGTGCTTGCGGCGCATCTCGGTCATGGGCAGCGCTTGCGGCGGGCTGTGTTGCACGTCTTGCTGGGCCTGTGCGCCATAGCGCAGCCAGATCCAGTTGACGTCCAACAGCCCGGACAATTTGCGCAGGTTGTCGTAGTCGATTTCCCCCCCACGGGTCCACTTATGGACAGCCGTGCGCGACACGCCGAGCGCTCCCGCGACGGCTTGCAGCGTCAACTTCTTGTGTTCCAGAAGCTCCTTGAGGCGAAACGCGAAACTGTCTTCACTCATCGAGCCATCCTAAAAATCCATTCCTTGGCGTCCATCAACGACGAGGATCAAGGCCAGGGCTTTAAACGAGGCGTCAATTTAGCAACTTTTTGCGCGATGAGTGGCAGGAAATCAGCGGGAGACGGGTTTACAAGGGCGCACTCACCGCCCATTGCAGGCGGTGAGGCGTGAGCCTGTGCTTCAGCCGGCTTGCAGGCCGCTTTCCAGGTCCTTGTCCAGCACCTCGATGCGCGACAGCTCCTGCGCGATGTTCTGCGAGCGGCACAACCGACCGTAGACCAGCGCCGACACCACCAGCCCTACCAACATGCTGATGTCCGCACCGCCCAGCAGCGTGGTGACATAGCCGGTGTACAAGCCGGTGCTGGAGAACGGCAGCATCGCCACGAACCCCGCCACATAGGCGCCAATCCCGCGCCAGTTCCAGCGGCCATAGATGCCGTTGGGCTTGAAGATCTCGGTAATCGAGAATTTGCCGTGGCGCACCTTGTAGAAATCCACCAGGTTAATCGCGGTCCAGGGTGTAAACAGGTACAGCAGGATCGCGAGGAAGTCGCCGAAGTCCTTCACGAAGTTATCCGATGCCGTCATCGCGATGGCAATCGCAGTACCGCCCACCAGTAGCATCGAAACGATGCGTTTGAACAGGGTTGAGGTCTGGCTTTTGATCGTGTCGGCAATGCTCAACAGGGTGATGGATGCGCCGTAGAAGTTCTGTGCGGCACTGGTGACCAGGCTGAGCACGGCGAGGATCAACAGAAACTCGCCAAAGCCGCTGAACAGCAGGTTGCCGAGCATCACCAGGCCTTTGGCCAGGTTCTGGCCTGGGCTCAACGCTGCGGCCAGGGCGCCGATCAACATCATCCACACGCCGCCAATCATGGCGCCCAGGTAGGTCCACCAGAACGAAGATTTCACGCTGACATTCGCCGGCAGGTATCGCGAATAGTCAGAGACATAAATCGCCCAGCTCAGTTGATAGGCAGCAGCCACAAAAAACTGCGCCAGGAACGGCGTGGCCTTGAACCCGGAAACGCTCAACTGCTCAGCCGGCAATTTGACCAGGAACACCAGGCCGACGGTGAACACCAGCATCACGCCAATCAATACAAACGCGAGCACCCGCTGCACCTTGTGGAAGGTGTTGTAGCCGGCAATTGCCATGACAATCGCCAGCAACGAAAAGGCGATGGCCGAGCCATGTTCCGGCGCGTCGAACAGTTCGTGCAGGGTTTGTCCCACCAGCAATTGGTTGAACGCGTTGTAGCCCACATACGTGGCGATCGCCACCGCATACACCAGCAGCGCACCGAAATAACCGAATTGCGGGCGCGACTGGATCAGTTGCGGCAGGCCCATCTGCGGGCCTTGAGTGGAGTGCCCAGCCATGAACAGCGTGCCGAACGCACACCCGAGGAAAATCGCTACCGCCGACCAGAACAGGTTGGCACCCATGCCAACGCCGATGATGCCGACAGCCAGCGTGGTGAGGTGAGCTTCGCCGCAAAACCAGATCGGCCACAAGTGCCAGGCCTTGCCATGGCGCTCGGCGAGCGGCACGTAATCGATGGAGCGGGTTTCCAGGTTCAGGCGTCCCTTGGACGCGACTTGGGGAGAGGCAGACATGTGAGTTGCACCTTTTTTTATTGGTTTGGTTGCACGGCAAAGCGGTACAGCGGGTCAATCAGTCGCGGGCCTTGTCGATCGCCTGGGCCAGCAGTTGCTCAAGTTGCTCAACGGAGCTGTCGCGGGGGTTGGTCAAGCGTGCGGGATCGCCCATGGACTTGCGCGCGATCACGCCGATGTCGGCGTGCTGCACACCCAGGGCCGAGAGGGATTTGGGGATATTGAGGTGGTCGAGCTTGGCGCAGATGGCGGTGTAGAACGTTTCGAAACCGGCGTCTGGCAGACCGAGAGCCTGGGCCACGGGGGTCAGGCGTGGGCTGATGTCGGTCTGGTTGAACCGCAGCACCACCGGCAGGATGATCGCGTTGGTCAAGCCATGATGGGTGTTATAGGTCGCGCCGACCATGTGGCTGAGGGCATGCACCAACCCCAGCCCCTTGAGAAAGCCCACGCCGGCCAGGCATGAACCGATCAGCATCTTGCCGCGAGCTTCAAGGTTCTGCCCCTGGGCGACGGCGGTGTCGATCGAAGTCCAGAGCAGGCTCAGG
This sequence comes from Pseudomonas cremoris, assembly GCF_014230465.1. Next base: position 11,212 of record NZ_JAAXCY010000015.1, read on the forward strand.
GCTTGAAGCGCCGCGCCGTCGCTGAGGGGGTTGAAGCTGGGCACAAAGTAGGCTTCCAGGGCATGGATAATTGCATCGCAGCCGGTCCACGCAGTCAGGTTGGCGGGCAGGCTTTGGGTCAGTTCCGGGTCGAGGATCACCGCCGAAGGCCGCGCCCGAGGATGCCAGACACAGCCCTTGATGCCGCGAGCGGTGTCGGTGAGCATCGCGGTGCTTTCGGTTTCGGCGCCAGTGCCGGCGGTGGTCGGAATGGTGATCACCGGCGGGAAATCGGCGCTGCCAAAACCGATGGGCACGGGCTGGTCGAAATCGAATGCCCACAGGTCGCAACGCTGCTGCTGGGCAATCAACGCCACGGCTTTGCCACCGTCCAGGCCGCTGCCGCCACCCAACGCAATAACGCCGTCGGCGCGCCACTCGCGGAACGCGGCGGCACCGGCGATAACCGAGGTGTCCGTGGGGTTGGGCTCGATGCCACCGTACAGGCCGCATGCCAGGCCAGCGTCGGTCAGGCTGCGCTGCATCTCACCGACAAAGGGCAGGTTCAACGAGCCTTGGTCGGTGATGATAATCGGCCGGGAAATGTTGAATTCGCGGCAAAGCTCGACCAGTTGCCGACGGGCGCCAGGGCCATATTCCATTGGCAGGGGAACGGTCCACTTCTGTGGGTTCAACGCTGAAAGAGTGTTTTGCACGGGACTCACCTTAACCGCAACGCGTGATGGTTGATTTCAACTCGGTGTACTTGCCGAGCGCGTGGGCGGAGTTATCCCGGCCATTGCCGGACTCCTTGAACCCGCCAAACGGGAAGTTCATGTCCACCAGTTCGTCATAACAGTTGACCCACACCGTGCCGGCCTTGAGTTGGCGGGTGGCGGTATGAATAGTCTTCAGGTCGGACGACCAAATGGCCGCCGCCAGCCCGTATTCGGTGCTGTTGGCGATCGCGATCGATTCTTCGAGGGTGTCGAACAGCATCACCACCAGCACCGGGCCGAAGATCTCTTCAGTGGCGATGCGTGCCGATGCGTCTTCGGCGAGAAAGATCGTCGGTTCCAGGTAAGCGCCCTCCCCGACCACCGACAACGGGTTGCCGCCCTTGAGCAGCTGCGCTTCCTGCCGGCCCAACGCGATGTACTGGCAGACCCGCTCGAACTGCGCGCGATCAATGATGGCGCCGGTCACGCTGTCGGGGTCCAACGGATGGCCAGGCTGATAAGCATCGGTGGCATCGAGTAGCAGCGGGATCAACCGGTCGGCTATCGAGCGTTGCACCAGCAGCCGTGAACCGGCGCTGCACACCTGGCCCATGTTGGCGAAAATCGCGGCGGCGGCGGAGCGTGCGGCCTGGCCGATGTCCGCACAGTCGGCCATGACGATATTCGCCGACTTGCCTCCCAGCTCCAGCCAGACACGCTTGAGGTTGGAGGTAGCGGCATTCCTGGCGATATCCCGACCGACCGCCCCGGAACCGGTGAACGCGATGCAGTCGACATCGCCATGCAGGCTCAGCGCCCGGCCTGTCGCGCCGTCGCCACCCAACACATTGAATACGCCTGCAGGCACCCCGGCCTCCAGGGCCAACCCGGCGATACGCAGCGCGCTGAGCGGGGTCTTTTCCGACGGTTTTAGCACCACGCTGTTACCCGCGGCCAACGCGGGGGCGAACTTCCAGGCGGCCATCAACAGGGGGTAATTCCACGGCACCACCGCCGCCACCACACCGAGAGGTTGACAGGTCACGGTGCCAAAAAAGCCAGGCTCAGTGGCGGGCACTTCGCCGTGGACCTTGTCGATCAGTTCAGCAAACCAGCGCAGGCAATAAATCGTCCCTGGGAGGTCACCGCCGGTGGTGTCGGCGATAGGCTTGCCGCTGTCCAGAGACTCAAGCAAGGCCAGCTCGTCGCTATGGGTTTCCAGCAAGCTCGCCCATTTCAGCAGCACGGCTTTGCGATCACGCGCCGCCAGGCCCGACCAGACGCCGGCCTCAAAACTGCGCCTTGCCGCCGCTACGGCTTTGTCGACATCGGCGCTGGCACACAGCGCAACCTGCGCCAGCGGCTCACCGTCAATCGGGCTGTAGGAACCGAAGGTCGCCCCGTCATCGGCGTGCGCGTAGGCCCCATCAATAAACGCCCGGCCCTCAAGGCGCAGGTCTTTGGCTTTCTGGAGCCAATAGGTTGTGTCTTTCAAAACTGGCACTGCAACACCTCATCTTGTTCTTGTCAGGCTGTGGCAATCCTAGGCCATACTGAAATTTCATTCAATAACAAACAGATCACTATTGAAATTAAATTCAATAAAAAGCCCGCTTTCGCGGGCTCGATCAACACCGATGCAGCTACAGGTCCAACACCAACGATGCGCCTCGCGCACGGGACACACAGATCATCAGGGTTTTTTGCGCGGCTTTTTCCTCGTCACTCAGGTATTGGTCCAGATGCTCCGCCTCACCCTGCAGAATCTGCGTTTCACAGGTGCCGCACACGCCCTCCCGACACAGACATTCCACGGTCGCGGCCTTGGCGCTTTCGATGGCCTGCAAGATGCTCATGCCCTCCTCCACCCACAACTCGCGACCGGAGCGCGCCAGGGTGACGCTGAACGCACCGCTGTTTGCAGGCGTCGTCGCAGCAAACTGCTCCCAATGCACGCGGCTGTCCGCTACACCCAACTGCCGGGCGGTGTCGATGACCGCATCGATCAACGGCCGGGGGCCGCACACATACAAGTGCGCAGCGTCGTCCAGCCCGGCGATCAACGCGTGGATGTCGAGCGTTTGGCCTTGGCTGTCGATGTACAGCCGCGTGCGTTCGGCGTGGGGACCGGCCATCAACTCAGGGTGAAATGCACCGTGTTCGGGGCTGCGGAACGCGTAGTGCAGTTGGTAATCCGCCCCGCTCGCACGCAATTCGGGGAGCTGCGCCAGGAACGGCGTGATGCCAATCCCGCCGGCGATCAGCACATGCCGCGCCGCGCTTGGGTCAATGGCAAACAGGTTGTTGGGGCTGGAAAGGGTCAGCACCGTGCCGACCTCGACCTGGCGATGCATGAACGCCGAACCGCCTTTGGACGGGTCTTCAAGGCGCACGGCAATCTGGTAATGGCGCGTGTCCGCCGGGTCGCTCAGCAGCGAATAGGCATTGCTGTGCTGACGCCCGTCAGCCTCCTGCATTTGCACAATCACGTGGCTGCCGCCGGTAAACGCCGGCAGCGCCTGGCCGTCTTCACGGGCCAGGGTAAAACGCTTGATCAGCGGCGTCTGTTGCTCAACCCCGAGCACCTTCACCTTGAACCATTGGTATTTGTCAGCCATCACTCACCTCACTTGCAGGGTTACCGTTGCTCAGTCGCTGTGCTGGGTACGGGCGATGATGTTGTGGAAGTGCGCGATGCCATGCTCGCTCAGGCCGCTACGGGCCTTGTCGGTCATGATCCGGCCCTGGCCGCGATAACCACGGGACTTCAGGCCGCGCTGCACGCTCTCCACCAGCCGCAGGTCTTCGGGGCGAAACACGTCGCGGTACCACTCGATCAGCGCTTGCTGCTCGGGGGTGATGTCTTTGTTCAGGAAGTACACGTCGTAATGCTGCAGGGTGGTGTTGGCGTCCACCGGGAACTCGTAGATCACCGTCATGAAGTTGCCGCCCGGTGGCATGTTGAACATGCTGCAGGGCCAGATCCAATAGCCGGAATACTTCGCCGCATCGCCCGTGTCGTCGAACTGGAACGAGCGCTCGGAGGATTTCGCCCGCCCAAACTGCAATGACCAATTCTGGAACAACGTATGGGTGTATTGGCTGACATCCACCGAATCGGAGAACCCCGGATGCGCCGGCGCGCAGTGGTAGCACTCCTGGTAGTTGTCAACGATGGACTTCCAGTTTGCCGCCGTTTCACTCACAAACCGCGCCGCCAGGTGCAGGTCGTCAATCACCGGGCAGGCCTCGCGCATACTGGTTTCCAGTCCCGGCAGTTGCGCTTCGACGGTACCGGCGGCGTTGTCCATATTGATGAAGATGAACCCCGCGTACTCCTCGACCCGCAGTTGCACCAGGCTGGAGTTGTCTTTGTCGAAGTCGGCGACGCTTTCGCAATTGCGCGCGTGGGCCAGTTCGCCGTCGAGCTTGAACGCCCAGGCATGGTACGGGCAGGTGATGACATTTTTCGCCTTGCCGCTGCCGGTCAGCAATTGGTGGCCACGGTGTGGGCACACGTTATAGAAGGCCCGCAGCACTGCGTCGCGGCCGCGCACGACAATGATGCTTTCGCCGACAATTTCCCGGGTGATGTAGGCGTTGCTCTCGGCCACCTCGCTGCGATGACCGATACAGATCCAGCTCTTGGCGAAGATCGCCTCTTTCTCCTGCTCAAACACCTGTGGTTGCGTGTAATACGCAGCCGGCAGCGTGTGAGCGCGTTCGACATCGGCACAAAAATCGGCAGGCAATTTCAGGAAGGTGTTCACGATCGGCGGTCTCTTGGGTTATTGTTGTTAACCATTGGTTTACGAAAAACCTCTGGTTAACAAAATAATCTCGGAAACCTGCGAGAAAAGCAATGGCTGGGATCCACGCAACTACTGAAAATTATTTCACTAGTGTTATTGAAATCTATTTCAGTAGGGATTATGTTCGCCTCAACTCGCAGCTATGCGCAGTGTCTTGCCCTATTACGTGTTGCTGACAATAAAAACAAAGCTCCGGATAACCGTTAACAAGCATCTGCCCAATCAAGCCTGGAGGAATGAACAATGCGCACCGTGCCCCGCTACCTGAGTGTGTTTACCCTGATGTTGTGTTCCGGCTCACTGCTAGCAGCCCCGGACAGCGCCTGCAAGCAGATCAGAATGGGCGTCGCCAACTGGACGGATGTGATGGCCACCAGTGCCATCGCCAAGCAATTGCTGAGTGAAATGGGCTACGACGTGAAGCAAACCTTCGCCTCGGAAAGCATCATCCTCACCGGTCTCAAGGACAAGAAACTCGACGTGTTCCTCGGCTACTGGGACCCGTTGATGAACGCCGAAATCCAATCCCTGAAAGACAACCAGCAGATCACCGTCTCCGCCGCGCCCAACCTGACCCATGCAAACGCCACCCTGGCCGTGCCGAAATACTTGTTTGACCAGGGCCTGAAAACGTTCGCCGACATCGCCCGCTTCAAGGATGCCCTGGGCGGCAAGATCTACGGTATCGAGGCCGGCTCGGCGACCAACCAGCAATTGCAGGCCTTGATCGACACCGATCAATTCGGTTTGAAGGGCTTTCGCATCGTTGAATCCAGCGAGGCCGGCATGCTTGCCGAGTTGCAACGCGCGGTGAACCGCAAGACCCCAATCGTGTTCTTCGGCTGGGCGCCGCACCCGATGAATGTGAACTTCGACATTCAATACCTCACCGGCAGCAACGACACCCTCGGCCCACAGGAAGGCGCGGCCCAGGTGTGGACCGTCACCACGCCGGCGTTCGGCCCGCGCTGCCCCAACGTCCAGCGCTTGCTGGATCAACTGACCTTCACCACCGCCAGCGAAAGCGCAATGATGGTGTCGATCCTGGCGGGGCAAAAACCCCAGGACATGGCCCGCGAGTGGCTGAAAAACCACCCCGACGATCACCAGCGCTGGACGGCCGGTGTCACCACCTACAACGGCGAACCCTACACGCCCTGAGACCTCAATCGAACGCCCCCGCTGCACCACACTTCATTGTTGAGGAGATAGCCATGAGTTCGATTGCCGATTATCGCGTGTACCCCCTGATCAGCTCGCTGGAGACGGTCGAGTGCCTGGAAGACCAGGTGCACGTCAAATGGGCGGACCAGCGCCTGAGCCCCTTTCACTACCTGTGGCTGCGGGACAACTGCCCGTGCTCGGAGTGCGTGTATGGCGTCACTCGAGAGCAAGTCTTCGAAATTGCCGACGTACCGGAAAACCTGCGCCCCCACAGCGCCGAAATCGACCCCGAGGGCCTGCTGCTGATCAACTGGGAAGACGGCCACCGCAGCCGTTTTGAACCCGGCTGGCTGCGCGCCCATGCCTATGACGATGCCTCGCGCCAGGAACAGCTCGAGCGCCGCGGGCAAAAACACTATTGGCACCATGACCTCGACCTGCCGGTGTTCGACTACCAAGGCGTGATGGAGGAACCCGAGATATTGCTGCAATGGTTGCTGGCGCTGCGCGATATCGGCCTGACCCAAGTGCGTAACGTGCCCACCGACCCCGAGTCGCTGATTGCGCTGGCCAAACGTATTTCGTTTATCCGCGAAAGCAATTTTGGTGTGCTATTCAACGTCAAGCCCAAGGCGGATGCCGACAGCAACGCCTACACCCCGTTTAACCTGCCCTTGCACACCGACCTGCCAACCCGTGAGTTGCAGCCTGGGTTGCAATTTCTGCACTGCCTGATCAACCAGGCCAGCGGCGGCGACAGCTTGTTTGTCGATGGTTTCAGCGTGGCCAGGGCACTGCAGGAAGAGGACCCGGCAGCGTTCCGCCACCTGTGCGAAATCCCGGTGGAATTTCGCAACAAGGACCGCAACAGCGACTACCGCTGCCTGGCACCGATCATTGCGCTGGACGCACGCGGGGAAATAGCCGAAGTCCGTATGGCGAACTTTCTGCGCGGCCCGTTCACCACCGCACCACAGTTGATGCCCGCGCTCTACCATGCCTATCGACGCTTTATCGAACTGAGCCGCGAACCGCGCTTTCAGTTTCGCCGGCGCTTGAATGAGGGTGAACTGTGGTGTTTCGACAACCGCCGCAGCCTGCACGCCCGCGATGCTTTCGACCCGACTTCGGGCGTGCGGCATTTGCAGGGGTGCTATGTGGACAGGGATGAGCTGTTGTCGCGTATTTTGGTGTTGGAGCGTCAGCGTATGCTTTAACAGAATGGAGTTGTGGCCTTATGACTGCTCGCACCCAGGGGTGATTCTCGCTGTAGGTCGTGAAAGCGTCATGCGAAGGACGACGCACACGCAAACCGCAGTGGTGCAATGGTTTATAACTACCAAGTCTTTTCGCAGGGGCACCACACAAGCAGCCTCAAGCCTGGGCAGCGATACTTGCTTTGCTTTGGAACATGGCGGTGTCGGCTTTGAAAATCAGATCATCCAGACCTTCGCCATCTTTCGGATACCACGCCACCCCTAGGCTGGCGCTGACCTTGATCTGGCTGTTTTTCCATGGAATGGGCAGGTCAACGGCCTTGCAGATATCCTGGGTGATGCGCTGGATATCGCTTCTATGATGCGCGCCGTCGAGCAGCACTACGAATTCGTCACCGCCCATGCGCGCGGCTATTTCGAACTCGCGAATATTGGATTTGATGGCCGTGGCCACATGGATCAGGATGGCATCGCCTGCCTGGTGGCCAAAACGATCATTGATCTGCTTGAAGTGATTTAAGTCGATATAGCACAGGGCCAGATGTTCTCCACGGCTCTTTGCGGCCAGCAGCTTCTGACTCGCAAAGGGAATAAAACTATTTCGATTGGGTAAGCCAGTCAGGCTGTCATAGAAGGCCAGCTTGTGTACTTCCTCTTCAGCCAGTTTGCGTAACTTGATCTCGTTGCGCAGATGGCGCTGGGCATTTAACAGAACCAGAGCGAACATAAGGACAAGCGCACAGCCAATACTGATCAGCACAATGGTCTTGCGCAGCCGCTCGACGAGCTGTGGCGGGTTTGGATCGTAAATGAAGTTTTCCAGACCGGCGATATTGTCAACCATACCCAGCTCGAGAAAAGTTTCAGCCATTCGTTGCCAACGCCCTGGGTTCATATGACCGATCTCTATCAGGTCAGATACCACCAGCGGACGCATGGCTTGAGCTTCGAATTGCAAGTGCGCGCGACTTTTCTCCACCGAATACTGATTGAGCAGCAGGTCTATGATTTGCTCGGGGTTATCCATCGCGTAACGCCAGCCGCGCAAGGTAGCGCGGCGGAAGGCCTCTACCCGCTGTGGATTTTCGTCAATCTCGGCCTGGCTGGTGAACAGGATGTCACTGTAGAAGTCGATCCCATAAGTGACGGGCGAGATGATGTTGTAATCCACGCCCCGCTCTTGCAGGTAGAAGGGTTCGTTGGTCAGGTACGAGTTGAACGCCGCCACCTTACCGCTGGCCAGATCCCCAATTTGAAAATTGCTGGGTAGCAGTTGTAGTTTTTCGAGGGGTATACCCTCGCTACGGAACATCGCCAGAAAATCAGCATCGGTCTGTGCATCCATCAGCATCAACGGCTTGCTGATCAGGTCGTGCACAGTGCGAATACCTTGGTCTGTGCGAGCCACGAGCACGGAAGGTGAATGCTGAAAAATCACCGCCAGCGCTACCAAGGGCTTTCCATGCAGACGTGCGTAGAGCAATTCACTGTTGGCTTCGCCGTATTGGGCACGCCCAGAGAGCACTTCTTCGACCGGTGTGACGTTGGGACCACCTTCGTGCAAGCGCACGTCCAGTCCTTCTTCGCGGTAATAGCCCTTTGCGATGGCGGCATAGTAGCCCGCGAACTGGAACTGATGTTTCCAACGTAGCTGTACATCAATCACCTGCTCGGCGCCATTCTGTTGAGCGCCAGGAACCGCCCACGCAGCCTGACCCCAGACCAGCAAAAAACACAGCAGTCGGCGCAGCCAAACCAAGAGAAGTTTCTCCGACGGTCCTGGCGTGTTAGAACAGCAACAGAGGCTAGGCATGGTGATAGTCCGTGAATCGCGCTTATCGTTGAGCGTGCAAGGCACGGCGGTTCATTCTGACATCACTCATGCGGGGCCAGCAATCGCGCGCCACGATAACCAAAGCGGCCGTTGTCCTCGCTTGCGGCGTAGATGGTGTTTGGTTCCCTACTACAGGCAGCTACCGGCCAGAACCGGTCGAAAGGCAATTCGATGAGGCTCGGCGTTGTCCGATTCATAATGGCGGGGTAAGCGAAAACGGAGTGCGCAGCTCTTCGACAGGCCCTGAGTCCCGGCCGCACATTTCGTCGTGCGCGCATTGCTGTACCAGCACGCAAGGAAATGCCGGGACGGTCTGCAGCAAGTCACGCAGGTGCGTGATCGAACGCAGGTGCATCGGTTTAGCCGCATGATCAAGCAATGTGAATTGGCCGTGATCCAGGCGGATTCGTGCCAGGTAGAAACCACCTTCGAGTGACAGCAGCTCCAGCTCGCGGACTTCACTGTTGGCCGCATGTTCGGTGAGGGTCTGAAGGTTCATGCTCACTCCTTGCCTACCAGGGTAGGCGTTCTCCATCGTAGGCAAAGAAATGGCCGCTGTCGGCCGACGTCTACGGGTCAATCAAGGTCAGTAACCGCGGCTCATTGGCTCGCTCCGACGCCCTGGCGACGGAAGAACAATGTCACCTGACCGACCTCTACCCCCAATTTGGACATGCTGGTGCGGTTGATCAACGTGTCCTCGTCCATCAAATACATCCAGTCGTCCATGCTCATTTCGTAGGTCGAGCCGTCGACCGGCAGGTTCAGGCGATAACGCCAGCGCAAGGTGTTTCCCGCGACTTGGCCCTTGGCGACACCCACCACATCACCCGCGCGACCGCTCCAGCGCCCATCGCCCTCTGGCGTGAGGACCCAGACGCGGCGTTGGCGGGTGCCGTCGCTGTACAGGAACTGCTCGTCGAGAATCAGGTTGTTGCCCTCGCGCCGGCTGACAATGTTGACCTCGAAACGCTTGGCAACCTCACCGCTGCGTTTCTGAAACATGCCCCACGCTTTGACGGGCTGGCTGAAAAAACGCTCCAGGTTCAATGCCGGTTGCTGATCCGCATAACGGTTCACATCCACACTGCCGCAGCTTGAGACGCTGAGTACCAGTGTCAATAACAGTAGAAATCTGGTCATTGCCTTACTCCCTGAAGCACAGTGGTGGAGTGAGTTAAGTGTCGAAATAAAGCGCTCAGTCACAATACATTCCCCTAAAAATCTATTTCAGGATCGTGACTGATCCTGTAGTTTTCAAACCGTGCCCGCCGTTCATCCAGAGTACCCTGTCATGCCCCGCGTCTCCCGCAAACAAGCCGAACTCAACCGCGAAATCATCGTCGACGCCGCCACCCATTTGTTTCGTGAGCGCGGCCTGCACGGCATCAGCCTATCCGACGTCATGGCCGCTGCCGGCCTGACTCACGGTGGGTTCTACGGCCACTTCGCGTCCAAGGAAGCGCTGGCGACCGAGGCTTGCCAGCAAGCATTCGAACACGCGAACCAGGGCTGGCAGGAGAAAATCAGCCGCAGCGACGATCAACCCGCCGCCCGCCAGGCCGTGTTGGGCCCCTATTTGTCCGCCGCGCATCGTGACAACCCCGGTGATGGTTGCCCGGTGTCGGCCTTTGCCCCGGACATGTGCCACGAACCCGCCGATACCGCGTTGCAACAGGCCTTTATTGACGGCGTCGAAGCGTCGCTGGCAGTGTTTGCCCAGCTTCAGGATGACGACCGCCAGGCCATGCTGGCCAAGTACGCGATGATGGTCGGCGCCGTTACCCTTGCACGTGCGACAAGAGGCAGTGCCTTGTCAGACGAATTCCTAGAGGCTGTACGAAACACCCTAGTCCCCGTTGACAGCCCCGTGCCTGTCCCAGCATGATCGGGCCATGAACCTTATTCAGATGCACCTCACCCGTACCACCACCACGACCGCTTCCGGCGGGTCGCGCGGTGGCTGTGGGTGCTTGAGCTAAACACCTGACAGATTCAACCCAAGGCCCCGCCAGCAATGGACGGGGCCTTTTTTATTGCTCCGCCACCTGGCAATCACAAGGAGCAACACCATGGCTGACGCCCTGCTGATCATTGACATGCAAGCTGGCCTGTTCGATGGCCCGGAAAAGCCCTACGCGCGCGAGCGTTTGTTGGACACTATCAATCAGCTGATTCAGCGTGCTCGCAGCGCCAACGCCCCAATCTTCGTCGCCCGCCATACCGGCCCGGCGGGCTCGCCAATTGCGCCAGGCAGCCCTTTATGGCAGCTGTGGCCTGCGTTGGATGTGGACGAATCCCACGATCACCTGTTCAACAAGACCCGCCCGAGTTGCTTCCTGGGCACCGACCTTGAGCAGCAATTGAACGCCGCACAGATCAATGAATTGGTCATCGTGGGGATGAAAACCCAATTCTGCATCGACACCACTTGCCGGGTAGCTGTGGAACGGGGGTTTTCAGTGGTGCTGCCAGAAGACGGCCATACCTGCATGGATACCCCGGCATTGCCGGCCCAGGCGATCATTGAGCACCATAACGCGACGTTGGCGGGAGCATTTGTGAAGCGGGTTCGCGCCGAACAGGTCGATTTCCTGTGATCTCGACGCACAAATTTCATGCTTGAAGCAGACGATCCGTATGACAAATCACGCATACTGATCGTCTCAAACCCCTCAGGAAGAGCCTTCCGATGTCCACCACTGTTCTGGTCCTGGTTGAAACCATCAACGAATACCTGCAAATCATCGAAAGCAATGACTTTCACGTGATTCTGGCGCCGACGCCTGCCGAACGTGCCCAGGCCATCAAGGCCCACGGCGGGCAGATCAAGGCGGTGCTGACCCGTGGCCCGCTGGGTTTGTACGCTGAGGAAATCGCTGCGCTGCCGTTACTGGAGATCATCTGTGTGATCGGCGCGGGCTATGAACATGTGGACCTGCAAGCCGCCAGCAACCGTGGGATCGTGGTCACCAATGGTGCGGGGGTCAACGCGCCGTCGGTGGCCGATCACGCCATGGCCTTGTTGCTGTCGTTGGTGCGCGGCATTCCACAAACCGACGCCGCCGTGCGCCGCAGCGAATGGCCGAAAGTCATGCGCCCGTCCCTGGGCGGCAAGCAATTGGGCATCCTTGGCCTTGGCGCCGTGGGCCTGGAGATTGCCAAGCGCGCCGCCCTGGGGTTTGGCATGGAGGTGAGTTATCACAACCGCCAGCCGCGCGATGATGTGGATTACACCTACTGCGCCACGGCTGTGGAGTTGGCACGCAACTCGGATTTCCTGATCCTGGCTACGCCCGGCGGCGCCAGCACCCGCCACCTGATCGACCGCCACGCCCTCGATGCACTGGGGCCCAATGGCTTCTTGGTCAACATCGGTCGTGGCAGCGTGGTGGTTACCGACGACCTGGTAGCCGCCCTTGAACAGCGCCGTATCGGCGGCGCGGCACTGGACGTATTCGACGATGAACCCAAGGTGCCCGACGCGCTCAAGCGCTTGAGCAACACGGTGCTGACCTCCCACGTGGCAGGCCTGTCACCGGAAGCCGCCCACGACACCGTGCAACGTGTGGCCGACAACCTGGTGGAGTATTTTGCCGGTCGCCCGGTACTCACACCGGTTGCCCTGCCCCCGCCCGCAAAATGACCGATCAGGCACGCTGATCATCATCCAACACGCTAACCTATTAAGCCGCCCCGACCTTGTCGCTGGGCGGTTGTGCGCATTAGATTAGGAAATAGTCCAAGGCCTTTAAAATAAGCAGAAGGGATAAGCATGGCGCTGAATGACCAATCGACCCAGATTCGCCCAGGTGAAGAACTTGATGCCAGCCTGATCGATCCCTACCTCAAGGCCCATATCCCGGGCCTGAGCGGCACGCCCACCATCAGCCAGTTCCCCGGCGGCGCGTCGAACCTGACCTACCTGCTGGAATACCCCGGCCAAGAGTTCGTACTGCGCCGTCCACCGTTTGGCCACAAGGCCAAGTCCGCCCATGACATGGGCCGCGAATACCGCATTCTCAACAAGCTTAAAGACGGCTTTCCGTACTGCCCCAAGGCGTACGTGCATTGCACCGACGAGTCGGTGATCGGTGCCGAGTTCTATGTGATGGAGCGCGTCAACGGCATCATCCTGCGCTCTGACCTGCCAGCCGAACTGGGGCTGGACGCTGCCAAGACCGAAGCGCTGTGCAAGAGTTTTATCGACAAGTTCGTCGAGCTGCACCAAGTGGACTACACCGCGTGCGGCCTGGCGGATCTGGGCAAGCCTGAAGGTTATGTGGAGCGCCAGATCCGTGGCTGGAGCGACCGCTACGAAAAAGCCCTGACCCCCGATGCCCCAAGCTGGGAAACGGTACGCACCTGGCTCCACGACAAGATGCCCGCCGACCACCCGACGTCGAGCATCGTGCACAACGACTACCGCTTCGATAACGTGATCCTCGACCCGCACAACCCGATGCAGATCATCGGCGTGCTGGACTGGGAGCTGACCACCCTCGGCGACCCGTTGATGGACCTGGGCAACACCCTCGCCTATTGGATCGAAGCAGCGGACCCAGCACCGGTGCAACTGATGCGTCGCCAGCCGAGCAACGCCCCTGGCATGCTCACTCGCCGTCAGTTCGTCGACTACTACGCCGAGCGCTCAGGCATCCAGATCGACAACTTCGACTTCTACTACACCTATGGCCTGTTCCGCCTGGCCGGCATCGTGCAGCAGATCTACTACCGCTTCTTCCATGGCCAGACCCAGGACAAACGCTTTGCGCAGTTCATCCACATGAACAAGCTGCTGGAGCAGATGAGCCTGCAAGTCATCGGCAAGTCCGCGCTCTGATCGACAACAACAAGGAACCCTCATGTCCAAGACCAACCTGTTCGACCTCGACGGCAAGATTGCCTTTGTTTCAGGCGCCAGCCGTGGCATCGGCGAAGCCATCGCCAAGTTGCTGGCTCAGCAAGGCGCCCACGTGATCGTCTCCAGCCGCAAGCTTGAGGGTTGCCAGCACGTGGCCGATGCGATCATCGCCGACGGCGGCAAGGCCACGGCCGTTGCCTGCCACATCGGTGAAATGGAGCAGATCACCCAAGTGTTCGCCGGGATTCGCGAACAGTTCGGTCGCCTGGATATCCTGGTCAACAATGCCGCCACCAACCCGCAGTTCTGCAACGTGCTGGACACCGACCTCGGGGCGTTCCAGAAGACCGTTGACGTGAACATCCGCGGCTACTTCTTCATGTCAGTGGAAGCCGGCAAGCTGATGCGCGAAAACGGTGGTGGCAGCATCATCAACGTGGCGTCGATCAACGGTATTTCCCCTGGCGTGTTCCAGGGCATCTACTCGGTGACCAAGGCCGCCGTGATCAACATGACCAAGGTGTTCGCCAAGGAATGCGCTGCCTTTGGTATTCGTTGCAACGCCCTGCTGCCAGGCCTGACCGACACCAAATTCGCCTCGGCGCTGGTGAAAAACGATTCGATCCTGAAAATGGCCCTGGCGCAAATCCCGCTCAAGCGCGTCGCCGAGCCGAGCGAGATGGCTGGCGCGGTGCTGTTTCTGGCCAGTGATGCGTCGAGCTACACCACGGGTGTGTCGCTGAATGTGGATGGGGGTTTCCTCTCCTGACTTGAAACTGCCGCCCCTCACAAGGGGCGGCACGCTCTACATACGCACCGGCCTCATATCGATCAAAAACAACAACAGCCGTCCCTCGGGCGTGGTCGCGCCGATCACCTTGAACAGTCGATTATCCCGCATGGCCTGCCGCACCAAACTACCCGCATCGCTGCGTCCAGCTTCAGTGCCCAACGTGTAGTTGATCCAACCATCTTCCATCTGGAAGTCCGGGTTCACCCGCGCCATGTTCACATTGGAAAAACGGCCACCGCTGGCTGTTGAGACGTGCTTGACCTCCAGCAGATACACCGCATTGGTCGGCCCCTGGAACACCAGATCAAAACCGTTCTGGCCCTGGTTGTAGGTGCCGCCCGGGATGATCCGATAACCTTCACTGGCGAGGAAATCCCGATACATCTGCTCATTCTTTGCCCCTCGCGCCAAGTTGGCATTTCTGTCCAGCGCACGCCATTCATTGAGCAGCACATCCTGCTCAGGTGTCCGCAAACGTGCCGGATAATGAAGCTGATCATTGGCTACCACCGCATTGATGTTGAACCCACCTTCCCGGGTGGAACTCACCAGCCCCATACCCTGTAATGCATCGAACCGGGGGAGCCCAACGGGCAGCGCCTGGGCGTTGGCCTCGGCGGTAACAGCGGCACGCAAAGCGTCGTAGGGGTAGCCATGCTCCCAGATGTGCGTATCGATCAGTCGCCCCTGCTCCAACGCCGGCGCGCTCCTGATGGATGAGGTATTGAAGGCAATAAGCTGGCGCGCGTACTGCCGCAGGTAGCAGTAGGTCTTTCGATTGCTTTGCGACATGACCCCGACGGCCATAGAGCCACCGTCTGGGGTATAGCCGTGCAGGCGCCGCGCATCACGAATGATGTCGGTGATAGCGTCGAGCCGCAGTTCCGGGACCCATGCGCCTGTTCGGCTACCGGTCTCGATAGGGATATCCGGCAATCCGGCACTCGTGTCAGCGCACACCGTTCGCATTCTCCTCGCCGGGTCGATACCAATTCGACACACCGAACCTTGAAGCAGTAGGTAGGTCCCCAAGATTTCGCCATGGATCTGGATCATTGCGTCTTCTTCGATTTTCCCGCAGATCTTCCGATCACCCTGCGCATCGATTCTCTCAACGACGGATTTAGGCAACCCCGCCTGTTCAAAACAGTAATCACCCGACGGGGTCGAAAAACAGCGCTTGCCGGCGATCGAGGGTGTCGTGTGCCCTGCCGGTCCTTGCACTTGGTAGTCCGGCAGGGTCCACCAGGGGTCCAGCCGCCCGGTCAGGCCCATGGAAGGCAAAGGTACGGACGCCGTGCCGGCATGAGTGCCAGGCGCCAATCGTGTCCACATCAACGAACCCGGTACTGGGTTTAACACGGGACCGCTGGCGTGCAGCGCATGGGGCAGGCGCTCACGGTAAGTGCCGCTCGCAGCATCGTAGACCACGAGGACCGTCTCGTTGCTGTCCAGGTTCAGGTAAGTACGTTGATTGACCGTACGTACGCCGGTTGTCGAAGGCTCGCCCAGCGCGGCACTCTGTGGAACCAGTACCGCAACCGGAGCCGTCGGGGCAAAGTCAGGCAGCTCAAGCAGGCTTGGAACCTGCGCCTGCACCAGCGCCGAGCTGCCTTGAAGCAGAGGCGTGGAAGGAATACCAACCGCTCGCGAACGCGGTGCGGCAAAATCCCGGTCGGTATCCCCTGTGGGCGTACGCCGGGCAGGGTTGGATGTGTCGGCAGAAGACGACTTGGGTGGTTTGTTCATAGCGTGGCAGGCCTCATCACCAGTTGTGCAGGGGTCAATACGCGCGCAGGGTCAGACTCCAGCCCCCAGCGATCGCCCAACACGTCGTAAAAAATCACCGATTGCTCGTCACCGGCCAACCCCAGGCCGATCACCCGCAGCGTGCGTATCACCAGCGAGAGGAACTGGCGCAAGCGTTGCAAATGCGCCCAAGCGGCGGCAACGGTGGTGCAAAAATGCAGGTTCAGTTGCGACGGAAATACACTCGCCAGGTCTTGGCGCACCTCGTAGACATCCCCGTCGCTGGTATGGATACTCACGTGCTCCAGGGGGACATCCGGGTCGGTGCTGTCGGGCAGGTGCAGCGTCACGTTTCCCAAGGTCAATGTCGCCCCATCGAGGCTGATCTGCCCGTGTTCGAGGGGCTCTGTACGTACCCGCCAGGAAGAGGCATCAGTGGTCTTGGACAAGGCCCCGGGTGTCGACAGGTAAAGGGTTGCGCCGGGGCTTGTGATGACGTCATACGTCGAGGAACGCCCCAGCAGTACGTAGTCCTGCCGGTGCGGTGGCGCAGGAATCACGACCTTTTGCGGCAGCGACTGCAAGTGCACGCCTTTACCAACAGGTGGCCGTACGAACGGATACACCCCAGGTCGAAGCAATAATGCGACGCGTCCATCCAGCGTCTTCAAACCGGGTTCGGCGCGATCATGCAAATAGTGTTGCGGCACCGGGTCAAGCCGATAAGACACGCCATCGCGCAGAATCAACACAAACCGACAATCGAGTTTCAAGCGGTTGGCCATGATGCTGGAGGCGACATTGGTGCGCGTCCCCCCCCTATCACTGGCGTAGTCCCGCACGACCAGGCGGCTGCCGTCGCAGAAGCCCAGAGTCAGGGCTACCTGCCCATACGTCAGCTCATCGAAATATCCGAGCCGTCGGCAAGTCACGTGATAACCCGCCTGCACATGGACCAACTCCGACGCGTCATAGTCCAGGTACAAGGTGCACGCCGTGACGTCGCCCTTGAGCGGTACCCGCACGGTTTTCTCTGCCGGCCCGCGTGTGATGAAGCAGCGACTGGCCTGGCCCGAAGGCACCACAAACTCACCCTCGCCCAACAGACTTCGCAACTCGGGCCCATCACGTGGGCCGTGCAAGGCGACCGTTACCGCACCGGCATCCTCTTCAGTCAACTCAGCCGCCAACACCGGTACCAAGGTGTAACCGTCCGCCGTGATGAAACGCAGGCTGTTGTTCCTCAACACCCGTTTGCCCGAATCGCGCGTGTACAAGCCGTCGATCTTGATTTCACGCTCGGTCAACTCGCCATCCTCACCCCGTCGCGACAGGATGATCAGCGCGCAATCACGAATAAACCATGCCGTAATCGCCGCCGCCTCCCAGCGCATCTCGACCAGGCTGCCTTCGTGCCAATCCTGTTCGTGCAAGGTGACCGTGCCGCGATTGCTGGCAATCACATAGCGGTCCTTGCCCGCACCGCCATCCACCCAGGCGTAAGTGCCCTGGACCCACAGCGTATCGTCACCAGGGCCGCCCTCGATCCGGTCGTTTTCGCCTTGGGCGATCAGGATATTGGCAGCGGACGAGCCCTTGACCTGGCTGGCCACGCCTGCCGGTGTCGAGACGTTTTCGATGGACTCCAGAACCATCACCTGCGCCGCATCAGCCAATCGCGTTACGCTGCCTTTTTCCAGGTCGATCCCATAACCCTGGGTGTCCTCCGGATACTGGCGGGTGTTCAACAGGTGCAGCGTATTGTTGCCTTCCCCACCGTGCAGCGCACTGGCCGGCATTGCACTCGCCTGGTTGCCAAAGGTGCCCGCTGGAATATCAAACAAGAACTGGTCGTCGCGGCTGCCGCCGGTCAATTGCTTATGCCCATCGCCGTACGCAAAGAAATTCGGCAGGTTGCCCACGCCTTTTACATCATCGTTTCCGCCCCCCAGCCGCCAGAGAAC
Source organism: Pseudomonas cremoris (assembly GCF_014230465.1). The sequence goes on from NZ_JAAXCY010000015.1 coordinate 29,307, forward strand.
GCCCGCATCCGCAGAAGCCTGGCCCTTCACTACACCGGGTAACTCATCAACCGTCAGCGAAGACGCATCGATAACGTCGTCCGCATCACTGACCCGCGGCTGCGTGGTATCAACGTAGGGCAACTCCCCCAGCGCCTCGTGCCATTGATGCTTCCACCCCAGACCCGGGCTCATGCGAACCACATAGGCACCATTGACCACCGCCTGCACCGTGCCCTTGAGCGCGCCCCTAAGCCAGGCCTCGGCCTGGGACGTCAGTTGCATGGCGTGGGCCTTGTCCATTTTGGCGATGACGTAGCGGTCGATCAGGTCCTTATCCAGCGTCTTGCCGAGAAACGTGAACCACCCCGCCCGCAGCCGCTCATGCGTACTCAGTTCGATGTAATCATCGATCTCGTCCACCTGGCGCGCCGCGCCATAAATCTGCGCCCCCACAATCAGCACCACGGCGGCAGCGATACCCAGCGGGCCGGTATAACTGAACCCCGCCAGGGCAGCGATACCCAACACCACGCCCAAGGTTGCGCTGGCGATACTGAAACCGGCGCTGACGTAATAGTCCATGGCTTCTTTGCCGCTGGTTTTTATCGCTTGCTTGAGTGAAGTGACGGCACTGCTGATGTCGAACGGCAACGTCAGGGCCAAGGCAAACAACCCTGCACCCCGACGCAACAATTGGCCCGCCGAACTGACGGTAAAGCCTCTGAACAGGCGGGCACCGTTCCCCAACATCCGCGTGCCCAGTGACTCCAGCGCGATTTCCAGTGCGCCAGCGGTCAGTTCCGCGAGCAGTTCGGAACCGGCCTCCAGCATCTGCTCGATATCACCCTTCTGGATCGCCTCGACCAACGCATTGATCGCGCTGTAGTACCCATAGAGTTGCAGCCCATACGCCACGGTTGACAGGCCCCGACTTTTCGCGACGTCCGCCCAGGGTGGCGCGCCCTCAATGGACGCCGTCTGGTGCAGGTTGATGCGCTGGACCGCGTTCAGCAGACTGTCGAGCTTTCGCCAGGAGCCTTTGAGCGCCTCATTCGGGATCGACTGCATCAACGGCGGCGCTTGCATCGAACGCAGGCTGGCAAATTCAAACAGCAGGTTGGCGCTGCTGTCGCTGAGTGCAGGGTGAAGGCCGAGAAATTGCTTGAGCGCCGCCTCGGGGAAGCGGATCAAATCGATCAGCGTTTGATCGGCTTCGCGCCCTTTGAGGTGATCGGGACTGACAGGCATGCCCAGCACTCGTGCGCCCATCTCGACCAATGTGGTGCGTTCAACCCTAAGCTCACCTACCACCAACGGCCCCAGGCGGGTATCCAGGCTGGCGTGTGTCTGTGTTGTGGTCATGCGTGCGGTTCCCTGTGCCATAACATTTAAGGGCGCAGGGTGGCTGGAAATAAAACGCATGCGGCGGTAGATAAGCCTACTGCGCTGCCAAGTCGATTTTGAAGCGCACGCCTGAGCGCGTAACCTTGGCGCAGACCCCGCCCCGGAAAAACCCATGGAACTGCACATCGTCATCACCGGCCGCAAGGACCTGGCCGTCCAGCTTTACCAGCAGCTGCGTGAAGCTATCGCCTCCGGGCGCCTGGCTGCCGGTGCGCAATTACCTCCCAGCCGCCTGCTCGCCGAGCAATTGGGCGTATCGCGCAAAACGGTATCCGACACCTACGCCACCCTGACCTATGAAGGCTTGCTGGTGGGCAAGACCGGCAGTGGCACCTTTGTGAACGCCTGGGCGCCGCAGCCCGGTCGCGTGCAAACCGCCACCGACCTGGCCTGCGCCGCCAACCTGGCAAAGTGGGCGTCGCTGCCCTCGCCCATGCGCCACCCCACCCGCGACAGCACATTGCGTTATGAATTTATCGGCGGCGCGACGTCGCGTAACCAATTCCCACAGGATGAATGGCGTCGCTGTACCCAGGACGCCTTACGGCGCATCGCCCAGCACAGCGGTTTTTACAGCCAGCCGGAGGGCCTGCCGGCACTGCGCAGTGCCATCGCCGGGCATATCGCGTTTTCTCGCGGGGTGAAATGCCGTGACAGCGACATCGTGGTCACCAGCGGCGCCCAGCAAGCCCTGGACCTGATCGCCCGTGTGGTTTTGGAGCCGGGCACCATCGTGGCCATGGAAGACCCCGGCTACAGCCCCGCACGCCAATTATTCATGGCCATGGGCGCCCGTGTCGCCAGCGTGCCAGTGGATGAAGACGGTATCCAGGTCGAGGGTATTCCCGAGGGCACGCGGCTGATTTATGTAACGCCCTCCCACCAATTCCCCCTCGGCATGCCCATGAGCCTGGCGCGCCGCGAAGCCTTGCTGGCCCGCGCGTTCAAGTTGGGGGCGATCATCATCGAGGACGACTACGACAGCGAATTCCGCTATTCAGGGCGCCCTACCGACTCCCTGCAAAGCATGGACACGCGTGGCGTGGTGACCTATGTCGGTACGTTCTCCAAGACCCTGTTGCCCGAACTGCGCCTGGGCTATGCGGTATTGCCGCCAGCCATTCATGGCGCGGTACTCAAGGCCAAACAACTCACCGACCAACACAGCTCCACCCTGGCGCAATGGGCGCTGGCCAAGTTCATCAGCGAAGGTTACCTGCTCAAGCACATCCGCCGCTGCCACACGGTGTACGCCGGGCGGCGCGAGCGCATCCTGCAACGGCTGGCGGGGGACTTGTCGCCGTGGTTCGAAGTGGTGCCCAGCGTGGCCGGGTTCCACATGGCCGCACTGTGCAAGGTGCCGCTGAGTATCACGTTGTTGATTGAAATGGCGCGCGAGGCCGGTGTGGGCCTATATCCGCTGCATGTGTTCTTCCACGACGCACCGGTCAGACCGGGCCTGATCATTGGTTTCGGCGCCATCGAAACCCTCGACATCGACCCGGCGCTGGACAAGGTGCGCGACATTCTCCAGCAGATTGGCTAGGGCATTTTCCGCAGGATTGGACATTGGTCACCTGCGCCCATGGGCGTAGGGTGACCTGGTCTCGAACTACTCGGAAACCTCACCATGAAAACCCTGCTCGCTGCCGCGCTGATGCTCGCCTCCCTCAGTGCCTTTGCCCATGAACCGGTCTACAACCAGGAATCGATCAAGGTGTTGCAGGAACACGCGCTGACCAATGTGCCTGGCAAGAAAACCATCATGCTTACCGTGGACTACGCGCCTGGGCAAGCGACCGTACCCCATAGTCATACCGGGACCGCCGTGGCTTATGTGCTGGAGGGTTCGATCACTTCGAGGGTCAATGATGAGAAGGCGGTCACCTACAAGGTCGGCGAGTCGTTCTACGAACCGGCCGGTTCCCGGCACTTTGAATCGAGCAATGCCAGCCAGACCAAACCAGCCAAACTGCTGGTGGTGATGGTGCTGGATGACAAGGCTGAGGTGCTGACACCCCTGCCACAATAATCAGCCACGCAACAGGCTAAATGTGGGAGCGGGCTTGCTCGCGAAAGCGGTGGCTCAGTCACAGATGTATTGACTGAATGACCGCATTCGCGAGCAAGCCCGCGCCCACAGTTTGATCTGTGTTCAAACCGAGGTTCAGGGGCGCTTGAACTGGCGCCGCAGTACTTCAATCTGCTGCCGGCACGCACAGCCTTCGAGGTGATCATTGACCATCCCCATCGCCTGCATCAGCGCGTACATCGTGGTCGGCCCCACATAGGTCCAGCCACGTTTCTTCAGGGCTTTGGATAGCCGTACCGAGGCGGGCGAGGTTGGATTACCGGTCCAGTAAGCCATATCCACCACGTCGGGCCGCTCGTCCTCGGCAGGCTCAAAGCTCCACACCCAACGCGCCAACGAGCCGGTCTCGTCCACCAATTCACACGCCCGGCGCGCATTGTTGATCGCCGATACGATCTTCGCCCGATTGCGCACAATGCCCGCGTCCTGCATCAACCGCTCGATATCCGCTTCGCCATACTGCGCCACCCGGCGAAAATCAAAGCCCTCGAACGCCCTCCGGAACTGCTCACGCTTGCGCAGGATGGTGATCCACGCCATGCCCGCCTGGAAACCTTCGAGGCAAATCTTCTCGTACAGCGCACTATCATCCGCCACCGGCACGCCCCATTCATGGTCGTGGTAGCGCGGGTATTCCGGCGCGGCCGTGCGCCAGGTGCAGTGCGTGAGCCCTGTTGCGTCAGTGGTCAGCCCTGGTTTGTCCATCCATCACCTCATTTGCCGAGCGGCGGATGATAAGCGAAAAAATTTTAAGCCCCCAACCGCTCAAGCACCGCCCTCGCCGACCAACTGGTCATACCGGGTCTGGTCAACCACCTAATTTTTACTTGTGATTTCAAAAAAGCACGGCGTAGACTGGCTCCGCGCTGGACTTACCGGTATGACCACAACAATTAAGCCCTGGAACCACCAGGGCACCGAATAGAGATCCCTCCCATGCTCAGATGGTGCTCGCGTTCGATTTTCCTGCAAGTCGTGATTGGTCTGATGCTCGGCATCATCTGCGGCCTGGCCCTTCCCGAATTCTCCTCGCAACTCAAACCCCTGGGTGACGGCTTCATCAAGCTGATCAAAATGCTGATTGGCCTGATCGTATTCTGCGTGGTGGTCAGCGGTATCTCCGGCGCTGGCGACCTGAAAAAGGTCGGGCGCATCGGGCTCAAGTCGGTGATCTACTTTGAAGTGCTCACCACCGTCGCCCTGGTAATCGGCCTGATCATGGCCTTCAGCACGGGTATCGGCCAAGGCGCCAACATCCACCTGGAACAACTGTCGTCTGCCGGCCTCAATGAATTGGCCGACAAGGGCCAGCACATCCGCGGCACCAGTCAGTTCCTGATGGACCTGATCCCCAACTCGGTGATCGGCGCGTTTGCCGACAACAACGTGCTGCAAGTGCTGCTGTTTTCGGTACTGTTCGGCAGCGCGCTGAACCTGGTCGGCGAAGCAGCGTCCGGGATCTCGCGGCTGATCAACGAGCTGAGCCATGTGATCTTCCGCATCATGGGCATGATCGTGCGCCTGGCGCCCATCGGTGTGTTTGGTGCGATAGCCTTCACCACCAGTACCTACGGCCTGGACTCGCTGCAACACCTGGGTAGCCTCGTGGGGTTGTTCTACCTGACCTGCTTTGCGTTTGTCGGGATCATCCTTGGCCTGGTGATGCGCCTGTCCGGCCTGCGCATGTTGCCGCTGCTCAAGTATTTGCGTGAAGAACTGCTGATCGTGATGGGCACTGCCTCCTCCGACGCCGTGCTGCCACAGATCATGCGTAAACTCGAACACCTGGGCATCGGCAGCTCCACCGTAGGCCTGGTGATTCCGACGGGGTATTCGTTCAACCTCGACGGGTTTTCCATCTACCTGACCCTCGCCATTGTGTTTATTGCCAACGCCACCGGCACGCCACTGTCGATGACCGACTTGCTGACCATCCTGCTGGTATCGCTGATTACCTCCAAGGGCGCCCACGGGATTCCGGGGTCGGCCCTGGTGATCCTGGCGGCGACACTCACTGCGATCCCGGCGATTCCGGTGGTAGGCCTGGTGCTGGTGCTGGCGGTGGATTGGTTCATGGGCATCGGTCGTGCGCTGACTAACCTGATCGGCAACTGCGTGGCCACCGTGGCAATTGCCCGTTGGGAAAAAGACATCGACATCCAGCGCGCCAACAAGGTGCTCGACGGCCAGCAAGGCTATGCCTTCCAGGCCAAGAAGCCGGTGTTGCCGGCGCATCAGGAGTTCTGACGCTTTTTATGAGCGACACAGGCTAAATGTGGGAGCGGGCTTGCTCGCGAATGCGGTGGTTCAGCCTGTAAATGTGGTGACTGACACACTGCATTCGCGAGCAAGCCCGCTCCCACATTTGGACCTTTGCCAATTTCACTATTGTGTTTGCAACATGAAGGAGAGGTAGACGTGATCAGCACCTCAACCGTCGTCAATTCAGTGGTAGAAAAACTACGCGCCGCCCTCAAGCGCGGCCAGTGGCGCCAGGGCGAAATGCTCCCCGGCCAACGTGAACTGGCCGAACAGATGGGCATCAGCCGCCCGAGCCTGCGCGAAGCGGTCATCGTGCTGGAAACCCTCGGCCTGGTGCGTTCCATGCCCGGCAAAGGCGTGGTTGTGCTGGAAACCAGCATCAGCGAGCCACAATCGGCCGACGCCGTGGCCGACGCCAGCCTGGAAGACATCCTGCAACTGCGCTACACCCTCGAACCGTTCATTGTCGGCCTGGTCGCACAGTCCATCAGCAGCAAGGAAGTCGGCCAACTGCGCCTGACCCTGATGGACATGCGCGAAGCCCTCGACGCCGAAGACGCCGAGGCGGGCATGAATGCCTATATCGACTTCCACGAAGAACTGTTTGCGCTGACGTCCAACCCGATCTTCCAGAACGTGGTGCAACAAACCAGCAACGCCCTCAAGCAGAGCGCCCAGGTGCTGCGCAATTCGCCGGAACACCTGGCCGAACGTCTGCGGGAAAACGAGGCCGTGGTGCGCGCCATCCGCAACAAAAACAGCGCCCTGGCCAGTGCCGAAATGCGTCGGCACATCCTCCAGGAAGGCCTGCGCATGGGCATTCGCTTGAACATCCCGGACGACCATCTGGGCAGCTGATTTATTGGAGACCGGCCATGACTGCTTACGCGTTGCAACGCGACCCTATCTTCCCTGCCCTGCGCTTGATCGCCGGTAAAAAGCCCTCGGTGGATGACATCTACCCGCGCCTGTTCGACGCCATCCTCGAACAACGCATCGCCCCCGCCAGTCGTTTTACCGAAGAGAGCCTGGGCGATACCTTTGGTGTGAGCCGCAGCGTGATCCGCCGGGTTCTGGCCAAACTGTCCCACCAACAAGTGGTCATCCTGCGCCCCAACCAACGCGCCCAGGTCGCAGCGCCGGATGCACAGCAAACCCGGCAGATCCTCGAAGCCCGACGCCTGACGGAAATCACCGTGGTGCAGCTGGCGTGCGTGCATGCCACGCCGACTCAGGTGCGCCAGCTACGCGATTTGATTGCCCGCGAGCGTGAATGCATTGAAAAGGATCAACGTGGACCCGCGATTCGCCTTTCCGGGGAGTTCCATTTGCAATTGGCAGCCATGGCGCGGAACGCACCGTTGGCGCAATTTCTCAACAGCCTGGTGCCGCTGACCTCGCTGGCCATCGCCCAATTCGAGGCAAAAGCCTGCACCTACTGCGCGTGGCAGGAGCACGGGGCGATTATCGATGCGGTGGAGCAGCGGGATGCCACGATGGCCGTCGCGCTAATGACCCAACACCTGGATCACTTGGAATCCAAGCTGCTGAAACTCAACTGATCGCGGCACCCGGTTGTCACCTGCGAGGGAATAATTGATAATCGCTCTCATTCCCGCCCAGACAGTTGCACTATGCCGCCAGCCACCGCCCTCGCCCGCCCCGACGCCTCAGCCCTGCGCGAACAGATTCTGAGGCAGTTGTTCGGCGATCATCACGGCTGGTTGCTCGACCGTCTGCGCGCTCGCCTCGGTTGCCGTCACGATGCTGCCGACATGGCCGCCGAAACCTTCGTGCAGGTCGTTGCACTGCCCGCACCGCAGACCATCCGCGAACCCCGCGCACTGCTGACCACAATCGCCAAACGGCTTATCTACGACACCTGGCGTCGCCGCGACCTGGAGCGGGCCTACCTGCAAGTGCTGGCCGCCCAGCCCGAGGCGGTCGAACCCTCCCCCGAAGAACGCGCACTGACCATGGAAAGCCTGATGGCCGTGGACGCCCTGCTCGACGGGCTTTCGCCACGGGCCCGTACTGCGTTCCTGTGCAGCCAGCTGGATGGCATGAAGTACGCCGACATCGCCGCCATGCTCGGTGTATCCACCATTCGCGTGCGCCAATACGTCGCCAAGGGGCTGCGCCTGTGCTGCCGTGAGTTGCTTGAACCATGAGTTCGCGTGCCGCTATCGAAGAAGCCATTGAGTGGAGCGCCTGCCTGCGGGATGAGTCGTTGCTGCCCAGCGAGCGCCATGCGTTCGAGCGCTGGCTCGACGCCGACCCATTGAATGCCCAGGCCTGGAATGCCGTGCAAGGCCAAGTGCAACGCGTATTGATGCCGGCTGGCGAAACCCATGCCCGACGCGTACTTCAAGCCCCGCGCCCGAGCCGTCGCCATCTGCTGCGTGGCGCCTTGGCCATTGCCGGGATGGGCGTAGTCACTCAGGTATTGCGCCAGCCGGGCATGCCATTGGCAGAGTTCAGCGCCGACCTGCGCACCGGCACTGGGGAGCGCCTGAACACCCAATTGGCCGATGGCAGCCGCCTGGTACTGGATGCCCAAAGCGCCGTGGATATCGAAATGGGCACGGATGTGCGCCGACTGTCACTGCGCACCGGCAAGATTATCCTCGACGTCAGCCACGACCCACGCCCCTTCAATATCCTCACCACTTTTGGCAGCGTCCAGGCCAATGGCACTCGGCTGATGGTGGCGGCCTATGAATCATTCACCCACGTGTGGGCCTTGGGTCCAGGCGTGCGCATCAGCACCCGCAGCAACGCGCAGCTGGCATTGCAACCGGACCAGGGCGCACGCTTCAACGACCTCATCGAACGGCTGGCCGCCAACCGCAGCGGCGAAAGCACTTGGCAGGACGGCTGGCTCAACGTGCAGGACTGGTCGCTGGGCGACGTGATCAGCGCTTTGCAGCCATACCGCCGAGGCATCTTGCGCGTCAGCCCAAACGCCGCCCGCCTGCGGGTCTCCGGCGTGTTCTCCCTCGACCACAGCGACCGCGCCCTGGCAGCACTGGCGCAAACCATGCCGCTGCGCATCCAGCGCTACAGCGATTGGTGGGTCAGCGTCGACCTCGCCTGAATTATTTTTGCGCGCGCCTATATCGCTTTTTCACTCTCGTTGGACATACCCCATGAACCGCCCACGAATGCGGACCGCCAATGGAGCCCTCGTTATGTCCCGCTGCACCCGTACCCTTTTCCCGCTAGCATTGCTGATGGCGCCCATGGCCCACGCTGCTACGTTCGACCTGCCGCCCGCCGGCCTCGCGACCACCTTGGGCCGCATTGCTCAGCAAAGCGCGCGGGAAATCGTCTATGAGCCGAGCCTGGTCTCTGGCCTTCAAGCCCCCGCCGTGCGCGGTGACATGAGCACCGAACAGGCATTGAGCCGTGCGCTGACGGGCTCCGGCCTGGGCCTGGACACCACCGAAGGCGGCGTGTTGACCCTCAAGCCACTGCCCTCCGGCACAGTCAACCTGGACGAAACCAGCATCAACGCCCGCGCGGGCGACGCAGAGGAAATCGGCGACACCAGCTACGTGGTCAAGCGCAGCCGTGGCGGGACCAAGACGGACACCCCGTTGGTTGAGGTCCCACAGTCGATCTCCGTCGTCTCGCGCAAGCAGATGGATGACCAGGCGGTACAGGATGTGAGCCAGGCGGTGCGCTACACCCCAGGCATCTACGGCGAATACACCGGCAGCAACAACAGCCGCGAACAGTTCCGCGTACGGGGCTTCTCACCGTATGTGTTCCAGGACGGCCTGATGCTGCCCTACGGTGAAAGTGGCCAGGGCAGCATGTCCGAGCCCTACGGCCTGCAAAGTGTCGAAGTGCTGCGCGGCCCGAGCTCCATGCTGTACGGCCAGAGCCGCCCGGGTGGCCTGATCAACCTCACCAGCAAATTGCCCACGGCCACGCCGATCCACCAGATCCAGGTACAAGGCGGCAGTCACGACCTCAAGCAACTGGGCTTCGACTTCGGCGGCCCGCTGGACGACCAGGGCGAATGGAGTTACCGCCTGACCGGCCTGATCAAGGACAGCGGCACCCAGGTTGATCACGTCGACAACAACCGCAACTTCATCGCCCCGGCGCTGACCTGGCGCCCCAACGATGACACCACCCTGACCCTGCTGGCCCAATACCAGCGCGACTGGGGTGGTACCACCGAGCAGTACTACCCGCAAAAAGGTTCGCAACAAGGCTCGCCCTGGGGCCACATCGGCAGTGATACATTGCTCGGCGATCCGAACTACGACCAGTTGCGCCGCGAAAGCTACCAACTCGGCTACCTGTTCGAGCATCACCTGAACGACACCTGGACCCTGCGTCAGAACCTGCGCTGGAGCAAGGTCAACATCCAGAACCGCTCGGCGTTCAACAACGGCTATGCCAGCGCCACCAGCCCAACGTTGCTGCGCCTGGCGTCGGACATCAAACGCAACATCCAGATCTTCAACGTCGACAACCAGGCCCAGGCCCGTTTCAACAACGGCGCGCTGGAACACACCTTATTGATGGGCGTGGATTTTCGCCGCAACGCGCTGGACAACGATGTGGTCAACGGCACGTTCACCTCGATCAACCCCTACAGCCCGACCTACAACGGCAGCGTAAGCAACCAGTACGTCGGCCGCGACATGTACCAGACCCAGAAGCAAACCGGCATCTACTTGCAGGACCAGATCAAGCTCGACCGCTGGCTCCTGACCTTGGGCGGCCGTTACGACTGGGCCAAAGCCACCAGTGACTTCCGCCCGGACCGCGCTACGCCACGTGATCGAGTGATCAAGCAAAACGACGAAAAAGGCACCTGGCGGGCTGGCCTCGGTTACCTGTTCGACAACGGCGTGATGCCGTACTTCAGCTACTCGCAATCCTTCGACCCGACGCTCAACACCAGCGTCAGCGCGACCACACCGATTTTCAAACCCACCGAAGGCGAGCAATACGAAGCCGGCGTTAAATACCAGCCGCCAGGCCAGGACAGCTTTATCACCGCCTCGGTCTACACCCTGACCCAGAAGAACCTCACCACCGTCGACCCCGTGGACATCCGCAACACCGTGCAAATCGGCGAAGCGCGCAGCCGTGGGTTTGAGCTGGAAGGCAAGGCCGTGTTGAGCCACAACCTCTCGTTGCTCGCGTCGTACACCTACACCGACAGCGAAATCACCCAGAGCGGCTATGTAACCTCGGCGTATACCGATAAAGGTTACGAGTTGCCGTTTACACCGCGTCACCAAGCTTCGGCGTGGTTGGATTACACCCTGGACGATGGCCCACTCGCGGGCCTCGGCCTGGGCACGGGCGCACGGTACACCGGTGTGTTGTGGGGCAGCTCTGCGGTATCGACCACGGCGGCGCGCAGCCGTATCGAAAGCGGCAATGTGACAGTGTTCGATGCGGCGGTGCATTACGACTTGGGCAAGCTGTCGAGCGAGTTGCAGGGCACGCGGGTGGCCGTGAATGCCAGCAACCTGTTTGACAAGGATTACGTCACGGCCTGCACCAACAACACCGCGTGTTACTACGGCCCACGCCGCAATGTGACCGCTACCCTGACCTACGACTGGTAACCCCCCCTTGAGGGTAATGGAGACCTAATGTGGGAGCGGGCTTGCTCGCGAATGCGTTGGGTCAGCCAATGAACCTGTTGACTGACACACCGCATTCGCGAGCAAGCCCGCTCCCACATTTGCTCCTCATTGTTTGATCAATAGTGTTCCAACAAAAAGCCCCCGTATCTCGCGATACGGGGGCTTTTGGTTTTCAGCGTTTGATCAAGCCAGTTACACCACCGACTGACCACTCAACGCCAGGTCCAGCAACTCACGGTTGGCCACCGCGTACATGGCGTAGTCCGTACCGACGGCAGCACGAATTTCCACCATCATCGCCACCCAACGATCTGCCATGTCCTTGTGCTGCTCAAGCCACAGGGCCACGCGGGCTTCCATGTCTTGTGGCGCGTCGGCCATTTGCAGAACGGAGATGGTGATCGCTCGCTGCTGCCAGTCCACGTCGTCGCGGAACGCTTCGCGGGCCTGGGCTTGCCAGTTGTTGGCCACTGGCAGATCGCTGATCTGCTGCAGGTACCATGGCAGGTCCAGGGCGCTACCGACGGCGAAGTAGGCCTTGGCCACTTCGGCGGCGTCGTGCCCGGTGACGTCGGCGGCTTCGATGATCGGCAGCAAGGTGTACAGGTGAGTGGTACCTGCAACCATACGGGCCAACAGCTCAGGCACACCGGCTTCGGTGTATTTGCCGTAGCGGTTCTGCCAGCCTTCGCGGGTCGGGCCTTCCAGCAGTTCGTCGAGCTTGAGGCCCAGCGCTGCCAGGTGCGGACCGAAGTGCGCGGTGTCGCGACCAGCGTCCTGCTCGTTGCGACGGCTGCGCAGGAACCAGCGTGTAGCACGGCGGCCCAGGCGCATCAGCTCGTCCATCAGCTCCAGTTGCACGTCAGCGGAAACCTGGTGGTCCAGGGCTTCGATCTGGCGGAACCAGTGCGGGAGATGGAAGATGTCACGCACGATCACATAAGCGCCCGCCACGTTCGCCGGGCTCATGCCGGTCGACTCTTTGAGTCGTTGAACGAAGGTGATACCCATGTGGTTAACCAGGTCGTTGGCGATCTGGGTGCTGACGATCTCGCGCTTCAGGCGGTGACGGCGCATGGCCTCGCCGAACTTGGCGACCAGGCTCGGTGGGAACGCGGTCTCCATGTCACGGGTCAAGTAGTCGTCATCCGGCACCAGCGACTTGAGCAACGCTTCCTTGAGGTCGATCTTGCTGTACGAGATCAGCACCGACAGCTCTGGACGGGTCAGGCCCTTGCCCGTCGCGGCGCGCTCGACGAGCTGCTCCTCGGTCGGCAGGTACTCGATGGCGCGGTCCAGCTTGCCACGGCCTTCCAGGTCGCTCATCAGGCGCTTGTACTCGGCAGCACGCTCGTAGGCACGGCGCGCCGCCAGGGACAGGGCCTGGGTCTGCTTGTAGTTGTTGCCCAACACCAGGTTGCCGACTTCGTCGGTCATGCTCGCCAGCAACTGGTTGCGTTGCTTGTCGGTCATGTCACCGGCCTGCACCACTTCGTTGAGCAGGATCTTGATGTTCACTTCGTGGTCGGAGCAGTCCACGCCACCAGCGTTATCAATGAAGTCGGTGTTGGAGCCGCCGCCATTGAGGCCGAATTCCACACGACCCAGTTGGGTCATGCCGAGGTTACCGCCCTCGCCCACCACCTTGCAGCGCAGCTCGTTGCCGTTGACGCGCAATGCGTCGTTGGCCTTGTCGCCCACGTCGGCGTGGCTTTCAGTGCTGGCCTTGACGTACGTACCGATACCGCCGTTCCACAGCAGGTCTACCGGCGCCTTGAGCAAGGCATTCAGCAGTTCGGTCGGGGTCAGCTTGTCGGCCGCGATGTCGAAACGTTCTTTCATCTGTGGCGAGATGGCAATGCTCTTCGCGCTGCGCGAGAAGATACCGCCGCCTTCGGACATGATGCTGGTGTCGTAGTCGGTCCAGGCCGAACGCGGCAGCTCGAACATGCGCTGGCGCTCGACGAAGCTGGTAGCCGGGTTCGGGTTCGGGTCGATGAAGATATGCAGGTGGTTGAACGCTGCGACCAGTTGCAACTTGTCGGACATCAACAGGCCGTTACCGAACACGTCACCGGCCATGTCGCCGACGCCCACCACGGTGATGCTGTCTTCCTGCACATTGATGCCGCGCTCACGGAAGTGACGCTGCACGCCGACCCACGCGCCTTTGGCGGTGATGCCCATTTTCTTGTGGTCGTAACCGGCAGAACCACCGGAGGCGAACGCATCGCCCAGCCAGAAGCCGTAGTCGATGGCGATACCGTTGGCGATGTCGGAGAAGGTCGCAGTGCCCTTGTCCGCTGCTACCACCAGGTAGGGGTCATCGTCGTCATGACGCACGACGTTGGCCGGCGGCACCAGGGCGCCGTCTTTCAGGTTGTCAGTGATGTCCAACAGACCGGAAATGAAGATGCGGTAGCAGGCGATACCTTCGGCCGCGATCTCGTCACGGCTGCCACCCAGCGGCAGGCGACGCGGCAAGAAGCCGCCCTTTGCACCCACCGGCACGATGACCGAGTTCTTCACTTGCTGGGCTTTTACCAGGCCGAGCACTTCGGTACGGAAGTCTTCTTCACGGTCGGACCAGCGCAAGCCACCACGGGCCACGTTGCCAAAGCGCAGGTGCACACCTTCAACCCGCGGCGAGTACACGAAGATTTCAAACTTCGGCACCGGTTTAGGCAGTTCAGGAATGGCGCGCGGGTCGAACTTGAAGCTGAAGTAGGACTTGTTCTGGCCGTTGGCGTCGGTCTGGTAGAAGTTGGTACGCAGGGTGGCCTTGATCAGGTCCAGGTAGCGACGCAGGATGCGGTCTTCGTTGAGCACCTGAACGTCGTCCAGGGCGGTGAGGATCGCTTGTTCCAGGCGCTGCTGCTTGTCTTCCAGGTCGTCGGCGGTGAGCTTGCGCGCCAGGTAGAAGCGGGTCTTGAACAACCGGGTCAACTCGCGAGCGATGTCGGTGTGGTTGTTCAGGGTGCTGGCGATGTAACCCAGGTCAAAGCCCAGGCGGATCTGCTTGAGGTAGCGGGCGTAGGCACGCAGCAAAGCCACGTCGCGCCATGGCAGGCCAGCGGTCAGCACCAGGCGGTTGAACGCATCGTTCTCGGCGTCGCCATGCACGATGTGTACGAACGCGTCCTGCAGGGTGTCGTTGAGCTGCTGGATATCCAGGTTCACGCCTTCGGCGGCGATGAACGCAAAATCATGGATCCAGAACTCACGGCCATTGGCGTGACGCAGGCGATACGGGAACTCACCCAGCACGCGCAGGCCGAGGTTTTCCAGGATCGGCAGCACGTCGGACAGCGCCAGCGGGGTGTCGGCGTGGTAGAGCTTGCAATGCAGCTCACGCTGACCGGAGACCTGGCCCAGCGGCTGGTAGAAGCTCATTACCAGCGGGTTGGCTTCGGTCAGGCTGTTGAGGTGCTGCATGTCGACCACGGCCGAATGCGCAGCAAAACGCTCGCGGTAACCGGCCGGGAAGCCTTTCGGGAAATCCGCCAGCACGTTGGTGCCTTGGGCTTCGCCGAAGCTTTCCACGACCAGGCTGGAGTAGTCGTCCTGCCAGCTGCGGCAGGCCTGCACCACTTCTTTTTCCAGTTGCAGCGGGTCGATGTCGAGGCGGTTCTTCGGGTCAACCCGCAGAATCAGCTGCACACGAGCCAGCACGGATTCGGAGAAGAAGGTCCAGAACTCGCAATCCGAGGCTTTCAGGCGATCCATCAGCACTTGCTGGATCTTCTGGCGCACTTCGGTGGAATAGATGTCACGCGGCACGTAGGCCAGGCAGTAGCAGAAACGACCGTACGGGTCTTTGCGCAGGAACACGCGAATCTTGTTGCGCTCCTGGATCTGCACGATCGACATCACGGTGCTGAACAGTTCGTCTACCGGGGTTTGGAACAGGTCGTCACGCGGCAGCACTTCAACGACTTGCGCCAGTTCCTTACCCAGGTGAGCCTTGGCCTGGAAGCCCGAACGGCGTTCGATTTCCGCGACTTTGCGACGGATATAAGGGATGACCCGCACGCTTTCGCCGTACACCGACGAGGTGTACAGGCCCATGAAGCGGTGTTCCTTGATGACCTTGCCGTCGGCGCTGATCTCACGGATCGACACATAGTCCGGGTAAGCCGGACGGTGTACGCGGCTTGGGTGCGCCGCCTTGGCAAACGACAGCACGGTGGGTTCACGCAGGTAAGCAACGGCGTAGTCTTCGATGCGCGTGTCTTCGGCAGTCAGGCCGGCACGCAGCAACTTGGTCAGACCGAGGAAGGAGTTGGTGTCATATTCGATATGACCGCCGTCCGCCTCGTCACGTACCACGAATTCTTCATAGCCGAGGAAGGTGAAGTGGTTGCCCACCAGCCATTCCAGGAAGCTCTTGATCTCGGCTTTTTCTTCGCCATCAATCGCGAACTGGCTAGCGTCGACACCGGCCAACAGATCCTGGACCTTGGCTTTCATCGGTTCGAAATCGGCCACGGCCACGCGCACTTCGCCCAATACCTGCTCAAGCTCTTTGCTCAGCACATTCAGTTCGGCGGCGTTGGCGCAGCGGTCGATTTCCAGGTACATCAGCGATTCTTGCTGGATGCCTTCGCCCTGGGTACCTTTTGGCAGGATTTCCAGCAGCTCGCCCTTGGCACCACGGCGCAAGCTGAGCACGGTGGTTTGCAGGGTGTGGATGCTGTAGCCACGGCGGTTCAGCTCGGTACGCACCGAGTCCACCAGAAATGGCAGGTCATGGTGCAGCACTTCGACCGCGGTGTGGGTCGACTGCCAGCCATGACGTTCGTAATCGGGGTTGTACACCCGTACTTGCGGTTGGGTGTGGTCAAAGCGCTCAAGCAGGCGCCACGCAGAGAGGGTGCAACCGGCCAGGTCGGAAAGGCGACGCTGGGTCAGTTCGTCCAGGGAAATGATGCCGAAGAATTGTTCAGCGAACAGCGCCACTTGTGGCAGTGCCTGTTCACTGATGTGCTGCGCCAGTGCCGCTTGCAGTTGATGCTGGAAGTCGGCCTTGCTGGCTGCGGTGAAGAACGCCATCTGTGGTACTCCGCTTGGGCTTGTTATTGATGAAAGCGTCGCGTGTTATCCCCTTGCGGGGAGACCGTCAGCTCTGTTCGCAGGTTAACCATAGCGAATCGGAGTGACAGGTGGGTGAAGCTGGACAAGACACTCAGGTCACATACAACGCCCACAAGATGCACACCCTGCCGGGTGACGGTACGACGGGCAGGTCAGGCGCCCGGCTCATGCACATCCGTTGCGCAGCTTAACGAGTGTAGGAAGACAGCTGCTTGCGACGCTGCGACATATTCGGTCATCGGTACGCAGGCTTGGAGTTGCGACTCTTGCAACCCTCTACTTTCGGGAGAAAAACCCGCTGTTTTAGCCGTCGCTAGTACCGGAAATGACTGATACAGCCTGTCAAGTCATGCCCTGTGTCTGACACAGGATGCAGCACAAAATTCGCCGCAGTGGCACAATTGCCGGCATTACGCCCTACCCCAGACAGGATTCCCCATGCTGCAACTGAAAACCGACGCCCTGATGGTCACCCCGTGCGACGACGAAGAAGACAACATGGCCATGCTCTGCTGCCACGGTAAAAACGGCGAAATGTTCATGCTCACCCGTTACCCGGATGAAGAGGAAGTAGAACTGACCTGGGACTACGAGCCATCGACCCTGGACGGGCTGAAAGTCACCCTGAGTGACACGACCCTGCTGGTGGAACTGGCTGCCGGGGACGCGGACGCGTTAGGCGGCAAGGATCAGCTTGAGATCACCCACACCACCGCTGCCTCGGACCTGCCTGAAGTCGAAGAAACCCTGCAAAACATCCTCAAAGGCACCGGCACCTTAACCCGAATCTGATTTCCTGCGCCTAACGGGCTGTTGTAGTGAGCGGGCTTGTCGAATCGTAGCACCGCCCGCGCTGGGTGGCGAAGCCGCCCCAACCCAACCACCGCGCCCGCTCAGATAAGTCTCGGTCGCCTGGATTAGGGGCGGCTTCGCCACCCAGCGCGGGGCAAGCCCGCTCACTACACAATCCGTCCAATTCGCAGTGGCCACACAAAAATCCTACAAGTTTTGCCAAAAATACCCGTTACGCCGTTAGTCGCCGCCCCCCTCGATGCATTAAAGTAAGCCTCCCTAGCCCGGCGTTTTTACTCGACACCAGGGCGTACCTCTCCAGGAACCGTCATCGATGGAACATCGTGAAGCGCTGCTTGCGCTGCGAACCTTTCTTTCTACGCAGATTCTCGGCCAGGAAAAACTCATCGATCGCCTGCTGATCGCCCTGCTCGCCGACGGGCATATGCTCGTCGAAGGCGCGCCAGGACTGGCCAAGACCAAGGCCATCAAGGAGTTGGCCGAAGGCATCGAAGCGCAGTTCCATCGAATCCAGTTCACCCCCGACCTGTTGCCCGCCGATATCACCGGCACCGAGATCTATCGTCCGGAAACCGGCAGTTTTGTGTTCCAACAAGGGCCGATCTTCCACAACCTGGTGTTGGCGGACGAAATCAACCGCGCGCCGGCCAAGGTGCAATCGGCCTTGCTCGAAGCCATGGCCGAGCGCCAGGTCAGCGTCGGGCGCAGCACTTACGAGCTGTCGCCGCTGTTTTTGGTGATGGCCACGCAAAACCCCATCGAGCAGGAAGGCACCTACCCGCTGCCCGAAGCCCAACTCGACCGCTTCCTGATGCACGTGAAAATCGGCTTCCCCGACGCCGCCGTCGAACGCCGCATCCTGCAACAGGCGCGTGGCGAAGCCCTCAACGGAGAAACCAAGCCCGAGCGCCGCGTCAGCCAGCAGGCGATCTTCGCCGCCCGCAAGGAAATCCTCGGCCTGTACATGGCCGACGCGGTGGAGGAATACCTGGTGCAACTGGTGATGGCCACGCGCACCCCGGCCAAGTTCGACCCGGAGATGGCCGAATGGATCGCCTACGGCGCCAGCCCACGCGGCTCCATCGCCCTCGACCGCTGCGCCCGTGCACACGCCTGGCTGGCCGGGCGCGACTTCGTGAGCCCGGAAGACATCCAGGCGGTGCTGTTTGACGTGTTGCGCCACCGCATCATCCTGTCGTTCGAGGCCGAAGCTGCTGGCATTGACCAGGACCGCGTGGTGCAGCGCATTCTCGATGTCGTTGCCGTCGCTTGAACCCCATGAACGCCAGCGATGGAATCCGCGTCACCCTCAGCGAATTGATCGAGATGCGCCATCGCGTGCGCGAAGTTCACTTGTTTTCCACGCCGAGCCAGCGCAGCCCGCTGATCGGCTTGCACCACTCCAAGCTGCGTGGACGGGGCGTCGACTTCGACCAGGTCCGCGTGTATCAGGCCGGCGACGATGTGCGCACCATCGACTGGCGCGTGACCGCGCGCACCCAAGAGCCGCACACCAAGCTGTTCCATGAAGAACGTGAGCGGCCGATTTTCATCATGGTGGAGCAAAGCTGCCGGCTGTTTTTTGGCTCGGGTCAGATGTTCAAGTCGGTGCTCGCCGCGCAAGCTGCCAGCCTGATCGGTTGGGCGGCGCTGGGGCATAACGACCGCGTCGGCGGCCTGGTATTCGGCGATAACGAGCACTACGAAATCAAACCCCGGCGCAGCAAGCAAAGCCTGCTGCAACTGCTCAACCGGCTGGTACGGGTCAACCAGAGCCTGAACACCGAGAGCCGCCCCGAAGCCGACGCATTGGGCATGGCCTTGCGCCGTGGCCGTGAAGTGCTGCGCCCCGGTAGCTTGGTGATCGTAATCTGCGACGAACGTGCGCTGACCGAAGGCGCCGAACAACAGCTGAGCCTGCTGTCGCGTCATTGCGACCTGCTGCTGTTGCCGATATCCGACCCACTGGACCATGCCCTGCCCGCCGCCGGCCTGCTGCGTTTCGCGGAACGCGGCGCGCAGTTGGAACTGGACACACTGAACTACGACCTGCGCCAGGCCTACAAGGCGCAGGCTGAAGCGCGTATTGCCCGCTGGGAATTGCTCGCGCAAAAACTACGCATTCTGTTGATGCCCTTGAGCACCCAAAGCGAAATGGTCGAGCAACTGCGCGAATACCTCAACCCGCAACGCCCGGTTAAAAAGCAATGAGCAGCCTCGACCAATTGCAACCGCTGATCGCCCCGCCAGCTATCGGCTTCTGGCCACCTGCGCCCGGTTGGTGGTTGTTGCTGCTGGTGATTCCGCTGCTGGGTTGGGGGTTATGGTCGTTGCGCCGCTTCTTGCCCGCACGACGCCCAGTGGCGCGCGCCGAACAACCGCTCGACCCGTTGCGCATCGCCGCCCTGGCAGAACTGGCCCTGATGCCCAAACCCTACGACGGTGCACCCGCCGGCGCCTGGCTGCAGCAGCTCAACGGTCTGCTCAAGCGCCTGTGCCGTAACGACTACCCCTACAGCCAAAGCCACACCCTCAACGGTCGCAAATGGCTGGCGTTTCTCGACAACCGCTGCCCCGCCGCCGGCCTCACGCGCTGGATGGTGTTGGTTGAAGGCGCCTACAAACCCGAATGCAAACTCGACGACAAGGCCATCGCCGGCCTGACCCAAGCTGTCGACACCTGGATTCGCAAACATGTTTGAGTTCGCCTGGCCGTGGATCTTCGCCCTGGTACCCTTGCCGTGGTTGATGCGGTGGGTGCTGCCGGCGGCCGACAGCGGTGAGCCCGCGCTTAAAGTCAGTTACCTCAGTGACCTCGAAGGCCTGGCCCGCCGCCGCGCCCGCGTCAATTTGCCGGGCTGGCGCCAGCAAGCGCCCTTCGTGGTGCTGTGGCTATTGTTGTTGACCGCCGCCGCACGCCCGGAATGGCTGGGCGAACCGCTGCCAATCGCCGCCAGTGGCCGCGACTTGCTGGTGGCGGTGGACGTGTCCGGCTCCATGGACTTTCCCGACATGCATTGGCAGGACGATGATGTCAGCCGCCTGAGCCTGGTGCAGCACCTGCTCGGCGACTTCCTCGAAAACCGTGAAGGTGACCGCGTCGGCCTGATCCTGTTTGGCAGCCAGGCTTATCTGCAAGCCCCGCTGACCTTCGACCGCCGCACCGTGCGCACTTGGCTGGACGAGGCACGCATCGGCATCGCCGGCAAGAACACCGCCATCGGCGACGCCATCGGCCTGGCGCTCAAGCGCCTGCGCCTGCGCCCGGCGCAAAGCCGCGTACTTATCCTGGTCACCGACGGCGCCAACAACGCCGGGCAGATCGACCCGTTGACCGCTGCGCGCCTGGCCGCCGAAGAAGGCGTGAAGATCTACCCCATCGGCATCGGTGCCGACCCGGAACAAACCGGTTCTTTAGGCATTCTGGGTGTCAATCCGAGCCTGGACCTGGATGAGCCGGCGCTCAAGGCGATTGCCGAGGCCACCGGCGGCCAGTACTTCCGCGCCCGCGACGGCGAAGAACTGCAAACCATCAAGGAAACCCTCGACAAACTTGAGCCGGTCGAGCAACAACCGACCCGCGCACGCCCGGCCCAGGCGCTGTACAGCGCGCCGCTGGCCCTGGCGTTGGTGCTCAGCATGCTGCTGGTGATCCAGGAACGCTGGCCGAACAACGCGTTGCAGCGCTTTTTTAACAAACTGTCGAGCAAGGGGATTTTCCTGCAACAACACCCGGAATGGCGCCAACGCCTTAAACGCCTGCGATTGCGGAGGCGTCGATGATCGACCTGTGGCCGCACTGGTTCCGTCCCTGGTGGTTATTGCTGCTGCCGCTGCTCTGCTGGCTGCTGTGGCACTTGTGGCATCGGCAAAAGCGCGCCGGGCGTTGGCAGATGATCCTGCCGCCGGCCTTCCACGCCGTGTTGCTCAGTGGTGGCAATGGCCGCGAAAGCAAATCGCCCTGGGTGGTACTCGGGATCGCCTGGTTGCTGGCCGTGCTGGCATTGCTCGGCCCGAGCTGGCAGCGGGTAGAACAAACTAGCCAGAAACCCTCCGACCCTTTGGTGGTGTTGCTGGAACTGACCCCGGAAATGCTCGCCACCGACAGCCCGCCCAACCGCCTGGAACAAGCGCGGCGCAAGCTGTATGACTTGCTGCAAGCACGCAGCGACGCGCAAACCGCCATCGTCGTGTATGCCGGCAGCGCCCACACCTTGGTGCCGCTGTCGGATGACCTGTCGACCAGCCGCAACCTGCTGGAAGCGCTGCGCCCATCAATCATGCCTGAGCCCGGGCATCGTGCCGATTTGGCAGTGGAGAAAGCCCTGGGCTTGCTCAAGCAAGGTGGCCTGGGCCAAGGCCGCCTGCTGCTGGTTGGCTCGTCGCTGTCCAAGCAGGAGCGCCAGGGTATCCGCCTGCTGCTGCAAGGGGCACAGTCGCCGGCCTTGTCGATCCTGGGTATTGGCAGCCGTGAAGGCACGCCGGTGACCCAGGAAAGCGGCGAGTTCCTCAAGGACGAGCAAGGCGCGATTCTGGTACCACGCCTGGACAGCCCGACCCTCAAGGCCTTCGCCAGCGAAATGGGCGGGCGTTACCGCGCGGCACGCCTGGATGACAAGGACCTGCGCCAACTCGGCGTGCTGGACCCGCCTCAATCCATGCGCAATGACGGTCAACTGCTGCATTTGGACACCTGGGCCGACCAAGGCTACTGGCTGCTGTTGCCGCTGCTGTTGCTCGCCGCCTGCGCCGGGCGCCGTGGCTGGCTGTTCTGCTTGCCGTTATTGCTACTGGGCGCACCGCAGCCCAGCTACGCCTTCGATTTCCAGGACTTGTGGCTGCGTCCCGACCAACAAGGTCAGTACCTGTTGAAGAAAAAACGCCCTGCTGAAGCCGCCGAACACTTTCAGGACCCGCAATGGCAGGGTGTGGCGCTATACGAAGCGGGCAACTATGCCGAGGCCATCAAGCGTTTTGCCGAGGGCGATGACGCCTACGCCCACTACAATCGAGGGAATGCCCTGGCCAAGTCAGGCGAGTTGGAGGCCGCGATCGATGCGTACGAACAGGCTTTGGAAGCCCAGCCTGACTTACAGCCAGCCTTGAAAAACAAAGCCCTGCTGGAAACCCTGATTCAGGAGCAAGAGCAGGCGAAGACCGAGCCGGACAAGCCTGCAAAAAACGAGGATGACGAAACCACCCAACCCGGCCAAACTGCGCAACCGGGCACCAGCGGGCAAAACGCCAGCGGTGGTGATCAGTCCTCCCAAGGCCAGGGTCAGGCCGGCACCGGCGATACGCAGACCGGCGCCACCTCGCCAGCCGGCAACAATGACGTACCGGGCAGCGAGCTGGGGGATGAGCAAACCACCACCCCGCCGCTGCGCCCAAACGATGCCAGCCTCGACGGCGAACACCGCCAGGCCTTGGAACAATGGCTGCAAGAAATCCCGGACAACCCCGGTGAATTGCTGCGCCGCAAATTCTGGTACGAACAGCAACAACATCAGGACAAGACTCGATGAGCCGCCGCACCACCCTACTGCTTCTGCTCGCGTTATCGGCAGGCCACGCCCAGGCGGCGAACCTGGTCGCCAGCGTTGATCGCAGCCGCGTCAACTCCGGGGAAACGGTAGAGCTGACGGTGGAATCCAACGACGTGACGCTGTTCGGCAAACCGGACCTGTCACCGCTGGATGCGCAATTCGAAGTCAGCGGCACGCGCCAGCTCAATCAGCTCACCACCCTGGGCGGCGACAATCACGCCACCACGCGCTGGATCATCACCCTGCTGCCCAAGGAAAACGGCACCGTGGTGATCCCGCCGTTGCAGGTCGGGGAATACAAGACCCAGCCCATCAGCCTGCAAGTGGTTGAAACCGCCAGCCAGAACACCAGCGCCGAGCTGGCGCCGGTGTTTGTCGAGGCCAACATCGACCAGCCCACTGTGTATGTGCAGGCCCAGGCGCTGTTGACGGTGCGGGTGTATCACTCGGTGTCGCTGTATGACGACAGCAGCCTGACGCCGTTGCAGATTCCCGATGCGCGGGTCGAGCAGTTGGGTGAGTCGCGCACCTACGAGAAAGTCATCAACAGCATTCGCCACGGCGTGATCGAAACCCGCTACGCGATCTATCCGCAGCACAGCGGCAGCCTGGTCATTCCCGCGCAGACGTTCAGTGCGACCTTGGTGGAAGCGCGGCCGCCCCAGGAAAATACCCTGCAAGGCACCAAGCCCGGCAAGCTGATCCACGTGAGCTCGGCGGAGCTTGCACTGACGGTCAAGCCCAAACCCGAACTGTATCCCGCCGACACCCCGTGGTTGCCGGCACGCAGCCTCACCCTGAGCGAAACCTGGAACCCGGAACCTGATCACGTGCAGGTCGGCGACTCCCTGACCCGCAGCCTGACGGTCAAGGCCGAAGGCCTGTCCAGCGCCCAATTACCTGCCCTGCCCAGCACCGACATTCCTGGCCTGCGCCGCTATCCCGACCAACCGGTGCTGGGCAACCAGACCAACGACCGCGGCCTGATCGGCAGCCGCGAGGACCGCGAAGCCCTGGTGCCCAACCGCGCCGGCACACTTGAAATGCCCGCCGTGGAAGTGGTGTGGTGGAACACCCATGAGGACCACCTGGAACGCACCAGCCTGCCGGCCCGCACCCTGCAAGTGGCAACCAACCCGAGCCTGGTGGTGGACACCCCCGCCACCCCCACCGTGATCACCGCGCCCGACGACAGCCACCTGTGGTTGTGGCAACTGAGCACCCTGATTCTTGCCTGCACCACGCTGCTGGGCTTTGGCCTATGGTGGCGTGCGCGTTGGCAACCGGCCGTGCTGCGCGCTGCGCAAACCGGCCCCAGCCCACGCACGCTACTCGACGACCTCAAGCGCGCCACCCAAGCCAACGACCCCCAAGCCACCCGCCAGGCCCTCGACGCCTGGGCGCGGCAACAGCCGGAAACCCTGGCGGACATGGCGGCGCGGTATATCCCCTTGTCCGATGCGCTGGATGGGCTGAACGGCGCGCTCTACAGCGAAAGCGGCCAATACTGGCTGGGCGAAGACCTGTGGCGTGCGGTCAAGTCCATCCCGATGGCGGAACGTGAGCTGGACCCGGCCACTGACACCACCAGCTTGCCGCCGCTGTATCCCAAGTAACCCCGACCCTATAGGAGCAGGCTTGCCCTAATGCCAGTCAGTTAAGGAAACGAAGGGCGGCCTCATTCTTGTAGTGAGCGGGCTTGTCCCGCGCTGGGCTGCGAAGCGGCCCTAATTAGGCCGACGCGCTCTTCCAGACAGAGCCCAGTCGTCCGGTTTTGGGGCCGCTTCGCGGCCCAGCGCGGGACAAGCCCGCTCACTACAGAGCCATGTTGCGCTTAACTGACGGGCATTAGGGCAAGCCTGCCCCCACATTTGTTCTGTGCCCCGCAACAGGCACCGCGTGTGCTTTTACAGGTAAACTCCCCTCCTTTTCCTATTCTCCACGGAGTTCGCCTTGCGTCTGTTTCACACCTCCGACTGGCACCTTGGGCAAAACCTGCATGGCCAGGAACGCGATTACGAACACGCCTGTTTTCTCGACTGGCTGCTGGGCCAATTAAAGGCGCACGCCCCGGATGTGTTGCTGATCGCCGGCGATATCTTCGACACGGTCAACCCGCCACTCAAGGCCCAGGAGCGGCTGTATGACTTCATCATCAGCGCCCACGAGCAAAACCCGACGCTGACCATCGTGATGATCGCCGGCAACCACGATTCCGGCTCGCGCATCGAGTTGCCGGCACCGTTGATGCGCCGTTTGCGCACCCATGCCCTCGGTCGGGTGTTGTGGCTGGACGACGGCCAGTTGGATGCCGAGCGCCTGCTCATCCCACTGCCGGATGCCAAAGGCAAGGTTGCCGGCTGGTGCCTGGCGCTGCCGTTCCTGCGCCCGGCGGAAGTCACCGGCACGCAATTGGGCGACGATTACCTGCGCGGCATCGGCCAGGTGCATGAACAGCTGATCGCTGCCGCCAACGCCAAGCGCAAGAAAGGCCAGGCGCTGATTGCCATTAGCCATGCGCATATGGCCGGGGGTTCGGTGTCGGAAGACTCCGAGCGCAGCCTGATCATTGGCAATGCCGAGGCGCTTCCCGCCAGCTTGTTCGACCGAAGCGTCGCCTATGTCGCCCTCGGCCATTTGCACAAGCCGCAAAAGGTGAACGCAGAAGAACGCATTCGCTACAGCGGCTCGCCGATTCCACTGTCATTTTCCGAAATCAACTACAAGCACCAGGTGCTCGACGTGACATTCCAGGGCCAATGCCTGGTGAGTGTCGAACCGCTACTGATTCCGCGCTCGGTCGATCTTCAACGCCTGGAAGCCGCGCCCTTGGCCGATATCCTCAGCACCTTGGCCGAGCTGCCGGACATCGACCTGCTCGCCGAAACCCAGCGCCACCCGTGGCTGGAAGTCCGCGTGCGCCTCGACGAGCCCCAGCCCGACCTGCGCCAGCAAATCGAAACCGCCCTGCAAGGCAAGGCCGTTCGCCTGGTGCGCATCGCCGCTGAATACGCGGGTACCGGCAACCGTGAAGACGAAGGCGACGAGCGCCTGATCGAACTCGACCAACTCACCCCCCAGGAACTGTTCAGCCGCGCCTGGCAGGACAGCTATGGCAGTGAAGTGGATGAACAGACCTTGAAGGACTTCGCCGTGCTGCTCCAGGAAGTGCAACAGGGGGATGAACAACCATGAAGATCCTCGCCATCCGCCTGAAAAACCTCGCCTCCCTCGCGGGCCCGTTCGAAATCGACTTCACCGCCGAGCCCCTGGCCAGCGCCGGTTTGTTCGCCATCACCGGGCCAACCGGCGCCGGCAAAAGTACCCTGCTCGACGCCTTGTGCCTGGCGCTGTTTGGTGCGGTGCCGCGCCTGGGCGATACCGGCCAGGCCAAGATGCCGGATGCCGACAGTGACATTTCCATTGGTGACCCACGTACATTGCTGAGGCGTGGCACCGGCGGCGGTTATGCCGAAGTGGATTTTGTCGGCGTCAGCGGCCGTCGTTATCGCGCACGCTGGGAAGCCAATCGCGCCCGTGACAAGGCCAGTGGCAAGTTGCAAAACAGCCGCCAGAGTCTGATCGACCTGGACAGCGATCAACTGCTGGCCAGCCAGAAAACCGAATACAAAACCCAGCTGGAACTGGCCCTGGGCCTGAACTTCGAGCAATTCACCCGTGCGGTGTTGCTGGCGCAGAGCGAGTTCAGCGCATTCCTCAAGGCCAATGACAACGAACGCAGCGAACTGCTGGAAAAACTCACCGACACCGCGCTCTATACCCAGCTCGGCCGTCGCGCGTTCGACAAGGCCAAAGAGGCCAAGGACGCCCACAAACAGCTGCAAGACCAGGCCACCGGCGTAGTCCCCCTGGCACCTGAGGCCCGCGCCGAACTGGATCAGCAGTTCACTGAGGCCCAACAGCAACTCAAGACCCAACAGGCCCAGCTCAAGCAGCTGGAGTTGCAGCACACCTGGCTCAAGGAACTGCGCGAATGGCAGGAGCGCCAGCTCAGCGCCACCGAGCAGCTACAGCGCGCGCAGGCCGATTGGGACAGCCAGGGCCCGCTGCGTCAGGACCTGAGCCGCCTGGATCAACTGGCGCCGCAGCGTCATCACTTCGCCCGTCAGGCTGACCTGGCCAATCTGCTCGCGCCTTTGGCCGCCCAGATTCAGCAGCACATCGAACAACAGGCCGAACTGAACATCCGCCAGGAGCAGGCGCACCAACAGCAGGCAACGGCACACACGGCCCTCGTCGACGCCTTGAAAAACCAGAGTGACGCGCTGCCCTTGCTGCGCCAGGCGTTCGAAGAGCAAAGCACCCTCGCCCACTTGACCAAGGACCTGGCCAAGCGCGTCGAAGACCAGCTGCAACACGAAAGCGCCTGCACCGAAGGCCAAGCCCTGCTCAATGGTTTGCTGGACAAACAAACCCAAGTTGCCGAACGCCTGCAACGCCTGGCCACAGGCCTGGAGCGCAGCGCCGCCCTCGCCCCGCTGAGCGATGCCTGGACCGTTTACCGCGAGCGCCTGCAACAACTGATGCTGATCGGCAACCGCCTGAACAAGGGCCAAGCCGAATTGCCGCAGCTGGAACAACGCGCCACCACTGCCGCAGAACGCTTCACCCAACAGCGCGAAGCTTTGGACCTGCTGTACCAGGAAGCCGGTGCCGAACCCCACGCCGTGGCCGAGCAGATCCAGCTGCTTGCCAGCCTGCTGCAAGACAATCGCAAGCAGCAGCGCGCCTTCGAAGACCTGACGCGCCTGTGGGACAACCAGCAGCAACTCGATCAGCGCGCGACAGCACTGGCGCAAAAGCTCGCCGATGCCCGACAGCAGCGTGAACAACTGAACCAGACCGGCTTGCAAACCAAGGCTGAACTGACCGTTGCCGAACAGACGCTGACGGTAACCAAGCAACTGCTGGAACGCCAACGCCTGGCCCGCAGTGCCAGCGTCGAAGAGCTGCGCGAACAGTTGCAGGACGACCAGCCGTGCCCCGTGTGCGGTAGCCATGAGCATCCGTATCACCAGCCCGAAGCCCTGCTGCAAAGCCTGGGTCGCCATGACGACAACGAAGAGGCTGCGGCGCAGAAAGCGGTCGACACCCTCAAGGAAAAACTTAACGAACTGCGTGGCGAAGTCGGCGGTTTGATCGCCCAGCAAAAGGAGTTCCTGCAACAGCAGGAGCAATTGGCAACGCAGCAGCAAGCGCTGGCCCCGAGCCTGGACGCGCACCCGTTGTCAGCCTCGTTGTTCAACCAGGAAGCAGCCAAACGCAGCGACTGGCTGACCCAACAACTCGGCCAACTCACGCAAAGCATCACCCAGGATGAACAACGCCAAGGCGCCCTGCTCAACCTGCAACAAAACGCCGGACGCCTGCAGCAACAACTGCAAGCCGCGCAGGATGCCAGCCAGCAGGCCCGGCAATTGCTGGTGGACCAGCAACGCGAGTTGTCCAACGACCGCGAACGCCTGGACGAAGAACTCAACGCTTCCGCCAACCTGTTACCCGCCGAAACCTTGGACGGCCTGCGCAACGAACCTGCGGCGACCTTCATGCAATTGGACCAGCAGGTCAGCCAACGCCTTGAGCACTTGGGCCATCAGCGCGATGAGCTGGCCGAGCAGCAAGATCGCCAGCAAGCCATCGAGAAAGAACAGACTCACCAGCAACATCGCCAGCAGCAACGGGATGCGTTGCTTGTACAAGTCACCGAGTTGGCGGCGCAGCAACAGGCCGCCCAGGAGAAACTCGGCGAACTGCTCGGCACGCACACCAGCGCCGAACACTGGCAGCAACAGTTGGACCAGGCCGTGACCCAGTCCCGCCAAAGCGAGACCGATGCCAACCAGCAGTTGCAGGACACGCGTAATTCGCTTATCCAGTTGGCGGCTGACCTCAAGGCCCAGCAGGAACGCCAACACGCGCTACTCGTCGAGCAACAGCACCTCGACACCCGCATCAGCGAGTGGCGCGCCCTGCACCCGGAGTTGGACGACGTCGGCCTTACCCGCTTGCTGACCTTCGATGACGCGCAGGTCAGCGCGCTGCGTCAGCAGTTGCAACACGGCGAGAAAGCCGTCGAACAAGCCAGGGTGCTGCTGCAAGAGCGTGAGCAACGTCTTGCCGAACACCAAACGCTACATAACGGCAACCTTGAAGCAGCGGAGCTGGACAGCACCCTGGCCGCGCTCAACCAGCAACTGGCCGAGGGCGAGAAACAGGTTGCCGAGTTGCGCGCACGTCAGTCCGAAGACCAACGGCGCCAGGAAGCCAACCATTCCCTGGCACTGACCACCGCCAAAGCCTATGAAGAATGGCAGCGCTGGGCACGCCTTGAAGCGCTGATCGGCTCGGCCAGCGGTGACAAATTCCGCAAGATCGCCCAGGCCTACAACCTCGACCTGTTGGTGCACCACGCCAACGTGCAACTGCGCCAACTGGTGCGTCGCTACCGCCTCAAGCGTGGCGGCAGCATGCTTGGCCTGTTGGTGATGGACACCGAGATGGGCGACGAACTGCGCTCGGTGCATTCGTTGTCCGGCGGCGAGACGTTCCTGGTGTCGCTGGCGCTGGCCTTGGGCCTCGCGTCGATGGCGTCCAGCACCTTGAAGATCGAGTCGCTGTTTATCGACGAAGGCTTCGGCAGCCTCGACCCCGAATCGCTGCAATTGGCCATGGACGCCCTGGACGGTTTGCAGGCCCAGGGCCGCAAGGTGGCGGTGATTTCCCACGTGCAGGAAATGCATGAACGCATTCCTGTGCAAATCCAGGTCAAGCGCCAGGGTAATGGCTTGAGCACGTTGGAGGTCAAGTGAGCGAAGCGCTGCTGTATTCGTTCCGACGCTGCCCGTACGCGATGCGGGCGCGGTTGGCGTTGCGCTACTCAGGTGTGCCGGTGCGCATCGTCGAGGTGAGCCTCAAGGCCAAGCCGGCCGAGATGCTGGCGCTGTCGCCCAAAGGCACGGTGCCGGTGTTGAGCGTTGACGGGCGAGTGATTGAAGAAAGCCTGGAGATCATGCAATGGGCCTTGGCGCAGAACGATCCGCAGGATTGGTTACTGCACGGTGACTCAGCGGTCTTGGCGTTGATTGCAGAAAACGATCAGGGCTTCAAACATCACTTGAATCGATACAAGTACGCCGAGCGTTACCCAGAGCAACCGATGGAACACTATCGGGCCGAGGGCGAGGTGTTCTTGCAGAAGCTGGAGGGGTTGTTGGCCGAGCGGGATTACCTGCTGGCAAACCACCTGACCCTGGCGGATGCTGCACTAGCGCCGTTTGTGCGCCAGTTTGCCCATGTGGATCGAGTGTGGTTTGCCGGTACATCGTATAAACGGTTGCAGGTCTGGCTTGAGCGCTTCCTGGAATCACCGCTGTTTATCGCAGTAATGGCAAAACCCTAAATCCAACACCATTCAGAATGTGGGAGCGGGCTTGCTCGCTAATGCGGTGGGTCAGTCGAAACTTCTTTGGCTGATACACCGCATTCGCGAGCAAGCCCGCTCCCACATTTGGATCTCAGTGTTCGCAGGATCAGTGTTGAATCTTGTGATCCAGAGCGGCATAGAAATTGGCGCTCTGTTGCAGGTATTTCTGGGTGTAGGCGCTGGTGTTGGATTTTTTGCCGGTGACTTCCACGCTGGCGGCGGCAGGCAGGGCTACAGTGGCGGAGACAGCGGAAGCGGCGATGATGGAGAAGAGGTTCAGATTCATGTCGGTAACCCTTGTGTTCGTTTGGTTGGGTGGCCGGGGAAGGCCTTGGAACCAAACTTACGCCCGAGGGCTGAACCTTAGAAATGCTTTGAAACAGTAGCCGCTATTAATGGAATTAATAGAAAGGGTCAGGCCCCGCAGTGCGGGGCCTGTGGCTTATTGACGCACCAGGAACTTGAGGTCGCTGGGGGCATCAATGGCCAATTTTTGCACGGTTTTGCCTAGCAAGCCGGTCTTGGGGTCACGTTCGACTACCACGATTTCGTTGCTTTTCTGGTTGGCGATCAGCAAAAACTTGCCGCTCGGGTCCAGGCTGAACTCGCGCGGGTGGTCGCCTTCGACGGAGCGGCGCTGCAGCTCCTTGAGGTGCGCGGTGGCCGGGTCGATGCTGAACACCAGCATCTGGTTGGCCGTGCCACGGTTGCTCACGTACAGGAACTTGCCGTCGCTGGACGCATGCAGCGCCGCGCCGGCCTTGTCGGAGACCGGTTGGCCAGCGGCGAAGTCCACCAGTTGGGTCTGGCTGAGCGTGCCGTCGTTGTAGTCAAACACCGCCACCTGGGCACTCATCTCGGTGGTCAGCCACGCGTGCTTGCCATCCGCGCTGAACAGCAGGTGCCGTGGGCCACTGCCTGGGGGCAGTTGCACCGAAGCCGGGTTGGCTGGGGTCAGCGGCAGCTCGTGGTTGGCCTTGGGGTCGTAGTGGTAGGCAAACACCTTGTCCGCCCCAAGGTCCTGCACAAACACGTACTTGCCATCCGGCGACGACACCACCGAATGCACGTGGTTGGACGCCTGACGCTCGGGGTTCACACGGCTGGCAGGGTGAGCGCTCAACTGCACCGGTGGCGACAGCTTGCCATTGGCATCCAGCGGCAACACCGCCAGGCTGCCGCCCGGGTCTTCCAGTACCGAATAGTTGGCGACGAACAGGTAACGCCCGTCAGCGGCCAGGCTGGAATGAGTCGGTTCGTTGCCCAGGCTCTGCACCTGGTTGATCAACGTGAGCTGGTGATTCTGCGGGTCGACGCTGTAGCTGCTCACGCGGCCGACCGGGTCTTTCTGGCCAGGGCCATTCTCATTGACCACAAACAGGTGCTTCTGGTCCTTGGAGAGCGTCAACCAGGATGGGTTGGCCGCCTTGGCCGCCAGCACCGGCTGGCCGTGGAATTTACCGGTACGGCTGTCGAACTGCAGGCGGTAGATACCTTCGCTGGTGCCGGCGGTGTAGCTGCCTACCAACAGTTCATAGGTATCGGCCGGGGCGGCCTGTACCGACATGGCGCCGACACTGCCAGCCATCAGCAGGGGCCAGAATTTACGCATCATCATCCGCTTCGTCCTCGTCGTTGTTGTTGTCGCCCTTGATCGCGCTCAAACAGACTAGTCGGTGCTCACCGTCTTCGTTGCTCAAAAGCCAGCTTTGCAAGCTGTCGTCAAAGGTGGCGGCATTCAGTTGTTCTGGACTGAACTTCCAGCGCTTGAGTTCCCGGCCATCCATGCTTTCAATCAGCAGGTGCTGGTCGAAAGTGAAGTCGAAGGCGTGCAGCCCGTTGATGATCAGCATGTCGCTGTCTTTGAGGGCATTACTCAGGTCTGGTGATGCGTCGGTCATGATGTGAAGTCACTGCGGGGGAAAAGACACATGATAGGTCAATTCCCCCGCCGTGCCTTGCGGCAATGGTCTAAATCGATCAATGCGCGAAGAGTGAATTGCCCTTCTGCCCAGCCAACTTCTCCGGCTTGATCAGGAACCGCGCCAGCGCCGGCAACAGCCACAGCGCGCCGAACATGTTCCACAGCAGCATGAAGGTGAGCATCAGGCCCATGTCGGCCTGGAACTTGATGGCCGAGAAAATCCAGGTGCACACGCCAATCGCCAGGCACAAGCCGGTGAACAGCACGGCTTTACCAGTGGACTTGAGCGTCTGGTAGTACGCCTCTTGCAACGGCAGGCCGGCGCGCAGGAAGCTTTCCAGGCGGCTGTAGATGTAGATGCCGTAGTCCACGCCGATCCCCACACCCAACGCCACCACCGGCAGGGTCGCGACCTTCACGCCGATGCCCATGAACGCCATCAGCGCGTTACCCAGCACCGAGGTCAGCACCAGCGGCAGCACGATGCACAGGGTCGCCGCCCAGGAGCGGAAAGTGATCATGCACATGGTGGCCACGCACAGGTACACCAGGATCAGGATGGTCAGTTCGGATTCCTTGATCACCTCGTTGGTGGCCGCTTCGATCCCGGCGTTACCGGCGGCAAGGATGAATTCCAGGCCGTCCTTGTTGTTCTCCTTGGCGAAGTCCTGCACCGCATGCACCGCACGATCGAGGGTTTCGGCCTTGTGGTCATTGAGGAACACCAGCACCGGCGCCAGCGAGCAATTGTTGTTGTACAGGCCATCGGCGCGGGCAATGGAGTTGTTCAGCACGTCCGGGTTACGCGACAGGGTTTCCCATTTCAGGTTGCCCTCGTTCATGCCCTTGATCATCTGCTTGGACACGGTCACCAGCGAGATCGCCGACTGCACGCCCTCGGTGTTCTGCATCTTCCACATCAACTGGTCGATCGGTGCCATGGCCTCGTAGCGCGAGCACCCTTCGGCCTTGGTCTTGACCATCACCACCAGCACATCGGAGCTGGTGGAGTAGTTGCTGATGATGAAGTTGTTGTCTTTGTTGTAGCGCGAATCCGGGCGCAGTTCCGGCGCGCCCTGGTCCAAGTCGCCGATCTTGAGGTTCTGGCTGTACCAGAGGCCGCCGCCAAAGGCCACCAGCGCCAGCGCGATGGAGATCGGTGCGACTTTCGGGCTGGCAAAGTTCGACAGCAAGCGCCAGAACGAGTGTTCGCGATTGGCGTCCTTCTTGCTCTTGGCGATGGCGCGCTTGCTGATACCCACGTAGGAGATCGCCACCGGCAGCAGGATCAGGTTGGTGAACACAATCACCGCCACACCGATGGACGCGCCAATGGCCAACTCGCGGATAACACCGATGTCGATGATCAGCAGTGTGATGAAACCCACAGCATCGGCGAGGATCGCGATCATCCCCGGCAAGAACAGTTGTCGGAACGTACGCCGCGCCGCTGTCAGCGCATTGTCAGCCTCGCTGGATTGCAGGGCGATGCCGTTGATCTTCTGCACGCCGTGGGAAATACCGATGGCGAAAATCAGGAACGGCACCAGCATCGAATACGGATCGAGGCCGAAGCCGAAAAAGTGCATCAAGCCGAGTTGCCAGATCACCGCCACCAGCGTGGTGCTCAACACCGCGACGGTGCTGCGCAGGCAGTTGGTGAACCACAGCAGCAAGATCAGGGTGATGACGAACGCGATGCCGAAGAACATCACCACCATGACCAGGCCATCGATCAGGTCGCCGACCTTTTTGGCGAAACCGACGATGTGAATCTTGACGTTGGGGTTCTGCGCTTCGAACTTGTCGCGGATCTTGTCTTCGAGCTCATGGGAGAACTTGCGGTAGTCCAGGGCCAGCAGCTTGCCTTGGTCCTGCGGGTCCGGGTAGGACTCCAGCAGCGGGATATCGACGATGCTCGATTTGAAGTCGTTGGACACCAGGCGCCCGACCTGGCCGGACTTGAGCACGTTGTTGCGCAGTTGGTCGAGGCTTTCCGGCGAGCCGTTGTAGCTTTGCGGGATGACTTCACCGCCAGCGAAGCCTTCTTCGGTCACTTCGGTCCAACGTACGCTGGGACTCCACAGCGATTTTAGGCCCGAGCGGTCAACGCCGGAGATGTAGAACACCTCGTCGTTGATCTGGCGCAGGGTCTCCATGTATTCCTTCGTAAAGATGTCGCCGTCCTTGGCTTCCACGGAGATGCGCACCGTGTTGCCCAGGTTGGCCAGGTCATTGCGGTGCTCCATCATCTTTTCGATGAAGGGGTGCTTGAGGGGGATCATCTTTTCAAAGCTGGTGGACGGGCGAATCAACGTCGCCTGCCAGAACAGGAAAATACTCACCAGCAGGCAGATCACGATCACTGCCGGGCGGTTGTTGAAGATCAGGCGCTCAAGAAAGGTCGCTTTATCGTTGTGATGACTGCTCATTCTTTCCCCGCCTTCTTATTGTTTTGTCGGTTCGGCGCCGGCAGGCGTCGCCACGCGAACACCACCCTGCCCGGCCAGAATCAAGTTGCCGTTGCCTGCCGCCGTGACGGAAGAAAGCGAAATACGATCCGGCCGATTGAACACGCTGAACGTCACCCCGTCGTCATGGCTGACCACTACGCTGCCGCCGTTGCCCACCACGACGATGGCACCGTCATCGAGCAAGGTGGCGCCTGACAAACCGAACTCCAGCGCTCCCCGCGCGGCGTTCAATTCGACCTGCTCCCAGGTGCTGCCAAAATCGGTGGAGCGGTACAGGTTGCCGCGCAAGCCATAGGCCAGAAGAGTCTGCGGTTGCGCAGTACTGATCACGCCAAACAGCGAGCCCTCGTAGGGGCCTTCGAGTTTTTCCCACGTCTGGCCGTCGTCGCTGGAGCGGAACATGCTGCCCTGCTCGCCGACGATAAACAGGCCGGCATCCTTGATATGGGCGATGGCGTTGAGGTGGTACTGGTCTTCGTTGTCGAGACGATCACTGACGTCTGCCCAGGTCTTGCCGCCGTCGGTGGTTTCAATCAGCGCACCGTAGGCGCCGACCGCCAGGCCGTGGCTAGCATCGTTGAACCAGATGTCGAGCAAGGGTGCTTCGCGCTTGAGGTCCTGGTATTGCTGGGTCCAGGTGGCGCCGCCGTCGGTACTTGCGAGGATTTGTGCATCATGGCCTACCGCCCAACCCTGTTTGTCGTCGACGAAATACACCGCCGTGAGCAGTTGTCGGGTAGGCACTTTGGCTTGGGTCCAGGTACTGCCCTGGTCGTCGGAATAGAGGATATGCCCGCGATCACCGACCGCCACCAGGCGTTTGCCCGCGAGGACCACGTCAATCATCAGGCCTTTGGCGGCCTTGGGGGATTCAATCGCAAAAGCGGTATCACCGGCGGCCTGGACGGCGGTCGGCAACGCGGCGGCCGTTACCCCAAGTCCAAACAGCGAGAGCGCTGTGGCCAGCAACGCAACCCTGCGTGCGGCGCGTGGGCGGCAAACAACCCAACCCATGACAGGCTCACTCATAGACCTTTCTCCCATTTATTATTGTTAGGGGGCGTTCCTGGGCGCTGAAACCTGCAATCTAGAGCGCCTGGAGGAAGCTTCGGTCATCCTATCGGGCTTTCGAATCGTCTGACAATCAGCGCTACGTTATCTTTTGTTAACTAAAGGCCTTTGGCCACGCGCTGAATATAGGCGTATTCGCCAGGCTGATTGCTTCGCAGTAAATGAATTTTTATTCCATCTATTGAATTGTGAGAATTTTTATTCCATAAATAGACCCTCTGAAAACAATAATGCAAAGGACCACGGCTATGCGTGAACTCGGAATCGGCTTGATCGGCACAGGTTTCATGGGCCGCGCCCATGCCTTGGCGTTCAACAACGCCCGTGCGGTATTTGAACTGCCCGTCACCCTCAAGCTGGCCGCCCTGGCCG
Organism: Pseudomonas cremoris; assembly: GCF_014230465.1. The sequence continues at coordinate 65,406 of NZ_JAAXCY010000015.1, forward strand.
ACGCCGACACCGAACGCGCCCAGCGTTGTGCCAGGGATTGGGGTTTTGCCCAGGCCCATGGCGACTGGCAAGCGCTGATCCATGACCCCGCCGTCGACGTCGTGGCCATCACCACACCCAACCACTTGCACTACCCCATGGCCATGGCCGCCATCGCGGCGGGCAAAGCGGTGTACTGCGAAAAACCCCTGGCCGTCAGCCTCGAACAAGCCGACGCCATGCGCCGCGCCGCCAGTGCCGCCGGCGTGGTGACGCGGGTCGGCTACAACTACCAGCACAACCCGATGATCGTGCTGGCCAAGCAAATGATCGCCAAGGGTGAGTTGGGCGACATCATCAGCTTCCAGGGCGAATTCAGCGAAGATTTCATGGCCGACCCCGCCTCGCCATGGTCATGGCGCTGCGAAGTGGAACACGCCGGCGGCGCCCTCGCAGACCTGGGCAGTCACTTGCTGTCGATGGCGCGATATCTGGTGGGGGAAGTGGCCAGCGTGTGCGCCGACACCCAGACCGTGCATGCCCAGCGCCCGGCCGTAAAAGGCAGCGCCGAGCGCAAAAGCATCGCCGTAGACGACCAGGTGCACGCGCTGCTGCGTTTTGCCAATGGCGCGCGCGGCACGGTGAGCAGCAGTTGGCTCAAGCACGGCTACAAGAACCACCTGAGTTTCGAGATCAGCGGCACCAAGGGCACGCTGGCGTTCGATCAAGAGCGCTTGAATGAACTGCAACTGTGCCGAGTCGGCCAGGAAGGGTTCCAGCGTTTGCTGGCGGGCCCGGCCCTGCCAGGCTACGCAGCGTTCAGCCCGGCTGCGGGGCATCAGTTGGGGTACAACGAACTGAAGACGCTGGAAGTTCAGGAGTTGATCTTGGCGCTGGCGGGCCAGGATACGGATGGCACTGATTTTGAAGCCGCGTGGGCGGTGGAACGATTGGCGACGGCGATACGTCTCGCCGCGAAGGAAGAGCGTTGGGTCCACGTGGGCACCCTCTAAATGAGCCTGCTGTGGTGCACTCGAGGGCGTTGGAGTGCACCGACAAGACGAACTACTCCAGTACAGCCCCCATGGTACGAACATAGGGTTTTCTGAGGGCGCAATCAGGCATGGCCTGAACACCTCCCTCAGAAGGATTTAACCTATGGCTACCATTCCCTCCCCGTTCCCCTGGAGCAAGGTACTGGCCCAAGCGGTCAATACTCAATTCAGCGCACGGCCGACGCTTCGCTCGGTCGTATCCCAGCGGTTGCACGACAGTATTCAGGAAAAATTTCCATCCTTGCCAGTCGATATCGCGACCTTGCGCGTGGCAGAACCAAGCCGTCCTGGTGCGTGGAACCTCAAACCCTTGATCGACGTTGCCTTAGCGTTTCTGGCAAGCGGCATGACTGTAGACTTCTCGGACAAGCATTCGTCTGAGTATTACCTGTGCAATAGCGATACACCGCAAAAACGCATCACCTTCAGCAACGCGCAAATCGACATGCACGTGATCGCCGCTCTGATCAACGAGCTCCCCGTCGTTCTATTCATCGAACTGCAAAGCGCACTGACGGACTTTTGGCAACAAAACGGCGACACCGGTATCAGCCGCTGGCAGTGGATGGGCGACCTGCTGCGCACCTCACTGCGCAACAGCGTCCAGCGCAGCCGGGACCTGAGCGACGACCACCTGCAGCTACTCAATAGCGTGCTTGATTACCCCGACAATCGCGAGCGCGAATATCTCAACCTATCGGGTGAAACCCTTCACGCGTACACACTGGAAACCACGCTCATCCAGGGCAACCTTAGGGTCAGCGTGCAAGCGAGCGAATTGCTGCTCGTACAAGGCGCATGCGTGGTTTCTTGCGGTGTATCAGGCAATATCCGTACCTACCCGACCCTCGATGCGTTCGGTGGAGCCTGGTCGAACGCCATTAAAAATCGCTATCAAACCGAACAAATCGTGTGGAAACGCTTCGAACCTGACGGCAACATTTTCGATACCCAAGCGGCGCTGATATTGAATCAGCAACTCGAAAATCTCGCAGCCCTGCAGTTGCCATCAGAGGTCGGCGTGGAGGCATTGGAGGCGCTCTATGACCGTGTCATGGACCCCGCGCCCCTGTTACTCAATGTCCCGGCGGAGGGAACCCTGCCAATCACCCAACTGCAAGCCGCGTTACCCGACTGGCTTGAGCAAGGTTCACCCGCCGAACGTAGTGCGTACTCCCGCCACCTGGTGGAATTAGCCAACATCAAGCAGCGCACCCAAGGCCGTGGTTTCCTGGATGGCATTGACGGGCTTCGCACATTCGCGGCCAAAACGCTGCAGGCGTTGATGGCCGCCGATTACCCCACCGGGCCCACCTACAACGTCGACGAACTGGAGCTGACCTATGCAGTGCCCGTGGGGGACATGGGAAGCAGCTATATCGAGCACGTCAGGATGACGCTGACAGACCTGGCATTGAAAAATCTGTCGGGAAAACCCAACGGGCGCCTGAGCCTGCGTAGTCGGGATGGCCAGGCACTCGCTACGTGGCTCACGCCCGACTATGTCGAGGGCCTGGTCAGCCGGGCCGACATCGGCGCGGTCTACCCGGCTTTGCTTGAGCGTCTATTTTTTAACGACGGCGAGAAGTCCCGTGAGCGTGAGAACCTGTTTGCCCAACAACTGCGCGTGCACTTGCCGATGACCGCGCTGGAGCTGGCCGTGAGGCAACAGTCAGGCATGACGTGGCAGGGTTATCGACGGGTGGCCGCGGTGGTCAAGAGCACCGCAGCGGACCGCAGGGTGGACGACCAAGACATCGTTATTCACGCCTTGGGGTTCTTGAGAAAGCCAGGCGCGGAACCCGATTACGTGGCCGATATGTTCCTGATCGAGGAGCACAGCTGCGTAACAGGGCCGGTGATTCTCTATCGCCCGCAATACCTACCGGTACTCATGCAATTCAGCACGCGCGCCGCCTTGATGGAAGCTATCGCACTGCCAGGCGCGTTGCAGGCGAGCATGCTGACGTGGCTGTCGGATGGTGCCCGGGCGGTGTACGACAACGGCGGGTTCCAGCAACCCCATTACGTGCGAATCGGCATCGGCATGGAGTTCGATACCCCCGAGATTCCCGCGCCAGCCACCCTGGCAAAGTGCGGGACGCACTCCGAGGTGTTGCAATCGCTGAGCAGAGGAAACCTGATGCAGTACCTGTTCGGCAGCTACGCCAGGACTCTGGTTGCGATAGCCGACCGCCAAGCGGTGTCCAACCACGAAAGCCGCTGGACCAGCCTCTTGGAAGGTGCCGGGCTGTTGTTCAATACGTTGCTGCTTCCCCTATTGAGGGGCCCCGCCATGCTGGTGGGCTGGATGCTGCAAATCGCCTCGGGGCTGGTGCGCGATATTCCGGCGCTGGAAGGTAGCGACCCGCAGGCACGAGAACTCGCCTGGGTCGACCTTTTATTGAGCCTCGGCCTGGTGCTGATGCATGTCGGGGTCAATTCCGGCACGGGCACAACGACCCGCCCTCTGAATGAGAACCGCCAGCGCCCGGTGGCACTTGCCCCCCTGCGCCGCCTCCCAAATACCCCACAAGCCACGCCCACCCGCGTTCGGCAAGGTTCTATCGGCCTGCCTTCAGAGCCCCCAGGCAGCGGTCGCACGCTGATCGACTTCAACCTGTCCACCGCCCGCGAAGCCTCGCGAGCGCGGCTGTTCGAGCAGTTGCTCAAGATACGGGTCAACTGGCCCGATAATCCACCGTCGCCAATGGCGAGCGGTCCGCTCAAGGGCTTGTACCGTATTGGCTCGACCTGGCACGCCAGTGTGAGGGGACGACTGTTTCAAGTCAGTGTGGTGCCGGGTTTTGGCGAGGTGTTTGTGGTGCACCCCGAGCACCCTGATCGCCCTGGGATCAAACTCAGAACCGACGGCCAAGGGCACTGGACACTCGATGAAGGGTTAAAGCTGACAGGCGGTGGACGAAAGAACCGCGTGGCCGAAGCGCGCAAGGCCAACGCCGAAAAACTCGCTGCGCTGGCTAGCCGTAAGGCCGAGGCGCAACAAACACTTGCGCAATACGTAACCGACGAAAACACCGCGTTGGCGACCTTGAATACCGCAAGAACCCAATACACCGCAGAAAACACCAAGCTGACGCGTACTTGGGCGATCTGGAATGCGGCAACCACTGAGCAGAAATCCCGGATAGCCCCCACTTATCAGTTAGCGCTGAGCAAGACACAGGAACAGCGATCGTTCTACAACATCAGCCTGATCAACTATCGCGAGAAGTCAGCCAAAGCGGCCCAGGCGTACAGGGAAGTCATCAGCGTGATTAACGACATCAAGGCCGTCGACCATCAAACCAACAATGACCGTGAGCATGCGGCCCAGCTTTTTGCACTGTGGGATCAGCAAGACACGCTGCGAACTCAACTGGCGCATTTCGGCCTGGGTTCAGGGGTGTTCAGTCGGGGAATGAGTGCAACACAACGCTTCGTGATCGCTTACGAAAAACTCGAACAGGGAGCGTTCGATGACTACAACGCGTTAATCGAAGATTTGAAAACCTCCCGTGCCTACCACGATCAAATCGTCGACGTATCGATCCTCCAAGAGCAATTCCTCGACGAGCTGGCCCAAGCCTCTGCCTTTGGCAAAAGTTTCAGGGACGACCTGGTTGCAAGGCTGGAACACCCGGAAAACTACCTGCCAGACAATACAAAATTGATGGGTATCGATATCGTTCAAGAGCTCAGCCTGGATCGCAGTGTGCCGCTGGCGCAAAACAGTATCGAAGCGTTGTTCTTCCACCAGTTTGAGCAAATACGCTTACGCCCCACCATTTCTGCGCATATAGAGATGACCACCCGCCGAGGCTACAGTACGACCGAACGGATCGATGTGCTCGCGTCCATCGTGGACCGCTATACCACTGCCGAACACATCGGCCAGAGCCTTAAGCGGCTGAACCCGGCCTGCATCCGTAAGCAGTACTTGGAAGACTTTCTGGACAAGGTCACACAAGGCCGGACCAGCGCCGAAAATGACTTGAAAACCCTGATCATCGACAGCGAAGAAGACAAGATTATCGCGCCTCCGCCCAAGGCCATGCGGCAAAAATCGGCCACCAAGCGGGCATTCAAGACACGCAGCCGCGGCACCCTGGTCGGTGACCTCCGAGGGGCGATGCCAGGGCAAGCCGATCAACTTATCGAGATTGTCGACCCCTCTAACGGCGAAGTGGTCGGGCGATTCCACGAACATCCCGAAGAAGGTGTCTACGTCGAGATCGAAGACGCCCCAAAGCCACCGCCTGCCTCCAGGCCGGCTCGTTCGGCCAGGGCAATCACCCGGGCAGCGCAGGATGTGGCCGCCAAGCGCGAGAGCATTGAAAGCACGATACAGCGCGAACTCAATCAGATGGACCGTGACGAAGCCCTGCGGGACGAAAAGGTCCCTAAAGACTGGGAGTTCATGCTGACGACAGAAGCAGAAAAACTAGAGGGGCTGGCATCAGAGCTGGAGCAAACCGCCCCCTCTGATCAAACGACCCTTACCGCGACACAGTGGCGAGCCCAAGCACTGCAAATGAAAGCCGCCGGTCAGCAATACCGCATCACAGGCTACAAAAAACAGTCGCCCACGGTGGGTAGCGTGGACTATCTGTGGCACAAAAAAGCGGTGAACATCGGGCTGGTAAAAGAGCGCGAACCGACAATCGCCAAAGACTTTCTCAGCGAATATGCCATCCGCGACAGCGGCACCGGGAACGTGCTGTGGTATGCCCACTTCCACTACGACAGCTTGGCGGCAGCAAAAATCGCCTACACCAGTGGGCATTTGAAACGCGCCACCCAACGTAACATTGGGTTCAAGGCACAATTGGAGCAATACCGGAACAACAGTTCCAAGGTGATCGCCATCTGGCGAAGCAAAATCCCCCCGGCCATGGCTCATAAGTTGTTCTTCTATATCGACTGATGCCGGCGGGCAACGCCGCGTCAATGTCACAGGACATTGACGCGGTCTGTCAGCGCAAGGCTCTTCGCAACACCTTGCCCACGGTGGTCTTGGGCAACTCCGTCGTGCGAAATTCCACATACCTGGGCAACTTGTACCCCGTCAGGTACTCCCGGCAATGCGCCATGATCTGCTCCTGTGTCAGGTTCGGGTCCTTGCGCACCACGATGATCTTGACCTTCTCGCCGGTCACTGCGTCTTCCACGCCGATTGCCGCCACTTCGCTCACGCCCGGATGCATCGCTACCACGTCTTCGATTTCATTGGGGTACACGTTGAAACCCGAGACCAGGATCATGTCCTTCTTGCGGTCCACCAGGCGGATATAGCCGCGCGCATCCATCACCCCGATATCACCCGTGGACAACCACCCCTCGGCATCCAGCACCTCGGCGGTGGCATCCGGGCGCTTCCAGTAGCCCTGCATCACTTGCGGGCCACGCACTTGCAGCTCGCCTTGCTCGCCAATTTCGGCCAACTCGCCGTCTTCACGCATGAAGCGCACCCAGGTCGAGGGCAGTGGCACGCCGATGCTGCCGGTGAATTCCATCTCGCGCATGCGCGCAATGTTGATCGGGCTGATGCTCACTACCGGTGAGCATTCAGTCAGGCCGTAGCCTTCGATGATCGGCAACCCGGTGACTTCCTTCCAGCGTTTGGCCACCGACGTATGGGTGGCCATGCCGCCTGCGATCACCATGCGCAAATCGGAGAAGTCCCGCGCGCAGAACTCTTTGTTCTCCAGCAAACCATTGAACAGTGTGTTGACCCCGGCAATTCCGTTGAAGCGCTCCTTGCGCAAGATCATTTGCACCCGTTTCACGTCCCGAGGGTTGGCGATCAGGATGTTGCGCCCGCCCAGACACATGAACATCAAGCAGTTCACCGTCAGGGAGAAGATGTGGTACAGCGGCAGCAAGGTAACGTTGGTTTCTTGCTTGTCCTGATCCAACTGGTCGCCGACCCAGGCCTTGGCTTGCAGCAGGTTGGCGATGATGTTGCGGTGGCTGAGCATCACGCCTTTGGCGTCTCCGGTCGTACCGCCGGTGTATTGCAAAAAGGCCAGGTCATCCAGTTGCATGTCCACCGGGAAGTGGTTGAGCCCGCGCCCCTGTTTCAGCACCTGGTTGAAGCGTATCGAGCCGCGCAGCTTGAACGCCGGCACCTGTTTTTGCACCGTGCGCAGGATGAAGTTCATCGCCGCACCTTTGAACGTGCCAAGCAAATCGCCAATCGCCGCCACCACCACGCGCTTGACGCTGCTGCCCGCCACGACCTTTTCCAGGGTATGGGCGAAGTTTTCGAAGATCACCACGGTTTCCGCGCCGCTGTCCTTGAGCAAATGCTTGAGCTCATGGGCGGTGTACAGCGGGTTGACGTTGACCACCACCGCCCCCGCCAGGATCGTGCCCAACAGGCAGATGGGGTACTGCAAGCAGTTGGGCATCATCAGCGCCACGCGATCGCCCTTCTGCACGCCCTGCCCCTGCAGCCAGGCGGCAAACGCGATGCCTTGCACCTGCCAATCGGCGTAGGTCATTTCGGTGCCGATGCTGACGTAGGCCACCCGCTCACGGAATTTTTCCAGGTGCTCCAGGAACACCTCACGCAGCGAGGGGTAGTCCGCGATAGCGGCATCGATGTCCGCCGGTACGCCGGGCAGGTAAGCGTCCAACCAGATCCGTTCGGTGTGTTCCAGGCTTACAGCGTTCATGGCAGTCTCCTTGTTGTTGTTTTTGATAGAGCTACTTTTCGACGATGGCGGTAATGCCCAGCCCGCCCGCCGCGCAGATGGAAATCAGGCCCCGTCCGCCGCCGTGTGCGTGGATCATTTTGGCCAGTGCCGCTAATTGCCGGCCACCGGTCGCGGCAAATGGGTGGCCGCAGCCCAAAGAACCACCGTTGACATTCATCTTTGCGCGGTCGATGGGCCCCAACGGCGCGTCCAAGCCCAGGCGTTCACGGCAGTAGTCGGCGTCTTCCCAGGCCTTGAGCGTGCACAGCACCTGGGCGGCGAAGGCTTCGTGGATCTCGAAGAAATCAAAATCCTCGAAGCTCAGCCCTTCGCGCTTGAGCATGCGCGACACGGCGTAGGCCGGAGCCATCAACAGGCCCTCGGTGCCGTCGACAAAATTCACCGCTGCTGTCTCGCCGGTGCGCAGGTAAGCCAGCACTGGCCAGCCGTTGGCGGCCGCCCATTCTTCACTGGCCAACAGCACCACCGAGGCGCCATCGGTCAGCGGCGTGGAGTTGCCAGCGGTGAGAGTGCCGTTCTGTCGATCGTAGGCGGGAGACAAGCCGGCGAGCTTTTCCAGGCTGGCGTCGGCACGCAGGTTGTTGTCCCGGGCCAGGCCGCGATGGGGGCTGATCAAGTCATCGAAAAAACCGCGCGTGTACGCCGCATCCAAGCGTTGGTGACTGGCGAGGGTCAGTTCATCTTGGGCCAGGCGCTTGATCTGCCAACGCTTGGCCATTTCTTCGCAGTGCTCGCCCATGGACAAGCCGGTGCGCGGCTCGCCATTACGTGGTAGCAGTGGCTTGAAAAACATCGACGGGCGCACCTTGAGCAACGCCTTGAGCTTGTCGCCCAAACTCTTGGCGCGATTGGCTGCAAGCAAGGTGTGGCGCAGGGCTTCATTGATGCCAATGGGCGCGTCGGACGTGGTGTCGGAACCGCCGGCAATACCCACCTCGATCTGGCCCAGGGCGATCTTGTTCGCCACCAACAGCGCCGCTTCCAGGCCGGTGCCGCACGCTTGCTGCACATCATAGGCCGGGGTGTCCGGGGACAAGGTGGTCGACAACAGTGATTCACGCGCCAGGTTGAAATCGCGCGAATGCTTGATCACCGCCCCGGCGGCGAACTCACCCAATCGCTGGCCATGCAGGTTGTAGCGGTCCACCAGGCCTTGCAGCGCGGCCACCAGCAAATCCTGGTTGCTGTCATGGGCATACACGGTGTTGGAGCGAGCAAACGGGATGCGGTTGCCGCCGATAATCGCCACGCGGCGAACCGGGGCCGGGTTGAAGCTGTAATCAGTCATCGACGGTTCTCGTTCCAGACAAAGAGCCCGCGCATGTGCGGTGTGTCACCGGCAACATTGCGCACTTCGAATTCACGGCGTGGGCCGCTTGCGGGGTGGTTCCACAGGGCGACCTGGCCGGGCAGGAAGATTGGCAGCTTGAAGTCGCAATGGGCTTGGGCCTGGTCCAGCCCTCCCGGCGGTTGCTGGGCGGCGAGCGCACGGCCCAAGGTCCACATGCCGTGGGCGATGGCGCGCCGAAAGCCAAAGAGCTTCGCGCCGATCACTGAGGTATGGATGGGGTTGAAGTCTCCCGAGACCTTGGCAAACCGTCGCCCCAGGTCCGCGGGCAACACCCAACGCTGGGTGCGCAGCAGACCGTTTTCCTGCAACGGCAATGCGCCGTCCCACGGTTCGCCAACCGGGTCTTTCACGTCGCGGCGCAGGTACACACTGTCGCTTTCCCACACCAGGGTGTCGGCACCGTAGGCACGGGTGGCGATGCTCAGCGCCTGCCCCTTGGGATGGGCGACCCAGCGTTCGCAATACACTTCCAGGCGCAGGGCCTGGCCTTCCTGCAGGCGCTGGTGCAGACGGATACGATTGGCCAAGTGCACCATGCCGCTGGCCGGGTACGGAAAGCTCGGGCGGGTCAGCAGCATCAAGTGCAACGGGAACGCCAATACATGCGGATAAGACAATGGCACGCCCTGCTCGCGGCGAAAACCGCAGGCACGGCCATAGGCGGCGATTCCAGCGGCGGACAACTCCACGGCCGAGCGCACCAGGCGTTCCCTGGGTAAAACCGGTGCGCCGTCGAGCTTGGGTTTGCGCAAGGCGCGCACGCCATCCATCAATAGCTGGGTGCGTGAAGGTGGTGGGTCGATGACCTGTGTCACGTAGTCCATGGCTCAGGCTCCCAGCAGGCTTTGCCCGCAGACGCGTACGGTTTGGCCATTGACCCCGCCGGACGCCGGGTGCGCCAGCCAGGCAATGGTCTCGGCCACATCAATCGGCTGGCCACCCTGGGACAATGAATTCATGCGCCGCCCCGCCTCGCGAATCATCAGCGGGATCTTTGCCGTCATCTGGGTCTCGATAAACCCCGGGGCCACCGCGTTCACCGTCACCTGCTGCGCGGCTGCTTGCGGCGCCAGGCCTTGCACCAGGCCAATCACCCCGGCCTTGGAGGTGGCGTAGTTGCTCTGCCCCAGGTTGCCGGCGATACCGGAAATCGACGACACACACACGATGCGCCCACCGGGGTTCAGGCCTTGGTTTGCCAGCAAGGCCTCGCTCAGTTGCAACGGCGCTTCCAGGTTGACCGCCAGCACACTGCGCCAGGCCGCTTCGGTCATCTTGGCGATGGTTTTGTCGCGGGTGATCCCGGCGTTGTGCACCACCACATCGAAGGCGCCGTACTGGCGGGTATGGGCTAACAGCTGTGAAACGGCGTCTGCGGCGGTGATGTCCAGCGGCAGCGCCGAACCACCGACACTTTGGGCCGCTTGTTCAAGGTGTTGTTGTGCCTGGGGCACATCCACGCAGACCACATGCGCACCGTCGCGCGCCAGCACCTGGGCAATCGCCAGGCCGATACCACGGGAGGCGCCGGTGACCAGTGCCCGCCGACCGGCAAAGGGTTTGTCCCAGTTGACCGCGACCTGGCCATCCACCGGTTTTTCCAGGCGCACCACCTGCCCCGACACATAGGCCGAGCGGCGCGACAGGAAGAAGCGCAGGCTGCTGTCCAGCGCCTCTTCCGCTCCCGGCGCGACATAGATCAGTTGCACGGTAATCGCCCGGCGCAGCTCCTTGGCCAGCGAGCGCACCAAGCCTTCAAGCGCACGCTGGGCAACGGCCTGGGGCAAGTCCTGGCAGTGCTCCGGCGCGGTGCCGAGTACCACCACGCGGGCGTGCTGGCCGAGGCGCTTGGCGTTGGCGTGGAAGAACACGTACAGCTCATCCAACTGCTGTAGGTCGGCCACGGCGCTGGCGTCGAATACGGCGCCTTGCACCTTGACCGTGGACGGTGCCTTGAGGGTGGCCGCCGTGGCGGTGACCGTGTCAGTGTCGCCGAAAATACGCTGCACTTCGCCGACCAGGCGCCCTGCCCCGGCCAGAATCACCGGGTTGGCGAGGCCCTGCTGGCCGCTGCGATGGCGTTGCAACGGCAAGGGTTGGGGCAAGCCGATGGCCCCGGCCAGGCGGCGACCCCAAGGGGAATTGACGAACGTTAGGTAGCTGTCACTCATAGAGACACTCACACACTGTATTGACCTGTAGACCCAATCCCTGTGGGAGCGGGCTTGCTCGCGAATGCGGTGGGTCAGCAGTGAATCAAGCGACTGATCCACCGCATTCGCGAGCAAGCCCGCTCCCACATTGACCGCGTTTTGCCTAGTTGACCGAGGCGTTTTCACCCTGGCTGGCCTTGCGCTTTGCAGGCGGTTCCAGCGCCTGCTTGCGCTGCTGCAACGCCTCCAGCAAACCGAAGTCCTGCGGGAAGTCGTCGACCTGGATACCGTGGTCGGCGTATTCCACATAGCGCGCCAGCAGGCTGTCCTCGTCTTCGCTGATCAAGTCCAGCGCCCGCGCCTTGACGCGCCAGGCGGTAAACGCCGTGGTGGAAATCGGCAGCGCGTCGATCAGGCCTTGCTTGATCGCCGGTTTGAGTCGTGCGTCGATCAACTCCACCTGCGGCAATAACCGGAAGCCCAATTCGCCGTAGGCCAACTTGTCGATTTCTGGCCGTGGGACGTAGGAATTGGCCAGCAACCGGTCGCGGGTTTCCCCTGGCGTCTGCACCACATCGGCCACTTGGGCCAACAGCCGGTCTGAGGGTTTGCGCAGAGGAATACCAAACGGGAAACTCAAGCCGCGCACCACTGCCGCGGCGGCTTTCGACGGATAGTTCTCCAACACCTCGGCCAGTGCTTCATGCGCCCGCAGCAACGCGTCCTGTGCTGACCAATGCACCAGCGGCAGGTCCGCCTGGGGACGGCCATCATCCTCAAAGCGCTTGAGCACGCAGGACAAGATGTACAACTGCGAAAGAATGTCCCCCAGGCGCCCGGTGATACTTTCCTTGCGCTTGAGGGCACCGCCCAGCACGCCCATGGAAACATCCGAGATCAGCGCCAACACCACCGACAGACGATTGGCCTGACGGTAGTAGGACGCCAGCGCGGGGTCGGTCTTGGCCGGCGCGGAAATCAGCCGTCCACCGGTCAGCGAATGCACCGTTGCACGCACGGTATTGGCCAGCACAAAGCTGATATGACCGAACATGGCGCTGTCGAACTCTTCCAGCGCCTTGCGCCGGTCGGGGTTGCGCGCCGCTTCCATCTCGCGGAACACATAGGGATGGCAACGGATCAGGCCCTGGCCAAAGATGATCAGGCAGCGGGTCATGATGTTGGCACCCTCCACCGTGATGGCGATGGGGCTTTGCTGGTAGGCACGGGCCAGGAAGTTATTGGGGCCCATGCAAATGCCCTTGCCGGCGACGATGTCCATGCCGTCATTGACGATGATCCGCGCTCGCTCGGTGACGTGGTACTTGGCGATTGCCGAAATCACCGACGGTTTCTCACCTGCGTCCAGGGACGCGACCGACACCTTGCGCACCGCATCGCAGGCGTACAGATGCCCGGCCATGCGTGCCAGCGGCGCCTGCACGCCTTCGAACTTGCCGATGGGCAGGCCAAACTGCTTGCGCATCGCGGCATAGGCGGTGGTACCGCGCACCGCGACTTTGCCCAGGCCGACGTTGGCCGACGGCAGCGAAATAGCCCGCCCCGCGGCCAGGCACTCCATCAGCATGCGCCAGCCATTGCCGACTTGCTCGCGGCCGCCGATCACCCATTCCAGTGGGATAAATACATCCTTGCCGGTGGTGGGGCCGTTCTGGAACACCGCGTTGAGTGGCCAGTGACGACGACCACTGTTCACACCCGGATGGGAAGTAGGAATCAACGCGCAGGTAATCCCCAGCGAGCCGGCCGGGCCGAGCAAACCGTCTGGGTCTTCGGCACGGAACGCAAGGCCGAGCACTGTGGCAATCGGGCCGAGGGTGATGTAGCGCTTGTCCCAGGTCACCCGGAACCCCAGCACTTCCTCACCTTCGTGGGTGCCTTTGCAAACGATGCCCAGGTCCGGGATCGCCCCGGCATCGGAGCCGGCATACGGGCTGGTCAGGGCAAAACACGGAATGTCTTCACCCCGCGCCAGTCGCGGCAAGTAGTGGTTGCGCTGGGCATCCGTGCCGTAATGCAACAGCAGCTCGGCCGGGCCCAGGGAGTTGGGCACCATCACCGAAATTGCCGCCGCCGAGCAGCGCGTCGACAGCTTCATCACCACTTGCGAATGCGCGTAGTGGGAGAACCCTTTGCCGCCGTACCGCTTGGGAATGATCATGCCGAGGAAACCGGCATCCTTGGTGTACTGCCAGCCTTCGGGCGACATGTCCTGCCAGACCTGGGTGGTTTCCCAGTCGTTGGCGATGTCACAGAGGGTTTCCACTTCGTTGTCGAGAAAGGCTTGTTCCTCCGCACTGAGGCTGGCCGGTGCCGCTTGCAGCAGGCGCTCCCAGTTCGGCTTGCCGCTGAACAGTTCGGCGTCCCACCACACGGTGCCGGACTCAATGGCAGCGCGTTCGGTGTCGGACATCGCCGGCATGATTTGCCGGAACATCGCCAGAGCACGGCTGCTTATCAACCACCGTCGCAGGGATTTGATACTGAGGATTACGCTGGGCACCAGCAACGCCACTGCCCACAGGCACAAGCCCAACACACCGATGCCACTCAACAAGTAACTGGCTGTCAGCCAAATCAGGCTCCAAGCCGCCCAGACAACAGCCGCCGACTGCCGATACGCCAACGCCGTTACGCACGCCATACCGACCAAGAACCAGAAAACCATACCGCACCTCACTTTGAACATCTGCCCGGATACAGGCCGTGCGCCTGTTCACTGACTAAACAATAGGTGGTTATTTAAAAATATATTTGAAATTTTTATTTAATGCCTGAGCCAAACAAAACAGAGCCGCATGGCTCAGGCAAAAAGGGTGAATTGAGACAGTGAATCCGATCATGCTTTTACAGGCGGTGATAGGTTTTCGGCTTTTTGTAAAAGCCTTGTTCCTGGCACCACCGCCGTTCAAGCGTGTGGGTTGTAGTGCTGCGTTTTAGAACGCGTAAGTGGCGGAAAGGCTGACCACATCCCCATGAGCCTTGGCCTCGGAATCCAGACTCCCCCCACCCAGCCGATCAACGTTTTGGGTCTTGAGTTTGACCTTTTCCACGAATTGGTGGGAGTAAGCGGCATCCAGCGAAAGCCCTGGGATCTGCTTGACGACGTAACCCGCGCCCAACGAGGTGAAGACACGGTCGCCATCAGGAATCCGCGGGTCACGTGTAGAGTTGCGGGTCGGGGTCTGATCGAAAGCCACACCGGCACGTACTGTCCACTGGTCGGTAAGTTTGTAGTCGCCACCCAAGGAGTACATCCAGACATCCTTGTACTTGTATGGGATGGAAACGATGGTGTAGCCCTCAGACTTCAGCGTCAGGTCCTGAAAGGATGACCATTGAGTCCACATCACGCTGGCACCCACTGTCAGCCGATCATCAAACTGGTGGACCCAGTCAAACGCGGCGGTTGCAGGGATGTCCAGTTGGGTCGAAGCCTTGGCACCGTTGGGGCACAGATTCAGCCCTGGGTAAGCGGCACCCAATATCGTCCCTCCGTCTGGGTTTAGCGGGCTAGGCTCTGTCAACAATGCCTGGGTGACTGAATCCGTATAGATGTTGTAGTTGCCCTTCATCTTGTTCTTGATCTTGGCGTGATAGTTCAAACCAAGGGAGTCACGCTCGGTCGGCTGCCAGACCACCCCGGTAAACCAGCCTACAGAGACGTTGTCGACTTTTACGCGGATCAACGAATCGCCGATCCCGGCAGGAAGTGCTACACCCCCCGTTGGACGATCCTTGCCGATACCCGGTGAGTTTGAGGCGGCGGCAAACAAATCGATGTTCTGGCTGACAAACCCCTGACTGCGCTGAACGATAGCGCCCGCGCCGATGGAAAATTCGTCATTGACCTTGAACGATAGAGACCCCGTCAGGCCCACGGTCTCGATTTTTGTGTCCACGGCAAAGTCACGGTATTTCGAATCGTTATCCCACGTTGTACGCGCACCTTGTGGCACCACTTGGCTCAGACCGAACGCGAAACGATCACCGATAGGCATCACCAGAAAACCCGTGGGCACCCATGCGGTAAAACCGCCTTGGCCACCCTCACCGTTCACGACACTGGCGTCGTCAAACAAGATGCTGCCATCCGGAGCAATAGGCGTCCTGGTCAAGGGGTCGCCGTTGTAATCCTTGGACTGCCCCTTCATTTTGATGCTGATCCGTGCATAGTCCACGGTGAACTGTGAAATGGTCTTATCGACAAAGGCCATGGCCGCAGGGTTGTTGAAGGCCGAACTGGGGTCGTTCTTGAACAGCGAACCGCCGCCAAATGCCCGCCCCCACCCTGGAGCACCATAAGTAGGCGTGGATAAACCACCCGCCTGTACCGAAGGGACGCCCGCCATCAGCCCTCCCAATACTGCGATGCTTAATAAAGTACGAGCGTGGTTTTTTTTATTGCTCATGCAACACTCCTTATTATTATCAGTGCCCGGCCACGCCGGTTCACCTTGCAACAACAGGCACCTCGCAAGAAGTGCCTGCCTTCAACGGGTGATCAGCCCTTTACGAAGTTCAGGGGTTGGTGATCGTGATGGTTGCGCCAGACGTGGTGATGTTTAGCGAGGTAATAGTGCAACTGCCTGCCAACGGTTGATTGGTAAAACCAAGAGTGGCACTAGCACCCGGAGTGAATGAGCCATTAATCGAGGTTAACCCGCAGGTTGACTTGGGAAACGGGAACACGGCAGGCAGGTTGTAACCTACGTTATCGACTCGAACGGTTGAGAGGCCGGTAGGTACAACAGGCCAAGGCAAACCAGTGATAGTAGGCAGCGCACACAGACCACCGCCCGTTGGGGTAGCAGTGAGAATTTGCGCGTTACCCGCAGCATCAATACTGCCTGTCACAGACAGCGCGCACGTGACATTCAAATTGTTTGAAGTCGGGGACTTGGCAACGAGAGTACCGGTACCGGAAAACGGCGTACCGCCCGTAACTTTTGGATTGAAACTATAGGCATTGGCCATCGAAGCAGCGCCCATGCAAACAACCAAAGCAGACAACGATACGAGGGTTTTCAAACTTTTCATTGTTTTTCCTCACATGTTATGGCGAATTCATTTCGCCAGGGGTAATGGCCATGATCGAGAAGTCACGGTGAAACAAGCAGAACATCCCTTTCCAGCCAAATCTCAATTCATTTACCGCAGCAACATCCGACGGTTATTCAACCACTTTGAAGTTGGGCGGCATCTTGATCGACACCGTCTTGATCTTGCAGTCTTCACCGATGGGTACATTGGCCGCCTCCAACTTGCCGGTGGCGTTATCCCACGTACCGTCGGCGGTTGAAGGGCCGCACTTGCCGCCTAGACCAAAGGCATGAACATCCACGCTGATCTTCGACATGGAACCGCTCTTGGTATCTTTGGCCACTAATACCCACGGCAAGTTAATGGCCTCGACGCGGCTGCACTTTAGGCCCCCGTCGAATTCGACTTTGTCCACATTCACCGACGTTCCATCCGCTGCCACCTTGCCGGCGACCTTGATGGTGCAGTCGGCGCTGATCAATGCGCCCTTGGAAAAGCTGATGGGGCCTTGGGCAGTAAACGTACTGCCGGCCGGTTCGATACGTGCAGCCTGGGCCTGGTGATAAACGATAAGCCCCAGCGCGGCCAACACGATATGGGTGGTGAACTTGGCAGGTGTTTGCATGGTGTACGTCCTTCCCTTGAAATTATTTTTGTTAGGGTCAAACAACTTCTTGCAACGCTTCATTCACGCATTTCGGGCGAAACAATCCTGCGCGATACACAGATCCCGAGTACGTCAATGGATGTATCAGTTCAAATCAAAACGGCTTGGAGTTGCCGCTGTACTTCTCCAGGTATTTCAAACGCTGTGAAGGTTGAAGATTGGTCAGGGTGATATCCCCGGCGTAATGATTAAGTACTCGATGGTCCATTCGACGCCGCCACAAGTAAGGCACATAGGCCCAGACAATCATGCTTGCATAGCCATATGGCAGTTGCGGCGACTCATCAAAGTGGCGCAACGACTGATAACTGCGCGTCGGGTTGGCATGGTGATCGGAGTGCCGTTGCAGTTGGAACAGAAAGATATTGGTCACAATCCGATTACTGTTCCAGGAGTGGCGTGGCGAACAACGTTCATAACGGCCATTGGGTAACTTTTGGCGTTTAAGGCCGTAGTGTTCGACGTAGTTCACGACTTCCAACAGCGAGAAACCGTAGATGCCTTGGATAATCAGGAACGGAATCACCGCAGCCCCCAACCAGGCAATCATCGCGCCCCACAACACCACGCTGTACATCCAGGCACTGAGAACGCCGTTTTTCCAGTGCCAGGCCGGCAGGCCGAGTTTGCGCAGGCGTTCGCGCTCCAGGTTCCAGGCCGAGCGTGCGCTGTACCACACCGAGCGCGGCAGGAAGGCCCAGAAGCTTTCACCGAGGCGCGAACTGGCGGGGTCTTCCGGGGTCGCGACACGCACGTGATGACCACGGTTGTGTTCGGTGTAGAAGTGCCCGTAGAAGGTCGGTGCCAACGTCACCTTGGCCAGAAAGACTTCCAGTGCATTGGGTTTGTGCCCCAATTCATGGGCGGTGTTGATCGCGATGCCGGTGGCGGCGCCAGTCGACATCGCCATGCCCAAGTAGGTGAACCAGCTGGGTTCGCCATGCAATTGAGTGCGGGCGGTGATGTAGGTGGCGGCGTGGGACAGCCAGCTGGAAGGATCGAGATGAGCGGCCGCTTGTAGCAGGCCTCCCTGGATGATCCATTCGATACCGCCTGCCGCAAGCCAACCGGTGATCACCACCGACGAGATGACGAAAAGTACGCCGGTGTAGACGATCCAGCGGTAGTAGCTTTGGGATTCAAGATGGCCGACGGCGGACTCCGGTGGGTTGCTCACGTCTTCACCGAGCAGGCCGTCAATCAGAGGGATCAGGCCGAAGATCACCAGAACGCCAACCCACCACAATTGCTGAATACCGGTAGTGATGGCGAGTGAGCCAGACAAGAGTGGGGTAGCCAGTGGCAGGATGCCCAACCACCACAGGTGGCGCTTGCCGTCGGTCCATACACTCGGCGCTGCCAGGGTCTGGTTCATGGCAGCCTCCGAATGAGGCGAGTAGGCAGGGACGCGGAAAACAGGTTCGAGGAGCGCTGGATGCCCCGGGAAATCAACCATGCGATAAAAGACGTTTTTTTCATTTTTATTCGCTCTTAGGCATTTCAAAAATCATTTCAAAATAAACATTGAAATATTTTTTTAAAGAAATAGCGCGGAATCGTTAGGTCGTCAACTAGTTTTTCAAACACTTTTTCATGTGACCGAGCAGTCTGTTTTTCAGCCGTTTGGTCAGGTGTCTAGGGCAGGCATTGACGCCGCTGAACCGCGATTCGAATTGCGCAATTATTTGCTCGCCAATGCAAAAGGTGGATGCAACACGCTGGCGTTCGCCGGTGGTCGAGCACGCTTGGCCACCTGCTGCACCACCTCCACCACACGTGCTGTGGCGGTGATCGGCAACATATGGCCGCGCCCTTCTACCAACTGCAGTTTCAGGCCCGGCACCGTGTCGGCCAAGGCCTGGCCATGTTTACGAAAGTCCAGTACCTGGTCCCGCGCGCCATAGATCAAGCCGATGGGCAGGGTCAGTTGCGGGTAGCGCTTGACCATGCCCGGCAGGTGATCGTTGACCTGGTTGATCTCGGTGGACGCTGCATAGAAGTTGTCGGGGCGCATGCCCAGCAGGCCACCGCCGCGAGTGGCAAAGTCCGCCGGGGGCGCGTCCGGGGCGAACACGCCCTTGACCACCGAGCCTTTGGTCAGCAGTCCCACCGGCATGGTCAAGGTGTGGGCCATCCAGCGTCGCAACCACCCTGGGCGCACCGCCAATGACAGGAATACCAGTGGCAAGCGGCGTTGGGGGTGGGTCAAAGGTGCAACCAGGATCAACCCGGATACCGACTCGGGATGATCCAGGGCCAGCGCGAGGGAGATCGCCCCACCGAGGGAATGCCCCAGCACCAACGGCCGTTCCAGATCCAGGGCCTTGATCAGCCCGGCAATCTGTCGCGCCTGATTCGATAAGCCCGCCGCCGTGCCCGCGTGTCGAGTGGAATAGCCTGACCCCGGGCGATCAAGCGTGATCACTCGGAAATGCTCACGCAATTGGCCGGACAAGGCGTAGGTCAAGTTGCGACTGCTGCCCATCAACCCGTGAATCATCACCAGCGGCGGGCCCTTGCCTTCTTCTACATAGTGAAAGCGTTCGCCGTCGACCTCCAGAAAGCGCCCGTTGATCGGCACAGCCGCTTCGATCCGCCGCGTCATCCAGCCACTAAAGGCCCACAACACTGCACTCGCGCCGGCAAACGCACCTGCAGCGACAACCCATTCGACAGCCATAGTTCGGTCCTCTGCATCCCTGCTGCTGTCGGCCCGACCGGTATTGGTCCAGACCTCAGCCATCGTCCACCCCTGGACCTAAACTTATGTGCATTACCGTGCTCGTCCGTCGGACAAGTCGCACATGAGGAGCCAGTGACTAGCGTAGGCGACATTTTCAGGTAGATTATTTAAAATCTTTTTTAAAATAATTAATTCATTTTTTCTTTGCAATGGTGTTCTATCTAAAAGACAAAACAAAAACAGGAGCACGGGAATCCGCCTATGAATGCCCACGACGACTTAATCGACATCGCCATCATTGGCTCAGGCTTTGCCGGCTTGTGCATGGCCATCAAGCTCAAGGAAGCCGGGATCACCGACTTCTTTATTGCCGAGCAAGCCGACAGCCTCGGCGGCACGTGGCGAGACAACCACTACCCGGGCTGTGCCTGCGATGTGCAGTCCCATGTGTATTCGTTTTCCTTTGCCCCCAACCCCAACTGGACGCGCCAGTTCGCGCCGCAAGCCGAGATCCGCGCCTACCTGGAGCAGTGCGCCGAGCGTTTCGAACTGGCGCCCTACCTGTGTTTCGGCATGGGCCTGGTACGTGCAGTGTTCGATGAGCAACGGCAGCGCTGGCAATTGAGCTTCAGCAACGGTCGCCACGTCAGCGCACGGGTGCTGGTCTCGGGGATGGGTGGGTTGTCGCGCCCGGCACTGCCGGACATTCCGGGGCTGGACGACTTCAAAGGCGAGCGCTTCCATTCCCAACAGTGGAACCATGGGTATTCGTTGAAGGGCAAACGCGTGGCCGTCATCGGCACGGGCGCCAGCGCTATTCAGTTCGTGCCGCAGATCGCGCCGCAGGTGGCCCATCTGGACCTGTTCCAACGCACGCCGCCGTGGATCATGCCCAAACCTGACCGGGCGATTTCGCCTGCCGAACGCCTGTTGTTCAAACACCTGCCCTTCACCCAGCGCCTGCTGCGCGGTGCGTTTTACTGGGCACTGGAGGGCCGCGTGGTCGGCTTTGCACTGCACCCACGGCTGATGAAAATGGTGCAGAAAATCGCTCAACGCCACCTGCATAAACAAGTGTCCCGCCCTTCCCTGCGCAAGACCTTGACGCCGAACTACACCATTGGCTGCAAACGTGTGCTGATCTCCAATGACTATTACCCCGCACTGACCCGCAGCAATGTCGAGGTGGTGACCACCCCGGTGCTACGGGTCGAAGCCGACGGCGTAGTCACGGCGGACGGCATCAAGCACCCCGCTGACTGCCTGATTTTCGGCACCGGTTTCCAGGCCACCGATCCCCTGCCCCGGGACTGCATCATCGGCCGTGGCGGCGTGGACCTGATGGACACCTGGCGCGACGGCGCACATGCCTACAAGGGCACTACGGTGCCGGGTTATCCCAACCTGTTCCTGATCGTCGGACCCAACACCGGCCTGGGGCATAACTCGATGATCCTGATGATCGAAGCCCAGGTGACTTACATCCTCGACGCGCTCAAGCAAATGCAGCGGGATCGTATCGCCACGGTGGACGTCAAGCCGGCGGTGGAAAGCGCCTACAACCTGCACCTGCAGACCAACCTCAAGCGCACCATCTGGAACACCGGCGGCTGCCAGAGCTGGTACCTCGACCCACGCACCGGCAAGAACACCACCCTGTGGCCCGGCTCGACCTGGCGCTTCAAACAGGTCACCCGGCAGTTTGCGCTCAAGGATTACGTGGCCGACCTGCTGCCGATCAATGCGCCCGCGCAGCCGGTTGCGCATCCCCTCTCCTCTGCAGAAGGCAGCCTGTCATGAAGTCATTCAACGGCCGCGTGGCGGCGATCACTGGCGCGGCATCCGGCATGGGCCGCGCCCTGGCCCTGGCATTGGCACGGGAAGGCTGCCACCTGGCACTGGCGGACAAAAACAGCCAGGGCCTTGAGCAAACGCTGTCGCTGATCAAGACCTCAACCCTGTCCCCCGTCACGATCACCACCCGAGTGCTGGATGTGTCCGACCGCCAGGCCGTGGAGGATTGGGCTGCGCGCTGCGTTGCCGAACACGGCCAGGTCAACCTGGTGTTCAACAACGCCGGCGTCGCCCTGTCGAGCACGGTGGAAGGGGTGGACTACGCCGACCTGGAGTGGATCGTCGGCATCAACTTCTGGGGCGTGGTGTACGGCACCAAAGCGTTCCTGCCGTACCTGAAAGCCTGCGGCGACGGCCATGTGATCAACACCTCCAGCGTGTTCGGCCTGTTTGCCCAGCCGGGCATGAGTGGCTACAACGCCACCAAGTTCGCCGTGCGCGGCTTTACCGAATCCCTGCGCCAGGAACTGGACATGCAGCGCTGCGGCG
This sequence comes from Pseudomonas cremoris, assembly GCF_014230465.1. The sequence continues at coordinate 87,423 of NZ_JAAXCY010000015.1, forward strand.
TATCGGCCACCTGCGTGCACCCTGGCGGCATTCGGACCGATATCTGCCGCAGCAGTCGCATCGACGCGAACATGACCGGTTTTCTGATCCACAGCGAACAACAAGCCCGCGCCGACTTCGAAAAACTCTTCATCACCGATGCCGACCAAGCGGCCAAGGTCATCCTGCAAGGTGTGCGCAAAAACAAACGTCGCGTGCTGATCGGCCGTGACGCGTACTTCCTCGACCTGCTCGCCCGTTGCCTGCCCGCGGCCTATCAGGCGCTGGTGGTGTTCGCCAGCAAACGCATGGCGCCCAAACCACGCACGCCGGTGTTTGAAACCAACGACGAGCCCCGTCTCTGAACAGGAGCACGCACTATGTTGCCTATCCGTCGCGACATCCATTTCGCCCTGCCCGCCGAACGCATCACCAATTGGCATGAACAGGGTCCGTTCATCACGCATTTTTTCAACGCGTTGTCGCTGCTGTTTCCCCAGGGTGAGCTGTTTTTCATGGACAGCGTGCGCCACTACCGCCAACGCATCGACGATCCCGAGCTGAAAAAAGCGATCCAGGGCTTTATCGGCCAGGAAGCCATGCACAGCCGCGAGCACGTGGCCTACAACGACTTGTTACAAGCCGCTGGCCTGCCGGCACGCACCCTCGACCGCCGGCTCAAATTCATCCTCGACCTGCAAAAGAAACACTTCGCGCCGTCGTTCAACCTGGCAATCACCATTGCCCTTGAGCACTACACGGCGATGCTGGCGGAGATCCTGCTGAGCGACCCGTCACGCTTCGGTGATTCCCTCAAGGGCTACCAGCAGATGTGGTACTGGCACGCCCTCGAAGAAACCGAGCACAAGGCCGTTGCCTTTGATGTGTGGAACGCAGTGATCAAACCTGGCCCCAAGCGCTATTTGCTGCGCACCGGGACCATGCTGACCACCACGGTGTTCTTTTGGCTGGTGGTGCTGGATTTCCACCTGCGCCTGCTGATTGCCGACCGCAAGGCGGTTGGGTTCTGGAAAGGCTCCTGGCGCATGCTGAAATTTCTGTACGGACCCAAGGGCGTATTCCCGCGAATGCTGCGGCCGTGGCTGCACTACTTCAAGCCCGGTTTTCACCCCTGGGACCATGACAACCGCGCACGCTTGGCACACATCGACACGTTGGTCGAAGAGATCGAACAGACTCGGCGTGGCTATGAGACGGCCTAGGCCTCAGCCAGCGCGGCCCGCTCGCGGACAAAACGCTCCAACTGATCGCCCGGCAGCGCCTTGCTGAAATACCAGCCTTGGATGAACAACTCGGTGCCGGTATTCAGGAAAGCCAACTGCTCGGCGGTCTCCACGCCTTCCACCACGACGCCCAGGTCGAGCGCTTCACAAAAGCGCAGCATGCCGGTCAACACCTGGGCCCCCTTGGGGTCGTGCTGGGCCACCACAAAGCTGCGGTCGATCTTGATGAAGTCCACTGGAAACTGGTGCAAGTAACTCAATGCCGAGAAACCGGTACCGAAGTCATCGATATACACCTTGGCTCCAATGGCTTGCAGCTTCTGGATGGTCTGGCGCGTGGCCGAGACGTCACTGACCAGCGCATCTTCGGTGATTTCCACCGACACCTGCCCACGGGCCTGGGCCAGGATCTCCACCAGGCGTTCGCCATAGGCGGCGTCGGTCAGGGTTGCGCTGGAAATATTGATGGTCATCGGCAGGGCGAAGCCGAGCTTCTGCCATTTCTGGTACTGGCGAACCGCCTGTGAGGCCACCCACACATCCACATCGGGCATCAGCCGTGCCTGGGCCAGCCATTGCAGGAACTCCCACGGTGAATGCACGGTGCCCTGGGCGTCGCGGGCGCGCATCAGGGCTTCGCAGCCGGTGCACAGGCCCGTGCGGGTCGAGACTTGCGGCTGGAATTCGAGGTAGAACTCGTAGTCGCTGATCTGCTGGATGCGGCTCAATTCAGCGGCCTGGCGTGCTTGAATCTTGTGGGACGCCAGCACCGGGTCCAACTCGCGCAGTCGGCCTTTTTCTTCCAGGCCACGAAATGTCATATCCAGCGACTTGAGGTACACCGTGCCACCCTCGATGCCCTGTCGATGGATCGCACGTACATAGGGCGCGTACACCAAAGTGCCCAGGCCCAACAACGCCACCTGCAACGCCACCGCCGCGATATCACCGTGGGTACTCAGGTAGGCGTTAAGCAGCACCGGCGCGGTGAACGGCACACTGGCCACCGCCGGGGACACCCAACCCAGCAGCACCACCGTCAACGCCACCAGGGTATTCAGGGCCGGCACCAGCAAAAATGGAATGAACAGGCGCGGGTTGAGAATGATCGGTAAGCCGAACAGCAGCACCTCGCTGACATTGAACAACGAGAGTGGCAGGCTTGCCATCGCCAACAGGCGCATAGACTGGCTCTTGGAGAACAGCAGGATTGCCACCAGCAGGCATAACGCACTGCCTGAACCGCCGATAAACGCGAAGCTGCCCAACAAGCCGCTGTTGAGCACATATCTGATCGGCTCGCCGGCCGCCAGCGCGGCGCTGTTCAGCACCACGGCCTGGTCCAGCACATCGAACAGCGGTTGCATGGCATACACGCCATGGATACCGAAAAACCACAACAGCGAGTTCATCAGCGTCACAAACAAGCCGCTGCCGTAGGGCGTTTCCAGGGCATCGAGAACCTGAGGCCCCTGGAGCTGTGCCACATACGGCACCTGCAACAGCACCGACAACACCAGCACCAACGCCAGAGCGGTGATCGCCCCCGGCACCACCATATTGATGGTGCCCCTAAGGTTATGCCCGACCAGGTCCTCATTGACCAGCCGCGTCCAACGATAGCGGTGCAGCCAGGCAATCGCCGGCACGTTGAGCAGTGGCGAGGCAATTGCAATAAACAATACAAAGGTGGCCGAGGCCCGAGGGTATTCGCGCAGGACAAACGTTGCCACCACCACATGGGCCAGGCACAGGAACGCCACCGGCAGTTGCGGCAGGCGATGTTGGATCGCGAGCATGTAGCCAATGGAGGCAGCCACCAGCAGCGGAATCACCGAGCTGATCTGGTTATGCAGCCCTGCGAGAAACGCCACCACTTGCGGGTCGAACCCCAGCACCCGGGCGCATTCCGGGCTTCGGGCGGCAGGTCTGAAATGTCCGCGCGGGCGATGTGCAACGGCTGCGTCGCCGGCACTTGGCGAGGCTGATCGTCTGCGTCCTGGACAAACACCGTGCGCAACGTCTCGTGGCGCTCGATCAACAGCGCGAACGCCTGCTCCATGGCCGACACATTCAACCGCCCGCCAAGCCGCACCGCCGTCGGCAGGTTGTACGCACCGCTGCTTGGGTCCAACTGCCACAGAAACCACATGCGTTGCTGCGCATAGGACAGCGCCTTGCGATCCTCCACCTCCACCCCTGCCGGAATCGGGAACCGGGAAAAATCCACCCCTTCCTTCTGCAAGGCCTGCAGGAACAACTGGCGTTTTTCCAGGGGCAACCCGATAAACCGGCGAGCAAGTTTCAAGGAGTCTTCAGCATTCATTTGTTGGGATCCGGAGCAATAGGCAGGAAGCACAAAGGCACGTCGTCCCTATAAAACGAATCGGGCGGGGAAAAATTAGCGGGGGATGGGGAAGCCGAAGCGAGGTGTCATCAAGGGTTACATCAATCTCGGGAAAGCAACACGAACCCGAGCTAGCATTGACTCACACCACTTTTTGCAACTACATTTAGTTACACGCAGGGAACGCCGTGTCCAAAAATGAAAAGCTGCTCGCCAAACTGCTCAATGAACAAATGACATTTACATGGCCCGAACTCGTAACGCTGTTGCGAAGGCTGGGTTACACGCAGATAGAAGGGGCTGGAAGCCGCGTCAAGTTCGACATCGGCGATCCCAGTGCAATGATCACCCTGCATAAGCCTCATCCCGGCAACGAACTGAAACACTACATTCGGCGCCAGATCATCGAACAATTGAAATCAGGAGAACTGATTCAGTGAACAACCAACTGAAACACAATGGCTATATCGGCTCCATTGAAGCCAGCCTCGAAGACAACTGTCTGTTCGGCAAGGTGCTGTTCATCAAGGCACTGGTCAGCTACGAAGGAAAAACCGTCGCCGAATTGGACGCAGCCTTTCGCGAAGCCGTGGAAGACTATCTGACAACCTGCCAAGCCCTCGGGCAAACGCCCGAGAAACCCTGCAAAGGCTCATTCAACGTCCGTGTTGGCCATGACCTGCACTTGGCCGCTGCTTTGGCAGCAACCCGCAAGAAGGTGACGCTCAATGACCTGACACGTCAGGCGTTGAACGAATTCCTGCAACACCACAGCGCGGACACTTGCCCGGCGATTGGCTGATCACCCCAACCGCCGATACCCCAACACCGCTGACCCCATTACCACCGCCCCCGCCGCCAGCGCCACCCAGAAACCGCTGGTGGCGCCGAAGTGGTCGATCATCCAGCCGGAGCTGGCGGCGCCGATGGCCACGCCGATGCTGAGGCCGGTGATGAGCCAGGTCATGCCTTCGGTGAGGCGGCTCGGTGGCACAACTTTCTCCACCAGCGCCATGGACACGATCAAGGTTGGAGCGAAGAACAGGCCGGAGATAAAGATCGCCACCGCCAGCCCGGGTATGTTCGTCACCTGCAACAGTGGCAACGTGGTTAACGCTGTAGCGACGCCGCAGAACAGAAATTGTCGGGGCAACGGCGCCTTGAGCTTGAGCGTGCCGAAGGCCAAGCCCGCCAGGCATGAACCGATGGCGTACACCGACAGCACGATACTCGCCGCCGCCGGTTGGCCCTGATGCTGGGCGAAGGCGACGCTGACCACATCCACCACACCCACGATCACACCCATGGCCAACAGCAGGGTCATCAGGATCAGCACCGAGGGCGAAGCGATCAGCCAACCACTGTGGTGCGCCTGATGGGCGTGCACCGGCGGCTCTGTCTCGCGCTGCAGCACAAAGGTGGTGACACCCACGGCGAGCAGCAACGCCGCCACCAACGGCCCGGCTTCCGGGAACAGCACCACACACAGCCCCACCGAGATCGGCGGGCCGATGATGAAGCACACCTCGTCCAGTACCGACTCCAGCGCAAACGCGGTTTGCAGCTTGGGCTGGCCCCGGTACAACTCGGTCCAGCGTGCCCGCACCATCGCCGACATGTTCGGCATGCAGCCGGCCAGCGCGGCAAACAGGAACAGAGTCCAACTGGGCGCCTGCAAGCGGGTGCACAGCAGCAACATCAACAACGCGCCGCCGCCGATCAGCGCTGCGATGGGCAATACGCGGCCCTGGCTATAGCGGTCCACCAAGCGTGAAACCTGCGGCGCACAAAATGCCGTGGCCAAGGCAAATACCGCCGCCACCGAACCCGCCAGACCGTAGCCGCCATGCACCTGCGCCAGCATGGTGATCAGGCCGATACCGGTCATGGACACCGGCATGCGCGCAAGCATGCCGGCCAATACAAAAGCGCGAGCGCCAGGGACCTGGAACAACTCGGCGTAGGGGTTTGCCATCCTGCTGACCTCTTCCTGAATGCCCTTGAACTTGCTATCCGCAATGATCAAGGCAAAATACATACGGTGCGTATGTGACAAATCATGCGTAACATACGTAGCGTATGTCAATCACTCACTGACCCACTGCGAGCCATAACCATGAGCCGAGCCCGTGCCGAAATGATCGAAGACACCCGCGCCCGACTGATCGCCAGCGCGCGCCAGGCGTTCGCCACGCAAGGTTACGCCAACACGTCGATGGACGACTTTACCGCCCGTGCAGGCCTGACCCGGGGTGCGTTGTACCACCATTTTGGTGACAAGAAAGGCCTGTTGGCCGCCGTGGTCGCACGACTCGACAGTGAAATGGACGCCCGCCTGCAGCGCATCACAGATGAGGCCGTCGACCCATGGAATGGCTTTGGCGACCGCTGCCGCGCCTACTTGCGCATGGCCCAGGACAGCGAGATCCAACGCATTGTGCTGCAGGACGCACCGGCGGTACTGGGCGACACCGGCTCCCAACAACACTGCGTCGATTCATTGTGCCAACTGCTGGAAGCGCTGATGCAGTCCGGTGTCATCCACCGTGCCCCGAGTCTCGCGCTGGCTCAGTTGATCAATGGCAGCCTGGTCAACACCGCCCTGTGGATCGCCCGGGATGAACACCCGGACGAGCGACTGGAGCAAGGCTTGCAGGGCCTGGAGTTATTGCTGCGCGGCCTGCCCCTCACACCAACCGTGTGATCTGCTTGTGCCGCCACACCAGCCGGTAATACGCCGTCTGCAACGCCAGCATCGCCAGGTAAGTCACCGGAAACGCCATCCACACCCCTTCCAGTCCGAAGTGTGCATTGAGCAGGTAGGCCATCGGCAATTCAACACAGAGCACGCAGAAGATCGAGATGGCGACCGGCATCAACACTACGCCACTGGCGCGCATGATCCCGCCCACCACTGCCTGGAAACCGAACACCAGGATGCTCCACAACATGATGTGCAACAGGTGCTCGGCCTTGACCCGCGCCGCGTCGTCAGTAATGAACAGGCCCAGCAACCAGTGGGACAACACATAGCCAAGCACGATCAGGCCACCGGTCAGGCAGGTGTTGATCAACAGCCCTGTGCGCAGGATCGGCCCGATACGCTCCAGGCGCCCGGCGCCAATGGCCTGAGCACCAAGGATCGAGGCAGTGATGGCAATCGACAGCGCCGGGAACTGCACGTAGTTGACGATCTGCGTCACCGCGCCATAGGCAGCCGTGGCCTGGGAACCATGGCTGTTGACCAGGGCGAGGATCACTAGCTCCGACAGCGACAACACCACCATCTGTAGGCCGGTGGGCAGGCCAATACGCAGGACCTTTCCCAAAATCACGCGATCCAGGCGCAACGCCGCTATCAGCTGCCGATCCGGCGCCATCACATGGTTTTTATGTCGCAGGCGCAGCACCAGAAACAGCATTGCCAACGCGTTACCCACCAACCCGGCGTACACCGCGCTCTGGATGCCCATGGGCGGCAGGCCGATCCAGCCGCGAATCAACGCCGGCGTCAGCAACAGGCCGACCAGGGTCGAGACCATCAGCGCCAGCAACGGCGAGACGGTATCGCTGACACCGCGCAGCAACTGGGTGTAGAGGATGAACACCAACAGCAGCGGCATGATCAGCATCATCCTCTGCGCGTAACCCACGGCATCGTCCAAGACATCAATAGGCGTGCCCAACGCTTGCAGCGCCTGGCGCGCAAACAGGCTGCCGAGCACCGCCGCAATCAAACCCACCAGCGCGCCCAGGGTCAGGGTCGCACCGGTAATCACCTTGACCAGCCCGGTTTCCTGGGCACCCCATGCCTGGCCGATCAACACTGACGCGCCGGCCCCCAGGCCGATCACCAGGGCAATAAAGAAAAACACGATGGGGAACATGCCCGACACCGCCGCCAGCGCCTGGGTGCCGAGCATTTGCCCGACGTAGATACCGTTGAGGGTGCCGGAAAAACTCTGCAGGAAGTTGGACAGCACCATGGGTGCCAGAAAGATCAGGTAGACCTGCCACAGCGGGCGTTGCACAGGGCTTTGCATGAAAAACGGGGCCTCGGTTAACTAAAGCGTCCGAGGGTTATACCGTAAGTGGAACCCATCTTCCTGTGCTTTCGGGTTCCACTACCAGGCAGGCGTTGCGCACCGTTGCTGTCAGGTGCCGAGCGTTGCCTTGCAACAGGCATTCGGCAAGTGCCGGCTCCAGCTCCACTCGCAGGCGCCTGGCCAGCGCCCGCGCACCAAAGCGCACGTCGTGCTGGCGGCACAACCATGCCCGCGCCTGTTCATCTACGTCCAGGGAACGTTGGTGTGCAGCTAATCGTTGGTTGAGCTTGACCAGTTCCACATCCAACAGCGCATCCAACCACTGCGCATCAATGGGTTCGAACATCAGGATACGGTCAATGCGGTTGAGAAATTCCGGCTCGAAATGACCGTGCAGCGCCTCTTCCAACACTGCTGATTCATTGCGCGCAAACCCTCGCACCATTCGCCGCCAGCCCTGGGCAAACCGCTGGCGGTGGCGACGGGCCTGTTGCGCGCCGATATTGCTGGTCATGAAGATCAGGCTGTTGCGAAAGTCCAACGTCCGCGTACCGCCCGCCAACGTCAGCTGGCCGTTTTCCAGAATGCCCAACAGGCTGCGCACCACTTCCTGGCTGGCCTTTTCCAGTTCATCGAACAACACAATGCCCGGCCGGCTGTAAGTACCCTGGATCAACTCGCTGTTGAACAGGCTGATGCCTTCCTTGCTGCCCACATACCCCGGCGGCGCACCGGTCAGTGCGGCCGCGTAATGTTCCTGGGCCAGGGTATGCATATCGATGCGGCAAAACCCGTCCGCGCGACCGTGCAGCGCCTGGGCCAGCAACCGTACGATCTCAGTCTTGCCCACGCCAGTCGGCCCCATGAACAGGTTGACACTCAGTGGTCGATCACGCTCACCGATATCGGCCTTGACCACCTTTAGCAAGCCTTCCACCTGGGCCAACGCGGCATCCTGGCCGACGATACGGCTGCGCAACAAGGCCATGACCTGAGCCGGTTCAAAGGTAAAACGCATGCCCTACCCCGCGGTCTTTTCTTTGCCGCCATGGGGCAACTGCCCCACCGGGCACTCGGCAACACCTACGGTACTGCGGGTGATTTTTTCCACATTCTCCTGGGCCTTTTGCGCATCCAGCACCCAGGTGCGGTAAAACTCGAACGGGCAGTCCGCCACGCCCTTGTCGCCGTCGCCCGAGGCATGCATGCCGGTGTAGCCCCGGTGCAGCAGCTTGAACAGGTGGTTCTGCGACTGGTCATTGGCCCGTGCGTCGCGGATCTGCGACACCGACAACTGCGCGTACTGGATGCCCATTTCCTCCTCGCCGCACTCGCCCAAGGTACGCCCATCAAAACCGATGATCGCTGAGTGGCCGAAGTACGAATACACCCCGTCGAACCCCGCCGCGTTCGCCACGGCCACGTAGCAGTTGTTCGCCCAGGCCATGCTCTTGGACATCTGCACCTGCTGCTCTTTGGCCGGGTACATATAGCCCTGGCAACGCACGATCAGTTCGGCGCCCTTCATCGCACAGTCGCGCCAGATCTCCGGGTAGTTGCCGTCGTCACAGATGATCAGGCTGATCTTCATGCCCTTGGGCCCCTCGCACACATAGGTGCGGTCACCCGGATACCAACCTTCGATGGGGCACCAGGGGATGCACTTGCGATACCGCTGGACGATTTCGCCGAGGTTATTGATCAGTACCAACGTGTTGTACGGTGCCTTGTGCGGATGTTCTTCGTGGCGCTCGCCCGTCAAGGAAAACACGCCCCAGGTATTCGCCTGGCGACAAGCTACCGAGAAGATCGCGGTTTCTTCACCAGGAATGCTCGCGGCAGTCGCCATCATTTCATCGTGGTCATACATGATCCCCATGGTGCTGTACTCGGGGAACACCACCAGGTCCATACCGGGCAAGCCCTGTTTCATGCCGAGAATAATCTCGGCAATTTTCTTAGCGTTCTCGATCACCTCGGCCTTGCTGTGCAGGCGCGGCATCTTGTAGTTCACCACCGCTACACCGACGGTGTCCGGGCTGCTGGAAATGTCGCCATGGCGCATTGCAACGCTCCTGTTCTAGTGACTGATCATCCACGGCCGTGGCCCGGTCTTGGTCTTGAGGCCCAAGGGGTTTGCCTTGCTTGGAACGACTTTTTTGCTGGTGCCACAGCAGCTGCAACCGGCCGGGTGTTTGCGACTCTCTTGGTATTCGCCAACCGTTTGCGGAGCATGGGCGCTGCGTTCATTGCCGGCGATGGCCTTGCGTTGGTTGGCCGACAAGGTCTGCAGCGCCGGGGCGGACACCAGCAGGTGCCCGCCCGGCCCTTCGCAGTACGGGCACTGGCTGGGTTCGTTGCGCTGGGCGATGGGCCGCAACATCGTAAAGGTGCCGCACGCCGCGCAGGCGTATTCGTAGGTCGGCATGGCTACAGGTCCGGTGCGATAGGCAGGTCGATGCTGCCGTCGAGGAACTTGGTCGGGCCGTTGGCATTCGGGTTGATGTCGAATTCGAAGATTTCGGTGGGCAACCACAAGGTCGCGCAAGCATTCGGAATATCCACCACGCCGCTGATATGCCCCTGCACCGGTGCCGAACCGAGCAGTGCATAGCCCTGGGCTGGCGAGTAGCCGAATTTGGTCAGGTAGTTGATCGCATTCAGGCACGCCTGGCGGTAGGCGACGTTGACGTCCAGGTAATGCTGCTGGCCCTGCTCGTCCACCGAGATGCCTTCGAAGATCAGGTAATTCTTGTAGTTCGGTGTGATCGGGCTGGGCTTGAACACTGGGTTCTTAATGCCGTACTTGGCCATGCCGCCCTTGATCAATTCGACTTTCATGTGCACCCAGCCGGCCATTTCGATAGCGCCGCAAAAGGTGATTTCGCCGTCGCCCTGGCTGAAGTGCAAATCCCCCACCGACAAACCGGCGCCGTTGACGTAGACCGGGAAGAAGATCTTCGAGCCTCGGGACAAATCCTTGATATCGCAGTTACCGCCATGCTCGCGCGGTGGCACGGTGCGCGCGCCGGTTGCAGCGGCATCGTCACGGGCCTGGCCCTGCATCTTGCCCATGTGCGCCGTTGCGGCAAGCGGTGCGTTGGCCAGCGGTGGAACGCGGGTCGGGTTGGTGTCGATCAGTTCCTGTTCGCGACGGTTCCAGTCGGCGAGCATCACCGGGTCAGGCAGGCAGCCGATCAGGCCGGGGTGGATCAGACCGGCGAAGTTCACGCCCGGAATGTGCCGGGAGCTGGTGAACATGCCCTTGAAATCCCAGATGGCTTTTTGCGCGCTGGGGAAGTGATCGGTCAGGAAGCCGCCGCCGTTCTGGCGTGAGAAGAAACCGTTGAAGCCCCATTGGGAATCGGCCTTGGCACCAATGTCCAACAGGTCCACCACCAGCAAATCACCCGGCTCGGCGCCGTGCACACCGACTGGGCCCGAGAGGTAGTGCACGGTGGACAAGTCCACATCACGCACATCGCTGGCGTCGTCGTTGTTCTTGATCGCGCCGGCAGTCCAGTCGTAGGTCTCCAGGATGAAGTCATCACCCGGCTTGACCCAGCAGGCCATCGGAATATCCGGATGCCAGCGGTTGTGGATTTGTTCGTTTTCAGTGACAGGCTGGTTAAGGTCGACTTTGATCAGCGTTTCGGTCATGGACAGGCTCCTGGACGGATGGCTTGGTGCGTTGGAACCAGTCTCGTGGAGCGTGCAAAAACGGGAAATACGTTGGATGACGTATAAAAATCCGGTTGGAACGCGATAAAAAAGTGGGAGCGGGCTTGCTCGCGAAAGCGGCGTGTCAGTCGATGCATTCATCAATTGACAGACTGCATTCGCGAGCAAGCCCGCTCCCACCTTGTTGGACGGCGCTGCTTAGACGGAGAGGTATCGGCTTATGATCGCCTCATCCACCCGATCACGGGTCTCTTCAATCACGAAGCGGCCCTTCTCGATCACCAGGAAACGGTCAGCAATTTCCAGGGTAAAGGACAGCACCTGCTCCGACACCACGATGGTCAAGTCCCTCAAGTTGCGGATCTCTTTGAGCGTGCGGGCGATGTCCTTGATGATCGACGGCTGGATGCCCTCAGTGGGCTCATCCAGCAGCAGCACCTTGGGGTTGGTCGCCAATGCCCGGGCAATCGCCAGCTGCTGTTGCTGGCCGCCGGACAGGTTGCCGCCCTTGCGCGATTGCATGTCGTAGAGCACCGGGAACAACGCATACAAGTCTTCCGGCACCTTGCCGCGCGCCGAGGCCGGCAGGCCGGTCTGGATATTTTCCAGCACCGTCATGCTCGGGAAAATCATGCGGCCCTGGGGCACATAGGAGATGCCACGCTCCACGCGTTCATGGGTTTCCAGCGCTGACACATTGTGCCCGTCCACACTCACCTGGCCTTTCCACTGCGGCAGGATGCCCATCAAGCTCTTGAACAAGGTGGTCTTGCCCATGCCATTGCGGCCCATCACCGCGACAATCTCACGCTTGGCCACGTTCAGGTCCAGGTCGTGGAGGATCTGGCTCTGCCCGTAGCCGCAGGACAACTGGTCGATCTTGAACATGCCTGCTTCCTCAGTGGCCCAAATACACTTCGATGACTTTAGGGTTGCTTTGCACCGACTCCATGCTGCCCTCGGCCAGCACTTTGCCCTGGTGCAGCACCGTGACTTTGTGGGCGATGCTTTTGACGAACTCCATGTCGTGCTCGATCACCAGCACCGAACGGCCCTGGCTGATGCGGTTGAGCAATTCGGCGGTTTGCGCGCGCTCGTTGACGCTCATGCCCGCCACCGGTTCATCGAGCATCAATAACTCCGGGTCTTGCATCAGCAACATGCCGATTTCCAGCCACTGCTTTTGCCCGTGGGACAACAGGTCCGCCTGCTGTTGCAGCAGGTCGCCGAGGAAGATTTCCCGTGCAACCTCCTCCACCCGCGCAATCACTTGGGCATTGCGCTTGAAGAACAGCGCGCCCCACACCTTGCGACCGGAGGGATAAGACATCTCAAGGTTTTCGAACACGGTGAGGTTTTCGTAGATCGACGGGTTCTGGAACTTGCGCCCCACGCCCGCGCGCACGATGTTGTACTCGCGCATCTTGGTCAGTTCCTGGCCGTCGAACTGAATACTGCCGCTGGTGGCGCGGGTCTTGCCGCAGATCAGGTCGAGCACGGTGGTCTTGCCGGCGCCATTGGGACCGATCACCACGCGCACTTCATTGCGGTCGATATACAGGTTGAGGTTGTCGACCGCCTTGAAGCCGTCGAACGACACGGTGAGGCCTTCGATGGCCAGCACCGGTTTTTTCATTTCAAAGCCGACGGCGGTCATGGCTGGGTCTCCAGGATCTTGGTGTTGGCCTTGGCCTCGGCTTTAACTGGGGCTCTCACCACCGGTTTGCGCCGTAACAGTTTTGCCAACGCCTGGCGCCCATGGCTCTCCCACAAACCGGCCAGGCCATTGGGGAAATACATCACCACCGCAATAAACAACCCGCCCATCAGGTACAGCCACAGCTCGGGGAAGGATTCGGAAAAATAGGTCTTGCCGTAGTTCACCAGCAACGCGCCGTACACCGCGCCGAGCAGCGACATGCGCCCGCCCACCGCAGCAAAGATCACCATTTCGATAGACGGCACGATGCCGACGAACGAGGGCGACATAAAGCCCACCTGCAAGGCAAACATCGCCCCGCCAATCGCCGAGAACGCGGCGGCCACGCAGAACACGAAGATCTTGAAGCTGGCCACGTCATACCCGGAAAAACGCACGCGCTCTTCCTTGTCGCGCATCGCCATCAGCAGCCGACCCAGCTTGGACGCGAGGATAAAGCGCCCGATAAAGATGCAGCCAAACAGCAAGCCCGCGTTAATGAAGTACAGGATCATCTTCGCGCTGTCGGTACGCAGGTCCCAGCCCAACAGGGTCTTGAGGTCGGTAATACCGTTGACGCCGCCAGTCAGGCCCTGCTGGCCGACGATCAGTACGGTGAGGATCAGTGCAATCGCCTGGGTGACGATGGAGAAATACACATCACCCACCCGCCGCTTGAACAACGCCATGCCGATGATGAACGCCAGCAGTACCGGCACGGCGATCACGGCGAAAACGGTAAAGCTGAAACTGTGGAACGGCTGCCACAACCACGGCAGTTCGGTGATCTGGTTCCAGTCCATGAAATCCGGAATGCCCGGTGTGGATTGGATCTTGGTGCTCTCCGGGTCCGAGGCTTCGAGCTTGAGGAACATCGCCATGCAATAGCCGCCAACACCAAAGAACACCCCCTGCCCCAGGCTGAGAATGCCACCGTAACCCCAGCACAACACCAGGCCCACCGCGACGAACGCATAGGTCAGGTATTTGCCCACCATGTTCAGGCGGAACGCGTCCAGCGTGAGGGGGAATACCACCAGGATCAACAGCGCCAACAACACGATGCCGATCAGGTTTTGCTGGCCGCCCAGCAACTTGTCTAAAGCCTTCATCCGGTCGCCTCTACTTGCGCACTTTGATGGAGAACAACCCTTGCGGGCGCAGCATCAGGATCAGAATCACCGAGGACAAGGTGAGCACCTTGGCCATCGAGCCACTGAGGAAAAACTCCGACAGCGATTGGGTCTGGGCAATCACGAACGCCGAGGCGATGGTGCCGAACAGGCTTTGCGCGCCGCCGAACACCACCACCAGGAACGTGTCGACGATGTACTGCGAACCCGCCGTCGGCCCAGTGGAGCCGATGGTGGTGAACGCAGCGCCCGCCACTCCGGCCACGCCGCAACCGAGGGCGAAGGTCATGCGGTCGACCTTGCGCGTATTGATGCCCACGGCGCGGCTCATCAAGCGGTTCTGCACGGTGGCGCGCACCTGCAGGCCCCAGCGTGAGCGGTACAGCATGATAAAGATCGCACCGGTCAGCAGCAGGGTCAGGCCCATCATGAACAGGCCGTTGCGCGGGATCTCGATGGCGTCGGTGAAATTCACCGACCCCATCAGCCACGCCGGCGGTTCGGCACTGACTTCGCGGGCGCCGAATACCGAGCGGAAGGTTTGCTGCATCACCAGTGACAGGCCCCAGGTGGCGAGCAAGGTGTCCAGCGGGCGCTTGTACAAGCGGCTGATCATCGCCCATTCCACCAGCCAGCCAATGGCACCGGCCACCAGGAATGACAGGGCGATGGCGAAGAAGAAGTAATAGGGTTGGAAGCTTGGCGCAAAGTGCGCGGTGAGGCTGGAACACACGTAGGTGGTGTAGGCGCCGATGGTCAGAAACTCGCCGTGGGCCATGTTGATCACGCCCATCTGGCCAAAGATGATCGCCAGCCCCAATGCCATCAGCAACAGCACGCAGAACACGGACAAACCGTTGAACCCCTGCATTGCCGCGATGGCTCCAAATTCCGATAGCCATTCCATGATGATGGTCTCCGACAGAGAGATGAAGTGCAGACTGCTTTTTGCTCTATGTGGGAGCGGCGGTGCGAGCAAGTCGAATCGTCGCACCGCCGCTCCCACATTTGGACCCTGGTATGCCAGTTACTTATTGGTAGCCTTTAGGAAACGGATTCGGCTCGATCAGATCCGACTCGTAGATCACCTTGAACTGCCCGTTCGGCTGCACTTCACCAATGCGCGCCTTGCTCCACAGGTGGTGGTTCTCGTGGATCTTCACGTAGCCTTCCGGCGCGGTTTTCAGCTCGATCCCTGGGGAGGCAGCCACCACTTTATCCACGTCGAAACTGCCGGCCTTTTCCACCGCCGCTTTCCACAACCATGGGCCGAGGTAGGCGGCCTGGGTCACGTCGCCGATCACCGCGTCTTTACCGTATTTGGCCTTGAAGGCTTCGACGAAGGCTTTGTTGTTCGGGTTGTCCAGGCTCTGGAAGTACTTCATCGAGGCATAGAAACCGGCCATGTTCTCGCCGCCGATACCGAGCAGTTCGTCTTCGGTCACCGACAGGGTCAGCAGGGTCTGCTTGGCCGAGTTCACACCGGCTGCGTTGAGCTGCTTGTAGAAGGCCACGTTGGAGCCGCCCACCACGGCTGCGAACACCACGTCAGGCTTTTTCAGCTTGACCTTGTTGATCAGCGAGCCGAACTGCGTGTTGCCCAGCGGGTAGTAGTCTTCACCGACCACAGTGCCGTGCAGCACGTTTTCAATGTGCTTGCGCGCGATCTTCATCGAGGTACGCGGCCAGATGTAGTCCGAGCCCACCAGGTAGAAGGTCTTGGCGCCTTTGGTCTTGGCGATCCAATCGAGGCTGGCGAGGATCTGCTGGGTCGCTTCCTGACCGGTGTAGATCACGTTTTTCGACTGTTCCAGGCCTTCATAGAAGGTCGGGTAGTAGAGCAGGCCATTCTCTTTTTCGAAGATCGGCAGTACGGCTTTGCGCGAAGCCGAGGTCCAGCAGCCGAACACGGCGGCGACCTTGTCGTTGACCAGCAGTTTTTTGGCTTTTTCGGCGAAGGTCGGCCAGTCGGAAGCGCCGTCTTCCTGGATCACCTTGATCTGTCGTCCCAGGATCCCGCCCGAGGCGTTGATCTGTTCGATGGCCAGGCGCTCGGCCTGGATCGAACCCGTCTCGGAAATCGCCATGGTGCCGGTGGCCGAGTGCAATTGGCCGACGGTGACTTCGGTGGGGGTCACGGCCAGGCCTTCGTTATCGGCCAGCACGCCCTGGCTGAACAGAGCGGCGGCCAGTAACGACAAGGCCAACAGCGGTTTGGAGCGGATCAATCTTTGTGCCATGGGGCGACTCCTCTGCAATGAGGGGTCCAGCATGGCGGCATGGGGCCAGCGCGGGTATACGCAGCCTGACGTAACGGCGTACGTCATTTGACGTATGCCGCTACGCACCATTTTCGAGCAGGATCGCGAGCTCCCAGGCACTGGAGATCCCCTGTGGGAGCAAGCCCGCTCCCACATTTAGATCTCAGTGCTTGCAAGGGCATGGAACTTGCTCACCCAATCTCGCCCACCTCCCGGAGCCTCCCACCGTGCACCCTCCTTCCGGCACCCAGCGCATCGTCAAGATCCGCCGCGACTACAACACCTGGGTCGCTGACGAGACCATGGAAGACTACGCCCTGCGCTACACCCCCAAGTCCTTTCGCAAATGGTCGGAGCTGCGCATTGCCAATACGGCGCTGGGCGCGGTGTCGTTCCTGGCGTTGGAGGCCATCGGCGGCGTATTGGCATTGAGCTACGGCTTCACCAACACCTTTTGGGCCATCCTCGCCATCAGCCTGGTGATCTTTCTCACCGGCCTGCCCATCAGCTATTACGCGGCGCGCTACGGTGTGGACATGGATTTGCTCACCCGTGGCGCCGGTTTCGGCTATATCGGTTCCACCATTACCTCGCTGATCTACGCCAGCTTCACGTTCCTGTTCTTTGCCCTGGAAGCGGCGATCATGGCCCTGGCCCTGGAGTTGTATTTCCATATCCCGCTGGCCTTCGCCTATGTGATCTGTTCGCTGCTGGTGATTCCGCTGGTGGCCTACGGCGTGACCCTGATCAGCCGCCTGCAACTGTGGACGCAACCCCTCTGGCTGCTGCTATTGGTGTTGCCCTACGGCTTTGTGTGGTGGAAAAACCCCGACGCCTTCAGCGACTGGACCAGCTTCGTCGGGCGCAGCGGCGATGGCGGCGGGTTCAACCTGCTGGCGTTCTGCGCCGCTTGCACCGTGGCGCTGTCGTTGGTGACGCAGATCGGCGAGCAGGTCGACTACCTGCGCTTTCTGCCGGAAAAAACCGCCGCCAACCGCAAACGCTGGTGGGCCGCCCTGCTCTGCGCCGGCCCCGGCTGGATCATCCCTGGCGCGTTGAAGATGTTCGCCGGTGCGTTCCTGGCGTTTCTCGCCCTGCAACATGAAATCCCCATGGAGCGCGCCGCCGAGCCGACGCAGATGTACCTGGTGGCGTTCCGCTACGTGTTCAGCTCGCCGGAATGGGCCCTCGGCGCCATGGTGCTGTTCGTGTTCATCTCGCAAATGAAGATCAACCTCACCAACGCCTACGCCGGCTCCCTGGCCTGGTCGAACTTCTTTGCCCGCGTGACCCACAGCCACCCCGGCCGCGTGGTGTGGCTGGTGTTCAACGTGGCCATCGCGTTGATGCTGATGGAGCTGGGCGTGTTCGATGTGATCGACCAGGTGCTGGGCCTGTACGCCAATATCGCGATTGCCTGGATCGGCACGCTGGTCGCCGACTTGGTGATCAACAAGCCATTGGGCCTGTCGCCCAAGCACATCGAGTTCAAACGCGCGCACCTCTACGACATCAACCCGGTAGGCGTCGGCTCGATGCTGATCGCCTCGTTGCTGTCGATCCTCGCCCATTTTGGCCTATTCGGCGCGCTGGCCCAGGCGGCACCACCCTTTGTCGCGCTGGGGACGGCCCTGATTATGGCGCCGTTGCTGGCCTGGCTGACCAAGGGCAAGTACTACATTGCCCGCACCAGTGATGCGCAGTTGATTCACCCGGTGGCACCCGCCACCCACGCGGTGTGCGGGCTGTGCAGCAACCCGTTTGAAACAGCGGACATGGCGTTCTGCCCGGCCTACTGCACGCCGATCTGCTCGTTGTGTTGCTCGCTGGATGCGCGCTGCGGTGACCGCTGCAAACCCCACGGACGGCTGGTGAGCCAGTTTGAGGGCGTACTGCGCTGGTTGCTGCCCAATACGATGATGCCGCGCCTGCACACGCGGTTGGCGCACTACCTCGGGTTGCTGCTGGCGCTGGTGCTGATGCTCGCCGGTGCCTTGGCGTTGATCTACGTGCAGGCGGCGCAGGGGTTACCCCACTCGGAGACCTTGTACCAGGCGTTCTTCAAGGCGTTCCTGACCTTATCTGTATTGGCCGCCGTGCTCGCCTGGTGGGTGGTGCTGACCCGCGAAAGCCGTGGTGTGGCCCAGGAAGAATCCGACCGCCAAACCCTGCTGTTGATGCAGGAGATCGACGCCCACAGCCTGACCGACCAGGCGCTGCAACAGGCCAAGGAAGCCTCGGAAGCCGCGAACGCCGCAAAAAGCCGCTACGTCACCGGGCTGTCCCACGAGCTGCGCACGCCGCTCAATAGCATCCTTGGGTTCACCCAGATTCTGCAGCGTGACAGCGCCATGCCCGAGCAGCATCAAGACGCCCTGGCGACGATATTGCGCAGCGGCTCGCACTTGGTGTCGCTGATCGATGGGCTGTTGGATGTGGCCAAGATCGAGGCCGGCAAGTTGCGCCTGGAACTCACCGAAATCCCCTTCCCGGAACTGCTCCACGACCTGGAGCAGATGTTCACGCCCCAGGCCCAGGACAAGGGTTTGCGCTTTCGCCTGGACTGCGTGGGCAAGATCCCGGCGGTGGTGCGCGGCGATGAGAAGCGCGTGCGGCAGATCCTGATCAACCTGTTGGGCAACGCGGTGAACTTCACCGACAGCGGTGAGGTGCGCCTGCGGGTCAGCTACATGCGCGAGACCGCCAACTTTGAAATCATCGACACCGGCATTGGTATCGACCCAGGGCAACTGGAGCGGATTTTCCAGCCGTTCGAACGCGGCGACCTGATGCGCCAGGACAACGGCGTAGGCCTGGGCCTGACCATCACGCGCATGCTCACCGCCTTGATGGGCGGCGAGTTGCGGGTGACCAGCGAACTGGACAAGGGCACCTGCTTCCAGGTGCGGTTGTTCCTGTCGCAAGTGCGCGCACCGCAAGCGGTGGTGCATGTGGAGCACGACATCATCGGCTACCAGGGCGAACGCCGGCGCATCCTGGTGGTAGACGACCACGTGGACCATCGCAAGGTACTCGCCGGCATGCTCACGCCCCTGGGTTTCGAGGTGATCCAGGCGAGCAACGGCCAGGACGCGATTCGCCAGGTGGCGCTGCTGGCACCGGACCTGATCCTGATGGACCTGTCGATGCCGACGCTGGACGGCTATGAAACCAGCCGTCTGATCCGCCGTAATGCGCTGTCCACCGCGCCGATCATCGTGATCTCCGCCAACGCTTTTACCGACGACCGCGAGCGCAGCATTGCCGCGGCCTGCAACGACTACCTGGCCAAGCCGGTGCGCACCCCGGAACTGCTAGGGCGCGTGCAACAGCACCTGGGCTTGCAGTGGTTGCGGCGCACCCAAAGCCGCGTGCCGCCGCCACCGCCCAGCGTATTGCCCAGCCCCGAAGACCTGGCCGAACTCGCCGAACTCAGCGCCATCGGTTATGTGCGCGGCCTGCACGCCAAACTCGACAGCATCCTTGCGCAGCGCCCAGACACCGAGCCGTTCATCAGCAAGGTGCGCGGGCTGCTCAAGGGCTTTCGCCTGGATGAACTCAACCGAACCCTCAAGGAGGCCGAACATGAATGCGCTCACCCACAGCACTGAACCTGGCGTCGTGCTGATCGTCGACGACACGCCGGACAACCTGGCCATGCTCTCGGATGCACTCGACGACGCCGGCTACATGGTGCTAGTGGCCCTCGACGGCCTCAGCGCGCTGAACCGCGTGCAACGCCGGCGCCCGGACCTGATCCTGCTGGACGCAATGATGCCCGGCCTGGACGGCTTCGAAACCTGCCGCCGGCTCAAGGCACAACCGGCCAGCGCGGATATTCCGGTGGTGTTCATGACCGGCCTGACGGACACCAAGCATGTGGTGCAAGGCTTCGAAGTGGGCGGCAGTGACTATGTGACCAAGCCGATCCAGACCGACGAAGTGCTGGCGCGGGTGGCGGCGCATTTGCGTACCTCGCGCATTTTGCTGTCGGCGCGGGAGGCCCGGCAGCCGAGTGTGTTGACGCTGGAGGATGAGCCGGCGCATCGGTTGTTGTCGGCGCGGTTTGCGCTGACGGAGCGCGAGGTGGAGGTGCTGCGGTGGGTGGCGTGCGGTAAGACCAATCGGGATATTGGCGATATTTTGGGGTTGAGTCCGCGGACCGTGAACAAGCATTTGGAGCATGTGTATGTGAAGCTCGGCGTGGAAACACGCACGGCGGCAACATCAGTTGCGTTAGCCGCACTCTGAATGTTGGTGAAGTTCTTCTTGTGGGAGCGGGCTTGTGTGGGAGCGGGCTTGCTCGCGAAGGCGTAGTGTCAGTCAAAGACCTTCTAACTGAACCACCGCCTTCGCGAGCAAGCCCGCTCCCACATTTGATCTGCAGTGTTATGAAAATCGGTTACCCGCCGAAGGCTTGGGAGGGCCTGCGCAACGTCGGATCAAACGGATTGATCCTCGGCCCGATCGCCGCCGCTTCGCGCTTCAACAACTCCACCACCATCGGCAACCGGCTCGGCCCCAGCCGATCACTGATGGTCGCCACACTCAACGCCGCCACCGCGTGCCCATCGCGATTGAGGATCGGCACCGCCAACCCGGCCATGCCTTCCAGCACCCCGGTATTGCGCGCGGCGTAACCCAGGTTGCGCACGTTCTCCACCTCCGAGCGCAACAGCACCTCGTCATACAGGTGAAAGTCCTTGAGCCGTGGCAGGTTGTAGCGGATCACCGTTTCGCGCTCTTCCTCCGGCAGGAACGCCAGGATCGCCAAGCTGCCCTGCCCCACGCCCAACGCGACGCGCCCGCCAATATCGCCGGTGAAGGTGCGGATCGGGTACGGGCCTTCGCTGCGGTCCAGGCAGATCGCGTCAAAGCCGGAGCGCGCCAGCAGGAACAACGAATCGCCCAACGAAGCACTCAGGCGCAACATGCTCGGCCGAACCAGGTCGCGCAGGTTGCCGGTCTTGCCTGCGTTCGCCGCCAGCGCGAAGAACTCCAGGCTCAGGCGATAGCGTTTGCTGCGCGCGTCCTGTTCCACCATGCCTTCGTCCATCAGGCTGCGCAGCAGGCGGTGGGTGGTCGGCTGGGACAGGCCCACCTGTTGCGCCAACTGAGTCACGCGCTCGCCGCCTTCGGGCACCTCGCCCAAGGTGCGCAAGAGCGCAAACAAACGTGACACCCCGCCAGCACCGACTTCTTTGCCGCCGCTATTTCGATCAGTGGAATCCATAGCACCCGTTACCTTGGTAAATTCCGGTGAGTGAATAAAACTGAAAATAATAGTCCGATCAGTGAAATTCCATCTTCCGCCCATCCTAGTCTTCGTCCTAATCTGCGTCCACAGGGGCGAAATGAACAACAACGGCAGCCGACTTTGAGATCGAGCGCCAACGCACCCGCAACACCCTTTTCGCATCTGCCCAAAACAACAAAGCGCGTTTCGACGCGACTTAAAAAAGGTGGAACGCACCCATGGCATTTCTCCAACTCAACGCCTTGAGCAAACGCTACGGCGCCGTCGACGCGGTGGTTGCCACCGACCTTGCGGTGGAAAAAGGCGAGTTCGTGTCCCTGCTCGGCCCCTCGGGCTGCGGCAAGACCACCACCCTGCAAATGATCGCCGGCTTCGTTGATGTCAGCGGCGGCCAGATCCTGCTGGACGGCCGCGACATCACCCACGCCAAGCCCGCCAGCCGTGGCCTGGGCGTGGTGTTCCAAAGCTACGCGCTGTTCCCCCACATGACCGTGCGCGACAACGTCGCCTTCGGCTTGAAGATGCGCAAGGTGCCGGCCACCGAGATCGCCAGCAAGGTCAAGACCGTGCTGGAGCTGGTGCGCCTGGCCCAACACGCCGACCGCTACCCACGCGAACTCTCTGGCGGCCAACGCCAACGCGTCGCCTTGGCACGCGCCTTGGTGATCGAGCCGCCGGTGTTGCTGCTGGATGAACCGCTGTCCAACCTCGACGCCAACCTGCGCGAAGAGATGCAATTCGAGATTCGCCGCATTCAGTGCGCCGTCGGCATCACCACCTTGATGGTCACCCACGACCAGGCGGAGGCGCTGTCCATCAGCGACCGCGTAGTGGTGATGCAAGCCGGGCGCGTCACCCAGATCGACGCGCCGTACAAGCTGTACGAACACCCGCGCACTCGTTTTATCTCGGACTTCGTCGGCAAGGCCAACCTGCTGCCCGGGGACTACGACGAACTGCGCATCCCGCAAGTGCGCCACGCAGGTGGCGACGGCGAACTGACCCTGAGCCTGCGCCCGGAAAAAATCCAGTTGGTGGACGCAGGTACGGGCCGCCTGCAAGGCCAGGTGATCAACCGCTATTTCTTCGGCAGCCAATGGCTGTACCACGTCGACACCGCCTTGGGCGAAGTCACCGTGGTGCGCAGCAACGACGGCAATGCACCGCTGCGTTGCGGCACGGCAGTGGGCCTGGATTGGCACGCGAGCCTGCTGCGGGTATTGGCAGCGGATGAGGTGCACCCATGAGTCGAGGGTATCTGCTGTCGTTGCCGGCCCTGGTGCTGTTTATCGGGCTGCTGATTGTGCCCCTGGGGCTGACATTGGTGCTGTCGTTCAACGTGTTCGACTACCAGCTAGGGGTGAAGGCCGATGAGTGGACCTTTGCTCATTATTGGTCGCTGCTGAGCGATTCGTACTTCTACGGGATTTTCTGGCGCACCTTCTGGATCAGCGCCCTGGTCACCCTGCTGTGCGTGGTGATCGGGGTGCCCGAGGCGTACATCCTCAGCCGCATGGGCACGCCGTGGCGCTCGATTTTCCTGATCCTGATCCTCACGCCACTGCTGATCTCGGTGGTGGTGCGTGCCTTCGGCTGGAGCCTGCTGTTGGGGGCCGATGGGCTGGTGAACCAAACCATCCAGTTCCTCGGCGGGCGCCCGGTGAAACTGCTGTATACGCCGTTCGCGGTGATCATCGCGCTGGTGCACGTGATGCTGCCGTTCATGATCATTCCGGTATGGACTTCCCTGCAAAAGCTCGACCCGTCGGCTGAGCAGGCGGCGTTGTCACTCGGTGCAAGCCAGGCCACGGTGATGCGCAAAATCGTCTTGCCGCAAGTCATGCCTGGAGTGCTGTCCGGCACCCTGATCGTGTTCGGCCTGGCGGCCAGCTCCTTCGCCATCCCCGGCCTGCTGGGCGGGCGACGCCTGAAAATGGTCGCCACCGTGGTGTACGACCAGTACCTGTCGGAACTCAACTGGCCCATGGGCGCGACCATCGCGGTGGTGCTGCTGTTGGTCAACCTGCTGATCATGCTGAGCTGGAACCGCATGGTCGAAGGCCGCTACAAAAAGTCCCTGGGGGTTTAAGCGCATGTCCAGAAACGGTCCTTTGGCCCTCGGTTTCCACGGTTTGGTGGTGCTGTTCATGATGGCCCCGCTGGTGGTGGTGTGCCTGGTGGCGTTCACCCCGGAAAACACCCTGAGCCTGCCCACGTCGGGCTTCTCGCTGCGTTGGTTTCGCGCGGTGTTCGAGCGCGCTGACTTTATCCAGGCGTTCTATAACAGCGTGATCCTGGCGTTCACCGCCGCGAGCCTGGCGACGTTGATCGCGGTGCCGGCGGCATTGGCGATCAGTCGCTATCAGTTTCCGGGGCGCAACTTCTTCAGCGCGTTGTTCCTGTCACCGATCATCATCCCGCACCTGGTGCTGGGGGTGGCGATGCTGCGTTTATTCGCACTGATGGGCGTTAACGGCAGCTTTACCTGGTTGATGCTGGCGCACGTGGTGATCATCACCCCGTACGTGCTGCGCCTGGTGCTGGCAGCGGCCATCGGCATTGACCGCAGTGCCGAACAGGCCGCGGAATCACTAGGTGCCAGCCGCTTTACGCTGTTTCGCCAGATCACCCTGCCGATGATCCTGCCCGGCGTGGCTGGCGGTTGGTTGCTGGCGTTCATCAACAGTTTCGACGAGGTGACGCTGTCGATCTTCGTCAGCTCACCCGCCACGCAAACCCTGCCGGTGCGCATGTACGTGTACGCCACCGAATCCATCGACCCGATGATGGCGGCCGTTTCTGCGTTGGTGATCGCGCTGACCGCCGCCACCATGATTCTGCTGGACCGGGTCTACGGTCTTGACCGCGTATTGGTGGGGAAACATTGATGGCCTTGTTCAAACGCCTGGCCGAGACCCAGCGCCCTGCCGTGGCCTTTACCCTCGACGGCCAACCGGCCAGCGGCTTGCTGGGCGATACCTTGCTGACCGCCGTGCTGACCTGCGCCGAGCACCTGCGTGGCAGTGACTTCAGCGCCGAACGGCGTGCCGGTTTCTGCCTGATGGGCGCGTGCCAGGATTGCTGGGTGCGGCTTGAAGATGGGCGGCGCGTGCGCGCGTGCTCGACGCTGCTGGAGGAAGGCCAGGCGATCAGCCGCGACCTGGGGCGTCAGCCATGAAGCCGGTGGTGATTGTGGGCGCAGGCCCAGCGGGGATCAGCGCGGCGCGCACCCTGCTCGACCACGGCATCAAACCCTGCCTGGTGGATGAGAGCCTGCGCGGCGGCGGGCAGATCTATCGCCGCCAACCGGCAAATTTCCAGCGCTCGGCAAGGCAACTCTATGGCTTTGAGGCGAGCAAGGCCGAGGCCGTACACCGCACCGTGGATGAGCTGGCACCGTTGATCGACTACCGCCCGGAAACCTTGGTGTGGAACGCCGAAGAGGGCCGCCTGGACATGCTCAACAACAGCCACGCCACGAGCATCGAATACGCACAGATCATTGTTGCCACAGGCGCCACCGACCGCATCCTGCCGGTGCCGGGCTGGACCTTGCCCGGCGTGTACAGCCTGGGCGCTGCGCAGATCGCCTTGAAATACCAGGGCTGCGCCATTGGCGAACGCGTTGCGTTTTGTGGCAGCGGGCCGTTGCTTTACCTGGTCGCTTATCAATATGCCAAGGCCGGTGCCAAGGTCGTCGCAGTGCTCGACAGCGCGCCGTTCAGCGCCCAGTGCCGTGCATTACCGGCGCTGCTCGGACAACCGGCGACCTTGGCCAAGGGCGTGTATTACCGCGCCTGGCTGACCGCCCATGGCATTCCTGTGCATCAGGGCGCGACGCTCACGCACATCGACGGTGAGCAACGGGTCAGCGGCATTCGTTGGGGCGATCACACCCTTGAATGTGACGCCGTGGCCTTCGCCCACGCCCTGCGCAGCGAGACCCAACTGGCGGACTTGCTCGGCTGCCAATTCACCTGGAACGCATTGAATCGTGCCTGGTTGCCGCAACGGGACAACGCCGGACGCAGCAGCGTCGAAGGCGTGTACCTGGCGGGTGACGGTGCCGGGATCATGGGCGCCGATGCCGCACAGATGGCCGGTGAACGTGCAGCATTGGCGGTGCTGGAGGACTGCGGTATCGCGATAGATCATCGCCGCCCCGCTGTACTGGAGCAGCAATTGGCAGGCATCCAACGTTTTCGCCAGGGCCTGGAAACCGCGTTCCCCTTCCCCGAACAATGGGCGGCGCAAGCGCCAGATGAGTTGATCCTGTGCCGTTGCGAAGAAGTCAGCGTCGGCGATGTGCGTAAGGTGGTGGATGAAGGCCATTGGGAGATCAATCGGGTCAAGGCCCATTGCCGTGTCGGCATGGGCCGCTGCCAGGGGCGCATGTGCGGGCTGGCGGCAGCGGAAATCGTGGCCGAACGCAGTGGCCGAGCGATTGAACAAGTGGGACGTATGCGCGGCCAGGCACCGATCAAGCCACTGCCGTTTGGCGTGGAGGTGCAGCCATGATCGACGTGATCGTACTCGGCGGCGGCATTGTTGGCGCGTCGGCGGCGTTGATGCTCGCGCAAAAAGGCCAACGCGTGGCGCTGGTGGAGCGTGACTTCTGCGGCTCCCATTCCAGCGGCGTGAATTATGGCGGTGTACGGCGCCAAGGGCGACCTCTGCACCAGTTGTCGCTGTCGCAGCGTGCGCATGAACTGTGGGCCGACTTGCCGGGGTTGATCGGCATCAATGGCGAATATGTGCGTTCAGGCCATTTGAAGTTGGCGCGCAGCCACGCCGATTTTGCCGCGTTGCAGGCCTATGCCGAACAGACTCGGGGGTTTGGCCTGGGTTTGCAGTTGCTGGACTACGCCGAGTTGCGCGCGCGTTTCCCCTGGGTCGGTGATATCGCCGTGGGCGCCTCGTTGTGCCCAGAGGACGGCCATGCCAACCCACGCCTGGTCTCGCCCGCCTTCGCCCGTGCCGCGCAGCGCTGCGGTGCCGACGTGTACGAACAGGCCGAAGTGACTTGCATCGAACATGACAGCCGCCAGTTTCAGGTGCACTGCGCCAATGGCCTGCACCTGCAAGCGCCGTGGCTGCTGAATTGCGCCGGGGCCTGGGCCGGCACCGTCGCCGCGCAGTTTGGCGAAGCGGTACCGATGACCTCGGCGCACCCGGCAATGCTGGTGACCGAGCCGCTGCCGGTGGTGATGAACGTGAGCACCGGCGTCGAAGGCGGCGGCATTTATGCGCGCCAGGTTTCCCGGGGCAATTGCATCCTGGGCGGTGGTCGTGGTTTTGCCTTGGGCCCCGCGCAAGCGCGACCGGGACAAGCCGCCGTCCTGGAGATCCTGCGTAATGCCGGCGAACTGTACCCGTTCCTCAAAGGTGCCCAGGCCATCCGTACCTGGAGCGGCACCGAAGGTTACCTCCCCGATCATGAACCGGTGATCGGGCCCAGCAGCACCCAACCTGGCCTGCTCCACGGTTTCGGCTTTGCCGGCGCCGGGTTCCAGCTTGGTCCCGCCGTCGGTGAAGCCCTGGCAGAGATCGTCTGCACCGGAGCCAGCCGTCACCCCATCGAAGCGTTTTCCATCCGTCGTTTCCAAGCCTGAGAGGAAAAACACCCATGAACCCACGTATTGCGCTGTCCTGCTTGTCCCTCGCCCTGCTCGCCTCCACCGCCCATGCAGCGCCCACGCTGTACCTGGGCATGAACGGCGGCACCATGGAACGGGTGTACGCCGACAAGGTGCTGCCCGCGTTCGAAAAGGCCAATAACGTCAAGGTGGTGATCGTGCCCGGCACCTCGTCGGACATTCTCGCCAAGGTCCAGGCCAACAAAGACAACCCGCAGATGCACGTGATGTTCCTCGACGACGGCATCATGTACCGCGCAATTTCCATGGGCCTGTGCGACACGCTCGCACCAAGCCCGACCCTGGACCAGATTCCCGCCAAAGCGAAGATCAAGGAACAGGCGGTGGCCGTCACCCTCGGCGTCACCGGCCTGGGTTACAACGCCAAGATGTTCAAGGAAAAAGGCTGGGCCGCCCCCACTTCCTGGATGGACCTGGCCGACCCGCGTTTCAAGGAAAAAGTGGTGTTCCAATCCCTGGCTTCGTCCACCTTCGGCCTGCACGGTTTCCTGATGTTCAACCGCATCCAGGGCGGCGACGAGACCAACGTCGAGCCCGGCTTCAAGGCCTGGCCAAAGACCATCGGCCCCAATGTGCTGGAATACATCGCCAGCTCGGCGAAAATCTCCGAGATGGTGCAAACCGACGAAGCGGCGATTTTCCCGCTGACCCCGACCCAGGTCACCACCCAGAAACTGCTGGGTATCCCGATGGAATATGCGCAACCCAAGGAAGGCGCAGTGGTGCTCAACGTGGCCGAATGCGTGATCGCCCGCAACGACCAACCGGAACTGGCGCAGAAACTCGCGGCCTACCTGCTCACCGCCGAGGCCCAGGCACCGGCGCTGGAGGAAGGTGACCAGATCCCTTCGAACCCGACCACGCCGACCACCGACAAGACCCGCGCGCGGGTGGAAGCGATGCAGGGTTACCTGCAGACCGCGATCTCGATTGACTGGGACCAGGTCAACCAGGCGCGGCCCGAGTGGAATGCGCGGTGGAGCCGTTCTATCGAGCGCTGATCAGAGCGGCGCAAGCGGCAGCGCACGTTTGTGCGCGGTCTTGCCGTACGCGTCCTCCACAATCACTCTCACCCGCTCGCTCACCGGTTCGCCCATCAGGTACGCGTCAATCTCTGCGTACGTGCAACCATAGGCATGCTCATCCAGCTTACCCGGCACCAATTCTTCAAGGTCGGCGGTGGGGTGTTTGTGGACCAGGTTATCCGGTGCACCAAGGGCCGTGGCCAGCAGGCGGACCTGGGTCTTGGTCAGTCCCGACAGCGGTGTGAGGTCGCAGGCGCCGTCGCCGAATTTGGTGAAGAATCCCATCAGCGCTTCGGCGCCGTGATCAGTGCCAACCACCAGGCCGTGGTGCAGGTTGGCCACGGCGTACTGGGCGATCATCCGCGTGCGTGCCTTGACGTTGCCCTTGATGAAGTCGACATGGGCGGCGCTGGCTTCGCTGGCAGTGAGGCTGGCCATGAGGCCGTCGACACTGGCGGCGATGTTCAGGGTGTCGACCTGGTCGGGGGTGATGAAGTCCAGGGAAGCTTGGGCATCGCTTTCGTCGGCCTGGGTTTTATAGGGCAGGCGCATGGCGATAAAGCGCGCGGCGTAACCTTCATCGCGCATCTGCTCCACTGCCAGTTGGCAAAGGCGACCGGCGGTCAGGGAGTCGACACCACCACTGATGCCCAGCACCAGGGCCTTGCAGCCAGAACCACGCAATGTGGCTTTGATAAAGTCGATGCGCCGCTGAATCTCCTCGGCTTCACCACCTTGCACCAGTTGCCGATTGATATTGAGTTCCCGTGCGATACGTTGTTGCATGTCACACCTCCACATTGCCGACGTTGAACACCTGGGCTGCGTACTGCAAAAACGAGGCGTCTTCGCAGACATTCTTGATCGGGTCGTCGGAGAACTTCACCACCGGTTCAGCGTGCACCCGCACCAGTTTCATCACGATGCTCAGCGGTTCCACTCCCTCCACATCGCACGCCAGGCTGGTGCCCATACCAAACCCGAACTTGGCCTTGCCCCGCACGTGACGCAGGATCGGCAGGCATTTTTCGAAGTTCAGGCCGTCAGAGAACATCAAGTCCTTGGTCATCGGATCGATGCCCAGCTGCTTGTAGCGCGCCAGCACCTTGTCGGCCCAGGCAATCGGGTCGCCGGAGTCCTGGCGCAGGCCGTCATAGAGCTTGGCGAAGTACAGGTCAAAGTCCTTGAGGAAAAAGTCGGTGCTGATGCAATCGGTCAAGGCGATGCCGAGGCGACCACGGTATTCACGCACCCAGTTTTCCAGGGCGGCGTTCTGGCTCTCGCGCAGGCGCCCTAGTTGCTGGTGCACCATCAGCCATTGGTGGGCCATGGTGCCGATCAGCGGCAGGTCGAACTCATAAGCCAGGTGTGCGTTGCTGGTGCCGACAAACTGGCCGGGAAAGTCGCGCCGCATGATGTCGACCACTTCACGCTGGGCCTTGAACGACAGGCGCCGGCGGGTAGAGAAGTCGGACACGCGCAGGTCGGCCAACTCGTCACGGCTGAGGTTTTTCTCCAGCCAGTCGAATTTCTGGTAGAGCTTGCGGGTGACGTCCTCCAGGGTTACGTCCGGGTATTTGTCGCGGTTGCGCAGTTCGCTGACCAGGGCCAACACCGGTTGTTCGAACATGATGCAGTGCAGCATTGGGCCGATGACGCGAATGTTCAGCTGGCCGTCGATTTCGCTGACGTGGATATAACGCAGGTTGAAGCGGAACAGGCCCAGGAAGCGCTCGTAGTCCGGCGTGAGGTATTCGCGAAAGCGCGGGTTGAACAGGAAGCGCAACTCGCCCTCACGCATGTGCAGGCCCGCGAGCTTTTCCAGTTCGTCACGCAGTTGCGGGATCAAGTGGCCGAGCTTTTCCCTGGAGCGCACGATGAAGTTGTATTCCACATCGACGTTAGGGTACTGGTGCAACACGGCCTGCATCATGGTGAAGGTGTAGTAGTCGGTGTCGAGCAAGCCCTGGATCACCGGGGACTCGTAGTCGTAGGCACTTTCCATGGTAGGTCTCCTTAACGCGTGGCCTGTGCTGCCAGTTCTTCACGAGTGCGGCTGATGACGGCACCCGCCTTGAGCAGATCGTTGACGGCCTGGATGCCGCCCTCCTCGCTGATACCTCGGCAAGCCGGCAGGTGCAGTACCACCTCGAAACCGGCCTTGAGCAATTGCAAAGCGGTGGTCTTGACGCAGTAGTCCAGGGCCAGCCCGCCGACGATCACCCGAACCACACCATGGGCCCTCAGGTATTCGATGACGCCCGTCGACAGCTTGTCGTGCAGGTCGTGGAAGCACGCGCCGTAAGGGTGCAGGTCGGGCTCGACACCTTTCCAGATGAAATAGTCGTAGTCGTACGGAGTGGGCAACTCGTCGAGCAGGGTGAAGCCCTCGGTGCCCGGTACGCAGTGGCTGACCCAGGTGACATCGGCGTGGGCCAGGCCGGTGGGTTGCAGCATCTCGCTGTGCTGCGACACCACCCAGGGCGCGTACGGGGTGTGGGCGTCCTTGCTGCCAATACGGTGGCCGGCGAGGCTGGCCATGTAGTTGAGCTCGGCGCCGATCTGGTCGCCACCGGCCACCGGCAACTCGTTGGGGCACAGAGGCGTGAAGCTCTTTTGGGCGTCGACGTCGAATGAAGCAAGGGCGGTTTTCGCGAGGGTCATGGCGGTTCTCCTGTGGCCTGGAAACAAAAGTACACGTCATGTACTTTCATTGCAAGATACATTTAGTTATCTATGCTGGTGGCAGTACATGACATATCTGCTCGATCCGTTAGACTGTGCTCCGCCACTGTTCATAAGGACCCCACATGCCACTTAGCGCCTACCTGCACACCGTCGACCTGTGCGTACTGTTTTACTGCCGCGTCTCCGGTGAGTTGAAGCTGTTACTGAATAAGCGCGACGCCGACCCCTTCGCTGGGCATTGGGCGCTGCCAGGCGTGGTGGTCAATGGTGGCGTGCAAGACCTGAGCCTCAAGGATGCGGTGGAGCGCTTGCGCGCAAGTGACAAGGTGGGCTTCAAGCTGGCCTGGCACGAACAGGTGGGCACGGTGGGCGACGCGTTTCGCGACCCGCGCTGCTGGTCGTCGTCCACTTACTACCTGGCGATCGTGGCGGATGAGGTGGAGTTGGCTGAGCACCAGGCCTGGTTCACGCTGGAGGCCGTGGCCGATGGCAGCATCAAGCTGCCGTTCGATCACAACCTGATCGTCGCGGCGGTGCAGGAGCGGCTGTTGTCCAAGTCGCTGTACAGCAGCTTGCCGCTGATGTTCCTGGGTAACGAATTCAGTGCGCCGGAAGCCACCGCGATTTTTTCCCGGGTGCTGGCACGGCCGGTGTTGAAGACCAGTATTCGCCAGCGTCTGTTGAAACTGACCGAGGCGGGGTATTTGCGTGAGACCGGGCGCAAGAAGCAAGGCGAGGGAGGCCGGCCGCAGGCGACGGTGGAGGTTTTGAAGCCTGGAGACGTCTACTTCTTTGATCGCAGTTTCGCTGACTAGCCCAAACCTCAAGAACAATGAAAATCCAGTGTGGGAGCGGGCTTGCTCGCGAATGAGGTGTGTCAGCTACAGATCAGTGGGCTGATCCACCGCATTCGCGAGCAAGCCCGCTCCCACAGTGGATCTCCTTTGCCTGGACGGCCGTTAGTTCATCCAGTTGCCGCCATCGACGTTGTAGGTCTGGGCGACCACATAATCGGCATCGGTGGAGGCGAGAAAAATCGCCATCCCCGTCAAATCCTGCGCCGTGCCCATTCGCCCAAACGGCACCTCCTCCCCTACCCGCTTCTTCTTCTCGCCCGGTGCCAGCCCTTCATACCGGGCGAACAACGCATCCACGCCATCCCAATGTTCGCCATCCACCACACCGGGGGCAATCGCATTGACGTTGATGCCCTGCTTGATCAGGTTCAACCCGGCCGACTGTGTAAGGCTGATCACCGCCGCCTTGGTCGCGCAATACACCGCCACCAACGGCTCGCCACGCCGCCCGGCCTGGCTGGCCATGTTGATGATCTTGCCGCCATGGCCCTGGCGGATCATCTGCCGCGCCGCCGCCTGTAGGGTGAAGAGCGTTCCGGCAACGTTGATCGAGAACAGCCGATCAAAGCTGTCGCGAGTGATGTCGACGATGGGTGCCAAGTCGAACAATGCGGCGTTGTTGATCAGGATATCCAGCTTGCCGGCGTGGGCAACCACCGCGGCAATCGCGTCATCGATGGAGGTTTGGTCGGTGACATCCATCGCCACCGCGTAGGCCTGCGGCCCCAACTCAGCGACCGTGGCCTGGGCCCGTTGCAGGTTGATGTCGGCAATGGCGACCGTCGCGCCTTCATTGATGTAGGCCTGGGCAAAGGCCCGACCAATTCCGCGCGCAGACCCTGTGATCAGCGCGCTTTTACCTTCCAGTCGTTTCATGGGGTACATGTCCCTTTAAAGTTATTTGGGATAACCGGCGCGTTTCATCTCGCGCTCGGTGGTGGACTGGGCTTCCAGCAAGGCCTGGTCAACCGACATGCCGCCGGTGAGCGCCGCCGAGAACAGTTTGCCCACCGAGGTGCCGATGGCCTGGAACTCGGGAATGGTCACGTACTGGATACCCACGTACGGCACCGGTTTGGCCGACGGGTGCGCGGGGTCGGCGTGTTTCATCATCTCCAGGGTCACCTGCGCGAACGGCGCGGCCTTCAGGTAGGCGTCGTTGTAGGTGGACTGGCGAGTGCCCGGCGGTACGTTGGTGATGCCCTCTTTATCGGCGACCAGTTGGATGTAGTCCTTGGAAGTTGCCCAGGTGATAAAGGCCTTGGCCGCGTCCTTGTGCTTGGACGTCGCCGGAATCGCCAGGGACCAGGCGTACAGCCACGACGAGCCTTTGTCGGTGACTTCGGTCGGCGCGGCGGCGAAACCGACGCTGTCGGCGACCTTGCTTTGGCTCTTGTCGGTGGTGAAGGAACCGGCGACGCTGGCATCCACCCAGATCGCGCATTTGCCGCTGTTGAACAGCGCCAGGGTTTCGTTGAAACCGTTGCTGGACACGCCCGGCGGGCCGTATTGCTTGAGGGTATTGACGTAGAAGTTGGCGGCGGCGGTCCACTCGGGGCTGGTCAGCTCAGGCTTCCATTGCTCATCGAACCAGCGCGCGCCAAAGGCGTTGGCCATGGTGCTCAACAAGGCGATGTTTTCACCCCAGCCCGCTTTGCCGCGCAGGCACATGCCGTATTGGTCCTTGTCCCTGGCCGTCAGCTTGGCGGCGAACTCACCGAGCTGGGACCAGGTGGGGTGCGCGGGCATGCTCAGGCCGGCTTGCTTGAACAGGTCGGTGCGGTAATACGTGACAGTGCTTTCGCCATAGAACGGCAAGGCGTACAGGGTGTTGTTGACCGACAGGCCTTGGCGCACCGAGGGGAAGATATCGTCGGCGTCATAGTCGGCCGGCAATTGGGTCAAGGGTTCCAGCCAGTGCTTGGCACCCCAGAGCGGGGTTTCGTAGGTGCCGATGGTCAGCACGTCGAACTGGCCGCCTTGGGTGGCGATGTCGGTGGTCAGGCGCTGGCGCAGCACGTTCTCTTCGAGCACAACCCAGTTGAGTTTGATGTCCGGGTGCTGCGCTTCAAAGACCTTGGACAGGCGCTGCATACGGATCATGTCGCTGTTGTTGACCGTGGCAATGGTGACGGTGTCGGCAGCGTGGCTGGGCATGGCCAGCGCCAGGCCGGAAAGCAGGAACAACGCTTGCGGGAACTTGAACATAGCGGTTTCTACCTGTTTTTTTTGTTGTTGAGGGCCGATTACAGCAGCTTGCCTGGCCCCTCACAAACGCCTGGCGGATGCTCGACTGATACTTTTTTAACTTCCGCCTTCAAGTTAAAAAAGTATCAGTCCCGCATGAAAGCGGGGGTAGCGCACACCGGACCTGGGCGCGTATTTTGAAGCGATTCCAAGAATCATAAGAAGCCTCGCCATGCCTGCCAGCCGCGCCCAGCTGTTCGAGCACCGCCCCGCCGAACTCGAAGTGATCCTGCCCGAACCGGACCACTGCTTCCGCTGGTTCGAACACGACTACCCCTACGACCTGGCGCGCTGGAACCACCACCCCGAATTCGAAATCCACCTGATCCGCCAAGGCAGCGGCAAACTGGTGGCGGGCGACTACATCGGCGCATTCAGCGCCGGGCATGTGGCGCTGATCGGCCCGGACCTGCCCCACGATTGGATCGGCGAACTGGCGCCTGGCGAATACCTGAGCGGTCGCGACGTGGTGCTGCAATTTGACGGCGCCGCCCTCCTCGCCTTACGCAAGGCCCTGCCGGAGCTTGGCAATTTGCAGCCATTGTTCGAGCAGGCCCGGCGCGGCCTGGAATTCAGCGGCGACACGGCAGCAAACGCGGCGCGCCTGATGGAAAGCATCGGTCACGCCCAGGGCCTGCAACGGTTGATCCTGTTCCTGCAACTGCTCAACGTGTTGAGAAATGCCCCGCCCGCGCAAACGAAGGCCCTGGCCAGCCCTTGCTACGCGCCGACGCTGGATGCGCGCAGTGCCGAGCGTATCAACCAGGCGTTCGATTACCTGATGCGTGAACTGACCGGCGACGTGCGCCTATCCGTCATCGCCCAGCAATTGGAGATGAGCGAGCCGGGCTTCTCGCGCTTTTTCAAGCGCAACACTGGCCACGGGTTTATCGACCTGATGCGCAAGTTTCGCGTGCAGCGTGCCTGCAGGCTGTTGCTGCAAAGCGAGATGTCGGTGGCGGCTATCTGCTTTGAGGTGGGTTACGCCAACCTGTCCAACTTCAACCGGCACTTCCGGATAGAAATGGGCCAGACACCTAGCGAATACCGACGATCCTGAAAAACTGATCTTCTTGGAAAAAGGCGTCCCGAAGCCAAATAAAAATCAAAATGTGGGAGCTGGCTTGCCTGCTCCCACATTTATCACCCTGTCAGGGCAGGAAGATGATTTTATCTGCGCTGCCGCTGTTCACGTCCTCATAGCTCTGCACGCCATCCGCCAAGGCCACTTCCCGTAAACCAGTCGGCAATGGCAACGACCCTTCATCAAAGTACCGCCCAAACTGCTCCAGCATCACCGCGCACTGTTCGCAGTTGTAGAGTAATGAATTGATCCCCACCACCGAACCACCCTTGCGGTACAGCGCCAGGGCCGGCAGTTGCACATGTCCATCCACGGGCGCTGCGATGATGGCGATGCGACCGAACGGTGCCAGGCCTGCAACCGCAGCGGGCAACCAAAACCCGGTGGTATCGAAGATCACATCGGCGCCGCCCTTGAACACGGCATTGACTTGCGTACCCAACGCTTCAGGCTGGCCCAGGGCAATCGCTTCAAACCCCTGGCCCTGCAACACCTCGAGCTGCTCCGGCCGACGCACCGCCGCCAGCACCTGGGCACCGCGGATTTTCGCCAAGGCCAGGGTTGCGCTGCCCACGGCCCCATTGGCCCCGATCACCAGCAACCGCGTGCCCTTTGTCACGCCGCTGCGCTCCAGGGCATCCCAAGCGGTGGTGTACGGCACACCCAGGCTGGCGGCCTGGGCAAAACTCAAATGGGTTGGTTTGTGCGCCACGCCCTTGGCCGACACGGTGAGGTACTGGGCGTGGGAACCGTCGGCAAAAAAGCCCAGGTCGCGACCGGTGCCCCAAACTTCCTGCCCAACCAGCGCCGGCGGGCCCTCGACCACAACACCCGCGAAGTCACGACCGGGAATGCGCGGCAGTGTGGTGTAGGGAAAACGACCCAGTACGTTTTTGACATCGCTGGGGTTGAGTCCAGCGGCTTTGATCTGTACCAGGACTTCACCGGCAGCCGGTACCGGAGTGGCGACGTCGACGAAACTGAGGTGGGCGAGATCGCCAGTGGCGGAGAATTGCAGTGCTTTCATGGCCAATATCCATCGAAGGGAAAAGAAATCAGGACAACCAACCGCTGACCAACTGGCGCCCCATGGGCCAGAGTTTTTCGCCCAGCAGCATGCCCATCAGGCCCACCAGGGCGATGGCCGGCGGTGCGGGTGAGCGGAAGTCCAAGGCGCCGTAGATCACGCCGACAAACAAGCCGATGGCGAGGGAGATCAGGTAGTTCATGAGAGCAGCGCCTTGTGGGTTGATGGGCTCAGTGTAGAGAGCCCAATCCTGAAGTACCGGCCAAGTACTTCAGGATTTCGGCCAAATCCTCAACCCCGGTAGTGCGAGGGTGCCACCCCCAGCTCACGCCGGAACATGTCGCTGAAACTGCTGGGCGAATAGCCAAGGGAGCGGGCAATGCCGCTGACTGGCTCGCCCTGGATCAACTCTGCCACCGCCGTGGCCAGTTGCACTTGGCGACGCCATTCGGCAAAGCCCATGCCCAGGGTGGTCTGGAACAGCCGCGCCAAGGTGCGCACACTGGCACCGGCTGTTTCGGCGTGGTGCTCGAAAGAAATCTCCAGCGACGGTGCGGCCATGACAGCCTGGCAGGCATTGATCAGGCGGCGGTCGCCGTCTACTGGCATGGCGATGCGGATTTGCGAGCGGCGTGCCCGTTGCAGTTCCAGCAGGGCCAGGCCAACCACCGCGTCGTAGTAGGCAGAATCCCCGCCATCGCCCTCATCCACCAGCGTGACGATCAGCTCGCGCAGCAGCCCACCCACTTCAATCACCTGCACCTGGCTGTCCAACGTTGCCGCCAATGCCGGACGCAGGTAGATGTTGCGCATCTGCAGATCCGACACCACGCGAATCCCATGCTCCACGCCGGGCGGCAGCCACACCGCACGTTGCGGCGGCACTACCAGCGCTTCGCGCGGGGTCTCGACCCACATCACGCCGCTCATTGCATAAAGCAACTGGCCCCAGTCGTGGCTATGGGGCTCTATATGCAAACCACGCGGGTAGGTGCGCGCCAAGGGCTGCACGGGGACGGCGTGATCACTGAGGTCGGGGGGCGCAGCCAAGGCCATGGGGAGCACATCTAGCTAGGGTGAGCGGCCATGGTAATGACCGCCACCCGACAAGCCGAGAGAATTTTCAGCCATGTGCCGACTTGGCGCACTCACAGCCGGTCGCAGCCGCGCAGGGCTCACCATGGGCATGGTGCTCGGCGCAGCCTTTGCAGCAATAACTCTTACCGTCTTTCATTACGGCGTTCTTGCCCACCACACATTTGCAGTGAGGGCAGGCACAGGTTTTATCGGGCATGGTCAGACT
Source organism: Pseudomonas cremoris (assembly GCF_014230465.1). The sequence continues at coordinate 124,958 of NZ_JAAXCY010000015.1, forward strand.
CCTTTTTCATGGTCGTCCAGGTGCGGCGAGCGCCGCACCTTAAGCAGTGACTATAGGCAAGGAATCACGTTGCACCGGTCAATCCGCCCGGCGGGTATTGCTGCGGTACATGAACACCAGCGCCAGTGCCAACAAGAGCATCGCCACGACACGGCTGCCGGACAGTTCGATGGCAGGGTTGCCCAGCCAACCAAAGTTGTCGATGAGCATGCCCATGCCCAGTTGCCCGACGATCACCGCCACCGTGGCGACTGCCGTGCCCACGACCGGCACGGCGCCGACCATCACCATCATGTACACCACGCCGAACAAGGCACCGGTCAACTGCCACTTTGGAACATCCAGCAGGCTGCTGGCCTGGGCGGGCTCGAAGAAGAAAATCAACAACGCCGTCGTCAATGCACCCACGGCAAACGTCAGCAGGCTGCTGCGCAACACGCCCACGGTCTGGCCCAGGCGCCCATTGATCGCCGCCTGCACACTCAATACCGCGCCGGCGGCAATCACCAGTACCAATAACAGAATCAGATTCATCGCCTTACCCTCGTGCAATCAGAACAAGTGCCGCCACAATCAACGCCAGGGCGATCCAGCGTTCACCGTTGACCCGTTTGCGAGCCGTGCCGAACCAGCCGAAATGGTCGATCAACACGCTCTTGCCGACTTGGCCAGAAAGTATCGCGATCATGGTCATGGCAATTCCGATATGGGGCGTGGCCAGGGTCAGCACCACCACGTACATGGGCCCCAGGAACCCGCCGATCAGTTGCCAGCGCGGCAAGTCAGTCAGCGCCGGGCCCTTTTGCGGGCCGCTGAATAGCAACAGCAAATACAGGATCGCCGAGCCCACGCCGAAGATGCTCAACGTCGCCCACAAATGCCCGACCTGTACGCCCAATGGCCCAAGCAAACCGGCCTCGACCGACAAGCCCATGCCCGCCAGGATAACCAACGGCAACAACAGCAACCGCAAGCCGTTTTTTTTCGGCGTGGCCTGCGCCACACCCTCGATGGAACTCGCCTGCATACATCACCTGCACTTCAATAAAGAAAACATGGCGCGCATTATCCGGTGGCCGTGCTGTGCGATAAATGGGAGCATACGGACAACACCTTTGCGCAACACGCACAGAACGGAGCCACGATGCAGGGTTTGAATGAATTGAGTTTCAAGGCGCTGCGCCTGTTCGTCGCGGTGCTGGACCTTGGCAGTTTCTCCGAAGTGGCACGCCGCGAAGGCCTGGCGCCCTCCTCTATCTCCCGGCAAATCCAGTTGATGGAGCAGGCTCTCGGCCAGCAATTGCTCTACCGCCACACCCGTGCGGTCAGCCCCACCGAGGCCGGTCGACTGCTAGGAAGGCACGCGCGGCTGATGCTGGAACAATTGGAAGCCGCCGGCCAAGCGTTGCAAGAGCAGGAAAGCGAACCCAGTGGCCTGGTGCGCATCAATGCGCCGATGGTGTTTGGCCAACGCCACCTTTCACCGTGGCTGGGTGAGTTGTGTCGCCGCTATCCAAAGTTGCAACTCGAGATCCAGCAAACCGACACCTACGTCGATCCCCTGCAAGACGGCACCGATTTGCTGTTTCGCATCGGCGTACTCAACGACTCCAGCATGCAGGCACGCATCTTCGCGCCCCAGCGTTTTCGCATTGCCGCAAGCCCTGCCTACCTGGCCAAACACGGCACGCCCCAACACCCCGATGAACTGGCCCACCACCAATGCCTGGCCTACAAAGGCATCACCGGCCAACAACGCTGGTTCTTCCGCCGCGACGGCAGCGACTGGACGCCCTACAGCGTCAAGGGCCCCATCACCGGCAACCACGCCGACACCCTGACCCACGCCGCCGAACAAGGCCTGGGGCTGGTGGTGTTTCCCTCTTGGCTGATTGGTGAAGGCCTGCGCGCAGGCACATTGCAGGCGGTGCTCACGGAATATGAAGTAGCGACGACGCTGGAACCGCAGCAGATTGCGGCGCTGTGGCCCGGCAGCCGACGGTTGTCGCTGAAGGTGAGGACGGTGATTGATTACTTTGTGGAGTGTTTTGGGCGGGTGCCGTATTGGGACCGGTGAAGGGCACAGCTGGGGATATTTCCTAGTCGGGAAAGTAGGTTCGGTCTGATTTTCGGGGCCATTATTCCATGCCAGATCTGGCTACCCGCAAACTTCAGCGAATTGCGCTAGGAAGATACGCCATGAATGCGACACCTGCAGTCATTAAAGTCACCATAAGCCAAGCGAGAGCTAGCTTTTCAAAATGGGTCAATCAAGCCAGTGGAGGAATGAAAGGGAAAATCGCGATACCAGATGATTTTGATGCCTCACTCCCTGACGACCTGTTGAATGCGTTCGAAGCTTGATCTGGACCAACGCTCAAAACACCCACTGCGCAATCAACCACGCATTCGCCCCACTGATCACCGCAAACAGAAACCATGCCAGCGCCTTCGTAGGCAGCCGATTGACGAACGGCCCCATCAGCTGTTTATCGCCGGTCATGCGAATCAGCGGATACAGCGCAAACGGCAACTGCAGGCTGAGCACCACCTGGCTCAGGATCAGAAGCTTGCCGATGGCGTCATCGCCCATCAGCCACACACCGAGAAACGCCGGGATCAACGCCAACCCGCGCGTGATCAGGCGACGTTGCCAGCAGGGAATGCGCAGGTTGAGGTAACCCTCCATGATTACTTGCCCGGCGATGGTGCCGGTGAAGGTGGAACTCTGCCCCGAGGCCAGCAAGGCAACGCCGAACAGGATGCTGGCGAATGCGCCGCCCACCAGCGGGTCGAGCAGATGATAGGCGTCCTGGATCTCGACTACGTCTGCATGGCCAGTGTTATGGAACGCCGCAGCGGCAAGGACCAGGATCGCGGCATTGACCAGCAAGGCCAGCGCCAGCGAACCAATGGTGTCGATGCGTGCCAGCTTGACCGCATCCTGCTTGCTGGCAAGGTCCTTGCCGATCAGGCGGGTCTGCACGATGGATGTATGCAGGTAGAGGTTATGGGGCATGACCGTGGCACCCAGGATACCGATGGCCAGGTACAGCGGCGCGGCATCGCTGATGGCTGACAACGATGGGGTAAAGCCGCTGAGCACATCCGGCCAGTAGGGTTTGATCAACACCAGCTCGATGAAGAAACACACACCGATAGTTGCCACCAGCGCCAGCATGATCGCTTCCAGGCGGCGGAAACCACGGTTTTGCAGGGCCAGGATCAACAGGGTGTCAAAGGCGGTGATGACGATGCCAGTAGTCAGCGACACGCCGAGCAACAGGTGAAACGCGAGGGCACAACCCAGCACTTCGGCCAGGTCGGTGGCAATGATGGAAATCTCCGCCAGCAGCCATTGGGTACGTGCCGAACGTTTGCTGTAGCGTTCGCGGCACAACTGCGCCAAGTCCTTGCCGGTGGCGATACCCAGCCGCGAACACAGGCACTGCACCGCCATTCCGGCCAGGCTGGCCAGCAGCACCACAAACAACAGGTTATAACCGTAGCGTGACCCGGCCTCGATGGCCGTGGCCCAGTTGCCCGGGTCCATGTAGCCAATGGAGATCAACAGGCCGGGGCCGGCGAACATCAGCATGCGCTTGAAGAAAGAAGCCTTGGGGTCAACGGCGACGGAGCCGGCCACTTCCGGCGGGCAGAACGGGGCGGTAGCGATTTTCGGCAGGCTGAATTTCACGCGGTATCCCAGGCAAACACACTCGATAGACACGCAGCTTATCAGTCCGATGCAACCGTGCGCATTACCGTATCCCGAGGCAGATCGAATGCCTCGACCACTTGCACCACCAGGTCCATCTCCTGGTTGAGTGCCTCACGTTCCATGCGCTGGCGAATCACCCCGATCACCAGCACCGCCAAGGTAGTGATTGAATACGCAGGGCCGGAAAACGCCCGCACGCCAGTCACCAACAGCATCGCCGCCGCCAACGCCTGACCCACCACCGGGATCGCCGTTGCGGCACCCCGGCGCAGAATAAAACCGGTTAGCCCCGCCAACGCCGTGCCACTCAAAGCGGTGGTAGCCGAGCGGCCCACGTCAAACCGGCTGAACAACCCTTGCTCTTTTTGCGCGGCCGCCTGGAGTTCTGCGTCGAATACCTGCCGGTCGGCATGGCTGAGTTTGTCCTTGTACTGTTCGATCAGTTTTTCCGCGACGTGGGCTTCCAGGTCCGTCAGCGCAACGGCCTCCAGGGCCCCATCAAACTTGATCCCCAGTCGTTGGGCAACATCTTCGGCGATTTGCCGGTAACTGACGCCATGACCACGGGCCAGATTCATAAAGGTATCGCCGCCCATGCGCTGCAACTCGACCGCCAGCTTGAGCGGCTCGCGCACGCTGGCATCGATGGATGCACTGCGTTTCTGGGCCATCAGTTCGGCGAGGAACTTCAACTCTTCCGGCCGCGCCTGCACCAAAGGCGGGAACAGGTCTGCGTCCTCTTCGGCAAAGCGCACTTCGCTGCTGCGCTGATCGGTGCGGATCATGCCGCGCCGCTCGTGCAACAAGTCGGTGTACTGCACCACTGTCTGCAATTGCGGCCAGTAGGCGGCGTGATCAAAGGTCGCTAGATGCACGTTGGTGATCTTGGCCTTGAGTGCGGGTGTCACGGGGATCGCATAACGGCCGATGCAGCGCTCGGTATCCGGTTTCATCGCCAGCGCCCAGTCCTTGCTGGAGTGGCAATTGATCACACGCCCCTTGAGCGGCGCCGCCACGGCATCCCATGGACTGGATGTACAGATCGCCCCGCCCATCAGCAACAGGTTGTCCAAGGGCAGTTCACGGGCGGTTTCAGGGCTGGCCAGCAGGCTCTTGACCAGAATGCGTGCGCCCAGGGAGTGACCGATCAGGTTGATACGCCGTACCTGCAGGGACTCACCGCGCAGATAACCGGCCAGCTCCGGCAGCAAGCTCTTGGCCACTTCGTCCACCCGCGCCTCGACGCTTTTATAGTGGTCGAGAAAATAGGCAATCGCCTTGCCCACGCCAACCGTCGCAGCGCCCAGGCTGCCGCCACCCAGCATCGCACCCATCACATCCTTGAACGGTGCAAACAGGTTTTCCAGGAAATGCCCCGCCGGCCAGAACAGCATCAGGTTGGTCGAGCCTTCGATCCCGGCCAACTGTTGCGTGAACTGGCCCAGTTGTTGTCGGTTGAAGAACGCCGAATAACCGTGAACATAGAGATTGAGCACATCGCCCTGAGGCTCGCCGCACGGTACGAACGTGGGCTTGCGGGTGCGGTGCATTTCATCCCACTGGTGCTGCATGGGGCGGTGACTCCGGGTGACGAGGGGTCGCAATAGTAACAAAGGGTGGCCCAACCCAAGGTGAAAACCTGATGAAGGCCACGCGTCAACGCCGTACGGGCGAGGGAAAAGGCACCGCGTTGGCGCCCTCCTCCTTTCAGAACATCGAGGCCGCCTTGGACTTGGCCAGGTAGCGCGCCGGGGAATCTCCCAGGTTGCGGCGAAACACCGAGGTGAACGCGCTTGAGCTGCTAAAACCCAGTTCGAACGCCACGTCGGTAATGGACGAACCATGACTGAGCCGCGCGGTGGCCTCTAGCAGGCACACCTGCTGGCGCCACGACACAAAGGTCATGCCGGTGCACTCGCGAAAGTTACGCGTAAAGCTGCGCCGGCTCATGCTCGACCAATCGGCCATCTCGCCAATCGAGATCTTCTGCGTGGGCGCGTCGAGAAAGCGTTGACAGGACCGGGCCAAGCGGGATTCCGAGGGCAACGGTGCGCTGAGGGGCAGTTCGGGCATTGCGCCAATCTCATCAATCAACAGGGTTAGCACGCAGCGGTCGCGCATGCTGGGTGAAACGGGCGGAATCGCCAGCGCGGCCTCCAAGAGATGGCGCAACAGCGGCGAAACACCAAAGACCTGGCAATGGTCCTGCAAACCCGCACGCCGGGCCGCATCGTCATCCAGGTACGTATTGAGCATCACCACATCGCCGCGCATGTGCATCTCATGCGACACACCACCTGGCACCCAGATCGCCCGTTGCGGCGGCACCACCCAGTTACCCAGGTCGGTAAACATCTTCAGCGCACCGGTGGAGGCATAGGCGAACTGCCCACGTCGATGGGTATGCCGTGGAAACACCGTGCCGGACGGGTACTCGCGCAGCGTCACCACCGCTTCGGGGCTGTCGGGTTCATAGGGCGAAAAAGTGAAGGTCGGCGGCATGGCCCGATTTTGTCAAAGTATGACCTGACATAGCAAGCGGGCCACCAAGCCCCCACCTATCATCGTTGCTCCCCAAGCTGGGTTCATCTCGAAGGGATATTCGGAAAATGAGTGTCAAAAACTACTTGGATGTACGAGTAGACGGCGCCGTTCTGATGGTGGGACTCAACCGCCCGCAGAAGCGAAACGCCATGTCTCTCGAAGTCATGCACGAACTGCACGACACCTTCACCAACATTCCCGAAGGCGTTGGTGCAGCAGTGCTATACAGCACCAGCCAGCATTTCTGTACGGGGCTGGACCTTTCGGAAATTCGCGACCAATCGGTCATCGATAACGTCCAGGCTTTCCGCGAATGGCACAAGACGTTCGAACTGATCCAGTTCGGCAAAGTCCCCGTGGTGGCCGCAATCACCGGCGCGGCCATCGGTGGCGGCCTGGAAATCGCCACCGCCTGCAGCCTGCGCGTGGTCGATGACAGCGCCTTCTTCTCGCTGCCCGAAGCCATGCGCGGTCTGTACGTAGGCGTTGGCGCCTCGGTGCGCTTCCCGCGTATTGCCGGCATCGCGCTGATGACCGACATGATGCTCACCGGCCGCACGCTCTACGCCAAGGAAAGCTACGAGCGCGGCGTGGCCCAGTACTTGGTGCCGGTCGGCCAGGCAGTGCTCAAGGCCACCGAATTGGCCCACAAGATCGCGGGCAACCTGCCCATGACCAATTACGCGGTAACCCACGTACTGCCACGCATTGTCGACCAGAGCCAGCAGGATGGCCTGATGACGGAGGCGTTGATTGCCGCAGTGGTGTCTTCCGACACCCGCACACAGGATCGCCTGGCGGACTTCCTGGATCGCAAGAAGGACAAGATCCAGACCGCGCCAGCGGTGTAACTCCCGGTCGTGAAAGTTGCCGGGCGCGCCTCGGCAAACCATGGATGGCCTTCACAGCACATTATCAATCCGGTGAAACCATGTTTCAGCACAGCACTCAAGACGATCTTTATCGCAGCAATGACGCAGCCGATGAACGATTGATCAAAATCGAACGCAGCTGGCACAAACGCGCACAGATCAAGCTGGACTCCCAACGTCCGGATATCCAGCTCGACCTGCAAGCGCCGGACTTTCTCGAGGCACTGCTACCCTTCGCCCATGATCCGCAGTACCAGAACTACCCGCATGCCCTGAAACTGCTGATCCTCTCGGCCGGCTGGGTCATCTACAACCAAAAAACCATCGCCATCGAAACCGAGATCATCTGCCCGTCGTGCATCGACCTGCTGCAGCTGGGCTCACGCCTGAGCTCCGCCAGCGCCGCGACGATTTCCGAAACCCTGGCAGATGAGGCCTACCACACGTTGTTCTCGATCAACATGTGTGAACTGGCGATTACCCAGCGCGGCATGCGCATCAAATGGCCAGAACTGGAGCTGACCCGGCACCTGAGCCAAGCCCAGGCAACGATGTCCGAGGCGGACTTCAAGATCTACCGCCTGGCGTTCTCGCTGGTCTCGGAGACGTTTATCAGCGACTACCTGGCCGACCTCAGTGACGCGCCCGACATCCAGCCGGTGTTTCGTCACGTGGTGGCCCTGCACAAAAAAGACGAGCTGGTGCACAAGCACATCTTCCCGCTGTTCGTGCAGCAGGTGGTCGGTGACTTCACGGCGCAGCAAACCACCTTGTTTACGCGGGGCATCGCCAACTCCATCCGGATCTTCCCCATGCGCGAGATTTCTGCGTGGCGAATCATCCTGCCCCAACTGCTCGAAGTGTTCGGCGATCGCTCGCTGCTGCTGCCGACTCAATTTATCGAGACCGGCGAAGCGGACTACTCGGCGATGCCCGACATCCTCAGTTCCATTGGCATACATCCCGCAGCCGTGCTGCCAGAACTGCAGGTGATGACAGAGCCGGTCATCACCGTTTGAACCCAGCGTGCCGCTGATCACTACAAATTCAATCGAGTACTTTTTATGTGTGGATACATTGGCGTCTTCGCCAAACAACCTCGTGCATTCGACCCGAACATGTTCGATGCCGCCCTGCGCGCCATCCATCACCGCGGCCCGGACAGCTCCAGCCAGTGGTTCGACCCCAAGGGCCAGGCTGCTTTCGGCTATGTACGCCTGGGCCTGGTCGGGCTGGGCAACGGCACCCAGCCTATCGTCGCCGACGAAGGCGATCTGGTGATGATGGTCAACGGCGAGTTCTACGACTACCAACGCATTCGCGCGGAGCTGGAAAGCTACGGCTGCCGGTTCAAGACTTCCTCGGACAGTGAAATCGCCATGCACCTGTACCGCCGCCATGGCGTGCGCGGCCTGAAGCAACTGCGTGGCGAGTTCACCATCCTGATTTACGACCGCCTGCACAAAAAGCTGTTTGCGGTGCGTGACCGAGTGGGCGTCAAGCCGCTGTACTACACCGAACATGAAGGCGCCTGGTACTTCGCTTCCGAGATCAAAGCCTTGCTCGCGGCGGGCGTTCCGGCGCAGTGGGACCACGAGTCCTACGCTAACCGGGGCTTTATCCTGCGTGACCGTACCGTGTTCAACACCATCCGCAGCGTGAAGCCGGGGTGCTGGATCATCGCCGACGAAAGCGGCCTGCAAACCGAGCAATACTGGGACTGGGACTTCCCCGGCGCCCAGGCCACCGAGCAGCGCAGTGAAGCCGAGATGATCGACTCGCTGCGCAACACCATCGAAGAGTCCGTGCGCCTGCGCCTGCACGCCGATGTGCCGGTGGGCGTCTGCCTCAGCGGCGGCCTGGATTCATCGGCCATGCTGGGGATTGCCACAGAGCTGACCGGCCAACCGTTGCAGGCGTTCCACTTGTCCTTCGAAGGCGAGCAAGCCTACGACGAACGCCAGTACGCCGAAGTTGCCGCGCGGCATAACCGGGCGCACCTCAACGTGTTGTCGGTGAACTCCACTGACATGGCGGATAACTTCGAAAATGCCCTATGGCACGCCGAAATGCCCTTCGCCAATGCCCATAGCGTGGCCAAATACCTGCTGTGCAAATACGTGCAAAGCCAGGGCATGCGTGCGGTGTTGACCGGTGAAGGCGCCGACGAGGTCTTCGGCGGCTACCCGCACTATCGCCGCGACATGGTGCTGTACAACCACGAACACCAGGACCCAGCGGTGATTGCCGAACTCACCCGCCGTCTGCACGCCAGTGAAGACCGCTACCTGCCCGGCGGCAAAAATGACGTGAAGTGGGTCCAGGACGAAATGGGCCATGGCGTGTCCTGGCTGCAAACCCAATCGGCGCTGTTCGGCCCGTTGGCACAGTTGTACAGCGATGACTTCCGCGAGCGCTTCTGCAATGTCGATGCCTATCGCCAGTTCTACGACCGCTTGAGCCCACGGGCGCTCGACGGTTGGGAGCCGGTCAACCGCTCGCTGTACATGGTCGCCAAGTCCAGCCTGCCCAACGTGGTACTGACCTCCTTGGGTGATCGCATGGAAATGGCCGGCAGCCTGGAAGGCCGCCCGCCGCTGCTGGACCATCAAGTGATCGAAGCCGCCTGCCGCCTGCCGGTCAACATGAAAGTGCGCGGCGCCACCGAGAAGTACGCCCTGCGCGAAGCCATGCGCCCTTACGTGCCGCAGGCAGTGCTGGATCGCAAGAAGCAGTACTTCCGCGCACCACCGGCGTCGGAAAGCCCGCAATCGAAGCTGTTCGAGATGATCAACGACGTGTTGAGCGGACCGGCGTTGAGCAACGTGCCGTTCTTCGACCCGCGTAAAGTACGCGCCCTGCTGGCAACCTTGCCAAGCTTGTCCCCCGCGCAACGCGCATCGGCAGACAACCTGCTGATGGAAATTGCCGGTCTGTGCCTGATGCAACAACGGTTCGCTGTGAACTGACCTTTAGGCGGCGCGCTGCGGATGCGGTGCGTCGCCTGACCCAAGGAGGGTCCATGCTGAAAAAACACTTATCACTCGCCGTGCTCGTGACACTCGTCTGGGGCGTCAACTTCCCCATCACCAAATTGGGTCTGCGGGCGATCGACCCCTTTGTACTCACGGGCATCCGCTTTGCCCTCGCCGCCTTGCCGCTGGTGTTCTTTATCAAGCGCCCAGCCGTCAAGTTCAGTTACGTGGTGGCCTACGGGATCATCTTCGGGCTGGGCATGTGGGGCGTGATCAACTACGGCATCCAGGTGGGCGTGAGTCCAGGCATTGCCTCGTTGATCATTCAACTCAGCGTGTTCTTCACCATGGGCTGGGGCTTTTTGCTGTTCAAGGAAAAGATCCGTGGTGCGCAGATGATCGGCGCGGTGCTGGCACTGATTGGCCTGGCGGGGATCATTTCGACCCAGGAAGGCAACCATGCGGTGCTGGGCGTCATGTTGATCGTGCTGAGCGCGGTGGCCTGGAGCATCGGCAATGTCATCATCAAGAAGTCCGGGGTCAAGGAGATCTTCTCGTTCATGGTGTGGGCCAGCCTTATCCCGCCAATTCCGCTGTTCCTTACGGCCTGGCTGATGCATGGCAGCGCGGCGTTTGAAGGCTTGCAAGCCAGCCTCGACCTGACGGCAGTCTTGTCGATCCTGTTTCAGGTGTACTTGGCCACGCACTTTGCCTACTGGGGCTGGAACTCGTTGCTCAAGCTGTACCCGGTGTCCACCGTGGCGCCGTTGTCGTTGCTGATTCCCGTGTTTGGCATTGCCAGTTCGATGCTGATACTCGACGAGCGTATTTCCACGCCGAACCTGATTTCCATCGGGATCATCATCGTGGGGCTGGCGGTGGGGTTATATCGCAGGCCGGTGAACGTGGTTACCACCGGACAGGGCGTCGGCATGCAGCCCAGCAAATAGCGCGCCTTAGTAGTGAGCGGGGAGTCAACACGCGAAGTTGTCGATTTTCACCTGACCATCGGGAAACGTCGCAATAATTTCCAGCTCACCGCCCATTGCGCGAATGTAGTCACGCAACGTGCTGATATACATATCGGTGCGCCGCTCCATCTTGGAAACAGCCGCCTGGTTGATATTCAATGCCTTGGCCAGGCTTTGCTGGCTCAGTCGCTGAGCCTTGCGCAGCTCATGCAGGGGCATTTCCTGCAGATGTTGCTGGAACAGCAGCTTTGCCTCCGCACGGGATTGCGGCGTCATGCGCGCTTGAAGTTCAGCGAATTTCTTAGCCATGGTTACGGCCCTCTCTACGCATTGTTTCCAGATGTATGTCATACAACTTTTCTGCCACGGGAACATGCTCCTCATACCATCGGCGTTGTCCGGTCTTGTCACCACCGAGCAGCAACAATGCGCATCGGCGTGGATCAAAGGCGTACAACACCCGATAAGGTCTCCCTGCGTGCTGCACGCGCAGTTCCCGTAGGTTGCCATGCCGGGAGCCCTTGATATCGCTACTGTGGGGAAAGCCCAACCCCGGCCCGAAAAGCCCCAGCAGATCAACGCTGGCAGAGACCGAAATCTGCTCCTTTACCCCCAGGCCATCCCACCAGCCTCCGAACTCATCCGTGTATTCAATTTCCCAGCTCATGAAATATGCCATCCAAGGAATATAATCTCAAGAACTTAAAACTAGGAGATGAAGTGGCCCACCTTCCACCCGTGCCCCTGGGAAATTGTTTGTACATCCTTCCAATTCGACGGCTAACCGTCCGCCCACCCACAAAAAAAGACGCGATATCCGCCTCACGCGCAGCAAAAACACAATTTTCAAAATGTAAAAAGCGCTCTAATACGCTCCTGTTGATTGGTTTTGAAGATCCTGGAGTTCCCCATGCCCCATGAAGGCAACCTGTTACAAGCAGCCGTGGTGTTCCTGCTCGCCGCCGTGCTCACCGTGCCGCTGGCCAAGCGCCTGCAACTAGGCGCGGTGCTGGGCTACCTGTTCGCCGGTGTGATCATCGGCCCATCGGTACTGGGCCTGGTGGGCAACCCGCAGAGCGTGGCGCAATTCTCTGAATTGGGGGTGGTGCTGCTGCTGTTCATCATCGGCCTGGAGCTGTCGCCCAAACGATTGTGGGTGATGCGCAAGGCGGTGTTCGGTGTGGGCCTGGCCCAGGTGTTGCTCACCGGGTTGGTGATGGGCGTCGTGGCGCTATGGGTATTTGACCAGTCTTGGAACAGCGCCATCGTGCTGGGCCTGGGCCTGGCGTTGTCGTCCACTGCCTTTGGCCTGCAAAGCCTGGCCGAGCGTAAAGAGCTGAACCAGCCCCACGGGCGCCTGGCATTTGCCATCCTGCTGTTCCAGGACATCGCCGCCATCCCGCTGATCGCGATGGTGCCGCTGCTGGCGGGCAGTGATCACCCGACCACCGAAGCCCAGGGCCTGCAGCACGTGTTGCAAATCCTCGGCAGCATCGCCGTGGTAATCATCGGTGGGCGCTACCTGTTGCGACCCGTGTTTCGCATCGTCGCCAAGACCGGGCTGCGGGAAGTGTCCACCGCCACCGCGCTGCTGGTGGTGATCGGAACCGCCTGGCTGATGGAACTGGTGGGGGTGTCCATGGCCCTCGGCGCCTTCCTCGCCGGCTTGCTGCTGGCGGATTCGGAATACCGCCATGAACTCGAATCCCAGATCGAACCGTTCAAAGGTCTGCTGCTGGGCCTGTTCTTTATCAGCGTGGGCATGGGCGCCAACCTCAGCCTGCTGCTCAGCTCGCCGTTGGTGGTGATCGGCCTGACGCTGCTGCTGATCGGCTTGAAGTTGCCGCTGTTGTACGCCGTCGGTCGCCTGGTGGGCGACCTCAATCGCGAAAGCGCCCTACGCCTGGGCGTGGTGTTGGCGGCGGGCGGTGAATTTGCCTTCGTGGTGTTCAAGATCGGTCGCGACCAGGGCCTGTTCGAACCGCATCTCTACGATGTGCTGGTACTCACCATCACTCTTTCCATGGCCGTGACCCCGCTACTGCTGTTGGTATGCCCGAAGCTGTTCAAGCCCAAGGCCAAGCCAGTGGAGGTGCCAGAGGAATACCGCACCATCGAAAGCGACGCGCCGCGCGTGGTGATTGCCGGCATGGGGCGGATGGGCCAGATCGTCGCGCGGATTCTGCGGGCGCAGAACATCTCGTTTATCGCCCTCGACACGTCGGTGGAAACCATCGAACTGACCCGCAGTTTCGGCGGTATGCCGGTGTTCTATGGCGACCCGCAACGTCCCGAGATCCTGCACGCCGCAAAAGTCGACCAGGCCGAGTTCTTTGTGATCGCCATGGACGACCCGGAGATCAATATCAAGACCGCCGAACTGGTGCGCAACCTCTACCCGCACATGAAGATCATCGCCCGTGCGCGTAACCGCCAGCACGTGCACCGCCTGGTAGACCTTGACGCTTCACCGGTGCGCGAGACGTTTTACTCCAGCCTGGAAATGAGCCGTCGCACCCTGGTCGGCCTCGGTTTGACCCAGGCCCAGGCCGATGCACGCATCACCCGCTTCAAGAACCACGACCTTCAACTGCTGGCCGCGCAACATGCGGTGTACGACGACGCAGGCAAAGTGATGCAAACCGCCCAGGAAGCAAGGGCGGAATTGGCGCGGCTGTTTGAGATGGACCGACTAGAGGAAGAGTCCGACAAGGTGTGAGGTTACAGGTGAACGATATTGCGAATTTTCTGACAGAATACGCCGCAATTTCGTTCATCCCCTGGAGCGCTTCATGGCCACTTTCACCAAGACCGCCGCCCTGCTGGCCCTGGCGCTTGCCGCTGGCAGCGCGTTCGCCGCCTCCAAGCCGGCCACGCAGAAAGCCGACACCCAAACCATTTCCACTTTGGGCGGCAAGTTCACCTTCAACCTGCCCAAGGCCTACGTTGCCGACACCCTGCCGTCGGGCAAGGCCGAGGATGGCACCGCCGACACCCAAGGCACGTTGTACGCCAACCAGACCACGAAAAGTGTGGTGATCGTCGCCGAAACCGTGCGTAACGACGGGGTAAAGATCCAGGATAACGATGCACAGTTCCTGGACGGCGCCGTGGCAGGTTTCATCAAGGACCAGAGCGCCGCCCTGCCGGACTTCAAGAAACAGAACGAGAAGAAACTGACCTTCAAGGGCCTGGGCCTGCGCCAGGTGGACAGCACCGCCACTCAAGGCGGCGGCAAGACCCTGAACTCCACGTTCCTCGGCGGCTCGGGCAACCACTTGCTGGTGATCCAGGCGATTTCCCGGGGCGATGATGCAAAGGGGCATGCCGCGTTGGTGAAGCAGATTACCGGCGGTAAATAACCCGATAATCCAGGCAACACAAAACCAATGTGGGAGCGGGCTTGCTCGCGAATGCGGTGGAACAGTCGATATACCTATGACTGACACACCGCATTCGCGAGCAAGCCCGCTCCCACATTTGTACCGTGCTCACTTCAAGCTGTTTTCCATCCAGCCCTTCAAGTCCTGAATCTCCGCCTCACTGATGGTATGCGGCATCCCCATATACCCATGAAACTCCGGCTTCAACCCCAGCCCCACCAACACCTCATTCGCCCGGGTCGCCGACGCATACGGCAGCGCCTGGTCCAACGTGCCATGGCCGATAAAGATTGCCAGCGCGTCCAATGAGCCATTCGGTTTCAGCTCAGCCTTCAACACCGGCAACACACTGCCACTCAGTGCCGCAATCCCGCGCACCAACGCAGGCTGACGCAAGCCCACCTCGTAGGACATGATCGCGCCTTGGCTGAAGCCCACGAGGAACACCCGGTCAGGTTGGGTGTGGTACTTGGCGGTGGCCTGGGTCACGAAGTCTTCGATCAGCTTGGCGCTGCGTTGCAAATCTGCTGTCTCGCCGTCGTAATCACCATCACCAGGCTTTTTGGCAAACCAACGGTAGCCACTCGGGTCCACCGGCATTGGCGCCCGCGCCGACAGATAAGTCCAAGTTGACGGCAGCGCGTCCTTGATGCCAAACAGGTCTTCTTCGTTGCTGCCGAACCCATGCAGGAAAATCACCAAGGGTTCATTGCGCGCATCACCCTGGGTCTGTTCCAGGTACGACAGGGGCAAATCGGTGTGCAGCGTGTCGTCAGCGTGAACGACGCCAGCCACCAGGGTCAGCGCCAGCGCAAGCAGTTTGAGCATGGGGCGTTACCTCAGGGTTTGCGCAGCAGATAAGTGTCCATGATCCAGCCGTTGGCCACGCGTGCGGCCTTGCGCACTCGCTCGATTTCTTCGGCCACTTCACTGACTTTGCCGCTGATCAGGATTTCGTCTGGCGTGCCCAGGTAGGCGCCCCAGTAAATGTCCAGGTCCTGATCGGCGACGGTGCGGTAGGAGTCTTCGGCATCAAGCATCACCACCAAGGTGTCGGCATCACTTGCCTGCCCCGCGGCCAGACGGCGGCCGGTGGTGATCTCGATGGAGCGGCCGATGCGGTTCAGCGGCACTTTGTGCTGGGCCGCCAGTGCCTGCACGCTGGTGATGCCGGGGATCACTTCGAATTCAAAGGTGCAACGACCGCTGGCCAGAATCGCCTGCAGGATACGAATAGTGCTGTCGTACAGCGCAGGATCGCCCCAGGCCAGGAACGCGCCCACTTCACCGTCGGCCATTTCCTCGTTGATCATGCGCTCGAACGTGTGTTGCTTGTCGCGGTTCAGGTCCTGAACGGCGGTGGTGTAGTCGATATCGCCGCGCACGCGCTCGGGGCAATCGGCCTCGACGAAGCGATAGCCGGGCTCGGTGATGTAGGTCTCGCAGATCTCGCGACGCAGGTCGATGAGCTTGTCTTTGCTCTGGCCCTTGTCCATCAGGAAAAACACGTCAGTGCGGTTCAGCGCCTTCACGGCCTGCATCGTGATGTAGTCAGGGTTGCCGGCGCCAATGCCGATGATCAGGATGCGTTTCATGGGTTGCTCTCATTGCGGGGCGTGGATTTTGCCATGTGAGTGTCCAGACGCAAGCGCCATACGTTGTTGAAGCGCAACTCGATGGCGGACAACGGTTCGACATCGATGCGGTAGAACATCGACACCGGGAATTGCAAGACGTAGAGCATCGCCGCGCGAATCACAAAGGGATGGGTGATGGCCACGACATGGCCAGGTTGGGATTCGAGGGATTTCATCCAGTCTCCAATCCGCGCGCAGACCTGGTCCACCGACTCGCCACCGTGGGGCGCGCGGGTGCTGTCGCTTAGCCAAGCGCCCAATTCGTCGCTGTTCAACTGGCCGATATCCTGGCCCTTCCATCGCCCAAAATCAGCATCGCGCAGCCCGTCATCAATGACCGCATCACTGCCGAACACGCCCGCCGTCTGCCGCGTACGCGCTTCTGGGCCGCACAACAGGCGTCGGTTTTCCTTGTAGCGGCCAGCCAGAGACAGCGCCGCGCCCTGCCAATCCATTGCCACCGCCTCGTCATCGGGGAAATGCCCCTTTTTCTGCAAGGGTGTAACGGCATGGCAAATCAAGGTCAGACGGGTGGTTTGCATCGCAATTGCACTCTGTTTCGACGCGCAGTCAGCATAGACTCGCGAAGCTGTTTCACATGTTACAACGAACATGAAACAGGAAGCTGGTTGCGTGCGGCTATGGAAATTCCGCGTGGCATCCCTGGGCATCCAACGGGTGCTGTGGACCACCGTGGGCCTGGTGTTTGGCGCGGTGGCCAAGCGCAAATTGAGCCAGCCACGCGCACGTTTCAACGCCTGACGCGCTAGATTCCGGGACGGGCCAGATAGAACACCTGATAGCCCGTTCCGGGATGCTCAACGTCCAGCGCCTTCGCCGACAAGGTAAACCGCACCAGGCGCCAGGCTTGCACATCCAGCGCCAGGAAGACCGCGAACGTATCGCGGTTGTCCGCCACCTGCTGATTGCGTTGTTTCTCCTCGGCCAATATCCCGGCCCGATCCGCCCCTGGCTCCAGCGGCCATTCTTCCCGATACACACTCAACGCACTCTGCGCCGGCCCGCGCTGCACGTCCAACGGCAGCCAACTCTCGATATGCGGGCGACCAAAGCTGTCGAGCACTTTCTGGAAGCGCTCCCCGAGCAAAAAATCGGCGGCCTGCAGCGGGTCGGCCCACAGGTATACCGACGAATACACGTTGCCCCCGTGCTCCTGGGCGATAAACGCCTTGAACAGTAACCCTTCGGCGTGATCCCACAACGGCCCCAATTGCGCGGCACGGCGGCGGATCACGTTCATGTCGTAGTCGGATGGCAAGCGGTGTGAATACTGTTTGGCAAACATATAAAAGCTCCCGTGCAAGGTGAGGTTACAGCTTGCGCAGCAGCGATGATTTCAACAAGATATGAGCCGATATAGATGCGATAAGGATTTGATATGGCTGACGTGCTCAAGCCCCTGGATATCGACACCGTACAGGCCTTCGTCCTGGTGGCCGATTTCGCCAGTTTCACCCGCGCCGCCGACGCGCTCGATACGTCCCAGGCCGCCGTCAGCCTAAAACTCAAGCGCCTGGAAGAACGCCTGGGTTATCGCTTGCTGGAACGCACGCCGCGGCACGTGCGCCTGTCGCCTCAAGGCGAGCAATTCATCGTCGCCGCCCGCGCGCTGCTCAACGCCCACGAACGCGCCCTTGGCGACATGGGAGCCCACGCGCCCCGACGTTTGGTCATCGGTATCAGCGACTATGTGGCCGGGCCGGACCTGCCGCTGTGGCTCAGCCGCCTTGCCGCCTATGACCCACTGGTGATTCTTGAAGTGCGCATCGCCTCCTCCCGCGACCTGGTAGCCGCCTTCGACCGCAATGAGCTGAACGCCGTGATCGTGCGCAACGAAGGCGACCGGCAGGATGGCGAAGTGTTGGCGGTGGAGCGCTTTGGCTGGTTCGCATCGCCGACCTGGCAACACACGCCGGGCATGCCGCTGCGCATGGCGACCATGGCGGCGCCCTGTGGGGTCCGGCATTTGGCGACACGCGTGTTGGATGAGGCGCGTATCGACTGGACCGAAGTGTTTGTCGGCGGCGGCGTGATGGCCGTCGGGGCAGCCGTCAGCGCCGGCCTCGGGGTCGCCGCCCTCGCCCATCGCGTGGCCCCGGCCGGTGCAGTGGACGTGAGCGAGCAACACGGCTTGCCGCCCCTGCCGGTGAGTGAGGTGGTGCTCTACAGCCGCATTAGCGATGCGCGCTCGCGGGAGACTCTGCGCGCGTTGAGTGCAACGTTTCGAGGTGTGCTGCAACGCTGAGCCAGATGTGGTTTTTGGATATACCCGCATTCCCCCTGTGGGAGCGTGATCGACAAACCTACTCAATCAAACCACTCCCGCCGCCCCTCAAACGTGCTGACGATCAACTCCACAATCATCTGCACCGCCTCGGCATGTTGCACCTGGGCATTCACGGCCAGCCACACCTGGCGCTGCATACCCTCGGCCAGCAACCCCGGCAACGCCACCAGGCCACGGTCGAAGTTGCTCATGTAGTGCGGCAGCAAACCGATGCAGGCGCCGCAACGGATCATTTCCAGCATCAACGAATAGGCATGCACCTGCACCACCGCGGCCAAACGTTGCTGTACCACCTGGTTCCACGGTTGCAAGGCACCGACCTGGGCATCCGGCTGCCATTGCACCAGCATGTAGTCATCCAGGTCTTCGACGCTGTCCGGGCGTGTGATCAGGCGTGAGTAGCGCTTGGCGATATGCGGCAGATACTCCAAGCGTGCCAAGGAACGGGGCGGCTCGGTGGCAAAGCTTGGGCCGGGTACCGGGCCGTCGTTGTCCGATAGCCACAGCACCACATCGACGTCCACCGCTTGCAGGGACAAATGGCTGTCGAGGGAGATGATCTCCAGCCGCACACTGGCGTTGCGCCGCAGCAAAGCGATCAAGTCGCGACCCAGAATGTCATGCAGGATCGGCTCCGCCACCGCCAGGCGAATCAGCGGCTGCTCCACCACCGGCAAGCGCCGTTCATGGGCCAGGGCGATCAGTTGCGCCTGCAATTGCAGGCCATCACGACTGAGCACCAGGCCGTTGCCCTGGTAGGTGAACAGCGAATGGCGCAGGTGTTCTTCCAACTGCGCCAGGCGCTTGCGCAACAGCGTCGCCTTGATATTCAAACTGCGCGCCGCCTGCATGAAACAACCACAGCGTGCGCTCACCAGAAAGTAGCGCGCCACGTCCGGGTCGATCTCGTGGGCCAGGGCCAACCAGGTGTTGCGCGACTCGGCTGGCGCCCGATACGCGGCGGGCCCGTGGGGGGCAGACGGTTCTAGAAATGCCATGGGAGACTCCCTGTCTTGTGGTCTGTGCATCCAATGCGGGTTGATGCGTGTTACTCCAGCACCTTGTTCAACTCGGCACCGTCGATGCTCAAGGTTGCGGTGTTGAGCATGCCTTCCAGATAGGCCTTGGCAATCTGCTCTTGCCGCTGGGCACGCAAGGCCTGCGTCAGTCGTTCGCGCAGCTCATCAAGGGTGGCAGTGCGCGCCGGTTGCTGGCCGGTCAGCTTCAGCACATGGAACCCGGCAGCGCTTTGCACCACGTCCGACACTGCACCGACTTTCAAGCGCGATACCGCCCCGCGCACCTCCGGCACCAATTGCTGCAAGGGCTGCATACCCGAATCCCCACCCCGTGCGGCGGTTTCCGGGTCTTGGGAAAACTGCGTGGCCAAGGCTGCGAATTCACCCGGCGCGGCCTGTGCCTTGCGGCTCAATTCCTGGGCCTGGCGGCGCACGCTGTCGACGCTTTGCGGGTCGCTCACCCCAAGGAAAATCTGGCTTACCCGGTACAACGGCGGCGTTACCCACTGGGCCTTGCCGCTGTCATAGGCTTGCTGCAGTTCGGCTGCACTGGGGTAGTCTGCCGGCACCTGGCTGACCGACAGCATGTAGTCGCGAAACACGATCTGCTCGGCGGCGGCGCGGGTCTGTTGCTCCACTTCCGGGCGTTGGCGCCAGCCCTGGGCGTCGGCCTGCTCCAGCACGGCCTTTTGCGCCAAGCGTGAACGAATCCAGGTTTCCAGTGCGCCACGGTTGCCGCGCAACTGCTCGCGGGACTCGGCTGGCAGGCTGGCCAGCACGGTTTTCAGTTCCGGCAGGTCGATCTGCTGGTTGCCCAGGCGCGCAACGGCCGGCCTGGTCGATTGAGGGTTGGTCACTGGCGCCGGCTGTTGCGCCGCCACCGGGTCGCTGCCCGGTCGCAGGCTCAGGCCCACCGCCACCACCAGCAAGGCCAGCGCACCCGCGCCGACCATCAGGGTTGGTTTTTTCACAGTACAGGTGCCTCTTCGCCAACCGGCTCAACCGCTGCCTGGGCTTGCAACTGCGCAGCTTGCTGGCTGTATTCACGCAGGTAGACGATGAATTCCTGCAACAGTCGATCCCACAGTTCCAACTGGCTGCGCAGGTGCGTGGCGCCGACACCAGCCACCACCACATCCATCTCCATCAGCAGGAACTCGCCCTGCACCGACAAGCGCGCAAAACGGCGTGAGGCATTCCACACCTGGGCCAGGCCTTCGGGCAATTCACCCTGGATACGCAGCGCGCAGCTGTAAGTGAAGTCCACATAGTTGCCCTGCTCTGCCGCCGGGTTGCCGAAACGCACGGCGAAACCGATGCCTTGGCTGGCGCTGAGCAATTGCACGATGCCGTTCTGTTCGGTCTGGTTGACGCGGTAGCCGGCCTCTTGAAGCAGTTCAGTCAGGCTCTGGGTGGTCACGCTGGTGATCAATTCGCTCATGGTGATCTCTTCCTTGTCTATCAGTGATTGGCAGTTGCCTGGGGCGCATCAAAACGGCTCTTGTACAGATCGTCGCCAAAGCCCTGGGCGAGTTCTTCGAACTTGACCCGGGCGCCGCTGGCGAAGGGTTGGCGAATGCTCATCACCTCGGCCACGTCGATCTTTTCGTAGGCCGCCAGCAGTTGCTGCGCTACGCCGTACATCTGTTGATTCTTGACTGAACATTGCTGCACTTGTGTGTCACGTTCGCTCAACTGGGCCTGCAAGCGGGCACGCTCGGCTTCCTTGCCCTTGGCCAGTACCAGCAACTCGTCATAAGCCTTCTTGAACTTGCCGATCTGCTCGTTGCTTGCCGCCACCTGGGCTTGCGCCTGGCTGTGCAGGCTCTGTTGCTGGCCGGCCATTTGCTCGGCCACGCCACGGGTCTTTTCCAGCTCGGCGGTCAGTTGCTTGATTTGCGCCTGGGCCTGTTTAGCCTGGGTTTCGGCAGCGATGCGCGCGGCACTCGCCTGGGCCTGTTCGCTTTGCAACGCCTGCAACTGCTGGGTGGTGCTGCGCAGTTGGGTACGCAGACGCTCTTCCATGCCTTCGGCACTGGCGCCGGTGGCGACGAACAACAACAGCAGCCCGCAGATTCGCGTGTTCATGTGGCATCTCCTGTGCGCATCAGAAGCGCGTGTTGAGTTCCAGTTGCATCACATCCACTTCAAACGGCTGGCCGTACACTTCCGACGCACTCAACCAACGCGCACTGGCGTAGATGTTCTTGTCGATGCCGTAGTTGCCGCCGATGAAATAACCCTTGGCGTTGGTACCGCCCAAGTGAAACGAGGAGTCGTTGAAGCCGTCGGGCAAGGCGTCGGGTTGGATGTACTTGTAGCCGGCCAACACGTTCCAGTCGCCGCGCTTGCGCATCTCCAGCGCACTGCCGAGGGTGAACGAAACCATCAGTGCATTGCCGCCACTTTCAAACTGGCCGCTGCTGTTGATGTTGGTGACGATCTCGCCCTGGCTGCGCCGCAGCATCTCGCCCTTGTCGTAGGCCAGGTTGCGGATGTAGTTACCCTGGCTGCGCAGCTTGAAGTCACCCGGCAACTCGCTGTCCCAAACCGCGTTGAGGTCCAGCACATTGAACTTGGAGGCCAGGCCCACGTATTGCGGCAGCGGGGTTTTTGCAGGGTCCGTCGGGTCCAGTGGGATATCGCGCAGCAGGAACACGGTGTTGCCCTTCTGCATAAAGGCCACCCGCGTGCCGTCGGTGTCGCACCCGGCGGCGCCGGCCCACGGTTTGCAAGGGCTGGAGCGTTGGCCTTCGATGTCCTTGAACTGGTAGTAGGCACCGGCGAGCTTGAGGCTGTTGCTGCGGTTGATCTTCCAGTCGGCGCCAATTTGCCCACCGAACAGCCATTTGGTCTCGCTGTCTTCCTTGTCGATGCCGTTGGTGCTGGCAGCGTCAGAGGTGTACTCCACCGGGAACGCGCCCAAGGTCCCGAACAGGCCCCACTCGTTGCTGAGCTTGTGGTTGAAGATCGCGGCCACACCATCGAAGTTGAGGTCGTTGGAATACATCATGTCGGTGGAATAGAACGGGTTGCCGATACGCCCGGCGGTCAGGGTCATGTAGTCGGTGGTTTTCCAGGTCAGGTAGCCCTGGTCCAGCCAGATATCTTTTTTGCCAAAACCGCCGCCCAACGTCTGGGTAGTGGACACCGGGTTGTTGTCGGAGCCGGTCCCCAGGCGAATGCCAGCGGTCCATTCCGGCGAAATCACGGCCTTCATGCCCAGGCGGGCACGCAGGCGGAACAGGTTTTCCCGGTCCTCGCGGGTATTGATCATCGGCGGGAACTTGTAGTTGGAGCTTTTGTTCACGTCATACGGGCCGGTGTCATTGACCTTGGCGTAGTCGGTGATCTGGTTGCTGTTGTTGCCCGAGAAATAACGCGACTCGTCGCGCAAACGGATATCGCCATCAAAGCTGATGCGCGAGATCCAGTCCGGGAAAGTATTGGGCTGGGCCCAGTTTTCCTGCTTGGCGGTGTTCATCACTTCGGCTTTCACCTGATCGCGAATCTGGTCGCGCACCGCCTGCGGCACGTACTGCACACGCACATCGCCGGGTGCTGTCGCGGGGCCCGCAGCGACCACTGGCGCGGCATTGGCCTGGCGTGCCTGCTGGGCTTCTTTCTCGGCCTGGGCGATCAGCCCGTTGGCGGTGTCCTGGGTCAATACGCCTTGCTGCACCAACAGCCGGATCAGGTTGATGGTGACGTTTTCCGAGGGGGCGACCGGGGCAGCTGCCGCCTGGCCAACCAGGGTCGCGATGACCATGCCAACCGCCAGGGTCAGTCGATTCACGGGGGAAATCATGTGTACGCAACTCCTGTAGAAAATTGCCAAAAATAAGGTTCGATCAATCGGGGCGACGGCCCTTGAGGGACAGGCGCACCGGCATGGTTACCGAGGCCGGCACCCGCTGCGTGGCATGGGGCGCACGCAGCGCGGCCAACACCTGGGCATCGGTCTGGGCGTCGCCACTGGACTTGGCCAGCTCTGCCCGCGTGACCTGCCCCTCGGCGTTCAACCACAAGTCCGCCTGCACGGTGTAAGCCTTCTTGCGCAACTCCGGGTCTTCGCGCAGCAGGCGCTGAAACACTCCGGCCAGGTACTGCTTGTAGGTGCCAGCACCCAAGCCGCCACCACCGGAACCTGCCATGCCGCCGCCTTTGCCGGCGCCAATGTTGAAACCGTCGTTGCCAGACTGCGCATCGCCATCGATCTGCATCGGGTTGGCCAAGTCATCGGCGGGTGAAGGCGGCGCTTCTTCGGCCGGCTTGACCTCTTCCGGCTCTGGCGTAGGCACCGGCTCCGGGACTTTCTCCTCGACCTGGGGCTCGGGCTCCTTGGGTTTTTCCGGTGGGGGCGGCGGCGGGGGCGGCAACGGAATAATCGTCGGCACCTTCGGCGCTTCGCGGCGTACACCACTCATGTCATTGGCCCACTGCCACAAGAACCAGGCCGCCACAGCGCCCAGCAAAAGGCCTGCGCCCCACTTCAACGGGCGCAACGGCGGCTTGTTCTTCACCGGCAACGGCGTGATCGGGATCTGTGCGGTCATGGCTCAGCCCTGGCTCGGTTTGCCGGTGACCAGCCCGACCTGGGACAGCTCCAGCCGTCGCAGCAAATCGAGCACTTCGATCACCTTCTGGTACTGCACCAACGCGTCACCGCGCACGATCACCGGGAAGTCCGGGTTCAGCGCTTTCTCGATACGCAGGCGCTCTTCCAGCTCGCCGAGGGTGACCGGGTAGGCATCCAGGAACACCTGGCCGCCATCGTTGACGGAGATGGCCTTGGTCTTGGCCTCCGACAGCGACACCGAGGCACTGGCCTTGGGCAGATGAATCTGAATGCCCGACACCTGGGCAGTAGCGGTGAGGATGAACATCACCAGCACCACCATCAGCACGTCCACCAGGGGCGTGATGTTGATGCTGTCGACGGCGGCATCATCGTCATCGTCGTGGGAGGCATTTACGGAAGCCATGCTGATTCTCCTCAGGCCGGAACGGCAGCGTGATGCTCGCGACGGTGCGCCGCTTCACTGGACTGGCTCTCGCCGTGCATCTCCGCCAGGCGGGTGATGAACTCGTCGACGAACACCCGCATGTCGGCGCTGACTTCCTTGTTGCGCGTGATCAGGCGGTTGTAGCCAAACAGCGCGGGAATCGCGACGAACAGGCCCATGGCCGTGGCCAGCAAGGCCGCCGCCATACCCGGGGCAATCGCGTTGATGTTCACGTCACCGGCCATGGCCGTGCCGAGGAACACCACCATGATCCCCAGCACCGTCCCGAGCAGGCCGATATACGGGCCGCCGGCGATGGCGTTGGACAGGGTCGAAAGCTTGGAGCTCAGTTGCTGGTTTTCACGGGTACGCACGCCGTCCATGGAGCAACGGATGGCTTCGATGGTCGCAGCCGAGACCGACGAGGTGTCGGCACCTTGGGCGCGACGGGTGCGGATCTCCTTGACCGCCACCAGGTACAGCCGCCACAGCGAAGAGTGGGTCAGGCGCTCACTCAGTTGAGCGTCATCGGCATACATTTCCAGGCGGGTGCCGATCTGCGCGAAGTGCTCGCGAAATACCTCGTTGGCACTGCTCACACGGCTGACCTGGCGGTTCTTGCGCAGCATGATGACCCACGACTGGAACATCATCGCCACCAGCACCAGGATGATCACCCAGGCATCCACCGGCACGGCGTTGAGCAAGAAGCCCAGGCTGCCGAAACCGAAGCCCGACTGCTCTTCATCCACACCGTAGGCCACCAGTTTCGACTCGGCGCCCTGTGCGCTGGCGTCGGCCAGCAGCAGCGTGGCCGGGCGTGCCACTTTGGACAGGCGCAGCTCATCGATGGCCCCGGCGAATGGCTGATGCGTGCTGCCCGCGTCGGGCAGGTCCGCACCCAGCGCCAGTTGAGTATTGAATGCCGGCATCGCCACAGCGAGGTTGGCGGTTTCACGACCATTCACATACAGCGTGACTTTTTCACCCTCGGCGGTGAACGCCAGGTGCTGCCATTGGCCGGGGTTCAGCGGTTGGCTCGACACGGCGCGCTGGCCGTCGATTTCCACAAATGGCGTGCCCTGGTTCAGCCCCAACAGCAGGCTGTGGGGGCCGTCGCGACGGGCCAATACCACTTGCTCGCCACTGGCCTGGTCCAGACGCAGCCAGGCGCTAAAAGTGAATGCACCAGCGGCGGCGTGTTGCAGCGATGGGCTGGCCGGCAACATCAGCGGTTGGCCGCTGAACTGCAGGGCGCGACCGATCACACCGTCGATGCTTGCGCCGGTGGCGTTGAGCGCGGTGTTGGCATAGGCCGTGGTGTCCCGTGGCGGCGTGCCGTTGGCACCGTCAAAGTGATAAAGCGCGGTGTAGCTCGGGTCGAACGTCAACTGGCCGTTACCGGTGGCCGGGGCCTTCTGGTTGCCGTAGTACATCCACAGCTCTTGGCGTTGGCCACCTTCGACCTTGGGCACATCCACCCAGATCAACGCCATGCCCATCAACGGGTCGAAGCTTTCGATCTGGTGGTTGAACACGGTCTTGTCATCAGCGCTGACAAAGCGCAAATCAGCGCCGTCGTCTTTCACGCCATCAAAGGTGAAGTTGCCGGTGTGCAGGCGCACCAGCAGCGCGGTGCGGCCCAGGGCCTGGTTGATCGCGGCGCCTTGGGCGGTGGTGTCCACGGTGATCTGCTTGCGGTAATGCCAGTCGTCCTGCCACCAGGCATGGGCGGTGGCCGGGAGCGCGAAGCCCAGGCAGATCAACAGGCTCAGGAATAGGCGTTGCATGGGTGAAATCTCCGAAAGAAAAAGTCAGAAAGTCGCCTGCACACTGAAGTGCAGTCGCGAGTCCTGTTTCTGGGTGTTCGGTCCATCGAGCAGCGGGTAGCCCCAATCCAGGCTGCCGGACAACCATTTGCTCAAACTGGCGCGGGTGCCGAGGCCGACACTGGCCAGGCTGTATTCGTCTTCTTGCTCAGGCAGTGGGTCGTGCAGACGCAGGCGCGCACCTTCGGCGAACGCATAAAAGCGCCACTCCTTCACGTAACTGCCCATGTACTTGGCCAGCGACGGCGTACGCAGTTCCTGGGAAAGCAAGTAGCCCTCGTCACCGGTGCGCTCCGCCGCCAGATAGCCGCGTACCGAGGTGGCGCCGCCCGCGGAATATTGCTCGTTGGACACCAGTGGCCCCGAAGCCAGCTGGAACGCTGTCTTGGTTGCCGACTGCCAATCATTGGCAAAGGTGTAGGTGTAATTCAGGTCGCCCTTGAGCACCGCAAAACTGGCGCTGGCCTTGTAGCGCTTGTAGTCGAACTCTTCGGCGTCGCTGCCATAGCCAAAGAAGGCACGGGTGCCTACCACCAGGTTCAGGCCCAGGCCCAACTGGGATTGCTCGGTGTAGCGATAGCCGTTGTAGCCGAGGGTGAACGGCGCGTATTTGAGAGGCACCTGGTCACTGCTGGAGCCGAATTTCATCTCTTCATCGAAGTCTTTGAAGTCGATGCCCAATGAGAACGAATTGGCCCAGGCTTCGGTGGCCGGCAGGCTGTAGATCGCCGACACGCCGTAGGAATGGCCCTTGCCCAACACGTTGCTGCCACCGAGGGTGGCGATGTTGCTGTCGGACTGGTAGCCGGAGAACTGCAAGGTCCAGCGCTCATCCAGCGGCGCACTGTAGGAGCCCGACCAGACCTTGGCGTTGTTGCTGTCCTGGGGCGCCGTGAAATAGGTCAGGGAAATGCTGTGGCCCAGTTGCCAGAGGTTGTCGTAGCCCAGGGTTGCGACCGAGCGCAGCTCTTTGGTGTCGGCACTGTAGTCGTTGTTCAGACCGAGGCTGGCGTGCCAGGGGTTCTGGTCTTCCACCTGCAAGTCCACGTCCATGGTGCCGGGGCGCTGGCCCTCACGCACAAGCGGCGTGACCTGGCGACCGGCACCGCGGTTGAGCCCGGCGAGCTGGGTTTGCACCGTGGTGAAATCCGGTACCGCGCCTTCCTTGAGCCCCGGCACTTCATCGCGAATTTCTACCGGCGAGTAATGCTTGGCACCCACCACACGCACCCGGCCAACCTTGGTTTCGCTGACTTGCAGGTAGACGATGCCGTCATCGACCTTCTGCTCCGGCAACTCGACAAACACCGACTGGTAGCCACGCGCCTGGTAGATCTTTTGCAGTGCGTCACGGGCCCCCTCGATATCATCCAAGGTCTTTTGCGGGCCGAGAAACGGGTACACCGCTTCTTCAATCGCCGCCGCATCGAGCACGGTATTGCCGCGCACGAAGTACTCATTGACGTCTACCCGGCGTGCCGCAACGGCCTCTTCCGCCAACGCGGGTTGAGCCAAGGCCCCCAGCGTCAGGCAGCACAGCACCAGCGTTGACTTGAACAGATGCTCCACACCGCCCCCTGATTCTCTAAGTTTTTGCGCCATCGCCATTTGTACGGCGTTTGGCCTGCTCAATTGTTGGTGGTCGAAAGATGGCTGTGCCGTGCCAGCCAGGTGTGCAGCAAGGCGAAGTTCAGCGAGAACTCCGGCATGTGCAGCAAGGCGCCACAAAACACTTCACCGATGATTTTCTGGATGAGTTGCACCGCACGCGGGTTGTTCAGCAGCGTGGCGATGTCGCGGGTCAGCAGGTGGGTGCTCCAGACCTTCTGGTTGAGGTCCAGGCCGACGAACCAGCGGAACAGCAGGTTGTAGTTGAGCTGTTCGTGCAGTTGCTGTTCGCTGGGTACCGAATACAGCAGTTGCAGCAGCAGGATGTGCACCAGGGTGTGCGGCGCAATCGACATGCCCGGTTCGGCCAGTAGCGCGTCGCGATGCTGGTCGATGACCTCGTCGATCTGCGGGCGCAACAACACCAGCGAATGGCCCGCGGGGATGTAGTTGGAGACTTCCTTGAGGGCGCCTTGCCAGTCTTCCTGGGAGACGATCCACACCCACGGCGCGCCGTAGCGGTACACCGAAACCGGCTTTTTGCGCGCAGCTTCGACGATCTTCGACAGGCGCTGGTCGAGCTCCTGCATGCCGACTTTCGAGTAACGTTCCATAGTTCCCATATGCCCCACTCCTGGCGTCCTGCTGACGGCTTTGGAGACGACTTTTGATCGTGTCCAGCGCGTTACATAGGGGAGACGGGGGTGGCTGGGAGCTACCGAACTTTTGTCATGAAAGCTTCATTTTTGATTGGATGGGGGGCAATTTTTTTGGGCGCTTTTGGGGGGCGTACATATCCATTGTTTGGGTAACGGCTGCCTATGGTTCCGCTCTTACAGCGGCTCACTTTTGAAGAGCGCAAAAGTAAGCAAAACGCTTCGCCCCACCACTCGGCACCTCGCCTAGGCTCGGTGTGCCCTCTCTCCGGCTTGAATCCGTGGGCCGCCGCGATGGGCCATCCCTGGCCCAG
>NZ_JAAXCY010000016.1 GCF_014230465.1 Pseudomonas cremoris
TGGCGCAGCCGTCGAGGTATTTCTGCCAGGCCCAGTCGTACTTGAACGGCACGAGTTGGTTGAGGTCGGCGCGGCAGTTGATCATGCGCTTTTCGTCAACGGCGACGCGAGCGGCGGAGCCTTCCAGTTCGGCGAGGCCTTCGGCGACGTCGAGTTTGTCGAGGGCGGCCTTGGCGCGGATGATCGCGGCGGAGTCATTGGCGGTCACGTTACGCGCTTCCAGTGCGGCAGCAGCGCCAGCACCGTCGAGGCGGTCCATGTTGGCTTCACTGGCGTGGCCAGCGTTGGCGCCCTTGATCACCGCTGCACCGGTGTCTTCGTTGTCGACTTCATCCCAACTCAGCATCGAAATACTCCTTCCTGGTCTGTTCGGACGGTCTGTGAACCCGTCCATAAATGTGCGATTTGCAGGCTTCAAGGCATTGAAATACTGCGCATAGTGTGGTCGGTAAATACCGATACTGCACACTATGTAGTGGTCTGTTTTGTTTGTGGGCACACTATATGGTGTGTAACAAAGATGGTCAACGCACAAGACGGCATCGATCGTCGCAGGGGGGCATGAGAAAAAGTCACAGCCCCATGACTTTTAATGGTTACGGCCGTTTTGACCCCCGGTGCTAAAAATCTCGCCAACAAGCTCCCCATAACAACAACGAGCGTTTGCGAAATGAAAGCACTTGATTTGTACATCGGCGAAGGCTTCGAAGGCCCAGGCGTCAATGCTGCCCACATCAACATCCTCATCGGCCCACGCAACGGCCCGGCCGGCCAGGCGTTTGCCAATAGCCTCGCGTCACCGAGCCAGGGTCACTGCCCGTTCATGGTGATTGCCCAGCCGAACATCCCGGTCAAACCCATGACCCTCTACGTCAACAAGGCTGAAATCAGCAGCGACCTGCACGGCAATGCCACTTGGGGCGCGTCCCAGGCCGGTATCGCCAAGGCTGTGCTGGAAGCCTTGCTCGACGGCACCCTGCCGCCGGAAGCCGAGGACGAGTGGGCCATCGTTACCGCCAACTGGGTCAACCCAGGCTGCGATGACCTCGATGCCGTCTACTTGAACAACTACAACGCCTGCCGCACCGCGATCCGCGCCGCCCTGACCGGTACGCCCTACACCGCGCAACTGGCGGATGTGGTCAACCACATCAGCAACCCTTTCTACACGCCTAAGGCCTGAGGAGAATCCCATGCAATACATCCGTTTGGGTAACTCCGGCCTGCAAGTCTCGCGCCTGTGCCTGGGCACCATGAACATGGGCACCCCGGACTGGAAACCGTGGATCTTCGACGAGAAGCAAAGCGAGCCTATCGTTGCCCACGCCCTGGACAACGGCGTCAACTTCATCGACCTGGCCGACTTCTATTCGGCTGGCGTTGGCGAAGAAGTCGTCGGGCGCATTCTCAAGCGCGTGGCGCGACGTGACGACATCGTAGTCACCACCAAAGTCGGCTACGGCACTCGTAGCGGCATCAATGCCAGCGGGCATTCGCGCAAGCACATCATGGACAGCATCGACGCGTCCCTGAGCCGCCTCGGCATGGATTACGTCGACGTGTTCATGCTGCATTACTTCGACGTGAACACCCCGGTCGAAGAAACCATGTGCGCGCTGAACGACATCGTGCGTTCCGGCAAGGCCCGTTATATCGGCGTGTCGACCATGCTCACCGGCCAGTTGGCCAAGATCCTGATGGCGTGTGAACGCAACGGTTGGGTCAAGCCGATCAACATGCAGTTGCAACTGAACTGCGCGTACCGCGAAGAGGAGCGCGAGATGATCCCGTTCTGTCGCGACCAGGGCCTGGGCGTCTCGGTGTTCAGCCCGCTGGCCCGTGGCTTGCTCACTGGCGAAGTGCAGTCCACCCGCAACCAGACCGACTTCTTCACCCAGCAGATGTACAGCGACCAGGCGTCGTTTGACATCGCCCATTCGGTGCAACGCGTGGCCCGTGCCCGTGGCGTGTCCAACGCACAGATCGCCCAGGCCTGGGTCGCCAATCACCCAGGCGTGGATGTGATGCTGGTGGGCGCCGACACCACCGCACAATTCGACAGCGCGCTGGCGGCCCTCGACACCCAACTGGACGCCGAAGAACTCCACGAACTGGAACGCAACTACACCCCGTGCGATGTGATCAACGACTACACCGCCGGCAAGCGCATCCTGCGTGCGGCCCGCCCGGGCCTGGACCGTTTCAACCTGATCGAGGCCGTGGCATGAACCCGCTGATCCGTACTGGCAACTACATCGATGGCCAATGGTCCAGCGGTGGGCCGACTTACCCGGTGGTCAACCCGGCCAGTGGTGCGCTGATCGTCGAGGTACAGCGCGCCGCCGCCGAAGAAACAGACTTGGCCATCGACGCCGCCAACCGCGCCTTGCCAGCGTGGCGCAAGCTCACTGCCAAGGAACGCAGCCAGCGCCTCAAGCGCTGGAGCGAGCTGATGCTCAGCAACCAGAAGGATTTGGCGCACCTGCTCAGCCTGGAGCAGGGCAAACCGCTGGCCGAAGCGATGGGCGAAGTGGTCTACGCTGCCAGCTTCCTGGAGTGGTTTGGCGAAGAAGCCAAGCGGGCTTACGGCGACGTGATCCCGAGCCACAAGGCTGATGCGCGGATCATCGTGGTCAAGGAAGCCATCGGCGTGGTCGCGGCGATCACCCCGTGGAACTTCCCCCTGGCCATGGTCACCCGCAAGGTCGGTCCAGCATTGGCGGCAGGCTGCACCATGATCCTCAAGCCTTCGGAAGAGACGCCGTTGTCAGCCTTTGCCCTGGCGGTGCTGGCCGAGCAAGCGGGCATTCCCGCCGGTGTGTTCAACATTGTCTCCGGCGATGCCGTCGCCATCGGCGGTGCACTGCAAGCTTCCAGCGTGGTGCGCAAGCTGTCGTTCACCGGCTCCACCCGCACCGGCAAATTGCTGATGCGCCAGGCGGCGGACACCCTTAAAAAAGTCTCGCTGGAACTGGGCGGCAACGCGCCCTTCATTGTGTTCGACGACGCCGACCTGGATGCCGCCGTCAAAGGCGCCATGGCCTCCAAGTTCCGCAACACCGGGCAGACCTGCGTGTGCGTCAACCGCTTCTTTATCCAGGACGGTGTGTACGACGCGTTCACTCGCAAACTGGCAGAAGCGGTCAGCGCCATGCGCGTCGGCAGCGCGCTGGACGGCGAAACCGAACAAGGCCCGCTGATCAATGCCGCTGCCTTGGCCAAGGTTGAAGCCCATGTCGGCGATGCCTTGGAGAAGGGCGCCACGCTGCTGTGCGGCGGGCGTCGACATGCACTGGGCGGCACCTTTTTCGAACCGACCATCCTTACCGAAGCCCACGGCGACATGTTGATTGCCCAGGAAGAAACCTTCGGCCCCGTGGCTGCGTGCTTTCGCTTCAAGGATGAAGCCGAGGTACTGCAACGTGCCAATGACACGCCGTTTGGCTTGTCGGCCTACTTCTATAGCCGTGATATCGGCCGCGTGTGGCGCATGGCCGAAGGCCTGGAAGCCGGCATGGTGGGCATCAACGAAGGGATCATCTCCACGGAAGTCGCGCCGTTTGGCGGCATCAAGGAATCGGGTTTGGGCCGCGAAGGTTCCAAGTACGGGTTGGATGACTACCTGGAGATCAAATACCTGTTGATGGGCGGTTTATAGACATAACGCCGACCCTCTGTGGGAGCTGGCTTGCTCGCGAATGCGGCGGGTCAGCCACCTTATGTATCAACTGATTTACCGCTTTCGCGAGCAAGCCCGCTCCCACACAAGCCCGCTCCCACATAGGTTGGGGCTTGCCCGCTGTTACTCCGTCAAGAAAAACAATATGGAGAACACCCATGACTGCTCAACCCGTCAAAATCGACGACCTGCCCATTGGCCGTTTTCACCTGAAAATCGCCGGCCTCACCTTCGGTGCACACTTCACCGATGGCTATATCCTCGGCCTGATCGGCATCGCCTTCACGCTGCTTAGCCCACAGATGCAACTGGATGCCTTCTGGCAAGGATTGATCGGTGCTTCGGCCCTGATCGGCCTGTTCCTGGGTAGCCTGTTTTTCGGCTGGATTTCCGACACCCTCGGCCGGCAAAAGATCTTCCTGGTCAGTTTTGTGCTGATCACCGTGGCCTCGGTCATGCAGTTCTACGCTGAAACCGCCATGGGCCTGCTGCTGTGCCGCATCCTGATCGGTATTGGCCTGGGCGGGGATTTCAGCGTCGGCCACGCCATGCTGGCCGAGTTTTCGCCAAAGAAACACCGTGGCGTACTGCTCGGTTCGTTCAGCGTGATCTGGACCTTCGGTTATGTTGCGGCAACGTTCGTCGGCACGGCGATGCTCAGCCTGGGCGACGACGCCTGGCGCTGGATGTTGGCTTCTTCGGCTATCCCGGCAGGCTTGATCCTGATCGCCCGGATCGGCACTCCGGAATCCCCGCGCTGGCTGGTCAACCGTGGGCGCATCGCCGAAGCCCGTGCCATCGTCAAGAAGCACCTGGGTGAACACGTGGTGCTGGATGAAGAACCGTCGGCGCAAACCCGTTCCGGCTACGGCGTGTTGTTCAGCCGCGAATACCGCAAGCGCACGGCGTTCAACTGCCTGTTCTTTGTGTGCATCGTGATGCCGTATTTCGCGATCTACACGTTCCTGCCGTCGATCCTGCAAAAGATGGGCTTGTCCCAGGGCTTCGGCACCGAGTTGCTGCTCAACCTGCTGCTGATTGTCGGGGCGTTGATCGGCATCTGGTGCACGGTCAAATTCTCGCGCCGGGGCTTCTTGATCAACTCGTTCATCATCCTTGCAGCGGCGTTGTTCTTGCTGGCGGTGCTGCCGGGAAGCATGGCGTGGCTGATGGTGCTGACCTTCGGCGTGTTCACCCTGGTGCTGTCGGCAGTGAGTAACCTGGTGGGCGTGTTCCCGGCAGAAAGCTTCCCCACCGAAGTGCGCGCCAGCGGCATCGGCCTGGCCACGGCGGTGAGCCGCCTGGGTTCGGCCATCAGCACGTTCCTGCTGCCGGTGAGCGTGGCCGGGATCGGCCTGAGCCCGACCATGGGTATCCTCGCCGCGATCCTGGTGTTTGGCGCGATCATCTCGTGGGCCTGGGCGCCGGAGACCAAGTCCCTGACCCTTAACCAGGCATGCAAGGCCGAGGCGCCGCCGCTGTCAGGGGTTGCTGACCTGGCCCAGCCACTGCGTAAACAGGCGAACCTTGGATAAGCCGAGTTTGTCGCTTGCCACATCCAGCCAATAGCCATACGGGCCGATCACTTCCACGGGGGTGATCGGCAGCAGGCTGCCATTGGCCAATTCCCGTTCGATCATCTGCCGGTCGATCACCGCCAAGCCACCGCCTGCCAGGGCGGTGTGGATCACCTGATCCAGGGTGCTGAATTCCAGGCCCTGGCCTGCATCGATATCGTCTCGGCCCATGGCCGCCAGCCAGTTCTCCCACACCTTCAAGCGCTTGCCATCGTGCAGGATATGCAGCAGCGGAAAGCGGCGCAGGTCGGGCGGTTGACCGTCTGTGAACAGCTCCGGGCTGGCGACCGCGATGTGGCGCTCCATCACCAACAGTTCACTGCTGCAATGCGCGGCCGGCTCCAGGCCGAAGCGGATCTGACAATCGATTTCCGCCAGGCTCGCGTGGCTGTTCTGGTGGGTGACGCTGAGGTTGATGTCCGGGTAGCGCTCGCAAAACCGCCGCAGGTGCGCAGACAGCCAACGGGTGGCCCAGGTCGGCGGCGCAACGATGCGCAGGCGCTGGCGCAGATTGGGCACGCGCACCGCTTGCAGGGCGCGTTCGATATGGTCGAAGGCATCGCTCAGGTGCGGGGAGAGGGCAAAGCCGGCTTCGGTCAGCGACAGCCCCTGGGGCGTACGGATGAAGAGGGCGACGCCAAGATAGTCTTCCAGCTGCTTGATCTGGCGGCTGACCGCGCCCTGGGTGACGTTGAGGCCGACGGCGGCCTGGCTGAAGCTGCGGTGGCGGGCGACTTCTTCGAAGACGCGGAGCATGTTGAGGGAGGGCAGTTGGCGCATGGGGTATTCCACACATTATTTTTGTAGTGAGCGGGCTTGCCCCGCGCTGGGCTGCGAAGCAGCCCCAAAACCTGGCACTGAGTATAACCAGATGTTACTCGGTGACTTCATTGGGGCTGCTACGCAGCCCAGCGCGGGGCAAGCCCGCTCACTACAATTATTAGAAGTAATACCCGATGTTCATGTACAGCTGATTCTCCCACTGGTTGCTACCGCCAGCGCCCAAGCTCTGGGTATAGCTGCTGCCACCGATGTACGGGTCGTTCTTGCCGATCAACCACTCCGTGGCCACCCACAGCTTGCTCACCGAAAACGAGGTACCGAGGATTACGCGCTGTGAGGTCTTGAACGCGTTGTCGGATTTATCGAAGGCGCTGTAGTTGGCATACAGCTTCACGCCGCTGACCTGGTCGAACAGGTACTTGCCGCCCACGTCGTAGCTCAGGTCCGCCACGTACAGGTTGCCGCGGCTGGCGACGTTGAAGGTGCCGTCATAGCCGCCCAGGGTCACCACACCGTCGGTGCCTTCGTTGCGCGGCGACATCTGTTGGCGGGCTGCCTGCAGTTGCACGCCCCACGGGCCGTTCTTGCCCAGGTAGTGGATGGCCACAGCGTTGCGCCGTCCATCGTTGCCGGTGTCTTTGTTTTCCAGGGTGGAAGTGAGGCCGGACAGGCCGACTTCGGACTTCCAGTTGCCCAGGTCCATGGCCTTGGCCACGCGGACCACCACGGTGTTGCGTTCCTGGTTGTTGCTGCCATCGGCCACGTAGCTGTCGGCCTCGGAGACCACGCTGGAATAGGTCACCCCCTTGCTGGTGCCCTTGCCTTGCCACGCCGGGCGCAAGTAGTAGCCGGCCTGGATGTTCCAGTCACCGCTTTGCTGGATGTATTTGGTACCGATCTGCTGCACGTCTTCCAAGCCGATCACGTTGCCCAGGGTTTCGTAGAAGGTGCTGCCGAAGTACGGCTGCAGACCGAACGGCACGGTGTTCAGGCCCACTTGCACTTGCTGGTCGGGGTTGAACTTGTAGCCGACCCAGGCGAACTTGGCGAACTGGATATCGCCGTAGTTCTTGGTGTACTGATAGGGGTAGGAGCGCCCGTAAAAGCGGTATTGCGCCTCACCAATCCAGGTGTCGGAGTTGTACTTGGCGCTGAGGAACGCGGTGTCCAGGCCGAATTTCTGGATGCCGCGATCCGGGTCGTAGTCCCAGCGCGCACGTACCGCGCCGCCGAGGTCGAGGTTGTCGGTGACCTGAATGGCCATGGCCGGTGCCGCAAGGGCACCGAGCACGGGGATCAGGGCGAAGTAGCCTAAGGTTGGTCGCATGATTTGGCTCTCGTTATTGGTTTATTTTTGGCAACAGCAGCCCGTTGCCGCAGCGAATGCTGCGGCGCGGGGGAAAGGGTCGAACTCAGTGCGCGGCGGGGCGGATCAGCCTCAGTGGCGGCCCAGCGGCGGGTAATTCGGATGCTCCGGGGGCGGCGGCGAGCAGCGTTTGCGTGTAGCTGTTCTGCGGTCTCAGCAGCACCTGTTCGGCGGTGCCGTACTCCACCACTTCACCTTGGCGCATCACCGCGATGTGGTCGCTGATCTGCGCCGCCACCCGCAGGTCGTGGGTGATAAACAGGATGCTCAGGTTCAACTGCTTCTGCAGGTCGGCCAGCAACTCCAGCACCTGCTTTTGCACCGACACATCCAGCGCCGAGACGCTTTCATCGGCAATCAGCACCTCCGGGCGCATCGCCAGGGCGCGGGCGATGCCGATGCGTTGGCGCTGACCGCCGGAGAACTGCCGGGGCTTGCGCTGCAAGGCATCGCGCTTGAGGCCGACTTGCTCAAGCAAATCACCGGCCTCGGCCCACGCGTCCTTGGTCGACAAGCCACGCAATTGCGCGGCGCGCGCGATGATGTCGCCGACTCGATGGCGTGGGTTCAGCGAGCCGTACGGGTCCTGGAAAATCATCTGGATACGCCGCCGGTTCGCCGCCAGGGCCGAACCCTGCAACGCCAGGAAGTCGGTGTCGCCCACCCACACATGGCCGCTGTCGCTGTCCACCAAACGAATCGCCGCCTTGACCAAGGTACTTTTGCCCGAGCCGGACTCGCCGACAATCGCCAGCGTCTTGCCCCGTGGCAGGTTCAGCGACACGTTGCGCAGCGCCGCCACCGAGCTGCCGCCGACGTTGTAGGTCTTGGTCAGATGCTCAATGCGCAAGGCCATTTCGCCGTCCGCGCTCGGCACATGCAGCTCGGGGTGCAACGCCGGCACTGCGGCGATCAGCTTGCGGGTGTAGGGATGAGCGGGAGCATTCAAGACCTGATCGCGCTCGCCGATTTCCACCAGCCGGCCGCCTTCCATTACGGC
This sequence comes from Pseudomonas cremoris, assembly GCF_014230465.1. The sequence continues at coordinate 8,406 of NZ_JAAXCY010000016.1, forward strand.
GATGCGGTCAGCAATCTGCGCCACCACGCCAAAGTCATGGGTGATGAACAAGATGCCGTGCTGGCCCCGGCCACGCAGGTCGCGTACCAATTTCAACACCTGCGCCTGGGTGGTCACATCCAGAGCGGTGGTGGGCTCGTCGGCGATCAGCAAATCCGGGTTCATCGCCAAGGCCATGGCGATCACCACCCGCTGGCATTGGCCGCCGGAGAGTTGATGGGGAAAGCTGTTGGCGATGCGCGGCGGGTCCGGTAATTGAGTGGACTCCAGCAGCGCCAGCATGCGTTCACGGCGTTCAGCCGCTGGCATCTGTGGTGCGTGGATATCGAAGATCTCTTCCACTTGCTTGCCAATGCGAATCGCCGGGTTCAGCGCCGCCATCGGCTCCTGGAAAATCATCGCGATGCGGTTGCCGCGCAGCGCGCGCAAGCGGTGTTCGTCCAGGGTGCAGATATCGTCACCGAGAAAGTCGATGACGCCGCCGGCATGCCGCAGGCCCTTGGCGTAATCGCCCATGATCGCTGCCGACAGCACGGACTTGCCCGAACCCGATTCGCCGATCACACACAGGATTTCACCTTTGCGTACATCCAGGCTGATGCCTTGTACGGCGTGGCTGCGGTCGGCGCCCTTGGGCAGCTCGATGCTTAGGTTGTCGACCCGCAATACGGTTTGCTGGCTGTTCATGCTCAACTCCTTGCGCCTTGCTGCGCGTGTTCATCCAGCCCGTCGGCGAGCAAGCTCAGGCCGAGCATCAGGGTGGAGATGGCGATGCAGGGGAAGATCACCAGGTGCGGGAAGGAAATGGCCATGGCGCGACCATCGTTGATCATGCCGCCCCAGTCCGGGGTGGGCGGCGGCAGGCCGAGGCCGAGGAAGCCCAGGGCGCCGATCATGATCGCGGTGTAGCCGATGCGCAGGCAGAAATCGACGATCAGCGGCCCGCCGCAGTTGGGCAGGATCTCCACCAGCATGATGCGCAGCGAGCCCTCGCCCTGGGTGATCGCGCTGAGCACGTAGTCACGCGAGCGGATGTCGATGGTCAGCGCACGCATGATGCGAAAGATCGCCGGCGCACTGGTGAAGGTCACCGCAATCAGGATATTCAGCGCTGAAGCACCGAGGGCGATGATGATCACGATGTACAACACCAGCACCGGGAACGACAGCACCGTGTCGGCCACATAGGACAGCACGGCGTCCACCCAACCGTTGAAGTAACCGGCGCACAGGCCCATCGCGATGCCCACGGCAAACGCGGTGAGGGTGGCCAGGATCGACCAGAACAAAACCGTGCGGGTGCCCCAGATCAGGCGCGAAAGAATATCGCGGCCGATCATGTCGGTGCCGAGCAAAAAGCGCGCGCCGTCATCGCCTGCCGTCATGGGTGTGAGCAACGGCGTAAAGCTTTCCAGCGGATCATGGGGTGCCAGCCACGGCGCGCAGAGTGCAATCAGCACCCAGCCGCCCACCAGCAACAGGCCGAGCAGGGCCAGGGGATGCTTGAAGGATTTGAGCAGGTTCATTGGCTGCCTCCGCCGAGACTGCGCAGGGTGATGCGCGGGTTGAGCCAGGTGTAGGCCAGGTCCGAGAAGATCTTGCTGATGCCCACCACCACGCCGCTGATCATCGCGCAGGCTTCGATCAGGTAGACGTCATGGTTGAGCGACGCGGTGTAGAGCATCGAACCGAAGCCTTTGTAGGCGAAAAACACCTCCACCACGATCACGTTGGAGAGCAACCACGGGATGTACAGCATGATCACCGTGACCGGCGCGATCAGCACGTTGCGCAGGGCATGGCGCAACACGATGCGCGTGGTGGAGGCGCCCTTGAGCCGGGCGGTGCGGATGTACGGCGCCTGCATCACTTCTACCATCGACGCCCGAGTGATCCGCGCCAGGTAGCCGATGCCGAACAGGCACAGCACCATCAGCGGCAGTACCAGCTCTACAGCGCTGAAACCGTCGCTCATGCTGCTCACGCCCGGCAGCCAGTTGAGCCAGAACACAAAGATCGCCGAGACAAACACCGCGCTGGCGAAGTCCGGAATCGAGGTGGTGACGATCGACAGGAACGACACCAACCGGTCGATCAACGAGCCCTGGCGAATCCCGGCCAGGATGCCCAGGGTCAACGCTACCGGCACCATTACCAGCAAGGCCAGCCCGGCCAGGGTCAGGGTTTGCCACAGGTTGGGCAGCAACAGCTTGAGCACCGGCTCGCGAAAGTACACCGAGGTGCCCCAGTCGCCGGTGACGAAGTCCTTGAGCCACACCAGGTAACGCCAGGCGAACGGCTGGTTGTAACCGTGTTCCAGCAACCACGCGGCGCGCTGGTCGGCGGCGGAGTAGGGGCCGAGGACGTTGATTGCCACGTCCTCGATATTGAGTTCCAGGGCCAGGAACACAATCAGCGACACCGACAGCAGAGTCGCCAGCAGCATCAGCAATTTGCGCAATAGAAAGTGAGCCATCAGGTGCATGCTCCGACGGGTGATGGGATGCCTGCCCGCACGTGCGGGCAGAGTCGACTCAAACGCTCAGCCAGACATTGCCCATGGGGTAGAAGTCGGAAGGGTGCACTTGGAACCCCTGCACTTTTTTGCTCACGGCGGTGAACTTGTCACCCCAGAACGGCTGCACGATCACGCACGCGTCCTGCAGGATTTGCTCCACGCTCTGCATGGCCACGGCCCGCTGTTTCGGGTCGATAATGCCCATGGCCTTGTCCAGGGCGGCATCGAAGGCCGGGTCGCTGTAGTGGCTTTCGTTCCAGGCGCCACCGCCGCGATAGGCCAGCTCCAGTGACATCACGCCCAGCGGGCGATGAGCCCAGTAGGTCAGGCTGAACGCGGCCTTGTCCCAGATCGGCCAGTACTGCGCCGCCGGTACCACTTTGAGGTTGATGCGGATGCCGGCTTCCAGGCAGTTCTGTTGCAGGATCTGCGCGCAGTCCTGCTCGTAGCGGCCCTGGGTGTTGCCGACGATCAGGTCGATGTCCAGGCCATTGGCGAAACCCGCCTCGACCAACAGCTTTTTCGCCGCGGCCACATCGCGCTCGCGCTTGGGCAACGGGAAATACTCCGGGTGGGACGGTGCCACGTGGTGGTCTTCGCCCAGTGTGCCCATGCCGCGATAGGCGACCTTGAGCATCTGCGCGTTGTCGGCGCACAACACCACCGCTTTGCGCACGCGCAGGTCGGTGAACGGCTTTTGGTCGCAGGCCATGCGCATCACCACGGTTTGCGCGGATTTGCAGCTGAGCAACTGCGCACCGGGCAGGCGCTTGGCCAGGTCCAGCTCGGCCACTGTGACGCGGTACAGCACGTCGACTTGCCCGGCTTGCAGGGCGGCGAGGTGGGTGGACACGTCGGTGCCCATGTCGATGTAGCGCAGCTCGTCGAGGTTGGCGGGTTTGCCCCAGTAGTCGGCGCGCTTGGCAAAGGTCGCCTGCTTGTTCACCGCGAACGACACCAGCTTGAACGGCCCGGTGGCCAGCGGGTTTTTTGCCCAGTCATCGCCTGCCTTGAAGCTGCGGTGCACCAGGGCGCAGGTGAAGGCGTTGAGCATCTCCGGAATCGCCAGGATCGGCCGCTTGAGTTGCAGGCGGAACTGGTAGTCGCTGACTTTTTCGAAGGCCTTGATGTCCTGGAACGCGGTACGGTTGACCGACTTGGAGTCGGCAGCGATCCAGCGCTGGATGTTGTGTTGCACGTCGTCGACGTTGAAGCTGTCGCCGTTGCTCCACTTCACGTCCTGGCGCAGGTTGAAGGTCCAGGTGGTGAGGTCTTCGGACGGGCTCCAGCTCTCGGCCAGGTAGGGGTGGGTGATGTTGTCGGCGTCGACCCAGGTCAGGTATTCGAGGGAGTTGCGCAACAGATTCGAGGCTTCGATCCAGGTGATCAGCATCGGGTCCTGGATTTCCTGGATCGCACAGGCAAAGCGCAGGCTGCCACCTTGGCGGGCCGGTGTGGCATCGGCGGCCTGGGCGTCGCTGCCCAACAGGGCCGAACCGATAAAGGTCGAGGCGCTGGCCACGGTAATGCCCAGCAGGGCGGCGGTACGCAGGAATTGGCGGCGGTTGATTTCACCGCGCTGCACTTGGGCACACAGGTCATTCACGGCTGGATGCGGCAGGCTGCCGTCCAGGGTCGTCAAGTCTTTCATAAGCCTCTCCGGTACTTGCGAATATGCGTTTTTGTTGAACCGCAAGGGTCAGTGGCAGGCGCGATGCGCGCGCCGCCCAGACCGCTGTGAAACCGGCAGAAGAACAAGGCAAAACGAAGTCAGGAGGCGGGCAATGGGATAGGACATAGGGCAGCTCTCATGTTGTTTTTATTAGAGATGCCCGCAGTTTTGTCATTTGCGCAAAGATCGACAAACGACAAATTCTGCGCAGTAACCTTCTATAAATGCATGTTACAGGTCCTTCCCAGGGCCGCCTGTAGTGCTAGACGGGTTCAGCGCGGTAGCAGGCGCGGGTCGAACGGGTAATCGGAGAGCAATTCGATGCCGTGCTCGTGGATATAGATCTGCTCTTCGAGCTTGACGCCTTCGCCGCCGTCGTCGTGGCCGATGTAGCTTTCCACGCAGATGGTCATGCCGGCTTCGAACACGCCGTCGTAACCCAGCGCGTCGATGTCTTCGCGGTGCACCACGTAGGGGTATTCACCGGTCATGCCCACGCCGTGCACCAGGGCGAAATAGCGGTTGTTTTTGTAATGGTCGGGAATCTTCCAGGCCATCTCCGCGTACTCCTTGAAGCTGCGTCCGGCCTTGAGCATTTCGACGTTGGTCTGCACTTGCTCGTAGGCGAGCTTGTACAGCTCTTGCTGCTTGGCGGTTGCAGCCTGATCGCCACACAGGAAGGTGCGTGAAAAGTCCGCGTAGTAGCCGAAGCGTCCGACCACGTCGGTATCCAGCGCCACCAGGTCGCCGGCCTCGATGGGCCGGGTGCTGCATTCCTGGAACCACGGGTTGGTGCGCGGGCCAGAGGACAGCAAGCGGGTTTCCACGTAGTCGCCGTCGGTGGCGATCACGTGCTGGTGCAGGTGCGACCACAGCTGGTTCTCGGTGATGCCGGGGGTGAGCTTGCTTTCCATCAGGCGCACCCCGGCTTCGGTGGCACGCAGGCTGGCGCGGATCATTTTCAGCTCGTTGGGCACCTTGATGCAGCGTGCGCGTTCCAACGGTTCCTGTGCGTCGAACACCTGGTAGCCGAGGCGTTGCAGTTCGAAGGCGGCGGCCGAGGTGGCGCTTTCGATGGCGATGCGTTTGCCGCCGCCGCACTTGCGTACCAGCTCGTCGATCTCGGCGGCCCAGTCGGCGGTGACGTTGCCCAGGAAGCTTTCGCAGAAGTAATACGAGATCGCCTTGGCCGGGCGCACCTCGTCCACGGTGTTGAGGGTTTCGGCCAGGTGCAGGCAACCGCCGAATTCGAAGATCACCACCGGGCCTTCCGCCGGGATAAAGGCATAGCGTGCCGGGTTGCGCGCCGAGTACACCTGCATGTTGCGCGAGCCCGTGGCGTAGCGCATGTGGGTAGGGTCGAAGAGCACGCACGCAGCGTAGTCGCGTTTTTTCAGTTCGTTGCGTACCCGTTGTAGGCGGTCCAGCTGGATCTGCTGAATCTCGTCATGGGTGGGTTCACAGTCGGCGGGGTTGCGGTTCGGGCCGGACAGACTCATGGGGTGTTCCTCGCAGGGCAAATACGGTTTTTTAGTTTTTTGGGGGGCGGCGGTGGATCAGTCGAGCAACTTGTCACTGCGGACCAGGTTGCGTTCGGCTTGCAGATGGGCTTCGGACAGGCGTCCGTAAAGCTGCTTGGTGCGTTGGGCGCGGCCGATGATCCCGGGTTTTTCCGAGTAGGCGAAAATCGCCGTGTTGCGCTCGGTGGCGCCCTCGACACGGGTGACCCGGTGCACCGAGAAGCGACCCTTGAAGATCTGCAGGTCACCGGGGTTGAGCGCCAGCTCCTGCACCCGCGAGCGGTCTTCACCGCGCACCACCTTGCCCACGGCGCCGAGGTTTTCCTGGCTGCGGGAGCGGATCATCGGCGCGTATTCGAACAGGCCGCCGGCTTCGGGTTTCTGGGTCATCATGCTGACGATGAATTCGTTGGTGTCGAAGTGCCAAGGCTGCTCGGTGCCTTCGGGCATCACGTTGATCACCAGGCCGGCGAAGGGGTCGGCGTATTCGAAAATCTCCGGTTCATCCAGGCAGGCGCCGATAAAGCGTTTCATCATCGGCGACACGTACAGGCGATGGATGATCGCGTCGGGGGCGATCATGTCGCGGGTCACAAAGCCGCTGGTGCGCTCCATGAACGTGCGGCGTGGGTCATCCTGGGGCAGGCTGGTGTCGTCTTCGGTGAAGTAGGCGTTGACCTTGCGCACCGAGAAAAACGTCTTGTCCGACAGCGCCAGGCCTTCCAGTCGCGCCTGTTCCAGCGCTTCGGGGCGCAGGAAGTTCTTTAGCAGGCAGCAGCCGTCTTCGGCCAGTTCGGCGCGGGCATGTTCGATCAAGGCCTGCAATTGAACATGGCCCGAATCATGTATGGGATAAAGTTCGGTATTAATGATGTCGCTGATATCGCCGGTTTCGGCATCGGCAAGTTTAAGACTCATACAAGGCTCCTGAACAAGGGTGTTGTGTTGAGTCGATAGTTGCGTAAAGCAGCGGGAAGTGGAAATTACAAGTTGTGATCGAATCCATCGGCAGGGGCGATAGTTATGTCAGGCGAACTGGATGGCAGCTTACTTAAAGTATTTGTGGCAATTATCGAGTGCCAGGGTTTTTCGGCAGCGGCCGAGCGCCTGCATAAAACCCAGTCCACGGTGAGCCAGAGTTTGCAGCGCCTGGAAGAGATCGTCGGCACCCCGCTGATCCGTCGCACCAGCCGCTCCATCGGCCTGACGCCAGGTGGAGAGACTTTCCTGATCTATGCGCGGCAAATCCTCAAGCTGCACCATGAGGCGGTGGCCGCCGCGCAATTGCCTAATGAGCAAGTGTGCATTCACCTCGGGATGCCAGAGGACTACGCCGAATACTGCCTGGGCGGCATGCTCAAGGACTTCCAGGCACAGTTTGCGCAAGTGCGCCCGGATATCTGTTGCGAGATGTCTACCGCGTTGGTCAGCCGTTTGAATCGTGGCGAGCTGGACCTGGTGCTGGGCGTGGAGCACGCCGGGCTGCAACCCGGTGAATACCTGTGCGATGAGCCTTTGGTGTGGGTGGCAGCGCCGAGTTGGAGCTGCGTGGGGCGCCAGTCGGTGCCGTTGGCGGTGTACGCCGAGGGCTGCGCATTTCGCGCCAATGCCGTGCAGGCGCTGGCCCAGGCTGGGCGCTCGTGGCAGGTGGTCTACACCAGCCAGAGCCCACGAGGTATCGCGATTGCCATCGAACAAGGTTTGTCGGTGGGGGTGATGGCGCGGCGCCTGGTGCCGGAAGGCTGGCAGATCCTGGATGAGCACCAGGGCTTTCCGCCGATTGCCCCGGCGCGCCTGATGTTTTGGCGCCCGGCGGGTTGCCAGGTGCCAGAGGTGGAGGCGCTGGTGGAGATTCTGCAGCGCCAGCTAGGGCGCTCAGGGTATGCGGACAGGCCGCGCCATGCGGGCATGTCCATGAGCCATGCGCTTGAGCATTAGCAGGCTAGCGAGTGCCCAGGCGACGATCCAGGCATGCACCACGGCAAACTCACCGCTGGCTTGCAGCAACCCGCCACATACGCCATTGGCCGTGGCGCTGGCCAGGCCGTAGCTGACCATGCTCAGGCTCACCACTTGCAGGCTTTGCAGCGGCTCGAGGCGGGCGCTGAGGTAGGCTGCCATCAAGCCCCAGGACGGGAAGTAAAACAGCGCGAACAGCCCGGCTGCCAGCCAACTCAGCAACAAGCTCGGTTGCCACAGCAGGCCGAGCATGGCCAGGCCGAACGCGCTGATGCTCAGTGCCAGCACGCGCAGCGCGCCCCAACGATCTGCCAGTGTGCCCAGCAACAGCCCGCCGACAATTCCGCCGATGCCGATCAGCGTCCACATCGAACCGGTTAGCGCCGCGCTGGCGTGCAAGCGCTCGCTGACAAACGCCGAGAGAAAATTAAGGAACGGCCCGCTGATTGCGCCGATAAAGCCGCTGAGCAACACAATCTGCAGCGCCACGGGCTGCTCCAGGCACAGGCGCAGCCATTGCCGCAAAACATGCTTCAAACCCGGCGGGCGGGTTGAGCGGGGCGCCTGCGGGGCGGGCGCGGGCACGGCCCACAGGGTCAGCAGCGTGACCAGCAGCGTCAAGCCCGCACAGATCAGCCAGAACTGGCGCAATGACAAGCCTTGCAATAAGGCGATCAACACCCCGTTCAAGCAGATCGCAAACGCCGCCCCCGAAGATGCCAGCCCCAATACACGGCTGCGGTGGCTGGCGGGGATCACCTCCCGCGCCAGCGCCGCAATTGCATTCCAATTCGCCACGGCGCAGGCCGACACCAACGCCAGGCACAGTGCGAACGGCAGCACCCAGGGCGTGGCCAGCGCCAGGGCCAGCAGCAACGGGCTGAGAAGCATGGTCAGGCGCACCATGCTCTGCGGGCGTACCCAGGCGGCGGCGACCCCGCTGGCCACCGAAGCGCCCATGTAAAACAGTTGCAATAGCGCCGCGATAAAGGCGGCCTGACTGTAACTGAGTTCATAGGCCTGGCGTATCTGCGGCAATAACGCCGAATACAGAAAGATACTGAAACCATGCGTTGTGGCATTACAGGCAGTAAAGACCAACGCCAATACACCAATATGAACAGGGCGCGGAACTATCGGCATAAACTTGCCTCGATGGCTAATGTGCAACAAGAGGGGGCGAAGTATCAAAGTTTGCACTGGGAAAGTGCGCGGTTTAATTGGCGCTTTGATGATGTAAAAGACTAGCGTTTATATAAATAAAACGACCAATGCTTAATTCTCATGTTCGCTGTGCGTAATAGTCGTGCTCCTTAGTTGTCAACGACAACAGTGAGCGAGAAACGACACGCTGCGGTATGTTGCTCAGGAATTTTCCTACGCATCGTGGGAAGCTCTACTTCTTGTCAGTCGTTTTCGAGTGCCTGTTATGAAACGCAAAATGCCCGGTCTCAACGCCCTCAAAGCCTTCGAAGTCGCCGGCAGTACCGGCAGTTTTACCCGGGCTGCCGAGCTGCTGAACGTGACCCAGAGCGCCGTCAGCCGCCAGGTGCGTCAGTTGGAAGAGCAACTGGGCGAGAACCTGCTGGAGCGGCGTCATCACCACCTCGAGCTGACCAGTGCCGGGCGTGTGCTGTTGCGGGCCCTGCACCAGTCCTTCGACAAGATCGAGCTGACGGTGCGCAGCATCCAGCAGAAAACCCACTCCAATCGCTTGCACATCAATGCACCGCCGACCTTTACCAGCCGCTGGCTGATGCCGCGCCTGGGTCGCTTGCGCGAGGCCCACCCTGAATTGGAGTTGAGCATTACCACGTGCCTGCAGGACAGCCTGGCGCAAACCAGCACGCTGGACTGCGCCATTCGTTTTGGCAATGGTGAGTGGGATGGGTTGGACAGCTCGCTGCTGATCCAGGAGCGGCATATCGCGGTGTGCGCGCCGTCGTTATATGCCCGTGAATGCAGCGATGGCGTGGACCTCAACCGCATGACCCTGCTGCATGTGCTGGCCAGTGAGGACCAGCGTTACCTGACATGGAAGCATTGGCTGGACGCGGCGCGCATCCATGGGGTGGATACCCAAGGCGGGTACGAGTTCGACCTGCTGGACCTGGCGATCCGCGCGGCAACCGATGGGTTGGGTATCACCATTGCCGACTGGCACATGGTCGCGGCGGAACTGGCCTGCGGGCAGTTGACCCAAGTGTTGAATGTGCACGTGGAAGGGCATCAGTCGTACTGGCTGGTGACTCGGCCGGAGCAGACGGACATGCCGCAGTTGCAGGTGTTTGGGCAGTGGTTGCAGGATGAAATCTGGTTGGCGCAACGACAATTGGAACCTTCGACCGCCGCGGTTTCTTCCTAAGGAACTCGGTCCAAAATGTGGGAGCGGGCTTGCTCGCGAATACGGAGTGTCAGTCACAGGTGCGTTAACTGGCCCACCGTATTCGCGAGCAAGCCCGCTCCCACATTTGGTTTTGCATATGCCAGGCAGGTTCGTAAGCCTCCATAACCTGCTTTTTTCTCACGTTACCCCACCCAATAAGTCGTTTGCCCAGCCCCCTAACAACGACAAAACTGCATGTCACTCGCAAAACAACAACGTTGGGCAAACCACATGCAACCCGAGCGCAATTTCTACAACGGCCACTTCGCCGAACCCGCCAGCGATGCCTTGATCGCCGTCTACAACCCCGCCACCGAAACCCTGGTTGGCCACGTCAGCGCGGCCACCGCCGATGAGGCTATCGCCGCCGTCGACGCCGCCGCCATCGCCCAGAAAACCTGGGGCAAGCTCACCAGTATCGAGCGCGCCGAACACCTGCGTGCGTTTGCCGATGCCCTGGACACCCACGCTGAAAGCATCGGCAAGGCCCTTGCCAGCGAGTCCGGCAAGAGTGTCAGCGACGCCAGCAACGAAGCGCGTTATGCCGCGCAGATCACCCGCTACCACGCTGAGTGGGCGCGCCGTATCGAAGGCGAGATCATCCCCAGCGATACTCCGGACGAAAACCTGTTCCTGCAACGCGAGCCGATTGGCGTCGTGGCCTGCCTGATCCCGTTCAACTACCCGGTCTACACCTTGCTGCGCAAGATTGCCCCGGCATTGATCGCAGGCAATACCGTGGTGGTGCGCCCGAGCAACAACACGCCGCTGTCGGCGTTTGAAATCGCCAAGGCGGTGGTCACGGCTGGCATCCCGGCCGGGGTGATCAACATCCTCACCATGGACCACGCCACCGCTGCCAGCGTCTGCACCCACAAGGCCGTTGGTTTGATTACCCTCACCGGCAGCGTCAATGCCGGGCGTATCGTGTTGGATTACTGCAAGGCCAACATCGCCAAGCCGTCCCTGGAACTGGGCGGCAAAACCCCGGCGATCATCGAGGCCGATGCGGACCTGGAACAGGCGGCCAGCGCCATCGTTGCCTCCAAGACTACTCACTGCGGCCAGCTGTGCACGGCGGTGGAGCGTGTGTACGTGCACGAAAGCGTCTACGACCGCTTCCTGGCGCTGCTGAAAACAAAGATCAGCGCGGTCAAGTTTGGCGATCGTGCCCAGGACGCCAGCCTGATGGGTCCACTGGTCAACGCCAGCTCACAACGCAATATCCACGCCATGGTCGAGCGCGCCGTCGCCGCCGGTGCTGTACTGGAAGTGGGCGGCGTGCTGCCCGAAGGCCCTGGGCATTTCTACCCGCCGACCTTGCTCAGCGGCTGCCGCCAGGACATGGAGATCATTCAGGAAGAAATCTTTGGCCCGGTACTGCCGGTGCTCAAGTACCGCGATATCGACGAAGCCCTGGCCATGGCCAACGACCATCAGTTCGGCCTCTCGTCGGTGCTTTACACCGAGAACTACCGCACGGCGATGAAAGTGGCGAACGCCATCGAGGCCGGCGAGTTGTACGTCAATCGCACCCCGGCGGACCCTTATCAAGGGTTTCACGCCGGTTGGAAACGCTCAGGGCTGGGCGGCGATGACGGTAAGCACGGGATGCTTGAGTTCACCCAGACCCGCTTGGTGGTCATGAAGTACTGATCCACGAACACTTGCTGCACCTTCAATAAAAACAATTATCAGGGCACCCGCGCATCGGGTGCCTGAGGTCTACACGATGTCCAAGCCTGCACCCGTTGCCCAGGTTTCCGTTGCCGTGCCCGCGGCAAACAGCGACAAAGCCAGTCGCTACTTCCAATTGCTGTTGCTGGTGCTGGCCGCCGGGGCGATCTACCCGATCCTCTACCTGCGCCAGGTCTACCAGACCACCATGCTGGAGGTGTTCCAGATCAACCACAGTGAGCTGGGCTACCTGTACTCCATGCTCGGCACGATCTTCTTGCTCAGTTACTTGCCCAGCGGTTGGCTGGCGGACCGTTTGCCGCCACGCTTCCTGATCTTCTTCTCGCTGGTTGCCACCGGCGCACTGGGCTTGTGGTACGCCAGCGTGCCGTCGATGACCGGCCTGATGATCATCTTCGGATGCTGGGGCCTGACCACCGGCCTGACGTTCTGGGCCTCGGTGCTCAAGCGCGTGAAGATGATTGCCCATCACACTGAACAGGGCCGTTTCTTCGGCATCCTCGACGGCGGTCGTGGGTTGGTGGAAGCCTTGCTCGCCACCGTGGCGCTGGGTTTGTTCGCCTACGCCACGGAAACCCGTAGCCAGACAGCGGCGCAGGGTTTCAAGCACGTCGTGTACCTGTATTCCTTCGTGTGTATTGCCATCGGCTGTGTGCTGGTGCTGCTCAAAGACCCTAAGTCCATGGCCGACACCGCTGCGGTGGAGAAGGGCAAGTTCAACCTGCTCGCCGACCTGGCCACCCTGGTTAAGATCCCCGAGCTGTGGTTGGTGACCGCCATCGTGTTTTGCGGCTACCACATGTTCTGGGCCACCTACAGCTTCTCCGACTACCTGCAAGGCAGCGGCATGACCGCCGTGATGGCCGGCACCATCACCACTATCAAACTGTGGATGCGCCCCATCGGCGGCATCGGCGGTGGCTGGTTGGGAGACAAGTTTTCGAATATCTCGGTGCTGATCGTCGCGCTGGTGCTGGTGACCTCGGCGATGGTGGGGCTGATCGTGTTCCCGGCGTTCAACAGCCTGGGCCTGCTGATCGGCACGGTGATCTTTATCGGCCTGATGACCTACGCGATTCGCGGCCTGTACTGGGCGATCCTCGACAGCTGTGACATCCCGCTGCGCATCACCGGCCTGGCCATCGGCATTGTCTCGGTGGTGGGTTACCTGCCGGACACCTTTATCCCGCTGATCAATGGCTACCTGACCGACACCTACCCAGGCAAGGCCGGTTACAACCTGTATTTCGGCTACATCGCCTTCATCGGCGTGCTCGGCACCCTTGCGGCCCTGACCCTGCGCGCCCGAATCAACCGTAAAAAATTCAACCAGACCGGTGCCTGAGATGAAAATCGTCGCCCTTGAAACCCATATCGTTGCCGTTCCACCGCCGCATATCGGTGGCATGTACTGGCTGTTCGTCAAACTCAAGACCGACTGCGGCATCGAAGGCGTCGGCGAGATCTACGCCGCCACCTTCGGCCCCAAGGCCATGCTGCCGATCATTGAGGACGTGTTCGAGCGCTACCTGCTCAACCACGACCCGCACCATATCGAGCGATTCTTCCGCCAGGCGTATTCCAGCGGTTTCACCCAGCGCCCGGACCTCACCATGATGGGCGTGGTCAGCGGCCTGGAAATGGCGTGCTGGGACATTATCGGCAAGGCCGCTAACAAGCCGGTCTACGAGCTGCTCGGCGGCAAGGTCAACGAGCGCCTGCGTTCCTACACCTACCTGTACCCGGTCAACAGCAAAGGCGAGTACGACTACGACGACCCGGACCTGGCCGCCGAGTGCGCCATCGAGAACATGAACAAGGGCTTCACTGCCGTGAAGTTCGACCCGGCAGGTCCGTACACCGCGTATTCCGGCCACCAGATTTCCCTGGAAGTGCTGGAACGCTGCGAGACCTTCTGCCGCAAGATCCGCGAAGCGGTGGGCGACAAGTGCGACCTGCTGTTCGGCACCCACGGGCAGATGGTGCCGTCGTCGGCAATCCGCCTGGCCAAGCGCCTGGAAAAATACGACCCGCTGTGGTTCGAAGAGCCCGTACCACCGGGCCAGGAAGACGCCATGGCCCAGGTTGCAGCCAAGACCAGCATCCCCATCGCTACCGGCGAACGGCTGACCACCAAGTATGAGTTTTTCAAGCTGCTGCAAGCCGGCGGTGCGTCGATCCTGCAAATGAACGTGGCGCGCTGCGGCGGGCTGCTGGAAGCCAAGAAGATCGCGAGCATGGCCGAGGCCTACTACGCGCAGATCGCGCCGCACTTGTACAACGGGCCGATTGGCGCGGCGGCAAGTTTCCAACTGGCGACCTGCACGCCGAACTTCCTGATCCAGGAAAGCATCATGACCTGGGGTGGTTTCCACGCTGAAGTGCTGACCAAGCCGCTGCAATGGGAGGACGGCTACATCATTCCGTCCACCGAGCCGGGCCTGGGGGTGGAGCTGAACATGGACGTGGTGCGCAAGCACACGCCGTACACCGGCGAACGCTTGCACCTGCAAATGGCGCCTGCTCCAGCTGACGTGAAAGACACTTCGCCCGCCAAGGGCTAAAAAACGACTTAAGCGGTAACCGTGAATGACATATGACTACATCATCGCCGGCGCTGGCGCTGCCGGCTGCGTCCTGGCCAACCGGCTGTCCGCCTCGGGCGAATACTCCGTGTTGCTGCTGGAAGCCGGCGGCAAGGACAGCTCCTGGTGGTTCAAGATCCCGGTCGGTTTCGCCAAGATGTATTACAACCCGACCTTCAACTGGATGTACTACAGCCAGCCGCAAAAGCAGCTGGCCGACCGTGCCATCTATGCCCCACGGGGCAAAGTGCAGGGCGGCTCGGGCTCGATCAACGCAATGATCTACGTGCGCGGCCAAGCCCATGACTTCAACGACTGGGCGGCGAATGGCAACGACGGCTGGGGTTTTGCGGACGTCTTGCCGTACTTCCGTAAGCTGGAAAATCACCCGCTGGGTGATACCGAGTATCACGGTAGCAGCGGCCCCATCAGCATCACGCCAATGAAGGGGCAGACCCACCCGATCTGCGATGTGTTCCTCAAGGGGTGCGAGCAACTGGGCTATGCCCACAGCGACGATTTCAATGGCCCGAACTTCGAAGGTGCGGGCCTGTATGACGTCAACACCCGCAATGGCGAGCGCAGCTCCAGCAGCTTTGCGCACCTGCACCCGGCGCTGAGTCGCAAGAACCTCACCGTGGAGCTGCATGCCCTGGTGGACCGCGTGTTGTTCGACGAGCACCAACGCGCCACCGGGATTGCGGTGACCCAGCACGGTGTGGTCCGCACCTTCACTGCGCGCAAGGAAGTGATCCTGTGTGCCGGCGCGGTGGACACGCCGAAGATCCTGCAACTGTCCGGCGTGGCCGACCAGCAATTGTTGGCCGAGCACAGTATCCCGCTGGTAAAGCACTTGCCGGCGGTGGGGCAGAACCTGCAAGACCACCTGTGTGCCAGCTACTACTACAAGGCCAATATCCCGACGCTGAACGACGAACTCAGCTCGCTGTTTGGCCAATTGAAACTGGGCCTCAAGTACCTGCTGACCCGAAAGGGCGCGCTGGCCATGAGCGTGAACCAGGCCGGTGGTTTCTTTCGCGGCAACGATGAGCAGAAGGACCCGAACCTGCAGCTGTACTTCAACCCACTGTCGTACCAGATCCCGAAAAACAACAAGGCCAGGCTCAAGCCCGAGCCGTATTCCGGCTTCCTGCTGTGCTTCAACCCGTGCCGTCCCACCAGCCGCGGCACCATCCGCATCGCCTCGAAAAACCCTCGGGACGCGGCGTTGATCGACCCCAATTACCTGAGCACCCAGAAGGACATCGACGAGGTGATCCAGGGCAGCCGGTTGATGCGCAAGATCATGCAGGCACCGGCGCTCAAGGGCATCACCGTGGCCGAAGTGTTGCCCGGCAACGCGGTACAGACCGACGAGCAGATGCTGCAGTATTTCCGCGAAAACAGCGGCTCCATCTACCACCTGTGCGGCTCCTGCGCCATGGGCTCGGACCCGCAGGTGTCGGTGGTGGACAAGCGCTTGAAGGTGCATGGGCTGGACGGGTTGCGCATTGTCGATGCGTCGATCTTCCCGAACGTGACCTCGGGCAACACCCATGCGGCGGTGTTGATGGTGGCGGAGAAGGGCGCGGACCTGATTTTGCAGGATGCTTGAGGCCTCCCAATAAACACAACGTTGAAAAGATCATGGTGCAGCGGCGCGATATTAAATAGAATGAATCTCATTTGAGACTCACTCGCGCCGCGCAGGTCGCTTGCCATGAATGATGCTGTAGCCCCGACCCACGCCCCCGAACTGACTTTGTCGAGTCTCTACCGTGACCACCGCAGTTGGCTGGAAAGCTGGCTGCGTCGACGCCTGGGCAATGCCTGGGATGCGGCGGACCTGAGTCAGGATACGTTCTTGCGGGTACTCGCCAGCGCCCAGCCGATTGCGCAGATGCAGGAACCGCGTGCGTATCTGGTAACGGTTGGCAAGCGCCTGCTGATCAACTTTCATCAGCGGCGCAGCCTGGAGCAAGCCTATCTGAGCGCCTTGGCCACACTGCCTGAAACCTGTGTGCCGTCGCCCGAACAGCGCTGGCTGTTGCTGGAAACCCTGCAAGCCCTGGATGAGTTGCTCGATGGCTTGCCTGTGTTGGTGCGTCGCGCATTTCTGTGGAGCCAACTGGAAGGCCTGGGCTATCGCGAGATTGCCGAGCGCCTTGATGTCTCTGAGCGCACCGTGAAGCGCTACATGGCCCAGGCTTACGAGCATTGCTTGCTGGTGGACCTGTGAGCCGCGACGTTGCGCGCGCGGCGGCGCAGTGGCTGGCGTTGCTGGAGTCTGGCGCAGCCACCGAGCGCGATCACGTGGCGTTGCAGCACTGGCGTGACAGCCACCCCCAGCACGAACAAACCTGGCAGAAAGCCCAAACCCTGCGTCAACGGTTCAGCGACTTGCCCCAGGCCTTGGCCATGGCCAGCCTCGACCGCCCGCAACCGGGACGGCGCGCCGTGCTCAAGCGTGCGTTAGGGTTTGCAGCCTTGGTGCCAACGGCTTGGTTGATCAGCCGCCAATTGCCTATCGAGACCTGGCGTGCCGACCTGCATACGGCGACCGGCGAGCGTAAGCGCCTAGCGTTGGCTGACGGTGCCAGCTTGCAGCTCAATACGGCTACCGCCGTCGACGTGGCGCAACGGCGTATCAGCCTGGTGGACGGCGAGCTGGCGCTGAATGTTCCGGGTGTGGCGGCAATGACGGTGCACACGCGCTACGGCGAACTCAGCGTCAGTCAGGCGCAAGTGTGCGTGCGGCAACTGGCTTCCGGCTGCCTGGTGTCGGTGCTCAAGGGGACGGTGCAGGTGCGTGACCTGAGCGGTCAGCTCACGACCTTGCAAGGCGGCCAGCAAGCGCCCCTGAACGCCAGCGGCCTGGGGGCCTCGGCACCGTTTGACGTGTCGCAGCTGGGTTGGCGCGACGGCGTGCTGACGGCGCAAAACCAGCCGCTGGGGGATTTTTTGCGTGAGCTGGAACGCTACCGTCCCGGCGTGTTGCGCTGGAATCCACGGCTGGAAGGTTTGCGGGTTACCGGTAGTTTTCGGCTGGATGATACGGATCGGATCCTCAACCTGCTGGCCTCGACATTGGGGTTCGAGGTGCAGGCGCGAACCCGCTATTGGGTCACCCTCACTTAAGGTCAACACCAATTCCCGGTGGGAGCGGGCTTGCTCCCACATTGGAATGGTGTTGTGTTGAAGGGCAGGTTCCAGTTTCAGATCACATGCGCCCGCTGCAGCTCTGTCAGCGAGAGGGCTTTCAACTGCGCCAGCAGCGGATCACGCCGGTCCCTTGGGTGCGGCAAGTCCACTGTCAATTCCTGGCGAATGCTGCTCGGCCGGTTGTCCATCACCAGCACTCGATCACTCAAGTACAGCGCCTCGTCGACATCGTGAGTCACCAGCAGCAACGCAATCGCGTGGTGCTCGGCCAGTTGCAGCAGCAAGTCTTGCAGCTTCATGCGGGTAAACGCATCCACCGCGCTGAATGGCTCATCCAACAGCAAGACCTGCGGGCGGGAATACAGGCCACGGGCGATGGCCACCCGTTGCGCCATGCCGCCGGACAGTGCCTTGGGCAGCGCCTGGGCAAAGCCCTTGAGGCCGACTTCCTCGATCAATTGCGTGACCCAGGCCTTGTCGTAGCGGTTGTCGTCGCTGAATCCGATGTTCTGCTCCACCGTGAGCCAAGGCATCAGACGGGGTTCCTGGAACACAAAGGCGACTTCGCCATCCGGGCTGCGCAGTTCACCTTCGAAGTCCTTTTCCAACCCGGCGACGATGCGCAACAGCGTACTTTTGCCGCAGCCGCTTGGCCCCAGTAGGCTTACGGCTTCGCGAGGCTGCAGGGCCAGTCGCACGTCTTTCAACACGACGCTGTCGGCGAAGCTTTTTCGGGCTACGCGAATATCCAATAACGATGATGTAGTCACTGCTGCGCCCCTTGACCGTTGAAGGTATCGCGCCAGGCCAGGCAGCGTTTTTCCAGCGCCGCGAGCAGGCCATCGCTGACCTTGCCCAACAACGCCAATACGATGATCGCCGCCAGCACGATGTCCGGGCGCGAGGTTTCGCGCCCATCGCTGAGCAGGTAGCCCAACCCCTTGGTGGCTGCGATCAGTTCGGCGGCCACCAAGAACATCCACGCCAGGCTCAAGCCGCTGCGCAAGCCGGTAAACAAACCGGGCAGGGCGGCGGGCAGGAGGATGCGGCGTACCAATCGGCGTCGACTAAAGCCATACATTTGCCCGACTTCCACCAGCTTGCGGTCGATGTCGCGGATGGCCGCGACGCCATTGAGGTACACCGGGAAGAACGCGCCGATCGCGATCAGCACGATCTTGGAGGTTTCATCGATCCCCAGCCATAACAGCAACAGCGGCACCCAGGCCAGGCTCGGGATCGAGCGCAACCCGGCGAATGTCGGTTCCAGGTAAGCCTCGGCCTCACGGCTCAAGCCCACCCAGGCGGCAAATACCAGGGCCAGGCTGGCGCCGATGGCAAAGCCGAGCAGCACCCGGCCGAGGCTGGCGCTGATGTGTTTCCACAGCGCGCCCTCGGCCAGTTGCGTCAGGGTCACGGCGATTTCGCTGGGCGCCGGCATCTGGTACGACGGCAACCAGCCGACCCGCACCACCCCTTCGAGGAGCAGCAGGATCAGCACCGGCAACACCAGGCCCTTGAGTCGGCGAGGCCAGGCACTGCGGTTGATCACCGGCGGCGCTGCCAAGGGCAATGCTTGGGTTTTGCTGGTCATCACGCGCCCCTTATTGACCGAACGAGGTGTCGATCAGCTGGTCGATCACCTGGTCCACATTCACCCCGCGACGTACCAGCTCCTCCGACACCAAAATTGGCGCAGCGGCCTTGGACGACACCACGTCCTTGCTGCTCAGGAACGGTGTGCTCAAGTCGGTGCGCGACAGCTGCAGCTTGGCCACTTCCAACGGCAGGCCCGACTCATCGGCCAGCAGCTTGGCGAATTCATCCGGGTGCTTCACCGCCCAGTCGCGGGCTTTTTCGTAGGCGCCGAGCACTTTGGTGATGGTCTGTGGGTGCTCCTTGGCGAACTTTTCGGTAACGCTGACCACGCCATAGCTGTTGAAGTCCTTGTTGCGGTACAGCAAGCGCGAACCGGCCTGGATTTCACTGGCGGCCATGTGCGGGTCGAGACCGGCCCAGGCGTCTACATCGCCTTTTTCCAGGGCGGTGCGGCCATCTGGGTGTTGCAGGTGCACCAGCTCTACATCGTCCTTTTTCAGCCCGGCTTTTTGCAGGCTGCGCAGGGTGAACAGGTACGGGTCGGTGCCTTTGGTGGCGGCGATTTTCTTACCCTTGAGGTCGGTGACGCTTTTGAACGGCGAGTCCTTGCGCACCACCAGGGCAGTCCATTCGGCACGGCTGTACACATACACCGATTTGATCGGGCTGCCGTTGGCGCGGCTCAACACGGCGGACAGGCTGGCGGAAGACGCGAAGTCCACGCCGCCGCTATTGAGGTACTCCAGGGACCGGTTGCTGCCCTGGCTCAGTACCCAGCCCACCTTGGAGTTTGGCAAGGCTTGCTCCAGCCAGCCGAAGTGCTTGAGCACCAGGCTTACCGGCGAATAGTAGGCGTAGTCGAGGTTGACCTGCGCGGGATCGGTCTCGGCGGCAAAGGCCTGCGGTTGCAGGCACAGGGCGAGGGCGAAGGCGCCCAATAAGCGTTGGGTGATGGGTTTCATGGAACTGCTCCGGAAGGCGTTGAGAGAAGGCTTTTCTTATATTCAGAAAATTAGTCGGCATGTTCCATCATGCTTTTCAGGAATATGCAGTCTCTGTGCCAGCAGGTTCGGAGGCGTATTTACGGTGTTTGGCGGGTGTAGCGCTGTAATGGGAGGGGCAGATTGTTGAAACACTGTTGGCAGGGCAACAGTCCGTATATATCTATATCGAATAAATAAAGAGTTATATATTCCTTTTAAGTTTTTCTGCGCTGTTGCATCTTGAGGGCCTGCGCATTCGTGCGGATTGACCCAACAGCCAAAAGGAAAGCCGACATGACCATTAAAGCGATCAACGTGCGCAACCAGTTCAAGGGCGTTATCAAGGAAATCCTGCTGGGCGAAGTGGTGTCCGAAATCGACGTGCAAACCGCGTCTGGCATCGTCACCTCGGTGATCACCACTCGTTCGGTGCGTGACCTGGAATTGAAAGTGGGCAGTGAAGTGATTGCCTTTGTGAAGTCCACCGAAGTGTCCATCGCCAAGCTGTAACTGCTCCCCCCGCATTGCGCGGGGGGAACGTTCCCTCAGCGCGTGTGCAGCGCGCGCTCCATGCGCTGCAATCCTTCCTCCAGCAACGCCCGTGGGCAGCCGAAGTTCAAACGCACGAACTGCTGGCTGTCATCGCCGAACTCAATGCCCGCGCTCAAGCCGACCTTGGCCTGCTCCAGGAAAAACTGCTGCGGGTCATCCAGGCCCAGGGCGCTGCAATCCAGCCATGCCAGAAAGGTGCCTTGGGGCGCGTGCATCACCACGCCAGGCAGGCGGGTTTGCACGGCTTCGAGCAGGTAGTCGCGGTTGGCTTGCAGGTAGTGCTTCAACGCGTCCAGCCACTCACCGCATTGGCTGTAGGCGGCGCGGGTGGCCTCCAGGCCCAGGGGGCTGACGCTGTCGACCATGCCGCAGCGCGCGTTGTTGAAACGCTCGCGAATCTCGGCGTTCTGGATCACGGCAAAGCAGGTCTTCAAGCCGGCGACGTTGTAGGCCTTGCTGGCCGACATCAGCGTGATGGTGCGCTGGGCGATCTCATCGCTGAGGCTGGCGGTGGGAATGTGGCGACGGCCATCGAAGCACAGCTCGGCGTGGATCTCGTCGCTGATGATCAGCGTGCCTTGTTCCAGGCAAGCGTTGGCCACGGCCAACAGTTCTTCACGGGGGAAGACTTTGCCCATGGGGTTGTGCGGGTTGCTCAGCAAGAACGCGCCAGCGCCGGCCAGTGCGTCACGCAGGGCGGGCAGCGGGGTCAGGTATTCACCGTCGAGCAACTCGAACGGCACTTCGATCTTCGGCAGGTTCCAGTGCCCGGGTGCCAGGCGGATCGGCCGGTAGTTGGGGGTTTGCAACACCACAGGCTGGTCCGGTTGTACAAAGGCATGCAGCGCCATGTTGAAGCCCGGCTCGACGCCCGGCAGGAACAGCAGGTCTTGCGGTTGCACACGCCAGGCGTATTTGTTCCACAGGTCGGCGACGATGGCGTCGCGCACATCCGGGCCGGCCACGCTGTAGCCGAGAATCTGTTGGTCGAGGCGCTCGCGCAGGGCCTGCAATACGGCGGGCGGTGCGGCGATGTCCATGTCGGCGATCCACATCGGCAACACGTCGGGCGGGTAACGGTTCCACTTGGTGCTGCCGGTGCCGAGGCGAGGGTGGATCGTGTCGAAATCAAAGCTCATGGTGGGCTCGTGTCAGGGAGGCGGGCGCAAGAATGGCGCTGATTCTAGCGCCATTAGCCGGTCTGTGGGAGCGGGCTTACAAACCCTGGCTGCCCCTGATCAGGTCGTAGGCCTTGCGTGCAATCGGGTTTGCCGTATTAGGCCGAATCCACAGGTAATACGTGACATCCGGCAACCTCGGCAGCCCATCCGTTTCGCCGAGCACGCGCATGTCGGGTCCGAGCATCTCCATGCTGCGTGGGGTCACGCCCAGCCCCGCACGGGTGGCGGCCTTGATGCCGATCAGGTTAGACGCCAAATACGCCTGCCGCCAAGGGATGTTCGCGCGCTCCAGCGCTTCCAACGCATAGCGCCGGTAGATGCTGGGCTCATCCACCAGGATCAGCGGCAACGGCTCGCTGGGTGAGTGAATGTACTGCGCCGAGCAAATCCACCACACCGGTGAGGTGCGCAGGGCAAAGCCTTCAAGGTTTGGGTCGGAGCGGGTGGAGATCACCATGTCCACCTTGCCCCGGTGCAGGTCATCCATCAGGAACGGGCTGCGGCCCACGTCGATCTCCAGGCGCAGGCGCGGTGCAGAACGGGCGATATGGCTGAGGATCGGCGGCAGGATGGTGTCCGCAATGTCATGGGGCGAGCCGATGCGCAGTACACCGCTCAGGCTGCTTTCGCGCAGGGAGTTCAATGCGTCGTCATTCAGCGAAAGCATCTGGCGCGCGTGCCGCAGTAATTGCAGGCCGGGCTCGGTGAGCTGTTTTTGCCGGCCGCGCTTTTCGAACAGGCTGACGCCCACCTGCTGTTCCAGGCGCTGCATGTGCTGGGTTACCGACGATTGCGTGCGAGCCAGGTGCGTGCCGGCTTCGGCGAAGCTGTGGTGGTCGACCACGGCGATGAAGGTGCGCAGCAATTCAAGATCGAGGGTGGACATGGGCATTTTTATATCAAGGGTTTGAAGTTAAACATTACAGATTTTTATGTATTGGTGAAGATCGTTTTTGCGAAGTCCAATGAATCAGGGGTTTTTATGTATTCCTATGCGTCGAGTTATAACGATATGAGATCTTTGCATTTCCGTTGCCTGACCACTCTCCCTAGCATGCCCCCCATCAGGTCGGGGTACGCCGATCATTAGCCAGGGAGAAGTCCAATGAAGTTGAAAAAATGGTTGCCGGTGGCCCTGGGGTCGATGATTGCCCTAGGCGGCAGTGTGGCAGCGCAGGCGGATGCGACCCTGGACAAGATCGAGCAACGCCACGTGCTGGTGGTCGGTGTGCTGCTGTCTGGCGGACCGTTTGGCAGCATTGATCCGAGCACGCAAAAGCCCAAGGGCTTGAACGTCGACCTGGCCAATGAGCTGGGCCGTCAACTCAAGGCTGAAGTGCAGCTGGTACCCGTTTTGCCGGCCAACCGCGTGCAGTTTCTACAACAAGGCAAGGTCGACCTGCTGATTGCCAATATGGAATGGACGGCCGAACGCGGTGAGATCCTCGGGTTTGTGCCCACGCCGTTCTACCGCGTCGGCGGTACCGCAGCGGTGCTCAAGGACAGCACCATCACCCGCTGGGAAGACCTCAAGGACCAGCCCGTGTGCACGTCCCAGGGCAGCAGCTACGTCAAGCCGCTGACCGAGTTCGGCGCGCAGATCAAAGCCTTCAAAAGCTCTTCCGAATCGCTGCTGGCACTGCGTGGCAACAACTGTGTAGCGGCGGTGCATGACGCCACCCTGATCAATCCGTTGATCAATGACAGCGCCGAGTGGAAGGACTACCGCGCCCTCAGCCCGGAACTCAACCCGGCGCCGTCGGTGATCTGGACCCGTCGTGGCGAGAGCGACACCCAGGCCAAACTCGACCCCATCGTCAAGGAGCTGCACCGCAGCGGCTGGCTGATCGACGCCCAGACCCGCAACCGCATCAGCCCGGCATCGCCTGCGCTGGTGGAATTGCAGAAACAGTTCAAGGGCGCTTGAGGACTGTGAGCCATTTGCTGGAGTTGTTCGTCCATTGGGCGGCGGGTTTGGGGTTGAACTACAGCTTTTTGCTGGACGCCTACCAACGTGGCAGCCTGGTGCAGGGCGCATTGACCACTGGCTTGCTGTGCGTGTTCACCATCGTCGGCAGCCTATTAGCGGGGATTTCCCTGGCGGCCATGCTGACGTCGGGCAACCCGTGGCTGGCCAAGCCAGCGCGGGTGTTTATCGAGGTTACGCGCAATACCCCGACCCTGGTGCAGCTGTACTGCGCGTTCCTGGTGCTGAACATGTTACTGACCCAAGCGGTGGGCGCGGCCAACCCGCTCACGCCGTTTGCCTGGGTGGTCATCGTGATCTCCCTGCACAAGGGCGCGTTCCATGCCGAAGCCTTGCGGGCGGGCATTGAGGCGGTGCCGGCGGTAACGCTGGAGGCCGCCAGCTCCCTGGCCTTCAGCCGTCGGCAGTTGCTGTGGAATGTGCAGTTGCCGTTGGCCCTGCGTTTTGCGCTGCCGTCGCTGATCAACAACCTGATCGACCTGGTGAAGATGACCGCTGTGGCCTCGGCGATTGCAGTGGGTGATATCACCTACGCCGCCATCATGATCTGGACCCAGAGCGACAACGTGCTGGAGCTGATGATTCTGATCCTGGCGTTTTTCGGCCTGCTGAGCTTTACCGTCAATTGTGTGGGGCGCCTTTTGGAAGCGCGCTTGAGGATGCCCGGCTATGGCCATTGATTCATTCCCGGTGCTGTCGGCGTTGCTGCAATGGTCACCCGCGCTGGTGGCCGGTTTTGGCCAGAACATTCTGATCAGCCTGTTGGCGATTGGCATTGGTTCGGCGTTGGGGTTGGTGATCGGCGCATTGGCGTTGTCGCCATTGGGCTTTGTTGCACGGTTGTGGGTGCAGGTGTTTCGCAATGCACCCTGGCTGGTGCTGATTTATTTCACCACCTACGTGTTCCCGTTCGAGATTCATATCGGCAGCCATTACGTGCCGTTTCCCGATTGGGTCAAGGTCACTATCGGCCTGGCCTTACCGGCCAGTGCCAACGTGGCGGAGATCTTCCGCGGTGCCATTGGTTCGATCCCCAGCACCCAGTGGGAAGCGGCGCGGTCGCTGGCATTTACCCGTGGCCAGCTGTTTCGCTCGATCATCCTGCCGCAGTGCTTCAAACGCATGTTGCCGCCGTGGATGAACCTCTATGCCGTGGTAACCATGGGCACCGCACTGGCTTCGCTGGTGGGCGTGCATGACGTGATCGACACTGCGCAGATCGCCAGCAACACCGTGAACCTCACCGGGTTTACCGTGACGATCTACCTGAGTTTGCTGGTGCTGTTCTTTGCCTATTGCTACCCGATTTCCCGTCTCACCCAACACCTGGAGCGTCGTTATGCCTTCTACTGAATCTCTGGTGAGCTTGCGGGATGTGCAGCTGTCGTTCGGCACCAACGCGGTGCTCAAGGGCATCGATCTGGAGGTGCAGCGCGGCCAGGCGGTATCAATCATCGGCCCTTCAGGCTCGGGCAAATCGACGATTCTGCGTTGCATTACCGGGCTGTTGCAGCCCCAGCGCGGCAGTATCCGGGTGGGGCAAACTCAGGTCGACACACTGGTTCAGGAAGCCCAACGCATTGAGCTGCGCAAGCGTGTGGGTTTTGTGTTCCAGCAATACAACTTGTTCCCGCACTTGTCGGTGTTGGAAAACCTGGTGATTGCCCCGCGCAAAGTGCTCGGGCGTAACCGCGCCGATGCCGAGAAAGATGCGCGAGCGCTACTCGCCAAGGTGCGCATGGAGCACAAGGCCGATGCGTACCCCGGCCAACTCTCCGGCGGCCAGCAACAGCGCGTGGCCATTGCCCGCGCCTTGGCCATGCGCCCGGAGCTGATCCTGTTCGATGAAGTGACCTCGGCCCTGGACCCGGAAACCGTTGGCGAAGTGCTGACGGTGATCCGCGAACTTACCGAAGAGGGCATGACCTGTGTGCTGGTCACCCATGAAATGCGCTTCGCCGAAGAGATCAGCGACGTGGTGTATTTCACCGAAAACGGCGTGATTGTCGAGCATGGCAGCGCGCAGCAGATCTTCCAGAACCCCAACAGCGAACGCACCCAGACGTTCCTGCGCCATGCATTGGGCGATTCGGGGCGCCGTGGCCCCATCGCCCACGACCCGTACCTGCTGACCAATTTGGGTCGTTACAACCTGTCTGTCTGATTAGAGGAAACCCGTGATGAGTACCGAAAACCGTGCCGCCGTTATCGAGGCGTTCTTGCA
Organism: Pseudomonas cremoris; assembly: GCF_014230465.1. The sequence continues at coordinate 34,432 of NZ_JAAXCY010000016.1, forward strand.
GCAGATCCGCGTGATCAACAAGCGCGGCGTAGACCGTGCGGCCCTTGAAGAAATTGTCGGTCTGTTGGAAGCCCTGGCGGAACGTCGCGACCTGTTCAACTTCGACGCATTCCCCGCGCCAGTGCCGGGGCAGGGCAGCACTGCGTTCCGCTATCGCCTGAATGACGACGGTGATACCCCAACGCTGTACCTCAATTCGTTGCTACCGGGCAAAAGCACCATCCCCCACAACCACGAGACCTGGGCAATCATCAGCGCTGTGGAAGGCCAGGAAATCAACTACGTCTACGCCCGCAATGACGAAGGTCGCGAGCCTGGGTTCACCACGTTGAGCCTGGAGAAAGAAGTGATTGTGCAGCCGGGCACGTCGATCTCGTTCCTGGGTGAAGACCTGCACGGCATCAAGGTCGAAGGCGAGCAGGCGACGCTGCACTTCCACCTGTATGGCTTGCCACTGGAATCCCTGAACGGTCGTTATGGCGTGGAGGCAGACGGTCGCATCCTCAACTACAACGCCTCGCAAATGGTGCCATCGATCAAGGCCTATGCCTGATTGCAGCCACTCTTTCTTGAACACTGTTGGGACTTCCATGAGCCAGACCATCACCCCACGTCAACTGCAGCAATGGCTGTTTGACGGGCAGGAAATTGCGGTATTCGACGTTCGCGAACATGGACAATACGGTGAGGCCCACCTGTTCCATGGGGTGAACCTGCCCTATAGCCGCCTGGAGCTGGACGTACGCCGCCTGGCGCCGAACCCGCAGGTGCGCCTGGTGATCTATGACCAGGATGGCGGTGAGGTGGCGGCACGTGTGCTGGCGCGTTTGCAGGGGTTGGGTTACGGCCATGTGCATGTCCTGCAAGGCGGTGCGGATGGCTGGCAAGCGGCGGGCCTGCAACTGTTCGCTGGGGTGCATGTGCCGTCCAAGGCCTTTGGTGAGTTGGTGGAAGAGGCCAGTCACACACCGCACGTCACAGCGCGACAACTGGCGGACTGGCAGGCCAGCGGTGAGCCGCTGGTAGTGCTCGACGGCCGGCCGTTCGACGAGTACCGCAAGATGACTATTCCCGGTTCCATCTGCTGTCCCAACGGTGAACTGGGCTACCGGGTGCACGATCTGGTGCCGGATGAGACCACGCCCATTGTGGTCAACTGCGCCGGGCGTACCCGCAGCATTATCGGTGCGCAGACGCTGATTAACCTGGGGTTGAAAAACCCGATCTACGCGCTGGAAAACGGCACCCAAGGATGGTACCTGGAAGACTTCAAACTGGAGCACGGCAGTACGCGGCGCTATGCCGAACAGGTCAGCACCGACCTGGCCCAGCAGCGCCAGGCTGCCCGGCAACTGGCTGAGCGGGCAGGGGTGGTGAGTGTGTCGGCGGACCAGGTGCGCCAATGGGCCGATGATGCGCAACGCAGTCTGTTCCTGTGTGACGTGCGCACGGCTGAAGAGTTTGCTCTCGGCAGTTTGCCGGGTGCGCAGCACACACCGGGCGGGCAGTTGATCCAATCCACCGACCTGTACATTGGTGTGCGTCAGGCGCGCATTGTGCTAGTGGACAGCGATGGGGTCCGTGCGCCCATCGTCGCCAGTTGGTTGCGCCAATTGGGGCATGAGGCCTACGTGTTGAACGGCGGTATTGCCAGCGGTCTGGCCCTGCCGGTGGTGCAGCCAGTGGCGTATGAACCGCTGGCGCTGATCAGCCCGCATGCCGTTGAGGTGAGTGAGGTCAACCTGATCGACCTGCGTCCGAGCATGGCGTTTCGCAAGGGGCATATTCCTGGCGCTCGCTGGTCGATTCGTTCGCGGTTGAAGGCCGATAACCGCCCGTTGGTGCTGGTGGCAGATGATCCAGCGTTGGCGGCGTTTGCTGCCCAGGGGCTGGACGCAAAACTGCTCGACGGTGGGTTCGAGGCGTGGGTTGCTGCGGGTTTGCCTGTGGCAGAGGATGGGCAAAACCCACCTGACGCCGAATGCATCGACTTCCTGTTCTTCACTCACGACCGCCACAGCGGTAACAAGGATGCCGCACGCCAGTATCTGGCGTGGGAGATCGGCTTGCTGGCGCAGATGAGCGAGGTGGAAATCGCCAGCCTCAAGCCGCTGGCGCCGCTGTCGCGGGTGCGTACCCGGTTGATCCACGCGGCACGGACCGAAAAGGGCCAGGGTGGCCGTGCGGTCAACGTGCCGATCACGCGCATCAGCACCGTACTGTTCGACAACCTTGCACAAATGCGCGATGCCCGTGCCCGCCGCGACAGCGAGCGCGTGCTCACGTACGGCGCGCGCGGCAACCCGACATCCCACGCCCTGGAAGATCTGGTCACTGAGCTGGAAGGCGGCTATCGCAGCCGTCTCTACGGTACCGGGCTGGCCGCAGCGGCCCAGGTCTTCCTGGCCTACCTGCGCCCTGGCGATCATGTGCTGATCACCGACGCGGTGTATTCGCCGGTGCGCAAACTGGCCAGCGAGTTCCTGCAGCCGTTCGGTATTGAAGTCAGCTATTTCGCCCCCGATGGCCAAGGCCTGGAGGCGCAACTGCGGCCCAATACCAAGCTGGTTTACGCCGAAGTGCCCGGTTCGCTGCTCTACGAACTGTGTGATTTGCCCGCCATCGCGGCCCTGTGCAAACCGCGCAATATTCTGCTGGCCGTGGACAACACTTGGGGCTCGGGCTACCTGTACCGACCGCTGGTGCTGGGGGCTGACATTTCCATCATGGCCCTGACCAAATACCTCGGTGGCCACAGCGACGTGATGATGGGCAGCGTGTCCACCACCCAAGCCGCTTGGCCGGCGCTGGGGCGCATGAGCGACACCTTCGGCAATGCCGTCAGTGCTGACGATGCCTACCTGATCCTGCGCGGCGCACGTACATTGGCCGCTCGCCTGGATGTGCATGAGCGCCAGGCGCTGGAGGTCGCCCAGTGGTTGCAGGCGCAGCCGCAGGTCAAGCGTGTGTTTCACCCGGCGCTGCCTGATCACCCAGGTCATGCGCTGTGGCGTCGCGACTTCTCTGGCAGCAATGGCTTGTTGTCGTTTGAGCTCAACAGTGCTGACCCGGCCTACCTGGAACGCTTGATCGACGGCTTGCAGCTGTTCGGCTTGGGCGCTTCATGGGGCGGCTATGAAAGCCTGGTCACTGTGGTCGATACCCAAGACCGTGACAGTACGACGGATCGCGGATTGAATCCGGTGGTGCGCTTGCATATCGGACTGGAGGATGTGGCGGCGTTGATTGAAGATTTGCACAAGGGGTTTGCGGCTGGGGCCGCTGAATAACAGCGTGGCCGGGGCTTGCGAATGGTGCAGTCCCCGGCCGTGCTAATAGGTGCAGACTTGAATCAGATGGGTGTGCTTAAGGCCCTGATGCGTTCGATATTGAATTTATCGCCGATCGCCTTGGCATCAAACGTACTGATTTTGTACTTCTTGCCGGTCAGGAAATTTCCAAATGCGTCAAGGCCTTGTCCGGTGCCGCTACTTAGCGATTTTTCCAATCCCTTGGCCATTGATTCTTGGGTGGGGAACGTCGCCAGCCCGTAGTTTGGATCGTAAAAAAACCAGCTCTTTTGGGTGATATTTGCAGGGTCGACCTTTACCCCTGCAAGCATTCCATGGTTGGTGCTGCTAATCAGTAAGGTCTGCGAGGATTCGGATTGTCCCAATCTTTCAATGATTGTTTTGTAGGGAACGGGGCTTCCGGCAGCCGCGCTGTGAAATGTAGTTTCCTGGCCGACGCTGGTTTGCAGGTTCGACAGGTTACTGATGAATTTTGCCGCGTTTTCGGCTTCAGGATTCTCCATGGCGACTGCCATGTTATTGATCAGTGTGGTTTCATTGCCTTCCAGCAATGCAAGGCCCATGGCGTTGGAGAGTGCCGCACACTCTCCCGTTAAGTCGAAACCGGTCTTGCTCAGGTAATAAGTTTGTGGAACCCCTTGAGTGGTGCCACCTACTGTCTTTATTTGACTTTCGAATGCCTGTGCGTCGAGTTGGACCCGGTCCAATATCAACTGGTCACGCCGTCGCATTAGGCTGCCGATTTGCTCCGACTCCAGCGTGCTGTTGGCAATGAGGGTTTCGATTTTTTTGATGTCCATCGTGGCGCTATAGCCGGGAACCGAAGTCGGCGCGATAGTTGTTTTATAACCATTCATATATTCCGTCGGTTTCCCGTATTTCGCCTTGATAACGTTGACTTGAAACCTGGCGGGCATATCCGGATCAGGTGGAGTGGAAGGTGTGCGATCAAAGAAACCACCCATGCTGCGGGGGCTTTCTTGCGGTAAAAAACCGTTCAACTTAGAGCCGTAGGGCTGGCCACTGATCGGGTCGACTGCATACCACCCGTCCTTGCCGTCAAACTTTGCAAGCAATCCTGTTGCTTCTCCCGTTTCACCTGCCAGCTTGGTGGTACCAAAGGCTGTACCGTCCGCGCCCGTCTTTATGGCTGCGTTGACGCCTATTCCCTGAGCCAGGTTGCGCGCCACGGGGCGGGCGCTGCCAAACGAAGGGATCGTGGAATAAAATGGCTTTGCAACTTTTTCGGCACCCACCAACCTGATCAGGTCATCCGTTGAACGACTGGCATTTTTAAACATGCTGAACAGCGTCTTGGCGGACTTAAGCTCGTGGGCGACTGCACGGAAGCCCGGCGCACCGGGCATGAGGATCATGGTGCCGTCGATAATGAAGCTGTTGATCGCTTCCAACGCATCCCCATTGATTGCGTGCTTCAAAGTATTTGCAAAGGGTATCAAGCTTAGAATTGCCGCAGCGCCTGCACGCTGGTAGCGGTGGGTCATTTCCAGCCCGCTTTCTCCGCTGGCGTTTTGGCGCAATGCTTCTTTATCGGGAATCAGGTGTTTGGAGGCGGCAAACTCGGCCAGGGCGTAACTTTTGCCACCGAGGAAGGACAGGTCTGACGTCTTGTCACTGCTAGGACGTTGCCATTTGAACGGTGGCCGGATTTGCTCTATCACCAACTCGGATGACACGCCGGGTCGGGGGGCGTCGCCAGTGCTGTACGCCGCCCAATCAAACGGTTGCTGGGCATTGGACTCGGTATTTACGTAGGCCTGGATATTGGCCCCCACTTTCAACTGCGCAGGCAGATCGGTGCGGATCTGGATTTTCCCTTGCTGAGGAAACACTTCGTAGTAGGTGACTTTTGACAGGTGCTCGGAACGGATGATGAAGCCTTGGCGGCCTTTACTGGCCTCCGTATCAGCCTTGGTGACGAGATGGGAAGCGCCCGATGTGACGGCTTTTCGTAAGGTATAAAACGTCTGTTCGCCGTGTTGAAGACCGTGCCGGTCCTGTGGCGGAAGCTGCGAGAGTAGATCTCTGACAATGGAGTTAGTGCCCGTCAGCAGGGCGTTGTAGTAGCTGTCGAATTTTTCTTCGAACTCACGTTTGACATCGTAGAGCCGGTGGCACTGCCTTTCGATCGGCTCCATGGCGAAGTTGGAGCTTATCGAGCGCCACTTGCCGACTTTGAGTTTCCCGGACATATGCACATCCAGCAGGCTGTAAAAATGATTCCTGCTGTACTCGTTATTGTCCCCCGTGGCTTGGAGCACTACGCGCTTGAAGTCGACGTTTTCGCCATAGACGCGTTTCAGATCATCCAGTGCAACTTGCTCGCGCGTGGGTTGTTGTTGACCTAATAGCGGACCGGCCAATACCAGGGAGGAGGGCTGAGACTGAAAGTCTCGCTGGGCCTGCTTAAGTTCATCGACTGAATAGTTGGCATCGGTGTTTTTGTCGACTCGGCCATTGGTAACCGCCCAATCCATCAAAGCGTCACGCCGGGCTACCAAGGCGTTCTCACGCTCCTGCTCTGTGATGGGCTCCGTACCGGCGTAGTCCATGACCTGGTGATAGGTCATGGTTGCGCTGCTGCCCGGTGCAATCTGTTCGATGCGCGCAACCGTTGCACTGAATACCATCCAGGTGTGAGAGCCATAGATAAGGGTGTCGGGCAGGTTTTTGACCAGAAACTGTGGCGCGACCCGAGACAGCATCAGGTAGCTCATTGCCCGGGCGTAAGTGTCCTTGACGCCAGCAGTGTTGATCAGATGTTTGTCGAGGGCTGTCATGATGATTTCGGCCGAGTGGCCGAAGTGATTCGGTTGGTCCAGGACAAAACCGCGAATCGTATTGCGCGTATTTCCGGCCTGGGGATCCAGGGTCAGTACCAATGCAGACATCGCTAGTTCGCGGGCGCTCGTGTCCGTTGCCAGTACGCCGAGTTCGGTTTCCAGCTTTTTTCCCAGCGCAATCGCTTTGGGGCTGGACAGCAAGTGCTCAAGCGCATGGCGCGGGGCTATGGTCAGTGCGCGCATACAGCGTTCGGAGGTGGACGTTGGGTGGTGAGCCGCCGCCGAGGTGGAAGGTGTGCGAGTTGTTTGCAGGCAGGTAGAGGTTTGTGTGAACGCGCCGCTTGTTTCTGACCTGAAGACGTCCTGATAGGAGTATTTGAAGCCGTGCATATCTACGGTTCTGCTGCCACTAAACGTCGCGCTCAGGCGCTGTGGGTTTTTCAGCTCCTCCTGGACACTGGCATCATCCAGCGTAAAACCGCCCAGATTGTCGAGCAGGCCTCCCTTGCTTTTGTCGATCCATCCAGCAACACCGTGTATGACCTGTGCCCGCTGGTTTGGCGTCAGGGGGATCTCTCGCGACAGCAGCCCCCAATAGTTACGATCTGCAGGCGCGGGAGGTGGAGCAAAGGCAATTGCATCGTGCAGGTTTTGCAGGTCCTTTGCCTCGGTAGGCATGATCCAGCCGTTGCGTGTGATCAGCCAATCCAGACTTCTCCACGTTGTTTCGGTTTGCGCCAATTCACGTCCCAGGGAGGAGTTCGCGCGGACAGCAAACTTGGTTTGCTTCAAGTCCACCATGCTCTCGCTGGAATCTTTTACCGCAGCGCTCAATGTATCGAGCAGCGCTTTGCGAGTTTCGATATTGGCCGCTGCCGGTGTTTGGTTAAAAGAGAATTTTGTTTGAGTGTCTTCTGCCGTGGGTGTCGACACAAACGTTGGCGCAGGGAAGGGCGTTGTCGTTGATAGGTTTTGGACTGTTTGGGTGGCTGTCAAACTCATGGATATCGACCTTTCGTAATCACAGGGTTGGCATTTGCCACATGCCGCGCAAGACAAGGCAATGCCAGTCACTCTGTGGTGTGGGAAAGGCAGCTGTTCCGTGGACGCGCAGGTTTTATGTAACCCTTGACCCTTCTACGAGCGGTCGCGCAATTACCGCTATCAGGAGGGAACGCCTACCAACTAGTGAGATGGTATTTGTAGGGAGCACCCCCATGAAGCAATTGGTCGCCGTTCCGTGACCGACAAGTTCTGTAATAAAAACGCCATTGCGCTGGGGATTAAATCCAGGACGGGCTATTTTGGTGCACCTCAATAACTAGAGTAGCCATGGATGAAATACCAACCCTTCAGCCGTACCTTGATTGCCACTGCGCTGGTGTTGACGGTCAGCGGTGTGCACGCCGCGTCCCAAGCCCCGGTGGCCGGTGAAAATGGCATGGTGGTGACCGCCCAGCATTTGGCCACTCATGTCGGCGTGGATGTGCTCAAGGCTGGCGGCAATGCGGTAGATGCCGCTGTTGCGGTGGGCTACGCACTGGCGGTGGTGTACCCGGCGGCAGGTAACCTGGGCGGTGGCGGCTTCATGACCGTGCAACTGGCCGATGGGCGCAAGACCTTCCTCGACTTCCGCGAGAAAGCCCCGTTGGCGGCCACTGCCAACATGTACCTCGATAAAGACGGCAACGTCATCGAGGGCCTCAGTGCCAAGGGTCACTTGGCCGTCGGCGTGCCCGGCACCGTGTCCGGCATGGAATTGGCCCTGAGCAAATACGGCACGCTCAAGCGCGCCCAAGTGATTGCCCCGGCGATCAAACTGGCGGAAAACGGCTTTGCGCTGGAGCAGGGTGATATCGACCTGCTGCACACTGCCACTGGCGAGTTTGAAAAAGACAAGGACATGCGCGGCATCTTCCTGCACAACGGCCAGCCGATGCAGGTAGGTCAGAAGCTGGTGCAGAAAGACCTGGCCAAGACCCTCAAGGAAATCTCGGCCAAAGGCAGCGACGGTTTCTATAAAGGCTGGGTTGCCAAGGCGCTGGTGGACTCCAGCCAAGCTGGCAAAGGCATCATCACCCAGGCCGACCTGGACAAGTACAAGACCCGTGAACTGGCGCCTATCGAGTGCGACTACCGTGGCTACCACGTGGTCTCGGCTCCGCCTCCGAGCTCCGGCGGCGTGGTGATCTGCCAGATCATGAACATCCTCGAAGGCTATCCAATGGCTGACCTGGGCTATCACTCCGCCCAAGGCCTGCATTACCAGATCGAAGCCATGCGCCACGCCTACGTGGACCGCAACAGCTACCTGGGCGACCCGGATTTTGTGAAGAACCCGATTGCCCACCTGCTGGACAAGGACTACGCCGCCAAGCTGCGCGCCGCCATCGAGCCGCAAAAGGCCGGTGATTCGCAGGCGATTAAGCCGGGTGTGTCGCCGCATGAAGGCAACAACACCACGCACTATTCCATCGTCGACAAGTGGGGCAACGCGGTGTCGGTGACCTACACCCTCAACGACTGGTTCGGTGCGGGCGTGATGGCGAGCAAGACCGGCGTGATCCTCAATGACGAAATGGACGACTTTACCGTCAAGGTCGGCGTGCCGAACATGTATGGCCTGGTCCAGGGTGAGGCCAACGCCATCGCACCGGGCAAGGCGCCGCTGTCGTCGATGAGCCCGACCATCGTGACCAAGGACGGCAAGGCTGTGATGGTGGTGGGTACGCCAGGGGGCAGCCGCATCATTACCGCAACCTTGCTGACCATCCTCAATGTCATCGACTACAAGATGAACATCCAGGAAGCGGTGGACGCGCCGCGTTTCCACCAGCAATGGATGCCGGACACCACCAACCTTGAAACCTTCGCGGTGAGCCCGGACACCCAGAAGATCCTTGAAAGCTGGGGCCACAAGTTTGCCGGCCCGCAGGACGCCAACCACCTGGCGGCAATCCTGGTGGGCGCACCGTCCCTGGATGGCAAGCCCGTGGGTAACAACCGCTTCTATGGCGCGAATGACCCGCGTCGTAACACAGGCTTGTCCCTGGGTTACTGAGGCGTGAGGTGGTGATGCAGGTGGGCCAGGGACAGCGCCAGGCTGTCATGGGATAACTGGGTGGCGGCGCCCTCGGCGCTGCCCTGGGCTGCCGGCATCACCCGTTCGAACATGTGGTTTTCATAAGCCTGTACTGCTTGCGAGCAGTCAGGCGTCTTGAGCAGGTGTTGCGCCAATTCGGCGGCATCGAGCATCGCGGCATTCACACCCTCGCCACCAAACGGCGACATCAGGTGAGCGGCATCGCCGATCAACGTCAACCCTGGCCTGTGCGCCCAGCGATGGCCGACCGGTAGGGCGTGGATATGCCTGCACTCCAGTTGCGCATTGGCGGCGTCAAACAACGCCAGTATGTCCGGGTGCCAGCCTTCGAAATGAGTTTTCAGTGACGCGGCGCAGGACAGGTCGATGTGGCTTGCCGCCCAATCGGTCGGCACACGGAAGACCGCATAGCCACGCAGGTGGGCATTGGCATTGCGCTGCACAATGATTGATCGGGCCTCGCCGTCGATATCGAGCTTGCCCCGGCCGACCAGGCGGGCGATAGGTGGGTGCAGATTGTCGACCTCATCAATGCCGAACTCGATGAAGGTCAGCCCGCTGTATTGCGGTTGATAGTGCGACAGCAGCGGGCGCACCTTGGACCAGGCGCCGTCGGAACCGACCACCAGGTCGAAGGGGCCGTGAGTCAGGGCGCCTTGGTGCAGTGTCCAACGCCCGTCGCCCACCGGGTCTACGGCGTCGATGCCGGCGCCCCAGTTCACACAGCCCAGCGGTAGTGAGTCGAGCAGGGCCTGGCGCAGTGCGGTGCGGTCGACTTCGGGGCGCTCACCGGCCTCGGGGTTGGGGGCCTCGTATAGCAAGTGACCGTGGTGATTCATCAGCCGCGAGCCCTGGTCTTCGTAGCGGGCAATGCGTTTGAACGCGTCTTCCAGGCCGGCACGCCGCAGGGAGAGTTGGCCGGATTCGGCGTGTAAATCCAGCGTGCCACCCTGTGGACGCTCAAAAGGACCGCTTTCGCGCTCAAACACGCTGACCGTCATGCCATGGCGATGAAGGATTCGCGCCAAGGTCAAGCCGCCGGGGCCGGCGCCAACGATGGCGATACGCAACGAGGTATTCATGCAGATTGTCCTTGGCGATGTTTATAGGATCCTATACATTTAGTTCATAGGATCCTATGGAAAGTCAACGCCCATGAATACTCAATCTCCCGCACCCAACCCGATGCAGCAAATCGGCCTGGCCAACCGCGGTTTTATCCGTCTGTACGAGGGCCGCCTGAAAGCCTTGGGCTTTGCGGTTGCGCAGATTCCGGTGTTGGTGGCGCTCAAGTACAGCGAGGGTTTGCCTCAGGCTGAGTTGGTGCGCATTGCCCGTGTCGAGCAATCGAGCATGGCGCAGTTACTCGGGCGCATGGAGCGTGACGGCATGATCCAGCGCGTCGCCGACCCGGCGGACAGACGCAGCCGCTTGATCACCCTGACCGATGCGGTGCGTGAGCGCATGCCCCAGGCTCACGCGGTCATGGTGCAGGGGGCGGCGCAGGCGTTGGAGGGATTCAGCGAAGAGGAGCAGGCGACCCTGCTGGCGTTGCTGCTACGGGTGAATGCCAATCTGGAGCGTGTCGGCGAGTAGCTGCTCGACTGCTGCAAACGCGACAGCCCGGCGTTGTGCCCAATTGCCGCGAATGACCAGGGCAGGTTGTTGATGCTGTTGCATCCAGTCCAGGCTGGCCTGGAAAAACGCTTGGCGATCGGTGAGTTCTGGCTGGCAGCGCTGGCCATCGGCAGTCCATTCCACATCGTCGGGTGACAACAGCAGGTGCAGGTCGTAGTGACGTGCTAGCAGTTCGCTGTCCAGCCACGCGGGGTAGTCGCCGAACAGGGTCTGGCTCCACAGCTTGTTGGTCAGCAGGTGGGTGTCGAGGATCAGCAGGTTGGGCTGCTCGGCGCGAGCGGCGTCTTCCCAGGCGAGTTGGCCACTGGCGATGTCCGGGATGTCGGCCAGGCAGGTGTCGCGTTGATGGTGGTCGATGAAGTAGCGCACGTATTCGCCCACCATCAACCCACCAAAGTGCTGATGCAACTCAGCCGCCAACCAGCTTTTGCCACTGGACTCAGGGCCTGCCAGCACCACCACCTTCATGGCTGCAACGCCGGGTCGGCGCGCCATTCACGCCAGCCTTGCACGGCGATCACGGTGAACAGCGCGTAGAGCGCGGCGGTGAGGTAGAGGCCTTTGTAGACGAACAGCCCGACGAAGATCACATCCACGGCAATCCACAGCGGCCAGCATTGCACGCGTTTTTGCGCCATCCACATTTGTGCCACCAGGCTGAAGCCGGTGAGGGCTGCGTCGAGCCACGGTTGGGCTGCGTCGGTCCAGTGCGCCATGGCCGCGCCGAGCAACAAGCTGCCGACGGCGCCCACTGCCAGGCTGGTCATGATCGCAGGCCAGCCCAGGCTCGTGACCTGGCGGCCTTGTTTGACCTCGCCCGCGCGGGTCCATTGCCACCAGCCATACACTTGCAACGCGGCGTAGACCACCTGCAACAGCATGTCCGAATAGAGCTTCACGTCATAAAACACCCAGGTGTACAGCAACACCATCACCAGGCCGATGGGCCAGCACCAGGGGTTTTGCTTGACCGTCAGCCAGACAGCGATCACCCCCAGGGCAGCGGCGAACAGTTCAAGCCCGGACATGGCGGTTCCTTGGGAGCGTGGGAGAGGGCGGGGATTGTAACCAAAGAAGTTGATCGTTCCCACGCCCCGCGTGGGAATGATCAGTGTGCTAGACCTTGAACTGGCGCAGCAGGCCGTCGAGTTGTTCACTTAAACCGCGCAGATGGGCGCTGGCCACACTGGACTGCTCGGCCGCCAACGCGGTGCTGTGGGACAAACCGGCGGCTTGGGTGACGTTCTGGTTGATGTCTTCCACCACATGCGCCTGTTGCAACGTGGCGCTGGCAATCGACGCGTTCAGGCCATTGAGGTTGCGCAGTGCCTGGCCGATAGCGGTAAGGCTGGCCCCGGCCTGGCCCGCTTGTTCGATGGTCAGTTGCGAGGCGCTGTGGCTGTCGCTGATCACCTTGACCGCCGCTTCCGAGTGACCTTGCAGCCGCTCGATCATCGCCTGGATCTCGGCAGTGGATTTTTGCGTGCGTTGGGCCAGCAACCGCACTTCATCGGCCACCACCGCAAACCCCCGGCCTTGCTCACCGGCGCGGGCAGCTTCAATCGCTGCGTTGAGCGCCAGCAGGTTGGTCTGGTCGGCAATAGAGCGGATCACTTCCAGTACGCCGCCAATCTGCGTGCTTTCGCTGGAGAGGGTGCGGATCACCTCCACGGCCTGGCTGATGGTGGTGGAGAGCTGGTCGATCTGCTGCAAGCTGCCGTCGATATTCACCTGGCCTTGTTGCGCCTGGGCCTGGGCATCACGCATTTCGCTGGCCGCGTGTTCGGCGTTCTTGGCCACGTCCTGCACGCCGTAGGTGACTTCGTTGATGGCAGTGGCCACCAGTTCCATCTGTTGCGACTGCTGCTGGCTACGGTCATGGGCCTGAGTGGCGTTGTTGCCCAGCTCCAGGGAGGATTGGCCCAGTGCGTTGGCGCACGCCTGCAACTGGCTGACCACTTGGCGCAGCTTGGCGGTGAAACTGTTGAAGTGGTGGGAGAGCTGGGTGATTTCATCCCGGCCGTGGGTGTCGAGGCTGCGGGTCAGGTCGCTTTCGCCACTGGCGATGTTGCCCATCGCGCTCACCGCCGCCTGCAGCGGACGCACGATGCTGCGGGCGATCAGCGCCACCAGCAACGCCATGATTGCGGCGATACCCAGGCCCATCAAGGACGCATTCCAGACTTGCCCCCTGAACTCGGCCTGCACGTCATCCACGTACACGCCGGAACCGATGATCCAGCCCCAGGGTTCGAACAATTGGATATACGAGGTCTTGGCTACCGGGGCGTCTGCGCCTGGCTTGGGCCAGCGGTAATTGACGACGCCCGCGCCCTTGGCCTTGGCCAGCAGCACGAATTCGTTGAACACCGCAAACCCATCCGGGTCGCGGATGGCCGAAAGGTTCTGGCCGTCCAGCTTGGGGTTGGCTGGATGCATGATCATCACGGGGGTGAGGTCGTTGATCCAGAAGTAGTCGTCATGGTCGTAGCGCAACCCACGCACCGCGCTCAGGGCTTGTTTCTGCGCCGCCTCGCGGGTCATGACGCCGCTGGTTTCGAGGCCGTGATAAAACGTCAGGATCCCGCTGGCGGTCTGCACCACGTGTTGGGTCTGTTGGCGCTTGGCCTGGTAAAGGTCGCCGTGAATCTGCTTGAGCATCAGCAAACCCAGGGCCAGCAGCATCAGAACGGCGACTATCAGGATCAGCCAGAGACGGCGGCTGATCGACATACTGCGCAAACTGTTCATCGTCCTGTCACTCCATGCTTTTTATAATTGTGGGCGCTGCATCGACTTTTTCCGCGTGTCTGATAGGCTTTCGGCCTGAAATCGGGAAACCTGAGTACTGTCTGATTTCTCACGGAATTTTCCGTACCGGCGTTGAGTTCCAACACCGGGTCTTGTCGTCAGTGAACCACTAAAAAAGATTATCGAGGCATGCCATTGAGCATGACCTTTGGGGGAAGCATGGATTTTTGGACCGCCATACAGGCTTTGATTCTTGGCGTGGTGGAGGGGCTCACCGAGTTCCTGCCGATCTCCAGCACCGGCCACCAGATCATCGTTGCCGACTTGATCGGGTTCGGCGGCGAGCGCTTCGAGGCGTTTAACATCATTATCCAACTGGGGGCGATTCTCGCGGTGGTCTGGGAGTTTCGTCGCAAGATCCTGGACGTGGTCATCGGCTTGCCGACCCAGCGCAATGCCCAGCGCTTCACGGTTAACCTGATTATCGCGGTGTTGCCGGCAGTGGTGCTGGGGGTGATTTTCGCCGACCTGATCAAGCATTACCTGTTCAATCCGATCACTGTGGCTGCGGCGCTGGTGGTGGGCGGCATCATCATGCTGTGGGCCGAGCGTCGCCAGCACCGGACGCACGCTGAAACGGTCGACGAGATCACCTGGAAAGATGCAATCAAGATCGGCTTTGCCCAGTGCCTTGCGATGATTCCGGGCACTTCGCGTTCCGGCGCAACGATCATCGGCGGCCTGCTGTTTGGCCTGTCGCGCAAGACCGCCACCGAGTTCTCGTTCTTCCTGGCCATGCCAACCATGGTCGGTGCGGCGGTGTATTCGGGCTACAAGTACCGCCACCTGTTCCAGCCGGATGACCTGCCGGTGTTTGCCATCGGTTTTGTCACCTCGTTCATCTTCGCGATGATCGCAGTCAAGGCCTTGCTCAAGTTCATCGCCAGCCACAGCTATGCGGCGTTTGCCTGGTACCGGATCGCGTTCGGCTTGGTGATCCTCGCCACCTGGCAGTTTGGCTGGATCGACTGGACTGCGGTCAAGCCATGAGCATCCAGTACCCACGCTTGAAAGCGGCGATCTTTGTGCTGCTGTGCGCTGCGCCGCTGACGGGGTCGGTACTGGTGTGGCTGCGCGGTGAGACCATCATTCCGTTGGCGGCCTATGGGGTGGTCAGCCTGATAGCGTTCTTCCTGTATTGGAGCGACAAGCGCAAGGCGCAGACTGACCGCTGGCGCACCCCGGAAAACATCCTGCACGCCGTGGAGTTGGCCGGCGGTTGGCCGGGGGCGTTGATTGCCCAGCAGGTGTTCCGGCACAAGACGCGCAAGGTGTCTTACCAGGTGCTGTTCTGGGTGATTGTGCTGTTGCATGAGGTGTTCTGGCTCGACCAGTTATTCCTCGGCGGCACGCTGTTGTCAGTCCTCTAGCAATAAACCTATCTGCGTGCGCTTGGGCAGTTTGCTCACCACCAACTGGTGGGAGCGCTGCAGTAGGCCACGCAACTCCTCGGCGCCCAGCGGGTAGGGCGTGTCCATGATGATCCACTGTGCGCGTGCCAAGTAGGGCGCCGGGTGGATGCCTGGGCGGTCCACGTGGCCCAGGAACAGCTCCTTGTCGACCTTGAACGCCAGCGAATCGCCGCGCAGGCCCTGCAGGGCGAACATCTTGTTGCCGGCAATCGAGAACACACGTACGCCGCCCCACTTATAGTCTTCGCGTGCGCCGGGCAGGCTCAGGCAGAAACGGGCGACTTGGTCTTCGGTCATTTTCATAGCAAACGGTCTCCGCAGCCTTTGAAGCCTTCTTCCAGGTAGTCGATCCAGGCACGAATGGCCGGCAGAACGCCGCGCCGATGCGGGTACACCGCTTGCAACCAGCCGCCCGGCAGCGACCATTCCGGCAGCAGTTGCACCAGTTGGCCCCTGGCCAATTCTTCTTCGCAATACATCATCGGCAGTACGGTAAAGCCCAGGCCCATGATCGCGCTGGCCTTGCGTACGATGAAATCGTCGATGCCCAGGCGGGCCTCCATCACCAGTTCATGGGGGTTGCCCTGCGGGTCGAGAATGCGTTGGTGCACCATGCGGTCGGCCTCCAATGCACCGAGCACCGGTAACTGCCGCAGGTCATCGAGGGTGTCGATCTGCTTGTCGTGCATAAAGATGGGGCTGGCCACCAGCACCGTTTGGGCACGGCGCAGGCGCTTGGTCACCAGCAGCGGGTCCTCATCCCCCAGCTCGCGTACGCGCAGGGCCACGTCAATGCCTTCGGCTACCAGGTCGACACGGCGGTTGACCAAGGTCATCTCCAGTTGCACCTGGGGATGGGCGGCGAGAAACCCCGCCACCAACTCCGGCAGGATGTGCTGGGCCATGCCCACCGGACAGCTGACCCGCAGTCGCCCACGGGGCTCGCTGGACATGCTGGCTACGGCCTCATCGGCCATTTCCGCTTCCAGCAACATCGCCTGGCAATGGCGCAGGTAACGCTCGCCGACGGCGGTGAGGGTGAGTTGGCGGGTGGTGCGTTGCAACAAGCGTGCGCCGAGGCGTTCTTCCAACTCGGCAATGCGCCGCGAGAGACGCGATTTGGGAATCCCCAGCAGTCGCCCGGCTGCCGCGAAGCCGCCGGCTTCGACGACTTTGGCGAAATAGTAGAGGTCGTTGAGGTCTTGCATGGTCAACCTATTGTCCTGTCAGTGGGACAAACTATCGCATTTAAGCCGCCTTATCGGCTATTGGTTTCATGCGTAGGATTGGCTCATCTGATCGCCACTGACGATCCTACTCGGAGAACTCAAATGAAACTGTTGCATATCGATTCCAGCATCCTCGGCGACAACTCGGCTTCCCGTCAGCTCAGCGCGGGCGTAGTGAAGGCTTGGCAAGCAGCTGAGCCGGGTGTGCAAGTGATCTACCGCGACGTGGCCGCCGAAGGCATCAACCACTTTTCCGGCGCGACCCTGGGCGCCCTGGGGACTCCGGCTGAACAGCGCAGCGCTGCGCAGCAGCAAGAAGCCGAGCTGAGTGCCAAGACCCTGGCCGAATTCCTCGCTGCCGACGCCGTGGTTATCGCTGCGCCGATGTACAACTTCACCATTCCAACCCAATTGAAAGCCTGGATCGACCGCATCGCGGTTGCCGGCCAAACCTTCCGCTACACCGAAGCTGGCCCGGAAGGCCTGTGCGGCAACAAGAAAGTCATCATCGTGTCGACGTCGGGCGGCCTGCACGCCGGCCAAGCCACCGGTGTGGCCCATGAAGACTACTTGAAAGTGCTGCTGGGCTTCCTTGGCATCACCGATATCGAATTTGTGCGTGCCCACGGCCTCGCATACGGCGATGAGTTCCGCACCAAGTCCCTGAGCGACGCCAACGTACTCATCAACGAACAACTGTTCGCGGCCGCGTAAAGCTTATGTAAAACAGCGCTTGTCCCCGTTTCATTCTGAAACAGGGCGTCTAAACTCTGTATTCTGGTCGCCTCAAAACGACCGGACTACGGAGTTTTTTCGTTTGCCCGCTGTCACTACTTTGGCCCAGGTTATGCACGCATGGGTTTACCACCCGGTGCGAGTACCTTGAACCATGGACTTTTCAACCAGACATGCCGCAGATGTTGAACGTGGGCACGCTACAAAGGTGGACATCCTCATGATGCGTCTTTGTGCAGTTATGGTTCTTTCCCTCTTGGGCGGCCTGGTTTCAGTGCACGCCGCGCCGGCACCGCACCCGCATTGGAGTGTGGGCTTCCATCGCATGACGTTTCTCGATCCGCTGGACCTGCAGCCGATGAAAGCCATTGCGTTTTACCCGTCTACCGACGATGAGCACACCACGCAGTTGGGCGCTTATCATGTCGCCGCCTCCGAAGACTCCAAAATCGCCATCGGACGTTTCCCGATGCTGATGCTGTCCCACGGCAACACCGGCACGCCGCTGGCGTTGCATGACCTGGCCACCTCGCTTGCACGCAAAGGCTTTGTGGTGGTGGCGGTGCTGCACCCCGGTGACAACTACAAAGACCACAGTCGCCTGGGTACGGTGAGCAACCTGTATGGGCGGCCGATCCAGATTTCCGAAGCCATCACCGCCACGTTGGGCGATTCGATGTTGTCGCCGTTCGTTAACGTCGACCAAGTGGGGGTGATCGGTTATTCCGCCGGCGGCGAAACCGCATTGATTCTGGCCGGCGCCAAACCCGACTTCGACCGCCTGCGCCGCTACTGCCAAGAGCGCCCGGAAGACCGCGACGCCTGCACCACCAAGGGCGAACTGGTGGTGGACCGCGATGACCTGCAGCCTCAAGCCGATCCCCGTATTCACGCCTTGATGTTGATGGCGCCGCTGAGCCTGATGTTTGGCCGTCATACCCTGGCCGACGTGCACGTGCCCGTGCTGCTCTACAGCGGCGACGGCGACAAGTTGGTGGCGGTGGACAAGAACGCCGCCGCGCTGGCGCGCAAACTGCCGGAACCGCCGAACTTCAAGCTACTGGCCGGGGCAGGGCACTTTGTATTTATGGCTCCGTGCGACAGCGATCAATTGGCCGCCATGCCGGCGATTTGCACCGATGCCGATGGTGTTGACCGCGAAGGCATTCACCGGGACTTGATTTCCGAGGCGGGGCGTTTTTTCAGCCACACCCTCGGACAATCGACCCGCGCCGGTATGCAGACCGCTGATCAATAAGCGCGGCGCATGAGCGCGACGGTCACGGCCAGGGCGGTGACCGACAGCAGCGCCGCGCAAAAGAAGATCCAGCCGTAGCCGAGGTTCAGCGCCACGGCCCCCATCAACGGCCCGGCAATTGCCAGGGCCAGGTCAAAAAACACGGCGTACGCACTCAGCCCGGCACCACGGCTGCTGTTGGGCACCTGCTTGATGGCCTCTACACCCAGCGCCGGGTATACCAACGACAAGCCGAAACCGGTCAGCCCAGCACCAATCAATGCAACGCCAGTTGAGGGTGCCATCCATAGCAGGGTCAGGCCGAGGGTTTCGATGATCATGCAGGCAATCGCGGCGCGGAACCCACCGAAGCGGCTGATGGCCGAGATGAACACCAGGCGTGACACGATAAAACACACGCCGAACACCGTCAGGCAGTACGCCGCACCGGCCCAGCCACGGTTGAGGTAATACAGGGTAATAAAAGTAGTGAGGGTGCCGTAGCCAATCGACGCCAGGCACAAGCTGGCACCAAACGGCGCGATGCGCCCGAACACGGCCCAGAACGGCAGGCGCTCACCGCGTACCACCGGCACCGACGGTTTGTTGCGGATCAACACCAACCCCAGCGCCGACAACACCGAGAGCGCGATGCCCAGGCTGGTGTAGCCGTATTGCGCGACCATCACCACGCCCAGCGGCGCGCCAACGGCGATGGCCCCATAGGAGGCAATGCCGTTCCAGGAAATCGAGCGCGCGGTATGCTCGGCACCCACCTGGCCCATGCACCAACTAATGGTGCCCACGCCGATCAGGCCTTGCGCCACACCCAGCAACAGTCGAGCGGCGATCAGAATGCCCAGGCTGAGTGTGGGCATGCTCTCCACCAGCGTCGCGAAAAACGTCAGCACACCGCTTACCAGAATCCCCGCCAACCCCAGCACAATCGCACGCTTGGTACCGACGTTGTCCGACATCCTCCCGGCCATCGGCCGGCTAAGCAGGGTGGCGAGGTACTGCGAGCCAATGGTAATCCCGGCGACGACAGCGCTGAACCCCAGTTGCTCGTGCACATAGCCAGGGATCACTGCGATCGGCAGCCCGATGCAGATGAACGCGATGAAGGTATAAAAGACGATGGAGACGATCTGAAGGGTGATCGACAGGGAACTGGGGGCGGCGGCAGGCATGGTCACTCGTTCGCGGGCGGGCGGTGACGGCATCATGGCAAGGGTCTGGAGGAAAAGAAAGCTGGCTAACGACTTGTAGTGAGCGGGCTTGTCCCGCGCTGGGCTGCGAAGCGGCCCCAAAAAAAACACCGCAGTCTGCCTGGCAGAACGCGGTGTTTGGTTTTAGGGCTGCGTCGCAGCCCAGCGCGGGGCAAGCCCGCTCACTACAACAAGCCCTGTCAGCAGGGTAAGCAGGGTTAAAACACCACGCCTTGGCTACGCAGGTAATCGTCATAGGTGCCGCTGAAGTCGATCACGCCGGTGGCGCTCAACTCGATGATGCGGGTGGCCAGGGACGATACGAACTCACGGTCGTGGCTGACGAAGATCAGCGTGCCCGGGTAGTTCTCCAGCGCCAGGTTCAGCGCTTCGATGGATTCCATGTCCAAGTGGTTGGTCGGTTCGTCCATGATCAGCACGTTCGGCTTTTGCAGGATCAGCTTGCCGAACAGCATGCGGCCTTGCTCACCACCGGAAATCACCTTCACCGATTTCTGGATCTCGTCGTTGGAGAACAGCATGCGGCCCAGCGTGCCACGGATCATTTGCTCGCCTTGGGTCCATTGGCCCATCCAGTCGAACAGCGTGACGTCGTCTTCGAAGTCATGCGCGTGGTCCTGGGCGTAGTAGCCCAGTTCGGCGGCGTCGGTCCACTTGATGCTACCGGCGTCCGGGGTCAGTTCGTTGACCAGGGTGCGCAGCAGGGTGGTTTTGCCGATACCGTTCGGGCCGATGATCGCTACGCGCTCGCCGGCTTCAACCTGGAAGCTGAAGTCTTTGAACAACGGCTTGCCGTCAAAGCCCTTGGCCATGCGCTCGACGATGACCGCCTGACGGTGCAGCTTCTTGTTTTGCTCGAAACGGATGAACGGGCTCACACGGCTCGAAGGCTTGACCTCGGCCAACTGGATCTTGTCGATCGCCTTGGCACGGGAAGTGGCCTGCTTGGCTTTCGAGGCGTTGGCCGAGAAGCGGCTGACGAAGGATTGCAGCTCGGAGATCTGCGCCTTCTTCTTGGCGTTGTCCGACAGCAGTTGCTCGCGGGACTGGGTCGCCACGGTCATGTACTCGTCGTAGTTGCCCGGGAACAGGCGCAGCTCGCCGTAGTCCAGGTCAGCCATGTGGGTGCACACGCTGTTCAGGAAGTGACGGTCGTGAGAGATGATGATCATCAGGCTGGAGCGCTGAGTCAGGATGTTTTCCAGCCAGCGGATGGTGTTGATGTCCAAGTGGTTGGTCGGTTCGTCGAGCAACAGCACTTCAGGATCGGAGAACAATGCCTGCGCCAGCAATACACGCAGCTTCCAGCCGGGGGACACTTCGCTCATCGGGCCGAAGTGTTGTTCCAGGGGAATACCAAGGCCCAGCAGCAGTTCACCGGCAC
The DNA here is from genome assembly GCF_014230465.1 of Pseudomonas cremoris. The sequence continues at coordinate 55,325 of NZ_JAAXCY010000016.1, forward strand.
GGGATTCGGCGGTGTAGCCGTCCATTTCGGCGAACTCGGTTTCCAGCTCGGCCACGGCCATGCCGTCTTCTTCGCTCATTTCCGGCAGCGAGTAGATGCGGTCGCGCTCGGCCTTGACCTTCCACAGCTCTTCGTGACCCATGATCACGGTGTCGAGCACGGTGAATTCTTCGTAGGCGAACTGGTCCTGGCGCAGTTTACCCAGGCGCACATTCGGCTCCAGCATGACCTGTCCGCCGGACGGATCGAGGTCGCCACCGAGGATTTTCATGAAGGTCGACTTGCCGCAACCGTTGGCACCGATCAAACCATAACGGTTGCCAGCGCCGAACTTGACCGAGACGTTCTCGAAGAGCGGCTTGGCGCCGAACTGCATGGTGATGTTAGCTGTGGAGATCAATTACTTTACCTATCAATGGGTTGCGAGCGTGGCGGCAGGAGCCTTCAGGCATGCATCAACAGCGACATCAAGGCGCGAAACCCGGTCGCTGAGCAGAAAATTGGGGATGTGTGTTGGAATTTGGCGCGCATTGTCGCATATGTCAGGCGACAGTTGTATGGCGAAACCGACGAGGCCGCTGCTTAGCGTCGCCTGGGTTCAAAAAGCCGTCACTATCGCCTGGGCAAGCTGTTGGTCGGACATCAGGGGCGGGCGGTAGGTCGCGCGGTAATACCGTGCGGCTTGCTCGAACTGCGCACCACGGATCTCGCCCTCCGAGCCGATAAATGCCAGCGCGTCGCTCTTGGAGGATTTGAACAGCTCTGGAATGTAGGACGTTGCCGCCGTTGTGCCGCCAATGATCACGGTGGGGATGATCGAGGTGATCATCAGCGCGGCCTGGAAGGGGTTGTTGTTTTCTGCCGCGACGGCCGGGTTGCCAGACGACACCATGAGGGCGGCCGTCAGTATCTTCCATGACTTCATTTAATGCGTCCTTGCTTTCGAGTGGCGCGCATTGTCGTCTATTTCAAGCCACGGCTGCATGCTGTGCGTGCGTTGGTTTGGCCAATGTCTCCGGCATCGCCAGCCACAACAGCGCCAGCGCAGCAGCCGCGACGGCCGCCAGGGTCAGGAACGCCGCGTTGTAACCGGCCTGTTGCACCACAAAACCGGCGAGGCTTGTGCTCAACGCCGCGCCTAGGCCAAACACGGTGGACAGGGCGCCCAGGCTGACATTGAAGCGGCCGGTGCCTTGGGTCAGGTCCTTGACGATCACTGGGAACAACGCACCGAAGATGCCCGCGCCGATGCCGTCGAGCATCTGCACGGCCACCAGCCAGTAAGGGTCATCGGACAAGGTATAGAGCACGCCCCGCAGCGGCAGGATCATGAATCCCGCGAGCAGCAACGGCTTGCGCCCCCAGAGGTCAGCCTTGATTCCGACCAGCCAGGCCATCGGCACCATCACCAATTGCGCGGCGACGATACACGCCGAGGTCAGTGGCGTGGCCATCTGCAGGTTGATCTGCGACAGCTTCTGGCTGACCAGCGGCAGCATCGCGGCATTGGCCAGGTGGAACAGCGCGCAGCAAATGGCGAACAACAGGAGCGGGCGGTTTGCCAGCAGCACACTGATGCCCGAGGGCTGCGCATGATCGGTGGCATGGGCAGGGTCGAAGCCGCGGGCCACTTCATGGTCGATCGCTTGTGCCGACACGCAACCGACCGCCACCACGCTGGCCAGTGCCATGAACGCCATGAGGTAGAACACCACGACGGGGCCGAACAGGTACGCCAGGCCGCCGGCTAGGAGGGCGGCCACGGCATTGCCCGCGTGATTGAAGGTTTCGTTGCGCCCGGTACGCCGGGTGAACGCACGCGGGCCGGTGATCCCCAGGGAGATCGCGGAAATCGCTGGGGCGAACACCGAGGCAGCCACTGCACTGGCTGCCTGGGTCAATGCAACCAGCGTGAAGGACCTGACAAAGGGCAGCATCAGGCAGCTGCCGGTCACGAGGAGGGCGGCAATCGCGATGACCGCGCGCTTGCTGCGGGTGCGATCGATCAGGGCGCCCGCCGGGCCTTGGGTGATCAGCGCAGCAATGCCCGCCAGGGTCATGACCACGCCGATACTGGCCGGGTCCCATTTGTGCACGGCCAATAGGTAGATCGCCAGGTATGGGCCGAGACCGTCGCGTACATCCGCCAGGAAGAAATTCAAGCTGTCCAGGGACAGGGTATTGCGCAGGTCAGTGTGTTTAGCCATAGCGAGGACTACGCAAGGGGCGTTCACCGGCTGAACACTCATTGCGTTAATGACCTACCGGTCAGGCGTTAAGTTTCGCCCGCATCTTGGGGTTTTAATCGGCGAGCACTTGGCTTATTTTCTCAACCTCGCTGTAACGACTTTCTGGAGACGCAATGGACATGCCCTCAGCTCAACAGGCGATTGCCTGCAACAAGGACGCGTGGGATCAATCGGCCAGCCTGCACAAAACCACTGATACCTGGGCCGCCTTGCTTAAGTCGGTGAGCAACCCCGGTTTTTCCTGCCTGGACCCAACGATCACCGGGTTGTTGCAAGACCTTGGCGTGGCGGGAAAGGACGTGGTGCAACTGTGCTGCAATAACGGCCGCGAAAGCCTGTCGTTGTATGGGCTTGGCGCGCGCTCGGTGGTGGGGGTTGACCAGTCCCGCGCCTTCCTCGAGCAGGCGCGTGAGCTGGCCGATGTGTCCCCGCATGATCCCGAATTCATCGAAAGCGATATCCACCATCTGCCCGCGCAGTTGCACGAACGGTTTGATATCGCCTTGGTAACCATCGGTGTGCTCGGCTGGATGCCGGATGTGGCGCTGTTCATGCGCCATGTCGCCAGCACCTTGAAGCCGGGCGGCAGCCTGGTGATGTATGAAACCCATCCCTTCCTTGAGGTGTTCGACCCCAGGGCCGCCGAGCCCCTGTTGCCGGCCAGCTCGTACTTCCAGCGCGAGCCGTTTGTGCTGCAGGAGTCGATTGTCTATGAAGGCCTGGGCGAGGAGGCGGGGCCGACGTCCTATTGGTTCGTCCACACCTTGGGCGACGTGATCAGTGCAGCCATCTGCGCCGATTTGCAGATTACGCACCTGCAGGAATATGCCCACTCCAACCGTGAAGAACTCTACGACCAGTATGAGCACCAGCCCGCACAACTGCCGCTGTGTTTCACTCTGATGGCTACCAAACGCCCCGGCTAAGCTCATTTTCACAGGCAAAAAAAAGCCCGCGATAAGAGGCGGGCTAAGGGATTCACTGGAGTAGGTAGGCTTCACCCTATAGACCTGAAAGTGAAGGCTTTGTGAAAATGCGGTCGTAAGCTTGAATGGTTCTGCAATCAAGCTCGGCGTACGAAAGTGCGCATGGTTTGACCTGGGCCAGTACTGAATGTAATGGGCCTGGGCATACTTTCATCCGCTGCGATAAACACAAATTCATCGCCTTCAAGGCGATAGCTCGCGGGCAACTGCTTACCTGCGTCGTCTCCTATGGAGTCCACCCAGGTAATGCTCTTGGGAACAGTGGTGCTGTCTAGAAAAAACCGTCCAGCCAGTAATACATCGCCATCGACGGTTTTCACTTCGAAACGGTCGTCGGTAATCGTGGTAATTGCCCCCGGAGCGCTGTGGGCATCGACGGGATTGAGCACGCCACTGTCTTCAAGTGAGGTTTGCTCCCACGCACCTTGAAGGGCTTGGAAATCCGGGTCTGAAATGGATGGCATACAAATTCCTTTTTGCTGAAGGGCTAATCGCTGCTTTAAGGGGATAAGGCGGGACGCTTTATCACCATGCGCGTAATTATGTGTAGGAATATTCCTGTTTTTTAGTTTTACCTAATATTTTCCCTTATAAGACAGGCAATTAGCGTTACTTTGCCTGGCCGCTGGGTAACGTCTCGTAACGGATCGTCTATGCTCCGGGTGCCTGCCAGTAACGGCACCTGTGAAACTGAAATAAAACCGCTTGCAGCTTGGCAGGCGTGTCAGTCAATTGGGTGGTCCCTTTGCCGGCAGAGGGCCACGTATGTCGTGAGCCCGGACGTTGCCCCCTGTTTATTCGGTTGTTATCCAGGTCTGAGTTTTTGGGCACTGCATTTCAACTCATCAGGGTGTATGAATTTTGAACAACACTCCTCAGCTTCACCCTCATTTAGCCTCGGACGAGATCGATCTTTTTGAGCTGTTTCAGGCGCTCTGGAAGCGCAAGGCATGGGTCATCGGCTGCGCGATGCTGACAGGCCTGCTGGGAGCAGGCTACGCATTTCTTGCTCCCCAGGTTTACCAAGTCAGCAGTGTGTTGCGGCCTGCCGCGATCAACGAACTGGACGCACTCAACCGGTCTGAAGTCTACATGCTGCCGCCAGCCGATGCGTTGGCCAAGGTTGGCGCGCAACTGGATTCCTATGAATCCAAGCTGGGCTTTTTCAGGGCCAACCCCGTGCTGTTCGAAGCGTTTCAGCGGCCCGGGCAAAACCTGGAGCAGAGCTTTGAGGCGTTTAACCGTGATGCGATCACGCTGGTCCTGCCTGACCCAAAGAAGTCCGAATCCTTCAACAGTTTTCTTCGCCTGGAAATGCAGTACCCGAAGGGGATTGACGGTGCGGCGATCCTTAATGGGTTTGTCGACTACGCCATTGCGCAGGAGCGCGGTCAGGTGGGCGCCGACCTGAAGGTCATCGTGAATAACCGCCTCAACGAACTCAAGGGCAAGATCGATGCTGCTCGCGCTAACTATGAAACAGCCAAGGAGTCGAAAATCGCCAGGTTGCTGGAGGCTGACAACGTCAAGCGTGCCCGGCTGCAGGATGAACTCACGGCCTTGCGTTTGCAGATGAAGATGGAGCGCGCCAGTCGCCTGGCAGAGTTGGCGGAAGCGATCGAGATTGCCAAGTCCATTGGCATCAAAAACCCCACCACGCCCTCTGCGATGGGCGGTGAGGCATCGCGTAGCTCAAGCCAGGTGATGCGTACTGTCGTAACGAACCAGGCGATCCCCTTGTACTTCATGGGCAGTGAGGTACTGGAGGCGGAGAGGGCCGCGCTAAAACAGCGTACCAACGACGACTTCACCAATAGTCGTGTCGCCGAGATCGGCAAGGAGTTGCGCATGCTCGATATCAATCGTGAGGTGGAGGTCCTCAACAATCGTAAGAATGAAGATATGTTCCTGCAGGATGTTGAACCGTTGTGGGCCGAAGTGTCGCGGTTACGTGGCCTCAATATCGACATGACCGACTTGAAACTGGTGACAGTCGACCGGCAGGCGCAGGAACCCATGGGCCCGATAAAACCCAAGAAGGCCTTGATCATTGCATTAAGCACGGTGGCTGGGTTGATGCTTGGGACATTGGTGGCGCTGCTTCTGCATTTCGTTCAGGTGCGCCGTGAAACGGGACCATTTTCGTTGGCCGGCGATCGCCGTTTACCGCGCCCGTAGGACGGGTTAAGCGTACTGCGGGCTCGCCGCAAGTCGAGCCCGCTGATACACATTCAGTGGACAGCTTTTCACAATTCTTAGTTAACTTTTGGTTACAAACTGTGGCTAAATAACTGGCAATGGCCTCGCGCCGGCTGGTCATTCAGTCGGTTTGGCCGAGTGTGTGAATTGTGATTTCAGGTGCTGCATCTTCAATCCCCGGCCGTTGTGGGCACGTGGGAGCAGCCTGTTCTCTACTGACTTGTGACCAAATCTCTTGAAACTCATCATTGTTGTTCTCTACGTTGCCTCCATTGCGTATGTTCACCTGCGTGGCCGGGTGCGGCATAAGCTGGGCCGCCAGCTCAGTGACCATTCAACCTTCCTGGCACCGATCAACTGCTTTCTCTATCTGTTCTCCAAGCTACCCAGCCGACCGTATCTGTCGCCTAGCGATTTTCCCGACCTGAGCCCGTTGCAGGAACATTGGGAAGAAATTCGCCAGGAAGGCCAGAACCTGATGCGCGCGGGTGAGATCAAGCGCTCTGACCAATACAACGACGTGGGTTTCAACTCGTTCTTCAAGTCGGGTTGGAAGCGTTTCTACCTGAAGTGGTACGGCGACAGTCATCCCTCGGCAATGAAACTCTGCCCACGCACGACTGAGCTGGTGCAAAGCATCGGTTCAATCAAGGCTGCAATGTTTGCCGAGTTGCCGCCAGGCTCCAAGCTGGTGCGTCACCGAGACCCGTATGCCGGCTCCTATCGCTACCATCTAGGCTTGGACACGCCGAACGACCCTAGCTGCTACATCAATGTGGATGGCGAAAATTACTACTGGCGTGACGGCGAGCCGGTGATGTTTGACGAGACTTACATTCACTACGCTGAAAACACCACGCAACAAAACCGCATCATCCTGTTCTGCGATATCGAGCGACCGATGAAGTACCGCTGGGCGGCCGCGTTCAATCGCTGGTTCAGCCGCAACGTGATGGCGGCTGCGGGCTCTCCCAACGATGCCGGTGACAAGACCGGTGCACTGAACCGCGCCTTTACTCGCCTGTACAAGATCCGTCTGCGGGGTAAAGAGCTGAAAAAACGCAACCGCACGCGTTATTACCTGGAAAAATGGGCGATCTTTGCTGGCTTGGCGCTGATCTTCATTTATATCTGAACCCGGGGCGGGGGCCGTTCATTCCGGTGGACGAGCCCCTAGTTTGTCCCACATCTTCTTGCTGATCTTTTGCCGGTGGGCGTAGCCTGCCCACGGATCGGCTTTCAAACCCTGCAAGCGTTCAAGCACGTTGGCGAGTGTCCATTGCTGGGCTGTGCGCAGTGCCGTCAATTCTTCCCGGCTGACCGGTACAGACACCGGTAGGCCCGGCCTGGCCCGCAAAGAATAAGCCGTCACTGTACTTGCGCCCCGGGCATTGCGTAGGTAGTCGATAAAGATTTTGCCCACTCGGTTTTTCGGCCCGGACGTGGCGGTAAAGCGTTCGGGCAGTTGCTTGGCCATGAACTGCGCTATGGCCTTGGAAAACGCCTTGACGGTCTCCCAGCCATCCCGTCGCGCCAGCGGTACCATAAGATGCAAACCCTTGCCGCCGCTCGTCTTGACGAATACCTCTAGCCCCAACTCATCGAGTACCGACAAGGTCAGTTGTGCAGCCTCGAGCATGGTTTTCCAGGGCAACGCAGGGTCTGGATCAAGGTCGAGTACAAAGTGGTCTGGGGTTTCGATCTTGTCCGTCGTGGCGCCCCAGGTGTGCAGCTCGACGGTGCCCATCTGCACGACACCCTGCAGCGCCTGCGCGCTGTCGATCTCCATCAACCGTGCGTGCCCCGGGTCCAGGCCTGCAGCCAGTTGCTTGATATGGGGAATTGCAAGGCGTTCAGCATGTTTCTGGAAAAACTGCTCGCCATCGATGCCTTCAGGGGCGCGCAGCAATGACACCGGCCGATGGCGCAGAAACGGCAGGATCCATTCGCTGATGTCGCTGTAGTACTGCGCCACGTGCTGTTTTTGAGCACCGCTTTGTGAGTCGATAACGCGGTCGGCGTGCGTAATGCTTATCGCAGGTTTAGACGGCTGCTCATGAACAACCTGTGCGAACGGTTTGTCGCTGCGCAGCCCGATAAACGTGGCGTGGCGCACCATGCCCTCACGCGTCCACTCGGCAAATTGCACTTCACCGACCAATTTGGGCGCTACCCAGCACACGCCCCGCGCCTGTGCACGGGTCAGTGGTTTAGCCAGTGGGGAGGTTTTACGGTCGAGTGCCGTGAGTTGCGCGTGGACAGTGTCCAGTGAGGCCTGATCAAACCCCGTACCCACCCGTCCGGCATAGGCCAGTCCGGACGCGCCATTCACCGCCAGCAGCAGCGCCCCGAAGCCACTGCGTGAGCCTTGAGGGCGGGTATAACCGACGATGACGAATTCCTGACGCTGTCGGCATTTGAGCTTGATCCAATCGGGACTGCGTGTGGACACATACGGGCTGCCCAAGCGTTTACCGACGACGCCTTCCAGGTTAAGCGCGCAGGCGCTTTCAATGATGTCGCGAGGGGGGGCAGTGAAGGCTTCGGAGAAGCGCAGCAGGCTGTTTTTGCTCGGGGCCAATGCTGACTTGAGTTTCTCACGCCGGGCTTCAATGGGCGCTTGGCGCTGATCCAGCCCATTCAAGAAGGGCGCATCAAACAGGTAATACACAATGTCCAGGCTGTGCCCACTTTCAAAGGCATTCTGCAGCGCTTGAAAATCCGGTAAGCCGTCGCCATTGAGGCTGACCATTTCACCGTCGAGCCAGCTGTCCTTGAGCTTGAGGGCACGCACCGCCTTGGCTTGACGCGGCAGCCGTTCGGTCCAGTCGTGGCCATTACGTGTAAACAACCGCACTTCGCCGGCCTGAATGCGTGCGAGCATGCGGTAACCGTCGAATTTGATTTCGTACTGCCAGTCGCCGTCCGGCGCGTGATCGACCAACGTGGCCAGTTGCGGCTTCAAGTGTTCTGGAAATGCCTGCTTAGGGTTAACGCGCGTCTTGGTCGCTCCAACGCCAGCCCCGCTGAGCACGCTGTTGGGCTGGGCCTGGACGATATCGTACTCAGCGCTCGGGCGAGCCTGTGCGTCGTGCTCCTTGATCAACAACCATTGCTCTTTGTCGCCGCTGCCTTTCAGGCGTGTGCGCACGAGCGCCCAGTCCCCCGACAGCTTCTCGCCGATCAGGCTGAATTTGAGTTTGCCCGCGGCATAGGCCTGGTGGGGATCGCCATGGGGTTGCCAGACACCACGGTCCCACACGATGACATCTCCAGCGCCATATTGGCCGGCAGCGATATTGCCTTCAAAACCGCCGTAGCTCAGCGGGTGGTCTTCGACGTGTACGGCCAGGCGTTTCTGGCCAGGGTCAAGGCTCGGCCCCTTGGGGACCGCCCAGCTTTTGAGCACTCCGTCGAGCTCTAATCGGAAGTCATAGTGCAGGTTGCGCGCATCATGCTTCTGAATCACGAAGGACAGTGCAGTGGCCTTGCGTTTGCCGCTGGGCGCAGTGCCGGAGGGTTCGGCGGTGATATCGAAATCGCGCTTGCGGTTGTATTCGCTGAGGGGCTTGGCCATGGGTCAGGAGGCCTTGGTAGTCTTTTTCGCGGCGGCCTTTTTGACAGGCTTGCCGGCAAGGCTGCGCTTGAGCAGTTCCGTCAGGTCGATCACGTCGGCTGACTTGCGTTCTTCGCTGCCTTTAACGGTTTCCACGTCCTTGATCTTGCCGGCCTTGGCCTTCTTCGCCACCAGCGCCATGATTTTTTCCTGAAAGCTGTCGCGGTAATCGCCGGGTTGCCAGTCAGCGCTCATGTCGTCTACCAAGCGTTTGGCCATGTCCAGCTCGGCCTTTGCCAGGCTGGGTTTGGTCACGTCGCTGGGCAACTCCAACGTGTCCAGGCTGCGCACCTCGGCCGGCCAGCGCAGCATTACCAGCACCAGTGCCGATTCCAGCGGCATCAGTGCGGCCAAGTGTTGTTTGGTGTGCAACACGACATTAGCGAGGGCAACCTTACGGGTCTTCTTAAGGGTTTCCCTTAGCAGTGCGTACACCTTGCCACCGCGTTTATCCGGGGCCAGGAAGTAGGGCGTATCGATGTTCTGCAACGGAATCTGATCGCTGGCGACAAACGCGATGATTTCAATGGTCTGAGTCGACTTGGGGTGGGCCGAGCGAATCTCCTCCTCGCTGAGCAGCACATAGCGGCCTTTCTCATAGGCGACACCCTTGACGATGTTGTCCTTGCTGACTTCCTTGCCGGTGGCCTTGTTGATGCGCTTATAGCCCACCGGATCCATGCTGCGCTTGTCCAGCCAGTCAAAATCCACGCCCTGGGCGGACGTAGCGGACACCAGCGACACTGGGATATGCACCAAGCCGAAACTGATCGCACCTTTCCATATTGCCCGTGGCATGCCTGAGTTCCTTGAGAAGACGGTGGTCTTCTGGTGACTCGCCGCAGGCTGTAAAAGTTTCGGCGGGCAGATGCGCGGACAGATTGTGTTACACCTGATGAGAAACTATTTAGTTACCAAAGCCGAACCCAGGGCGTAGCGTGTTATCGAAAGCACGTACTACTCGCTCCTGAGAGGCTTTGTCATGAACAGTTGTATGCGTCACGTTGCAGCGCTTGCACTGGCTTTGGCCTTGGTGCCACTGGCCCAGGCTCAAAGCTTGCCCGGCAGCACCGATTCCAATAACAGCCCGATTCACCGGGCCAACCCTAATAGCATGCAGGGCACCCAGCCCAGTGCGCCGTCGGTGCGCGGTATCCAAACCGGGCCCACCCCGCGCGCACCGACCGTGGAAAACGGCGGTATCGGCAACAGCTATCCCAAGCGCAACCCCGTCCCCAGCCGACCCGCCACTGAAACCAAAGCGCCCACCTATGACGCCAACGGCAATCGCCGGTAAGGACTCGCCTTATGTTGCTACGCAAAACCCTTCTCGCCGCTCTCTGTGCAACCGCGATGTTGCCCATGGCGGCTGTTTATGCGGCTGATGGCCAACAGTTCCCCAGCGAACAAGGCAGCATCACTGCCACGGCTATTGCCAAAGGTTTAGACCATCCGTGGGCCGTGGCTTTCCTGCCAGACAAGCAAGGTTTCCTGGTGACTGAACGACCCGGTCATTTACGTTTTGTCAGTCCGGACGGCAAGCTTTCTGCGCCGTTGACCGGGGTGCCCGAGGTCTGGGCCAAGGGGCAGGGCGGTCTGTTGGACGTGGTGCTGTCGCCGGACTTCAAGCAGGACCGCATGGTCTACCTCTCCTACGCGGAGGGCGGCGGCAAGGGCGGTACAGCCGGCACAGCGGTCGGGCGCGGGCGTTTGTCGGCTGACCTGAAAGGCTTGACCGATTTCAAGGTGATCCTGCGTCAGGAGCCCAAGCTCTCCACCGGTAACCACTTTGGTTCACGCCTGGCGTTTGACCGTGATGGCTACCTGTTCGTGACGCTGGGTGAAAACAACGACCGGCCTACCGCCCAGGACTTGGACAAGCTGCAAGGCAAGGTCGTACGAATCTTCCCCGATGGCCGCGTGCCGGATGACAACCCTTTTGTTGGTCAGGAAGGCGTTCGTCCCGAGATCTGGTCCTACGGCCAGCGCAATCCGCAAGGCTTGGCGCTGAACCCGTGGAGCGGCACGATCTGGGAAAACGAACATGGGCCGCGTGGCGGTGATGAGATCAATATCATCGAGCGTGGCAAGAACTACGGCTGGCCGTTGGCGACCCACGGCATCAACTATTCGTTGACGCCAATCCCCGAGGCCCAGGGCAAAACGGTGGAAGGGACGGTGCCGCCGCATCATGTCTGGGAGAAATCACCGGGCATCAGCGGCATGGCGTTCTATGACGCCGACCGTTTCAAACCGTGGCAGCACAACGTTTTCATTGGCGCACTGGTCAGCCAGGAACTGATTCGACTGCAGTTCGATGGTGACAAGGTGATCCATGAAGAGCGCTTGCTGGGCGGCTTGAAAGCACGGATTCGGGATGTACGACAGGGGCCGGATGGCTACCTGTATGTGCTGACGGATGAGGACAACGGCGTGCTGTACCGCGTGGGATTGAACCAGGATTAGTGTAGTGAGCGGGCTCGCCCCGCGCTGGGCTGCGTAGCGGCCCTAATTCGGCAAACGCATTCTTCCAGAAAGAACTTGATTGCCCGGTTTTGGGGCCGCTTCGCAGCCCAGCGCGGGCGGTGCGACGGTTCGACAAGCCCGCTCACTACAAACCCAGGTCGGACAGGCCGGGGTGATCGTCCGGGCGCCGCCCCAGCGGCCAATGGAACTTGCGCTCGCTGTCCTTTATCGGCAGGTCATTGATACAGGCAAAACGATTCGCCATCAGGCCATTCCCGTCGAACTCCCAGTTCTCATTGCCGTAGGACCTGAACCAATTGCCCGAATCGTCGTGCCATTCATAGGCATAGCGCACGGCGATGCGGTTATCGGTAAATGCCCACAACTCTTTGATCAGTCGGTAGTCCAGCTCCTTGGCCCACTTGCGGGTAAGAAAGGCCGCTGCTTGTTCGCGGCTGTGCACGAATTCGGCCCGGTTACGCCATTGGGTGTCTTGCGTGTAGGCCAGGGCCACACGCTGCGGGTCCCGAGAGTTCCAGCCATCTTCGGCCAGGCGTACTTTTTCAAGGGCCGATGCGTGGGTAAAGGGTGGGAGTGGCGGGCGTGTTTCGGCAGCAGACGACATGGGGCGGTACCTCAAAACTATAAGGTTCATCGGGAGTTGTACGGGGTCGTGCGGTCAAAGCTTTAATAGCGTTCGTGCCATGTGTTGCGCGTTATCGGCAGCGGTTGAATCGCCCATCACCAGGGCAACGGTGATGGCACCGTCGATCAGGATCAGTAACTGCGCGGCCTGCCGCTCGGCGTCAGCGCTGCCATGTGCCTGGCACAGTTCCAGTGCGTACTCGAACAGCTTTTGTTTATGCGCCTTGGCCAGCAGCCGTACCGGGTCTTGCGGGTCGCCGGTTTCGCCACTGGTGTTGATGAACGCGCAGCCGCGAAAATCCGCCGAGCCGAACCAGGCCTTGAGGGCATCGAACAGTGCCAATAGGCGTTCACCGGTGCCTTCGCTGCGTTCAACTTCGCTGCGCAGCCAGTGCATCCAGCGTTCATCGCGGCGCTGCAGGGCGGCGATCACCAATTCGTCCTTGTTGGCGAAGTAGCGATAAATACTTTTGCGTGAAACACCGGCGGTTTTCACCAGGAAGTCCATGCCGGTGGCGGCGATGCCATGGCGATAGATCAGCTTCTCGGTGACGTCGAGAATAATGTCGCGGGTTTCACTGTTGGTCATTTCGTTCATGTTGCTAACAGTAGAACGATCGTTCTTCTTGGTCAATCAACTTTTTCCATGCCCGGCAACGAGACCTGGGCACCCCCATGGTGTAAGCTCGGGGCCTCTTCGGATTCGACCCATTGCGAGCCTTATGCCGTCGTTCTTCAAACGCTCCCTGTTGCCCAAACTGCGCGGTTTCCCCCTCACTCCCGACGCTATTGACGTGCTGCCCAGCGCCGATGCCTATCGCCGTTGCCTGCTGGAGAAAATCCCCCAGGCCAGGCGGCGCATCTATATCGTCGCGTTGTACTTGCAGCAGGACGAGGCGGGGCAGGAGATCTACGACGCGTTGCACGCCGCCAAGGCCGCACGGCCGGAACTGGAGATCGTGGTGGTGGTCGATTGGCTGCGCGCCCAACGCGGCCTGATCGGCGCCGGCAAGCAGCCGGGCAACAGCGCCTGGTACCAAGCCATGACCCAGTCACACGCCAGCGAAGTGCCGGTGTACGGTGTGCCGGTGCAAACCCGCGAGCTGTTCGGCGTGCTGCACCTCAAGGGCTTTGTGATCGATGACACCGTGCTGTACAGCGGCGCGAGCCTGAACAACGTGTACCTGCACAAGTTCGACAAGTACCGTTTCGACCGCTACCACTTGATCCACAGCCAGCCGCTGGCCGACTCCATGCAACACTTGGTAGAGCACGGCCTGGTGGCGTCAAAGGCGGTGCACCGCCTTGACCTGCCCAACCCGCCGACCACCCGCAGTTTGCGCAACGACATCGGTGATCTGCGCAGCCGGCTCAAACACGCGGCCTACGACACCACGGCGGGGCAGTTGCCCAATGGCCACCTGTCCGTCAGCCCGCTGCTCGGTGTAGGCAAGAACAATCCCCTGAGCCGGGTGATCCTTGAATTGATCGCCAGCGCCCAGCATCAACTGACGATCTGCACGCCTTATTTCAACCTGCCGCTGCCGGTAACCCGCGAAATCAACCGCGCCCTGGCGCGCGGGGTGAAGATCGACATCATCGTTGGTGACAAGACTGCCAACGACTTCTACATCCCGCCCAGCGAACCATTCAAGGTCATCGCGGCGCTGCCTTACCTGTATGAAATCAGTCTGCGTCGCTTCGCCAAGCGTCATCAGCGCGACATCGATAATGGCCAGTTGAACCTGCATTTATGGCACGACGGCGACAACAGCTATCACCTCAAGGGCATGTGGGTCGACCAACGCTACACTTTGCTCACCGGCAACAACCTCAACCCACGAGCATTCCGCCTCGACCTGGAAAACGCTTTGCTGATCGACGACCCACAGGGCCAGTGGCTAGAGCCACGACGCACCGAGCTGGCACAGATTTTCCAGCACACCACGCGAATAGAGGGTTACCAAGACCTGCAAACGCTGGTGGACTACCCGGCGGCGGTTGGCAAGTTCCTGCGGCGAGTCAGCCGGGTGCGGATTGAGCGGTTGCTGTACCGCATTCTATAAATCCTGCATACATTGCAACACTGTAGGCGAAGCGACTAAGACTTCGCTTACAGTGCGACTTTCTGTGTTCTTAATAGATTGACTGCCTACCGGGCAGGGATGCGCGGCTTTTCCGTCAGGACTCAGCCAGCAGAGGACACTCTCATGTCATCCATTTCCTCGTATTCGCCGCCTCCCGAGTTTCGTCAAATTCCCCTTCATTCTGAAGCGCTAACGCTTACTCCTTCATTTGTGCGTCGCACTCGGTCTACGGCTGACGAAGCGCCTGTGATTGCGACGCCGACCTGGACCCTTGAAGCGCCTGGCGAGAACGTTAATACCAGCCAGGGCGACACCGTCCTGGCTGGACGTTTGAGCAGCGCCGTGAGCAGTGGGCAAGTGCGGGTTAACATTCCCCACGGCAGCAGCCTGGAAAAGGCCTTGCAGCTCTATCGCGACTTGCTTAATCAACCGCAGACACTGGACTGGTTTGCGCGCAAAGGGCTGGAATTGGATAGCTTGACCTTGCACAAACACGAGGTGAAGGGCTACACCACCCGCGACGGTGTGCGCACCGCTGTCGCATTCAGTGCCACCGATGACAGCGGCTGGTGGCAAGCTTCGGCGAAAATGCGCGCCATCCGCGACCTTCTGGACCCCGAAGACAAGGGGATGCCTTACCTTGATAGCGGCGAATACCAAGTCCCTCTGCATGTCGCAACTTCAGCGTATGACCTGCCAGTAGGAGAAGCGCCGAAGAGTCCGCTGGTGCTTTCTCCTGCCGTGGCGGCTGGCATGACGGACGTCAGGCGCGTGATTGCCGACCTGGATGAGCGCGCCTTTCTAGCCTCCTTGATGGAGGCGCATTTATTGGACATGCCGGCTGATCGCCCGATTGATTGGACGCTGCAGCAGATAAACGTGTCGCCGGCTTCCGCCGAAGGTATCGGGCATCAGGCGCGCTACAACGTCGACCAGTTGCTCCAATACAAGGGCCTGGGCTCACCCCGGACGGCTGGGGCCTCACGCCACGTCATCGAGTGGTTGCGCGTGGCGTTGCCACCCGCTCCGGTCGAGGGTGACTACAGTGGGCTAGATGCCAGCCAGCCAGCGCGTGCGCAATGGCGCGCCTTGGAGAGTCCTCCTGGCTCCGTGGGTGGGTTCGAGCTTTACCATCCCGTGAACATGGGCCGTACCTTCAGCGAAGTGCGCAACGACCTGGTACAACACCTGCGCGATCAGAAGGGCCTGGAACCCGACCTTGCAGGGCAGGTTGCGACCATCGGGCTGGCCCAGGTTGCCCCGGAGTTCCTGGTGCGTGAAGGGACCGAAGCGACAACGATCGGAACGCCCGCCTGGACCGAACTGCGCTTGGGGTGCGAGATGGCGGAAGCCGTGGCACCTGGCACCTCGCGAGCATTGAATTCAGAACAGGTCCGTGCGCTGACGACGTTGGTGCCGACCTCTGACGAGCAGCGCACGTTGATGCAGGTTCGTGCGTCCCGTGTGCTGCTTGATTGGGCGGTGCTCAACGGAATTGTGTCTGCCAAGCCCCAGGGGCAGCATACGGCAAGCGACCTGAAGAAGGCTTCCGAGGTATTCAACCGCCAGCGCAGGCTGGCCACGCGGGCGTTCAATATCACTGGCACGCCATTACCAACGCGTAGGCTGCTGGCCCAGCAAGAGTTGTTAAAAGTGTTCCCGGATAAAAGTGCCCGTCAGTTGGAGGCCATGACGGTCCAGTTGGTCGATGCACAAGAACGCAGAAACCTGCGAACCTCCGAACCTCGTACACGCTCACTGATCGATACCTACATGACCGGTGACCTGGTGCCCGGCAAGTGGATATTGAGCAGTGATGTGCCTCCAACCGGCCCCGGGCAAGCGTCACGTACGCCCTTTCAATTTCAGAACGATGAAACACTCCCGATGCCCGCGCGCAACAAACTGGACGGGCTGATCCGGCGACTGCCTGCTTTGGACGACTTACTCAAAACCGCCGTCAGCAAACACCACAACGCGCAGCAAAGAGCATTTGTGACAAAGCTGAAGCTGATGTTCGCCAAGTTGCCCCTGTCTGACCGCCAACGTATCGAGCTGGGGGCCGTGGACTTGTTTACCCTGCGCAAGAAAACCGGCAAGCAACAGGTGTGGGAATCGGATGATGACCGTGCCGCAGTCACGGGGCGCCAGGGCACACTGATGCGCGTACTGCATGATCAGGCGGTGACTTACTACGAAGTGCTCAATAGCGGCAGGATTATCCGGCATGACGACCCTGCTGCTACGAGCGCGCTCGACAAAGTGGTGCGCGACAAAAGCTACTTGGGGCAATACAAGTTGCAGGGCCAACTTTACATTCGCGGCGGGCATGATGTGCCGCTGGATTTTGAAGCCTATGCCAGCGGTAGCCAGCCAAGGCCCGGCGTGACGTCGCCGGATGTCATCATCGACCGACTGGGGCGCTATGTAGAGGCCGGCGCGCTTCCCGCAAATCAGACCCTGGCCACTTTTGTGCCCGACAGTTACCAGTCGGACCGTGTCGAGTTCATTGCGTGTGAGATTGCGGAACAGAACTTCTATGAAAGTGCGGAGCAGATGCTCAAAAGGGCCAAGGGGCAATTGCCTGTGGAAAAGAGCCGGGCGGAGCATGCGCGAGATATCAACCTGCTGACTTCGCTTGTGCCGTTCGTGGGGGCTTATCAGGATTTCGCCGATGGCAATGTCGCCAAGGGCCTTCAAAGCCTGGCCTTGGATGTGGGCGGCGTGCTGATTGGCGCCGGTGGCCAGGCGCGTAAGTTACTCGGCTCGGCGAAAGCGTTTGCGCTAAGCAGTCTGGCGCCGACTCGTGGAAAGCTGAGCGCTTCAGTCAAGCCCTGGGCACCCAAAGTGGCATGGTCATGGAATGAGCCAAAGCTCCGATTCAGCGACGCAGCCTTGGATTTTTCAAAGCAGACAGTGCAATTTTTCAACGCGGTTTTCAACCCTCTGGACGGCTATCCGCGGTTGTTGGGTGCTACATCCCGAGGTTTGGCCAAGCTGCCGAGGCTGACGACCACAACCCCTTTGGGGCTGAGTAAAGCCTTGCCTCATCTGGCAATGGCCGAGGAGAAATTGAAGTGTTACTTCCTGGTTGGGACTGGCCTGGTCGATCCAGGCAAGCCACCGGTAATAAAGTCGGAATGAGCGCAAGGGTCACTCATCCAATGGGGATGAGTGACCCCCGGCGCATCAGTTCAGACCCAGCTTGCCACGCAAGGTGGACAAGTCTTCAGCGAGCGTGTTGACCGGGCCAACCAGGGCTTTGCGGTCGTTTTCCTTGACCTTGTCATAGGTCTCAAAGCCACCGTCCTTGGTCTTGTACTTGGCCAGAATCTTGTCCACGGTGGCGAAGTTTTTGTCGACCTTGGCCAGGAAGGCCTTGTCTTGTTTCTCGATCTGGCCACGGAACAGGTCGACGATTTTCTTCGCGCCGTCGATGTTGCCCTGGAAGTCGTACAGGTCAGTGTGGCTGTAGCGGTCTTCTTCACCGGAGATCTTGGTGGCGGCGACTTCTTCCAGCAGCGCGGCGGCGCCGCCCACGACTTTCTCGGGTGGGAAGGTCAGGCCGTCGACACGGGTCTTGAGGTCGTTGACGTCGGTGTTGAGCTTGGCGGTCAGTTCTTCCAGGCCTTTGGTGGTGTTCTGCGAGAACAGCACATATTCGATGCGGTGGAAGCCTGTGAAGTCTTCGGCAGTCACGCCTTTTTCGTGGTCATCGACTCGGGAGTCGATGGAGGCGTCAAGGTCGCTGAACAGTTCGGCGATTGGCTCGATGGACTCATAGTGCACACGGGTCGGCGCGTAGAGCTTTTTGGCGGTAGCCAGGTCGCCCTTGTTGATGGCGTCGGTAAACGCTTTGGTCTGGGTGACCAGCTCACCGATTTCTTCGGTGACGTAGATCTTGTAGTCCGACACCGGGCCCACCAGGTCCAGCGGCGCGGTAGCGGCAAACGCTGCCAGCGGTGAAAGGGTCAGCAGCAACGACAACGCGATAGACGACTTTTTCATGGGACGATTTCCGCTCTGGGGTTTGTTTTAGGTATTGGCAGTGGTTTGAGGGTGCGTTGCAGCGAGCAGCGTGCGCCCAATGAAATCCTTGGGCCCCGTGACCCCCGGCAAGGTGAAGAAGTACCCGCCGCCGACTGGCTTGAGGTATTCCTCCAGAGGCTCGCCGTTGAGCCGGGTTTGCACGCTGATAAAGCCTTTCTCCAGGTCAGCCTGGTAGCAGATGAACAGCAGCCCCATGTCCAGCTGACCGTTTTTGTTGACGCCGTTGGAGTAGTTGAACGGCCGACGCAGGATCAGGTTGGCCTGAGTCTGCGGGGTGCGTGGGTTGGCCAGGCGGATGTGGGCATCGAGCTTGGTCAGCTTGCCTTCCGGGTCCTTGCTGTAGTCGGGAACCTGGGTTTCTTTTTGGCCATCCATGGGCGCGCCCGTGGTCTTGACACGGCCAATGATGCTTTCTTGCTCTTGCAGCGGGGTACGGTCCCAGCGCTCGACGAAGTTGCGGATGATGCGCACCGCCTGATAGCTGCCGTTGGCGGCCCAGGTCGGTTCGTCACTGCCGGGCTGCACCCACACAATCTGGTTCATGGCGGTGTCGTCGTTGGAGTTCGGGTTGGCCGAACCGTCACGGAAACCGAGGAAGTTGCGCGCGCTTTGTGCCGGCTCTCCAGGTTTGCTCGGCGCCTGGGGCGGCACGCTGCCTTCCTGCTTCCAGCGCACCAGCAGCAGGTCGGGCAGGTTTTTCACGATGTCGCGCAGGGCGTGGATGTTGGTGTCCGGCGTGTTGGAGCTGAATTGCAGGCTCAGGTCGCCGTGGCACTGCGCGGGCTCCAGCGCGTCGTTAGGGAAGCCGACCATGCGAATCAGGCGCTTGGGCTTGGCTTTGGCAAGCCCGAAGCGTTCATCGAACAGCGATTCACCGATGGAGACGGTGATGGTCAAGTTATCCGGTGTGACCACTGGCCCGAGGATCCCGGAGTCGGTGGGCGGCAGTTTCGGGTCGACTTGCGGCACGGTGCCGCCGGTCATCAAAAAGCTGATGCGCTCGTTCAGGGTGCGGAACAAGCGCTCCAGGTCTTCGCGGTCGCTGGCCAGTACGTCGAATGCCACCACCATGCCGCAGGCCGGGCGTGGCGTGACGATACCGCTTTGGTGTTTGCCGAAAAAGTCGTGATGGTCCTGGGTCTTGTCGCTGCGCGGCGCGGTGGTGACTTGTTCGGCTGCGGCTGCCATGGCCGGGCAGGTCAGGGTACTCCCGGCGATTGCAGCGCCGGTGGCCGCCATGCCCAGCAGGACACGGCGACGCTGAAGGTTGGTGTGTTCTGAATCACTCATGTGTGCGGTCGTCTTCACTGCAGGCCAGAAAGGCCGAGGGCTGGGTCGATTCCATCGAGTGCTGCGGCCAGAGCCTTGGCCTTGTCGGCGATCTGCTTGCGCTGATCGGCCGTAACGCTGTCGTAGCGGCTGTACTGACCGTCGACTTTCAAATCATTGAGTTGTGCATCGATTGCGGCGAGCGCAGTGTCGATTTTTGGCAGCAAGTCGGCGGCGGACTTGACCAGCAGCGGGCGCATCAACTCGACAACCTTGTGGGCGGCCTCCAGGTTGGCGGCAAAGCCATTCAGGTCGATGTGGCTGTAGCGCTCCTCTTCACCACTGATGGCGCGCACATCCGCCAGGCTATTGAGGTTGCGCACCACGATGCTCACCAGCTGCTCTGGCGGCAGGGACTGGGCCAACAGCTGCTGCTTGAGCGCGGTGACGTCGGTCACCAGGCGCGCGGCAACCGGGGCCAGGCCGTCGAGGCTGCGTTGCTGGAACAGGCTATATTCGAGGCGGTGGAAGCCACTGAATGCCGGATCCTGTTCACGCTTTTCGAAGTAGTCGGCACGCGCGTTGATCGCGTTGTCCAGTTCCGCCAAGCGTTGGGAGGCCGGGGCCAGGCGCTGGTAAGCCTCACGGGCTGGCACGTAAAGCGCCTGGGCTTGGGAGAGGTCGCCGGCGTCGATGGCCTGTTGCAGGGCAGTGACAGCCTTGACCAGCGCGCTGCCCTGGCCACTCAAGTAAACGCGGAACTCCGACAGTGGGCCGATAAACGCCACCATCGACGGCTTGGCTTTGGCCTGGGCATCCGACTCGGCAGTTGGCGTGACATGCAAGGTGCCACGCGGGTTGCTCAGCAGGCCACACGTGATCGCGTAGTCGCCGGGCAACAGGTTGGCGTTGATCACTTGGCTCAGGCCAGGGGCGATATTTTCGCGCTCTTCGATCACGAGCACGCCGTCGAGGATTTCCCATTCCACTGCCCGGTCAGAGCGGTTGATGATACGAAAGCTCGCGCGCCCGGCAGGCACGGTCAGTTCATTTGGCTCGCAGGCGTGACCATGGATGGTCACCGCGATTTCATTGTGGTTGGTCTGGCGCTTGCTCGCGGCCAACTGCGAGGCGTAATAAAACAGGCCACCGGCGGCGATCATCACGACCACCGAGCCCGCCACGGCCCAGCGCAGCGCGCGGGGAGGCGAAGCCGGTTTAGGGGTTGGGTTGGACAAGGGACGGTCCTTACTGGCTGGAAACGGAAGAAGATTCAGAAACAGGCCTGGGCGGCGGCGCGGGCAGGAAGAACATCACCAGGGCCACCACCAGGTAAATCAGATAGGCGCCCAAGGTGCTGACGGTAGGAGCTTCCTGGTAACCGAACATGCCGGCGAGTACCGAGCCCAACGGGCTGTCCATCGGCAACACCGCGCTGAAATCGAACAATACGGTTTGCAAGTGGTTCCATACGCCCGCTTCGTGCAAGGCCTGTACGGAGTTGGCGAGGATGCCGGCGGCTACCACGAGGATGAACAGGCCGGTCCAGCGGAAAAACGCGCCGAGGTTCAGGCGCATGCTGCCGGTGTAGATCAGGAAACCCACGATGATCGCCAGGATCAGGCCGAGCAGGGCGCCAATCGGCGCACCCGGGCCTTCGCTCTGTTGGAACACGGCCAGCAGGAAGAACACGGTTTCCAGGCCTTCGCGGGCCACGGCGAAAAACACCATGAGGATCAGCGCGGTGACCTGATGCTTGGAACCGGCCAGCGCATGATCAAGGGATTGATGCAGGGAATGCTTGATGGAGCGCGCTACTTTGCGCATCCAGAACACCATGGAGCTGAGGATGCCCACAGCGACCAGGCCAACGATGCCTTCGAACAGTTCCTGTTGTTTCTGCGGGAATTCGGCACTGACCAGTTCCAGGCCACCACCGACCAGCAGGGCCAGGGCGGCGGCGAGAAACACCCCAATCCACACGGCGGGCATCCACTGGCCACGGCCGGTTTGTTGCAGGTAACTGGCGATAATGCCAACGATCAGGGCGGCTTCAATGCCTTCGCGCAGCATGATCAGAAAGGGAACAAGCATTCGGCACCGCATCACGATTAGATAGGATGCTAATTTGTAACATAATGATACTCATTACTAAACAAGCAATCTTGACCTTTTCTGAACTGCGGCTGAACGGTGGTGGCGAAACGCAAGCCACCTTATGATGCACGCCATTATCTGCGGCAATGAATGCATGATCCCCTATGTCGGAAAAAGACACCATCTCCATCCACCTCGTGCGCGAAGCCTTGTTGCAGAGCTGTGCGCCGGGCGCCGCCACGGCCGAAGTGCTGGGCAAAGCCGGCATCGACCCGTTGCTGCTGGAGCAGCCTTCTGCGCGGGTGCCGGCCACGTCCTACGCGCGCTTTTGGCGCTTGCTGGCGCGGCGCATGGATGATGAGTTTTTCGGCATGGACCCACGCAAGCTCAAGTCCGGCAGCCTGGAATTCCTCTGTCGCGCGGCGATGGCGCAACCGACCCTGGGTGCGAGCCTGGAAACCGGCCTGGGTTTTCTGTCGTTGATGTTGGAGCGGATGCCTGCGCAATTGGTGCGGCAGCAAAGCCTGGCTGAAATCGTGTTGTTGGAGCCAGAGCTGGAACCCAAGCGTGCGTTTACCTGCTTTACCTACTGGATGATCGTGCACGGTGTCGCGTGTTGGCTGGCCGGAAGACGGATTCCGATCCTGGCGGTGGAATTGCGCTGCCCGCAGCCGGACTTCTGCGACGACTACCAGGTGATGTTTTCCGACAACCTGCGCTTCGACCGGCCGCGAACCCGCATGATCTTCTCCGCCGATTGCCTGGACCTCCCGGTCAAGCGCAGTGCAGAAGAACTCAAGCGCTTCCTCGCCCACGCACCGGCCAATATCCTGGTCAAATACCGCGACCCCGACAGCCTGGCGACCCGCATCAAACACAACCTGCGCCAGATGCCCCCCGACACCTGGCCAGAAACCGACGGGCTGGCCGCCAGCCTGTGCATCTCCGCATCTACCCTGCGCCGCCGTCTGGCGGAGGAGGGGCAGACCTACCAAGGCCTCAAGGACAGCGTGCGCAAGGAGCTGGCGATCGTGTGGTTGGCGGAACCGCAGATCAGTTTTGCCGAGATTGCGGAGCGGTTGGGGTTTGCTGATACCAGCTCATTCTACAAAGCGTTTCGTAAGTGGGCAGGGTCCAATCCCGGGCATTACAGAAGTTTGATTCTGGGGGAGCAGGGCTAGACGAAGGGTTCTCTGTATGCCGAAACGTCTGGCTCGGTCCGCAGCGTTATCTTATTCCTCCAGGTTACCGCCCCCGACAACCTGAGCACTCTTGAGCTACAGACGAGTGCACGACATGTTATCAACCGTTCCCCGCATTACCCAAGCATCTGGCTCTGGGCGATTTGACCCTCCGCCCTTCGTTGAATCATCGACCGCAGAGCGCTCAGGCCCCGTGGTACGAGATGAACGCCCCATGGTTTCACCCAGTAAACTCGCCACCGCCGTGTTGGATGCACGTGAAAAAGAACGCTGGCTGGTGGCGATCGAGGCGCGTGCAAACGGCAAAGCTGACGACACAACACTTGATTTGGAAGACATCCGATTCGACCTGGCGCGGGGCGGCGATCGCGACGTAAGAGAGACGACCGCCCTGCAGTTCTTGCAACAACTTTGGCCGCACATGAACGCGCAGAACGCCCCCAGCACGGTTGGGCAGGCGCGCAACTTGATCAAATGGCTACGACATCCGCTGCCGGCGGGCCCGGCAATGGGCAATTATTCCGGTGCTTGGCTGGGGGCTCAGGCGCCCTCGCTTTCTGGGTTGCTCCCGCAAGAGCGCCAACAGTTGATCGCGGCGTTCGAACGTGATGTAGGGGCTGGCATTCTAAACGGCATACCGTCGACCACCGAGAATATGGATGACCGGATCACCCGGCATCTGCATAGTCATGCGCCGCTCAATCGCTTTCGCCAGCAAATGTTGCTGTCGGCCATAGGCCATATTGACGCGGGAATGACAACAGTACAGCGCAACCAATTGCTGCTCACTGCGCAGATGCTGCACATCGATCCCGAACTGGGCTTACGGAGGAACCATATCGCCGGTTTCGACCTATACGCCCCGGCGAACGCGGGGCGCACCCTGGCGCAGGTCCGAGCGGCACTGGAGAACCATTTGGTGCGTCACAAAGGCGTACGCCCGGAGGCCGTGCAAGCCACTGCTCACATCATGCTGGCCAATGTCGCCCCGGAATTCCTGGTACGTGACATGCCGGCTACGCTGCACATCGGTTCGCCTGCCTGGTTGGCATTCAGGAAAACGGTGGCATTGCTGGAGGAGTCCGCGGCGGGATCTAGTCGCACCCTGACGTATGATCAGGTGCTCGAGCGCTCTGCGCTTGAACCACTGACACCTGAGCAAGCCGTGCTTTTTCATGCGGCCGAGACAGACCCTCTGCTCGATTGGGCCAAAATGCACGGTGTCATCGCGTTACGTGAGGATGATAAATACACCGCCGAGGACCTGAAACAAGCCGCCCAACAGTACCGCGTCTACATCGAGGCAACTCATCAGGCAACCACAACACTGAGTACACCGGTGGTTGGCAGGAGAGCGTTGGCCGAGGCCGATCTGAAACGGGTGTTTCCCGGCCGTGACGTCAACAAACCGGTGCATTTTGTGGAAAACGTGCTTTTTTTTTCGCCGACTCACGATGTGCGCTATCAGCAAAGCCTGGTCGACTTGCACATGATGGGGCTCTTGAAAGATGGCAGGTTTGATTCGCTGCTCAATGACGCCTCGCCGATCAGTACGCCGTCTAACAGCCAGTTCGCCCCTGAGTTTGCTGGCCTGAAAGCGCAGTTCTCCAAGCTGAAGTATTCCAGGCAAATGCTCAATCAAGCGGCCAAGGACAACTCGATCGGGTTCCATAGCGCTATTTCAACTGGCCTGAAGGACATTCTCAGCAAAATGCCCCACGCAGACAGGGAAGCGCTGGAAACCCAAAAGCTGACCTTTTATCAGGTACAAGCCGAATCGATTGATGGCAAAGGAACGACCGGCAAAAGTGCGCAAGCGCAATTGGCAGCAGTGCAGGGCCGTTATGGCTTCCTGATCAGCGCAGGAGAAGGAAAAGACGCCAAGTGTTTCGAGTTTTTCCCCATGAGCGGCGCCTATGTCGAGCGGCCGGAGTTTCTTGCCGCGCTGGACAATGGCGAGGCAGTGGTCCCGAACCTGTGGAATATCCGGATGAAGTCCCATGTCGATGGCAGCGATGCCGGCGCGTCCGAGATCCAAGTCAGGGCGTTGCGCCAGACACTGCCAGCGGCTTCGGGGTCAACTGCGCCGTTGTCACCTCTTGGCTTTTTTTCGCCTCGTGCCGAAGCGATTGCACAACACGTTTCCAAGCAGAATCTGGTGTTGAACCTCGATAGTCTCCAGGCTCTAGCCTCAGGCAGCACCCCGCGAGAAAACTTTGAACAACGCGCCAAACTGGTAGTGAAGACGCTGGTAAACACGCTCATTCCCTTTAAGGCGTGCTACGACGATGTCGTGTCTGGTCGTGTTAAACAGGATCTTGGCGCGATGGCGGGGTGCGCCACTGATGCGGTGGCGGCCATCTCCGTGGTTGCGGGAGGCGTCGCTGAAGGGGCGGGCGCCATTGCTCGGGCGGAGTCTGGGTTTTCCCGGTTGGGGGCGGCCACTCGTGCCGTGGGCTCAATCACTAACGGGCTGTTTAACCCCGTTGCCGGGCTTGCCGAGCCGCTAGCCAATGCGAGCAAGTGGCTCGAGGAGAAGTCTTTGTTGCGGCTCAGCCGCCGTGAGGGCCCGCTGCGTGACGCCTGGAGAGCGCAACTTGACGAGCAACGGGCCGGGCGGCCTATGCAAATGCTCCGAGGGTCGCTCAAAGAGGCTGGAACCGTGGGCAAGGAGGAGGCCGTTGCCGCCAACGCCACGCCTGAAACACGTGCAACACGTGCAGAAGTCAAACAAATGGTGGAGCGAGCGCAGCCCCTGATGGTTTCAAAACTCAACGATGCGCTGCAGGTAATGGCAGACCCGGCACTGACTGATGATGTTGATTTTGTGCTCAAGAATTTTCAGGGGATGTCCCCCACACAGGCGCGCAAATTGATGAACTCTCGACTGTCAGGTCTCAAGGCCAAGGCTGAGGTACTGACGGCGAAAAATGTAAAATTCATGCGTTCGAAAGACCACGATTGGGTTGCACAGGTCAATCCCGAGGATTTCAAGCTAGATCGGTCGGGGAAGTTCATTGAAGTGAATATCGACGGTGCCAAACGTTACTACCAGCATTTCGGCTCGAATGAAGGTGCAATGAGCAATGCGCTGATCCACGAGCTGGACCACCTTCCAGGCAAGCTGACTCAGGGATCTCTCGATTTTGCGTACCTCACACGGCTGAAAAAGAACGAGGAAAATGCGGCCGGCCTGTTGAACTTGGCGAAAGGCCATACTGAGCCACAAGCATTCGTGAGTGCGGGAGAGGATGCATCGGCGCTGGTGGGCAAGGCAGGCGTCAACATGTTTGGCTCGCGCGCGGGCAGCCTGAATGCAGAGTCCACCATGACCAGCGTGGCGTTGCTGGCGCAATTGAAGAACGACCCAGGATTGTTTAAGCAGAACCGCCTAATTATTGAAAATGCGCTGAATTCATTTGGAGCATCGCCCATCACCGAGCAGGTCCCTATCAAAATAGTCAGCAAACGATCCATCAACACACCTGCGCCAGGGTTGATGTATATGGTCGATCGGAGCTCCCAGCAGCTGCTCGGTGTATTCAGGCTAATGCAACATCCGCCGGGCTCTATTGATCCGCAGAAGCCACCTACTCAACAGACGGCACGCAGCCAAGCATTCAAAAGGTATATTCAGGAGCATCTTGTTTTATGAGTGCGGCGAGCAATCCATTTTTTATATAACGGTGGGTATGGAGTTGGCCTGTGATGCTGCTACAGCAAGGGACTAGGAAATAACTTACTGGGTGCTTCATTTGTACTACAGAGCCGTCTTTCAATGTTTTAGGAAGCCGCCGGCTTACCTCAAGTAATAATTCATGCATAGTCGTCGCCACGGGTCCTACTGTTGAGCTCGGATAACTTTTTCTATGGTCAGCACGTGTCTTCGCAGACGGTGGCGTGCTGCCTGGAGGGCGGCCTATGTATAAATAAAAAGTCGATGGTTTAAACGCAAATAACTTAATTGTTTAACACGTGAGGTGAGAACCATGAAAAGTTTTTTTGCAATCCCCTTTTTTGGCGTTGGCGCTGACGTCGTTTCAGGCAAATGCGTTGTGTTTGTATATTACGGAGAGCTTTAGCGGGATTTTGTCACCTAAAGACGAGATTACTGCGAATGGCCCATTTTCAATCACATCGGCAGGCGGCTGCGCGGGGGCCAGCATTAATGCAACGATTTCTGCGTCAGGAGCAGGAAGCGCACCTCGGATTTATATTGAGCGCGCAGTTGGAAGCGCATGGACGCGCCAAACGTTCGGCATAGGACCCAACGCGTCCTACTCCGGGCCCCATGGCGCTTATCGTGTGGTGATTGAAAATCCTGAAGCAGTTTCCAAAGCGTATTCAGGAACCGTCAGATACGGTAGGTGAACGACAGATGAGAGTGCAAAGTTGGTTTCTTTGCACCTCACTTTATCTGATCTATGTCACGCTTTTTCGTCTACTGATAAATCATTTTGTGAAGAGTTAATAAAATAGGCGAGCGCGTTAATTGCTTGATTGGCCACAATCATTCCCTTTCTCCAAGCCGCAAATCCTGGTTCCTGCTTGGTTTTTTCAGAGTAGCCGTCTAAGGCAGCTGTTTGTTCTTCAAGCCGTTGGTCGAATAATGCGATTGCATTGAATTTGACGTCCTTCTCTGCTTGCTTGCCGTCGTGGTCGAACACTCGACGGCCAGCGATGAATACCGTCAAGGCTTCTACATCAATGAGTTTGTTATCGTAAAGCTTGCTGCCCACTTTTTTTAGGTCGTTGAGGCTGATGTTGGTCATGTCATAGCCTTTCAGAAATTTTTTTAGATCGGCAATTTGCTCGTCTTTTTTTATGTTTAATGCTTCTGCAGCTTTTGACTCTTCCGTCACCGTAAAGTCAGTGATGACTTTTTTAGGGTTTTGAATGATATAGCCTGGGCTCGCCTTGCTTTGCGCGGCGGTTGAATTAATGGCCATCTTGAAAATCTCCATTAATCGAAAGCTACGCCCCTATATATCGACTAAGTCTGCCAACACTTTAAAAAAAGCCCCACGTCCGAATGGTCCGCAGGGCTAAAAATTGGCTGGATGCGACCAACCAAAGGAGCGCTTTACATCAATTGCTGCTGGCGACCACCGAGTCCGGCTGCCAGCCACCACCCAAGGCTTTGTAGATCGCGACGATGCCGCGATACAGGTCCACTTCGGCCTGGGCCTGGGAGTCTTCGGCGGCCAGGCGTTCACGTTGGGCGTCCAGCAGCACCAAGAAGTCCACCGTGCCTTCGCGATAGCGGATGGCGGCGAGGTCAGCGGCGGCGCGGCTGGATTCGCTTTGGCGGATCAGCGATACCAAGCGTTGCTGGCGCTTGCCGTAGTCGCTGAACGCGTTCTCGGACTCTTCGAGCGCTAGCAATACTTGCTGCTCGTAGGTCGCCAGCGCGCCATCGGCTTCGGCATTTGCACCGCGCAAACGCGCGCGCACGCTGCCCAGGTCGAAGGCGGCCCAGGTGATGCTCGGGCCGAGGGACCAGGCGTTGGCAGCCGCAGAGCCGATCTGCGAACCACGCCCAGCGGTAAAGCCGAGGAAGCCGCTGAGGCTGACCCGTGGGAACAGGTCGGCCTTGGCCACGCCGATCCGCGCGGTAGCAGCGGCCAATTTACGTTCGGCGCTGAGGATGTCCGGACGACGTTGCAGCAGTTGCCCCGGGTCGCCAATCGGCAACGCCTTGGCAATCGCCGGCAGGTCTTTGGGGCTCAGGTCCACCGTCAACTTGTCCGGGCGTTGGCCGAGGAGGGTAGCGATGCGGTTACGCTCGCGCACCTGCTCAGCCTGCAATTGCGGCACGCTGGCTTCGACTGCCGCCAGGCGCGCATCGGCACGTTCCACATCCAACTGATCGCCCACGCCGGCATCGCGCAGGCTGACGGTGATGGTGCGCGATTCCTGCTGGTTTTTCAGGTTGTCCAAAGCAATGCGTTCGCGCAGTTGAGCACCACGCAGTTGACCGTAAGCATCCACCAGCTCGGCAATCATGGTGACTTGCAGTTGGTACAGGTCGGCCTCGGCTACTTGTTGGTCAGCGTCGCTGGCCTCCAGGTTGCGGCGAATACGACCGAACAGGTCCACCTCCCAAGCCATGTCCAGGCCTAGGTCATAGCGCTCGCTGTTGACGCGCTTGGTGGTCTGGCCGGGGATCTGCCCCTTGCCCACATCGCTGCTGGCGCGGGAGGTGACCACGGGCATGATGTCAGTGGCCACGTCATCACGAATCGCACGGGCTGCCCGCAGGCGGGCAAAGGCCACGCGCAGGTCACGGTTACCGCTCAGCGACTGAGTGACCAGTTGATTGAGGGTAGGGTCGTCGAACTGCTGCCACCAGATGCCTTCGTACTTGGCGTGGTCATACTGCTTGGCATCGGCGGCGGCCGTGATATTGGCCGCCTCCAGCTTCTCGGTTTTGTAGTCCGGGCCTACGGCACAGGCGCTCAGCGCCAGTACCAGCAAACTCGGCAGGAATACTTTCACGCTCATTGCTGTGTCTCCAGCTTCAAGGCCTTGGCCGCTTTGCGTGCTTCGCTGCGCTCCACATAACGACGGATCAGTACGTAGAACACTGGCGTCAGCAACAGACCGAAGAAGGTCACGCCGATCATCCCGGAGAACACCGCCACGCCCATGGCATGACGCATCTCGGCACCCGCACCGCTGGACAACACCAGTGGCACCACACCCATGATGAACGCGAATGAGGTCATCAGGATCGGCCGCAGACGCAGACGGCAGGCTTCCAGTACCGCAGCCAGTGGGTCGAGACCCTCCGCTTGTTTATCCTTGGCAAACTCGACGATCAGAATCGCGTTCTTACAGGCCAGGCCCACCAGTACGATCAGGCCGATCTGGGTGAAGATGTTGTTGTCACCGCCCGAGATAATCACCCCGGTGATGGCCGACAGCAGCGTCATCGGGACGATCAGGATCACCGCCAGTGGCAGGCTCCAGCTTTCGTACTGAGCCGCCAGTACCAGGAACGCCAGCAGCACGCACAGTGGGAACACGAACAGTGCGGTATTGCCCGAGAGGATTTGCTGATAAGTCAGGTCGGTCCACTCGTAGGTCATGCCGTTGGGCAGTTCTTCTTTCAGCAGTTTTTCAATCGCAGCTTCTGCCTGGCCCGAGCTGTAGCCCGGTGCAGCGTTGCCGTTGATCTCTGCGGTGATGAAGCCGTTGTAGTGCATCACGCGGTCGGGACCCGAGGTGTCGCTGACCTTGATGAAGGTCGCCAGCGGGATCATCTCGCCTTTGTTGTTGCGTACTTTCAACTGGCCGATCTGGTCTTCATCCAGGCGGAACTGTTGCTCAGCCTGTACGTTGACTTGGTACGTGCGGCCAAAGCGGTTGAAGTCGTTGGCATACAGCGAACCCAGGTAGATCTGCAGGGTGTCGAAGATGTCGCTGATCGCCACGCCATGGGTCTTGGCTTTTTCGCGGTCGATGGCAGCATCGACCTGTGGCACGTTGACCGTGTAGCTGGTGAACAAGCCGAACAGCTCCGGTGTCGTGCGGCTCTTGGTGATGACGTTCTGCACCTCTTTGTACAGCTCGTCGTAACCCAGGTTGCCACGGTCTTCGATCTGCAGGCGGAAACCACCAATCGTACCCAGGCCCTGTACCGGCGGCGGTGGGAAGATCGCCATGTAGGCTTCCTGGATGCTGCTGTACTTGCCATTCAGTGCGCCAGCGATTGCACCCGCCGACATGCTTGGGTCTTTACGCTGATCAAACGGTTTCAAGGTCACGAACACGATGCCGCTGTTCGGGCTGTTGGTGAAGCCGTTGATCGACAGGCCCGGGAACGCCACGGCACTTTCCACGCCCGGCTGTTTCAGGGCGATGTCGGACATGCGCTTGATCACGTCTTCGGTACGGTCCAGGCTTGCGGCGTCCGGCAATTGAGCGAATGCCACCAGGTATTGCTTGTCCTGGGCCGGTACAAAACCGGTGGGCGTGTGGGCAAAGCCCAGCCAGGTCAGCACCATCAAGCCGGCGTACAGGAACAGCGCAATACCACTGCCGCGAATCACTCGGCGCACGGTGCCGACGTAGCCATGGCTGGCCTTGTCGAAGAAGCGGTTGAACGGTTTGAACAACCAGCCACCGAGCAACTTGTCGAGGAACCGCGAGAACGCGTCCTTCGGTGCGTGGTGACCTTTGAGCAATACGGCTGCCAGTGCTGGCGACAGGGTCAGGGAGTTGAACGCCGAGATAACGGTCGAGATCGCAATGGTCAAGGCGAACTGTTTGTAGAACTGCCCCGTCAAGCCGCTGATGAAGGCCGCCGGGATGAACACCGCACACAGCACCAACGCGGTAGCGATGATCGGGCCGGTCACTTCGCTCATGGCTTTTTCAGTGGCGGGGAACGGTTCCAGGCCAAGCTCGATGTTCCGTTCGACGTTCTCCACCACCACGATGGCGTCGTCCACCACGATACCGATAGCCAGTACCAGGCCGAACAGCGACAGGGCGTTAAGCGAGAAGCCAAACAGGTGCATGACCGCAAACGTACCGATCAACGATACCGGCACCGCCACCAAAGGAATGATCGAGGCGCGCCAGGTTTGCAGGAACAGGATGACCACCAGCACCACGAGGATCAGTGCTTCGAACAGGGTGTGCACCACCGCTTCGATGGAGCCCCGCACGAAGATGGTCGGGTCGTAGACGATGCTGTAGTCCATCCCTTGCGGGAAGCTCTTTTTCAGCTCTTCCATCTTGCCGCGGACTTCGTTGGAAATCTCGATGGCGTTGGAGCCTGGACGCTGGAAGATCGGGATCGCTACCGCCGGCTGGTTGTTGAGCAACGAGCGCAGCGCGTATTGGCTGGAACCCAGCTCTACCCGTGCGATGTCCTTGAGGCGGGTGATTTCACCGTTATCGCCTGCGCGAATAATGATGTTCTCGAACTCTTCCTCGGTCACCAGGCGACCTTGGGTGTTCACCGACAGTTGGAAGCTGGTGGCATTCGGCGCAGGTTGTGCACCCAGCGCACCGGCGGCCACCTGACGGTTCTGCTCACGGATCGCATTGACCACGTCGGTGGCGGTCAAATTGCGCGAGGCGGTCTTGTTCGGGTCGAGCCAGACACGCAGCGAGTAGTCGCCCATGCCGAACAACTGCACGTCACCCACACCGCCCAAACGCGCCAACTCATCCTTCACGTTAAGCAAGGCGTAGTTGGACAGGTAAAGCATGTCGTAACGCTGATCCGGGGAGGTCAAGTGCACCACCATGGTCAGGTCAGGGGAAGCCTTGTCCACGGTAATACCGATGCGTGTCACTTCCTCCGGCAGCTTTGGCTGAGTCCGGGTGACGCGGTTTTGCACCTGCACCTGCGCGTTATCCAGGTCAGTGCCCAGGGCGAAGGTAATAGTGAGGGTCAGCTTGCCATCGGCGGTCGACTGCGAAGACATGTACAGCATGTTTTCGACGCCGGTGATGGCTTGCTCCAAAGGGGCCGCCACGGTTTCACCGATGACTTTAGGGTTGGCACCCGGGAAGTTGGCGCGGACCACCACGGTCGGCGGCACCACTTCCGGGTATTCGCTGATCGGTAATTGGAACAGCGAGATCGCACCGGCGATCAGGATCAACAGCGACAGCACTGCTGCGAAGATCGGCCGCGAAATGAAGAACTTGGAAAAATTCATCTTGAGTCGTATCCCTTAACCGCGTGGAGTCGCAACGGCTGCGAGCTTGGGCGCGGTTTTTTCCGGCGCCACTTGCTCCAGGTTGCTGGCTTCAAGCGCTTGTCGTTGTTGGGCCAAGGCGGCGAGGGTTTCCTTGCTGGCCATCGGAATGGTTTCCGGGGCGACTGGCGAGCCAGGACGCACGCGCTGCAAGCCCTTGACGATAATAGTGTCGTCCTTGTTCAGGCCGCTGCGCACGATGCGCAAACCTTCGATTTTCGGCCCCAGTTCCACCGAGCGATAAGCCGGCTTGTCGCCTTCCATCACCAGCACGAATTTCTTGCCCAGATCGGTACCGACGGCTTCGTCGTTGATCAGCACGGCGGAGTAGGTGCCGCTGCCGACCAGCTTCAGGCGTGCATACAAACCAGGGGTGTATTCGCCCTTGCTGTTGTCGAACACAGCACGGCCACGGATGGTGCCGGTGGCTGGGTTGACCTGGTTGTCGACAAAGTTCATCTGGCCCAGGTGCGGGTTGCCGGTTTCGTTGGACAGGCCCAGGTACACCGGGGTGGTCGCGCCACGGCGGCCTTGGCGGGCCAGTTCGGTGTACTTGAGGAACACGCGCTCATCGGCGTCGAAGTAGGCGTAGACCTTGTCGGTGGAGACCACGCTGGTCAGCGGGGTAACGTCGGCGGTCACCAGGTTGCCGGCAGTGATTTCGGCGCGGCTGACGCGGCCGCTGATCGGCGAGGTCACGCGGGTAAAACTCAAGTTCAACTTGGCCAGGTCCAACTGCGCTTGAATGCCGGCGACTGCCGCGCGCGCTTCCTGGGCAGCCGTGGTGCGCGAGTCGGCCAGTTCGGCAGAAATCGCGTTGCTCTGGCGCAGGCGCTCTCCACGTTGGGCTTCGTTATCGCTGCGGGTGGCGGCGGCGCGGGTCTGTTGCAG
This sequence comes from Pseudomonas cremoris, assembly GCF_014230465.1. The sequence continues at coordinate 88,801 of NZ_JAAXCY010000016.1, forward strand.
TTGGGCTTCAAGACGACGCACTTCAGCCTGGAACGGACGCGGGTCGATCTGGAACAGCAAGTCGCCTTTCTTAACAAGGGCACCTTCGGTGAAGGCCACCTGGTCGATCTGGCCGGACACGCGCGGACGGATCTGCACGGTTTCGGGAGCTTCGAGGCGACCGGTGAATTCATCCCACTCGTTGACCGGCTGTTCGAGTACTTTGGCCACGCTGACCGCTGCAGCTGGCATGGCGGCCGCTTGCTCCGGGGTTTTGCCGCACGCGCTCATCACCACCACGGCCAAAATCGCCAGGGGGAAGCGCAAATGTTTGAGTGACTGTTCCATGAGGTGCATCCGCCAATGTATTTGAGATGGGCGGATCATGCGCGGCGAGGTGCTATGTCACGAATCGAATGAAGCAAAGGTAACTATCATTCGGAATGATATAAGCGCTGGAAAAGCCCTCTAGCATGGGCTTTTCGTTAGGGTGCTATCAATGGCCTTGATGACAAAGCATTGTTGCACGCAGCGCAATCATCCCTAAATACCGGACCCCCGCCTTATTGGCGTGCGTCATTGTGCGTCACATGAATATCCAGTGCGAAATGGTGGGGTCGGCGCTCCGTACGGAAAATCGACTGCAGTTGCCAGGGCTTGGAGCCTTGGCCGAAGACGCGTCTTTCAACGGGAGCACACCATGATTCAACACCTCAAGACCGCAAAGCCAGTGGCTGCGCAGGCTGAAATTGCCAGCCAGGTTCGCGACGTCGTGGCGGACATCATTGCCAACGTCGGTCGCCGCGGTGACGCCGCGGTCCGCGAGTATTCCAAGCAGTTTGACCAGTGGGACCCCGTCAGCTTTCGTTTGTCGGATGAAGAAATCGCCGCCTGTGTTGCCAGTCTCTCGGAGCAGGAAATCGGCGATATCAAGTTCGCCCAAGAGCAGGTGCGCCGTTTTGCCCAGGTGCAAAAAGCCGCGTTGGTGGATGTTGAAGTCGAGACGCTGCCGGGGGTGATCCTTGGGCACAAGAACATCCCCGTTAACTCAGTGGGCTGCTACATTCCCGGCGGCAAATACCCGTTGCTGGCCTCGGCGCACATGAGCGTGCTCACCGCCAAGGTGGCTGGCGTAAAACGCGTGGTGGCTGCTGCGCCACCGTTTGATGGCCGACCGCATCCGGCGATCGTCACCGCGATGTACCTGGCGGGGGCCGACGAAATTTATTGCCTCGGTGGGGTGCAAGCCATCGCTGCGCTTGCGTTGGGCACTGATACCTTTGCGCCGGTGGACATGGTCGTCGGCCCCGGCAACGCCTATGTGGCGGAGGCCAAGCGCCAGCTGTACGGCAAGATCGGCATCGACTTGATCGCCGGCCCCACCGAAACGCTGGTGATCGCCGACGAAACCTCCGACGCAGAAATTGTCGTGGCCGACCTGCTGGGCCAGGCTGAACACGGCGTGAACTCCCCAGCGGTGTTCCTCACTAATTGCGCCGCGCTGGCCGATGCGATTCCTGCCGAGATCGAGCGCCAACTCGCCGTGCTGCCAACCGCGGCCGTTGCTTCGGTGGCCTGGCGTGACTACGGGGAGATCATCTTGTGCGACACGGTGGAAGAACTGGTGCAAGAGGCTGATCGGATCGCCTCCGAGCACGTCCAAGTGATGACCCGCGACCCGCTGTATTTCCTGGAGCACATGACCAACTACGGTGCGCTGTTCCTGGGTGAGCGCACCAACGTGTCCTATGGCGACAAAGTCATCGGCACCAACCACACCCTGCCGACCACCAAGTCGGCGCGCTACACCGGTGGGCTGTGGGTCGGCAAGTTCATCAAGACGTGTACCTATCAGCATGTGCTGACGGATGAGGCCTCGGTGCTGGTGGGCGAGTACTGCTCCCGTCTCTGCGGTATGGAAGGTTTCGCGGGCCACAAGGAGCAGGCTGATATCCGCATCCGGCGTTACAAGAAGACCGCTTGAACCCAACCCTGCTGCCCGCAATGGGCAGCAGGGGCAGGACTGTCAGTCTTGCCCGCCCCAGACAATCCCCGCATTGTCCCCCGTCATATATTCGCGTACCTCGAACGGCAGCGATGCATCCCCCGGCAGCAGCACCGTGGCCTCGCGCAGGTGACGCTTGCGGATCAGCCCCTTTTCCACATAACCCAAGGTCAGGCGGGTGGAGAACGGTTGCCGGTAAGACGACGACGCCACCCCCGTGACCAAACCATGCAGAAAACGAATCGGCCGACGATGCTGCGGGGTCAGGATCGAAAAAGTGATCTCGTTACGTTGCTTGCCTTCGAAGTCCACCATGAACAAACGGTCGCCGAGCAACAGGCAAAATCCGTGGTAGGTGAATGAATAACCGGTCTTGCCGCTGCCATCCTGCAACGGGAAGCGCTCCACTGTGACGTACTGCACCATCGAGTCTGCACGGTACAGGCACGTGACCGAACGCAGGATGCGACCTTTATAGATCGACGAGTTGTGATAGCGGTAATACACGCCCAGGTAGTCGTCCAACCCTTGCACGGAGGCCTTGGCCAGTGGCAGGAAGTGGTTGAACTGCGCCGATGCCCGCAGGCCGATGGGCAATTCGTTCTCGAAGCCCTCGTAGAACTTCTTGAAGTCCGCCGGCTCACGAAACAGGTCCTCGGCCTCCATCATGAAATAGCGGGCGATCTTCTGCAGGATCTTCTGCGACGGCACATGCTGGCCGGCCAGGTACTTGTTGAACTGTTGGCGGTTCACATCGATCTTGCGGCACATGTCAGCGACTGACCGGCACGACTCCACCAGCGTGGCGAGGTTTCTTTGTACGTTGCCTTGCAGGTCACTGCGCACTTGGTGGCGCTCACCATGGGAGGGGGCGGTTACAGCGGGCATGGGCGGATGTCTCTCCTCAGGTACGGCGTTTTATCGTTTTTTTCGTACAGTCAATCAGGCGCGAGCTGCGGTTTGCGCATGCTAGATAGTCTGCCTGCGAGCGTCTAGCCTCGCAGGCAGCGCCTGTCGCATGCAGCACATGTGCGTCGGTTTGCGTCACCCACGAGCCAGGTGCGAAATTGAGCCCGGTGCGTGATCTCTCGATACTCGAAGCCTGAATTCCAATAACGAAGGGGCCATAGCCCCTCGACAGGTGAACCATGCTATCGAGCAAACACGACAACTCCCTCGTTACCCCCAGAATCAAGAAAGCGCGGATGGCCACGTTCGCCGGTTTCATGATCATGGGCGCGCTGTTCTACACCTGGTCGGTGGGGGTGAGTGCGTTTCGCAACCACCTGGGCATGGAAGGTAGCCTTGGCGACCTTAACTTCGGCATGGTCGCCCTGGGGATTGCCATTGGCGGCACCATCGGCGCCTTTATCGTCGGGCACTTTGTCGACCGCTTCGGCCCGCGCAGCGTTATCCGTCTTATCTTGCTGGCCTACCCACTGTCACTGATCGCTTTGGGATACGCCTCCGCGTACACCTTCGCGCTGATGTTCGGCTGCGTGCTGGGGGCGTTGCGTGGCGCCGTGGACACCGCACTGAATGCCCACGGCGTGCAGGTCGAACGCTTTTACCAGCGCTCGATCATGTCGGCGTTTCATGCGTTCTTTTCGTTGGGCGGGTTTCTGTTTGGCATCCTGGCCAGTTACCTGGCCGGTTTTTCCACCGAAAGCGCGATGATTCCCTTCACCGTCGCCGGCCTGTCCCTGGCACTGCTCAGCCTGCTGACCAGCCAGTTCATGCTCAGCAAAGACGAGTTGTTGCCTGTGGCCGCCGAACCGGCCAAGGCCACCGCTGCGCCGTTGTCGCGTAATTGGAAGATCCTGATGCTGATGATCGCGTTCGGCGCACTGTTGATTGCAGGGATGATCAGCGAAAGCTCGGTCAGTGACTGGGGCCAGGAATTCCTGGTACGCGAGACCGGCATGACCATCTCCACCGCTGGCCTGGCCATCAGCTTCTTCACCGGCGCAGGGTTTATCGCACGCATGACCGGCGACTGGCTGGCCACCCGCATCGGCGCGGCGGCGATGGTGTTCTGCTGCGGCGTGATCTCGATCATCGGCATCTTCCTCTCCACCCTCAGCCACTCACCTGTGCTGGGCATGGCCGGTTTTGCCTTGCTCGGCCTGGGCCTGGCGTGCATCGCGCCACTGATGCTGTCGGCTGCAGGGCGCAAGGACCCGGCCAACTCGGGCCGCAACGTCGGCATCGTCAACGGCATCGGCTTTGGCGGCATGCTCGGGGGCCCGGCGATCTATTCCTACCTGGTGAGCACTTATGGGATTGGCGCGCTGTTCTACATGCCGCTGGTGCTCATGAGCCTGATCGCCATCTTCGGCCCACTGCTGATGCGCATAAAACCCGATGCCAAGCCATCCAAGCCGGCGCTGTCGGTCACGGCTGAATAACTGCGAGCGAGACTGACATGAAGGTATTTCCTGAGGTCATCGTGATCGGCAGCGGTGTGGGGGGCGCAATGACCGCCCGCCGCCTGGCCGAGAATGGTGTGAATGTACTGATGCTTGAGCGCGGCGACTGGGTGCCCAAGGAGCCGGACAACTGGCGCGTGGCCTCGGTGTTTTTCGACAAGAAGTACACCGCACACGACACCTGGCTGGATGCCCGTGGCGAAGCGTTTCGCCCGAGCATTTACTACAACGTGGGCGGCTGCACCAAGTTCTACGGTGGTTCGATGATCCGCTATCGCGAGCGCGACTTTGAAGAACTGGTGCACGAGGAGGGCATCTCACCGGCGTGGCCGGTCAGCTACGCCGAATTCGAGCCGTATTACACCCAGGCCGAGCAAATCTTCAAAGTGCACGGCGACGACAAGGACGACCCGTCAGCACCGTGGCGCAGTGCACCGTATCCGTTTCCCGCCGTGGCCTCGGCGCCTATCGTCGAGGCCATGTGCAAGGGGATGCGGGCCGCTGGCGCGCGCACCTCGGCCATGCCGCTGGCGGTGAATTATTCGAGCGAAGGCAATTGCACGCTGTGCAAAACCTGCGACGGTTTCCCGTGCAAGATCTCGGCAAAAATGGAAGCGGAAACTGCGCTGGTGCGCCCGGCCCTGGCCACGGGCAACGTCACGTTGCGTACCAACACCCTGGTCAAGCGCCTGTTGTTGAGCCAGGACGGCAAGAAGGTCACCGGTGTGGTGGTTGAAACCGACGGCAAGAGCGAAGTGCTCACGGCCAGGCTCATTGTGGTGGCCTGTGGAGCGGTCAACAGCGCGGCGTTGCTGCTGCGTTCGGCCTGCGACGCCGCGCCCAACGGTGTGGCCAACAGCTCCGACGTGGTGGGTCGCCATTACATGGCGCATAACCAGACTGCGCTGATGGGGCTGTCGATGCGCCCCAACGACACGGTGTTCCAGAAAACCGTGTCAATGAACGAGTTCTACTTCGGCGCCCCGGATTACCCGTATCCGCTGGGGCATGCGCAGATGCTCGGCAAGCTGCAGGGCGGCATGCTGTCGGCCAATGTGCCGTTCATGCCCAAGGCGGTGGGTTCGACCATGGCCCGCCACAGCATGGACTGGATCGCCTTCTCCGAAGACCTGCCCGACCCCGAGAGCCGCATTGTGCTCAAGGACGGCCAGATCCAGATGGCGATCCGGCGCAACAACCTCGGGCCCCATCGGCGCTTCATCAAGAAGCTGGTGAAGCTGCTGCGGGCCAGCGGCTACCCGATCGTGCTGACCAAGCCACTGCTCAAGCACTCCACGTCCCATCAGTGCGGCACGGTGCGGTTCGGCACCGACCCCAAAACCTCCGCGCTGGACATCTATTGCCGCAGTCACGACCACGCCAACCTGTTCGTGATCGATGCGTCGTTCATGCCCTCGTCGGCGGCGGTCAACCCGGCGCTGACCATCGCCGCTCAGGCGTTGCGCGCGGCCGAACACATCCTCCACACAGAATTTGGCATCACTCACATCAAGAGGCCTGACGACGTGCAGGCCCAACCCGTATTCATCTACGAAACAGCAGGAGCGCAGCATGACTGATACAAAAAAAACAAAAATGACCGGCGGGCAGATCGTGGTCGAGTACCTCATCCGCGAAAAAGTGCCGTACGTGTTTGGCATTCCCGGGCACGGCAACACCGCGCTGCTGGACGCCTTTGTCGACCGCAAGTCGGAGATCACCCTGGTGCCAGCGATGCATGAGCAAGGCGCCTCGCACATGGCCGACGGTTTCTACCGCGCCAGCGGGCAGATCGCGGCGGTGTGTGCGTCCATCGGCCCGGGTGCCACCAACACCTTGACCGGGATCGCGACCGCGTTCGCCGACTCGTTGCCGCAACTGGTGATCAGCGGCGGCGTGCACACCTACATGCTCGGCAAAGGCGTGTTGCAGGAACTGGATCGCCCCCACGGCGACAACTTCCCGCGCATGGCCGAACCGGTGGTCAAGCGCTGGTGGCAGCCGGGCACCGTGGCCCAATTGCCGGGCGTGATGACCCAGGCGTTCAACGTGATGCTTGAGGGCCGTCGCGGCCCAACGCTGATCAACCTGCCGCAAGATCTGCAAGCCGAATGCGCCGAGATCGAGCTGCCTTCGCCGCAAACCCATCGCGGCCACGGCAGACTGCATGGCGACCCAGCGGACATTGCCCGTGCCGTGCAGTTGCTATTGTCGGCGGAACGCCCGGTGATCATGGCCGGTGGCGGGGTGATCGCGGCCAACGCCAGCGACGACCTGGTGACCATCGCCGAGCATGTGGGCGCAGCCGTAACCACCTCGTTCATGGGCAAGGGCTCGATCCCCGAAGATCATCCGCTGTACGCCTGGCCGTGCGGTGACCTGGGCTCGATTCCGGGCAACGCGATGACCCGCGAAGCTGACGTGATCCTGGCCATCGGTTGCCGTTTCAGCGACCGCATCACGTCTTCGTATCGTCCTGGCGTGACCTTCGACATTCCGAACAAGACCAAGCTGATCCAGATCGATATTGATGGCTTCGAACTGGGCAAGAACTACCCGGTGGAAGTGGGTATCGTCGGCGATGCCGGGCCGATCCTGCAGGACCTGCTGGCGGCATTGCGCAACAGTTGCCCCGCGCGGGACTACAGCACCTCGCCGATGTTCCAGCGCTTGCAGCACCTCAAGGCCAAGTGGGAAGAGCACCTGGCGCCGCTGCGCACCTGCAACCAGTCGCCGATGACCGTGTCCCAGGTGTTGTTCGAAGCCCGCAAGATCCTGCCGCGCAACACCATTGTGGTCACCGACTCCAGCAACCCGCAAAACCAGGTGTTCAACGAGTTTCCGGTGTACGGGCCTAAACAGCACATCACTCCGGGTGGTTTTTCCGGCATCGGCTTCGCACTGCCGGCCGCCATTGGCGCCAAGATGGGCGCGCCAAACCAGCCGGTGGTTGCCATTTGCGGTGACGGTGCGTTCCTGCAAACCGGCCAGGAACTGGCGACAGCGGTGATGATGGGCGTTCCGGCGATTTTCCTGATCATCAACAACGGCGGCTGGGGCGCGATCCGCAACCTGCAACTGAACATGTTTGGTGAAGACCGCGAAATCATCACCGACTTCCGCACCCCGGATGGCGCGTCGTGGGAGGCCAATATCGCCGACTTCGCCAAGTCGCTGGGGGCTGCTGCCGAGCGTGTGACCGACCCGCTGCAGATCGGCGCCGCCGTGGACCGGGCACTGGCGTCCAACCGTCCGTACGTGATCGAGGCGATGTGCTCCATTGAGCGGCCGTGGAGCAACATGCACCCGACCGGCTGGTGGGACATCACCGTGCCGGACTACCTCGGCGAGTACCGCGATGAGTACGTGAAGAACCGCGGCTTCTGACCCCGCCATCGATTCGCCTGTGTTCAGGGACGAACGCAGGCCTTCATGCACCGCCATAGGCCTGACAAATGACAAGAACCAATCAACAGCGCGAGCTGCAATTCAGCGACCAGTTTGTAGCGTGTTACCTGGTCGAAAACGTTAAAGATTTCAAGGTGGAGGGGGGCGTAGCAGTCAACCTCGACCATGCCCCGATGCACATCGGCGGCCCTGTGCCCACTGTGGTGCCTGGCTGGAAATCCACCGTATTGTTCAATGCCGTGATTGCCAGTGCCAACCGTGTTGCGGTGTTTCGCGTGCGCAGCGAAGTTGACCTGGGCGGCATCGTGCTCGGTGAGTGGGACTGGTTCGGCAACCGCTTCGCCAAGTTCCCGCGCACCACGCCGCTGTACATCTCGCGCTACGACGAGATTGGCGCTGTGCACCTGGACCCGTATGCATTCGCCAACCAGCGGGCAGAGGCCGTCGACCTGCGCGAATACGGCATCCGCCTGAACCTGTGGTGGGCGCCGACCAACACCGATTGCTTCCTGCACAACGAGCATCCCTTCCTGGAAATCCACACCCAGATCCACGGTTCGGGGCGTATCCAGAAATTTCTGGAGCGCGATGAAAACACCCTTTACAAGCAGATCAGCATGGCGCCGGGTTATACCCATGACCCCTTTGTGCATGTCGATAATGCGGGCAACCCGACGTACCCCTGGCACCGCTATTGGTCCGATTCGGACGCGATCTGGCTGGCCATCGAATTTCATCCCAAGGCCTGAGGGCGCGCCATGAAGATAGCTGTTGTCACCTGGACCCTCGGCATCACTGCACCGGAGCAGGTGCTGGCCAAAGCGGTGGCGTTGGGGCTGGACGCGATCCAGTATTCCGGCGACCACCGCGACGCCTGCCCGGTGAACCTGCGCGAACAGGCACGGCAGGCAGGCATCGCTATCCTGGCGGTCGACCCGATCAACGGTGGGCCGCGGGACCCCGCCCAGGCCACGCCTGAAGACGCCCTGGCGTACTACCGCAAGGTGGTGGATTTTGCCGCTGCGCTGGGCAATGTCCCGGTCACGCTGCAAGGCCTGTCACTGTGGACGCGCAATTGCCCCGACGCAGCCTCGGCGCGTGCGCGGTTGCTGGCGTGCTGCAAGACGATTGACGCCTATGCACAAGCACGCGGCGTGCCGACACTGTACGAACCCTGCAACCACTTCGAACTGCCGCTGATCAACACGGCGGCCCAATGCCGGGCGCTGATCCGTGAGGTGGGCGGCGACAACCTGCGCATGGTGCTGGACAGCTTCCACATGAACATCAATGAACCCGACCCGCTGCAAACCTTGCGCGACCACGCAGGGTTGACGGCGATCTACCACATCTCGGATTCGGGACGCGGGGGTATAGGCAGCGGCCATATCGATTTCCAGGCGCAGCACCAGGCGTTGATGGCCAACGGGTTTACAGGTGATGTGTCTATCGAGTTGGTGTTGCCCCAATTGTTGCCGGGGCAATCTCCCGTCAGTGAAGCGGATATGTTGGCGTTGGACACCCAGGTACGCGACAGCGCCAGAAGCTGGCGTGAATACACCTGTAATGCCTGACGCGGTTCAAATGTGGGAGCGGGCTTGCTCGCGAAGGCGGTACATCAGTCAATGAATCTGCCGACTGAGGCACCACCTTCACGAACAAAACAGATTGATCAACAGGTCCGCAGCGATCAACGCCACGGCCACGATGAACAACACGCGCAGGCTCAAGGAAGCCACTTCACAGTGATGCGTTGAGTTCGTCGATCAGCGTCTCACGGTACTTCAACGCCGATATCGCCTGCTCGCCCAACTTGCCGGCAACCGCGCTCAACAGACCCTGTGCCAGCAACATGAACGCGCACATGCTGTTGCTGAAAAACAGGCTGTGGTTGGGCACGTAGAAACTGTGCAGCGCCACCTTGGCCAGCGGCGAGCTGGCAGAGTCGGTCAGCGCAATGACCTTGATCCCGTGGCGGGCAGCGACCTCTGCCGTTGCGAGCACGCTGGGGGTGTAGGGGAAGCAGCTAGACACCACCAATACATCGCCTTCCTCCAGCTGCGCCAGGGCATCGGCCACGCCCTGGCGGCTGGAGTCGAGCGCTGCCACATCTGGGCGCAACATGCCCAGGCCGTATGACATGAACAACGCCAGCGAGTTGAACTGGCGCATACCGTGGATTCTTATCCGGCGAGCACTGGCCAGCAGTTCGACGCTTTGCACGAAGACGTCGGGATCGACCTGTTCAATCATGCTGACGATATTGGCACTTTCCTGGCGACCCAGGCGGGTCAGCTGGTTGAGAACGTCCTTGTCCTCGCTGTTGACCACCAGCCGCGAGGCCTGGTCGCTATAGAAGTGCTTGCCTTCGGTAATCTCCCGCCGGAACACATCCTGCAGCTTGCTGAAACCGCCATAACCCAAGCGCTGCGCCAACCGTGACAGGGTCGAGGCGTTTACGCCCAGCTGCTCCGCCAGCTCGCTGATCGACGACACCGCCGTGCGTTGCGGGGATTCGATCAGCGCCATCAGGACGCGCCTGGAGCTGCTGCCCAACGCGATGTCGACCTCGCGCCGCTCGATGGCGGCGAGCAATTGCTTGAGGCCATCCAGCGTGTCGGGAAGTGCAGTCAGGGCTTTATTCATCAACGGTATCCATGATTGGGTGAGCGCCAAACCTTCATCGACCTGAACAGGCGTCGATCAATGAGCGGTGGACCACGCCTTCGGCATCGGGTTGGTCAGTGTTTGGCCGCGTATAGACGCGCCACTCTACAGTGTTGGCGCTGATCAGAAAAACGCCGGTTGCCAGGGTGTTTTCATCGTCCGGATCATCCGCTGCGCAACGGTAAACGGGCAGGGCGCCACCTGTCGTGTCACGCAGAATCTTCAGCGCTGAATCGGCGTCCAGATCCGCCGTTATCCCGTGCAGCAGTTGGTCGACACACCGCTGCCTGGCACCTGAACTGGCGGTGATGCGTTGTTCGACCGGGTCCAGCGACAACGACACCAGATGGTTCGAATGCCCAGCCGGCCATTGCACTTCACTGACGTGACTGCCCTCGGCACATGCCTCGACACTGACCACGCGTGCGCTGCCGGCTTGGCCAAAGGTGTGGTGGAAGGCACCGGCGCGACCCGTGCGGGTGACGATACGAATCGCCTCGTCCACACAGGCGGCGTCCAGGGTTGCACGCGCCAGGATCTGCCGGGGGATGCCGATGGGGATCTGCGTTGGCCGGAGATTGTTCACGGTCGCCACGACGCCGCGCTCGTTCACGGCCAGGGTGTGCCCTGGCAGCGAGCCTGGGTAGACGAAACTGGTGAACGCAAGACCTGCTTCGGGTGTGGCATGCAGCAGCGCACAGTGCCCGCGCAGTTGCGGGAAGCCGTCTTCGTTGTGCGCGATCAGCGTGCCGGTGGGTGTAGGCCCGAAAACGGTGGTGCAGCCGTCCACGCTTTGTGCGTGCACATAGTCACCCCGGCAGTTCCACATGAAGACTTCGTCGAGTGGCAACTGCAAGCCATCGGCCAGCCCCTCGATTTCCTGCCAGTAACGCGGGAATTCGTTTTGCACCTGTTGGCGCATCTGCAAGGCTTTCGGTGTGGTTGCCTGCGCTGCCAGGTATTTCCAGAGTGCGAGCGGGCGCAGGTGCTCAAGCACCGCAGCGCGACCGAACACGCCCAAACCGTGGCCAATGGCGTAGGCGCTACCGTCAAGATGGATAGAAGGCAGTGTCATTGCAGCTCCTCACGACACGTGTTGCAGAAATTCCCGCAGGCGGGCGCTGGGTGGGTTGGCGATCAGCTCGGCGGGCACGCCATCTTCGGCAATGCGCCCCTTGTCGATAAAGATCAGGCGCGTGGCGACTTTGCGCGCAAAGTCCACTTCATGGGTGACGATCACCATGGTCATGCCTTCATCGGCCAGCGACTTCATCACGGTCAGCACCTCGTGGCGCAGCTCCGGGTCGAGGGCCGACGTCGGTTCGTCGAACAACATCAGCTTGGGCTTTACCGCCAACGCCCGGGCAATGGCGACGCGCTGTTGCTGCCCACCGGACAATTCGGACGGGTAGTGATTGGCGCGGTCAGCCAGGCCGACCTTGGCCAGCAGCCCGGCGGCGAGCTGCTCTGCTTCCTGGCGGCTGGCACCGCGCACCCGCACGGGGCCAAAGGCGACGTTCTGCAGCGCGGTCATCTGGGGGAACAGGTGAAACTGCTGGAACACCATGCCGGCTTCCTGGCGAATCAGGCGTTCATCGACCTTGGGGTTGTTCACCTCAAGGCCGTCGACCATCAGTTGCCCACCGCTGACTTCTTCCAGTTTGTTGATGCAGCGCAACAGCGTCGACTTGCCCGACCCCGAGGGGCCGATGATCACCACCACTTCGCCGCTGGCGATGTTGAGGTTGATGTCATGCAGCACCTGGGTACTGCCGAAGTGCTTGGAGACACCTTTGAATTCGATCATAGGATTTTCAACCTCGATTCCATGCGCCGCAGTGCATAGCTCAGCACCAGGGTAATGATCAGATAGATGACGGCGACCGCCGACCAGATTTCCATCGCACGGAAATTACCGGCGATGACTTCCTGGCCCTGGCGGGTCAGCTCGGCGACCCCGATAACAATGAACAGCGAGGTGTCCTTGATGCTGACAATCCATTGGTTGCCCAGCGCCGGGATCATGCGCCGGAACGCCAGCGGGGCGATGACGTAGCGCAGGGTGTCGCGCTTGGACAGGCCCAACGCCAGCCCGGCTTCGCGAAACCCACGGTTGATCGACAGCACCGCGCCGCGGGTAATCTCGGCGATGTAGGCGCCGGAGTTGAGCATGATGGTCACGACAGCCGCCGTGAACGGGTCAATGCGCACCGGCACCATCATGGGCAGGGCGAAGTAGATGAACATGACCTGCACCATGATCGGGGTGCCACGGATCAATTCGATGAAAACAAGCGCAACACGGCTGCTGATAAAACCGCCGTAGGCGCGGGCAAAGCCCGCGACCACGCCGATGACGGCGCCACCGATCAGACCCAGGATCGAAATCCACAAGGTCAGTTTGGCGCCTTCAAGCAGGACCGGCAGCGCATCCCAAATGGCGCTCCATTGGAAATGCATGCTGAATTCTCTATGGGTGAAAGACGGGGGTTATTGCGGATCGGTGCCGAACCACTTGCGGTAGATCTGCGCATAGGTGCCGTCTTCACGGAGCTTCTTCAGCGCCGCGTTGACCGGTTCGCGCAGTTCGCTGCCCTTGGGAAAGGCGATGCCGTATTGCTGGGCAAGCATCTGCGGGCCAACCGCTTTTACCTGGCCTTCACCGGCGGTCTTGATGTAGTACAGAACGTTCGGCGTGTCGTGCATGGCGGCGTCGACGCGGCCAGTGCGCAGTTCCAGGTAGGCGTTGTCGATATTGGGGAATTGGCGCAGGTCGCTGGCCTTGAGGTTGGCCTTGGCGTAGTCGGCCGATGATGTGCCGCTTTTCACGGCCAGGGTCTTGCCGGCGATATCCGCTTCACCTTTGATGGTGTCGTTGTCGCTTTTGACCATCAATAGAAAACCGCTGTCGTAGTAACCGTCGGAAAAGTCGATGGCTTGCTTGCGCTCTTCCTTGATGGTGATGCCGGCTAGCGCCACATCGACGTTATGGGTTTGCAGGGCAGGGATGATGCCGTTGAAGTCCATGGGCTTGAGCTGGTAGGTCACCCCCATTTCCTTGGCAATCGCCGCCCACAAATCAATGTCGAAGCCCACGTATTCGTTGCCTTGCTTGAACTCGAAAGGCACGAACGCTGTGTCGGTGGCCACCAGCAATTCCTTGCTCGCAGCAAAGCTGCCAGAGGCGGTGGCCAATGCCATTACCGCCAGTGAAACCTTCAGAAAGTTCTTCATGCATGTTTTCTCTTCAGGGGGATACAGGCCCCAGGGCAAACCTGGGGCAGTGGGGATAGCGGCAGTCAATTTTTCGAGCGATTCATAACGATTCACTCCACTGTTTTTGTTGTTAGCCCGGCTAGCCACCTGAGAGAGGAGGCGCACGATATTTTTGCTGTTTCGCAAAATATACATGCATTTATTGGTTATGCAAAAAATAATTGCATTTAAAATTCGTGCACCTATTATTTGCAAAACCCTCCGGAGCGGCACCATGAGCCACGTCTTTCATCGCAGCCTCACACAGCGCTATCCCACCGCCATTCAAGGTGACGGGCCTTACCTGATCGACAGCGACAACCGTCGCTACCTGGATGCCAGCGGCGGGGCTGCAGTGTCGTGCCTGGGCCATAGCGACCCCGAGGTGATCGAGGCCATACGCAAGCAGGTCGGGCAGTTGGCGTATGCGCATACCTCGTTCTTCACCACGTCGGTGATGGAAGAGCTGGCGGACTTCCTGGTGGCCCGCGCGCCGGAAGGCATCGACTCGGTGTATTTCGTTTCAGGCGGCTCGGAAGCCATTGAAGCGGCACTGAAACTGGCCCGCCAATATTTCGTCGAGATCGGCCAGCCTCAGCGCAAACACCTGATTGCGCGGCGCCAGAGTTATCACGGCAATACCCTGGGCGCCTTGGCCACCGGCGGCAATGAATGGAGGCGCAAGCAGTTCGAGCCGCTGCTGATCGGCGTCAGCCACGTCAGCCCTTGCTACGCTTACCGCGAGCAGCAAGCGGGGGAAAGCGGCGAGGCCATGGGCGTGCGCCTGGCGGCGGAACTGGAAGCAGAAATTCTGCGGTTGGGTGCTGAGAACGTCATGGCGTTTGTGGCCGAGCCAGTGGTTGGCGCGACCTTGGGGGCTGTCACCGCCGTGCCGGGCTACTTCAAGCGCATTCGTGAGGTGTGTGATCGCCACGGCGTATTGCTGATCCTCGATGAAGTCATGTGCGGCATGGGACGCACCGGCACTTTGTTTGCGGCGGAGCAGGAAGGCATTACGGCCGATCTGATCACCGTCGCCAAAGGCCTGGGGGCGGGTTACCAGCCCATCGGCGCAACGTTGGTCAGCCAGAAAATCCGCGACGCCATCGCCAACGGCTCGGGTTTTTTCCAGCATGGTCATACCTATATCGGCCACGCCACCGCGTGTGCGGCAGCACTGGCGGTGCAAAAAGCGATTGAGTCGCGAGGCTTGCTGGCCCGCGTCAATCAGTTGGGTGACGGCTTGCGCGCGCGCCTGCAAGGGAGCTTGGGTGATCATCCGCACGTCGGCGATATACGCGGTCGCGGGCTGTTCCAAGGGATCGAGCTGGTGGCCGACCGTGACAGCAAGGCCGCATTTGATCCCGCGCTCAAGTTGCATGCCAAGCTCAAGCAAGCGGCCATGGCTGAAGGCCTGATGTGCTACCCCATGGGCGGCACCCTTGACGGGCAGCGCGGCGATCACATCCTGCTGGCGCCGCCGTTTATTCTTGAGGACCATCACCTCGATGAAATCGCTGGCAAGCTCCTGACCGCGATCAACACCACCTTGAAAAAACTCTGAGGGAACCCTGCAATGGCAATCCAATCGCGCCTTGGCACGTTGACCGACGCAACCATGGACGACGCGCAGCGCGCGGTGCTCAAGGACATCCTGGCGGGGCCGCGAGGTAACCTCGACGGGCCTTTCCTGGCGTGGATCCACAGTCCGGAACTGGCCAACCATGCCCAGCGGCTGGGTGCATTCTGCCGTTATGGCACCCGGCTGGAGTTGCGCCTGACGGAGCTCGCCATCCTGTTTACTGCTGCCTGGTGGCAATCCCAGGCCGAATGGCAGATTCACGCGCCTATCGCGCGTTCGGCAGGGGTGAGTGATGCGGTGATCGCCGCCCTGCAACAGCAGACGGAACCGCCGTTCACGCAAGAAGACGAACGACTGGTGTACCGGCTGGGCAAGACGATGTACGAGACGCGGCGAATCGACGATGCACTTTATGCGCAGGCGATTGAAGCGTTCGGTGAGCCCGCAGTGGTCGAATTGGTGGGGGTTTTTGGCTATTACGCGCTGGTGGCGATGACCTTGAATGTGTTCGCTGTAAGGCGTGACACCGACGCCCCCCTGCCTTTTGCAGAACCATAGTTACCCGCGCGATATCAGATACAACTCGGTCGAAATGTGGGAGCGGGCTTGCTCGCGAAGGCGGTGAATCAGCTAAATATGCATCGGCTGACACATCGCTTTCGCGAGCAAGCCCGCTCCCACATTTGAATCTGATCATTCTCAGGCAGCGGTGGCGGTGGTTTGCTGGCCAGGGATAGCCGCAATCAATTCGCGGGTGTAGTCGCTGGCCGGGTGGTTGAAGATACGTTCCACCGTGCCTTGTTCCACCACCTTGCCATTGCGCAGTACCAGCACCTCATGGGCAAAGTTGGCCACCACCGACAGGTCATGGGACACCAGCACATACGCAATACCCATGTCCCGTTGCAGCTCTTCGAGCAGGTCGAGGATGTGCGCTTGTACCGACACATCCAGCGCGCTGACCGGTTCATCCAACAGCAACAGGTCTGGCTTCAACGCCAAGGCGCGGGCGATGGCCACCCGTTGGCATTGGCCGCCGGACAATTCGCGTGGCAAACGATCGAGGAAACTCACCGGTAAATGCACACGGCTGATCAACTCCCGCGCTGCGTGTTCAAGGGCGGGGCCCTTGAGCAGGCCGAACGAGACCAGCGGTTCGACAATACTTTCGAACACGGTAAAACGCGGGTCGAGCGCGGCGAAGGGGTTTTGCTGCACTAATTGCAGGCGCTGGCGCAGCGGGCGGAAGTCGCGCCAGCTCAGGTGGGTGACGTCTTGCTGTTCGAACCAGACTTGGCCCTGGGTAGGTTTTTCCAGGCCGAGGGCGATGCGCAGCGCGGTGCTTTTGCCTGAGCCGGACTCACCGACAATCGCCAGCGTCTGGCCGGGGTATACCTCGAAGTTCAGGTTTTCCAGGGCCACGAACGTGTTGTCTTCACCCTTGACCTTGGGCAGGGCAAAGGTCTTGCCGACGTTTTTCAGGCTCAGGATCGGTTCTTCCATCGGGTCGATGCGAATCAACGGTTCGCGGCGCTTGGCGAACGTCGGTGCCGCAGCAATCAGCGCCCGGGTGTAGTCATGCTGCGGCGCAGTGAGGATCTGCCGGGGCGGGCCTTGTTCCACCAGCTCGCCGTGTTGCATCACCAGGATGCGGTCGGCGCGATCGGTGGCCACGCCCAAGTCATGGGTGATGATCAGCAGTGAAATGCCACGCTCGCTGACCAGGCGCTGCAGGTGATCGAGGATCTTGCGCTGCACCGTCACATCGAGGGCGCTGGTGGGCTCGTCGGCGATGATCAGCCGCGGGTTGCCGGCCAATGCGATGGCGATCAATACGCGTTGGCGCATGCCGCCGGACAGCTCATGGGGATACTGGCGAGCGCGCAATACCGGTTTGTCGATGCCCACCTGTTGCAGCAGCTCGACAATATCGGCATCGACGGCGGGGTAGCGCTTGCCCTTGGCCAGGATCAGCGCTTCAGCAATTTGCTGGCCGATGCGCAGCGTCGGGTTGAGGCTGACCATCGGGTCCTGCGGCACCAGGCCCACGGTACGACCGCGCAGTGCACGCTTCTGGCGTTCGTTGGCGTGGGTCAGGTCGTTGCCGTCCACCCACAACTGGCCGGCGCTGATCTGCGCCGTGTCCGGCAGCAGGCCGAGAATCGCGTTGGCCAGGGTGGACTTACCTGAGCCGGACTCGCCGACAATCGCCACCGTTTCACCTCTGGCGATGGCAAACGACAACGCGCGTACCGCGTGATTGACCTGCCCGTTGGTGCGGTAGCTGACACTGAGTTGGCGAACATCCACTAAAGCGTTCATCGCGGGTTCTCCTCGAAGGTACGGGCGATATGGTTGAGGCTGAACACCACGGCCACCAGGAACAAGCCCGGCAGCAGCGACACCCAAGGCGCGGTGATGAGGAAATGGCGGCCGTTGGCGATCAGCGTGCCCCATTCGGCGGCCGGGGGCACAGCGCCAAAGCCGAGAAAGCTCAGCCCCGCCGTCGCAAGAATCGCGGCGCCGAAATCGAGTGTCGCCAACACCGCCACCGGGCCCCAGGCGTTCGGCAGGATGTGCAGCAGCAAGGTACGTCCCCAGCTCGCGCCTCCCAGGCGCGCGGCTTCCACATAGGGCAAGGTCTTGACCCGCAGCACCTCGGCGCGGGTGGTGCGGGCGAACCCCGGAATAATGCCGACACCCACCGCGATGGCCACCGGCACCGTGCCGAAACCGATGGCGGTGACAATCGCCAAGGCCAACAGCACGCCAGGCAACGCCAGCAACACGTCGACAAAACGCATGATCACCGAGTCGATACGTCCACCGGCAAACCCCGACAAAATGCCCAGCCCCAGCCCGCCCACCAAGGCAATCCCCACCGCCAGCGAGGCCGCGAGCATTGACAGGCTGGCGCCGTAGACCACCCGCGTGAACAGGTCGCGGCCCAGCTCATCGGTGCCGAACCAATGCGTTAGGTTGGGTGCGCGCAGCTTGTCGACGGGGGAGGTGGCGTAGGGATCGAAGCCCGTCAGCAGGTGCGGTGCCACGGCTGAGGCCAGCGCGAATAACACCAGCAGCAGGGCCAGGCTGAAACCGGGCCGTCGCAGCAACGGCAGCAGCACTGCCGACGCGCGCTGCAGGCGGCTGCGGCGGCGCCACAAAGGATGACTGGCCGGGATGGCTTTGCCGTGCAGGTTTTGCTGGAGGATGGTCATGATCTACGACACCTTTGGCGTGTGGGAAATACGCGGGTCGAACCAGGGGTAGAGCAGGTCGACCAGCAGGTTCACCAGCACAAACGCCGCCGCAGACACGGCGACAATGGCCAGCACCACCGGAATGTCCTGGCGCAGCACCGCTTCTTGGGCGAGACGGCCAATACCGGAGCGGGCGAAGATGGTTTCCACCAGCACCGCCCCGGACACCGTGTTGCCCACCTGCAAGCCGATCAGGGTGAGGATCGGCAGCGCAGCGTTCTTGAACCCGTGCCGCGCCTGCACCTGGCCACGGCTGAGGCCCTTGGCATAGGCGGTGGCGATATAGGACTCCTTCCACACGCCCTGGAAACTGCGTTGCAGCACCTGGGCGTACACCGCTGCACTTGGAATGGCCAGGGTCACCGCCGGTAGGATCAGGCTTTCAAAGCCCTTGCTGCCGGTCGCCGGAAACCAACCCAGGCCAAAGGCGAACACCTGGATCAGCAGCAACCCCATCCAGAATACCGGCACCGAGAAACCCAGGGAGGGCAGGCGGGTCAACGCTTTTTTCAACGGTTGCCAGCGGATATAGGCGGTCAAATACGCCAGGCCGATACCACCCAGCAGTGACAACACAATGGCCAAGCCGGCTAGCGACAGGGTTTGCGGCAGCCGCTCCACCAGCAACTCAGCCACTGGGCGGTTCAGCGAAAGCGACTGGCCGAAGTCACCCCGCAACGCGCCCCACAGCAGGTCGAAATATTGTTCGAACACGCCTTTGTCCAAGCCGTAATAGGCGCGCGCCTTGGCCAGGTCTTCCACCGACAGCGAGTCGGCTTCCATGCCCGAAGCGCTGAGCATCAGCGACAGCGTGTCACCCGGCAGCAGGTACAGGATGAAGTAGGTGATGCTGTAGGCCCCCCACAACACCACAAGCGCTTGCCCGACCCGACCGATCACATAGCGGCTCATGGCGTGCCGATCTCAATATCGCCCAGCAGCGCGAAGCCTTCGGCGGTCCAGCGGAAGTTCTTCACTTTGGCCGAGGTTGCCGCCTGCCACACACGCTCGTAGATCGGGAACGCCGAGCTTTCATCGATCAGCAAGTCCTGCAGGTCGCCATACGCCGCTGCGCGTTGCTGGCTTTGGGTGGCGGTGATGCCGGCATCGAACAAGGCCTTGGCTTTGTCCAGCACCGCAGGCGTGTAGGTGTTGGTTGCGACGGTGGAGCTGTTAGCGCTGCGTGGGTCGAGGATGGTTTGCAGAATGATCGGGTCGGCGCGGGTCATGTAGTTGATGGTCAGGTCGTAGTTGCCGGCGGAGTTGTTGGCCACCCATTCGGCACGGGTCACCACGCTGAGTTTCAACTCGATGCCGACTTTGCGCAGCTGGTCCTGGATCAGCACGTCGCCAGCGGTTTCCGCCGGGCTGATGTTGTAGCTCAGGCTCAGGCGCTTGCCGTTTTTCTGCCGGTAGCCGTCTGCGCCCTTGGCCCAGCCGGCTTGCTCGAGCAATTGCTCGGCACCTGCGGGGTCGTAGGCAAGCTTGTCCGCCTGGCTTTTGAAGTAGGGCGTGGTCACATCGAACACACCTTGCACCACCGGGAACTCGGCGTTGTACACGGTGCTGGCGTAGCTCTTGCGGTCGATGGATTTCTGCACGGCCAAGCGCACGTTCTGGTCGGCAAGCACGCGCTCACCACGCGTATTGGGGAACAGGTTCAGCGATGGGCCCGGCAGCGAGCGGCTCTGAATGGTTGCGCCCTTGGACTGGAACAGTTTCAAGTCGACTTCCGAGAACGGGTTGCGTGGCCACAGGATGTCGGCCTTGCCTTGCAGGAACAGGCCGTTGCGCACGCTCTCTTCGGGGATGTAGGTGACGTCTACGGCATCCAGGTGCGCTTCGCCCTGGTTTTTCATATTCGCCGACGCCCAGGCGTAGCCTTTGCGCTTGGTCAGGTGCGCACCGACTTCCGGGGTGTAGCTCTCCAGTACGAACGGGCCGGTACCGATGATCTTGCCCAGCGAACGCTCCTTGACGGTGAGGGCGTAGGACGCCGGTGCAAGGATCGACAAGTTGGTCGTGGAAGTGGCTTGCAGGAAGCCGGCGTTAGGTTTGTTGAGCACCAGCTTGACGGTGAAGTCGTCGACCACTTCGGCGTGGTCATAGCCCGCCAGGTAAGTCGCACCAAAGGTCGCCGGCAACTCGGTGGCCAGGGCCTTGTCACTGTCGAACGCGGTTTTTACTGCCTTGGCATCGAAACGCTCGCCATTGCTGAACGTCACGTCCTCACGCAGGTGAAAGGTGTAGCTAAGTGCGTCGTCACTCACTTCCCAGCTTTTGGCCAGCCAGGGAATGATCTTGCCGGTGTCCGGGTCTTGGTCGGTCAGGGATTCGGCGACGTTGCGCAGCAGCACGCGGTGTTCCAGCCAATAGACCTGGAAGGGGTCGATGCTGACCAGGATGGTGTTGTCGCCGAAGAACGCGATGTTCAAGGTCTTGTTCGCCTGGGTGTCGTTACCCGGAGAACACGCGGCCAGGCTCAAGGCCAGGGCACAAGGGGCCAGCAGACGGCTCATCAAGTTGGAGGTATTCAATGGTTTGCCCTCGTATGGCGATTCGGGTGCGTGGGAGGTTGGGATCAGAAGTCGTAGGCCAGCTTGGTGTACCAGTAGCCGCCGCCGGGGTAGAACGGCGGGTTGCCGTAGGCCGCCAGGCCCAGGTTGCTGTAGACGGCGTGCTTGTCGGGGCGCACGTCGAAGATGTTGGTGCCGCCGATGCTCACCGTCAGGCTGTCGACGAAGGTGTAGCTGACGTCGAGGTCGGTGATCCATTTGGCGCCAAAGCTGCGGTCGCCGCTGGGGTTGACCGCGAGGGTCTTGACCGAGCCGTAGCGTGCGGTTTGCAGGTTCACTGCCAGGTCCGAGACCTTCCAGTTGGCCCCCAAAATCCATTTGGTCTTGGGCGAGGCATCGGTGAGGTCGCCTTCGCGGTCGCGGCCTACCAGGGTCACACCTGAGTTAGCCAATGCTGCCGGGGTATCGCGGCTACCTTCGATGGTCGTTTTGTTCCAGTTGAAACCCAGGCTCCAGCGCACATCGCCCCAGGCGTCCAGCGGCGTGGTGTGGTCGGCGACCACGTCCAGGCCTTTGGTGCGGGTGTCGAAGGCGTTGGTGTAGTAGTTGACCCAGGTGCCCGAAGGCACGCCTTGCGCGGTGAGGATCGAGTTGATGGCGCCGTTGCCACGGTCATAGATATTGCTGGTGAGCGCGATTCGGTCGTCGATGTCGATCAGGTACGCGTCGGCGGTGATGCTGGTACGCGGCGCGGGTTGCCAGGTGAGGCCCAGGCCGAGGTTGCGCGATTTTTCCGGCTTGAGGTCATCGCCGCCGAGGGCCTTGGCCAGGTTGCTGCCGGATGGGGTCAGGCGCGTCACTGCCGGAACCACGTTGCCGTTGGCGTCGATTGCCACGCGGTTGTCGGCCACGGTGTAGCCGATCTGGGTCAGCGATGGCGCACGGAAACCGGTGCCCACGGTGCCGCGCACGGCCACGGTGTCGGTCAGCTCATAACGCGAGTTCACTTTCAGGCCAAAGGTGTTGCCCGAGTCATCGTCGTAATGCTCGATGCGGCCGGCGAGGTCGAGAAACCAGCGCTCGGTCAGGTCAAAGCCCAGGTCCAGGTAGCCCGCGTAGTTATTGCGGATCAGGCTCACCTCGTCTTCCGGGCGAATCGTCACCGCCGCTTGCGCGCCCGAAGCCGCTGGGTAAGTGCCGGTGATATACGCCTCGCGGTCACCGGCGAAGGTGCTGAAATGCTCCCAGCGATGTTCCAGCCCGGCCGACACCTGCACCGGCGACGTCAGGTTGAACAGGCTGTCGTAGCGGCGGGTGAAGTCGAGGTTGTTCACCCATTGCTCAAAGCGAAAGGTTGCCAGGTTGTCGAATTTGGTCGGTGACGCAGTGCCCAGGGACGGGTTGATGTTCAAGTCGCTGGAGTGGTGCACATTGTTGCGCCCGTAGGTGGTGCTCAGGTCCCAGTTCCAGTCGGCGACCTGGCCCTTTCCGCCGAATAGCAATTGGTAGTCGCGGTCCTTGATGTTGTTCAGCGGGAAGTAACCGTCGGGGAATACCTCGGGCACCGCCGCCGTGCCGGTGGGCAGGCGGAAGTAGTTGGCGGCTTCGGCATCGCGCTCGCCGTAGGTGGAGAACGAGTACAGCGTCAGGTCTTGCAGCGGTAGCTCGGCGTTGTAGGCCAGGTTGAAGGCCTTGAGGTCGGGGTCGCCGTTCTTGATTGCCACGCGGTCCCAGGCCGCTTCCTTTGCCGGGTCATTGAAGGCTCTCACGCTGCTGTCGGCCTTGTCGTTCCACGACGCGCTGCCACGCTTGCGCGCATCGGCGGAGAGGTGAAAGAAGCCGCCCTGGCCAAGCTCGAATCCCTGGTCACCGGCCACCTTGATGGTTTCGCCCTGGCCGGAATACAGCTGGCCGTAGCTGGTTTCCAGGTGGCCGCCGCTCTTGGTGTTCTTGAGGATGATGTTGATCACACCGGCCACCGCATCAGAACCGTACTGTGCGGCAGCGCTGTCTTTGAGCACTTCGATATGGTCCACGGCGCTGACCGGGATCAGGTCGATGTCCACCGCGTTTGCACCGCTGTTGTCGATGGAGCCGCGCTGGCCGGTGGCGCCGTTGTGGCGACGCTTGCCGTTGACCAGCACCAGCGTATACGCGGGGCCCAGGCTGCGGTTGCTCAACGGGCGCGTCACCGAGTTGTAGCCGGCGATATTGGTGCCGAAGTTGAACGACGGCAGCAGCTTGGCAATCGCCTCCGAGAGCTCGGCGCGGCCAGTCTTGAGCAACTGGTCACTGTTGATCACGTCAATTGGTGCCGGGCTGTCCGCCACTGTGCGCTCCTGGCCACGCAGGCCGGTGGAGATCACGGTGACAGTGTCGAGTTTGGCGTCTTCGGTTGCTGCATCGGCAAAGGAGGGCGTTACGGCTAGCAGCAGGGAGCTGGTCAAGAATGACAGGTGAAACCTGGTGAAGGGGTAGGTGGTGTCGGGCATATCGAGAAGGATCCCTTAAGCCTGGATCAGGCGGCTGGTGGTCGGATGTGCGTCCTCCACCAGGTAAGGGGTCGGTCTGTGATGTGAAGATATTCCTATAAAAAACCTGAGTGAAAGTCTTTTTTGGAATAAGCTAATTATTATAAATTGTTATCTTATAGGTGCTTAAGATCATCTATTTTTATTTAATGTGCGTGCCACTTCCGTATTAATCCCAGGTGCCCAAGCCCTTTCTCTTTGGTCGTGTAGGGCCTCGTTGCGTTGGACGGCGGCGGGCGCGGCTGCAATTCTGCATAGCGCTCCCTCACAAACAAGGACGCTCGCCATGCTCGGTTACTACGCCCACTACAGCCAGTACTACATCACGGTGCTGATGCTCACCACCACGTTGTTTTTTGCCTTGCCGATCTTTGTTGCCCCCATCACCTGGGCGCGCCTCATGGGCTGGACGATTCCCGAGCATCAGCATCTGGCGATTTATTTTGGCCGGTGCCTGGGGGCGTTCATCCTGGTGATAGAAGTGGCGATGTTGCGCTCAGCCACCACTGGCACCAGCTTCAGTTACGCGTTCGATCTGCTGTTTGTGGTGTTTTCGCTGATGTTTGTCGTGCATGTGTATGGCGCGCTGAAGCGCATCCAGCCGATTTCGGAAACCTTGGAGATCGGGTTTTGGATGCTGTTGTTTGTGCTCAACACGGTGTTCTATCCAGGGACATCTATCGTCCTGTAGGGGCCGCTCATTGCAGGAAGAAGTGCTGTTTGATCGACTCCAACAGCAGTGACTTGACCACCTGCAGCGTGCTGTCGTGTTTGCTGCCGACGCGCATGCCCAGTTCAAGTTCGTAGGACGGCATAGGCACCGGGCAGGGGAAAATCCGCAGCGTGGTGATTTTTTCCATCGCGCGTGCGGCATGGGTGGGCACGGTTGTGATCAGCGTTGAGCCGATCAGCAAAAACGGTACTGCGGCGAAGTGTGAGGTCGAGGCCTTGACCGTGCGGGTCAGGCCGACACTGTTCAGGCCTTCGTCGACGATGCCTATATAACCGCCAGAAGACACCAGCAGGTGCGGACGTTGCGCGTAATCCTGCGCTGTTTGCGGAATGGGGTTGTCGGCATCTGCAACACACAGGTAGTTGCCCCTGCCGAGGCGGATCCTGGTGATCAGTTGCGACGACAGGCCGCCCGCCGAAATCGCGATGTCTATTTTCTGCCCCATGAGCATGTCTTGTACGACGCCGCTGTGGGTTTGCCGGAAAATGATACGCAGCCCCGGCAGGCGTTCTTCCACGACCGAAAGAATCTGCTGCCCCAGTGCTATTTCGCTGTCATCCGACAGCCCGATGGTGATGGTGCGGCCCTTCACTTGCTGGCCACCGGATGATAAGGCCAGCGCCAATCTGCAGCGGTTGATTGCCTCTTCTATCAACGGGTACAGCTCGTTCGCGCGCATGGTTGGCCGCAGGCCGCGGCCGGTTCGCTCAAACAGCGGGTCTGCGTAGATGTCCCTCAAGCGAGCGAGTGAGGCACTGACGGCCGGCTGGGTGACACCGAGCCTGATAGCCGCACGGCTGGCACCGCCTTCTTCGATCAGGGCAACGAAGACTCTCAATAGATTGAGGTCGACCGTTTCG
Organism: Pseudomonas cremoris; assembly: GCF_014230465.1. The sequence continues at coordinate 114,026 of NZ_JAAXCY010000016.1, forward strand.
ATATCAATGTGATTCATATCAGATAGCCTGGATTGCGTGTTGATCTATATTCTAGCAGCCGTAAAAATGGCCTACCAAACGATTTGTAGTTCATCGCGAATAACTGATGGGCAAATACTTTGTCGTTGGAAAGTATGTGTTAGTGCGAGGGGTCGATAAAAGGCATTAAGGCCTGAGGCATAACGATGATGCGCCATTATCCGAGTCTTGGCTTTGTCTTGCTCTCTGGCTGTGTGTTGGCACTACGGGGATGCGGCGCAGCCGATAACCGTTACGTATTAAAAGACACCCGTGCGCCCGTAGCCGAAGAAGTAGTCGGTGCGCTGCAGCGTGAGTTGGCGGTGCGCAACTATTATCAAGGTGCGCTGGACGGTGTCGCAGGCGAGCAAACTGCAGAAGCGATATTCCTCTTTCAGATGGATTGTGAACTGCCATTAACCGGCGGTATTAATCCTGAGACGTTAGAGAAGTTGAATATACATTCGCCTGCATGGTTGTCTAAGTAGGTGCCCGATATTACCGATTAGGAAACGATTTAAATGTTATGGCTTTGACCAAGGCAACATCGCCGCGCTGTCCATGTCGATTCAGCCTGGCGGTTATTTTTGTGATAACCATGGCGGTTATTGTGTGCGTCCGAATTATCCAGCTGCAAGTTGCCGACAAGGCATTTTTGATACGCCAAGGCGATGCTCGCAGCGTGCGATATATGACGTTACCGGCGTACCGAGGCTTGATCACGGACCGTAATGGACAGCCGTTATCCGTGAGCACGCCGGTGACGACGATCTGGATAAACCCCAAGGAGTTGCTGCAGGAAAAAGACCGTTGGGCAACGTTGGCGAACGCGCTGGGTATGCCTGAGGCCGAGTTGAGTTCGATCGTTCTGCGTAATCGAAACAAGGAATTTGTCTACCTGCTCCGACGCATTCCACCGCAAGCCGCGGACGGGATAATGCAGAACCTGCGCTCGCTCAAGGCCACGGGTGTTTATACGCTGCAGGAGTCCCGCAGGTTTTACCCCGCGGGCTCAGTTGTCGCGCATGTCACCGGCTTTACCGATATCGACAATCGAGGCAGTGAAGGCGTGGAGTTGGAGTATGAGCCTGTGCTTGCCGGTCGTGATGGCAAGCAACGGGTGCTCAAGGACCGCCGAGGTCATCTGATCCAGGACTTGGGAGGCGGACAGCCGGCCAAGCCCGGCCAAACGCTGCAGTTGTCGTTGGATTTACGTCTGCAATACGTCGCTAACCGGGAACTGCTCAAAGGCCTTGAGCACAATGGCGCGCAGGCCGGAAGCGTCGTCATCATGGATGTCAAAACCGGTGAAATCCTGGCGCTTGCCAATCAGCCTTCATACAACCCCAATAATCGCTCCCGGCTGACGCCGTCCATGATGCGCAACCGCGCGCTGGTCGATGTGTTTGAACCGGCGTCAACGATGAAGCCGTTCTCGGTGGCGGCGGCATTGGAAAGCGGGCGCTGGAAATCTGCGGATACGGTCCACGTGGAAACCGGCACACTTAAGATTGGCTGGTACACCATTCGTGATGCTTCCAGGACCGCGGGCGAGACGTTGGACATGACCGGCATCCTGGTGCGCTCGAGCAACGTGGCCATCAGCAAAGTCGCGTTTGATATTGGCGCAGAACGCATTTACGACGTGTTGCACCGGGTCGGTCTGGGCCAGGAGACGGGTATCGGTTTTCCCGGTGAGCAGAGCGGGTTTTTGCCTGTGCGACGTGAGTGGCGGCCCACCGAAACCGCGACGCTGTCCTATGGCTATGGCGTGTCGGTGACGTCGGTGCAATTGGCCAAGGCTTATGCCACGTTAGTTAACGGCGGTGTCAGTGTTCCTACGTCGCTGTTACGCATTGCTGAAGTACCCAAGGGTAATCAAGTTATCCCTGCGAGTGTTGCCAATGCCGTGAGAAAGATGCTGGTGCAAGTAGTTGAAGGGCCCAGAGGAATATACCGTGCCCAAGTGCCCGGTTTTCATGTGGGCGGCAAGAGCGGAACAGCAAGGAAAACCGGTGCCGGTGAAAAGGGCTATTTGACTAAATCCTACCGCGCCATATTCGCCGGCTTCGCGCCTGCAGCCAATCCCCGGTATGTCGTGGTAGTCGTCATTGATAACCCAACGAAACATGGATTCTTTGGTGGGTTGGTAGCCGCACCATTATTCAGTCGCGTTATGTCCCAGACCCTGCGATTGAATCATGTAGTGCCGGACGCTCTCTGAGTTCGCCCGCTATTTATAGACACTAAGAGTGAGTAATGACGGACTTGATTAACCTGAATGACCAGCAGAAAGAAGCTGACGTCATAAACGGGAGGATAATCGCAAGTGCAGTACTGGTCATGGTGCTCTCCCTGGCGTTAGTTATCCGACTGTATGCACTACAGGTGACACAACATGATTACCAGGTTTCGGTGGCGGAGAAGAACAGGGTTCATTTGCGGCCGATCGTTCCAGCGCGCGGTGTTATTTATGATCGCAATAAAGCAGTGCTGGCTAAGAATACGCCGGTCTTCAACCTGACCTTGAGCCGTGAACTGGCCGGCGATACAGACGCGGTAGTCGATAACCTGGCCAGGATCCTGGACCTGACGCCCGCTGAAAAGAGCCGCATCGAGAAAGACCTGCGCCATGCAAGAAGGGCCTTCGAACCCGTTACGCTGATGCTGGACCTCAGCGAAAAGCAGATCGCCTTAGTGGCCGTGAACCAGTTCCTGTTGCCGGGTGTTGAGGTTCAACCGCAGTTCCTGAGGGAATACCCACTTGGGGAGCACTTTGCCCACTCGGTCGGTTATGTGGGGCGGATTAACGAGAAGGAGTACCGCAGCCTTGATCCGGCCAAATACCTCAGAAGCCAGCTGATCGGCAAGACCGGCATCGAGCGTTTTTATGAAACCGCGTTGCATGGCCAGATGGGCTTTGAAGAAGTCGAGACCAATGCACAGGGCAGGGTGATGCGCGTGCTGCGCCGCCACAATCCGGTCGATGGGGAGGACATCGTGCTGACCCTCGACGCGCAACTGCAACGTGCAGCCGAGGAGGCCCTGGGTGACCGGCGCGGTGCGGTGGTCGCGTTGGAGCCTGCTACCGGTGAGGTGCTGGCAATGGTCAGCCGGCCCAGTTTCGATCCCAATCCCTTCGTCAAAGGTATCTCCACCCACCGTTACGCCGCGTTGCGGGACTCCGCCGATATGCCGCTGTTCAACCGGGTGCTGCGCGGGCTCTATCCACCGGGCTCGACCATCAAACCGATGGTGGTGGTGGCTGGGTTGGACAGTGGCGTCACAACCCCGACCAGCCGGGTGTTCGACCGGGGGTATTACGAGCTGCCGAACTACAAGCATAAATACCGTAACTGGAACCGCGCAGGGGACGGTTGGGTGGACATGTACGACGCGATCATGCGTTCCAATGACACGTACTTCTATGACCTGGCCCACAAGCTGGGTGTCAGGAGGCTACACAGTTACCTCAGCGAATTTGGCCTGGGGCAGAAGGTCTCGATGGATATGTTCGAGGAGTCTGCGGGGTTGATGCCGTCCCCAGAGTGGAAGCGTTCTACCCGTCGCCAACAGTGGTACCCCGGCGAAACTCTGATCCTGGGCATCGGCCAAGGCTATATGCAGGTCACCCCGTTGCAGTTGGCCCAGGCCACCAGCCTCATCGCCAATCGAGGGGTGTGGCAACGGCCGCACCTCGCGTTGTCGGTTGGCGGCAGACCGCCAATAGATTCCAGCCCTATGCCCAACATCGTTCTGGGCGACCCGCGCATTTGGGATCAAGTCAGCGATGGCATGCAACGGGTGATGCACAACCCCCGTGGCGTTGGCCGAGGCGCTGCCAGAGGCGCGCAATACCGGATCGCGGGAAAAAGCGGCACCGCCCAAGTGGTCGCGATCAAGCAAGGCGAACGCTACAACCGCAATCAGACCCGCGAGCGGCATCGTGACAATGCCCTGTTTGTTGGCTTTGCGCCTGCCCAGCGCCCGGCCATCGTGGTCGCGGTAATGATCGAGAACGGTGAGGCCGGTGCTCGGGTCGCCGGCCCGGTTGTAAGGAAAGTCATGGATGCCTGGCTGCTGGACGCCAGCGGGCGTTTGAAGCCGCAGTTTGCCGAGCCGGCTGCCGTTGGGGCGCGCTCGAACAAGGCAAGTACCAGCGCGACATGAGCGGCCACCTGCAAGGTTCACTTTCACATTCAAGTCTGTCACTGAGGAAATAACGGGTGCGAGTCATTAAATACCTGGGGTGGGGCGTTCTCGCGTTGTTGAGCGTGATGCTGCTCGCGGCAAGCGGTTCGTACCTGTATCTGCTGCCGCAACTACCGGACGTGGAAACCCTGAAAGACGTTCATCTCCAGGAGCCGCTGCAAATATTGACCAGGGACGGGAAATTGATCGCCGAATTTGGTGAAGTGCGACGGATCCCCATCGCCAGCCCAGATATTCCGCCCAACTTCCGATCGGCTTTCCTGGCCGCCGAAGACGGCAACTTCTATCACCATGCCGGTGTTGACCCCGCCGGCTTGTTGCGGGCGGCGGTTCAACTGCTCAAGAGCGGTCACGTTCGATCTGGGGGAAGCACCATTACCATGCAGGTGGCGAAGAACTTTTTCCTGAGCCGCGAACAGACCTTCTCGCGCAAGTTGACCGAGATTCTCTTGGCATTGCAGATAGAGAGAAGCTTGAGCAAGGACGAAATTTTCAACCTGTACGTCAACAAAATTTATCTGGGCAAACGCGCCTACGGAATCGTCGCGGCGGCCAAGGTGTATTACGGCAAGCCGGTTTCGCAGTTGACGTTGGCCCAGGTAGCAATGATTGCCGGACTGCCGAAGGCGCCATCGCGCTATAACCCGATCAATAATCCTGCCAGGGCCAAACAGCGTCGCGACTGGATTCTTGGCCGCATGCATGAGTTGGGCAGCATTGACGCCGCTGACTACCAAGCGGCGCTTAACGAGGACGTTGACGCCCGCTACCACGCGCCGGAGCCCGAGGTCGAAGCACCTTATATTGCTGAAATGGCCAGGGCGCAAATCGTCCGCAGGTTGGGCGAGGACGCCTACACGCAGGGCTTGAGTGTGGTTACGACGGTCTCGAGTTCATTGCAGACGGCGGGTAATGCCTCACTTCAAAAAGGCTTGAAATCCTATGACAAAAGGCATGGTTATCGCGGGCCTGAAGGGCATATCACGATCACGGCGAACGCCCCGTGGTTTGAACAACTCAACCATTACCCTTCGCTTGGCGGCTTGAAAGCCGTCGCTGTTACCGGGGTATCTGACCAATCCATCAGCGTCGTCGACCAGGCCGGGCAGGAGCAATCGGTAGCTTGGGCGAGCATGCAATGGGCGCGTCCGTTTATTGGCAGCAATGCGCTTGGGCGCGTGCCTGGGCGACCGTCGGATGTGGTCAAGCGCGGGGACGTTATTCGTGTGGAGGCGCAGGGCAATCAACTGAGTTTCAGCCAGGTTCCCAAGGCCCAGGGCGCGTTGGTTTCCGTAGATCCGGAAGACGGGGCAATACAAGCGCTGGTAGGTGGCTTCGACTTTCAACAGAGCAGTTTCAACCGCGTGGTACAAGCCAAGCGCCAACCCGGGTCGAGCTTCAAGCCGTTTATCTACTGCGCTGCACTCGACAATGGCTATACACCGGCCAGCATCGTCAACGATGCACCTATCGTGCTGGGGGATGATTACTCTGGGCCTACATGGCGCCCGCAAAATGAAAACCGCACCTTTCTCGGCCCCATACGTTTGCGCGAGGCACTCAATCGCTCAAGAAACATGGTGTCGATCCGCCTATTGCAAGCGATGGGCGTGGATAAAACCGTCGACTACATAACGCGCTTTGGCTTTGACCCACAGGACCTGCCGCGCAACCTCTCACTGGCGTTGGGAACTGCCTCGGTGACCCCCATGGACGTGGTGGCGGGCTGGAGTGTCTTTGCTAACGGCGGCTTCAAAATCACGCCGTACTTCATTGACCGAATCGAAGACAGAAAGGGGCAGGTCATCTTCAAAACCACCCCAAGCGCCGCCCCGAGCGAACAAAACCCGACCCCCGAGGTTGTCGCGAAACAGGTGGTCGATAGTCGCACCACTTACCTCCTGACCAGCATGCTTCAAGACGTGGTCAAAAGAGGCACCGGCCGCGCCGCTGCTGCCATGCATCGCCCTGACATCGCAGGCAAGACCGGCACCACCAACGACGCTAAAGACTCGTGGTTTACCGGCTATAACGGTCGTTTGGTCACCAGTGTCTGGGCCGGGTTCGACCAACCCGAAAGCCTGGGACGACGGGAGTGGGGCGTTACCATCGCACTGCCGATCTGGATGGACTACATGACAGCGGCACTCGCCGGAACACCTGCCTACTCCCAGCCCGAACCTGACGGGATCGTGAGGCGGCGCATCGCAGTGCAAGACGCCAGGGCTGCGAGCCGCTCGGAAATGGAAGTCTTCAGGAGTGACAATGTTCCGCCCTCCGACCCTTCAATCGACAGTTCCCAGGGTGTACCGCAGACGTTGCAAGAGCTGTTTTAGCGCCTTTACTCCCGTGGCCAACACCTGAGGGCATGCCGCGCCAGCGCAAGCAGTTCCTGTTCGCCTGCGCCGTCGCGGGCCCGGACCGACATGCCTTGCAGCACCATCAGATAGAAGCTGGCCATTTCGCTCGCGCTGGCATGACTTGGCACATCACCTTCATCAATGCCCCGCCGAATACGTTTTTCGATCAGGTCCAAGACGTTGTTGCGTAGCGCAATGATGCATTGGTCCAGGGGCGACTCGGCGGGGGTGTTGACCCGCGCACTCATCAACATGCAACCCAGGGGGCGATCAGGCCGCGTTTGCTGTTTGGCGGCACCCATTAGCATGTAGTTCACTGCGTCGTAGGCGGTAGGGGTGCGTGCTAGCAGCGGTTCCAGTTCCAGGCCTGGGCGGTGCATGTAACGGTCAAGTGCTTCAAGGTACAGGTGGTGCTTATCACCAAAGGCCGCATACAGGCTGGGCGCGGTAATGCCCATTTCACCCGTGAGTACGCTGATCGAGGTGGCGTCATACCCGTGCCGCCAGAACACGTCCATGGCCAGGTCCAACGCCTGGGTTCGGTCAAATGAGAGGGGGCGGCCGGTTTTGCGCATGTGTGATCCCGTCGAAGTTTCATAGCGACCGCTATTAAATTCCCTTGACGGTGGTTTCGTAAAGCGCCTAGTGTTTCATAGCGATCACTATGTAACTCGATCCGAGCTGCTTGAGCGTGAAGCAGCGGCGGGCATGGGACATCGCAATACGCGACGCACAGGGCTGAGCGACCACTATCAGGTAGGGGCTACACATGTCAGAGCTGACGCAATTCACGATTACCGAACAGTCCGCCGCTTATTGGCGTGTAACGTTCAACAACCCGCCCATCAATTTGGTTAACCCCGAGACCATTCTTGAGTTGCAGGACATTGTCGGGCGCATAGAAGCAGCACCTGAATTGGCGGTAGTGGTGTTTGACAGTGCGCATCCAGATTTCTATTTTGCCCGCTACGACCTTTCAAGGGCCGCCGAAACGCCCATCGCACCGGGCCCTACCGGTTTGCCTGCGTGGATCGACCTGACCACGCGTCTGCAGCAGTCATCGGTGATCAGCATTGCCTCGGTACGCGGCAGGGCAAGAGGGGCGGGTAGCGAGTTTGCATTGGCCTGCGACCTGCGCTTTGCGAGCGTCGAGCGCGCTTTTTTTGGTCAGCCGGAAGTGGCTGCGGGCGTGCTGCCAGGCGGCGGGGCCATCGAGCGACTGCCGACGCTTGCCGGTCGGGCTAGAGCACTGGAGATCATCATCGGCGCGGATGATTTTGATGCCCTGACCGCTGAGCGTTATGGCTGGATCAACCGTGCCTTGCCGGACGCCGAACTGGATGCTTTTGTAGACCAGTTCGCACACCGGATCGCCAACTTTGATCGGTTTGCGATTGGCGAGGCCAAGCGGTTGGTCAACCGTACGACGTTGGCGCAACCGCAAGCGCTGCTGGAAAGCCAGACGTCATTCCTCAAGGCGGTGCAACGGCCTGAGGTGCGTGAGCGTGGGCTGAAAGCACGCAATGTTGCGGTTGAAGCCGGAGCGGATTTTGAACTGCGCCTGGGGCACTATTTGGGCAAGGTGTAAGCCTTTTTAGAGGGCGTGCAGTTGGCTGCACGCCCTTGCCCGTGACGCTTAGTGCGCGGTGCGCAGGTCCTTACGCAATATCTTCCCGGCCAGTGATTTGGGCAGTGACTCAACGAAGGTGATATAGCGCGGCACCTTGTAGGCGGTCAGGCCGGACCGGCAGTGCGCCTTTAACTCATCGACCGTCACGGCCTCACCAGGGGCGCGGGGCACGGCGAAAAGGTGGGGCACCTCACCCGAGCGCTCGTCGGGCACACCGATACAGGCGCACTCGAGGATGCCCGGGTGGCTGGCTACCACGTCTTCGATCTCTTTGGGGTACACGTTGAAGCCCGACACCAGGATCATGTCCTTTTTACGGTCAACCAGATGCATGAAGCCATCCTCGGCCACCGTCACGATATCGCCGGTCTTGAACCATCCGTCATCGGTGAAGGCTGCGCGCGTTTCTTGCGCATTTTGCCAATAACCTGCGAACACCTGCGGCCCTTTGACCTGCAGCTCTCCCGAGGCCGAAGCGGTTACGGCTTGGCCTTGATCATCCACCACACGTAACGCGGTAGAGGGCATGGCAATGCCGATGCTGCCGTTACGTCCGCGTGGGTTGAACATCATGCACGGTGACGTTTCGGTCAGCCCATACGCTTCAGTGATGGGCGCGCCACCGGCGGCGATCCAGCGCTCCACCACCGGTTGCTGCACCGACGCACCGGCACCGATCACGGCGTAGGTTGTGCTGAAATCCACGGTGTGCAGTTGAGGGTCTTCCACCAGGCTGTTGAACAGCGTGTTGACGCCCATGAACATGTCGAACGGTGCGCGTTTCAGTTCATTGATGACCGAGGTCGTGTCCCGTGGGTTCGGCACCAGCCGCAGGTTGGCACCCAGGGAAATGGACATCAGTGCGACCGACATCGGGTAGACGTGATAAAGCGGCAACGGCAAGACGATTGCAATCGGATGGGCGATATTCGCGGGCGTGAACCACAACAGAATCATTTTCAAACTGGCACCGACACTGCGATGGGTGAGCACCGCGCCTTTGGACACGCCGGTCGTGCCACCGGTGTATTGCAGGAACGCAATATCGGTAGGCGCCACCTCTGTCGGCACCGCAGTGACCTGGTCCCTGAGGGCCCTGGCGAACGGCGACGCGTGCTCGCTATCGACCTGCTCAAGCAGCCCAAGAACGGGCGTCGCCAGCACCTGCTGGACCGAAGTGTGTTCGATCACCTGCTCAAGCGTGGTCAAGAACGGCTCGGCAATCACGATGCTACGGGCACCCGAGTCCTTCAGTTGATGGGCAAGTTCGCGGGGCGTGTACAGCGGGTTGACGTTGACCACCACCATGCCGGCTTGAATCACACCGGCCAGCGCGATCAGGTAGGGCAGGCTGTTGGGCATCATCAGCGCGACGCGATCACCGCGTTGCAACCCGCTTTGATGCAGGTAAACGGCGAAGTTGTTTGAGTGCCGGGCCAGTTGTGCATAGCTCAGTGTTTCGTCAAGGCAGGTGGCGGCGATTCTTTGTGGGTAGCGAGCGAAGGATTGCTCAAGGGTGGTGATCAGTGTGTCGTGCTCACCCAGTTCAAGCGTATCGGGAAAGCTGGCGGGGTAGGCCGGATGCCTGGCGTGCGGGTCCATGATTCACTCCTGTTGTCATTGTATTTATTGGCAGGTGAGAAGAGGTGTGTGCGGCTTCAGGCGAGCGCTTCCTCCACAAAATCCAGGCGGTCCTGGCCAAAGAACATCTGGTCGCCCACGAAGCAGGTCGGCGCACCAAATACGCCGCGTTCCAGCGCTTCGTCGGTGGTGCTTCGCAGTTGTGCCTTGACGTCCGGGCTATTGGCCAATGCCAGGATTTCGTCGATGGAAAAACCTGCGCGTATCAACGTACGGCCAATCAAGGCAGGTTCGTTGAGGTTCAAGGCGTCAATCCACAGCGCGTCAAACAGCGTTTTCAGTAAATGCTCGAACCGTTCAGGTTGGTGCATCTGCACGCCGGTCACCGCCCGCATCAGCTGCAAGGTGTTGACAGGGAAGTGTGGGTTCATCACCAACGGCACGCCGTAGCGCTTGGCGAAGCGCCCCAGGTCGATACCCGAATGGCGCCCCTTGACCGGCACGGCGGCGGGGGATGCGTTGCCAGTTGCCTGGAAGATAGCGCCCAGTAGCATCGGCCGGAAAACCAATTCGGCTCCTTTTGCCGCGCAGATTTTTGGCAACTGCGTCCACGCCAGATAGGACGCCGGACTGCCCACATCGAAGAAAAATTCAACCTTCATGCAAACCCCTCGCTCATAGAAAAACCATCGTTTACTAAACGAACGTTATGCTACTGTTTCAGCTCTGTCAAACCGCCGGTCCGGGCTCATGCGCTATTCAAAAACACACAAAGACGAGACACGTCTCAAGCTGCTCAACAGCAGCCGGGCGATCACCAAAAAGGGTGGCTTCAGCGTCACCAGCGTCGACACATTGATGTCGGCGGTGGGCATGACGGGTGGGGCGTTCTACAACCACTTCCCGTCCAAGCAGGCGTTGTTCCAGGCGGTGATCGAAGAGGAAGTGCAAAACAGTCGGGAGATGCTGGCCGGCGATGAAAACTCTTCCGACGATCACGTCATCAAGTGGCTGCGCAAATACCTGAGCGTGTCCCACGCCTTGCACCCTGACGACGGCTGCGTGCTGCCGACGCTGGGCCCGGAAATTGCCCGGTCGGGCCCCGAAGTGCGTTCGGAGGTAGAGGCTGCTGTGACGGGCATTCAAAAGGCCTGGAGCGCGCGCACTTCCGACGGTGACGCTGCATGGGCAGTTATCGCGCAATGCATTGGCGCGCTGGCGTTGGCACGCATGGTTGAGAGCGAAGAAACCCGCGAGGAAATCCTCCAAGCCAACCTGCGCGTCATCGAAAAACACCATCTGCACACGCCCGACGACCAATAAATAAGCGTGCAACGGGCGCCTTGACCGGCGTTGGGGGTGAGCGTATGTTTTATAAAAAAACGATCGTTCACCAAAGGAGCTGCAATGTCCAATCCAACCGAAAACAAGGTCGCGTTGATCATCGGCGCGGGTGATTCCACCGGCGGTGCCATCGCCAAGAAATTCGCCGCAGAAGGCTATATCGCCTGTGTCACACGCCGCGACGCCGACAAGCTGCAACCGCTGGTCGACAGCATTCGCGAGCAGGGTGGTGTGGCTCATGGCTTTGCATCCGATGCGCGCAAGGAAGAAGCAGTGATCGCGCTGGTTGAACAAATCGAAGCGCAAATTGGACCGATCGAGGTGCTGGTGTTCAACATTGGCGCCAATGTGCCCTGCAGCATCCTGGACGAGACGGCGCGCAAATATTTCAAGATTTGGGAAATGGCCTGCTTCTCGGCGTTTCTCAATACCCGCGAGGTGGCCAAGCGCATGGTGACCCGCCAGCGCGGTACCATCCTGTTCACCGGTGCCACCGCTGCGTTGCGTGGCGCCGCTAATTTCTCGGCCTTCGCCGGCGCCAAACACGCGCTGCGCGCCTTGGCGCAAAGTGCTTCGCGAGAGCTGGCGCCGCAGAACATTCATGTCGCACATGTGGTGGTCGACGGTGCGATTGACACCGACTTCATCCGCACCCAATTCCCCGAACGCTACGCGCTCAAGGATCAGGACGGCATCCTCAACCCGGCACACATCGCTGACAACTACTGGTACCTGCACACGCAACCACGCGATGCCTGGACCTTCGAACTCGACCTGCGCCCGTGGATCGAGAAGTGGTAAACCCCTGGGATTTGCCGGCCCCGTTCATACTCGAACTCGATGTCGGCGAGGGCGACATCGATGAGTTGGGGCACGTCAATCACTCGGTGTACGTCAAGTGGCTGGAGCGTTGTGCCTGGTCGCATTCCTGGGACCTGGGCATCACGTTTGCCGACTACCGTCGATCAGACCGCGGCCTGGCGGTGCTGCGCAATGAGGTCGATTACCTGGCGAGCGCCTACCTGGGCGAACGCTTGCTGATAGCCACCTGGATCGTCAGCGTGCAACGGATCAAGTTGGTTCGGCACTTTCAGGTGGTGCGTGAGGCAGACGCGCGCGTGTTGTTACGCGCGATCACTACATTTGCCTGTGTCGAACTCTCCACGGGCAAGCCAAAGCGTTTGCCTGTGGAGTTTGCTGTGCGTTATGACGGTGCAGTTGGCCACGCAATAGCAGAGGTCGACTCGCATTAGCCGAAGGAAAATGGGCTAGGTTGTTTACGTGATTCAGGCGTTCATGCCAGTCTCCACCACGGCGGCAAACGGCCGCCAAACGCCTAAGGAGATTGGCATGGACAAGTACTTCGACAATTCAGGGCTATTCAAGACGACTTCGTATCACAGCGCCGGCTCCGCCAGCAGCGCCATCACGGGCTGGGAGCTGAAAAACCTGTCCCTGAATACGAAGGAATTTTTGATATGTCCAAAGAACTACTCGGAGTTTTTGCTCTAGTCCTGATGGTGCTGGGTGAGTTTTGTGCGATCTACAGCGAGGTCGCAACCGCCCGGCTTGCACAAGCGAATGATGGCAGCGCATGGACGTCATTCGTCATCCCCGTACTGCTGATGTGCTTCGCAGGGCTTTGCCTCTTGGGCGCTTATTGGCTCGGGTATGTGGCGGTGGGGGACATATGGATTGTCACCGTCGTTTCCGTCACTTCACTGCTGCTGCTTGAGCCGCTCGTGGTCTGGGGCTTGTTCCAAGAAGCCCCAGGGCGCGGCGCGCTGATAGGGTTTTGCCTGGGGGCGCTGGGTATGTTGTCTACCGTGTTGCTGTAGGAGGGAAGGCCGGCTCGACGGTTAACGCTGAGTCGGCTGTACCTTGTAGTGTTTGTTTTTGGGCTCATGAGGTTGTTACTAGAGGCTGGAGCGAGTCTAGCTCTATCATGAGCTAGCGCTCATGCATGCCCCTTTCTGATAAGCCGCTGGATACCGCCACTATGAGAGACCTGCCGCCCACCGCGACCTTGCGCGCATTCGAAGCTGCCACCCGTCACTTGACGTTTACGTCGGCCGCAGAGGAGCTACATGTGACTCAAAGTGCGGTCAGCCACCAGGTCAAGCATCTTGAGGCGCTTTGGGGTGTGCAGTTGTTTGAGCGTAGCAAGGCGTTACGCCTCACGGCAGCGGGGGCTGCGCTAGCGCCCATCGTGCGCGAGTTTTTCATCAGCCTGGAGGCGACTCTGGGTGATTTGCGCGAGCAAAAAGACCGGGTTCGACTCAGCGTCAGCACCACCTATTCCTTCGCGCTCAAATGGCTGCTGCCACGCTTGCCGCGTCTCTCTCGCCTGCACCCCGAGCTGTTGGTCTCGCTGGACACCACGGATAAGATAATCCACTTCTCTCACGGCCAGGCTGATGTTGCGATCAGGCTCGGCAAGGGTAATTACCCTGGTCTGTATTCTGAGTTCCTGTTTGGGGAGCAGGTTTTTCCTGTGGCCAGCCCTGAACTGTTGCGACGCGTCGGGACTCCGCAGAGCCCCGCCGCACTGTTGAATTTCCCGCTGCTGACGCGCGATGGTGCGCAGATGGTGCCTAAGTGGGAAGTATGGTTTCAAGCCGTCGGGCTGGCCTATTTGCCGCTCAAGGAAAGCGTCAGATTTGGCGACACCAACATGACAGTCGAGGCCGCCTTGCTCGGCCAGGGCGTTGCATTGGTGCGCAGCGGGCATGTCGAGAACGAAATGAGCGATGGCCGTTTGGTGCGGCTGTTTGATGTGCCGTTTCCCTCGCCATTGGCTTACTACTTCGTCTGCCCCAAGGGCATCGAATCGCAACCGCACATCGCCAGCTTTCGGCAATGGTTGGTCAGCGAGGCACTGAAAGTCCAACAGCTGAATGAGTAAGTCATGAGTATTCGTTCATGCTGCGATGAGGAGACTTCGCTTTAGTCCCAGCGGCGCATTGCCTACAGTGGCGCATGCCTATTCATATCATCTTGCTCGTTCTTTTCGCCGCGCTCCTGCATGCCAGCTGGAATGCGCTGCTGCGTAGCGGTGCCGATCGGTTGTGGTCCATGACGGTAATGTGCATTGCCATCGCGATCACCAGTGTCGTCGCCGCAGTGTTCATGATGCCCCCCGCGATTGAAAGCTGGGGCTACGCGGTGCTTTCGGGGTTGCTGCATGTGGGCTACAACCTGTTTCTAGTGCGCAGTTACCGAGTCGGCGACCTGGGGCAGGTCTATCCGATTTCACGTGGGTCGTCACCGGTGCTGGTTACCTTGGGGGCAGCCGTTTTCGCCGGAGAAAGCATCACGCCGGGAGAGTTGGTCGGCATTGCGCTGGTGTCAGGCGGGATTATTTCGCTGGCCTTCAGAGGGCGCAGTCTGTCGGTTCCCAGCCTACCTTATGCGCTGGGAACCGGCGGCTTTATCGCGGCCTACAGCGTGGTCGACGGCATCGGTGCCAGGCTTTCCGGTGCGCCGCTTGCTTACACGGTTTGGATGTGCGCCTTGTGGGGCGTACTGATGCCAGTGGTTTATATCGGCCTGCGTGACGCCCGCAGCTTGTTCTCCGTGCGGCCCGGAACAGTCACCGCTTTGGTCGGCGGGCTAGTCTCTTTGCTCGCGTATGGAATGGTCATCTACGCCATGAACGAAGCGCCCTTGGGCGCGGTATCCGCATTGCGCGAAACCAGCGTGCTGTTTGCGGCGTTGATCGGCTATGTGTTCCTCGGCGAGACGCTCACCGCACGCCGGATACTGGCATGCTTAGTCATTGCCAGCGGCACCCTCATCATCGGCTGATACAGCCAACGGCTCAGGAGCTTATTTCATGGTCAATGTCTCGCAGGCACCGTTGATTCTAATCACCGGTGGAAGTCGTGGAGTGGGGGCGGCCACCGCCCGGCTGGCGGCCGCAAGAGGTTATGACGTGGCCATTAGCTACGTGGCCAACGAGTCTGCAGCGCTGACCGTGGCTGCGGATGTAGAAGCATTGGGGCGCCGGGCGTTGGCGATGCGGGCCGACAGTGCGGATCCGCAACAAGTGGCCGATTTGTTCGCAGCCATCGACCGCACGTTCGGACGCATCGACGTGCTGGTCAATAATGCCGGGATGCTGGCGCCTCAGTCACGCCTGGAAGACCTCGGCTTCGAGCGGATGCAGCGTATTTTTGCGGTCAATGCCATTGGGCCAATTCTCTGTGCCCAACAGGCAGTGAAGCGCATGGCTTACCGTCATAACGGCCCGGGCGGCGTGGTGATCAATGTCTCATCGGCCTCGGCGCGCCTTGGCAGTCCCAATGAGTACGTCGACTATGCGGCGTCAAAGGGGGCGTTGGAGACGTTCACCATTGGCTTTGCAAAGGAAGTGGCTCGAGAAGGCATACGCGTCAACTGTATTCGCCCCGGACATATCTATACCGATATGCATGCCAGTGGCGGTGAGCCGGGGCGGGTCGATCGTGTCAAGGATTCGATCCCCATGGGGCGAGGTGGTCAGCCGGAGGAAGTGGCACGTGCGATTCTGTGGCTGGCGAGCGCGGAGGCATCATTCGTTACCGGTACATTCCTCGACGTGACGGGCGGTAAATGAGTCCGGGGCATGGACCATCGACCGCTTGCGCTGGGTTTCAAGTCACAGCGGGCTGCCTCACCTTGCGACTTAACCCAGGTGTCTTACCCGTAATACGCTTGAATGCACGACTGAAAGCGGCCTGCGATGTATAGCCCAAACGCTGCGCCACCTCTTCAATCGGTAGCCTTTCGAGGGTCAGCCACTGGCTCGCAAGCCGCATGCGCAGTTCGGTGACATAGCGCAGCGGGGCCATGCCGATCGTCACCTGGAAGCGGTCCGCGAAGACCGAGCGTGAGGTATTGCAGTGCGCGGCCAACTGCGCAACGGTCCAGTCGCGGCCCGGTTGCTGATGGAGTGCAAGCAGAGCACCGGCCAAGCGCGGATCGCGCAACGCGGCGACCAGGCCTGAGGCATTGCCGCAGGCGCACTCCACCCAGCCGCGAACGACCATGGCAGCCACCACGTCGGCCAAACGCGCGAGGATACCGGCGAAGCCGACACGTGCGGCGCTAACCTCGCGTTCCATGGTGGTCAGGATCGGCACCAGGCCGGGGTAACGCTGGCCGCCGGCATCAATCAGCATCAGGCCCGGCATCAGCCTGCCAAGGCCATGGATACTGCCCAGTTCAAACTCCATGCAACCACTGAACAAAATTGTGCTCGGCGTGCGGCTGGCATCGGCTCCGGTAGCCACTGCGCTGACCGTATCGCCCAGTGGGGCGCCATCTAGACGGTCGATGTCCAGAACAGGCGCGTCCGGATGTGAAAGCAGTTGATGGGCCGCGCCATGGGAGATGAACACGGCGTTGCCGGCAGACAGCTCGTAAGTGGTGCCATCCTCCATTCGCAGCACCGCATTGCCGACGGCTATGAAGTGGAACCACGCATGCCCAGGTTTTTCCGTGAAGCCCAAACCGAAGGTAGGACCGGCCTGGATACGCCGATATTCGACACCGCGCAGGCGCATGCCGCGCAACAGCTCGTTGATGAGGTCCGAGGAAAGAGCAAACTGGTCTACAGGCATCGTTCAGGTGTTTTAGTCAAAAAGTAGAGATTTTTGATCATAGATCATCCCGGTCCCGGCGCCTAGACTGCGGCTCGCAATGAAGATTGGGAGATCCGTGCAATGACTGACTGTGTATGTAACGCCGTACCCGACCGCCATCCTGGCGTCGGCTTGGATGTAGAACCTGCGACCCCCGCGTGGATGGCCGTGTTCTCATTGGCAATGGGGGTGTTCGGGTTACTGACCGCCGAGTACCTACCGGCCAGTTTGTTGACGCTAATGGCGACTGACCTGGGCGTATCCGAAGCGCTGGCTGGCCAGGCGGTAACGGTGACAGCCGTCGTAGCGCTGTTCGCCGGCTTGTTGGTGCCAGGCCTGACCCGTGGCATCGACCGGCGCTGGGTGCTGCTGGGGTTTTCCACGTTGATGGTCGCATCCAATGTGTTGGTCGCCGTTTCGTCCAGCTTCGCGGTGCTGTTGTTGATGCGCATCTTGCTGGGCATTGCCCTTGGCGGGTTCTGGAGCATGGCCGCGGCGGTAGCGATGCGGTTGGTGCCGAGCGCTCTATTGCCCCGGGCGCTATCGATTATTTTCAGCGGCATTGCCATCGGGACGGTCGTTGCAGTGCCGCTGGGCAGCTATCTGGGCGGGCTGTATGGCTGGCGCAGCGCGTTTTTTGCAGCGGCGGCGGTAGGCATGGTCACCCTGGCTTTTCAGTCGTTCACTCTGCCGCGTCTCGCGCCGCGTCGCCCGGCAAGGCTGCGCACTGTTTTAGAAGTGTTGCGGCGCCCAGGCATTGCCATCGGGATGTTCGGTTGTGTGCTGGTGCACAGCGGGCACTTCGCGATGTTCACCTATGTTCGGCCATTTCTTGAAGGGACGACCGGCATTGGCCCGCAAGAACTCTCACTGATGTTGCTGGGGTTCGGTGTGGCCAACTTCGTCGGCACGCTGTTGGCCGGGAGGCTGCTGGAGCAGCACCCGCTGGCCACTCTGGTGTTGATGCCCGCGCTGGTCGGCGTTGCAGCACTGGCGTTGGTGCTGTTGCCAGCGTCGTTGCCCGGGCAGGCGGTACTTCTGGCGATCTGGGGCTTGGCCTTTGGTGGGGTGCCGGTGGCGTGGTCGAACTGGGTTGCCAGTGCGGTACCTGATCAGGCGGAAAGCGCCGGAGGCATGGTGGTGGCCTCTGTGCAGTCCGCCATCGCAACAGGCGCCGCTGCTGGCGGTGCAGTGTTCAGCGTCGGTGGCAGCGCAGGCGTATTCGTCGCAGCGGCCGTACTGATGCTGCTGGCCGCGCTGCTGATTGCGTTGCGGGTCCGCGTCCCTTCTGCCCATGGCGCTCGCCAGCCCAAGCCCGCGCTGCACCTTTGATCCGGCTTGCAAAATCGCTTCAATCCCATCGGTAATCAGGAATTAACCCATGAACAATACGACGTCTCACCAAGGACGCCTCAAATCGTTGCGCGCGGCAGGTATCGGCAATGCGCTCGAATGGTTTGACTGGACCCTGTACGCAACCTTTTCGGTGTACCTGGCAAGCAACCTGTTTGACAAGACCGATGCACGCTCGGCGATGCTCGCGACCCTGGCGGTGTTTGCGGTTGGCTTTGTCGCACGCCCTATCGGCGGATGGTTGTTTGGCCGACTGAGCGACCGGCTGGGGCGCCGGACCATCATGGTGCTCACCATGCTGCTGCTTGCGATCAGCAGCCTGGGCATCGCGCTGATTCCTGACTACCAGAGCATCGGCCTGTATGCCTCGGTCGCGCTGCTGTTTTTCCGGCTTATGCAGGGACTCGCCCATGGTGGCGAAACAGGGGTTTCCTACACCTATGTCGCCGAGATCGCTCCCAGCAAACACCGTGGCTTATGGTCGAGTTCGGTTTATGTGGGGGTGACGCTAGGGGTGATGGCGGCGACGGCCGTGGCGGCGACACTCACCTGGCTGCTGGGCGCGCAGGCCATGGGTGACTACGGCTGGAGGATAGGCTTCGCTATCGGTGGAGTGCTCGGTATTTACGCGCTGTTCTTGCGTCGCGGTGCGCAGGAGTCTCATGTGTTTGTAGCGCAGCAGGGGCAGGCGCGGCCGCCGCGCAAGCTGTCCACGGGGGAGATGCTACGTGTTGCACGTAACATCGTCATGCTTGCTGCGGCCGCCAATGTCACTTACTACGCCTGGGTCACGTTCGGCGCTGCGACGGCGATTGCTCAAGGCATGGACGCCACGGGTGCCTATATCGCCAGTCTTCTCGCGCAGATCCTCTGTGTGTGCTGGCTGCCGGTCTGCGGGATGTTGTCCGATCGGGTAGGGCGCCGGCCCATGGTCATCGCCTGGGGCGTGGGGGTGATCGTACTGACCTATCCCCTCTCGATAATGGTGACCACTGAGCCCTATACGCTGTTTCTGGCCCAACTGCTGGGGCTCGGCGCCTGGTCGTTGATGGCGGCGATTTTTCCCGCGGTGCTCTCCGAGCAGGTGCCCACCCAGGCACGGGCCCAAGGCGTCGGCTTGGTCTCGTCGGTGTCAGTGGCGATCTTTGGCGGCACTGCTCCCTACCTGCACAACTATCTTAGCGGCGCCGACCTTGGCTATCTGTACGTCAGCTATGTGATCGGATTGGGCGTAGTCACCGTTTTGGCAGGGTTTCTGATCGACGAAACGGCGGGCATCGACCTTACGCACATCGAGGCGCCAGGCGCCCGAGTCAGCGCACATACCTTGGCTGGTCGATCCGCCGAGTCAGCCGAATAAAGGAGTACGACTCAATGAATTCCACAGACCTCAAAAACCCCGCTGCACGAGGTGAACGGCCCGGCGCCAACGTGACCGTCAGCCAGACTTCCGGGCCACGCCAGGCCGCACGCGAGACCTGGGTTGAAGTCCCGTCAGAATCAGGCCCGGCGGCCGCCTGGTGTTATTCGGATCGCCGCGCCTATAGCCCGGGTGATTCGGTTTGTCTTTATCTGTCGTCGAACTGCCCGCAGGTGAGCCTCAGGATCTATCGCGATGGCGCCATTGCCCGCACGCTGCATACCACCGGCAGCCTTGATGCTCGATTCCATCCCCTGCCTGAACGTGCCTATGAGCACGGCTGCCACTGGCCAGTCTTCCTGCAATGGCCAATCCCCGTTGATGCCGAGCAGGGTGGCTACATAGTGGAAGTACGGGACGGCGCTGGCAGTGTCCTCGGGCATCATCTGTTTATCGTCAAGGCGTTACGCAAGCGTGCCGATGCCTTGGTACTCGTCGCGGCCACATCAACGTGGACCGCTTATAACGACTGGGGCGGTGCCAATCATTACTTTGGCCTCCACCCCGGCACGCCACGTGGACGCTCACCGTTGCTGTCGGCGCAGCGCCCCTGGGCACGAGGGCAGGTGTGGCTGCCGGACGATGCGCCACGTTGCGTCAATGCGACCCGTCCCCGAAAGCCCGGGCCGGCGCGCTATGAGTTCATCGAATGGGCTGGCCTTAACGGTTACGCCAAGTACTACGCGCTGGCGGGGTGGGCTTCTTTCGAGAGACCCTTTGTGGTCTGGGCCGAACAGCAAGGTTATACGGTGCATATCCTCACCCAGGACGATTTGCATCACGACCCGCACCCGTTGGAGGGCTACGCCTGCGCCGTCTTCGCCGGACACGACGAGTACTGGACGCGGGAAATGCGCGACCATGTCGACGCCTTTGTCGAAGAGGGCGGTAAAGTCGCGCGATTCGCCGGCAATTTCATGTGGCAGATTCGCCTGGAGGATGAGGGGCGGCGGCAGGTGGCCTACAAGTACGATGCCGGCGCGCTCGATCCTGTGGCGGCTACCGAGCCGCATCGGCTAACGGGGGCCTGGGAAGATCCGAGGGTAAATCACCCCGGGGCATCGACGTTCGGGGTGAATGCGCTGCGCGGGATATACGGCAGCTTTGGGGGAATGGCACCGCGCCACCCGCGCGGATACACAGTCTTCAGGCCTGAGCACTGGGCGTTTATGGGGACGGGCCTTGGCTACGCGGACATGTTCGGCGACGAAGCCAACATCTTTGGCTATGAAGTGGATGGCCTCGAATACACGTTCATCGACGGCCTTCCAGAGCCACTCGGCACCGACGGGGCGCCCAACGGAGTGCACATTCTCGCAATGGGCTGGGCGACCAACGCCGAGCACGGCCGGTCCGAGGATGACTATTCATTCATGCTCGGCGATGGCGATGCCCGGTTTCGCGCGTCCATCCTGGCGCCCGACCTCAGCGATGCCAGCATCGCGTCTCACAGCCGCGGGGCCGGCATGCTGGTGCACTTCCACAAAGGACGAGGTGAGGTCTTTACCGCCGCCACCTGCGAATGGGTACATGGGCTCATGCAGGCAGACATTTACACCGTGATGATCACAAAAAATGTACTTGAGCGTTTCTTGCGTAGTACGCTGGTTTGCTGACTTCTTTAAAAAGGAGGTTGTTTTAAAGGGGTTGTAGCCGGGTGGGATCGTTTTTACAGGCTATCGGGGTCGCCAAAAAACATTTTGACTTGGCGCTAGCACGGTATTTTCAGGCCAAGAAAGTTTTGGTTTGCCCCCATTTTTGCCCCCACTCACATGTGATTCACTGGCGATCGAGATTGCCCAGGTGTTGAAAATGTGTTGATCCAGCCTAGGGAACGGTAACCAGGCGCGCCTCAAAGCCCTGTAAAAACTCGCGAACCATCGTCGAGTAGGGTTCGCTCTCGATGGCACTCGCGAGATCCTCAGTCGCGTTCTGGAACTCCTGCTCGATGTAGGACTGCATCCGGTCGTGGTACCACGAAGGCGAAGTCTCATCAGTGGGGTCGCCTGGGTACTTCATTCATCGTCTCCGCTGACATACTGCCCGGTTGTCGTTGGAACTCTAGCAACCACTCACATTGAGGGTCCCTTCGGAGCGGGACGTTTTGATCTCCAGATTCGTTTTCCTTGAAGACTCTTGGAGGTTTCCTGAATTGATTTCGATAGATCTGTTCCGCTTCCTATTCGTTTGAAGTACTTAATTTTGTCCTCCAGCGCCTTGGTCGCTTGGTCCCAGTCGCTGGTCGCAAGTGCTCTGACACTGAAGTCGTGTTGCACCAAGGCCGCTAGAGCCCTTGGATACCGTTGCAAATAGAGGTCCCACGCAGTTAGAAACTTTGTTCGGACCGCAGGTGATGAATGCGCCCGCATCTGTGAGTAGATGTCTTTCAAAAAGCGGACATCCCAGGGGACGTGAAACCCAAAGTCCTCTCCAGGACTACCTCCAAGATTGATAGGCCATGCTCTCGTTGCGAGCGTGCTCAAGGACTGCAGCCCATGGCACAAAAACACGAACGACAGGTCTGGGGAAAAAGCCGCTGTGGGCTGAAACAGACCAAACGCTTTGCATTCGTCGGTGATGAACAGACCCAAAGAGGGAATGTCCTTTTCTGCATGGTATGCAGTTATAAGTGCCCCGCCAAAAAAACGTTCGACGTGGCTACGCTTGTAATGCTCAAAGTCACCTTTAACGATGACTCCTCGAAAAAAAATATCCTGGCCCACTAGGCGGTGATGGAGATCTTCAGCGCAATCTACCAGTGTTTGCACGCAAAACTTGCTTTCTGTGGTGGCAGATGCTGGTTGACTGTTATAGATAAGGATGGTGTCAGAGAAAACGATCACCTTGAAGTCGGATCGGGTATGAACATTCAAGGTATCGAGAATCTCGTAAACACGAACCACCTTCCTCGGCTCGTCTCGCACCATGTTTGAAAAACCGAGGATGTCGATATACAGCAAGAACCGGTCACTCATTCCATTGCCCGCCGATCAGAAAACGCCATTCTGAAGGTCTTTAAACCCGATTAAAAGCCAGTAGGTGCCGGGCACCAAATTGAATCGCCTCGGATTCTCTAGGCACCTTGTAAGCAGACGAGCATCCCGTCTTGCTTATAAATCAACTTCTTGCGCACTCGCCCGCTGCATCGGCAGGCGAGTGAGGACGTCCTTCAGAAAGGCATACGCAAACGCGCTGATGCGCAGTTTTCATCGGCCCGAGGATGGGAAACGCATAGTCGTGGTCCTGCCCAAAGGGCTGTCTGGACTTTGGCTGAAGGCTCCTGCGGCGGACAGTATGGGGTTAATGCGGAAATATCCAGCGGATCGCCTGTTAAATGAGGCTCGCTAGAACAGGGCGGCTGGTATTCCCAGAACAGCACTGACCATTTGTCCAGAATCAAATATTTTTGTACTGATTTGTTGCCCTTATCTGTAGCGCTTGGCATTATTTAGCCACTACTCGACGCTGGCGCAGGGATGGCCGCGACACTCGCGTGTTTCTATGCGTCCTATTGGACGTAAGCCTAGTGCTCTCCTATCTCTGCATCCCCTCCATTTCTGATTTTTTGTGGTTCTATAAATGAGTTTTTTTCGAAAGCTCCTGGCTTTCATCGTCCAGCTATTCAGTCGGAAGGATGAGCCGGATAGCGATGTACTGCCAAAAATTGATCCTGAGAAAATCCAACGGGAACTACGGGTCGTTGAGTTGGCAAAGCTGCGTGGAGCAGCGGGTGTGCCGTCCAGTACAGCCACCCAGTTGTCAGATGTTGAGCACAGTATTCGAGGGGTGCTCGGCAGAATGCGCGAGCAGATACTCAAGTACGGCGAGCGGTCGCTCAAAATTCTGGATGATCGCTTGGACTCGATTGACGTGACCCGCGATATCAAGCGCACGATTGCATTAGGTGATGAGTTTGAGCGAAACGCTGATCAAGACATTTCAAAAATGGACGGCGAGCTATCGGAGCTTCAGCAGCTAGCTGAGGACAAGGCTCGTTCGCTGGAGGCGTTTCGCGAGCAGCACAAGTTGCAAGGTCGGCTTGCAGAGGCATCTGATGGCGATGCGAAATGGAAGAATGGTGGCCTGCTGATCGCGATGATTGTCATTGAGGGGGCGGGAAACGCCTTTTTGTTTTCAGAGGGCATGGCCAGCGGATATGTGGGCGGATTTGTCACTGCACTGATGCTTTCGGCATTCAACGTGCTTGTATGCTTTTTTCTCGGCAGGGCCGGTACTTATAAACACCATGTAAAACCCTCTCTGGCTTTTGCAGGATATTTCGCGTTCGCTGCCTCCTTGCTGAGCATGGTCATTGTTGGTCTAGGAACTGCGTATTTCCGTTTTGTGCTGCCTCAACTGGAAGATGAATCGCAATCATCGATTGCTCTGATTCTCGGCTATATCCACACGTCGGTCCTTCCATTCCAGGACATCAGCTCTTGCGCGCTATTTGCCCTGACGGTTATTTTCGGGCTGATAGCTGTTTATAAAGGTTATACCTGGACAGATCGTTATCCAGGGTACGCGAGGGCTTACCTAGCTTACGAAGACTCGCAACGCAGGTATGTTTTTGCAATTGAGGCCTTACGACAAGTGCTTGAACAGCGCAAGGTCGAATCATTGCTGCTGATCGACCAGAACGTTGATCGTGCCTCATCAGCCATCCAAAACTTCAAGCGAAGCATGAGCCAAAAAGCGGTCATCAAGAAAGTTGTGGATGAGCGTATGGTGCTGGCCGACGAAACACTGACCAGTCTGGTTCGCACATACCGAATTGAAAACGAAATGGCCCGACCTCGCGATAATCCGCCGCCGGCCTATTTCGACGAGCCGGTGACTTTTGTTGAGACCGAGATGCCCAATTTTTGCACCGAAAAGGACGAGCTAAAACTGGCGGAACAAGAACGCTTGATGCACGAAATGATCTCCAGTCTCGAGACGATCAGAGCGCGAATCCAGTCGTCCTTTAACCAGAAATACGATCAAGTACAGCCGCTGCAGCAGCTATTTTAAGGAGGTCAGGATGGCAATTTATGCCCAAAAAAAAAGGCTTTCCGGTAAAGCTGTCGGCGTAATGTTCGGTGGTGTCGCCCTGATTGCGGCCAGCGCTATGATTTATATCAACTTCACCCGTGAAACCTTCGATAAGGAGACTCTTTGCCCGTCTACGGGGCCTAAAGGGCAATACATAGTGTTGATCGACAACACGTCGCCGTTCCCGTTTACTCAGAAAGTTGCCTTGGGCCAACGGCTGAAAACGATGGTTACTGAGGAGCTGCCTAAAGGCTACCTGCTCTCGGTGTTTCTACTCGGTGAAGACTTCAAAAGCAATGAAAAACCGCTATTTGAGCGCTGCAATCCCGGGCAGTGGAAGGATAGAAACCAACAGACCAGTAACAAAAAGTTTGTTGATCGCGACTTTAACCAAAAATTCGTAAAACCGTTCGATGACATCGTGCACAAGATCTCGCTGGAAGAGCGCAGCAAAAACTCGCCAATTTTCCAGATGCTGCAGCTGGTAGGCATCAATGGATTTGAGCGAGCCCATGTGTCAGGTGAACGCAGGCTGGTGATTTACTCGGACATGCTGGCAAACATGCCGGAGTTCAGCATGTATAAGGCCTCCCTGCCGCAGTATGCGGAGTTTCGCAAAACTGCTTATGGACAAAATGCTGCAGCGCCGGGGCTGAACGGTAGCAGTGTGGCGATCAATTTGTTGGCGGCTGATCAAAAAGTGCTGCAGAGCAACAAGTTGGCAGTGTTCTGGGAGCAATATTTTCAAGATAACGGTGTATCCGTGGAAGGGTTTTCCCGGGTTGAGGGGCTGTAAATGGACGTCAATAAATGGATCAGGCGCGTCAGCACCTACTTTGCGATCGCCGTAGTACTGAAAATTAGCCTGTCGATTGCCAGCCTGTTGCTAAAAGACCCTAAGTGGTTAGGGTTTGTTTTTCCTCTTTCGGTGATGGTGGGCTATTGGACCATTGGCTATACGGTTCGACAAAAATGGGATAAGCAACTCACCCTGGCAAAGTTTGCCGACTCAGTTTACTACCTGGGTTTTCTGTTCACTGTCGCCAGCATCATCATCTGCTTGCTGGATATTGAGAGCCTAGGCGATAACCTGAATGGAATGGCTACTCGGTTTGGCGCCGCAATGGTCAGTACCGCGCTGGGTATGTTAGCGCGAGTTATTCATACCGGATTTCGTATCGACGCCAACGACGCGGTCAGAAGTGTCGAAGAGCGGGCGATTCATGCAGCCGAAAACCTCGCTATCTCCTTTGACAATAGCTTCCAGCAGCTCGAAGTGTTCCGGGATAAAGTTGATGTCGCTTCCCGAGAGGCTGTGCAGAGTGTGAAGGAGCAGGTCAAGGCGCTGTATGAGCACAACATCAACGTCACCGATGCTTACTTTGCCAATGCTACGCAGCAGAGCAATGAAGCCTTTTCGCTCATCCTGGAAAACACTCGGCTAGCCAGTGACCAATTGTTGATCACTATTAATGAACTGACCGAAAAGAGTGCCATCACGTTGCGCCAGATGGAAGATAACGCGTTGGATTTCGGCACGATGGCGCGTGATCGTGTAGAGCAAATGATCTTTCCAGATGACCTGTTCACCCGCAAGTTGGGTGGTTCAATCGATACCTTGGCAAGCACAACGGACAGCGTCAGTGAAGGCGTTGCATCCCTCGCCGAAGATGTCAAAACTGCCACCCGCCAAGTCACCACGGCCATACGCAACCTGAACGCCAAAACTCAGACTCTGGATGAAAACCTAGTCGCGGTCGGTGCCATTGTGACGAGCCAGGAGCGTTTGGTGGATGCGATGAAACAGCAGAGCAAAGAAGTCATGGACAGCGTTGAGCGTGTGCAGAAAGAATATCTGGATTCGCTGGACGACCAACAAGAGGAGTACCTCAACGAAATCAAGACTCGCCAGCAATCGGTTGAACGCATTGCAGACAAGCTGGAGGCCCTGAGCATTCGAATCGAAAACGCCGATACGGTAGAGCGACTGAGCACTGAAGTCACCGATGCCCTGAAAGGTGTACGTGAGGTCACTCAGACCAACCGAGACGTTTTGGCTGAGCGTCTTGAGTTCAGCTTGGCGCCGCTGATTCATGCACTGGTTGATAGTAATGAAAAGCATCAGGGGATCGCCGCACGCATGGAGCAGCACAATCGTGCGATCGAAACCGCTCACAGCCAGATGGATGCTCTGATCACTAAGATCGGCGATGTATCGATTGGGGAGGCGGCCAATCAACATGCCGAGCCTGCCCGCCCGGCTGATGCGAGAACCACCTAATGAGCGGAAAGAACGATCAGGTTTTTCAGCTCTCGCTTACCGAAATCTTTATCATCGTCTGCTTTATTTTGTTGTTGTTAATGGGGTACCAGATTTTTAAGTTAACCCATAAAAATCAGGCGCTGAATGAGAAAGTGGCCGCCTTCCAGGATTTGGATATGCGTGAAAAGGCGATCAGTACAGTAGCCGAGGCGTTGAAGGCACGTATGACCGCATTAGGTGTGCGTAAGCCTGATGAGATCATCAGCAAATTGATAGATGCCTCGAAAGCCAATGCAGAGCTGGATCGCTTGAAAGTGCTCTTGACCCAAAAAGATCAAGAGCTGACTGCTCTTGCGGCCATTGAAAAAGCGTTGATGGAAGTGGCCGGCCAGAAGAAAGGCGATGACGCCAAGCAACTGATACTAGAAACCATGATGTCGTTTGAGCAGTTGAAAAAGCTGGTTGTCGATCCTGATGAAGAAAGCGACGCGCAGCCTACCGATGTGGTGAAGCGTGTCGCGGCGTTAAAGGCCCAAGAAGACATGCTAGAGGCAGCTTTCGGGACAACAAATGATCAACTCCAGCAAACGATCAAGCATGCTGTGGCCTTGGTTCAGGCAGAAAAAAGCGGCGTAAATCCGGTTGAGTTGCAGAAAGCGAATAAAGACTTACGGGGCCAAGTTCAGTTCCTGCAAAACCGCTTAAACAAGGGGCGCGGCGGCGACCTTCCACCGTGTTGGGTGAATGAGGTTACGGGCAAGCCGGAGATGTTCCTCACCGTCAAACTCAGTGAGAATAATCTCACGTTCGAACCTGCCTGGCCGCCCGCGCGCCAGGAGGATGCAATGGCGCTGCCAGGTATTGGCGAGCTGATGGCTAATACCACTCGTACCTATGAGAGCTTTATTCAAGCGGCTAAACCGGTATCGGATTTGGGTACGCAGAAAGAGTGCAAGTACTACGTGCGCTTGGCGAGTCTGATTCAGGATGCGGTGACGTCTGATCGACGGCGGCTAATGGTTGAGAATTTGTTCTACAAGGTAGAAGTCAGGCGGTAGCGCCTTTGCGTGGCTATTACATATTTTTGGCTGTCGTCGGACCGGCGCTGGCTCCACACGAATTAATCCCGCTCATTTTGCAGTTAAGCAAGGTGATTGGGTTAGGTTGCGGCATCTGTAGCTGTTTAGCTAAGGGAGAAAGGTATTGATGGACGTTTCGACAGCAGATGTATTGGCGCAATGCTCAAATGAGGATCTTGCGCCGTTGGTCAAGTACATCCTGGAGGCCAGTACAGAAAGTCTTTCCAGTCACGAACTGTACAAATCGCACGCGCCGGATCATCACCAATATGCAGCGCAGATACTCCAGGAGATACGCCTGTTCGGGGGTAATTCCTTCGTTAATCTGTTTCGTAAGGAAGGTCCTGAGTACCTTGAAGTCGTGCAAGATGTCGCGAGTAAATTCGGTGTACTCAAGGCCAGCAAATTCACTTCCGTTACGGTTCTGGAAGAAGAGCTGATTCAAAAGATACTTCGCGATGCTTTGAAAAAAGCCGATGGCCAGGCGCGTGAAGATATGGAAGCAATCCTCAAGGAGGCTGGCTTAGGTCGGGCGGACCTGAGCGCGCTGCTATCGGGATCCTCATTGGTCACCCTACTGGGCGCCAAGGCGGCGAGTTATCTGACCTACGAGTTGTCCAGCATAATTGCCGGAGCGGTGGCCAAACAGTTACTCGGAGTGGGTGCCAGAGTCGCAGGCAGCGCTGTATTAGGCAGGGGAATAGCAGCATTGGCGGGGCCAATTGGCTGGGCCATCACCGGCGTATGGACGTAAGCGTCCCGCTAATACACGTTGATTTTAGATATGGCACGCGAAGCAATGCCCGCTTCTTGATAGATGCTTAGCTGAAGGGATTAGTAATTATCGTGCCGGCAAAGCCGGCTCGGCGGGACGTG
>NZ_JAAXCY010000017.1 GCF_014230465.1 Pseudomonas cremoris
CCACTTCCACCGCACTGGTGCGGTACAACCGGGTCCACTCAAACGGCAAAATCCCGTCCAGCGCACCATCGGTCAGGGTGAGCAATTCCTCCCCGGTCACCATCGACACCGGACAGCCATTAGTGGCGGTTTTATCCGCACTCGAAGCGGCATCCCCGTTCGGGTTTTTCCCCGAAACGGGCACGTCATCCACGTGCTCCTGCCGAACCAACGCCGTGCGCTGCGCCGCCTTGTCCCGAGCCATCGCCACCGGGTTTGAAACCAGCTGATCTCCCGCCTTCAATGGCACCGCCGGAATCGTTTTGATCGATCTCGCCGGACCACTCAACAACAGAGGCTTTACCGCATCGGCATGCGAGGCCAAATGCGGCGACACCAGTTGCTCGGACAGTAACGTCAACAATTGCCGCGCTCGACTGGATTTGATATGGCTCAACACCTGCGCACCCAGGCGCACCGCCACACCCATGGCGCCAAAAACCCTCAACAGCAGCAGGCTGATCAACACCTCGCCAGTGATTTCCCCCATCACCTCATTCATGTCCTGAGGCGGCAACATCCGAATCCAACTCGATATCGCCGACAGGTAGATGAACATCAGCGGCTCATCACTGAGCACCAACAATCCCTTGGCAATCGATTCGCTACCCAGCTTCAACAGCTCATCCAGCTCCGCCTGAGACACGTACTGCAGCAGCTTTTCACTGTTGGGCTTGATGTCCGCAAGCAGGGCATACAGCTGCTTGAAATTGTCCCAAAGGCTGTAAAGCGCTGTGCCCATGCCGCGTAGGAACGCTGTCTCCAGCATGCGGCGTTGGTCGATTGGGTTGGCGTTGGTGACGGTTTTCCACTGCGCTTGGAAGGTGTCCGTCCACGCTTGGCGCAGGCGCACTTCCAGGTCTTGGATCACCACCTGATAAGACGCATACAGCGCCTTGACGTGATCCTTGGAAACATTGGGATAGAAACTGACCCGGTACTGCTGGTTGCGATCACACTCGTTGATTTCGAGGATGCCGCTCGGACCGATGGTCTTGTGGAGGGGTTCACCCAGTGGGCCGCCGTTGGGGTCGACGCGTTGCAGCACCACCGGCGTATCGCCTATAGGCACAAAGCGCGTGCTCTGGAACAGATGCACCAGCGTCAAGGTGCCGCTCGCGCCGCACATTGCCGTGGTGGTATTGGGAGTGAGGGAACGGTTGATCGGCGCGATCAGCGCCACTTCGTCGCCGACCTTGAATACCTGTTCCACCTCCAGTGCCGAAAAGCTCCAAAAGCTTTCAGCCCACGCGTCAAAGGTATTCAGGCACTCGCGAAAATCACGAAAGACGGCCTCGACATCGACCGTCTTCACATTCATGGGGGTCAGGGCCAGCCGGCCAATGGCCGGGTTCACGAGTGAGCCTGTTCAACAAGAAAATCCATCTGCAATCCCTCGCACTGTGTATTCAGGCGTGGGACTTTGCAGAGGATCTCAGGGCGGGGGAGTAGAGCTTATCCGGCGATTATGTGGGACGTTTCGATACCTCCACTCGACTAGCGGCTATTGTCAGAAATTTCCCACAGGAGTACAAATGTACTCCATGACGACTCTCACTCCCCGCCGCACCGCCATCCTGACCTTCATCCGCGACCGTATCGCGCAGCAAGGCCAGTCTCCCAGCCTCGCCGAGATCGCCGAGGCGTTCGGTTTTGCCTCGCGCAGCGTGGCGCGCAAGCATGTGCTGGCGTTGACCGACGCCGGCTTTATCGAGGTCAACCCCAACCAGGCCCGGGGCATTCGCTTGCTCAACCAACCGGCACGCCCGGAATGGCTGGATGTGCCGGTGCTTGGCCGTGTTGCCGCAGGTTTGCCCATCGGCGCCGATGCCGAGGTGCACAGCCGCTTGCAACTCGATCCCGCCACGTTTGTGAAAACTCCGGATTACCTGTTGCGGGTGCAGGGCGACTCGATGATCGAGGACGGCATCCTCGACGGTGACCTGGTGGGCGTGCGCCGCAGTGCCGAAGCCTTGAACGGGCAGATTGTGGTGGCACGCCTGGACGGTGAAGTGACCATCAAACGTTTTGAACGCAATGGCGACAGTGTGCGCCTGCTGCCGCGTAACCCTGCGTATCAACCCATCGTGGTAGGGCCCGATCAGGACCTGGCCATCGAAGGGGTGTTTTGCGGTTTGGTGAGGCAAGGCTGATGGGCGCCGTCGTTGCACTGGACACGCTGTTCAATGGCGGCCGCGTGTGGAAAGGCCGGCCTGCCGCGCCACCTGCCAGTGTGCACCCCACGGGGCTCAAGGCGCTGGATGCAGTGTTGCCCACGGGCGGCTGGCCGGAGTCGGCCTTGAGTGAAATCCTGATGGCGAAAGAGGGCGTGGGCGAGTTGCAACTGGTGCTGCCGACCCTGGCGCGCTTATCAAAGGCAGGCGAGCGGATTGTGTTGGTGGCGCCGCCTTACACGCCGTATCCCCATGCCTGGCAGAACGCCGGGGTGGATTTGCGCCTGCTCTCGGTGATCCAGGCCGAGGAACGTGACGCGCTGTGGGCGGTGGAGCAATGCCTGCGTTCCGGCAGTTGCGGCGCGGTGCTGTGCTGGCCGCGCAAGGCCGATGACCGTGCGTTGCGGCGCTTGCAGGTGGCGGCGGAAACCGGGCAGACCCTGGCGTTTGCCTGGCGCGCCTTGAGCGAGGCGATCAACTCGTCACCGGCTGCATTGCGCCTGGCGGTCGAGGCCAAGCCTGCGCAAGTGCGGGTGCTCAAGTGCCGGGGCGGGTTGGCCCATCCGGCGCCGATTGCCTTGGCGGGGCATTGAGGTTGCCATGCGCTGGGTGTGTATTGTCTTCCCGCAATTGGCGCTGGACGGGGTGCAGCGTGCGCATCCCGAGCCGGACCAGCCCCTGGTCCTGCTGGCCGGTACGCCGCAACGGCGCGTGTTGCAAACCGTCAACGAGGCGGCCCGCGCCTTGGGCCTGCGCCCAGGGCAATCCCTGACCGCCGCCCATGCCCTCGCCAAGACCTTCGCCAGCGCCGAATACGACCCTGCCGAGATTGAGCGCTGGCAGCAGTTTCTCGCGGCCTGGGCCTACCGTTTCAGCTCTCAGGTCAGCCTGTATTACCCACGAGCCTTGCTGTTCGAGATCGAGTCGAGCCTGGGCCTGTTCGGGCCATGGCCGCAGTTTGAAGCGCGCTTGCGCAAGGAGCTGACCGAGCTGGGTTTTCGTCACCGCATCGTCGCCGCGCCGAACCCGGCGGCAGCGCGGGTGCTGGCGAATCTCTACGATGGCCTGGCGGTGGCCGATGATGGACAGTTGATGCAGGCACTGGCGCCATTACCCATCGACCGTGCCGGTCTTGACCCGCAGGCGGCTACCGCCTTGTCGCGCATGGGCCTGCGCACCCTGGCCCAGGTGCAGGCGTTGCCCCGACACACCTTGGCGCGGCGTTTCGAGGCCGACCTGCTCAAGCACTTGGATGCCTTGGCCGGGCAGCGCCCGCTGGCCTTGGCGTTCTATCAGCCGCCGGACCAGTTCGATGTGCGCATCGAGTTGAATTACGACGTGCAATCCCATCAGGCCCTGCTGTTTCCCCTGCGGCGCTTGACCGGTGATTTGTCCGCGTTCCTGTGCGGGCGCGACAGTGGTGTGCAGCGTTTTGACCTGCACCTGGAACATGCCCAGGCACCCGACAGTGTGATCAAGGTCGGCCTGCTCAGTGCCGAGCGTGAGCCGGCGATGCTGTTCGAGTTGGCCCGTGGGCGCCTGGAGCAAGTACAGGTGACGTCACCCGTGCGCGGCTTTCGCCTGGTGGCCCAGGACCTGCCGGTGTTCGTGCCGCAGCGCCAGGACCTGTTCGACGACCGCCCACAACAAACCCTGCCTTGGGAGCAACTGCGCGAACGCCTGCGCGCGCGCCTGGGGGATGAGGCCGTACAAGGCCTGCGCTTTCACGCCGACCATCGCCCCGAGTGCGCCTGGCAAGCGGCGACTGACAGCCGTCCTGGGACAACCCTGAATAAAGTCCAGCGTCCCGGTTGGTTGTTGCACGAACCGACCTTGCTGACCGAGCACGGCCTCCAAATCCTGATGGGCCCGGAGCGCATCGAGTCCGGCTGGTGGGACGGCGCCGATATTCGTCGTGACTACTACCTGGTCCAGACCCGTGCCGGCCAGCAAGGGTGGGCGTTCCGCACCGTGGGGCAAAGTGATGAACTGTGGCTGCAAGGCTGGTTTGCATGAGCTACGCCGAGCTGCATTGCCTTTCCAATTTCAGCTTCCAGCGCGGAGCGTCGAGTGCGCTGGAGTTGTTCGAGCGCGCCAAGCATCAGGGCTACAGCGCGCTGGCGATCACCGATGAATGCACGCTGTCGGGCATTGTGCGCGCCTGGCAAGCGGCGAAAGCGGTGGGCTTGCCGCTGATTATCGGCAGTGAGATGCGCCTCGAAAACGGTCCGAAACTGGTGCTGCTGGTGGAAGACCTCAGTGGCTACCAGCACCTGTGTCGCTTGATTACCCTGGCCCGACGCCGCGCAGAAAAGGGCAGTTACCGCCTGCTGCAAGAGGACTTCGAACAACCACTGCCCGGCCTGTTGGCACTGTGGGTCGCCGAAGACAGCAACACCCAGGCCGATATCCAATGGCTGCGCCGCACCTTCGGCGAACGCCTGTGGCTGGCGGTGCACCTGCACTGCGGCCAGGACGATGCGCGTCATTTGGAGCAACGCTTGCAGTTGGCTGCCAGCCTGCATATCCCGGCGGTGGCCTGTGGCGATGTGCACATGCATGCCCGTGGCCGCCGCGCCCTGCAAGACACCATGACCGCCATCCGTCACCACGTGCCGGTGGCCGAAGCCGGTACGCGCCTGCACCCCAATGGCGAGCGGCATTTGCGCAGCCTGGATGCCTTGGCCGCGTTGTACCCGCAGGCCTTGCTCGATGAAACCCAGGCCATCGCTCGCCGCTGCACCTTCGACCTCAGCCAGTTGCGCTACCACTACCCGCGTGAGTTGGTGCCCGCTGGCCACGACGCCAAATCCTGGCTACGCGCGGTGACCGAAGAAGGCATCGCCCTACGTTGGCCAGAGGGCGTGGATACCAAGACCTTGCAGCAGATCAACAATGAGCTGGAGCTGATCAGCGAGTTGGGTTACGAGAGCTACTTCCTCACCGTGCACGACATCGTGCGCTTCGCCCGCAGCCGCTCGATCCTGTGTCAGGGCCGAGGTTCTGCGGCCAACTCGGCGGTGTGCTTTGCCCTGGGCATCACCGAGATCAACCCCAGCCTGATGAACATGTTGTTCGAACGCTTCCTGTCCCGCGAGCGCAACGAACCGCCGGACATCGACGTGGACTTCGAACACGAGCGCCGCGAGGAAGTGCTGCAGTACGTGTTCCAGCGCTACGGCCGCACCCGCGCGGCGCTGACGGCGGTGGTCAGCAGTTACCACGCCGCTGGCGCGGTGCGCGATGTGGCCAAGGCCCTGGGCTTGCCGCCGGACCAGATCAACGCCCTGGCCGACTGCTGCGGACGCTGGAGCGACGATGCGCCACCGCTGGAGCGTTTGCGTGAAGGCGGCTTCGACCCCGAAAGCCCGCTGCTGCGCCGCGTGCTTACGCTTACCCAACAATTGATCGGCTTCCCCCGGCACCTGTCCCAGCACCCTGGCGGCTTTGTGATCTCCGAATACCCGCTGGACACCCTGGTGCCGGTGGAAAACGCCGCCATGGCCGAGCGCACCATCATCCAGTGGGACAAGGACGACCTGGATGCGGTCGGCCTGCTCAAGGTGGACATCCTGGCGCTGGGCATGCTCAGTGCGATCCGCCGCTGCTTTGACTTGCTGCGTCGCCATCGCAATCGTGACCTGGCCCTGGCGAGCATTCCCAAGGAAGACGCCGCCACCTACGCGATGATCAGCAAGGCCGACACCATCGGTGTGTTCCAGATCGAATCGCGGGCGCAGATGTCGATGCTGCCCAGGCTCAAGCCGCAAACCTTTTACGACTTGGTGATTGAGGTAGCGATTGTGCGACCGGGGCCGATCCAGGGCGGCATGGTGCACCCGTATCTGCGCCGGCGGAACAAGGAGGAGGAGACCACCTATCCCTCGCCACAACTGAAAGCTGTGCTGGAACGCACCCTGGGCATCCCGTTGTTCCAGGAACAAGTGATGCAGATTGCCATGGTTGCTGCTGATTACGGCCCCGGCGAGGCCGACCAGTTGCGCCGCTCCATGGCCGCCTGGAAGCGCCACGGCGGCCTGGAACCGCATCAGGAGCGCCTGCGCAGCGGCATGCTGAAAAATGGTTACAGCGAAGCGTTTGCCGCGCAGATTTTTGAGCAGATCAAAGGCTTTGGCAGCTACGGTTTTCCCGAATCCCACGCTGCCAGTTTCGCCTTGCTGACCTACGCCAGTTGCTGGCTCAAGTGCCATGAACCGGCGGCCTTCGCCTGCGCGCTGATCAACAGCTGGCCCATGGGTTTCTACAGCCCGGATCAGATTCTGCAGGATGCGCGGCGCCACAAACTGCAGATCCGCCCGGTGGACGTGCTGGCCAGCGACTGGGATTGCAGCCTGGAACCCATCGACGGTGCGCAACCGGCCATCCGCATGGGCTTGCGCATGATCTCGGGGTTTCGCGAGGAGGATGGGCGGCGCATCGAAACGGCGCGCCAGCGCCAGGTATTCAGCGACATCGCCGACCTGGATGAACGCGCCGGGCTGGATGCTCGCGCTCAAGCGTTATTGGCAGATTCGGGCGCCTTGCGTGCGTTGGCCGGCAACCGGCACAGGGCGCGCTGGGAAGTGGCGGGGGTGCACAAGCAACTTGGGTTGTTTGCCGGCTTGCCCAGCCCCGATGAAGCGGTGGTGGAGCTGCCGGTACCGACGGTGGGCGAAGACCTGCAGGCAGACTACGCTACGGTCGGTACCACCCTTGGCCCACACCCGCTGGCGTTGTTGCGCGCCGAGCTGCGTAAACGACGTTGCCGCAGCTCTCTTGAGTTGATGGCGGTGGAGCATGGGCGCACTGTCAGCATCGTGGGCTTGGTCACCGGCCGTCAGCGTCCGGGCACTGCCAGCGGCGTGACCTTTGTCACCCTGGAAGATGAATTCGGTAACCTCAATGTGGTGGTCTGGCGCGACCTGGCCGAACGCCAGCGCCAGGCGCTGGTAGGCTCGCGGTTGCTGAAAGTGGACGGGCGCTGGGAGGCGGTGGGCGAGGTGCGGCACCTGATCGCGGGGCGTCTTACCGACCTTACGCCGCTGCTGGAAGGGATTAATGTGCGCAGCCGGGATTTTCACTGAGGCCAGTGGCGTCAGCGCCCGTAACCCCCTAAGTTATATCGGATGAAACCATCCGCCCGTGGTGCGCTCCAAATTTTGCGACCGTCTTCCCTTTGCGCAGAGCCCAACGATGCAATTCTTATCCAACCCCCACGGCTGTGAAGGCTGGGCCGGTGAAATGGCCCAGCGGATCCGCGCGTTCGATTGGTCGGCCACTGACCTGGGCCCCATCGACCGCTGGTCCACCAGCCTGGCGTGCACCGTGCAGATGATGTTGGCATCACCTGTACCGATGGTGATGCTGTGGGGGCGGTTGGGCTACATGATCTACAACGACAGTTATTCAGTTTTTGCGGGTGGTCGGCACCCCTATTTGCTGGGCACGCCGGTGGAGTTGGGTTGGCCGGAAGTGGCCGATTTCAATCGGCATGTGGTGGACACCTGCCTGGCGGGCGGCACTCTGTTGTTCAACAACAAGGACCTGGTGCTGTTGCGCAATGGCAAACCGGAGAATGTGTGGCTGGACCTCTACTACAGCCCGGTCGCTGGCGATAACCAGCAGCCGGCCGGTGTGTTGGCAATTGTGGTGGAAACCACTGAACACGTTCACTCAGAACGCCTGCGCCAGGAATTGACCCATAACCTGGAGCAGAGGGTAGCCGCCGAGGTGCAAGCACGCTCCGCCGCCGAGGACCAGTTGCGCCAGTCGCAGAAGCTGGAAGCCATTGGCGGCCTCACCGGTGGCGTGGCCCACGACTTCAATAACCTGCTGCAAGTGATCGCCGGTAACCTGCACCTGCTGGCCCGTCATGAGCCGGACAACGCCCAGGTACAGCGGCGTGTCGCCGCCGCCATTGCAGCAGTGGAACGCGGCGCCAAGCTGTCGTCGCAACTGCTCGCGTTTGCCCGGCGCCAACCGTTGTCTCCTGCCGTCTACAACCCGCAGCGCATCTACGCGGGCCTGGGCGAGCTGTTGCAACGGGCGCTGGGCGAAACCATCCATATCGACGTGCAACTGCCCCAGGACTCCTGGTGCATCAACGTCGACCGCAACCAACTGGAAAACGCGCTGCTCAACCTGGCGATCAATGCCCGTGACGCCATGAAGGGCGAGGGCGTGATTCGAATTACCGGCGAAAACATTATCCTCAACCCCGCCGATTGCGCGGGTAAAAGCATCAAACCCGGCGAGTACGTGCGCCTGGCGGTAACGGACACCGGCGTCGGCATGCCGCCATCAATCCTCAAGCGCGCGTTTGAACCGTTTTTCACCACCAAGCGCGAAGGCCACGGCACCGGCCTGGGCCTGAGCATGGTGTTTGGTTTTGTGCGCCAGAGCGGCGGGCATGTGGAAATGTGGAGCGAGGAGGGCAAAGGCTCGGTGGTGCAGATGTATTTCCCCCACAGCCTGGAGCCGGAGAGCCTCGACGTGCCGATCGACCAGGTGCCCCACAGCGGCGGACAGGAAACCATCCTGGTGGTGGAAGACAACGAAGGTGTGCGCCTGACCGTCGTCGAGTTGCTGGAACAATCGGGTTACACCGTACTCACCGCCGAAGACGGCGACCGCGCCATGCTGGCGCTGCAAGGCGGCTTGCAGCCCGACCTGATTTTTACCGATGTGGTCATGCCTGGCCGCCTCAAGAGTACCGACCTGGCCGATTGGGCTCGCGCGCAACAGCCGCCGGTGGCGGTGCTGTTCACCTCCGGCCACACCCGCGACATTCTTTCCAGCAATCACCTGCTGAGCCCTGATATTCATCTGCTGAGCAAACCCTATAGCCCCGAAGCCCTGACGCATCGGGTGCGCAGTGTGCTCACCGCTCGATAAGGTTGACCATGACTTCACAGCGCAACATCCCCCAACACCTCGGTTTCGTGCGGGTGCGTGGCGCCCGCGAACACAACCTGCGCAACGTCGATGTGGACATTCCCCGCGATGCCCTGGTGGTGTTCACTGGGGTGTCGGGTTCGGGCAAGTCGTCCCTGGCGTTTTCCACGGTGTATGCCGAGGCGCAGCGGCGGTATTTCGAGTCGGTGGCGCCGTATGCGCGGCGGCTGATTGATCAGGTCGGCGTGCCGGACGTGGATTCCATCGAAGGCCTTCCCCCCGCCGTGGCCCTGCAACAGCAGCGCGGCACGCCGAGTGCGCGCTCGTCGGTGGGCAGTGTTACCACCTTGTCGAGCCTGATCCGCATGCTGTATTCCCGTGCTGGCAGTTACCCGCCGGGGCAGGCGATGCTGTATGCCGAGGACTTTTCGCCCAACCTGCCACAAGGCGCCTGCCCCCAGTGTCATGGCCTGGGACGTGTGTATGAAGTGACCGAAGCGCTGATGGTGCCCGACCCCTCGCTGACCATCCGCCAGCGCGCGGTGGCGTCCTGGCCGCTGGCGTGGCAAGGCCAGAACCAACGCGACATCTTGGTGACCTTGGGTTATGACGTAGACATTCCGTGGCGCGACCTGCCGAAAAAGCAGCGCGACTGGATCCTGTTCACCGAAGAAACACCGACTGCACCGGTGTATGCGGGCTTTACTCCGGAACAAACCCGCGATGCGTTGAAACGCAAGCTGGAGCCGAGCTACCAGGGCACGTTCATGGGCGCACGGCGTTATGTCTTGCATACCTTCACCCACACCCAAAGTGCGCTGATGAAAAAGCGCGTGTCGCAGTTCATGCAGGGCAGCGCCTGCCCGTCGTGCGCGGGCAAGCGCCTGAACAAGGCTGCGCTGTCGGTGAAGTTTGCCGGGGTGGACATTGGTGAGTTGTCGCAACTGTCGCTGGCACAGCTGGCTGAATTGCTGCGCCCGGTGGCGGCGGGGCAGGACAAGATGAAACTGTCGGTGGAAAAACGCTTG
Organism: Pseudomonas cremoris; assembly: GCF_014230465.1. The sequence continues at coordinate 10,136 of NZ_JAAXCY010000017.1, forward strand.
GCTGCACAGCGTATTGCCCAGGACTTGTTGGAGCGCGTCAGCACCTTGACCGAATTGGGCTTGGGCTACCTGTCCCTTGAGCGCAGTACACCGACCTTGTCGTCCGGAGAGTTGCAGCGACTGCGGTTGGCCACGCAATTGGGCTCGCAGTTGTTCGGCGTGATCTACGTGCTGGACGAACCCTCCGCAGGCTTGCACCCCGCCGATGGTGAGGCGCTGTTTAGCGCGTTGGATCGTCTGAAAGCGGCAGGCAATTCGTTGTTTGTGGTGGAGCATGACCTGGAAACCATGCGCCGCGCCGACTGGCTGATCGATGTCGGCCCGGCGGCCGGCGAGCACGGTGGGCAAGTGTTGTACAGCGGGCCGCCGGCCGGTTTGGCGCAGATTGAAACGTCACAGACCCGCGAGTATTTGTTTGCCGAGAAGCGTGTGTCGAACCCGTTGCGTCGCGAGCCCAGCGGCTGGTTGAAGTTGGAAGGCGTGACCCGCAATAACCTCAAGGACTTGAGCGTGGATTTCCCGTTGGGTTGCTTCACGTCGGTGACCGGGATTTCAGGTTCCGGCAAGTCCAGCCTGGTCAGCCAGGCACTGCTGGAACTGGTCGGCAGTGGCCTGGGGCGCGTGCTGGAAATCGACGAAGAACCGAGCCTGGAAGATGACGCACCGCAAACCAGCGGCGGGCGAATCAGTGCCGGGCTGGAGCACGTCCGACGCCTGGTGCAAGTGGACCAGAAGCCCATCGGCCGCACGCCTCGTTCCAACCTGGCGACCTACACAGGGTTGTTCGACAACGTACGCAAACTGTTTGCGGCCACGCCGGCGGCCAAGAAACGTCACTACGACGCCGGGCAGTTCTCCTTCAACGTCGCCAAGGGCCGTTGCCCCAACTGTGAAGGCGAAGGTTTTGTCAGCGTCGAGCTGCTGTTCATGCCCAGCGTGTATGCGCCATGCCCAACCTGTCACGGTGCGCGCTACAACCCCGAAACTCTGGCGATCAAATGGCAAGGCTTGAACATTGCCCAAGTGCTGGGATTGACGGTGGAGCAGGCAGTCGAGGTGTTCGCCGAGCAGCCTGGGGTGCTGCGCTCATTGCAGGTGCTGCGGGATATCGGCTTGGGGTATCTGCGCTTGGGTCAACCGGCTACAGAGTTGTCCGGCGGTGAAGCGCAGCGCATCAAGCTCGCCACTGAACTGCAACGCAATGCGCGGGGCGCCACCTTGTATGTGCTGGATGAGCCAACCACCGGCTTGCATCCACGGGACGTGGATCGTTTGCTAAGCCAGTTGAATCACTTGGTGGAGGCTGGGCATACGGTGGTTGTGGTCGAGCATGAAATGCGCGTAGTGGCGCAGAGTGATTGGGTGATCGATATCGGCCCGGGGGCGGGGGACTTGGGGGGCAAGGTCGTTGTTTGCGGCAAGCCGCAGAAAGTCGCCAAAAGCAAAGCCAGCTGCACCGCACCCTTCCTGGCCCGCGAGCTTATCTAACAGACAATGCAGATCAAAGGTGGGAGCGGGCTTGCTCGCGAATGCAGGGTGTCAGTCACTGCATCTGGTACTGAACTACAGCATTCGCGAGCAAGTCTGCTCCCACATTTTGATCAGTGTTGGGTCAGTTGGATCTGCGCTTTGGCCTGTTTCACCACATTCTCCAAGGTAAAGCCAAACTTCTCCTGCAACTTGGCCAACGGCGCCGACGCGCCAAAGCTGTTCATCACCACCTTGGCTCCTGTCTGTCCCACATACCGGTCCCAACCCAAGGGACCCGCCTGTTCCACCACAACCCGCGCCGTAACCGTTGGCGGTAAAACGCTGTCGCGATAGGCCTGGTCCTGGTCTTCAAACAGCTCCCAGCTCGGCATTGAAACCACTTGCGCGGCAACCCCTTCGTTTTTCAATTGCTCATAGGCCGCCACTGCGAGGCTGACTTCACTGCCTGTTGCCAACAGAATCACCTGCGGCTTATCCGCGCCGGCCAACACATACGCCCCCTTGGCTGCCCCCGACGCCGCCGCGTACTTCGTTCGATCCAGCGTCGGCAGTGCCTGGCGCGACAACACCACGCAACTGGGCCGATGGGTTTGCGCGAGCGCCACCTTCCACAGCTCCAGGGTTTCATTCGCGTCGCCGGGGCGCAGGGTCAACAACCCCGGCGTGGCGCGCAATTGGGTCAGTTGCTCGATCGGCTGGTGCGTCGGGCCATCTTCACCTACGCCGATCGAGTCATGGGTGAACACGAACACCACCGGCAATTCCATGATGGCTGCCAGGCGGATCGGCGGTTTCATGTAGTCGCTGAATACCAGGAACGTCGAGGTGTAAGGCCGCAGGTAAGACAACGCCATGCCGTTGGCAATCGCCCCCATGGCGTGTTCGCGGATGCCGAAATGCAGATTGCGGCCGCTGTAGTCCTCGGCACTGAAACGCCCGGCACCGTCGAACGTCAGATTGGTCTTGGTCGAGGGCGACAAGTCCGCCGAGCCGCCCAGCAGCCAGGGGATGTGTTGCGCAAAGGCATTCAGCACTTCGCCACCAGACGCGCGGCTGGCGATGCCCTTGGCATCTGCGGCAAAGCTAGGCAGATGGGCCTGCCACTGCTCAGGCATTTCCCCGGCGCGCATCCGCTGCAGTTCATCCGCCCGTTGTGGGTCGAGGTTCGCCAGGGTCTGGTTCCATTGTTGATACAGCGGCTCGGCACGCGTGAGTAGCGCGTCGCGCAGTACCGTGCGCGCTTCATCAGGTACCAGGAAGCTGGAGTCCTCAGGCCAGCCATAGGCGGCCTTGGTCAGGCGAATTTCTTCATCACCCAACGGCTCGCCATGGGCTGCGGCGGTGTTGTGCTTGTGGGGCGAACCGTAGCCGATCACGCTGTCGACCACGATCAGGGTGGGCGCGCCGGTGTTGGTCTTGAAGGTTTCCAGGGCCGTACTCAACGCAGCCAGATCGTTGGCATCCGTGACATGCAACGTGTGCCAGCCATACGCCTGGAAGCGCTTGATCACATCCTCGCTGAAGGCCAGTTCGGTGTGGCCTTCGATGCTGATGGTGTTGTTGTCGTAAATCCAGCACAGGTTATCCAGCTTCAAATGTCCGGCCATGGACGCCGCTTCACTGCTGATGCCTTCCATCATGTCGCCGTCACCGCACAGGGTGTAGACGTTGTAGTCGAACAGCACCTGGCCGTCACGGTTGAAGCGTTCCCCCAGCCAGCGCCCGGCCATGGCCATGCCCACACTGTTGGCGCAGCCCTGGCCGAGGGGACCGGTGGTGGTTTCCACGCCGGTGGTCATGCGGTATTCAGGGTGGCCGGGGGTCTTGGAACCCATCTGCCGGAACTGCTTGATATCGTCCAGGCTGATCGCCGGCAGGCCCGAGCGCTTGCCGTGGGCGTCAATTTCAACCACACCGGCCAGATGCAGCAGCGAGTACAACAACATCGAGGCATGCCCCACCGATAACACAAAGCGGTCGCGGTTGGGCCAGTCGGGATGTTCGGGGTGGTAACGCAGGAACCGGCTCCACAACGTATACCCCACCGGCGCCAAGCCCATGGGCGTACCGGGGTGGCCCGAGTTGGCCTTCTGCACGGCGTCCATCGCCAAGGTGCGGATCGTGTTGATGCATTGGGTGTCGACTGCGGTGGCGGCGTGAGTCATGAAACCGGTCTCCCTCAGGTGTCTATCTAGAGTGGAGGGCAGGGCGGGGTAAAGGTTTGATCCCAACGCGCACGCAGCGACGAACGGAGCGTATTGACCTCGGACATGACAAGACCCCTCGCAATGGTCTAGCTTCAAGGGCGTAGGCCATTGATCAACATGCGGAGGTACGTCATGCCAGTGAAACACGACCTGTATCAGGACTTGGGGTTGAGCAAGGAAGTCGTTCACGAACGCAGGGCGAGCGACAAACGCCTGGACTCACTGCTCACTCAGTACGACGCCGCCGACGGGGAGGTGTTGAAGGCGGAATCGGCAAGCGCCAGTGATGAGGATGTGGAGAAACTGAAGAAAAAGCGGCTGTTGGTCAAAGACAAGATTGTGGAGCAGTTGGGTTGAGCCAACGTTCCGGCATCTGGTCATATTTGTTCAGAATTGTCTAAGGGACAGCGTTCGATTCGCTCCCTATGATGCCCACCGTCCACCCGGCTCTGGGGACTGTTGCGGCGCAAGGATTGCGCTGGTGAGCCGGGCGGGCACCTTCTTTTATGCCAGCAGCGCTTGGGTGCATTCATCCATCGAGCGCTGTTGCGTCTGCTCATACAGCTTGAGTTCATCAATCGTCCGGCGGCCCAGCGCCTTTTCGAACTCGGCCTGGTTCGAATTGGCCGCGTAGTGGCTCTGCGCCGCCTCCCCCAGGTTTGACTGGAAGATCCCCGCTGCACTTACCGGCAGGAAATCTTCGTACACCAACGGTTCCACCTCCACATGCCCTGCAGCGATCAGTGCGTCCAGCGTGCGCGGTTGAGCGGCTGTGCCGCGTGCCGCCAAGCCTTGTTGGGTGGGGAAATAGCGGAAGTACGCCAGGCCCTGTTCGCGCATCTGTGCGTGATCGTCCGGGAAGGCCTGGAAGTGTTGCTCCATCAACTGCATATAGCGCGCGGCGTTGCCCTCATTGGGGAAGGCGCCCAGTTCGTCGCGCGCGGCGTTCAGCAGTTGGTCGTACAGCGCACGGCCTTTAGGCGTGAGCGCCACGCCGCGCTGTTCGATTTCACCGAAGCGTGCGCTGTGGCTGCCTTTGGCATCGGTGAAGGCGATGGGCTCGTCGAGCGCCTTGAAGCTGGTCTGGCGTAGCAGGATCGGGCAGTGGCGGCGCGGCGGGCCTTCGATCACGGCCTTGGGGGTGATGCCTTTGCCGGGCATGGCGGCCTGGACCTGGTCGATGTCCAGGGTGCGCGGAGTCAGGTGATTGATATGTGGGCCCTTGAAGGCCACCACGTCGGCGATCAGGCGATGCTGGTCGCTGAGTTGCTGGTACTGGGCGCTGGTGACGGTGGCGGTGTGGTGCCAGCGAAAGGTTTCCAGGGCTTGGCGGATGAATTCATCGGCGTCGGTGGCGTTGAGGCCACCATCGTTCTCAGCCTGTTCGATCAGCGCCAGGGCGCCGGGGGTGAAGATTGCGCGCTTGGCCAGGGCGGTTTCGGCAAAGGCGCGCAGGTCTGGGTTTTCGATCAGTTCCAGGCGCAGCAATGAGGTGAACACGCGAAACGGGCTGGTTTGCAGCGCACGCTCATGCACGGCGCGAAAGGCCGTGGAGTGCACCGGCACACCCGCTGGGGTCAGGTCGTAATAGCCCACCGGCTGCATGCCCATCACCGCAAACAGGCGGCCAATGGTGGTCAGCTCATAAGGCGTGCCCAGGCGGATGGCACCGTGGCGTTCGAGGTCCAGGCGCTGGATTTCGCCGGTGCGTTGCAGCTGCTGAGCCAGGCCCGGTTCGCTATCGAGCACGCGGGTATTGGTCTCGGCTACCAGCTCCATCAACGCGCCGTAGAGTGGAACTTCATCTCGGTACATATCGGACATGGCCTTGGAAAAGCCCTTGCGGATCTCGTCTGGGCTGATATGTGCGGCGGTTGGCATAGAAAAATTCCTGATAGCAAGGGCGGTGAAATAGCCGATGCCAGGATTTTGTTGGGCTGGCGGTGTGCGTGCAAACGAAGAATCTTCAGGACTTCATTCTGCAAATGAATGAGATGACGTGAATATGACAAAAAACGGCCTTTTGAAAATTTCATTTTCCGGCGGTTTTCCTAACTAATTCTTCACGGAGTCGGCCCCACCCGGCATGAAAGAATCGTCACGTTCGCAGGGATGAAAACGCCGTTTTGCACATCGCACACATAAAAAAATGTTTAGGGGCCGTCGTTAATGAAAATTTCTACACTGGCGTTATCCATCACCGCCGCCGTTCTTGCACAACAAGTTTATGCGGACGACTTCGGGCTTGGCTCACTGGGCACGGGCACCGGTCACAGCGGTTTCCTTGAAGACAGCCATGCGTCCGTCAGTTCACGGACCATGTACTACAGCGCCGACAACCGTTCGGGCACCAACAACGACCTGCGCGAAACCGCAACAGCGCTGCGTTTTGACTACAAGTCCGGCTACACCCAAGGCACCCTTGGCGTCGGTTTCGACGTGATGGCGTTCGGTGCCTTGCGCCTTGACGGTGGCGACGGCCACACCGCAGGCGCAGGCCTGTCGGGTAACGGCAACAGCTTCTTCCCGACCAAGAACAACGGCACCGAACCTGCCGATTCCTTCGGCCGTGCTGCAGGCAACGTGAAGTTCCGTATCTCCCAAACCGAGTTGCACGTCGGTGGCGGCTTGGCGCCGGTACTGCCAATCCTGGTGTCCAACGACAGCCGCGTGGCGCCGCAAACCTTTGATGGCGGCATCCTGACGTCGAATGACATTCCCAACGTCACCTTCACCGGTGGTGAGCTGAACCATGCCCAGGGCCGTGCGTCGAGCAACTCCACCGGCTTGAGCGTTGCCGGCGGCACCCGCGACAGCAACAGCTTCAAGTTTGGTGGTGTGGACTACAAACCTTTTGGCTCTTCCGACAACGCCATCGCGAAGAACCTGACGTTGCAGTACTACTACGCCAACCTTGAGGACTTCTACAAACAGAACTACGTCGGCCTGGTCCACGTACTGCCGTTGGGCAATGACCAGTCGTTCAAGACCGACCTGCGCTACTTCGACAGCACCAGCGACGGCCAGAACGGCGAAACCGGTTACAAGTTCAACAACAACGGTGGTTATGCCAAGCACGCCGGCGAAGTCGACAACAAAACCTACAGTGCGGCCTTCACTTACCAATTGGGCGGCAGCAGCTTGATGCTCGGCCATATCGGTGTGGGCGGCGATGGCGGCTTCGTCTGGGTCAACCAGGGCAGCCTTGCGGATCCCCATGCACAGGGCGCAGGGGGCAGCGACTTCTACCTGTTCACCGATGCGGTGGTGGGCCAGTTCTCCCGTGCGGGCGAGCAGGTCAACTTTGGCCAGTACGCGTATGACTTCAAGGCCTACGTTCCAGGCTTGAAAGCATCCGTGGCGTATCTGGACGGCAAGGACATCAAGTCGGCTGTGGCCGGTGGCCCTGACCAGAAAGAAAACGAAACCGACTTCCGCCTGGACTATGTCGTGCAAGCCGGTCCTCTGAAAGGCTTCGGTACCACCCTGCGTACGGGTACGTATCACGGTAAAAACACCGGCACCGCGGACCAGGATCAAACGCGCCTGATCTTCAACTACACCTACGCAATCTTCTAAACCTTCATGTGCACACGGGCGTGGATGGGTTCTACACTGCTCCTCTCTTTGTAGGAGATGGAGGACCCAATGACGGCCACGCCCGTAACCCGAATTCTCGACACGATTGAAGGCCAACGCCTGGCAACCCAAGAAGCCGAGCGTTGGCGTGAGTGGGGCCCATACCTAAGTGAACGCCAATGGGGCACGGTGCGCGAAGACTACAGCGCCGATGGCGATGCCTGGGCTTACTTCCCCCATGAACATGCCCGCAGCCGCGCCTACCGTTGGGGCGAGGATGGCTTGGCTGGTTTCAGTGACAAGGCGCAACGCTGGTGCCTGGGCCTGGCTCTGTGGAACGAGCGTGACACCATCCTCAAGGAACGCCTGTTCGGCCTGAACAACGCCGAGGGCAACCACGGTGAAGACGTCAAGGAACTGTACTTTTTCGTCGATGGCGTACCGAGCCATGCCTACATGCGCATGCTCTACAAATACCCCCATGCCGCATTCCCCTACGCCGACCTGATCAACGAAAACGCCCGCCGTGGGTTGGCCGACGCCGAGTACGAGATCCTCGATACCGGAGTGTTCGAAGACAACCGCTATTGCGATGTCAGCGTCGAATACGCCAAGCACCAGCCCGACGATATTTTCATGCGGATCACCGTGCACAACCGTTCGGACCAGCCAACGCGCCTGCAGGTGCTGCCTCAATTGTGGGCGCGCAATGACTGGAGTTGGACCGCTGATGCGCCCAGGCCGCAACTGAGCATGGAGGGCGAGTCCGTGCTGGCCCGGCATCATGAGTTACCTGATCGTTACCTCAGTGCCTGGGGTCAGGAGGGAGGGCAATGGCTGTTCTGTGAAAACGACAGCAACTATCCATTGCTCGATGGGCAAGCGGCACCGGGACCGTTCAAGGATGGGATCAACGATTACGTGGTGGATGGGTGCGAGGGAGCAATTCGCCGGGACCACGGCACCAAGGTCGCTGCGCGGTTTATCCTTGAACTGGCAGGCCTGGAAAGCAAAACCCTGTACCTGCGTTTCGCGCCCGTGGACGCGCCGGAGGTCAACGCACGCAAGTTGTTCGAACAACGCCGCCAGGAAACCGAGGACTTCTACGCCGCACTGCAACACAACCTGGTCGATGCGGACGCACGCAACGTACAGCGCCAGGCCCTGGCCGGGTTGCTGTGGTCCAAGCAGCTCTACTATTTCGACGTGAACCAATGGCTCGACGGCGACCCGGCCCAACCGGCACCACCGCCCGAGCGCCTGCATATTCGCAATACCCATTGGCGGCACCTGTCCAACTTCGACATTCTCTCGATGCCAGACACCTGGGAGTACCCGTGGTACGCCTCGTGGGACCAGGGCTTTCAGGCGGTGGCGTTTGCGTTGATCGATCCGGGGTACGCCAAGCAGCAATTGCTATTGCTGGTGAAGGATCGCTTCATGCACCCCAATGGCCAGTTGCCGGCTTATGAGTGGCGTTTCGATGACGCCAACCCGCCGGTGCATGCGTGGGCCAGTTGGCGGGTGTATCAGCAGGACAAGGCGCTGAACGGCGTAGGCGATATGGATTTTCTTGAACGGATCTTCCACAAGCTGCTGCTGAATTTTTCCTGGTGGGTCAACCGCAAGGACGCCGAGGGGCGCAACCTGTTCCAGGGTGGGTTCCTCGGGTTAGACAATATCGCCCTGTTCGACCGCTCAGCCACGTTGCCTGAGGGCTATCAGCTCGACCAGGCGGACGGAACAGCATGGGTGGCGGCGTACGCGCTGGACTTGATGCGTATTGCTTTGGAGCTGGCCAAGCGCAATCCGGTCTACGTCGATATCGGGGTGAAGTTTTTTGAACACTTCTTGTATATCGCCGGGGCCATCAACCGGGTGGACGACAGCGCCGAAGGCTTGTGGGACGAGCAGGACCTGTTTTTCTACGACGTGCTGCACCGCCCCGACGGGCAAAACGAACCGGTCCGTCTACGCTCCATCGTCGGGCTGATGCCGCTGTTCGCCGTGTTGGTGCTGGAGCAGCGCGAGCATGAAGGCCTGGAGGGTTTGCGCGAACGTCTATTGGGTTTCATGAAGCACCGGCCCGACCTGGCCAAACTGGTCTCACGCTGGAACGAACCGGGGCAGGGCAATCGGCTGTTGCTGGCGCTGCTGCGGGGTGAGCGTACCAAGGACCTGCTGCGGCGCATGCTGGATGACCGTGAGTTCCTGTCGACGTTTGGCGTGCGCTCACTGTCCAAGGCTTTCGCCGAGCAGCCGTTGGCGTTGAAGATGAACGGCAACACCTTGTGTGCCAGCTACCAACCCGGCGAATCCGACTCACGCCTGTACGGCGGCAACTCCAATTGGCGCGGGCCGTTGTGGATGCCGGTGAACTACATGCTGATTGAATCGCTGCGCGAGTTTCACCGCTACTACGCGGACAATTTCTCGGTGGAGTACCCGACAGGCAGTGGGTATCTGTCGTCTCTTGAAGAGGTGGCTGACAGCCTCAGTCAGCGACTGACCGGGTTGTTTCTGCGGGATGAGAATGGCCTGCGACCGTCGATGGCGGGGTATGCACAGTTGGAGGCCGACCCGGCGAGCCGCGATCTGGTGCTGTTCCATGAGTATTTTCATGGGGACACCGGGCGTGGGTTGGGGGCATCGCATCAGACGGGGTGGAGTGCGTTGGTCGCATTATTACTGCAACCCAAAACCGCATGACCTAAGCGGATTCAATCCGTCGAATTGCCAGCGAAACTTGTAGTGAGCGGGCTTGCCCCGCGCTGGGTGGCGAAGCCGCCCTAAACCCGGGCACCTCGGTTTAACTGAAACACCGCGGTGACTCGGTTGGGGCGGCTGCGCCACCCAGCGCGGGGCAAGCCCGCTCACTACAGGCTTCAATATTCGGGGCAAAAAAAATCCCGCCTCGAAAGACGGGATTCAGGATCAGCTGTCAATCAAGCTGGGAACAGCTCGCTCAGCTTCATCGCCAGCATCATGTCGCCTTCGGTGCGCAGTTTGCCGCTCATGAAGGCCTGCATGCCGTTGGTCTCGCCGCTGACGATGCCTTCCATGGTTTCGCCGTCGGTCACCAAGGTCACCTGGGCGTCTGGGTTTTCACCTTCCAGCAGTTCGCAGGTGTTGTTTTTCACCACCAGCGAGAAGTTCTGGGTGTCGTCGATACGGAAACCGAACACCAGGTCCAGGCCGTCGGCAGCGGCTGGGTTGAATTTGGCTTTCATTGCTTCTACAGCTTTGGCTACGTCAGTCATGGTTTCGATCCTTTAGGGTAGAGTCCAGTGACCTTGGGGTCACGGTTGGCCGCAGTTCATCGGAACGTGATGAGCTGCGGCGCCTTCAACAGTTGCAAGTGGGCATGACTGTTGAAGGAAGCCAGTGCCACCTCGCGACCGCGGAATTTCAGCTGGTTGAGCGAGGTGTTAACAATTTGCCAGTTCAGTTCGAACGCCTGCGCGGCAGGCATCTGGGTAATCAGGTGGAGCAGGGCAGTGATGGTGCCGCCGGAGGTGAACACCGCGATTTTCTGCGTGTTGTCCGCGGCTTCAAGGATGCGTTGCAAGCCACCCTGAACACGCTCGACAAATCCCAGCCAGCTTTCCAGGCCCGGCGGATCATAGGTGCCCGCCAGCCAGCGTTCGATGATCAAGGCGAAGATACGCTGGAATTCGCTGCGGTTCTGCGCGGCATTGCGCAGGATCTCCAGGGCATCGGGTTCGCTGTTGAGCAGGTCGGGGAGCAGGGCGCGGATGATCGCGTCGGCATCGAATTCGTTGAACGCGCTGTCGGTTTCCAGCGCCGGTACCGGCAGTCCGAGGGCGCTGTACTGATCGAAGGCCGCCGTGGCGGTGTGCTGCTGGCGGCGCAGGTCGCCGGCCACGCAACGGTCGAACACCAGGCCCATGTCCGCCAGGTGGCGACCCAGCACTTGGGCTTGTTCCACGCCAACGGGCGACAGCACGTCGTAGTCGTCTGCACCGAAGGAGGCTTGGCCATGTCGAATCAGATAGATGCTGCCCACGTCCGTTTTCCCGGTACGTTGAAAGTCTGGCGAGGTTATGAGGATGCCTGCGAGCTGTCAATGAAAAAACATACGCTTGTTTTAAAAGCTCGTTGGAGCGCTGCTTGCTGGCGGTTTGACCGCTGGCTCCAACGCGGTGCCGCCGGTATGCTGGGGCAATCCGCGCTTGGCGCACTGCACTTGTAAGGAGCAACATGGATTTTTTGGCCGAATACGCGAGCTTTCTGGCGAAGACCGTCACCCTGGTGGTCGCTATTCTGGTGGTACTGATCAGCTTCGCGGCCTTGCGCAGCAAAGGTCGTCGCAAGTCCGCCGGCCAATTGCAGGTCAGCAAGCTCAACGATTTCTACAAGGGCCTGCGCGAGCGCCTGGAGTCGACCTTGCTCGACAAGGACCAACTCAAAGCCCTGCGCAAGTCCGAAGGCAAGGCCGAAAAGAAGAAGGGCAAGCAGAAGGCCGAGGCCAAACCTCGGGTGTTCGTGCTGGATTTCGACGGCGATATCAAAGCCTCGGCCACCGAGAGCCTGCGCCATGAAATCACCGCGCTGCTGAGCCTGGCCACGCCGAAGGACGAAGTGGTACTGCGCCTGGAAAGCGGCGGTGGCATGGTCCACAGCTACGGCCTGGCGTCTTCGCAACTGGCGCGTATCCGCCAAGCAGGCGTGCCCTTGACCGTGTGCATCGACAAGGTCGCGGCCAGCGGTGGCTACATGATGGCGTGCATCGGTGAGAAGATCATCAGCGCGCCGTTTGCCATCCTCGGCTCCATCGGCGTGGTGGCGCAGTTGCCCAACGTCAACCGCCTGCTGAAAAAGCACGACATCGACTTTGAAGTGCTGACGGCCGGCGAATACAAGCGCACCCTCACGGTGTTTGGCGAAAACACCGAGAAGGGCCGCGAGAAGTTCCAGGAAGACTTGGACATCACCCACCAACTGTTCAAGAACTTCGTGTCGCGCTACCGTCCGCAACTGGCGATTGATGAAGTCGCGACCGGAGAAGTGTGGCTGGGTGTTGCAGCGCTGGATAAGCAACTGGTGGACGAACTGCAAACCAGCGACGAGTACCTGGCCACCAAGGCCAAGACCGCCGAGGTGTTCCACCTGCACTACGCCGAGCGCAAGAGCTTGCAGGAGCGCGTAGGGCTGGCGGCCAGTGGGTCGGTGGATCGGGTGCTGTTGACCTGGTGGAGCCGTTTGACCCAGCAGCGCTTCTGGTAACTGATCCCTTGTGGGAGCGGGCTTGCTCGCGAAAGCGGTGTTTCAGTCGATACGTGTGAGACTGATTTAGCGATTTCGCGAGCAAGCCCGCTCCCACATTGGTTTGTATGGTGTATCGACTATCGCGTCAGCAATGAAGGTTGCTGAACAGCGGGAATTGGCTTCCTCATCAACATCCCCACCACCAACGCCCCCAGCAAGCCCAACAACCCCGCCACCCACAACACCCCGCCAAACCCACCTACAAACGCCTGCCGTGCCAACGGCTGAACCACTGCTCGCGCCGCTTCCGGCAGCAAGCCCATGGCCGCTGGCATATCCCCGGCCACCACGCGTGACGCGATCCCGGCCACCTGCGCCTGCCACTGCCCGTCAATGCTCGCGCTCAACAGTTGCTCGCTATGGCTGCTCAGCAAGGCGCCATACACCCCAATCGCCAACATGATTGCGCTGAATCGCATCGTGGTGCTCATGCCAGACGCCATCCCCGCCCGATCCCGTGGTACGCAGGCCATGATGTTTTTCTGGGTGTCGCCATTGAGCAATCCCGCGCCGGCGCCGGTAACGGCTATTGCCAAGGCAAACGGTAAATAGCCACCGATGTGCACTGCCCAGGCGCTCAATAGATTGCCGCAGCCCACGAGTGTCAAGCCGGCAGCCATCATCGTCGCGGGTGCAAAGTGTCCTGCCAGGCGTGCGCCGATACGCGGGCAGATCAGCATGGTCAAGGCAAACGGCAACATGCCCAAGCCGGAGGCAATCGCGGAAAAGCCCAGGCCGTTCTGCAGGTAAAACGGCAGCAGCGTCATCATCACCTGGGCGCAACCGGCGTAGGCAAACATCCCCAACAGGGCGCCGATAAAGCGCGGATGGCGGAACAGTTGCAGGTCGACCATTGGCCGTTGCTGCACGCGCTCGACGACGACAAATACACCCAGCAATGCCGCGCCGCCGATAAGTCGCGCGTAGGTCAGCGGGTTATTCCAGCCGATGCGGTTGGCCTCGATCAAACCCCAGATCAGGCACAACAGGCTGGCGCTGAAGGCCAGGCTGCCCCAAGGGTCGAGCCTGGCCGATTGGGCATCGCGGGATTCCGGGATAGCACGCAGCACCAGGCCCATCAGCACCAAGCCGACAGGCAAGTTGAGGTAGAAGATCCAGCGCCAGCCCAGGTATTGAGTGATCAGCCCACCCAGGGTCGGCGCGGCGGTCATGGCCACGCCCATGCAGGCGCCCCAGAAGGCCCAGGCCTTGGCCCGTTCGACCTCGTCGTGGAAGGTATGGCCGATGGATGCCAGCGCGGATGTCAGCAGCAACGCCGCGCCAACGCCTTTGATGGCGCGGGCGATGTCCAGAAATAGTGCAGTGGGCGCTGCGCCACAGCCCAGGGACGCGAGGATGAAAATGCTCAGCCCCCAGACCAGGGTTTTCTTGCGTCCGAAGCGGTCGGCGATGCTTCCGGCAGGCAGTAGCAAGGCGGCGAATGCCAACATGTAAGCACTGACCACCCACTCGATGTCGGCGAAGTTTGCCCCCAGGTCGCGAGCGATACTCGGCAGGGTCACGGCGACAATATTGGTGTCGAGCACGATCAGCGAGCAGACGCCGGACGCGGTCAGCAAGGTGAGGCGTGGGCTGACGCGGCTCATGACTGGATTACCCACAGGGCAATAGGTGGAACGCAGTTGACGGACATCGCAAGGGCTCTCTACTGTTCTAGTCAGCCCAGCTTACGCGTGACTAGCGGTGTCTTTGTTAGTCGAGCCGAAGCACTTCATTACCTTTGAGCTAATCCTGAGATGGAAATCCGTCATTTTCGCTACTTCCTTGCCGTCGCCCGGCAGCGCAACTTCACCCGCGCTGCGGAGCAATTGGGTATTGCCCCGCCAACTTTGAGCCGGCAAATCCAGGACATGGAAGCCAGCCTGGGCACGCGCCTGTTCATTCGCCAGCAGCGCGAGGTGAGCCTGACCGAGGCTGGCGCCGCGCTGTTGATCGAGGCGGAGGCCACCGTGCGCCAGTTCGAATGTGCCCAGCGCAATGCCCAGCGTGCCGGGCGTGGCGAGATCGGCCATATCGAAGTGGGCTATGTGGCCTCGGCGGTGTACTCCGGGGTGTTGCAGCGCCAAATGCAGTCGTTTTGCCAAGCCTTTCCCGATGTCAGCGTGAACGTGCGCGAATGCGCGATGGCCACGTTGCCAGGCGCAGTGGCGGATGGGCGCTGTGACATCGGCTATATCCGCTCGCCGATGACCTTGCCGGAGGGAGTAGAAGCGGTACGCCTGGACAGCGAAGGGTTCGTGCTGGCCTTGCCCCAGGATTCGTGGCTGCTGGGCTTGAAAGCCATTCGTTGCGAGCATTTGCAAAACGAGACGTTCATTTTGCCGGAGCAGATCAGCGGCACCTTGCAGGTGGCGGCCCAGGGTGGATTTGCGCCACGTCTTGGCCCGCAGCCAGGTGGCTTGGTGGCAGTGGTGGCGCTGGTGTCATTGGGGCAGGGCGTTGCGTTGGTACCGGCGTCGGTGGTGGGGCATGTGAGTTTGCCGGGGGTGGTGTACCGCACTGTGCAAGACAACGAGGCGTCATCCTGGCTTTCGTTGATTCACCGGCGCTTTGAGAAAGCGCCGGCGGTGGCGCGGTATATCCAGCAGGTCAGGGCTCAAGCACAACCTTGAGCGACTTGTCGCCACGCTCCATCACCGCAAACGCTTCCTTGAAGTCTGCCAGGGCGAACTTGTGGGTGACCACGTCGCGCATGTCGATCTTGCGGTTACCGATAAAGTCGATGGCGCGCGGGTACATGTAAGGCCCCAGGTGCGAGCCGAGTACATCCAGCTCCTTGCGGTCGCCAATGATCGACCAGTCCACCGTGGCCTCGTCATTGAACACACTGAACTCGACGAATCGCCCCAGCTTGCGCAGCATCGCCAGGCCCTGGTTGACCGCCTTGTGATGACCTGTGGCTTCGATGTAGATGTCGCAACCGTATCCGTCGGTGATTTCGCGAATCTTCGCCAACACGTCCACTTCGGCCGGGTTCCACACTTCATCGGCGCCAATGCGCAGGGCGAGGGCGGTGCGTTCGGGCTTCATGTCCAGCACGATGAGTTTCTTCGGGTTGCGCATGCGCACTGCGCCGATGATCCCCAGGCCCAACGTACCGGCGCCGGCGACTACCACCACGTCGTCGAAGTCCACGTTGGCGCGTTCGGCGGCATGCAGCGAGCAGGCCAGGGGTTCGATCAGAATCGCTTCGTCAGGCGCGATCGAATCCGGCACTTTATGGATGATGCCTTCCTTGGTGAAGATCATGTACTGGGCCATGGCGCCCTGCACATTGTTCTGGAACCCATACAAGTCGTGCTTTTGGCACATCCAGTATTGGCCGTGGTTGCAGAAGCGGCAGCCCCAGCACGGCACGATCTGTTCGGAGATGACGCGGTCGCCGACCTTTACGCCGCGCTTTTCCGCGCCGGGGCCAAGGGCAACCACGCGGCACACGAACTCGTGGCCGGGGATCATCGGCGGTTTCACGTAGCGCGGTTGCTCGGCATCGCCCCAGAACGAGGGGGCGCCGCGATAGGTCTTGATGTCACCCATGCAGATACCGCACAGCTCGACTTTGGTGAGGATCTCCTCGGGGCCGGGTGTGGGCACGTCGACGGTTTCCAGTCGATAGTCTTCCGGGCCGTAACAGACGACAGCCTGCATGGTTTTCGGAATGGTGGGGAGCAGTTGTTCTTGCGGGCGTTCGGTGACGGTGGACATGGCAGACCTCACAACAAGAATGAACGGATCGCTCCCGCGCGAGGGGAGCGATCAACCGGCAGTGGGTTACTTGGCGCCGCTGACTTGCTTGTACAGCGCGTCGGCATTCGCATTGGTCACCGGTACCCAAGGCAGGATGTAGTTCTTCGCGGTGCCGTCGCCCCATTTAACGTCCTTGGCGTAGCGTTCCCAGATCACTGACTTGGGTTTGTAGTCGTCACCGGCCAAGGCGCGCAAGGCTACGTCCAATGCGCCCTGGGACTGGGCCTGGGCGTCTTGCAGGAAGGTCGTGACTTCGTCTTTCTTGGCCGCCTGGATCGCATCCGGCATGCCATCGATGGACGTGACGGGCACGTCCTTGGAGGTCAATCCGTGGGACTTGAGCGCCTGTACGGCGCCGAGGGCCATGTCGTCGTTTTGTGCGATGACGCCGTTGATGCCTTTAGGGTGGGCATTCAGCCAGTCTTCAGTCAGCGTCATGGCTTGGGCGCGGTCCCAGTTGGCGGTCTTTTTCTCGATGATCTTGATGTCGGGGTGTTTGCTCAAGACTTCGAGCTCGCCTTTTTCGCGGTCGATCTGTGCCGACTGGCCAATTGGGCCCTGGATGATCACCACATTGCCCTTGCCATTGAGCTTGTCGACCATGGCCTGGGCCTGCAGGCGACCGCCTTCGACGTCGTCGTTGCCCACGTAGGGCACCGAGGGGGCGGCGACCTTGGTGTTCGACGCGATCACGACTACGTCGTTGCTCATGGCTTGCTTCACCGTGCCGACGCCGGCCTTGGTGTCGATGGGCACGAACAGGATGGCATCGTAGTGCTGGGTCACCATGTTTTCGATCTGGTTGTTCTGGGTCAGCGCGTCGTAGTTGCCATCGAACACCGTCAACTGCACGGTGCCGTCTTTTACGGCAGGGTGTTCCTTGAGTTCACGCACCCAGTTCTGCATGAACTGGCCCTTGAGGCCGTAGACCGCGGCGCCGACCTTGTAGGTCTTGCCATCGGCGGCCAGGGCGATGCTGCTGGCAAGCAGGGAGAGGGCCGCAGCGGCGGCGAAGGTCGTACCAAGTTTCATGATGAGCACCCCATTTATTGTTGTAGTCAGTCGTTCATTCATTGCCTTGTCGTGAACATATGTTTATCAAATGAAAATCTGATCAGTCAAATCATTTTGCGTAAAACTTGAAAATAGGCAAATTAAAGGGTTTTGTGGATTTTCTCTGTGCGTATGGCACGAATTTTGTTGGTTTCTCTCTGTTATTAATTTCACTGTCTGATCATATGATCGATTCGTTATGCTACGGTTTACAGATCTTGTAATAGTTTTGCGCTGTGGGCATTTTCTGTTTCGACTGTACGATTCAAGTCCTTTTCTCATTGCAGGACTTGCATGAACACCCTCTCGGAGCCTCCCAGTCGTCTTTCCCCAAGACACCCACTGCCGCCGTTCTCTCTGAAACATCCCGTATTCCGACTGCTAGCCTTGTACCGGTCCACTGACCGCGCCTTGCCGTGCCCGGCATTCTGAAAATCGACTGAAGAGACTCAATAAATGGAATGGTTAGCGGATCCAACGGCCTGGCTCGGCCTGTTGACCTTGATTGTGCTGGAACTGGTGCTGGGCATCGACAACCTGGTGTTTATCGCGATTCTTGCGGACAAATTGCCACCTGAGCAGCGCGACCGTGCGCGCTTGATCGGCTTGTCCCTGGCGTTGCTGATGCGTCTGGGCTTGCTCGCGAGTATTTCCTGGTTGGTGACCCTCACCCAGCCGCTGTTCGAAGTGTTCGACAAGAGTTTCTCCGGCCGTGACCTGATCATGCTGTTTGGTGGTGTGTTCCTGTTGTTCAAGGCCACCATGGAATTGCACGAACGCCTGGAAGGCCATGTGGCCCAGCGCACTGGCAATGCGGCCTATGCGATGTTCTGGCCGATCGTGGCGCAGATCGTAGTGCTCGACGCCGTGTTCTCCCTGGACGCGGTGATCACCGCCGTGGGCATGGTGGATGAACTGGCAGTGATGATGATCGCTGTGATCATTTCCATTGGCTTGATGATTGTCGCGAGCAAGCCGTTGACCCGTTTCGTCAACGCGCACCCCACAGTGATCATGCTGTGCCTGGGCTTCCTGATGATGATTGGTTTTGCCCTGACCGCCGAAGGCCTGGGTTTCCATATTCCGAAGGGCTACCTGTACGCGGCCATTGGTTTCTCGATTCTGATCGAAGTGTTCAACCAGATTGCCCGCGCTCGTCGCAAGAAATCGGCGCAGGGCACGTTGCCGATCCGAGAGCGAACTGCTCACGCAGTGATGCGCTTGCTGGGCGGCCGCAGCCTGGCAGTGGAAGAGGTGGGCGAAGACGTTGCCGACCTGTTGGGCGAACCGGACGCCGTGCAAGGCCCGCTGTTCGACCGTCGCGAGCGCGTGATGATCAGCGGTGTACTGCAATTGGCCGAGCGACCGATTCGCAGCTTGATGAAGCCACGCGCCAAGGTTGACTACATCGACCTGGCCGACGACCCCGAGAGCATTCGCCTGAAGCTGATGCATTCGTCCTACTCGCGTCTGCCACTGATCCGCAACGGCGCGGTGGATGAGCCGCTGGGCTTTGTGCACAAGAAGGAACTGCTCAAGGAATACCTGGCCGGCAACGAGCCCAACCTTGAGCATCTGGCGCGTCGGGCGATCAACCTGCTCGACAGCTTCTCGGTGCTCAATGCCCTTGAGCAGATGCGTCAGGAATCGACCCACATCGCGTTCGTGATCAACGAGTTCGGCGACTTCATGGGCGTGTTGAGCATGACCGACATTCTTGAGTCCATCGCCGGTGAGCTGCCTGACGCCAGCGAAATCGAGGGGCCAGACATCGTCGAGGAGGGGCAGGGGTTCCGCGTCAATGGCGCCTTGAACCTCAACCAGGTCCGCCAGCGCACTGGCTTCCAGGCGGTGGCCACCGAGGACTACCAGACCCTGGCCGGCCTGGTGATGAGCCTGTTGGACCGCCTGCCGGTGGTGGGCGACAGCCTGGTGCATGAAGGATGGCGCCTGACGGTCGCGGCTGTCGAAGAGCGCCGGGTGACTCAGGTGTTCATGGCACGTGAAACGTAAAACGGTCCTTGCCCGTGTGCTTTGACTCATACAGCGCCTGGTCTGCCTTGATCATCGCCTGGTTCAAGGTTTCACCATCCTCCACCCGGGCCAATCCGATGCTGATGGTCACCGGGTGTTGGCTGGGTTCTTCACGCACGCGGCGACAGAGCAGGGCCGCCAACTGCTCGACGTCGTCGTGTCGCACTCCTGCCAGATAGATCCCGAACTCTTCGCCGCCCAGGCGGGCGTAGTCAAAGTCGACCATCACGCCCTTGATGTCTTGGGCCACGCGTTTAAGCACTTCGTCGCCAATATCGTGGCCATACACGTCGTTCACTTTCTTGAAATTGTCGATGTCGATCATTGCCAGGTAATGGTCATGGGTGCGTGGCTGATGGTCGAGCTTCTGTCCGGCGCTGGTCATGAAAGAACGGCGGTTAGGGATCTCGGTCAGCGGGTCGACGTAGGCCTGCTCCAGCAGCAGCTTGGCCATGATGTAGTTGCTCAACTTGAGTTGGCGCAGCTTCAAGAAGCTGTAGAGGGTGAGTGCGCTCAGGAAGACTGCGTAGAAGAGCACCATGGTGCCTTTGACTTCCAGCAGCGAGGTCTCGGTCAGGTAGAACGGGTTCAGCACCCCCCAAGTGATCAGCAGCGCGGTCACGAAGGACCAGCGGCTCAGCGGCAGTACCGAGGCGCTGTAAAGGATGGTCGAGGCACCGAGAATCAGCCAGCCGGGGTGCAGGACCATCGGCAAACCTTCGATCACCAAGCGAATGCCGGTCGCGATAATGCTGACAAAGGCCAGGTTGATCCATTGGAAGTAGCGCACGCGCCGGTTGAAGGCCAGTACCAGCAGGTTGATCACCAAGACGCTGAGAAAGATCATCGAGTAGAAGGTAAAACCCTGCTGCCCGGGAAAACTGACGATCAGGTTGAACGCCAGCCAGATACTGATACTCGCGCCATAGACCAGCAGGCAGAACGGCTTGAGTCGCTCGAAATCATGCTGGGCGAACTCACGTTGCAAGGCGGGCGAGGGGTGTTTCTTCAGGACTTCGGCTTCAATGGTCTTGAGCATTGCTGACCCTGGTTCGGCTGAGACTGCTATGAGCAGCGTAGACCGTGGTCAGGGGCGTGCAAGGCGTGGTTTTGTCGGTTGACGGGCCTTGGTATAGCGCTTGAAGGTTTGTTCGACCAATTGCGCTTGACCCTCTTCGGGGCCGAACCCCTTGAGTTTTTCCATCAGCACGCCGTCCAGGTAGACGAGCAAAGTCGGCGTGCCTGTTACTTCGGGGTGCCTGGGGGTTTCTGCGCAATCGAGCACCAGGCTCACCACCCATGGGTATTTACTGGCGATCAATTCGAACAAGGGGCCGGCATCGGCACAAGCGGGGCAATGCTCTGAGACAAACAGCAGGAACACCGGGTGTGGCGTCTTCAGTAACCGTTGAAACTGTTCGGTATTGGCAATGGTGGCTGTGGCAATCCCCATGGAGATCTCCCTTATGCGTCGCGGGTTTTTGCCAACGCTAAGCTGGGGTATCGCAGCCGTCTACTGTCAACCTTCACAGGTCGGTGTCGCGTTCCAGTCGTTCGCGTTCCTTGCGCGCCTGGTTCGCGCATTTCTTGTATTCCTCATTGTCCCGGGAGGCCTTGGCCTTGCGGTAGCCGTGGTGGTTCTGGCCGGTGTAGTTGGTGCTCAAGACGTCGTGGAGCTTGCGCAGTTCTTCCTTGCAATCGCGGCGGTCGTTGCTGGCGGTGGCGCTGCCGGCGACCAGAAAGCAGAGTACTAGCAGAGTGAGTCGACACTTCATCGTGGCACGGTCCTTGTCGGCAGGGATGTGCCAAGGCTAGTCCAGCATGGGGATTTTTCCACGCCGCGAGCGCACTGCAATGGTGCGCGGTTACGCCGTTGTGGCGCACTCGGGTGGGGCCTGTCACCCCAGTGTGGGGCCTTGGGTAGCAATGTGAATTCTCGTGCTGGCGTAACGCCGTACTCGCCATGACACTCTATGTATCTGATTTATAAGCATTTTATTTCGATCATATTTTTCTGTTACGGCGTGTGGCACACTTTCTGCTGTTTATTCCGTTGTTACATACTAAGTTCCGGTATAGCGGAATACACAACTCCTGGAGTGCTTGTCATGCATCACCGACCTTCCGTGTTTAAAGCGTGTGTTTTTCTCTTCGCCGCATCGGCTTCCCTCGCAAGCGTAGTGCAGGCGGCGGACAGCAAGCTCGATGATGTGCTCAAGCGTGGGCACCTGATCGTGGGTACAGGCAGTACCAATGCGCCGTGGCACTTCCAGGGAGCGGATGGCAAGTTGCAAGGTTTTGATATCGACATCGGCCGAATTGTGGCCAAGGGCTTGTTCAACGACCCGAGCAAAGTCGAGTTTGTGGTGCAGTCTTCCGACGCACGGATTCCCAACCTGCTGACCGACAAGGTCGACATGAGTTGCCAGTTCATTACCGTCACCGCCAGCCGTGCACAGCAGGTCGCGTTCACCCTGCCGTACTACCGCGAAGGCGTGGGCCTGCTGCTGCCGAACAACAGCAAATACAAAGAGATCGAAGACCTGCAAGCCGCCGGCGACGGCGTGACCGTGGCCGTGCTGCAAAACGTGTATGCCGAAGAGCTGGTGCACCAGGCGCTGCCCAAAGCCAAGGTCGACCAGTACGACAGCGTCGACCTGATGTACCAGGCCGTGAACTCCGGTCGCGCCGATGCGGCTGCCACCGACCAGTCCTCGGTCAAGTACCTGATGGTGCAGAACCCTGGCCGCTACCGCAGCCCGACCTACGCGTGGAGCCCACAGACCTACGCGTGCGCGGTCAAGCGTGGCGACCAGGACTGGTTGAACTTCGTCAACACCGCCCTGCATGAAGCCATGACCGGTGTGGAGTTCCCGACTTACAAGGCCTCGTTCAAGCAATGGTTTGGCGTGGACCTGCCGGAGCCGGCCATCGGCTTCCCGGTTGAGTTCAAGTAAATCGTAAACGCTGGGGCGCCGCCGACGGCGCCTCATTCAGGTACTGCCGACCATGAACTATCAGTTGAACTTTGCCGCCGTGTGGCGCGACTTCCCCAGCTTGCTGGCGGGGCTCGGCCTGGGCCTAGAGCTGGCGCTGTTGTCGATCGCCATCGGCTGCGTTATCGGTTTGATGATGGCGTTTGCCATGCTGTCCAAGCACCGCGCGTTGCGAATCTTCGCTTCGGTGTACGTGACGGTGATCCGCAATACGCCGATCCTCGTGCTGATCCTGTTGATCTACTTTGCGTTGCCGAGCCTTGGGATTCGTCTCGACAAAATCCCTTCGTTCATCATCACCCTGTCGTTGTACGCCGGTGCCTATCTGACCGAAGTATTCCGCGCCGGGCTGTTGAATATTCCCAAGGGTTTGCGTGAAGCCGGGTTGGCCATCGGCTTGGGCGAATGGCGTATCCGCGCCTACATCACCGTACCGGTGATGCTGCGCAACGTGCTGCCCGCGCTGTCGAACAACTTCATTTCGCTGTTCAAGGACACCTCGCTGGCTGCTGCGATTGCGGTACCGGAGCTGACCTATTACGCCCGCAAGATCAACGTCGAAAGCTACCGGGTGATTGAAACCTGGCTGGTCACGACGGCGCTCTACGTGGCTGCCTGTTACCTCATTGCCATGCTGCTCCGTTACCTGGAACAGCGTCTGGCGATCCGTCGTTAAGGAGGGCTTTCATGTACGAGTCCCCAAGCTGGCTGCATGAGTTGTGGATCGCCCGGGATACCCTGTGGGCGGGCTTTCAAGCCAGTGTTTATGTCTCTGCGCTGGCGATTATCTTCGGCACCCTGATCGGCATTGTCGCCGGGTTGATCCTGACCTACGGCAAGTTCTGGATGCGTGCACCGTTTCGCCTGTATGTCGATCTGATCCGTGGCACACCGGTGTTTGTGCTGGTGCTGGCGTGTTTCTACATGCTGCCGGCACTCGGTTGGCAGATCACTGCGTTCCAGGCCGGTGCGGTCGGGCTTACATTGTTCTGTGGCTCACACGTGTCGGAAATCGTGCGCGGTGCGCTGCAAGCCATTCCCCGTGGGCAACTGGAAGCGGGCAAGGCGATCGGCCTGACGTTCTACCAGTCCCTCGGCTATGTGCTGCTGCCCCAGGCGTTGCGCCAGATCCTGCCGACCTGGGTCAATTCCTCCACGGAAATCGTCAAGGCCTCGACCTTGTTGTCGGTAATCGGCGTAGCCGAGTTGCTGCTCAGTACCCAGCAAGTCATCGCGCGCACGTTCATGACGCTGGAGTTCTACCTGTTCGCGGGTTTTCTGTTCTTTGTCATCAACTACGCCATCGAGTTATTCGGGCGCTACATTGAAAAGCGGGTGGCCTTGCCATGAACCAACCTCAAACCAACCAACCGCTGCTGAACATCCGTGGCCTGCGTAAACAGTATGGCGAGGTCGAAGTGCTCAAGGGCGTCGACCTGTCCATGCAGCGCGGCAACGTGGTGACGTTGATCGGCTCCAGCGGCTCGGGCAAGACCACCTTGCTGCGGTGCGTCAACTTGCTGGAAGAATTCCAGGGTGGCCAGATCACGCTGGATGGCGAGTCCATCGGCTACAGCGAAGTCGCCGGCAAGCGTGTGCGCCATCCTGAGCGGGTGATTGCCCAGCACCGCGCAATGACCGGCATGGCGTTCCAGCAATTCAACCTGTTTCCGCACCTGACTGCCTTGCAAAACGTCACCCTCGGCCTGCTCAAGGTCAAGAAGATGGGCAAGGACGAAGCCGTGGCCCTGGCAGAAAAATGGCTGGAGCGCGTCGGCCTGCTGGAGCGTCGCAACCACTTCCCCGGGCAGCTTTCCGGTGGCCAGCAACAGCGCGTGGCGATTGCCCGCGCCATTGCGATGAACCCCAGCCTGATGCTGTTTGACGAAGTCACCTCGGCCCTCGACCCGGAGCTGGTGGGCGAAGTGCTCAGCGTGATCAAGGGGCTGGCAGAGGAGGGCATGACCATGTTGCTGGTCACCCACGAAATGCGCTTTGCCTATGAAGTCTCGGACAAGATCGTATTCATGAACCAGGGCCGCATTGAAGAGCAGGGCACCTCGAAGGATATCTTCGAACGCCCGCAATCGCCGCGCCTGGCGGAATTTTTGAAGAACATTCGTTTTTAATCAGGAGCACATTTTATGAGCATTACTCGTTACGGCACCGGCAGCACCGCCGGCGGCGGCCAGCCTCGTCCTTTCGCCCGTGCGGTGGAAGCGGACGGCTGGCTCTACGTCTCGGGCCAGGTGCCAGCGGTGGACGGTGAAATCATCAGCGGTGGCATCGTCGAGCAAACCCGCCAGACCATGCGCAACGTGGTCGCGATCCTTGAGGAGGCTGGCTACGAATTGAAAGACGTGGTGCGCGTGGGCGTATGGCTGGAAGACCCGCGGGATTTCTGGAGTTTCAACAAGGTGTTCGGCGAATACTTCACCCCGGAACACGCCCCGGCACGCGCCTGTGTGCAGGCCAACATGATGGTGGATTGCAAGGTGGAGATTGATTGCGTGGCCTACAAGAAAAAAGGCTAAATGCCCCACTCTTGAGATCAGCGCAGATCAAATGTGGGAGCGGGCTTGCTCGCGAATGCGGCCTGTCAGTGAATGCACTTGTCACTGAACCACCGCATTCGCGAGCAAGCCCGCTCCCACAGGGGATTTGTGTTGTTAGCAATATTTTGAACGGGACCGAAACTGCCATGACCGAAGACACCATCAAGCGCCGCGCCAAAGGACTGGACCGTGCGTTCGATATCCTCGATTTTCTCAAGGAAATCGGCCAGCCCTTGCGCCCGAATGATATTGCCAGCGGCATCGGCAGCCCCAAGTCCACTGTCTACGAATTGGTCGCGTCTCTGCTGGAGCGACGCATCCTGGAAACCGTGGGCAAGGATGGTCACGTCTACCTTGGCCGCCAACTGTATTTTCTCGGACAAGCGCATTTGCGCCATTTTGATCTGACCCGTGAGGCCGACCACGCCTTGCAGGAGATCGTCAGCCAGACCCACGAAACCGCGCAGATGTGCCTGCTCAACGGGCGCAAATACACGGTGGCGCTGATGCGCGAGGGTGAGCGGCATTTCCGTATTTCCTCGGACATCGGTGAAAACGCGCCGATCCCTTGGACCGCCTCCGGGCGCCTGCTGCTGGGGCACTTGAGCGATCAGCAGATCATTGACCTGATCGATCATGACGACTTCATCCTGCCGGACGGCCAGCGTTTGCCGCTGGACACCTTCCTGGCGCAAATCCGTCAGGCCACCCTCGATGGCTTCTTTTCCTTCGACAGCGTGGCCGACACCTTTACCCATTGCTTTGCCGCCCCGGTGCGGGACGGGCAAGGCATCAGCATTGCGACGTTGTGCATCGTCGCCCCTCGGGCCGATGCCATCAAACACTACAACGACTATCGCCGGGTGTTGATCGAAAGCGCCAACAACCTGGCCCGTCGCATTAACGAATAGGAGCATTTCATGTCTGCCATCAATGCCGTTGAAAAGGGCGCCGCTGCCATCGGTGCCCACCTGGTCCGCGACGTCAGCCTGCCGGCCCTGGTGCTGCACCGCGACGCCCTGGAACACAACATTCGCTGGATGCAGGACTTCGTCAGCCACAGTGGCGCCGAACTGGCGCCCCATGGCAAGACCAGCATGATGCCGGCGCTGTTTCAGCGCCAACTCGCCGCTGGCGCCTGGGGCATCACCCTGGCCAATGCCGTGCAGACCCGCGCAGCCTATGCCGGTGGCGTGCGCCGCGTACTGATGGCCAACCAACTGGTGGGCGCGCCCAACATGGCGTTGATTGCCGACCTGCTGGCCGACAAGGATTTTGATTTCCACTGCATGGTCGATCACCCGGACAACGTTGCCGACCTGGGCCTGTTCTTCGCTGCCCGTGGCCTGCGCCTCAACGTGATGATCGAGTACGGCGTTGTTGGCGGGCGTTGTGGCTGCCGCAGCGAGCAGGAAGTGCGCGAGCTGGCCAAGGCAATCAAGGCCCAGCCAGCCCTGGCCCTTACCGGTATCGAGGGGTACGAAGGCGTGATCCACGGCGAGCACGCCATCAGCGGTATCCGCGATTTCGCTGCCAGCCTGGTGCGCCTGGCGGTCGACCTGCAAAACAACGGTTCTTTCGACCTGCCCAAGCCCATCGTCACCGCATCGGGTTCGGCCTGGTACGACCTGATCGCAGAGTCTTTCGAGGAGCAAAACGCCGCGGGCCGCTTCCTCAGTGTGCTGCGTCCGGGCAGCTACGTGGCCCATGACCACGGTATCTACAAAGAAGCGCAATGCTGCGTGCTCGACCGCCGCAGCGACCTGAGCGAAGGCCTGCGCCCGGCGCTGGAAGTCTGGGCTCATGTGCAATCGCTGCCAGAACCGGGCTTTGCCGTGATCGCCCTGGGCAAGCGCGACGTGGCCTACGACGCCGGTTTGCCGGTGCCGCTCAAGCGCTACAAGGCGGGTATCTTGCCGGCAGAGGGCGATGACGTTGGCGCGTGCAAGGTCACGGCCGTAATGGACCAACATGCGTTCATGACCGTGGCACCGGGGGTTGAGTTGCGTATTGGCGACATCATTTCCTTTGGGACTTCGCACCCTTGCCTGACCTTCGACAAATGGCAGGTGGGTTGCCTGGTGGATGAGCAGTTGCAGGTGATCGAGAGTCTGCATACCTGCTTCTGAACCGAGTCGCTCCCTTCGCGAGCAAGCCCGCTCCCACATTGACCGCGTTTTATCTGAAAGAATGCGGTCCCCTGTGGGAGCGGGCTCGCTCGCGAAGAGGCCATCAGCCACACCCGAGATGCTAGCCATGACCACCCAACCCCGCGTCGCCCTCATCGGCGAATGCATGATCGAACTGCAACACCGCGCCGACGGCAGCCTGCACCAAAGCTTCGGCGGCGATACCTTGAACGCGGCGGTGTACTTGCGCCGCGAGCTGGGCGATATCGGCAACGTCGACTACGTGACGGCGCTGGGCGACGACAGCTTCAGCGACGCGATGTGCCAACAATGGATCGACGAAGGCCTCGGGCTCGGCATGGTCCAGCGCCTGGCTGGCCGCTTGCCGGGCTTGTACTGCATCCAGACCGATGCCAAGGGCGAGCGAAAATTCCTTTACTGGCGCAACGAAGCCGCCGTGCGCGACTGCTTCACCACGCCTGCCGCCGAACCCATCCTGGCCTCGCTGCCGGAATATGACGTGGTGTATTTCAGCGGCATTACCCTGGCGGTGCTGGGGGAAATTGGGCGTGAGCGCTTGCTGCAAACCCTGATCGAAACTCGCCGGCGTGGCAGCAAGGTGGTGTTCGACAACAACTACCGGCCACGTCTGTGGGCCAGCGTCGAGGCCGCGCGGGCGGCGTATCACGCGGTAATAGCACAGGTCGATATCGCCTTGCTGACCGAGGATGACGAGTTGGCGTTGTTCGGTTTTACCGACAGCGAGCAGGTGTTTGCGGCGTACCCGGCGATTGAGGAAGTGGTGCTCAAGCGTGGCGCGGATGCCTGTTTGATTCGCTATGCGGGTGAGCGCTTTTCGGTGCCGGCAGTGAAGGTCGAGAAGGTAGTGGATACGACGGCGGCGGGGGATTCGTTCAGTGCGGCCTATCTGGCCAGTCGGCTCAAGGGGGGCTCGCCTGAGCAGGCTGCCGTGGCGGGGCATGAGTTGGCGAGTCGGGTCATTCAGGTGGCGGGGGCTTTGATTCCTCGGTGAATGGCCGCCTTTGGCGGTTCGCGAGCAAGCCCGCTCCCACACTTGACCGCGTTTTAACTGAAAGAATGCGATCGAATGTGGGAGCGGGCTTGCTCGCGAAAGCGGTCTAAAACCACTCCACTAATCCCGGTAAAACACCTGCACCAAGTGATACCCAAACTTGCTCTTGATCGGCCCATGTACCACCCGCAGCGGCTTCTTGAAGATCACCGCATCAATCGCACCCACCATCTGCCCCGGCCGAATCTCACCCAAGTCCCCACCGCGCTTGCCCGACGGGCAGGTGGAGTATTTCTTGGCCAACACATCAAAGGCTTCGCCCTTGGCGATGCGCTGCTTGAGTTGTTCGGCTTCTTCACTGGTTTTCACCAGGATGTGACGGGCTTGGGCTTTCATTGATCTCTACCAGGTGTGCGACGGCGCGCGATTATGCCTGAACTCATTCGTCGACGTTGATCATGCTGCGGATTTTCGTGGCCAGCAGGTCGATCGAAAATGGTTTGGCCACCATGTCCATGCCGTCTTCGAGGAAGCCCTGGCGCTCGGCGGCTTTTTCCGCGTAGCCGGTCATGAACAACACCTTCAGGCCTGGGCGATGCTGGCGGGCGATTTCCGCCAGTTGCCGGCCATTCATGCCCGGCAGGCCCACGTCGGTTACCAGCAAGTCCACGCGTAAATCCGATTCCAGCAACGGCAGTGCGGTACGCGCATCGGCGGCCTGGTGCGCGGTGTAGCCCAGTTCGTCGAGCACATTGACCACCAGCATGCGCACGGCAGGGTCATCTTCGACCACCACGACGGCTTCGCCGGCCAGTGCCAATGGCGCTTCGCCCAGATGCTGCGGCAGGCTGCTTTCCAGTGCGGTGCCATACAGGCGCGGCAGGTACAGGCGCACGCAAGCGCCCTGGCCCGGTTCGCTGTGAATGGTCACGTGGCCGCCGGACTGCTGGGCAAAGCCGTAGATCATAGACAGGCCCAACCCAGTGCCTTGGCCGATGGGTTTGGTGGTGAAAAACGGGTCGAAGGCTTTCGCCAGAATCTTCGGCGTCATGCCGGTGCCGTTGTCGCATACGCCGAGCATCACGTAGTCGCCGGCCTTTACCGGCTCCAGCGTGGTGATGTCCGTGCCGTCGAGGTAGCTGTTGGCGGTTTCGATCCTCAGCTCGCCGCCGTCGGGCATGGCGTCGCGCGCGTTGATCACCAGGTTGAGCAGGGCATTTTCCAGTTGGCTGGCGTCGGTATTGACTGGCCAGATATCGTGACCCAGTTGCAACTTGAGGGCGATATGCGCGCCCTTGGTGCGGCGAAACAGGTCTTCCAGGGACATCACCAACTGGTTCGGATCCAGCGGGCGGCGGTCCAGCGACTGCCGGCGCGAGAACGCCAGCAAACGGTGGGTGAGGGCGGCCGCGCGATGGGCAGAGGACACGGCCGCATCGGTAAAACGGCCAATCTCGTCACTGCGCCCGGCGGCAATATATCGCTGCATCAGGTCGAGGCTGCCGATGATGCCGGTCAGCATGTTGTTGAAGTCATGGGCGATGCCGCCGGTGAGTTGGCCCACCGCTTCCATTTTCTGCGCATGGCGCAGGGCGTCTTCGGCGCGCTCGCGTTCGAACATTTCGTTTTGCAGCCGCTGGTTGGCTTCGGCCAGTGCCTGGGTGCGCTGGGCCACGCGTTCTTCAAGGTTTTCGTTGAGGTGACGCAGGGCTTCTTCGGTGAGCTTGCGCTCGGTTTCGTCGATCACAAAGATGTAGAACCCATTCACCGAACCTTCATTGCTGAAGCGCGGCAGGTACTTCATCAGCGCGTGGCGTGGGCGTCCATCGCGGTGTGGGGTGACGGTCATGAAACTGCAGGCCTTGCCCCTGAGCGCCGCCGTGATCTTGTCTTCGCGCCCGGCGTAAACCTCGTCGCCGAGGACTTCGCGGATGGTCTTGCCATACAGCTCTTGGGGCGTCATGCCGTACCACTCCAGGTACGCGCTGTTGTTCAGGCGAAAACGCTGCTCGTGGTCGACATAACCGATCAGCACCGGCATGGCGTTGATGATCAGTTGCAGCTCGGTCTGGCTCTGGCGCAGGGCTTGTTCGGTGTGCTTGCGCTCGGTGAGGTCCAGCGCCGCACCGAGGAAACGGGCCGGGCGGCCATGGTGATCCTTGTAGCATCGCCCCCGGGCAAACACCCAGCGTACCGTGCCATCGGCTTGTTGCAGGCGGTATTCCTCGGCGTATTCGGTGCCGAAGGTGATGCAGTGCTTGATGCTGCGCGCCACCATGCCCCGGTCTTCGGGGTGTACGCCTTGCAGGTAGTCGCTGATGGGCAGCAGGCCGGCCTCGCTCGGGTCGACGCCATGCAGGTAGGCGAAGTGGGCGTCGGCGATAAAGCGGTCTTCGCCGATATCCCAATCCCAGGTGCCCACCGCGTCCGTTGCCGCCAGTGCAAGCTGCAGGCGTTGCTCGGTGTTGTGCCGGGCTTTGCGACGTTCGTTGGTTTCGATGGCGGTGACCAGGATCCCGGCCACACTGCCGCTTTCATCACGGATCGGGCTGTAGGTCAGGTCCAGCCAGATTTCTGTGTCGCGGTTATTGCGCTGCAGCACAAAGCGCTGTTCGGTGAAAGTGCGCACTTGGCCGGCGAGCACTGCGTCGTAGATCGGCGCGGTAAAGCTCTGTAGTTCCGGCCAGGTCTGGTGCGCAGGCTGGCCCAAGGCCTCGGGGTGCTTGTTGCCCGCCAGTTGCGCAAAGCCATCGTTGTAGAGTTGGGTGAGCTCGTTGCCCCACAGCAGCAGCATCGGCATCGGTGAGTGGATGACGATATCCACGGCGGTGCGCAGGCTTTGCGGCCAATCGTTGGCCTCACCGAGTGGGCTTTGCGCCCAGTCCAGCCGCGCAATCAATGCGGCGGCTTCGCTGACGGTGGATGTTCCATTCATGAAAAAGCCCTGAGCGTAACGCTTTGAAATATGACAAACGCCGATTATCCCGTGACTCGGGAGCGGCTGACTACCCCCGAAAAATAGCATGCATTGGCGTTTTGTCTTCAAATGAGTACGTCAGGGCTGAAACCTTTCATCTTCAGGCCAGTTCGGGACGGTTGCGAAATTCCTCCAGCGCCTGCGGGTTCGCCAGGGCATCGGTGTTCTTTACGGGCTCGCCATGCACCACGTTACGCACCGCCAATTCGACGATCTTGCCGCTGATGGTGCGGGGGATATCGGTGACAGCGAGGATCTTGGCCGGCACATGGCGCGGCGTGGTGTTGGCGCGGATCACCTGGCGAATTTGCTGCTCCAGCGCCTCATCCAGTGCGACGCCTTCGTTGAGGCGCACGAACAGCACCACCCGCACGTCATCCTGCCAGCGTTGGCCGATGGCCAGGCTTTCTAGGACTTGCGGCACTTTTTCTACCTGACGATAGATTTCTGCCGTACCGATACGCACGCCGCCGGGGTTGAGTACGGCGTCGGAGCGCCCATGAATCAACAGGCTGCCGTTTGGCCGCTGCTCGGCGTAATCGCCTTGGGCCCATACGCCGGGAAATTGGCTGAAATACGAGGCGCGCAGTTTCTTCTGGTCTGGGTCGTTCCACAGGCCGATGGGCATGGCCGGAAAATGCCGCGTGCAGACCAACTCGCCTTTTTCGCCAATCAGGGGCTGGCCCTTGTCGTCCCACACTTCGATGGCCATCGCCAGGCTCTTGCACTGCATCTCGCCGCGCCGTACCGGCAGCACCGGGTTGCCGATCACAAAGCAGGAAACGATATCGGTGCCGCCGGACATGGAGGACAGGCACAGCTCGCCCTTGATCTCGCGATAAACGTAGTCATAACTCTGGGGCGACAGCGGCGATCCGGTGGAAATAAGCCCTTTGAGGCTGCCCAGATCATGGCTCAGGCGCGGTTGCAACCCGGCTTTTTCCAGGGTGGCGAGGAACTTGGGGCTGGTGCCAAACACACTGATGTGTTCCGCGTCGATCAGATCGATCAGGCGCTCCGGCCCCGGATGAAATGGCGACCCGTCATACAGCACTGCCGTCGCCCCGATGGCCAGTACCGAGACCAGCCAGTTCCACATCATCCAACCGCAGGTGGTGTAGTAGAACAGGCAGTCCTCGCGGCCCAGGTCGGCATGCAGGCCATGTTCCTTCAGGTGCGTGAGCAATACGCCACCGGTGCCGTGGATGATGCACTTGGGCACGCCGGTGGTGCCGCTGGAGTAGAGGATGTACAGCGGGTGGTCGAAGGGCACCGCAACGAATTCCGGCTCGCCACCGGGTTGGTAAAAGTCGCTCCACAAGCTGACGTTGGCTGGAGTTTGATAGTCCTCGACCTGCGCCTGGGGCCGGGCGTACGGCACGATGATCAACTGTTCCAGGGACGGCAAGCGTTCGAGGATTTCATTGAGCTTGGCGGTTTGGTCAATCTCCTTGCCGGCGTAACGGTAACCGGCACAGGTGATCAGCACCTTGGGCTCGATCTGGCCGAAGCGGTCGATCACGCCTTGGGTGCCAAAGTCGGGGGATGAGCACGACCAGATCGCACCGAGGCTGGTGGTGGCGAGCATGCCCACCAGGGTTTGCCAAGTGTTGGGCATACAGGCCGCGACGCGGTCGCCGCGGGTCACACCGGCGGCCCGCAGGCTTTTTTGCAGTCCAGCGACGTGTGCGGCCAGTTCGGCGTAGGTCAATTGTTCGCGCTGGCCGTCTTCGCTGATGGCGACCACTGCCGGGTGATCGTCGCGGCGACGCAGCAAGTGTTCGGCAAAATTCAGGGTGGCGCCGGGGAACCATTGGGCGCTGGGCATCTCGGCGTCTTCAATCAGCACGGCGTTGGCTGGGCTGCGAAATTGCACGTCGAAGAAGGCGACGATGGCCTGCCAAAAGTCGGGGCGCCGGTCGATGCTCCACTGGTGTAGGGCGGGGTAGTCGGCGAGTTGCAGGCTGTAGCGTTCGTTGATGTAGCGGCGGAATTGGTCCATGCGCGTGTTGGCGATGCGTGCCGGGGAGGGGCGCCAGAGGATGTCGGACATTGCGAGATCTCGAGTTTTTGTTTGAGTCTGCCGGGCAACACAGGTCCAATGTGGGAGCGGGCTTGCTCGCGAATGCGTCGGGCCAGGCCCAGTTGTGCTGGCTGATAAGGCGCATTCGCGAGCAAGCCCGCTCCCACCTTAGATCTTCATTGTTGTCGAGGTTTGCGTTTATTGGGCCAGCCAGCCGCCATCAATGTTCCACGCGGCACCGCGCACCTGGCTGCCTGCTTCGCTGCACAGGAACAACACCAACTCACCCAACTGCGGCGGCGTCACGAACTCCAGCGACGGCTGCTTTTCCGCCAGCAAATCATGCTGCGCCTGCTGCGGATCCACACCATTGGCCGCTCGATCATCAATCTGCTTCTGCACCAGTGGTGTCAACACCCAGCCTGGGCAGATCGCGTTGCACGTCACGTTGCTGGTGGCCGTCTCCAGGCCGACCACCTTGGTCAATCCGATCACACCGTGCTTGGCCGCGACATACGCCGCCTTGCCCACCGAACCGACCTGGCCATGCACCGAGGCAATATTGACGATACGTCCCCAGCCCTTGGCTTTCATCCCCGGCAAGCTCAGGCGTGTGCTGTGGAACACCGACGACAGGTTGATCGCGATGATCGAATCCCAGCGCTCCGCCGGGAAGTCTTCCACCGCCGCCACATGTTGGATACCGGCGTTGTTCACCAGGATGTCCACGCCGCCAAACTCACGTTCGGCGTAGGCGATCATGTCGGCGATCTGCGCCGGGTCGCTGACGTCGGCCGGGTGATGGCCGACCTTGCCGCCGAATGCCTGCACCTGGGCGATCACTGCGCTGGCATCACCGAAGCCGTTGAGGATCAGGTTGGCGCCGGCCTCTGCCAGGCTCAACGCAATGCCCAAACCGATGCCGCTGGTAGAGCCGGTAACCAGGGCTGTCTTGCCGTTCAATGTCGTCATAGAAACCTCACACAATGCCGGTGGCGTAGAAAGTACCGATCACCACGAACACCGCGAGGGTCTTGATGATCGTGATGCCAAAAATGTCCTTGTAGGCTTCGCGGTGCGTCAAGCCGGTCACCGCCAGCAGCGTGATCACCGCGCCGTTGTGGGGCAGGGTGTCCATGCCGCCACTGGCCATGGCCGCGACGCGGTGCAGCACTTCAAGGGGAATATTGGCCGCATGGGCCGCCGAAATAAAGCTTTCGGACATGGCCGCCAGGGCAATGCTCATGCCGCCCGACGCGGAGCCGGTGATACCGGCCAGCAGGGTCACGGTAATCGCTTCGTTGACCAGTGGGTTGGGGATGCCCTTGAGCCAGTCCGCCAGCACCAGAAAGCCCGGCAGCGAGGCGATCACCGCACCAAAACCGTATTCCGACGCGGTGTTCATCGCCGCCAGCAACGCACCGCTTACCGCGCTTTTGCTGCCTTCGGCGAGCTTGCTTTTGATCGCCGACCAGCCGAACACCAGCACCATGACAATGCCCACCAACAACGCCGCCTGCACCGCCCAGATCGCCGTGAGCTTGGCGATTTCGGTGGTCACTGGCGCGCTCATGCCTGGCAAGGCGAGGCTGTGGGTCTTGCCATACCACTGCGGAATCCAGTGGGTGAACAACAGGTTCATCACACCCACCAGAATCAGCGGCGACAGCGCGATCCATGGGTTGGGCAGTGCCAGGTTGTCAGCGGTTTCGGGTTCGTTGCGAAGCTCCGTGCCATAGCCTTCGCCGGCGCGCTGCGCTTTGTTGCGCTGGCGTGCCAGGTACAGCATGCCGGTGCAGAACACGAAGATCGTGCCGATCAGGCCCAGCCAGGGCGCGGCCCAGGCGGTGGTGTTGAAGAAGGTGCTGGGGATGATGTTCTGGATCTGCGGCGTGCCGGGCAGGGCGTCCATGGTGAATGAGAACGCACCGAGGGCGATGGTCGCCGGGATCAGGCGCTTGGGAATATTGCTCTGGCGGAACATCTCCGCCGCAAACGGGTACACCGCAAACACCACCACAAACAGCGACACGCCGCCGTAGGTGAGCAGGGCGCAGACCAGCACGATCACCAGCATCGCCTGACGCGTGCCGAGCAGGCGGATCGCAGCGGCAACGATGGAGCGCGAGAAACCCGACAGCTCAATCAGCTTGCCGAACACCGCACCGAGCAGGAACACCGGGAAATACAGTTTGATGAAGCCGACCATCTTCTCCATGAACACCCCGGTAAAGGCAGGCGCAACGGCGGATGGGTCGGTGAGCAGGACAGC
Organism: Pseudomonas cremoris; assembly: GCF_014230465.1. The sequence goes on from NZ_JAAXCY010000017.1 coordinate 45,542, forward strand.
ACCGAGGGCGGCGATGGGGGCAAACAGGATAACGCTATAGCCACGGTAGGCAGCCAGCATCAGCAGCGCGAGGGCTGCCAGGGCGATGATTACACTCATGGAGTGTCTCCAGATCGAATTGTTATTTTTGTGGGGTGTTGCTGTAGGAAGGGGCTATAGCTAGATGTGTGCCAAGATGTTAAATAGCTGAAATATAAGGATAATTTTTGTTTTTAGGACGAAAATCTTGAGTGGCGTCTCAAATCAGAGACAAGTGAAGATCAACTGTGGGAGCGGGCTTGCTCGCGAATGCGGTGCATCAGACACAAATATGTTGGCTGATGCACCGCATTCGCGAGCAAGCCCGCTCCCACATGAGATTATCTTGATATTGAGATCTAAATCTCAATTTGGAGACGGGGCAATACCCAACGCCACCATCTTCTTATACAACGTCGACCGCCCCAGCCCCAGCTGCTTGGCCGCCTCCACCACATTCCCCTCGCATTCACTCAACGCCGCTGCAATGAGCTGCCGATCAAACCGCTCCCGCGCCGCGCTGAAACTTTCACCGGCTACCGACGCCACGGCACTGCGTTCCACGGGGGTAAACGTCCCAATCGCCGCGCGGACTTCCTGTGCATTCAACACCAGGTCATCACTCAACAACGCCGCCCGCTCCAGTACATTGCGCAGCTCGCGGATATTCCCTGGCCAGGCGTGTTGTGCCAGCAGCGCCAGGGCTTCACGGTCCAGTTCGTGTTGGCTGCGCAGCTCCTCCAGAATCGCCTCGCTCAACGCCGGAATATCTTCCAGTCGCTCACGCAACGGCGGCACCTGGATCGGCAGCACGTTGAGCCGGTAATACAAATCCGCCCGAAACTCGCCGCGCTTGATCGCGGCTTCCAGGTCCATGGAGGTGGCTGCGATCACCCGCACATCGCTGTGCAGCATCTCGTTGGAGCCCACCGGTTCAAATTCCTTTTCTTGCAACACCCGCAGCAGCTTGCTTTGCAGTGGCAGGGGCATGTCGCCAATTTCGTCGAGGAACAGCGTACCGCCTTGGGCAATCTGGAACTTGCCGGGACGCCCCTTGCGGTCGGCACCGGTAAACGCGCCCGGCGCGGTGCCAAAAAACTCGGCTTCCAGCAGGTCGCCCGGAATGGCTGCACTGTTGATGCTGACAAACGCCTTGTGCGCTCGAGGTGAGGCGCCGTGAATCGCCTGGGCCAGCAACTCCTTGCCGGTGCCGGTTTCGCCTAGCAACAACACCGGAGATTCGGCACTCGCGCTACGCCGCGCACGACGTTTGACCTCCAGGCTGGCAGCGCTGGTGCCGATAAAATGCGCGAAGTTGTACTTGCTCTGGCGCGAGCGCAGCAGCGAGCGAGTGGAGGCCAGCTCCTGCTGCATGCTCAGGTAACGCTCGATCAATGGCGACAGGTTGCGCAGTTCATCAAACAGCGCAAACCCAATCGCGCCGATCACTGCGCCAGCATCGTCGTGGATCGGCAGGCGCATCACCACCAACGGGCCCTTGGGCGTGTCCTGGATATCCAGCAGAATTGGCTGGTCGTTGCGCACCACCTGGCGCAACAGGCTGTTGGAAATCACCTGCTCGCAGGGTTGGCCGATGGCTTCATCGGCGCTTTTGAGGCCGAAGCGCTTGGCGTAGCGCTCGTTCATCCACACGATATTCGCGTCGCGGTCGACAATCACCGTGCCTTCGCTGGACTGCTCGATGATCTCGAACAGCGACTGGATGGCCAGGCCGCGAACCTGTTGGTAGTCCGTGAGGCGGGTATTCATGTCGACAACCCGCATGCGGCTGCCAGCAATTCCTGGGTGTAGGGGTGCTGCGGTGCGTCGAACACCTGATGGCTCGCCCCGGCCTCGACCACCTTGCCATCCTTGATCACGATCATGTCATGCGCCATCGCACGCACCACTGCCAGGTCGTGACTGATAAACAGGTAGGTCAGGCCGTATTTCTCTTGCAGCTCACGCAGCAGCGCCACCACTTGTTTCTGCACGGTGCGGTCGAGGGCCGAGGTGGGCTCATCCAGCAGCATCAGCGCGGGCTTGAGTACCAGGGCGCGCGCGATGGCGATGCGTTGGCGCTGGCCGCCGGAAAACTCATGGGGGTAACGGTGACGGCTCTCGGGGTCGAGGCCCACGTCCTTGAGCACCTGGATCACCTGCGCATCGCGGTCGGCCAGGCTACATGGGGCGTGCACTTCCAAGCCCTCGCTGATGATCTGCTGCACGGACATGCGCGGGCTGAGGCTGCCGTAAGGGTCCTGGAACACCACCTGCATCTGCTTGCGCCATGGGCGCATCTGCTGATTGTTCAGCGGGTCGAGGGCTTCGCCCTGGAAGCGAATGCTGCCGGTGGAGTCCAGCAAACGCAGGATCGCCTGGCCCAACGTTGACTTGCCCGAACCGGACTCGCCGACAATCCCCAAGGTCTTGCCGCGTTGCACGCTGAGGCTGATGCCGTCCACGGCACGCAAATAGGTTTTGCGCCGGAACAAGCCGCCGCTGAGCGGGAATTGCACGGTCAGGTTATCCACCTGCAACACCGTTTCGCGCGCGTCGCTGCACAGGGCATCGCCCGCCGGCTCCGCGTCCAGCAACAGGCGGCTGTAAGGGTGTTGCGGTGCCGTGAACAGCGTTTGGCAATCGGCCTGCTCGACGATCTCGCCAGCGCGCATCACGCACACACGCTGGGCAATGCTGCGCACCAGGTTGAGGTCGTGGCTGATCAGCAGCAATGACATGCCCAAACGTTGTTGCAGGGACTTGAGCAGCAGCAGGATCTTGCGCTGCACCGTCACGTCCAGCGCGGTGGTGGGTTCATCGGCGATCAGCAATTCCGGCTCGCAAGCCAGGGCCATGGCGATCATTACCCGTTGGCGTTGCCCGCCGGAGAGTTGGTGGGGGTAGGCCTTGAGCCGCTCCTGGGGTTTCTGGATGCCCACCAGTTCCAGCAGTTCCAGGATGCGCGCCTGGGCGGCCTTGCCACCCAGGCCCTTGTGCAGCAGCAGGGTTTCGCCGATCTGTTTTTCGATGCTGTGCAAGGGGTTCAGGGAGGTCATCGGCTCCTGGAAGATCATCGCGATGCGGTTGCCGCGCAGTTTTTGCAGGGTGGCCGCCGACGCGCCCACCAGCTCCTGGCCGCGATACTTCACGGAACCGGTGGTTTGCGTGCCGGCCTCGGGCAGCAATTGCAGGATCGAATGGGCCGTCACCGACTTGCCCGAGCCCGACTCGCCCACCAGCGCCAGGCACTCGCCGGGGCGCACGTCCAGGCTCAAATTGCGCACCACAGTCTGGCCGCTGAAGGCGACGCTGAGGTCGCGGATCTCGATCAGGTTGTCGCTCATACGGATTCACTCATGAACGGGGGTCGAAGGCATCACGCAACGCCTCGCCGATAAATACCAGCAGCGACAGGATCAGCGCCAAGGTGAAAAACGCCGTCAGGCCCAGCCACGGTGCTTGCAGGTTCTGCTTGCCTTGGGCGATTAGCTCGCCCAGTGACGCACTGCCGGCGGGCATGCCAAAGCCAAGGAAATCCAGGGCGCTCAACGTAGAAATCGCCCCAGTCAGGATAAACGGCAGGTAGCTCAAGGTGGCAGTCATCGCATTGGGCAGGATGTGCCGGCGGATGATCTTGGCGTCCCCCAGGCCCAAGGCCCGTGCGGCCTTGACGTACTCCAGGTTGCGCCCGCGCAGGAACTCGGCGCGCACCACGTCCACCAGTGCCAACCAGGAGAACAGCGCCATGATCCCCAGCAGCCACCAGAAGTTCGGCTCCACAAACCCTGACAGGATAATCAGCAGGTACAGCACCGGCAGCCCCGACCACACTTCCAGCACACGCTGGCCTATCAGGTCGACCCAACCGCCGTAGTAGCCCTGCAACGCACCCGCCGCAATGCCGATGGCCGCGCTGATGGCGGTGAGCGCCAGGGCAAACAGGATCGACACCCGTGCGCCAAAGATCACCCGCGCCAATACATCCCGCGATTGGTCATCGGTGCCCAGCCAGTTCACCGCCGAGGGCGGGCTGGGGGCAGGGCGGGTCAGTTCGTAGTTGGGCGTGTCTTCACTGAACGGGATCGGCGGGAACAGCATCCAGCCTCCGTCCTGCTTGATCAGCTTTTGCACGTAGTCACTGCGGTAGTCGGCCTGGAAGGGCAACTGGCCGCCGAACTGTTGCTCGGTGTAGCGCTTGAACACCGGGAAATACAGCTCGTTCTTGAAGCTCAGCACCAAGGGCTTGTCGTTGGCGATCAACTCGCCGCCGAGGGTCAGGATAAACAGGCCGATAAACAGCCACAGTGACCACCAGCCACGACGGTTTTTCTTGAAACGCTCGAAACGTCGGCGTGCAACAGGAGACAGATTGAGCATCAGGCGTTCCTCGCGGCGAAGTCGATACGCGGGTCCACCAGGGTGTAGCAGAGGTCACCGATCAGTTTTATCAAGAGGCCGAACAACGTGAAGATAAACAGCGAGCCGAACACCACCGGATAATCCCGAGAGAGGGCGGCTTCGTAGCTCATACGACCCAGGCCGTCGAGGGAGAAGATCACCTCGATCAGCAAGGAGCCAGCGAAGAACACGGCGATAAACGCCTGGGGAATGCCGGAGATCACCAGTAGCATGGCATTGCGGAACACATGGCCGTACAGCACCCGTCGTTCACTCAGGCCTTTGGCGCGTGCGGTCACTACGTATTGGCGGGTGATTTCATTGAGGAACGAGTTCTTGGTAAGGATGGTCAAGGTGGCGAATCCGCCAATTACTAGCGACGTCACCGGCAAGACCAGATGCCAGAAGTAGTCGGCAATCTTGCCCACGGTGCTCAGTTCTTCGAAGTTTTCCGACACCAACCCGCGTACGGGGAACCAGTTCAACGATGTGCCGCCAGCGAACACCACGATCAGGAACATCGCAAACAGGAACGCCGGCATCGCATAGCCGATGACGATGGCGGTGCTGCTCCATACGTCAAAGCTGCTGCCATGGCGCACCGCCTTGCGAATCCCCAAGGGAATCGAGACCAGGTAGGTAATCAGCGTGGCCCACAGGCCGAGGGAGATGGTGACGGGCATTTTTTCGAGGATCAGGTCGATCACGCTCTTGCCACGAAAGAAGCTGTTGCCGAAATCCAGGTGGGCGTAGTTCTTGAGCATCAGCCACAGGCGTTCCGGCGCGGGCTTGTCGAAGCCGTACTGTCTTTCGATGTCCTTGATCAGCTTGGGGTCCAGGCCACGGCTGGCACGGGAGCCGCCGCTGATGCCGTCACCGGAAGAACCGCCGACGCTACCGCCGCCGATGCCTTGCAGATGGGCGATGGCTTGTTCCACCGGCCCGCCGGGCGCAGCCTGCACAATCACGAAATTCACCAGCAGGATGATCACCAGCGTCGGGATGATCAGCAGCAGGCGACGCACGATATAGGCAAACATCAGCGCGCCCCTCCGCGTTTTTTCAGCTCGGCTTGCATTTGTTCATTGGTCAACGGCACAGGGCTGATTTCCCACCAGGTTTCCAGGGCTTCATCGTTCTTCGCCTCGATGGCCGGCCGGCCGAAGCGGTTCCACCAAGCGGCGGACGTGCCCGGCGGGTAGTAATTGGGAATCCACAGGTAATTCCATTGCAGCACCCGGTCCAGGGCGTGGGCGTAGGTCAGCATCTGCGCCTGGGTATTGGCCTTGACCAAGCCCTTGATCAGGCTGTCGACGGCCGGGTCCTTGAGCACCATGTAGTTGTTGGCGCCAGGGTCGTAGGCGGCGTCCGAACCGAAGTAGTTGTAAAGCTCCATCCCTGGCGACGTGGTGACGGGAAAGCCGATGACGATCATGTCGTAATCGCGCGCCATCATCCGGTTAACGTACTGGGAAGGGTCAATGCGGCGGATGTTCAGGGTGATACCGATCTGCGCCAGGTTGCGCTTGTAGGGCAGCAACAGGCGTTCCATGCCGGCCTGGGCATTGAGGAAAGTGAACTCCAGCGGCTCGCCCTCGGCATTGACCAGCTTGTCGCCTTTGGGTGTCCAGCCCGCCTCTTCCAGCAGGGCCAGGGCTTGCAGTTGTTTGTCGCGGATCATGCCGCTGCCGTCGGTGACCGGGGCTTTGAAGACCTGGGTAAATACCTCGTCGGGCACTTGCCCGCGCAACGGTTCAAGAATCGCCAGTTCTTCCTTGGTCGGGAGTTGGCTGGCGGCCAGCGGGCTGTTGGAGAAAAAACTCTGCTGGCGGATGTACATCGTGCGCATCATCTGCCGATTGGCCCATTCGAAGTCCCACAGCATCGCCAGTGCCTCGCGCACGCGGCGGTCCTTGAACATCGGTTTTTGTACGTTGAACACATACCCCTGGGCCGGTTGCGGCATCTCCTTGGCCAAGTGGTCGCGTTGCAGGCGGCCATCGTCGAGGGCCGGGCCGTTGTAGCCGATGGAGTAACCGGTGGCAGAAAACTCGCGGTTGAAATCGAATGCGCCACCCCGCAGAACCTGGCGCGCTACTTCGGTATCGCCGAAATACTCCAGGCTTAAGTGGTTGAAGTTGTACAGGCCGCGGCTGACGGGCAAGTCCTTGCCCCACCAGTCAGGGTCGCGGGTAAAGGTGATGGTGTTGCCGGAGTCGATCTTGCTGATTTTGTACGGGCCGCTGCCCAGTGGGATTTCGTAGCCGCCGCCGTTGGCGAAGTCACGGGTTTTCCACCAGTGCTCGGGGAGGACGGGCAGGGTGGCGAGGTCGAGGGGCAGGGTGCGGTTTTCATTGCTGGAGAAGTCGAAGCGGACCTGGCGCTCGCCTTCGACTTCGACGTGCTTGACGTCGGCAAACAGCGTGCGAAAGCCTAGCCGGCCTTGGGTCATCAACAGGTCGAAGCTGTAGCGCACGTCTTCGGCGGTAATGGGCGTACCGTCGGCGAAACGCGCCTTGGGGTTGAGGTAGAACCGCAACGACAGACCGTCGTCGGCGCGCTCCATCTTCTCGGCGACCAGGCCGTAGACCGTATACGGCTCATCCAGGGAGCGTTGGGCCAGGGGCGAATAAAGCCAGCCGTCGACCTGGGATACACCGATGCCTTTGTCGATGTACGGCAGCACATGGTCAAAACGCCCGATCTCAATGGCCGAGCGCTTGAGGGTGCCACCCTTGGGGGCATTGGGGTTGGCGTAGTCGAAATGGCTGAAGCCGGCGGGGTACTTGGCCGGTTCGCCGTACACCGTCAGGTACGGTTGGGGCGCCGCGATCACGGCGGTGCTGGCCAGCAGCAGGGCCAGGGTGGAGCTAAACAGGGTAGAAAAAGCCAGTCGCATTATCAGCCTTGTACGCCGCGTGTATAAGAATAGGGATTTGTACGCTATAGGCTTGCGCGTCGCCAGTCATCACATGCACAACGGCCCACCAAAAGGCGGGCCGTTGTTTACAGCATCAGCGCAGACGGGATCAGTCCTGGCGGCTGGTGACTTCCAGCAGGTGGTAGCCGAACTGGGTTTTTACCGGGCCTTGTACGGTGTTGACCGGGGCGCTGAATACGACGGTGTCGAATTCTTTAACCATTTGGCCTGGACCGAACGAACCCAGGTTGCCGCCGTCGCGGCTGGATGGGCAGCTGGAGTTGGCTTTGGCGATTTCTGCGAAATCGGCGCCGCCTTCGATTTGGGCCTTGAGTTCGTTGCACTTGTCTTCAGTGGAAACGAGGATGTGACGGGCGGTGGCTTTGGCCATGGGGAATAACTCCTTGAGTAAAAAGGGTGAGCCTACCGGATTCAGGCGGTTATTTCCTGGCAAAGTTCCCGCCGATTGCATGAGTGGATCAAGCCCGGGCCATGGCGCCGCTGCGGGTCAGCCATTCGATGAACAGCGCGAACAGCTCGGCCTGGGAGTTGATCGCCAGCTTGGTGTAGAGGTTCTTGCGGTGCATGCGCACGGTTTCCGGTGAAATGCCCAGCACTTGTGCGGTGGACTTTACCGAATGGCCCCGCAGGATCAAGTGGGCAATCTCGCGCTCTCGCACGGTGAGCACGCCGCTGCCAAAGCCCATGAATGCGGCTTCGATCTGTTGATGAGCCTGGGTCTGGGTAAACGCCTCGTCACTGATTACCTTAGCCAGGCCGCCGGTGGTGCCGAATCGACGTAGCAAGGCACGCACCATGGCCTGGGTGGATTTCTGCAGTGCCAGTTGATCAGCGCTGAACTGCCCGGCGCTCAAGCCCTGGAACATGCACAGCGAGATCTTGCTCCGGGGGCACAGGTCGACGATGTAGTAACTCTCCTGGGCGCCGCCACTGCGCAGGTAGTAGGTCTTGTAGTACTCGCTGTTGAAGAAGTCGTCCGGGGCGATCTGTGCCAGGTGGTAGAAACCCTCGGCCAGGCCCTTGTCCACCGCCAGGCAGAACGGGTCCAGCAGATAACCCCGGGAAAAGTAGCGGTGGATGATTTCATCCTGATAAGCGCGGGGAATGCCTTGCTGGTACAGCAGGTGCGGCGGCTGGCCCTGGCGCTCCAGGCTGATCATCATCGATTCGATGGGGGTAAGCGTGCAGAGCGCGCTGGCCAGGTGTTCGAGAAACGACGTCTCGTCCACATGGATAAACGCCTGGGCCAGGGCTTGGTGCCAGGCTTCAAGTGCGTCGAGGGTTGGGGAGGGGCGGGCTGTGGTCATGACCGCCAGTCTACCCGCCGGCCCGTGCCCAGGCAAAAACGCCGAGACGGGCTCGGCGCTTTGGCTCATCGGCCCTGATACTCGCCGCTTTGGCGCAGTTCAGCAGCCGTTTCGAGGATGCACTGGCGCAGGGTTTCCACCACCTCATCCACTTGGGCATGGGTGATGATCAGTGGCGGCGACATCACGTTCAGGTGGCCGATGGGCCGCACCAGCAAACCCTTGGCCTGGGCACGCAGGTGGATTTTTTCGCCGATGTTCACCGCATCCGGCAACAGCGCCTTGCTGCGTTTATCCGCGACGAATTCGATGCAGGCCATCAGGCGTTGGCAGCGGATGTCACCCACCAACGGCAGGTCGGCCAGGGTTTGCAGGCGTTGCTCCAGGTACACGCCGACGTCTTCCACATGGGCCAGCAGGTTCTCACGCTCGATGATCTCGATGTTTTTCAGGGCTGCCACGCAACTGACCGGATGGCCGCTGTAGGTAAACCCATGGGTAAAGCAACGACCTTTGCCCGGCTCGCCAATCACTTGCCAGATACGCTCCGAGAAAATGCACGCGCCCAAGGGCAGGTAGCCGGAAGTCAGCCCCTTGGCGGTGGTGATGATGTCGGGCTGCATGCCGAACACGTCCTCGGAGGCAAAGAATGCACCCAGGCGCCCGAACGAGGTGACCACCTCATCCGCGACATAGAGCAGGTCATGGCGCTGGCAGATTTCCCACATACGACGGTGGTAACCCTTGGGCGGAATGATCACGCCGCCCGAGCCCATGATCGGTTCGGCAAAGAACGCGGCCACGTTATCGGCGCCCAGGGTCAGGATCTTGTCTTCGAACTCGTTGACCAGGAAGTCGAGGAAATCCGCCTCGCTCATGCCCTCTGGCGCCCGGTAATAGTTGGGGCAGGAGATGTGGTGGAACAGGTCGCTCATGAAGTCGAATTCTGGCGCGCGGTCGGCGGCCTTATTGCCGATGGACATGGTCAGGAACGTACTGCCGTGGTACGCACTGAAGCGCGAGATGATGTGCTTCTTGGTCGGTTTGCCACGGCTGTTTTGATAGAACTGCACCAGCCTGTACGCCGTGTCCACCGCAGTCGAGCCGCCGGTGGTGAGGAACACATGGTCCAGGTCGCCGGGGGCCAGGCTGGCGAGCTTGGCGCACAATTCGATGGCCGTGACGTTGGCCATGTCGCAGAACGGGTTGGAGTACGCCAACTGACGCACTTGGTTGGCGATGGCCTCGGCCATTTCCTCGCGGCCAAGGCCGATATTCGTACACCACATGCCACCGACCGCATCCAGGTAGCGATTGCCATGGGTGTCGTAGATGTAGGCGCTGTTGCCCGCTGCGATATTCAGCGAACCTTGTTCACGGTGTTCGTCAAACATGTGGAAACCGTGCATGTAGTGGGCTTTGTCGGCGGCGTCCAGCTTGGCGTGGTCGAACTGGGCGAAGAAAGCAGGATTTGGCAGAGTCATGGCATTTACCTTCAATGGCTGGGTTTACTTGCCGGTCTTGACGGCATTCCAGGTACGGGTGATCAGGCGCACGGCGGCTTGGGGCTGGCTTTTCTGCGTGAACAGCCGCTGCATGGTCGCTGGGTCGGGGTAGATCGCCGGGTTATCGCGGACATCGGCGCTGAGCAAGGGTTTGGACGCGAGGTTGCTGTTGGCGTAGTGAATGGTGTTGCTGACCCCAGCCATGGTGCTCGGTTGCAGCAGGAATTCGATGAACTTGTGGGCATTGGCCACATGGGGCGCGTCGGCGGGAATGTAGAAGTTATCGAACCAGATCAGCGAGCCTTCCTTGGGAATGAAGTAGTCCAGCTTGACCTTGGCCCCGGCCTCCGTTGCTCGCGCTTGGGAGGTGGCGTAGTCGCCGGACCAGGTGGTGGCCATGCACAGGTCGCCATTGGCCAGGCCATTGATGAACCCGCTGGAATCAAATTTTCGAATGTACGGACGCACCGCCATCAACACTTCCTGGGCGGCCTTGAGGTCTTTGGGCGCGGCACTGTTGGGGTCTAGGCCGAGGTAGGTCAGGGCCAGCGGGATCATGTCGGTGGGGGAGTCCATGAAGGTAATGCCGCAATCGGCAAACCGCGACACGATCTTGGGATCGAAGATCATCGCCAAGGAGCCGACGGGGGCGTCCGGCATGCGCGCCTTGATCATGTCGACGTTGTAGGTCACGCCGTTGCTGCCCCAGGTGTAAGGCGCTGAATAGGTGACGCCGGGGTCATGGGCCTCCAGGCTCTTGAGCACCAAGGGGTCGAGGTTGTTCCAGTCGGGCAACAAGCTTTTGTTAAGGGGTTGGAACACCTTGCCCTTGATCAGCAGGGGCACCAGTGAGGCGTTGAGCAACGCCAGGTCATAGCCGGAGCGACCGGACAGCAACTTGCCTTGCACGGTCTCGTATGAATCGTAGGTGTCGTAGATCACCTTGATACCCGTGGCCTTCTCGAAGTCAGCCAGGGTGGTGTCGCCGATGTAGTCTGCCCAGTTGTAGATGCGCAAGGTATTGCCTGGGTCATCGGCGGCCTGGCTCTGCGGGGATGAGGCTAGCAGTACAACGCTGAACAGGGCGATCAAGGTTTTATGCATGGGGACCCACCGTTAGTTGTGCTTGTTATCAGGCGCAGGGACTGATTGCACTGTCAGGCAGGTGGCGGGTGGGCGCCATACCCCGTTCGGGTAGGGTTCAAGGCAGCACGATGTAGTCGTTGTGCTGGATGATCGGATGGTGCGGGCCTTGCACCAAGTGAATGTAACGTCCATCGACCAGGTCGATGGGCAGGCAGTCGTCAACGTCCATCACGGCGTCGGTGTGGGCCTGGGACCATTGGCGCAGCATCTGTTGCTTGCCCTTGTTCTTGGCTTCTTGTTTGTTGCGGGCGACCACCAGCAAGTAATGGTGTGCCTCACCAAAGCTATTGGCCTCATAACCGCCAAGGTTGATGAAGTAAAGGTGGTGCGCGTGCGCCTCGGGGGCCAGATTGCTGAATTCGACCTTCCAACCATCGACACCGTCTACTGCCATCCACCCGTCGATATGCACACCTTTAGGGCTGCCAAACCAGCCATCGCGTAGTTGCGGGTAGGAGGCTTGCAACGTGTCCGCTGCGGCAAACACCACATCATGTACTTCGATTTTCGCCCGAGGGTGCTTGCCCCCGAGCATGACCACAAACAGCATTGCAGAAACTTCCTGGCGAATTGACAGGAAGTAACCATCCTTCGATTGAACCCTGCTGTCCAGTTAATGCCACACTCTTAAGTCTTGAACCCATCAGGAGGTTGTCATGCGTACCATTGATCTGGCGGGTGTTCCCGTCCCTGTCATCGGCCAGGGGACCTGGCGCATGGGCGAAAATCCCGATCATCACCGCGCCGAAGTTTCGGCCCTGCAATTGGGGATCGACGAGGGCATGACGTTGATCGATACCGCCGAAATGTACGGCGAGGGCGGCGCTGAAAGCGTGGTCGGCGAAGCCATCCGAGGGCGTCGCGACCAGGTATTCCTGGTGAGTAAGGTCTACCCGCACAATGCCAGCCGCAAGGGCGTGCCCCGCGCCTGTGAAGCGAGCCTGCAACGCCTGGGTACGGACTACATTGACCTGTACTTGCTGCATTGGCGCGGTCAATACCCGCTTGAAGAAACCGTCGAAGCGTTCGAGCGCTTGCGTGAAGCCGGCAAGATCGGCCGTTGGGGCGTGTCCAATTTTGACGTGGCCGACCTGCAGGAACTCGCATCGCCGGCCTGTGCGACCAACCAGGTGCTTTACAACATCGAAGAGCGCGGCATCGAATTCGATCTGCTGCCCTGGTGGCAACAGCATCATTTGCCATTGATGGCTTACTGCCCGATTGCCCAGGGCGGTGAATTACTCACCAGCACCACGTTAAAGCAGATCGCCCGTCGCCATGAAGCCACGCCCGCGCAGGTTGCACTGGCCTGGGTGCTTCGCCAGGAAGGCGTGATCGCCATCCCCAAGGCGGTCACACCGGAGCACGTGAGGCTCAATGCGGCAGCTGCCAAATTGGTGTTGGATGAACATGACCTGGACGCCATCGACCGGGTTTTCGGTGCGCCCCAGCGCAAGCATCTCTTATCGATGGTGTAGCCAACCGGTAAAGCGGCGCCGTCCATGGCGCCGCTCCTGCACTAGTCCAACTTAACCCGCCACCGGGCTGCGCCAGTCATCTGCCCCGGAAGTACCGGATACTTCGTGGGTCCATACGATCTTGCGATAACTGAAGTGCACATCTTCCAAATGCGTGAAGTGGGCGTTGTTCGGGTCTTGGCAGTTGGGCATGCGAGATTGGATATCCACGATCGTCGCCCCCTCTAGTTCAATGGTGAAGTAGTGTTCCTGGGTGCCGGCTGATGAAGTCCGGAACCACTCCAGCCGGCAACTGACTTCTTCGCCGCTGGTCAACGCGCTGAACAGCAGCGGTGAGGACTTATCGAACACCTTGCTGACCATCAGCGGTTTGTGAACCCTCTGGCCCGTGGGCTGGCCGGACTGCGGATCGCGCGGAATGATGACTTGGTGCGCGAACGCCTGGACCAGGATCTGATCCTCATGGCCCTCCTGGTAAATGTTGCCTACCGAATCCTGAGTAAACGTGCCTGCCGTAATCAAACCCTGTTTGATACCGGTGATAGAGAGATAGGCGGGTGTTGGCATGACTGGTTTCCTTGCCTGAATGAAAAGGTAGTTCCAGACGAAAAGTCTATCGGCTGGGCCAATGCCTATAACAAGAAGCGTGCCTGAAAACTGCAACCCAATAAAATCAAAGAGATGAAGTTGTGCGCGAGTGGGTTTATATGGTTGCGCGTGAAAAAAAGATGGTTTTGTGTGGATATTGCTGCGCATAAGTGCGCATTTAGTTGCTCGTGAAGAATACGCTGAAAGTGATTGGCCTGAGGGCTTAAATAAGTCGTTAAGTATGTTTTTAATGCGCAATATTTTGCGCTATCTCCTGAGTTTACGGGGCTTGTAGGAGAATTCTTAAGTATCGTCTCGATGCTTGCTGAATGTGTTTTGCATGGCTAAGGTTCGTGGGCTTCACGGTGAGTCCAGTGAAGTTTAGAGGGCGTTCTGATGCACGATTTAAGTGTGCTTAGTTAGCCTGTCCTGTCTTGAGCAGTCATGTGCGGTCCCGAATGGTTTATTCAGACAAGCTTTGCGCTTATTACCTTGAACTTGCACGGTTGCCTTGTTCGCAAACAAGTTTTGCTGGCGGTGATATGCGCTTTTCGAGTGAGTTTGAAGCCTTGGAAACAGAGGTGGGAAAAGCGCAATCGATTCACGACAGCGCCCAGCCCGATTGGCATTCCGTTCTTGAAAACAGTGAAAGCCTGTTGCGCCAGCACTCCAAGGATCTGCGTGTAGCCGTCTGGTTAGCCTGGACCTTGCAGCAGCGCGAATCCTTCCCTGGGTTACTGGCGGGTCTCGGTGTGTTGCGGCATCTCTGCGAGCATCACTGGTCGACGGTCTACCCCGAGAAGCTGCGTACGCGTGGCGCTGCGTTTGGCTGGCTGGTTTCACGCCTGGAGCCGGTGTTCGCGCAACACCTGTCGCTTCAGAACCAGCAACCCCTATTTCAATCGATACTTGAGCACTTGACGCGCCTCGATGAACTCTGGGCCGAGCACTTGGCGGGCGACGCGCCGCTATTGTTGCCTGTTCGTCGGCAACTGGCGCAACGATTGGAACATGCGGCTCAGGCCGATCCTGTCGTCGCGGGCTTAAGTGGCGTGATTGCCCAGGTCAGGCAAGTGACCCACCAGCGGTTGAAGCCTGAACCGCTGATCGACAACGAAAAAGATGCGCATAAATTACTGCGCACCCTGCAGGAGCAGGCGCGGCCTTTGTGCGTGTGGTGGTTGCGTCAGAACGCCGCCGACCTGCGGGCCTTGCGCCTGAACCGGACATTGACGTGGCTGGCAGTGGTCAGCTACCCGGAGGCCGATGCTGAGCGCACCACCGTGTTGCGCGGTCTAGCACCCGACAAGCTCAAGCGCTACCAGGAACGTTTCGCCCAAGGGCATCACGCCGACCTCATGCTTGAACTTGAGGCCAGCCTTGCGGGAGCGATGTTCTGGTTCGACGGGTTGCGTATGGTCTGGCAGTGCCTGGAAGCACTGCAAGCCGTGCCCGCCATGCTCGAATTGGAAGTGACCTTCGCCTTGCTGCTGCAGCGCTTGCCGCATCTCCCCGACTTTCGTTTTCACGACGGTACTCCGTTCGCCGATGACACCACCCGCGACTGGATTGCATTGCACGTCACCCGCCATCTGCAAACCCCCGAGCCTTGCACCAAGCCGGTTGATGCCAACGCCGCGCCATGGGAAAGCGAGGTCCATGGTTTTTACGTCAAGGCCATCCAACGACGGTATCCGTTCAATGCCCACGCCAGCAGTGACGTTGCGCTGGACGATTTCCAGGAATTCTTCAAAGGACGGGGCGTGATGGGGCGTTTTTATGAGGGCTACCTACGGCCTTTCGTCAGCGCCGAGGGCGGCCGTTATCGGTTGCGCGGCCTGGACGGTCGCAGCCTGCCGTTGTCGCGCTCGCTGCTCGACCAGTTGGGCAAGGCCCAGATGATTCGCCAGGGTTTTTTCAGTGAGGACCAGGGCGAGTGGGCTGTGCGTTTCACGTTGGCTCCCTACAGTCTCGATCAGGCGGTCAACCGAGCGGTCCTGCGGATTGGTGACCAGCAGCTCGAATACCGTCACGGGCCCATCGTACCCATGACCTTCCACTGGCCCAGCGAGGCGGGCAATGGCCGTAGCAGCCTGGTGTTGGAGCGCGGCGCCGCAAGGCCCATGGGTATCGAAAAAAACAGCGGGGCCTGGTCTTGGTTCCGGCTGTTGGAGCTGATGCAAAGTGAGCCAGCCAGTGGCAGTGAGGCTCAGATAATCAAAGCCGATCTCGCGGGCCTGCGTGCCAACTACCTGTTGGCGAGTCAACGTAACCCCAGCCCGTTCCAGATGGCCGCCTGGCGTACCTTCCGCCTGCCGAATCAATTGTGAGCCAACCTGTGTGGCGCAGTGCTGGCCGAACCGCGCGAGGCAAGCTGCGCGTGCGCAACGAGGACGCGTTCCTGGATTGCCCCCAGCGCAGTTGTTGGGCGGTCGCTGATGGTATGGGCGGCCACCGAGCAGGGGATGTGGCCAGCCAGTGGGTGGTCAGCAGCCTGGCTTCGTTGCCGGGGCACGGCAGCCTGGACCAGCGCATCGAGGGTGTGCGGCAATGCTTGCGCTCAGTCGATTGCCGACTGGGACAAGGTGGCCGGCCAGACATCATGGGCAGCACCGTGGTGGCGTTGTTGCTGGAAGGCAACCGCGCCGCCTGTATCTGGGCGGGGGACAGTCGCTGCTACCTGTGGCGTGGGCAGCGCCTGTACCAATTGTCACGGGACCATTCCTTACTGCAGCAACTCATGGATAAACAACAGTTGAGCCGGGAGCAGGCCTTGGCCCAGCCGGGCGCTCGCGCCCTGACACGTGCAATCGGCGCCCGACAGCCATTGAGCCTTGAGGTATTGGAGCTCGGTATCCACCCCGGCGATGTGTTTTTACTGTGCAGCGACGGCTTGTATCAGAACCTCAGCCATGGCGATCTGGGGCGCGCAATGAATGTGGGCACACCGCAACAAGTGGTGGCTCGCTTGTTCAGCAACGTGTTGCGCGGGCCGGCGACGGACGATCTTACTGCCGTTGTGGTGCGGCCATGAGCACGGCGACCGTTCCGCCAAAACTACTGGCGGGGCGCTATCAGCTTGAGCGGGTCCTGGGCACGGGCGGGATGGGGGTGGTCTATCGTGCCCGCGACCTGTTGCATGAGGTGCTGGGTGAGCCTGACTCCAGCGTGGCGCTCAAACTGTTGGGGGAGACGTTCGCGGAGTCTCCCGATGCCCACCTGTTGCTGTACAGCGAGTTCGCGTTGACCCGTAGCCTGCGCCACGCGCATGTGGTGCGCTTGTATTCTTTCGAAGTCGACACTGCGCACCAGCTCGCGTTCTTCACGATGGAACTGATGCACGGCATGACGCTGGACCATCTGCTTAAGGAGTGTCCGAATGGTCTGCCTTGGCCGGAGCTGCAACCCTTGGCTTTGCAACTGTTGGATGCACTTGACTACAGCCACCAGCAAGGCGTGCTGCATGGCGATGTAAAACCGGCCAACATCATGTTTGGCGAGCAGGGGTTGCGCCTGTTCGATTTTGGCCTGGGCCACTCCGAGGCGCAAAAAGCAGCTGGGTTGCCAGGATTGAGTCGCAACCGCTTGCACGCCTGGACACCCGCGTATGCCGCCCCGGAACTGATGGCGGGTGGTTGTCTGTCGACGAGTACCGATTTGTATGGCGCCGCCAGTGTGCTGTATGCGCTCGCCCAAGGTCGGCGGCTGGGTGAGGAACAACGCAATCAGCCGTTGCACAGGCCTCGGCAGTTACCCAGCGATTGTTGGCCGGCGTTACGTTTGGCGCTCGCCACAGACCCTGAACGCCGAACCGTTTGCGTCAGTGAACTGCATGAAGCGCTGGTACGCAGGCGCCGTCGTTGGTTTTTCTAGTGGGTGCATCAGCCTGGAAAATCATGCAGTTGGCAGTATTCGACCCAACTGAGGCCGGCCATCTGCGCCACTTCCTTGTGCACTTCGAGGCGCTGTGCTTCAAAGGCTTCGATGGAGTCGGCAGTCAGCTTGAGGGTCAACTCCCAGGCAAAGAGACCCTGGCGTTCAGCTTCTGCCTCGAATGCCTCATGCAATCGTTCGGCGCGGTACTCCGCCAGCGTTTCGCCCTTGGCCTGCGCGGCCAGCGGGTTGAGGGTGTTCAGCTGTGTGGCCACTTCTGGGTGTTGGTTCAAGAATCGATCCAGCGCGAGCTGGTGGTGTTCAGCGGGTTGGGACAAGGTTTTGCTCCAGGTAAGGCGGGCTCAGGCCCCGGCCTTGAGCCGCTGGCGAGCGGCATGGCGGCGGGCGCGTTTATACAAGCGGCGATTGATCCAATTGCGCATCGGGTTGAGCAAAAACAATAACAGATAGGCGATCAGCACCAGGGCCAGGTCAAACGAGCTACCGCTGGTGTCGCCGATTATCCGTTCGATCACGTCCCTGCTCATCAACAGCAGTGTTACCCCTGAAACCCATAGCAGCGCGTTCAGAAGCAACGGATGCATGTACGTGGACAGCTTGTCTTGCATAGTGAACCTATCTCCTTGGTATCCGCTGACGTCGCAGGCACCTTTCCTTGAGCGGGCAAATCTGAGACTGAGCGCACCCGGATTTGGCGCAGAAAAAACGCAGATACTACCCATTGAAGCAGGTTCGGCGATTGGCACAGGTCAGAGAATTCAATTATTCGGATAAATCAGCGGATTGCCTGTCATCCGTTGCAGAAAAAACACTCACGCAGATGGCAAAAAGCTTTCGCTCCGAGTAGCAGGGCGTGTAGCGTTAGCCCGGTAGTTGCGGCCCTGCCTTCAGGGGCCACGGGGCGTGTGGACAGAGGGACGGGTCATGGCGCAAACGCTGTTCAAACTTTTCTTCACCCAACGTCTGGCCGCACTGGCCAGTACCGAGTCGTTGCGTGCGATCCGCGAAGGGCTGTTGTGGATCCTGCCGTGCCTGTTGGTGTCGGCGGGCTTTTTGATCCTCTCCGGAAGCTTGGGTCAAGGCCGAGGCCGAGCGAGTAGCGCTGGAGCCGTTTGACCTGAGCCAGGGGCCATTGCTGCGCGTGCAACTGATCAAGCAGGCCGAGCAGGAAAACGTACTGCTACTGACCCTGCATCACATCGTTTCCGATGGCTGGTCCATGGGTGTGCTGATCGAAGAGTTCACCCAGCTGTACAGCGCCCTGGATGCCGGCCGGGTGGCCAATCTAAAGCCATTGCCGATCCAGTATTCCGATTACGCCCTGTGGCAGCGCCGCTGGCTGGAAGCGGGGGAGCAACAGCGCCAACTCGATTACTGGCGTGAAACCCTGGGGGATGAGCACCCGGTTCTGAACTTGCCGACTGACCATCCGCGCCCGGCACGACCAAGCCAGCGCGGCGCGCGTCATGAATGGGTGATCCCAGAGAGCTTGGCCGAAGGCCTTCGCCAGTGCGCGCGCCAGCAAGAAGTCACGTTGTTCATGTTGCTGCTGGGCGCTTTCGGCACTCTGTTGCATCGCTACACCGGCCAGGCCGATATTCGTATCGGTGTGCCGATTGCCAACCGCAACCGCGTTGAAATCGAAGGTTTGATCGGCTTTTTCGTCAACACCCAAGTGCTGCGCATCCCGTTCGATGCCCTGACGCCCGCCGACCAGCTGATGCAGCATGTGAAGGCGGCCGCGCTGGGTGCCCAGGCCCACCAGGATTTGCCGTTCGAGCGCTTGATCGAAGGTTTGAACCTGGCCCGGGACGCCAGCCATCATCCGTTGTTCCAAGTGATGTACAACCACCAACCGCAAGTTGCCGACCTGGAAACCCTGACGGTCAGCGCCGACTTGCAGTTAAGCCCGATTCAATGGGCCAGCCGCACGACGCGGTTTGACCTGACCCTCGATACGTTCGAGCGCGGTGGTCAATTGTGCGCAGCCTTCACCTATGCCAGCGACTTGTTCGACGCGCACACCATCGAGGGCCTGGCCGCTCACTGGCAAACGCTGTTGGCGGGCCTGGTTCGTGATCCTCATGCGCGTATCGGCGATCTGCCGCTGCGGGCCGCCGATACTGCACCGGAGCTGTTGAGCCCACGCGACCCGGCGCTGTGCATTCATCACCTGATCGAACGCCAGGCGGCCACTGTGCCTGATGCGGTCGCATTGGCATTTGCCGGGCAATCCTTGAGCTATCGGCAGTTGAACGAGCAGGCCAACCGCCTGGCGCACCGCTTGATCGCTGCCGGCGTAGGGCCGGACGTGCCCGTGGGGATTGCCGTCGAGCGCTCGCTGCAGATGGTGGTCGGCATGTTGGCCATTCTCAAGGCGGGCGGGGCGTATGTACCGCTGGACCCGGAGTTTCCCGCACAGCGCCTGGTGCATATGGCTGAGGACAGCGGCATTCGGTTGCTGGTGACCCAGCGTGCCGTGTGTGATCGCCTGCCCGCGCTGGACGGCGTGCAGTCGCTGCTGATCGACGCCGCTGAGGAGTTCCCAGCCAGCAACCCTGACGTAGCGCTCGATCCCGATCACCTGGCGTATGTCATCTACACCTCCGGTTCTACCGGCAAAGCCAAGGGTGTGGGGCTGAGCCATCGATCCTTGGTCAACTACGTCCAAGGCATCCTGCACACGTTACCGCTGGCCGAGGCGCGCAGCATGGCTGTGGTCTCGACGCTGTCCGCCGACCTGGGGCACACCACCTTGTTTGGTGCGTTGTGTTCCGGTTGTACCTTGCACGTACTGGGTCTGGACCTGACCCTGGATGCCGAGCGATTCGCAGCCTACATGGCCGATCAGCAGATTGACGTGCTGAAGATCGTGCCCTCGCATCTGGAGGCATTGCTCAGTGACAACCCGCGCGCCAGTGGGTTGCCACGCCAGTGCCTGATCATGGGCGGCGAGGCGGCATCACCGGCGTTACTGGCGCGGATCCGAGCGCTTGGCGAAGGCTGCCGGGTGATCAACCACTACGGCCCCACCGAAACCACGGTCGGCGTACTCACCACAGCAAACGAGGTGCCCGCACAGGCCATGGCCTCCCTCGGGCGTCCGCTGCCCAACACCTCGGCGTGGGTGCTCGAAGACGGGTTGCAACCGGCTATGGTTGGTGCGTCCGCCGAGCTGTACCTGGGCGGCGCAGGCCTTGCTCGCGGCTACCTGGGGCGTGCGGCAATGACCGCTGAGCGTTTTGTGCCGCACCCGTTCGGTGGGGCGGGTGAACGTCTGTATCGCACGGGAGACCTGGCGCGCCACGCGGTCGACGGCACCTTCATCTTCAAAGGGCGAGTCGACCACCAGATCAAGGTGCGCGGCTATCGCATCGAGTTGGGCGAAATCAACGCCTGTCTGCGTCAACACATGGGTGTGCGTGAGGCGGTCACGCTGGTAGGTGGCCCGACGAACAATCCACACATCACCGCCTACGTAGTGCTCAAGCCCGGCGTGAGCACGGATGAAGTGCGCCTGGCGCTGGGCGCCGAGTTGCCGGACTACATGGTGCCTGCCGTGTTTGTTTGCCTGGAGGCATTGCCGCTGACGCTTAATGGCAAGCTCGACTTGCAAGCCCTGGCCGCGTTGCAGCACGACCTGCCGCAAACGGTGTACCAGGCGCCGGTCACCGACCTGCAAAAACGCTTGGCTGAGGTGTGGGCGCACGTGTTGAAGGTGGACCAGGTCGGCCTGCACGATAACTTTTTCACGCTGGGCGGCCATTCCTTGCTGGCCACCCAGATCATCTCCCGCGCACGCCGTGTGTTGGGGACGGATGTGGCCCTGCGTACGGTGTTCGAAACCGCCAGTTTCGGTGAGTTCTGCGCGGCGGTGGCGTTGGGGGATCCGTCCAGCACGCGCCCGGCCCTGGCCCGTCTGAGCGGTCAACAACCGCGCCTGGCATCGTTTGCGCAACAACGCCAGTGGCTGTTCTGGACGCTGGAGCCCGAAAGCGTCGCCTACCACACACCGATCATCGTCAAGCTGAGCGGCACGCTGGATCGCCAGGCGCTGGAGCAGACCTTTGCTGCCCTGGCGGCTCGCCACGAAGCGTTTCGTACCCGCTTCGTCCTCGATGGCGATGTCTTGTGCCAACAGGTCGATGCCGAGTCCCGCGTCACCGTGCAATGGCAAGCCCTGTCGGGGGCGGTCGAACCGGCAGTGCTCGCCGAAACCCACGCGTTGTTCGACCTGGCTGAAGGCCCGTTGATGCGGGTCAAGGTGTTCCAGATCGAGCCACAACAGCACCTGCTGGTGGTGACCTTGCACCACATCATCTCCGACGGTGCGTCCATGGGCGTGCTGGGGCGTGAGTTTGCCGCGTTATATGCCGCATTCCAGGCGGGCGAGACGCTAGCGTTACCGGCCCTGACGGTGCAATACGCCGACTATGCGCAGTGGCAGCGTGATTGGTTGGCCGCAGGCGAAATGCAACGCCAACTGGACTACTGGCGAGCGCAGTTGGGCACTGAACACCCGCTGCTGGAACTGGCAACCGACCACCCACGCCGTGAGGGGCAGGGCTATCGCGAGGGACGCGTGGACTTCACCCTCGATACGGCACTCGCGTCTGGCATTCGCGGCCTGGCCCAGCGCAGCCAGTTGACGCTGTTCCAGTTGTTCGTTGCTTCGTTTGGCCTGTTGTTGCAACGCTATGCGGGCACCGACGACTTGCGCATCGGCGTGCCAGTCAGCAATCGCAATGCCCAGGAACTGGAAGGTGTGGTGGGCTTTTTCGTCAACACCCTGGTGCTGCGCCTGCAACTGGCCCCGCAGCAGTCGGTGCTGGACGTGCTGCAACAGAGCAAGGCCATTGCGCTGGGCGCCCAGGCCCATCAGGACTTGCCGTTCGACAAACTGGTGGAGGCGCTCAACCCGCAGCGCAGCGCGCAGCACAACCCGTTGTTCCAGGTGATGTACAACCACCTCAACACCGTGGGAGCTGCTGGCAGCGACAGCTTGCCTGGCCTGCAAGCCAAAGAAGTGGTGCTGGAAGGCGGCATGGCGCAGTTCGACCTGACCCTGGAAACCCTGGAGACCGACCAAGGCCTGCGGGCGTCGTTCATCTACGCGGCCGACCTGTTCGACGCCGCCACCTTGCACACCCTTGCCGGGCACTGGCGTCAGTTGCTGGCTGCGATGGTCGCCGACCCGCACCAGGCAATCGGCCAGATGACGCTGCAAACGGCCGCCGAACAGCGTGCCCTGATCAGCCATGGCCAGCGGCCTGCGGGCGATGACGTCAGCGTGATCAGCATGTTCGAACGCCAAGTGCGCCAGACGCCTGATGCAATCGCCGTGATTGCCGCCGAGCAGCACCTTAGCTATCGCCAGCTGGATGCGCGCGCCAACCGTGTGGCGCAACGTCTGCTCGACATGGGCGTCGCCCCCGAAACCCTGGTCGGCCTGGCATTGCCGCGCAGCGCTGAACTGGTGGTGGGCTTGCTGGCGATTTTCAAGGCCGGCGCGGCCTTTGTGCCGCTGGACCTGAAATACCCCGCCGAACGCCTGGCCTACATGATGAGCGACAGTCGCATCAGTGTCCTGCTGACCCAGGCCGATGCCGTGGAGCACCTGCCGGCGATCGCAGGTGTGCAGCGCTTGCTGCTGGACGGTGCAGAAGAACAGGCCAGCGCACCTCGGGTGCACGGCGTGCGTGGCGAGAGCTTGGCCTACGTGATCTACACCTCGGGTTCGACGGGCCAGCCAAAGGGTGTGGCGATCGAGCACGCCGCGCTGGCCATGCATTGCCGCGCGGCGGGCGAGCGATATGGGGTGACGCCTGAGGACTGCCATTTGCAGTTCGCGTCCATCAGCTTTGACGCGGCCGCCGAGCAGATCTTCATGCCACTGATCCACGGTGCTCGCCTGGTCATGGGGGAGGTGGGGCAGTGGTCGTTCGAGCAGTTGCTGGGCCAGATTCGTGATCATTCCATTAGCATCCTCGACCTGCCGCCGACCTATTTGAACGCGATGGCGCAACACGCCGACCCTGCGGAAAAAGGCGTCGATGTGCGCGTGTGCATCCTGGGGGGCGAAGCCTGGGGCGCGGGCCAATTGGCGGCATTGAGCGTGATTCGCCCTGCACAACTGTTTAACGCGTATGGCCCTACCGAAGCGGTGATCAGCCCGTTGATCTGGGCGTGCGAAGCGCAACGCCTTGCACAAGGCACCTATGCTGCTATCGGCGAACCGGTAGGCGCACGCTCGGCCTGTGTGCTGGATGCCAGCGGCAATCTATTGCCCAATGCCGGTGTCGGTGAGTTGCATATCGGTGGCGAAGGCCTTGCGCGTGGCTACCTGGGGCGACCGGGGCTGACTGCGCAACAGTTTGTGCCGGACCCTTTCAGCACGACCGGCGCTCGCCTGTATCGCACCGGCGATCGGGTTCGCCGCGACGCCGCAGGGCTGTTTGAGTACGTGGGGCGTGTCGACCATCAAGTCAAAATTCGCGGCTTGCGTATTGAGTTGGGTGAGATCGAGGCTCGCCTGCAGGCGCAAGCTGCCGTGCGCGAAGTTGTCGTGCGGACCTCGGCTGCGCAGCAACTGGTGGCTTACCTGGTGCTGGACAATGAGTCTGCATTGGACGCGATCAAGGCTGGGCTCGCCGACAGCCTGCCGGACTACATGCAACCTGCACACTGGGTGCTGTTGGACGCCTTGCCGTTGATGCCCAGCGGCAAGCTCGACCGCCAAGCGCTGCCGGAGCCGCAGTTGCAGCCGGCCGAAGCGCAGTATGTGGCGCCGCACACTGCCGTGGAGCAACAGCTCGCCGACATCTGGGCGCAGGTGCTCAAGCTTGAGCGGGTAGGGGCGCAAGACAACTTCTTCGAATTGGGTGGCGACTCGATCATCTCGATCCAAGTCGTGAGTCGGGCGCGGCAGGCGGGTATCCATTTCAAACCCAAGGACCTGTTCCTGCACCAGACCGTCCAGGGTGTTGCGCGCGTTGCCGTGCTAGGCGAAGGCGTGCAGCACATCGACCAAGGCGCGGTGCAGGGCGAGCAGCCGTTGCTGCCCGTACAGCAGGTATTTTTCGAGGAGGTCCGCAGCCAGCGTCACCACTGGAACCAATCGGTGATGCTGCGGTGCCGACAACCCCTTGAACCACAGCACCTGGAACACGCCCTGCAAGCGCTGATCGGCCATCACGACGCCTTGCGCCTGGGGTTTGTCGAGGGTGAAGGCTGGCGCGCACATTACCCGCAGCAGGCTGCCCAGGCGCACATTCTGTGGCATGCCGAAGGCTGCACGCAGGAAGGTTGGCAAGCGCTGTGCGACAAGGCCCAGCGCAGCCTCGACCTCGCCCACGGCCCGCTGGTACGCGCCGTGTTGGCGACCTTGGTGGACGGGCAGCAGAAGCTGTTCCTGGCGATTCATCACCTAGTGGTGGATGGCGTGTCGTGGCGCATTCTGTTCGAAGACCTGCAAACCGTTTACCGCCAACTGGCCGCCGGCCAACCGGTAAATTTGCCGCTCAAGACCACTGCGCTGCAAACCTTTGGCCAGCACTTGGCGCGCTACGCCAGCAGCCCGGTATTGCAGGCTGAGCGTGCTTTCTGGCAGGCACAACTGGACACCCAACCCCAGGAACTGCCCGGCGCGAACCTGGCCGGTGGGAAACTCAATCGCCAGGCAGTGACGGTGCACAGCCGCCTGGACAAAACCCTGACCCGACGCCTGTTGCAGGACGCACCGGCGGCTTATCGCACCCAGGTCAACGACCTGCTGCTGACGGCGCTGGCGCAGGTTATGTGCACCTGGACCGGCCACGCCAGCATGGTGGTGCAGTTGGAAGGGCATGGTCGCCAAGAGCTGTTCGACGGCATCGACCTGACTCGCACCGTCGGGTGGTTCACCAACCTGTTTCCAGTGCGCCTGACCCCGGCACCGGCGCTGGGTGATGCACTCAAGTCGATCAAGGAGCAACTGCGCGCCGTGCCCAACAAAGGCATCGGCTATGGCGTGCTGCGCTACCTGGGCGACGCCGACAGCCGCGCTGCGCTGCAAAGTGTGCCGGCGGCAGTCACCTTCAATTACCTGGGCCAGTTCGATGGCAGCTTTGACGAAGAGCAAGCGCTGTTCGTGCCCGCTGGCGAAAGCGCAGGCGGCGACCAGAACGATGAGGCGGCCCTGGGCAGTCTGCTGACCCTCAACGGCCAGGTCTACGACGGTGAGTTGAGCCTTGGCTGGACCTTCAGCGCCGAAGTCTTCGACCCGGCCGTCATTGCGCAACTGGCAGAGCAATACAGCCGCCAACTTGAAGCACTGGTCGAGCATTGCTGTGACGCCACTGTGGCCGGCTTGACGCCTTCGGATGTGCCGTTGGCCGGCTTGACCCAGCCGCAACTGGACGCCATCGGCTTGCCGCTGGCGGACCTGGATGACCTCTACCCGCTGTCGCCGATGCAGCAGGGCATGTTGTTCCACTCGCTGTATCAGAAAGACGGCGGCGACTACATCAACCAGATGCGCGTCGATGTGCACGGCCTGGATGTGGCGCGCTTCAAGGCGGCCTGGCAGGCGACCGTGCAGGCCCACGACATCCTGCGTTCCGGGTTTATCTGGCAGAACGAGCTGGCGCGCCCGCTGCAATGGGTGCACCGGCAACCGGCGCTGCCGTTTGCCGAACACGACTGGCGTGGGCATGCCGAGCTGAACACAGCGCTGGACGCGCTGGCCCTCAGTGAGCGCCAGCGCGGTTTCGAATTGGCCCAGGCGCCACTGCTGCGCTTGGTGCTGGTGCAAACCGGTGATGACAGCTGGCACTTTATCTACTCCAACCACCACATCCTGATGGACGGCTGGAGTTATTCGCGCTTGCTGGGTGAAGTGCTGCAACGCTACCACGGCCAGGTTGTGGCAACGCCTGCAGGGCGTTACCACGACTACATCGCTTGGCTGCTGGCGCAGGACGCGGGGGCCAGCGAGCAGTTCTGGCAACAACAGTTGCAGACCCTGGATGCGCCGAGCCGCCTGGCACCGGCGCTGGCCACCTTCGGCAGCCTCGACAGCAGTGCACGCCGCGCGGCGCATATGCGTGAACTGGATGCGCTGGCCAGTGAGCAGTTGGCGACCTTTGCCCGTGGGCAAAAGGTCACGGTCAATACGTTGGTGCAGGCTGCCTGGCTGTTGCTGTTGCAGCGCTACACCGGTCAATCTGCCGTGGCATTCGGTGCCACCCAGGCCGGGCGTCCGGCGCAGGTGCGAGGTGCCGAGGAGCAGATCGGCCTGTTTATCAACACGCTGCCGATCATTGCCGCTCCAACGTTGCAGATGACCGTCGGCGAGTGGCTGCAGCAGGTACAGCACATCAACCTGGCCGTGCGTGAGCACGAACACACGCCGCTGTTTGAAATCCAGCGCCTGGCGGGCCTGGGTGGCGAAGCCTTGTTCGACACCTTGCTGGTGTTTGAAAACTACCCCGTGGCCGAAGCCCTGCAACAAAGCGCTGCCACCGGGCTGACGTTTGGCCAGGTGATCAGCCATGAGCAAACCCACTATCCACTGGCGTTGGCGGTGGAGGCAGGGCACACGCTGATTCTCAACTTCGACTACGCCACTGCCCAGTTCAGCCCCCAGGCCATCGAGCGCTTGGCAGGGCATTTGCTCAACGTACTGGCGCAACTGGTGCAGAGCGCGCAGACCCGCTTGGCGACGATTTCGCTGCTGAGCCCGGCGCAGGAAGCGGCGTCAATCGCGGCCAGTTCGGCACCTGCCACACAGCCGGCGCTATGGGTACACCAACGCATTGCCCAGATCGCCCAGCAGGCACCGACGCACACGGCAGTGATCCAGGGCGAACACCGCCTGGATTTTGCCAGCCTTGACCGCCGGGCCAACAGATTGGCGCATGCGCTGATCGCCAGAGGCGTCGGCCCAGAGGTGCGCGTGGCGGTGGCCCTGCCGCGCAGCGAACACCTGTTGGTGGCCTTGCTCGCGGTGCTCAAGGCAGGTGGCGCCTATGTACCGCTGGACATTACCCACCCAGCCGAACGCCTGGCCTACCTGATGAACGATTGCGCGGCGGCGTTGCTGCTGACGGACTCGAGCCTGACCGCACAGATGAACCAGGCCACCTCGGCACGCGTCGTCGAAATCGACCGCCTGGACCTCGCGTCCTGGCCGTCGTCCGACCCTGCGGTCACCGTGCACGCGGACAACCTCGCCTACGTGATCTACACCTCCGGCTCCACCGGCCAACCCAAGGGCGTTGCGGTCACCCACGGCCCTCTGGCGATGCATTGCACCCGCATCGGCGAGCGCTATGGCATGACCCCGGCCGATTGCGAATTGCTGTTCATGTCATTTGCCTTCGACGGTGCCCATGAACGCTGGCTCACCACCTTGACCCACGGCGGCCGTGTGCTGCTGCGTGACGAGGTGCTGTGGACCCCGGAGCAGACCTTCGACGCGCTGCATCGCCATGGCGTGACTGTGGCGGCGTTCCCGCCGGTGTACCTGCAGCAGTTGGCAGAGCACGCGCAAAAGGTCGGCAACCCGCCGGCTGTGCGCATCTACTGCTTTGGCGGTGATGCGGTGCCCCAGGCCAGTTTCGAACTGGCACGTCGCGCGCTCAAGCCGCAATTCATCATCAATGGCTATGGCCCGACAGAAACGGTGGTGACGCCGCTGATCTGGAAGGCGGGCACGGCCGATCAATGCGAAGCGGCCTACGCGCCCATCGGTACCCGTATCGGCGAGCGCAGCCTGCAAGTGCGTGATTTGCAACTCAATCTGCTACCGGACGGCGTGTCCGGCGAGCTGTACCTGGGCGGATACGGCGTGGCGCGGGGTTATCTGAACCGCCCAGGCATGACCGCCGAACGTTTTGTGCCAGACCCTGCCAGCCGTAACGGTGGGCGGCTCTATCGCTCCGGCGACCTGGTGCGCCAACGTGAAAGCGGGGTGATCGACTGCCTGGGGCGCATCGATCATCAAGTGAAGATTCGCGGCTTTCGCATCGAACTGGGCGAAGTCGAGGCGCAACTCAAGCGTCAGGCCGGTGTGCGCGATGCATTGGTCATGGCCCAGGACGGCGACCACGGCAAGGTGCTGGTGGGGTATGTGGTGCCCGAGTCTGCGGATCAACTGGCCGCCGCCCTTGGCCGCGAGCTCAAGGCTGCGCTGGAAGTGACGTTGCCGGGCTACATGGTGCCGACCCAGTGGGTGCTGCTGGAACGTTTTCCGCTCAACCCCAACGGCAAGATCGACCGTAAGGCCCTGCCATTGCCCGACCTGGAACACGGGCGTTCGCGCTACGTGGCACCGGTCAGCGATTTGCAATGCACGCTGGCGGGCATCTGGCAGGAAGTGCTCAAGCGTGAGCAGGTCGGCCTGGACGATAACTTCTTCGAGCTCGGCGGCCACTCCTTGCTCGCGACCCAGGCCACGGCCCAAGCCCAGCTGGAACTGGGCGGCAGCCTGGCGCTGGAGCTGATGTTCAAAGCCTCAACCCTGGAGGCCTATGCCGAGCTGGTTGCCGGCAGCCTCAATACCCATTTGGATCAAGACCTGAGCGATATGCACGACTTCCTCGCTGAACTGGAGAGCAACTGACATGGCGGCATTGGACAACACCTCGCTGGTTCAGCGATTCATCAAGTTGCCAGCGGCCCAGCGTCGGCTGTTCCTGGAAAAACTCGGTAGCAAAGGCATCACCCTGGCGCAGTTGCCCATACCGGTCAGCCGGCATGACGAGGCCCGCGTGCCGTTGTCGTATGCCCAGCAGCGCCAGTGGTTTTTGTGGCAGTTGGAACCCGACAGCAGCGCCTACCATATTCCTGCCGCGCTGCATCTGCGGGGCGCCCTGGATATCGCAGCGCTGGAGCGTGCGCTGAGCGAACTGGTAGTGCGCCACGAAGCGCTGCGCACGGTGTTCGAAACCCTGGATGGCGAGGCATCGCAAGTGGTGCAGCCGGCCCAGCCGCTGGTGATCGAGCAGCATACGGTTGCCAATGGCGGCCCGGTGCAGATCAAGGCGTTCATCGATGCCACGCTACAGCAGCCGTTCGACCTGTTGAACGGCCCGTTGCTGCGGGTTCGGTTGTTGCACCTGGCACCTGAGGAGCAGGTGCTGGTCATTGCCCAACACCACATCGTGTCCGATGGTTGGTCGATGCAAATCATGGTGCGCGAACTGATCGAGCTGTATCAGGGCTACAGCCAAGGGCGCCCTGTGAGTCTGCCTGCATTGCCTATCCAATATGCCGACTATGCGATCTGGCAACGCTGCTGGATGGAAGCCGGCGAGCGCGAGCGGCAACTGGCGTACTGGACCGAGCAACTGGGCGGTGAGCAAACCCTGCTGCAATTACCGCATGACCGCCCGCGCCCGGCCATCAGCAGCCACCGTGGGCAGCGCTGCGACATCGCTATCGACGCGGCCTTGGCCGACGCCCTCAAGCACGCCAGCAGGCGCGAAGGGGTGACGCTGTTCATGCTGTTGCTCGCTTCATTCCAGGTGTTGCTGTACCGCTACAGCGGGCAGTCCGATATCCGTGTCGGCGTGCCTGTGGCCAGCCGCAACCGTGCCGAGTGCGAGCGGCTGATCGGCTTTTTCGTCAACACCCAGGTGCTCAAGACCGAGGTCAATGGCGCCCAAACCGTGAGTGAGCTGCTGCGACAGGTCAAGCACACGGCAATGCAGGCCCAGGCCTACCAGGACCTGCCCTACGAACAGTTGGTAGAAGCCTTGCAGCCCGAGCGCAGCCTGAGCCACAACCCGCTGTTCCAGGTGATGTTCAACCACCAGGTGCAAGGTCCGGCGCAAGCCGACCAAGGCGCGGGTACCGGTTTGCGGGTCGAAGCCCTGACCTGGGACAACCATGCCGCGCCATTCGACCTGAACCTGGACACCTTTGAAGATGACCAGCGCCTGTGGGCCTCGATGACCTACGCCGTGGACCTGTTCGACGCCGCCACCGTCGAAGCGATGGCGGCGCATTGGCGTAACCTGCTGGAGGCCTTCAGCACTTCCCCGCACGTGCGCATCGACGACCTGCCGCTACTGGGCCGTGATGAAGAACAGCGCATGCTCACACAGTGGAACCAGACCCAGGTCGCGCCTCCCGCCGAGGTGTTCGTTCACCAGTGGGTCGCTCGCCGAGATCCTAAGGCGCCGGCGCTGCACGTCGGCGAGCGAAGCCTGGATTGCGCCGAGTTGAACGCGCGCGCCAACCGCCTCGCAGCCCAGTTGATCGAGCAAGGCGTGGGCCCGGACGTGCTGGTGGGCGTGGCCTTCGAGCGCAGCGTGGAAATGGTCGTGGCCCTGTTGGCGGTGCACCGCGCGGGGGGCGCCTACGTGCCGCTGGACCCGGACTACCCCCGGCAGCGGCTGGCCTACATGATTGCCGACAGTGGCATCCGCTTGCTGCTCAGCCACACGCCGGTGGTACCGACGCTGCCCGAATTGACGGGTGTGCAGCTGCACCTGCTGGACGAGTCCGGCACGCCACCGGCGATGGATCCCGGTGTGCCAGCCGTGGCCCTGGACCCGGAGCACCTGGCGTATGTGATCTACACCTCCGGCTCCACCGGGCAACCCAAGGGCGTTGCGATTCGCCATCGCGCCTTGGGCAACCACATGCAATGGATGCGCGGGCAACTGCCGCTGACGGCCACCGATCGCGTGTTGCAGAAAACTGCGTTCAGCTTCGATGCGTCGGTATGGGAGTTCTGGTTGCCATTGATGGGCGATGCGCAATTGGTCATGGCCCCGCCGAGCCTGAGCCAGGACTGGGCCAGCCTCTGGCCGCTGGTGGCCGCACAGCAGATCAGCGTGCTGCAATTGGCACCCTCGTTGCTGCAAGGGGTTCTGCCGCAGGCGGACGCGGCCCAATTGCGTTCGCTCAACTACGTGTTGGCCGGCGGCGAGGCGCTCAAGGCCAGCCTGGTCACGCAGCTGGACGCGGTATGGCAAGGCACGCTGATCAACCTATACGGCCCCACCGAAGCCACCATCGACAGCTGCAGCTTCGTGGCCACGCCACAGGCGGCGCAGGACATCGTCGCGATTGGTCGGCCACTGGATAACGTGCGCACCTATGTGCTCAATGACGGCTTGGCGGTGTGCCCGGTGGGTGGTGCGGGTGAGCTGTACATTACCGGCGACTGCCTGGCGCGTGGTTACTTCAATCGCGCCGCGCTGACGGCCGAACGCTTTGTACCGAACCCGTTCGACAGCCAGGGCTCACGCCTGTATCGCAGCGGCGACAGCGTGCGCTACCGCGCCGATGGCGTGCTGGACTACATCGGTCGGCTCGATCACCAACTCAAATTGCGTGGCCTGCGTATCGAGTTGGGCGAAATCGAGGCGCGTCTCGGCGAGCTAGAGGCCGTTCGTGAGGCTGTGGTATTGGCCCAGGAGATGGCACAGGGCACGCAATTGGTGGCCTATGTGGTCGCCCATGGCACCGACACCAGCGGTTTGCCCGAGCGTATCAAGGCGCAGCTCGCCGAGGTGTTGCCGGCCTACATGGTGCCGAACCAGATCATGCTGCTGTCGGCGTTGCCGTTGATGCCCAATGGCAAACTGGATCGCAAAGCCTTGCCATTGCCCGATGCCGTGCACATAGGCGGCACTTTCAGCGCGCCCCAGGGCGAGATGGAGCAACGCATCGCGCAGATCTGGCAAGACGTGCTCAAGCGCGAGCAGGTCGGGCGTCAGGACAACTTCTTTGAGTTGGGCGGTGATTCGATCATCTCGATTCAGGTCGTGAGCCGGGCACGCCAGGCGGGCATCGACTTTACCCCCAAGGAGTTGTTCCAGCACCAGACCGTCCAAGGCCTGGCCAGTGTTGCGCGGCAGGGCGCGGCTGCGGCGCGGATTGACCAAGGGCCGGTCGGCGGTGAGTTGGCGTTGTTGCCGATCCAGCAGATGTTTTTCCAGTCTGCCGTCGCCAACCGTCATCACTGGAACCAGTCAGTACTGTTGCAGCCGCGCCAGCACTTGGAAGCCGCCGCGTTGGAGCGGGCGCTTGTTGCGTTGGTCAATCACCACGACGCGCTACGCTTGAGTTTTGCCGAGGGCGCACAAGGCTGGCATGCCCAGCACCGTGCCCCCCACGACGGCTCGACGTTGCTCTGGCACGCGTCGGTGAGTGACGACGCGGCATTGCTCGAGGCCTGTGAAAGGGCCCAGCGTAGCCTGGATATCGCACAGGGTCCGCTGGTGCGTGGTGTGCTGTTCGACAGGGCGGACGGCTCCCAGCGACTGCTGTTGGTGGTGCATCACCTGGTGGTGGACGGCGTGTCGTGGCGGATTCTGTTTGAAGACCTGCAAGCCGCTTATCGCCAGGGCAGCGCCGCGTTGCCGGCCAAGACCAGTTCGCTCAAGGCCTGGGCCGAACGCCTGGGCACGTATCACCTGAGTGCAGCGGGCGAGGCCGCAGCCACCTACTGGATGAACCTGCCAAGCCGTGATAGCGCAGATTTGCCGTGTGAACATCCCGAGGCCAGCCTGCTCAAGCAGCACGCTGCCAGCGTCAGCACCCGACTGGGTCGCGAGCACACCAGCCGCTTGTTGCAGCAGGCTCCCGCCACCTACCGCACGCAGGTCAATGACTTGCTGCTCACGGCCCTGGCGCGAGTAATTTGCCACTGGACCGGCGCGCCGCACGCATGGGTACAACTGGAGGGGCACGGTCGCGAGGAGCTGTTTACCGACATTGACCTGACCCGCACGGTCGGCTGGTTCACCAGCGCCTTCCCGGCGCGCTTGACACCTCACGCGGCACTGGGCACGTCGATCAAGTCGATCAAGGAACAACTGCGAGCCATCCCCAACAAAGGCTTGGACTTCGGCATCCTGCGCTACCTCGGCGCGCCTGAGCAGCAGGCGGCGCTGGCACGCTTGCCGGTGCCACGCATCACCTTCAACTACCTGGGGCAGTTCGACGGCAGTTTTGACGACGACGCTGCCTTGTTCGCCCCGGCCAGGGAAAGTGCCGGCGCCGAGCAGGGTGACGACGCCCCGCTGGGCAACTGGCTGAGTATCAATGGCCAGGTGTACGGCGGCGAATTGAGCCTGGAGTGGACGTTCAGCCGCGCAATGTTCGCCGCCGACACCGTGCAGCAACTGGCCGACGCGTTTACCGTACAACTGTTGGAGTTGATCGAGCATTGCAGCCAGCCGGAACACAGCAGCTTCACGCCGTCAGACTTTCCCCTGAGCGGCCTGGACCAGGCGCAACTCGACCAGTTGCCGCTGGAGCCGCGTCACGTCAGCGACCTGTACCCGCTGTCGCCGATGCAGCAGGGCATGTTGTTCCATGGCTTGCTCGAGGCCGACTCCGGCGCCTACATCAACCAGTTGCGGGTGGACATCGACGGCCTGGATGTCGACGCATTCCGCAACGCCTGGCAAGCCACGTTGCAGGCCCATGATGTACTGCGCAGCGGTTTCTACTGGCAAGGCGACCAAGGCACACCGGTGCAGGTGGTGTTCGATGAGGTGGTGCTGCCGTTCAGCGCCCACGACGAGCGCGGTGCCACCGATCAGGCGGACCGGCTCGCCCGGTTTGCCGAAGAGGAAAAGGCGGCCGGGTTTGCCCTCGACACTGCGCCGCTGCTGCGCCTGGCGTTGCTGCGCACAGCCGATAGCCGTTATCACTTGATCTACACCAGCCACCATATCCTGATGGATGGCTGGAGCAACGCGCAGTTGCTCGGGGAAGTCTTGCAGCGTTACGCGGGGACGTTCACGCCGGCCAACACCGGTCGTTATCGCGATTACATTGCCTGGCTGCAAGACCGCGACATGCACGCCAGCGAAGCCTTCTGGAAGCAGCAGACGGCTGCGTTGTCCGGGCCGACGTTGCTGGCAGCGGCGATCCCGCGTCACGCACAAGGCGAGGGCACCAACGGGCGCGGTGAGCACCGCAGAACGCTGGATCCGGCTGCCACTCAAGGGCTGAGCCATTTTGCCCGCCAGCAGAAAATTACCTTCAACACCTTGGTCCAGGCGGCCTGGGCATTGCTGCTGCAACGCTACACCGGCCAACAGGCCGTGGCGTTTGGCGCCACCGTGTCGGGGCGCCCAGCAGAGTTGCGCGGCATCGAAGGGCAGATCGGCCTGTTCATCAACACCTTGCCGGTCATCAGCCAGCCCCAGGCCAACCAGCCGGTGGGCGAGTGGTTGCAGGATTTGCAAGCGCTCAACCTGAGCCTGCGCGAACAGGAACATACGCCGCTGTATGAGATCCAGCGATGGGCCGGTCGCAGCGGCGAAGCGCTGTTCGATAACTTGCTGGTGTTCGAAAACTACCCGGTGTCCGAAGCCCTGGCGGCCGGTGCGCCTGCAGGCTTGCAGTTCGGCGAGGTGCTGGGCCACGAGCAGACCAGCTTCCCGCTGACCTTGCTGGTGGACGCGGGGGCGCAATTGACGCTGACCTTCAAGTACGCCGAAGCCGAGTTCGATGGGCGCGCCATCCAGGCCTTGGCCGAGCAGCTGCTGCGTTTGATTGGTGCTATCAGCAGCGGCTCCAGTGAGCGTTGCGTAGGCGAGTTGGAACTGCTGAGCCCGCAGGAATACCGCCAGCAATTGGAGCAGTGGAACGCCACACAAACCGTGTACCCATTGCAGTCCAGCGTGCAGCAACTGATCGAAGCGCAGGTGCTGCGCAGCCCCGACGCGGTGGCGCTGACGGCTGGCACGCAGCACCTGAGCTATCGCGAGCTGAACGGTCGTGCAAACAGACTGGCCCATCACTTGATCGGCTTGGGCGTGGGGCCGGATGTGCTGGTGGGCATTGCGCTGGAGCGTTCGGTAGAGATGGTGGTCGGCCTGCTGGCCGTGCTCAAGGCGGGCGGCGCGTATGTGCCGTTGGACCCGGATTACCCCGCCGAACGCCTGGCCTATATGCAAGCCGACAGCGGCATTCGCTGGCTGTTGAGCCATTCGGCGTTGACCGACGCGTTGCCGCAGGTGGCCGGCGTGCAACGGCTGTTGCTCGACCAGTTGTCGCTGGCAGGGAGTGCCGAGCATAACCCTGGCGTGGCGGTGGAGGGCGAACACCTGGCCTACGTGATCTATACCTCCGGTTCCACCGGCCAGCCCA
The DNA here is from genome assembly GCF_014230465.1 of Pseudomonas cremoris. The sequence goes on from NZ_JAAXCY010000017.1 coordinate 80,922, forward strand.
AAGGGGCGGGCAACCGTCACAGCGCGCTGACCAACCGCTTGTGCTGGATGCAAGAGGCCTATGGCCTGACGGCGGCGGACAGCGTGCTGCAAAAGACCCCGTTCAGTTTCGACGTGTCGGTGTGGGAGTTTTTCTGGCCGTTGCTGACCGGTGCCCGCCTGGTCATGGCCGCGCCGGGTGTGCACCGCGACCCCACGCAGTTGATCGAGGTGATCACTCGCGAGCAGATCAGCACGTTGCACTTTGTGCCGTCGATGCTGCAGGTGTTCCTGCAGGACCCGAATGTACAGGCGTGCCGGTCATTGACCCGCATTGTCTGCAGTGGCGAAGCGTTGCCGGCGGAAGCGGCGCAGCAGGTCTTCAAGCACTTGCCGGGCGCCGGCTTGTACAACCTCTACGGCCCCACCGAAGCGGCGATCGATGTAACGCACTGGACCTGCCGCGACGACGACCGTCATAGCGTGCCCATCGGCCGCCCGATCGCCAACCTGCGCACTTATGTGCTGGACGCCAACCTGCAACTGTTGCCGGTGGGCGTGGTGGGTGAGTTGTACCTGGCGGGCGAAGGGCTGGCGCGGGGGTATCACCAGCGCCCAGCGTTGACCGCCGAACGCTTTGTTGTGGACCCGTTCGTGGCGGGCCAGCGCATGTACCGCACCGGCGACCTGGCGCGGTTTGGCCAGGCGGGTGAAATCGAATACGCCGGGCGTATCGACCATCAAGTCAAAATCCGCGGCTTGCGCATAGAACTCGGTGAAATCGAGGCGCGCCTGGTGGAGCATCCCCAGGTGCGCGAAGCCGTCGTGGTCGCGACGGGCACCGGTGCCCAGCAGATGCTGGTGGGTTACCTGGTGGGCGACGGTGCGTTGGTGCTCGAGGAGGTTCGGGCGGCGTTGCGCAGCCATTTGCCGGAGTTCATGGTGCCGGCGCATCTGGTGGTGTTGGCGCAGATGCCACTCAGTGCCAACGGCAAACTCGACCGCAAGCTGTTGCCAGCGCCGGATCTCGCCTTGTCGCGCGGCGCTTTCCAGGCGCCTCGGGATGAACATGAGCAGGCGGTTGCCGATGTATGGCAAACGGTGCTGGGTGTCACACAGGTCGGCTTGGCCGATAACTTCTTCCAGTTGGGTGGTCACTCGTTGATGGCGACTCAAGTGGTGATGCGCCTGCGCCAGCAGCAAGGCGTGGAAGTGCCGCTCAAGTTGCTGTTCGAGACCCCGCACCTGGAAGCCTTTTGCGAACAAGTACGCGCCCTGCAATCGGGGCACCAAAGCCTGGAGGATGAGCTGACTAAATCGTTGGGGGCTCTCAAACGTCTATCTGCTGAAGAGCTTGAGAAACTGATTTCCTGACGAGGTAGCTGGCGTGCAAAAGTTAATAGAGTCTGTAGGTGCGCTTTCCGTGCCGGAAAGGAAAGCGTTGGCCGTCCTGCTGAAGCAGAAGGGGATCAACCTGTATGGGATTGCCCCGGTGTTTCAGCGCGATAAGGACGAGCCGCTCCTGCTGTCCTACGCTCAGCAACGCCAGTGGTTCCTGTGGAAAATGGACCCCCACAGTTGTGCGTACACCATTCCCTTGGCGATTCGCTTGCGCGGCTCGCTGGATGTGCCGGCCCTGCAGCGCAGCTTCGACGCGCTGGTGGCCCGGCATGAGAGCCTGCGCACGGTGTTCGTCGAGGCCGAAGATGGCCGGGTGAGCCCGCAAATTCAGCCACCGTCCGCGTTATCGCTGACGGTGCAAGCGCTGCCCGACGCCTCTCCCGAGGCACTCGGCCGCGTTGTCGACGCACAAATGGCGCAACCTTTTGACCTGGCAACCGGGCCTTTGGTGCGCGCCACGCTGTTGCAAGTGGCAGAGGATGATTACGTGCTGGTGGTGACCCAGCACCACATCGTCTCTGACGCCTGGTCGATGGGCGTGATGGTCGATGAGGTGCTATCGGCCTATGGGGCGTTCAGTTGTGGGCAGGTGCCGCAACCCAAGGCGTTGCCCATCCAGTACGCCGACTACGCCGCCTGGCAGCGTCAGTGGATGGACAATGGCGAGCGCGACCACCAACTGGCCTATTGGCTTGGGCACCTGGGGGATACGCCGCAGCCGCTGCGCCTCCCTGGGCAGCGCGTGCCAGTGGGGCCACGCAGTCACGACGGTGGGCAGGCGCGGATCACCTTGAGCCCGGCGTTGACCGAACAGCTCAAGGCCCTGGCCGCCGCAGAGGGCGTGACCCTGTTTGTGTTGCTGCTGGCCAGTTTCCAGGCCTTGCTGCACCGACTCAGTGGGCTCTCGGATGTACGCGTGGGCGTGCCTGTGGCCAACCGTACCCGCGCAGAAACCGAAGGGCTGATCGGCTTTTTCGTCAACACCCAGGTGCTCAAGGCGCAGGTGCGCGGCGAAGACACCTTCAGCCAATTGCTGGCCCAGATGCGTGACACGGCCCTCAAGGCGCAAACTTTCCAGGACCTGCCGTTCGAGCAATTGGTGGACGCGCTGCAGCCGGAACGCAGCCTCAGCCATTCACCGTTGTTCCAGGTGATGTTCAACCACCAGCATGACGCACCAAGCCAGGCGCGGGCGCTGGACGGCGGGTTGCGTGTCGAGAACCTGGCGACCGAGGTGCGCAGCGCCAAGTTCGACCTCACCCTCAATACCTTCGAACACGCGGCAGGCATCGATGCCAACATCATCTACAGCCGTGAGCTGTTCGACGCCGCGCTGATCGACACCTTGGCCGGCCAGTGGCAGCGCTTGCTGGCGGCCGTCGCGCAGAACCCAAGACAACGTATCGAAGCACTGGCGGCGCTGGATGCCGACGATCAGTTGCAGGTGCGCGAGTGGGGCGTGGGCGAGCCCGTGGCGTTCGCCGAGCAGGACGTGTTGGCGCTGTTCGCCGCTCAAGTGGACAAAGCCCCCGACGCGCTCGCAGTCGTCGATGAGCAGGGCGCCCTGACGTACCGTGAGCTGGAGCGGGCGGCTGAAGAACTGGCCGCGCGCTTGCGCCTGGCCGGTGTACGCCCCCATGAACGGGTCGGCGTGGTGTTGGAGCGTTCGGTGGCGTTGGTGGTGGCGATCCTCGGCGTGTTCAAGGCCGGGGCGGCGTACCTGCCGTTGGCAGCGGACACCGCGCCTCAGCGCATGCATGACCTGCTGCACAACAGCGATGTTCGGGTGGTGCTGGCGGACACGTCCCTGGCCCAGCTGGAGGCTGCGTTCACGGTGATCGACGTCAACCAGCGCTCCGCCCAGGCGCTGCCAGCGGTGCGAGCGCAGGCGCCACTGCCGGAGCAGACTGCGTATGTGATCTACACCTCAGGCTCCACCGGTGCCGCCAAAGGCGTGATGGTCAGCCACGGCGCGCTGGCCAACTATGTGCAGGCGCTGCTGCAGCGCTTGCCGGCCGACAGTGGCGCGCGCATGGCGATGATCTCCACAGTGGCCGCCGACCTGGGGCACACCGTGTTGTTTGGCGCGTTGTGCTCGGGGCGCACCTTGCACCTGATCGGTAGCCAGTTGGCAATGGACGCCAATGCCATGGCGGCGTACATGGCCACTCACGCGGTGGATGTGTTGAAGATCGTGCCGTCACACCTCACGGCACTGCTCAGTGCTGATCATCCAGCGGCCGTGCTGCCGCGCAAGGTACTGATCCTGGGCGGCGAGGCTTGCTCGCCGAGCCTGCGCGATCGCGTGCGCCAACTGGCGCCCGATTGTGTGCTGATGAACCACTACGGCCCGACTGAATCCACCGTTGGCGTGTTGGCGGCACCGGTGCCCTTGACCGGCGACACAGTGCCGCTGGGCACACCGTTGGCCAACACGTGTGTCCATGTGCTCGACGCCAGCCTGCAAGGGGTGGGCAATGGCGGCAGTGGCCAGCTCTATATTGGCGGCACTGGCTTGGCGGCGGGCTATTTGGGTCAGCCGGCGCTCACGGCGGAACGCTTCGTGCCGGACCCGTTCTCCCGCGACGGCGCACGGCTGTACCGCAGTGGCGACCAGGTTCGGGTGCACGAGGGGGCTTTCGAGTACCAGGGGCGTATCGATGACCAGGTCAAGATCCGTGGGTATCGGGTTGAGCCCGGGGAAGTAGCCGCTTGCCTGCGCGGCCTGGCGCGGGTCAGTGACGCAGCGGTAGTGGTCGGCATGGCTGACAGCGGCGCGCAATTATGGGCATACGTGGTCTCCGACGAGCCAGTGACTGGCTTGCTGGCGCAATTGCGCGAGCGCTTGCCGGCCTACATGGTGCCGGCCCACGTGCAGGTGCTCGCGCAACTGCCGCTGACCGCCAACGGCAAGCTCGACCGCCGGGCACTGCCGGCGCCGGTCTCCCTCGACTCCGCCGAACGCTACCAGGCCCCGCAGGGCGAGTTGGCGCAGCGGATTGCCCAGGTCTGGCAAGACGTGCTCAAGCGCGAGCAGATTGGCGCGCAGGACAACTTCTTCGAACTGGGCGGCGATTCGATCATCTCGATCCAAGTGGTGAGCCGTGCCCGCCAGGCGGGCATTCGCTTCACGCCACGGGACCTGTTCGAGCACCAGACCGTGCAAAGCCTGGCTCGCGTGGCACAGACCGGCAACACCGCAGTTCTCATCGACCAAGGCCCGGTCAGTGGCCCGTTGCGCTTGCTGCCGATCCAGCAGATGTTTTTTGAAGCGCCGATTCCGGCACGTCATCACTGGAACCAGTCGGTGTTGCTGGCGCCGCAGCGGCCGTTGCAGGCCGCGCTGTTGGAGCAGGTGCTGCAGGCGCTGGTGAATCATCATGATGCGCTGCGCCTGGGTTTTCACCAGGACGCCCAGGGCTGGCGCGCCGAGCATCGAGCCCTGCAATCGCCCGAGGGATTGCTGTGGTGTGAATCGGCCGACACCGAAGCCGAATGCCTGGCGATCTACCAGCGTGCCCAGTGCAGCCTGGACCTACGCAACGGCCCCTTGCTGCGCGGTGTATTACTGACCTTGCCCGACGGTGGGCAACGCTTGCTGCTGGCGGTGCATCACCTGGTGGTGGATGGCGTGTCGTGGCGCATCCTGTTTGAAGACTTGCAGTTGGCCTACGAGCAGTTGCACAGCGGCCAGCCGCTGCGGCTGCCGGCCAAGACCAGCCCGTTCAAGGCGTGGAGCGAACGTCTGCACGCGCTGGCAAGCGAAGGTGGGCTGAGCCAGGAAGTCGAGTACTGGCAAGCCCGTTTGCAGCCGATGCACAGTGATTTACCAGGGCGCCGCGACGTACCGGCCGCGCTGATGCGCGAAGCGATCACCGTCACCACGCGCCTCGACCCGGTGCTGACCCGACAACTGTTGCAGCAAGCGCCAGCGGCCTACCGTACCCACATCAACGAGTTGCTGCTGGCGGCCTTGAGTCGGGTGATCTGCCGTTGGACCGGGCGCGCCAGCCTGGGGCTGATGCTGGAAGGGCACGGTCGCGAAGACCTGTTCGACGAGCTGGACCTGACCCGTACCGTCGGCTGGTACACCCACAAATACCCCGTCAGCCTCACGCCGGGCGCCACCCTGGCGCAGAGCATCAAGGCGATCAAGGAAGAGCTGCGCACCGTGCCCAACAAGGGCCTGGGCTTTGGCGCCTTGCGTTACCTGGGCACGGATGCCGACCAGCAACGCCTGCGCAGCCAGGCATTGCCGTGTGTGACGTTCAACTACCTGGGCCAATTCGATGCCAGTTTCGACCAGGCGCAGGGCGCGCTGTTCGTGCCGTCCAGCGAGGCGGCGGGCAGTGAACGCGACAGCGAAGCGCCGCTGGGCAACCTGTTGAACCTCAACGGCCAAGTGTACGGTGGCGTGTTGAATGTGGGCTGGACCTTCAGTGGGGCGATGTTCGACAGCGCGGTGATCCAGGCGTTGGCCGATGACTATGGTCAGGAGTTGCAAGCGCTGGTCGAGCACTGCCTGACGCCTGATGTGGTGGGCCTGACGCCTGCCGATTTCCCCCTGGCCCGTGTCACCCAGGCGCAACTCGACGGCCTGCCGTTGCCGGCCCGTAATGTACTGGACATGTACCCGTTGTCGCCGATGCAGCAGGGCATGCTGTACCACAGCCTGGAAGCCGGCGAGGGCGACCTGTATATCAACCAGACCTGCGTGCCGGTGCAGGGGCTGGATGTCGAGCGTTTCGCTGCGGCCTGGGATCAGGTGCAGCAGTGCCACGACATCCTGCGCACCGGTTTCTGGACCGCCAGCGAGCTGGCGGAGCCGCTGCAGGTCGTCAGCCGCCAAGCCGCCTCGGCGGTCCACATCGTGGACTGGCGCCAGCGTGAAGTCGGCCCGGATGACCTGGCCGAGTTGATCAGCGCCGATTGTCGCCAAGGTTTCGACATGCTCCAGGCGCCGCTGATGCGCGTGACCCTGGTGTGGCTGGACGAGTCTCGCTGCCACCTGATCTGGACCCGTCACCACATCCTGATGGACGGCTGGAGCAGCTCGCGCCTATTGGGCGAGGTGTTCCAGGCGTATAACGGCCAGGCCGCGACCCGGCAAAGCCGCTACCAGGATTACATCGCCTGGCTGCAACGCCAGGGTTCGGCGGCGTTGGAAAGCTTCTGGCGTACCCAGCTGCAAGGCGTTACCGGGCCCACCGAGCTGGCTGGCAATGTCTACCCGCGTCCTACCGAGCAGCCCGGCGGGCATGAGGCGATTTACCTGGACTGGAACCCGGCCCAGACCCGCCGCCTGCGCGAGCGTGCGCAACTCTGGCGCGTGACCCCCAACACTCTGATCCAGGCTGCCTGGTTGCTGCTGTTGCAGCGCTACACCGGGCAGGCCACGGTGTGCTTCGGCGCCACCGTCGCCGGACGCCCCGCGAGCCTGCCTCAGGCCGATGAAATCCTTGGGCTGTTCATCAACACCCTGCCCATCGTGCAGACGCCCCAGCCCCAGCAGTTGCTCACCGAATGGCTGGCCCAGTTGCAGGCGTTCAACCTGGATGCGCGCGATTACGAGCATGCGTCCCTGGCGGATATCCAGCGTTGGGCCGGGCAAAGTGGCCGGGCGATGTTTGACAGCATCATTGTGTTTGAGAACTACCCGGTGGATGACCGCCTGCAGGCAATGGAGCAAGGCGCGCTGAAGTTCGGCGCCGCCACGGGCCGCGATGTCACCAACTACGCGATGGACCTGGCGGTCAACCTGACCGAGTCGCTGGTGATCGAATTCCTCTACCTGCGTAACCGCTTCAGTGACGAATCGGTGCAGCGTATTCGCGGCAGTTTCGAGGCGCTGCTGTTGGCCATGCTGGATGCGAACGACAGCACGGTTGGCCAGTTGTGCATGCTCACCGCGCCGCAGCGTGAACAGTTGCGCCGCAACAATGTGCTGCATGCACCGCAGGCGACGGCTGCGTCGTTGCTGGAGCGTATCGAGGCCCATGTGCAGCGTCAGCCCGAGGCACCGGCGGTGGTGTGTGGCGACCAGCAATTGAGCTACCTGGCACTGGAACAACGCGCGAACCGCATGGCTCATTTGCTACGCGAGCAAGGCGTGGGCCCGGAAGTGCGCGTCGGTGTGGCGTTGAATCGCTCGGTGGACATGATCGTCACGCTCTACGCGGTGCACAAAGCGGGCGGCGTGTATGTGCCGATGGATATCGACTACCCGAAGGAGCGTCTGCAATGGATCGTCGAAGACTCCAACATGGCGGTGCTGATCACGCGGGCCGCACTGCGTGAACGCCTGCCGGTGGGCGGGCAGGTGCAGGTGCTGGATATCGACACGCTCGACTTGAGCCGTTACGCCGATGCCCGCCTGGCGTTGCCGATGGACCCCGACCACCTGGCCTATCTGATCTACACCTCCGGCTCCACTGGCAAGCCAAAAGGCGTGGCGGTGGCGCGGGGCCCGTTGAGCATGCATTGCCAGGCGATTGCCCAGCGCTACGCCATGGACACAACCACCCGCGAATTGCTGTTCATGTCGTTCGCCTTCGACGGTGCCCAGGAACGTTGGCTCACCACCTTGTTGGCCGGTGGCTGCCTGGTCCTGCGCGACGACAGCTTGTGGACGGCAGAGGAAACCTGGCAGGTGTTGCGCGAGCAGGCGATCAACATCGCCTGTTTCCCGCCGGCCTATCTCAAGCAATTGGCTGACTACGCCGAGGGCCAGGACACGCCGCCCGCGGTGCGGGTGTACTGCTTCGGTGGCGATGCGGTAGCCCACGAAACCTTCGAACAGGTCAAGCGCACCTTGCGCCCGACCTGGATCACCAACGGCTATGGCCCGACGGAAACCGTGGTCACCCCATTATTGTGGACTGCCGACGCCGACCAACTGTGTCAGGCCGCGTATGCGCCGATTGGTGTGCAGGTTGGCAACCGCTCCCTGTACGTATTGGACGATCAATTGAACCCGTTGCCTGACGGTGTGGCAGGCGAGCTGTACATCGGTGGGGAAGGGCTGGCGCGGGGGTATCACCAGCGCCCGGGGCTGACCGCCGAACGTTTTGTGGCCAGCCCATTTGAAGCGGGCGGGCGCCTGTATCGCTCCGGCGACCTGGTGCGGCGGCGTGTCGATGGGGTCTTCGATTACCTCGGCCGGTTGGATCACCAGGTGAAGATTCGCGGTTTCCGTATCGAGTTGGGAGAAATCGAGGCGCGCCTGCGTACCCTGCCAGACGTGCGTGACGCCGTGGTGGTGGCGCGTGACTGTGCGTCCGGCAAGCAATTGATTGGTTATGTCGTGGCAGACGCCCAGGCCGGCCTGGCCGAACAGTTGCGCCAGGCGCTGCACCGTCAGCTTCCGGACTACATGGTGCCCGCGCAGTTGCTGGTGTTGCAGGCGCTGCCGTTGAACCCCAGCGGCAAAGTGGATCGCCAGGCGTTGCCAGACCCGGACTTCAAGGGCCAGCAATACGTGGCGCCACGGAACACGCTTGAACAACAGTTGGCGGTGATCTGGCAGGACGTGCTGGAGCTTGAAACAGTGGGTGTGACCGACAACTTCTTCGAGCTGGGGGGCGACTCGCTGCGCACCCTCAAGGTGTTGAGCAAGGTCCGCAGCCAGGCAATCCCCGGGTTTGAATTGAAACTGCGTGACATGTTGGCCAAGCCGACCATTGCTCAGCTTTCCGGCTTCGATGCCGGGCAAGAGGCCGACCTGGACCCGCTGCTGTTGCTCAACACCAGCGTCACCGGGGCAGCGCCGTTGTTCTGCCTGCATGCCGGGTTTGGCACGGTGTTCGATTACGAGCCGCTGGCCCGGCAACTGGAGGGCCAGTGCAGTGTGTATGGCCTGCAATGCCGGATGTTGCTCGACCGTCACTGGGAAGACGACTCGCTGGCTTCCATGGCGATTGATTACGCCCAGTACATCCGCCAAAAACAGCCCCACGGGCCGTATCGTCTGCTGGGCTGGTCGTTGGGGGGCACCCTGGCGGTGCTGGTGGCCAGTGAGCTGGAAAAACACGGGCAGCGCGTTTCGTTGCTGGGCCTGGTGGACAGCTTCATTCCGGCACCGCAGCCGTTGCTGGAAGATGGCGATTGGCGTGAAGGCATGCCGGCGTTCTTGCGCCAAACCCTGGGCGTGCACACCGATGCAGCGTTTCTTGCAGAACGTTTGCCACAGGCCGAGCCCGACCTGGCGACACTCACGGACCTGTTTGCCGGTCTGGCGCAGGGTGCGCAAGGCTCCGCCACCTTTGGTAGCGAAGAATCGGCGCGGGCGTTCCAGGTCGGGCTGCGGCTCAAGGCCTTGTCCCGTCGCCAATCGTCGTTGCCGGCGACCCACAGCCAGGCGTTGTGCTGGTGGCGTGCCGATTTGCCCCACGCTTCGGTGCGCGCGTTCGAAGCCTGCCTGACGGTGGCGTCGAGCGAGCGCATCGGCGCGGACCACTACGCCATCGTCAAGCACCCGGCGTTGCTGGCGCAGTTGCAGCAATACCTATCGTCACTCAGCCCTGTCGCGGGTTGAACCCACGGGCGACGTCGTCTGACGTCGCCCGTTTTGTCTTTCTTCAATGGGATAACCACCATGTCTGTACACCCTGACCTGTCCGCGTTCCTGGAACTGGCGGAGTTCGGCCGGCTGACCGGCAAAAGCCAACCCCTGCACGCGTTGCCATTGGCCCAGGGCCGTGGCGATTTTGAACGGACTTCGCAGATTCTCGATCCCAACCCGCCGGGGGATATCACCGTGCGCACCGTGCAACTGCCGACCCGCGATGGCAGTGTGCTGGAAGGGCGCCTCTACCGATTGGCGGCCAGCGCCGATCAGGTCTTGCCGACGATCCTGTACTTCCACGGCGGCGGTTATGTAGTGGGCAGCCTGGACTCCCATGATTCGGTCTGCCGTCGCCTGGCCCTGAGCGGTGAGTTTGCCGTGCTGGCACCGGCGTATCGGCTGGCCCCTGAGTTTCCATTCCCTACGGCGGTGCACGATGCACTCGACAGCGTGTCGGCGTTGAAGGCACAGGCCGGGCAGTTGCACCTGGACCCACAGCGGCTGGTGGTGGCGGGGGACAGCGCGGGTGCCACGTTGGCGGCCGTGCTGGCGATTACCGCCGCCAATCACCCTGCTGACATCGCGCTTAAGCCCGTGGCGCAATTGCTGTTCTATCCGGTCACGGACATGTCCACCGAACGTACCTCCCATCGCACCTATGCCGAGGGTTATTTGCTGGAGAGCGAGACCCTGGAGTGGTTCTATCAGCATTACGCCAATGCCGCTGCACGCCAAGACTGGCGCGCTTCCCCGTTGCTGGCGCCGCTGGCCGCAGCCCAGGCTCCGGCCTATATCAGCCTGGCGCAATACGATCCGTTGTTCGATGAAGGGATGGCGTACGCCGAAGCCTTGGCATCGGGCGAGACCGTTGTGGCGTTGGGGGTGGAGCGCGGGTTGTCCCATGACTTCTTGCGCATGGGCGGGATTGTGGCCTCGGTGGACGATATCTATCGCCGCGCCTTGCAGTGGGCAGTCACCACCGCCGGCTAAAAATTTGATAGGCATAAAAAATGGCGAACCCGATCATTCAGGTTCGCCATTTTTTGTTGCTGCTGTTTAGAACTGGTACTTGGTACTCAGCATCACGTTGCGTGGGTCGCCGTAGGAGCCGCTGTAGAAGTTCTCGTCCAGGGAACTGATGTACTTCTTGTCAAAGAGGTTGTTGATGGTAGCGGTGGCCGACCATTGCGACGACAGCTGATAGCGCGCCATCAGGTTGGCAGTCGCGTAGTCGCCTTGTTTCACTTTGGCCGGGGTCGTCAGCTGCCAGTTGTCCACGGTCATGTGGATGCCGCTCTGCCAGTTCACGCCACCGCCCACGGTGAGGCGGTCCAGCTCGCCAGGCAAGCGGTAGGTGGTCCAGACCTTGACCATGTCGGCCGGGATGATGGTCTTGACGCGCTCGTTGTCGGCGTCCTTGACCACACTGTGGCTGTAGCTGGCGTTCATGTTCCAGTCCGGCAGCAGTTCACCGCTGACTTCCATGTCGATGCCACGGGTCTTGGTTTTAGCCGCCTTGTAGGCGCTCATGTTGTTGTTGCCAGCCACCGTGCCATCGGCGATCGCATCGTTTTCCAGGTCGACCTCGAACAACGCGATGGAGGTGTTCAGGCGGCCATCATAGTAGTCGCTCTTGAGGCCGATCTCGTAGTTGTCGCCTTCACGCGGGTCGAGCATGTGGCCGGCGGTATCGCGGTAAGGCTGCGGCTTGAAGATGCTGGTGTAGCTGGCGTAGATCGAGTGGTTGGGGGTCAGGTCGTAGACCACGCCCGCGTACGGGGTGACCTTGCCGTTGACGCGCAGGGTGTCGTTGGTTTCGAAGGCCTTCATGTTCGCGACGTTGTAATGCAGCATGGCGTCGTAACGGTAGTTGCTGACCCGAGTACCGAGGATCACCGACAGGTCGTCGGTCGGCTTCAGGCGGGTTGCCAGGTAGACGCCGTTCTGCCATTGGTCGATGTTGTCGTCTTCGCGGTTGAAGTTGTACGAGGGGCGAGGCGCGTAGTTGTTCCAGGTGTAGATATTTACCGGCTTGCCGCTGACGCCATTGTTGCTGGTGCCGTTGGCCAGCAGGTTGCCGAAGCCGTTGCGGCGGTTTTCGTAGCTCTGGAAGTTGAAGCCCACCACCAACTCATGCTCGCGACCCAGCAGTTGGAACGGACCTGACAACGACACGTCCAGGCCTTGTTGCTCCTGGGTGTTGTCACCCTTGGTCGCGGTGTAGCCCAGGCCTGCGCCTGTTTGCGAATTGACGAAACCGGTGGTGGTGCCGACGATGACCGAATCGTACTCGCGGGTGCCGTACATGGAGTTGGCGGCGACTTTTAACGTCCAGTCGTGGTCCAGCTTTTGCTCAAGGGATGCAAAGGCGTTCACCGACTCCTGGCGGTTGGTGCTGTCGCGGCTGGCAGGGTTGTCGCTGCGTGACAGGTTCAGCTGCTTGCCCTTGTTGTCCAGCATCGGCAGGCCGGTGGTGGAGAAACCGCGCGGGTCGTTGTAGAGGTATTCGGCGCCCACCGTCAGCAAGGTGGTGTCGCTCAGGTCGAATTCGGTCACGCCGTAGACGATGGTCTTTTCTGTCGACAGGTGATCAGTAAAGCTGTTGCCTTGCTGATAGGCCGCCACCGCACGGCCACGGACATTGCCGCTAGGGGTCAAGGGGCCGGACACATCGGCTTCGGTGCGGTACAGGTCCCAGGAACCCAGGCCAGCGCTGACATAACCCTGGAAGGTCGAGGTTGGCTTCTTGCGCACCAGGTTCACCGTGCCGGATGGGTCGCCGGTACCTGAGAGCAAGCCGGACGCACCGCGCAGCACTTCGATGTGGTCATAGATCGCCATGTCCGACAGCGCCTGGGGCAATGCCTGGCTGAAGGCGAACGAGGTGGTGGGCATGCCGTCGTACTGGTAGTTGTCGATGGCCAGGCCACGGGAGAACACATACAGGCGGTCGCTGCCCGGGCTTTGCACGTTGATACCCGGGGTTTGCTCCAGCACCGAGCCGATGCTGCGCAGGTTTTGGTCGTCGATGCGCTGGCGGGTCATGACGCTGACGGACTGCGGGGTTTCTTTCAGGCTCAGGTTCAGCTTGGTGGCCGTGTTGGTGGACCCGGTGGTGTAGGACCCGGTGTTCTCACTGACGGCGCCCAGGGCCTGGCCGGAAATACGCGTCGCGCCCAGCTCCAGGGACCCGGTGGTGCTGCGGTTGCTCAGGGTCAGCGTGTTGCCTTCCAGGCTGTAGGCCAGGCGGCTGCTCCCCAGCAGCTGCTCGATGCCGGCCTGGGGGCTTAGTGCGCCACTGATCGCATGGCTGCGCAGGTTTTGCACGTCATCCGGGCTGTACAGCACTTGCAGGTTGGCTTGTTGGCCAAAAGCCTGCAGTGCGCTGGCCAACGGCTGCGCCGGCACATTGAAGTTGAAGGTCTGGGCCTGTACCTGTGCAGCGAAGGGCAGGGCCAGGGCCAGGGTGGCGCTCAGCAGGCGCGGCTGGAACACGCGGCGCATCATGAGGGCCTTGGTGAGGGGCGAGAAGGTGTGAGTGGCTGACATCGTGGGCTCTTAAGTGGCGTTTTTAATGATAGTGATTCGTATTAAGTACCAATAAGACGCAGGTCCTCCGCAAAACCGGAAAAAATATTTATCTCCGGGTTTGCGGTGACGCTGTCAGGCGGTTTGCAGCTCGGTGGCGACGCGCCCGGCTTCCATGCGCACGATCTGGTCGGCGACGTTGAAGTAACGGTCGTCGTGGGAGATGACGATGATGGTCTTGCCCAGGCGCTTGAGGTCGGGCAGCAGCTCGGTATAGAAAATCCGCCGGAAGGTCGGGTCCTGGTCGGCCGCCCATTCGTCGAACACCAGCACCGGGCGTTCTTCCAGCCAGGCGTTGACCAGGGCCAGGCGTTTGCGCTGGCCGGTGGACAGGTCGGTGGTGCTGAATACACCGTCGGTAATCGTCACCTTGTGCCCGATTTCCAGGCGCTTGAGGTAGCGGTCGGCGTCGGCAGGGATCGGCTTGTCGCCCTGGATCACGTCATCGAACAGGTAGTAGTCGGCAAAGATCGTGGTGAACAACTGGCGATAGTCGTCGCGGTTGGCGGCTTCGATGAGTTGACCATTGAGCTCGATGCTGCCTTTTTGCGGCGCATAGAGGCCCAGCAACAGTTTGATCAAGGTGGTTTTGCCGCAGCCGTTCTCGCCGACGATAAAGGTGATATCGCCCTCCTGGATACGCAGGTTTACCGGGCCCAGATGGAACGGCTCAAAGCCCTCGACACGCGGGAAGGTGTAGCTGACGTTATTCAGTTCCAGGGTGCGCACCGCCGGTGCTGCAGCCCCTGAGTCACTGAGCAGCAGGTGCGGTTCGGGCGAGGAGAATTGCTTGGACAGCTCGGCGATGCGACGAAAGGCAATCTGCGCCTTGCTGACGATGGGCAGAGTGCCGATCAACAGTTCCAGCGGCCCCTTCATGTACAGCAGCACCAGCACAAAGCCGCTCATGACGGTCTGGTCGCCGCTGGGCCAGAACGTTTGCATCGCCAGCGCCAGGCCGATAACCACAAAGAACAGCATCGAACCAAAGGCCTTGGCCACCACGAAGGTATTGATCGAGCGGACCTGGGTCGCGCAAATGCGGTTGGCGGTGTCCTGGATGCCCTTGACGAACATGCGCTGGCGGCGTGGACGGTGGATGCGCAGTTCCTTGGCACCTTCGGCGATGGCGCTGTAGTTCTTCTGCAGCTCATCTTCGGCTTCCCGCGCCGACTCGAAACCCTGCATGCCCCGCGAACGGGCGATGAACTGCACGGCGGTGCCGATCACGATCGCCACCAGCATCATCAGGAACATCGGCCACGACAACATCGCCAGGTAGCCCAGGCAGCCCAAGGTCACGGTCAGGGAAATGGCCAGGGGGGCGAAAGCGAAGGCAAAGTCACTGATGGTGTCGACGTCGTGGGTCAGCACCGGGATCAGGCGGTGGCTGCGGTAGCGTTCGATCTGGTCGATGGGGGCGGCGAGCACTTTCTCGCCCAGCTCGCGGCGCAGTTTGGCGATGATGTGCTGGCCGACGTAGTTGGTGCCGATGTCGGAGAAAATCGAGCTGGTCAGTGCCAACAGGCACAGCCCGGCAAACAGCAGCACGACGTTTTGGGTCAGCCCACTCTGGGAATGTAGGGCGGTGTTGATCGTCGCCAGCAGCGCCGTGACACTGAGGCCGCCGATCATGCCCAGGGCGATGGACAGCGTGACCAGAGGCCAGAAAGGTTTGAGCAGGCCGAAGAGTTCGCTGACGGCGCCGCGAGGTTTGCTGGACATTCAAGTCTCCCGTTTCAGGCAGGGGGTGAACAAAAGACAGTGCGGGGCGCGGCGTTTGTCAGCGATGGACGGATGGCCGGGCGCACAGTGCACGCCTCGATGGGAATCGAGGCGATTAACCTAAGAACGAGTGATGGCGGGGGTTATTTAGCGACGCTCAGCGCTTTAGAGCTCGCGCGCGACCCGGAACCCCAGCCAGTCACCGCGTGTGGTGGCGGGGCGGTCATTGCGATTGCCCGAGCGCGAGAAGATCGGCGCTTCGCCCCAGTCGTTGCCACGGATATGCCGGGTTTCGCAGTTTTTGTCCTGCCAGGCACTGCCATCGGTGGGGGCGCCCACGTAGCTGTCATGCCAGCAGTCGGCAACCCACTCGTAGACGTTGCCATGCATGTCGTAGACCCCAAAGGCGTTGGGCGGGTAGCTGCCGGCGGGCGACGTGAAGCTGTAGCCATCCTTGGGGCCATAGGTGTTGGCGTGCCGGCTGATACCGTATTCGGTGTCCGGGTCCATGGGAAACGGGAAAGGCCCGGTGCTGCCCGCACGCGCGGCGTATTCACGTTCGGCTTCGCTGAGCATGCGGTAATGCTGGCCGGTCTTTTTCGACAGCCAGGCCACGTAGTTTTCGACGTCCTGGAAGTCCATGCACACAGCAGGCTGCTTCGGTCCCTGGGCATAGGTCGGCTTGCTGGCCTTGCAGGCGCGGCCGGGGCGGGTGTCGCCGTCGGCGATCTTGACCCCACTCTGGCGGATATAGGCATCCCATTCACTGGCCTGGACCTGAAAACGGCTGATGGCGAATGGTTTGGCAAAGGTCACGGTATGCAACGGACCTTCGTCCGGCTGGCGGCCCAGTTCGTCGTCGGGTGTGCCCATGACAAAACTGCCGGCCGGCAACACCACCAATTCGGGGCAGCCATCCTTGCAGTCCTTGAACACCTTGCCCGGAACAGGCGCGGCGGCGTAGGCGCTACCGGCAGCGAGGCCGGCAAGCATGACGCCCAGGGACAGGCGATAAAATGCGGTTCGAGACATGGTCTACAGCCTTTTCGTCAGTGTCAGGAAAGGATTCGATATTTCTGGGTGAGCACCGCCACCGCACGGTCAATCTCTTGTTCGGTGTTGAGCAGGCCGGGTGCCATGCGCACCACTGGGCCGACGTCGCGGTCCACGGCATCCACCACGATGCGGTGTTGATTGAGGTAGGCGGCGACCTCATCGCAGTCCTGGCCCTTGACCCGGAAGAAGGTGAAGCCCGCCGAGTATTGCGGGCTTTGCGGCGTGACCAGTTCGAGGTTGGCGTGTTTCAGCAGGCGTTGCTTGAGGTAGGTGTTGAGCTGGTGGATACGCGCCTGCACGTCGGCCTTGCCCAGGCCCAGGTGCAGTTCGAACGCCTTGCCCAGCGCCCAGCGATGCTCGAAGGCGTGGTAGCCACCCGGCGTCATGATGGTGCCGAAACTCTTGTTTTCAGAGAAGGTCGGAAACGTCGGTATCAGGTCGTTCATTTGCTCCGAGGCGGCGCAGATAATCCCGGTGCCACGAGGGCCGAACATCCACTTGTGGGTGCCGGCAATAAAGTAGTCGCACTTGAAGTCGGCGAAATTCATGTCTTCGACACCAAAGCCATGCACGCCGTCGACCACGTAGAGGATCCGGTCTTTCTCGTCGCGCTGGCGGTTGTGTTCTTGCACCAAGTCGCCGATCTCTCCAACCGGCAGCTTCACGCCGCTGCCCGACTGCACCCAGGTCATGCCCAGTACCCGTGTGTTGGGGCGGATGTTGCGCGCAATGTTGCCCAGCACTTCATCACTGGACACATGGCGCGGGTCCTTGAACAGGGTGATCTTGCGCACTTGGGTGCCTTCACGCTTGACCCGGAAATTCAGGGTGTTGCGCGTGGAGTAATGCTCGTGCTCGGTGGTCAGGATCTCCTGGCCAGCGTTGAGCCGCAGGCCGCCGTAAATCATCACCAGGCCTTCGGTGGTGCTGCCGGTGAGGGCGATCTGCGCGGGTTTGACGTCCAGGTAGCGAGCCGCCCATTCACGCACGTCGTGCTCGCGCTTCCATTCGATCTGGCTGTCCCAGTCCAGCCATTTGGCCGGGTTGCGGTCCAGCTCGGCACGAAAGCGCTGGATCGCTTCCTCCACTGGCCGAGGGTGTGAGGTGATCAGAAAGTTGGCGAAGTGCGCATAGTCCGGGTCGAGGGCAAACAGGCTGCGCAGGGCTTGCCATTTGTCCGTCGGTGGCGGCGGTGTAGCGGCGGCTGCGGCGGGCGCCCACGGGTGTGCCAGTGGCAGGCTGGCTGCCAGCACGCCCGCGGTTTTCAAAAAGGTGCGGCGATCAGTCATGACGAGGCTTCGCTGTTGATTCAAGGCGTGGTGAGGGCGACAGGTTGGGCGGCTTTCTGCACCTCATCCCAGACCCGGAGGAAGTTGGCGCCCCACAACTTGGCAATGTCCGCTTCGGAATAGCCACGGGTGATCAGTTCGGCGGTCACGTTGCGGATTTCGCTGACATCCTTGAAACCTTTCAGGCCGCCGCCGTCGTTGAAGTCCGAGGCGATGCCGACATGGTCGATGCCGATTTTCTTCACGGCATAGTCGATGGCGTCCCCCAGGTCCTTGACGCTGGCCAAGGGTTCCTCCTCAAGAATGTCGTAGAGCGCGCTGGCGTACTGGCCAAACTTCTGCTCGGGCCATGCGGCGATGATCGGGTCGCCGGGCATCAGTGCCACGTGCAAGTTGGGCAGGGGCTGCAAGTCGAACTTGGCGCGCAGACGGTTGAGCTTGTTTTGGGTGGTCTGGCTCAGGGGCTTCAGATACGCGGGAAACGCCACGATCTGTACCACGCCGCCACTGTTCTTGATCAGCTGCATTTCCTTGTCGCTGAGGTTGCGCGGAATATCCACCAGCGCGCGGGGCACGGAGTTCGAGGCGACGATGGGGGTGCGGCTGAGTTGTGCGACCTGTTCCAGTGCCTTGGTCGACATCTGCGACACATCGATGATCACGCCCAGGTCGTTGAGCCGGTGCACCGCGCGTTTGCCCAGGTCTGACAGGCCGTTGAAGGCGTCCGGGGTGTCATTGAAAAATGGCAGCGGTCGCGACGAGTCGGCCCACGGGTTGTTGCCCACGTAGCTGAAGCCGAACATGCGCATGCCGCGCGCGGTCCACAGGTCCAGTTGAGTGATGTCTTCGCCCAGTGGGTAGGCATTGAGCATGCTGATGAACACTGCGAACTTGCCTTCGCCGTGCAGGCGGCGGAAGTCCTGCGGGGTGTAGGCGATGCCTACCTGGTTGGGGAAGTCGCGGACCATGCTGGTGATTGCCTTGAAGCGCACTTCCTGCTGTTGGCGGGATTGGTCGACAAACGCTGGCGTGGGTTTATGCGGGGCGTTGGGGCCGTTCCACATTTCCGGCCAGCCGAAGATCGTCAGTGCTGCGCCCGACAGTCGCCCGCGTTGGGCCTTGACCAGGTCGAACTTGTCCAGGCCATCCTTATCGGCCTCATCGCCTTCGCCGCCGAAGCGCAAGGGCAGGGTGATATGGCTGTCAAAGGAGATGATCCGGTCCTGCATCTCGCTGGCTTCTTTCATGACCTTGTGTGAGTAGCCAGCGTTATCGAACAGGTACTTCCAGCCCAGGAAACCGCCGCCAGCGGCAATGGCCAGCGCCAGGGGCAGGCCGATCAGAAGGGTTTTTTTCGAGCGCTTTTTGGTCATTGCCATCTCAGTGTCGATTTCCAGGGTCAAGGTACAGGCGAGGCCTTTGCTATCTGGGAGGAACGAGTGGCGAGGCGGGAAATTTAGCCGCCTAAATTTCCCGTGACAGTGCTCGTTCTAGCTTGGATAAAGCCTGCTCCAGGGCTGACACAGGTAGGGCAATGACGATTTCTCGACGAGGTTTCATCGCGGGCCTGGCACTCACCGGTGCTGCGGTGCCGGCGGCCTATTACGCCCACCGCCAATTGACGCAGCCGGACGAGCCCATTACGCCCGGTGAAGCGTCGGTACAGCTGGCGGACAAGGCCGGCCAGCAGTTGGCCAACGCCTTGCGCGGCGTATGGACTATTCGCTTTGAAGGCCGCGATGCAGGGCTCGACGGCGTGCCTGCCGAAGGCCTGGAAATGCTGCTCGACATCGCTGCCCGTGGGCGCGGAGTGCGGGGCTATCTCGACAGTGCGGCTGCTTTGCGCAGCGACGCAGCCCCTCGTTATGAAGTGCTGGGCGACCTGGCGGACGTCAAGCAGGGCCATCTCAGCTGGCGTCTGGTGGACAGTCGCAACGGCACTGTCTGCTATGAGTGTGTGGTTGTGCTGGACGAAGTGTGGGCAGCGTTTGGCAATGCCGGCATCGTTTCCCTCAGCGGGCGCGTGCTACGGCTCGACCGGCCGCTGGCCTTGCCGGAAATCGAAAACCGTTTCGTCGCGATCAAGCAGAGGTTCCCTGAAGCCCGCGAACGTGCGCTGCTCAACCCGGCGCTGGAAGCGTGGCTGATTTCGCCGGAACATCGCTTGTTCCATCAGCTCTGGCATGCCTCGCGTGACCGCTGGCACAAACTGCCCGACGACAAGCGCGACGCCCTGCGCGGCATTGGCTGGCAGCCCGGCCCACGCGACAACGAGCGTGACGCTCGCGGGCCGCGCAAGGACCGCAATGGCTCGGGCGTCGACTTCTTCTTCATGCACCGGCACATGCTCGGCACCGCGCGTGGCCTGCAGGATTTACCGTCCTGGTCGCGCTTTCCCTTGCCGCAACCCGAACTGGTGCGTGACCGCCAGGGATTCATCCGCTATTTCGATAACCACGATGGGTTTGCAGTGCCCCCGACCTGGGTCTCCAGTGGCGATGACACCTTTACCCAGTGGGTCAGCGATATCAAAAGTGCCGAGACCTACAACAGCAACTTTCAGGTATGGGAGTCGCAATACCGCGACCCGGCCTACCTGTCGCGCCTGACCCTGGGCCAGTTTGGTTCCGAAATAGAACTGGGCCTGCATGACTGGTTGCACATGCGCTGGGCTTCGGTGCCCCGCGACCCGGCCAATGGCGCGCCAGCCCCCTTGGCGCGAGACCCGGCCGACTTCGCCGGACGCTGGTTCGGGCCGGAAAACGACTTCTTGGGCGACCCGTTTTCGTCACACGTGAACCCGGTGTTCTGGCACTTTCATGGCTGGATCGACGACCGTATTGAAGACTGGTTCCGTGCCCATGAGCGCTTAAATCCGGGGCAGGTCAGCCGCCTGGAAGTCAACGGCGTGCCCTGGTTTGCCCCGGGACGCTGGGTGGAAGTGGACGACCCGTGGCTGGGCCCGGACACCCATGGCTGCAGCACCACACCGGGATTGCAGATCGGCAAGTCCATGGAAATGGACCCCGAGACCATGAAGCTGGCGTTGCGCATCACCTTCAGCGCCGATGAAGACGTGCTCAAAGGCCTGTTCAAACGCGTGCCAAGACGCCCCTGGTACGCCCGCGTGTAGTGAGCGGGCTTGCCCCGCGCTGGGTGGCGAAGCCGCCCTAATAAGGACGCCTAGGTGTTTCAGAGAGACCGAGGTGACTGGTTTTAGGGCGGCTTCGCCCCCCAGCGCGGGGCAAGCCCGCTCACTACAGGACCGTGATGGCTTCAGGGGCGTACATCCAGCGTAGCAATGAGTGTCGCCCGCTGATCCCCAGTTTGATCGACGCGCGTTTCAGGTAGCTTTCGATGGTGTTGACCTTCAACGCCAAGTGTTCTGCCAGCTCCGGGGCGGTCCGCCCGGCGAGCAGGCCGACGCACACTTCCAGCTCCCGGTTGGACAGGGTCAACCCCGACTGCACCAAACGCTCCTCGATGCGCCTGCGCAGGGTGTCGAGGCCCTGGTTTTGCGGGGTTGGCGCGTCGCCATCCTGGCGGCACGGCTGGATCGCGGCGATGTGTTTTTCGACCAGGGGCAGCAACAGGGTGGAGAAGTCCTGCAGCATGCTGCGCTCCTGGGGCGAGAAGCTGTCAGACGGGGTTGAACGGTACACCGACAACACGTAGTGCGAATCGTCCTTGTGCCGGGTGAGGTGCAGTTGTGCGGCGGGTTGTTCGGCGCCCAGGGCTGCCACCGAATCGGTGTAGACCGGGCTGATCTTGCGGCGGGTTTGCCCGTCGGCGCTGATTTGAAGTTGGGTGATATGCGTGGCGTCCACTGCCAGTTGGGTGAGAATGAGGTCATGCAGCATGCGTGGGAAATGGCGACTGCCGGTGCTGGCGATGACCTTGCCTATCTGTGGGAACAGGTGTGAGTTCATCAGTTCGTCCATGAGTTTCAAGTGCGGGTATTGGTCCGTAGAGCGGCGGGTTTTCAGCACCCGCCAGGACTCATCCTAGTACAGTGTCGCAGAGGCATGGGGATCCAATCTGGAAACATCCGGATTAAAAATGCGAAACGGTGATCAGACGAATCCGACCACCATTTGTAGGAAAGGATAACGTGGAACGGACCGCCTACTTCAGCGCATGGGCGGCCATCTCCGCGGCTCGCGGCAGGGCGCGGGTGCATTTGGCCAGGGCTTGTTGCACGTCCGCCAGCAGGTCGGCGACGTCCTCCAGCCCCACCGACAAACGCACCAACCCTTCGCTGATGCCATGCGCTGCGCGCTCCTCTGGCGTGTAGGTGGAGTGGGTCATGCTGGCCGGGTGTTGGGCCAGTGACTCGGCATCCCCCAGGCTGACTGCGCGGGTAAACAGCTTGAGTGCATTCATGAAGCGCCGGCCCGTATCGATGCCGCCCTTGAGTTCGAAGGCGATCATGCCGCCGGCCATTTTCATCTGCCGCGTTGCCAGCTCGTACTGTGGGAAAGAACGCAGCCCAGGGTAGGTCACCCACTGCACCGCCGGGTGCGCCTGCAACGCTTCGGCCACCGCCTGGGCGTTGCTGCAATGGCGGTCCATGCGCAAGGCCAGGGTCTTGAGCCCACGCATCAGCAGTGATGCGTCCTGGGGTGACATCACTGCGCCGGTCAGGTCCTTGAGGCCTTGCAGGCGAATACGTTGGGCCAATGCCTGGTTGCTCACGGCAATACCGGCGGTGATGTCGCCGTGTCCACTCAGGTATTTGGTGGCGGAGTGCACCACCACATCGGCGCCCAGTTCGAGGGGGCGTTGCAGGTAAGGCGTGCAGTAGGTGTTGTCCACCACCACGGTGACGTTGGGTTGCTGATGGGCGAGGGCGGCCACGGCGGCGATATCCACCAACCGCAAGGTGGGATTGGCCGGGGTTTCGCAGTAGATCATCCGCGTGGCGGGGGAAAGCGCTTCCTTAAGTGCGTTGAGGTCGGTGAGGTCGACATGCCGCACCTTGATGCCGAATTCGCCGATGCCGTGGTGCAGCAAGGCGAAGGTGCAGCCGTAGAGTGTCTGGCTGACGATGACTTCATCACCGGGACGCAGTAGGGTCCAGAACGTTGCGGCAATCGCGCCCATGCCCGAACTGAACGCCACTGCCGCTTCGCCGTTTTCCAGGGTGGCCATGCGTGACTCCAGCAGTGCCAGGGTCGGGTTGGAGATCCGCGTATAGAAGTGGCCGTTGGCTTCGCCGGCAAAACACGCGGCGCCATATTCGACGGTGGGAAAGGCAAAGGTCGCCGACAGATAAATCGGCGGTACGAGTGCGCCGTGGTGGTCCTTGGGGTCGTAGCCGTGGTGGATGGCGCGGGTGGAAAAGCCGAATGCATTGTGTTTATTGTTCATGTCGGACGCTCCTTATTTCCTACAATGCTATGCTCATAACCAAAGTTAAACATTGCAAGATTTGCTGCTAAATCCCGCGTTCTGGGATGAAAACCTCATAAAAACAATGAACAGAGGCAAGATATGCCCGTGAGTCTGGACCGCACCGACAAAGCTCTTTTAAACGCATTGCAAGCCAATGCGCGCCTGACCGTCGCCGAGTTGGCCGACCGCGTCGCGTTGACAACCTCGCCGTGTTGGCGGCGCGTGAGGAACCTGGAGGAAAGCGGGGTGATCAGCGGTTACCAGGCCATCCTTTCGCCCAAGGCCCTGGGGTACGGGGTGACCGCGTTTGTCAGCATCATGATGGAGAGCCACACCCAGGAAATCGCCCGGGCGTTCGAGCAACGGCTGTTGGATATTCCGGAAATTGTGGCGTGCCATAACGTGTCGGGGCGTTATGACTTTTTGCTGGAGGTGGTCGCCAAGGACCTGGAGTCGTTCGGTGAATTCGCCAGGGAGGTCTTGCAGACCCTGCCCTGTGTCAAAGAGATCTATTCGAGTTTTTCCTACAAGTCGGTGCGGCCGTTGCGGGTGATTCCATTGCCGGGTTGATCACAGCGCGATGCGCACCTGCGCGCACAACCCGCCACCGACCCGGTTGCTCAAGGTCAGTGACCCACCGATCGCCACCGCCAACTGCTGCGCAATCGCCAGGCCCAGCCCGGTACCGCCGGTGCCGCGATTGCGCGAGCTTTCCACCCGATAAAACGGCTGCATCACCTGTACCAGCTCGTCCTCGGCTATGCCGGGGCCGCGGTCCAGGATCTTGATCGACAGGTCGCCCGTAGCGGTAGACCCGACCTCCAGCTCCGCCGCACCGGCGAATTTCAGGGCATTGTCCACCAGGTTCACCAGCACCCGGCGCAGGGCGTGGGGACGGGTGTCGAGAACCACCGCACTCTTGCCGCTGAGGCTGACGGATTTGTGCATGTCCTGATAGTCAAATACCAGGCTGTCGAGAAACGCGTCGACGTCGATACGGTGGCTGGCTTCGGTGGCGCCGTGGACGCTGCGCGCATAGGCCACGCCCTCGCGCACCAAGTGCTCCATCTCGCTGAGGTCGCTCCAGAGTTTGTCGCGGTCGGCGGAGTCGTCCATGAATTCGGCGCGCAGTTTCATGCGGGTGATCGGCGTTTGCAGGTCATGGGAAATCGCCGCGAGGATCTGCATGCGCTCCTTGAGGTATTCGGCGATACGCTTTTGCATTTGGTTGAACGCAGCGGCGGCATGGGCCACTTCGGTCGGTCCTTGCTCATCCAGTGGCGTGGGATGGGCGTTGGGGTCAAGCGTTTCCACGGCCTGTGCCAGACGCGTCAGCGGACGGACTGCCAGGCGCACGGCGAACCAGGTGCAGCCCAGCAACAGCGCCAGTTGCAGCAACAACACCACCGGCAGCCAATACGCGACGGGGAGTGCGGCGGGGCGCACGTCAACGGTGATCGGGCTGCCATCAGCCAGGGTGAGGTGCGCCTGGAAATGCTTCTGTACGCCTGGAATATCGCGAAACGTCAGCGCGTAGTGTTCGCCCAGCGCGTCGGAAATCGACTTGGCGGCCATGGGCACATCGTCGCCGCCCATTGGCTCTCCGTTTTCACCGGCGTTGAGCAGGTACTGGTAATTCTGCCGGTCCAGGCGCGGCAGCCAGTTGGCCCGCTCGTTGGCGGGCAGGCGGTCGAGGATCGCTACCGAAGTGGACACATCGTTTTCCAGGTTGCCCAGCATCGCGGTGCGCGCGCTGATATAGCGCTCATAGAATTGCGCACTGAAGGACAGCCCGTGGGCGCACACCAGGCTGATCAGAAAGATCAGCGTTAACTGCGACGCCAGGGTGCGGGGCCAGCCGAGCCGGATGTTCATTGATCGGCCCCGAGGATTTCCACGGCCAGGGAGAACACGTAACCCTCGCTGCGCACGGTCTTGATATAGGCCGGCTCGCGCGCATCATCCAACAGGCGCTGGCGCAGGCGGCTCACCAGCAAGTCGATGGAGCGGTCGAACAGGTCGGCATCGCGGCCTTGGGTGAGGTTGAGCAACTGGTCGCGATTGAGCACCCGTTGGGGGTGGTCGAGGAACACCCGCAGCAGGCGGTATTCGGCGCCGCTCAGGGCCACCAGGGTGTCGTCTTCGTCCAGCAGGTGACGGGCGGTGGTGTCCAGGCGCCAGCGACCAAAACGGATCAGCCGCCCGGTTTCGCTCACCACCAGGTTCGGCGGTAGCATCCGCGTGCGGCGCAACACGGCGTTGATACGCGCCAGCAGTTCGCGGGCGGCGAAGGGTTTGACCAGGTAATCATCGGCGCCCATCTCCAGGCCGATGATGCGGTCGGTTTCATCGTTGCGGGCGGTGAGCATCAACACCGGCGTGGCCTTGTGCTTGCCCACCCGCAGCTCGCGGCACAACTGCAAACCGTCGTCGCCGGGCATCATGATGTCCAGCACGATCAGGTCCACCGGCGTGGTGTCGAGGAAGCTGCGCATCTGCCGGCCGTCGGCGACCACGGTGGTGCGCATGCCGTTCTTTTTCAGATAGTTGCCCACCAGTTCGCGGATCTCCCGATCGTCGTCGACGATCAGGATGTGATCGACATGATCCATGCTGCCTTCCTCGTTGAATACTCGTTGTCGCGCAGTCTAGCCACTGTCGACGCGCTTGCCTTGTGCCCTTTGTATTGCAGTGTATCTGGCGATAAAGAGATACACGACGAAGCAAAAAACCAGGCATGGCGACGCCTTGAAGCATCTACCGGCGCGCCTAAGCTAATTCTAAAAAGATATTTATTGGAGGTTTTTAAGATCGTTTAGCTTGAACGCTTCTACAGGCATTTGTTCAGGGAGCGAGCCGCTGATGTCTCACGTGCAATCGATCACCACCTTGCCATTGCTGGACCTGTCGCAGCTCGATGGCAGCCCGCAACAGCGCCAGCAATTTCTGGATGAGCTGCGCCTGGCGGCGCGACATATCGGCTTTTTCTACCTTACCGGCCATGGCATCGACCCGGCATTGCTGGCCCAGGTGCAGCAACAGGCGCGGGCGTTTTTTGCCTTGCCCGACGCCGACAAGCTGGACGTGGGCATGATCAATTCACCGCACTTTCGCGGCTACAACCGTGCCGCCTCGGAAATTACCCGCGGTCAGCCAGACCTGCGCGAACAGTTCGACGTTGGCGCCGAGCGTGAGCCCTTGGCCGTCGATCAATACCCCGACGCCTGGGCCCGCTTGCAAGGCCCGAACCAATGGCCAAGTGCGCTGCCCGACCTCAAGCCGTTGGTACTCGGCTGGCAACAGGCGATGACGCAAATGGCCCTGCGCCTGCTGCGCGCATTCGCCCAGGCCTTGTCGCTGCCGGAAAATGCGTTTGATGCGCTGTACGGCGACAAACCCAACGAACATATCAAGCTGATCCGCTACCCCGGCCGGCATGCCCAGCAGAGTCGCCAAGGTGTGGGGGCGCACAAGGATTCCGGGTTTCTCAGCTTCCTGCTGCAAGACCAGCAAGCCGGCTTGCAGGTGGAGGTGGAAGAGGGCCGCTGGATTGATGCGTTACCGCGCCCCGACACGCTGGTGGTGAACATTGGCGAACTGTTGGAACTGGCCAGCAACGGTTACCTGCGTGCCACCGTGCACCGGGTGGTGTCGCCGCCGGTAGGCAGCGAGCGCCTGTCTTTGGCGTTTTTCCTGGGCGCGCAATTGGACGCAGTGGTGCCGGTGTACCAACTGGCGCCGCAGCTTCTGCGTGATGCCCATGGCCCCGAAAGCGACCCGCGCAACCCGCTGCTGCGCGACGTTGGTTGGAACTACCTCAAAGGCCGCCTGCGTTCCCACCCGGATGTCGCCCAACGTTTCTACGTCGACGCCACACTTCCCCAAGCACTGTCCGCCTGATCTGGAGCTCACTATGTTGAAGAAATCCGCCCTTACCCTGGCAGTGTTGCTGGCCTCATTCACCGTGTCGGCCGCCGATGCCTTGCGCGTCGCCGCCGACCCGATTCCCCACGCGCAGATCCTTGAATACGTGCAGAAGCTCGACCCGAGCCTGAAGCTGAAAATCATCGAGATCCCCAGCGGCGTGAACTCCAATGAGCTGCTGGCCCATGGTGATGTGGACGCCAATTACTTCCAGCACCTGCCGTACCTCAATTCCCAGGAACAGGCCCTCGGCCAGAAATTCGCAGTGGCCGCCACCGTGCACATCGAGCCGTTGGGCATCTACTCCCATCGCCACACCAGCCTGGCCCAGGTGCCCGACAAGGGCACAGTGGCGGTGCCCAACAACGTTACCAACCTCAGCCGCGCCTTGTACCTGCTGCAAGCCAATGGCCTGATCAAGCTCAAGCCGGGCTTCAATGACGCATCCAAGGACCAGGCCACGCCCAAAGACATCGCTGAAAACCCCAAGCACTTGAAGATCCTCGAAATCGAGTCACCGCAGATTCCGCGCGCACTGGATGACGTGGACCTGGCGGTGATCAACGGCAACTTCGCCCTGGAAGCGGGCCTGTCGCCAGCCAAGGATGCATTGGGCCTGGAAGCGGCCAAGGGCAACCCTTACGCGAATATCCTGGTGACTACGCCGAAACTGCAGGACGACCCACGCATCCAGCGGTTGGCCAAGGACCTGCGTTCGCCGGAAGTGGCCAAGTTCATTACCGAGAAATACGCCGGCTCGGTGATTCCGGTGGCGGTCGAATGATCATCGTCGAGGGCGTCAGCAAAACCTACGCAAACGGCCAGCCTGCTGCGCTGGATAACGTGTCGTTGCAGATTGCCGACGGCTCGATCTTTGGCATCGTCGGGCGCAGCGGCGCGGGTAAAAGTACCTTGCTGCGCTGCCTCAACCTGCTGGAACGGCCGACGTCCGGGCGCATCCTGCTGGATGGCCAGGACCTCACCCAACTCAGCGACAAACAATTGCGCGAGCAACGCCAGCGCATCGGCATGATCTTCCAGGGCTTCAATTTGCTGCATTCGCGCAACGTGGCCGACAACGTGGCGGTGCCGCTGGAAATCGCCAACGTCCCCAAGGCCGAGCGCGCGGCACGGGTGGCAGAGTTGTTGGCGTTGGTGGGGCTGAGCGACAAGGCCCAGGCGTTTCCTTCGCAGTTGTCGGGCGGGCAGAAACAGCGCGTGGGCATTGCCCGCGCCTTGGCGGCACGCCCGGCGTATCTGCTGTCGGATGAAGCCACCAGCGCCCTGGACCCGGAGACCACCGCGTCGATCCTTGAACTGCTACGCGACATCAACCGTCAGCTCGGCGTGACTATCGTGCTGATCACCCATGAGCTGGAGGTGGTCAAGGCCATTTGCGACAGCGCGGTATCCCTGGCGGAGGGCCGCGTGGTGGAAAGCGGCACGCTGGTGCAGCTCCAGGCCGACCCATCCTCGCGTTTGGGTCGTTCGTTGGCAACGAGCCTGCAAGTGGTGAGGGCGGTATGAAAACCGATTGGAATGACATCGTTCAATTGCTGCTCAACGCCACCGGCGAAACCCTGTACATGGTGCTGTTGGCCGGGCTGTTTACCCTGTTGATCGGCCTGCCGTTGGGGGTGTTGCTGTTTGTCAGCCGACGCGATGGCTTGCTGCCGTTACCACGCTTGAACCGTGGGTTGGGGGCGGTGATCAACCTGGGGCGTTCATTGCCGTTTGTGGTGATGTTGATCGCGCTGATTCCGCTGACGCGCCTGATCGTCGGCACCACCTTGGGCAGCACCGCCGCCGTGGTGCCGATCACCATCGGGGCCTTTCCGTTCTTTGCACGCATTGTCGAAACCGCACTGGATGAGGTGGACAAAGGCCGCATCGAAGCCATCGTGGCCATGGGCGGTGATATTCGCCATGTGATCCTCAAGGTGCTGTTGCCCGAAGCCCTGCCGGCGCTGGTGGCCGGGGTGACCTTGACGCTGGTGATGCTGATCGGCTTTTCGTCGATGGCCGGGGTGATCGGCGGCGGCGGATTGGGGGACTTGGCGATTCGCTATGGTTACCAGCGTTTCAATAACCAGATCATGGTGGTGACGGTGATTGTGCTGGTGTTACTGGTGCAGGGCGTGCAGAGCCTGGGGGACCGGTGCATGAGGTCGTTGGCCCATCGCCGATAAACGGTTATGTACTAATGAATTTTTAATATTTCTAGTTATATGCGCGGCTGGGTAAAGTCACCGTTACTTTTTTATCTCGCCGCCGGGAAATTGTTCATGAACCGTCCCCTCGGGCAACCCACGCCGATCCTGACCCTGCCCCAAGGCGAAAAAGACCCGCTGTCGATCCGCGCCAAAGCGTTGGTGTTCGCCGACCCGCGCTCGCTGCAACTGCTCGATTACCTCAAGCGCGTCGGTCCCAGCGACGCGCCGGTGTTGATCAATGGCGAGACCGGCACCGGCAAGGAGCTGGTGGCGCGCTACATCCACAGCGCCAGTGGGCGTACCGGTGCATTTGTGCCGGTGAACTGCGGCGCTATCAGTGAGACCCTCGCCGAAAGCGAGTTTTTCGGGCATGAGGCAGGTGCGTTTTCCGGTGCCGTGGGCCGGCGCGGCGGTTGGTTTGAAGAGGCCGATGGCGGCACCTTGTTCCTTGATGAAATCGGCGACTTGCCGCTGGCTTTGCAGGTGAAGTTGCTGCGGGTGCTGCAGGAGCAAGAAGTGGTGCGGGTGGGCTCACGCAAGCCGATCAAGATCAATATCCGCTTGGTCACCGCCACCAACATCGACCTGGAACAAGCGGTGGAAGCGGGTAACTTTCGTCTCGATTTGTTCTACCGCATCAACGTCGCCCAGGTGCAGGTGCTGCCCCTGCGGGAGCGACCGCTGGACATCCTGCCGCTGGTGGAACACTTTCGCCGGCTGTACAGCGCCAAGCTGAAAATCGCCGAGCCGATGCTGTCCGAATCCGCCACCCAGGCGCTGCTGGACTACCCGTGGCCGGGCAACATCCGCGAGTTGGAAAACGTGGTGCATCTGGCGTTGCTGGTGGCCGGCGACAAGCCGATCATGCCCAGCCATCTCAAATTCTCCGCTGGACTCAGTGCGATGCACGCTAGCGCCAACAGTGGTGCACCGCGCATTCCTCAGGAGGTGGTGCGTGAGCAGCTGTTGCGCTTGTTCGAAGTACCAGGGGATACCTTGTTGCACGACATCGAAGACTTGATCGTGCGCGAGGCCTTTGCGTTTTGTGGCTTCAATCAGTTGCGAACTGCTGACCTGTTGGGCATTACCCGCAACGCCATGCGCACGCTGTTGGTCAACCACGGCATGCTCAAGGGGCGCGCGAAGCCCTGAGCAACAATGCCTCGAACAGTCGCTGTGTGTGTGCTTCATCGCTGTGGGCCACATTGAAACGCATTGAATCGTGGTGCGCCGGGTCGTAGCCGAACAGGGCGCCCGGTGCCAGAACCATGCCTTGCTTCAAGGCTTCCTGGGCCAGCCATTCGCCGTCCACCCCTTGGGGCAGGCGCGCCCAGATAAACATCCCGCCTTCATACGCCATCGGCAGTTCGCAGCCGCATCGCTTGAGCCATTGTTCCACGCGCCCACCGGCCTCCATCAGGCGTTGGACCATGCGCTTGCGGTGCTTGGCATAACTGCCTTCGCTGAGCATGCGGTACACAATCTGCTCGAACAGTTCCGAGGTAATACCGCCGCTCATCAACTTCATGTTGGTGAGGTTGGCGGCCAGTTGCGGTGCGGCCACTACGTAGCTGACGCGCGCGTTGGCGCTGAGGATCTTGGAGAACCCCGACAGGTAGGTCACATGCTCCAGCCCCGCAAGCGCGGCCAGGCGTGCAGGTGGATTGGGGTGCAGGTCGCCGTAGAGGTCGTCCTCGACAATATGGCAGTGATACTGCTGGGTCAGTTGCAGCAGGCGAAACGCCTGGCTTGGGCTGAATGAATGGCCGGTAGGGTTCTGCAACACGCTGGTGGTGAGGTACAGGCTGGGGCGGTGCTCGGCCAGCAGCTGTTCGAGGGCGTTGAAGTCGAAACCGTCGGGACGGCGCTGGATTGTCACCACCTTGACCCCGTGCAAGGCCAGGTTGGCGTGGAAGTTGAAGTAGCACGGCGCATCCAGCAGCACCGTGTCGCCAGGACGGGCGAGCAGGCGCATGAGCATGTCCAGGCCTTGCACGGTGTTGGGTGTGGTGATGATCTGTTCGACGGATACCGACAGGCCTTCGCCGTGCAGCTTTTGTTGCAGGGCCTGGCGCAGTGGCAGCAGCCCGGCGGGCGTGCCCAACCCGGCGATGCGCAACGACGGCGCGCGCACCGCACTGCGCATGGCCTGGCGGATGGCTTCGTTGTCGAGCCAATCTTCCGGCAGGTGGCCGCCGCCGGGGCGTCGGTCGCCATGGGCGATGGCCAATGGGCGGCGTAACACGCTGAGCAGGTCTTGCGGCAGCAAGTCCACCCAGGTCGACGAAGCGGGGCGCACGGTCTCCATCGCCACGAAATAGCCACGGCCTTGGCTTGAGGTGAGCAGGTTGCGCCCGCGCAGGCGGTCCAGTGCTTCGTTGAGGGTGAACTTGCTGACGCCCAGGGTCTGGGTCAGTTCGCGCACCGACGGCAACTTGCTGCCGGGCGCCCATTCGCCGTTTTCGATGGCCTGGCTGAACGCCTCGACAATCTGTTGCACCTTGGGCGTGCCAGGCACAAAGGCGATGGCGGAGACAAACATGATGCGTCCTTGTGTTTGCTGGTGATTTTACCGGTAAAGTCCGGGCGGATTAGGCCTGACTTTACCTGCCGCGTGCAATGGCACTTGCCTAGACTGCAGGCTCTTCCCTCCAGGCCCCCGCCCATGACCAGCGCGCTGACCCTTTCTTCGTTCCTGTACTTCCTGCTGTTTTGCACCACCATCACTTTCAGTCCTGGCCCGATGACCCTGCTGCTGTTGAGCCTTGGGCTGAAAGACGGCTTGCGCCGTTCGATCCCGGCGCAGGTGGGCGCCAGCGTGTCGTACCTGATTTCGATCCTGATCTTTGCCGTGGGCTTCTCGGAGTTGATCAAGGGCAACCTGGCCATAACCCAGGGCATCCAGTTGGTCGGCGTGGCCTACATCCTCTACCTGGCCTACAAGCAGTGGACCAGCAGCGGTGTGTCGATCGACAAGGGCGCAGGCGTGGAAGGCGCGCGAAGCCTGTTCGGCAAGGGTTTTCTGACCGGGTTCTCCAACCCCAAGGCGATCATCATGTTCAGCGCCGTGTTCCCGCAGTTCGCCGGGGCAGGGGGGCACAACTCATCGGTGGATATCGCCATCCTTGGCTTGACCTTCCTGTTGCTGCAATTCGCCAGTGGCTGCCTGTACTGCTATTTCGGCCAGCGCATCAAGCACGTGCTGGAGAACCCTCAGCGCCGAGTGCTGTTGCAGCGGGCCACGGCGGTGTTGTTGCTGGGGGTGGCGTTCATGTTGGCCCGAGGTTTCTCCCATTGACGGAATGTGAGCGGGCTGAGCTTATGAGCGGTAGTGGCGATTTGCCGTTGCCCTGATAGACTCCACGCATCAATCCAGGATCACACCAGACCATGCCAGTCGCCGGAGGAAAGGGACTTCCGCTCGCTTCACGCTTGTATAAATCCCGCACCCTGGGGCTGTCGCTCGGATTTGTGTGCGTGGTGTTTGGCATGTACCCGCTGCACCCACCGATCTGGGTGTGGGTGTGGATGGTGATCAACGCTTTTGTCTGGCCCCATCTGGCGTTTCAATCCTCGCTACGAACAAGCAATACGTTGCGCAGTGAACGGCGCAACCTGCTGTTCGACTCCTTCTGCGGTGGGTTTTGGGTCGGTGCCATGCACTTCAATCCGCTGCCCAGCGTGACCACCTTGTCGATGATGACCATGAACAACGTGGCCATTGGCGGCCCGCGCTTCATGCTGGCAGGGTGGGTGGCGCAGGGGTTGGGTATCGGCGCGTCGCTGCTGATCTTCGCCCCGGCCTTTATCGCGGTAACCACCCAGACCCAGTTGTATGCGTGCCTGCCGATCCTGATGGTGTACCCACTGGCCTTGGGCTGGATCTGTTATCGCCAAGCCGTGACCCTGGCCCGGCACAAACGCGAACTGCTGGCCCTGAGTCGCACCGACAGCTTGTCCGGCCTGCTCAACCACGGTGCCTGGAAGGACCATCTTGAAATCGAATTCCAACGCTGCCGCCGAGGCCCGGCGGGGGCGGCGATTGCGTTGATCGACATCGACCACTTCAAGGTCATCAACGACACCTACGGCCATGTCACCGGCGATATCGTCCTGCGCCAACTGAGCAAGGTGCTGCGCCAGAACCTGCGGGCCACTGACCTTGCCGGGCGGTATGGCGGTGATGAGTTTTGCGTAATCCTGCCAGACATGCCGCTCAACCGCGCCACCGAAGTAATGGACGCCTTGCGCGATCGCTTCAACGCCCTGGCCTATGCCCAGGACCCCACCTTGCGCGCCAGCCTGAGCATCGGTTTGGCGCCGTATCAACCGGCCCATGCTGACTCGACCAGCTGGTTGAACGACGCCGACCAGGCGTTGTACGAAGCCAAGAGCAGCGGGCGCAACCGCGTCAGTTCGGTGCAGGGGAGTTGGTTGCGATCGATCTAGTGGGGTAGGGTGTGGCGGCACCTTCCAACAAAAAACAAGGATCGGTTCATGCTCTTCAACTTCCCCCGCACCCTCCTGGCCGCCACGCTGGCCTTGTCCTTCGCCCTGCCGGCCTACAGCGCCGAACCGCACAAACAGATCCAGGCCCAATCCGAACACTACAAGGCCGATGCCCTGAAACTGCTGGAGCGCCTGGTCAATATTGACTCCGGCTCGGGCTACGGGCCCGGCCTGACCCAAGTCAGCGACATCGCCATCGATGAGTTGAAACAACTGGGCTTCGAGATCGAACGCGTGCCGGATGCAGCCGCCAACAGCAGCCATGTGATCGCTACCCTCAAGGGCACGGGCAAGGCGAAGATCCTGCTGATGGCTCATATGGACACGGTGTTCAAGGAAGGCTCCGCCGCCGAGCGCCCGTTCCATATCAAGGATGGCCGCGCCTATGGCCCCGGCGTGATGGATGACAAGGGCGGCATCGTCGCCGGCATCTACGCGCTTAAAGTCCTCAAGGACCAGGGCTTCAAGGACTACGCGCAGATCACCTTCCTGCTCGACGCCAGCGAAGAAACCGGCTCCGACATCGCCTCCGACCTCATCCGCAAAACCGCCAAGGGCCACGACGTGACCCTCAACCTCGAACCCGGCCGCCCAGCCGATGGTTTGGTGGTGTGGCGCAAAGGCAGCGCGACTGCCGTTGTGGAGGTTAAAGGCAAAGCCGCCCACGCCGGCGTCGCCCCAGAACTGGGCCGCAACGCCGCGATGGAAGCGGCGCACCAGATTTTGCAACTGGGCAAGTTGGGGGATGAAGAGAAGAAAACCACCATCAACTTTACCGTGCTCAAGGCGGGGGATCGGGTAAACGTGATTCCTGATCAAGCCACGGCAAAAGCCGACGTGCGTGCGGCGTTGCCGGAAGAGTTTGATCGTATCGAGAAGGATTTGGCGCGGGTGTCGGCCAACAAGTTGATCCCGGAGACCGAGGTAAAAACCAGCCTGCAACGTGGTCTGCCACCGATGCCGCAGACACCTGAGTCGGACAAGTTGGTAGCGATTGCCCAGGGGATCTATGGGGAGTTGGGCAAGAAGTTGACGATCGAAGGCAGCGGTGGCGCGGCAGATGCGAGTTTGTCGGCTGGGGTGGGGACACCGACGTTGGATGGGTTTGGGATTGTGGGGGGCAATATTCATACGCCAGAAGAGTATGCGGAGGTGGAGAGTGTGGCGCCGCGGGTTTATTTGCTTAGCCGTATGATTATGGAGTTGAGTAAGCGCTGATCGGGTTGGGCGGTTTGCCCGCTTGATGGTGGAACCGATCCACTGTAGTGAGCGAGCTTGCTCGCGCTGGGCTGCGGAGCAGCCCTGATACAGGTAAATGTCGATCTACCTGAAGAAACCCTTTGCCTGAAGGGGGCGGCTTCGCGGCCCAGCGCGAGCAAGCTCGCTCACTACAGTGGGAAAATTTGTGCGTGTAGGAATTTTCATTTTTACTCGCTAAACGTTACTTCTGCGTAAACTTAAGAGCGATTAAAGTAGTATCTTCATAAATTATCTTTTGTCAGATATTTCATCTGTGAAATGCGTAATCGAATATGTAAAGTGCCGACTTGAAATCTTTTTTCGGTTCTCGGAGGTGTTGAGTTGTATAGATATGCTAGTGCCTTTCATTATTCTTGTGCTTCATGAATTAAATTCTGTTCTGTTGTGGCGTGTTTAGGTGTTTTGCGCAAAGTGTTGCGCATCTAAGTTGAGGTTGAAAAATGAAAATCCCATTTTTTCTGGAAGTCGTTGAGCAAGAGCAATCAACGCTATTGCGTAAACAAATGCGAACTGCAGGTTGTGTGTTTGAGTTCGTAGTATTTTCGCCAATTAGCAATGCCCCTATTAATGAGAGCCTTCATCGGCATGCCCTATTGGGTATGGAGTACTTTCAAGTCGCCGAGTACAAAGCTCCTGAACTTGCAGAAGCTGGAAGTTATCTCCCTTCTCACTTTGACCCGATTCCAGGCTGGGATTGGGATGTCGAGGGCGCGGTAGCTACGCCACTGACATTGGATGAGATTCGCAGTCTTACCGTTATGCAAAAAGATATGTCAGGACCGACAGCGCTCTACTTGGCGTTCTGTCACCCGCCCTACAGCGCCCGGTTTAAAAATGGGGAACGCGAAGCGCAGGCCCTCTATTCAGAGTGGTTGCAACTGCTAGGTATCGAAGCGCAGGACGATGTCGTGGTCATAAATTGGGTGGGCAATTATGAGGAGAAATGGGGGCGACTTGAGGGTAATACCCCTCAGGAACGTCCTTGGGGAGAGTATTTTGAGTGGGGGTTGGAGTGGTGGGGTATCTGGTGTCTCACTGTGTGGAACCCCAGGAAGCGGACGCTTAGTGTTTTAGTAGCTAGTACTTCAGATTGACCGTATTTTCGGCTGGGCTGCTTCATAGCCCAGCACTCGTGGGCAAACTCTCCAAGAATTCAGAGTTTGAGAAGAAGGCTAGATATTCCTACCACGTTGATTGGTCTTCGAGGCTGGCTTTTTGGAGGTCATCTTTCCAGACTTCATAGGCGAGTCGGTAGATGTCGGCGAAGAAACCGCGGGGGTCGGCAATTTCTGTTTCGTCCCAAGCCATGGTTATATATTCGTCGTAATCGCTTTCGAATTCTTTCGAAAAGTTGAAATTAGGATTGTCTAGTGCGTTTCTTAGCGCAGATATCAACAGGAGTCGATGTCTGTATGATAGGTGCATAAGGTCTTTCAGGATAAAAGAAACTATAATTGTTTTTCTGTGTTCTTCGTTATTAGGGTCGTACTTCCATAGTTCTTTTCCAATTGTATCTTCAAGGTCATATATTGATAGCGCTCCCAATATGTGAGAAATGTTAGGGGTGTATGGGGTTTTCATGAAAGGGCATTTGATCATTGTCTGCTCACTTAGGGAACGCGGTAAATGGCCGAGTCGGATTGCTTCTATCAAATCTGATTTCGGCTTTGTCCATATTCTCAATGTATCTGGGGTTGTTTACGTTCCTGCTGTTAGGTTTGTAACCTCGACCGGCGCCAGGCAGGTCCACCACCACCACTGGATTACCATTTCTATCAAACCCCGTAGGAGATGGCGAATCACCCTGCATCCTACCTATGGCTTTATTTATCGCATGAAGCTGCATTCTCCAGGATTTAAATTGAGAACTGGAATTGATAGCTCCCCTTTGACCAGTGGTTGGGTTTGTTCCATCTATAGATCGTTGCTTCAAAGCGTTATCTGGTATCTCTGGGCCATGCTTTTCAACCGTATGCATGTCGTATTCCTGTTCCCAGCCGAGTACCTTTCGTTTTGCATTTATCTCTGCAAGCTCACCTATTTTCGCCTGTCGCTCAGCTCGCGTCAGTTGAGGTAGCGCAGGTGTGCCCTCATTAACGCTAGGCTTCGGATGGGCACCGGAACTAGCAGGCTCACAGCCATCTCCACCTGGGCATGTGCTCAACCCTAATGGGTCGATCCACCCTGTAGGATTGGGCGTGTACTGATATCCGTTGATCCCACCCGCCAACTTCACCGGATCAGGTGTCAGGTAGCGACCAATATCCGGATTGTAGTAGCGATGGCGGTTGTAGTGCAGCCCGCTTTCTTGGTCGAAATACTGGCCCTGAAACCGTATTGGGTTGTCGATTTTTCCGATGTCGAGGCGGCTGATTTCGCCGT
>NZ_JAAXCY010000018.1 GCF_014230465.1 Pseudomonas cremoris
ATCCCGAACTCAGCAGTGAAACGATGCATCGCCGATGGTAGTGTGGGGTTTCCCCATGTGAGAGTAGGTCATCGTCAAGATTAAATTCCAGAACCCCTGATTGCTAACGCAGTCAGGGGTTTTGTTTTGGGCGATCGGAAAGTGCGAACAGGCTCATCACGTGGGCCTTAAATGTTAAAGTCCACGCCTCGATTTTGCTTTTCCCAAGGAAGCCGTTATGCCGGATGCAACGTCCCTAAGCGCTGGATTCATGGTGGTTCATGGCAACCGCCTAGACGAACTGCGCAGCCTGGTGGTCAGTTGGATGCGCCGCTATCCCTTGGCCCCGCTGGAAAACGAAATCGCCTTGGTGCAAAGCAACGGTATCGCCCAGTGGCTCAAGCTCGCTCTGGCCGAAGATCCCGAAGACGATGACATGGGCGGCTGCGGCATTGCCGCTGCGATCGACGTGCAGCTTCCAGGCAGCTTTATGTGGCAGCTTTATCGTATGGTCTTGGGACGTGACGAAATTCCACCCAAGTCCCTGCTCGATAAGGCCCCACTGACCTGGCGCCTGATGCGACTGCTACCGGAGCTTATCGATCAGCCGCATTTCGAGCCGCTGCAGCGCTTCCTCACGCACGACACCGATCTGCGCAAACGCTACCAACTCGCCGAGCGCCTGGCGGACCTCTTCGACCAATACCAGGTCTATCGCGCCGATTGGTTGGAAGATTGGGCCGCGGGCCGTCACCAGCTGCGCAATGGTCGCGGTGAATCCAAACCACTCAATCCGGCCAACTGCTGGCAAGCTGAACTATGGCGCGCGCTGCTGCTGGATGTGGGCGAAGAAGGCATGGCTGAAAGCCGTGCGGGCGTGCATCAGCGTTTTATCGAACGCATCAATACCTTAGAGAAAGCCCCTCCAGGCCTGCCTTCCCGGGTCATCGTCTTTGGTATTTCCTCGTTGCCAGCGCAAGCGTTGGAGGCCCTTGCCGGCCTAGCGAGATTCAGCCAAGTGCTGCTGTGTGTACACAACCCTTGCCGCCACCACTGGTCCGACATCGTCGCCGACAAAGACCTACTGCGTAATGAATACAAACGCCAAGCGCGCAAAGCCGGCATGCCGGTCACCATCGACCCGCAAATCCTGCACCAGCACGCTCATCCACTTCTGGCGGCCTGGGGCAAACAAGGTCGCGACTACATCAGCCTGTTGGACAGCTACGACGATCCCAGCAGCTACCGCGCCGCATTCCGTGATGGCCGCATCGACCTGTTCAGTGACAGTGTCCCCACCACGCTGCTAAACCAGCTCCAGGACGATATCCTCGAACTGCGTCCCCTTAATGAAACCCGCGATCTATGGCCCGCCGTCGATTTGGAGCAGGACACCTCCATCCGGTTCCATATCGCCCACAGCGCCCAGCGCGAGGTGGAAATCCTCCACGATCAACTGCTCCAACGCTTCAGCGCGAACCCCGCACTGCGCCCTCGGGACATCATCGTCATGGTTCCCGACGTCGACAGTTATGCCCCGCACATTCGTGCTGTATTCGGCCAACTGGAAAGAAGTGATCCCCGCTTCATCCCCTTCACGTTGACAGACCAAGGCCAGCGGGGCCGCGATCCTTTGCTAATTGCCGTTGAGCATTTGCTCAAACTCCCGGACAGTCGCTTCCCCGTCAGTGAAATTCTCGACCTGCTCGACGTCCCGGCCTTGCGTGAACGCTTCGCCATCAAGGAGCGCGACCTGCCCACGCTGCACCGCTGGATCGAAGGCGCTGGCATTCGTTGGGGTCTCAACGCCGAGCAACGCGCGGGTCTTGGCCTACCCAATGAACTGGAGCAGAACAGCTGGCGATTTGGCCTGCGCCGGATGTTGTTAGGTTACGCCGTCGGCACGGGTGCAGCCTGCGAAGGCATAGAACCCTACGATGAAATCGGTGGCCTCGACGCCGCGCTGATCGGGCCATTGGTAGCTTTACTCGACGCCCTCAATGACGCACACCAAGCGTTGTCCCAGCCAGCGTCGCCCCCCGAATGGGGCGAACGTCTACAGCGCCTCATGCAGTTGTTCTTCCTGCCCAGCAGCGAACATGACGACTACCTGCTGGACCAGCTTGAGCAGCTCAGGGAAACATGGCTGGAAACCTGCGAATCCGTTGGACTGCAGGATGAGTTACCGCTCACCGTAGTCCGTGAGGCGTGGTTGGCCGGCCTGGATCAGGGGCGTTTGTCTCAGCGCTTCCTCGCCGGTGCTGTCAATTTTTGCACTTTGATGCCCATGCGTGCGATCCCGTTCAAGCTCGTTTGCCTACTAGGCATGAATGACGGTGATTACCCGCGTGCACAACCGCCCCTGGACTTCGACTTGATGGGCAGCGACTACCGCCCCGGCGACCGCTCACGCCGCGAAGACGACCGCTACTTGCTGCTGGAAGCGCTGCTTTCCGCCCGCGACCAGCTCTACATCAGTTGGGTTGGCCGTAGCATTCGCGACAACAGTGACCGTCCGGCCTCGGTCCTGATCGGCCAACTGCGCGATCACTTAGCCAGTGGCTGGCACCTTGCGACCAGCGACGAATCGCTGGTCGATGCCATGACCCAGGAGCATCCGCTGCAACCTTTCAGTGCCCGCTATTTCCACGCAGGCGACCCACTCTTCAGCTACGCCCGCGAATGGCAGTTGCTCCACGAAGCGCAAGAGGCCAGCCCACAAGAAGACGAGCTGCCACAGCACCATCAGGAAGAACCCTTGACCCTTGGCCAACTGCAGGACTTCCTGCGCAGCCCGGTCAAACATTTCTTCAGCCAACGTCTGAAAGTGTTCTTCGAAGCCGCCGAAGTGCCGTTGGCTGATGAAGAGCCCTTCGTCCTCGACGCACTGCAACGCTACAGCCTGAGCGACAGCCTGCTGAACGCCGCATTGAGCCAGCCCGACCGACTCGACCAAGCCCTCGACGCCCAGGCTCGGCGTCTGCAAGGCAGCGGCTTGTTGCCGATGGTTGGTTTTGGCGAATGCTTGCGCAACGAGCTGATCGAGCCCTTGCCCGATCTGTTGCAGCGTTACCAACAACTGCTAGCCCTTTGGCCGACGCCGCACACCGGCGCAGAGCCGATCAGTTTCGAGCATCAAGGCATCCAGTTAGAGGGGTGGGTCAGCGGCCTGCACCGACGCAGTGATGGCGGCTTGCTAAGTGTCACCACCATCCCCAACAGTATCGGCTCGATCAAGAGCCGAAAGTGGCATCGCCTGATTCGTCCTTGGGTCAATCACGTGGTCGCCTGCGCCTGCGGCCTGCCGCTGAGCACGGGTTTGGTAGCCAGCGATGACACCTTGCTACTGCCACCCCTGGAAAAAGCCATCGCCCAGGACATCCTCGGCAACCTGCTGCTGGCCTGGCACGCCGGGATGAAAAAACCGCTCCCTGTCGCGGTTAAAACCGCGTTTGCGTGGCTCGGTCAAACCGACCCCGCCAAGGCCGAAGCCGCCGCTCATAAAGCCTACGAAGGCGACGGTGTGAACACCGATGGCGAACGCCGTGAAACCCCAGCGCTCACCCGGCAATTTCCCGACTACGCCGCACTTATTGAAAGCGAAGAGTTCGAAGGCTGGTGCGAAACCCTGTACCGCCCCCTGATCAACGCTCCATGGCGATCACTCACCAGCCAGGAGGCCGGCGCATGAGCAGCAAACCCTTGGCCCTGGCCTTCCCGCTAAAAGGCAGCCAGCTGATTGAAGCCAGCGCCGGCACCGGTAAAACCTTCACCATTTCGGCGCTCTACTTGCGCTTGGTACTCGGTAACGGTGGTGACGAGTCAGGTTTCGGCCGCGAATTGCTACCGCCGCAAATCCTCGTAGTGACCTTCACCGACGCCGCCACCAAGGAGCTGCGTGAGCGCATTCGGATCCGCTTGGCAGAAGCTGCACGGTTCTTCCGTGGTGAAATCGAAAAGCTCGACCCGCTCATCAGCGACCTGCGCGACCAATACCTCCCGGAGCAATGGCCCGCCTGTGCCAACCACCTGGACATCGCCGCGCAATGGATGGACGAGGCCGCCGTCTCGACCATCCACAGTTGGTGCCAGCGCATGCTGCGCGAACATGCATTCGACAGTGGGAGCTTGTTCACCCAAACCCTGGAAACCGACCACAGCGACCTGCTCGGCGAAGTGCTGCGCGACTACTGGCGGTTGTTCTGCTACCCGATGCACGACGATGCGCTCAACTGGGTACGCAACAACTGGGGCGGCCCTGCTGCGTTGATGCCGCGTGTGCGTGCACTGTTCGGCAGTGATCGGCCCACCGATGAAGCCCGCGACCCTGCCGAACTGATCAACGCCTGCCTGCAAGAACGCCGTGAAGCGCTAAAAGCACTCAAGGCGCCCTGGCAACAGTGGGCCATCGAGTTGCGCGACATTTGCCTGCAAGCCGTGGCCGCCAAAGCGGTGGACGGGCGCAAGATGCAAGCCCGCTACTTTGAACCCTGGTTTGAAAAGATCAGCGCCTGGGCCGCTGATGAATCCCTGGAAGAACTGGATATCGGCACCGGCTTCACCCGCTTGACGCCCGACGGCATGGCCGAAGCCTGGAAGGGCGAGCCGCCGCACCACCCTGGCATCGAGGCGATGGCCGGCCTCAAGGCTGCCCTCGACGCATTGCCAACCCCCGACGCCGCCGTGTTGCAACACGCCGCCGGTTGGGTCGGCAAACGCTTCGAAGAGGAAAAGCGCCGTCGTGCAGAAATGGGCTTCGACGACATGCTGATCCGCCTCAATGCCGCCTTGCGGGCCGAAGGTGGTGAACGACTGGCCAGTGTGATCCGCGAGCAGTTCCCG
This sequence comes from Pseudomonas cremoris, assembly GCF_014230465.1. The sequence goes on from NZ_JAAXCY010000018.1 coordinate 4,822, forward strand.
GTGGCCCTGATCGATGAATTCCAGGACACCGACCCGGTGCAATACAGCATCTTCGACAGCATCTATCGCATCGAAGAAAACCACCTCGACAGTGGCCTGTTCCTGATCGGTGACCCCAAGCAGGCGATCTACGCCTTCCGTGGCGCCGACATCTACACCTACTTGCGCGCACGCCAGTCCACCACGGGTCGCCACCACACCCTGGGCACCAACTTTCGCTCCAGCCACGCGATGGTCGCTGCGGTGAACCATGTGTTCCAGCGCGCGGAAACCGGCCGTGGTGCATTCCTGTTCCGCGAGTCGGATGGCACCAACCCGGTACCGTTCCAGTCGGTGCTCTCCCAAGGCCGCAAGGAGCAGTTGCAAGTCGATGGCCAAACGCTGCCCGCAATGAACCTTTGGCACTTGCCCACTGATCAGCCGATTTCCAACGTGGTGTATCGCCAACAACTGGCTGCGGCCTGTGCCACACAAATTGTTGGCCTGCTCAACGGTGGGCAGCAGGGGAGCGCTGGTTTCCTACAGCCCGACGGTAGCTTCAACGGCGTACTGCCGTCAGACATCGCCATCCTCGTACGCGACGGGAAGGAAGCTCAGGCCGTGCGCGCCGAACTGGCCGCGCGTGGCGTGCGCAGCGTGTACCTGTCCGACAAGGACTCGGTCTTCGCCGCCCAAGAGGCCCACGACCTATTGGCATGGCTCAAAGCCTGTGCCGAGCCTGACGTCGAGCGCCCCCTGCGCGCCGCGCTCGCTTGCGTCACGCTGAACCTGTCACTGCCCGAGCTTGAGCGTCTGAATCAGGACGAGCTCGCGTGGGAAACCCGCGTGATGCAGTTCCGTGGCTACCGCGCGATCTGGCGTACCCAAGGTGTGCTGCCGATGCTGCGGCGCTTGCTTCACGACTTCAAACTGCCGCAAACCCTGATCGCCCGCAGCGACGGCGAGCGCGTGCTGACCAACCTGTTGCACCTCAGCGAACTGCTGCAACAGGCCGCTTCGGAACTCGACGGCGAACAGGCGCTGATCCGTCACCTGGCCGAACACCTGGCGCTGTCGGGGCAGGCCGGTGAGGAGCAGATCCTGCGCCTGGAAAGCGATGAGCAACTGGTCAAGGTCGTCACCATTCACAAGTCCAAGGGCTTGGAGTACGACCTGGTTTTCCTGCCCTTCATCTGCTCGGCCAAACCGGTGGATGGCAGCCGGTTGCCCCTTCACTACCACGATGAAAATGGCCGCTCCCAAGTCAGCCTGCGCCCGACTGCCGAGTTGATCGCCCAGGCTGACGATGAACGTCTCGCCGAAGACCTGCGTTTGTTCTATGTGGCGCTGACTCGCGCCAAGCACGCCTGTTGGCTGGGCATCGCCGACCTCAAGCGTGGCAACAGCAACAGCTCGGTATTGCATCTGTCTGCCGTGGGCTACCTGCTCGGCGCCGGCGCATCACTGGGCGAGTCCACTGGCTTGACGCGTTGGCTGCTGGATCTGCAGGAAGGCTGCCCGGCGATCCATTACGCGCAGGTGCCTGACGCCCAGGACATCCAGTTCCATCCGCCCCGTAACGAAGCCACCTTGCTCGCGCCCTTGCTACCCACACGCAAGGCCGCTGAAAACTGGTGGATCGCGTCCTACAGCGCCCTGCGCATTGGCGACAGCATGAGCGCCGCCACGCTTGAGGCACCGGAAAGCCCACAGGCCCAGAAGCTGTTCGATGACGAGCGTCTTGACCCGGACGCGCCTCGCGAAGTGGCTGCGTCCGGCGGCGATATTCACCGTTTCCCACGCGGTCCGAACCCGGGGACGTTCCTTCATGGCCTGCTGGAATGGGCCGGTGGAGAGGGCTTCAACGTCACCCCGCAAGACATCGAAAACGCCGTAGGCGCCCGTTGCAACCGACGTAACTGGGAAGGCTGGATCCCCACCCTCAGCGGCTGGCTGGGCCACTTGCTGCAAACGCCGCTGACGGTGGATAACGACCGCGTCACCCTCAGCAGTCTGCAGCAGTACCAGATCGAGATGGAGTTCTGGTTCGCCAGCCACAAAGTCGACGTACTCGCCCTCGACAAACGGGTGTGTCAGCACACCCACAATGGCGTGTCCCGTGTCGCCGCTGAACCCGTACTGCTCAACGGCATGTTCAAGGGTTTCATCGACCTGACTTTCGAGCACGACGGCCGTTACTACGTGGCGGATTACAAATCCAACTGGCTTGGTCCTGACGATTCAGCCTACACCCAGGACGCCATGGAACAGTCGATCCTTGATCATCGGTACGACCTGCAATACGTCCTTTACCTACTGGCCCTGCACCGCCAGCTTAAGGCGCGGCTGCCGGACTACGACTATGACCGCCACATCGGCGGGGCGCTGTACCTGTTCCTTCGCGGTACTCAGTCCGCCAGCCATGGCGCGTATTTCACCCGTCCACCACGGGAACTGATCGAGAGCCTGGACCTGATGTTCCAAGGCAAACCCATCCCGCCCAAGGCCGAACCCGCCTGGGAACAAGGAGTCCTGCTATGAGCCTGTCGCCGCTACCGCTTGAGGCGTTGATGCCCCTCAGCCGCGCCGCCGACCTGGTGCAACTGCTGGAACGCTGGGTTGACCGTGGCTGGTTACGCGCCTTGGACAAAGCCTTCGTCGGCTTCCTGCACGAACTCGATCCACAGGCCGATCCGTTGGTGCTGCTGGCGGCGGCGCTGACCAGCCACCAATTGGGCCACGGCCACGTGTGCCTCGACCTGTTCGAAACCCTAAAGGCACCGGACTTTGCGCTGTCATTGCCGCCCGAAGGCGACCTGCAAACCGGCGCCATGCTGCTGCCCTCGCAACTGCTCGACGGCCTCGACGGCACCCACTGGTGCCAGGCCTTGGCGTCCAGTCACCTGGTTGCGCTGGCGGGCGATGGCAGTGAGTCCGCTCAGAGTCGTCCGTTGGTGCTGTCCGGCACGCGCCTGTACCTGCGCCGTTATTGGACCTACGAGCGGCGCATCGATACAGCCTTGCGCTTGCGCCTTGCCACCCAGGAAAGCGTCGCCGCCGACCTGCCTCAGCGCCTCAATAGCCTGTTCAACCAACCGCCGCCCGATGGTGTGATCGACTGGCAAAAGCTCGCCTGCGCCCTGGCCACTCGCGGTGCATTCAGCATCGTCACCGGTGGCCCCGGTACTGGCAAGACCACTACCGTGGTGCGCCTGCTTGCCTTGCTGCAAGCACCCGCCGTGGAAGCCGGTAGCCCGCTGCGCATTCGCCTGGCCGCGCCAACCGGTAAAGCCGCTGCACGCCTTACCGAGTCCATCAGCCAGCAAGTGCAATCGCTGACGGTGCCGGACAATGTGCGGGAAAAAATTCCGACGCAAGTCACCACCGTTCACCGTCTGTTAGGTAGCCGACCGGGCACGCGTCACTTCCGTCATCACATCGGTAACCCGTTGCCGCTGGATGTGCTGGTGGTGGACGAAGCCTCGATGATCGACCTGGAAATGATGGCCAACCTGCTGGACGCTTTGCCGCCCCATGCACGCCTGGTGCTGCTGGGGGACAAGGATCAGCTCGCCTCGGTAGAGGCAGGCGCCGTGCTCGGTGACTTGTGTCGCGACGCCGAGGCTGGCTGGTACAGCCCCGAGACTCGCCAATGGCTGCAAGCCGTCAGCGGTGAAGACCTTAGTGCAAGCGGGCTGCAGGAAGACCTCGACGGCACTCATCCCCTGGCCCAACAAGTGGTGATGTTGCGTTACTCGCGGCGTTTCGGCGAAGGCAGCGGCATTGGCCAGCTGGCGCGCTGGGTCAACCAGCAGAACGCTGAAGAGGCCCGTAAATTATTGGCCGCGCGTACCTATAAAGACCTGTTCTGCATCAGCCTCAAAGGTGAGCACGACCCCGCATTGGAGCGCCTGGTACTGGACGGCCAGGGCGACGGTGCCCAGGGCTATCGCTACTACCTCAACCTGTTGCAAAGCGCGCGGCCAGGCCTCGACACGCCGCGCGAGGATCACGCTTGGACCCACTGGGCGCAACAACTGTTGCAAGCCTTCGACGCGTTCCAACTGCTTTGCGCCGTACGCAAAGGCCCTTGGGGTGTGGAAGGGCTGAACCTGCGCATCACCGACGCCTTGCGCAAAGTGCGGTTGATCGAAGGCGATGAGCAATGGTACGAAGGCCGCCCGGTGCTGATGACACGCAACGATTACGGCCTGGGCTTGATGAACGGTGATATCGGCATCGCCCTCAAGCTGCCGGAAAGCGACGGTGGCCCCCAGGTGTTGCGTGTGGCCTTCCCGCGTAACGATGGTCAGGGCGGTGTGCGTTTCGTGTTGCCCAGCCGGCTCAACGATGTGGAAACCGTGTACGCCATGACCGTGCACAAATCCCAGGGCTCCGAATTCACCCACACCGCGCTGATCCTGCCGGATGCATTGAACCCGGTACTCACCAAAGAGTTGATCTACACCGGCATCACCCGGGCCAAGCGTTGGTTCAGCCTGATCGAACCCCGTGGCGGCGTGTTTGAGGAGGCGGTGCGACGCAAGGTCAAGCGCTTGAGTGGGTTGATGCTGGAGCTGGGGCATGAACCGGGAAAAACTGACTGATAGGTCATGCAATATTTCTGATTCAGCCGTCTGAATTTTCTGAAAAAATAGCGGCCCTCGCGAAGACCTACTCTTCGCGGGGTTTTCCGCCGCTGTGCTATCGTTGCGGCATCATCCAAAAAACACCTGAGAGAATCGCTGCATGAACGTGGCTGTCTCGCCCACAGAGCGCAGTTTGAGCTGGAGACGCATGTTACTGGTGGCGGTTCTGTGCCTGCTCGCGCCGCGTGCATTTGCCCAAGCACCTAGCCCTGCCGATCACCGCGCCCAAGCGGTGACTCAAGTGGTACTCGGCATCCTCAGCTACGCCCGTTGGCCGGTGGAGCCTGCGCAATTGCGCTTGTGCATCATCGGGCCCACGCAATACACCGACGATCTGATCAAAGGCACCACCCAGGCCACCGGCCGCCCGGTAGTCGTGCAACGCCTGCTAGCCGACCACTCGGATATCGTCAGCGCCTGCGACGCGGTGTACATCGGCAAACTCAGCGCCAATGAGCGCAGCCAGCTGTTTGCTTCGTTGATCGGCCACCCGGTGCTCAGCATCAGTGAAGGCGGCGACCAGTGCACGGTAGGTAGCCTGTTCTGCCTGCGGGTGGGCGATGAGCAGGTGTCGTTTGAAGTCAATCTCGACTCAGTGGCGCGCAGTGGCGTGCGCATTCACCCCAGCGTGCTGCAATTGTCCCGTCGCCGAGTGCCTGCGTCATGAGTGTCGTGAAAGCACGACCGACCCTGCGCTCGGTCATCGGCCGGGGGCACCTGATCCTGGCTTTGGTGGCGGTGAGCCTGGCCAGCATCTCCCTGACCCTGCTCGGTGTATTGGCGTTGCGGGTCTATGCCGAACACAATCTGCATTTGATCGCTCGCTCCATCAACTACACCGTGGAAGCGGCGGTGGTGTTCGACGACAGCGCAGCGGCCACAGAGGCCCTCAGCCTGATTGCCTCCACGGAAGAGGTGGCCCAGGCCGAAGTCTTCGATGTCAACGGCAAGTTGCTGGCGCAGTGGGTACGCCCGGAAACCGGGATGCTCTCGCGGGTTGAACTGGAAATAGCGCACACGTTGCTCGAACAGCCCATCAGCCAACCCATCCTGCATCAAGGGCGAGTCATCGGCAGCATCCACCTGACTGGCCATGGCGGCAGCCTGCTGCGCTTCCTGATCAGTGGCCTGGCCGGGATCCTGATCTGCACCGCCCTCAGTGCCTGGGTTGCGCTGATTCTGGCGCGACGCTTGTTGCGTGGCATTACCGGCCCGTTGCAGAGCTTGGCCAGCGTCGCCCACGCCGCTCGCAGCGAGCGCGATTTCGACCGTCGCGTGCCGCCTGCGCAAATCGCCGAACTGGACAGTTTGGGCAGCGACTTCAACGCCTTGCTCGGCGAAATGGAAGCCTGGCAAAACCACCTGCAAAGCGAAAACGAAACCCTCGCCCACCAAGCCAATCACGACAGCCTCACCGGTTTGCCCAACCGTGCGTTCTTCGAGGGCCGTTTGATTCGTGCCCTGCGCAGTGCGGCCAAGGCCAATGAGCGGGTCGCGGTGCTGTACCTCGACAGCGATCGTTTCAAAGAGATCAATGACAGCTTTGGCCACGCCGCCGGTGATGCCGTGTTGGTGGCCGTCGCCGAGCGCGTACGTGCACAACTGCGTGAAGATGACCTGGTGGCCCGCCTGGGCGGTGACGAATTCGCCATCCTGCTGGCACCGTTGCACAAGGTCGAAGACGCCCAGCGCATCGCCGACAAAATCATCGCCAGCATGGATGTGCCGATAGCCGTGCCGGGCAACACCCAGGTGTTGACCTCCCTCAGTATCGGCATCGCCATCTACCCCGATCATGGCGCCACGCCTGGCACTTTGCTGAATGCCGCCGACGCGGCGATGTACCAGGCCAAACGTTTGTCTTCGGGCGGCCAGCAAACGGCGGAGTCGGAGAACTCCGTCGTCAACGTTCAACACAGGAGTTGATCCCTTGTTCTCGACCGCACGTTTTATGTTTATCTCCCTGCTAGTGGCGCTGCTCGCCCTCGGCGGCTGCCAAACGGCGCCACCCAAAGGCCTGACCCCGGCGCAGATCGCCGTGTTGAAGCAGCAGGGCTTTGAACTCACCGACGAGGGCTGGGCGTTCGGCCTGTCCGGCAAAGTGCTGTTCGGCAGCGATGTCGAGGCGCTCAACAAACCCAGCACCGACATCGTCGAACGCATCGGCAAAGCCCTGCTGGGCGTCGGCATCGAACGCGTGCGCGTCGACGGCCACACCGATGCGTCGGGCAAGGAAACCTACAACCAGCAACTGTCCTTGCGCCGCGCGAAAAGCGTGGCGGCGGTGTTGACTGGTGTGGGCATGAAGGAAGAAAACATCCAACTGCGCGGCCTGGGCAGCAGCGAGCCGGTGGCACCGAACACCACGGTGGCGGGGCGCACGGAGAATCGGCGGGTGTCGATTGTGGTGATTGCGGACTGAACCCGTCCCGCCAATCTCAATGTGAAACCCAATCAACTGTGGGAGCTGGCTTGCCGGCGATAGCGGTGTCTCAGTACCGGATGTACTGGCTGATACACAGCCATCGCCGGCAAGCCAGCTCCCACAGTTGGTTTTGCGGTGTGCATGAAACAGCGTTTGCTAAGTAATTTCTCCGTAGGAAAGCTCTGCCATGACGAATGTTGATGGCTAGGCTGACGAGGTTTCGCTTTTTCGCAAATGGTGGGCTTAGTTAAATGAACGCTTCAACTAACCACCGTAAAGGATTGCGATGAACATAAATGTCAGTGATTTCCGGCAAGCAGTGTCCCACGTTAGACTTTCAAAATTTGCCTTCGATGAACTTTTGAGCGCAAGAGAGTTGCTAGAATCTGAAAGTCAGGGGGCTCGATTCGATACCAAGACTGCCTATATCAATTCTCTACAATCATCCGTCTTAAGTAAGGAACTAGATAGAATCCGAACCATGATCGACCATGAATGCCATGTCTTGGTTCTTGATGGTTTTAAGGTCGAGAAACTTGAGACCTTGAGTCCGCGCACATCAAGGCGGGAGTGCCGTTAACGGTGGCTCAATGTCAAGCGCTGGACTTTCTGGATACTGTTCTCGATCAGTCATCCGTTCAGCAGCGAGTGTTGCTGGAACCAGGGCAGGTACTTATTTCGGCCGATAGTAAGTTTCTTCATACTCGCACGCACTTCATTGACAGGAATACGCCACGTTGTGTGATAGATGATGCTGAGTCTTTGAGTGATCTAAATCGCTACATGCTACGGATGTGGTTGCGCAAACAATGATACCTCGATGCCCATAGCGTACATCCTCTACTATCCGTCACAAGCCGAGCCCCATGGACAACTCCGATATCGCGATCACGCTGGTCTTGATCTCTGCCTTCATGCACGCCACTTGGAACGCTGTCGTCCGCGCCGGCAGCAGTCGCTTCATGACCTTGGCCATGGTGGATGGCACCGCGCTGGTGATATGCCTGTTGGCGTTGCCGTTTGTCAGCGTGCCGAGCCTGGAGGTGTGGGGCTACATTCTCGTCTCCGTGGGACTCAATACGGTCTATCGGCTATTTCTGATCAAAGCCTACGAAACAGGAGATTTCGGGCAGGTGTACCCGGTGATGCGTGGGATACCGCCGGTACTGGTCGCGTTGTTTTCCTACTTTCTGTTGCATGAGCAGTTGTCACGCGAGGCGCTGGCGGGTGTGGTGTTGATTTGTGTAGGCATTATCAGCCTGACCTTTGTGCGCAGGATGACGGCGCAGATGCTCAAGCCGATCCTGATGGCGGTGTGTGCCGGGGCGTTTATCGCGACTTACACGGTGGTGGACGCCAAAGGCGTGAGAGCAAGTGAAACGGTGTTGCAATACATCATCTACCTGACGGTATTCCAGAGCATTCCGATCCCGGTGCTGGCGTTTTCCAGGGAGCGTTTGGCCTTGATGCGTGCGATACGTGGGCATTGGCGAGTCGGCCTGTTGGGCGGTGTTTTTTACCTGGCGTCTTACGGATTGGTGTTGTTTGCGTTGTCGCTGGACGCGGTGGCCAAGGTCTCAGCGCTGCGGGAAACCAGTGTTATTATCGGCGCCATTATTGCCGCGCTGTTCTTTCACGAACGGTTCGGCTGGCGACGGATGCTGTCGGCATTCGTCATTGTTTGCGGGATCATCTTGATCAAAGTGAGCACCTGATGGCCCAGCGTCCGCCTCCCACTCCGATGCTTCAAGCGTTCGTCAGTGCTGCGCAAACCGGTAGCTTTGCGCGTGCGGCGTCGCAGCTTAACCTCACCGCCAGCGCCATCAGCCATCAAATTGCAGGCCTGGAGGAATGGTGGGGCGTGCAGTTGTTCGAGCGGCATTCGCGCGGCGTCAAGCTGACGTCCGCAGGGCAGGCTTTGTTGCCGGTCACCGACGGATTTTTCCAGGCGCTGGATGGGGTCCTGCATTCACTCAACCCCGCAAAATCCCGACCGCTGTACCTCTCATGCACGTCCTCGCTCTGCTCGACATGGCTGATCCCCAGGATGCACGGGTCTCACACTGAGGCTTCGTTCAACCTTGATCTGGTGTTGACCAGCGCCGACATCAACAGCACCAGTCTGGAAGCGCGTCAATACGATGTCGCGGTGGTGATGGGGTATGGCGATTACCCGGATCATCATGTTGAACTGCTGATGCGTGACGCGGTGTTCCCCGTTTGCTCGCCGGAATTTCTAAGGGCGAAGGGAGATATTGCGCCGGAAGATGTCGCCCAATACCCACTGATTCATAGGGTGGACGATCAGGTGTGTCCGGGGTGGGAAAGCTGGTTTGCGTTTCAGGGCCTGCCGACGCCGCCTTATCACCATGGGCCGCGCTTTCCGGATTCGAGCCTGGCGATCAGTCTGGCGGTAAAGGGCACAGGGATTGCGCTGGGCAGGACTGCGTTGGTGTATGACCAATTGGAAAACGGTGCATTGGTTGCGTTGAAAAGCCCCGTGATGATGTCCCCAGCGGCCTACTACATCATTTGTCGAAATGGGCGGCAGTCAGAGCCGGATATTGCGCGGCTGATTGGATGGCTCAAGACCCGTGCGGGTGAGTTCCTGCACGAAGTTCGGGCTCGGTATCCGCAAATAGCCGGGACCACCGCCATTTAAATGTGGGGAGGAGCAGGACTCCTCCCGCATTCGAAAGGTGTTCGCTTAACGGCCCGGTGTCATCGCTTGCGTCAGGTCATCGACCACGGCTTTGCCCATTTCACACAGGTAATGCGCGGCCCACGCGTATTGCTCGCCGCGCACATCCATGGCGGCTTCCATCGCGAGTTTCTTGGAGTAGAAAAGCAGGGTGGAGGCGTGCTCTAACGCTTCCTCAATGGGCATGCCGGCGTTGACGCGGAACAGGGGTTTTTCGTTTTCGCCGTAGTCGCCGAAGGTGACGACGCCGAGGGTGGTGATGGAAGAAAGCGGTGGATCGGGGACGATTTTAGTCATGATCTATACCTGGGAGTTTAGGGAGCCACCCACTCATGTCGCTAAACATGAAAGGGTGGCAGCTGTACGCAGGTTAGCGAACCGGACCCAGGACCCGGCAGACCCGAAGGTCTCCCACGCACAGCCGCCATAACACGACAACGACGAGCATGAAGCGCTTGCCGTTGGAGGCTGTGTCCGGGTTCGGGTCGCTAAACCCGTTCGCTGATGTCAGCGAAGTACGGAGGCTAATGACTCGAACCCTAAGGCACAATAGGCCGGAGATTCTCTAGGAAACGTCCTGCAAATTAAAGCGAATCATCGTTGATGGCCCTTTAATCCGCGAACCTGATCTCCCGCGTTTCCCCCATCAATAACCCCTGGTTCTGCTCCGTTACCTCGCGGATGTAATCCCACAACAACGTAATCCGCTTCAACTTCCTCAGATCCTCCCGGCAATACATCCAAAACTGCCGCGTAAGCGTTATCTCCTCCGCCAACACGGGCAACAAGCGCGGATCCTGCGCCGCCAGAAAGCACGGCAATATCGCCATCGAACGACCTTGCTGCGCCGCCACGTACTGCGCAATCACGCTGGTGCTGCGCAAGCTGGCGCTGGCGCCGGGTACCACATTCGCCAGGTAAAGCAGCTCCGAGCTGAACGCCAAGTCATCCACATAGCTGATAAACGGATGCTCAGCCAAATCTGCCGGGCGTTGGATGGGCGGGTGCTGGTCGAGGTATTCCTGGGTCGCGTACAGCTGCAGCTTGTAGTCGCACAGTTTGCAGCACACATAGGGGCCGTGTTCCGGACGTTCCAGGGCGATGACAATGTCGGCTTCGCGCTTGGACAGGCTGATGAAGTGGGGCAGGGGCAGGATATCCACCGAGATCGCCGGGTAGGTATCGACGAAGTGGCTCAACTGCGGGGTGACGAAGAAGCTGCCGAAACCTTCGGTGCAGCCCATGCGCACATGGCCGGATAGCGCCACGCCGGAGCCGGACACCTGCTCGCAGGCCATGTGCAAAGTGCTTTCGATGGACTCGGCATAGCCCAGCAAACGCTGGCCTTCGGGGGTAAGGACGAAGCCGTTGGTCCGGGATTTTTCGAACAGCAGCGTACCGAGGGACACTTCCAGCGAACTGATGCGCCGCGACACCGTGGTGTAGTCCACCGCCAGACGCTTGGCGGCGACGCTGGCCTTGCGGGTGCGGGCTACTTCGAGGAAAAACTTCAAGTCATCCCAGTTCAGGGAGCCCAGCGATGTGATGTTTTTTTGCATATTGGACCGGCTTTTATGTTCGTTCTTATTAGAGATTTGCACATCTATACTCCAAAAACTGTCCGAACGCCTCATTCTTCAAGGCGATTCAACGCCTTGGTTCTCTAGCATAAATATAAGATTTGGAGACCACATGAACGCATCTGCCGATATTTCCGTGCAACAGGTCAAGTTGCTGATCAACGGTGAGTGGGTCGAGTCCAAGACCACCGAGTGGCAAGACATCGTCAACCCCGCCACCCAAGAAGTGCTGGCCAAAGTCCCGTTCGCCACTGCCGATGAAGTCAACGCCGCCATCGACGCCGCCCATCGCGCCTTCCAGACCTGGAAGCTCACGCCTATCGGCGCACGCATGCGTATCATGCTCAAGCTGCAAGCCCTGATCCGCGAACACTCCAAGCGCATTGCCGTGGTCCTCAGCAACGAGCAGGGCAAAACCATTGCCGATGCCGAAGGCGATATTTTCCGTGGCCTGGAAGTGGTAGAACACGCTTGCTCCATCGGCACCTTGCAGATGGGCGAGTTCGCCGAGAACGTCGCCGGTGGCGTCGACACCTACACCCTGCGCCAACCTATCGGCGTGTGTGCCGGCATCACCCCGTTCAACTTCCCGGCGATGATTCCGCTGTGGATGTTCCCGATGGCCATCGCCTGTGGCAACACCTTCGTGCTCAAGCCGTCCGAGCAAGACCCGCTATCGACCGTGCTGCTGGTAGAGCTGGCGCTGGAAGCCGGTGTGCCGGCGGGTGTGCTCAACGTGGTGCATGGCGGCAAGGACGTGGTGGATGCGCTGTGCACTCACAAAGACATCAAGGCTGTGTCCTTCGTCGGTTCGACGGCGGTCGGTACTCACGTCTACGACTTGGCCGGCAAACATGGCAAACGCGTGCAGTCGATGATGGGCGCCAAGAACCACGCCGTGGTGCTGCCGGACGCCAACCGCGAACACACCCTTAACGCCCTGGTCGGTGCCGGTTTCGGCGCGGCGGGCCAACGTTGCATGGCCACCTCGGTGGTGGTGCTGGTGGGCGCCTCCAAGCAATGGCTGCCAGACCTCAAGGCGCTGGCGCAAAAGCTCAAGGTCAACGCGGGCAGCGAAGCGGGCACGGATGTCGGCCCGGTGATTTCCAAGCGTGCCAAGGCGCGCATCCTGCAACTGATCGAAAGCGGCGTGAAGGAAGGCGCCAAGCTGGAGCTGGACGGCCGCGACATCAAGGTGCCGGGCTATGAGCAAGGCAACTTTGTCGGCCCAACCCTGTTCTCGGGCGTGACCACTGACATGCAAATCTACACCCAGGAAATCTTCGGCCCGGTGCTGGTGGTGATCGAAGTCGCGACCCTCGATGAAGCCATCGCGCTGGTCAATGCCAACCCGTTCGGCAACGGCACTGGCCTGTTCACCCAGAGCGGTGCGGCGGCACGCAAGTTCCAGAGCGAAATCGACGTGGGCCAGGTGGGCATCAACATCCCGATCCCGGTGCCGGTCCCTTTCTTCAGCTTCACCGGTTCCCGTGGTTCCAAGCTCGGCGACCTGGGCCCGTACGGCAAGCAAGTGGTGCAGTTCTACACCCAGACCAAAACCGTCACCAGCCGCTGGTTCGATGACGACACGGTCAATGATGGCGTCAACACCACCATCAACCTGCGCTGATTCCGGGAGACGACCATGAAGATTGCATTTATCGGCCTGGGCAACATGGGCGCGCCCATGGCCCGCAACCTGATCAAGGCTGGCCACGCGCTGAACCTGTTCGACCTCAATCAGGCCGTGCTCAAGGAACTCGCTGAGCTGGGCGGCACTATCAGCGACTCACCGCGTGATGCGGCGGGCGGCGCTGAACTGGTGATCACCATGTTGCCGGCCGCGGCCCATGTGCGCAGTGTTTGGCTGGGTGAAGACGGCGTGCTGGCAGGCATCGGCAAAGGCGTGCCCGCGGTGGATTGCAGCACCATCGACCCGCAGACCATCCGCGATGTGGCGGCTGCAGCGGCCAAGCAAGGCGTGACTGTCGCTGATGCGCCGGTGTCCGGCGGCACGGGCGGCGCCCAGGCCGGCACGCTGACCTTTATGGTCGGCGCCACGCCGGAACTGTTCGCCACCCTGCAACCCGTGCTGGCGCAGATGGGCCGCAACATCGTGCACTGCGGCGATGTGGGCACTGGGCAAATCGCCAAGATCTGCAACAACCTGCTGCTGGGCATCAGCATGGTCGGCGTCAGCGAAGCCATGGCCCTGGGCGATGCGCTGGGCATCGACACCCAAGTGCTGGCGGGCATTATCAACAGCTCCACCGGGCGTTGCTGGAGTTCCGACACCTACAACCCATGGCCGGGCGTGATCGAAACGGCGCCGTCGTCGCGCGGTTACACCGGTGGGTTCGGTGCCGACCTGATGCTCAAGGACCTGGGCCTGGCCACTGAAGCGGCGCGCCAGGCTAAGCAACCCGTGATCCTCGGCGCCGTGGCGCAACAGTTGTACCAATCGATGAGTCAGCGTGGGGAAGGGGGCAAGGACTTCTCGGCGATTATCAACAGCTATCGCAAGCCTGAGTAGGGGCGTATCCGAGTGCCTCCATGCCTGAGGGCTCGGACGTTTATGCTCGCAACAACCTCTCGAGGGCGTCGGTCAATCCCTTGTCGCAACGATTGAAATGCCGGACCGGTAGTAGCCAACGGTTCGGCTGACGGCCTGTTTGGCACCGCTGTTCAACGCGGAAAAGTCCGTGTAATTCGCCCCTGTCCCCGGGTCCATATAGCTTCCGTCTGGACGCAGGACCACCCAGTGCAATCCTATCGGAACTCCTATAACGGATACGGCTAATGCCTCAAGTCTCAATTCGTTCAGCCGGAGAGGGTGAAGTGGTGGTACTACAGGGCAGCCCATGGCCTTGAGTTCGGCTTCGATTTTTGGATAGAGGCTGTTCAACGCCTTCGCAAGCAGGCGTTGGTCTTTTTCCACTCTCATGGTCAATCCCAGCAGCCTTCCCGCGATTACGATGTTATCGGGCATGGAGTACCCAGCTTTGTTTAGATTGGTTTCGCCCTTTCTGTGTGTCGTGCTACCGCTGGTGATCTTGTAGAGGTCACTTTCACAGCGATTGTCCAGTTCAAGTGTATCGACCCCAAGTTGTTCCGACATGGACCCTGAGTACATAGGCATCTGGCTTATCCCCAGCTCTTTCGCCGCGCACAACAAGGCCGCTGCGCCGCAGGAGTTGGGGTATATCTGCCTTTTAGCAAGATGTTTGCGCGGCGCTGGAGCAACCGCGTAATTTGCATTTCGAGAGGTGGATTGTTGGGTGTGTGGCATGAACGTTCTCTGGCAAGCTTTCAATTCAGTGAAGGAAGCAGGCGCAGATCATGTCAGTCGGCTTTCGGGGCTTGCGTAGGAAAGGGCTGTATGTTGCCGGGAAATACGGCGCTGACCTGTCATCAGCGCCCTAGTATGAGGACTCAGGCAAACACAAAATACTTACGCACTGTCTCGACCACTTCCCATGTCCCCTTCATCCCCGGTTCCACCACGAAGATATCCCCAGCCCGCAGGTGAATCGGCTCCAGGCCTTCCGGGGTGATGATGCAGTAGCCTTCCTGGAAGTGGCAGTATTCCCACTTCACGTAGTCCACGTACCACTTGCCCGGTGTGCAGATCCAGGTGCCCATGATCTTGCTGCCGTCTTCGCTGGTATAGGCGTTGAGGTTGACGGTGTGCGGGTCGCCTTCGAGTTTTTCCCATTTGCAGGCGTCCAGCACCGGCAAGGGATGGGTGTCGCGCAGTACGGTGATGGGCTTGGACATGATGTCTCCGAGGCAGGGAATGGAAAGATCCACCCTAAGGCCTTGGGGGTTGCGCCAGTGGTCTGAACTCGACATCGGGATGCTCAGAAGCGCAACGCAAGGAGAAACCTCTGACACCCGCTCCCACATTAGATCTGTGTGGGCTGTTCGACTGGGTCTGGCTGATAGATTTGTGCGCTAACCCGCCATTTCCTCGCAGTAAGTGCGAAAGATTTCCCGTCTTACGCCAGAATTCGCAAGAAAATTCGCAGCAGGCCCTCGTATCATTCACTCCAGAATGAGTGAGAGCCTTGAAATGAACCCAATAAAAACGTGGTGGGATATCAGCCCGCCCTTGAGTACGGCGACCCCGACCTGGCCGGGGGATACGCCGTTCCAGGAAGAGCGCGTATGGCAGTTCGGCCCGGAGTGCCCGGTGAACGTGGGGCGTGTCACGTTATCGCCGCACACCGGCGCCCATGTGGACGCACCGCTGCATTACAGCGCGGATGGCGCGCCGATCGGCGAGGTGTCGCTGGATGTGTACATGGGCCCGTGCCGAGTACTGCATTGCCTGGACAGTGGCGCACTGGTGCAGCCGCATCAACTGGAAGGCCGTGTGGATAACCTGCCGGAACGTGTGCTGCTGCGCACTTATCCACAAGCGCCGCTTACCGAGTGGGATTCAAATTTCACCGCCATCGCCCCGCAAACCATCGAGCTGCTGGCCAGCCTCGGCGTGCGTTTGATCGGCATCGACACCCCGTCCCTGGACCCGCAACAGTCCAAGACCATGGATTCCCACAATGCCGTGGCGCGCCATGGCATGGCGATCCTCGAAGGCATCGTGCTTGATGACGTGCCCGAGGGTGACTACGAACTGATCGCGCTGCCGCTGCGTTTCGCCAACCTCGACGCGAGCCCGGTCCGCGCCATTCTCCGCCCGCTCAAGGAGCCCACGCGATGAGCCAATGTCCGTTCTCTGCTGATTATCAGCCGCCCGAAGAATGGCATAACGCCGAACTGAATTTTTCCGAGTCCATGAGCTACGGTGACTACCTGGACCTGGGCAAAGTCCTCAGCGCCCAGCATCCGTTGTCGCCGGACCACAACGAAATGCTCTTCATCATCCAGCACCAGACGTCCGAGCTGTGGATGAAACTGATGCTCCACGAGCTCAAGGCCGCCCGCGAACACGTGCGCCTGGGCGAGTTGCCGCCGGCGTTCAAGATGCTGGCGCGGGTGTCGCGGATCTTCGATCAACTGGTGCACGCCTGGGCGGTGCTGGCGACCATGACCCCGTCGGAGTACAAGGCGATCCGGCCGTTCCTGGGGCAGTCATCGGGGTTCCAGTCGTTCCAGTACCGCGAGATCGAATTTATCCTCGGCAACAAAAGCCCGGCACTGTTGCGGCCTCATGCTCATCGCCCGGCGTTGTTGCAGGAGTTGCAGGTGGCGATTGCCACGCCGTCGCTGTATGACGAAGCGATCAACCTCATGGCCAAGGCCGGGTTGGCGATTGACCCGCAGCGTGCCGAGCGCGACCCGACGGCGGCGACGGTGCACGATGAGTCTGTGGAAGCGGCGTGGCGCGAGGTGTATCGCGACCCGAGCCGGTATTGGGATTTGTATCAGTTGGCCGAGAAGTTTATCGACCTGGAGGACTCGTTCCGCCAGTGGCGCTTCCGCCATGTGACCACGGTGGAGCGGATTATCGGTTTCCAGCCGGGTACCGGCGGCACCGAAGGTGTGGGGTATTTGCGCAAGATGCTCGACACGGTGTTGTTCCCCGAACTCTGGCGCGTGCGCTCCACCCTCTAAACAAAAAGCCCCGGAAGACCGGGGCTTTTCATTTGGAATGATTCAAAACTGTGGGAGCGAGCAAGCCCGCTCCCACATTAGGTTACTGCGCCACAGCTACTTTTGTGTTTCTCATGCGCAACCGATACGCCACATAGATAATCCCCACCCACACCGGCATCGCAAACACCGAGTTGCGAATCCCCGGAATCGCCAGCATCACGCTGATGATCACTACCATGAACGCCAGGCACAGGTAGTTGCTGAACGGGAACCAGAAGGTCTTGAACGACGGCGTTACGCCTTGTTCGCCCATGGCCTTGCGGAACTTGATGTGGGTGAGGCTGATCAGCGCCCAGTTGATCATCAGCGAGGCAACCACCAGCGCAAACAGCAACTCCAGCGCACTGTGTGGCGCTACGTAGTTGACCACCACGCACAGCATCGTCACCAGCGCCGAAATCGCCAGCGCGCGCAGTGGCACGCCTTGCTTATTCAGCTTCATCAGTGCTTTTGGCGCGTCGCCTTGCTCGGCCAGGCCGAACAGCATGCGGCTGTTGCAGTACACGCCGCTGTTGTACACCGACAGCGCCGCGGTCAGTACCACGAAGTTGAGGATGTGCGCGGCGGTGTCGTTACCGATCAGCGAGAAGATCTGTACAAACGGGCTGCCGCTGTAGGCATCGCCCGACGCGCCGAGGGTTTGCAGCAGTTGGTCCCACGGGTACAGCGACAGCAATACGGTCAGGGCGCCCACGTAGAAAATCAGGATCCGGTAAACCACCTGGTTGATCGCCTTCGGGATCACCTTGCGTGGCTCGCTGGCTTCGGCGGCAGTGATGCCCACCAGCTCCAGGCCGCCGAACGAGAACATGATGAACGCCATGGACATCAACAACCCCATGCCGCCGTTCGGGAAGAACCCGCCGTGGCTCCACAGGTTGCTGATGGACGCTTGCGGGCCGCCGGTGCCGCTGAACAGCAGGTAGCAGCCGAGCACGATCATGCCGACAATCGCCACCACCTTGATGATCGCGAACCAGAACTCGGCCTCACCGAAGAACTTCACGTTCAGGGTGTTGATCAGGTTCACCGCGACAAAGAACACCAGCGCGCTGACCCAGGTTGGAATTTCCGGCCACCAGAACTGGATGTACTTGCCCACCGCCGTCAGTTCGGCCATGCCGACCAGCACGTAGAGTACCCAGTAGTTCCAGCCCGCCAGGAAGCCTGCGTAACCGCCCCAGTATTTGTGCGCGAAGTGGCTGAAGGAACCCGCCACCGGCTCTTCGACGATCATCTCGCCGAGCTGGCGCATGATCAGGAACGCGATAAAACCTGCAATCGCATAACCCAGGATCATCGACGGGCCGGCCGACTTGAGTACGCCTGCCGAACCGAGGAACAACCCTGTACCAATCGCCCCTCCCAAGGCAATCAGCTGAATATGCCGGTTCTTCAGGCCGCGCTTGAGGCCCACCGGGTTAACCATGTCATCCGCCATTAACATTCCCTTCTACTTGTTTTTCGCGAGGGTTGATTGCACGCAGCACCAGCCCCTCAGAAGTGCTGAGGGGGCAGATATTACTCTGCGTAAACTTTTCGTAATACTGTTGAGCGTCGTGTTCGTGCCGAGGGGGTTACTTGCGCACCACCAAATCCAGCACCTCATCCCGATCCTTGATCTTTTGCAGCACGATCTCCGAACGAATATCCATTACCCCCGCCGTGCGGTTCAGGTGGTTCACGATAAAGTCCGAAAAATGCTTGAGGTTGCGCGCCTGAACCCGCAGCACATAGTTGCTCGCGCCGGTGATCACGTAGGCGCTCGCCACCTCCGGCCAGCCCTGCACCTTCTTGATAAATGTCTCATGCCAGTCCTCTACATCCTGGCGCAATGACAGGTGGACGATGGCTTCCAGTTCGATCCCCAATTGCTCGGCATTCAGCACCGCACGGTAACCGCTGATGATGCCCTCGCTCTCCAGCAAGCGCAGGCGACGAAGGCAGGCGGACGGCGACAGGGCGACTTTCTCCGCTAATTCCTGGTTACTGATTCGGCCATCCTGTTGCAGGAAATGCAGGAGGCGCAGGTCGGTGGCGTCGAGAATCATGGTTAGAATAAATCCGCGTGTTTAGAGGTTTAATTCGAATTTCCTACGGCTTAATTAGCCTGTTACCCACCACTTTGCACGAAAATTCTCTAAAGCTTCGTTCATTATTTGCTGCATCTTTACTTATAAAAACCAGGACGAACCATGACCACTCGAAGCCATTGCCAAGCCCTCGATGCCCAGGATCCGCTGGCGCCATTGCGTCAGCAGTTCGCCTTGCCGGACGGCGTGATCTACCTCGACGGCAACTCGCTTGGCGCACGTCCGGTGGCGTCGCTCGCGCGGGCGCAGCAGGTGATCGCCGAGGAATGGGGCAATGGCCTGATTCGCAGCTGGAACAGCGCCGGTTGGGCGGACCTGTCCCAGCGCTTGGGCAATCGCCTGGCCCCGCTGATCGGCGCGCGCGACGGCGAAGTGGTGATCACCGATACCACGTCGATCAACCTGTTCAAGGTGCTCAGCGCGGCGTTGAGCGTGCAGCGCCTGCGCCAGCCAAATCGCAAGGTGATCGTCAGTGAGGCGAGCAACTTTCCCACCGACCTGTACATCGCCGAAGGCCTGACTGAGTTGCTGCAACAGGGCTATTCCCTGCGGTTGGTCAACAGCCCGGACGAACTGCCGCAAGCCATCGACCAGGACGTGGCGGTGGTGATGCTCACGCACGTCAACTACAAGACCGGCTACATGTACGACATGCAGGCGCTGACCGCGTTGAGCCACGAGTGCGGCGCGTTGAGCATCTGGGACCTGGCACATTCGGCGGGCGCGGTGCCGATCGACCTGCATCAGGCCGAAGCGGATTACGCGATTGGCTGCACCTACAAATACCTCAATGGCGGGCCGGGCTCCCAGGCGTTTGTGTGGGTCAATCCACAGCTTGTGGATGTGGTGCGTCAACCGCTGTCGGGGTGGTTTGGACATACGCGTCAGTTCGCGATGGAGTCGTCCTACGCGCCGAGTGCCGGCATTGCGCGTTACCTGTGCGGCACCCAGCCGATCACCTCGCTGGCGATGGTGGAATGCGGCCTGGAGATTTTTGCCCAAACCGACATGGCCAGCCTGCGCAGCAAATCCCTGGCGCTGACCGACCTGTTTATCGCGTTGGTCGAAGAGCGTTGCGCAGCTCACGGGCTGGAACTGATCACCCCACGTGAACACGCCAAGCGCGGCAGCCACGTCAGCTTCGAGCACCCAGAAGGGTACGCGGTGATCCAGGCGCTGATCGCACGGGGCGTGATTGGTGATTACCGTGAGCCGCGCATAATGCGGTTTGGGTTTACGCCGTTGTACACGAGCTTCACTGAGGTGTTCGACGCGGTGGAAATCCTCGGCGAGATCCTCGACAAGCGCACCTGGGACCAGCCGCAATTCAAAGTGCGTAACAGCGTGACCTGACCCAACGCGGATCAAAATGTGGGAGCGGGCTTGCTCGCGAAAGCGGAGTATCAGGCACTGCATGTGCTGAATGACCCACCGCATTCGCGAGCAAGCCCGCTCCCACAGGGGATCTGCGACATCCGCCAAAAATAGTGCAATCACAATAATAAAGGGGCACACCACGTGACCACGCCAGACCAAGGCTTTGCCGAGATCACCCACCGCGAACTGGGCCTGCGGCGCCAGCTCACTTCCGGCCAGATGAGCATGATCGCTATCGGTGGCGCCATTGGCACCGGGTTGTTCATGGGCAGCGCCTATGCCATCGGTTATGCCGGGCCCAGCGTGTTGGTGAGCTACGCCATTGGCGCGTTGATCACCTTATTGTTGATGGGCTGCCTGGCGGAGATGACGGTGGCGCATTCCACCTCGGGCTCCTTTGGTGCCTACGCCGAGTTTTACATCAGCCCGCTGGCCGGGTTCCTGGTGCGTTATGCCTACTGGGCGGCGATTGTGCTGGCGGTGGGCGCCGAGGTCACGGCGGTGGCGATGTACATGAAGTACTGGTTCGCCAACGTGCCGGAATGGGTGTGGATCGTGTCGTTTTCCAGCGTGCTGATCCTGCTCAATGCCATCAGCGTGAAGACCTTCGGCACCTTCGAATACTGGTTTTCCACGATCAAGATCAGCGCCATCGTCGGCTTCATCATCCTCGCGGTGTACGTGGTGTTCGGTTCCGGCAATCCGGAATACGGCGTACAGAACTACACGGCCCACGACGGCTTTTTCCCCCATGGCCTGAGCGGCATGTGGATCGCGGTGATCGTGTCGATCTTCAGCTATTTGAGCGTGGAGATGATCGCGGTGGCCGCCGGTGAAGCGGCCGACCCGGAGCAGGCGGTGAAGAAAGCCTTCCGCGCGACCATCGTGCGGCTGGTGGTGTTCTACCTGCTGACCCTGGCGCTGATGCTGGCGATTGTGCCGTGGAACCAGGCCGGGCAGACCCAGAGCCCATTCGTCACAGTGATGCAGACCATCGGCATTCCCGGTGCCACCGGGGTGATGAATTTCGTGATCCTGATCGCGGCGTTGTCGGCGATGAACAGTCAGCTTTATATCACTACGCGCATGATGTTCAGCCTGTCCCGCGCCGGCTTTGCGCCTAAGTCCATGGGCGCCCTGAGCAAGAGCGGTATCCCATTGAATGCCCTGTTGCTGTCCAGTTCGGGCATTGCCTTGGCGACGCTGCTCAACGTGGTGTACCCGGAAAGCTCGTTTACCCTGATGATGGCCATCTCGATGTTTGGCGCGATCTTCACCTGGTTCATGATCTTCCTCACGCACCTGTTCTTCCGCCGTTATCGCAAGCGCCACGGCGGGCCGAAGTTGTCGTTTCAACTGCGGCTGTTTCCCTACAGCACGCTGTTGGGGCTGGTGCTGATGGGGGCGGTGATGATCACCACGTACTTCACCGAGGCGTTCAAGATGACGCTGGTGTTTGGGGTGCCGTTCCTGGTGATTCTGTCGGCGGTGTACTACGGGTTCTTCCGCAAAGGCAGGGCCAAGGCGTCGAACAAGGCCTTGGCGTAACCGGGCAGGTTCTCAAACGAGCGTGCACTGAGCAGCAGCGTTCGGCAGGCCCACTCTTCGCGCAAGGGTTGGGCCTTGAAACGGCGTTCTGCCGGCCAGCGCTCCAGTGCGGCCTGGGGCACGATGCCCAGCCCGGCGCCGCCGGCGACCATGCGAATCAACCCATCAAACCCATCGGCGCGGATGCGGGTTTGCAAGCGAAATCCTGTGTGCAGCGCCTGCTCTTCCAAGTACACCGCCAACGCGCTATTGGCAGCCAGGCTGACGTAGTCGTATTGCAGGCTGTCGATAAAGCTCGCGTTTTGCGCTGCCAGTGGGTGATCCAGCGGCATGATCAACACCAGTGGGTCATCGCGAAAGGGCAGGGTCTGCAGGCCGTGGGTGTCCACCGCATCAGAGATGATCCCCAGGTCAGCCGTGCCCTGGCGCAATGCCTGGGTAATGCGCAAGCTCGGCAACTCCTGCAGGTCGATATCGAGGTTGGGATGCGCGCGCAAAAAGTCCGCCAGCACTTCCGGCAGGTATTCGCTGAGGGCGGTGGTGTTGCACAACAGGCGCACCTGGCCTTTGGCGCCGTTGGCGTATTCGGCCAAGTCCTGTTGCAGGTGCTCGGCTTGTTGCAGCAAGAGGCGGGCGTGACGGGCCAGGGCAACGCCTGCGGGTGTGGGGGTGACGCCACGGCGACCGCGCGTGAGGAACTCGATCCCCAAGGATGCTTCCATCGCGCGGATGCGAGCACTGGCGGCTGCCAGGGATAAGTGGCTGCGGGCGGCACCGGCGGTGATGTTGCCGGTGTCGAGGATGTGCAGATAGAGGCGCAGGTCGATCAGGTCAAAGTGCATGGCTGGGGTTCTCGAGTGATAGAACTGGCCTCATCGTAGGCAAGCCAGCTCCCACACTTGAATGTATTCACACATCAAATGTGGGAGCTGGCTTGCCTGCGATGACGGCATCAGCCTCACACAAAACAAGAGGCTGCCTCAGTATATGGCGAATTTCCGAATCCGCTGCCACGCGCCACAATCCCCCCATGAATACCTTCCTAGCGTTCTATCAAGACATCGGCCCAGCCCTGAGCCTGCTGGTATTCGGCACCTTCCTGCTGGCCGGCACCGTCAAAGGCGTGATCGGCCTGGGTCTGCCCACCGTCGCCATGGGCCTGCTCGGCCTGGCTATGCTGCCGGCGCAGGCTGCGGCGTTACTGATCATTCCTTCAACGGTCACCAACCTCTGGCAACTGGCGTTCGGCGGCCACCTGAGTACCTTGCTCAAGCGCCTGTGGCCGATGCTGCTGTTGATCTTTCTTGGCACCGGGCTCGGTACGGTATGGCTGGGCATGGACGGTGGCGGCTGGGTCGTTCACGCGTTGGGCGGGGCGTTGCTGGTGTATGCGCTGAGCGGGTTGTTCCTGCCCACGCTCAAGGTCAAGCCTGAAACCGAACGCTGGCTCGGCCCGTTGTGTGGGGTGATCACTGGCGTAATCACCTCGGCCACCGGCGTGTTTGTGATTCCGGCCGTGCCGTACCTACAGGCCCTGGGCTTGAATCGCGATCAACTGGTGCAGGCGTTGGGGCTGTCGTTCACCGTGTCGACCCTGGCCCTGGCCGCCGGGCTGGCCTGGCGCGGCACGCTGGGCGGTGGCGAAATCAATGCTTCGCTGCTGGCGCTGATACCGGCGCTGCTGGGTATGTGGCTGGGCCAAGTGGTGCGCCAGCGCATCAGTGCGGTGCTGTTCAAGCGCGTATTTTTCGTCGGTATGGCGCTATTGGGTGGTCATCTGCTGATCAGCGGTTAACAATAACTCTCTATTCGTGCATTCAGGTCAAATGTATTTTGCCGCGCCGCCGGTTATTCCGAGGGCCTGAGGTCGATAGTCTGCATCCAGACATTTTCAACCTCTGGATAACGTCCCATGAAAAAAGTACTCCTGCTCAACGGCGGCAAAAAGTTCGCCCACTCCGATGGCCGCTACAACACCACACTGCATGACGCCGCCCTGGCCGTGCTGGACCGTGGCGGTATCGACGTCAAGGTTACGCATATCGACGAAGGCTACGACGTGGCCGAAGAGGTCGCCAAATTCCTCTGGGCCGACGTGATCATCTACCAGATGCCGGGTTGGTGGATGGGCGCGCCGTGGATCGTCAAGAAGTACATCGACGAAGTCTTCACCGAAGGCCACGGCAGCCTGTACGCCAGCGATGGTCGCACCCGTTCCGATGCCTCGCAGAAATATGGCAGCGGCGGCCTGATCCAGGGCAAGCAGTACATGCTGTCGCTGACCTGGAACGCACCGCAACAAGCCTTCGACGACCCCAGCGACTTCTTTGAAGCCAAGGGCGTGGACGCGGTGTATTTCCCGTTCCACAAGGCCAACGAATTCCTTGGCATGACCGCGTTGCCGACCTTCCTGTGCGTGGACGTGATGAAACGCCCAACCATCGAAGCCGACGTGGCGCGCTACGAGCAGCATCTGGCGCAGGTGTTCCACCTCTCGGTGTAAGCTGCTGCGAACCGATAACGAGGACAGCCTGTGAAAGCCCGATCCGACGAGCTACAAATCTTCGTCAGTGTGATTGAGTGCGGCTCGATTTCCGCCGCGGCCGAGCAGGTCGGGCAGACGCCGTCTGCGGTCAGCCGCACGCTGTCGCGCCTGGAGGCCAAGCTCGACACCACGCTGATTAACCGCACCACGCGGCGCATGGACCTGACCGAAGAGGGCAAGTACTTCTTCGAACAGGCCAAGGTGATCCTGGCGCAGATGGAAGAGCTGGAAGAGCGCCTGTCGTCGCGCCAGAAAAAACCGGCGGGGCGCTTGCGCATCAATGCGGCGGTGCCGTTCATGCTGCATGGGATCGTGCCGTACATCGCCGAGTTTCGCAGCCTGTACCCCGAGATCCAGTTGGAGCTGAACAGCGACGACTTGATCATCGACCTGCTGGAGCAGAGCACCGACATTGCGATCCGCATCGGTGCGCTGGCCGACTCAACCTTGCATGCCCGTTCGCTGGGGTGCACGCCGCTGCATATCCTCGCCAGCCCCGCTTACCTCAAGCAATACGGCACACCGGATACGGTGGCCGAATTGGCAGGCCACACCTTGCTCGGGTTTTCCCAGACCGAAACCCTCAACCACTGGCCGCTGCGCCATGTGGAAGGCGACCGCTGGTTGATCCAGCCCAGCGTTTCTGCGTCCAGCGGTGAAACCGTGCGGCAGTTGGCATTGGAAGGGCAGGGTATTTGCTGCTTGTCGAACTTCATGACCGTCGACGACATCGACGCCGGAAGGCTGGTGCCGGTGCTGGAAGCATTCAACAGCGGGTATCGCCAGCCGATCCATGCGGTGTTCTACCGCAACTCTCAACTGGCGTTGCGTATCCAGTGTTTCCTGGACTTTATTCAGGCCAAACTGGCGCGGTATGCCTGCTGATTCGTGACCGTCACGCAAGATTGAATTGGGTGGCACGGGCTTATTCGTCGGGGATCGCTCCTTGATACTGGGCCCATCACTTACCCCGTCAGGAGCACCTTCCATGAACGTATTCGTTACCGGCGCCGCAGGTTTTATCGGCGGTTCCATCGCAACGGGCCTGGTCAAGGCCGGCCACTCCGTTACGGGCCTGGTGCGCAGCGCCGATCAAGCCGCCGAGATGACCTCACTCGGCATCACGCCGGTGATTGGCACGCTGGATGACGCCGCTGTATTGACCGAGCAGGCGCACAAAGCCGATGCGGTGATCAACGCCGCCAGCAGTGACCATCGTGCTGCGGTGGAAACGTTGTTGGCTGCCTTGAAAGGCTCGAAAAAACCGTTTCTGCACACCAGCGGTTCGAGCATCGTGGGGGATGCGTCGGGCGGCAAAGCCAGCGACGTTATCTACTTCGAAGACAACTTGCCGGAGCCGACGGTGGACAAGGCCGCACGCGTGGCCATCGATAACCTGATCCTCGCTGCCGCCAATGACGGTGTGAACTCAGCGGTGATCTGCAACACCCTCATCTACGGCCACAGCCTGGGCGTGAAACGTGACAGCGTGCAATTGCCGCGCTTGCTCAAGCAGGCACGCAAGAGTGGGGTGGTGCGCCATGTGGGGACGGGGCAGAACATTTGGTCCAACGTGCACATTGAAGACGTGGTGGCGCTGTATCTGCTGGCGCTGACCAAGAATGTGCCGGGCACCTTCTACTTTGTCGAAAGCAGTGAAGCGGCGTTTGTCGACATGACCACCGCCATTGCCCAAGCACTCAACTTGGGTGAGCCGCAGGATTGGCCGTTGGCTGATGCCGAGGCCGAGTGGGGCTATGAAATGGCCAACTATGGCTTGGGCTCCAACAGCCGGGTGCGTGGCAAGCATGCGCGTGAATTGCTGGGTTGGGTGCCGAAGCGCACGTCGGTGGTCGAGTGGATTCGCCACGAGATGGTGTGATGTTCGCTTGAGACCGAGGTGCTGCCTTCGCGAGCAAGCCCGCTCCCACATTTGACCGAGTTCCAACCTTGGAATGCGGTCAAATGTGGGAGCGGGCTTGCTCGCGAAGGGCGCGACGCGGTCTTCCAGACTAGCCCCACCCCCCGCAATTCCGTACCATCCCCCGCCTTATCCCCCGCATTACCCTGGTACCTCATGAACCTCACCCGTCTGCGCGCCGATGCCCTGGCCGGCCTCACCACGTCGTTTGCGCTGCTGCCCGAATGCATCGCCTTTGCCTTGGTGGCTCACCTCAACCCGCTGATGGGGCTCTACGGCGCCTTTATCATCTGTACCCTCACCGCGTTGTTCGGCGGTCGGCCGGGTATGGTCTCTGGTGCGGCGGGATCGATGGCGGTGGTGATCGTCGCACTGGTCGTCCAGCATGGCGTCGACTACTTGCTGGCCACGGTACTGCTGGGCGGGTTGATCATGATCGCCTTCGGCCTGTTGCGCCTGGGAAAACTGGTGCGCATGGTACCGCACCCGGTGATGCTCGGGTTCGTGAACGGCCTGGCGATCATTATCGCGCTGGCGCAACTGGAGCATTTCAAGAGCGGTGAGCACTGGCTCAGCGGCACGCCGTTGTACGTGATGATTGGCTTGGTGCTGGTGACCATGGCCATCGTTTATCTGCTGCCGCGCATCACCCGCGCCGTGCCGCCCGCGTTGGTGGCGATCCTCGGCGTGGGCCTGGCGGTGTATCTGCTTGGCCTGCCGACGCGCACCCTCGGCGACATGGCTCACATCGCCGGTGGCCTGCCGACCTTCGCATTGCCGCAAATCCCCTGGACCCTGGAAACCCTCGGCATCATCGCGCCGTACGCGTTCCTGATGGCCATGGTCGGCCTGCTGGAAACCCTGCTGACCCTGAACCTTACCGACGAAATCACCGAGACCCGTGGTTACCCCGACCGTGAAAGCGTGGCCCTGGGGGCTGCGAATATGGTCTCGGGTGTGTTCGGCGGCATGGGTGGCTGCGCGATGATCGGGCAAACCGTGATCAACTTAAGCTCCGGTGGGCGCGGGCGATTTTCCGGGGTGTTTGCCGGGGTGATGATCTTGCTGTTCATCCTGTTTTTGTCGCCGTTTATCGAGCGGATCCCGCTGGCGGCGCTGGTGGGGGTGATGTTCGTGGTGTCCCAACAGACCTTCGCCTGGGCCTCCTTGCGGGTGCTCAACAAGGTGCCGCTCAACGATGTGCTGGTGATTATTGCGGTGACCGTGATTACCGTGTTCACCGACCTGGCCACGGCGGTGTTGTGCGGGATAGTGATTGCGGCGCTGAACTTCGCTTGGCAACAGGCTCGCGAGCTGTACGCGGATGAGCATTTGGAGGCCGATGGCAGCAAGCTCTATCGCCTGCACGGTACGTTGTTCTTTGCCTCGACCACGCCGTTCTTGAACCAGTTCGACCCCGCCAACGACCCGGCCCAGGTGACGCTGGATTGCCGTCACCTGAGTTTTGTCGATTACTCGGCGATTGCCGCGCTGATGACCCTGCGCGAGCGTTATGCCAAGGCGGGTAAGCACCTGCGGGTGCTGCACTTGTCGGAGCGCTGCAAGAAGTTGCTCAAGCGCGCCCGAGTGCATCACGACTGATCGATCACGGCCCGACCAGGTCTTCCAGTTCTTGGGCGCGGGTCTGAGTCATGTCCAGCACGCAGCCGGAGCCATTGACCTGGTCGATGGTGCCGCCGGTCGCGCTGCCTGCAAACGCGCAGTTGGCGTCTCGGTACTTTATCCACAGGCGCTGCACGTCTTGCAGTTGCTGCTTGCGTGCACCTTCCTGGGCGGCGAGGGCGGTCTTGTAGGCCGTGTTCAGGCGCTTGTCCTGCACCTTGGTTTCCTTGGCATTGCAATTGACCATGTCGGCGGTGGTGTTGGCGGTGTCCATGCATTTTTTCAGCGCGGCGTTATCGGCGGCTGAGGCGGTGCCGCAGACGGCAAACAGCAGGGCGCTGACGGCGAGTGAGGTGCGAATCATGGTCGGTTTTCCTGGGCATGAGGGGTTGCGCATTCTATGACTGAATGGCGGCCACTGAGTTTCCGACATCCTCTGATCTTCATGTAAGAACACCCCCCGAATTTTCATGCATGGCTGTCGGGCATATCCCCACGCGACAGCGCTTGTCTGTGGGCGAAAATTACTTTCATAAAAATTGAAAATACTCCTCGGTAATGATTTATGAATTTCACAACAGATTCGACGTGACCCTTTCCGAGGAGTACCGCATGGCCGCATCACCGGGCTTCGGGCTATTGGCATACGCTGCCATCGCCATCATTGCTTTGATCGTGCTGATTGCACGTTACCGACTCAACCCGTTTATCGTCATCACCCTGGTATCCATTGGCCTGGCGCTGATGGCCGGGATGCCGGCGGACACCATCATGGGTTCCTACGAGGCGGGTGTCGGCAAGACACTGGGCCATATCGCCCTGGTGGTCGCGTTGGGCACCATGCTTGGCAAGATGATGGCCGAGTCCGGCGGCGCTGAGCAGGTGGCGCGCACGCTGATCAACCGTTTCGGCGAGCGTAACGCCCACTGGGCCATGGTGTGCATCGCGTTCCTGGTGGGGTTGCCACTGTTTTTCGAGGTGGGTTTTGTGTTGCTGGTGCCCATCGCCTTTACCGTGGCGCGGCGCGTCGGTGTGTCGATTCTGATGGTCGGCTTGCCGATGGTCGCCGGCCTGTCGGTGGTGCATGCACTGGTGCCACCGCACCCGGCGGCGATGATGGCGGTGCTGGCGTATAACGCGTCGGTGGGTCAGACCGTGCTGTACGCGATCCTGATCGGCATTCCTACGGCGATCATCGCCGGGCCGGTGTACGCCAAGTACATCGTGCCGCGTATTCACCTGCCCGCAGAAAACCCGCTGGAACGCCAGTTTATCGACCGTGAGCCGCGCACCCGATTGCCGAGCTTCGCGCTGACCATGGGCACTATCCTGTTGCCGGTAGTGCTGATGATGATCGGCGGCTGGGCCAACGTGATTTCCACACCGGGCACCGGTTTCAACCAGTTCCTGTTGTTTATCGGCAACTCGGTGATTGCGCTGTTGGTGGCGACCCTGGTGAGTTTCTATACCCTCGGTCTGGCACAAGGCTTCAACCGCGAGTCTATCCTCAAGTTCACCAACGAATGCCTGGCGCCGACCGCGAGCATCACCTTGCTGGTGGGCGCGGGCGGCGGCTTGAACCGTATCCTCGTGGATGCTGGCGTTACCAACGAAATTCTCGGCCTGGCCCACGCCTTCCACCTGTCGCCGCTGGTGATGGGCTGGTTGTTCGCCGCGTTGATGCGCATCGCCACCGGTTCGGCGACGGTGGCGATGACAACCGCGTCAGGCGTGGTTGCACCCGTGGCCATGGGCTTGGGCTATCCACACCCCGAATTGCTGGTGTTGGCCACTGGTGCGGGCTCGGTGATCTTTTCCCACGTGAACGACGGCGGCTTCTGGCTGATCAAGGAATACTTCAATATGACGGTGATCCAGACCTTCAAGACCTGGACCGTGCTGGAAACCCTGATTTCAGTGGTCGCCTTCGGTCTGACGTACGGTCTGTCCTGCATTTTGTAACCCGGAGACCCCATGGACATCCTCTACCAGATCCGCGCCCGCCAGGATTCCTTCAGCGCCGGCGAAGGGCGTATCGCCAAGCTGATGCTCGACGATGTGGGGTTTGCGGCGTCGGCCAGCCTGGAAGAACTGTCCCAACGGGCCGAGGTCAGCACAGCCACGCTGTCGCGGTTTGCGCGTAGCGTGGGGTGTCGGGACTTGCGGGATTTGCGCCTGCAACTCGCGCAGGCCAGTGGTGTTGGCAGTCGCTTTCTCGACCCTGCCGGGTTGCCCGAACAGTCGGCGTTTCATCGGCAGATTCTGGGGGATATCGAAGCGACCTTGCGCCAGCATTTGTCGGGTTTCAACCAGGCGAGTTTTGTCGATGCGGTCAGCCTGCTGGGCAAGGTGCGGATGATCCACGCCTTCGGCATGGGCGGCCCGTCGAGCCTGTGCAGCGACGAGTTGCAGGTGCGCCTGGTGCGTCTGGGCTACCCGATTGCCGCCTGCCATGACCCGGTGATGATGCGCGTCACCGCTGCAACCCTGGGGCCCGAGCACGCCTTGATCGTGTGTTCCCTGACCGGCCTTACCCCCGAGTTGTTGGACGTGGTGGCGTTGGCGCGCAACTACGATGCACGCATCGTTGCGATCACTCTGGCCGATTCTCCTCTGGCCCAATTGGCGGACGTCGTGCTGCCGTTGCAACCGGCCGAAACCAGTTTTATCTACAAGCCCACTGCGGCGCGCTACGGAATGCTGCTGGCCATTGACCTGCTCGCCACCGAGCTGGCCCTGGCCATGCCGGACGACAACCAGGAACGCCTGCGCCGGATCAAGCTGGCCCTGGACGATTATCGCGGCGGCCCTGACAGCCTGCCGCTCGGAGACTGATATGAAGTACGACACGTTGATTCGCCAGGCGCTGATCATTGATGGCAGCAACACGCCGGGGTATTTGGCCGATGTGGGGCTGCTTGCCGGGCGCATCGAGACGATCGGCGATCTCTCGGCAGCGACCGCCGAACATGAAGTTGATGCCCGTGGCCGCGTGTTGGCGCCGGGTTTTATCGACGTGCACACCCACGATGACACCGTGGTGATCCGTCATCCGCAGATGCTGCCCAAGCTCAGCCAGGGCGTGACCACAGTGATCGTCGGCAACTGCGGCATCAGCGCTTCACCGGTCAGTTTGCGCAGCGACCCACCGGACCCGATGAACCTGCTCGGCACGCGTGAGGCGTTCACTTACCCGCGCTTTGCCGATTACCGAGCGGCGGTGGAAAACGCTCACCCTGCGGTCAATGTCGCGGCCTTGATCGGCCACACAGCGCTGCGCAGCAACCATATGGACGACCTGCACCGCACCGCCACGCCGGATGAAATCGCGGCGATGCGCGTGCAACTGCACGAGAGTCTTGAAGACGGCGCCCTCGGGTTATCCACAGGCCTGGCCTACGCCAGCGCGTTCAGTGCCGAGACCGATGAAGTGCTGCAGCTCAGTGAAGAACTGACCGCATTCGGTGCCGTATACACCACCCATTTGCGCAGCGAATTCGAGCCGGTACTGGAGGCGATGGACGAGGCGTTCCTGATTGGCCGACACGCCAAGGCCCCGGTGATCATTTCCCACCTCAAGTGCGCTGGCGCGGGTAACTGGAGGCGCAGTCCGCAGTTGTTGGCCTCGCTGGAAGTGGCAGCGAAAACCCACCCGGTGGGGTGTGATTGTTATCCCTATGCGGCGAGTTCTTCGACGTTGGATTTGAAGCAAGTTACCGATGCATTTCGCATCACCATCACCTGGTCGACGCCGTATCCGGAGATGGGCGGACGCGACTTGCAAGACATCGCCGCGCAATGGGACGTTTCACTGATGGACGCCGCACGCCGCCTGCAACCGGCGGGGGCGGTGTATTACGGAATGGATGAAGCGGATGTACGACGCATCCTCGCGCATCCGTTGTCGATGGTCGGGTCGGATGGGCTGCCCGAAGATCCGTTCCCCCATCCGCGTTTGTGGGGCGCTTTCCCACGGGTGCTCGGGCATTTCAGTCGGGATGTGGGGTTGTTCCCGTTGCACACGGCAGTGCACAAGATGACCGGGTTGTCGGCGTCACGCTTCGGCTTGTCGGAGCGTGGCGAAATTCGCGAAGGACACTGGGCCGACCTGGTGTTGTTCGACCCGTTGCGGGTGCGCGATGTGGCTGATTTCAAAGAGCCGCAGCGGGCGGCAGAAGGGATTGACGCGGTGTGGGTCAACGGCGTGTTGAGTTACAGCGAAGGGCAGGCGAACGGCCAGCGGCCGGGTCGATTTCTGGCGCGTAGTGGGGATTTGCGTGGTGGGTTTTCGTCTCTATAGTGGGCGTTTTCATACACGGAGCGGTCGCCATGCACTTAGGAAAAGTCACCCCCATCCTGAGGATTTTCGACGAGGCCAAAGCGCTGGAATTCTACGTCGACTTCCTGGGCTTCAAGGTGGACTGGCAGCATCGCTTCGAGGCGAACTTCCCGCTGTATTTGCAGGTGTCGTTGGGCGAGTGTGTGCTGCATTTGTCTGAGCATCATGGCGATGCTTCACCGGGCGCGGCGGTGCGGATTCAGGCGCAAGGGGTGGATGCCTACCAGCAGCAGTTGCTGGCCAAGGATTACCGTTATGCCAAACCTGGAGTGGAAGAAATGCCTTGGGGCTCGCGGGAGATGAGCATCAAGGATCCCTTCGGCAATCGGTTGGTGTTTGTCGAAGAGGAACTCTAGGTTTGTGCACTAGGTGGCGAGGGAGCTTACTCCCTCGCCACAATGATGTTTCTTACACCCGGAAATGACTGACCATCTGCTGCAACTGGCTACCCAAACGCGCCAGTTCCACGCTCGACTTGGCCGTCTCGTCACTCGCCGTAGCGGTCTGCTCCGACACGTCACGCACGTTCACAATGCTGCGGCTGATCTCCTCAGCCACAGCGCTTTGCTGCTCGGCGGCGGCGGCGATCTGCTGGTTCATCGACTGGATATTCGACACCGTACGGGTGATGTTCTCCAGTGACACACCGGCCTTGCGCGTCAACTCGACACTGCTGTCGGTCAGGCTGCGGCTGTTGTTCATCACGTTGGCTACTTGCTGGGTACCGTTCTGCAAACCGGCGACCAGGCCTTCGATTTCCTCGGTGGACTTTTGCGTGCGCTGGGCCAGGCCACGCACTTCATCAGCCACCACGGCAAACCCACGACCGGCTTCACCTGCACGTGCCGCTTCGATTGCGGCGTTGAGCGCCAGCAAGTTGGTCTGCTCTGCCACGGCCTTGATCACGTCCATCACGCTGCCGATCTTATTGCTCTCTTGCTGCAGGTGCGTCATGGCGTCAGTGGAACGTGCCACTTCGGCGGCCAGGCGTTCGATCTGGGCGATGGCTTCGGCCACCACTTTGTCGCCTGCTCGGGCTTGGCCATCGGCGTCGGCTGCGGCCTGTGATGCTTGCTCGGCGTTGCGCGCGACTTCCTGCACGGTGGCGGTCATCTCGTGCATGGCGGTGGCGACCTGGTCGGTCTCGATCTTCTGGCTGTTGACGCCGGCGCTGGTCTGCTCAGTGACGGCGGACAACTCTTCGGCGGCGCTGGCAATCTGCGTTACGCCGTCGCGAATGCCGCTGATCAATTCGCGCAAGGTCGTGCCCATACGCTGGATGCCCTGTTGCAGCACGCCCAGTTCGTCGCGGCGAGTGACTTGGATGTTGTGGCTCAAGTCACCGGAGGCGATGCGTTCCACCACCGCCAGGGTTTCCTGGATTGGGCGAGTGATCTGGCGGGTAATGACCAAGGCCGCAATGATGCCAACCAGCAAGGCCAGCAACGTGCTGATCAATTGCAGGCTGCGGGCCTGGGCGCTCTCGGCGTCGCGGCGATCAAGTTGGATGTCGTACAGCTTGTCGCTGATGGTGACGATATCGTTGCCTTGCACCGTCATTTCGGCACGGGCGCTGACGATATTGGCGTTGGCCGCCTTGTAGTTCTGTACGGCGCTGCGATAGGCGCCCAGGGCCGATTCCAGCGCCGTCAGTGCGCTTTGCTGGCTGGCACCGAATACGGCGCTGAGGTCCTTCAAACCGGTGATGGTTTTTTCGATTTGTGCGGCGGCGCGTGCTTCGGTGTCGGCGCTGACGTTGCCGGTGTAGCCGCGTACTTCATAGCGCGACAATTGGAATTGCATCTTGGCGTCGGCCACTGCCTGGAACTGCGCCAAGTGCTCCGAGCTGTCGGGCATTTGCTTCACGCTGCTTTCCAACGTGTCGATCTGGGCATTGGCGATGTCAGCTTTGTCGCCCATGGTCTGACGCGCAGCGCTGCCATTACGGTAGGCCTCGCGCATTTTGTTCAAGGACTGCTGGTACGCGGTGATGATGGCTTTCTGCTCGTTGAGCAGCTTGACGTTATCCGGGCTCTTGAAACTGTTCAGCAGTTTTTGCTGTTGGGCGATGAAGGCGTCCAGGTTGGTCTGCACATTCTGCGCGGCGGTTTCGTCACCGTTGGCCAGCATGTACTGCAGGCGTGCAACACGCAGTTTGGTCAGCGACGCATTGAGCTGGGTGATGTCGCTCATCCAGTTGCTGCGGTCGATCAGGCCACCCAGGCTGGTCCAACCGGTGAGTGCCAGGATCGAGGTGAGGACCAGCACCAGGCCGAAGCCCAGGCCCAGTTTGAGATTGACGCTAATGTTGCCGAACCAGCTATTCATCGAATGCTCCGCAAAAAGTGATGATTGTCTGCTGGACGGTGTTGTTGTTTGAGCCAGCCAAAGTGTGTAGGTGGGTATCGGCAGCGCGACGCGGATCTGAAATGGCTTTTGCACCGGTGATGAAAAACCGCCCCCCTGCCCGATGAACGGGCAGGGGGGCGAGTAGTCAGGTCAGATGCGTCATCCCCATGCCAATGGGAGGAGCGGCTTTGAGCATCTCAGTAAGTTGGGACAGGTAATAGAACCGTCGCGGTTTGAGTGGCTCCCAGCGTTCAACGAAAAACTGGCCTTGTTCATTTATTTGAATCGGCGTACTCACCACGTCATTGCTGCGCGAAAAGTGCACCAGGTTGATCTCGCTGTCGTTGGGACGTTCGATAATGAACTGCCCAGGCGCCGTCAGTCGGCTGCGGCTCGGCGGCGGTGGCGCGCGGTGTACCGGGCGCCCGGCGACTGCCATTTCTATCTTGAAGTCACTGCGCAAGGCTGCGCTCTGGCCTTCATCAACGACTTGCCAGGTGGCGGCGTGCAGCGGCCGTGCCAGCTCGGGGGCGGTGTCGCGCACATGCAGGCTGATGGCGTCCTGCAACTGGGCGAGGCCTGGCCCCCCCAGGTACATATCGGTGTGGGTGCTGCCGACAAAGGCGACCCATTTGTGTGGCCCTTGGGCGAGTTGGTCAGCCTTGATCACTTCATTGGCGAAGTAGCTGAACAGTTCGCCACGTGCGTTCATGCCCGCGAGCCCTTTGATGTGATAGCTGGCCGTGCAATCGAGGGCGCGAATGCGGATCCCGTATTTGTTGGCGGCCTTGAGTACATTGGTGAACGTAAAAGACCCTTTGTAGAGCGGCATCTGGCCCAGGTCCAGTTGGGCCAGATAGGTTGCCAGATTGGCGGGCATGCGCGACGTGGCATGGAAGGTGTCCAGCGCGCCTTGGTGAAGGTCGGTGAACAGGTGCTCGATATACAGGGTTTTTACCCCCTGTTTTCTCAGGTGTTTCATGTACTCAATCAACAGGCGCTTGCTGGACTGGGCCGAGTGCGCTTCACCTATCACCAATCCCAGTTTTTGGGCATACACCCGCTCAATAAATACCCGTTCGTGGGTGGCTGTGGCGATGTCCGTAAGGGGGCCTCGTTGGGCAGGCGCGAAGTCGGCGAGCGAGGCCTTGGCGCTGGCCTGCAAGCGCTGGCGGGTCTGGATGAATGTTTGTCGCGCCGTGCTTGAACTGCTGGAGCCGTAGCGAGTATCCAGCCCACGGTGCTCCATTCTCAGGCGGTCGATGTCGGCACGCTGGTCGTAGGGAATATCAAACTCTGCATAGTGCGCTGCTACCTGCGGTGGCGGCGCTGACGCACGCGGTGGTTGCAGCGCGGCGTGAGCCGTTGGCATGGCCAGGGTGTAATCACCACGCGATTGCGCGCTGCTGGCGGTGTCGGGCCAGAGGCCGGTGCGTTGACCCGCTGCCGCGTCTTCCACACGCAAGGCAGGGGCGCTTTGCAGGTCCGATAAACCAGCCACTTGTTCGTAGGTGCCCAGGCGGTTGGGCTCCACCAGCGCTACCCAGCCTTCGTCGGCGTCTTTTTTAAGGTTTTGTTCGATCACCGTGTGCGAGTAGAAGTTACGCAGTTTGCTGCTGCGGGGGATGAAGCGTGGGCCATCGCCCAAGGCCAACACGTGCTCCATATGGTAGGAGGCGCTGCCATCGAGGCCGTCGATGGCGACGTTCAGCCGCTGGGTCTCCAGCAGCAATTTGCGATAAGTGAACGGCGCGTCCGCTGCCAGCCCCAGGGCTTGATCCACAAGCTTGAGGTGTTCTTCGACTTGCTGCAGGGCATGGGCCTTGTTGCCGCTGAGCTGGTTGTTGAGGATTTTCAGTTTGCGATGAAACAGGTCCCGGGGCAGGTTCTCGATATACACGCGCTTAAGGCCCTGATCGACCAGGCCGGGCAGTTGTTCGATCAACAGCTGCTTGCTGGCGATGGAGTTGTCGACGGCGCCGATGATCAAGCGTTTATTACGACTGAACAGGGTCTTGAGAATATCGGCGTGCAACGCATCCGTCGCCAACGAGGGCAGCGCTGCTCTGGGCGCCGGGGAGGGTAAAGCCTGGAAGAAGGCATTGGCCCGCTCGGTCAGCTGTTCAACCTGTTTGACGTAAGCGGTGCGCAGGGGGGCCGATTGTGTCAGGGCATTGCTCTGGGCTGCCCCGCTGTAGCCAGGCTCCATGCTCTGCAGTTTTTGCTTGAACTGGGGGTCTAGCAGGCTGCGGAAGGTCTTGGCCTGGTCAGGCGCCGTGTCAAAGGGCTCCAGCGCGCTGCTCTCGTCGGCCAGCAGTTTTTCGTATTGTTTGCGACCGCCGCCCGCCACACCGGTACGTACCCATTGGCCTTCGGCAGTTTGATTGACCAACCGCGCAGTCGAGTGCAATTGATCGGTGAGGGGGTCGTGGCGGTAAAGCAAGTAGCGGCCCAGTGCATCCGGGGTGTGCGAGGTCCACAGGGGGCGTCCTTCGAACAACACAGGCTGCATGCCCTCGGGTTTGAGTGCATCTACTTGGCTGATCAGCGCGTTGTCTGTGGCGTGCGAGCTGCTGCGGATAACCGGGCGCAGTGATTTGAAGGCGCCCTTGAGGGCCGGGCGTACATCGAATAACAGCGCACCGCCGAGGTTGGTGAGGTAGCCAATGTAGTGCTCCAGTGCGCCGCCTTGGTCATTCTGGTGGTAGGCATTGAGGGCAAGCATGGCGTCCTTGAATGCCAGCAACCCGCCCAGGGTCAGGCTAAGCAGCGGGAACGGCATCGTGGCCACGGCGGTCACCCATTCGATGCAGGTCCAAAGGATGCCGGTGATCATCTGCGTGCGATTGACCGTGGTGGCCTGTACGTCGTCGATCTTGCGTTGCAGGCGCATGTTGTAAAACTCATGGCGCAGGTCGGTCAACGGCGTGATGTGCTGCGTGCTGTCATGTCGGGCAATGCTTGGGGTCGAGCGGTTGATGTCGTCCGGCAAGCCGTTGCTGGCGTTTTTCAGGAACAGCCCGATTCGCGCCATAGACGGCAACGGCACCCGCGCGCACCAGTAGGCAGGCATGCCCTCGACTTTTTTCAGCAGGTAATTGAACAACCTGGCCTCGCGAAAGCCGATGCCATCCGGTGCCTGTGGGGTATAGAGCAGCACGGGGTGATTGCCGTGGCTGAACAGGTAGTTGCCAAGTACCCAATCGCCGTTGATGGACAACCGGTGGACTTTATAGGTGTTGCGCGCTGTAGTGCCGCTGTCGGACAGGCTATCGATAGCCCGTTCGAGCCACGCCAGGTCGACACTGGCAATATGCCCCTGAAGGCGCGATTCCAGTGCGGCGTTTTTCATCTGCAATTGCTCGATCGCCACGACCGCGTTGCGTCGCTCGTCGTAGCCCGGACTTTCACTGTGTTGCAGACGCCGACGTACCTCATCGATATACCGCTGACCGATCCATACCCCGGTGACGGAGCGGGCGACGTTTTGCGCGGTCAGTGGGCTCAGGTCAACACCGGGTGGGCCACGAAAGGTCGCGGCGGCGGAGAATTTTTCGTCGAGAAAGCCAATACCGTCTGCGTAGCCATCGCGGTAGAGGGTGGTGTAGGACACCGGCTGTGGTGGCGCACCGATCAGCGGTTTGGGCGAGTAGGCAAACACGCTATCCGGGTCAACGTCGTTCTGCTGGCGGCCCAGTAGCGTATTGAGGCTGAGCTTAGCCTTTTCATGCAGGTAACTTTCAAATGATGGGAACTGCGCCTCGGCATCCTGCCTGGCGTCATAGCTGCGCAGCGCGCCAGCGGCGTTATCGGCCAGGCTCGCCAGGCGCATGCGCTCGGCCGCCGAGGCCGCGCGGTACCAGGCTGGGGAGCTGAATTGGTAATCATCCAGTTGCACCGCCAACCGATGCGCGGCCATCGCATCCAGGCAATCGGTATGGCTGCATGGTTTGCCGAAGGTCACTTCCTCATGCTCGGCGGCGTCTGGGCGCAGGCTGATGTCCCGTAGGAAACTCCCCATCTTCGCCCGAAACCGCAGGGGGACTTGTTCCTGCAGGTAATCGCTGAGGCTGCGACCTTTTATGCGCGCGGTGCGATCTGTCCAGCCAATGATGTGGCTTTGGCACTCGCGCAGTGTGTTGAACGCGATGAACTGCTGGGCACTTGGCGCATCGGGTGTACACAACAACAACCGTTTAATCTGGCCGTCGGCATCTTCCTCGCGCAGCAGCCACAGGTCGTGGAGCTGTGCGCCGTGGAGCAACACGGTCTGGGCACACAATTGTGGGCGTGGGCGTTCCCGCAGGTCTTCGAACAACTGGTAATCGGCCGGGTTCAGGTGCCCTTGCAGCTTGGCGATATAGGCCATTGCCACGAGCCGCTGATCAAAAAAATCCCGCGCCGCCCGTTTGATTGGCGGGGAACCCAGGGCGGCTTTTTGGGTGTTGGCGAAGTCCAGGCGCGGTTGCAGGTCTTGCAGCAAGGTCAGCAAGGTTGGCACGGTGAGGTGGGCATACGCTTGCCCGAGCGGCGCCCCGGCGTAGCTCAAGGTGCTGTGCTCGAGAAACGCCGAGCCAGGTGTGCTATCGCCGGTATGCAGGCCACGCAGGGTCAGCTCTACCAGCGAACGTTGCTGGCTGTACGTGCCAACCTGGGGGACGGTGCGGCGGGTGGTGATGGTCAGCAGGTCCGGGTCCAGATCGTGGATGTCCAGCTCATCAGCTAGTTGCTCGGCCCATTGATGCCGGGCCAGCGCTTGGGGCGTTGCTGCGGGGCCGAACAACTCGATGAATGCTTCGCGTGCGTGGTTATAGCTGCGCAAGTGCTGGTCGAGGGCTTTGCGCTGGGCCGTGTTGGCGCGGCGATACCAGTCGGGCAGGCTGCTGAATAAATCGCGCTCCAGCAAGCGCTGTGCCCTGAATTCCAGGCGCGGGGTCAGGTCGGGCAGGGCGGCGTGGATGGCGGCGTCCAGATGTACCTTGAGCGCCATGGCACTGAGCTGTCCGGCCTTGGCGAGGCGCAGGGCGTGGTTGATGTCCTGCTCGCGTTTTTCGAGCTGGGCCTGGTACACCTGTTCGAACAACGGCTCGCCCTCAATGGGCTGTAAGGCCAGCGGGAAAATGCCGATAGGTCCCAGATGCTGATAACGCGTCGGGAGGTGGCGGCTGAACTCGGCCTGCCCGGCGCTCGTGGCCAGCGCAGATTGCAGACCTTGGTCCAGGTCGTGGAGCGTGTCGAATGCCTCCAGGCCGCGGGAAGGGGTGAATAACAGCACCGGGCCCACGGCGGCCGTGTCGGTCAAGCTGTTGACGGTGGGGCTGGCCTGGCGCGCCAGAACGAAGGCCCCGGCGAACGCCACGCGCTGGTCTTGGTAGTCGAACGTCAGCGCGTACATGCCCGGGCGAAAGCTCGGCCCGCGGGAACTGTCTTCGAGCATCAACAGGTCAGCCGGGGATAGCAGTGCGTCGCTGGCGTTGAGACGGGCTTCCTGTTCCAGCGCGTTGATCCCGGCGGTGACGCTCAGGTAGGTTTTGCGGCTTTGGCCGTCGACGGTGCTGGTTTCATCCAGGGCCTGCAATTGTGTGACAAGTTCGCTGCTCAAGCGCTCAAGCAGTTGCTGGCCGCTGGCCTGGGCAAGGTCGGCGTCTGCCAGGTCTTGATACAGGGCGTAAGCCTTTGATGCATAGACGCCGTTGACGTGGTTGAGGGTGGCATTGATTTTTTCCAGCGCCAGACGCTCGGGCGGCAACGTGACGGGGCGCTTGCTGTGAGGGCGCAGCGTTGGATCGATTTCCAGCAGGTGGCTGTGGACCTGTTGCAGGGTAGGTAATGCAAAGGGGGGGGTTGGCGTACTCATTGGCACTGTCCCAGGGTGATGAATGAGTCATCAGCATGGAGAGCCTGCGGGCGTGCCCGGCGGTAGATAGGTAGGGTGAGGAGGGGCTCATCAAGGTGCGGTGTTGTGTGCTAGTCTGCTGGCCCTTTTCGATTTGGGCGGCGCGGGAAATTGTGCTGCCCTACAGCGGAGCACCTCATGTCCGAAGTTAATCTGTCCACCGACGAAACCCGCGTCAGCTACGGTATTGGCCGTCAACTGGGCGACCAACTGCGCGACAACCCGCCGCCTGGCGTGAGCCTGGACGCGATCCTGGCCGGCCTGACCGACGCCTTCGCTGGCAAACCAAGCCGTGTTGACCAAGAGCAAATGGCTGCCAGCTTCAAGGTTATCCGTGAAATCATGCAAGCCGAAGCGGCTGCCAAGGCAGAAGCGGCTGCTGGCGAAGGCCTGGCCTTCCTGGCTGAAAACGCCAAGCGCGATGGCATCACCACCCTGGCTTCCGGCCTGCAATTCGAAGTGCTGACTGCCGGTGATGGCGCCAAGCCGACCCGTGAAGACCAAGTGCGTACTCACTACCACGGCACCCTGATCGACGGCACTGTGTTCGACAGCTCCTACGAGCGTGGCCAGCCTGCAGAATTCCCGGTTGGCGGCGTGATCGCTGGCTGGACCGAAGCCCTGCAACTGATGAATGCCGGCAGCAAATGGCGCCTGTACGTGCCGAGCGAACTGGCTTACGGCGCTCAAGGCGTTGGCAGCATCCCGCCGCACAGTGTTCTGGTGTTCGACGTCGAGCTGCTCGACGTTCTGTAAGACCTGCTGATTATTGCGGGAAATGGCTTGTGTGGGAGCGGGCTTGCTCGCGAAGACGGCGTGTCAGTCTGACTGATCCACCGCTTTCGCGAGCAAGCCCGCTCCCACATGAAGCTCGCTTTCACAGGATTGGCTCATGGATGAAACTTGCCATGCAGTTCAGTCGCCGGGCGCAACGCTCGGGCATAGCAGAACAGAAACAGATTACGCACCACCTCTTTGAGCACCCCAGGTTCACTCGAACTCAGGCCATTCACGTCCAGGTCACCCTGGTCCTGCAGTTCATTCAGCGCTTCTTCTTCCAGCACAGCACAGACTTCGCCGGTTTCCCGATGCAGGATTCGAAGGTAAGGGTGTGGGCGGTCCAGCCAGGCATCTATCAAATAAGTCATGAGTCGCATCTCCTTGATGGGTTTCAATGAGAATAATTCTTATTCGTAGAATAGCAAGTGCCTATTGGCGGATTCTGGTTTTTTCTGTGCGGTTATTGCGTGGGATCAAAGGAGAGGGCGAAACGCCATCCCGCGGCAGGCGCGGGATGGAGACAGCAAAATCAGACTTTGCGCACGAACTCGGACTTGAGCTTCATTGGGCCGATACCGTCGATCTTGCAATCGATATCGTGGTCGCCATCGCACAGGCGGATGTTCTTGACCTTGGTACCGACCTTTACCACGAGCGAGGTGCCCTTGACCTTGAGGTCCTTGATCACGGTGATGGTGTCGCCGTCCTGCAGGACGTTGCCCACAGAGTCTTTCTTCACGGTTTCATCACCGGCCGCTTCGGCCTCGCCGTTGGCGGACCACTCATGGGCGCATTCCGGGCAGATCAGCTGGGTGCCGTCTTCGTAGGTGTATTCGGAATTGCATTTTGGGCAGGGTGGCAACGTGCTCACTAAGGCTCCTTGAGAGTCAGGGATGGCTAAAGGGCGCACATTGTATAGGGTTTTGCAGTCTTACAGGTTGTGTGAAATCTAAATGTGGGAGGGGGTCCTCCCACACAGGCACGCGCTTTAGTGAGTACGCGCGACCGCAAACTCACTCAGCTCAACCAGGGCATCCCGGTATTCGCTGGCGGGGAGGGCTTCCAGGCACTTGATCGCACGCGCCACGAAATCACGCGCCAACTGCGCGGTGTAATCCAGCGAACCCGAGGCTTCGACCGCTGCACGGATGGCTTCCAGGTCTTCGATCCCACCTTTCTGGATCGCCTTGCGCACCAAGGCGGCCTGCTCCGGCGTGCCTTCGCGCATGGTGTAGATCAGCGGCAAGGTCGGCTTGCCTTCGGCCAGGTCGTCACCGACGTTCTTGCCCAGGGTTTCGGCGTCGCCACGGTAGTCGAGCAGGTCGTCCACCAGTTGGAATGCCACGCCCAGGTGGTCGCCAAATGTGCGCAGGGCTTCGGCCTGTTCGGCAGTCGCGCCACACAACGCGGCGGCGCTGTGAGTGGAGGCTTCGAAGAGCATCGCGGTTTTGCCGCGAATCACTTCCATATAGGTTTCTTCGGTGGTGCTGGCGTCGCGGACCTTGGACAGTTGCAGTACTTCGCCTTCGGCGATGATGCGCGTGGCCTGTGAAAGAATCTTCATCACCGGCATCGAGCCCAGCTCGACCATCATTTCGAACGAGCGCGAATACAGGAAGTCGCCTACCAGTACGCTGGGAGCGTTGCCCCACATGGCATTGGCGGTCTCGCGACCACGGCGCATGCCGGACATGTCGACCACGTCGTCATGCAGCAGGGTGGCGGTATGCAGGAATTCGATGGTGGCGGCCAGCAGGCGCAAATCATCGCCTTCACGGCCCAAGGCCTTGCCGCACAGCAACACTAATAAAGGACGCAGGCGTTTGCCGCCCGCCGACGTAATGTAGTCACCAATTTTGGAGACCAGCGG
Organism: Pseudomonas cremoris; assembly: GCF_014230465.1. The sequence goes on from NZ_JAAXCY010000018.1 coordinate 48,116, forward strand.
CACTTTAGAAGTCAGCTGCTTCTTGATGATGCCGTCGACGGCGCTAAAATCGTCCGCGACCGCGCGGTAGAAAGCTTGGGGTTGCATCAGCGACAGTCGCTCCAGAAGGGTTGCGCGGCATGCTAGGACCCTGACCCCCGGGTGTCAAGGCGCGATGGACGGCCCCTTGCAAGCCTCTTATAGCTTGCGTACAATCGCGCACCCTGAACTTCCTGGGCAGCACCTGCCTTACGCAATTGCATTCGGGACGTCCATCCCATGCAGCCATGCCAGCCAATACCTCTTCTTATAAAGAGCTGGGTGAGCAGGATTATCGGAGAAATACCATGTCGTACGCAGTAATTGTTACTGGTGGCAAGCAATACAAGGTCGCCCCAGGTGAATACCTGAAGATCGAAAAACTGGAAGTCGCTACTGGCGAATCCGTTACTTTTGATCGCGTTCTGTTGGTCGCCAATGGCGATGACGTGAACATCGGCGCTCCAGTTGTTGCTGGCGCTACCGTTGTGGCTGAAGTGATCTCCCAAGGTCGTCACGATAAAGTCCGCATCATCAAGTTCCGTCGTCGTAAGCACCACATGAAGCGTATGGGCCACCGCCAGTGGTACACCGAGATCAAAATCACCGGTATTCAGGCTTAATTTCAGCCTAATTCCTCACTAGGAGAATTGACTCATGGCACACAAAAAAGCTGGTGGTAGTACCCGTAACGGTCGCGACTCAGAAGCCAAACGCCTTGGCGTTAAGATGTATGGCGGCCAGAAAATCATTCCGGGCAACATCATCGTGCGTCAGCGCGGCACCCAATTCCACGCCGGTTACGGTGTAGGCATGGGTAAAGATCACACCCTCTTCGCGAAAATCGAAGGCGTGATCAAGTTTGAAGTAAAAGGCGCTTTCAACCGCCGTTACGTGAGCGTTGTCGCAGCTTAATTGCGAGATCGCTGGAAAAGCCCTGTCTTGCGACGGGGCTTTTTCGTTTGTGGAGTGAGTCTCTTGCAAAGCTGTTTGTGATGGGCTCAGGCGCTGGATTTGCGGTCGCTGATTGAGGTCGCTGCGCTCATTTTTGCAAGAGTCTTATGTCTTGGTTTCTTAAGCTCGTCCACGCGACGAGAGGCGTTTTGTTATGAAGTTCGTTGATGAAGTTTCCATCCGAGTAAAAGCAGGCGACGGCGGTAACGGTTGCATGAGTTTCCGTCGCGAAAAATTCATCGAAAACGGTGGCCCCAACGGCGGTGACGGTGGTGACGGCGGTTCCATCTACATGATGGCCGACGAAAACCTCAACACCTTGGTCGACTACCGCTACACCCGGCACTTCGATGCCGAGCGTGGCTCCAACGGCGGCAGCACCGACTGCACCGGCAAGAAAGGCGAAGACCTGGTGCTGCGCGTACCGGTCGGCACTACGATCATCGACTCGGCCACCCAGGAAGTGATTGGCGACCTGACCAAGGCCGGCCAGAAGCTGATGGTTGTGCAGGGCGGCTGGCACGGTCTGGGTAACACCCGATTCAAGTCCAGTACCAACCGTGCGCCGCGCCAGACGACCCCTGGCAAGCCGGGCGAGCAGCGTGACCTCAAGCTGGAAATGAAAGTACTGGCCGACGTGGGCCTGCTGGGCTTGCCGAACGCCGGTAAAAGTACCTTCATCCGCTCGGTCTCGGCCGCCAAGCCGAAAGTTGCCGACTACCCGTTCACCACCCTGGTGCCAAACCTGGGTGTGGTCAGCGTCGACCGTTGGAAAAGCTTCGTGATCGCCGACATTCCTGGCCTGATCGAAGGTGCTTCCGATGGCGCGGGCCTGGGGATTCGCTTCCTCAAGCACTTGTCGCGTACCCGTCTTTTGTTGCACCTCGTCGACATGGCACCGCTGGATGACACCAGCGCGCCGGACGCCGCCGAAGTGATCGTGAGCGAGCTGACCAAGTTCAGCCCGTCCCTGGCCGAGCGTGATCGTTGGTTGGTACTGAACAAGTGCGACCAGATCCTCGAAGAAGAACACGAGGAACGCGTCAAGGAAATCGTTGACCGCCTGGAGTGGGAAGGTCCGGTCTACGTGATCTCGGCCATCGCCAAAGAAGGCACCGAGCGCCTGACCCGCGACATCATGCGCTACCTGGAAGACCGTGCCGACCGCCTGGCCGCCGACCCGGTGTTCAAGGCCGAACTGGCCGAACTCGACCAGCGCATCGAAGACGAAGCCCGCGCCCAGTTGCAGGCCCTGGACGACCAACGTGCCCTGCGCCGCAGCGGCGTGAAGTCGGTCCATGACATCGGCGACGACGATTGGGACGAAGAAGACGTGGATGATGAAGATGGCCCGGAAATCATTTACGTGCGCGACTGATCCGTTGCGATAAACTTGAACGCCGCTCCTTTAGAGCGGCGTTTTAGTATCCGGGTATAACGTTATGGGCCGCGCTGGGTCGCGCAGCCCTCAATCTAAGGTTGATGATGATGCGGAGCAAAGTGACAGGTGCGCAGCGCTGGGTCGTAAAGATCGGAAGTGCGCTGCTGACGGCAGATGGCAAGGGGCTGGATCGCGCAGCCATGAGCGTCTGGGTCGAGCAAATGGTGGCCTTGCATGAGGCTGGCGTCGAGTTGGTGTTGGTATCGTCCGGGGCGGTTGCCGCCGGGATGAGCCGCCTTGGCTGGACCGCGCGACCCAGCGCGATGCACGAACTGCAAGCCGCCGCCGCCATCGGTCAGATGGGCCTGGTGCAAGCCTGGGAATCCAGCTTCGCTGAGCACGGCCGCCACACGGCGCAGATCCTGCTGACCCACGACGACCTGTCCGACCGCAAGCGCTACCTCAACGCCCGCAGTACCTTGCGCGCACTGGTGGAGCTGAAAGTCATCCCGGTGATCAACGAAAACGACACCGTGGTTACCGACGAAATCCGCTTCGGTGACAACGACACCTTGGCCGCCTTGGTAGCCAACTTGGTGGAAGCCGACCTGCTGGTGATCCTCACCGACCGCGACGGCATGTTCGACGCCGACCCGCGCAACAACCCCGACGCCCAATTGATCTATGAAGCCCGTGCCGATGACCCGGCGCTGGACGCAGTGGCCGGCAGCGTCGGCGGTGCCCTGGGCCGTGGCGGCATGCAGACCAAGCTGCGCGCTGCACGCCTGGCGGCGCGTTCCGGTGCCCATACCATCATCGTCGGTGGGCGCATCGAGCGCGTGCTGGATCGTCTCAAGGCGGGTGAGCGCATCGGCACGCTGCTGTCGCCGGAACGCGGCATGCTGGCGGCGCGCAAACAGTGGCTGGCCGGTCATCTGCAAACCCGTGGCACCTTGGTGCTGGACGATGGCGCTGTGTCAGCCTTGTCCCAGGGCAACAAGAGCCTGCTGCCGGTTGGCGTCAAGTTGGTGCAGGGTAGCTTCCGTCGTGGCGAAATGGTGGTATGCGTTGCGCCGGACGGCCGTGAGATCGCCCGTGGCCTGGCCAACTACAGCGCCCTCGAAGCGCAGAAAATCATTGGGCAGTCGTCTGACGCGATTGTGGGTCTATTGGGTTACATGGCGGAGCCGGAACTGGTGCACCGCGATAACCTGATCCTGGTCTAAGCAAAGGAATTACACGATGCGCGTAATAAAAGGATTAATCGGGCTGCTACTGGCGATGCCGCTGCTGGCGTCCGCCGAGGAAATCGGCCAGGTGTCGACCGTGTTCAAGTTTGTGGGCCCCAACGACCGGATCGTCGTCGAAGCGTTTGATGATCCCAAGGTCGATGGCGTGACGTGCTACCTGTCGCGCGCCAAGACTGGCGGCGTCAAAGGCGGCCTGGGCCTGGCCGAAGACCGCGCCGAAGCCTCGATTGCCTGCCGCCAGGTGGGCCCGATCCGCTTCAAGGGCGAGCTCAAGGACGGCGACGAAGTGTTCAAGGAGCGCACCTCGCTGGTGTTCAAGACCATGCAGGTAGTGCGCTTCCTCGACAAGAAGCGCAACACCCTGGTTTACCTGGTTTACAGCGACCGCCTGATCGAAGGCAGCCCGCAAAACGCAGTGACGGCGATTCCGATTCTGCCCTGGCCTACCGCTCAGTAACCCGCGAGCGAGTTTTGCAATCGGCGTCTATGATTGCAGGCTTGCGGGTTGTAATCTCGAAAAGCCGCAATGCGAAGAACATGGGATATCTGGAGTTCGTCATGAGTGCTTTCCACGACCTGAAACTCAAAGCTTTGGACGGACAAGAGCTGCCATTGGCGCCTTTCAAGGGGCAAGTTGTACTGGTGGTGAATGTGGCCTCCAAATGTGGTTTGACCCCGCAATACGCGGCATTGGAAAACCTCTATCAGCAGTACAAGGGCCAGGGGTTTACCGTGCTTGGCCTGCCGTGCAATCAATTTGCTGGCCAGGAGCCGGGCACCGAAGAGGAAATCCGTGAGTTCTGCAGCCTCAACTACGGAGTGACCTTTCCTCTGGGTAGCAAGCTCGACGTCAACGGCCATGACCGCCATCAGCTGTACCGCTTGCTGGCGGGTGAGGGCGCTGAGTTTCCGGGCGATATCACCTGGAACTTCGAAAAATTCCTGCTGGGCAAGGATGGACGAGTGCTGGCGCGCTTCTCGCCACGTACCGCTCCGGATGATCCCTCCATCGTCCAAGCCATCGAAAAAGCCCTGAGCTAAACATCGCTTCTTTTCTGATCGTTCCCACGCGCCGCGTGGGAACGCTTCCCAGGACGCTCCGCGTCCGGCTTTTGCACCTTAATCACCCAGATCAATAGTGCTACTCAACACGTTGCACTCTCCATATTATCCACATCATAAATCCCTCTGACGTGGAGTGCCCCATGCCTGTCCAAGCCTTGTTCAAACCGTTCCAGCTCGGTGCATTGCAATTGTCTACCCGCGTAGTCATGGCGCCCATGACCCGCTCGTTCTCTCCAGGTGGCGTACCCAACTCCAAAGTTATCGAGTACTACCGCCGCCGCGCTGCCGCCGGTGTAGGGCTGATCATCACCGAGGGCACTGTGGTCGGCCACCAAGCCTCCAACGGCTACCCCAACGTTCCGCATTTCTACGGAGAAGCGGCGTTGGCTGGCTGGAAGAAAGTCGTCGACGCAGTGCACGCCGAAGGCGGCAAAATCGTTCCGCAACTGTGGCACGTGGGCAGCGTGCGCCGTATCGGTACTGAGCCTGACGCCAGCGTGCCGGCCTACGGCCCGATGGAAAAACTCAAGGACGGCAACGTGGTCGTCCATGGCATGACCCAGCAAGACATCAAAGACGTGATCAACGCCTTCGCCCAGGCTGCCAAGGATGCCCAGAGCATCGGCATGGACGGTGTGGAGATTCACGGCGCCCACGGCTACCTGGTGGACCAGTTCTTCTGGAAAGGCAGCAACCAGCGCACCGACGAGTACGGCGGCAGCTTGGCCAACCGTTCGCGCTTTGCCATCGAGCTGATCCAGGCGACCCGCGCAGCGGTAGGCCCAGACTTTCCGATCATCTTCCGTTTCTCGCAGTGGAAGCAGCAGGACTACACCGCCCGCCTGGTACAAACCCCTGAGGCGCTGGGTGAATTCCTCAAGCCGTTGTCTGACGCTGGCGTGGACATTTTCCACTGCTCCACCCGTCGCTTCTGGGAGCCGGAATTCGAAGGTTCCGACCTCAACCTCGCCGGCTGGACCCGCCAACTCACCGGCAAACCGACCATCACCGTTGGCAGCGTCGGACTGGACGGCGAGTTCCTGCAATTTATGGTCAACACTGACAAAGTCGCTCAGCCAGCCAGCCTGGAAAAACTGCTGGAGCGCCTGAACAACGACGAGTTCGACCTGGTTGCCGTGGGTCGTGCACTGCTGGTGGACCCGGATTGGGCAGTCAAAGTGCGCGAAGGGCGCGAGAGCGACATTTTGCCGTTCAGTCGTGAGGCGTTGACGACCCTGGTGTGATGGGCGAGAGGACGGGCAGTGGATGCCCGTCCTTGCACACGCCCCGCAACTGGCGTTCAAACTGCTCGATAATCGCCGGCCAGCCCTGGCGGCTGGCATGCTGGCGCGCGTTCAGGCGCATGCGGCGCAAGCTTTCGGCGTCCTCTAGCAACCAATTGGCGGCATCACAAAAAGCGTCCTCATCACCCGGCATTGCCAGCACACCGTTGTAACCGTGGCGAATATGCTGGGTCGCAGCGGCCTGGTCATAGGCCACCACGCCCAACCCTGACGCCATCGCTTCCAGCACCACGTTGCCGAAGGTTTCGGTGAGGCTGGGGAATAAAAATACATCGCCCGATGCGTAATGCCGTGCCAGTTCTTCACCGCGCAAGGTGCCGCAGAAGATCGCCTCTGGCAGCTCCTTTTCCAACGTTGCCCGTTGCGGGCCGTCGCCGACGATGATCAGTTTCATCTGGCGCAATGGATAGGTGTCCTGCAGCGTCTCGAAGCAGCGCTTGAGCAAACCGAGGTTCTTTTCCTGCGCCAATCGGCCCACGTAAAGCACCGCGGTTTGCCCACTGTTCAAAGCCCAGCTTTCGCGCAGCGCGTTATCGCGTTTTGCCGGATGGAACAATTGACTGTCCACCCCGCGCGCCAACATCCCCAGGCGCTCGAAATGTCGTCGCTCCAGTTCCAGGCGCTGGCTGGCACTGGGCACCAGGGTCAAGGTCGAACGGTTGTGGAACCAGCGCAGATAGTGAGTGACCATCCGGCTCAGCATGCTCAAGCCGTATTGGTTCGAATACTGCTGGAAGTTGGTGTGAAAGCCGCTGACCACGCTGATTCCCAGGCGGCGGGCTGCACGCAATGCCGATAGCCCCAGAGGGCCCTCTGTCGCGATGTACAGCACGTCCGGACGCTGACGGGTCCAGCGCCGCAGCAGTTTATGCATCGACGATTGTCCCCATTGCAGGCCCGGGTAACCCGGTAGAGGCCAGCCACGGCATAGCAGCAACTCGTCGTCACTGGGGCGACTCTGGTCGCTGCCCTGTCGCGGGCGCACCAGCTCGACCTGATGGCCGCGTGCGCGTAACCCCTCGCACAGACGGCCAAGGGTATTGGCCACCCCGTTGATCTCCGGCGGGAAGGTTTCGGTAATCAGAGTGATGTGAAGCGAGGCTGTCGTCATGACCCACAGTGTCACCGTGGGCCATGTCGTCATTGTGTCATTGGGATGATGGATTTATGACTTGGCTACATTCTGCCGTGCCATCGCCTCGGCGCCTTGCTCACGCACCCAGAACAACGTCGCCCCGGCCACTGCCGCCGGCATCATCAGCAGGTTGAGCACCGGCACCAGCAACACCAGGTAAACGATGCCGCCGAAGCTCATGCTCTGCCAGCGTTTCTGGCGCAGCCAGGCGAGCATTTCGTTCCAGCCCAGCTTGTGGTTGTCCGCCGGGTAGTCGATGTATTGGATAGCCATCATCCAAACGCCAAATAGCAGCCACAACGGCGCTGCGACCAGGTTGACCACCGGAATGAACGACAGGATAAACAGGCCGATGGCCCGGGGCAGGAAGTAGCCCAGCTTGCGCATTTCGCGCGCCAGGGTACGCGGCACCATGGCAATCAGCTCGCCCCAGCTGAAAGCCGGGAAGTCATCGGTGCCTCGCACCACCACTTCGACTTTCTCCGAGAGAAAGCCGTTGAACGGTGCGGCGATGATGTTGGCAAGCATGGTGAAGGTGAAAAAAACCATCAGCACCACCAGCACCACGAACAACGGCCACAGCAGGTAATTCAAAAAGCTCAGCCAACTCGGCAACGTCGGCATCAGGGTATCGACCCACAGGCTGAACTGATGGCCGGCGAAATAGATCAAGCCGACGAACAGCACCAAGTTGATCGCCAGCGGCAGCAACACAAACAGCCGCAAGCCTGGGCTCAACACCAGTTTGAGGCCTTCACGCAGATATTGCGGGCCGGAAAGAGCAGGGGCGGGCATGGAAAACTCCGAGCAAAGGGGCGAACGCGCCGACCTTACCGGCTTTGCCACACAGGCGAAAGCGGCGACATCAGCTGTAACAAACGCGTCGATCAACCGACTCGACTGCATAGAGACCACCTATGAGCTGGATTGTTATTCCGTATTTCCTTAATCTTGCCCCCCTCTATACGCTGCACCCATTATTTTTCAGGACGTGCGAGTTCAAGCCTTCCCCAAGTGCTTCGCGGTCCTTTTTTATTCCAGCCGCCTTGTTGTCCGGGTGGTCGATAGGAGTGAGTCATGTCTGATACCCGTCATTCGCGAGTGATTATTCTCGGTTCCGGCCCTGCCGGTTACAGCGCTGCGGTCTACGCTGCCCGGGCCAACCTCAAGCCGCTGCTGATCACCGGCATGCAGGCGGGCGGTCAACTGACCACCACCACCGAAGTCGACAACTGGCCGGGCGACGTCCACGGCCTGACCGGCCCGGTGCTGATGGAGCGCATGAAAGAGCACGCCGAGCGCTTTGAAACCGAGATCGTTTTCGACCATATCAACAAGGTCGACTTCTCCAAGAAGCCTTACAGCCTGACTGGCGACAGCGGTGTTTACACCTGTGACGCGCTGATCATCGCCACCGGCGCCAGCGCCCGTTACCTGGGCCTGCCATCGGAAGAAGCGTTCATGGGCAAAGGTGTTTCCGCCTGCGCTACCTGCGACGGTTTCTTCTATCGCAACAAGCCGGTCGCCGTGGTCGGTGGTGGTAATACCGCCGTGGAAGAGGCGCTGTACCTGGCCAACATCGCCAGCACCGTGACCCTGGTTCACCGCCGCGAGACCTTCCGCGCCGAGAAGATCCTGATTGACAAGCTGCACGCCCGTGTCGCTGAAGGCAAGATCATCCTCAAGCTCAACGCCACCCTGGACGAAGTCCTGGGCGACAACATGGGCGTGACCGGCGCCCGCCTGAAAAACAACGACGGCAGCTTCGACGAGCTGACAGTCGACGGCGTATTCATCGCCATCGGCCATACCCCGAACACTTCGCTGTTCGAAGGCGTGCTCGAAGCCAAGGATGGTTACCTGGTGGTGCAGGGCGGTCGTGAAGGCAATGCCACTGCGACCAACCTGGAAGGTATTTTCGCTGCCGGTGACGTGGCTGACCACGTGTACCGCCAGGCCATCACCTCGGCTGGCGCCGGTTGCATGGCGGCACTGGATGCCGAGCGTTACCTCGACGGTTTGAAGGACGCTGCGTTCTAAACCTGTTGAACTAAAAAAACCGGCGAAAGCCGGTTTTTTTATGCCCACGGTTCCAGCAACACCGCAGAACAAATGTGGGAGCGGGCTTGCTCGCGAAAGCGGTGGTTCAGTCGCCCAATTCATTGACTGACACACCGCTTTCGCGAGCAAGCCCGCTCCCACATTTTGATTTAGGTTCGACTTAAGACTTGCGGGTCAGGGGTTGTGCCGTGAACTTCACCCCGGCCAGACCATGCGCAATCAACGCACGGATATTGCCATGGTCACTCCCCTCAGGCGTCGCCACCACCGAACGGTAATGCTCGCCAAACGCCAGCAACGCTTCCTGGTCAGTCAAGCCTTCCAGCAACGCCAAACCCAACGTCTTGCACGAGCCTTCATTCTGCCCGGCGGCGTTTTTCACGTCGCCATTGGTGAAGGCTTGCGGCTGGTAGTCGTAACCCTCTTCGACAAAGGCCAAAGTATCGTCAAAGAAGTGTTCGCCGCTTTCAAGGCTGGCACGCAGGGCATTCAAATTAGTCATGGGTTTTTCCTTTGGCGAACGCCGCTTGTTGGTCGGCGCTGGCTTCTTTCTGGTAGTGGGCTTTCCACTCGGCGTACGGCATGCCGTACACCACTTCGCGGGCGTCATCGAGGCTCAGCTCGATATGGCGCTCATCGGCCTCGGCCTTGTACCACTTGGACAAGCAGTTACGGCAGAAACCGGAGAGGTTCATCAGGTCAATGTTCTGAACATCCTTGCGGCTGTCCAGGTGCGCCACCAGCCGGCGGAAGGCGGCGGCTTCGAGTTCGAGGCGTTGTTGGTCGTTCATAGGGTTCACGCAAATCTCTAGAGTTAGCGGCTGGCCGCCAGGGTGATCGACACCGACTCGGCAAAGCGCAGCGCATGGGGCTTGTCCACTTCGACTTCGGCGTACAGCACCGATTCATTGCCCATCACCAGGTCCAGCAGTTCCTGGGTCAGGCGCTCCAGCAGGGCAAAGCGGTTGCCCTCGACGTGAGCAATGATCGCCTTGGTGATGGTGCGGTAGTTCAGCGCGTGGTCGATGTCGTTGTCGCGCACGGCTTCCTGGGCGGCATACAGGATGGTCAGGTTGATCAGCACATCCTGCTTGTTGAGGATTTCGTCCTCATTGATGCCGATGTAGGTGCGCAGGCACAGGTCCTTGACCCGGATGCGCGCCATGCCTGGTTGAAGTTGTGGCATTGCTACTTGCTCCGTCCGATCAGTTGCAGGAACTCCATGCGCGTGGTGTTCGACTCGCGGAACGCGCCGAGCATCACCGAGGTGTTCATGGTTGAATTCTGTTTTTCCACGCCGCGCATCATCATGCACATGTGCTTGGCTTCGATCACCACCGCCACACCGGCGGCCTGGGTCACAGACTGGATGGCGTCGGCGATTTGTCGCGTGAGGTTTTCCTGGATCTGCAGGCGCCGCGCATACATGTCGACGATGCGCGCCAGTTTCGACAGGCCCAGCACCTTGCCGGTCGGAATATAGGCCACGTGGGCCTTGCCGATAAAGGGCAGCAGATGATGCTCACACAGCGAGTACAACTCGATGTCCTTGAGGATCACCATCTCGTCGTTATCGGAGGTGAACAGCGCGCCGTTGACGATTTCTTCCAGGTTCTGCTCGTAGCCGTGGCACAGGTACTGCATCGCCTTGGCGGCACGCTTAGGGGTGTCGAGCAGGCCTTCACGCTCCGGGTCTTCGCCCAGGCCTTTGAGAATCTCGCGGTAGTGTTGGGGCAGGGATAAGGTCATACAACATCCTCACAAACGGCTTACTTGATATGCCGCCCGCCGTTGACGGTCAGGGTGGTACCAGTGACATAAGGGTTATCCAGCAGGTAACGCACGCTCTGGTAGATCACCTCGGGCCCGGGTTCGATGCCCAGTGCCGACTTGGCCAGCACCTTGGCGCGGTAGGCCGCGTCATCGCCTTCGTTGAACATCACCATTGCCGGGGCAATGCCGTTGACCTTGATCGACGGCGCGAACTGCGCGGCAAACGACAGCGTGAGGCTGTCGAGCCCGGCCTTGGTGGCGCAATAGGCGATGTGCTGGCGGCTACCCTTGCGCACCACGTCATCGCTGATGTGCACGATGTCGGCGGGTGTCGAGCGTTGCAGCAAGGGTGAACAATGCAGGTTGATCAAGTACGGCGCAAGCATGTGCACGCTGAACATGTCGGTAAACGCGCGGCTTTCTTCGCCAGGCGTTTCCGCGATCCAGGCCGAGGCGTTGTGGATGATTGCGCGCAGGCTTTGGGTGTGGGTGTTCAGCGTTGCGATAAACGCCAGGATGCCGGCCTCATTGGAGAAGTCGGCAAACACACTGATCGCCCCGCGTTCGCGCAGGGCTTGCACGCCGGGGCGTTCGCTGCGGTAGCTGAAAATCACCGAGTGGCCTTCGTCCAGCAAGCGCTGGGCGCAATGCAGGCCGACACGCTGGCCGGCGCCGGTGATCAGGATCGGGGCGTTCGTTGCAGTCATGGAGGGCTCGATTTGCTGGCAGGCTCAAATCATACCAGCGACCGGGCCCCCTGTACTCACGCGGCGGCTTCGGTGGCCTTGCGCGGTGTGGGCGTGGGATGCAGCCAGTTGGCCAGCAGGTGGGTCGACAGCGGAATGAACAGGTAAACCATCAGCGGCGTGAGGGCCAGGGTGCTGACGAACACACGAGGGAGCAGGTCCAACTCACTGAGCAACGGGCCCAGTACAAAGTTGAAGATCAGCGACACCGGAAAAAACGCCAGCCAGATCGCCACGGCTTGTTTCCAGCGTGGCGGGCGTGCGCCGACTGCGCCGAACCAGCCATCAATGCCACTCACGCGATGTTCCGAGGGGTTGGCAAACAGCTCGCTGCCACGGCTTAACCAGGCACTGCGCGAGGCGGAAAATTCCCAGGCATGCAGGGTCTTTTCATCGGCGAAGCGGAAAATGATCTGGAATTCATCATCATTGGGCGGCGGGGCGAGCACGCCGGACCCCAGGTAACCGGGGAAGTCAGTAGCCAATTGCTCGCCTTCGCGCAGCCAGGCCATCAATTCTTCGTAGCGACCCTTGGCCACGCGACGCGCAACCATCAGGGTGACGGGAGAGGTAGACATTGTGTATCTCCGTATTTGTGGGTGCACTTGACCGGGTAGGCGGTGCACCAGGCATAGCGGCGGGTAGAGCTGCTACGCTTGAAAAAGCAGGCAAGGATTATTCCTGTTTTGCCAAAATACGCCAGACACTTCTGACGGACCGCCGAAAACCTTGAATCAGGTGCGCTAAACAGCGTTAAATGCGACCCTCCCTACATGGACGTTTGCGACTCCAGATGCCCGAAATCACTGCTCCTCTTCGCGAAACCGCATCCGCTATCCACGGCGATAGCGAGGTGTTGTTCCCGATTCGCGAAGTTGCGCGCATGACAGGCGTGAACCCCGTCACACTGCGCGCTTGGGAACGGCGCTACGGTTTGATCCAGCCGGTTCGCACCGAAAGTGGGCATCGGCTGTACTCAAGCACTGATATCGACACCGTGCACCGCATCCTCGATTGGATCGAGCGCGGCGTTGCGGTGAGCAAAGTCGGCAGAATCCTTGCCCGTGACGCTCAGCACGCCGAAACCGCTGCGCTCGCAAGAGCAGACACCGAGGTGGACTGGAGCCAGTGGCAGAGCCAACTGCGCTCGGCCATCAGCACCTTCGACGACCGTCAACTCGACCGGCTCTACGGCCAGATCTTCTGCGCCTATCCCATCGACGTGGTGTTTGAAGATATTTTGATGCCGCTGTGGCAACAGTTGCTGCGTCATCAGGGCCACTTTGGCCAAGCCAGTGAATGGCTGTTCTACGACAACTTCCTGCGTTCACGCACTGCCCAACGCCTGCAACTGGCCTGTGCTGCGCCGGTGCCCAGGGTACTGCTGTCGGCCATTGCCGGAGAGTGCCGTGAGCTGGAACTACTGGTGGCCGGTGTGTTGATGTCGGGAGAGAAATACTCGGTCAAGGTGGTCGGTGTCGGCCAGCCTTTCGATGAACTGACGCTGGTGTGTGAAAAGACCCGCCCCCAAGCGCTGGTGCTTTTTTCCAACCGCTCCCCGAGTAGCGAGCTGCCGCTGCGGCTCCAGCGCCTGGCGCTGACGTTGGATTGTCCCTTGCTGCTGGCCGGCGATGCGTCAGACCTGATCCAGCCCGACTTGTCGGGTTCTTCCATCGGCTGCCTGGGCAATGAAGGGCGCCTGATGCAGCGCCGCTTGCAGCAGTTTCTAAGTGGTCACCTGGACACCTGATCTCAGGCGTGGACTTCGGGATGCACCAGGCGGTGCTGATGCAGGATGAACTGGCGCAGGCGCTCGGTTTCGTCGGCATCCGCCTGGCTTAGCCGGTAGGCAAACAGCCCGCGCGCGGTTTCGCGCTCGAAGGTCCCGCGCAGCGCAATGCGCTCATAGCCCGAGGGACTGAACCACAGGGAGAAGGTTTTGGGCGGTTTGACCCGGCCACGTATCTCAACCAGCACACCCTTGAACGACACTTCATGCACCCACAATGCGCTGGCGTGCCCCTTGATGTTTTCCAGCGCCACCGCTGCTTCCAGCGCCAGGCGCCACGGGCGAATCATGGGGCCGTCTTCGAAGATCGTCGGCACGCCCAGGCGCAGGTGCACCGCGTGAAACTCATCTTCCACCAAGTGCAGGGGGAAGGTGAGTTGCTGGTTGTCGAACTGCGCCTGGATCGTCACGTGGTCGTGGGCGGCCAGCCGAGTGAGCAAATCACGAATCTGTGCGCCGCCGTTGACGGTCAGGCTCGACGATGCGTCCCGCAGGTTGAGCTGCGGGTTGTGGTGCATCATCTGAATGAAATCCAGCTCGTCCTGCGTCAACAATGTGTCGCGTTGCATGGGGCTTGCTCAAGGGCTAGGTGTTAAAACGCCATTATCCTCTTAATGACCGTTTTTTCTAATTAATGTTAGATCCGCTCGTCGCTTTGAGCGCTGCCAGCTCGGCCTTGAGCTCGGCCACTTGGGCTTCCAGCTGGGACACACGTTGTTGAGCCTTGACCTGGACCGTGACGTCTTTTTGCACGCCCACGAAGTACGTCTGCTTGTCAGCCGGGTTGTAAGTGGTTGATAGCGAAAGCTCGTTCCAGAAGTGTGTGCCGTCCTTGCGGTAGTTGCGCAGGGTTTCACGGCAACTGCCGCCGCTGGCGAGGGCTTCGCGGATAGCGATCAGGGCTGGTTGGTCACGGTCGCCGGACTGCAGGAAACGACAGTCCTGGTAGAGGATCTCGTCGCGGGAATAGCCGGTCAGCCGCTCGAAAGCCGGATTGACGTAGATCAGTGGCAAGTCCTTGCCTTCCCGTTCGGCGATAACAATGCCGTCGTTGGATGCGTTGATGACCATTTGCATCAGTTGGGCGTTAATCATTGCGGGCAAATCCGTGCTTTAAGGTTGTCGCAAGTCTAAGACAACGTAGCAATCTGTCCATGTGATCGAGACGTTTTTTCGTCCGTCGCAGTTGAGCTGCTAACATCCCACGTTTTCGCTCAACTACAGGATCAGATTGATGAAAGTCGCCATCCTTTCCGGCTCGGTCTACGGCACGGCAGAAGAAGTTGCCCGCCACGCCGCCGGTATCCTCAATGCGGCCGGTTTCGAGGCCTGGCACAACCCCCGCGCCACCCTGGCGGATGTGCAAGCGTTTGCACCGGATGCGTTCCTGGCGGTGACATCCACCACCGGCATGGGTGAGCTGCCCGACAACCTGCAACCGCTGTACTCGACCCTTCGCGATCAACTGCCCGCCGCCTTCCGTGGCCTGCCCGGCGCAGTGATTGGCCTGGGCGACGCCAGCTACGGCGATACCTTCTGCGGCGGCGGCGAGCAAATGCGCGAGCTGTTCGGCGAACTGGGCGTGCGTGAAGTGCTGCCGATGCTGCGCCTGGACGCCAGCGAAAGCGTCACCCCCGAGGCCGACGCCGAACCCTGGTTGGCCGAGTTGGTCACTGCACTGCGCGGTTGACCGGAAACTCGCGCAACAACGCCAGCCAGGCCTGGGCGGCTTTCGACAGATAGGCGCCCTCACGCCAGATAAACGCGATGTCCCAGCGTAGGTAGTCGGGCGCCTTGAGCGTCAGGCGCACCACACCCGGTCGCACCAGCGCACGGGCAACCACGCTGGGCAACAGCACCACACCCTGACCGGCCGCGACCAACGCCGCCAGAAAATCTGCCTGCCCGCTACGCCCAACCTCCTTCGGCGTAAAGCCCACCCCTTGGCAGGCCTGCAGCAGTCGGTCGTTCAGCACAAAACTGCGTTGGTACATCAAAAATGGCGTGTCGGCCAATTCCTCCAGGCGCACTTGGGCGTTTTGCGCCAGCGGGTGATCCATCGGCAGCAGGGCGTCCAGCGGCTCATCGCAGAAGGGCTGCCAGGCGAATGCCGGGTCGCTGGGCATCAGGCTGCCGCCCACATCCAACTCACCGCTCAGAATCGCCTGTTCGATGGTACGGCTGCCGCCTTCCAGCAGTTGAATGGTGACCTTCGGATAGCGCCGCCGGTACTCGGCAAACAGCCCGGCGAACAAGGTGTCGCCCGCCAACAGCGGCAAGCCCAGGCGCAGTTCGCCGCGGGTCAGTTGCTGCATGTCATCCAACTCGCTGAGCAACTCGCCCTGCAGGCGCAGCATGGCTTCGGCCCGTTGCAACACCACCTGGCCGGCGGCGGTCAGGCGGATCTGCGAGCCGGTGCGCTCAAGCAACGGCGTGCCCAGGCTCTGTTCAAGCTGTGCCACCTGTTTGCTGACGGCGGACTGGCTGATGTGCAAGGTTTTGCCCGCTTGGGTGAAACCGCCTCGATGGATGACTTCGACAAAGCTACGCAGCTGTTTGAATTCCATGATCGTAATTCCAGTTTGGAATGGCTGACAGTCTAACAATTCGCTGTGGGGATGACAGGTGACTCTTTAAAATGAGCGCCTGCGAGGAATCAAAGCTCATGAAACGTTTCATCCGTCTGCTGATTGAACTGGTCGTGTTATTGGCCATTTACCTGTTTGGCTGCCAACTGGCGGCGTGGCTTGCGTTGCCGATCCCTGGCGGTGTGGTCGGCCTGGGTTTGCTGTTGGCAACCTTCGCCAGCGGCCTGGTCAAGCCGGCGACCCTGCAACTGGGCGCGGGTGTGTTGATGGCAGAAATGCTGCTGTTCTTTATTCCAGCACTCATGAGTCTGTTGGACTACGGCGGCCTGTTGCGCAATGACGGTTGGCGCATCCTGCTGGTGATCGCGTTCAGTACGTTGGCGGTGATGCTGGTGACGGCCTTTACCGTGGAACTGGTGTGTCGCTGGAAGCTGCGCCATGAAGCTTGAACTGATGCCGGTGTTCTGGCTCGCCCTGACCTTGAGCGCTTATGTGTTCAGCCGTTGGATCTACCGTCGCACCGGGCGCTACCTGTTGTCACCGGCGATCCTGGTGCCGGTGCTGCTGCTGGCGGTGGCCGTGCCACTGAATACCGCGTATGCCGAGTATGCCGCCGACACCCATTGGCTGATGTTGATACTAGGCCCGGTCACCGTGGCGTTTGCCGTGCCGATCTGGCAACAGCGTCGCTTGCTCGCGCGTCACTGGTCGGCGTTGTTGCTCGGCATGATCGCGGGGAGCGTGGCGTCGATTGCCACCTCGTTCGGTTTGGCCAAGGCATTGGCGCTGGACAGTTCGGTGACGCTGTCCCTGGTGCCCCGTTCGATCACCACGCCGTTCGCCATGCCGGTGTCTTCCGACCTCGGCGGCGTGCCGGAACTCACTGCTGTCTTTGTGATGTTCACCGGTGTGTTCGGCGCCATGCTTGGCGGCGTGCTGCTTAAGTGGCTGCCGTTGCGTACACCGATGGCGCGGGGCGCATTGTTTGGCGTTGGCGCCCACGGCGTGGGTGTCAGCCGTGCGCGGGAAGTGGGCGGCGAAGAAGGCTCTGTGGCGGGCTTGGTGATGGTGTTGACGGGCTTGCTCAACCTGCTCGCCGCGCCTTTATTGGCGGCGCTTCTCTGACGCCGGTTAGCCAGATTTAAACTATTCTCAACGCTGACTCGTACGGTCATCAAGCTGGCTGCCAAGGCAACTACGGCGGGCAGGGCGTCTGACTAGACTGGCCCATCACTCAAAAAAACAATAAGAAAGTGCGCCAAGGAGGTCATTGTCGTGAGCCTAGCCCCCGTTCTATCGCCACAGAATGTCAAAGATCAGGTCAGCGCTGCCGAGTGGCAGGCCCGCGTCGACCTGGCGGCCTGCTATCGCCTGGTGGCGTTGCACGGTTGGGACGACCTGATCTTCACCCACATCTCGGCCAAGGTGCCGGGCACTGAAGACTTCCTGATCAACCCCTATGGGTTGATGTTCCACGAGATCACGGCGTCGAGCCTGGTCAAGGTCGACCAGGCCGGCAACAAGCTGATGGACAGCCCCTACGAGATCAACCCGGCGGGCTACACCATCCACAGTGCCATCCATGAAGTGCGCCATGACGTCACTTGCGTGCTGCACACCCACACTGCGTCGGGTGTTGCGGTGGCCGCGCAGAAGCAGGGCGTATTGCCCATCAGCCAGCAATCAATCTTCGTGCTGTCGAGCCTGGCCTATCACGCCTACGAAGGCGTGGCGTTGAACCATGAAGAGAAGGCGCGCTTGCAGGCCGACCTCGGCGACAACAATTTCCTGATGCTGCACAACCACGGCCTGCTGACCTGTGGCAGCACCATCGCCGACACTTTTCTGATGATGTTCACCTTCCAGCGCGCCTGCGATATCCAAGTGCTGGCGCAGAATGGCGGTGCGGAGTTGATTCCCATCGGGCCGCAGATTCTTGCAGGTGCTAAAGCGATGGTCGCCGCCGTCACCAAGAGCGCACAAGGTATGGGTGGCGCGCTGGCGTGGCCAGCGTTGCTGCGCAAGTTGGACAGCCAAGACCCGGGGTATAAAAGCTGATGCCACTCGCCGAGATCCCGCTCAGAGCCTGGCGCAAGCGCGGGCAGAGCTTTGTGTTCCGTGGTCGCACCATCCGTTATTGGGTGGCGGGGCAGGGTGAACCCCTGCTGCTGATCCACGGTTTTCCCACCGCCAGTTGGGACTGGCATTACCTGTGGCAACCCCTGGCCCAGCGCAACCTGGTCATCGCCTGCGACATGCTGGGCTTTGGCGATTCGGCCAAACCGTTGGATCACGCGTACTGTTTGCTGGAACAGGCCGATTTGCAGCAAGCCTTGTTGGAACACGTCGGGGTCGACCAGGCAGTGCATGTGTTGGCCCATGACTACGGCGACAGCGTGGCCCAGGAACTGCTGGCCCGGCACTATGAAGGCCGTTTCCAGATGGCCAGCTGCGTGTTTCTCAACGGTGGCTTGTTCCCCGAAACCCATCGCCCGGCGCTGGTGCAGAAGCTCCTGCTCAGCCCCCTGGGTTGGATGATCGGTCGCGCGTTCGGTCGTAATGCGCTGTCCAACAGCTTCAGCCAGATCTTTGGCCCCAACACCCGCCCCAGCGAAAGCGCCCTGGATGATTTCTGGAGCCTGATCAATTGCAACGAAGGCACGCGCATCCTGCACAAGCTCATTGCCTATATCCCCCAGCGTCGCCGTATGCGCGAACGGTGGGTGCAAGCGATGCAGCGCGATGAGGTTCCGCTGCGAGTGATCGACGGTGAAGTCGACCCGATTTCCGGCGCGCACATGGTGGAGCGTTACCGTGAGCTGGTCCCGCACGCCGACACGGTATTGCTGGCCAACATCGGCCACTACCCGCAGATCGAGGCGCCGGTGCAGGTGCTCAAGCATTACTGGGCGTTTCGCGAACGGATTGCCGGCCCTGTGTCGCGAGCGGCCTACTCCTGAATGCACGCTGGTCCAATGTGTGTGGGCTTGCTCGCGAATACGGTGGACCAGCAAATGAATATTCAGCTGACGCACCGCATTCGCGAGCAAGCCCGCTCCCACAAAAAGCCCGTTTCCCAGTTAAAGCATCAGCGGCCCATCGGCCATCATCCCCCAGCCTTATCGCGCACCATTCAGCCCCAGCCGACTTTATTGTGACCCGCGCCTGTGTGCCTGACACTCGACCTATTCCCATTGTCGCCATTGGAGTTCGGTATGAGTGAGTCAGTGCAGTTCCAGGATAAGGTCGTGATCGTCACCGGTGCCGGCGGCGGATTGGGCCGGGCTCATGCGCTGCTGTTCGCCAAACACGGGGCTAAAGTGCTGGTCAATGATCTGGGCGGTTCCACCCAGGGCGAGGGCGCCAATGCCTCGGCTGCCGACCGGGTGGTTGCTGAAATCCGCGAGGCCGGCGGTATCGCCGAAGCCAACCATGACTCTGTCACCGACGGTGACAAGATCGTCCAGAACGCCCTCGACGCTTTCGGCCGTATCGACGTGGTGGTCAACAACGCCGGCATCCTGCGCGACAAGACCTTCCACAAAATGGACGACAGCGACTGGGACCTGGTTTACCGGGTGCATGTCGAAGGCGCCTACAAAGTCACCCGTGCCGCCTGGCCCCATCTGCGCGAGCAAGGTTACGGCCGGGTGATCTTCACCGCGTCCACCTCGGGCATCTATGGCAACTTCGGCCAATCCAACTACGGCATGGCCAAGCTGGGCCTGTACGGTTTGACTCGCACCCTGGCGTTGGAAGGGCGCAAGAACAACATCCTGGTCAACGCCATTGCCCCCACCGGCGGCACGCGCATGACCGAAGGGTTGATCCCGCCGCAGGTGTTCGAGCGCCTCAAACCTGAGCTGGTTAGCCCGCTGGTGGTGTACCTGGGCAGCGAAGCGTGCCAGGAAACGTCGGGGTTGTTCGAAGTGGGCGGTGGCTGGATCGGCAAGACTCGTTGGGAGCGCAGCCTGGGGGTGGGCTTTGACCCTGAGGCCGGTTTCTCTCCCGACGATGTGGCAGCGCATTGGCAGCAGATTTGCGACTTCGACGGTGCGGCTCATCCTAAGGACAACATCGAGGCGTTGAAGGAGATGATGGCCAACTTACAGAAGTACAGCCTCTGATCGTTGCTTGAAAAGATTTGAATCCTGCGGGGCGCTGATGGCGCCCCGTTTTATTTTTGGCATAAAAAAGGCCGCTGCAAAGGCAGCGGCCGAAGTAAGACGTTGGATCAAGGAGCGACAAATCAACGTCAGTGAACACCGTTAACAGATTGAAAACAGGCATCAATCCATTCAAGACTGGCTTTTCTTCCGGTTGGGGAAGCGGGCCGTTTGCCCTGAAAGCGAGATAAGAATAGTCGCTTGTAACAAAATGAGTAATCCCGATTCATGACAAGGACTGTTGCGAAACTGGCAACAGTCGATCTGGGCGCTATCCATTCCCCTGATAACCCGCCATCCACCCGATCCATGCCCGCGCCAAGACCCCGGCCAGAGCGCCCGTTAATCCTTTTGAGCGACAACACGAATCCCTCCTTGGTGCGCTTATCGCTCCTGATGCGCGGCAGTAGGGTGGGGCCTTCTGTCACTCACCGGGGAAGACGCATGACAAAAACAACAATGCGCGCCATCTTCAGGCCACAGGCGCTGGCCGCTGCGGTTGCACTGGGTTGCTGTGCCCAGGTACAGGCTGTTTCGTTCAATATTGGCGATGAGATCGAAGGGCAATTCGACTCATCACTCTCGGTGGGCGCGAGTTGGGGCATGCGCGACGCCGACAAGAAGCTGGTGGGCACCGTCAACGGTGGCACCGGGCAGGCGTCTACCGGAGATGACGGCCGGCTGAACTTCAAGAAGGGCGAGACCTTCTCCAAGATCTTCAAGGGTATTCACGACCTGGAACTCAAGTACGGCGACAGCGGCGTGTTCGTGCGCGGCAAGTACTGGTACGACTTTGAGCTGCAGGACGAAGACCGCGAATTCAAACAGATCAGCAATCACCATCGCGACGAGGGCGCTCGCTCATCCGGCTATGAGTTGCTCGATGCTTTTGTGTATCACAACTACGCCATTGGCGATCAGCCGGGCAACGTGCGACTGGGCAAGCAAGTGGTCAGTTGGGGCGAAAGTACCTTTATTGGTAACTCCATCAACAGCATCAACCCCATCGACGTTTCGGCTTTCCGCCGTCCGGGGGCCGAGATCAAGGAAGGGCTGATTCCGGTGAACATGCTGTTTGCCTCCCAGAGCCTGACCAACCAACTGACGGTAGAAGGCTTCTACCAGTTGAACTGGGAAAACACGGTGCTGGATAACTGCGGCACGTTCTTCGGTGGGGATGTGGCAGCCCATGGGTGCAATAGCAATTACACCGTGGGTAATCCGGCGATCGCGCCGTTGCAACCTGTGGCTGCAGCATTTGGGCAGGGGTTTGAGGTAACGCGCGAAGGTGTGATTGTGCAGCGCGCACGGGATCGGGATGCCCGCGATGGCGGGCAGTTCGGTGCGGCCTTGCGCTGGTTGGGGGATGACACCGAGTACGGCCTGTACTTCATGAATTACCACAGTCGTACACCGACCGTCGGTACCATCACCAATACCGCGAACCCACTCACACTTGCCGCGATCTCCGCCGCCGCCAACGCTCGTGCGCCCAACAGCGGCCCTGGCCTGGTCCAGAGCCTGATGCTCGGACGCGGCCAGTACTACCTCGATTACCCGGAAAATATCCGCCTGTTCGGTGCCAGCTTTTCCACCACCTTGCCCACCGGCACGGCGTGGACCGGGGAAATCAGCTACCGGCCCAATGCGCCGGTGCAGCTCAATACGACTGATCTGACCCTGGCCTTGATCAACCCAGTCTCCGGCCAACTGGCCTCACCCATCCGCAGCAACTTCGGCGACGACAACAAAGGCTACCGCCGCAAGGAAATCACCCAGATCCAAAGCACCATGACCCAGTTCTTCGACCAAGTGCTCGGTGCCGAGCGTCTGACCCTGGTGGGCGAGGCGGCCTACGTGCACGTCGGCGGGCTGGAAGACAAATCCAAGCTTCGCTACGGCCGCGATTCGGTCTACGGCGCCTATGGTTTCCAAGGCGACACCGACGGTTTTGTCACGGCGAACTCCTGGGGTTACCGCGCCCGGGCGATCCTCGACTACAACAACGCGCTGTTCGGGGTGAACCTCAAGCCCAACCTGTCGTGGTCCCATGACGTGGCCGGTTATGGCCCCAACGGCCTGTTCAACAAAGGCGCCAAGGCCATCAGCATCGGCGTGGATGCGGATTACCGCAGCACCTATACCGCCAGCCTCAGCTACACCGACTTTTTCGGTGGCGACTACAACACCCTGACCGACCGCGACTTCCTTTCCTTCAGCGTCGGCGCGAACTTCTGATCACGGTTTGAAAAGGATAACTTCATGCGCAAGATGATTCTGCAATGCGGCGTATTGGCCCTGAGCCTGTTGGCTGCCAACGTCATGGCCGCCGTGACCCCGGAAGAAGCCGCCAAGCTGGGTACCACCCTGACCCCGGTCGGCGCCGAAAAAGCCGGCAACGCCGATGGCTCGATCCCGGCCTGGACCGGCGGCATTCCTAAAAACGCCGGTGCCGTGGACAGCAAGGGCTTCCTCGCCGACCCGTTCGCCACTGAAAAACCGCTGTTCGTGATCACCGCGGCGACGGTCGACAAGTACAAGGACAAACTTTCCGAGGGCCAGGTGGCGATGTTCAAGCGCTACCCCGAGACCTACAAGATCCCGGTGTACCCAACTCACCGCACGGTCAACCTGCCGCCGGATATCTACGAGTCGATCAAGCGCAGTGCCTTGAACGTGCATGCGATCAACGACGGCAATGGCTTGGAAAACTTCACCGGCAACCGCTACTACGCGTTCCCGATTCCGAAGAACGGCGTGGAAGTGCTGTGGAACCACATCACCCGTTACCACGGCGGCAACCTGCGCCGCATCATCACCCAGGCCACCCCGCAGACCAACGGCAGCTACACGCCGATCCGTTTCGAGGAAGAAGTGGCCGTGCCGCAACTGATCCCCGACATGGACCCGGCCAAGGGCGCCAACGTGCTGACCTTCTTCAAGCAATCGGTCACCGCGCCGGCGCGCTTGGCGGGCAACGTGCTGCTGGTGCATGAAACCCTCGACCAGGTGAAGGAACCGCGGCTGGCGTGGATCTACAACGCCGGCCAACGCCGCGTTCGGCGTGCACCGCAAGTGGCGTATGACGGGCCGGGCACCGCCTCCGATGGCCTGCGTACCTCGGATAACTTCGACATGTTCTCCGGTGCCCCCGACCGCTACGACTGGAAACTGGTGGGCAAGAAGGAGATGTACATCCCCTACAACAGCTACAAGCTGGATCAGCCGACGCTCAAGTACGACGACATCATCAAGGCCGGCCACATCAACCAGGACCTGACCCGCTACGAGTTGCACCGCGTGTGGGAAGTGGTCGGCACGGTCAAGCCGAGTGAGCGGCACATTTACGCCAAGCGCCACATGTACATCGACGAAGACAGCTGGCAAGTCGCGCTGGTGGACCACTACGACGGTCGTGGCCAACTGTGGCGTGTCGCCGAAGGCCATGCGCAGTTCTACTACGACCACCAGGTGCCGGCGTACACCGTGGAAACCCTGTACGACATCATTGCCGGTCGCTACATCGCCCTGGGCATGAAAAACGAGGAGAAGAGCAGCTTCGTGTTCGGCTTCGCGGCCAAGGCGGCGGACTACACCCCGGCTGCGCTGAGGTCCGAGGGCATTCGCTGATCCTTGATTTGAAATGCAATCAAATGTGGGAGCGGGCTTGCTCGCGAAGGCAGTGGGTCAGTCACTCATGTATCGACTGACACTCTGTATTCGCGAGCAAGCCCGCTCCCACATTGAGTTGTGTAAGGCTTGAATTTTATGGGCACCAATCACCCTGCTGAATACTTCTTCAACAACCGCCAGCCACAGGACTAGGGTAGGCGCCAGGTTGCAAAACAATAAAAAAGCAGGATGCAGCAATGACCGCCATGACACGCTGCCTGGACCGTCCTGGATTCATGCCCCGGCTGTCCTCCCATCATTTATTGCGCCCGCGCCTGGCCGAGCCTTTGTTGGCAGCGCAAGCCAGGGTCAAGTTGCTGTGCGCCTCTGGCGGCAGCGGCAAGAGCGCGCTGCTAGCCGAATGCGCCTTACAAGCACCCAAGGGCTGCCAGGTGTACTGGTTGCCGCTCAATGGCGCGGCCTTGAGCCCCCTCGATCTTTGCGAACGCCTGGCGCAGAACCTGGGCCTGGCGTTCACCGATGAAGCCACGCTGCTGCTGGACCTCTCCCGCTGGCAGTCTCGTGCATGGCTGTTCCTTGATGATTTCTGCCGGCTCCCTGCGCCGGACACCGATGCTTTGCTCGACCGTCTGCTCACCGCCAGCAGCCCGGCGCTGACCTGGTGGTTGGGGGCACGGCGGCGCCCGATGTGCAATTGGCCGCGCTTGCTGCTCGACGATGAACTGCTTGAATGCGGCGCCGACCTGGCGTTTACCCCTGCCGAAATCCAGCAGTTGTTCAACCATTCGCCGGGGCAGTCTGTCGACGACATGCTGCAGTTCAGCGCCGGCTGGTGCGCCGGCGTGCGCATCGCGTTGCTGGGCGATGGTCATCCGCAAAAGACCTTGCTCGACTACCTGCAACACGAACTGTTCAGCACCTTGCCAACCGAATTGGCCGACGCCTGGCGCGTGCTCGCCCACTTGCCGCGCTTCAACGCCGGGCTGTGTGAGCACCTGTTTGGCTATGGCGACGGTGATCAGTATTTGCGCGACTTGCAGGCCCTCGGTGCGTTTATCCAGCCGTGGGAAGACACCGACTGGCTGCAGGTCTTCCCGCCGCTCGCGCAATTGCTGCGTGACGAGCCGTGGCCAGCCAAGCGCTCCTGGCACCGACGCGCCTGCCAGTGGTTTACCGCCGAACAGGACTGGCAGGCCGCCTTCGAGCAGGCGTTGCTGGCCGAAGAATACGAAGTGGCAGTGAGCCTGTTGCAGCACTTCAGTTTCGAGGACCTGTTCCGTCAACAGAACGCCGTGTTGCTGCTGCGCCTGCATGAGCAGCACGGCGATGAATTGATGCTCGGCTCGGCGCAACTGGTGGGGCTGGTTACCGCGGCGTTGCTGTTTGCCGGGCGTTTTGACCAGGCCGCGCAATGCATCGACCAGTTGGCGCGGTTTGCGCCACAGCCGACGGCAGCGCAGCAACGCTACCTGCTGGCGCGATGGCAGGCGCAATGGGGTTGGCTGTTGCATTTGGGCGGTGATGCCGAGCGTTCTCGTGTGCATTTTCTTGAAGCGCTGCAAGCGTTGCCCGACAGCGCGTGGACGTCGCGACTGATGTGCCTGTCGGGGCTCACCCAACAAGCCTTGTTGCGCGGTGAGCTGGACGTGGCCCAGTCACTTAATCGTGAGGCACTGTGCCTGGCGCGGGCCCATGGCTCGTTGCTGCTGGAAGCGCTGCTTGAGCTGGACCATGCACAGTTGCTGGAGCAGCGCGGCGCACCGTATCGCGCGCAAAGCTTGCTGGAGAATGTGCAGGGGATACTGCTCAAACAGCGGCTCAAGGCCGGGCCCTTGGTAGGGCGTATCGCTTTGCGGCGTGGGCATTTGGCATTGCGCCAGGGGCAGGACAGCCTGGCCGCAGCATGTTTCGAGAACGGCTTGAAGATGTGCCTGCACAGTCAGGACAAACGTGTGCTCTACGGGTTTCTTGGCCTGGCGTTGCTGGCTGCCAACCGGGGCGACTATGCCCAGGCTTTTGTCCAGTTACGCGACGCCGAGCGCCTGATGCAGCAACGCCAGGTCCCGGACACGGTATACCGCGCGGTATTGCTGCTGGTCAGCGGGCACTTCTGGTTGCAGCAGGGCCGTGCGGAGTTGACGGTGGAAGCGGTGCGCCGCGTGCTGCGCCATTTCCGTGGGCCCACGGCCAAGCAAGCGCCGCCGGCTACCCTGGAACTGATCCCACGGCTTGAGTACCTGCTGGTGTTGGCGGAGGTCAAAGTGGGCTGCGCCGAGCAGCCGGTGGCCCGGCTGATGGCATTGTTGGAAAGCACTCATCAGCGCGGCATGCTCTGCCTGGAGACCGAGTTGCACCTGGTGCTGGGGGAAGTGGCCTGGCGAGTCGGCGATCCTGTTCTTGCCCGACGGTCGCTGCAAACCGGGCTGGAGCTGGCGGCGCGCTGCCAGGTTCAGCAGGCCATTCGCGAGCTGCGTCTGCGTTCGCCGGGCTTGTTGAGTGAGTTGGGCATGGAGCCTCAGGCCTCAACGCCAGGTACCGTAGAAAACCCCCTCAGCCAGCGCGAGTTGGAAGTGTTGCAACTCATCGCCCAGGGCAGCTCGAACCTGGAAATCGCCGACCGGCTGTTTATCTCCCTGCACACCGTCAAGACGCACGCGCGGCGCATCCACAGCAAGCTCGGTGTGGAGCGGCGCACGCAAGCGGTGGCCAAGGCCAAGACGTTGGGCTTGATGGTCTAGGCGCAGAACGCCTGGCGGTACTCGCCGGGCGTGGCGCCCATGGCTTGGCGAAAGCGATGGGTAAAGTGGCTGGCGCTGGAGAAACCGCACATCCAGGCGATCTCACCCAAGGGCAGGGCGCCACTGCGCAGCAGGGCCTGGGCGCGGGTCAGCCGGCGCGCCAATAGATATTGGTGAGGCGGCAAGCCGAAGCTTTGGCGGAACATCCGCGCGAAATGGTATTCGGACAGCGCACACATCCCGGCCAGTTGCCCGAGGCTGATCGGGTCTTCCAGGTGCTGGTCGATGTACTCCACCAACAACCGGCGTTGGTGCGCGGCCAGTCCGCCTTTCAAGCGCAACCCTTCGCGGGCGCCGACCTGGCTGAGCAGGGTGTGGCTGAGCATTTCATGGGCCAGGCTGCTGGTCAGCAAGCGTTCGGCGGGTTCGTGCCAGTTCAGCGCAATAAGCTGATGGAAGCGACGCGCTTGGCTGGCGTCTTCCAGGAACGTGCTTTCGCGCAATTGCAGCGTGCGCGGTTCGCGGTCCAGCAGGGTGACGCAGCCGAGGGCGAATTGCTCCGGGCTGAAATACACGTGGGCCAGGCGGATTTCGCCGTTGATCACCCAGGCGGATTGATGTTCGGCTGGCAGGATGCACAGCTTGTCGGGCCCGCCCTTGGTGCCCGGCTGGTCACGTCGAAACGTACCGGTGCCACCGCCGATGTAGCACGACAACGTGTGATGGCTCGGCGCCTGGTAGTCCTGGGCATCGTGATGGTTGCTCCACAAGGCCGCAGACAAGCCGTCACCGAGCTCGGCGCAGGCCTCCAGGCGTGCGTTGGGCGAGCGGTTAAGGGCTTGAAAGACTTGCAGGGATTCCAGATCAGGCATGGTGAGTACTCTTTGACGCCTTGCATCCTACTCCGCGCGGCGATTGCTGTGATCCCACCTCCCGACAAAAGCGCAAGATTGTGCAAGCGCCTTGCGCGGGTTCAGGGCAACACTGTGGCTCAATCGATGGAGCTCGCTATGAACCTTTCCCTGTACCTACTCACCGTGCTGATCTGGGGCACCACCTGGATTGCCCTCAAATGGCAGTTGGGCGTAGTGGCGATCCCGGTGTCCATCGTCTATCGCTTTGGCCTGGCGGCGCTGGTGCTGTTTGCGCTGTTGTTGGTGAGCCGCAAGTTGCAGGTGATGAACCGGCGCGGGCATTTGATCTGCCTGGCCCAGGGGCTGTGCCTGTTTTGCGTGAACTTCATGTGCTTTCTCACCGCCAGCCAATGGATCCCCAGCGGCCTGGTGGCGGTGGTGTTTTCCACGGCCACCCTGTGGAACGCGCTGAATGCCCGAGTGTTTTTCGGCCAGCGGGTGGCGCGCAATGTATTGATGGGCGGCGGGCTTGGTCTGGCAGGGCTGGGCTTGCTGTTCTGGCCAGAACTGGTGGGGCATACCGCCAGCCCACAGACCTTGCTCGGCCTGGGCCTGGCGTTGCTGGGGACGATGTGTTTCTCGGCTGGCAATATGCTCTCGAGCTTGCAACAGAAGGCCGGGCTCAAGCCGCTGACCACCAATGCCTGGGGCATGGCCTACGGCTCAGCGATGTTGGCCACGTACTGCGCGGTGCGCGGTATTCCATTCGAGATGGATTGGAGTGCGCGGTACATCGGCGCGCTGTGGTACCTGGTCATTCCGGGTTCGGTGATTGGTTTTACCGCGTACCTGACCCTGGTTGGGCGCATGGGGCCGGAGCGTGCGGCGTATTGCACCGTGTTATTCCCGGTGGTGGCGTTGAATGTGTCGGCGTTTGCCGAGGGCTACCAGTGGACGGCACCAGCGCTGGCGGGGTTGGTGCTGGTGATGTTGGGGAATGTGTTGGTGTTCAGAAAGCCTAAGCCAGCCCAGTTGGCGAACCCAGTCTTCAAGGCAAAACAAATCTAATGTGGTGACCCTTTCTATTTGAGGCCTAGGCGCTTGGCCATGCGGCCGAGGTTGGCGCGGTCCAGGCCGAGTTCGCGGGCGGCGCTGGCCCAGTTGTGCTGATGGCGTTCCAGGCAGGCGCTGATGATCTGGCGCTGATAGTGCTCGGTGGCCTGGCGCAGGTCGCCGGTGACGACGGGGATCACCTCGGTCGGTGCTTCGATGGCGGGCGCGCTAACGTCCGGCAAGTCCAGGTCCTGGGCACTCAGGCTGAGAATCTTCGGCCGCTCGCGGCAGTTACCCAAGGCTTTCAGCGCACTGCGGCCGATCAGGTGTTCCAATTCGCGCACATTGCCCGGCCAGTTGTAGGCCAACAGCGCCGCCTGCGCATCGGCGGTCAAGCGCAAGCTGCCCAGGCCCATGCGTGAGCGGTTCTGTTCGAGGAAGAAGCCGGCCAGCAGCAGCACATCCCGCCCGCGCTCGCGCAGGGCTGGCACTTGCAGCGGGTAGACGCTGAGGCGGTGGTAGAAGTCGGCGCGGTAGCGGCCGTTGCGCACTTCGTCAGCCAGGTCGCGGTTGGTGGCGGCGATCAGGCGCACATCCACGTGGTGTTCCTTGTCCGAACCCAGGCGCTGCAACTGGCCACTTTGCAATACCCGCAGCAGCTTGGCCTGTACGGACAGGGACAGCTCGCCCACTTCATCGAGGAACAGCGTGCCGCCATTGGCTAGCTCGAACTTGCCGCGCCGCTCGTTCAGCGCGCCGGTGAAGGCGCCGCGCACATGGCCGAACAGCTCGCTTTCCACCAGGGTTTCCGGCAGGGCGGCACAGTTGAGGCTGATCAGCGGTTTGTCGGCTCGCGTTGAGGCAGCGTGGATCGCCTGGGCCACCAGCTCCTTGCCGACCCCGGTTTCGCCGGTGATCAGCACGGTAAGGTCGCTGCCGCCCACCAGCTTGATCTCTTCCACCAGGTGCTTGTGCGCCTTGCTCTGGCCGATCATTTCCTTGTGTTGCTGGCCGCTGGCCTCGCGGTAGATTTCGGCGCGCAGGGTCAGGCGCTCGATACGTTCGGCCACGTTGACGGTGGCCGCGGCGAGGCTGGCGAAGGCTTGCAGGGCGTCCAGCTCGACGCGTTCGAAGCGCTCAGTGTCGAGGGCGTCGAGGGTCAACAGCCCCCAGGGCTGATCGTCGACGAACAGCGGGCAGCCCATGCAATCGTGGACTTCCAGATGCCCATGCAAGCCATCGACCAGGCCGTCATAGGGATCGGGCAGTTCGCTGTCACTGTCGAAGCGCGTCGGACCAGGGCTGCTCAGCAGCACCGCAAAGCGTGGGTGCTCACTGACCTTGAAGCGCCTGCCCAGAGTGTCTGGGCTCAGGCCGTCCACCGCCAGCGGCACCAGCCATTCACCGTCCAGGCGCAGCAGGGCGGCGGCATCGCACGGCAGCAGGGCGCGCATGGCTTGCAGCAGGCGGCGGTAGCGCTCGCCTTCAGGCAGTTCGCGGGACAGGTCGGCGACCAGGGGCAGCAGGGTGGTGAGCAGCGATTGCGCAGTCATAATGACTCCTTGTAGTCCTTATGACTATACGGCGTAGGAAGTCATACTGACTACATTGATTTTAAGTCATTGAAAAATAACGATTTATAAGTTGGCACGAATACTGAGTAAGCAAGGGTAATCAGTCAAAAGACCCAGGAGTCTGCCATGCTTAGTGCCCAAGACCGTGCCATCGTCAAATCCACTGTGCCCCTGCTGGAAAGCGGCGGCGAAGCGCTGATCACCCATTTCTACCGCATGATGCTCTCCGAGTACCCAGAAGTTCGCCCGTTGTTCAACCAGGCTCACCAGGCCAGCGGCGACCAGCCCCGTGCCTTGGCCAATGGCGTGTTGATGTACGCACGGCACATCGACCAGTTAGACCAACTGGGCGACTTGGTGGCCAAGATCATCAACAAGCACGTGGCCCTGCAGATCTTGCCGGAGCATTACCCGATCGTGGGCGCGTGCCTGCTGCGGGCCATTTCCGAAGTGCTGGGCGATGAGATCGCCACCCCTGAGGTGATGAGTGCCTGGGGGGCGGCCTATGGCCAATTGGCGGATATCCTGATCGGCGCTGAAGCGGCGATTTACGACGAGAAAGCCCAGGCGCCGGGTGGCTGGCGTGGTGCGAGGCCGTTTCTGCTGGTCAAGCGTGTGGAGGAGAGCGACGAAATCATCTCCTTCTACTTTGCCCCGGTGGATAACGGCCCGATCCTGGCCGCAGCCCCAGGCCAATACATCGGCATGAAACTGGTGCTGGATGGCGAGGAAGTGCGCCGCAACTACTCGCTGTCGGCCCTGAGCGATTCGGGCCTGTACCGCATCAGCGTCAAGCGTGAGGCGGGTGGGCGGGTGTCCAACTACCTGCATGATCAGGTGCCTGTCGGCGCAACCATCGACCTGTTCCCGCCCTCCGGTGAGTTCACCCTGGCCGCCAGCGACAAGCCCCTGGTGCTGATCAGCGGCGGCGTGGGCATCACCCCAACCTTGCCGATGCTGGAAGCGGCCCTGGCCACCCAGCGCCCGGTGCACTTCATCCACTGCGCGCGCAACGGCGGGGTGCATGCGTTCCGTGACTGGGTCGATGGCTTGGCGGCGCAGCATCCGCAGCTCAAGCGTTTTTATTGCTACGCCGAGGACGATGGCGTGAGCCCGGCGGCGGACAAGGTCGGCCTGCTGAACCAGGAGCAACTGGCGGCGTGGTTGCCGGAGCAGCGGGATGTGGACGCGTACTTCCTGGGGCCTAAAGGTTTCATGGCGGCGATCAAGCGCCACCTCAAGGCGTTGGGTGTACCGGAGAAGCAAAGCCGGTATGAGTTCTTTGGGCCGGCTGCGGCGCTGGAGTAACGCGGTCAAAAATGTGGGAGCGGCGGTGCGACATTTGGCTCTGTGTTCCTTCTGATTAATCTGCCGTTAACCCCCCTCTGTTTAAACCACTCTCTGTGTGTAAACTTGCGGCCATTGGCTCGACCAGACAAAGGGAAACTTAAGATGAGTGACGAATTGCGTTTAGGCAGGGAGCGGCGCTTTCTGGTGTTGCTGGGCATCATCTGCCTGGCGCTGATCGGCGGTGCACTTTATATGCAGGTGGTACTGGGCGAGGCACCTTGCCCGCTGTGCATCCTGCAGCGTTACGCCTTGCTGTTGATCGCGATCTTCGCGTTCATCGGCGCAGCCATGCGCACCAAGGGTGCCCTCACGTTTTTTGAAGGGCTGGTGATACTCAGTGCCCTCGGCGGTGTGGCGGCAGCTGGTCACCATGTGTACACCCAGTTCTTCCCAGAGGTCAGTTGCGGCGTCGATGTGCTGCAACCGATTGTCGATGAACTGCCACTGGCCAAAGTGTTCCCGCTGGGCTTCCAGGTCGATGGCTTCTGCAGCACGCCTTACCCGCCGGTGCTGGGCCTGTCCTTGGCGCAATGGGCGCTGGTGGCGTTCGTGCTGACGGTGATCCTGGTGCCGCTGGGCATCTATCGCAATCGCCAACGCAACACTTGAGTCGCTGCCTCCAAAACGCCCCGGTCCTTCTTGAGGGAAGGCCGGGGCGTTTTTTTGCTTGCGGGGATTTGTGAACGGAGCGTGACGCAGGACAATTTCAGGTGTGCGCAATGTGCGACATGTTGTCACACGGAGGTTGCCGCAGGACGCTTCTGACCCGATAAACCGGCGCTTAAATTTGCATCGCAAGGGTAAATTGTGCTGTCAGTTCGTCGTTTACACGCCGCCACAAGGCGTGCGCCACGTGAGTCATTCGGTGATGTCCGAATGCCTTGTTTTATGGGGGGTTGCAACGGTTTTGCATGCCCTTACAGCGCGTAAGGGATGGGGTGGGTTGCCCAATAACACGGCAATTTTTGTGGTTTTTGTTGAGAATCGAACGCGATAAGATCGCGAACCCTTGCAATAATGGTGAAGGATTATTGCTGTAATCGATAAAAATTATTTCTTTATAAGACATGGTTTATACATCGCTAGCTAACTACAATCGCCCGCACTGAATGTCCGGTGCTGTTCAATATTTGAGCACTGGAGCGGTCGAGGGGCAGATGGATGGCTCTGTGCGACCCCAAGGTTCCGGCAGCCTTTCAACTACCCGCACCAAATGGAATTGGTCTGTAACAAGGCCTTTAACCACGAAATCGAATAAGAAC
This sequence comes from Pseudomonas cremoris, assembly GCF_014230465.1. The sequence continues at coordinate 80,810 of NZ_JAAXCY010000018.1, forward strand.
TCACCGCAGGTCCGTGAAACGTACAGTTATGGCGTGACGGGCAGGCTCTTATTCAATCGAAGAGAAATGCCAACCCTTGGCAGGGTGAAGTGTTGGCGATCAAAACCCAACTGCATTGCGCAAGCTGCTTTAGAGGTCGTGAGATGAGTAAAAACAGGTACCCCCGATTACTAGGCTTTTTGCCGCTGCTTGGCATGATGTTAATGCTTGGAGGCTGCAAGTGGACCTTGATGGACCCGAAAGGACAGATCGGTCTGGATCAACGAAACCTGATCATCACCGCCACCCTGCTGATGCTGTTGGTTGTGGTGCCTGTGATCATCATGACCTTCGCCTTCGCCTGGAAATACCGTGCGTCGAACACCAGCGCGACCTACGCGCCGAAGTGGTCGCACTCCACCAAGATCGAAATCGCGGTGTGGCTGGTCCCGGTTCTCATCATCATCGCCTTGGGTTACATCACCTATAAGTCGACCCACGAGCTGGACCCTTACCGTCCGCTGGAATCCGACGTCAAGCCGATCAACATCGAAGTGGTCGCGCTGGACTGGAAGTGGCTGTTCATCTACCCGGACCTGGGTATCGCCACTGTCAACGAGATCCAGTTCCCGGAGAACACCCCGCTTAACTTCCGGATCACCTCCGACGCTGTGATGAACTCGTTCTTCATCCCTGCTCTGGGCGGCCAGATCTACGCGATGGCAGGCATGCAGACTCGCCTGCACCTGATCGCCAACGAAAAAGCTGAAATGGAAGGCATCTCCGCTAACTACAGCGGCGCTGGCTTCACCGGCATGAAATTCAAAGCGATCTCGACGAGCCAGGAAGATTTCAACGCCTGGGTAGCCGAAGTCAAGGCCGCACCTAAACAGCTTGATCAAGCTGAATACGACGCCCTGACCAAACCAAGCCAGAACAACCCAGTCGCCCTGTACTCCACGTACGAGCCGGACCTGTTTCAGAAAATCGTCGACAAGTACGAAGGTATGAAGCCAGGCAAGCCGGTCAAGCACGAGAAGAAAGAAGTGGCCGCGGTTGAAGGTTCTGACACGGGCTCGCATTCAACTGCTGGGGCAGAGGAGTAAACGATGTTTGGTAAATTAAGTTGGGATGCGGTCCCGTTCCACGAGCCGATCGTAATGGTGACCATCGCCATGATCGCGCTGGGTGGTCTGGGCCTGTTTGCGGCAATCACGTACTTCAAGAAGTGGACTTACCTGTGGACCGAGTGGCTGACGTCTGTCGACCACAAGAAAATCGGTGTCATGTACGTCATCGTTGCCATGGTCATGCTGCTGCGTGGTTTTGCCGACGCCATCATGATGCGTACCCAGTTGGCCATGGCCACCGAGGGTTCGCCTGGCTACCTGCCGCCTGAACACTATGACCAGATCTTCACCGCTCACGGTGTGATCATGATCATCTTCATGGCGATGCCTTTCTTCACCGGCCTGATGAACCTTGCCTTGCCGCTGCAGATTGGTGCCCGTGACGTTGCCTACCCGTTCCTGAACTCCCTGAGCTTCTGGCTGCTGGTCTCCGGCGTGGTGCTGATCAACGTTTCCCTGGGTGTCGGCGAATTCGCCAAGACCGGTTGGGTTGCGTATCCGCCGTTGTCGGGCATTCAGTACAGCCCTGGCGTGGGTGTGGACTACTACATCTGGGCGCTACAGTTATCAGGACTAGGGACGACGCTGACGGGGGTCAACTTCCTGGCCACCGTCCTGAAAATGCGCGCCCCTGGCATGAAACTGATGGACATGCCGATCTTCACCTGGACCTGCACCTGGGCAAACGTCCTGATCGTGGCTTCGTTCCCGATCCTGGCCGCTACCATGGCGCTGCTGTCGCTTGACCGTTACCTGGATTTCCACATTTTCACCAACGAGCTTGGTGGCAATCCAATGATGTACGTGAACCTGTTCTGGGCATGGGGTCACCCTGAGGTGTACATCCTGATCCTGCCAGCGTTCGGTATCTTCTCCGAAGTGATCTCGACCTTTACCGGCAAGCGTCTGTTCGGTCACCACTCGATGGTTTACGCATCGGGCGCGATCTCTGTACTGGGCTTCATGGTTTGGCTGCACCACTTCTTCACCATGGGTTCGGGGGCCAGCGTCAACGCCTTCTTCGGCCTGGCGACGATGCTGATTTCCATCCCGACGGGGGTGAAGCTATTCAACTGGCTATTCACCATCTACCACGGCCGTCTGCGTATCACCAGCCAGGTTCTGTGGACCCTGGGCTTCATGGTGACCTTCGCCATCGGCGGCATGACCGGCGTACTGCTGGCCATTCCGGGTGCTGACTTCGTACTGCACAACAGCCTGTTCGTGATCGCTCACTTCCACAACGTGATCATCGGTGGTGCTGTATTCGGTTACATCGCTGGTTTCAGCTTCTACTTCCCTAAAGCGTTCGGCTTCAAGCTGCACGAAGGTTGGGGCAAGGCTGCATTCTGGTTCTGGATCTCGGGCTTCTTCGTCGCGTTCATGCCGCTCTATGCACTGGGCTTCATGGGCATGACTCGTCGTCTGAACGCTACTACCAACCCTGAGTGGGTGCCTTACCTGTACGTTGCCATGTTCGGTGCGGTAATGATCGCTGTGGGTATCGCCTGCCAGTTGATCCAGCTGTACGTGAGTATCCGTGACCGTAAGCAGAACGCTTGCGACTCCGGCGACCCATGGAATGGCCACACCCTGGAATGGTCGACTTCGTCGCCACCTCCGTTCTACAACTTCGCCGTGATCCCTACTGCGAACACCATTGATGCGTTCACCGAAGCCAAGGAAGACGGTACTGCGTACCAGAAGCCGGTTAAATATGAACCGATCCACATGCCGAACAACACCGCCACTGGCGTGGTGATGGGCGCGCTGTTGACCGTGTTCGGTTTCGCGATGATCTGGCACATCTGGTGGCTGGCAATCGTTAGCCTGGTGGGCACCATCGGCTACTTCATTGTCCACGCAGCACGTGATGATCAAGGCTATATGGTCCCGGTCGAAACGATCGAGCGCATCGAAGCCGAGCAGCACGCTCGCCTGGTCGCCGAGAAGAAAATCCCGGCCAACCGTGTAGAAACCTCGTTGGAACAGGCTTAAACCATGTCGAACTTAGTGACCAATGCTGGACACGCCCATGTCGATGACCATGGGCACGATGACCATCACCACGACTCGGGGCCGATGACCGTTTTCGGTTTCTGGCTCTACCTGATGACCGACTGCATCTTGTTTGCGTCGATCTTCGCGGTGTACGCGGTACTGGTAAACAACGTAGCGGGTGGCCCGTCGGGCCACGACATCTTCGAACTGCCTTACGTGCTCGGCGAAACCGCCTTGCTGTTGTTCAGTTCGATCACCTACGGCTTCGCCATGTTGGCCTTCTACAAGGGCAACAAGAAGGGCGTACTGAGCTGGTTGGCACTGACCTTCCTGTTCGGCCTGGGCTTCATCGGCATGGAGATCAACGAGTTCCACCTGCTGATCTCCGAAGGCTACGGCCCGCACCGTTCCGGCTTCCTGTCTGCGTTCTTCACGCTGGTAGGCACCCACGGTCTGCACGTAACTGCCGGTCTGCTGTGGATGGCGGTGATGATGTATCAGGTCAATAAACACGGCCTGACCAACACCAACAAGACTCGCCTGAGCTGCCTGAGCCTGTTCTGGCACTTCCTGGACGTGGTCTGGATCTGCGTCTTCACCGTTGTTTACCTGATGGGGACTCTGTAATGGCTAATGCACACTCCCATGACCATGACAGCCATGATGCGAGCCACGGCAGCGTTAAGTCGTACGCCATCGGCTTCATCCTGTCGGTAATCCTGACGCTCATCCCGTTTGGTCTGGTGATGTACCCGACCCTGCCAAAGTCGATCACCTTGATGATCGTGCTGGCATTCGCGGTGATTCAGGTTCTGGTTCACCTGGTGTACTTCCTGCACCTGGATCGCTCGAAAGAGCAGCGCGATAACGTGATTGCGTTTGTGTTCGCAGGCCTCGTAATCCTGCTGCTGGTTGGCCTGTCGATATGGATCATGTTCAGCATCCATACGTTCATGATGGCGAAGTGAGGTAAGACCCGATGTCGCTTAAGCACTTTATCCAAATCACCAAACCGGGGATCATTTTCGGTAACGTGCTTTCTGTGGCAGGCGGCTTCTTCCTGGCCTCCAAGGGGCATGTCGATCTGGCCATCTTCCTGGCTGCGATGATCGGCACGTCCCTGGTGGTAGCTTCCGGATGTGTGTTCAACAACTGCATCGACCGTGACATCGATATCAAGATGGAGCGCACCAAGAACCGCGTGCTGGTCCAGGGCCTTATCTCCCTGAAACTGGCACTGGTCTACGCGACCGTCCTCGGTGTTGCCGGTGTGGCGTTGTTGTACAAGGTGGCCAACCCGCTGGCGGCGCTGTTCGCCGTGATCGGGTTTGTCATCTACGTCGGTCTCTACAGCCTGTACCTCAAGCGCAAGTCGGTTCACGGCACGCTGGTGGGCAGTCTGTCGGGGGCGATGCCGCCGGTGATTGGTTATGTGGCTGTAACCAATAGCTTCGACATGGCCGCGCTGACGCTACTGGTGATGTTCAGCCTGTGGCAGATGCCGCATTCCTACGCCATTGCGATCTTTCGCTTCAATGACTACCTGGCTGCCTCGATTCCGGTTCTGCCGGTCAAGCGTGGCATCCAGGTGGCCAAGAAACACATCCTGCTGTACATCCTGGCCTTCCTCGTGGCGACCTTGATGTTGACCTTCAGTGGCTACGCCGGCATGAGCTATCTCGCCGTCGCCGCCGCCATGGGCATGTACTGGTTGTACATGGCCTGGACGGGCTACAAGGCGGTGGATGACACCGTCTGGGCGCGCAAGCTGTTCGTGTTCTCGATCTTCACCATCACCGCGCTCAGCGTGATGATGTCCCTGGATTTCCAAGTGCCGAAAGAGCTGTTGCTGACCTACGCTCACTGAGTGTCACCGCTGTGAAAAAGCCCCGCCTTCGAGAGAAGAGCGGGGCTTTTTTTGGGGCGGGATCCAGGTTACTGCTGAACGATGCTGTACCCCTCGAACGCGCTTTGCTGCTGCAGTGCAGTGATCACACTCTTGCGGCTCAACGGCTGTTCGGTGCCCGAGTTATCCACAAAGCTTTCCACTTCCAGCTCGGCCTCATCGCCTTCACCCACAAAGGCGAAACCGAGGAACTCAAATGCCTCGCGGTCAACGTTCAGCTTGGAACGCGGCGTGCGCAGCGGCAGGGTGACACTGATGCCGTCCTTGCTGATCACAAACACTTCGGCTTCTTTCTTGGGGCGTGCGGCCTTGCTCTTGCCCGAGCTTGGGTTGCTGATGGCCTGGTGGCTTTGGTTCAGCACCTTCAGGGCCAGGCCGTAGACCAGTTCCTGGAACTCAGGGTCGTCCTTGAAGCTGGACAGGATGCGGCTGATGGAAAACTGGCTGCTCAGGTTTTCCAGGGCGGCGTTGTCAGCCGCCTCGGCGTCTTTGAGTTGCTTGAGCTGGCCCATCAGGTCGTACGCCTTGTCGTCGTCGAAGGCGTCGTGGGCCTGGCGAATGGCGACGCGCAGTTCGCGGATCTGGTCGCTTTCCTTGGAGGTGTGGAACGCGTCCAGCACCATCTCGCTGATGATCTTGGCCGCTGGCAGATGCTGTGAAAGATTGATGGCGTTTTCGTATTCAGCTTTGGAGTGCAAGGCGACTACGGATTCTTCGTGGTGGGAATCGGACATTGAAATTTCACTTCAGTAAACGGGGACAAAAAAGCGTCGGGCATTTTCAGGGGGGAGGGGGATCAGGTCAAGGCAGCACAATGCCCTTATCGCGACGCAAGGCATTCAGCGCGCGCTGCAGCCGGGCTGCGCGCCCGCAAAACAGACCTACGGTAAACCCCGAAACCGCGCCGATGGCCATCAACATCGATGGCGTGCTTAACAGCAAAGGATGCACGGCCTGCTGAAAGCCGAAGTAATACTTCACCGCGAAGAACAGCTGCGAGATCAGCAGGGTCTTCCAAGTGCCCGGCAGCACCAGGGTTTCGCCATTGGCGTCGAGCTGGGCTCCCTTGGCGTTGAACAGCAAGATCCCCACCACGCTGCCGGCCAGTGCGCCGCCGACCCAGGCGCTGCTCGACAGCAGTGAAGGCACCAGCGAAATCAGTGACCACACCACCAGCACCACCGGCAGGATCATCAACGAGCGGCGGTTCTCGCGCCCCCCCAGGCAGGCCTTGATACCGTAGTAGCAAATCCACAGATAGGCGGCGTAGACCCACAGGGGCGTGCCTTGGAGGATGTCGAGCATTGAACGCTTCCTTGCAGAAATACAGGGCTATTTTCAGGTAAGGCGCATTAGGTGGTCAGTAGTGATAGCGGCACATAAGTATCTGAACCTCATCGTCTTCTATTCCATAGACCAAACGATGCTCTGAAGTGATCCTCCGGGACCAAAAACCACTGAGGTTGTGTTTGAGGGGCTCGGGTTTTCCGACACCGTCGAACGGGTCTCGTTGGATTGCCTTGATCAGGAGGTTGATGCGTTTGAGCCCTGCCTTATCGTTCTGTTGAAACCAGAGATAGTCGTCCCAGCCTTCAGGGGTAAAGAGTATTTTCATTCTTCAATCAACCGCCTTGGTTTGGCTTTACCGCCTCGCAGGCTGTTGATTGAGTTGATCAGGCGCTCTGCGTTTTTAGGCGAGCGCAGCAAATAGGCCGTCTCTTCCAGCGCATTGAACTCGGATAACGAGATCATCACCACCGGCTCACCTTTCTGTCGGGTCAGCAGGAGAGGGATGTGGTCTTCGTTAACTCGGTCCATCGTTTCGGACAGATGAGCACGAGCATTTGTGTAGTTGATAGTTTCCATGGTGGGGCTCCTGATTCGATGGAGAGAACGTACAGAAATACGTACATGTCTTCAAGAGGCATCTTATCAACGGTTGTGGTTACGACGCTGTACTTCGATTTGCCCCTGACCCACATCAAAACCGCTCGCCGAAAAATCCGTTACAACACCCAGGCCTGATGAACACATAAGAACAACCACTGACCTGCGCCGAGGGGACCACCCCACGCCAGGTGATTAAAGGATTAATGCGATGGCGCTTTCTCTTGCACGCCTGGCCTTGCTGGGGGCGACGCTGTGTCTGGCGCTACCCCTGCACGCCAACTCCCCCGACACCTCACTCATTGAACAAGGCAAGTACGTCGCGCAATTGGGCGACTGCATCGCCTGTCACACCGCCAAGCAAGGACAAGTGATGGCCGGCGGGCTGGAGCTGAGCACGCCGATGGGTACGATTTTTTCGAGCAACATCACACCGGACCGTGACACCGGCATCGGCAACTACAGCTTTGAACAATTCGACCGGGTCATGCGCGAAGGGGTGACGCCGAGCGGTATGAACCTGTACCCGGCGATGCCGTACCCGTCCTACGCCAAGATGAGCGAAGCGGACATGCGCGCGTTGTATGCCTACCTGATGCAAGGCGTAGAGCCGGTGCAAAAGGCTAACCTCGACGCCGACATGGGCTTCCCCTTCAACCAGCGTTGGGGCCTGGCGTTGTGGAACTTTGCCTTCCTCGATAAGCAACCCTTCAAACCAGACCCGGCCCGTGACGAACAACTTAACCGTGGCGCCTACTTGGTCCAGGGCCTCGGCCATTGCGGTTCCTGCCATACCCCACGGGGCCTCGCGTTCCAGGAAAAAGCCATGAGTGATGAAGGCCGCAGCGGCCGGCATTACCTGGCCGGCGAAACCGTCGAACACTGGCGTGCCCTGAGCCTGCGCAACCTGTGGACGGTGGAAGACACCGTGCAACTGCTCAAGACCGGGCAAAACCGCTTTGCCACGGTCGCCGGCAACATGGCCGATGTGATTCACCACAGCACCCAGCATTTCAGTGACTACGACCTCACGGCCATCGCCAGTTACCTCAAGTCCCTGCCGCCGGGTAAAGACGATTTGCCGATGCCCTCCGTGGCCCATGCCCCCGCCGAGCCGCCTGCCGATTTATTCACCAGCCGTGGCGGGCTGGGTTACATGCAGTTTTGCAGCGACTGTCACCGCAGCGATGGCGCTGGCGTAAGGGGGCTGTTTCCGCCGCTGGCCGGGAACCCGGGCATTGTTTCAAGCAACCCGACGTCGCTGCTGCACATCACCCTCACCGGCTGGGAAACCGCGCAAACGGCCGCTCACCCACGGGTCTACACCATGCCCGGTTTCGCCCGGCTACAAGATCAGGAAATCGCTGAAATCCTCAGCTTCGTGCGCACACGCTGGGGCAATGAAGGCACGCCCATCAGCGCAGCCCAGGTAAAAAAGCTGCGCGACCAGCTCAACCCGGTCACCACCGATTCGTCAGCCTTTGAAACCCCGCGCCTGGCCGATCTGCTCGCCGCACCGAATGCCGAGCAAGTGGTTCGCGGTATGCGCCTTCACTTGCAGACTAAGGCACTGCTGCCCAACAACGTCGGCAACGCGCTTAACTGCACCAGTTGCCATCTCAACGCTGGCACTGTGGCGGACGGCTCGCCGTTCGTGGGCGTCTCGGCGTTTTTCCCCAGCTATGCGCCGCGTGCGGGCAAGGTGGTGACATTGGAAGAGCGCATCAACGGCTGCTTCCGTCGCTCGATGAATGGAACGCCGCTGCCACCGCAGTCAGTGGACATGCAGGCGATGGTCGCGTACTTCGACTGGATGAAAAACAACACCCGCCCCGAAGACAAGGTCGCCGGGCGTGGCGTGGGCAAGGTCGACCCGGCGATCAAGCCGGACCTGGTCAATGGCAAGCAGGTCTACGCCAAGCAATGCGCGGTGTGCCATGGCGACAATGGCCAGGGCCTGGCGCGGGCAGACGGCGAACTGATCTACCCGCCGCTGTGGGGCGAGCAGTCGTTCAATATTGGCGCTGGCATGGCCCGCACGTATACGGCGGCGGCGTTCGTCAAACGCAACATGCCGATTGGCTTTCACGAGAAATTCCCGTTGGGCCAGGGCGGTTTGTCCGACCAGGAAGCGGTGGACGTGGCGGCGTATTTCTCGGGCCAACCGCGCCCGGACTTCCCCGACAAGGTCAAGGACTGGCCGAACGGCGGTAAACCCGTGGATGCGCGTTACTAGCTCAGCTGCTTGAGGCAGGTTTCGAGAATATCGAGGCCTTCCTCCAGCACCGCCGGCTCAATGGTCAGCGGTGCCAGCAGGCGAATGATATGGCGCGACTTGCCGCTGGGCATCAGCAGCAAGCCGGCGTCCCTCGCCAGGCTTAGCAGTTGGGTCAGTTGCTTGGCTGCCGGTGTGCCGTCGGCATTCGCCAACTCGATGCCGCGCATGGCTCCGACACCCGTAAGACGGCCGAGGTAGGGTGAAAGCCCTTGGGTGCGCCAGGCTTGATACCGGCTGACAATGGCTTCTTCCTGCTGCGAGCCCCAGGTTTTTAAGTGTTCATCGGTCATCGCGTCCAGCGTGGCCAATGCCGCCGCGCAGGCGATGGGATTGCCGGAGTACGTGCCGCCCAGGCCGCCTTTGGGCAGGTTGTCGAGCAGTGCCTTACGCCCGACCACCGCACCCAGCGGCACGCCACCGGCGATGCTTTTGCCCAACAGGATCAAGTCCGGCTCAATGCCCAGGCGTGAGAAGGCAAAGCGTTGGCCGGTACGGCCGAAGCCTGATTGAATTTCGTCGGCAATCAACAGGATGTTTTTTTCGTCGCACAAACGCCGCAGTGCCTTTGCGAACTCGATATCCAGGGCCAGGAAACCACCTTCGCCCTGCACCGGTTCGATGATGAAACAGGCCACGTCTTCAACGTCGATTTCCACGCTGAACAGGCGGTCCATGGCTTTCAACGCTTCGGCACAGGTCACGCCGTTATCGGCGCTGGGGTAGGGCAGGTGATACACCGGCCCCGGCAGTACACCAATTTTTTGCTTGTAGGGTGCAACCTTGCCGTTGAGGTTCAGGGTGGCCAGGGTGCGACCGTGGAACGCGCCGTCGAAGGCGATCACGGCCGTGCGGCCCGTGGCGCCGCGTACGATTTTCAAGGCGTTTTCCGCCGCTTCCGCGCCGCTGTTGGTGAGCATGCCACTGACCGGGTACGTCACCGGGATGAACGCGCTCAGGCGCTCCATCAGTTCGATGTATGGCGCGTGGGGGGCGGCGTTGAAGGCGTAGTGGGTGAGCTTGGTGGCTTGATCGCGAATCGCCTCGACCACACCTGGGTGGCAATGCCCAAGGTTGAGCACGCCGATGCCGCCGACAAAATCGATGTAGCGTTTGCCCGTGGTGTCCCAGACCTCGGCGTTTTTACCGTGGCTGAGGCTGATGGGGTGAACGATGGAAATCGATTGGCTGATGGTTTCGTGGCTCATGAATCCTGGACTCGCAGTGACGGGCGTCTTTTTATCTAAGCCGTGTGCCGGGCCCTGTCGCAAACGAAATAAAGTCGCCGGGTCATTATTAAAAGTCGGGATGTGCGCCCAGATAGTCAGTCATCCAGCTCAGGAAGGCCTTCACTTTGGGTATCTCGCCGGCATGCTCGGCATGGGCGATAAAGTGCGCGCCGTCGCTGGGCATCGTGTAGTCCCATGGGATCATCAAGCTGCCGTTGGCCAGCTCCTCAGCCACCAAATACTGCGGGACCAACGCCACGCCATAACCCGATTGCGCCGCGCGGATACACATGTAGAACGTGTCGAAACGCGGCCCGTGGTAGCTGTTCTGCGAATGCAGGCCCTGTTCCAGGAACCATTCGTGCCAGGCCTCAGGGCGCGAGGTGCATTGCAGCAACGTGTGGCGGGACGAGGCATCGCGGCCCTCGGCGACAAAGCCTGGTGCACATACCGGCACCACGGCCTCGCGAAACAGCTCGATGCACGTCGCCCCCGGCCATGAGCCCTGGCCAAAGAAAAACGCGATGTCGGCCTTGGCCTGCAGCACATCGAACGGTTCCAGTTCGTTGCGCACATCCAAGTGGATGTTCGGGTGCAGGGCCGCAAAATCCTTGAGCTTGGGCACCAGCCAACGGTCACCGAAGGTCGGCTGGGTGGCGATGCGCAGCACTTCGGTCTCGCCACCGTAAGTGAGGATGTAGCGGCTGGAGATGTCCACTTGGGTGAGGATCTTGTGCACCTCCGTGAGGTACAGCGAGCCCGCCGGCGACAGGTACAAGCGCTGGCGCACCCGTTCGAACAGGTTGTGGCACAGCATCTCTTCCAATTGCGCCACCTGTTTGCTCACCGCGCTTTGGGTCAGGTGCAGCTCTTCGGCGGCGCGGGTGAAACTCAAGTGGCGGGCGGCGGCTTCGAAGCATTGCAGGGCGGTCATCGAAGGGGTCAAGCGTTTTGAAATCATGCAGTTCATTCCAAATCGGAAGGAGCCATTGCCTAAAGGTCGTTTGTGGCAGTGCGGTAAAGCCGTGGATACTGCCGGGCAGCACTATAAACCGGCGCGGGCTGTGCAGCGCCGAATAATAAGGAATGACAGGGAGCGCCTTGCATGAACCGATTGAAAACCACCTTGGCCGCACTCAGCGCCACCGCCGTCTTGGGCTTGGCCGGCACCGCGCACGCGGGCGCGACGCTGGATGCGATTCAGAAAAAGGGTTTTATCCAGTGTGGCGTCAGCGATGGGTTGCCAGGCTTTGGTGTACCGGACAGCAAAGGCAAGATGACCGGCATCGATGTGGATGTGTGCCATGCGGTGGCCGCCGCCGTGTTCGGCGACGCGTCGAAAGTGAAGTTCAGCCAGTTGACTGCCAAGGAGCGTTTCACTGCGTTGCAGTCGGGTGAGGTTGACGTGATCTCACGCAACACCACCTGGACCAGTTCCCGTGACTCGGGCATGGGCCTGGTGTTCACCGGTGTGACCTATTACGACGGCATTGGCTTCCTGGTGAACAACAAGCTGGGAGTGACCGGCGCCAAGCAACTGGACGGTGCGACCGTGTGCATACAGGCCGGCACCACCACTGAACTCAACGTTTCCGATTACTTTCGTACCAACGGCATGAAGTACACGCCGATTACCTTCGACACTGCCGACGAAAGCGCCAAAGGCTTGGAGTCCGGGCGCTGCGATGTGCTGACCACCGACCAGTCGGGACTGTACGCACAGCGCATCAAAATGGCCCACCCGGATGAGTTCGTAGTCTTGCCGGAAGTGATCTCCAAGGAACCCTTGGGACCGCTGGTGCGCAAAGGCGATGACGAGTGGTTCAGCATCGTCAAATGGACCCTGTTCGCCATGCTTAACGCCGAGGAAATGGGCATCACCTCACAGAACGTCGAAGAGCAGGCCAAGACCACCACCAACCCTGACGTTGCGCGACTGCTGGGCGCCGACGGCGAGTACGGCAAGGACCTGAAACTGCGCAAGGACTGGGTGGTGCAGATCGTCAAGCAGGTGGGCAACTATGACGAAGTGTTCGAGCGCAATATCGGCCAAGGCAGCGTGCTGAAGATCAAGCGCGGGCTCAATGCCCTGTGGAACAACGGCGGTATCCAGTACGCGCCACCGGTGCGGTAACCCAGCACTTATTCTGAAACCCCATCCTTCCCCGCCGCCTTGGCGCGATACAACGCTTGATCGGCGCGCGCCATCAAGGCAGCGGGGGATTCACCCAATTGGCGTTCGGCCACGCCCAGGCTCAGGGTCACGTTCAAAGCCCCTCCCAGTGGCATGTCCTTGAGTTTCTGGCGCACGCTCTCGGCCACGGCCTTCGCCGTTTCCAGTGAGCTTTCCGGCAGGATCACCATGAACTCATCCCCGCCCCAGCGAGCCAGCAGATCGCCTTCGCGCACGCAGTTTTCCAGGCACTCCACCACTCGCACCAGGGTCTGGTCGCCCACGCTGTGACCGTGAAGGTCGTTGATCGGCTTAAAGTCATCGATATCCACCGCGATCAGTGCCAGCGGCAGGCGGAAACGCTGTGCGCGGTCGGATTCTTCCAGCAACACCTTTTCCAGGCGATAACGGTTGGCGACCAGGGTCAGGGCGTCTCGTTCCGCCAGGGAGCGGTTTTCATCCAACTGCAATTGCAGTTGTTGGTTGACCCGTGACAACTCGCGCGTGCGCTCGGTGACCAGGGCCTCCAGGGATTGATTACGCCGCTCTAGTTGCTCAATGGAGTTTTTGCGCAGGTCGATATCGCGGTGCGCACCGACCATTCGCGCCACCGAGCCGTCGGCATTGCGCGAAATCACATAACCACGGTCTTCGATCCACAGGTAACTACCATCTTGTTTGCGGCATCGGTATTCGATTTGGTAGTGGGGCGCGCGACGAGTGATGTAGTTATCAAAGATCGTCATCACCTGGGGGTAATCCTCTGGGTGGATCACGCTCTCCCAGGTAAACACGGTGTTTTCCAGGGAGTGGCGCGGGTAGCCCAGCATCTCGTACCACCCAGGGCTGCGGTAGACGAACCCCGTGTTGGCGTTCCAATCCCAGATTCCGTCGCTGACCAACTCCAGAATGGTGTGCAACATGTCCGCGTTGAGGTGGGAAAAATCATCCATCAACGGGCTATTGCCGGAAATATCGTCCATTTGCCTGCTCCTTGCCGGTGGCAGGCGCTTAAGGCCTGCTCATATTTGACGCCGATACTCCGTGGCTGGCGCTACTGTACAACGTGGCTTGGGTGCTTTGAATAGGACGGTGGTGCTGCTTTAGGTGGGTGGCAATGAGCTATTACTTCGGTGCTACCATTTTCGTCCGAGCCTTCCCATCTGCGTTGTGTTGGTAAATCGCCACCGGTTGACCCTGCTCGTTGAAAAACACCTGGCCAACCCCCGCCGAGTTCCATAACCGCTCACCAGCCTCGGCGTGCTCAGGAATATGCGGCACCACCTGCATGGTGCGGCGACGGGTGAACCAGTTGAGGGGCGAGCGAGGGGAGTACAGCCAACGGTTGAGGCGGTCGAACCACTCCAGCAGGCGTGGCGGAAATTCGTTCTTGATGCCGCTGCTGGTGATCTGCCAGATCCGGGGGCCGGCGTTGCGATGGCGGATCAGCACTTCGTAGACGAACGAATAATGCACGTCACCGGAGAGAATCACGTAGTTACCCGGCGTGCGCGAGTGACGGAAGATATTAAGGATCACCTGGGCGGCACCGCGATGGGCCATCCAGTTTTCGGCATCCACCAGCAACGGGTGGCCACACCAACTGAACACCTTCTGCACCGTCTCGATCAGCTTGACGCCAAAGACCGGCGCGGGCGAGACGATGATGGCGCAAGGGTGGTCGAGCAAATCCTGTTGCAGTTCGCTCAAGGCTTCCCAGTCCAGCAGGCCCGAGGGTTGCGCGAGGGTGAACTCGCTGCGCCAGCGTCGGGTACGCGTGTCGAGTACCACCAGGGCCGGGGTGGTTGGCAATATGTAATGCCATTGCTGGAATTTCAGCAGCGCGTCGACCAGTTCATCCTGTGCGGCTGCGTCCAGGTGATTGGCCTTGACCTGGCTGGCAAGCGCTTGGGTGTGGCTTACCAGTTCACCAAACACCGCCGGCTGGTTACCCCAACCTTGGCATAGCAGGTAAGCGAGCAAGGCGTTGCCGATGATGCGCTTGGAGAACGGATGACCGTAGGCGGTTTCTTCCCATTGGGCGCTGAGGTTCCAATCGTCGGTGATGTCGTGATCGTCGAAGATCATCAAGGTAGGCAGGTGGGCAAACACCCGTGCGACGCCTGGCAGGCCGTCGCGGAACCGGTCGATCTGCACCTGCTCTCGGGCATATCGTGCCTGTTCTTCGACGCTCAGTTGCGGCGGGTGCGGGGTGATCAGTGTCCAAGGTGTGGGCGACCAGGCCAGCAAGTACATTGCCAGTACCTCGGCGAAGGTCACCAGGTGGTTGTCGGCCGTGCTGCTGGTGAAGATTGGTTTTTTCACCCCGCCAAAGAAGCGTTCGCGCAGGGTTTCGTTGCTGTCCAGCGCCGGCAACAGGTCGGCGCGATGATAGTAGCTGGCCCGATGGCCATAGAGGCTGGCGCTGTCGCTTACCACGGCACCTTGCAGGTATTCGTCGAACAGGCCCAGGCGTGCAATCAAGGCGTGGATCGCCCGCAGCATCGGCCCGGCGACATCATCGGCGTACACCTGGTCGCCGCTCATCATGAGCAAGGCTGGACGTTCGGCCGGGATGTGGGCTTCAGCCAACAGGCGGTCGACACAGAGCAGGCCTTCGTCGGCGCGGTGATGGGGCTTTCTGCAAGAACCATGCACCAGTTGATGGAGACGGCTGTGAAGGATGAAGTTCGGGGTGCGCGCGTTGGCGTACAACAGATGGGGCGCCCACTCGGCGATGCCGGCGTTATCGATCAGCAGGTCATAGCAGATGACCACGTCCTGGGGCAGGGCGTCTTCCAGTGGTACGTCGATCAGATGGATAAACGCCTGGCGGCCAACTGGTACGATTTGGCACTGGTGTTGGTCCAGTCGGATGTCCCGCGCCTGTTCAGCGACACTCAGTCTTAACGTCAGCGTCAGTTCGCGGCTGCCTACCAGCCACAGCACCAGGCGCTGGGGTTCCAGACGGCGAAGCATAGGGCCGGCGAGTACGGCAGGCAGCGTGTCGGAGTGGGGCATGCGGGCACAGGTTCCAAGCAAGATTCAGCCGGGGAGGTTAACGCAATGAATGTCGGCGTTTTGTTAAGCAGAACAGGCAAGGGCAGCGCGAACGCTGCCCCCGAGAGGCAAGGTTAAAGAAGGTTTCCGCGACCTAGGCTGTCTAGGCCACCGCCTTTGCGCTGACGACTGCGCTCATTGCTGACAGCATTCTCCGGCTCGATGCCTGGATCGGCATCCGGGCTGCGTTTTTTTCGAGTAGGTGCGGGCTCTTCGGTCGTGGTGTCGACGGGAAGCGGATAGACGTGGTTGTTGTTAAGCGGACCCATCATGGAGATTTCCCTCTGATATTAGGTTGGCGTTATTGATAACGGGCAATGACTTGCTCCGTTATCAAGACGAGCGCGCAACTTACAGAGGGCCTGGCCCTAGCGCTTTAAACGCTTGGCATCAAAGTATGACGCCCGATCAAGTGTGCGAGTCCCCAATCACCTTGGGCACCGTAAAGCGGAATTCACTGCCACGGCCCACCTCACTTTCGGCAACGATCTTGCCGCCATGCGCCTGGATGATGCCTTGGGTGATGTACAGCCCTAACCCACTGCCGGTCGGGTTGTTTTCCGTCTGTGTCCAATAGCGATCAAACACATGTGGCAATTGCTCCGGCGCAATTCCCTCGCCGGAATCGCGTACCGAGAACACAATCTCCTCGCCATTGCTCATGGCGCTGATGCCGATATTGCCTTGGCGCGGCGTGAACTTGATGGCGTTGCCGATCAGGTTCGACAGCACTTGGAACAGGCGCTCCGGGTCGGCATTGATCTGCAGGCCAGGCTCGGTGTTGAACGACAAATCGATGCCTTTCTCCATCGCCAGTGGTGCGAGCAGGGAATAGGCTTCTTCGAATATCTGGCTCACGTCCAAGGAAACCGGCTTGACCACATAACGTCCGGCCTCGATTTTTGAGGTGTCGAGCAGGTCCTCCAGCAAGACATTCATACGGCCAGCGGCCTGCTGCATGGTATCGATGGCCGAGGAAATCCGCCGCGAGGTGTGTGGGCCATCGGAGCTGAAGGCTTTTTGCATCATGCCGCACAGCATGGAAATCACGGTCATCGGGTTACGCAAGTCGTGGGACACCACCGCCACCAGTTCATCACGCGCACGTACCGCTTGCTGCTCACGCAACACTTGGCGGGCCAGGTCGTTTTCCAGCGCTGAACGGCGCAGGTCATTGGCGGCGAAGCGGTCACCATGACTCCATTTGGTGGAGATGCCGGCCATTTCCACTTTCCAGATTTCAAACGAGGTACGTGGGCGAAGGCGCAGGCCGGCGTCGGAGGTTTCCAGGTCTAGCGGCTTCTTCGGGTCGCCGCTCCAGTTGATGTTTTCTTTCACTTCCGGGCGAAACCACAGCACGCCGTTATCCACAGGCTTGGGCAAACTCATGGCCAACACGCCACTGGCCACCTGCTGGAACTCGACAGCCGGAGGGTACACCGAGGCCAGGTTGTGACTGGAAAACACCGGCTCGCCGTTTTCCTGCAGCCACTTGTGCAAGGCACGGATTTGCGCCGGCTCCGGGCAGTTGCCGTAGCGGTGCAGTTGTTTGTCTTCGATGATTGCCACGCCGCCGGACAGGGTCAGGTCCATCAGCAATTGACCTTGCTGGGCCAGGCCGTCGAACACGTTTTGCTCCGAGGCCTGCATAGCCTCGGCCAGCAGTGCCAGGGCTTCGACTTTTTCTTCGCGCTGGCGGTTCAGCTCCAAGGCTTCCATGGCGCTGATCTGCAGCGACAGCACCTGGCCGATGGTTTGGCAGGCGGTGCGCAGGTCATTGGGTACCAGCAACGGCTCGCGGTTACCGCAGCTGATCAGGCCCCAGAGTTTGTCGCCCTTCATCAGCGAAATGCTCATGGACGACAACACGCCCATGTTCTGCATGTACTGGCAGTGAATCGGCGACACGCTGCGCAGGGTGGCAAAGCTCAAATCCAGCGGTTGACCGGTGTCGGGGCGCAGTTTGGGCAGCAGTGGCACTGGCTCGTAGGCCGCATTCGGGATGATGCGTAGCCAGTTGGTGCGATACAGCTCGCGGGCCTGCTCGGGGATGTCGGACGCCGGGAAGAACAACCCGTTGAACAGTTCCATGGACGGCGCCGACGCTTCGGCGATCACCTGGCCGTGGCCTTCGTCTTCGAAGCGGTAGATCAGCACGCGGTCGTAGCCGGTCATCGCCTGGATTTCATTCACGCTGATTTCGTACAGCGCTTGCAGGGTTTTCGCCGACTGCAAGCGCTGCAGCATCTTGCCCAGGTCACTGGTGCGACCGTTCAGTGCGCGTGGTCGGAAGTCTTTGAGCAGCGGTTCGAATTCCAGCACCAGCACGTTTTGATGGCGATGCAGCAAGCCTTCAAATTGTGCACCGTTGAAGGTGACGTGCAGCGGCGGTGCATCGATGAATGTGTTGCTCTGCGCCATCTCCAGCACGGCTTTGGCGGGCTCGGCGCCCAACAGTGTGTGCAAGGGCTGGCCCAGCAATGCTTCGGCCGCGTGGCCGAACAAGGTGCCGACGTTGGCGCTGGCCTGGATGATCGTAAGGTCGGGCTCCGACAAGGTCAGCAGCACGCCGTGGGGCTGAATCGCTCCCGGAAAACGGATGGGCTCGTCGGCGCAGTTGGCAAGCAGCTCTTCAAAATCGTCGGGTTTCATAGCAGTACCTCCTGGCTGTCGAGCCATTGCTCAAAGCAGCTGAATGTCGAACGGGCTGCGTCCACCGCGCGCTGTTTGGCGGGGGTGTCCAGCGGCAGACTGCCCAGGTAATCGAGAAAGTCTTTCCAGCGTCGACCGGTCTCGGCGCCGTATACATCAAGGAACGCTCCACCGTTATCGGCATTCACACCCAGGCGTTGGGCCATTTCCCGGCGCAAAACCTGGCCACCGAGCGTCGCACCTTCCAGCACATACAAGGCACCGAGGCAGGCGTCGGGTGTATCGAACGTTGGCAGTTCGGTGCATCGCGGCAGGGCGTGGGCAGTGCGCTCATCCACACCCAAGGCGTTGAGGTCGTGCAGAAGGGTTGGCGTTTTCACACGCAGTACCTGGTCGAAGCCTTCAGTAATCAAACCACTGTCGTACAGCGCCACTTCCATTGGCGCATAAAACCCGTAATACGCTTGGAGCAAACGCCGGTACCACTCGGTATCCAGGCGCTCGGAGAAAAACGGCAGGCGCTTTTCCAACGCTACGTGCAGCAGGGCAGTGCCTGTGCGCAGCGTTTCCAGCAAAGAGGGCGTGGCCTGTGAATGCATTCAATAAGCTCGAACTGTGGGCCTCTCGGCCATGAATGACGCGTGAAATGGGCGACGATTCTACACACCTCAAAGCATTCACCTAAACGCACAAGGCGAAAAGGCTGACCGGCGGATCAGAAAAGTCGCTCCTTGCCTCATTAATGACCGCAGAGCCTGTGACGAAGTTCGGTTTAAGTGATATCGCAGCGCTATCAATGCATGCGTGATCCTTGCTGCGTCAGCGCGGTTTGCACGCACTCGATCAGATGTTCGCTGCTCCAGGGTTTGGGCAGGAACCGCACCGAACTCCCCAGTTGCGCCGCCAACTTTGCGTTACCGGACGTCAGCACCACCGGCACCGTTGGCCAACGATGCGCCACCACTCGGCTCAAATCGTAGCCATTGAGCAACCCCGGCATCTGAATATCGCTGACAATCAGGTCCACCGGGTCATCGCCACGTTCCAGGTAAATCATCCCTTCATCTGCCGATGGGAACGAAGTCACTACCGCCCCGAAATCTTCCAGTACATCCACCATCAACGAGCGAATGATCTCGTCGTCTTCCAATACTAAAATCGATGGCTGAGCCATGATCCTTACTCCACCATCAGGGTTCATTAACGTGGAGTAGAACACGTCTAAATAGGTTCGATTGGATGTATTCAAGGCGATGGGTGGTCATAAGAATGCCGTTGCAGGATACTCCGCCCACCTCAAGAAACCTCGCACAAGGCAGTCAACCGTGAACGACCCGGATCTGGGCAACCGCATGATCAAAGTCGACCATGCCGGTGAGCATGGCGCGATCTGTATCTACAGCGGCCAGTTGTTCATGGCGCGGTTCTTTGCCCCGAGCATGGTGGCTGAACTGCAGGAGTTTCTGTCGCACGAGCGTCGCCATCGCGCTGTGTTCCAGGCCGAGTTGCAAAGGCGCGCTTACCGCCGTTGCCGCAGCTACTGGCTGTGTGGCCTCGGTGGTTTGGTGTTGGGGTTGATGACTGGCCTGTGCGGACGCAAAGCCATCGTCGCCACCACTGTTGCGGTTGAAAGCGTGGTGCTCAAACATCTCGCCCATCAACTGCACACACTGCGGGAGATCGACCCGCTAGCCGTGGCCGCGATTGCCTCTATCGTTGAGGAAGAACAACACCACCACGACCATTCGGCTGCGCAGATTGATGTGCGTGACCCGTGGTTTCGCGCGCTCACACCGGTGGTCACCGCCTGGACCGAAACCGTGATCTGGATGGGCATGCGTTCCTGACAAACAGGCATAATCGCCCGCTACACCTGCTGTGGAGCCTCCCATGAAGTCTGCCTTGTTGACCCTCGCCCTGATCCTCACCACCAGCCCTGCGTTCGCTGCCGGCGATGCCGAGGCGGGTGGCAAGCTCTTCACCAAGACCTGCGGCGGTTGCCACAGCATCGGCGAAGGCGCGCGTGGCGGTTTTGGACCTGAACTCAACGGCATCATCGGCCGACCTGCCGGTACCACCACCGACTATCAATATTCCGACGCGATGAAAAACTCCGGGGTGGTCTGGACCCGCGACAAACTCGCCGCCTATATCGAAGCGCCGAAAAAAGTCGTGAGCGGCACGCGCATGATCTTCTGGGGCATCAGTGACCAGGACAAGATCGCCGACATCCTGGCCTACCTCGAAACCTTCCAGCCGGAATAATCACTCGCGCACGTTCTGGAACAACATCAGCCGCGCACTCTCGTGCAGCCCTCGGGTCAGCCCCTGCAGACGCTGAAATTCTTCGGGGTGCTGCTCGGCCACGTCTTCTCGCGGGGTTTGCGACGCCAGGTCATGCAGGGTTGGCGAACTGCCATCGTGTTGCATCTGCAGCAGGAAGTGCTGGGTCACGCCGCCGATGATCGGGAAAGTGCCTTCGCGCAATACCAGCGGCACCACACGTTCGCCCTCGGGGGCTGGCTGCTGGATATCGCGGCCCATTGCAGCGTTGCGAAACGGCATGCCTGCCATGCCCGCCACGGTGGGCAGCAAGTCGGCCAGGCCCACGGCTTCGTCGATGACCCGAGGCTTGAGGCCGGGGGCGTGGATCAGCAGCGGCACGTTGTTACTCTCCAGTCCCAGCTGTTCGAAGGCGGGCGTCATGTGCGGGATTTGGCTGATGCGTGTGTTGTGGTCACCGAAGAATACAAAAATGCTGTTGTCGTACCAGCCGCCGGCCTTGGCGATTTCCATCAGGCGGCCGATGTTGTAGTCCAGTAGGCGCACCGCGTTGTATTGCTCGACGCTGCGCGAACCGGCGGCCTGGACTTGCTCCAGGGTCACGTCTGCTATCTGGAAACCATCGTTCTGCTTGGGGATGGTGAAGGGGCGATGATTGCCGGAGGTCTGCAGGTAGGCGAAGAACGGTTGGTCTTTGGGGACGGCGCGTAACAACGCGTCACCTTCCTTGAACAGATCCAGGTCAGAAATACCCCACACGTCTACCCGTGGCGAACGCCAGTGGCTTTCTTCATACAACTGCACACCGTCGATGCTCTGGCGGATCAGCGCATTGATATTCGCCCAGCCGGCGTTGCCGCCGATCATGTAGAACCGCTGATACCCCTCGAACGCGTTGATCAGCGTGTGTTGCCGCGTGATCAACGGGTTGCGCGTAGCGGTCTCCTGGCGAGTGACATCCGGCACGCCGCTGATACTCGCCCACACGGTCTTGGCAGTGCCGGTGACAGGCACATAGAAGTGCTTGAAGAACCAGCTTTGGGTAGCCAGTTTGTCCAGGTTCGGCGTGGGGTTCAGCGGGTTGCCGTAGGCGCCGACGGCACTGGTGCCGAGGGATTCAAGCATCACGAAAACCACATTGGGCGGGCGCTCTCCCGCCAGTCGATAGGGCTGCACGTCTTGCTCGCGGGTGAAATTCAGTTGCTGCGCATCGGGGTTGTCTACCCCGAGGTAATGGGCGATTTGCGGGTAATGCTCGCGCACCTTTTGCTCATCAAATTGCGATTGGCCGACCTTGAGCGTGTCGTACAAAAACAGCACCGGGTTAAGGCCCACGGCGGCTACCTGGCTGTTGCCGGAAAAGAACGCATCGCTCCAGCGCAGGGGCACCGGGTTTTCCAGGTTGAGGTTGGCGACGCGACCGAGCAGGGCCAGCAGCACGGCGACAATGCCGATCAGCGAGACTGAAGCGAGCGTCCATTTACCGATGACGGGTTTGGGCTGATCCAGGGTCAACCGTTCCAGGCACACCAGCGCCCACACCCACAGCGCCACGGCTGCCAGCCAGCAGGCGGTTATCCACAGCACGGGGTAGGTTTCCCACACCATTTGTTGAGAAATCTGCGCGTCTTGCAGGTAACGCAGCACGGTCGCGTTGATACGCACGCCAAGGTAGGCGTAGTGGCCGAAGTCGATGATGTACACCAAGCCGACCACGGCCAACGCCACGACCAGATACCCGCGCGCCAGCCAGCGCAAGGCGGGCAAGGTGATGAGGTTCCAGCGCGGCAGCCAGGCCAGCACGACCAGGGGTAGCAAGAGCAACACCGCCAGGCGCAGGTCGAAACGCAGGCCGATGCCGAGGGTTTCCAGTAGGTGCGGGGTGTTTAACGGCAGGCCCGAAAAGCCGACGACGAACACCAGCCGTAGTGCAGCCAGCAACATAAACACCAAGCCGATTGCGCCCACGCCGTAGCGCAGGCGGCGTGATTGCAACGCAGTCATTTTTTTCCTCATTCTAAAAAACACTACAAATCTTATGTGGAAAGGGGCTCATGTGGGAGCGGGCTTGCTCGCGAAAGCGGTGGGTCAGCCAAACATGTACCGACTGACACCGCGCATTCGCGAGCAAGCCCGCTCCCACAGTTTGAATTGCATTAATCCAGCGATGACGCAGTAGACCGCCAGCAACGGATCAACCAGATAATCCCAGTAGTTTTCCGACGCCTTGAGTCGCAACGCAAACGCCAGCGTGCCCACTGCCAGCATCCACACCGCCAGCGTGTTACGCAGTGCCAACATCAGCAGCGCCACGGCGGCCACCAGCACAATCATCGGCCGAGGGTTGAACCCCCAGCGGTATGGATCGAAATACGTCAGGCCCAACGTCGCCGGGTACAGCACCAGGCACAGCACGCCAAACAGCCCCAACATCTGCACGCGGTGAGGGCGCCCCAGCGGCTGCACCAGTCCCAATCGACTCAATGCCACCCACGCCAACAACACCAACGTGCTGATCGCCAGGTCATCGGTAAAACTGCGTACATACGCCGCCAACGGCAGCTCATTGACCGGGATGAAACTCACCGCCACCAGTATCGGCAGCAACCACGGCCGCCAAGGTGCGGTAAAACGCAGCGCACACAGGGCCACAAAACCCAGCAATACAAAACTCAAATGGGCCTGCCACAGGGAAACCATCACAGTCGCTCCGCCAGCCAAGCTTCGTTGAAGCTGACATGTTTGATAAAGGTGTTATTCCACGAATAAACCAGGTGGTAGGTGCCGTCCGGGCTGCGACTGAAATACGGGTACTCGTATTCAAAGTCGCAACCAACGGGTTTGCACACGCGGTAATCCAGGCTGCTCAGGAAGCGTTCTTCCAAAGGCAGGCGCCTGGCGCCGCTGGATGCGCGGAAACCTTCGCCGATAATCGCTTTGTAAGCCTCGGGGGAGAACGGTTGGCCCAGTGGGTCCGGCGATTGGTCCAGCTCCACCACCGTGCGCCACTGGCTGAGCTGGGCGTCGGTGCCGTAAAGGCTGAGCTTGAAACGGCCGTCTTGCAGGTCGTTGAGTGCCACCAGCAAACCGTCGTCTTGCGTGGCGACGGCCGCCAGCGATGAGTTGGGGTTGGCCGGCTCAAGCGGGTAAGGCTCGCTCCAGGTTTGCCCGGCATCCGTGGTGCGGCTGGCCAGCACGCGGTGATGGGTGTCGCCGGCGTAACGCAACATCGCCACGGCGCGCTGGCCGTCCAGCGGCACGATGGTCGGTTGCAGCGAATGCTTGCCACGGCTGATGCGGAATTTATCGATCACTGCGCCGTCTGCGCTCAAGTACAGGTACTCGGCAAACTTGCCCATGAACTCGTGGTACACCGGCAAACCGATGGAGCCGTCGGCGTGGAACACCGGCGCGGCACGCACCAGGGTGCTGATATTGAAAAACGGCGAGGTCACCAGTTGCCTAGGTGCCGACCAGCTGGCGCCCAAGTCATCCGACACCATCACATTGATCGCACTGGCTGCCCAGCCGCCCACTGACACCGACACATAAAACATCCACAGGCGTTTATCCGGCGCCAACGCGATCACCGGGTTGCCGAGCTTGCGGATATAACGCTGGGTACCGTCGCGGGTACTTTCTCGTGTGGCCAGCACCTGCTCGGCACCCCATTCGCCGCTGCGGGCGTCAAAGCGCGCGGTGCGCACCTGCACATCGGCGGCGCCTTCGCGGGAGCCGGCGAACCACACCGCCATCAAGTCGCCTCCGGGCAGGGCGGTGACGGAAGATGAGTGCACAAAGTCGGTGAGCTGTGTCGACACAAATCGACTGGTGTACTGGGGGGCCGCTGCGACTTTTTCGGTGTTCGGATTCACCTGGGCGAACGGCGCCAGCACATGGGGCGGGTGGCTTTGCCAGGCGGCGAAAAACACCACCAGCACACTGAAAATCAATAAGGCGGAGCGCATAGGAGACCTGTGGATAAAAGGATTACTGCGCACGCTCATCCGGCAGGCGCTTCCTGCGACCGGTGAGCATGGATAACGGCAGGTTGTCCCGCACCTGAATACTTTCAAACACCGCCGCCAGTACATGGATACACACCAGGCCCAGCAACACATTGGCGGCCGTCTCGTGAACTTGCAGCGGCCAGTCAGCGCCCCACAGGGCATCGACTTCTTCCATTAGAAAGCCGCTGACGCCAACTGTGAGCAAGGCCAGCAACATCAACAGCATCACCAGCGCACCCATCGGCGAATGACCCAGGCGATGCTGCGGCTGACCGTTGAGCAGTGAGCGCACCTGAGCATTCAGGCGTTTGGGTGTCGGCCAAAAGTCTGCCCAACGTGCGCTGCGTGGCCCGACAAACCCCCATACCAAACGCACCAGCAGCCAGGCCATGGCGTAGTAGCCCAGCCAGACATGCCAGTCGTCGCCCGCTTCGTTAAAGAAGTAATTGGCGACGAAGACCCCGGCGATCGACAGATGAAACAGTCGTACCAATGGGTCCCACAGGCGCAGGGAGTCGCCTGGCATCAGCCCTTGATCTCAGTCTTCACGGCTTTGCCGGTGACCGGGTCGTGGTAGATCTCGACCTTGCGCTTGTCTTTGTCGAAGCCGTAGATCTCGTAGCAGTTGCCGTCGGTGACCTTGAACTTGCTGATTGTGTAGCCTTCGGCCTTGAGCTTGTCCTGGAAGGCTTTTTCGTCTTGCCATTGCGAGCGCTCGGCGGTGGTGCACTGCGGCCCGGCGAGGGCCAGGGGGCTGGCGAGGACGAGGGACAACAGGAGAATTTTGCGCATGGAAAAGCTCTCAGCAGATGTGGGAGATTTCACAGTGCTAAACCAACCTTAGTGCAACCTTAGTTGGCAACGAGCCGTAACATCTTTGCCGGGGGGACCCGCGCAAAACCCGGCATGATTTCGCCGTTTCCTACAGAGCACCAACAATGCGCCTACTTCTTGTCGAAGATGATCGTGCCCTCGGCCAGGGGATTCGCGTGGCTTTGGGAGCCGAAGGCTACACCCTCGATTGGTTGCAGGATGGCGTCGCGGCCCTGCATGCGCTGCGTACCGAATCGTTTGATTTACTCCTGCTCGACCTCGGCCTGCCACGGCTCGATGGCCTCGACCTATTGCAGCAACTGCGCGCCGAGCAACACGACCTGCCGGTGCTGATTCTCACCGCCCGCGACGGCACCGCCGAACGCATCGCCGGCCTGGACGCCGGTGCCGACGACTACCTGGTCAAGCCCTTCGACGTCGAAGAACTCAAGGCCCGCGTGCGTGCTCTGTTGCGCCGCAGCCAGGGGCGTGCGCAACCACTGCTGGAACACGCCGGCATCAGCCTCGACCCGGCGACCCAGCAAGTGCGCTACCAGGACGCGGAGATCATCGTGACGCCGATGGAGTACCAACTGCTGCACCAACTGATGGTGCGCCCCGGCAAAGTCGTCACCCGCGAGCGCCTGTCCCGAGCGTTGTACGGCTGGCAGGACCGAGTCGAAAGCAACACCCTGGAAGTGTTGATCCATAACCTGCGCAAAAAGTTATCCACAGAGCTGATCCGCACCGTGCGCGGTGTCGGCTACGTGCTGGTACTCACCTCATGAACTCGGTACGCGCACGCATCCTCATCCCGGTGTTGGTGCTGATCCTGCTGGGCAATGCCCTGATCAGTTGGTTGGTGCTGCGCGACAGCCACCACGAAATCGAAGAGGTCTACGACGCCCAACTCGCCCAAAGTGCGCGCCTGCTGCAGGGCGTATTGCGCCAGCGCGATCCCGATGAAGCCGACTGGGACCGTTTGTATCAGGCGTTTGACCAGGCGATGAGCCGCGTGGGCGAGGAGGGCGTCGCCCACCCTTATGAAACCCGCCTGACCTTTCAGGTGTGGCGCACTGACGGCCAACTGCTGGTGCGCTCTGCCGAAGCGCCGGTGCTGGCGGCACCGCCTGCGACCCTCGGCTCCCATGACCTGATGGACAACGGCAATGACTGGTGCGCCTTTCTTCTGGCCGACCCACAACAGGGATTGCTGATTTGGGTGGGCGAGCGCGATGACATCCGCCAGGACGTGATCCAGCGCATCATGGGCCACACCCTCTGGCCCACGCTGATTGGCGTGCCATTGCTCACGGTATTGATCTGGTTGTTCATCGGCTGGGGTCTGAAACCGTTGCGTGCGATGGCCTCATCGATTCGCGGACGCAACAGCCACACCTTGCAGCCCCTGCATTTGGCACCCTTGCCCAGCGATCTGGAACCCATGCAAACCGCGCTGAACCGGCTGCTGGTGCAAGTCGATGAATTGCTGGAACGCGAACGCCGCTTCATCGCCGACGCCGCCCACGAACTGCGCACGCCGTTGGCGATCCTGCGTATCCACGCGCAAAACGCCCAAAGCGCCGAGACCCCGGAACAACGCCGCGAAGCCCTGGACTTCCTGGTCAACGGCGTCGACCGCGCCACCCGCATCGGCAGCCAACTGCTGACCATGGCCCGTATCGAGCCGCAACTGAACAACCCGGTGCGCAGTCGTGTGCAACTGACGGAGTTGGTGCGCGAAGAACTGGCTGAGCTGGCGCCACTGGCCATGGAAAAAGGCGTGGAACTGGTGCTGGAGGGAGAGGAGGAGGTTTGGGTGGAAACCGAGCCCGTCGCCCTGGCGATTGCGTTGCAAAACCTGGTGACCAACGCGCTGAATTTCTCGCCTGCTGGCAGCGAAGTGAAAGTGGTGATTGGTGCCACCAGCCTACGCGTGGAAGACCAGGGGCCGGGGATTGATGAAACGGAACTGGGCCGCTTGTTCGAACGGTTCTACAGCCGGGGTAACGCCAACGGCGCCGGGTTGGGGTTGGCGATTGTGGAGATGATCGTCGGTAAAATCGGTAGCCGCCTGGCACTGCACAACTTGGCACAAGGCGGTTTGTGCGCACGGTTGGATTTCTGACCCGCCGCCAATCCCCTGTGGGAGCTGTCGAGCCTTAGCGAGGCTGCGAAGGGATCACCTCGGTGCACCTGCCAAACCGCAGTACCTGTATCTCAACCGCGCCAATGCGGAACATTCTGTTTATTTCCAGGTCCAGTCATCACCCCCATTCACACCGATAAGGACATCCCCCTGTGAAGCGAATTGCTCTGCTTTCCCTCATCACCCTAGCCCTGTGCGCCTGCCAATCCAACCAACGCAACTCATCCCCAACCTTGCTCAAAGACGGCATCCAGCTGCGCCAAAAAACCGTAGCCGTCGACGCCGACCACGCCAAAGTCATCATGAAAGCCAACGGCGGCACCAACCCCGTCGAATTCTCCATCCGCCGCGAAGGCGACCCCGACCAGCGCATGGAAACCCTCGGCACCGTGATGGACACCGGCGAAGGCAAAGTCTTCAACTGGATCGCCAAGCTCAACCAAACGGTCGCGAGTGCGGGGTTCAAACGTTTCCCGCAACTGGAAACCCTGGCTGATCCTGGCAAGAAGCTCACCGTTTCCAGCACGGCAGGCAGCCAGGGCAACGGGGTTTACTACAACTGCGGGCCAGTGATGAGCACGTTTAGCCCGGAGAAGGCCAAGGTGTATTTGGTGGAGTTTCAGTTCAAAGGGGAGAGGTGTGAGCAGCATGTGTTTGATGTGACGGACCCGGCGCAGCAGGTTCCGGTGGACGGGGTGGGGAGTGGGGTGAAGGCGAGCTGATGGCCCATCGTGGCTAACTGCATAGCGCGTGAGGTAGACCGACCTAATGTGGGAGGGGGCGTGAACCCGATAGCGGTGGTTCAGCCCCCATGCATATGCCTGGCACACTGCTATCGAGAAATTCCGTCAGTCACGGGACGATCTCAAGCGTAGCGGCAAACGAATCCGGGTTTTGTGCCCGAAATGATTGGAAGGTCTGGTACTTCCAACGTTCACCCCCCGGATCTTCATCGGTCGCACTGACTTCGCCGTAGTACCAATGCTCCGATTCAAAGGTATGCCCGTCTTCGTCCTCATGCACAAAGTGAAAGCCGACCTCATGAAGCCCTGAGGGAACCGTCAGGCCCCACTCACTGGCGAGGCTTCGGCCCGTAATGCGGGTTTGACGGAATTGCTCGTAGTCAAAGGGTTGGGTACTGCCCAGAAAGCGGCGTTTGTCCGTATAGACACAGACCTCGCTGGAGAACATATCGGGAATCATGATGTTGGCGACAACCCAGCATTCGGGAGCATCGATCGGCCTGGCTTCAAGCAAGTAGCCCGCCGCCCTGATTAGCTGTTGAGCACAGTGAGCCAGAATTTCCGGTGTGGTTTGTTTGCCTTCGACGAGGGATTCGATCACGGGGATTTTTTCGTTTTCGAACCCTCGCTCTAGCGGCAGTTCTGAGTAGAAGCTGCCTTCGAAGCTGTCGGCCCAGCGGGTGAGAGCTTTGAGGCGCCTGGGGATGTTGCGGAGTTTTTTGTTGGTTAGTGAGAGTCTGCGCATGGGTTATTAATGCTCTTTAGCCAACTTATTCGTGTGAGGTGAGAAATAAATCAAGGTGAGGGGGCTTTTTTGACCCGTCGCGTCTTCTATTTTGCTTACTTGTTCTACCGTTAATAGATAGTCAAATACGCAATCCTGGAGTTTCTCCCAACCCATGATTTCCATCAGCTCTTGAGTGGACAGCGGTAACGCTTCTTCAAAGGATGCAAAGTCTTCGTTAGGTACAACGCCCATAATTGAGTGGTTCATGGTTCTACGGTTTTTCCAGGCTCAGCTGGCTTACGTTGTTTGCCCGTCAAATGATCGAACTCACCGAAATGCCGCACCGGTTGCGGCGTCAGGATTCGCTGTTTGAGTTGTTCTTCCTCGGTGAGGGGGTAGGCGCGTTCTGACATGCCGGGCTCACTTCTTGTGTGGGGGGGGGAGTGAGCCTATGGGCATGGGGGCAGTGGCGGGAATCGGACTGTTTCGATGGTTTTCGTGGGAAAAATCAGCTGGTTTCATCGCCGACTGGCACGCATGGTTGTTGCCTTTCAGTCAGAACTTGCCGGTCTTTTTTGCCTATCGATCAGCCCAGCAGATGTTTGGAAATCAATCGCGAAATTTCCACAATCGACGTCTTCCCCGTGAATTCAAACCTCACTTTCCCCAACGAAGAAAAGTAAACCTCCAACTCCGAATCCAGATCAAACGTCCCGGACGTTTCTACCGAATACGCCACGATGTTCTTGTACGGCAGCGACGTGAAGTCCTTCTTGCTGCCGGTAATCCCCTGCACGTTCACCGCGATGATGCGCTTGGTGGTAAACACCACCCCATCGCGCATGGCCTTGTACGCGTCGACCACTTCCTCGCCGTCCAGCAGCAGGGCGCTTACGCGTTCGGCGTATTCGTTGTTTTGTTTGAGTTTGAAGAAGCCTTTGTTGTTGAAGTCGATCATGTGTCTGCCTTTTTGGGTGTATGCCGTTTTGCTCGCGGATCTGTATCTAACGCGCGCATTTTGAACGCCCTACCATGGCGACCAACCCTACAACCTTGGCCAGATGTTTCAACAAACGGAGCCGAACCATGCCTGAACTGTCCAACTGGCTTGCCTATGCGCTGATTTCCCTCGGCATGGTGCTCACGCCCGGCCCGAATATGATCTATCTCATTTCGCGCTCGATCTGTCAGGGGCGTACGGCCGGGTTGATTTCGCTAGGCGGCGTGGCGCTGGGGTTCTTGGTTTATATGCTGTGCGCGGCCTTGGGAATCACCGCCCTGGTGATGGCGGTGCCGTTTGCGTATGACGCGCTACGTTTCGGCGGCGCGCTGTACCTGATTTACATGGCTTGGCAGGCAGTCAAGCCCGGCGGCCGTTCACCGTTCCAGGTACGAGACTTGCCAGAGGACAGCCCGCGCAAGCTCTTCACGATGGGCCTTGTGACCAACCTGCTGAACCCCAAGGTGGCGGTGATGTATTTGTCATTGCTGCCTCAGTTCATCGACCCGAACGGCCACGGCAGTGTGCTGACGCAATCCTTGGTGTTGGGCTTTACGCAGATTTTCATCAGTGTGAGCGTCAACGCGGCGATTGCCACCATGGCGGGCTCCATCGCGGTGTTCTTCGTCACCCGGCCCGGTTGGCAGGTGGTGCAGCGCTGGTTGATGGGCTCGGTGCTGATGGGGTTGGCGGTGCGGATGGCGGTGGAAGGGCGGCGGTAGGTTGCCTTACTGGATGTCTTTCAAGTAATCCTTAAGCGTGGCTAACGGGGCGGGCAGTTCGTCGAGTTGATCGATGTTCTGCACGCTTGCGGCCAACCGCTGCAATTCGCGCCCCAGTACGGTATCGATGCCGCCCACCGCGACAAGCGCTTGCCCCACACATTCATCAACTTTCACCAGAATCGCGGCCAGGTCTGCCTGGCGCACCAGCAGGCCAAACACCTCCCTGTCATAGCCCACCATCACCGGGTCATCGCGCAAAATCGGGCTGCCGCCGTCCTGCTCATGCACCAACTTAAGTGCAAAAAGCGCCACAGCTTCCAGCGTCAATTCCATGGTCTCGGTTCCTCTGCGTACGGGGGGAGGGCGATGATCACTGTTCTGCACCGCAAAAAACAACCCCGTGCATCAGCGCTCCAAAATCACCATCACTCGACGATTAGGGACGTGTCCCTGGGCGATGGTGTTGTCAATCAGCGTCCGGGGCCGGGATGATTTTGGCGATGTTTGCCCGTTGTAGTGCCTTCCGTTTCTAATTATTATTGGGAACAATTCTTATTCGTAGGGCTCCTTATGCCTCCGCTTCCTGAGCCCGTCGCCTCCCCCCTCAGCGTTGGCTGCCTCTATAGCGCTCACCATGGCTGGATTCAGCGCTGGCTGGCCCGAAAGCTTGGCAACGTCAGCGATGCCGCCGAGTTGGCCCATGATGTGTTTGTTCGACTCTTAACCCATCCCCGTGAATTTGGCAGCGAAGGGCATGCGCGTGCGTATCTCAGTACGTTGTCGCGCAATGTGTGTGTGGATTTTTTCCGGCGTAAACAGGTAGAGCAAGCGTGGCTTGAGGTGTTGGCGAGTCGGCCGCAGGCGTGTGCACCTTCGGAAGAGCACCGTGCGTTGGTGCTGGAAGCGTTGGTGCATTTGCAGGCGATGCTCGATCGGTTGCCGGCAAAGGTGTCCGAGGCGTTCTGCCTGGCCCAGATCGACGGTTTGAGTTACCGCGAGATTGCGCAGCGCATCGGCGTGAGTGAGCGCACCGTCACCAAATACATCGGGCAAGCCATGTTCCAGTGCATGGTGCTGGAAGCCGAGTTGGACGGCGCCCTGTCATGAGCACTCAACTCGGTGGCCTTGACCATGCCACCTTGCAACAAGCAGCTGACTGGTACGCACGCCTGAGTGCCGAACCCTCGGCCTTGCCATTGCATGAGGCGTGGCGCGAATGGCATGCCCACAGCGAGATCAATCGCCAGGCGTGGAGTTACGTCGCTCGTGTGGGGCAGCGTTTTGCGCCATTGCAGGTGGATGTGGCGGGTGCCAACAAAACGCTGGAGAACCTGCGGCATTCCCAGCGTTCGCGGCGGCAGGTGTTGCGCGGGTTGTCGGTGGTCATGGGCGGCGCGTTGCTGGGCTGGGGCAGTTGGCAGCAGCGTTGGTTGCCAGGGGCGTGGAACACGGACTTTCATACGGGCACTGCGGTGTTGGGTGAGCAGCTGTTGGCGGACGGTTCGCGAATCTGGCTTAACAGTGGCACGGTACTGGACGTGAATTTCAGCGTTGGGCTGCGTGAATTGAAACTCTACAGGGGCGAAGTCCTGATCAATACCGGCGGTGATCGTCGACCGTTTGTGGTGGATACCCCGCAAGGTCGCCTGCGACCTTTGGGCACGCGGTTCAGCGTGCGCGAACAAAATGGCCGCACGCTGCTTAATGTGTATGAAGGCAGCGTGCTGGCCAACTGCGCCGACACCGATCAAACCCGAATTGTGCAGGCCGGTCAGGGCGTAGCGTTTGATCGTCAAAGCGTGTCGGCGACGCAGCGTGCGCAACCCGGGCGAGAGGCGTGGGCTAATGGCGCGCTGATGGCGAACGATATGCGCCTGGGGGACTTTATTGATGAGCTGGCGAGTTATCGCCAGGGGCATTTGGGGATTGATCCGCAGGTGGCCAATCTTCGCGTGATGGGCACTTATCCCTTGCAGGACACCGATCAGGTGCTGGCCATGTTGGAGCAAGTGCTACCCGTACGGGTTGAGCGGCGCTTTGCCTGGTGGGTCAACGTGGTACCGCGCTGATTTTTTTCATCTGTGCTTCCGGTTTTGGATTTTCATTCGAATTAGAGAAGGACAACGGCTTGATGCCTCCTTCGACCGGAACTGTTTTATGTCCTCATTCTTGCGTAACTCTCCCCAACCTTTGGCCCTGGCAATTGCGTTTGCCTTGGCTGTGCCTGCCAGTCTGAGCCTTGCACCGCTGGCGGCTGCGGCTGAACAAACGAGCGTACAGCGCTTCGACCTGCCGTCCGGTGCGCTGGCCGACCAGCTCAACCAGCTCGCCACCCAAGCCGGCATCTACCTGGCGGGCAATGCCGCGCTCACAGCTGGCAAGACTGGCCCGGCGCTGCATGGCAGCTATACCGTGGGCCAAGCGTTGCAGGCAGTGCTGGCGGGCAGCGAGTTGACGGTGGTGCAGACCGGCGAGGGGCGTTATCAATTGCAGCCTGGGGCGGGCGGTGCCTTG
The DNA here is from genome assembly GCF_014230465.1 of Pseudomonas cremoris. The sequence continues at coordinate 114,066 of NZ_JAAXCY010000018.1, forward strand.
CAACTGGGTGCGGTGTCTATCTCAGGCATGGCGCCGGGTTCGACCACTGAGGGCACCGGCCTGTACACCACGTATTCGTCCAGCAGTTCGACACGGCTGAACCTGACCCAGAAGGAAACACCGCAGTCGGTGACAGTGATCACTCGTCAACGCCTCGATGACCAGAAACTCACCAACCTTACCGAAGTGCTGGAAGCCACGCCGGGCATTACCGTGCTGCGTGTAGGCGTGGGGGCGGAGAACGATACCTATTGGTCCCGTGGCTTCCAGATCAACAACTTTGAAATCGACGGCGTGCCGACCTCGGCGCGGCTGGATAACACCACTCAAAACACTGCGATGTATGACCGTGTTGAAGTGGTGCGCGGCGCCACAGGTTTGATCAGCGGTTCAGGCACGCCGTCGGCGACTATCAACTTGATTCGCAAGAGGCCGACTGCCGAGGCACAAGCCAGCATCACTGGCGAGGCGGGCAGTTGGGATCGCTATGGGGCGGGGTTTGATGTGTCGGGGCCATTGAATGACAGCGGCAATATCCGTGGTCGTCTGGTGGTGGACTATAAGAAGCAGAACTCGTGGGTGGATCGGGTCAACACCGACTCGCAGCTGGTGTACGGGATTTCCGAGTTCGACCTGAGCGAAGCGACCATGCTCACGGTGGGCTTCAGCTATATCAACAACCAGGTCAACGATCCGCTGCGCACCGGTTTCCCGATGTTCTACAGCAATGGCAACCGGACCACCTTTAGCCGTTCCGCCAACAGTGCGCCGGACTGGGCCTATAACGACCGCAAGCAGACCAATATCTTCACCTCTATCGAGCATCAGTTCGATAACGGCTGGAGTGGCAAGGTGGAAGTCAGTCATACCCAGAACCAGTTCGATGAGCTGATCAACTATATGAACGGCAGTATTGATCAGGACACTGGGTCGGGTGCGTATCTGTATCCCAATCGCTGGTCCGGCACGCCGCGCCAGAACAACCTTGATGCCTATCTCACCGGGCCGTTCAACCTGTTTGGGCGCGAGCATGAGTTGATCGCCGGTGTGACGATGTCGCGCTACAACGAAAACACGCCAAGCCATGGCGGCTGGTTCGGCAGTTGGACTGGCTACGACGGCACCGTGCCCAACATCTTCAACTGGAACGGGAGCGGTGCGAATATTCCGAACACCACGCCCGTGGGCAAGACTCATATTGAAGAGGACCAGTACGCGGCTTACCTGACTTCGCGCTTGCACGTCACCGACAACACGTCCGTGATCTTCGGCAGCCGCGTGACAGACTGGAAGCGCAGCAATGAAGTGGTAACGTTCGCCGACCCAAGCCAGACCACCGAGAACAAGGAAACCCGCAACGGTGTATTCCTGCCTTATGCCGGTATCGTTTTTGACTTGAGCAGCACTTGGTCGCTGTATGCCAGCTACACCAAGATTTTCAATCCGCAGGCCTACGGCATTCAGGACGCGAGCTACAAGGCGTTGGACCCGCAGGAAGGCACGGGTTATGAGGTTGGGGTCAAGGGCAGCTTTAACGACGACAAACTCAACGCCAGCCTGGCGCTGTTCAAGATTGACCAGGACAACCTGCCGGTGTTTGTCCGCGACCCTGATATCTACCGTGCAGAGCAGGGCACGACGACCAAGGGGGTAGAGCTTGAGTTCAACGGTGAACTGAGCGAAGGCTGGCAAGCTTCTGCCGGTTACGCCTACAGCGTGAGCACCAACGCTGAAGACCAGCGCATCGTTACTACCAGCCCGCGCCACAGCCTCAAGACCTTTACCACTTATCGCCTGCCGGGTGTGTTCGACAAAGTGACGGTTGGCGGCGGGGTTAACTGGCAGAGCAAGACCGGGATGGACTTGCATACGTTCGAGCAGGGCAGTTACGCGTTGACCAACCTGATGGCACGGTATGACATCAGCAAAAACCTCAGCGCTACGCTGAACGTCAACAACGTGTTTGACCGCAGCTACTATGCGTACGCAGACAGCTGGAGCGTCTACGGGGCTCCACGTAACTTTATGACGAGCTTCAAATACACGTTCTGAGCCAGCGATTACGGGAGGGCTGCCCGAGAGTGTGGGGCGGTCCTGTTTAAAAGTGGAAAAAGAGGTTGACGGCAGATCCTGGAGGCCTATAATTCGCCCCACTTCCGGCGCAGTCGAAACGGAAAACTCCTTGGTAAACAATGAGTTATGTGGGTTTCGACAGTCAGTTGCTTCAGTTCATCGAAGCCCGCAAGAAGTTGAAAAAGAGGTGTTGACAGCAGCGTGTAACGCTGTAGAATTCGCCTCCCGCTAACGAGTGATCGGAAGCGCAAGTGGTTGAAGTTGTTGAAGAATTCTTCGAAAGCTTCTGAAAATAATCACTTGACAGCAAATGAGGCTGCTGTAGAATGCGCGCCTCGGTTGAGACGAAAGATCTTAACCAACCGCTCTTTAACAACTGAATCAAGCAATTCGTGTGGGTGCTTGTGGAGTCAGACTGATAGTCAACAAGATTATCAGCATCACAAGTTACT
>NZ_JAAXCY010000019.1 GCF_014230465.1 Pseudomonas cremoris
TGCGCTTCCGATCACTCGTTAGCGGGATGCGAATTCTACAGCGTTACACGCTGCTGTCAACACCTCTTTTTCAACTTCTTGCGGGCTTCGATGAGCTGAAGCAACTGACTGCCGAAACCTACATAACTCATTGTTTACCAAGGAGTTTTCCGTTTCGACTGCGCCGGAAGTGGGGCGAATTATAGGCCTCCAGAATCTGCCGTCAAGCCCTTAATTCGAATTTTCTATCAAAGGGCCAAAAATCACTCAACCCTCTCTATATAGAACGATAAACGTCCCAACATGAGCAATATATTGCTCAATTCAAAACAGTTAAGCATCATAGCGCCAGATTCATTTTCCAATACGACCTCGGACAAACACCCCAATGACCACCTCCCCTCGCAGCCTGGCCACGGCACTGTTCCCTATCGGCCTGCTGTTGATCGCCATGGCTTCCGTCCAGTCCGGCGCTTCGCTGGCAAAGAGCATGTTCCCTATCATTGGCGCGCAAGGTACTACTGCTCTACGCCTGATTTTCGCCAGTGTAATCATGCTGCTTCTATTACGGCCATGGCGCGCCAAGCTGACAGCAAAGTCCCTGCGCACCGTTATCGTCTACGGGATGGCATTGGGGGGGATGAACTTTCTCTTCTATATGTCGTTGCGCAGTGTCCCCTTGGGTATTGCAGTCGCCCTCGAATTCACTGGACCGCTTGCGGTAGCAATCTATGCGTCACGTCGGGCGGTCGACTTCCTGTGGATCGCGCTCGCGATCGTCGGCCTGTTGCTGTTGATCCCAATGGGAGAAACCAGCAGCGGCATCGACCTGCTCGGCGTGGCCTACGCACTGGGAGCAGGCGTCTGTTGGGCGCTGTATATCCTGTTTGGCCAAAAGGCCGGCAACGACAACGGCGTGCAGACCGCAGCCCTTGGCGTGATGATCGCGGCATTGTTTGTCGCGCCTTTCGGCATTATCCATGCTGGCGCTGCACTGCTGACACCTGCATTGATCCCGGTCGCCCTTGGCGTGGCCATCCTGTCCACTGCCCTGCCCTACACCCTGGAGATGGTCGCACTGACACGCCTGCCCGCCCGCACCTTCAGCACCCTCATGAGCGTCGAACCGGCATTCGGTGCGCTGTCCGGGCTGCTCTTCCTGCAAGAACACCTGTCCCTGGCGCAATGGCTGGCCATCACCTGCATTATCCTGGCCTCCGCTGGCGCAACACTGACCATGCATAACGAATCAAAACCGCTGGTTCCGGCGGATTGACCGATCTTTGAATGTAGCTCTGGTATTTACCGCTCATTTAGGCCATGTTTAGGCCGTAAACGAATGTCATTCATGGAGAATTTCGACAAGGACAGCGTGAACGCTACACTCGAGAGCGAGTAGAGCCTGCTTCAAAGCATTGTTGCGAAGCGGCTATTAAGGATAGGAATGAAACGAATTTTGATACTGTTAATGGTCGTTGCCGTTGCTGGCTGCGCCGCGACCACCAAGACAGAAGTAAAACGGGGCAAAAAAGGGCTGCATATCAACTGTTCCGGCCTGTCCTCTTCCTGGGACCAGTGCTACACAAGCGCAACCAACTCCTGCGGAGCCAAGGGCTACCGGGTTATCGCCAAGTCGGGCGACAACTCCGAAGAGCCAGGGGACTACCCCTTCGGCCTCAACCCCGCCGGCTATACGAGCCGCAGCATGATCGTCATCTGCAAATAGTCGACCGAGCAGTCATCCTCCGACTGCTCGTATTTAACTTCCGACACCAACCGACCATTCACCCTACAGGCAGTCGATCACGCTCGCCTGACCGTCGTGGGTGAAGCCCCGGCTCAAATCTCGATCGCCAAACGTACGTAAGCGCCATTTGCGAGTAAATCGTAAGCAGCGTTTGCCGTTTGCAGGCCGAATCGACGCTCATCCATGATCGGCTTTCGCTTGCCTGCGCGAGTATCTGACCAGGATGTTCGAGCCCCCTCCCCGTCAATCACCGCGACATGCCCAGGCGCCCGAACTGCAACCGATCAAATAGCGGCCGTACGCACCCGCAACCACTCAAGGCCCGCACCACTGAGCAAAGGACTCAACCGTTCACGCACCTCGGCGTGATAGGCGTTGAACCAATCGCGCTCGTCGCTCGTCAACAGTGACGGCTCCAGGCAACGGGTATCAATTGGACACAAGGTCAGGGTTTCGAACTTGAGGAACTCACCAAATTCGGTTTTGCCCGCCTCCCGATTCAAGACCAGGTTTTCGATGCGCACACCCCAACGTCCCGGGCGGTAAGTCCCCGGCTCGATAGAGGTAATCATCCCAGGCTGCATCGCCGTTTGCGGCGCAGTGGCGGCCTGATAGGCGATCACTTGCGGGCCCTCATGCACATTCAGGAAATAGCCTACGCCGTGTCCTGTACCGTGGCCGTAGTCTACGCCCTCAGCCCAGATCGGAGCACGGGCGATAGCGTCCAGGAGCGGCGACAAGATCCCCTTGGGAAAGTGCGCACGGGACAAGGCAATCACACCCTTGAGCACGCGAGTGCAGTCACGCTTTTGCTCTTCGCTCGGGGTACCGATGGGCACCATCCGCGTGATATCGGTTGTGCCACCCAAGTACTGGCCACCCGAGTCGATCAACAACAAGCCATCACCCTCGATCAGCGCATGCTCTGCTTCAGTAGCGTGGTAGTGCGGCATCGCGCCGTTGGCGTTGTACGCGGCGATAGTGTTGAAACTCAGCGACACATAGCCCGGTCGACGAGTACGCGCAGCAGTCAAGTGCTCATCGATGGTCAGTTCAGTGATGCGCTCACGACCCAACGCACTGTCCAGCCACGCGAAGAATTCGCACAGTGCCGCACCGTCCTGCTCCATGGCTTGGCGGATATGTTCTGCGTCATCCAAGCTCTTGCGGGACTTGGCCAACGTAGTGGGGTTTAATCCCTCTACCAGCTTGACGCCTGGATCGAGGTTTTCCAGCAAACCCGCAGTGACGCGCGCCGGGTCAACCTGCAAGCTGGCACCCGACGGTACAGCACGTAGCGCATCAGCCACTTCGCTGTAGTCGCGCAGGGTGACGCCATCCTGTTTCAGCACAGCCCGCAACTCGGCATCGACTTTGCTCAGCGCGACAAACAAAGTGGCTTGCTGCTGATTGATCAACGCAAAGGACACGAACACCGGGTTGAACGAGACGTCCCCGCCACGCAGGTTGAACAACCAGGCGATGTCGTCCAAAGTCGCGATGAAGTGCCAATCAGCGCCCTTCTCTTTCAGGCTTGCACGCAGTGCACTGAGTTTCTCGCCCCGGCTGACAGTCGCCTGCGGTGGCAAGTGTTGGTAGATCGGCTGGTTCGGCAAGGTAGGACGCTCTTGCCAGACTTCATCCAGCAGGTCGATATCGGTACGCAAACGCGCGCCGCGCTCAGCCAGCTTGGCGCCCAACGTGCGCGCCGAAGCCACAGCCATCACGGCGCCATCTACCGCGACGACCCCGCCCTCAGGCGTCTGTTCTGCCAGCCATTCCAAAGGCCCAGGTTGCCCCGGCTGCAATTTCACCAAGTCGATACCGCTGCCCTTGAGTTCCTTGGTCGCTTGCTCCCAGTAACGGCTGTCAGCCCAAACCCCGGCGAAATCTGCAGTGACAATCAATGTCCCCACCGACCCATGAAACCCCGACAACCATTGCCGCCCCTGCCAGTAACCCGGCAAATATTCGGACAAGTGCGGGTCGGCCGACGGCACCAGCAGGGCATGGATGCCCTCGCGGCTCATCAGTTCACGGGTATGCGCCAGGCGCTGGGGAACCGTTCCATGGGTCAAGGGCTGCGTACTCATTGTGTCTCCTGCTAACCACGAATAATTATTATGTGTTGCGAAAGTTAAATCAGACCGCCCAAAACGCCGGTGCACTGGCGAGTGCCGCCTTGATCAATTGCACGGCTTGGTCGATATCCTGCTCGGTGGTAAACCGGCCCAGGCTCAAGCGAATGGTTCGGCCAGCGCTACGCGCATCATGGCCCAGCGCCAAAAGAACGTGGGACGGCGCATTACTCGCCGAATTGCAGGCAGACGTCGCGGAAAACGCGATACCGGCGCTCAATGCGGCGGAGTTGAACTCGCCTTCGCCAAACGTGAGGCTCAAAGTGTGAGGAATACGCTGCGTAGCGCTGCCGTTAAGACGCACTCCGGCAACCGATGCCAATTGATCCAGCAGGCGCTGGCGCAAGGCTACGATCACCGCCTTCTCTTCATTGAAAGACGTCGCCGCCAAGGCGAACGCGGTGCCCATGCCGGCAATCTGATGGGTCGCCAGGGTACCGGAGCGCAAGCCACCTTCGTGGCCGCCACCGTGAATCTGCGCCAACACCTTCTGCTGCGCCCTAGGCCCGACGTACAGTGCGCCGACTCCTTTGGGGCCATACAACTTGTGGGCGGAAAACGACATCAAATCCACCGGCCACTCGGCCAGGTCGATAGCCACCTTGCCCGCACCTTGCGCGGCGTCCACGTGCAGCAGCGCGCCGTGTTCACGAACCCGTGCGCCAATGGCCGGGATGTCATTGAGGGTACCCAGTTCGTTATTCACCAGCATCAACGACACCAGGAAGGTGTCTTCGCGCAGTGCTTCACTCACCGCTTCGGCAGTGATCAAGCCGTCGGCGTCCGGCACCAGGTAGGTCACGGCCACTCCGGCTTCCTGCAATTGCCGCGCGGTGTCCAGCGTTGCCTTGTGTTCGATCTGGCTGGTGATGATATGCCCACCGGCCACACCACGCGCCTGGGCGACGCCCTTGATCGCAAGGTTGTTGGACTCGGTGGCACCGGAGGTCCAGACGATTTGCTCAGCCTGGGCACCGACCAGATCGGCCACCTGGCGACGCGCCTGCTCGACCGTTTGCCGGGCCGCTTGGCCAAAGGCATGGGAACTGGACGCAGGGTTACCGAAATTGGCGTTGAAGCCCAGGCACTCGACCATCACCTGGATAACTCGCTCATCCACTGGGGTGGTGGCGGCGTAGTCGAAATACAGCGGACGTTTATTCATGACGTTAGAGACTCGCAGAGCAGGTTCCCGAGAGCAGCGCCTCAGGGGCATCGACCGGGACAGAGGTCGTCAGGTTTAACCGATCGAATGCTATTAAAAAAGGGTCACGTAATGTAAATGTGCGTAGGAACGCTCCTGGAATTGAGCTTAACAGCCCGAAGGTTGGGCACGTTAGAACGATTGGGCCTAAATGCAGAAAGCCGAAAAGTTCTCTATTGCGACTTTTCGGCTTTTTAAGCAGTACCTGCATGCTTAGACGTTACTGAATATCCCACTCACCGGGTCGACATTCCCACCATAAGGCACGCTGGTCCCTGCCGCCTTGGCGATGGTGGCCCAGATCCTCTGCATATCCACAAACGTATTGCCAACCACAGGGTTGCCATATTGCTGCCTGTCACCCTGGGCCGTGATGTTGAAATACCGGCCCGCTCCGTCGCCGCTTTTTAACAAACCACTGGCGCCCCCCATCAGGACCAACGGCATATCCAGCGTATGTTCGGGCGCACCGTCGGCCATTTCGCTGGTGAACACAACCAGGGTGTGTTGGAGCAAGTTGTCGCCTGGCACATCAGGGTCGGCATGCATTGCCAATTGGTCCATGAATAGCTTGACGCGCTGGGTATACCACTGTCTCGATTTCTTCCACACATCCAACCCGGCATAGCGGTGAGCGCAGTCATGGGGGTTGGTCACGTCACTGACGTCCAGGATATTCAACGATTCTGCCGAGCGGCCGACCTGGACAGTGGCAACGCGGGTGATCCCGCATGCCAGCGCCGTGGCGACCACCTGATGATGGCTGTTCTGCACCTGGGTACGAAACTGTGCCGACTTGTACGGCACCTCGTCCAGCGCCAAAGGCGAACACTCACCTACGGGCGGCAACACCTCTTCCATGTCCTTCATGGTTTGTTCCACGGACGCCAGCTGTGTATCAAGCTTTTGCTTTTGCGCGCCCCCAAGCCGTCCTCGGACTTCATTGATGTCTGCCAGAACCGGGTCGAACACATGCTTGTTTCGCGACTGTTGCTCACGCACCTCGCGGCTGACGCTCCCGAAGATTTTTTCGTACATCAAAACCGGATCCTGTTCAGGCCTGCGCATCGCGCCACCATTTTCCGGCCCCTCCCACGACACATGCCACGCGGTGCCGTCTATGCCCGAATGCGGCCCGGAATAAAGACTGCGTTGGGACGGATCAGTCCCCGGCATGTGCCGCCCCAACAGCACATCGATCGAGGCCATCTTCTTTTCACGGTCTCGCAGCGCCCAAGTCCAACCGTTATGGCCCTCATTGCCTGGTCCCAAAATCGTGCCACGCAAGTACAGCGATTGGTTCCTATAGGCGGCAAGCTCTTGACTGACTTCGTTAAGCACAAAGTCCGAAGTATCCATGCCACTGGCCCTCGGATGCCAAAGGCCCAGGCCATCGCTGGAGTACGCAGACGCGGAGTCAACCGCCAAGCCATCGGGCACCACAAAAAACACGACTTTGAGCTTGGCTTGCTGGCTCTGCCCAGTCAGGGCCATTCGCGCCAGGCCACATTGGGTCAACGCTGTGACGGCGCCAACGGCCCCTAAACCGGCAAGACCGGCAAGGAACAGACGACGGCTTTTCAAGATATCCATGATCAATCCCTCTGCGTCTTGAATTGGAACGCGTTGGAGGTGCCCAACGTGCGCAACATCATCGGCAATGAGCCCTCTCCTTTGAGCCCGTCGATCATTGCCTTGACCGTCGCGGTAGTGGATTCGTCAGATTTGTTACCCGACGCAAAACGGAAGTAGCTGTCCGCCATGCAGAACAACGACGCCGAGTTGTGCGCGATCAATTTAGAGATACCCCGCACATCCTCGATAGGTACCGTCCCATCGACACTGATAAACGGCCCGGCGGCATTAATCGGCAACTGCGCAGGGAACTGCGCGTAGTTATAGGCCGGTTCCTGCTGCCGATAGCGCCCGGTAGCATCGTAGTGCTCCATCGACGCACCGGTGTCATTCATGTATTGGTGGCACTGCCAGCAACGTCCGCCAGAGGCCTGCTCACCGTTGACCAGGTCCCAACGTTCGCGGGTCGTGATCGCACGCGGCGGGTAGGCCGGCTCCGTCGGCTCGGCCTCAATCGGTGCACCAAACTCTCGGCAGAACAAATTCTCGCGAATTGCAATGCCGCGCTTGACCAGCGAAGTGACCTTGAAGTCAGCGGTAGACGCCTGAAAGAGCCCGAGGTGTAGTAGACCTCCGCGTTTCTCATCCACCGTGACCTTCTGCATTGTGTCGCCCGTTACCCCGCTGATGCCGTAATGCTCGGCCAGCGCTTTGTTCAGGAAGGTCACGCCCGGGTTAAACAACTCATCCAGCGTGCCCTTGCCATCGAGCATCACATGGCGGGTCAACAGCGACTGCTCTAGCGTCATCAGTTGGATCGTCGTCGCATCCAACCCCGGTTTTTCCTGCACACCGCGCTGCGTCTTGATGTAGTAACTGATGAATCGGTTGAATTGCTCCAGGCCCCGCTCGGTGCGCATCATCCGGTCGATCTCTGCTGTAATTTGCGATGGCGTCTGCAGCTCATTGCGCTCGGCCTTGGCCAGCAACTGCGCGTCCGGGGTGGTTCCTTGATAGGTGTAGGACAACGCGGTTGCGGTCTCGTAAGGCGTCAGCTTGTAGACCTCGGTTTTTCCCGACACAGCCTGCCCCAACTCCGAGCGGTAGAGGAAGTTGGGCGACAGCAGTAGCGCTGTCACCAGCGCCTTCTCTCCGTGCGCATCCAGCGTGGCCTGATAACGCGCAAGTTCAACCTCGGTCAAATGACGACGGAACAGTTGGTAGCCCAAAGCACTCACCGCCCCACTGTCGGTGGCCGACTTGAGGTGTTCAAGCTGTTCGGCTGTCACCCTTTCGGCGATCGACACGGCCATGCCATACAGTTGCTTGATGTCTTCGGCCTGCAAGAACCCCATGTCTGCCTCACCGGGGTACTTGAAGTCTTTTTCCGATTTATCCGCCGGCAGTTTCTCGGTGTTGACCTCCACCGCCAGGATATCTTTGACACTGTTGGCGTATTCGTCACGCGTCAGCAGACGTAACTGGCGCTGCCCATGGGCTTCCGTCGACTCCAAGTACGGCGCCCAGACCACGCTAAACAAATGCTTGCTGATCTCGGTGGCGCAGGTGGTATCACAGTGCCCGGCCACCGGCATGCTCTTGATCTGCCGCACCAACGCATCCTGGCCCGCAGCGCTCCACGCCACCGCCATGCGCAGGTTCTTGAAAAACTCCACGGCATGGCACTTGGTGCATGACTCGGCCAGTACCGATTCGCCCAGTTTCGGCTCGTGGCGATACGAGATCGGCGTGAGTTGTTCGTCCTGGCTTTCTTCGTTGATGCGTAGCGTTACCCGCTCCGGTTGTGGCATTTCCTGAGGGTAGAAAGGGTGGAGGATGTCGTACTCCCCGTAGTCGAAAAGCCGTGTGACGCTCTCACCCCAGGGCACTTGCACCACTTCGGGCGCGGCATCCGCAGGCTCTTTTGGCTGTACGGTGAAGTGCCATTTGGCGTCTGTTACGGAGCTCGGCTTCTGAGGCGCCAACACCGTGACTTTTACTTCCAGCTTGATCGGCCGCACACGGTATTGCAGGTTCAATACCTGTTGTTTGTTCTCGGCAGACAAGGTGAGGAGCGTGTTGCGTGTCTGGGGAATCCAGTTTTTCACATCGTTGAGCTGGACCTTGTACGTGCCGTACGCCAACCCGTTGAGCACCAGTGCAGCCTCACTGTCGGCGGGATTAAAGGACGTATGGAACTGACGGGAGTTACCGTCAGGCGAGATCAGCGTGCCACTGATCATTTCGCCCTCCAACTCCGGCGCAGGTGCTAGCATCGGGCGCAAGCTAAGCCGTGTATCCGGCAGGCCTGTGGGGTCATAACTGACGTGATAGATCACCCCCGCGACATCATCGGAGATCAGCAGACTCCCATCGGACAGCTCCAGGAAATCCACAGGCCTGCCTATGCACGAATCATCCAGGCAAGACACATCAAAGCGTTGCGGGTCCTGGATGAAACCGTTGATCAGCGGGATCTGATTAACCACCCGTGTGCCGTCCTGGATAGAGACCAGGCGCACATCCATGCCCGGCCGCTCTGCCGTACCCGCACCGTGCACAGCCACCAGCATATTCTGGGTGCCCGCACGCGCGGGGTAGCCGTTCCAGAATTTCAGCCCCAGCGGCGCCGTGTTGGTGCCTAACTCAAAGGCTGGGGGTACATACTCTTTCGGATCGACCTGTTGCAAGGATTTATCGGAAACAATCGCGCCTTGAACCAAAGTCGGCTGAATGACACTCGGGTCGTTAAACTCTTCTTCGGTAAAGCCTGGCGTGCCTTTGCCGAACAGGTAAGGCACTCCAAAATGCTGGTTGGGGGCGCTGATCCTGTTGATCTCATCAGGGTTGGGATAACCCTGGCGATTGTTGTCGGTGAACCAGATTTCACCGGTCGTGGGGTTCCAGTCGAAACCGACGGAATTACGCACCCCCTTTGCAAGAATTTGCGCTTTGCCTGTCACCGTGTCGTAACGCAGTAACGTGCCGTAACGCGGATCAGCCGGGATCATGCACAGGTTGCAAGGAATACCATTGGCGGTATAGAGGCCCGTGTCGGTCGGGTCCAGCGGGTTGAAATGCAACGGGTGCTTCATATGCCAGAAGCGCGTGCTGGAACCGGAAGCCAGGGAAGGCAATGGAAACACCGAATCATCAGCAGGGAATTTAAGTACCAACTCAGGCGAAGGGTCCTTGTAGTGTGAGTCAGCGTCGCGCAGGCGATAAAGGCCGCCGGTGGTTGAGTAGTACAAGTCGCCATTTCGAAAAACCACCCCGGCTGGCTCCTCCAGCCCGCTGGCGATCACGAAAATACCGGTGGGTTTACCCGCGCTGTCCAGCGGCAAGGCGTAAATCATATCGGCGATTTTTTTGTCGTAGACGTAGGAAGGAATCGCACTGGAGCCGACATAGAGCACGTTCTTGCCCATTGCCATTTGCCGTGGCTGAATCAGCCCTTGGGCAAACAGGCTGATCTTGATTCCCGGCAAACCACTCAACTTGCCCACCTGTACCGGCGGCCGATACTTCAGGGTGACAGCCTGCTCTTCACCTTCATTGCGCAGGAAGGAAACGATACGCGGGGTGTTCAACGGCACAAACCCATCGGCGACATTCATCACCAATTGATAGTCGCAAGCCTTCAAGTTATCGAGATGGACTGTTTCACCCGACTTGGCACTGATCGGGATCTCTTCGGCCTTGCAGCGCAATACCCCAGTAACGACTTGATCGGCACGGGACACACCGGGCAAAGGGTTTGCGAGAGGCGCGCGGCCACTCAAAGTGGTGAAGTTCAGGGTCAGGCGGTTGCCTTGGAAGCCGCCACACTCGCCCAGGTCTTTCCAGGCATCCGGCCAGTGGATCGCGCCGCTGCCAGCGGGCAAACCAGGGTTGTAATCGGTTTGACGACACCATTGCCAACTCCCAATACCAAGGGGGGCCTCGTCATCCTTCCAGCACTCAAACTGTCGACCGATGTTTTGTACCTGGTCGGCCTCTACGTAGACCTTACCTGCTTCATAGGCTGGCGCCGTACAGGCCGCTGCAAACGCTTCAGAACCCAGCAAGGCAAACAACACCCCCCAGCCACAACTCAACAACCCGAACGACCTCTCCATGACTCACGGCCTCATTGGCAGGCCAGGTATAGCTCCATCGAAGAACGACTGCACAGTTTCACGATCCCGTCAGAAAGCGCCTGGCAGGGCTGCGGGCCAAAAAAGGCCGACGCACCCCGACGATCCAAATGGGAATGTCTTGCAAGGCTATTCCACTGCGAAACCAAGACATGGCCTAAAGCCATAGGGTCAGGAAGCGACAGACACTCGACTCGAACACTCGCCTGCACGATTCAGGCGAATTGACTAACTACTCGTAAGTTCTAGTTGGGATATATCGCAACGTCAAACCCGAATATCTACCTGCCCTGCCATCGAGAAGGTTTCAGCTCTGACGACCACTGCGCTGAGCCGCACGTTGCGCATTCATCTCAGCCTGTTGATCAAAACCAAACGCCTTCCGTGGCTGGCCGGTCAATTCGGCGCGCTGGCGTTGATAGTCATCAAATGACAACCCGCGACGCCCCAACGCTTCCAGCGCCAACTGTTTGGTTTCTTCCGCCGTATAAGGACGCAAGTCTGGCGAAGGATGAGTCGCACATCCGGCGAGGACGGAGATGGCAAGCAATAGGGAAACAGTGAGGAATCGGTTCATGGCGGCGGCTCTGCGAAGTAGGTTTAAGTCAATGAACACAGGCTACTCCCGCCCCTTCGCAGTGAAAAATCACCTCCCGTGATAGTTGCTATCAACCGCCGAGACACCTTCGATAGCGATCAATTCATATTTCTATATGATCTATAAATATGGAAATACGTTCGTTTACGGAATAACCATAACCCTCTATAAATGGTTTTACACGAAACTCCACTGTTCGCCACGCAACTGTTGCCCAGGCAACAGCCATTCAACAAATCAGCAGGCTGACAACATCAGCTTTTTCAGCAGTGAGCGCGCAGCCCACGCCAATCAAGGCTTGCATCCGTTGGTACAGCTCTTGCTCAACAGGTTGCACTACTCCTGCTACGAACCACTGTTGAAAAAGGAACTGTTCATGACCCGTCCCCTGAATGTCGTTGCCCTCTCCGGCGGAACCTGGCGCCCATCCCGCACCCTGGTGCTGACCCAGGCCGTGCTGGCCGAACTGGCCACTTTGCTGCCGATCCAAAGCACTGTGATCGAGTTGGGCGACATCGCTCGCCCATTGGGCGGTGCACTGTCGCGCGATGAACTGCCCGCCGACGTCGAAGCCCAACTGTTGGCCATCGAACAGGCCGACCTGCTGATCGTCGCCGCGCCGGTCTATCGCGGCTCCTACCCAGGCCTGCTCAAACATCTATTCGACTTGGTTGGCCTCAATGCGCTGATCAACACCCCGGTGCTGCTGGCGGCCACCGGCGGCAGCGACCGCCACGCGCTGGTACTCGATCACCAACTGCGTCCGCTGTTCAGTTTCTTCCAGGCACTAACCTTGCCGATCGGCGTGTACGCCACCGAGGCCGACTTCACCGACTACCAAATAACCAGCGAATTATTAAAAGCCCGGATTCAACTGGCGGCAGAACGCGCAGCACCTTTGTTTGCAGCGCACTCCCCTTCTCTGCTGAAAATCGCTTAAGGATTTGTCATGGATGTTTTCTGGTTTCTGCCAACGCATGGCGACGGTCATTACCTGGGCACCACCCAAGGTGCACGGCCGGTCACTCTCAATTACCTGAAGCAAGTCGCGCAGGCGGCTGACAGCCTGGGTTACTACGGCGTATTGATTCCTACCGGGCGCTCGTGCGAAGACTCCTGGGTCATCGCCTCAGCGCTGGTGCCGCTGACAGAACGCCTGCGTTACCTGGTGGCGATACGTCCGGGCATCATCTCGCCGACTGTTTCCGCACGGATGGCGGCCACCCTTGATCGGCTGTCCAACGGCCGTTTGCTGATCAACGTGGTGACCGGCGGCGACCCCGACGAAAACCGCGGCGACGGCAGCTTCCTCGACCATAGCGAACGCTACGAAGTCTCCGACGAATTTCTCAAGATCTGGCGCCGTGTGTTGCAGGGCGAATCGGTAGATTTCGAAGGCAAACACCTGCGCGTACAGAACGCCAAGGCGCTTTATCCACCGGTGCAGAAGCCTTATCCGCCGTTGTATTTCGGCGGTTCTTCGGATGCCGCCCACGACCTTGCCGCCGAGCAGGTGGACGTGTACCTGACCTGGGGCGAACCACCCGCCGCCGTCGCTGAAAAGCTCGCGGATGTACGTGAACGTGCCGCTCGCCACGGGCGCACCGTGAAGTTTGGTATTCGCCTGCACGTGATCGTGCGCGAAACCGAAGAAGACGCTTGGAAAGCCGCCGACAAACTGATCGAGCACATCAGCGACGAAACCATCGCAGCGGCGCAAAAATCCTTCTCGCGCTTCGACTCCGAAGGCCAGCGCCGCATGGCTGCCCTGCATGATGGTCGCCGCGACAACCTGGAAATCGCCCCCAACCTGTGGGCCGGCGTTGGCCTGGTACGCGGCGGTGCCGGTACGGCGCTGGTGGGTAACCCACAGCAAGTGGCCGAACGCATCAAGGAATACGCCGATCTGGGGATAGAGAGCTTCATCTTCTCCGGTTACCCGCACCTGGAAGAGGCGTATCGCTTTGCCGAGCTGGTGTTCCCACTGCTGCCAGAACCTTATGCCAGCCTTGCCGGGCGTGGCATCACCAACCTCACTGGGCCGTTTGGCGAAATGATTGCCAACGATGTGTTGCCGAACAAATCCTGAACGCGCTGATAACAGTTTTGTGTGGGAGCCGGGCTTGCCCGCGATGCAGGCGACTCGGTGTTTCAGTGATACCGAGCTGATGCTATCGCAGGCAAGCCAGCTCCCACACAAGCCAGCTCCCACATTTGGCCCTGATTGCCAAATCGATATAGAGGAACACCGCGTGACAGCCAAACCCCATAGCGTCCTGCCATCACCATTGCAGACCGCCAAACTGCTGGCCGCCGAATTCGCCCTCACCGCCGTCGAACGTGACGAGCGCGGTGGCACCCCCAAAGCCGAACGTGACGCCCTTCGCCAAAGCGGCCTGCTGGCCCTGAGCATTCCCACCCAATACGGCGGCCTCGGCGCACGCTGGAGCGACACCCTGGGCATCGTGCGTGAGTTCGCCAAGGTCGACAGCTCCATCGCCCATGTCTTCGGCTTCCACCACCTGATGCTCGCCACCGTGCGCCTGTTTTCGCGCCCGGACCAATGGCAACCCTGGTTCGAACAGACCGCACGCAAAAACTGGTTCTGGGGCAACGCCCTCAACCCGCTGGACACCCGCACCGTGGTCAAGGACTTTGGCGGCTGGCGCGAGTTCTCCGGCAAGAAGAGCTTCTGCTCCGGCGCCAGCGACTCGGAAATGCTGATTGCCTCGGCAGTGGATGAAACGGCCGGCGGCAAACTGTTGATCGCCGCAATCCCCAGCGGCCGCAGCGGCATCACCCTGCACAACGACTGGAACAATATCGGCCAGCGCCAGACCGACAGCGGCAGCGCCAGCTTCGAACGGGTGCGCGTCGAGGAATCGGAGTTGCTGCTAGACCCAGGCCCGCTGAGCACGCCTTTCGCCTGCCTGCGCCCGTTGATCGCCCAACTGACCTTCACGCATATGTTCCTCGGCATTGCCGAAGGCGCCTTTGAAGAAGCGCGCACCTACACCCTGACCGAAACCCGCTCCTGGCATAAATCCTCGGCCGAAGACGTCCGCCAAGACCCTTATGTGCTGCATCACTACGGCGAATTCTGGGTGGCACTGGAAGGTGTGCGCCTGCTGGTGGAACGCGCCGCCGAACTGCTCGACCATGCCTGGGCCAAAGGCCCCAACCTCAGCGAAAACGAACGCGGCCAACTGGCCATCGCCATCGCTACCGCAAAGGTCGCCGCCACCCGCGAGGGCCTGGCGTTGTGCAGCCGTCTGTTCGAAGTCACCGGCGCGCGCTCCACCCACGCGTCACTGCGCCTGGACCGCCACTGGCGCAACCTGCGCACACAAACCCTGCACGACCCGGTGGACTACAAACTCCACGAACTGGGGGACTGGGCATTGAACCAATCCCTGCCGATCCCGACGTTTTATTCCTGAGAAGAGGTGCCCATGCAGCTTTTAACCCTACCGCCCTCGCCCGCCCTCGCGACCTCGATCCGCGCCACGGCCCAGGTCTTTGAAGACCCCAAATCCCAAGCGTTGCTCGACCATATCCAGCAAGTGGCGCCCAGCGAAGCCAGCGTGTTGATCATCGGCGAAACCGGTACCGGTAAAGAGCTGGTGGCGCGGCATATCCACAACCTCAGTGCCCGGCGCAACCGTCCCTTTGTTGCGGTGAACTGCGGGGCGTTCTCCGAGTCCCTGGTGGAAGCCGAGTTGTTCGGCCACGAAAAAGGCGCTTTCACCGGAGCCCTCAGCGCCAAGGCCGGTTGGTTCGAAGAGGCCGACGGCGGCACCTTGTTCCTCGATGAGATCGGCGACTTGCCGATGGCGATCCAGGTCAAGCTGTTGCGTGTCCTACAAGAGCGCGAAGTCGTACGCCTAGGTTCGCGCAAGAGCATTCCGATTGATGTGCGCGTACTGGCCGCAACCAACGTGCAACTGGAAAAGGCCATCAACGCTGGGCATTTCCGCGAAGACCTTTACTACCGTCTGGATGTGGTCAGCCTGGAACTCAGCCCGCTGCGTGATCGGCCCGGCGATATCTTGCCGCTGACCCGGCACTTTATCGAGGCGTACAGCCAACGCTTGGGCTACGGCGAGATCACCATCAGCCGCGAGGCCGAACACAAGCTTAAAAGCTACAGCTGGCCGGGCAATATCCGCGAGCTGGAAAACGTGATTCACCACACCCTGCTGATCTGCCGTAACGGAGTGATCGAGCGCGATGACCTGCGCCTGTCGAACATGCGCATCGAGCGTCAGGACGACAGCCAGCACGGCACCGATAACAGCGCCGAAGCGTTGCTGGCGCGTGCGTTTCAAAAACTCTTCGAAGAACAGGCCGGCGCCCTGCATGAAAAAGTCGAAGACGCCCTGCTACGTGCCGCCTACCGTTTCAGCCATTACAACCAGGTGCACACCGCCAACCTGTTGGGCCTGAGCCGCAACGTGACCCGCACCCGTTTGATCAAGATCGGCGAGCTGGCCGTAAACAAACGTCGCCCCGGCGAAAATGTGCAAGGCGAGCGCATGTTGCACCTATCCATTTAGACGGCAATGCAATGCGTCATCATGGCTGCGCTCGAAACTGCGCAGCACCTGAAAGGACCCAAAGGTCACTGCTGTGGCCTGGTGCGCACGGATGAGCGTCCAGAAATCCTCCTCACCGTGCTCGAAGCATTTAAAGGCGGCCTCCCCGTCCTCGCGGGAGCGCCATTGCAGGTAGTTGAGCACGCGCCGACCGTCATCGCTGACCTGCACGCTCGCATGGATAAAACCGCCATGGCCCTCCGCCAGGCGCTCGCTCTGTATCGACAGCGCGGCCACCAGGGCAGATTGCTGCCGGGGTTCGATCTGGAATTCGATCAGTTGAGCGAAACTGCGATTCTTCTCTGATACCTGCATGAACACTCCCCTTTCTCTGTAGGCAGAATCTTGTGATTCGATGCCACGCAGGGTAAAACCTCTAGTTAAGTCAAGGTCAAGCGTTGTTTCGGAGTTTTCATGCTGAACAAAGAACTTACCGTCGGCCAACTGGCGGCCCGCAGCGGCGTGGCGGTCACGGCCCTGCATTTCTACGAGACCAAGGGGCTGATCAAGAGCAATCGCAATGCGGGGAACCAACGGCGTTATCCACGTGATGTGTTGCGGCGAGTGGTGGTGATCAAGATTGCCCAGCGGTTGGGTATTCCGTTGGCGACCATTGGTGAGGCGTTGCAGACGCTGCCGGATGGGCGTACGCCCACGGCCAAGGACTGGGAGCGCCTGTCGGCGTTGTGGCGGGAAGATCTGGATGAGCGCATCAATAAGTTGTTGCTGCTGCGCGACAAGCTCAATGGCTGTATTGGCTGCGGGTGTTTGTCGTTGGAAGCGTGCCCGTTGCGTAATCAGGATGATCAGTTAGGGGAGCGTGGGCCGGGGGCTCAGCTATTGGAGCCAACGCCATAATTTGGATGTGTAAACCGCACTCAATGTGGGAGCGGGCTTGCTCGCGAATACGGTGTGTCAGTCACCGATATTTCGACTGATCCACCGTATTCGCGAGCAAGCCCGCTCCCACACAAGCCCAGTTCCACATTAAACCTGTGTGGATTTTAGAACCCCGGAGCAATCTGCCCCTTGTAGCGGGTCAGGATGAACTGGCGCACTTCATCAGAGTTCAACGCCTTGGCCAGCTTCTGAATGCGCGGATCGTTGATGTTGTCCGGCCGCGCCACCAGGTACTCGACGTACAGCGACTTGCCCTTCTCCACGATCAACGCACTGTTGGTATCGATCCCCGCTTCCAGCGCGTAGTTGGCAAACACGAACGCCAAATCGACCTGGCTCACCGAACGCGCCAGCAATGCACCTTCCAGCTCACGGATTTTCAGGTGCTTGGGGTTTTCCGCGATATCCCGCGGAGTGCTCAGGGTGTTGCTCGGGTCCTTGAGTTTGATCAGGCCCGCCTCGTCCAACAGCACCAAGGCACGACCAGTGTTGACCGGGTCGTTGGGGATCGACACGGTGGCGCCGTCTTTCAACTCCGAGATGTTCTTGATGCGCGTCGAGTACGCACCAAACGGTTCGATATGTACGCCCACTACCGGCACCAGGTCGGTGTGGCGGGTCTTGTTGTAATCATCGAGGAACGGGCGGTACTGGTAGTAGTTGGCGTCGATATTCTTCAACGCCAGTTGCTGGTTGGGCTGGATAAAGTCGGTGAAGACTTTGATCTGCAGGTCCACGCCTTCCTTGGCCAGTACCGGTTTGACAAATTCCAGGATCTCCGCGTGCGGCACGGGTGTAGCACCCACCACCAACGTTTCGTTGGCAAAGGCATTGAACGACAGGACAGCGGCCAAGATGGCCAGGGACTTTTTCATACGTGCTCCGAAGGCAGTTGCTATAAGAATTAACGGCGGCTGTAACGCGCCACCAAACGATCACCGGTCATCTGCAGGGCCTGCACCAGCACCAACAACAGCACCACGGTGACCACCATCACGTCGGTCTGGAACCGCTGGTAGCCATAGCGAATCGCCAGGTCACCCAGGCCACCGCCACCAATCACCCCGGCCATGGCGGTGTAGTCCACCAGCACAATCGCGGTCACGGTCACCGCTGCCAGCAGCCCACCCCGGGCCTCCGGCAGCAGCGTGTGGCGGATCACCTGCCAAGTGCTGGCGCCCATGGACTGGGTGGCCTCGACAACACCGCGATCCACCTCACGCAGCGCGGTTTCCACCAGCCGCGCAAAAAACGGCGTGCACCCCACCACCAGCGGCGGGATCGTGCCCGGTACGCCAAGGGAGGTGCCCACCAGCAAGGTGGTCAGCGGGATCAGCACAATCAGCAAAATGATGAACGGCAGCGAACGCAGCACGTTGACCACCACAGACAACAGCCGATACACCACCAACGCTTCGTGCAATTGGCGCTTGCCGGTCAGGAATAGCAGCACCCCCAGCGGCAACCCCAACAGCACGGTAAAACCCAGGGCCGCCGTGAGCATGCTCAGGGTTTCCAGGCAGGCTTGGCCGATGTCGGCCCAGTAGATGTTCTTGAACAGTTCGGCCATGGATCACGACCAATCGTGGCGCGGTGGCTTGGCGCCGTTGAGCAGCCAGTTGCCCACGACGTGGTACTTCCAGCGCACCGGGTCGTGCAGGGTATGCACCCGTGCGTTGCGCCAGTGGCGGTCGAAGTTGTGCTTCTTCAAGGTGGAGCGTGTGCCGCCCAACTCAAACAACTTGTTGCTGGCTTCGATGGCAATTTCGGTGGTGAGCACCTTGGCGCGGGCGACTGCCAGGGAGGCATGGGCGACGTTGTCTTCATTCGGCGCCGGGCGTGCAGCATCGAGGGCAAAACCTGCACGTTCCAACAGGGCTTCGGCGGCTTCCAGGCGAATGTCCAGGGCGCCAACCTGGATGATGGTCAGCGGGTCCTCACTGGCATTTTCCACACCGGCGTCGATCCACGGCCGGGCGAATTGCTGCACGAACTGCACCGTGTCACGCAGTGCCGCGCGGGCGATGCCGGCGTCGATGGCAGCAGTGGTCAGCTGAGCGAAAGGTCCGGCCAAGGTCGGCGAATCGTAAGATTTATGAGTAGGAAACAGGTTGAACGCCGGCACGCGCAGGTCTTGCGCCAGCACCGTCCCACTGGACGTGGTGCGCTGGCCCATGCTGTCCCAATCGTCGACTACAACGAGTCCTTCAGTGCCGCGCTTTACGAACGCCAACTGCGCATTTTGCTGTTCATCCAGAGCCAGTACCGCCAGCCAGTGAGCGTACAACGAACCGGTGCAATAGCCCTTGCGCCCGTTGATCACATAACCGTCGCCTTCGCGGCGAATCGTCGCTTGAATGTCCTGCACATTTTTGCCACCGGTTTCCGACAGCGCATTGGCAAAACGATGCCCCTGCAATGCCAAGCCAAAGAAATGCGCCTGCTGCTCGGGCGTGCCTTGCAGGCGAATGTCTTCCAGCAGGCAGTAGTGGTTTTGCGGGATCTGCCCCAGGGACGGATCGGCGGCGGAAATAATCGCAATCACCTGGGCGAGCACCGCGTAGGACACCTGCGCCCCACCAAACTCGCGCGGCACGCTGATGCCCCACAGGCCGCTGTTGGAATACAGGTCTACCACCTCGGCGGGCACCTGGCGGGTGCGGTCACGTTCGGCGTCCTGCTCCAGCAATACGGCGGCAACACGATGCGCCACGGCAATCGCCTCGGCTTCATCACGGATCAGGTCAGCGTGGGGCGTGTGGATCGGGTAATCGGCAGACACAGGCAGTACAGACATACAACGCTCTCGGGCGAATGGTTTGCCTTAGGCGTTGCAGCTTCTGTGCCGAGCGCTGAAACCGTGGGGTTGAGCGCAAAAACCACGAAAAAGGCCGCTTATGGCGCAGCAAACTGCCCGTTCACTGTTGCCTGGCGAACACCTTGTCGGCTGCCCGCAGCCCGCGCGGTACGTGGCCTATAGTTAAAGGGCCGTACCTCCACACCACCACCCAAGGAGAACGATATGAGCGTCAAGCCTGTTCCAGAGGGTTTCCACAGCATCACGCCGTACCTGGGCGTCGATAAAGCCGCCGAAGCCATCGAGTTCTATAAGCAAGCCTTCAACGCCATACAGGTGATGCGCCTGGACATGCCCGACGGCAAAGTCGGCCACGCCGAATTGCGCATCGGTGATTCGCCGATCATGCTCGGCTCGCCTTGCGTTGAAAGCCCATTCGGCAGCCCGCGCGATGGCCACACCAGCGTGGGCATCCACCTTTACGTCAACGATGTCGATGTGCAGTACAAACAAGCCATCGCCGCCGGTGGCACGCCAATCTCAGAACCCAAGGATCAGTTCTACGGTGACCGCTCCGGTACGCTGAAGGATCCATTCGGGCATGTGTGGTTCCTGGCAACCCACAAGGAGGATTTGACTGAAGCGCAGATCCGCCAGCGTGCCGAGGAGATGTTCAAGCAGGGCTGAGATCCCGCTGCCAACACATCTAAAACCGTGGGAGCTGGCCTGCTCCCACACTGGATCTTTGTCGACCCTGAACCACCCTGCTACACACTTCATGAACACCCCCTCCACGCTTTCCCCCTTGCCCCGAATGCCGTGTGATTCCACGATGCATGCACTCATTACAAGGAGCCACTCCATGTTCGCCGGTTTCCAGAAAGACCAGCGCCACGTCAACGGCGTCAGCATCAGCTATCGCAAAGGCGGCACGGGCCCCGGCCTGCTGTTGCTGCACGGGCACCCGCAAACCCACGTGATCTGGCACAAGATCGCCGAACAGTTGGCCGAACACTTCACCGTGGTCGCAGCCGACCTGCGCGGCTACGGCGACAGCAGCAAGCCGCCGGCCAATGACCATCACACAAACTACTCGAAGCGGGAAATGGCGCGAGACGGCGTCGAGTTGATGAACGCGTTGGGCTTCGACACCTTCTCGGTGCTGGCCCACGACCGCGGCGCCCGCGTGGCACACCGCCTGGCCCTGGACCACCCGACCGCCGTGCAACGCATGGTGCTGCTGGATATCGCCCCCACGCTGTCGATGTACGCGCAAACCGATGAGGCCTTCGCCCGGGCGTACTGGCACTGGTTCTTCCTGATCCGTCCCGCGCCGCTGCCGGAGGCTCTGATCGAAAGCAACCCCGAGTTGTACCTGCGCAGCGTCATGGGTAGCCGCAGCGCCGGGCTCAAGCCATTCACCGACGAGGCATTTGCCGAATACCTGCGCTGCCTGAAACTGCCAGGCGCCGCCACGGGCATCTGCGAAGACTACCGCGCCGCCGCCGGCATCGACCTGGAACACGACCAGACGGACATCGACGCCAACCACCACCTGCACTTGCCGCTGCTGGTGATGTGGGGCGCCGAAGGTACTGTCGGCCGCTGTTTCGAACCGCTCAAGGAATGGCAGAAAGTTGCCACCGACGTACGCGGCAAGGCCCTGCCGGCTGGCCATTACATCGCTGAAGAGGCCCCCGAGTTATTGCTGGGTGAAGTGCTGGCCTTCCTGCGCTGAGCCCACTCTCAACACTTAACGACACCACGACCTGAAACACGCGCCTCGCAGGCTGCCAATGGCCTGCGACGGGTTCGCTTTGCCCCCAGAAACATACCGAGATAATAACAATGACAATCAGAAAGCTGCTGGGAACCCTGTATGTGCAAGTGCTGATCGCTATCGCCCTGGGCGTGTTGATCGGCCATCAATGGCCACAGATCGGCGTCGACCTCAAGCCTTTAGGCGACGGATTTATCAAGCTGATCAAGATGATCATCGGCCCGATCATCTTCTGCACGGTGGTGTCTGGCATCACCAGCATGCACGACGTGAAGCAGGTGGGCCGAGTGGGTGGCAAGGCGCTGCTGTACTTCGAGATCGTCTCCACCCTCGCCCTGCTGATCGGCCTTCTCGCCGCTCACCTGTTGCAGCCAGGCGTGGGCTTTAATATCGATGTGAAAACCCTCGACAGTTCGGCCATCGCAGGTTTTGTCGGCCAGGCCGAGCATGGCGAAGGCGTCATTGGGTTTCTGCTGCATGTGATCCCCGCGACGTTTTTCGATGCATTCTCCAAGGGTGAAATCCTGCCGGTGCTGTTTGTATCCGTGCTGTTCGGCGTGGGTCTGGTGATGGTGGGGGAAAAGGGTCGGCCCTTGGTCGCTGTGATCAACCAGGCCAGCGAAGTGTTTTTCCGTATCGTCGGCATCATCAGCCGCGTTGCGCCGATTGGTGCCTTTGGGGCCATCGCCTTCACCATCGGCAAGTACGGCGTGGGTTCGTTGCTGCCGCTGTTGAAACTGGTGGGCACGTTCTACATCACCGCATTTTTCTTTGTGGCCGTCGTACTGGGCAGCATCGCGCGCTATGCCGGTTTCAGCATTTTCAAGTTGATGGGCTATATCAAGTCGGAGCTGCTGATCGTGCTGGGTACCAGTTCGTCGGAATCGGCGCTGCCGCAACTGATCCAGAAACTGGAAAGCCTGGGCGCGTCCAAAGGTGTA
This sequence comes from Pseudomonas cremoris, assembly GCF_014230465.1. Next base: position 22,391 of record NZ_JAAXCY010000019.1, read on the forward strand.
GTGGGCATCGTCGTACCGACCGGCTACACCTTCAACCTGGATGGCACCAACATCTACATGACCCTGGCGGTGCTGTTCCTGGCCCAGGCCACCAATATCCACCTGCCGCTCGAGCAGCAATTGACCTTGTTGGCGGTGGCGATGCTGACGTCCAAAGGTGCCGGTGCGGTGGTCGGTGCGGGCTTTGTGGCGCTGGCCGCGAGCCTGGCAGTGGTGCCGACGGTGCCGGTGGCGGCGATGGTGTTGATCCTGGGTGTGGACCGCTTCATGGCAGAATGCCGTTCGTTGACCAACATCATCGGCAATGCCGTAGCCGCGCTGGTGGTAGCCGCCTGGGAAGGTGAACTGGACCGCGAAAAAATGGCACCGATCGCCCTCAAGCGCGGCCGCCATGCACGCGCCGCCCAGGCCACGAAGGTCGCAGCCGAATAAACGCTTTAGACCCGGCGCGCCGGAAGGCGCGCCTATCCGGTGCTATTCTGGCGGTTCATGCCGCCAGCCCTGCTTCTGATGACTCATAAGAAAGATACCGTGCCCCTACCCGAAGACCTGCGGGTGTTCCTGACCGTGATCCGCAAGGCCGGCTTCGCTGCGGCCGCCGATGAGCTGGGGTTGTCGCCAGCGTATGTCAGCAAGCGCATCCAGATCCTCGAAACCACCCTGGCCACCCGCCTGCTGCACCGCACCAGCCGGCGCATTGCCCTCACCGAAGACGGTGAACGGGTGCAGCGCTGGGCGGTGCGCATCCTCGAAGACTTCCAGCAACTGTCCGATGAGCTCACCGATGCCCACGACAGCCCTCGTGGCCACTTGCACCTGTGCAGCAGCTTCGGCTTCGGGCGCAACCATGTGGCTCCCGCCGTGTCGCTACTGGCAGAACAATACCCGGACCTGGAAATCCGCTTGGACCTGTTCGACCGCGTGGTGGATATCGTCAGCGAAGGTTTCGACCTGGAGATCCGCGTAGGCGATGACATCCCCGGCCAACACATCGGTCGACAGTTGGTGAGCAACCGCCGAGTGTTGTGTGCCGCGCCCACGTATCTGCAGCGCCGGGGCGTGCCGCAACACCTGAGCGACCTGGAGCAACACGATTGCCTGGTGATCAAAGAGCGTGACAATGCGTTTGGCATCTGGAACCTGGAGCGCGAAGGTATTCAGGAAAGCGTGCGGGTACGCGGGCCGTTGTCGTCGAACAACGGCGAGATCGTATTGCAGTGGGCATTGGATGGGCGCGGCGTGTTGCTACGTTCGATGTGGGATGTGAAACCACTGCTGGAGCAAGGCAAGCTGGTTCAGGTACTGCACGACTACACCCAGAGCGCCAACGTGTGGGCGGTGTACCCGACACGGTTGGCGTATTCCGGGAAGCTGCGGGCGTGTGTGGAGTTTTTGCAGGAGCATTTCAAGGGGCTGTCGATCTAGCCCACATCAACGCCTTGTAAACCCAATTAGAAGTGTGGGAGCGGGCTTGCTCGCGAAAGCAGTCTGTCAGTCATAGATAAGTTGACTGATACACTGCATTCGCGAGCAAGCCCGCTCCCACATTTCGTTTTGCGGAGTATCAGTTGAGCCAGGGGTTGGCTTGCAGGTGCTGACGTTCGAAGGCCTTGATCTGCTCACTGCGCTGCAGCGTGCTGCCAATCGCATCCAGCCCCAGCAATAGCGCAGTCTTGCGCAGGGTGTCGATCTGGAAAGGGATCACCTCGCCATTCGTCAAACCAATCTCCTGCGCTTGCAAGTCCACACTGATCTGCGCCTGCCCCGGCTGGCCCACGGTCTGCCCCAGTTTTTGCAACACCGCCTCTTCCAACGTAATCAACAACACGCCATTGCGCTGGCAATTGTCATAGAAAATTCCGGCAAAGCTGCTGCCGATCAGCGCGCGAATACCCATCTGTTTCAGGCCCCACACCGCATGCTCGCGACTGGAGCCACAACCAAAGTTCGGCCCCACCACCATAAAGCTCGCGCCCTGCCAGGCCGGTTGGTTCAGTACGAATTCAGGGTTGGGTTCACCGTTGGGCAAAAAGCGCAGGTCGAAGAACAGCCCACGGTCGAGCCCGTTGCGGTCGATGCCCTTGAGAAACTGCTTGGGCATGATCACGTCAGTGTCGATATTCGCCGCCAGCATCGGTGCGGCTTTGCCGGTAACCAGGGTGAAGGGTTGCAGGCTCATGGGCGCTCTCCAAAAAGGCGGATGTCAGTCAGGCGGCCGGTGATGGCGGCGGCGGCAACCATGGCCGGGCTCATCAGGTGGGTGCGTGCCCCTGCACCCTGTCGGCCTTCGAAGTTGCGGTTGGTGCTGGAGGCACAGCGGTCGCCGGGGGCCAGCACATCGTCGTTCATCGCCAGGCACATCGAGCAGCCCGACTGTCGCCATTCAAACCCTGCGTCGATAAAGATCGCCGCCAGCCCTTCCGCCTCGGCCTGGTCGCGGACTTCGGTGGAGCCCGGCACGATCATCGCCCGCACGTGTTTGGCGACGTGTTTGCCACGCACCACGCTGGCCGCGTCGCGCAAGTCTTCGATGCGCGCGTTGGTGCAGGAGCCGATAAACGCATGGCTGATGACGATGTCGCTCAGCGGCATGCCGGCTTCCAGGCCCATGTAGGTAAGGGCGCGGCGCATGTCCTGGCGCAGGATCAGGTCGCTGACGTCTTGCGGGTCGGGCACGCGAGCGCCGATGGGGGCGGCCTGGTCGGGGCTGGTGCCCCAGGTGACCATAGGCTCAAGGGTCGTCGCGTCGAGCTGCACTTCCTGGTCGAACACCGCACCGGCATCCGAATGCAATTGGCGCCAGCCCAGCAACGCCTGCTCCCACAACTCGCCCTTGGGTGCACGGGGTTTGCCTTTGAGGTAGGCGAAGACCTTTTCATCCGGCGCCATGAACGCGCCGCGTGCACCGGCCTCGACCGCCATGTTGCAGATGGTCATGCGCGCCTCGACGCTGAGCGCATCGATGGTGGCACCGCAAAACTCGATGGCATAACCGGTGGCACCGGAGGCGCCGATCTTGCCGATCAGCGCCATGATCACGTCCTTGGACGTGAGGCCTGGGGCCAACACACCGTGCACCGTCACGCGCATGGTTTTCAGGCGTTTATACACAAGGGTCTGAGAAGCCAGCAGGTGTTCGATTTCCGACGTGCCGATACCAAACCCAAATGCGCCCAAAGCGCCGTAGGTGGTGGTGTGGCTGTCACCGGCGGCGATCACCATGCCCGGCAGGATAAAACCCTGCTCCGGGGCAATCACGTGTTCGATGCCTTGGCGCTTGTCGAGGATATCCAGCAGTTCGATGCCGAAGTCCCGGCAGTTCTCCGCCAGGTACGACACCTGTCGCGCCCCGCCTGCGTCGGGCATTGCAGCGATGCGCTTGGGGGTGGTGGGGTTCACATGATCAACCACCGCCAGTGCCGTGCCCGGGCGCCATACGCCACGGCCGGCCTCGCGCAAGCCACTGAACGCCTGCGGGCTGGTGTATTCGTTGATCACCTGGCGGTCTATATAAAGAAGCACATGCCCCTGGTCATCCAGAGTGCACACCGTGTGGGAATCGATGTGCTTGTCGTAGAGGGTTCTGGCGGGGATTTTCTGCGGGTTCATTGTTGTAGGCACTCACTCAACGGTATGCCCCCATCCTACGCAGACGCCCCCTGCCATCAATGGCGCTTGGGTGATGGCTTGGAACATGTTTCGTGTTCGATCAGGGCTTCCAAATTGCGGAACTGTGAACCTGAAACATTTGCTTTCATCTCCGCGTTAGGGTTTTGCGATTCTCATCCGTCTTAACTTAGATACAGCCCGTCGCGTCAGCAAAAGCTACGACCGGCCTTTTCCGGGCCTCCATTGCCCCCCTCCGATCAAGACCCGCATTCACATGTCGAAGAAGTCACGCTCAAAACTCTGGTTTCTCGTACATAGCTGGCTGGCATTGCCCGTCTGGTTCTTTGTACTGATCGTCTGTTTCACCGGCACCCTGGCGGTAGTCAGCCAGGAAATCGTCTGGCTGGCCAACCCGGATATCCGGGCCAGCAAGCCCTCGGAGGATGCCGAACCGCTGAGCTTTGAACAGGTGATCGGCGCCATCAAGCGCGAAGACCCCAAAGTGATCGTGCGGTCAATCAGTCGGCCCGACGAATCGCATTTCGCGCTGACCGTACGCCTCACCTACCCGGATGGGCGCGCAGTGGCGGCCTATGTCAGCCCTTACACCGGCGCCATCCAGGGCATCAGCCCCTCGTTCGACTTCCAGCAATTCACCCGCGCCCTCCATGGCTGGTGGCTAGTGCCGTTCACCAATGGCTACAGCTGGGGCTGGTACCTGGTGTCGCTGCTGGGCCTGCCGATGTTGGCGTCGCTGGTGACCGGGTTGGTGGTGTACAAGCGTTTCTGGAAGGGTTTTCTCAAGCCAACCCTGCGCATTCGCCATGGCGCGCGGATCTTCTGGGGCGACTTCCACCGCCTGAGCGGTATCTGGTCGATCTGGTTTATCGCCGTCATCTCCATCACTGGCACCTGGTTCCTGATCCAGGCGATCCTGGGCGATAACCAGATTTCGATTTCCAGCGAGCCCGTCGTGCCGGTGGTTGCCCGGGAAAAAGTCCCCCTGTCGGCGCCTGGCGTACCGGCACCGATGATCGGTCTGGATGAGGCGATTGAAATTGCCACCCAACGCATTCCCGGCCTCGAGGCCAGTTTCGTGACCCTGCCCCTCAATGCCTACAGTCACCTGCAGATTGGCGGCCGGGGCTGGTACCCGCTGATGTTCCAAACGGCGCAGCTCAACCCGTATGACGGCGAAATCGCGGTCTCGCACATGCTCTCCGATCGCACCGCCCTGGAGTTCGTCACTGAGTCCATGCGTCCGCTGCACACCGGCGACTTCGGTGGCATCTGGATCAAACTGATCTGGGCGTTCTTCGGCCTGATCCTGAGCATGATGGTGTTGAGTGGGCTGCTGATCTGGACCAAACGTACCGCCCTGGCCAGCCTCAATGCGCTCAAGCGCAGCAACAAGGCACCCCGCGAACCCGCCCCCACCCCTGCCTTGCAGGCTGAAACCACGGAGGGCACCCGATGAGCAAGGTCGCCGCTGCTGCACCGCCTACGCCACTGCGGGCCTTTTGGCTCAAATGGCGGTTCCACATCAATATTCTGCTGCTGCTGATACCGCTGGGGTTCATGCCCAAGTACTTTGCCGACGCCGCACTGTTTCGCGGCGATACCGGCATCGGAGAGCGGGTCGCCGGCCAAGTGCAGGTCGGCCCTTGGAGCCTGACCCTCGCCGAGTTTCGCAATGAAGGCCCAACACCCGACCCGGCCGGCCCGATGAAATTTTTCAACGCCGCCCTGTGCGAGACCTGCGCCGACCAGGTCAAGGCCACTTACCTGCGTATCGGCAAGCCTCGCAGCCTGCGGGCCGCCGGGGTGATCTTCTTCGGCACGCCTTACCGCATGGGGGCTGCCCTGCCGGTGCCGGAGCGCACGCCTGCCGACGCCGAACTGTGGGTCACCATGGAGGGCTGGGACGGCACCATGCACCAGGGTTCCATCCCGCTGAGCCAGGCCTCGCCTGCCACTATTGCCTGGCTGAACAAGCAAGGAGTTAAACCATGACTTTGATGCGCCTGACTCGCGCCTGCGGCGCCCTGTTGATGGGTGCCGGTTTCAGCACCATCGCCCTGGCCCACAACCCGATGTGTGAATGCAAGGAAATCGCCGGCGAGCAAATCCAGTGCACCGGCGGTTTTTCCGACGGCAGCGGCGCCCCCGGCGTGACCCTGGATGTGATCGGCTACGACGAAACCATCTTGGTGCCCGGCAAGCTTGGCCAGGATTCGACCCTGACCTTCAAGAAACCCGCCGCCGAGTTCTACGTGTTGTTCGATGCGGGCCCCGGCCACGTGGTGGAAATCGACCAAGCGGACATCCAGCCGCAATGAGTACCACACAGGTTGTACGCCCCGCAGGTGCCGGTCACGAAACCCTCTACGTCCTGCTGCTGTGCCTGATCATCCTCGCGGTGGCAGGCTCAGTGATTGCGCTGCACGGTGAATCCCAGGAAGTCGTTGCCGTGCCCAGCCATCAGTTGGACGCCCGCCGCGACCTCAGCGCCGCCGAGCAAGGTATCTACGCGGACCTGCGGGTGACCCTCGATGAGATCCAGTTGTTGCAACAGGAACAAAGCACTCTGCCAACCCCCGAGCAACTGGCCGAAGAAGGCTTTGCGCCGTTCGCCCAGGACGCCAGCTCGGTCAGCCGTGGCAATCACCGCTGGCAGATCCTGGAACCTTCGGCCTATCTGGGCTTGAGCCAGGCCCCCAGTACCAGCGGTTCGCTGTTGATGCGGGTGCACGGTGCCGAACCCGACATCTGGCTCAACCGCAGCGCCAACCTGGCCGCCCCTTCCGACCTCTCCGACCAGGCGCTCATCGCAGCCGGCTGGCAACAGGTGGTCACGCAATTCGATGCCGGCGTGACCCGCCAGCACCGTCACTGAACGAGAAGACCGATTGCCCATGTCTATTTCATCGCCCCTGTCGCGCCTGTTAGTGGTTGGCCTGTTCAGCCTGATGCTCAGCCCCTTTGCACATGCCGAGGCAGCCAAACGCCTGCGTATCGGCATCACCCTGCACCCTTACTACAGCTACGTGACGAATATCGTCGGTGACAAAGCCGAAGTCGTGCCGCTGATTCCCGCCGGTTTCAACCCCCACGCCTACGAGCCGCGCGCCGATGACATCAAGCGCATCGGCGGCCTGGACGTGATCGTACTCAACGGCGTCGGCCATGATGACTTTGCCGACCGCATGATCGCCACCAGCGAGCGCCCGGATATCCCGGTGATCGAAGCCAACGAAAATGTGCCACTGCTGGCCGCCACCGGTAACGCTGCGCGCGGTGCGGGCAAAGTGGTCAACCCGCACACCTTCCTGTCGATCAGCGCGTCGATTGCCCAGGTCAACAACATCGCCCGCGAACTGGGCAAGCTCGACCCGGACAATGCCAAGACTTACACCCAGAACGCTCGCGCCTACGGCAAGCGCCTGCGCCAGATGCGCGCCGACGCCCTGGCCAAGCTGACCAGCGCACCTAACCCGGATCTGCGCGTGGCCACCGTGCACGCGGCCTACGACTACCTGCTGCGCGAATTCGGCCTGGAAGTCACGGCCGTGGTCGAACCGGCCCACGGTATCGAGCCCAGCCCGAGCCAGTTGAAAAAGACCATCGACGAACTGCGCGCCCTGGACGTGAAGGTGATCTTCTCGGAGATGGATTTCCCGTCCACCTACGTCGAGACCATCCAGCGTGAATCCGGGGTCAAGTTGTACCCGCTGTCGCATATTTCCTACGGCGAATACAGCCCCGAGAAGTACGAAGTGGAAATGACCGGCAACCTCAACACCGTGGTCCGTGCGATTCAGGAGTCGGGGGCATGACGGCTGCAGAACAACTGAAAGTGGCCAGCATTGGCCCGACGATCGAGTTCGACAAGGTGTCCCTGACCCTGGGCCGCACAGCGATCCTTGAGGCTGTGAGTTTCCAGGTCGAGCCGGGCAGCATCCATGCGCTCGTCGGCCCCAACGGCGGCGGCAAAAGTTCGCTGATCAAGACCCTGCTGGGACAAACACCGCACCAGGGGCAACTGCGCCTGCAGTGGCCGAGCACCGTAGGCACCATCGGCTATGTGCCCCAGGCCTTGGAGTTTGACCGGGGCTTGCCAATGACCGTGGATGATTTCATGGCTGCGATGTGCCAGCGGCGTCCGGCGTTTCTCGGTTTGTCCAAACACTACGCCGGCGCCATGGGTGACGCGCTTGAGCGGGTGGGCATGCAGGACAAACGCAAGCGGCGCATGGGCGCACTATCGGGTGGTGAACGCCAGCGCGTGCTGCTGGCCCAGGGCCTGATCCCGGCACCGCAACTGCTGGTCCTGGATGAGCCGATGTCGGCCCTCGATGAAGCCGGCATCCAGGTGTTCGAACGCCTGCTCAATGACTGGCGCCTGGCGGGAATTACCGTGCTGTGGATCGAACACGACCTGGAAGCCGTGGGTCGCCTGGCCGACCGCGTCACTGGCCTTAACCGTCGCGTGCTGTTCGACGCCACGCCAAAGGAGGCGCTGACCCCGGACCGCCTGCTGACCCTGTTCTCCACCCACCCTCGGAGCGCGGCGCAATGAGTTATGAAACTTTTCGCTTGATGGTCCAGGGCTGGGCCTCTTCCGGTTATCTGCCGGAAGCGCTTGCCTATGGCTTTGTGGTCAACGCCCTGCTCGCCGGCCTGCTGATCGGCCCGGTACTGGGCGGCCTGGGCACGTTGGTGGTGGTCAAGCGCTTTGCGTTTTTCTCCGAAGCGGTCGGCCATGCCGCACTGACCGGTGTGGCCGTGGGCATTCTGCTAGGCGAACCCTACACCGGGCCGTACGGCGCGCTGTTCGGCTATTGCCTGCTGTTCGGCATCCTGCTCAATTACTTGCGCAACCGCACGGGCCTGGCACCGGATACCTTGATCGGTGTGTTCCTCTCGGTGTCCCTGGCACTGGGGGCGAGCCTGCTGCTGATCCTGGCGGGCAAGATCAACGTGCATATCCTGGAAAACGTGTTGTTCGGCTCGGTGTTGACAGTCAACGGCAATGACCTGCTGGTGCTGGCGATTGTCGGCGCGCTGGTCATGGCCCTGGCCTTGCCGCTGTACAACCGCATCATGCTCGCCAGCTTCAACCCGCAGTTGGCGGCGGTGCGCGGCGTGGCGGTGAAGACCCTGGATTACCTGTTCGTGATCCTGGTGACGCTGATCACCGTCGCAGCGGTCAAGGTGATCGGCGCGATCCTGGTGGGCGCATTGCTGGTGATCCCAGCGGCGGCGGCACGCCTGTTGAGCCAGTCGCTCAAAGGGTTTTTCTGGGTGTCGGTGGCGATTGCCACCGTCAGCACCTTGTGCGGGATCCTGTTGCCAATCATCTTCGACCTGCCTATCCCATCCGGTGCCGCGATCATCCTGATGGCCGGTATCGCCTTCGCCCTCGCCGCCATTGCACGCGGCATCGTACCCAGTCTCAAAGGGAATCTTGGATAATGCGCCCCGTCTTTCGCCCACTGGCCTTGGCCATCGCTTGTTTGATCAGCACCTCGGCGCTGGCTGTGGATGGCTTCGAGCCCAAGGACTTCAAAGTCAACCAAGGCCTTGGCCATGCCGCCCTGACCAAAACCAAAAAACCGGTGAAAGTGTTGGCCTCGCTGCCGATCACGTATGGCCTGGCCGAAGTGCTGCTCAAAGGCAGCGATGTACAACTTGAACGCGCGGCACCGGCGAATCTGCCCGGCTCGCGGCAGGTTTCGTACTTCACTGGCCGTGGCGCACCGGCCCTCAGCAAGTTGGCCGTGGAGGCCGATGCCGCCATCGGCCTGCGCTCGCTGTGGGCGGATGACCCGCTGTACCCGGTGGCGCGACGCAGCAACATCCGCATCGTCGAAGTTGACGCGGCACGCCCGGTGGACGGGGGGTTGCCGGGCATCGCCGTGCAACCAGGCGTCACCGATGGCTTGAACAGCCAACCGTGGCAATCAAGCAACAACCTGGGGCGCATGGCCGATGTGCTGGCCGCCGACCTGAGCCGCCTGGCACCCGGCGCCAAGCCGAAGATCGACGCCAACCTCGCCGCGCTCAAACAGCGCCTGCTCAAGCTCACCGCCGACAGCGAGGCGCGGCTGGCCAAAGCGGATAACCTCACGGTGGTCAGCCTGAGCGATCACTTCGCCTACCTGGTCAGCAGCTTGAACCTGGAAGTGGTCGGCACCGATGCACGGCCCGATGCTGATTGGACGGATGAGGATTTGCAAAAACTCAGCACGCAGTTGAAGGACAACGATGTGGCCGTAGTGCTGCATCACCGCCAGCCGAGTGAAGCCGTGAAAGCGGCGGTGACCGCAGGCGGTTCGCAGTTACTGGTGCTGAACGTCGACAGCGCAGACCCGGTAGCCGAGCTGGAAACCAATGTGGATCAGGTGATCAAGACCCTCACCCCGTGATACATCACACCACGTCCACACCCACGTGGATCGCGTCATGCCGCCAGAATTCCAGGTCGCAGTCGATCAAGCGTTGATGCTGGTCATAGTTGACCCGGGCAATGCGCAAGCCCGGGCTGCCCGACGACACGCGCAACGCGGCGGCGGCCTCTACCGGCAATGATGTCGGCACAATTTCAAAGCGCACACGCCCGTAGTGCAAGTCGTACTTGCGGGCATACAGCTCGGTCATCGACTGGTTCAGGTCGCAGTCCAGAATCCCCGGGAAATACTGCGGGTTCAGGTAATGCTCTACATACAGCACCAAGCGCCCATCAATGCGCCGGCCCCGGCAGATCTGGATCACGCTGGACAATGCCGGCAGTTGCAACCACGCACACACCGCTGCCGACGCCGGTTGCAGCCGCGCCGAGATCACTTCGGTGGACGGCACTCGCCCCTGGTCACTGACCATCGCGTGAAAGTGGCTCCGCTGCATCAAGTTGTAAGCCAGCCGTGGCGGCGAGACAAACCAGCCGCGGCGCTCTTCTCGGTAAATCTGCCCTTGGGCTTCCAGTTGTAACAAGGCTTCCCGCACGGTAATTCGAGTGGTACCAAACAACTCGCTGAGCTTGCGCTCGGCGGGCAGTTTGCTTGCAGGCGGCAACAGGCCGTGGTCGATCTGCTCTTGCAGCGCCAGGCCAATGGATGTCACCGCCTTGATTGCCTCATCACGCATCAATGTTACCTATCTGGACTAGACCAGCACTGTTCAGGTGCATAAACCGCTCCGTAAACGGGCTACTACTGCTGCTTGCCAGCCTAGGCATTGCAGATGACCGACAGATGACAGTCCGTGTCGCCCGCCGCAAGCACACCCTGCAATACATCGGCCAAGTCCAACCATTACGGGCACTTGAGCATGGTCTACGCTCACTCTGCGACGTGCGACATCCGCGATTTAAAAACGACATCGACATGAAACTGTCATCCATCGAGCCTAGATTGGCTCAGGTATTGCTGACCTAGACCAACACCACCGCAATCGTTCATAAAAACGCAGCGTTGATAACGCCCAAAGGAGCTTCGGATGAAACAGCTTTTCCTGGCATCACTGTTAGGCTCGACCATTGCCATGTGCACCGCCGCCATGGCCGCTGATACCGATCTAAAAACCCTGGAAGCTGCCGCAAAGGCAGAAGGCGCAGTGAACAGCGTCGGCATGCCCGATGACTGGGCCAACTGGAAAGGCACCTGGGAAGACCTGGCCAAGACCTATGGTCTCAAGCACATCGACACCGACATGAGCTCGGCTCAGGAAATCGCCAAGTTCAAAGCCGAAAAAGACAACGCCAGCGCCGATATCGGCGACGTCGGCGCGGCATTCGGTCCGATTGCGGTGAAGCAAGAAGTGACCCAGCCTTACAAACCGTCCACCTGGGCCCAGGTGCCGGATTGGGCAAAAGACAAAGACGGTCACTGGGCATTGGCCTACACCGGCACCATCGCGTTTATCGTCAACAAGAAGCTGCTGCACGGCTCCGATGTGCCCACCAGTTGGGCTGACCTGCAAAAAGGCAAATACAAAGTCTCCATCGGTGACGTAAGCACCGCAGCCCAGGCAGCCAACGGTGTGCTGGCCGCAGCCATCGCCAACAAGGGCGATGAGAAAAACATTGCCCCGGGCCTGCAGTTCTTCACCAAAATCGCCCAGCAAGGCCGTCTGTCGCTGTCCAACCCGACCATCGCCACCATGGAAAAAGGCGAAGTCGAAGTGGGCGTGGTCTGGGACTTCAACGGCTTGAGCTACAAAGCCAAGATGGCCAACCCGGATGACTACGTGGTGCTGATCCCATCGGACGGCTCGGTGAAATCCGGCTACACCACCATTATCAACAAATACGCCAAGCACCCGAACGCCGCCAAGCTGACCCGCGAATACATCTTCAGCGATGCCGGCCAACTCAACCTGGCCAAGGGTAATGCGCGCCCCATCCGTGCTGAAACCGACCTGAAACTGCCGGCCGATATCGCCAAGAACCTGATCCCGGGCGAGCAGTACACCAAGGCCAACCCGCAGCCGATCAAGGATGCCGATGCCTGGGAAGCAACTTCCAAGAAGCTGCCGCAGTTGTGGAACGAGCAGGTCATTGTAGAAATGAAGTAAGGCTGGAACCCACATTGGAGCTCCACTGGAGATCCAATGTGGGAGCGGGCTTGCTCGCGAAAGCGGTGTACCAGGCAGTGCATCAGTTAGCTGGACCACCGCTTTCGCGAGCAAGCCCGCTCCCACAGTTTTGACCCCACTCATCCAATAAATTCGAGCCAAAACCAATCTGTTGCGGAGCTCCAGCCCCCATGAAGCACAATGTCATCCTTGTCGTGCTCGACGGCCTGAACTTCGAGGTTGCCCGACACGCCATGGGGCACTTGCAGGCCTATGTCGGCGCAGGACGCGCAGCCCTCTACACGCTGGAATGTGAACTGCCCGCCCTGTCCCGTCCGCTGTATGAATGCATCCTCACCGGTGTGCCGCCGATCCTGAGCGGCATCGTGCACAACCATGTCTCGCGCCTGTCCAACCAGCGCAGCATTTTCCATTACGCCACCGACGCAGGCCTTACCACAGCGGCGGCGGCTTACCACTGGGTGAGCGAGTTGTATAACCGCACGCCCTTTCTCGCCGCACGCGATCGCCATACCGACGACAAGACGCTGGCGATCCAGCACGGGCATTTCTACTGGAATGACCACTACCCCGATTCCCACCTGTTCGCCGACGCCGAAAGCCTGCGCCTCAAACACGCGCCGAACTTTCTGGTGGTGCACCCGATGAACATCGACGACGCCGGCCACAAGCACGGCCTCGACACCCCGCAGTACCGCAACAGTGCACGCTCGGCCGACATCATCCTGGCCGACTACCTGCAAGGCTGGCTCGACGCTGGCTACCAGGTGCTGGTGACCGCCGACCACGGCATGAACAACGACCGCTCCCACAACGGGCTGCTGCCGGAAGAGCGCGAAGTCCCGCTGTTCGTCCTGGGCGATGCCTTCAGCCTGGATGCCAAGGCCACCCCCAAACAGACCGAGCTGTGCGGCACCGTCTGTGAACTGCTGGGCGTGCCCCACGACAAACCTGTATGCCGGGAGCTGTTGAAATGACCCGTGGTAAATGGCTTGCGCTGCTGTGTCTGGTGCCGTTTGCGTTGTTCTTTATCGTGTTCGAAATTGCCCCGCTGGTGTGGGTGCTGATCAACAGCCTGCAAACCGAAGAAGCCGGCTGGGGCCTGGAAAACTTCACGCGGATCTTCAGCTCGAAGTTCTACCTGCAAGCCATCCAGTTCAGCCTGGAGATCAGCTTCTATTCCAGCGTCTTCGGCATCATCATCGCCACGCTGGGCAGCTATTCCCTGCGCCGGGTGGATTCGCCACTGCGCAATTTCGTCACCGCGTTTGCCAACATGACCAGCAATTTTGCCGGCGTACCCCTGGCGTTCGCGTTCATCATCCTGCTGGGCTTCAACGGCAGCATCACCCTGATGCTCAAGCAGGCGGGGATCATCCAGGACTTCAACCTGTACTCCAAAACCGGGCTGATCATCCTCTATACCTATTTCCAGATTCCCCTCGGCGTGCTGCTGCTCTACCCCGCCTTTGACGCGCTGCGCGAGGACTGGCGCGAGTCGGCCGCCTTGCTCGGCGCCAACGGCTGGCAGTTCTGGCGGCATATCGGCTTGCCGGTGCTCACGCCAGCGCTGCTGGGTACCTTCGTGATCCTGCTGGCCAATGCATTGGGCGCCTACGCCACGGTGTATGCACTGACTACCGGTAACTTCAACGTGCTGCCGATCCGCATCGCGGGCCTGGTCTCCGGCGATGTGTCACTCGACCCGAACATGGCCAGCGCCCTGGCCGTGGTGCTGGTGGCACTGATGACGGTGGTCACCGTAGTCCATCAACTGCTGCTCAAGAGGAGCTACCATGTCTCGCGCTGAAGCCGGCCCAGCCTCGCTCTACCATCGGGTAGTGGTGTGGGTGTTGTTTGCGATCCTGGTACTGCCTTTGGTGGGCACCTTTGTCTACTCGATTGCCAGCAGTTGGTCAGCGACCATCCTGCCTGCAGGGTTTACCCTGAAGTGGTACGTGCAGTTGTGGAGCGACCCGCGCTTCTTGATGGCCTTCGGGCAGTCGTTGCTGGTGTGCGTGGGCGCGTTGATCCTGTCGGTGGTGCTGATCTTGCCGCTGTTGTTCGTGGTGCATTACCACTTCCCCAAGCTCGATGCGCTGATGAACATCCTGATCCTGCTGCCCTTTGCGGTGCCGCCGGTGGTGTCTTCGGTGGGCCTGCTGCAGCTCTACGGCTCCGGGCCGATGGCGATGGTGGGCACGCCGTGGATTCTGATCGGTTGCTACTTCACCGTGGCGCTGCCGTTCATGTACCGGGCGATCACCAACAACCTGCAAGCCATCAACCTGCGCGACCTGATGGACGCCTCCCAACTGCTCGGCGCCAGCACCTGGCAGGCGGCGATCCTGGTGGTGCTGCCAAACCTGCGCAAAGGCCTGATGGTTGCGCTGCTGCTGTCGTTCTCGTTCCTGTTCGGTGAATTCGTCTTTGCCAACATCCTCGTGGGCACCCGCTACGAAACCCTGCAGGTGTACCTCAACAACATGCGTAACAGCAGTGGCCACTTCACCAGTGCCGTCGTGATTTCCTACTTCTTCTTTGTGCTGGTGCTGACCTGGGCCGCCAATATCTTGAACAAGGACAAAAGCCAATGAGCTTCGTCAGCGTCCAACACCTGCAAAAAGGCTACGCCGGCACCCCGGTGTTCAGCGATATCAACTGCGAGATCGCCAAAGGCGAGTTCGTCACCCTGCTCGGCCCCTCCGGCTGCGGCAAGTCGACCTTGCTGCGCTGTATCGCCGGTCTCACCTCGGTGGACAGTGGGAAAATTCTGCTGGATGGCCAAGACATCGTCCCGCTGAGCCCGCAGAAACGTAACATCGGCATGGTGTTCCAGAGCTACGCCCTGTTCCCCAACATGACCGTGGAACAGAACGTCGCGTTCGGCCTGCGCATGCAGAAGGTCAACGCCGACGACAGCCACAAGCGCGTGCAGGAAGTGCTGCAACTGGTGGAACTCAAGGACCTGGCCAGCCGTTACCCGCACCAGATGTCTGGCGGCCAATGCCAGCGCGTAGCCCTCGCCCGCTCCCTGGTCACCCGCCCACGCCTGCTGTTGCTGGATGAACCGTTGTCGGCGCTGGATGCGCGGATTCGCAAGCACCTGCGCGAACAGATCCGCCAGATCCAGCGCGAACTGGGGCTGACCACGATCTTCGTGACCCATGACCAGGAAGAAGCGCTGACCATGTCCGACCGCATCTTCCTGATGAACCAGGGCAAGATCGTGCAGAGCGGCGACGCCGAGACCCTCTACACCGCGCCGGTGGACGTGTTTGCCGCCGGTTTTATCGGCAACTACAACCTGCTGGACGCCGACAAGGCCACTCAACTGCTGCAACGCCCGATCAGCAGCCGCATCGCCATTCGCCCAGAAGCCATTGAGTTGAGCCGCCACGGTGAACTCGACGCCCTGGTGCGCAGCCACAGCTTGCTGGGCAACGTGATTCGCTACCGCATCGAAGCGCGCGGCGTGGAGTTGGTAGTGGACGTGCTCAACCGCTCGGCCGACGATCTGTACCCGGAGGGGCAACGCCTGGCACTTTCCATCGACCCAAGCGCCCTGTGTGAAGTAGCCTGATGCAACGTTTTATTGAGAGAGCATGACCGATGGCATTGGTAATTTTTGATTTGGACGACACCCTGATCCACGGCGACTGCGCCACCTTGTGGAGCGAGCAGATGGGCCGCCTGGGCTGGGTCGACGCTGAGTCGTTCATGCGCAAGAACCATGAACTGATGCACGCCTACAGCCAGGGCCAACTGAAGATGGAAGACTTCATGGACTTCAGCCTGGAACCGATGATCGGCCGTACACCGGCGGAAATCGAACACCTGGTGGAGCCGTGGGTCGAGGACGTGATCGAGCCGTTGATCTACAGCGACGCCACCAAGACCATCGCGCGTCACCGGGCCAATGGCGACCGGATCCTGGTGATCTCGGCGTCCGGCACGCATTTGGTCAAGCCGATCGCGGCACGCATCGGAATTGATGAAGTGTTGGGGATCGAGCTGGAAGTCAGCCATGGCGTGTACAGCGGGCGTACCGTCGGCGTACTGACCTACCGCGAAGGCAAGATCACGCGCTTGCTGGAGTGGTTGGAGCAGGAAGGCGAGACGTTGGAGGGGGCGTACTTCTATTCGGATTCGCGTAATGATCTGCCGTTGCTGTTGAAGGTGGATCATCCGCAGGTGGTGAACCCTGATCCGGTCTTACGGGCGCATGCGCAACAAGCCGGCTGGCCGATCCACCACTGGATCTGATTCAACCTAGATCCAAATGTGGGAGCGGGCTTGCTCGCGAATGCGGTGTGTCAGATGAAATATTCTTCACTGACACACCGCATTCGCGAGCAAGCCCGCTCCCACATTGACTGTATTTCAAGCTGAAATCAGGTCAGGCTTTCGTCAATTACCAATACAAGTTTCCCGCTAATCTGGTTAGTCGCCAACTCCGCAAACGCCGCCTCGGCATCCTTGATCGCAAAGGTCTTTGCCAACTGCGGGCTCAAGCGCCCCTCTACAAACAACGGCCACACATGCTGGCTTAAATCACTGAGCAAATCGGCCTTGAACTGATCACTGCGACTGCGCAGGGTCGAGCCCAGCAGTTGCACACGCTTGCCGAGCACCTGCGCCAGATCCAGCTTGGCTTCACGTCCACCCATCAAGCCGATCAACACCCAACGACCATCCAGGGCCAGCAGTTTGAGGTCCAGGGCCGCATAGTCACCGCCCACCGGGTCGAGAATCACATCGAACGGCCCAAAGTCCCGCAGGGCCTCGATGCCGTTGGTACGTACCACGCCGCCCTGGGCGCCCAAGTCTTCGCAGTAGGCCAGGCGCTCCGCCGAGCCCACGCTGACCCAGCAGGGGCTGCCAAACGCCTTGCACAGCTGGATTGCGGCTGAACCCACACCACTGGCGCCAGCATGCAGCAACACTTTCTCACCGGGTTTGAGGCCCGCCAACTGGAACAAATTCAGCCACGCCGTGCTGTACACCTCAGGCAGCGCCGCCGCTTCGATCAGCGACAGGCCTTCCGGTACCGGCAGCACATGGCGCGCATCCACCACCACTTCTTCGGCCATGCCGCCACCGGCCAGCAGCGCGCAAACACGGTCGCCCAATTGCCACGACGAACCTGCCCCGACCTCGCTGATCACCCCGGAACACTCCAGGCCCAGCACATGGCTGGCGCCCGGTGGTGGCGGATAAAGGCCCGCTCGCTGCAATAAATCGGCCCGATTGAGGCCCGCCGCCGCCACGCGAATACGAACTTGGCCTACATCGCATGTAGGACTTGCTTCATCCAACCACTCCACATGACCTTCAACGCCTTGCAATGCTTTCACAGTGCCTCCATAGTGAGTCTGGACTGAGCCCGTAGCTGTATCGCCGGGTTTTTTGCATTATGCGACCGGACCATATGGAACCGGCTCCCTCAAAGACGGCCTAATATGCGTTATCAATTGCCCCCGCGTCGAATCAGCATGAAGCATTTGTTCCCCAGCACCGCCCTCGCTTTTTTCATTGGTCTCGGCTTCGCGTCGATGTCGACCAATACGTTCGCAGCCAACAGCTGGGACAACCTTCAGCCGGATCGCGATGAGGTGATTGCCAGCCTTAACGTCGTCGAGTTGCTCAAGCGCCATCACTACAGCAAACCGCCGCTGGACGACGCGCGCTCGGTGATCATCTACGACAGCTACCTCAAGCTGCTGGACCCGTCGCGCAGCTACTTCCTGGCCAGCGATATCGCTGAGTTCGACAAGTGGAAGACTCAGTTCGACGACTTCCTCAAGAGCGGCGACCTGCAGCCTGGCTTCACCATCTACAAGCGATACCTGGACCGCGTCAAAGCGCGTCTGGACTTCGCTTTGGCTGAGCTGAACAAGGGCGTCGACAAGTTCGACTTCACCGAGAAGGAAACCCTTCTGGTGGACCGCAAGGACGCTCCTTGGCTGACCAGCACCACCGCACTCGACGACCTGTGGCGCAAACGCGTCAAGGACGAAGTGCTGCGCTTGAAGATCGCCGGCAAAGAGCCCAAGGCCATCCAGGAACTGCTGACCAAGCGCTACAAGAATCAATTGGCGCGCCTGGACCAGACCCGTGCCGAAGATATCTTCCAGGCCTACATCAATACTTTCGCGATGTCCTACGACCCGCACACCAATTATCTGTCGCCAGATAACGCGGAAAACTTCGACATCAACATGAGCCTGTCGCTGGAGGGCATCGGTGCCGTCCTGCAAAGCGACAACGACCAGGTCAAGATCGTGCGCCTGGTGCCAGCAGGCCCGGCAGACAAGACCAAGCAAGTCGCTCCGGCTGACAAGATCATCGGTGTAGCCCAGGCCGACAAAGAGATGGTCGATGTGGTCGGCTGGCGCCTGGACGAAGTGGTCAAGCTGATCCGTGGGCCGAAAGGCAGCGTGGTGCGCCTGGAAGTGATTCCGCACACCAATGCGCCAAACGACCAGACCAGCAAGATCGTGTCCATCACCCGTGAAGCGGTGAAGCTCGAAGACCAGGCCGTGCAGAAGAAAGTCCTCAACCTCAAGCAGGATGGCAAGGACTACAAGCTGGGCGTCATTGAGATCCCGGCCTTCTACCTGGACTTCAAGGCGTTCCGCGCTGGCGACCCGGACTACAAGTCCACTACCCGTGACGTCAAGAAAATCCTGACAGAGCTGCAGAAGGAAAAAGTCGACGGTGTGGTCATCGACCTGCGTAACAACGGCGGCGGTTCCCTGCAGGAAGCCACCGAGTTGACCAGCCTGTTTATCGACAAGGGCCCGACCGTATTGGTACGCAACGCTGACGGCCGCGTCGACGTGCTGGAAGACGAGAACCCAGGCGCCTTCTACAAAGGCCCGATGGCGTTGCTGGTCAACCGCCTCTCGGCATCCGCTTCGGAGATTTTCGCCGGCGCGATGCAGGACTATCACCGTGCGCTGATCATCGGTGGACAGACCTTCGGCAAAGGCACCGTGCAGACCATTCAGCCGCTGAACCATGGCGAGCTGAAACTGACGCTGGCCAAGTTCTACCGGGTTTCCGGGCAGAGCACCCAGCACCAGGGCGTACTGCCGGATATCGATTTCCCGTCGATCATCGACACCAAGGAGATCGGCGAAAGCGCCCTGCCGGAAGCCATGCCGTGGGACACCATCCGCCCTGCGATCAAGCCGGCGTCGGACCCGTTCAAGCCGTTCCTGGCGCAGTTGAAAGCTGACCATGACACCCGCTCCGCCAAGGATGCCGAGTTCGTGTTCATCCGCGACAAGCTGGCCCTGGCCAAGAAGCTGATGGAAGAAAAATCCGTCAGCCTCAATGAAGTGGACCGCCGCAAACAGCACGCCGACATCGAGAATCAGCAGCTGGTGCTGGAGAACGCCCGCCGCAAGGCCAAGGGTGAAGATCCGCTCAAAGAGCTGAAGAAAGAAGATGAAGATGCGCTGCCGACCGAAGCAGACAAAACCAAGCCGGAAGACGACGCCTACCTGGCGGAGACGGGCCGGATCCTGCTGGACTACCTGAAGATCAGCAAACAGGTGGCCAAGCAGTAAATGATGGCGAATTAATGTGATCGCTCCTTGGAGTGTCATCATATAGACATCATTCTGTCGTGAAATGAAGGACCGCAGGCTCACCGCCTGCGGTCCTTTTTTTTCGATCGAGATCGCCATGACCATGACCGAACAGCTGAATGCATTGGGCTCTATCCTGGCTCAAGGCAGTTTGCACAGCTTGTTCCAACCGATCATCTGCCTGTCCGAACGGCGCATTCTCGGCTATGAAGCCCTAAGCCGTGGTCCGTCCAACAGCCCGCTGCACTCCCCCGTCGCCTTGTTCTCGGTGGCCGGCCAGGCGGGACGCCTCAGTGAACTGGAAATGGCCTGTCGCGAAAGCGCCTGCCGACGTTTCAGCGAGCAAAAGCTGCCGGGCAAGCTGTTCCTGAACGTCTCGCCGGAATCCCTGATGGAAACCGCCCATCAACCGGGGCGCACCCTGCAATTGCTGCATGACTACGGCATTCCTCCAAGCCAGGTGGTGATCGAACTCACTGAACAAACCCCCACCGACGATTTCGACCTGCTGCAAACCGCACTGCACCATTACCGCAACATGGGCTTCTCGATCGCCCTGGACGACTTGGGCGCCGGCTATTCCAGCCTGCGCTTGTGGTCAGAACTGCGGCCGGATTACGTGAAGATCGACCGGCACTTTATCGACGGCATCCATCAGGACGCACTCAAGCGCGAGTTTGTCGGCTCGATCCTGCAAATCGCCAAGGCGTCACGCGCGCAAGTGATCGCCGAAGGTATCGAACTGCCCGAAGAGTTGGCCGTATTGACCGAAATGGGGGTGGACCTGGTCCAGGGCTATTTGCTCTGTCGTCCACAAGAACATCCGCCGCAGGAAGTGCGCCAGATGCTGCCCAAGCCCGACAGCGCCAACGTAGCGCTGAGTGATGAAGGCAGCGACCTGAGCGCCCTGCTCAACGAGCAACCGGCGATGGATCAGGACACCGCCACCGCCCAGGTGCTGGAGGCCTTCCGCCGCCAAGCCAACCTCAACTCCTTGGCGGTGCTGGATGGGCGCGGCCAGCCGGTAGGTATCGTGCACCGGCATTCGTTGTCGGATGCGCTGCTCAAGCCGTTTGCCACCGACCTGTTTGCACGCAAGCCCATCAGTCGCCTGATGAGCACCGACTTCCTGGCGGTGGAGCTGAGCCAGTCGCTGCAACAGGTCAGTCGGTTGCTCACCAGCCGGGCGCGGCAACGTATCGAAGAAGATTTCATCATCACCCTCAACGGCGACTATCTGGGCCTGGGTCGGGTGATCGATGTGCTCAAGCTGATTACCGAGCTGAAAATCCAACAAGCCCGCTACGCCAACCCACTCACCCTGCTACCGGGCAACGTGCCGATTCAGCAGTGCCTGACGCGGCTGTTGCAGCAACAACGGGAGTCGGTGATCTGCTACGTGGATATCGACAGCTTCAAGCCGTTTAACGATATCTACGGCTATGGCCGTGGGGATGAGGTGTTGCTGTGCCTGGCACAGTGCCTGAACGACCGCGTAGACCCCAGCCGCGACTTTGTCGGGCATATCGGCGGTGATGATTTCTTGCTGGTGTTGGGCCCGCAGGATTGGCGCAAGCGGCTCAACCAGTTACTGGACGACTTCCACACCCAATGCCGGCGTTTCTATCGCGCCGAACACCTTGAGGCCGGCTGCTTCGTGGCATTGAACCGCCAGGGCGTGCGCCAGGAGTTCGCACTGCTGTCGCTGTCCATCGGCGTGGTGCATTTATATCCACAGGCCTGTGGACAACTCGATGCCAGCCAGTTGGCGGAATTGGCTTCACAAGCCAAGCACCATGCCAAGGACATGGCGGGCTACAGCATCCATGTGATTGACAGTATGGATAGCCTGCCCGTTTAAGCCTCGGCGGATTCCGGGTATTCGTACTCGAATACCCGCACTACCTCAGAGGCGTGCCAGGACGCCGCGGCCACGCCATCGGATGGCCCGCTGAAACGCCCCAGGCGTTCCACACACTCAAAAAAACCGGTACGCGGCAAGCGGCTGGCGCCCTGGCTGATCACCAGGGAGCTGCGCAACGGTTGCTCGGCCTTGGCGTCCAGCGCCGCCAGGTGTTCCAGGGCCGCAGCCAGGGTTTGCATGGCCGGCGTGGGAAACTGCAAGCGCTCCAATAACGCACGGTAAGTCAGCAGATGGCGCTGGCGACGCGCCTGGTCCAGTTCGTTGAGTAACCCATCCCAGTGTTGACGACTGATACGTAGGCTCAAGATTCATCCCTCCAACCTGCAACGCCCAATTCCCAGGCCAGGCTGCGGCGGATCGCGGCATCCGGCTGGCGTTCACCACTTTCAATCAAACCAAGGTACGAGGGGCTGATGCCCACCGTACGGGCTAGGGTTTCAATCGCCAAGCCCTTGTCTTCGCGCAGGCCACGCAGCTCTGCAAGCGGGCGCAGATCCTGGGCGGGTGCAGCTTGGGCAGTTGCTGAAGAAGGAGGTGGAGTGGGTTGTTGCTGACCGGCAGCTTTTAGCAGCGCCTGGTACTGGTCCCATGGCAACACCGCGTACTCGGGTTCGCCATTGCGTGAAATGATCTGAATATCCATGACTGCCCCGTAGGATAACTGCACTTACTGAGTAAGCTCTTTCCTTAGGAGTGTAATCCTAACAGCCACAAAGGTCGCAGGGGGATATCCGCATCATGCATTTTTTTGCGGGTTTTCCTTGGCTAACAATGCGGGTGTGGCAGGCAAGCGTTCGACTACGGCGAGCTTTTCCGGGCGCTGCGCCTCGCGCCAGGTGCGAAAGGCGCTCAGTTCTCCATCCAGGGTCTTCATGACCCATGCCAGTACGGCGATGTCATCGAGCATGCCGAACATGGGGATAAAGTCTGGGATCGCATCAATCGGGCTGAGGAAATACATCAACCCCGCCACTACCGAGATCAGCGCCTTGGGACTGATAGCCCGGTACTCACCGCGCCAGTAGGCCAGGCACAGGGCCTGTAACAGTTTGAGATCGTCCTTGAGCTTGCCCAGCCGGCTACCCTGGTTCGAGCTCTTGGCGGCGACGGCAAACAGCAGGGTTGGCAAACGGCCACGGCCAAGCAAGCGTGCGGCCATGGGCAGGAAACGGGTGAAATTGAAGGGTGGTTTCATTCGTCACTCCAGTTCCAGGCGGTCGAAAATGTTATCCACACAAATTGTGGATAACCTTGTGAACAGAGCCCCTTTTGCAGGCTGAAAGCCACGGTTTACAAGGCCTGCAGTTAGATCGGGCGTTTTTTGCGCACATAAAAAAAACCCAAGATTTCATTGACTTGGCGTTGATGTGCGGCTACCCGTACTCGAGTGTTATATCAGACTGTTACCCGCCACGGACGTTCGGTTGGATTCATGTAGTGAGCGGGCTTGCCCCGCGCTGGGGGGCGAAGCCGCCCTAAATCCAGGCACCTCGGTCGTTCTAAGACACTGAGGCGGTCTTATTGGGGCGGCTTCGCCCCCCAGCGCGGGGCAAGCCCGCTCACTACAACACCCGTCAGGGCTGCACAAACAACAACGCCCCGTCGAGACGGGGCGTTGTGTGTTCAGGCGCCGATTACTTCTTGGCGGCTGGTGCTGCAGGTGCGTCAGGGGCTTCAGCCTTGGCTGGGTCCTTGATGGCCAGCAGTTCCAGGTCGAATACCAGCACGGAGTTGGCTGGAATCGCCGGGCTCGGGCTCTGAGCGCCGTAGGCCAGGTCGGAAGGAATGTACAGCTCGACCTTCTCGCCGACGTGCATCAGTTGCAGGCCTTCGACCCAACCTGGGATCACACCGCTGACCGGCAGGTCAATCGGGCTACCGCGATCCACGGAGCTGTCAAAGGTAGTGCCGTTGGTGAGCTTGCCGGTGTAGTGAACAGTCACGACATCAGTCGGCTTAGGCTGTGCGCCGTCGGCTTTCTTGACGATCTTGTACTGCAGGCCGGAAGCGGTGGTGACGACGCCGTCTTTCTTGGCGTTGTCTTCGAGGAATTTCTTGCCGGCGGCTGCCGACTCTTCGCTCATTTTGGTCATGCGTTCTTCAGCACGTTTCTGCAGTGCTGCAAACGCTTCAACCAATTCGTCGTCTTTGAGCTTCTGCTCTTTTTTGCCGACGGCATCTTCGATGCCTTGGGCTACTGCTTTGGAATCCAGGTCATCCATGCCTTCTTGGGCAAGGCTCTTGCCCATGTTCAGGCCGATGCCGTAGGAAGCCTTCTGCGCCGGGGTTTTCAGCTCTACGCTGGTCTGCGAATCACAACCCGCAAGTACCAGGCTAACCAGGGCCACCGCCGCCGCCAACCGATGCTGTTTCATGCTATTTCCTTGTTCATGCGCCAAAAGGGCAATCGAATAAAGTCGCGAGCTTATCAGGCGGCCACGACCAATGGCTACCGGCATCTGAGCAGGAGTTTTCCGATAAGTTCACGTGTTTAAAAGCATTTTCATTCATGATGAGGGCCCGCGACGGATCGCGGGACAACCCCTGACAGCGCTCATGGCCACTTGCCGCACCTGTGGCGTGGTGGCATAACAGCGCTACAACTCGACAAGGATAGTTATCTTGCGCATTTTTTCCCGTGTTTTATTCCTGATATTCACGCTGCTGGGCATCGCCCTGGCCGTGGTGATCTATTACACCCTCAACCCCAAGCTGCCGGACTACGTGCCCGTGGAGCAGGTGCACTACCAGGACCAATGGAGTGCCGCAGACCGCCAGACCTACTACTTCACGCCCCAGGGCACTCAGGTAAAAGGCCTGCACTACGACTGGTTCACCGCCCTGGAACTGCCGTTTTCCGAGCAGCGCTTTGCCACTCCGCAATACCTGGCGCGCTTCGGTTTCCTGGTGGACCCCAAGCAAGTCCCCACGACTCAAAACCCCGGCAACCTGCCTGTGGGTTTCGCCCGGCATAAGAATGCCGGCAGCAATGCCGAGTACCTGGATATCACCTGCGCCGCCTGCCACACCGGCGAGTTGCATTTCAAAGGCCAAGCCCTGCGTATCGACGGCGGTTCGGCCCAGCATCTGCTGCCATCCAGCGTTCCTACCTTGCGCGGCGGAAGTTTCGGCCAAGCTTTGGTTGCCAGCCTTGCAGCGACTTATTACAACCCGTGGAAGTTCGACCGCTTCGCCCACGCGGTGCTTGGGCACGACTACGACGATCACAACAAGCAGCAACTGCGCGAGGACTTCAAGCGGTCGCTCAACCAGTTCCTCAAAGTCGCCTGGAACGACACCCACCGTGGCCTCTACCCCACCGAAGAAGGCCCCGGTCGCACCGACGCATTCGGCCGCATCGCCAATGCCAGCTTTGGCGATGCGATTTCGCCGGACAACTATCGCGTCGCCAATGCCCCAGTGGACTACCCACACCTGTGGGACATCTGGACCTTCGACTGGGTGCAATGGAACGGCTCGGCCCAGCAGCCCATGGCCCGCAACATCGGCGAAGCCCTCGGCGTCGGCGCAACCCTGACCTTCTTCGACAACGCCGGCCAGCCGCTGCAGGGCGACGCGCGCTACCCTTCCAGCGTGCGAGTGCGTGACCTCAACCTGATCGAAGAAACCCTGCAACGCCTCAAGCCGCCCACCTGGCCAGAAGACCTGTTCGGCGCCATCGACAAGCCCCTTGCCGCCCAAGGCCGTGCGCTGTTCACTGAAAACTGCGCCGGTTGCCATGTGCCCAGCGTCACGCAGGAAAACGGCCGCCCGATGCAGCAGCTGAAAATGCTGCCGGTGGACTACATTGGCACCGACCCCGGCACCGCCAGCAACATCGCCGACCAACGCTACGACCTCAGCGCCCTGCAATGGGACCCGGCGGAATTGGCCAAGCTCAATGTCGACCTCCACCCGACACCGACCGAGCCCCTGGACCTGAAGAAAATGTCGGTGGCCAAGGGCCTCGCCTACGTCACCGCCTTTGTCGAAGAGCACGCCTACCGCGCCGCGGGTGTAACGCCGAGCGAACGCCCAAGCCTGGACGGCTTCGGCCTGCCCATCGGCGTGCGCGAACTGCGCGCCTACAAGGCCCGGCCATTGGCCGGCGTATGGGCTACCCCGCCGTTCCTGCATAACGGTTCGGTGCCGACGATCTACCAGTTGCTCTCGCCCCAGGACGAGCGCAGCACCACCTTCTATAAAGGCACCTTCGCCTACGACCCGCGCCACTTGGGGTTTGAAACCGGCGCGTTCAAGAATGCCTTCCTGTTCGATACCAAGATCACCGGCAACCACAACAGCGGTCACGAATTCCGTGCTGGCAAGCAGGGCAACGGCGTGATCGGCCGTGGCTTGCTGCCGCAGGAGCGCTGGGCGCTGCTGGAATACCTCAAAGTGCTGGGCGGCCCGCTGGAGCAACAACTGCCATGATGATTCGATCCCCCTACGACCGACCTTCCCTGCTCGCCCGCCTGTGGCTGCGCATCGGTGCATTTCTCGGCAAGACCCTGCTGTGGCTGCTGGGCCTTGGTCTGCTCGGCTGGCTGGGCGCCACTGCCTGGTACGCCTGGCAGCACAGCGGCCCGGTGTCGCCCAATGAACAGGTTCCGCCCGGTGAAGCGGCGATGACCCAGGGCATCATCCAGACGGCGGTGCGCATCGTTGATCAGCATCGCGAAGGCACGCGCTACCTGCGCGATGCTCACGCCAAGGCTCATGGTTGTGTGAAAGCTGAAGTCAGCGTGCTCACCGGTCTAGACCCCGCATTGCGCCAGGGCGTATTCGCCGAACCGGGCAAGACCTGGCAGGCAATGATGCGGCTGTCCAACGGCAACGCCTACCCACAGTTCGACAGCATCCGCGATGCCCGAGGCATGGCGATCAAGCTACTGGACGTACCGGGCAAGCAGTTGCTGGCCGATCAGCAAACGCGCTCAGAGCAGGACTTCGTGATGTTCAGTCACCCGAACTTCTTCGTCAGCGATGTGGCCGAATATGCGCAGAACATCGGCGCTCAGGCAGATGGCAAAAAAGTGCTGGCGTTCTTCCCCAAGGTCGACCCACGCAGTTGGCAAGTGCGTCACTTGTTTATCGCCCTGGCAACCTTGGCACCCGCCCCGGCCAGTCCGACACAGACCACGTACTTCTCCGTATCGCCCTACAAGTTCGGTGCGGCCAACGCCAAATTCCGTGTCGCCCCAGACCCACAAAGCTGCCCGGAATACGCGCTGCCCAAACAGAACCAAGACCTGCCGAATTTCCTGCGCAGCGCCTTGAATCAACAGCTGTCCACCGACCGCGTAGCAGCGTGTTTCGTGTTGCAGATCCAGCGGCAAAACCCGCAGAAGTTCATGCCGATCGAGGACACCAGCATTGAATGGAAGGAAAGCGATGCGCCGTATGAAACGGTGGCCAAGATAAAAATCCCGGCCCAGGACTTCGATACTCCAGAACAAAACCTGGCGTGCGATAACCAGTCGTTCAACCCGTGGTTCGGCGTCGCAGAGCACCGCCCTATCGGCGGTATCAACCGCTTGCGCAAGGCGGTGTACGAAGCGGTCAGCGATTACCGCCACAGCCGCAACGCGCCGTAAAGAGTGCGTAACAATGGGCCCGGCGCCGTAAGGTTTGCGTCGGGTCTATTGAGCCGTTTTCATACTGCCTCTACCGTGAATTCCTACCCCACAACCTGTAGGAAATCACCGTGGAAAGCTCAACCCTCGGCATGCTCGTACTGACCATCATCGCCGTATTCGGCACTGCGTCTTTTTGCTTCGAGCACTTGGCAACGCGCCAGACACGCAAGAAAAAAACCAAGTAGCCGTCACGCCTTGCTGTCGGGCGTCGGGTCGCTGATCACCAGGTCCTCAGGGATCTCATCGACCCGTGGGTCGAGCACCGCCGCCATGGCACCCATTGGATGTTCCGGCATGGCGACGTGATGCAGTGGCGCACCTTCGACCAGGTATTCACCGGTGACGTGCTTGGGTTGCACGCGCCAGATCAACAGCAGCGCGCAGGCCGAAAACAGCATGTAGAACGCGCCGTGGCCGTAGCTGTTCATCAGCGCACCACTGAGCATCGGCCCCAGGCTGGCACCGATGCCGTGGGTGGCGAGCATCATTGCGCTCAAGGGCACGCGGCGCGGTTGTTCAACATTGTCATTGGCCAGCGCTACCGCCAACGGGTACAGGGTGAACAGCAGCAAACCGCTGAGAAAACCAAACACCAGCAACAGCGCGTATGGCAGTTGCACCAGCCCCCACAACGGAATCACCAGCAGCCCTAATGCAAGCGCACAAAAGCGAATCAGCCGGGACCGGTCAATGCGGTCGGACAACCAGCCAATCGGCCACTGGCCACACAGCCCGGCAAAGATCGACACCGCAACAAAGGTACTGGCCTGGGCGGTACTCAAGCCGTTGCGTGTGGCGAACACCGAGGCCAGTGCGTAAAACGCACCGATCATCAGGCCGGTGACAAACACCGTGGTCAACGCCTGGGGCACTCGTCGCCAGAAGAATCCGACTTCCAGTGGCGCCGCCACCAGTTTTGCCGGGTGCAAGCGCTTGGTCATGGTCACCGGCAACAGGCAGGCGGCGAAGCAGATCGCGACAATGATCAACGGTTTGAAATCCAGCTCCGGGCGCCAGATCAACACGCCCTGCCCCAGCATCAGGCCCAGGGACACCGCCACCATATAGCCGGCGAACACGGCGCCGCGCTGGTTGTTTTCCGCCTGCTCGTTGAGCCAGCTTTCAATGACCATGTACTGGTTCATCATCACCAGCCCCATCACAAAGCGCAGCGCCAGCCAGAACTCCAACTGCTCGAACAGCACATGCAGCAACACGATGATGGTGGCAGCCCCCGCGCAGGCCACATACGAGCGCACATGCCCCACCCCGGCGATCATGCGGTGGCCGAACTTGGCGCCGCACACCATGCCCCCGTAATACGCGGCCGTCAGCGCGCCGATCCACAGTTCGTTGATGCCCTGGCTGCTCAGGCGCAGGCCGATAAAACTGAAGAACAGCCCGTTGCCGGTGAGCATCAGAATGGTCGCGCTGTACAGCGCGGGGAAGGTCAGGAAAGTCAGGTTCATGGTGGCTCAGAGGGGGTTGTTCATGCTGCCGGCATTGGCCAGCAGCCATTGACGAAAACTGCGCGCCGCCGAAGGCGGATTGCGATGGTGAGGTTGCATCAGGTGCAGGCGGCCACGGCTGTGCATGGTGTGAGGTAACGCCATCTGCAGACGGCTGGAAGTCAGCTCACCTTCCAGTAGGCTTTTCCAGCCGAGGGCAACACCATGGCCCATGACCGCCGACTGCAGCAGCAGTTGGTAGCTGTTGGTGCGCAACGCATGGCGCGGTGTGTAGTAGTGAGCGTCGGCGTCGGCGAACCAGTCGGTCCACGTCAGCCAGTCGTGGTAATGGTCCTCCACAATCAGCAGGGTGTGGGCGTGCAGCAGATGGTGCACATCGTGAATCGGGCCGTGGCGTTCTATATAGCCTGGGCTGCATACGGTGATCACCTGCTCGCTGTCGAACACCGGCGACAATTCCAGGCCATGGGGCGCTGGCAATTCGTCGAGGTGATAGAACAGGCCCAAGTCATATTCGCTCACATCCAGATGGTTGGGGCTTTCGCTGCACAGGATGCGTATATCCAGGTCCGGGTGCTCACGCTGGAACTCCGGTAACAGGCCGGCGAGCCAGATCGAGCTGATGGTCGGCGTACTGGCCAGGGTCAATTGACGGTCGGCACCGCGGCGCCGCAACTCGGCGGACTCGCGGCCGAGTTCACGCAGCAGGCGCTGGATGGTGCGGAAGTAACGCACGCCCGCAGGCGTGAGGCTCAGCCCCTGGGCCAACCGGTAAAACAACGGGCGAGCCAGGTCTTCTTCCAGGCGCTTGACCTGGCGACTGACCGCGCTCTGGGTCAGATTCAGTTCATGGGCGGCCTGGGTAAAACTCAAATGGCGGGCCGCTGCTTCAAACGTTTGCAGGCAATTGAGCGGGGGAAGATCGACGTTTCGGCGCGACATGAGCAATTCCAATGGCAAAAGCGGGCCTGGGTTTCCCCGGGCCCGCAAAGATCACGATGGCAGGCATCCTGCCAGTTGCTCACTCACAGCGCGACCCTGGCCACGCGCTTGCTCCACTGGCGGCGGTGTTCCAACTGGCCGTTTTCCCAGGCCGTCTGCTCGGCTTCGACGTAGAACCACTCGGCATCGGCGTGCACGCTCAAGCGACTTTCCACCTCGACCATCCACTCACCGCGGCCTACACGGTAATGCCACTGGATATCCGCTTGGGTCGACAACGGGTCCCAAGGCAACGTGCGGTATTGCTCGGTACAACACTGGTCTACCGACAGGCCGTGGTCGGCAAAACGCACCGCACCCAGGTCGTCTTCGATTTTCACGCACACTTCGCCACTGCCCACATCTTCGATCAGCGTGCGTTTCGGCGCAGCGGCGCGCAGCACTTCCAGGTTCGCCGGCGTCGCCGATTGCGGAGCTTCGAACGGGCAGTCCACCGCCTCGCCGATAAACACCGGCAGTTGCAGGCGTTGCAGTGCGGGCTGCAAGGTCAGGGTGGTCAGCTCGCGGCTCGGCCATAGCAACGGGAAACTTGCTGTGCTCAACGCCAGACGTAAACGGTAGCCCGCAGGCAGGCGCATGCCGATGTGGTCCAGGTTTAAATTCACGTCCATCGGCGCCCCCGGGACTACAGGGGTTACCTGGGAAAAGTCTTCACGCAGCGTGAGATTCAGCACGCCATAGCTGATCTGCGTAACGTGACCATCCGGTGCGATCGCATTCAATCGAGCGACCAATTGCCCGCACGTGGTATCGCTGGCCAAGCGTAGCGTGAGGCGAGCGTCGCCCAGCAACGCGAGAGGTTCGGTCAGCGGTTGCGAGTCGAAGCACAGCGAATTGGCGTCGTCGCGGCGTTGATCCGTCGGCCCATCGGGGCCAAACCAGATTGCACAGTATTCGCCCTGATGCAGGCCGGTGGTCAGTGGCGAACAGATACTTTGTGGCGTGGCCAAGGGTTCTGCGTCCGGATTGAGACCGCTCTCATCGAGACTGAAGTCAGTCCACTGCACCTGAGGATCAGGCCAACCGGCCGTCTGTACCCAAATCCCCGGACGCTCGGCGTAGCTACCTTTCGGCGGCAGAATATCCTGTAGGTAAAAAGTACAGGCCGCGTCATCCATCACACCGTTATCGATGCCTTTAAGCCAGTGATCCCACCAGCGCTTGGCTTCTTGCAGGAAGCCGATGGCAGGATTGGGTACGGCGAAATGCGGGTATTTATGAATCCACGGGCCGATCATCGCTTTCTTCGGCCCAGGCAGGTTTTCCATCAGCCGCGAGACGGTATTGCGATAAGCATCACCCCAGCCGCCCACCGCGTAGACCGCCGCCTTGATCTTCGAATAGTCCTCGCACACCGAGCCATGGCGCCAGTAGTCATCGCGGGTCTGGTGCTGCAGCCAGGTTTCGGCGAGCAGCGGCATGGCGTCCAGTCGTTGGTGCCACAGGTCTTTCCAGCCTTCGCCGACCAACAACGGGTCGGGCACGGCGGCGCTGAAATTGAGCATGGTCGCGGCCCAACCGAAGTTTTCCATCAGCAAGTTGCCGCCCTTGTAATGGATGTCGTCGGCGAAGCGGTCGTCGGTGGAACACAGCGTGATAATCGCCTTGAGTGCCTCCGGCTGGCGGGCCGCAACCTGCAGGCCGTTGAAGCCGCCCCAGGAGATGCCCATCATGCCGACATTGCCGTCGCACCAAGGCTGTTGGCACAACCAGTCGATCACTTCGAGCGCGTCTTCCTGTTCCTGCAACAGGTATTCGTCGGCCATCAGCCCTTGGGATTCGCCATTACCGCGCATGTCCACACGCACACTCACATAGCCCTGCCCCGCCATCCACGGATGGGTCAATGCATCGCGTACGGCGGTGCCGTCGCGTTTGCGGTAAGGCAGGTATTCCAGGATTGCCGGAAACGTCTGCAAACCTGCGACTTCCGGCAGCCAGATGCGCGCGGCCAGTTGGGTACCGTCCTTGAGAGGAATCAGGCAGTGCTCGATTTCTCGGACCTTATAGGCAAACTCGGTAACGACTTCCATCGGTAGCTCCAAACATTTATTGCGAACAAACGACTCCCCCGCGCCCAGTGGGGAGCGCGTGAGGAGACACACAGGTTTCAGGTTCTAGCGGGCGAGTTCCGCGACCGGGATGGCGCCACGCAGGTCGGGTTCAGTCGTTGGCTGTGGGCTTTTCACATCCAGCAGCGTCGGACTTTTCAGCCAGAAGATCAGCGAGGTGCTGGCCAGCAAGACCAGGATCATCCCCGGCAACCCTCCGAGATTGGAAAGCATCTTCACCCCGTCGATACCGATGAACGAGACCATCACCCACGACACCGTGCCAATGATCACGCCCCAGACAATCTTCAGCGCCGGGTTGCCGTCCAGATCGGAATCGGCGGTCACGCCTTTGCTGCACAGGTTGGCGATCACGTCGGTGCTGGAGTCCGCCGCCGTGACAAACGAGATGAAAGCCACGAACAACAGGAACGCGATCATCAGGCCAGTGGCCGGCAGTTGCTGGAACATCTGGTACAGCACGTGCTCTACGCCCTGCTCGTTCAACACGCGGTTGAGGCTGCCATCGCCCAGCGCATCGAAGTACAGGCTGGTACCGGAGAAAATGCAGATCCACACCGCCGTGAATAGCGCCGGGTAAAGCATGTTGATGTGAATGAATTCGCGGACGGTGTAGCCACGGCCAATCTTGCCGAGAAACAGCGCACTGACCGGCGCCCAGGCAAACCACACCGACCAGTAGAACACCGTCCAGCTATGGGGCCAGGTATCGCCACTGGCAGCGCCAGTAGACAGGCTGCGACTGAAGAAGGTGTCGAGATAAACCCCGAGGGATTCGACGCCAAGGCTGAACATGTACAGCGTCGGCCCACACAACAGCACGAACAATCCCAGGGCCAGCATGATCCAGGTGTTGAACGACGACAGCATCACGATGCCGCGCTGTAAGCCGCTGGCAGCCGAGGCAACAAAGGTAATGACGATGATCGCGATGATGATCGCAAGGCGAAACGGTGTGGTCTCGCCGCCGATGTACTGGCTAAGACCACCGGAAAGGGTCAGCGCGCCAGTGCCCAGGGACGAGGCCATGCCGGCCACCAGGGCGAACATCGCCAGGGTGTCGATCAGCCCGGCATAACGTTTGACCCGTGCTTCGCCGAGCAGCGGCTCCAGCATGGCGCCAATCGAGAAGTTGCTGCGACGGTTATAGAACACCAGCGCAAAGACCAGGGACGGGACCAGGTAGATCGCGTAGGGGGTGATGGTCCAGTGCAGGAACATCGTCGACATCGCAAAACTTTTGGCCGCCGAACTGCCCGCTTCGATGGGCAGGCTGGAGGGTGGGCCATACAGGTGATAGAGCGGTTCGGCGGTAGTCCAGAACAACACGCCGACGGCCAGCGTGGTGCACAGCGCCACCATGAACCAGCGCCATTTGCTGAGCAATGGCTGGGCATCTTCGCCGCCAATACGCACCTTGCCCAGCGCGGAGAAATAGACGATTGCGGTCAGCACCACCATGGCAAACGAGCCGGCGCTGAACAGCCACGAGAAATTTTTGAGGATCACGCTGTTGAGCTGTTTGCTGACCGTTAGGAATGCATTCAGGTCGACGTAGCTGGCGATCACCGCTGCCAGCAGAATCAGGAAAGTTGGCCAGAACACCAACGGACGCAATGGATATTTCATGTAGAGCCGTTCCCCTTGCAGACTATTTTTTTATCGGCCCTAAAGGCCATTGTTAGAAAGCGGGCACCGCAGCGTCCTGCTGCCGGTCGCTCGCCTGGAAGTCTTCGCGTGGCTATAGATAACCGTTTAAGCGGCAAGGGGCGCAATCGACCAATGAGCATGGGGGTATTCCGCCACGTCATGACGCACCAGCACAGTTCAGGGCGAACATGCAGTGCGCGACGGTAACGCGTAAAGAGGATAAATCGCAGACGAAAAAAAGCCCGCTCAATGAGCGGGCTTCTTGTGGTGACCTGGCGTTCAGTGTTCCAGGTTACCGAATATGGCGCAGCGGACGGGACTCGAACCCGCGACCCCCGGCGTGACAGGCCGGTATTCTAACCGACTGAACTACCGCTGCGCGTAACACTTGAAGCGAATGGTGGGTGATGACGGGATCGAACCGCCGACCCTCTGCTTGTAAGGCAGATGCTCTCCCAGCTGAGCTAATCACCCTTCGTTTCGGTGTGGGCGGCATCATACACCAAAAATCCGCAATGTCTTGATTTAAATGCAATTTATTTAAAATAATTTCTCTTGAACCGCGCAAACCCCGTAAACACGGGCTTCTACCCCCGCAAACGCGAGTCTATTGCGTTTACCTGACACTTGGCTTCACAATTAAAAACCATTCTCAATAACGCCTGAGCCACGCCTATGTCAGTGGGTGAACCTCCATTCCAACGGGAAATAGCCCTGCTCTACAGCGAGCATCACGGCTGGCTGCTCACTTGGCTGCGGCGCAAGCTGGGCTGCCGACAAAACGCAGCCGACCTGGCGCAGGACACGTTCGCGCGCATCCTCAATGCACGTGAATCGGTGGCCACCATTCGTGAGCCCCGGGCGTACCTGAGCACCACTGCCCGGCGCTTGCTTATCGACCAGGCTCGGCGCAAGCAGATCGAACAGGCTTACCTGCACGAGTTGGCGCTGACGGTCGATGCACTTGAAGGGTTCCAATCCCCGGAGCAGATCCACACCACCCTCGAAGCGCTGGAGCAGATCGCCTTTATCCTGGAAGGCATGCACGCGTATTCGCGCCAGGCGTTCGTGCTGTATTACCTCGAAGACATGACGCAGCAGCAAATCGCCCGACAGCTCAAGCTGTCGGAGCGCACCGTGCGCAAGTACCTGATCCAGGCGCTTATGCATTGCGGCCATAGTGTGGATACGTGATTGCCCATGTCCGACGCCCGCCAACATATCGAAGAACAAGCCGCCGAATGGATGCTGCGCCTGCACGAAGGTGAACTGAGCGAAGCCCAGCGCCTGGCGTTCGAATGCTGGAAGCAACAAGGCCCGCACTACGCCGCTGCTGCTGCCCGCATGGAAGAAGTGATTGCACGGATGCAGGCCCTGCGCGGTAAAAAGTCGCCGGCGCGGGCCGCACTGAATGCAGCGTTTGCCCATCAGAAATCCCATCGCCGCAAGAACGCGATACGCGCACTGCTGCTGGCGTGCAGCCTGGCGATTCCGGCAACGGCGCTGTTGGTCAGCCCCTATCCGCAGCAATGGATGGCCGATGTACGCAACGGTCCTGGCCAGTGGCAAACCCTACGCCTGGCCGACGGATCGACGCTGACCTTAAATGGCATCAGTGCGGCCAACCTGCAGTTCGATGGGCAACAGCGCCGCATCACACTGCTGCAAGGGGAGATCCTGGTGGAAGTCGCCCATGACAGCACGCGGCCGTTTATCGTGCAGACACCGCAAGGCACTTTGCGCGCATTGGGCACTCGATTTGTGGTCAAGCGTGAGGGTGAGACCACCGTACTGACCATGCTCCAGTCGCGGGTGGCAGCGCAAAGCGCGAAAACCGGGCAAGTGCTGGAAGTCGATGCCGGCTCCCAAGCCCTGCTCCGCGACCAGGATGTGCGCCTGGCTGGCCGCGTCGACCCGGCCAGCATCAACGAAGCCTGGCGCCGCCATCAGTTGGTGGTGGAAAACCGGCCGCTGTCCGAGGTGCTGGATGAAATCTCGCGGCACCGCTCCGGCATGCTGCATTTCGACCGCGCCGCGCTGCAAAACCTTCGGGTGTCGGCCGTAATCCCGCTGGATGACAGCGAACATGCCCTGCAATTACTGGCGCGAACACTGCCTATCAACGTGCGCACGTTCACGCCTTGGCTGATCGTTGTAGACCCCGCCTCGGCACCCAATGAATAATTATTCGCATTTGCTTCCGGTTTTTTCGGAGCTGCCCGTCAAGGAAGGTAATTCGACACATAAAGGACCGCCTTCACCATGCACTCCCCTTCCTTGCCACGCGGGCGCTTTCAACTGCTGAAAAGCGCGCCGCTGTCCCTGGCCATCCTGACCGCCACCACGCTGCCTGCCCAACTCGCGCAGGCAGATACCGCCAGTGTTGCCGCCCACACCTACGACATTCCCGCCGGGCCGCTGGGCAGTTCGCTCAATCGGTTTGCCCAGCAAGCAGGCGTGGCAATCGTGTTTGAATCCCGCGAGCTGGAAGGCCTCAAGGGCCCAGGCCTGAAAGGCAATTACGCCATCCAGGACGGCTTCGACAGATTGCTGCAAGGCAGCGGCTACCGCGCGGTCAAGGGCGACCAGGTGTACGCGTTGCAACCTGTTCCCGTCGCCAGCGGCGACACCCTGGAACTGAGCCCGACCCAAGTCAGCGCCAACCAATTGGGCAACGTCACCGAAGGCACCGGTTCCTACACGCCCGGCACCATCGCAACGTCGACGCGCCTGGTGCTGACACCCAAGGAGACACCGCAATCCGTGTCGGTAGTGACCCGCCAGCACATGGACGACTTCGGCCTGAACAACGTCGACGACGTGATGCGCCATACGCCGGGCATCACCGTTTCGGCCTTCGACACCGAGCGCAGCAACTATTACGCGCGCGGTTTCTCGATCAATAACTTCCAATACGACGGCATCCCGTCCACGGCGCGCAACGTTGCCTATTCAGCCGGCAACACCCTGAGCGACATGGCGATCTACGACCGCGTCGAAGTGCTAAAGGGCGCGACCGGCCTGCTCACGGGGGCAGGCTCCCTCGGCGCGACCATCAACCTGGTGCGCAAGAAACCCACGGCAGATTTCCAGGGGCATGCCACGCTTGGCGCGGGCTCCTGGGATAACTACCGCAGCGAACTGGACGTCAGCGGGCCAATGACCGACAGCGGCAACGTGCGCGGCCGGGCGGTCGCGGCGTACCAGGACAAGCATTCGTTCATGGACCACTATTCGCGCAAGAGTCCGGTGTACTACGGCATCATGGAGTTCGACCTGTCGCCCGATACGTTGCTGACCGTCGGCGGCGACTACCAGGACACCCTGCCAAAAGGCTCGTCCTGGTCGGGCAGCTTTCCGCTGATCAACTCCCAGGGCAATCGCAACAGCGTGAAGCGCTCGTTCAACGACGCTGCCGAATGGAGCAGTTGGGAGCAATACACCCGCACCGTCTTCGCCATGCTCGAACATGACCTGGGCAATGGCTGGGTAAGCAAGTTGCAATTGGACCACAAGATCAACGGCTA
The DNA here is from genome assembly GCF_014230465.1 of Pseudomonas cremoris. The sequence continues at coordinate 59,476 of NZ_JAAXCY010000019.1, forward strand.
CCACGCCTTGATGGGCTCGATCCAAGGCGACCAACCGCAGCCAGATGGCACCGCGCAACTGACCTCGGGCAAGTACACCGGGGAAACCGTCAGCGACTCTGCCGACCTGTATGTGAGCGGCCCCTACACCCTTGGCGGGCGTGAACATGAGTTGGTGCTGGGCGGTTCGATCAGCGCGTCGGAATGGAAAGGCAAAGGCTATTGGAACCTGGAACCCAACCTGGTCGACTTCAATAACTGGCACGGCCACGGCGCGATGCCGGATTGGGGCAAGGCGCAATCGCTGATTGACGACACCGTACGCCAGACCGGCGCCTATGTGACCACTCGCCTGAATCTGGCCGATGACCTGAAAGTGTTAATGGGCGGACGCGTGGTCAACTATCAGGTCACCGGCTACAACCCCAATTATCGAGAGTCCGGGCGCTTTGTGCCGTACGTCGGTGCGGTGTATGACCTGAACGACACCTACTCGGTCTACGCCAGCTACACCGACATCTTCATGCCCCAGGAAAACTACAACCGCGACCGCGACAACAAACTGCTTGAACCGGACGAAGGCCAGAACTGGGAAGTGGGCCTCAAGGCTGACTTCCTCGACGGCCGGGTGAACGCCAGCGCGGCGTACTTTGAGATTCATGAGTCCAATCGCGCACTGTCCGACGACGAGTACAACAACCTCAAACCCACACCGAACAACTATGCCTATAAGAGCAGCAAGGCCGTGACCAAAGGTTATGAAGTGGAGATGTCCGGTGAGATCGCCCCGGGCTGGCAACTGCAGGCCGGCTACACCCACAAGATTGTGCGCGACGACCAGGGGGTGAAGATCTCCACGTTTGAGCCCGAAGACCAGGTCAAGCTGTACACCACTTATAAACTCAAGGGCGACCTGGACAAGTTGACCGTCGGCGGCGGCGTACGCTGGCAGAGCGTGGGCTGGCAGGACATCTACAACTCTCCGCGCGGCGGCTATGAAGAGTTTTCCCAGGATGCCTATTGGTTGGTGGACCTGATGAGCAAATATCAGATCAGCAAAAACCTGTCGGCAACGTTGAACGTCAACAACCTCTTCGACAAGTCCTACTACACCAACATCGGCTTCTATAATTCCGCAGCCTACGGCGAGCCACGCAACTTCATGGTGACCACGCGCTGGGATTTCTGATCGCCCATTAAAAAGCCGCCGATCATCGGAAATGATCGGCGGCTTTTTTGGAGCTTCATAAAGCCCAGACAGCAAAAAGCCCGCTCAATGAGCGGGCTTCCTGTGGCGACCTGGCGTTCAGTGTTCCAGGTTACCGAATATGGCGCAGCGGACGGGACTCGAACCCGCGACCCCCGGCGTGACAGGCCGGTATTCTAACCGACTGAACTACCGCTGCGCGTAACACATGAGGCGAATGGTGGGTGATGACGGGATCGAACCGCCGACCCTCTGCTTGTAAGGCAGATGCTCTCCCAGCTGAGCTAATCACCCTTCGTCTCGGTGTGGCGCGCATTCTACGGAGCGACCCAGGGTCTGGCAAGCACTTTCTTAAATCTTTTTTTTGAGGCCTTCCAATGGCTTAGGCAGGGTTGGCCTCAGGCGTTATCAAGACAATAATGCCCCCCTTTGTATAAAGGAGAGACTCACCCCATGTGGTTCAAGAACCTGCTTATCTATCGCCTGACCCAAGATCTGCCTGTTGATGCCGAGGCGTTGGAAGCGGCCATGGCCACCAAACTGGCGCGCCCTTGTGCTAGCCAGGAGTTGACCACTTACGGTTTCGTCGCACCTTTTGGTAAAGGTGAAGACGCTCCCCTGGTTCACGTCAGCGGTGACTTCCTGCTGATCGCCGCGCGCAAGGAAGAACGCATCCTGCCAGGTAGCGTGGTGCGCGATGCCCTTAAAGAGAAAGTCGAAGAGATCGAGGCCGAGCAGATGCGCAAGGTCTATAAGAAGGAACGCGACCAGATCAAGGATGAAATCATCCAGGCCTTCCTGCCCCGTGCCTTTATTCGTCGTTCGTCGACCTTTGCCGCCATCGCACCGAAACAGGGCCTGATCCTGGTGAACTCGGCCAGCCCAAAGCGCGCCGAAGATTTGCTGTCGACACTGCGTGAAGTGATCGGCACCTTGCCGGTTCGCCCGCTCACAGTAAAAACAGCTCCGACTGCAATCATGACCGACTGGGTTACTACCCAGAAGCCGGCAGATGACTTCTTCGTCCTCGACGAATGCGAACTGCGCGACACCCACGAAGACGGCGGCATCGTGCGCTGCAAGCGCCAGGACCTGACCGGCGAAGAGATCCAACTGCATCTGACCACCGGCAAAGTCGTGACTCAATTGTCCCTGGCCTGGCAGGACAAGCTGTCCTTCATGCTCGACGACAAGATGACCGTCAAGCGTCTGAAGTTCGAAGACCTGCTGCAAGACCAGGCAGAACAGGACGGCGGCGACGAGGCACTGGGCCAGTTGGACGCGAGCTTTACCCTGATGATGCTGACGTTCGGCGACTTCATCCCGGCGTTGGTTGAAGCGCTCGGCGGCGAAGAGACCCCGCAAGGCATCTAACCCCTGTGAAAATCAAAATGTGGGAGCGGGCTTGCTCGCGAATGCAGTGGATCAGTCACCTAATTTATCGACTGACACACTGCTTTCGCGAGCAAGCCCGCTCCCACATTTGATCGCATTTACAATTCAAAAAATCTAACAACAAAGGCCATTTACCATGCGCGCACTCGCCGCACTCAGCCGCTTCGTCGGCAATACCTTCGCCTACTGGGTGCTGATTTTCGCGGTGCTCGCCTTCTTTGAGCCAAGCTGGTTCATCGGCCTGAAAACCGCCATCGTGCCGCTGTTGGGCCTGGTGATGTTCGGCATGGGGCTGACCCTCAAGATTGATGACTTCGCCGAAGTTGCCCGCCATCCGTGGCGCGTGGCCTTGGGCGTGGTCGCACACTTCGTGATCATGCCGGGCGTGGCGTGGTTGCTGTGCCAGGCGTTCCATCTGCCACCGGAAATTGCCGTCGGCGTGATCCTGGTCGGTTGCTGCCCAAGCGGCACCTCGTCCAACGTCATGACCTGGCTGGCCCGAGGCGACCTGGCGTTGTCGGTGGCCATCGCCGCCGTCACCACCCTCCTCGCCCCGCTGCTCACTCCGGCGTTGATCTGGCTGCTGGCCTCCGCCTGGTTGCCGGTCTCGTTCATGGAGTTGTTCTGGTCGATCCTGCAAGTGGTGCTGTTGCCGATCATCCTGGGCGTTGTTGCGCAACGCGTGCTCGGTGAGCGAGTGCGCCATGCGGTAGATGTATTGCCACTGGTGTCGGTGGTGAGCATCGTGATCATCGTCGCGGCGGTGGTTGCCGCCAGCCAGGCGAAGATCGCCGAGTCGGGCCTGCTGATCATGGCCGTGGTGATGCTGCACAACAGCTTCGGCTACTTGCTGGGCTACTTCACCGGCCGCGTGTTCAAGTTGCCGTTGGCGCAACGCAAGTCGCTGGCACTGGAAGTGGGCATGCAGAACTCCGGTTTGGGTGCCGCCTTGGCCAGCGCGCACTTCTCGCCGCTGGCGGCGGTGCCGAGTGCGCTGTTCAGCGTCTGGCACAATATTTCCGGGGCGTTGCTGTCGACGTACTTCCGCCGCATGAGCGAAAAGGAAGACCGCCGCGCACTGGAAAATACCCCGCAAACTTGATCGCCCGATCAATATTCGGCACTCTACCGAGCTTCGCGGGGACGACCTCGCGACGCTCTCAAGCGCCTAATCCGGGGACGACCCCACGTCTATAGAGAGGGTCATCATGTCCTGGATCATTCTGTTCTTTGCGGGTTTGTTTGAAGTCGGCTGGGCCGTCGGCCTGAAGTACACCGATGGTTTCAGCAAGCCACTGCCTACTGCCCTGACGATTGCCGCCATGGCCATCAGCCTTGGCCTGTTGGGGCTGGCCATGAAGGAACTGCCGCTGGGCACCGCCTATGCCATCTGGACCGGAGTCGGCGCCGTGGGCACCGTGATTGCCGGGATTATCCTGTTTGGGGAGTCCATGGCGTTGTTTCGGTTGGCCAGTGTGGCGCTGATTATTTGCGGGCTTATCGGGCTCAAGATCAGCGCTTAAGCCACTACCGCCTTCGCGAGCAAGCCCGCTCCCACATTCGACCGAATTCCACCTTTGGAATGCGGGCGAATGTGGGAGCGGGCTTGCTCGCGAAGAGGCCGGTACATCCAACACAAAAACTACCTGACACTTCCCCGCAACTCACCCACCACCTCTTGCAACCTGGCAGGCGTCGGGCCTTCCACCGGCGCCCCCGCCACCAACACCACCCGCGACCAGATCCGGTGAAAGAACCCCTTGTTCGGATCGCGACTGAAAAAACTTCCCCACAGCCCCTGCAACGCCAGCGGAATCACCGGCACCGGCGTTTCCTCCAGGATCCGCGTCACCCCACCGCGAAACTCATTCATCTCACCATTGGCGGTCAATTTGCCTTCGGGGAAGATGCACACCAACTCCCCTTCCTTCAGATACTGGGCGATGCGCGTGAAGGCCTTTTCGTAAATCTGAATATCCTCATGGCGCCCGGCAATCGGAATCGCCCCGGCGGTACGGAAGATGAAATTCAGCACCGGCAAGCGGTAGATCTTGTAGTACATGACAAAGCGAATCGGTCGACGCACTGCGCCGCCAATCAACAGCGCATCGACAAACGAAACGTGGTTGCACACCAGCAACGCCGCGCCTTCGTCCGGGATCACTTCAAGGTTGCGATGCTCCACGCGGTACATGGAATGGCTCAGCAGCCAGATCATGAAACGCATGGTGAACTCGGGAACGATCCTGAAGATATAGGTGTTCACCGCGATGTTAAGCAGTGACACCACCAGGAACAGCTCGGGAATCGACAGCTTGGCCACGCTGAGCAGCAGGATCGACACGATGGCCGATACCACCATGAACAATGCATTGAGGATGTTGTTGGCGGCGATGACCCGCGCCCGCTCGTTCTCGGCAGTGCGCGACTGGATCAACGCATACAGCGGCACGATGTAAAAACCGCCAAACACGCCCAACCCGAGAATATCGAATAGCACCCACCAGGCTTGACCGTAGCTGAGCACCGCCAGCCAGTCGTTGGCCTGCACATTCTGCGGGAAGCCACCGGAGTGCCACCACAGCAACAGGCCGAACACCGTCAGGCCAAAGGAGCCGAACGGCACCAGGCCGATTTCCACCTTGCGCCCGGAGAGTTTTTCGCAAAGCATCGAACCCAGTGCGATACCCACCGAGAAGACGGTGAGAATCAGCGTCACCACGGTTTCGTCGCCGTACAACCATTCCTTGGCGTAAGCCGGGATTTGCGTCAGGTAGATCGCGCCGACAAACCAGAACCACGAGTTGCCGACGATGGAGCGCGACACCGCAGGCGTCTGCCCCAGGCCCAGGCGCAAGGTGGCCCAGGATTCACTGAAAATGTTCCAGTTCAAACGCAACTCGGGGGTCGACGCTGCCGCCCGCGGAATACTGCGGCTGGCCAGGTAGCCGAGCACTGCCACGCCGACAATCGCCACCGCCACCACCGGTGCGTAATGGGTGGACGACATCATGATCCCGGCGCCAATGGTGCCGGCCAGGATCGCCAGGAACGTGCCCATTTCCACCAGTCCGTTGCCACCCACCAGCTCATCTTCATGCAGGGCCTGGGGCATGATCGAGTACTTCACCGGGCCGAACAACGCCGAGTGCGTACCCATGGCAAACAGCGCCAGCAGCATCAGTTCCAAGTGGTTGAACATGAACCCGGTGGCGCCCACCGCCATGATCACGATCTCGCCGATCTTGATCGCGCGGATCAATGCGTCCTTGTTGAATTTCTCGCCAAACTGCCCGGCCAGCGCCGAGAACAGGAAGAACGGCAGGATAAACAGCAGCGCGCACAGGTTGACCCAGATCGAGCGGTCACCGTCGATGGTCAGCTTGTAGAGAATGGCGAGGATCAGCGATTGCTTGAAGATGTTGTCGTTGAAAGCGCCCAATAACTGGGTGATGAAAAACGGCAGGAAGCGCCGCGTGCGCAGCAAGGTGAATTGCGAGGGGTGGCTCATCGTCCGTGTACCTGCGTGGCCTGTTAGGCTTTTATTGAAAAACAGGCCACGACTTTACCTAATCCCGCTTACTTATTCCCTAGTCCCGCAATACAGGGTGAAACAAAAAGCTCACCTTTATAGGCGCCCTGCACGGTGCGCTTGGCAACAATCAGCCACATCAGCGCCAACGCCACCACCAGTACGCTGCCAAATACACTGAAGAAACCCAGGTGCAACAGGCTCGCCAGCTTCAATGTGGCCAGGGCGTATACCCCCAGCGGGAAGGTGAAGCCCCACCAGCCGAGGTTGAACGGGATACCGGAACGCAGGTACCGCAGAGTGATCAACACGGCGATCAACATCCACCACAGGCCAAAGCCCCACAGCGTAATGCCCGCCACCAGGCCCAGACCGTTGGCCATTTCGCCGACGCCAGGCAAGCCGTTGGCGGCGAAGATCGCCGGCGCATCACCGCCGAGCAACAACATGCCCAACGCACCGGTGCCGATGGGCCCCAGGGCCAGCCAGCTCGACGCGGCCATATTGGCGTGGGGCAATTTATGCAGGGCCATGCGCAGCATCAAGATGGTGAGGATGCTAAATGCCACTGGCAGGGAAAACGCCCACAGCACGTAGCTGGTCACCAGCATCACCAGTTGCGAATGGGCGTCGGCCAAGTGTGGCGCCAACAGGCCACCACTGGCGGCGGCGACTTCGGCGGCAACCACCGGCAGCAGCCATACGGCGGTCATCTGGTCGATGCTGTGTTCCTGGCGCGTAAACATCATGAACGGGATCAGCACGCCGCACGCCAAGGCCATGGCCACGTCCAGCCACCACAAAGCTTCGGCCAGCGGTATGACATCGCTGCCCCAGCGCGGCAGACCAAACAGCAGCAAACCGTTGAGAATGGTCGCGAGCCCCATGGGAATGGTGCCGAAGAACATCGAGACCGTAGAGTGCCCGAAGATCCGTCGCGCCTCATGGAAAAACATCACCCAACGGGCGGCGTACAGGATGCTGAACAACACAAACAGGCCGATGGTAAACAACCACAGCCCTTCGGTAATGGCATGCACGCCGGGCAGGTTGATCGGCAGTTGCGCCAGGGCCAGCGCGAGCACGCCGGTGCCCATGGTCGCAGCGAACCAGTTGGGGGTGAACTGGCGAATCACTTCCCGTGGACGGGTCAGGTGACTGAATGGCTTGTAGCTGATGGTATTCGAACAGGTCATGTGGAAATTCCTCCTCCTCGCATGAGGTTGAGATCATGGTAGAACCTTATCGAATATCTATATAACGGGTAATTTCTCTAACTGTTATCTGTTTTCCCTATATACGAACGTTGCGACTGGCCGAATCCCTTGTCAACTGCCCCGCCAAGGCACCCAGCGCCAGTAAGATCAGCACGGCGCCATAACCGTCGGTGGTTGCAATCAAGCCATACACACGGCTCAGATTTCCCGCCAGCAACGCCGGTAGGCAAAATGCCAGGTAGCTCAGCACATAGAACGCCGACATCAAGCCGGCCCGCTCATGGGGCAATGCCAGCCCGACAATACTGCGCACGCTGCCCATAAAACCGCCGCCAAAGCCGAAGCCGGCGATCACACTGGCGATAAAAAACAGCCCTAAGCTGGCGGTTTGAACCGCCACCAGCAGCAAGGCCACACCTGCGGCCAGCAACACCGCCGACAGGCGCATGACCTTATCCGCCGGGCGCTCCCGCAGGCTGTAGATCATCACCGCACCGCTCAAGGTTACGACCGCCACCAATCCGCCACCGATCAGATGGGATGTGGAGCCGGTCGCAGCCCGCACCAGCGATGGCGCCAGCGAAGAAAAGAACCCGCCCAACGCCCACACCGCCACATTCAATGGCATGGCCAACCATAACGCCCGGCGCGCTTGTTCCGGCACATGCAGGGTCGGCGCCAGCGACTTCAAGGCACCCGGTATGCGGCTGACGGTTTCCGTCAGGCGCCCTACGTACAGCGCTTGCAGCACCATCAACCCCAGCATCACCACATAAATCAGTTGGGTCGGCCGAGGCGCAAACTCCACCAGCAGGCCACTGCCCAGGCCACCGCTGGCCATGCCCAGCAGCGGCGCCAAACTATTGAGAATCGGGCCGCGTACACGGTCGGTGTCCAGCAGCGTCGCACTCAATACCGCCGTCGCCATGCCGGTGGCAAAACCTTGTAGCGCACGGGCGGCAATCAGGTAAGCGGTGCTGTCGGCGTTGATAAACAGCAGCATCGCCACGATATTCAGTAGCAAGGCTACAAAAATAACCGGCTTGCGCCCCAAGTAATCCGACAGCGACCCCACGGTCAGCAACGCCGCCAGCAGGCTGACGGCGTATACGCCGAAGATGACTGTGAGCATGGCTGCGGAAAAGTGCAGGTTGTCCTGATACACCTGATACAGCGGCGTCGGCGCGCTGGAGGCGGCAAGAAAGGTCAACACCGTGACGACCAGGAATGTCAGGCTCGAACGGTTGGAAGAAGGAAGGGACATGGGCACGCTCCGCTAAAGCTAATATTTTGCTTTTGCGGAGTGTGCTACCAGCGCGCGCTTAAAGCAAATTCTTTGTGTTAAGGTTTTACGCATGGCAATTAAAGAAGGCCTTCGCCCGGGGGGCCGCAGTGCCCGGGTCCAAGAATCAGTGCACACCGCCACGCGCGAATTGCTGGAAGCCCATGAGCGTTCCAGCGTTACCGTGCCGATGATTGCTGCGCGCGCGGGCGTTACGCCCTCCACCATCTATCGGCGCTGGGGCGACCTCTCTGCCCTGCTCGCCGACGTGGCGCTGGAGCGCATGCGCCCCGACAGCGAGCCGGCCAACACCGGCAGCTTGCGTGGCGACCTGCAAGCCTGGGCCGAGCAGTACTTGGATGAGATGAGTTCGGAGCCGGGGCGCAACATGATGCGCGATGTGCAAAGCAGCCAGACACCAGGGTATTGCATGACCCTGATTGGTGGGCAATTGCAGACGATTGTGGACCGCTATCCTGATAGCCCAGCACCCAACGTGGACCGGTTGATCAATCTGCTGGCGGCGCCGACGGTGTTCAGGATTTTGTTTGGGAGTGCGCCGCTGCAGGTCGAAGAACTGCACGAACTGATCGAATTGGCGCTGAAAGGCTAAAGCCAGCTACCACATTGTCCTGAATACGCTCCAAAAAAAACGGCCTCAATTGAGGCCGTTTTTTATTGCGAACTGTCGCTTACGTACGCATCCCGCGCCCGCTCACCAACAACTTCGCGCAGCCGACATACAGCACCACCGTCGCCACCAGCATGAACGTGATCGCCACGCTGATCTTGATATCCGACACCCCCAGGATGCCGTAGCGGAAGGCGTTGACCATGTGCAACACCGGGTTGGCCAGCGACACGGTCTGCCAGAACGGCGGCAACAGAGTGATGGAATAGAACACCCCGCCCAGGTAGGTCAGCGGCGTCAGCACGAACGTTGGGATGATCGAAATATCATCGAAGTTGCGCGCAAACACGGCGTTGATAAACCCCAGCAGCGAGAAGATCGTCGCCGTCAGCACCACCACCAGCAAGGTAACCCCCAGGTGATGCACCTGCAGGTGGGTGAAGAACAGCGAGAGCAACGTCACAATCACCCCCACCATCAGCCCGCGCAGTACGCCGCCCAGGGTGTAGCCGATCAGGATGGTGTGCGGCGACACCGGCGACACCATCAGTTCTTCGATGGAACGCTGGAACTTGCTGCCGAAGAAACTCGACACCACGTTGCCGTAGGAGTTGGTGATCACCGACATCATGATCAGCCCCGGCACGATGTACTCCATGTAGGTGAAGCCACCCATGTCGCCGATCTGGCGACCGATCAGGTTACCGAAGATCACGAAGTACAAGACCATGGTGATCGCCGGCGGCAGCAATGTCTGCGGCCAGATCCGGGTAAAGCGCTTCACTTCGCGATAGACGATGGTTTGCAGCGCGACGAGGTTGGGTTGCAGTTCGGAACTCATACCGCCACCTTCGCCAGATTTTTCTCCACCAGGGACACGAACAACTCCTCGAGGCGATTGGTTTTATTACGCAAGCTCAACACTTCGATGTTCTGGGTTGCCAACTGCGTGAACAACGCCGTGATGCCCATGGCCTTGTCCACCTGGACTTCCAGCGTGTGGCTGTCGACCAGGCGGCTCGGGTAGCCGAGCAACTGCGGCGCTACCGACAGGTTGTTTTTCAGGTCGAGCACGAAGGTTTCCACATGCAACTGGCCCAGCAGGTTACGCATGCTGGTGTTCTCGACAATGGTGCCGTGGTCGATGATGCCGATGTTGCGGCACAGCTGCTCAGCCTCTTCCAGGTAGTGGGTGGTGAGGATGATGGTGATGCCCTTCTCGTTCAGCTCGGTGAGGAAGGTCCACATCGAACGACGCAGCTCGATGTCCACGCCAGCGGTGGGCTCATCGAGGATCAGCAGGCGCGGCTCGTGCACCAGCGCGCGAGCAATCATCAGGCGCCGCTTCATCCCGCCGGACAGCGAACGCGAAGGCACGTCGCGCTTGTCCCACAGGCCCAACTGGGTCAGGTACTGCTCGGCGCGTTCCTTGGCGATTTTCGCCGGGATGCCGTAGTAACCGGCCTGGGTCACGACGATGTCGAAGGTCTTTTCAAACTGGTTGAAGTTGAATTCCTGGGGCACCACGCCGATGGAACGCTTGAGCGCCGCCGGGGATTTGTCCAGGTCATGTCCGAAGATATTCACCGTGCCGCTGGTTTTGTTGACCAGGGTCGAGAGGATACCGATGGTGGTGGATTTGCCGGCGCCGTTAGGCCCAAGCAAGGCGAAGAAGTCACCTTCGGCAACGTCCAGATCGATACCACTCAGGGCCTGGAAACCGTTGCCGTAGGTTTTGGTTAGCTGCCGGATGGACAGAGCGGAACTCATATCGGATTACGCACCAAAGAAGGGAATAGAAAGAATAGATGAGGGCGCAGCCCACGTAGTTCAACGGCGGCGCATGACAAGCATGGTGCTTGCCCGCGCCGCACAAGTACAGTCACCTGTATTAATAGTCAGTATTAAGTCAACGCAGTCATGACCGCTTTGCGGTAGGCCGGACGTTGCTGCAGGCGCGCATACCAGGCCTCTAGATTGGGCATCGCAGGCCGTTCGATGGGCATTTCAAACCAGGCGTAGGCAAAACAGCCCAGGGGGATATCGCCCATGCCGATCTCGTTGCCTGACAGATACGGCTGTTCGGCGAGGGCTTTTTCCACCGTACTCAGTGCTTCGATGCAGGCTTGGCGCCCGGCATGGATGTTGTCCCAGTTCTGTTTTTCCGCCGGGGTGCGCAAGATGCCCCAGAACACAATCTTGAACGGTTCGGCCAGGGTCGAGGTGGTCCAGTCCATCCACTTCTCCGCACTGGCCCGGGCTTTCAGGTCTGTCGGGTACCAGCTGGAGCCCTGCTTGGCGCACAGGTAACGCACGATGGTGTTGGACTCCCACAGCACGAAGTCGCCGTCCTCGATCATCGGCACCCGACCGTTGGGGTTCAACGCTCGGTACTGCGGCGTGTCAACCACGCCAAACGCCCCGCCCGCATCAATTGCTTCATAGTCCAGGCCGAGTTCCTCGGCGCACCACAGTGCTTTCCTGACGTTTGATGAATTTTTACGACCCCAGATTTTCAGCATGACCGTGCCTTATCGTTTGGTGAGCGCAGCAGCATACGCCGGATCACGCGCGGCTTAAATCGGTCTGCATGTCCCCCAGCAACTCGGGCATGTCCTCGCCAAACAAATGCGGGTAACACTGGCGAATATGCGCGAAGAAAAACGCCTCGGGCACGTCATTAAACTGACCGTGGTCCACCACGTACTCCATCGAGCGCTGGCCCTGGCGGTTGAAGGCATGGAAGACGCTGTCGTTGATCCCATCGAATTCCAACGGCGGAACATCAAACAGGTCGCACAGTTGCTGGTTGAACGCCGGCGTGGCCTTGACCCAACGCCCGTGCAGATACAGCTCGGTGTAACCGTGCATGGCGAACACATCGCTTTTGAGCAACGCGATCAAGCGCGGCGTCGACAAATGATTACGCACATCCGCCAGGCCGATGCGCGCCGGGATGCCGCAATGGCGTGCACAAGCGGCGAGCAGCGTGGCCTTGGGCACGCAGTAGCTTTCGCGAACGCTCAGGGCGTAGCTGGCGTTCAAGGTCTCTGGGTCGCGGCTAAAGGTGTAGGGGTTATAGCGAATCGCCTCACGCACCGCGTAATAAAGACTGACTGCCTGGTCACATAAATCTGCGCTGGGCCCGCGGTGTTTTTCGGCGAACTCCACCACCGCAGGGTGGTCACTATCGATGAAGCGGCTGGGACTCAAGTACGTATCCATGCGCGTTATCTCCGAAGGAAGCCTGGAGTCTAACCACAGGCCTGCCGGGTAGATAACGACGATTCGGCCAATTCTCGTTACACCCTGATCACCCGCTTGCTCGGATGCCGACTAAGCTCCTTGGTGGTTTCGCCCCTGGTTTCACGGAGGATTGAATATGCTGTTGTTGTGGATACTGGTTCTGGTGGTCGGCATTGCCTACCTGGCACACCGCCGTACTGCGCCCCTGCCCGCCCTGGGCGTGGTCGCCGTCTACCTCTTGGCGATGGGCGCGTGGAGTCACGCGCCAGGCTGGCTGCTGCTGATCTTCTGGGTGCTGATCGCTGCCGTCGCCGCGCCTTTGCTGCTGCCTGACCTGCGCCGCCAATACTTCACCAAACCGCTATTTAGCTGGTTCCAGAAAGTCCTACCGCCGATGTCCGAAACAGAGCGCGATGCCATCGATGCCGGCACGGTGTGGTGGGATGGCGAGCTGTTCAGCGGCCGCCCTGACTGGGAAAAGTTGCTGGCCTACCCCAAGGCCCAACTGACCGAAGAAGAACAGGCGTTTATCGACGGCCCCACCGAAGAACTCTGCGCGATGGTCAGCGACTGGGAAATCGGCCAGGCCATGGACCTGCCGCCCGCCGCCTGGGAACACATCAAGACCCACGGGTTCTTCGCCCTGATCATTCCCAAGGAATACGGTGGCAAGGGTTTCTCGGCCTACGCCCACTCCCAGGTGGCGATGAAACTCGCTACCCGCAGCGGCGACCTGGCGTCTACCGTCATGGTGCCCAACTCCCTCGGTCCCGCCGAACTGCTGCTGCACTACGGCACGGACGAACAACGCAACCATTACCTGCCACGCCTGGCCCGTGGCGATGACATCCCCTGCTTTGCCCTCACCGGCCCACTGGCCGGCTCCGATGCCGGCGCCATGCCGGACACCGGGGTGATCTGCAAGGGTGAATGGGAAGGCAAGGAAACCCTCGGCCTGCGCCTGAACTGGGAAAAACGCTACATCACCCTCGGCCCGGTCGCGACCTTGCTGGGCCTGGCCTTCAAGGCTCATGACCCCGACCACCTGCTGGGCGACGAGGAAGACCTGGGCATCAGCCTGGCACTGATTCCTACGGACACCCCCGGCGTGGACATCGGCCGTCGCCATTTGCCCCTCGGCGCCGCCTTCATGAACGGCCCCAATTCCGGCAAGGACGTTTTCATCCCGCTGGAATTTCTCATCGGCGGCCAGGAAATGCTCGGCAAGGGTTGGATGATGTTGATGAACTGCCTGTCGGTAGGCCGTTCGATCTCCCTGCCGGCCGTGGGCACCGGCGCGGCCAAGTTCACCAGCCTGGTAACCGGCCAGTACGCCCAGGTGCGTGAGCAATTCAACGTACCGCTGTCGGCCTTCGAAGGTATCCAGGAAGCCTTGGCACGTATCGGCGGCAACGCCTGGCTGATGGACAGTGCGCGCATGCTCACCGCCAACGCAGTCGACCTGGGGGAAAAACCCTCGGTATTGTCGGCGATCCTCAAGTACCACCTCACCGAGCGCGGCCGTGAATGCATCAGCCACGCCATGGATGTGCACGGCGGCAAGGGCATCATCATGGGCCCGAACAACTACTTGGGCCGCAGTTGGCAGGGTGCGCCGATCTTCATCACCGTGGAAGGCGCGAATATCCTGTCGCGCAACCTGATGATCTTTGGCCAGGGCGCCATCCGTTGCCATCCGTTCGTGCTCAAGGAAATGGCCCTGGCCGGTCGTGAAGACCATGACCAGGCGTTGAAGGAGTTCGATGGCCTGCTGATGCAACACATCGGTTTTGCCGTGAGCAACGCCGCCAGCACCCTGGTGCTGAACCTCGGGATCGGCCACTTCGAGAAAGCCCCCGGCAATCGCTTGAGCCAAGGCTACTTCCGTGCACTCAACCGCCAAGCCGCAGCGTTCGCACTGCTTGCCGACTTGAGCATGATGTTGCTGGGTGGCGAGCTGAAGCGCCGCGAACGCCTGTCCGCCCGCCTGGGCGATGTGCTGAGCCACATGTACCTGGCCTCGGCGGCGCTCAAGCGCTATCACGACCTGGAGTCGCCAGACCATCTGGAGCCGCTGTTCGCCTGGGCCATGGAAGAAAGCCTCGGCAAATCGGAGCAGGCGCTGGATGAACTGCTGAGCAACTTCCCGAACAAAGTGCTGGGCTGCCTGCTGCGGGTGATCGTGTTCCCGTTCGGACGCCGCCATACCGGCCCGTCCGACGCACTGGACGCCGAAGTCGCGGCAGTGATCGGCCGTGCCAAAGGCGACCCGACCCTGGAAGAATTGCTGGCAGGCTGCTACCGCCCGCAATCGGCGGAAGATCCAGTGGGCGCTCTGCAACACGCCTACGACCTGCTCGGCGCCAGCCATCCGTTGCAGAAAAAACTGCACACAGCGCTTAAAAGCGGCCAAGTCAAACCGAAGGCCGGCGAGCACGCCATCGACGCAGCACTGGAAGCCGGCGTGCTGCAACCGGGCGAAGCACAAACCCTGCGTGACGCCGAAGCGGCGCGACGCAAGGTGATCGACGTGGATGATTTCAGCAAGGAAGAGCTGACCCACACCGAGGGTAAAATCCGCTGAGTCGAGCGGTCATATAAAAACGGGCGCGTGAGCTATATACTCTCGCGCCCGTTTTTGCTTTAGAGGACTTATCTCGTGTCCAACGTCGTTGCCGATCATCTCGTCTTGCTCGACCACCTGCGCAGCATCCTGGTAGCCGTCGGCGAAGCCGAACAGGTTCCCGAGGAAAGCCACTCGCTGTTCCTGGAGCGTTTCGACGAATTGCGCGCCCTGCTGCCGATCGACCCGATCGAAAGCCAGTATCTGGGCCAGGACCTGATGAGCCAGGTCATCCTGCGCTACCCACAAATTGCCCACCTGGTACCGCGCGACCTGCTGTGGTTCTTTGGTGGTGACTGCCTGCACTTCATGCCCGATGAAGAACTGGACCTGTACCAGGCCCTGGAAGAACGTCGCTTCGAAGCCGAACAGAACGACGAACCGTTCGACTGGAACCAGGAAAAGCAACTGCTGGCCATGCCAGACGACCAAAGCAAGCACTGATTCTTCCAGACACTGCTGAACTAAAATGTGGGAGCGGGCTTGCTCGCGAATGCGGTGGATCAGTCATCACATCGAGTGACTGACACTGCGCATTCGCGAGCAAGCCCGCTCCCACATTTGCACCGCGTTTCTACCGGTGGCGAAGGGTCGGCTCCTTGGCCATGCACTCCACCAGATAATCTATAAACACCCGCAACTTGGCTGGCAGATACCGCGTCGGCGAATGCAACAACCACACTTCGCCGTGGTACGACGCAATAAAATCCCACTGCGCCAACACCTGCACCACCGTCCCCGCCTCCAGCGCATGCCGCGCCGTAAAGTACGGCAAGCTGCCTATCCCCACATGCTGCAACACCGCGTCCAGGCGCACTCCGGTGTGGTTCGCCGCATAACGCCCGCGTACCCCCACCGTCACCGTCTTGCCGGCCTGGCGAAATTTCCAACGGGCATCCGCTGGCGTTTCCCCCAGGTAAATGCAGCTGTGTTCCTGCAAATCATGCGGGTGCTGCGGCGTGCCGTGCTCGGCCAAATACTGAGGCGTGGCACACAGCAGATGCTCGATGGGGAACAATGGCCGCCCCACCAAACCCGGCGGTGGGCTTTCGGAAATGCGCAGGATCAGATCCAGGTTGTCATCGATCAAATCCACCGGCCTGTCTTCAAGAATCAACTGCACGTCCACCTTGGGATAGCGCTGCAGAAACGCCGGCATATGCGGGTGAATCACAAACCGTCCCACCGCCTTGGGCACGCTGACGCGCACCAAACCTTCGGCTTCATGGGTGTATTGGCCACTGATTTCCATCACCGAGCGCGCCGCGTTGACCATCTCCTGGCAGCGCTTGAACACCTCTTCACCCCCCTCACTCAGGCGCAGCTTGCGCGTGGTGCGTTGCAATAACCGCGTCGCCAAGGCCTTTTCCAGGCGCGAAATACTGCGGCTCACCGATGACGGCGAAGCGCCCAGCTGCCGGGCGGCTTCGGAGAAACTGCCGGCTTCCACAACTTTGACGAAAATCGCCATTTCAGCCAGCAGCGGCAAAGGAAGATTGATGCTCATGACGCACAGGTCCATTGATAATTGAGCGGATTATCACCGATCCGAGCACTATTTATACTGCCCACAGAACCCTGATGCGGATGTAAATGATGACCGAGCGCCTGTTTTTCACCCATGACCACCTGACGGCCGAGTTGGAAGTGCTCAGTTGCACAGCCCACGAAGGTCTTTTTGCAGTCGTCTTGCAATCGACGATCTTCCATCCCCAAGGTGGCGGGCAGCCCTTCGACACTGGCTGGCTGGGCGACAGCCAGGTCGTGCGGGTCACCCAGGAAGCCGACCGCGTGGTGCACTACGTCGACCAACCGGTGGCACCAGGCCCGATCACGGCGCGGGTCGATGAACCACGCCGCACCCTGCACACGCGGTTGCACTCGGCTGGACATTTGATTGGCAACGCCGGCGAAACCCTGGGGTGGATGCCAATCAAGGCGCACCACTGGCCGGGTGAGGGCAAGATCACGTTTATTCGCGGTGAAGCGGCGCAAGCGATCGATGCCGAGGCGATCCAGCAGCAAATCAACCAATGGATCGCTGCCGACCACCCTCGCCACATGACCTTGGAAGACGGCACCCGCGAGGTAGGTTTCGGCGAGCTGCCCGCGTATGCGTGTGGCGGTACGCATGTGCAGGCGCTGAGCGAATTGGGCCAGGTGACGATCCTGGCCCTGTCGGAGAAAAAAGGCGCGCTGTCGGTGCGCTACGAAATCACCTGACACGCCGCCGCGCGGGGCAAGCCCGCTCACTACAAAGCAATTGCTCCGGGCCTTCCGGGCTCTACGGCAAATGACTTGAGGGTCGACACCGTAGCCACTGGATCACGCGGATCAGTGATCACCCGAAAGTGTGTCAGCATCTTCTGCTCCGCGATCTCCACCGACACATACCCACGCTGGCGGCTGTCGAAAAACTGCACATGGGGGTTGAGCGGCAGCAGCGTCTTGAATGCCTCGAAGGGTGGACCATCGGACGTGACGGACGACCCTACAAACTCGGTAGCGACAATCGGCGAGTCCAGGTCATTGGCGTCAGCGTGCAAGTCCGTGGTCCAGAACGAATGGATATCACCGCCCCAGAACACCGGGTTCTTCAGCTGCCGGCGCTGGATGGACGCCAGCATCCGTTCACGGTTGGCCATGTAGCCGTCCCAACCATCGGTCCAGCGCCCGGGCTTGTGATTGGTCAGGTCACGCTGGTTCAGCGGCGCCACCAACACGTCCTGGGCAATCACGTTCCATTGCGCCTTTGACTCGGCAAACCCGCGATCCAGCCAGGCCTCCTGCTCCCAACCGAGCAGGGTGCGGCGAGGGTCGCGCAAGTCGCTGCAGGTGTTGTCGGCGATATGCCCCTGGTGGCTACCATTGGCCAGGATGCACGGCTGTTCGGAGCGATATTGCCGACCGTCGAGCACATGAAAACGTGCGAGTCGGCCGTAGTCCAAACGCCGATAAATACGCATGTCCGGCCCCTTGGGCACGCTGCTGGCTCGCAGTGGCATGTGTTCGTAAAACGCCTGGTAGGCCGCCGCCCGTTGCTGGAGAAACTGTGCCACCGGAATCTTCGGATCTTGGGACCACTGGTTGGCATAGTCGTTTTGCACCTCGTGATCGTCCCAGGTGGCCACACTGGGCGCAGCCGCGTGCAACGCCTGCAAATCCGGATCGGTTTTGTACAGCGCGTAGCGATTGCGGTAGTCCCTCAGGCTCACCGCATTACCACTGCCATGGGAACGAAACACCTTGCCAGACTCCGGCGCAAAGGAGCTGTCGTAGATATAGTCACCGAGGAAAAACACCAGGTCGGGCTGCTCCGCCGCCAGGTGGCGATAGGCACTGAAGTAACCGCGCTCCCAGTGCGAGCACGACACAAAACCTACTCGAGCCGAGGCCATGGCCTGCACCGGCGGCGTCGTGCGTGCCTGGCCCACAGGGCTTTGCGCGCCGAGGCCGTCGAACTGGTACCAGTACGGCCGACCGGCATCCAGCCCCGCCACTTCGACATGCACGGAATGCGCAAAGCGCTCCGTCGCCATCACCTCGCCCTGCCTGACGATGCGCGTCATCGCTGCATCGCTGGCCACTCGCCAACGTACCGGCACCGCGCGACGCAAGCCACCACGGCCATCGGCGTCATTGAACAGCGGCGCCAGTCGGGTCCAGATCACAAAACCATCGGGCAGTGGATCTCCGGAAGCCACGCCGAGCGTGAACGGATAGTCCACCCCGGCACTGCGCGCAAACGGGCTGAGGATCGAGAACGCGCCAGCCACCGCCAGCCCCGTGAGGATCCGTCGGCGGTCATGGTCCACCGCGCCACTCATACGCGACGTTCCCAGTCTTCACGCACCACGGCGAACCCCAACAGGTCTTCGAATACCCCGTTCTTGAGAAACGCTTCGCGCATGCAGCCCTCAAAGCGCAGGCCGATTTTCTCCATCACCCGCGCCGACTCCTTGTTACGACCGAAGCATTGGCTGCCGATGCGTTGCAGGCCCAACTCGGTAAAGCCGAAGTCCGTCACGGCACTGGCCGCCTCGGCAGCGTAGCCCTGGTTACGGCAGTGCGCTGCCACCCAGCCACCCAAGTGGCCATAGCGATGCCGAGGGTTGAGCCGCAGGCTGACGATGCCGACCAACTCGCCACTCGCATGCTCATGCATGCCCAGGCTGAGCAATTCACCCCCACGGTATTTCGCCTCCATCGCATCAATAAAAACCTGTGCGGTTTCCAGCGTGTAGGGCGATGGAATATTCGCCGTGTTGTCGGCGATTTTCGGCCCGTTGGCGAGGCGGGAAAGTGCCTCGGCCTGGCCCATTTCCAGCGCGCGCAATAGTAGTCGCGCAGTCGATAAATGCGGCAGTGAATGACTCATTCCCGGGGGCCCTCGATGTAAAGTTTTCGAGAATGTACCGTGGGTGTTTCAATTTCATTACGTCATAAAACTGCAAGGTAAATCTCCTGAAAGACGCGTCCTAGAGCCCTCAAAACGTCAATTAATGTTAACCAATCGGTCATTTTTGGTTGTTAGCGTGTCGCCCCTAATTCAACGACGGGGTAGCGGAATGAGAACCTGGGATGAACCCAAGAAACGCAAGGCACACATCGAACTGATCCCAATGATCGACGTGATGATGTTCCTCCTGGTGTTTTTCGTACTCGTGAGCCTGAACGTGATTCCCGCGCTCGGCATGAAGACCCAATTGCCTAGCGCCAGCAGCTCACAACAACTCAAGCCGCAGAACAAATTCATCCTGACCCTGGGCCTGGAAGGCCAACTGCAACTGGATGGCAAAGACCTTACGGTCGACGCCCTGGTACCGGCGCTGAAGGCAGCAGAGAAGCCCGATACCAAGTCGACGATCATCGTCAACAGCGACAAGGGCGTAGAGGTTTCGCGCCTGGTGGAAGTGATGGACACCCTGCGCCTGGGTGGCTTCACCTCCGTGTCCATTGCCACGCGTAAGTCCTGATCATGTACGTCCTGTTTCGTGCGCGTCGGCTGCTGGGCAGTGTCCCGGCCCTGATCGCCCTGGTGCTGATTGCACTGGGTATCCATTCCCAAACCCTGAAAGTCGAGCCGGTGTATGACGAGTCGGCGGTCGAGTTGGCGTTGGTCGAACCTGAGCCGGAAGTAATCCCGGAGCCGGTGGTTGAACAAGAGCCGCCACCGCCGGTGATCGAGGATGAAGAGGCCGAGCCAGCCCCGCCTCCGCCGCCGCCCAAGCCACTGCCAAAACCCAAACCCGAGCCCAAGCCAAAACCTGTGCCCAAGCCGGTGGTAGCCAAACCGACACCGACACCGCCACCTGTGGCCGCCAAACCGGCACCTGCCGCCGTGGCCCAGACCGCCCCGACACCGGCACCGCCCGCACCGCCGAAGGTCGACGGCCAGGCGCTGGAAGGCGGTTACCTCAAGGGTTTGCGCAACGAGTTGGACACTTACAAGCAATACCCCACCGGACGCCAAGCTTCCCTCGAACGCCCAAGCGGCGAGGTAGTGGTCTGGTTGCTGGTAGATCGCCAGGGTCGCGTTCTGGACTCCGGCTTACAAACCCAGGCGTCAAGCATGTTGCTCAACCGGGCAGCCACCAACAGCTTGCGTCGTATCAAGCAAGTCAAGCCGTTCCCCGAGCAAGCCTTCGGGGGGCGCAATGAGCAGCGCTTCACCGCCACCTTCAACTACAGCGTGCAATAAGCACCCGACACCAGGACGACAGTGATGAGGTTCACACGGATTCATCTGGCACTCGTTGCCGCAAGCATGGGCCATGGAATGGTCATGGCAGACACCAGCGACAGCGACGTCGGCACGATTGGGGTTCAGGGCAAGGCCACGGCAGGTGGCGGCTACATGGTGCAAGAAGAAAGCATCAAGGGCCGCTCCACCGTGACCAAGGAAGCGCTGGATAAACAAACCGCCACCGGTAACGCGATCGACAAGCTCAAGTACACCCCGGGCCTGAACATCTCCAGCGAAGACAACACCGGTCTGTCGGGCTTCCGTTTCACCATGCGCGGTCTCAACTCCGACCAAGTGGGCATGTCGGTAGACGGCATGCCGATCAACGACTCCGGCAACTACGCGTTGTATTCCAACTTGCTGGGCGACCCGGAAAACATCGACCAGATCTTCGTCACCCAAGGCTCATCCGAAGCCGACGGCCCGCACATCGGTTCCAGCGGCGGCAACATCGGCATCGTGACGATTCGCCCGACCAAGGAAACCGGTGCGTTCGTCAAACAGGTGATGGGCAGCAACGCCACCCGCAAGACCTTTGCGCGCCTGAACACCGGTGAAGTCAACGGCCTGAGCAACTGGCTGTCGGTGTCCCATACCGAAGGTGACATGTGGCGCGGCTCGGGTGCCGTGCGTGCGGACAAGGTGGAGTGGAACAGCTTCTTCGATGCCGGCAACGGCAACACGGCCAACCTGATCCTCAAGTACCACGAGCAGGACAACAACAGTTACAGCCAGCTGACCAAGGCCCAGTACCAGCAGAATGGCCGCAAGTACGACCCCTACCCGGCCACCCCGACCGTGGGCAGCAACGGCAAGGTCAACAGCTACTACGCCCTGGCGCAGAACCCGTTCCAGACCTTTACCGGCGTACTCAACACCCAGTTCAAGCTGGCCGATAACCTGGCCCTCTCCGTCATCCCGTATTACTACTGGGGCAACGGCAGCGGCGTGGGCTCCTCCAGCTACGCACTCAACCGCGGCTCGAACGCGGGCGGTGTATTCGACCTGAGCAACCTGCCGACCGCCGCGCAGTACAACGCCGACGGTTCTTCCACGACCGGCGTGTACTACCGCCCTTCCCGCACCCAGACCTGGCGCCCGGGCATCACCACCAAGCTGAACTGGGACCTGGACGAACACAGCCTGCAATTCGGCTACTGGTATGAGCGCGCACGCCAAAGCCAGACCCAACCGTTCATTGCGCTCAAGAACAGCGGCAAGCCTAGCGACACCTGGCCGGATGGCAACGCCGTGGTCGACGCCAACGGCAACACCGTACAAGGTCGCGACCGCTTCACCGTGACCCCGGCGCAAAAAGTCTGGGCCCAGGACACTTGGTACATCAACCCGGACTGGACCCTGGTGGCGGGCCTCGCCTACATGAACGTCGAGCGTGACGGCACCAACCACGGCAGCCTCACCGAGCAAGCCGAAAAACGTAACCAGACCTACAACAAGCTGCTGCCCAACGTCGGCCTCAAGTACCAACTGGATGAGCGTGACCAGTTGTTCTACAGCCTGTCGCGCAACATGCGTATCCCGCAGAACTACGTGCTGTACGACAAGGGCGTGGACTCGATCAACTCCAAGCCGGAAACCAGCTGGAACCACGAGTTGGGCTGGCGCTTCACCGGTGACGACATGACCGTCGCCGCCACCTTGTTCTACATGCAGTTCAAGGATCGCCAGGTTTCGTCCAAGGATATCAACGGCGACTTCGCCGACATCAACGCCGGCTCCGTCAACAACAGCGGCCTGGAACTGGAGTGGAGCGGCCTACTGCCCAATCACTTCAACTACTACACCTCCTACACCTACACCAAGGCCGAGCAGCAAGACGACCTGACCGTCTACAACGCAGGCAAAGCGATCCTGTTGCCGACCAGTGGCAAGCAGTTCGCCAACGTGCCGAAAAACATGCTGGCAGCCAACATCGGTTATGACGACGGGCGCTTCTACGGCACCTTCGGCGGCAAGTACACCAGCAAGCTCTACGGCGACCTGACCAACGACGAAGCGATCTCCGGGCGCACCGTCTTCAACGCCGGCGCCGGTATCTACCTGCCGGTGGACAAGAAGGTCGTGAAGGACGCGACCCTGCGCCTGAACGTCGACAACCTGTTCGACAAGAAGTACCTGGATGGCGTGTACACCACCAAGACCAACTCGGCCACCTACAGCGGTTTCCGCGACGGCGACCCGGCGTACATCGTTGGCCTGGAACGCACCGTGACGGTTTCCCTGGAAGCCAATTTCTAACTGCGAGGTAAGTGAACATGGACATGAATGTGCTCCACGACATCACCTTCTATGTGATGTATGCCGCGATGGCCATCGCCATCTTTATCACCATCGAACGCGGGATCTTCTTCGCCTATGTGCGCCGCCAAGCGCGCGCCCTGACCGAAGTGCTGGGCGCCAATGTGCACAGCGAGCGTGACCTGCCAGAAAGCTTGACCCGTCGCGACAGCCTGCCGTTGAGCATGGTGCTGCCGGTATTGGCACAGAAAGCCACCCACGGTTCGCGCAAGGACCTGGATGACGTGATCGAAACCCAGTACCTGACCACCCGTGCCCCACTGGCCCGCAGCCTGTGGATCATCGAAACCATCACCACTGCCGCGCCACTGCTGGGCTTGCTGGGGACCATCCTCGGCATCATCGACACCTTCAAGGCGTTGGCATCGGCCGGTGTGTCCGACCCAGGCCAGATTTCCGGTGGTATCGGTACGGCCTTGTTCGCAACCGGCCTGGGGATCGCCATCGCGCTGTTCTGCGTGGTGTTCCACAACTTCTTCCAGGACAGCCTGGAGCGCATCAACGATCAGCTGAAGATCCTGCTGATCCGCGCTGCCACCGGCGCCCGCGTACAAAGCGAAGTGCCACACCTGGTACCGACGCCGCTGCACAGCCGCACTGCGTAATCGTTCAGGCGGGCGCGCAATGCGCCCGCCTTTTTTCTACAAAGAGATTCCTATGCCCATCTCCTTGAAGTTGCGTGTCGCAGGCCTCGCCGGCTTGCTCCTCAGTCCGCTTGCCCAGGCGGACTTTTCAATTGCGGGGTTTGAACTGGTGCACACCGTGCCGGTGGACACCGCCCTGGGTACTGCCGATCTGCGCCAGCCAGGCCCTGTATGGATCGAGCTGTTTGACGCGGCCAAAAGCAGCATTGATATCGGCCAGTTCTACGCGGCCGATCACCCCGGCTCGGTGATGGACACCGTGATCGAGCACCTTGAAGCCGCCGGCAAACGCGGTGTGAAGATTCGCTTTTTGCTGGAAGAAAAAGGCATCAAGTTGTCAGAAGCGTCCACCCTGGAACGCTTGCGAGCAATCCCCAACCTCACCTTCCGCGTGCTCGCGTATGGGCAACTGAGCGGTGGGATCATTCATGCCAAATACATGGTGGTCGACGGCAAGCAGGCTTTTGTCGGCAGCCAGAATTTTGATTGGCGCTCGCTGGAACACATCCACGAAACCGGGCTGCGCATCAGCGACCCAACCGTGGTTGGCCAGGTGCAGGCCATCTTCAATCAAGACTGGCAAGCCCAGGCCGCGCTTGCCGAAAACAAACCCGTGCCGCTGCCCGTCGCTGGCACGGAACCACCCCGCACCGGCAATTACCTGGTCGCCAGCCCGCAACGTTACAACCCGCCGGGCGTCGGTGATTCACAGCTGGAACTGCCACGCCTGCTCGGCGAAGCAAAGAAGGAAGTGCGCGTGCAATTGCTGGACTATGCACCGCTGTCCTACGGACCGGACCGAACGCGTCCGTACTACGCCGTGATCGATAACGCCGTACGCGCCGCCGCAGCACGTGGCGTGTCGATCAAGCTGATGGTATCCAATTGGAACACCGACAAACTGGAACTGCCCTACCTCAAGAGCTTGGCCGTACTGCCCAACGTGCAGGTCAAAATCGTCACGCTGCCCGAAGCCAAGCAAGGGTTTATCCCTTACGCGCGGGTGATCCACAGCAAGACGATGGAAGTTGACGGGCAAGTGGCCTGGATCGGCACCAGCAACTGGCTGGGCGGTTACCTGGATAACTCGCGCAACCTTGAGGTGGTGATGCACAACGAACCGATGGCCAAACGTGTAGGGGAATTGCACGAGCAACTGTGGGATGGGCCCTACGCCAAGGCCTTGAGTGTCACGGATGAATACCCTGCGCCCCACCCGGGCCAGCATTGACGATACGCACCTGAGTAATGGTAGTGTGTGGAAATGTTTCTGACGTTTCGGTCAGAAACTTCTTACTCACTACCTGCAAAGGAATGCCTCTAGCAATGCACTTTCCACTCAAGCAACTGGTTGCGGCCACCCTGTTCGCCGTCGGCCTTTCGGCTGTCACCACGCCCGCCCTCGCCAACATCACCCCGGACCAAAGCGCGGCGATTCTCAAGAGCTTCAACGAAACGTCTGTCACTGATTTCCGAGGTTTCCTAGGCACCCTGGCCAAGGGCGACCTGGGCAAAACCAGCGATGTGGGCCCGGCGATCAGCGCCTTTCTCGACAACAAAACCTTGAGCGCCGATCAGCAGAACGAAATCAATCGACTGCTGGGCATTTACACACGGGTCAAGTACGGCAAGGCCGCCACCGAAACCCTGCGCGAGTTGGTGGAAATCCCGACGTTCAACGTCGACGGCCTGCCACAGTACAAGAACCCGGAATTCCTCAAGATCGCCGGCAAGATCCAGGACCTGGCCAAAGCCTTCAACCTGAACTTCCGCAATGTCGATAACCGTGTCTATGAAATTTCCCTAGAAGGCAGCGGCGATGAAGTAGTGGGCATCCACGCCCACGCCGATGTGGTGCCGGTGACACCGGAAAACTGGGTGCTCAAAGACGGCACCAAGCTTGATCCGTTCAAGGTCACGCTGATTGGCGACCGCATGTACGGCCGTGGCACTGAGGATGACAAGAACGGCATCGTAGTGGCGATGTATGCCATGAAAGTCATCAAGGAAGAGAAGCTGCCGCTGGCGCGCACGTTCAAGTTGCTGGTGGACACCACCGAGGAAACCTCGGGCGACGCGATCCCCTACTACTTCGAACACAACCCGACGCCGCAGTACAACTTGGCGCTGGATGGTGGCTACCCGGTGGTGATTGCCGAAAAAGGCTACGGCACCGTCATGGCCACCTTCCCCCGCCGTAAAGGTGAAGGCAAAGGCGCGGAAATCATTTCGATGACCGGCGGCATGGCAACCAACCAGATTCCGTCGGCGTCGGTGGCGACGTTCGTGAGCGACAAGCCTGCAGAATTGGCCGCCAGCCTGCAAAAAGCCGGCGCGGAATACGTCAAGGCGAACGGCGCCGACTTCGAAGTGGCGGCCAAGGTGGTCGGCAAAGAGGTCAAGCTGACGGTGACGGGTGTATCGGCGCACTCCTCCGAGCCAGAATCGGGTATCAACCCAGTGGCACGCATGCTGGAGCTGATCCACAGCGTAGACGGCAAGATCGCACTCAAGCACAACCACATCACCGATGCAGCACGTTACGCCTCCGACAACTGGGGCCTGGACTACCTGGGTGGCAAATTGGGCGTGGGCTTTTCCGATGCGTTCATGGGGCCACTGACCACGTCGCTGACGTTTGTCGGGCTGGACGACAAGGCCTTCAAGCTGGCCGTGAACCTGCGGGTACCGAAGGGCAAGTCCCCGGAAAAACTGAAAGCCGAGATTGCCGACAAACTGAGCGCCTGGGACAAAAAAACCAAGGTCAAGGTGGACTTCACGTACTCGGTCGCTGAACCGATGTACCGCAACCCCGAAGGCGAATGGGTGAAGGCGCTGTTGGCAGTGGCCAGTGAAAACCTGGGCATGGAACATAAGTTCGGTACTTCAGCCGGCGCAACCTCGGTGCATGAACTGCCCAATGGCGTGCAGTTCGGCCTGGCGCGCCCGGAAGTGAAGTACACCGGGCACACCGACAATGAGTTCAAGACGGTGGACCAGTTCCTGCTGGACTTGCAGATCGTCACTGAAATGATGGGCCGTGTGGGGCAGTTGCCGACGCTCTGATCCACGTTCTGATGTAAAGGAGCCCGCCGCAATGGCGGGCTCTTCAGGCGTGCAGCATCAACATATCCTCAAAAAATCCTCCGACAGGTTCCGTGGGATGGCACAGCTGGATCTCCAGGACCCAGGCCATTTCACTCGGTGGGATTTCCAGATCCGCCAGCTCCTTGTTTTCGAACAACGCGTGGGGGAAATCCGCAAGGCGATGACCCGCAAGGTTGCGCGCCAGCCTCCAGCCTTTTGACACGGCGCTTTGCTCGGCATAGTCATAGAGTTCGCGGCCGGTAAGGCCACCCAACCAGGCTTCGCGGGTCTCGTCGAACACCTCGTGCAGTGCGGTTTTGCATGCCAAGTGCAGCGGCGAATCTCCGAACACAAAGGTATCGCCGTAGTCGCCCTCGTAGCCGTCCCATACCGGCCCCAGGTCAACCACGACGATATCGCTGGCGCGCAGCCTGCGCTGGGGGTCAATCCCTTCGCGGGATGGGCGGATGGTGTCGTCGCCAAAGCGGATATAGGTCGGATGCCAAGTATGTGACGCGCCCATGGCCTGCAGTTGTTCAGCCGCCATATCGAGGGCCTCGCCGGTCGTCATGCCAACCCTCAATTGACTGGCGATTGCCGCCAGGGCTCGAATGGACTGCGCGCGCGCCGCCAGCATGCCGTCCAGGGAGTAGCGCGGGCCGACCTTTTCCCAGATCGGATTCAGCGGCTTTGGCGCCTTGCCAGCGCTCGACAGGCCGCTGGGTACAAAGGCTTCCGCGACAAACCGGTGGCTGGGCAAACCCGCCTCGAGGCATTCCGTACGCACCTGATTGATCATTGCGCCATTACCACACGCATACACCTGGACCGCTTCCCAGGAATGCCCATGGCTCAGCGCAACCTCCTGCACCCGCCCCTGCGAAGCGAGCACCGGGTGCCAGTGAAAACGTGGGTGGTCGATGACGGCTTTATTCAGGAACACGCCGTCGTAAAAATCTGCCGGCTGCGTGCCACCCCAGTACAACGTCACGTCGACATCACGCGCCAACGCGGTCAGAAGAATAGGCTTGATACCCGCGTAGCCGGTGCCCGTGGCGAACAGGACCACAGGTGCATCGTCATTGTCCTGCCAGGTACAGGCACCAAAAGGCCCTTCCAGTTGCAACAAATCGCCAGCATCAAGGTCGCCCAGGATGACCTCGGAAAAAAGCCCGCCGCACACCTGGCGAATCTGAAATACCAGACGCCCATCGTCATCAGCTGGGAGGTTGGCAATCGAGAAACACCGCGAATCGCCGTCGACCAGGCGGAACTTGAGGTACTGCCCCGCTCGCACCGCCAACGGCCTGTCCGGCATCACGACCAGTTCAACGATATCGGGGCTCAATGCGCGCTTGCTCACAACCTGCGCCTCAACCATCAATACCGGGGTGTCCAGGGACCAACCGGGAATTTCCAGGCGCATGTCGCCGCATGCGTGGCTTTGGCACAGCAGCATTTCATTGGCCGCGAGGGGGTAGCATGGCGCGGGAGCGTCCGGCGCCAGGTGCTTGGCCCGGTACTCGCCTTGCGCCACCACCACCTTGCACGATCCGCACGCACCGCGTCGGCAGGAAAAAGGTACGGACAGGCCGTTGGCGAGCATCGCGTCCAGCAACAACTCGTCACCGATTTCAAAGGTCTTCCCCGAGGGGGACAGTTCGATGACATGACGTGTATTCATAACAACCTCGGGGCGAGTGAGGCCTGATTGTTGCGCTAGACTAGGCCCATTAAAACCTCCAGTTTTGGATACTTCAGATGGTCCAGATGCGAAAATGGCGACCGCTGCTCAAGCTGGACGAACGTGCCGGCCAAGCGTCCTACCGCACGATTGCCGAAGGCCTCGTGACCGCGATCGTCGAGGGGCGATTGCCGCCCGGCACGTTGCTGCCGGGCACGCGGGAAATGGCGCAGTTGCTCGACGTCAACCGCAAGACCGTGATCCTGGCCTACGAAGAGGCCATGACCAAGGGTTGGCTGGTCAGCGAGCCGCGACGCGGGACCTTCGTCAATGCGCAACTGGCGCCCAAGCATCTGCCGAGTCGCGTGCAGCAGTCCTTTGCTCCGTCCATCCTGCCCCAGCCAGTCGTGCCGTATTTCACCCAGAACGCCCAGGTGACGGCGCTGCAACACCAGCAAAACGCACTGTTTTTCGATAACGGCACCAGCGACCACCGCTTGCTGCCCCAAGCCGTGCTGCATCGCTATTACCGCAATGCCCTGCGCAACAGCTTTACATCAAACACCGTGCGCTACGGCAGCGAGGGCACTGGTTACCATCTACGCTGCGCACTGGCCGAAATGTTGCGCAATAACCGCGGGCTGACGGTAGGCGCCGAGAACATCTGCCTGACCCAAGGCACCCAAATGTCGCTGTACCTGACCGCCAGCCTCTTGCTGAAACCCGGCGACGTGGTGCTGGTGGAGCGTCTGAGTTACCCGCCGGCCTGGGAGATTTTCCGAAAGCTGGGCGCGCAACTGGTCACGGTGGACGTAGACGAAGAAGGCTGTCGCACCGACCAGATCGATCGCCTGTGCCGCACGCATAAAGTGCGCATGATCTACCTCACGCCACACCACCAGTTCCCCACCACCGTGAGCCTGCACGCGGCGCGACGGCAACAGCTGTTGGCATTGGCGGCGCTGCATGATTTCTGCATCATCGAAGAAGATTACGACCACGAATATCACTTCAACGGGCGGCCCTACCTGCCCCTGGCCAGCGACCGCGCGCAGCGCCATGTGATCTATGTGGGTTCATTATCCAAGGCGCTCGGCTCAACGTTTCGCTGCAGTTATGTGGTTGCCCCCGCGCAGGTGGTTGAGGCCCTGCACAGCAACGCCGCGCTGATGCTGGGCGATGCCGATGCAGTGGCGCAGAAGATGCTCGCCGACCTGATCAACGACGGCGAACTCAAGAAACATCTGCGCCGAGTCTCGAAGGAATACCGCGCCCGTCGCGAAACCTTGCAGGGTTGCTTGCATGAGGCATTTGGCGATCGGATCAAGGTGCGGGAACCGGAAGGCGGCCTGGCGCTGTGGGTACGCTTCGACGATGAAATCAATGTTGATTCAATGGTGAGCGCGGCCGTTGGGCACGGGTTGGTCGTGCGCAGCGGTCGGCAATTCTCACCGATGGATCAGCCGGAAAATGCACTGCGCCTGGGATTCGCCTCACTCAACCAGGATGAAATCCGCGAGGCGACGTTGCGTCTGGCCCGAGCATGTGGGTAGGAAAACGAAACGCCCGCCGAAGACAGTCAAAACTGACAGCCTATTGCACCAGCAATTGTAGGACGACTCTTGATCGCCCCTGCCCTATTGAAGCGCCAAATCTTGTTTGCCTAGAGTGACGCCAGCAGCGAATTTCCCTGCAGGATAGGCATAAATAGATGAGTGCACGCGATGAGTGACGCCCTATCGAACAGTACCACCCACACACAACCAACACCTGCCGCTTTGGCCGACAACACCCCTGAACCGACATCTACTGACACCAAGCCCGAACTGCTGCTCGCAGATCCCGAGTTCGTCATGCGCGGTGTGGCGTGGAACCCGCTGTGCGATGCCGCCACGCCCTTGATCGGCCTGGTGATCCGAATACGGCGCCTGGACCAGCATGCGGACGTGCCTGCGTTGTACCGCAGCGTCAGCAACCAGATCACCACGATCATGGAAGAAGTCAGCCAACTCGACTACGACGACGGCATGCTCAAGGCCTATTCCTACAGCTTGTGCCTGTTATTGGATGAAGTTGTCATGAACACCGCCTGGGGCAAGTCCTCCACGTGGAGTGCACGCTCACTGCTCAGTCAGTTTCATAAAGAGACGTGGGGTGGCGAAAAATTCTTTACCGTCATGAACAACATGATCCCCGAAGCGGCCCGGTACCAGCATGTACTGGAGTTCATGTACCAGTGCCTGGTCTCCGGTCTCAAGGGCAAATATGGCGCCCGTACCAACGGCGACGACGAAGTACAAAAAATCATCACCCAACTGCACGGCCTGCTGCGCCCCCTGCGCGGCGAAACACCCAAGCGCCTGACCAACCCACTGGCCAACGTCGCCCCGCGCAATTACCGCATCAAACGCACGTGGCCGCTGTGGACTCCATGGGCCCTGGCCGCCGTCGTCCTGGCCACGGCTTACACGATTTACACCCTGCGCCTGAACGCTATCACCCAAGAGGTGCTTGCCTCGCTGGACAAAATTCTAAAGCTCTGACCCCTACGTAAAAAACTATCAGGAGGCCATATGCCTGCCGTCGTATTGGTCGGTCACGACCATGCTTGTCCATCGTGTGGACCGGTCACTGTCACCAGTGGATCAGGAAGTTTCAGTGTCAACGGACGAGCCGTCGCCCGTGTTGGCGACACGCTCGGTTGCGGAGCCGTAATTTCCAGCGGCTCAGCGTTGATGATTATCGAAGGCCAACCTGTAGCAAGGATCGGGGACACCACCGATCACGGCGGCGTCCTGGAAAACGGCGACGCTAGTTGGCTGATCAACTGACCCGGACTCACCACAAGGAGGTTTCATGCCCCGTCAAAGCGACCTGCGCTACACCTTCGAACCGCTGCGGGGCGATCCCTTCGAAGTGGTCTCATTTACCCTTCAAGAAGGCCTATCCCAACCGTTCAAACTGGAACTGGAACTCGTCAGCCATCACCCGGCGATCGACTTCTACCGCATGCTCGACCTGGCGGCAGTGTTCACCATCTGGCGCGACGACACCCCGGTACGCTACGTCCACGGCCTGGTCAGCCTGTTCCAGCAAGGTGACACCGGCTTTCGACGCACCCGCTACACCGCCATAGTTGAACCGACCCTGAAACGTTTCGACCTGCGCTCCAACTGGCGCATCTTCCAGGGCCAGACCGTGCCCGACATCATCACCAGCATGCTGGCCGAGCAAAAGCTGACCGACATCCGCAGCGAGATCTGCTTCGAGCACCAACCCCGCGAATACTGCGTACAGGCCGGCGAAACCGACCTCGACTTCATCGCCCGCCTCGCCGCCGAAGAAGGCCTGC
>NZ_JAAXCY010000001.1 GCF_014230465.1 Pseudomonas cremoris
AGCCCGCTCCCACAGTTTGAAAGGTGATCGGCACAAAAAAACCGGTCGGCTCTAAGGCCGCCGCGCTCTCGCTTTTGATCTAGAAGCGCCCCGTCAAACACGCTGGCCGAACGCAGGCTTTGGAGCGTGGGTACGCTCCAAAGCCGGAGTGAGGGCACACCGAGCCTAGGCGAGGTGCCGAGTGTTGGGGCGAGGACCTTTTGGTTACTTTTGGGTCCTTCCAAAAGTGACCCGCTGTAAGAGCGGAACCCTAAGCAGCCGTTACCGCAGCAACGGATATGTACCCCATCTCTCCCCATCACCCAACCTCCAACAACCGCCCCGGAATATCCGCCAACAAACTCCGCGTATACCCACTCCCCGGCGCCGTAAAAATCTGCTCACAATCCCCCTGCTCAACCACCCTACCCGAGCGCATCACCACCACATGATCAGAAATCTGCCGCACCACCGCCAAATCATGAGAAATAAACAAATAGCTCAACCCCAACCGCTCCTGCAGCTCCCCCAGCAACTTCAAGATCTGCCCCTGAATCGACGCATCCAGCGCCGACAACGGCTCATCCAACACCAACAACTGCGGCTCCAACGCCAACGCCCGCGCAATCGCCACGCGCTGGCGTTGCCCACCGGACAATTCCACGGGTCGGCTCCCCAGCAACCGCGCCGGTAACTCCACCTGCTCCAGCAACGTCGCCGCGCGCTGTCGCCGCCAAGCCGCGTCGCCGATGTCAAACGCCTGCAACGGCTCGCTGATGATCTGCTCCAAACTCAAGCGTGGGTTCAGCGACGCATAAGGGTTCTGATACACCACCTGAATCCGCCGTCGCAACGCCTGCCAATCGCGCCGCGATACCCGGCTGATGTCTTGCCCGTCAAACAGCACACTGCCGCTGTCCAACCGCTCCAGCCCCAGGATCAACCGCGCCGTGGTGGATTTGCCCGAGCCCGACTCGCCGACCAGGCTGGTCGTGCCGTGGCGTGGCAAGTGGAACGACACATCGTCCACCGCCAACGGCCCCGGTTGGCGCCAGGTGGAGAAGTCCTTGCTCAACCCCTGCACCGTCAACAGTGGTGTTGCATCAGAGCGCACTGCACTCACCTGCCGCCGTTGCTGCACCAATAAACTCGGCGCCGCTTCCAGCAGTTGCCGCGTATAGGCATGCTGCGGCGCCTGGAATACCTGGCGCGCCGCGCCCGTCTCGACAATCCGGCCCTGGTGCATCACCAGCAGCCGATCCGCCCGGTCCAGCGCCACGCCCAGGTCATGGGTGATCAACAGCACCGCCGTGCCGCGCTCGCGGGCCAGGGTTTGCAGGCGGTCGAGAATCTGCCTCTGCACGCCCACATCCAGCGCGCTGGTGGGTTCGTCGGCGATCACCAGCGGTGGGTCGTTGGCCAGGGCGATGGCGATCAGTACCCGTTGGCGCATGCCGCCGGAGAGTTGGTGGGGATAGCCTCGCGCAACCCGTTCGGCCTCCACCAAACCGACTTCCCGCAGCAGGTCCAAGCTGCGTTGGCGCGCCAGCGGTTTGGGTACGCCGTGCAGGGTCAACGCTTCCACCAACTGCTGGCCGATGCGTTTCACCGGGTCCAGGGACAACGCCGGGTCCTGGGGCACAAACCCCACGCTGCGTCCGCGAATGCTTTGCCATTGGCGCTCGCTGGCAGTGGTCAGTTCCTGCCCCGCCAGGCGAATGCTGCCGGATTCGATCTGCGCATTGCCCGCCAGCAACCCCACCAGCGCCGCTGCGGTGGTGGATTTGCCCGAGCCGGACTCGCCGACAATCGCCAGGATTTCCCCGGCCTTGAGTTGAAAATCGATACCCGCCACGCCTTCGGTGCGCCCGTCACGGCCGTGGTAGGCGATGCGCAGTTCGCGTACATCCAACAACACTTGCTCGGTCATCTCACAATTCCTTGATCCTGTTGCAACGCCCGCGCCAGTTGGTTGGCCGAGACCACCACCGCCGCCACCACCAGGCCCGGCAGGCTGGTGTACCACCAGGCGGAGATCATGTAGTTACGCCCTTCGGCCACCAACAACCCCCATTCCGGTTGCGGTGGCGGTGCGCCAAAGCCGAGAAAACTCAGGGCCGAGACCGACAGCACCGCGCTGCCGAATTCCAGCGCCGCCAAGGCCAACACCGGCGCGCTGGCGTGGGGCAGGATGTGCCGCACGATAATGGTCCACGGCCCCACGCCACAGGCCGACGCCGCTTCGACAAAGGTACTGGCGCGCCAGCGCAGCACTTCACCCCGCACCAGGCGGGCGAAGGTCGCCACCGACGACAACCCCACCGCCAAGGCGATATTCACCGTGCCAAACCCCAGCACCGTGATCACCGCCATCGCCAGCAATAGCGCGGGGATTGCCATCAGTACTTCCACCAAGCGCATCAGCACCGCGTCGACCCAGCCACCAAAGAAGCCGGCCAATACACCCAGCACAATGCCGCTGAACAACGCGATCAACACCGCCAGTAACGTCGCGCGCAACGACAGCCCAGCGCCGTATACGGTGCGGCTGTAGAGGTCACGCCCCAGGTGATCGGTGCCGAACCAATGCGTAGTCGAGGGGCTTTGCAATGCGTTGGCCGGCACGCCGAGCAACGGATCGAAATGCGTAAACAACTGCGGCCACAGCGCCCAACCGAGTACCAGCAACAACACGATCACGCCCAGCGGCAACAACGGACGCCGCCGCAGCAGCGTGAAATAACGCAGCCGTGGCAGCACGGCAGTCAATGCAAGGCTCATCGTGCGGCTCCGCGAATGCGTGGATCGAGCAAGGGATACAACAGGTCCACCAACAGGTTGACCGTGATGAATATCAGCGCCGCCAGCACCACCACGCCCTGTACCACCGGGATGTCCTGGCTGCTCACCGCGCCTTGGGCCAGGCGGCCGATACCTTCGCGGGAGAACACGGTTTCGGTGACCACGGAACCGGCCAGCAGCGAGCCGACAATCACACCGCTGAGGCTGAGGATCGGGATCACCGCGTTATGCAGCACATGGGTCAGCAGCACCCGCAACGGGCTCAGGCCCTTGGCGCGCAGGGCATCGACGAAGGGCAGCCGCGAGGTGGCCGCCAGCGAACGCGCCAATACCTGGGCGATCACTGCGCTGGTGGGAATCGCCAAGGTCAGTGTCGGAAGCACCAACGAGGCCAGCCCCTGATTGCCCATCGCCGGGAACAGGTGCCAGCCAAACGAAAACCACTGCAACAGCAGCAACCCCACCCAAAAGGTCGGTAGCGACACCGCCACCGCCGGCAAACCGAGCAGTAAATCGCGCAGCCAACGCTGGCGGGTCAGGCTGGCCAGCAGCGCCAGGCCCACACCCAGCACCAACGACACCACCAACGACACCAGCGCCAGCGCCGCCGTCTTCGGCAACGCTTCAGCCAGCGAGGCCGACACCGGCTGGCCACTCTGGATCGAGTTACCAAAATCCAGCTGCACCGCATGCCACAACGCAATGCCGTACTGCACCGCCAGCGGTTCATCCAGATGGTACTGCGCACGCAACTGCGCCACTTGCTGCTGGTTGACCGTGCTCTGCTCGCCGCTCTGGTTCAGCATGATGCTCACCGGGTCGCTGGGCAGCGCATACAGAATCACGAACGACAGACTGAACGCCGCCCACAACACCAACAACGCCTGCCCGCCGCGGGCCAACAGGTAAAACGCCGCGCCTTTCATGGCTGCAACCAGGTGTCGAAGAATTGCAGGCGTGACGACGCTTCGTAATGCAGGCCCTGGACTTTCTTGCCGTGGGCCAACACCGTCGCCAGCTCCACCAAGGCTATCGCATGGCCGTCGCGCAGCAGCAACTCACTGGCCTGGTCGACCAGCACTTGGCGCTTGGCGGCGTCGAGGGTTTCGGAGGACTCGCGCAACAACCGGTCCACTTCACTCGGCTGGCGTTGGTTAATGTTGTAGCCCTGGGCGTAATACACCGTGCGCAATACATCGGGGTCGGCACGGGTGAGGTTGAGGAAACGCACACTGAAATCCCCGCCTGCCTGGATCGCGGTGACCTGGCTGATGGTGGACTTGTTCAACTGGAACTCGATGCCCACGCCTTTCAACTGTTGCTGCACCAGTTCCAGGATCGGCGTCTGCTGCCAATAGTCCAGGCGGAATGAAAGACGCTTGCCATCCTTGACCCGCACGCCGTCGGCACCCACTTGCCACCCGGCTTCGTCCAGCAGTCTGCGTGCGCCGTCCGGGTCATAGGCCAACAGGCTGGAAAAGTCGCGGTACAGCGGCGTGCTGGTGGCCAGCAACGCAGTCGCCGGTTTCTGATAGCGTGAAATGATGCGCTGCAACTCGGCGCGGTCAATCGCCTTGCTCAGTGCCTGGCGCACCTTGACGTCGGCGAACAGCGGCGTCGATTCATTCAGTGCCAGGTTGTATACCACGCCGGGATTGGCACGGGTCAACAGCACCAGGCCTTGCCCTTCGATGCTCGGCTCATCCTGGGGTGCCACGCTGGTGTTCACCTCGATCTGCCCGGAAGCCAGGCTGCCCAGGCGCACGCCGGATTCGGGAATGATCAGGAACTCGATAGCGTCCAGCCAGGCCTTGCCCTTGTGCGCCGACAGCGATGAACCCCACGCATAGTCGTCACGGCGCACCAGCGAGACCTTCTGGTTATGCACGAATGACTTGAGCACAAACGGCCCCGAACCGACCAACTGACCCTGGCAGCGGTCGCCCGAAGGCAGCGCCAGGTTGGCCGGCGACAACAACCCCAAGGTCATGGTCGAGGTGGCTTGGAGGAATTGCGCGTTGGGTTGCTCGAACGCCACCACCACGGTGTGGCTGTCCGGCGTCTCGATGCTTTTGAGGCCCGCCAGGTAGGTCGAGCCCAGTATCGAACGCGCGCCCAAGGCGACGATGGCTTCCAGGTTGGCCTTGACGGCAGCCGCGTCCACCGGCGCGCCATCGCTGAACGTGGCGCCTTGGCGCAGCACGAAGGTAAAGCGCCGCGAATCCGCGTCCACCTCCCAACGCTCGGCCAGCCATGGCACGATGTCGCCGGTGACCGGGTCTTGATCGGTCAGCGAATCCACCAGTTGCCGCCCCACGTTCAGCGCGGTGTTGTTGCCGGCCTGCTGCGGGTCAACGCACTGCGGGTCGCCGTCCAGCGCCACGCGCAAGGTGCCGCCGCTTTGGGGTTTGGAGGCATCCGCCTGGGTGACCTTGTCGGACGGCCCGCCGCACGCCGTCAAGAGCAACGCCAGCATCGCGACTGAAAGCTGCTTCATGTACGCGCTCCCTGATGACGGTTGGCGATATACGGCAGCCCAAGGTTCTCGCGCAGGGTCTGGCCCTGGTATTCCCGACGGAACAGGCCACGACGCTGCAACTCCGGCACCACGCCCTCGGTGAAGTCCGTGATGCTTTGGTGCAGCCCGGAGAACATCACGTTGAAGCCATCGGCAGCGCCGCTTTCGAACCACTCCTGGAAGTCATCCGCCACGCTTTCGGGCGTACCGATCAGGATGCGATGGCCACCCGCGGTGAGTTTGTTGAACAGCTCGCGCACCGTTGGGCGCTCGCGGCGAATCAGGTCGAACACCAGTTTCTGCCGGCTCTTGTGGGTGTTGGTGTCGAAGTGTTCCGGCGGCAGCGGCACCAGCGAATCGAACGGCAGCTCCGACAGGTCAAAACCCAGGCTGGTAAAGCGCGAGATCGAACTGAGGAAGGTTTTCGGGTCTTGCAGCTCCTGCAACTGGTCGTACTTGGCCTGGGCTTCCGCCTGGGTACGGCCAATCACAGTGGACACCCCCGGCAGCACCTTCAGGTGCTCAGGGTTGCGCCCCAATGCAGCAGCGGTCTGCTTAATCTCCTGGTAGAACGCCAGGCCCTGCTCCACCGTGTGTTGCGCGGTGAAAATCAACTCCCCTGCCCGCGCAGCCAGCCGCCGACCGGCGTCGGACGACCCCGCCTGGGCGATCACCGGATACCCCTGCACTGGCCGCGAAGCGTTCAGCGGGCCTTGCACCTGAAAGTGTTTGCCGTGGTGGTTGAGCACATGCAGCTTGTCGGTATCCAGCCATTTCCCGCTGGCCTTGTCCTGGATAAAGGCATCGTCGGCCCAGCTGTCCCACAGGCCGGTGACCACGTCATAGAACTCTTCGGCGCGCTCGTAGCGGTCGGCATGCTTAATGTGATCATCACGATTGAAATTCTCGCCGCCGCCCAGGGACGTCACCAGATTCCAGCCCACCCGACCACCGCTCAAGTGGTCGATATTCGCGAACTTGCGCGCAATGTTGTACGGCTCGTTATAGGTGGTGCTGGCGGTCGCGATCAGGCCGATATGGCGCGTGACCAACGCCAGCGCCGGCAGCAGCACCAGCGGGTCCCAACGCACGCTGTTGGGCCCGCGTGCCAGGGCCTGCAGGTCGAGTTCGACGTTCACCGAGTCATTGAAGAACAGCGCATGAAAGCGCGCTGCTTCAAGTTTCTCGGCGATCCAGCGGTAGTGCTCGAAGTCGCGGAACGAGTCCGTGGCGGCGCTCGGGTGGCGCCACGCGGAGCCCATGATGCCCGCACTGGGGATGAAGGCGCCGAGCAGGATTTGGCGGTCGTGTTGGCTCATGTCGCAGTCCTCATCAGAAGTTGTAGGTGGCGCGGGTGTACCAGAACGCACCGTAGGGATCGAACGGCGAGATGCTGCCGAACTTCGGAAAACCGTTGATATCGCCTTGGGGGAACGCGTTGTTGTCGGCCTTGACGTTGAGGATGTTGTTGGCGCCCACCGCCAGGTTCAGGTCCTTGGTGAGGTTGTAGGCCACCTCCAGGTCGGTCAGCCATTTGGCGCCGTAGGTCACGTCATAGGCGGGGTTGGCGTCGCGGGCGATGACCTTGTCATAGCGGGTCAGGCCGGCGTTGATGTCGAAGTTGTCGACCTTCCAGTTAGCGCTGAGGATCAGCTTGGTCTTGGGGTTGGCCACGGTCAGGTAACCCTGGGCCACGCGGTCGAACAGCACCAGGTTGCTGCCGGCGGCGGTGAGGGAGGCAGGCGTCGACTTGATGCTGTCGATGGTGGTTTTGTTGTAGTTCGCCGCGACGCCGTACTTGACGGTACCCAGGGCGCCGTAATCGACGCGGTAGTCGGTGACCAGGTCGATACCGCGCGTGGTGGTGTCGGCAGCGTTGGTGA
Organism: Pseudomonas cremoris; assembly: GCF_014230465.1. Next base: position 7,183 of record NZ_JAAXCY010000001.1, read on the forward strand.
AGTACTTCACCCGGTAACCAGGGCGGAAACCGTTGGCTTGCAGGATCTGATCAACGCCGGTGCCATACAGGAAGCCGGTCTGGGCGATGCGGTCACGGATCTCGATCTGGTAGGCATCCAGGGTCACGTTGGCTTCCTGGACCGGCTTCCAGGCAAACCCGACGCTGATATTGCGCGACTTCTCCGGTTTGAGCGCCTCAGCACCGAGGGCCTGGCCCAGCACGGAATCGACCCGTACCGACTTGGCCTCGACGAACTGCGCCACGCCGTTGACCGAGGTGTACTGGTTGGCGGTTTGCGCATACACCGACTGCGACAGCGACGGTGCGCGGAAACCATTGCTCAGGGTGCCGCGCAAGGCGAACTCTGGGGTCAGGTCGTAACGCAGCGACAGCTTGCCGCTGCGGGTGTTGCCGGAGTCGTCGTCGTAATGCTCGAAGCGCCCGGCCACGCCGACGTAGAGCTTTTCGGTGGGGTTGACGCCCACATCCACATAACTGGCGTAGCTGTTGCGACTGGCCTGGCCTTCGTCTTCCGGCGTCAGGGTGATCGCACCCTGCGCGCCCACTGCGCCAGGCTGCCCGGCCAGTGGGCCGCTTGGGTAGATATAGCCACCGTTGATGTACGACAGCGGGTTGCCGGACTCGGTCTTGTAACGCTCATGCCGGTGTTCAAGGCCGCCGGAGATTTGCAGCGGCTTGCTCAGGCCCACGTCAAAAGCGCGGGTGAGGTCGAGGTTGTTGGTCCACTGGTCGAAGTAGTTGGTGTAGGTGGTGAAGTGGGTCGGGCTCGACGGACCCAGCGACGCGTTGAGGGTGTCATCGGCACCGGCCACGCCCTTGTCGCGGCCAAAGGTCGAACTCAAATCCCAGTTCCACTCGGCGACCTTGCCCTTGCCACCGGCTGCCACTTGGTAGTCGGTCTCGCGCAGGGTGTAGAACGGCGCGGTGCCGTCGGGGTAGATCGACGGGATGATGTTGGTGGAGTTCGGTCGCCGGTAGTTCTGCCCACCGCGCGCATCGCGGTTACTGAGGGTGGAGAACGAATACAGGGTCACATCGTCCAGCGGCAATTCGGCGTTGTACGCGACGTTGATCGCCTTGATTTTCGGCAGGCCGTTTTTCTGCACATCCTTGTCGTTGGCCTCGCGCGGGTCGGCCGAGCCGTCGGGCTGGCGGTAATAGAACGCGCCCGTCGCATCCCGCGCACGCACGGCGGTCTGCTGGGACTTGGCATCCAGGGACAGGTTGAAGAAGCCGTCATTGGGCAAGGCAAACCCGCTGTTCAGCGTCTGGCGAATGGTGCCGCCATCGCCCTTGGTGTATTCGCCGTAGGAGGTGCTGACCGAGCCGCCATGGTCGTTTTGCTTGAGGATGATATTGATCACCCCCGCAATCGCATCCGAACCGTATTGCGCCGAGGCGCCGTCGCGCAGCACCTCGATATGGTCGATGGCACTGACCGGGATCATGTCCAGGTCCACCGGGTTGGTGCCGTAGGCCGCCGTGGAGTCGAGGTTGATCACCGCGCTGTTGTGACGGCGCTTGCCATTGACCAGCACCAGCACGTTGGAACCGTTGAGGCCGCGCAGGCTATAGGGCCGGGCGACGCTGTCGTTGGACGTGCCCGAGGGGCGCTGGGAAAACGACGGCAAGGTTTTCTGCAGCGCGGCACGCAGGCTGCTGGAGCCGGTTTTCTCCAGTTGCTGGGCGCTGATCACATCGATCGGCGCCGGGCTGCTGGTGACGGTGCGCGCTTCGCTGCCCCGGGAGCCGGTAACGATCACCGTGTCCAGGGTGTCATCGGTGGTGGCGGCATAGACCGGCAGCATGCTGAAGCCGGCGAACATCAGGGGTGCAAGTTGCAGGGTGGAGCGGTAGGCAGTGAGTTTCATGGCAGGTCAACTGTTCAGAATAGGGTTGAAGTCGTCGCGCCACAGCGGTCGTGCATCGACGCTCTGGCTAATCAAATGGTTTTGGTAAAACAGGTCGGCCACCTGCTGCTGGGAGTTGATGGCGTCGGTATCGATACCTAGCAGGCGCGCCGGTCGGCTGCGCTGCTGGAACTGGCGCAGGTACAACGCGCGGTCGATACCGGTCAGCGCTTCACTGCGCTCGGCCCAGCGTTCGGGATGGGCATTGACCCAGTCCCAGGTGGCTTTCTCACGCCGCAAAAAATCGCCTACCTGGCTGCGGCGTTGAGGGTTGGCCAATACCTGTTGCGTGGTCGCAATCACGTAGTTGCCGGAGTAGTAGCGGCTGACGTCCGCCAGCAGCTCGCCGTCCATTTGGCTGATGGCTTGCAGGGCGCTGATGCCGCCCGTGGCAATGGCATCCACATGGCCGTTGCGAAACGCGGTGAGCGCGTCCTGCACCGGCAGCGGCACGGCCTTCACATCGGCCAAGGACAAGCCGTTTTGCGCGAGCATGTTCAGCACGAAGTAGTGGGTGTTGGTGGCCCGCACATAGCTGATGGTCTTGCCCTTGAGGTCCTGGACCGTGCGCAGGCCGCTGTCTTTTTTCACCACCAGGCTGGTGTCGTTCTGGTCGCCTTGAAACAGCGCAACCAACGCAATCGGCACCTTGGCAATCGAGGCAAAAATCGGCGGAATCTCGCTCATGAAGGCGTAATCCAGATGACCGCTGCTCAAGGCCTCCAACACCAGGTTGCCGCCGCTGACGTCGACCCACTCCACCGGGTACGGCGTATCCGCCTGGCCGGCATCGGCCATGAACGACGCGGCCATGCCTTTGTAGCGCCAGACACGCAACGGTTCGGCGGCATGGGCTTGACGGCCCAGCAAGGAACCGGCTGCAAGCACGCCACCGGCCAGCAGCAATTGCCGTCGGGAAAGACTGTGCATGGTGGGCGCCTTAGTTGAGCAGGTCGGGTTCTTCAGTGCGGATCTGGTCCCACAGCGGCAGGAAGTTGAGCCAGGCGAAAAACTCATGCCGCGCCCTGTCGATACCGCCTTCCAGTGCATCCGGCGCAGGAATCAACGGTGCACCCGCCGAGTGCGCCAGCAGGTGCACACGAGCGGTGTCTTCGGCGAGGATGAAACGCCAGGCGGCGCTTTCCACAGTCTCGCCAGTGACCCACAGGCCGTGGTTCTGCCACACCAGCAGGTTGTTCTGGGCGAAGGTTTCGACAAAGGCCTGGGCGACGATCTTGCGGTCTTGTTCCAGCGCGCCAGTGGCGGTGCGTAGGGCGTGGCGCGGGAAGATCACCTGGTCATCGAGGAACGCGCCGGACTCGGCGGTGATCGGGTCAAACAAGCGGCCCAGAGACGACCACACTCGACCGTGGAAGCCGTGCAGGTGGGCAATGCCGACCACTTCAGGACGCGCCTGTTGCAAGTCGTGGTGCAGTTCCAGGGCGCTGGTGTTGAGCAGGCCTTCGCCTTCGACGACTTGGCCGTTGCTGTCCACACGCAGCAGGTGCGAGACGGTGATTTGCGAGAACGGTACGCCCAGTGGGTTGATCCAGTAGTGGTTCGGGTGCACCGGGTCGCGGGCGGTGAAGTGCCCTGCCACGCCGACTTCGTAGCCCAGGCGCCCGAACAGGCGGTAGGCGGCGGCGAGTTTTTGCTTGCGGTTTACGCGTTCTTGCAGGGGGTCGTCCAGCTTGGGCACTGCGCCCAGGGCTAGGCGGTTGTTGTCGTAGGGCAAGGTGTAGATGGTTTGGGGGAACAGTGTGGAATGGCTCATACGGTGACCCTGATCTTTTTTTTGGGCGAGCGAATCCGTGGCTCGGCTTGGCCGGCGGTGGAAACGCAAGGACGGTGTGGCGGCGGGGAAAGCGGTCAGGTTGTCATGATCAGGGGGCCCCTCGCAGTTGGGTTGGGTCGGTGCTCACCTCCACCATGCGAGGGGTCGGGTCGAGTGTGTTGTCTCTGTACTGAAAGGTATTCGTCTAAGAAACGTCTGTAAAAGGCTTTGTAGTCATATGCTAATAATCAGGATTTTTAATATTTCTTATTTTTATGATCAGAGAATTGCATTTTTTGGTTGAGTACATATCCGTTGTTTGGGTGATGGCTGATATGGGTTCCGCCCTTACGGCGGCTCACTTTTGGCTGGGCCGGCATTCCGGTCCTTCCAAAAGTGAGCCGCTGTAAGAGCGGAACCATAAGTGGCCGTTACCGCAGCAATGGATATGTACTCAAAGCCCAACCCCAGACCGCAACCGCCGAAACACCACCACCGAAGCCCCACACACCACCCCACTAAAAACCACCACCACAACAATACTCTCAACCGTAGCGACCGATTCCCCCCGCCACCGCTGCACCACCCCAAGCACCGTCGCCGCCACCCCCACCGACAAACTCAAACTCAACTGCATCGTCATCGCCGCCAAACTACTCGCGCGGCTGGACAACGCCGCCGGCACGTCGGCATAGGTCAACGCCCCCAACGTACTCATCTGCAGCGATCGCGCCACGCCGCCAAAAAACAACACGCCCACTATCACCAGATACGGCGTATCAGCGCGAAACACCGCGCACCCGATAATCGACAGCCCACACAAACACGCATTGCCCACCAACGTCTGGCGAAACCCGAACCGCTGCACAATCGGCGCCGCCACGAACTTGATCGCCAACGCCCCCGCGCCACCGGCAAACGTCAGCAACCCCGCCTCCAGCGGGCTCAAGCCAAACCCCAACTGGAACAACAACACCAACAGAAACGGCAACGCACCGCTGCCAAGACGGAACACATTCCCGCCCCAGATCGCGATGGAAAAAGTCGGAATGCGCAACAACGTCAGGTCCAGCAACGGCCGTTCACAACGCCGCGCATGCACCACGTAGAGCCAGGCGAACAGCGCACCGGCCACCACCAACCCAACAATCGGCAACGCCTCAAGCAGTCCATGCCCCAATGCCTCAAACGCAAACACCAGGCACGCCAGGCTGGCCGCACTCAGTAGCAACCCCCGTGCATCAAACGGCCCCGCTTCACCCGGCGGATAGTCCGGGATGTAGCGCCACACCAGCCACAACCCCAACACGCCGATGGGCAGGTTGATCAGGAAAATCCACTGCCAGGCCGCATACGTCACCAGCACCCCGCCCAACGGTGGCCCGATCACCGGCCCCAACAACGCGGGGGCGGTAAGAAAGGCCATGGCGCGCAGCAGGTTGTCCCGCGAGGCCCAGCGCAGCAGGATCACCTGCCCCACCGGGACCATCATCGCCCCGCCCGCCCCCTGGGCCAGGCGCGCCAGTGACAGTTGCAGCAATGAACTGGACAACGCACAGGCCAGGGAGGCGCAGGTGAACAACGCAATCGCCGTGAGGAACACCCGGCGCGGCCCATAACGGTCCGCCGCCCAGCCGCTGGCCGGCACGAACACCGCTGCCGCCAACAGGTACAACGACACCACCAGGTTCATGCGCAACGCCGGCTCGCCGAAGTCGGTGGCCATTTGCGGCAATGCGGTCAGCACCGCCGTGGCGTCGAGCAACTCCATGAACAAGGCACACCCGGCAATCGCCGGCACGCGGTAATCGAACGCCGCGCTCACGCTGTTGGAGACATTTATGCACCTACCGCTTGCAGGGGTTGAACCGCGCGCGCGGCGGTGTGGCGGTTGACCGGCACCGGCAGGCCCAGGTGCCCGCGCAAGGTGCTGTGGCTGTACTCGCTGCGGAACAACCCGCGCTCACGCAGCAACGGCAGCACCTGGTCGGTAAATTTGGCGAAGTCATCCGGGGCGCCCACATGGATGTTGAAGCCGTCCACGGCACCTTCGACAAACCAGCGCTCAATCTCATCCGCGACGGTCTTGGGCGAGCCGACAAAGCTGGAGAACGGCTTGGCAAAACGCAACGCCGCCTGGCGTAAGGTCAAGCCTTGGTCACGGGCGACTTGCTTGATGTTCTCGGCATGGCCGCGATAGCCATTGCTGCCCAAATCGCCCAGTTCGGGGAAGGGTTCGTCCAGTGGGTACTGGCTGAAATCGTGGTAGTTGAACGGCCGCCCCAGTTGCACCAGCGCCTTGTTCAGGTCCAGTTCACCGTTGCGTTCACGGTCGATGGCCTGGGCCTGTTCGTCGGTGTCGGCAATGATCGGTGAGATACCCGGCAAGATCGTCACGTGATCGGGGTTGCGCCCGGCAGCAGCCGTACGTTTTTTGATGTCGCTGTAGTACGCCTGGGCATCTTCGAAATTACCCACGCCGGCAAAGATCCCCTCGGCATAGCTGGCCGCCAGGCTACGCCCGGACTCGGAAATACCGGCCTGGAAAATCACCGGTTGGCCCTGGGCCGAACGCTCGATGTTCAACGGCCCGGTCACCGAGAAAAACTCGCCGTGGTGGTCGAGACGATGTTGGCGTTGCGGGTCGAGGAACACCTTGCTCTGCTTGTCGCGCACAAAGGCGTCGTCTTCGTAGGAGTCCCACAGGCCCTGCACCACATCCAGGTGCTCGGCAGCGCGGCGGTAGCGCTCAGTGTGGTCGATATGTTGCTCAAGCCCGAAGTTGCCGGCAGCGCCTTCAAGGCCGGTGGTAACCACGTTCCAACCGGCGCGGCCGCCGCTGATGTGATCCAGCGAGGCGAACTGGCGCGCCACGTTGAAGGGTTCGGTGTACGAGGTGGTGAGGGTCGCCACCAGGCCGATTTTCGAGGTGGCGCCGGCGATGGCCGAGAGCAGGGTTAACGGCTCCAGGCGGTTGAGGAAGTGCGGCGCCGAATCCGGGGTGATGTAGGGACTGTCGACGATAAACACCAGGTCAAACTTGGCGGCCTCCGCCTGTTTGGCCTGGGCGCGATACCAATCGATATCGACGCTGGCATTGCCGGGGATCTGCGGGTGCAGCCATTCGTTTTGTGCTGTGCCGACGCCGGTAAGGATGGCGCCGAATTTGAGTTGCCGGGGTGAGGTGGACATGGGAACACTCCTGAAATAATTGGATATAACTGGAGAAAGCGGACCAAAATGTGGGAGCGGGCTTGCTCGCGAATGCGGTGTATCAGGTACCAGATTTGCTGACTGACCCACCGCTTTCGCGAGCCAGCCCGCTCCCACAGTTTTGACCGAGTCAGTCAGTTAGTTCTGGCGGCGATGGCTTCGACTTCCACCAAGGCACCGGGCAGTGGCAACGCCACCACTTGCAACGCCGTCCGCGCTGGCTTGTTCGGTTGCTCAGGCGTGCCGAAAAACTGCGTATACCCCGCCTGCAGCCCGGCAAAATCCAGCTTGCCACCGGTCTCTTCGGCGCCCACCAGGAACACGCGCAACTGCACGATGTCCCCCAGGTCCAGGTCTTGCTGGCGCAGGATCTGGCGGATCTTGTTGAACACCGACACCGTCTGCACTTCGGTATTGCCATAGGCCGCAGGCGTACCCGCCGGGGCGTTGGCATCGTGCAGGTCGGGCAAGGTGCCGCTGACGAAAATCAGGCTGGCGGAGGCCGGCACGGTGACGGTCTGCGAGATCGGGAAATTACCGACGCTGGTGCGCTGAATGCTGTCGCTCATGGTGAATCTCCTTAAGAAGCGGCCACTGCCGCAATCTGTCGTTGTTGGGTCACGCGTTCGGCCAGTTGCCCGACCACATGGCGCGCCGAGTTGGCCGCCGATTCCTGCCAGATGCCCACCCCGCTCTGCACCAAACCATCACCGGCGAAGTACACGCGGCCATGCCCGGCTTCGAGCAAGGCGCTGGCGTCCGCCGGGAAGTGTTCGCGTTGCAGCCACGGGCCTTCGCTGTAGGGGATCTGTTCCCAGGACACCGCCAGCGGGTTGCGCAGGTGTTTGGAATAGCCGGGGTGCAGCAGTTCCACGGCCTCTTTGGAGGTGGCGTACTGTTTGTCGAAAGGCTGCGCGCCAAATACGTCCGCGCCCTCTCCAGTCACGTAGCCCGCCACCAGCAAGCCTTCGCGGGTGTTGAGGTCGTTGCTCGGGTACCACAGCAGGCGCGCCGGGTGTTCGATCCAGGACAGGCCGCCGTAGGTGCGGTAGTCGGTTTCCCAGAAGCGCGGCGATTGCCACGCCACTTTGGTCGCCTGGTCGCTGCGGGTACTGAGCAAGGCGGCCTTGATCGGGTCGCTGAAATCCGTGTCGAGCTTGGCCAGCAGCGGCAGTGGCAGGGTCGAGACCAGGTAGTCGGCACGCACCACGTGTTCACGGCCACTGTGCTTGTCGTGGTAGGTCACCGCCACGCCGTCTTCCAACTGGCGGATCTGCCGCACATGGGCGCCCAATTGAATGTGATCGCGCACCCGTGCGTAAAAGGCATCGGTGATGCGGTCCATGCCGCCCACCGGTTGGAACATGGTGGCGGAGAACTCCGGGAATTCGGTGTGCAGCAACGCGCCCCACAGCTCTGGATGCAGCAGTTGATCCAACGACAGCGGGCTGCGGCTGGCCGGTAAAGCGCCGGGGTGAGCGGGTGACTCCAGGTGCCCCGAACGAATCGTGCCTTCAAAGGCCAGCTCTTGCGACAAGTCGCCGTACACCTGCAAGAACGCCAGCAAGCGCGTGCGTTCCTCGCTGCTCAGCACATCGTCGAGGGCATCGCGTTGCACAGCCTTGGCCAGCAAGCCGGACAAGTGTCCGCGCGCATCGTTGATCGCCTGGCCGACGCTGAACGCGGGCTGGGTGATATCCGGCCGTACCTGGGCGCCGTGGCTGCTGTTGACCAGCACTTCCAGCGGAACGCCCAGCTCGCTGCAATAGTCGAGAATCGTGCGGTGCTGGCTGGGTATGCGCGCAGGCCCGGCGTTGAAGTAGTGGCCTTGATCAAATGCGGCGGTTTGCGTGCGACCGTCCTTGTAGTCCACGCGGTCGCCGTTACGAATCGTCCAGGTCCGCCCGCCGACCCGATCACGGGCCTCCAGCACTTGCACCTCGAACCCAGCGCGGGTCAGTTCCAGGGCGGTCACCAGCCCGGCAATCCCGGCGCCCAGCACCAGCACGCGGGTGCCCTGCCCCAGGCCGTCCTTGAGTTTCAGCGGTTGCGGGCGGCGGTGCGACGAAGGCCCCAGGCCCAGTACCGCCAATGCATCCTTGACGGCCTTTTCGCCGCCTACTGCAGCGATGCTCGACAGCGCTTCACGTCGTGTCAGTCCCATGTGCGACGCTCCTTAATCCGGCAGGCCCGGTGGGTTGATCAGCGACTTGTCGACGCGTTCTACATCCAGGCCCCAGCGTTGCAGCACCTGCTCGTATTGGCCGCCAGCAATCGCGCCCTCCAATGCGGTGTGGATCGGCTTGACCAGGCCGTTGTCCTTGCGCGTGGTCACGGCGATATCCGCCTGCAACGGCCAGCCGCCGTTGACGGTGCCGACGCGCTTGATGCCGCCGGTGATCGCCGCCGAATAGGCGTACACCGAGTTGGGCCCGAACAGCGCATCACTGCGCCCGGATTGCACCGCCAGTTGCGCGGCGGCCTGGTCGTCGAAGTACTGCAACAGCGCAGGCTTGAGACCGGCTTTCTCGTTGGCGTCGTTCCAGGCCAGCAGGACTTTTTCCTGGTTGGTGCCGGAGCCCACGATGATCTTCAAGCCGGCGATGTCCGGGGCCTGTTTGATCTCAGTGATCTTGCTGGTGCTCTTCACATAGAACCCGAGCACATCCTGGCGATAGGTAGCGAAGTCGAAGCGTTTCTTGCGCGCCTCGGTCACCGTAACGTTGCTGATCACCGCATCGTATTTGCCCGAGCTGACGCCCAGCGGCCAGTCTTCCCAACTGGTCTGCACCACGTTGAGTTGCAGGCCTAGACTGTCGGCCACCAACTGCGCGGTGTCGGCTTCGCTGCCGATGGTGGTCTTGTCGTCATTGGCCAACAGCGCCAGCGGTGGCCCGGCCACGCCGGACACGGCCACGGTGAACTTGCCCGGCTGGGCGAACTTGAAGCCTGGCGGAATCTGCGCGATAGCCGCTTCGTTACGCGGCACATGGATGCGCACGCGGTCGGGGCTGAGGTCGACCTGTTGCACGGCGAAAGCACTTTGCGCAGTGCTGACGGCGAGTGCCAGCAGGGCCACGCGGGCAGTAGAAATAAACATGGGCAGTCACTCCTTGAACTAAAGCACCTTGCCGAGAAAGGCCACGGTGCGGGGATGTCGGGGTTGGCGGAAAACCTGTTCTGGCGGCCCTTCTTCGATCAACTGGCCGTCGCAGAGGAACACCACGTGGTCGGCGACTTCGCGGGCAAAGCCGATTTCGTGGGTGACGATCACCAGGGTCACGCCCAGTTGGGTCAGGCCCTTGATCACGTCGAGCACTTCGCCCACCAGCTCCGGGTCGAGGGCCGAGGTGGGTTCGTCGAACAGCAGCACTTTGGGGTCCAGCGCCAGGGCACGTGCGATTGCGACGCGCTGTTGCTGGCCGCCGGAGAGCTGGCGTGGGTAGGCGTCGACCTTGTCCGCCAGGCCAACCTTGGCCAGCAACTCGCCCGCCTTGGTTTGCGCCTCGGCCTTGCTCCAGCGCTTGTGGGCCAGGGGCGCTTCGGCGATGTTTTCCCAGGCGGTGAGGTGCGGAAACAGGTTGAAGTTCTGGAATACAAAGCCGACGTCGATACGGCGCTTGAGAATTTCGCGCTCTTTCAACTCATAGAGCAGGTCACCCTTGCGCCGGTAGCCGACGTATTCACCGTCGATGGTGATGTGCCCGCTGTCGATCTTTTCCAGGTGGTTGATCGTGCGCAGCAAGGTCGACTTGCCTGAGCCGGAAGGCCCGAGAATCACCGTGACCTTGCCTGGGTCGATGGTCAGGTCGATGTCTTTCAACACCTGCTGGTTGCCAAAGCGCTTGCCCACGCCCTGGATCTGAATGCGGCCGGCGCGTGCGTCACTCATGGCTTTTCTCCTTGAGCCAGCGGCGGATGCGTTGCAACGGTGTGGGCGGCAGCACGCGCGCAGTGCCACGGGCGAAGTAGCGCTCGACGTAGTACTGCGCGCTGGTGAGCACGGTGGTGATGATCAGGTACCACACGGTGGCCACGATCAGCAGCGGAATCACCGCCTGGGTGCGGTTGTAGATGACCTGCACGGTGTAGAACAGCTCCGGCAGGGCCAACACGTAGACGATGGAGGTGCCCTTGACCAGGCCGATGATCTCGTTGAAACCCGACGGCAAGATCGAACGCAGCGCCTGGGGCAGGATGATCCGGAAGATGCGTCGCGAAGCCGGCAAACCGAGGGCCGCCGCCGCTTCATGCTGGCCGGCGTCGACGCCGATCAGGCCGCCGCGAATGATCTCCGCCGCATACGCCGCTTGCATCAGGCTCAAGCCCAGCACCGCCACGGTGAACTGGCTGAGCACATCCACGGTGGACCACTCGGCGAACACCACGTCGGTGAACGGCACGCCGAGCACGATGTGGTCATACAGATAAGCAAAGTTGTACAGGATGATCAGCACCAGTAACGCCGGCATTGAGCGGAAAAACCAGATGTACCCCCAGGCCAGCGCCGCCAGCAGCGGTGAGCCCGACAGCCGCGCCAACGCCAATGCAGTGCCGAGCAGGATGCTGAACACCGTACTCAACAAGGTCAGCAACAGCGTCTGCCCAAGACCGCGCAGCACTGACGGCGAGAAGAACCACTGGCCGAACACGCCCCACTCCCAACGCGGGTTGGTGGCCAGCGAATGCACGATGCCCAACAGCACCAGCGCGGCGAAGATCGACCCCGCCCAGCGCCAGGGATGCCGCGCGGGCACCACCTGCAGGGTCTTGATCGGTGTGGAGACACGGACCGGGCGAGCCGGGCTGGCCTGATCTATCAGGTCATAGGGTTTGGCGACGATGGGCATGTTCTCTTCCTCGCGGGTTGCGGCCTTAGAAGGCGTAAGTCAGCCGGGTGTAGTAGTAACCGCCGGTAAAACCGAAGGGCGAATAGGTGCCGTAGCTGCTGACCATGGTGCTGCTGGGCACGCCTTGTTTTTTCGGGTACACGTCGAACAGGTTCTTGGCGCCGATGGCGACATTGAGGTCTTTGGTGAGGTTGTAGCCAAGGTCGAGGTCGGTGATCCATTTGGCGCTGTAGACCCGATCCAGGCTGCGGTCGGTGGAGACGTTGACTTCTTTGTAGGAACCGTAGCGGGTCAGGGCCAGGTTGAGGTTGAAGCGGTCAATGCTCCAGTCACCGCCCAGGATCAGCTTGGTGCTGGGCTGCACGCCGGTGATCAAGTTGCGGGCCTGGCGATCCATCAGGTCGTAGGCCTTGCCAAGGATCGTGGTGGATTCCTTGTAGTTAAGGATGGTGGTCTGGTTCCAGTTGAACGCGGCAGTCCACTTCAGCGAGCCGTACTGGCCCAGGTCCTGGCTGTAGTTGCTGACCAGGTCCAGGCCCTTGGTGCGGGTGTCGGCACCGTTGATAAAGTACTGCCCGCCGGAAGTGGAAGTGATGCCGTTGCCCTGCAGCACCTGGGTGATTTCCGGGCCGAGCAAGGTGCCAGTGAGGGTGATGCGGTCACGCAGGTTGATCACGTAGGCGTCGGCGGTGAAGCTCAGGCGGTCGGTGGGCGTGAGGGTGAAACCGAGGCTGAAGTTGGTCGAGCGCTCGGGCTTGAGTTCCTGGGCGCCCAAGGCTTTGGCAGCGGCGGAACTCACCGGCAACACGCCATAGTTGATCGACTGATACACCCCATCCACCACGCCATACGTAGTGGAGCGCGCACTGAACAGGCTGTTGGCCAGGGACGGCGCGCGGAAGCCATTGCTCACCGTGGCCCGCACGGCGAATTGCGGGGTGAAGTCGTACCGCGTGGTCAGCTTGCCGCTGCGGGTAGCGCCCACGCCTTCGTTGTAATGCTCGTAGCGAAACGCGGTGCCGATGTACCAGTCCGGCACCGGGTTGAAGCCTACATCCACGTAACTGGCCAGGCTGTTGCGCGAGGCGCTGCTTTCTTCATCCGGCGAGATACCGTTGGTGACCTGGGCCCCGCTTGATGCGCAATTTCCCGGTGCCACGCAGTAGCCGCCGTTGGCATAGGACGCGTAGTCACCGGCCTGCACCTCGTAGGTGTCGCGGCGGTGCTCAAAGCCGTAGCTCAGGTCCAGCGGCTTTTGCAGGCCGACGTCAAAGCCGCGCTTGAAGTCGAGGTTGGTGGTCAGCTCGGTGGAAATCCACGTACCGGAAGTGAAGTGGTTCGGCGTGGCTTCGCCCAGGGACGGGTTCTGGTTGTGGGTGGTGCCCTGCTCAGCGTCGTTACGTCCGTAGGTGGTGGACAAATCCCAGTCCCACTCGCCGACGGTACCTTTGCCGCCGAACGCTGCCTGGAAATCATCCTCGTCGATAAACCAGGTGGGCGTGTAGCCGCCAGGGTAGCCGTTAGGCCCGGTGGTAATCGTGTTGGTGATGGTCGGCAGGCGGAAGTTCTGGCCCTGCTCGGCCTTGCGTCGCGAATAGGTAGTGAAGGAGTACAGGCTGAAACTGTCATCGATCGGCAGCTCGGCGTTGTAGCCGAGGGTCAGCAGGTTGGTCTTGGGCGTGCCATAGCCGCCGTAGGTCGAACGACCCGCCTGCTCATAGGCCTGGGCGTAGGTGTAGCCGTTGGCACTGGCCTTGTTGTCATCGTTCTGGCTGCGCGCATCCAGCGCCAATTGCACGATACCGCCGTTGCCGATTTCGAAACCCTTGTTGAGGCTTTGTTGCACGGTTTGCTTCTTGCCGTCGTAGCCCTGGCCGACGTTGGTCACCGAAGTGCCGCTGGTATCCGCCTTGAGGATCACGTTGATCACCCCGGCGATGGCATCGGAACCGTATTGGGCAGCGGCGCCGTCGCGCAGTACCTCGACATGGTCGATGGCACTGATGGGGATCAGGTCCAGGTCGGCCGGCGCAGCGCCGGTGTTGATCCCGTTGATGTTCAGGGTGGCGCTGGTGTGGCGCCGCTTGCCGTTGACCAGCACCAGCACTTCGGCGGCACTCAGGCCACGCAGGTTGGGGGCACGGGCAATGCCGCTGGCGTCCCAACCGGTTTTTTCCGGCAGGGTCAGCGACGGAATCACAGCACTGAGCGCCTCCATCAAACCGGGCTTGCCGGTGCTTTGCAGTTGTTTGGCGCTGACCACATCGATTGGCACCGGGCTGCTGGTGACGGTGCGCTGCTCGGCGCCACGGTTTCCGGTGACGACTACGGTGGAGAGGGTGTCGTCCTGGGCCTGGGCGGTGTTGGCCAAGAGTGCCAGGGCCAGTAGGGCGGTGGGTGCTAACGTTTGCTTCATAGGCTTGCCTGCATGTCCAAATCGCGAAGTCGGGCAGTCACGCGTCGTGCGCGGCGCTCGAATTTTTTCGGGGGTATTGCGGCGATTTGGGGCTAAGGCGCGTGTGGGGTTTGAATCGGCAACATACGTTGAATTCCCTTCCAACGATTCTGCGGCGGGGATGGTTACCCGGTTATGGGAGCAGAATCTGAATCACGATGGGTACCATCCAGGGTCAGGGGTAGGCTGTTGCGATCAAACATAACGGAATGGGTTTTGAAAATATAATGCTGTTTTGGTCTAAGCTAATATTCTTGGATTTCATTATTTTCTTATGTGGTTATTCATTTTAATGATGTCTTTTTGGAATTGTTTGGGTGCATATCCGTTTTTTTGGTGATGGCTGATTATGGTTCCGCCCTTACGGCGGCTCACTTTGGAAAAGCCTCAAAGTAAGCAAAGGGCTCTTGCCCCACCACTCGGCACCTCGCTCAGGCTCGGTGTGCCCGAACGAAGGCTTGAATCCGTGGGCCGCCGCCACGCGCCATCCATGGCGCGGGGCGGCTAACCCGGCGTCCTGCCGGGTTACCCACGGATTCAAGCCTGCGTTCGGCCAGCGTGGTTTAACGGGGCGCCTAAGATCAAGATCAAAAGCCAGAGCAGACCGCTGTCTGCCTGATACATGGAGATCCAAATGTGGGAGCGGGCTTGCTCGCGAATGCGGTGTGTCAGTCAACAAATTCATTGGCTGATCCACTGCATTCGCGAGCAAGCCCGCTCCCACATTTTTGACCGTGTTCGGCTTCCTGACCCTGTGAAATCTGCTCTTCTGTGGGAGCTGGCTTGTCGGATCGCCGCACCGCTGCGATGCGGACAACTCGGTACATCAGACACACCCAGTAGATGCCATCGCGGGCAAGCCAGCTCCCACAGTTTGAACGATGATCGGCACAAAAAACCGGTCGGCTCTAAGGCCGCCGCGCTCTCGCTTTTGATCTAGAAGCGCCCCGTCAAACACGCTGGCCGAACGCAGGCTTTGGAGCGTGGGTAACCCGGCAGGACGCCGGGTTAGCCGCGCTGGGCCAGGGATGGCCCATCGCGGCGGCCCATGCTCCAAAGCCGGAGTGAGGGCACACCGAGCCTAGGCGAGGTGCCGAGTGTTGGGGCAAGAGCGTTTTGCTTACTTTTGCGCTTTTCAAAAGTGAGCCGCTGTAAGAGCGGAACCAATATCAGACATCACCCAAACAACGGATATACACACTCACCCCCCAGGCCGCAGCAGCTGCATCTGCTGCCGATAATCATCCGTCACCTGCCGCGCCTGGCTCCCACTGGTAATCACCCTCGGCGTAATCAACACAATCAACTCCGTCCTATCCTTGGACTTGCTCGTGTTGCCAAACAACCACCGCAACCCCGGAATCTTCCCCAAATAAGGCACCGCGCTCACAGA
This sequence comes from Pseudomonas cremoris, assembly GCF_014230465.1. Next base: position 22,801 of record NZ_JAAXCY010000001.1, read on the forward strand.
TTCAGCGTTGTCCTGCTTGATCAACCCCCCCAACAACACCGTCTGCCCACTCTGCACCGCCACCTGCGTGGACACTGATCGCGTCGAGATACGCGGATTATTCTGCGTCTCGCTATTGGCCGTCTGCGCCTCGGCATCACTGACCTGCTGCTGGATATCCATGTACACCAACCCACCCGGATTGATCCGCGGCACCACGTCCAGAATCACCCCGGTCTGCACATACTCAACACTGCTCAACGTGGTATCCGAGGTGCCGGTATTCACCGTGGTCTGGCTGATGGGAATGTTGTCACCCACCTGGATCTGCGCCGGCTGGTTGTTCATCACCACCAGCGACGGCGCCGACAGCACCTGGGTGCGGCCGTTGGTTTCCAGCGCATGCAAGGCCACTTGCAGGTTGGAACTCACGAACGAATAGAACAACGAATCGGCCGCCCCCAGCCCTGCCCCGCCACCGCCCAAGGCGCCTTGGCTGCCGGACGTATTAGCCACGGTGGTGCTGGCGGAATTGCCTGCCAGCCGCCCGAGGTACCACTGCACGCCAAGGTCCAGTTCCCCGCTGAGTTTGACTTCGAGGATGCGCGTTTCGATCTGTACTTGCAGCGGCGGGTTGTCGAGACGCTTGATCGCCGATTCGATCTCCTTCCATTGCACCGGGCGCGTGCGCACCAGCAACTGGTTACTGCTTTTCTGCGCGGTGATGCGGGTGCCGGCGTCGAGGCTTTTGGTCGGGGCGTCTTCGACTGTGCCTTGCTCGGCGTTGTCTTGTTCGACCTCGGGTTCCTCGTCATCGGCAGCGGGTTGGCTGTTGTTCAGGTTGTTACTCAACCCACCCGGCGTGCTACCGGAAGTGCTGTTGGTGCCCGGCGACGACAAGGTCGCGGTGCGCAAGCCCGGCGCAACCTTGGCCGGTGCGTCGTCCTTGATCGCACCAGTGCCGTAGATCTGTCGCAGGTACTTGGCCAGGTCAGTGGCCTTCATGTTGCGCACGTCGTACACGTACATCTGCGGCTCGTTGCCGCCGCCTTCGTCGATGGTGTGAATCCAATCGCCAACCTCACTCAAGTACTGCGGCTGCGAAGAGATCGCCACCACCGAGTTGGTACGCTCGATGGGCAGGAACCGCACCATGCCCGCCAGGGGCATGCCGCTGTCGGGACCGAACATTTTTTGCAGCTCGGGCATCAGCTCGGCGACCGACGCACGTTGCAGGCCGAACACGCCGACCGACATGCCCTTGAGCCAGTCCACATCAAAGGTGTCGATGGTGTCCTGGTAGTTGGCCAGTTCTTCCGGGGTGCCTGCCAGGCTCAGCACGTTACGCGCCGGGTCCACCAGCAAGAACGCATTTTCCCGGGCGAAGGGCTTGAGCAGTTTTTGCATTTCGGTGGCCGAGATATAGCGCAGCGGGAACAGCCGCGCCGACAAGCCACTGGAAGGCTGGGCGACGCGCATCTGCGGCACCAGCTTGCCCGCGACCGCCTGGTTGGCGGGCAGGATCACGTAGCGGTTGCCCTGCTTGATCATGGCGTTGTCAGTCCAGGACAGCAGGGTTTCTAAGATCGACAACGCCTGCTGCTTGTTCACCGGTTTGGAGGTGGAGAAGCTGACGTTGCCCTTCACGCCCTGACCGATGCTGTAGTTTTCGTGCAGCAGGTCGCCCATCACGCTGTTGATCACCGCTTCGATGGGCTGGTCGGCGAAGTTGAACACGATGTCGCCACCGCCCTGCTCGCCTGCCGTCGTTGCAGTGGGCGGGCGCACGAACTGCTGGTTGCCACGGACCAGTTGCCGTTGCGGTGCAGTCTTGGCCTGGGGCTGTGGCGGCGGTTCGCTGGCGGGCTCGACCGGCGGACGCTGCGAGCCGGTGCCCTGCATGGCCTCGTGCATCAGCGCGGCGTCCGGGTCGAGGTGGTCGGGCAGTGAGCCGCAGCCGCCGAGGGCAACGGCGGTGGCCAGGCAAAACACGGTGGTGCGCAAGGCGCCGGGGACGGTATCGATCAAGGGGTGGGCTCGTGAGGAAGGGTAATCGGGGGTGTGGTGGACGGCGGCGGCAAACGCAGGGCCTTGAGGCTCAGGGTTTGCGTGCGGCCGTCCAGCACGAAACGGGCATCGCGGGGTGTGAGGTGTTCCAGTCGCCAGCCGTTGGGCAGGGTCTGGCCTTGGTGGACTTTCAACGCGGGGCCATCGGCAGGTTTGAGTAGCGCCACGCGCAGCGCGTCATTGAGGACAACACCGGTCAATACCAGGCTCGACAGACTCGACGCTTGCGCCTGGCCAACGGCGTGATCCGGGCTGCGGTCGGGACTGAACAACGGCGCCTGCCAGGTGCCGGCCAGGCTTTCGAGGGTGGCATCCGGCGCGCTCAGCACCTTGGCTGAGGCATTCGTGGCGGCCATGGGTTCGGGCTCAGGCAGCCACTGCGGCGCATCGCCGACGCTGCTCAAGATCACCAGCATCAGCACGCCCAGCACACCGGACAAGCCGAGCAATCCCCACTCGACGGGGCGCAATACCGGGATCATCGGCTCACCTGCTTGGCGCTCACCGGTTGCAGATAGCCGCGCACCAGCAGGTGCACCACCAGTTTGCCGGCTCCGCCGCTGGCGGGGGCATCCGGTCGGCGCCGAATACTCATCTCATCCACGAACAGGAACGGTCGCTGGTACTCCAGCGCGTGCAAGATTGCGGTCAGCGGCTCGATGGCGCAGTCCAGGGTCAGGCTAACCTTGACCTGGCGGTAGGGTTCGCTGTCGTCTTGCTCCGGGGTGATCGGCATACGTTGGGTCAACTTGCAGCCGCCGCCCAGGTTGGCCTGGCTGCCGATCAGGTCGGCGACGCGTTGCATCAAGTCGGCGGCCACGGCGCTGGGGTCATCGCCGGGCAACAAACTGGTGCTGCTGGCCGGGTCCTGACGCGCCTGCTCCAGTTGCTCACGCAGTGAAGCGCCTTGCTGTAGCAGGCCGGCGTAGCGTTGTTGCTGCTCGCGCAGTTGCTCGGCTTGCTCGCCCATACTGCGCAAGGGGCCGGCGAACCAGCTGTCGATCAACAGCCAGTACGCCGCGCCCAGCACCAATGCCAGCAGCAATAATGCGCCGCCGCGACGTTCACGGGGTGTCAGTGGTCGGCGCATCCGCGGTCTCCTGGTGCAAGTGGGCGCGCAAGGAAAACTGGTCCTTGCCGGTTTGCGCATCGGGTTGGATCACCCCTTCGAACTGGGCATTTTCCAGGCTGTGGCAAGCCTTGATCCGCGTAATCAGCGCACTGGCCTTGGCGCTTTGCCCTGAGAACGACACGTCGGCGCCGTCGGTGATTTCCAATTGATCGATCCAGGTGTCGGCGGGCAGGCAGCGCGTGAGTTCATTGAGCAGTGCCGCCAGGGGTGGCTGCGCGGCTTTGCGGCGGATCAGGTACTGCGCCGCACCCCGCGTGTTGAGCAGTTGCTGGCGCAGGCGCTGCACCTCGGTCACCTCGGCCTTTTGCTGCTGGACACGCGCGTGCATCGCGTCGAGCACCCGTTGGCGGTCGTTGAGCCACAGCAGCATCGCTGCAATCAGCAAGGCCCCACACAACCACGGCAAGCTGCGTTGCAAGCCCTTGCCGGCGGTGCGCTGGCGCGGGCGCAACGGCGCGGGCAACAGGTCGATGCCCAGGCCGTGCACATCCACTTGGTGGGGTTGCAGCCCAAGGGCAGCGCAGTCGAGCAGAATCTGGTCAAGGCGTTCGCGCAGGATCGCCACCAGTGTCACCTTGAGGTGCATGGGTGTACGGCGCTCCTGGCGTGCGACGAAGTACAGCTGATCGGCGTCGAACGGGGTGAAGCGGTCAAGTTCATAACCGACCACCGTCGTCAGGTTGCGCGCCGCAGCCAGCGGTAGTTGCAGGCTTTGCACCAGCACCGCCGAGGGCGCGAGCACCAGCACCTGGCGCACGTTGTCGGGCACGACCATCACAGGCTCAGTCAATGGCCAGTGATAGACCTGCTCGGGCTGTTCGCTTTGCCGCAACCAAACCGGCAGGCAACCCCGCAGTTCCTTAAGCCACAGGCGCCAGCCTTGCTGCAGCACGCTGCCACGCCAGCGTTCGGCCAACGGTTCAAGCTGCGCCAGGGGTTTGGATAACAGTCGATTCATTCTTGCCAACGCAGTACCCGATACGGTTGTGCGCTTCCCTGCGCGGGGCTCAATAGGACAGTGATATGCAACTGTGCGTGGTAACCGCCGGGGCGTTCGGCGCGGCTGCTGATAACCAGCACTTCGCCGGGATCGGCGCCCACCGCGCTTTGCTGCGGCAAGTTCAAGGCCTTGCGCATCAGGGCACTGGCAAAGGCCGGATCGGGCCGATCCAGGCCACTCCACAAGGTGATCTGCGGCACCAACCGGCGGTACAGCGCTTGGCTCATGCCTGGCAACTGGCGTAATTCTTCGACCACACGAAACGGCGCCAGGCCTTCGTTGCGCCGGCTTTCCAGGTCTTTGGCCAAGCGGCTGGCCTGGGCTGGAGTGGCGCCGCAAGCCAGGGCCACGCGGGCGAAATCGGCGGGCTCGGCGCTGTTCAAATACAACTTGCCGCGCTCGCTGCGCAGGCTGACGTGCAACTGTGCATCGTCAAATACCCAGGGCATTTCGCGGCCATCGGCGACCCACTGCTTGCGCTGCAGCGGATCGGCCAGCGCCTGCATGACCAACGCCACACCCGCCTCCGCCGCCAACGCCGCCTGGGTATGCTGGCGATGCCACGCCGCCTGACGCGCTTCCAACTGCACCCAGCCGGCCAGGCCGCCGAGCAACAGGCTCAGCAGCGCCAAAACCCACAGCACCAGCAACAAGGCGACACCGCGTTGATGCTTCATTGATCCGACGCCCCGCCCGACAGGTTCAAGCGCAACGCCACCACCTGGCTGACCCACGGCACCGGCCCGCTGACCGTCGCGTCGATGCGTACCGCATAGGGCAGGCGCTTGGTCCACGGCCAATCACTGATCCAGCCAGTGGCTTGGCCTTTGGGCGAGACACCGCGATAGCTGAATTGCAGATCGTCGACATTTTGCAGCAGCACCTGCGGCTCACTGCGCGAGGCCGGTACGCTGACCTGGGCTGCGGATTCAAATTGCGCGAACGCCACCTGCAAATCGCCGCCGACCCGTTGCAGGGTGAAACGCTGAATCCCGCCGCCGAGTACACCGGGCAACGTCGCGACAAATTGCATCCGTTGTGCGGCCCCGACAAAAAAACCGGGGGTCTGGCTGTCGTCTTCGGTCACGTCCAGCGGCAGCGCTTCGCTGATGGCGGTGCGCAAGAACTGCTGTGCGGCGCGCATTTGATCCAGGCTGTCCGTATAGCGCTGGGCCTTTTGCACCGCGCGATTGGCCCCCAACAATGCACCGCTGACCAGGGTCAGCAGCACACCGAGCAAGCTGAGCACGATCATGATTTCGAGCAAGGTGAAGCCGTGTTGGCGTCGATTCACAGCGGCGCCCTGTCATTCACGGCACGCAACTTAAGCGTGCTGAAATGCGCCTGGCGCGGGCCTTCGCTGACCGTCAGGTCGAGGCGAAACAAGCGCGGCTGGCCGATGCGCGTCGGTTGCTGGGCGATGCGCAATTGCCAATGGATACCCTCCTCCAGACTGCCCTGATGTACGCCACTGGCGAGCGGCCCCGTGGTTTCCTGATCCAGCACGCTCAGTGCGGCGTGGGTCAGGCGATCGCTGTGATTGACCTGCGCCAACGAACGCGCACTCTGCCCAAAGGCGACCAACAGCACCGTGCTGCAGATCGCCATCAGCATCAGAGCGGCCAGCATCTCCAACAGCGTGAATCCCGACTGGTGCTTCATGGCAAAGCCTTGGACTGCACGCTGCCGGTCAGCCAGCCAATATCGATGCGCCAACGCCGCGTGCCGTTGGCCAACACCAGGTTGCCGCCGGTGGAACTGCCATCGGGGTAGAACGCAACGGCGGCGCCGGCGTGTTCGGCGGTGTGCAGGGTCACTTGCAAGTCAGCCGGCCAGTGCTTGAGCGGCCGATCCGGCGCCTGGAAGCTCAAGGCGTGCAGGTCGAACACGGTCTTGGCCGTGTCGCCGCTGACAATCGCACGTGCCCGCGTGCTGCGCAGGGCATCGACCATCTGCCCGACCACCTGGCGTTCCTTGGCAGCCTTGAGCCCTTGTTGCAGGCCAAACCCCATCAGGCCGGCAGCGATGCTGATCAAGACGATCACCACCAGCATCTCCAGCAGGGTAAAACCACGTTGGGCGTCGGGCATGGTCGCGGGTTATTCCCAGTTGCCCAGGTCGGCGCTGTAGCCTTCGCCGCCGGGCTGGCCATCCTGGCCATAGAAGATCAGGTCGAAGGCGCCATGCTCACCGGGGAAGCGGTAGCCGAAGGCGTGGCCAAACGGGTCTTTGAGGTCCGACGGCTTGGCGTACGGGCCCGCCCATCCGGCGGCGTTGGCAGGCTTGTCCACCAGTTGTTGCAAGGCCTTGGGCGGCGAACCGACGTCCAGGCCGTAGCTTTCGATCTTCATCGACAGGCTGGCCAGCTGCGCCTTGCCCGCGCCGTATTTGCCCTTGTCGACGTTGCCGCCGACCTGGCGCACCACGATGGTCGCGACGATGCCCAGCAGCACGATCACGGCGAGCATTTCCAACAGGGTGAAACCGCCTTGGCGGCGTGCAGGTTTGGAGCGCATGGGGAGTAGTCCTCGGGGGTTCATATATTGCTGGTCAGGCTCATCAGCGGCAGCATGATCGCCAACATGATCACCGCCACCAGCACCGCCATGACCACGGTCAGGGACGGCACCAGGGCGGCAAGCAGGCGGTCGATGCCGCGCTTGGCTTCGACGTCGAATACGTCGGCGACCTTGAGCAGCATGCTGTCGAGTTCGCCGGCCTGTTCGCCGACTTCAATCATTTGCAGGGCCAGGTCCGGCAGCAGTGGCTCACTGCCAAATGCACTCGCCAGGGTGCCACCCCCCTTGACCGACTCGGCGGCCTGGGCCACCTGGGCTTGCAACGCGCGGTTGGTGCAGACCTGGCGGGCGATCACCAACGCTTGCAGCAAGGCCACGCCATTGCTGAGCAAGGTGCCAAGGGTGCGCGCCAGACGTGCGGCTTCGACCCTCTGCAACAGCGGGCCGATGAGGCGAATGCCGAGTACGCGGCGGTCATAACGTTCACGGCGAAGGGGATTGCGCAGGCGTGCGGCCAGGGTCCAGGCGGTCACGATCAACCCGGCAAGCACCGCCAAACCGTAGGCGCCGAGAAACTGGCCGAGGCCGAGGATCACTTCGGTGATCAGCGGGATGGGCACGCCAAGGTCTTTGAAGATCGGCACGAACTGCGGCACCACATACGCCAGCAGCAACGCCAGCGAACCCAACACGCCAACCACCAGAAACGCCGGATAGATCAGGGCATTGATCACTTCGCCCCTCAATAATTGGCTGCGCTCCAGGTAATCGCTGAGCTGGCGCAGGGTATGTTCCAACGCACCACCGGCTTCACCGGCGCGGACCATGCTCAGGTACAGCGGCGAGAACTGGCTGCCCTCTTCTTCCAACGCTTTGGACAGGGGTTTACCGGCCTTGACGTGTTCGCGGATGCGCTCGATCAAGGCGCGCACTTGAGGTTGGCCGGGCTGTTTTAGCAGGATGCCCAACGAACGCTCCAGCGGCTGGCCGGCGCCGAGCAACGTGGCCAGTTGCTGGGTGAAACTCACCAGCGCCGCACCGTTCAGTTGGCCGCGGCCCAAGGCGTTGCGCAAAACCTGGCTGCCGGCGGGGTCGATCTGCAACAACAGCAGGCCGCGCTTGTGCAAGGCGGCGACGGCGGCGGCCTGGTCCTTGGCTTCCAGGGTGCCGTTTTGCGGCGTGCCCTGGCTGTCCAGGGCGCGGTATTTGAACAGGCTCACGTGCCTTCGCCTCGGGTGACGCGCAGCACTTCTTCCAGCGAGGTCACGCCGGCCACGGCCTGGCGCAAGCCCTCCTCATGCAGGGTGCGCAAACCGCCTCGGCGGGCCGCTTGTTCAAGGGTGGCGGCGTCGGCCTGGCGCATCAGCAGGCTGCGCAACTCGTCGTTCATCACCAGCAGTTCGGTGATTGCACTGCGGCCGTGATAGCCGCCGCCCGGTGCGTCGGCACGCGGCCTGTAGAGTTTGATCGGACGCTGGTCAGTGAAGCGATCGAGGCCGTGCTCGGCAATCAGTTCGGGCGGTGCTTCAAAGGCTTCGCGGGTAGTCGGGTCCAACCGCCGAACCAGGCGCTGAGCCAGAATGCCGTTGACGGTCGAGGCAATCAGGTAGCTTTCCACGCCCATGTCCAGCAGCCGCGTGATACTCGCCGAGGCGCTGTTGGTGTGCAGTGTCGAGAGCACCAAGTGGCCGGTCAGCGACGACTGGATTGCGATGCGACAGGTCTCCAGGTCACGGATCTCGCCGATCATGATCACGTCCGGGTCCTGTCGCACGATGGAGCGCAAGGCGCCCGCGAAGTCCAGGCCAATGGCGGGTTTGACCTGGATCTGGTTGATGCCTTCGAGCTGGTACTCCACCGGATCTTCCACGGTGATGATCTTGCGCTCGGCGGTGTTGAGCCGCGACAACGCGGTATAAAGCGTGGTGGTCTTGCCCGAGCCGGTAGGCCCGGTGACCAGTAGGATGCCGTGGGGCCGTTCCAGCACTTCAAGAAACGTCGCGAGCCGCTGGCCGTCGAAACCCAGGCTCTGGAAGTCGAAGCTCACGGTCTGGCGGTCGAGCAAACGCATGACCACTGACTCGCCGAAGCTGGTGGGCACCGTGGACACCCGCAGGTCCAATTCCTTGCCCTGGATGCGCAACATGATTCGCCCGTCCTGGGGCAGGCGCCGCTCGGCGATGTCGAGCCGCGCCATGATCTTCACCCGCGAAATCACCGCTGCCGAGGAACTGGACGGCGGCGCTTCGGCTTCGTGCAACACGCCGTCGATGCGGTAGCGCACCTTGAGCTGGCTTTCGAAGGGTTCGATATGGATGTCCGAGGCGCGATGTTCCACCGCGCGCTGCAGGATCAAGTTGACCAGGCGGATCACCGGCGCCTCGGAGGCCATGTCCTTGAGGTGTTCGATGTCTTCCAGCGCGCCGCCTTGCTCGTCGAGGTTTTCGATCAGCGTGCCCATCGCCGAGCGGCCCTGGCCGTAGTAGCGCTCGATCAGTGTGTCGACTTCATTGCGCGGGCCGATCGCCAACCACACCGGTACACCGCAGGCGTAGGCCACGGCCTGGAACGGATACAGCTGCGATGGGTTGGCCGCCAGCACGCGCAGGCCGCCGTGGTTCCAGCCCACCGGCACCACCTGGTAGTGGCGCATGAAGCGTTCGGTCAGCGGCGGCAACGGGTCCAGCAGCGGCGGCGCGGCGTCGGCAAGCAACAGCGGCGCACCGAGCAAACCGGCCCAGGCCCGCGCCAGCTCGACCTCGGAGACCAGCCCCAGGCGCGTAAGCAGGCCGAGCAGTTCGGTGTCGTCGGACTCCTGGGACAAACGCCGGGCGCGCTCCAGGTCGACGGTTTTCAAGCCGGCTTGCTGCATCAACCAGGCGCACACCTGTTCGGTGTCGGGGATGTGCATCTGGGAGGCGTTGAGAGGGGTCATGAGCAGCTATCTGAAGAGCAATGAAAGCCTCCTGTGGGAGCGGGCTTGCTCGCGAAGGCGGTGTATCAGTCGGTGAATCCGGAGGCTGACACTCCGCCTTCGCGAGCAAGCCCGCTCCCACAAGGGGGTTGTGTGCTGGCCGTTAGTTCGGCGTCTTGGCCTGGCTATCCTGCAACGGCCGCCCACCCTTGGTAGTTTCAGCCTTCTGCTTTTTCACCGCCTTGGCGTCGTGAGCCTGGGTTATTACCGTGGAATCGGCAGCGCCGGACTTGGCATCGGCGTCGGTGGACTCAGCAGCCAGTGCCGCACCAGTCAGTGCAACGCCCAGGACAACACCGGCACCCAACAGGGAAATCTTCATCAACTTTCTCCAGATCAAAAACAGCAGATTGCTCAAGTGGCGCCTTGAATTCGGTCAAGACCCTACACCAAAGCGTTGTGTATGACAGCGTGTATAAAACATGGCCATTTAGAACTATTGAGCAAAGCCACTAGTTCGCCATGCCGCCATGAATTTTGTTAAACCAATCGACTGGTAGGTTTAGTCTTAGTTCAGAATCGTAATGAAATATTTCTTATTTAACGCAAAAAATAGCTTTTGTTTGACTTATAACCGCAAGAATTGCCTTAATTATTGGCCTTTTGCGATTCAAAACGCCATCGTGTGATATCGCATAGACATTACTTACAACAACAAGACATACAATTTTTACACTAATAAAATAGCGAAATTCGCCAAGTAATTGCAATTAGCCATCGGCCAAAAATTGCGACAAAGGCCAACTATTGCCTGCAGAAAAGTGACGAACGCGCACTTGTTAGCGCGCCATGTTTAATAAACAGTTGTTGGAGAGTCCCATGAATAAACGCAAGATGATTGGTGCCCAGTCGGCTTTTGCCCTCCTGGCGCTGGCCGTATCCCATGCACACGCGGCGACCAGCCCGGCCCTGGATGAAGGCATGGTGAGCCGCGCAGAAAAGGCGGCGGACAAGACCCTGGCGAAGATGACCCAGGAAGAGAAGCTCGCCTATATCGGCGGTATCGGTGGTTGGGACGTGAAGCCGCTGAGCCAGTACGGCATCCCGCAGATTCACGGCGCCGACGGCGGTGTGGGCGTGCGTTACACCAGTGAAGGCAACGACCAAGGCGTGGTGTACCCGTCCGGCCCGAACGTGGCGGCCAGCTGGAACCCGCGCCGCGCCATCGACGTCGGCCGTGCGCTGGGCTACGACACTGCCAGCGGCGGCTACCAGTTCGTCACCGGCCCCGGCGTGAACCTGTATCGCATGCCGTACAGCGGACGGGCGTTCGAATACCTGTCCGGTGAAGACCCGTTCCTCGGCGCGAGCCTGGGGCCGGCGTTGATCAACGGCATTCAATCGCGCGGGGTGTGGGCCAACGCCAAGCATTACGCGGCCAATGACCAGGAAAGCAACCGCTTCCACCTCGACGAAACCATCAGTGAACGCGTGCTGCGCGAGATGACCCTGCCGCCGTTCGAGTCCGCCTCGAAGAACAGCAAGGTGGCGATGATGATGTGTGCGTTCCAGAAGGTGAACGGCGAATTCGCCTGCGAGAACTCGCACCTGATCCACGAAATCCTGAAAACCGAATGGGGCTACGCGGGCTTCGTGCAGAGCGACTACAACGCGGTGGTCAACGGTTTGCCCGCCGCCCAGGCCGGCACCGACCTGGACATGATGGGCTACCAGATGAACAGCACGGTGCTCAAGCCGTACCTGGACAGTGGCGAGCTGAGCGGCGCGACCCTGGATGACAAGGTGCGGCGCATCCTCAAGCAGATCTACCTGTTCAAGTTCGACAGCAAGGCACCGCTGACCAACCACAACATGAACAGCGCCACCAGCAACCGCGTGGCACTGAATGCCGCCCGTGAAGGCATCGTGCTGCTGAAAAACCAGGACAACCTGCTGCCACTGGATGCCAAGAAAGCCAAGCGCATCGCCGTGGTCGGCAACCTGGCCAAGTACGCGCCACCCACCGGGTTCGGCAGCGCCAACGTGATGGCGGCCAACTACATCAGCGAACTGAGTGGTCTGCAGCAACTGGCGCCAGGGGCCAAGGTCGAGTTTATCGACGGCCTGTCCCTGGACCCGAGCGCCTCGGTATGGACCCACACCGACAGCGCCGGCAACAGTGCCAAGGGCTTGAAGACCGAGTTCTTCAGCAACACCAACTGGTCCGGTGACGCCGCTGCCAGCCGTACCGACAGCCACGTCGACCTGGACTGGTCCACTGACAGCCTGCCGGTCAACGGCGACACTGCGGCCACTTCGATTCGCTACAGCGGCCAGGTCACCCCGACGGTCAGCGGCGAGCAGGTGTTCAAGATCCGCGCCGACGGGGCCGTGCGCCTGTACGTCGACGGCAAGAAAATCCTCGACAACGGTGACGGTAAGCCACTGCCGAACAACAGCATCCCGCCGACCATACCGGTGTTCGCCAAGGTCAACCTGCAGGCCGGCAAGGCGGTGGACATCAAGCTTGAATACTCGCGCCGCAACGGCTACCTCTCGACCATGGGCGGCCTGGTAGGCGTGCAGATGAGCTGGGCCTCGCTGGTGGCGCCCAAGGATCTGGCGCAGTACGACGCGGTGCTGGTGGCCGCCGGTAATAGCAACGAATACGAAGGCGAAGGCTTCGATCACAGCTTCGATTTGCCGGAGTTCCAGAGCCAACTGATCCAGAGCATCGCCAAGGTCAACCCACACACTGTGGTCACCTTGCACGGCGGCACCGGCTTGAAGATGAGCGATTGGATCGACCAGGTACCGGCGGCGCTGCATGCGTTCTACCCTGGGCAGAACGGTGGGCAGGCGCTGGCGGAGATCTTGCTGGGCAAGGTCAACCCGTCGGCCAAGCTGCCGATCAGCATCGAGCGCAACATCGAAGACAACCCGATCTATGCGACTTTCCCCAAATTCGACAACCAGGAAACTCTGGACACGATGAGCTATAAGGACGATCTGTTCCTGGGCTATCGCGGGTATGAGAAGAAGGGCATCAAGCCGCTGTATCCATTCGGTTATGGTTTGTCGTACACCACCTTCGGTTACAGCAACATCAGCGTAACCCCTGGAGTCGCGGTGGCGGGTGCGCCGATCAAGGTGTCGTTTGACCTGACCAATACCGGCAAGGTGGCGGGTGCGGAAGTGGCTGAGCTGTATGTGGGCCAGAATCATCCGAAAGTCGAGCGTGCGCTTAAGGAACTCAAGGGCTACAAGAAGGTGTTCTTGAAGCCGGGTGAGAGCAAGCGTGTGACCATCGAACTTAACGACCGCTCGTTGGCTTACTACGATGTGAAGAGCAAGCAGTGGGTGGTGGATGCTGACAGCTTCAATCTGTCGGTGGGGGCTTCGTCTCAGGATATTCGTCTGAATGCCAAGCTGGTTAACCCGTTCCGTCAGGAGCTGTCGACTACCACCAGTAATCCGCTGCCACGCTCGGCGTTGAATTCGACGTTGCGGGAGTTGCCGCAGGTGAAGACGGGTGGGGTGTTGCATCAGAACGAAGGTGATAGCGGCACCAGCGCGGGTGATGGGTATGACATGAGTGATGACAGTGCTCAGGGGAGTGCTGCCGGGAACTAAGCGGTAGGCGGGATGTTTTTGGGTGGGGTTTGCTCACGAGGGCGGTGTGTATATCCGTTATTTAGGTAACGCCTGCTTATGGTTCCGCCCTTACGGCGGCTCACTTTGGAAAAGCCGGAATGCCGGCCCAGCCCAAAGTAAGCAAAGGGCTCTTGCCCCACCACTCGGTGCCTCGCCTAGGCTCGGCATGCCCTCAACTCCGGCCAGCGTGGTTTAACGGGGCGCCTAGGATCAAGATCAAGATCAAAAACAGAGCCAGAGCAGACCACTGTCTACCTGACAAATAGAGATCCAAATGTGGGAGCGGGCTTGCTCGCGAATGCAGTGTGTCAGTCAACAAATTCATTGCTGATCCACCGCATTCGCGAGCAAGCCCGCTCCCACATTTTTGACCGTGTCCGGCTTCCTTACCCTGTGAAATCTGCTTTTCTGTGAGAGCTCCGTACCACTGACAATCTCGGTCGGCTCTAAGGCCGCCGCGATCTTGCTTTTGATCTAGGAGCGCCCCGTCAAACACGCTGGCCGGAGTGAGGGCACACCGAGCCTAGGCGAGGCACCGAGTGGTGGGGCGAAGCGCTTTTGGTTACTTTTGGCGCTCTTCCAAAAGTGACCCGCTGTAAGAGCGGAACCCTAAGTAGCCGTTACCGCAGCAACGGATATGTACCCCCACCGACACTCAGTAGGCATCAAGCCCTGATCGCCGCCTCAACCCGAGCAATATACGTATCAAACCGCCCCACCAAATCCACCTGCTCAGGAAACCGCAACCACTGAACCTGCAACCCATCCATCATCGCCAGAATCTCCTCCACCAACCCCGCAAGATCCACATCCCCCCGCACCTCCCCCATCGCCACGAGTTCAGCAAACTGCCCCTGCATACGCTGATGAATCGCCGAATACCGCGCCTGAAACCATCCCCACGCCGGGTGCGTATCCAACAAACTCTCGGCATTCAAAATGGTAAACGCCCGCACCACCCCCGGCGCCGTGGCGTTCGAGCGGTTGATCGCCCGCAGGCTGCCAAGCAAGCCATTCAGAGACTTTTCCGCCCGCACTTCATCGGCAATCCGTTGATTGACCTCATCCCGACGCTGCAACACCCCCATCAACAACGAGATCTTGCTCGGAAAGTGATGCAGCAAACCCGCCACGGATATGCCGACAATCGCCGCCACCTGGGCCATGGAGGCGCCGCCGTAGCCTTCCAGGGAAAATACCTGCAGGGCCGCGTCGAGCAGTTCTTCGCGACGCCTTTCGCCCTTGGGTGCGCGACGCGTCTTGGGGGTGGGTTCGGTCATGGAGAAATCCTTGAGCTTTCCCGTTCGATCAGGCGGCAGTCCAACAGGTTCAACCGTTGGACTTCATCCTCAACCGGCAGCACGCCGAGGCTTTCCAGCACACGGGTCGCCGCCAGCACGCCGATCTCCAGGGCCGGTGGCTTGATGGTGCTTAGGCTCGGCAGCAACATTTCAGCGAAGGGGTAATCGCCAAAGCCCAGCACCGCGCAGTCCTGGGGAATCTTCAAGCCGGCACGCTGCCCGGCCAGCAGGCCGCCGGCGGCCAGGTTGTCGTTGGCGAAGAAGATCGCGTCGGGCGGTGTGGCGTGGCTCATCAGCGCCTCCATTGCCTGCTTGCCAGCTTCGAACGGCGCACGGTCGGCGTCCGGGGCGAAAGCCCAGGGTTGCACACCCAACTCGGTCAGCGTGGCAGCAAACCCCTCCCCGCGCTCCATCGCGCTGAAGTCGCCGGCCGCGCTGTTCTGCACGAAGGCAATGCGCCGATAGCCCTGGCCATGCAGGTAGCGCGCGGCGGTGACGCCCACTTCGTAGTGGGAGAAACCGATCTGCAACGGCTCGCGTTCAGGCACGTAGTCCCAGGTTTCCACCACCGGGATATCGGCGTCGGCGATCATTTTTTCGGTGCCCGCGCTGTGAAAGCGGCTGGTCAGCACCAGCGCTGCCGGCGACCAGCCGAGGAACGCGCGCACTGCGCTTTCCTCCTGCTCGGCACTGAAGTAACTCGATGCCAACAACAGCTGATAGCCATGGCGACTGAGGGTGTCGCTGAAGCCCTGGATGGTATTGGCAAAAATCGGCCCGGAGATGTTCGGGATCACCATCGCCACGATGCGTCCACGCGCCGAGGCCAGCCCACCCGCCACCAAGTTGGGCACGTAACCCAACTCGGCCACTACCTCGGCGATGCGTTCGCGACGCTCGGGCGAAACCTGCTCCGGCTGGTTGAAGTAACGCGAAACGGTAATCGCCGAGACCCCGGCCTGACGCGCCACGGTGTTGAGGGTCACGCGCCCGGCGCCACGACGTTTGCGCGGTTTGTCTTCGCTCACGGGGAAATCCTGTTAACAACAAAAAGGAATATAGGACTAATTTTTCAGTATTTGACGTTCTAAACCAGACCTACCAATAATGCCGATGTTAGCGCTAACAAAGCGCTTTGTCTGCTACTCGCTCAAGCGAATGCCAGAGACGAATTCACAGGCGTCGCCGTCGCAGAACGGTAACGGTTCAGGGCATTTTTTTCGAGCGGGCATACCATGTACAACGTCCAACGCACTACGTTATTGATCCTGGCCGGGTTGACGGCCCTGCCCACCTTTGCGGCTGACGAGCAGGAGCCGACGCTCAAATCCGTGACCGTCACCGCCACCCGCCGCGAAGAGTCGCTGCAAAAAGTCCCGGTGGCGGTCTCGGTGCTTGATGGCGAACAGCTGGAGCGCGACAACCGCAACGGCGTGGCCAGCATCGCCCAGCAGGTGCCCTCGCTGAACTTCCGCACCGGCGCGTCCAACAAGGACACCTCGTTGTTCGTGCGTGGCGTGGGCACCATCTCCACCTCCCCCGGCGTGGAGCCAACGGTGGCCACGGTGATCGACGGCGTGGTCTACGCCCGTCCCGGCCAGGCCACCCTCGACCTGCTCGACCTGGAGCGCATCGAAGTGCTGCGCGGCCCCCAGGGCACGCTGTTCGGCAAAAACGCTTCGGCCGGTGTGTTGAACATCACCAGCAAGGCGCCCACCGCCGAGACCCACGGTTATATCGACCAGTCCTACTACAGCGGCAATGAAAGCCGCACCCGCTTCGGCATCGGCGGCAGCCTGGTGCCGGATGTGTTGAAGGGTTCAGTCAGCACCTTGTTCGGCAGCTACGACGGTAACGTCGACAACCAGCACAACGGCCAGGAGGTCAACGGCTACAACCACAAGGGCATTCGCGGCAAGTTGGAGTTCACCCCCAACGACGACGTGAAGCTGACCCTGATCGCCGACTACATGCAATCCCACGACGACGCGCCCAATGGCGTGGTGAGTAAGTCCCTGACGCCTGCGTTCGCCAACGCGCTGAGCCCGGTGCGCGCCTCCAGCGACAACCGCGACATCAACACCGACACCCGCAGCCATGTGGAAGACACCAACAAGGGCCTGTCGGCGCAGTTGGACTGGAACCTCGGCGACTACACCCTCACGTCGATCACCGCCTGGCGCGGTTGGGACAACACCCAGTACCAGGACGGCGACCGCCTGGGCACCGTGACCGCTGCCTTCCCCGGAACCGCCGACAAGGGTCAGTTGGAGTTCAACCAGTACTCCCAGGAACTGCGCTTGGCCTCGCCCAAAGGTGAGTTTCTGGAGTACGTCGGCGGCCTGTTCTACATGCACGGCAAGGATGAGGAAACCTACCAGCGCACGCTCACCACCACCACGCGCACCGACCGTGGCATCGCCGACTACAGCACCACCAACGACAGCTACGCGGTGTTCGGCGAAACCACGCTGAACTTCACCTCGCGCTTTCGCGGCATCGCCGGCTTGCGCTACACCCGTGACGACCTGAAATACGATCACCGCCGTGCCTCGACTTCAGCCACCACGGTCAGCGGGATTCAACCGGCCACGTCCAGCTCGGGTTCGGTGGATGAAGACGGTTGGTCTGGCCGCCTGGGCGTGCAGTACGACATCACGGACAACGTCACCAGCTACCTGACCTATTCGCGTGGCTACAAGGGCCCGGCGTACAACGTATTCTTCAACATGCAGCCGCGTGATACCGACGCGCTCAAGCCAGAAACCTCCAACACCTGGGAAGCCGGGATCAAGGCCACGGCCTGGAACAACCGCCTGACCACTAACCTGGCGGTATTCCACAGCGACTACGACAACTACCAGGCCAACTTCTTCGATACCGTGGCCGGCCAAGTGGTAACGCGCTTGATCAACGCCGGCAGCGTCAGCACCGAAGGCGTCGAGCTGGACTATGCCTTGCAGGCCACCCAGCAACTGAAGTTCTCCGGGGCGCTGGCCTACACCCGTGCGCGCATCGACGAGTTCGCCTGCCCAGCAGGTGCAGCCGCCACCTGCAACGTGAACGGCAAGCCCCTGCCCTTCAGCCCGGACTGGAAAAGCTACGTACGTGCCGACTACACCATCCCGCTGGATAACGGCCTGGACATTGAACTGGGCACCGATTACAGCTGGCAAAGCGAAGTGCAGTACGACATCAGCCAGAACGTCGACACCCAGCAAGGCGCCTACGGCATCTGGAACGCCAGCGCGGCCCTGGCCGACTACAGCAACGGCTGGCGCGTCGCCTTGCTGGCCAAAAACCTCGCCGACAAGTCTTACTCGCCGCTGCTGGCCAGCGGTGGCAACTACATCTACCGCGCCGTACCCCGTGACGATGAACGTTACTTCGGCGTGCAACTGCGCAAGGACTTCTAAGCATGAGCCGTCAAATGAAACTCGGCGCCTTTCTCATGGCCACCGGTCACCATGTCGCCGCCTGGCGCCACCCGGACGTGCCGGCGAACGCCGGGCTGGATTTCGCCCAGTACAAACACCTGGCACGCGTGGCCGAAGGGGCGAAGTTCGATGCGCTGTTCGTGGCTGACAGCATTGCCGCGGCCACTGGTGAGATTGCCAGCCATATGGCGCGTTCGGATCATTTCGAGCCGCTGACCTTGCTCTCGGCGTTGAGTGCAGTGACGGATAACATCGGCCTGATCGCCACGGCGACCACCACCTACAACGAGCCTTACCACGTGGCGCGTAAATTCGCCTCGCTGGATCACCTCTCCGGCGGGCGAGCGGGCTGGAACCTGGTGACCTCGGACGCCGCCGCCGAAGCGCAAAATTTTGGCCGCGATGAACACCTTGGTCATGGCGAACGCTACAGCCGCGCTCGGGAGTTTCATCAGGTGGTGACCGGGCTCTGGGACAGCTGGGAAGACGATGCCTTTGTGCGCGACAAGGCCAGCGGCACCTACTACGATTCGGCCAAAGTGCATGTGCTGGATCACGTCGGCGAACATTTTCGTGTCAAAGGCCCACTCAACGTGGCGCGTTCGCCCCAGGGCCAGCCGGTGATCGTGCAGGCCGGTTCTTCGCAAGCTGGCCGTGAGTTGGCAGCGCAAACCGCCGAAGTGGTGTTTACCGCACAGACCTCGCTGGAAAATGCCCAAGCGTTTTATGCCGACCTCAAGCGCCGTCTCTTGCAGTACGGACGTGACGCGGACTCGCTGAAAATCATGCCCGGCGTGTTTGTGGTGGTCGGGCAGACCGAAGCAGAGGCACAGGCAAAATTCGAGGCGTTCCAGGATCTGGTCGAACCAGCAGTCGGCGTTGCATTGCTGGGCCGTATGCTGGGTAATTTCGACCTGTCCGCCTATCCGCTGGACGGGCCGTTGCCGGAGCTGCCCTTGACCGACAGCGGGCAGCGCAGCCGTCAGCAGTTACTCAGTGACCTGGCCAACCGCGAGAACCTGACCTTGGCACAACTGGGCCGGCGCATCGCCGGCGGGCGCGGGCATTACAGCCTGATCGGCACACCTGCGCAGATCGCCGATGAGCTGCAACGCTGGTTCGAAAACGGCGCGGCCGATGGTTTCAATATCCTGGTACCGCACCTGCCCGGTGGGCTGGAAGATTTCGCCCAATGGGTGGTGCCCGAGCTGCAACGGCGCGGCCTGTTCCGTACCGAATACACTGGCTCTACCTTGCGTGAAAACCTCGGTTTGGCACGCCCCGAAAACCGCTTTAAAAAGGACGACGCATGAAAATTTCGGCGCTGTTACTGGCCCTGCTGGCGGTGACCCAAACCGCCCTGGCCGCCGATCCTGTCACCCTGCGCATCGGCTACCAAAAAGGCTCAATCGCCCTGGTGTTGGCCAAGGAACACGGCCTGCTGGAAAAACGCTTCCCGCAGACCGATGTGAAGTGGGTCGAATTCCCCGCTGGCCCGCAGATGCTTGAAGCCCTCAACGTCGGCGCACTGGACGTGGGTTCCACCGGCGACATCCCCCCCCTGTTCGCACAGGCGGCAGGCGCGGACCTGGTCTACATCGGCGCCGAACCGCCCAAACCCACTGCCGAAACGATCCTGGTGCGCAACGACAGCCCGCTGCACTCAGTGGCGGACCTCAAAGGCAAGAAAGTCGCGTTCCAGAAAGGCTCCAGCTCACACAACCTGATCCTGCGTGCGTTGAACAAGGCTGGCCTGAGCTACAAGGATATCCAGCCGGTGTACCTGCCGCCCGCCGACGCCCGTGCGGCGTTCGAACAAGGCAGCGTGGATGCGTGGGCGATCTGGGAACCCTATTCATCCCTGGCGCTAAGCCAGAGCCCAAGCCATGTGCTGGCCAACGGTGAAGGGGTGGGATTGTCGGGGCCGGTGTACACGGCGCGGCGCGAGTATGCCAAGGCCAATGACACGTTTGTGCATGACCTGCTGGGCGAACTGACTGCGGCAGAAGCGTTGACCCGTAGTCAGCGTGAAGACAGTTTGAAGGTGTTGACCCGTTTCATGGGGCTGCCAGCGGATGTGATCGCGCGCTACATGGACAACCGCCCGCCTTCGCCGATCCTGCCGATTGACGAGAAGATCATCCAGGCGCAGCAGGCGACGGCGGATTTGTTCTACCAGAATCGCTTGTTGCCCAAGGCCATCGACGTGAAAAAAGCCGTGTGGAGATCAGAAGCCAACTGATCTCCAAATGTGGGAGCAAGCCCGCTCCCACAGTTTTTACCGCGTCAGGCGTGATTACGGGTACTTTTCTTGATCAGGCACATGGGGGTTCCGGCAATCGGCTCTTGCATCACCTGCACCTGCACATCAAATACCTGGCGCATCAACTCGGCACTGATCACTTCCCCCGGCGCACCATGCGCCACCAGCCTGCCGCCGTGCATCACCGCCAGGTGATCGGCATAACGGCAGGCCTGGTTGATATCGTGCAACACCGTCATCACCGTCTTGCCCTCTGCCGCCAATTCCCTCATCAAGTCCAACAGCTCAACCTGATGACTGATGTCGAGGTAAGTGGTCGGCTCATCCAGCAACACCACCGGCGCGTTTTGCGCCAGCACCATTGCCAGCCACGCCCGTTGGCGCTGGCCACCGGACAAGTCCGCCAACGCGCGATCCGCCAACACGTCCAGTTCCAGACGCTGCATGGCTTGGGTCACATGGGCTTGGTCGTTGCCGCTCAGCCGTCCCCACAACGCGTTGTGCGGGCTGCGCCCATAAGCCACCAATTGGCGCACGCTGACGCCTTCCGGTACCGGCAACACTTGGGGCAAGAATGCGATCTGCCGCGCCAATTGGCGGGCGGACAGGCTGGCGTAGGATTGCCCATCCAGCGTCAGTTCGCCCTGGGTCGGTTTGAGAATGCGCGCAAACGCCTTGAGCAAGGTCGACTTGCCACAGCCGTTCGGCCCGATCAATGCGGTGACCTTCCCGGCCGGCGGCGTGAACGACAGGCCTTGCACGATGCGCGTCGCACCGTAGCCAATATCGAGCTGATGTGCCTGCAAAATACTCATGTCATCAGCCCTTGAACCGTGCCAGCAACCAAAGAAAATACGGTGCGCCAATCACCGCTGTGAGCACCCCTGCGGGGATTTCGCTGGGCGCGATCAACGTACGCCCCAGCGTGTCGGCCAGCACCAGCAACAGCGCACCGATCACCATCGCGGCCGGCAGCAGGTACTGGTGATGCCCGCCCACCAAGCGCCGCGCCATATGCGGCGCGACCAGGCCGATAAAACCAATCGGCCCGATCACGCCCACGCCCAGGCTGGTCAGCAGCACCGCACACGCCATCGCCAACCAACGCGTGCGGTTCAGCGCCGTACCCAGGCTGTGGGCCGCCTCATCGCCAAGGGCGATCAGGTTCAGCGGCTTGGCCAGGCACAGGCCTAGCGGAATCAACACCAAAAACGGCAACACCAACGCCACGTGGTGCCAGTTGCGGCTCCACAGGCTGCCCGTGAGCGCGAGCAACGCGGTGTTGATGTCCAGCGGATGGGACAGAATTAGAAACTCGGTGACACTGGACAACGTCACCGCAATCGCCACCCCGGACAGCGCAAAGCGCACTCCGGAAAAACTCACTCCGGTGTTGTACAGCGCCAGCAGCAACGCGCCGCCGGCACCGCCCAGGCACGCCACCAGCGGCAGCCAGGCAATCGGCAGCTGCGGCCAACTGATGATCGCCACGGTCAGCGCCAAGCCTGCGCCCTGGGTCACACCGAGGATTTCCGGCGAGGCCAGCGGGTTGCGGATCACGCCCTGCACAATCGCCCCGGCCAGGCCGAAGGCAGCACCTGCGAGAATCGCGATCAGGCTGCGCGGCAGGCGATGGTTCCATACTTCGAAGTCGAGGGCGTCGTGGGCCAGCAGGCGCTCGAGCACGGTTTCAGGCTTGAGCCACTGGGTACCGGCGCTGAGGCTGATGAACGTGGCGAGCAGCAACAGGCCCAGCAGCAACCAAAGGCGCAATCGTGGGCGGATCATAGGGCGCGCCTGGCAAGAAAGAGGAAGAACGGTGCACCGATCAATGCAGTCACCACACCCGCCGGGGTTTCGACTGGAAACGCCACGGCGCGGCTAAGCAAGTCGGCACCCAGCACGATCACCGCGCCCAATGCCGCGCTCAACGGGATCAGCCAGCGGTAGTCATTGCCCAGATACTGGCGAAGGATATTCGGCGCAATCAGCCCGACAAACCCAATCGGCCCCACCGCGCAGACACTCGCCCCCACCAGCAACAGGCTGGCGACAAACACCTGCAAACGCAGGCTGGCGATGCCCACGCCCAAGGAGCGCGCGGCGTCTTCACCGAGGTTGATCAGGTTCAAGCGCGGCGCACACCAGAGCGCCCACAGGCCGCCGATCAGGGTGCACGGCCAGAGCAATTGCACCTGCGCGGCGCCGACATTGGCCAACGAACCGGCCAGCCAATTCAGCACACTTTGCGCCTGGGCTTCGACCAGGATCACCGTGAGGCGGGTCAATGCCGCGCACAATGCCGCAACCGCCACACCGGCCAGCACCAAGCGGCCTTGGGCGGTAGTCGGCGACCAGGCACCACCGAGACTGAACACCGTGACCCAGGCCAACGCGCCGCCCAGGCAGGTCATCAACAACGCGCCACCGGCAAACGGTGGCGCAACCAAGCCTGTCGAGAACAACGCCAGGCCCAACGCCGCTCCCGCCGTCACGCCGAACAATGATGGCGAGGCCAGGCGGTTACGGGTGATGCCCTGCATCAGCGCACCGGCCAGGCCCAGGCAAGCACCCACCAGCGCTGCACATACGGCACGCGGCACCCGCAATTGGGCGACGATATACGCCATATTGCCGCCCACGCTGCCCTGGTGAACCAGGCCATTCCATGCATCCGTTGCGGTAAGCGTGAACGGCGACCAGCTGTACAGCGAGAACCAGAACAACACGGCCCCCAGCAACACAATGCTGACGGCGGCGAAACTGCGCGGCACGCTTAGTGGCTCAGTACGGCTTTGCCGCCTTTGAGAATCGCCAGCGCATCTTCGGCGATCTGCTCCGAGGCCAGCACGCCCCGGTTACGCGCCCAGCTGTCGCCGTCGACTTCGGCTACGTGTTTGTTACGCACAGCGCCAAGTACTTGCCACAGCGGCTGCTTGCTCCAGGTGTCGACGATGCTCGGGCGGCGGTAGTGGCCGACCAGCAGCCAGCCCGGGTCCAGTGCGAGCAGTTGTTCCAGGCTGACAAACTCGGTGGGCGCAGCATTGGCGCGTACCGACGGCACTTTCAGGCCGATGGCTTGCAGCACGCTACCGGCGTAGGAGTCGGGGCCGTGCACCGAGAAGCTGTCTTCACGGGCAACGCCAAACAACACGCTGGCGCCGGCGGGAATCTGTTGCGCGATGGCTTTCAGATTGTCGCGGTTCTTCTGGATACGCGCTTGCATCTGCGGGCTCTTGCCCAGGGCCTTGCCGATCAGCTCGGCGGATTTCAGGCTGCCTTCGTAGTCCTCACCACGTGACGGCAGCAACAGGGTCGGCGCGATGCTCGCCAGGTCGCTGTACAAGGCTTGATGACGGTTGAGGTCGGCGACAATCAGGTCCGGCTTGAGCCGGGCGATTTCCTCGATGCTTGGCTGCGAGCGCAAGCCCACCGACTTCCACTGGCCGATGGCCTGACGCACGCGCGGCAATACGCGGTTGGCATCGCCATCATCGGCAGCGCCTACCGGGGTGACGTCAACGGCGGCGAGGCTATCAAGAAAGGAAAACTCCAGCACCACCACGCGCTTGGGCGCATCCGGCAGGTGCACGGCGTGCTGGCCGTCGTTGAGGTCGATGGGAGCAGCGCTCAACACGCTTGAAGAGAACGCCAGCAGGCAGGCGGCCAGGGTGGGGATGGAGCGCAGCAATCGCATGACAAGGACCTCGGCGTTAAAACACCCCAGCTAGACAGACCGGGGAAAACGGCGGGTACTATTCCATATCGGGGCGGCGCAATCAAAAAACATTCTCATTAGCCCTGACACCGCAGCTCAAATGTGGGAGCGGGCTTGCTCGCGAATGCATTGTGTCAGTCAATACATCCAGTGACTGATACACCGCTTTCGCGAGCAAGCCCGCTCCCACACTGGGATCTGTGTACACCCGTTAAAAATCGACAGTGGCCGACAACAGGTAAGTACGCGGTGTCGCCAGGGTCAGCCCCGGCTCGCTGTCATCCGACGCGCCGGCCGAGCTCCAGTAGCGCTTGTCCGCCACGTTTTCCACATTCGCGCGCAGGGTCACGTGCTTGTCGTCCACTTTGAAGGCATAGCGCGCACCCACGTCGATACGGTTCCAGGCGTCGATTTCCTTGACGTTGGACTGGTCCAGGTACTGCGAGCTGGAATGGATGCCACGGCTGGTCAGGGTCAAGCCTTCAAGCCCCGGCACGTCCCATTCGGCGCCCAGGTTGACGTTGTACTCTGGCGTTGCCGGAGCACGGTTGCCGTCCCAGGTGCCGTTGGTGGTGTCTTTGAGTTTGCTGTCGATGTACATCACCCCGCCCAGCAGGCGCACGCCCTTGAGCGGTTCGCCGAATACGCTCAGCTCCGCACCGGTGTTTTCGCGCTTGCCATTGGGGCCGAACAACCGCGTGGTGGCGTTGGTCTCATAGGCCGGCTGCTTGATACGGAACACGGCGGCGGTCACGGCGAAGGCGCCGGCGTCGTATTTGGCGCCGACTTCCACCTGGCGGCTGATGAACGGCGGGAAGATCTCATCCTCGTTACGCGAGGTGGACGGCGCGATCTTGCCCTGGCTCAGGCCTTCCATGTAGTTGGCGTACAACGACAGTTTGTCGGTGGCCTTGAACAGGAGGCCGCCCGACGGCGAGAGTTTTTCTTCGTCGTAGTTGGTCTTGCCTTTGATGCCGTCGCTCCAGTCATCCACCTTGACCCGCTGCCAGCGCGCGCCGAGGGTTAGCAACAGGCGGTCGTCGAAGAAGCCGAGGGTGTCGGACAGGGCCACACCGCTGAAGGCGTTCTCGGTATAAACCTTGGCGTCCTGGCGCGTTGCCGTGGACGGCGTCGGAGTTTGCACCGGGTTGTACAAATTGCTCGGCGCCGCTGCATACCGTGCGCCGCCGTTGGTGAAGTCCATGTAGAAGTAGCTGGCCGCCAGGTTGACTTCGTGGCTCACCGGCCCGGTATGGAACCAGTTACGCACGCCGGCGGTGTAGGTGCGCACGTTTTCATCGCGGGTGAAGTCGCGGGGCTGCACACTGAAATCCCCAGCCGCATTGCTCACGGAGACTGCATGACGCAGGAAGTCGTGGTTGCTTTTACGTGCGCCGACACCGCCGTACAGCATCACGTTGTCGCTGAGGTCGTATTCAGCGTTGACCGTACCAAAGGTGTCGTGGGTGCGGGCCTTGCTCCAGGATTGCGCATAGTTGCGGCGCACATCGTTGGCGCTGGGCACCGGTGCGGCGGCTGCCACCTGCACGCGTTCCTGGGGGGCATCGGTGTCGCGTTCGGTGTGGCCGATATCGGTGGAAAGGCGCAGGCGCTCGCCACGGAAATCCAGGCCCAGCACGGCCATTTCGCGGTCGACGGTTTGGTGATCCCATTCGGTATCGCCGGACTGCTTCACGCCGTTGAAGCGGATGCCAAACTTGTTGTCTTCGCCAAAGCGCCGCCCTACGTCCACCGCGCCGCCGGCCTGGCTGCCAGAGGCCCAGGTGCCGGTGAACGAATTGATGTCCTTGTCGGTGGCGCGCTTGGGCACCACGTTGATCCCACCGCCCACGCTGCCACGGGGCGAGATGCCATTGATCAACTGGCTCGGGCCCTTGAGGATGTCGACGCGGTCGGCCATTTCCATATCGATGGTGTAAGTCGGCAACACGCCGTACAGACCGTTGTAGGCCACATCGCTGTTGAACAGGCTGAAGCCACGAATAGTGAACTGCTCGTAACGCCCACCGGCCGGGTTGGTGGCGCGTACCGAAGGGTCGGCGGCGATCAGGTCGCCCAAGGTGCGCGCCTGCTGGTTCTTCACCGCTTCTGCGGTGTAGGTGGTGATGCTGAACGGGGTCTCCATGAAGTCCCGCGTGCCCAGCATGCCCTGCGCAGTGCGTCGTGCCACTTGGCCACCGGCGTAGGTATCGCCGTCGTACAGGCCGGTGGTGCCGAGGATCGAGGTCGGCGCCAACTCCAGCGTACTGCCCTCCGGCACCGGCACCAGCCTGTAGGCCTGTTCACCCATGGCCTGCAGTTGCAGGCCAGAACCTTGCAGCAACCGGGCAAAGCCCTCTTCCACGCCATACTCTCCGGATAAACCACTGCTGCTGCGCCCGCTCACCAGCGCCGGGTCCACCGACAGATTAACCCCGGCCAAGCCAGCAAAACGGGTCAACGCCGCGCTCAGGCTGCCGGCTGGCACTTGGTAGCTGCGGCGGGCGGCGGTGTCTTCGGCGAAACTGACGGCGGTGAAAAATGGACTGGCGCTGAGGCTCAGCAACAGGCTCAGCTTGAGCAAGGGACGGACGACGGGCATGGGAGGAAGCTCTCGATTTTGTTCACATACCTGGAATGACCGGCGACGCAAAAAAAAGGGACAGGTTTATTTAATTATTTTTCAACGCGGCCAAATACCTCGATCACCAGAGACTAGCGGTGCGCGCAGTTTCCCGGCTGGACGCAGATAAAATGTGGGAGCTGGCTTGCCTGCGAAGGCGGCGCGTCAGCTGGCATATGGGCCGACTGACATGCCGCCATCTCGCACTCACCACACGGCAATATGCGAGTCCGCCCGCGGCTCGGTGCCGCCGCACAGCACCCCGCTAACCGGATCACGCAGGATGATCTGGCCACGCCCGTATTCTGTGAGATCACTGGCAATCTGCACGTGATGCCCCCGCCGCGCCAAGGCGTTGGCCAGGTCTCGGGAGGCGCCCTGCTCGATCCCCACCTTCATATCACCCAACCATTGCCAACGCGGCGCGTCCAAGGCCGCTTGTGGGTTGAGGCCAAAATCCACCAGGTTCATCACCATCTGCACATGCCCCTGGGGCTGCATATAGCCGCCCATTACGCCGAACGGCCCCAGTGCCTGGCCGTCCTTGGTAAGGAAGCCGGGGATGATGGTGTGAAAGGTTTTTTTGCCCGGCGCCAGGCAGTTGGCGTGGGCCGGGTCGAGGCTGAATTCCTGCCCGCGATTCTGCAAGGCGATGCCGCTGTCGGGTAGCACCACGCCGGAGCCAAAGCCGTGGTAGTTGCTCTGGATAAACGACACCATATTGCCTTCGGCATCTGCCGTGGCCAGGTACACCGTGCCGCTGGCGTGGGGGTCGCCGGGCTTGGGCGGCTGCGCCTGTTCGCCGATCTGCGCGCGACGGCGGCGGCTGTAGTCGTCGCTGAGCAGATCGGCAACAGCGACGCGCATGTGCTGCGGGTCGGTGATGTAGTGCAGGCCGTCGCTGTAGGCGAGTTTCATCGCCTCCAACTGGCGGTGCCAGGTCTGCTGGCTGTCACGATGATCGAACTCGAAGCCTTCGAGGATTTTCAGCGCCATCAACGCCACCAGGCCCTGGCCACTGGGAGGAATCTCCCAGACGTCCACGCCCCGGTAATTGACGTGGATCGGCTCAACCCACTGCGCACGGTAATCCTTGAGATCACTGGCGCGCAGGTAGCCACCGCTGGCACGTGAATGGGCGTCCAGGCGTTCGGCCAGGGCGCCGCGATACAGGCTTTCGCAACGGGTTGCGGCCAGTTCTTCAAGCGTCCGGGCCTGGGCCGGGTTGCGGAACATCTCCCCGGCCCGAGGCGCGCGGCCTTCAATCAGGAAGGTGTCAAACCAGGCGTCCAGCACCGTGTCGCGATGGGGGGTGAATTCATTCAATGCGTTCTGCCATTGGTGGGCGACCACCGGCGACAGCGGGAACCCGTCCCGCGCGAGGCGGATGGCCGGTTGCAGCAGCTCGGCAAACGGTAGCGCGCCGAAGCGTTGCGACAGCTCGGCCCAGGCCGATGGGCAACCGGGCACGGTGACTGGAGTCCAGCCATACAGCGGCATCTGGTCATGCCCTGCCGCCTTGACCGCCTCGATGCTCAAGGCCGCCGGCGCGTGGCCGTTGCCGTTCAAACCGTGCAACTGGCCCTTGCACCAGACCAAGGCAAACGCATCGCCGCCCAAGCCACAGCCGGTGGGCTCCACCACGGTCAAGGCGGCGGCTGTGGCGATGGCCGCATCAATGGCGTTGCCGCCCTTTTGCATGACCTCGATACCGGCCTGGGCGGCCAACGGTTGGGACGCCGCGACCATGCCGCGCTGGGCAAACACGCTCTGGCGCTGCGACGGATAGGGATACTCGTGAGCAGAAAATTTCATCATGGCAAAGAGGCTTCCACACAAGGCTTCAGGTCATAACACGCGGCTGAGAAACGCACGCGTGCGGGGATGGCTGGGGTGGCTGAAAATCTGCTCTGGCGGTCCTTGTTCGATGAGTTCGCCCTGGTCGAGCACCACCACGCGGTCGGCCACTTCACGGGCAAAGCCCATTTCGTGGGTGACCACCACCATGGTCATGCCCTCCTCGGCCAGCTCCTTCATCACTTGCAGCACTTCGCCGACGGTTTCCGGGTCGAGGGCGCTGGTGGGTTCGTCGAACAGCATCGCCTGGGGTTTCATCGCGAGGGCGCGGGCGATGGCGACTCGTTGCTGCTGGCCGCCGGAAAGCATCGAGGGGTAATGGCTGGCCTTGTCCGCCAGGCCCACCCGTGCCAGCAGGGCACGCGCCTGTTCCAAGGCTTCGGCGCGCGGTGTGCCGAGCACGTGGATCGGTGCTTCGATGATGTTTTCCAGCGCGGTCATGTGGGGGAACAGGTTGAAGCGCTGGAACACCATGCCGATGTCGCGGCGCTGGCGAGCAATGTTGCGCTCCGAATCGCGCACCAGGCTGCCGTCGCTGCGTTCGCGATAGCCCATGGCACGGCCGTTGACACGAATGCGCCCGCCCTGGATGTCCTCCAGCAGGTTGATGCAGCGAATGAAGGTGGTCTTGCCCGAGCCCGAGGCACCGATCAGCACCACCACTTCGCCGCGCCGCACTTGCAGGGAGATGCCCTTGAGAATCTGCAAGTCGCCGAACGACTTGTGCAGGTCCAGGGCTTCGATGATCAGTTCGTCACTTTTGTGCGCCATGGTTAGCGTCCCCTCAGCAGTTTCAAGGTGCTGCGCCCGAACATGCGGCTGGACGCGGGCGGCGGTGCCGAAGGCCGGTCGGACTGGCCGAAACGTGCCTCCAGCCAACGCTGGAAGAAGCCCCACAAGGTGGTGAGCATCAAGAAGTAGATGGCGACCACCAGGTACAACTCGAACACGCGAAACGTCGCCGAGGTGACCATTTGCGTACTGAGCAGCAACTCCTGCACGCCGATCACGCTGACCAGCGTGGTGTTCTTGAGCATCACGTTGAACTCGTTGCCCAGCGGCGGCACGATCACGCGGAACGCCTGGGGCAGCACGATGCGCCGCATCAGCTTGGCGAAGCCCATGCCCAGGGAACGCCCGGCTTCGTATTGGCCCTTGTCCACCGCGCCGATGCCGGCGCGGATGATCTCGGCCATGTATGCGCCTTCGTTTAGGCCCAGGGCGATGATGGCGGCCTGGATATTGCCCGGCACGATCAGACCGAACAGTTCAATATCCTCGAAGCGGAAAAGCCCGCCCGCCGCCAGCGCCGTGTACAGGAACACGATCTGCACCAACAGCGGCGTACCGCGCATCAGCCACACATAAAAACGCACCGGCAGGTGCAGCAGTGGGTTCTTCGACAGACGCAACAGCGCCGCCGCCAACCCCAGCGCGCAGCCCAACAACATCGCCAATACGCTGATCAGGCAGGTCAGCCAGAGCCCGGTGAGGTACACCCCGCTGGGCTGCAACAGGTACTGCCAGAACACATCCCAATTGAAGTTCATTGCGGGAAACCTCAGTCGAGAGTGTCGCTGCTGACATGCCATTTATTCAGCAACGCCACATAGCTGCCGTCGCTGCGCATGTCGCTGATCACCTGTTGCACGGCGGCGGTGAGTTGCGGGTCGTCCTTGCGCATGCCCAGGCCGGTGAGGATGCGGCTGAATGCCGGCACACCTTCCTGGAAGAGGTCCGGGGCCATCGCCGCGTAGTAACCGGCGGTTTCCACGGTGGTGCCGTAGGCGTCGACCTGGCTGATGCGCAGGGCCTGGAAGGCATCGGTGTCGGTGTTGTAGACCACCAGTTTCATCGGTGGCTTGCCGGCCTTGGCCAGGCTTTCGTTTTGCGTGTCCAGCAGGGTCTTGATGGTGGAGCCGTTGAGCACCGCGACCTTGTGCCCGGACAAGTCATCCAGCGCCTTGATGCCTTTGGGGTTGCCCTTGGGCACCACCACCGACTGGCTGGAATACATGTAGTTGACGATGTCGATCACCTGGCGCCGCTCGGGCTTGTCGAACAGTTGGTCGACGATCATGTCGCACTGCTGGGCAAGCAATGCAGGCACCAGGCCGGAGAACGGAATCACCCGCCATTGCACCTGTTTGTCGCCCAGGCGCTTGGCGATTTCCAAGCCAAGGTCAACGGTGAGCCCCCGTGGTTTCTGGGACTCATCGAAGGACACCAAAGGCGGTGAGTCC
The DNA here is from genome assembly GCF_014230465.1 of Pseudomonas cremoris. The sequence continues at coordinate 53,508 of NZ_JAAXCY010000001.1, forward strand.
ATCCCCGAGCAGTAGGTGAGTTTGTCGACTTTCTGCAAGCGCTCCGGTACCTGGGGCGCAGCAGTTGCCCATTGGGTACAGAGGCAGAGGGAGAGAGCCACCAGCAAGGCGCGGCGTTTATGCATGACCAGACACTCCAGTTCGTTGGTTAACGGGGCAGGACTCAAAGTCAAAACACGGGCGGGCTTGGGCCCACCTCTGATTATTTTTCCGATTGCAAAAACTGGATCAGCGCCGGCACGGTGCCTTCGATGTGCTCGCGCACCACGGCTTCGGCGCGGGCGGCGTCGCCGGCGCGAATCGCATCGAGGATCACCGCATGTTCCTGGCGCGCGCTGAGGGGTTTGTCGCCGTGCTGCAACCACAGGCGCATGGGCGCTTCCACCAGCGAATAGAGCGCCGAGATTTGTTTCATCAAGCGCGGGCGACCGCTGAGGCTGCACAGGTATTCGTGGAACGCGCGGTGGCGACTGACCCAGGCGGCGCTTTCGTCGCGGTAGTCGTCCATCTCGTCGAGCATGCGTTCCAGCGCGGCCAACTGACGCTCGCCAATCCGCCCCACCGCGACGCGCACCGCCAGGCCTTCGAGGGCGCTGCGCATCTCGAACACTTCGTGCAATTCGTCGATATCCAGGCCGCTGACGATGGCGCCGCGATTGGGCCGCAGGGTCACCAGGCCCTGGGCATCCAAGCGACGGAAGGCTTCGCGCACCGGCATGCGGCTCATGCCGATCTCACTGGCGATGTCCTCGGCAATCAGCCGGTCACCCTTGCGGTAGCGCCCGCTGCAAATGGCATCGAGCAGGAAGTTGTAGGCCTCCTCCTCGGCGGTGAGGGGCTGGCGGTCAACGTAAGTGGGAGCAAATTGCATCGGCAGCACCTTTTGAATTTTTGTATCCAATTATCCACGAATGCAAAACAGCAGAATGCGTGCCAACTGCCTCAATGCAGAGCCAAGTGATTGATTCGGATGAAATAGCCGGGAATGGCCAATGAGTGAGCGGAAGACGCGCGTAGGAAATTGCTACCAAATAGCTCAGAAAACGCCCCATCTGTGGGCAGAAGTAACGGGCTGCGGGCATAACCTTAGCTGTCGATGTTCTTATTCCTCACGCTCGCCGATGAGTAGATTGATAGCCACGTGTCTTTCAGAGGATGTGGCAAATGACTGAGTCAGTGGTGTGGGTGGCCGGGGTCGGCGCGGTCGCAGGGCTGGGGGCGGCGTTGGCGCGGCGCTTTGCCCGCGAGGGGTATCGCGTGGCGGTCAGCGGCAGGAGCCTGGACAAGTTGCAGGCGGTGGTCGCGCAGATCGAAGCCAGCGGCGGCAAGGCGAATGCGGTGGTGGCCGACTCCGGTGTTGAAGCCGATGTGCTCGCAGCGATCGCGCAGGTCAATCAGCTCGGCACGCTCAAGGCAGCGATCTTCAATGTGGGCAACGCGGTGTCTGCACCGGCCCTGGAGTTGAGCGCCGAACTGTTCGAGCAAACCTGGCGCGCCTCCACGCTGGGCGGTTTTCTGTTTGCCCGTGAAGCCACTCGCGCCTTGCTCGCCAATGGCGGCGGCAGCTTGCTGTTTACCGGGGCCACCGCGTCATTACGCGGCAAGCCACCGTACACCGCGTTCGCAGCGGGCAAGGCGGGTTTGCGTTCGATAGCGCAGTCGTTCGCCCGTGAATTCGGCCCGAAAAACGTGCACGTGGCCCATGTGGTCATCGACGGTTCCATCGACGGCGAACGCATTAAAAGCCGCGCACCGGAGTACCTGGCCAAGCTGGGCGAAGACGGCTCGTTGAAACTCGACGATATCGCCGATGCCTATTGGTACCTGCACACCCAACCGCGTAGCGCCTGGACCCAGGAGCTGGACCTGCGGCCGTTCAAGGAACCGTTTTGACCTGGAGGTGGTTTTATGGGAACGCACCAGACTCAACTCACCCCCGCCTCCGTGCGCGGCGTGCTCAATTACTTGCAGGACACCGGCCAGCGCCCGGTGAACTACACCTACCCGCCACCCGACGGAGAGGCCCAGCGCAGTGGAGTGCTGGACCCTACCGAGGTGAGCATCCATAACGCACGGCTGTTGGATGAGCCGGCGAGCATCAATCGCCAAGGCTTCGAGCGAATCGATCACGCCAGCGCCGTGGCCAACCTGGAAGATGACGAGCAGGTACGCCTGCATTACTACCCGGAAACCGAAGCCCTGCTCAAACAGCAGACCGGCGCGGTGAAGGTGGTGATATTCGATCATACAATCCGCGTCGATGACCCTGGCCGCGAAGCACGCGGCCTGCGCGAACCGGTGCGCTACGTGCACAACGACCAGACCGAACGCTCGGCCATCCGCCGCGTGCGCGACCACTTGCCGGCGGATGAAGCCGAACAACGCCTGCTCAAGCGCTTTGCGATCATCAACGTCTGGCGCCCTATCGGCGCGGCGGTCCAGAGCACGCCCCTGGCCCTGTGCGATGCGCGCAGCATGGCCGACGGTGACCTGTTGCCCAGCGACCTGGTGTACCGCGACAAGGTCGGCGAGACGTTCTCGGTCAAGGCCAACCCGGCGCACCGCTGGTTTTACTACCCACTGTTGCGGCCGGATGAGGCCTTGCTGTTGAAGATCCATGATTCGCGGCAGGACGTGGCCAGGCTGAGTGCGCACACCGCGTTCGATGACCCCACCACGCAAAAGGATGCGCCACCCCGGCGCAGTATCGAACTGCGGGCACTGGTGTTCTTCGACAGCTAAATCAAGGCTTCACCCCGCAACGGATCGCGGCTAACCTTGGCCACCGGCCAAGCCTGCGATCCGCGCTTGCCGAACTTCATGATTTCGGAAGCTGCTGCCACCATGGATATTTCCTCGACTCCTCCCCCGCCCGCCAGCAACAAGGAAAATGCTGGCGGACGCGTTCAGGTCATCGACCGTTCGATTGTGCTGTTGCGCACCCTCTCGGGCCTCAAGCACGGCGCCAGCGCGCTGGACCTGGCGCGGCTGACCGGCATTGACCGCACCACCATCCACCGCTTGCTCAAGACCCTCACCCACTGGAGCCTGATCGAATCCCAGGGCGGTACCTATCGCATCGGGCCTGAGTGCCTGATCTATTCGGCGGCGTATTTGAACCGCCTGAACCTGCGCAAGATCGCCCTGCCCTACGCGATTGAGCTGCAACGGGTGATCGGCGAGCGCCAGGCAATTGTGTCGCTGTCGGTGCCGGTGGGCGACCAAGTGGTGCTGATCGAGCGGATGTGGACGCCGACCACGCCGCTCAACGTGATTGTCGACCTGGCCGACCAATTCCCCATCGACGGCAGCCCCAGTGGCCGCGCGGTGCTTGCCACCTACAGCGAAGCGGCAGCGCAGGCGATTCTCGGTGAAGCGCGTTACGCCAAGGCGCGGCCCGCGTTGGAGCAGATCCGCAGCCAGCAGGACTTTGCATTTGGCCATGGAGAGTTCAAGCCGGGACTGTCCTCGGTGGCGTTTCCAATTCGTGTGGACACCGGCCAAGCCATCGGCGCAGTGGTCGTCGCCGGGCTTGAGATGGAAGACGAAACCCACCCCGCCTCGTCCCTGGCCAGCCACGTGCGCCGCGCCTGTGAAGGCATCGCGGCGCAATTGGGCAACCTCTAGGGCTTGAGGTCCAGTGCGGCAAGCAGGCGGTTTTTCTGGACCTTGCCGTAGTGCGAGCGCGGCAGTTCGTCGATGAAGTAGACGCGGCGCGGCACCTTGTAGCGCGACAGCCCAGCGCGGCAGTGGTCCATCAACTGCTGCGCTGACAGTGGCTGCGAACCGTCCACTACCACCGCTGCACACACTTGCTCGCCCCACTCCAGGTCCGCCAGGCCGAATACGTGCACGTCCTGCACGCCGGGGTGGCTCATGAGGTTCTGCTCGACCTCGCCGGGCTGCACGGATTTGCCACCCGTGCGGATGATGTCCTTGCAGCGCCCCAGTACCTTGAGCAACCCATCGCTGCCAATACAGCCCAGGTCACCGCTGCGCAGCCAGCCGTTGTCGAGGGTCTTGGCGCTGAGCGCTTCAAGCTTCCAGTAGCCGCTCATCAATTGCGGACCGCCCAGCAGGATCTCGCCGAGGCCATTGGCGTCTGGCCGGTCGACTCGGATGGCGGCACTGAACAGCGGGCGGCCGACCACGCCTTCACCACTGTCGCCGGTCGCACGCACCGCTTGCATCTGCGCGGGCGAGAGGTAGCAACTCCAGGGTGCCTCCGTCATGCCGTAGAGCACGCCGATACGTTCGCTGAACAGGCGGCAGGAGCCTTCCAGCACTTCGCCGGTCAACGCGGCAGCGCCAACGTCGAGGCTCTTGAACGCCGGTAGATCGGCGGGCGTCGAGCCGGTTTCACGCAGCAACCGCAGCAGTTGCGTCGGCACCAGGGAACTGAACGCCACGTTGTATTCGGTGAGTTGGGCGATGAAGGTCTTGCCATCGAAACGCCCACCGAGCACCACCTGGCCACCGCTGAGCACATGGGCGAACACCGCCACCGCTGCAATCGGCCACAGCGGGCGCACATTGAGCAGGACATCCCCCACGGCGGCGCCTCGGCCCATGACAATGTTCTGCAACACCGCGCACAGGCTGGCATGCCGGTGCATCACGGCCTTGGGTGTGCCGGTGGTGCCGCCGGTGTAGTTGAGCGAGGCCAACGCCTGGGGCGATTGCGCGGGGCGCGTAACGACGTCGACGGCTTGAGTGTCGGTGACGGCCTGCAGGGGCAGGCAACGAATGCCCAAGCCGTGCGCCACCTCGGCATACGCCTCGGAATACAGCAGCAAGGCGGCGCCCGCATCGTTCAGCTGGGCGACTAATTCGTCAGGCGCCAACGCCGGGTCCAGCGGCACGCGCACGCGGCCGTTGGCCATGCAGCCATAATCGGCCAGCAGATAATCGAGGCTGGCGTCGGCCAACAAAGCCACCCGCGCACCGGCCGGGATGAGCAATTGATCCAACGCCTGGCCGACGCCGCTGAGGGCGCGATCCAGTTCGGCAAAGCTCAGTGTTCTTTGGCTGGCGGCTTCCTGCAACGCGACCCGGTCAGGCCATTTGAAGGCTGCCTGGCTCAGCAGCGTACTGATATCCATGCTTACCACCCGCTCAACACAATGCGCCCAGTGACCTGGCGTGATTCCAGCAGCGCATGGGCCTCGGCCACTTGATGAAACGGCAGCACGCGGTCAATCAGCGGCTTGACCTGCCCACCTTTGATCAACGCCAAGGCCACGCGCACCTCTTCCAAGGTGGCACTGCCTGAGCCCTGCAGCCGAATCCGCCGGCCGATCAACAAGCCGGGGTTGACCGGCACGCTGGCGGGCGCGACATTGCCCAACACCACCACGCGACCACCGAGGGCCATGCTGCGCAGGGTGTCTTCAAGGGTGCTGCCGAGGTTTTCCATGGCCACGTCCACACCGCGCTTGCCGGTGAGTGCCCACACCTCGGCGCTGTAGTTGCCGTTGGCGACGATGACGTCATCAGCCCCCAGGTTGTGCAGGAGCTCGCGCTTGTCGGCGCTGCCGGTTACCGCGATCACCCGCGCACCATAGGCTTTCGCCAGTTGAATCTGATGCGCCCCCAGGCCACCGCTGGCACCGTTGATCAATACCGTTTCACCGGGCTTGAGCGCGGCTTCACCGAGCAGTGCGCGGACGCTGGTGCCGATGGGGCAGGAGGCCAAAGCGGCTTGGACGTAATCCAGGCCATCGGGCAGTTCAATCGCGGAAATCGCCGGCACCCGCAGGTATTCGGCGTAAGCGCCCTCGGTGTCTACCGACGGCAGGCCGAGGGCGCGGCACAGGTCTTGGCGACCGCGCAGGCAGTCGCGGCACTGGCCACAGAAGCGGCGCTGATACACCACAACCCTGGCGCCAACCGCCAAATGATGAACACCGGCGCCCACCTCGACCACTTCACCCGCCACTTCATGGCCCAGCACCACGCCGGTGTGCGCCCCCGGGAGATGCCCGGCGCGGTGCAGCAAATCATGGTGGCAAACCCCGGCGGCCTCGACTCTGACCAATACTTCACCCGCACCAACCTGGGGGGTGGGCACCTCCTCGACCTGCAATTGCTCCGGTCCACCGAAGGCTTTTAGAACTATGGCTTTCATCTTTTATAACCGTTTCTGACCTGATAAGAATATGTTCATATAACAAACATATTGTTTGCATTGTGCACATGCTTTAAGTTTTCCTCACTTTGACGCGGACCTCAAGGGGCAATCGCGTCTTTCTTTCACACCGGATGAAAAGCCCTTCATGACAGTCGAATACCAACCTATTGGCGATGGCATCCTGGTGGTCACGCTTAACCGCCAGGAGCGCCTCAACGCGCTGGACAGCCAGGCCAAACACGAATTGGCAGAGGTCTGGCAGCGTGCCCAGGCCGACACCGGCGTGCGCGCCATCGTGTTGCGCGGTGCTGGGGAACGAGCGTTTTGCGCCGGCTCCGACCTCAAGGAAATTGAAGCCACGGGCGAGACCGTCAGCAGTGACGTACTGGCCCGCGCCCTGCCCGGCGTCGGCAACGACCTGAGTAAACCGGTGATCGCCGCATTGCACGGTCACACCCTGGGCCTGGGCATCAGCCTGGCGATTCATTGCGATTTCCGCATTGCGCGCCACGACACGCGTTTTCACTTCCCGGAAGTGCAGCACGGCATGTTGTCCGGCTTCAGTGCGATCACCCTGCCCAGCCTGATCGGTGAAGCAGCAGCCCTGGACATCATGCTCAGCGCGCGAAAATTCGACGCCCAGGAGGCCTTGGCCCTCGGCCTGGTCAACCAAGTGGTGGACGACGCCTACGCCAGTTCACTGGAACTGGCTGCACGACTGGCCAGCCACTCCGGCAAAGCGGTGGAGTGGACCAAGATTCTGCTGCTGGCCGAACGCAAGGCCCGCCTCACCCGGCAGATGGCACTGGTCGACCAGGCCCGCCAGGACGTGATGCTGGGGCGCTAACCCCACACCCTATAACTAGAAACAGCCAACACCTAAGCCTCCCCAGTACTGTCAGGAACTCCCACCACCAGGAATGGAAAGCGGCACCTAAACATTGGAGCCTCACCATGTCTCGCCCTTACACCCGCTTTCGTCCCAGGCTCAGCCTGCTGACTGTTGGCATCCTTGGGCTGTGTGCCCAACACGCGGCCCAGGCTGAAGATAAATCCCTGAGCAGCGACACCGCCCTGCAAACCGTGGTGGTCACCGGTGCCCGTGACAGCGGCCGCACCGTGGCCAAGAGCCTGGCGCCGATCGACGTGATCAGCGCCGACGACCTCGCCCGTTCCGGCAAGCAGAACCTGCGCGATGCCCTGGCCGCCAGCGTTCCGTCCTATACCAACGCGGCAGGTTTTACCGGCGGCACCGGGCTGTCGGTCAAATCCGCAACCCTGCGCGGCCTGGGCGGCAACCATGTGTTGGTGCTGGTCAACGGCAAGCGCCGCCACAACACGTCGCTGATCTTTGTGCAGACCGCCGCCACGTCCAGCGGCCAATCGCCTGCCGACCTCGACCTGATCCCTATCGCGGCGGTAGACCACGTCGAAGTGCTGCGTGACGGCGCAGCGGCGCAGTACGGGTCGGATGCGATTGCGGGGGTGATCAACATCATCCTCAAGCGCAACCATTCCGGCGGCAGCGGCAGCGCGTTGTACGGTCAATACGCCAACCGTGTGGGTGGCAAGGGCAACTTCGGTGCGCGGGGCCAAGGCCAGGTCAACCAGGGTTTCGAGTTGCCCAATGACGGTTTCTTCAGCCTCAGTGCCGACGTCGGCATCCAGGAAAGCTCCAACGTGGCCGGCGCGGTGCCGGATCGCACCAGCATCTATTTCCGCCAGAACGGCCAGCCCGACCCGCGCGAGACCAGCGAGAGCCGCTATCGCCAGCAGTTGGGCCAGCCGCGTTCGCAAACCTATAACTTCGGCTACAACGCCGAGCTGCCGCTGAATGAGGACTACACGCTGTACTCGTTCTCGACCCTCAGCCATCGCAACTCCACCAGTTGGGGCACCTACCGCACGGCCAACTCGCCACAGAATATTGTCTCGGTGTACCCGGACGGTTTCTCGCCGCGTTTCGTCGTGGAAGAAGACGACTTCCAGAGCGTGTTCGGCGTGCGCAACGACGACCTGCTCGGCTGGGCCTGGGACCTGAGCACCAGTTATGGCTACAACAACGCCAACACCCGCAACGAACGTTCGCTGAACCCGTCACTGGGGCCGAACAGCCCACAGAATATGGACGGCGGTAACCTGATCGCCAGCCAGTGGACCAACAACCTCGACCTGACCCGCGCGTTCGATACCGGCTTGTTCGCCAAGCCACTGAACGTGTCCACCGGCCTTGAGTTCCGCCGCGACGGCTTTGAGATCCAGGCCGGCGATTACGCCTCCTATGCCGACGGCGGCTATGTGTTCCCAGCTGGCAGCCCGCTGGCCGGTCAACGTCCCAACCCCGGCGCGCCTGGGTTGGTAGGTTTCACCCCGGCGGACGCGCACAACTACTCGCGTACCAACACCGCAGGCTATGTGGATTTCAGCCAGAGCGTCACCGATAAGTGGGACGTCAGCCTGGCCGGGCGTTTTGAGCACTACAGCGATTTTGGCGACACCGGCAGCGGTAAGTTCTCTACTCGCTATGCGTTCACTCCACAGTTCGCCATGCGCGGTACGGTGAGCAACGGTTTCCGTGCGCCGTCCCTGCAACAGCAGTTCTATTCGTCGTCGCTGACGGCCTGGCGCACCAGCCCCCTCAACGGGCAATTGGAACAGGCCACCACGCGCTACGTGACGGTCAACGACGCCGCCGGCCAGGCGCTGGGCGCCAAGCAGCTCAAGCCTGAACGCTCGATGAACTACAGCCTCGGGTTTGTCGCCACGCCCACCGAGAACCTGGACGTCACCGTCGACCTGTACCAGATCGACATCAAGGACCGCATCCTGCAGACCAGTAACCTGCAAGGCACCGCCGTGTCCAATGTGCTCGCTGCCAACGGCCTGAACCCGAACCAGATCGTCTCGTACTTCGGCAACCTGGCCGACACCCGCACCCGTGGCATCGACCTGGTGGCGGACTATCGCTATGACTTGGGCCGCTACGGCAAGACCAAGTGGACCTTGCTCAGCAACCAGAGCCTGCAGACCATCGAGAAAATCAAGGAGCCGGCAGCGCTGGCCGGTACCGGTGTCAGCGCCGTGGGCCGCGACCGCCAGGGCAACCTGACCTCGGCGTATCCGAAGAACACCACCTCGCTGAATGCCGCCTGGCAACTGGGGAATTTCGAGGTCAATCTCAAGGAAACCCGTTACTCCAAGGTCACCGGGCGCAACCAGATTGCGGCCAGCCGCGATGAAGTGGTCAAGCCAGCGTTCATTACCGACCTGAGCGTGGGTTACTGGTTGAGCGACACCGTGAAAGTCACCGTGGGCGGCGAGAACATCTTCGACAAACGCCCCGAGCAGTTGAATGACGAGGCCAAGCGCTTCTATTTCTTCCCCACCGACAACCCGACCTACAGCTGGTACTCGCCCTACGGCCTGGAAGGCGCGTACTACTTCGCTAAAGTCGACGTGAGCTGGTAATGACTAACTTCGAACGCCCGCAAGCTGCCTTCGACCAGCGCCTGTACCGCAAACTGGCGTGGCGGATCATGCCGTTCCTGTTCCTGTGCTTCGTGCTCAATTGGCTGGACCGGGTCAACATCAGCTTTGCGCACTTGCAGTTCAAGACCGACCTGAACATCAGCGACGCCACGTTCGGCATCATCGTCGGGGTGTTCTCCATCGGCTACCTGCTGTTCGAGATTCCCAGCAACCTGCTGCTGGAAAAGATCGGCGCAAAAAAAACCATGATGCGCATCATGGTGTTGTGGGGACTGGTGACCATCGCCACCGCGTTTGCCCAGACCCCGGCGCAGTTCTATGTGCTGCGGGTGTTGTTGGGGGCGGCCGAGGCCGGGTTCTTTCCGGGGGTGATCCTGTACCTCACCTACTGGTTCCCGGCCAGCCATCGGGCGCGCATCACCTCGCGCTTCATCATGGCGATTGCGGTGTGCGGGATCATCGGCGGGCCGCTGTCGACCAGCATCATGGGGCACTTCGCAGGCGTCGGCGGGTTTACCGGCTGGCAATGGCTGTTCGTGATCACCGGCATTCCGCCGGTGCTCGCGGGGTTGTTTGCCTGGTACTGGCTGGACGATAAACCGGCGTCGGCCAAGTGGCTGAGCGCGGATGAAAAAGCCGCCATCGAACGGGCCCTGGCCCATGAACGCCAGCAGCGAAAACCCGGCGGGCATACGCGTTTTGTCGAAGCGCTGAAGGACCGCAAGGTGTGGTTCATCACCCTGGCGTACTGCCTGACCATCATGTGCACCGGCAACGTCACCAATATCTGGGCGCCGTCGATCATCCGTGATTCGGGAGTGAGCAACCTGGGGCAACTGGGCTTGCTGTCGGCCCTGCCCTACGTGGTTGGCGTGTGCGCAATGTTGTGGGCGTGCCGTCATTCGGATGTGCACCAGGAACGGCGTTGGCACTTCGCGTTGGGCGGCCTGACGGCGGCGTTGGCGATGCTGGTGCTGCCCAACTTCCTGTTCAGCCCGTATTCGGCGATTGCCGTGCTGACCCTGATGACCAGCGGCTACCTGGTGGCCACGGCGATTTTCTGGACCATCCCCACGTACTACCTGTCGGACCACGCCAAGGCCGCTGGCCTGGCGCTGGTCAATTGCTGCGGGCAGATCAGCAGCCTGCTCACGCCGATCATGATCGGTGCGATCAAGACCTCCACCGGCAGCATCAGCTTGGCGCTGTACATCGTCGCGGCGCTGGTGGCTGGCGGCACATTGATCCTGTTGTTCGGCGTTCCACGCAGCGCCCTGCGCGACGCTTCCTGACCTTTTTGATGGACACTTCCATGACCGATTACCTTGCCCTCGCCCACCAACTCGCCGCGCAGATCCAACCCGGTGCCGCCGACCGCGACGCGGGGCGGATTTTGCCGTACGCCCAGCTCGACCTGATCCGCGAGTCGGGCCTGGGCGCCGCGCGGGTGCCCATCGAGTGGGGCGGCGGCGACGTCAGCCAGCTGCAAGTAGCGCAGATTTTCATCACCCTGGCCAAGGCCGACCCGAGTGTGGCGCAGGCGTTGTTTCCGCACTTCGCGACTGTCGAGCATCTGCGCCTGATCGCCAACCCGGCACAGCAGCGCGAGTACCTCGGCGCGTTTGCCGAGCGCCAGTTGTCGTCGGGGGCGATTGCCGAACGTAGCGGCACCTTTCGCGGTGAGATCCACACGCGCCTGGAACGTCGCGGCGACCAACTGCTGCTCAACGGCAGCAAGTTCTACAGCACCGGGTGCCTGTTTGCCGACCTGCTGAAAATCCAGGCGGTGGACGAGGCCGGCAACGCGGTGTACGTGATGCTGCCCGCCGACACCGCCGGCATTACCCTGCTGGATGACTGGGACGGCATGGGCCAACGCGTTACCGCCAGCGGCAGCACCTTGCTGGAGAATGTGCCGGTGCGCCCGGAGCAGGTGATCCCTCTGGCGCAGTGGTACCAGCGCCGCAACTACATCGGCGCCAGCGCGCAGTTGATCCACTGCGCCCTGGATGTCGGCATCGGCTTGGCGGCACTGGATGACGCAGTGGCGTGGGCACGCAGCGGTACGCGGCCAGTGCGGGAAAGTGGCGTGGACTCGGCACGCAACGATCCGTACATCCTGCACACCCTGGGCGACTTGGCGGCTCGCATTCACGGCGCCGAAGCGCTGGTGGAGAAAGCCGCCGGCGCGGTGGACCTGGCGGCGCGTACGCAGTTGCAAGGGTTGGCCGAGGGTGAGGAACTAGAAGCCATCCTGGTGAAGTCCTCGATTGCGGTGGCGGAAGCCAAAATTGCCTCGACCCGTGCTGCGTTGTTTGTGTGCGAGCGCCTGTATGAAGTCGGCGGCGCCGCTACCACCCAATCGCGCTACAACTTCGACCGGCACTGGCGCAATGCGCGCACCCACACCACCCATGACGCCCTGGCCTACAAGTACAAAGCGATCGGCGACTACCTGCTGAACGCGAAAGCGCCACCGATCGCGTTTACTTACTGAGCCCTGGCGATGTCGAAGCTACCGATGTTCCTGCTGCTTCTGTCCGGCTCCGTGTCCGCCACCGAGCCTTGGAAGGACCTGGATGCACAGATCAGCCAGGTATTGCCCGGCGTCATAGAACTGCGCCATGCCATTCACCAACAACCGGAGTTGGGCAATCGCGAGTTCCACACCAGTGAGCGTATCGCCCAGCGCCTGCGCGAACTGGGGTTGGAGGTGCAGACCGGCATCGCCCACACCGGAGTGATCGGTATTTTGCGCGGTGGCAAACCCGGCCCGGTGGTGGCGATTCGGGCGGAGCTGGATGCGCTGCCGTTGACCGAGCACACCGGGCTGCCCTACGCCTCGACGGTGCGCAGCAAAGATGAAGGCGGTGACTTTCGCAGCCGGGGCAACGAGGTTGGGGTGATGCACGCCTGCGGCCACGATGCGCATATGGCGATGGCACTGGGGGTCGCCGAAGTGTTGGCGGCCCATCGTGATCAACTGCCGGGCACGCTTAAATTGATCTTCCAGCCGGCCGAGGAAGGCCCGCCACTGGGCGAACAAGGCGGCGCGCAATTGATGATCAAGGAAGGCGCGCTGCAGAACCCGGTACCGGCGGTGATCTTTGGCATTCACGTGACAGCGGGGACAGCGGGCACCTTCACCCTCAGTCGGCAACGCACCACAGCAGCGGCGGACACCTTTGTCGCGCACATCATCGGTCGCCAGACCCACGCCGCGTTCCCGTGGACCGGCATCGACCCGGTGCCGGTGGCAGCCCAGGTGATCCTGGCGTGGCAGACCATTCCCAGCCGCCAGTCGAACCTCAGCCTGTTACCGGCGCCGGTGATTTCCGTGGGCCGCATCGAGGCCGGAGACCGGCACAACATCATCCCCGCCGAGGTGCGCCTGGAAGGCTCGATTCGCACCGTCAGCGATGAACAGCGCGAGGACGTGCTGCACCGCATGACCCGCACCGCCGAGAAAATCGCCGAGGCCTCGGGGGCGTCGGCCAAGGTCGAATACCTGCCCGGAAACTACCGCGCCGGCTACAACAACACGGCGCTGGTGGACCAGTTGCTGCCGGTGCTGCAACAGGTGTCGACCACCCCGGTGCGCATCGACAACGGCACCTACGGTGCTGATGATTTCGCCGAGTACGCGCGCCGAGTGCCGGGGATATTCATGCGCATGGGCGTGACGCCGCCCGCGCTGGAAGGCAAGACCGTCTGGCCGACGCACTCGCCGGGTTTCCAGGTGGATGACCCGAGCCTGGCCGTAGGCATTCGGGCGTTGAGCCGCATGACCTTGAGTTACATGGCAACCGCAGGTTCTGCTGAATAGATGATGGTTTGAGCGCTGTCGGGGGCGACGGATTGTCGGGTGAAGTAGGTGTCGCCTTCATCGGTCAGAATCTCGTAGTCGACTTTGCGCGTAGCGCTGGCGTGTTTGATGATCTTGAGCACACGCTGGAATTTCACACTTTGCGTGCCGTTCTGATTCGGACCGGTGAGGACGCTGACGCTCTGGAACCAACCGGCATGCTTCTTGTGGGTGACCAGGGCGCTGGTCATCGCTTCGAAGCGCTCAAGGCGGGTGAAGCCCCACAGGGTCTGTTCCTCGACGGTCGCATCCGGCGTGGCTGCACCGGTAAAGACGAAGAGGTTGATCGCCGGGCTGTCTTCGCAAAAGAAGTCGTAGGGGACCAGGCCGTCGACCATTTTCCTGCCGGACACGAAGCCCTTTTTATGCACCTGAAACATCGCCACCTCCACTCAATCAGTGATGGCAAGTCTAATCAGGCGTGACGTACAGGGCGGTCAAGCCAATGTAATGTCGTGTAAAGATCGCGCGCTGTGCAGGTTGATCTCAACCGTCAGACCACCGCCCACCTCGTTGCGTGCGACGATGCTGCCGCCGTGCATTTGCACGGCCCTGGCCGCGATGGCCAGGCCCAGGCCGAAGCCTACGCTGGCATCGCCCACGCCGCGTTCGAAGGGGTGAAAGATGCTTTGCAGGCGGTCGTTTGCGACGCCTGGGCCTTGGTCGGTGATGCGCACGTTCAAACGGTTGCCTTCGGCGCTGGTCTGGGCCGATACCCGCACCGTGGAGTCCTGGCGGGTATAACGAACGGCGTTACGGATCACGTTTTCGAAACAGCGATACAGCAATTCGCCGCTGACACAGGCAATAAACGGCGGGCAGGCTTGCAGCTCGACGCGACAGCCTTTGATCGTGGCTTCGAACTGAGCATCCTCGACAATCATTCTTAGCAATTCGACGATATCCAGAGACTCGCGCTCGATGCTTTCGGGCCGGCCCTGAAGACGTGCCAGGGTCAGTAACGCCTCAATCAGCGTGTCCATACGCTCGGATTCGCGCTCAATGCGTTCGAGCATTTCCACCCTTGTGCAATCCTGGCGAAACAAACCGATGGCCGCTTGAATGCGCGTCAGCGGGGAGCGCAGCTCATGAGAAATGTCATGCAACAATTGTTGCTGGGCACTCACCAACACCTTCAATTGGTTGGCCATACGGTCGCAATCTTCGGCCAAGTCGACGATTTCATCGCGACGCTTGCCCATGGCGGGCTTGACTCGGGTTTCGAAGCGCCCCTGGGCAGCATCACTCATTGCACGGCGCAGGTGAGCCAGCGGCCACGCCAGGTAATAGGCCATGTAACCACTGAATAGCGCACTCATCACCGTACCAATGATCAGCGGGATCTCGTGCCAGGGCCGACCGGGGTCCTTGCCAGGTGCATGGGTGGAACGAATCGACAGCACCAGGCCTTCCTTGCTGATGACTGATCGTTCATGGGCCACGTGGGTAACCGGTGCCCCAACCAGCAGTTGGCCTGCACTGTCATAAACGCCGATTCCCTCGTCGGACGGGCGCTCCCACACCGTAAGGAGCTCGCCAGCCGCCTCGATACCGAATTGCTGCAGTAACTTCTCCTCAGCCGACAGGATGGCTTCCACATGGGGGTCGTTCGGGCGGAAACGACCCAGCTCCAGAACGCCAATCCCCACCAGGAACGTCAACGTCGTGGCCAGCCAGAACGCCAGGAACAGTTTCCAGAACAACAAGCTGGGCTTGGTCATTCGGCAATCAACAAGTAACCGAGGCCGCGCACGCTCTGGATCCAGGCCTTGGCGTCCGGACGCGGCCCGAGCTTTTGCCGGATGCTGCTGATATGCACGTCGATGCGCCGGTCATAGCGGGTCAGCGGGCAACCGAGGGCGTTGAGCGACAGGTCCTTTTTGCTCACCACCTGGCCGGCGCTGCGGGCCAATTCTTCGAGCAAGCTGAATTCGGTGCTGGTCACGCCCAACTCGACGCCGTGCCACAGGGCCTGGCGCTTGCCGGGCCAGAGCACCAGCGCACCGGTCCTGATCTCTTCCGTGGTCGGCTGGCCCACCGGCTGCACCCTGCGCATGATCGCGCGCAGGCGTGCGACCAGTTCGCCAGGGGAGCTGGGCTTGGGCACGTAGTCATCGGCGCCGAGCTCAAGCCCGGTGATGCGGTCGATGTTATCGCCACGGGCGGTGAGCAACACCACCGGCACCTGGCTGACCGCACGGATGCGCCGCTGCACCTCGATACCCGAGCGTTTGGGCAGCATGACGTCCAGCACCACGACGCTGTAGCGCCCCGACAGCGCCTCGACCTCGCCCTCCTCGCCGGTGTGCACAGCAGTCGCCGCAAAGCCTTCGCTGGCCAGGTATTGGCTCAGCATTGCAGTCAGTTCCTGGTCATCGTCAACCAACAGTACGGAAATCATCGCGGGCTCGTTAGTGGGGGCTGCGCATTATCAGCCTTGCGTGTGGGTTGCAGGCCAACCTTTACCTAACTTGACATTCGGTTAACCGCACCAAACGCCTGGCGCTCTTAAGCTGGATGTTCACCAGTCCGGCCGCGCCGGCGCTGCTTGTCGATGTGTTCTGGAAAAGATCTTGATGAATTTTTCGCGCCTGCTCTGCTCGGTTGCGCTGCTGCTCAATGCCTCTGTGGTACTCGCCCAAGGTTTCAAAATCTCGGATATCCGAATCAACGGCCTGCAACGGGTGTCGGCAGGCAGCGTGTTTGGCGCTCTGCCGCTCAATGTTGGCGACGAGGCGGATGACCGGCGTTTGGTGGACTCCACCCGTGCGTTATTCAAGACCGGCTACTTCCAGGACATCCACCTGAGCCGCGAAGGCGATGTGCTGATTATCAATGTAGTCGAGCGTCCTTCGGTTGCCAGTATCGAGTTCGAGGGCAACAAGGCGATCTCCACCGACGATTTGATGAAAGGCATGAAGCAGTCTGGCCTGGCTGAAGGCGAGATTTTCCAGCGCGCGACCCTGGAAGGTGTGCGCAACGAGTTGCAGCGCCAGTACGTGGCCCAGGGGCGTTATTCGGCGTCGGTCGACACCGAAGTGGTGGCCCAGCCACGCAACCGGGTGGGCGTGAAGATCAAGATCAACGAGGGCGAAGTGGCGGCGATCCAACACATCAACGTGGTGGGCAATACGGTATTCCCCGACGATGTGCTGCTTGACCAGTTCACCCTCAAGACCAGCAACTGGCTGTCGTTTTTCAAGAACGACGATAAATACGCACGGGAGAAACTCACCGGCGATCTGGAACGGCTGCGCTCGTACTACCTGGACCGTGGCTATATCAATATGGAGATCGCCTCGACCCAGGTCTCCATGACCCCGGATAAAAAGCACGTCTACATCACCGTGAATATCCAGGAAGGCCAGAAATACACGGTGCGCGATGTGACGCTCAGCGGCGAGCTGAAAGTCCCGCAAGACCAGGTTCAGTCGTTGTTGCTGGTACAAAAAGGCCAGGTATTTTCGCGCAAGCTGATGACCACCACCTCGGAGCTGATCACCCGCCGATTGGGCAACGAAGGCTACACCTTCGCCAACGTCAACGGCGTGCCCCAGGCGCACGATGAGGACCACACTGTCGACGTCACGTTCTCAGTCGACCCCGGCAAGCGGGCGTATGTCGACCGGATCAATTTCCGTGGCAATACCAAGACCGACGACAAGGTGCTACGCCGCGAAATGCGCCAGATGGAAGGTGGCTGGGCGTCGACCTACCTGATCGACCAATCCAAGGTGCGCCTTGAGCGCCTGGGCTATTTCAAGGAGGTCAACGTCGAAACCCCGGCGGTCGCGGGTGTGGATGATCAGCTGGATGTGAACTACGCCGTGGAGGAACAAGCCTCCGGCTCGATCACCGCCAGTGTCGGTTTCGCCCAGAGCGCGGGTTTGATCCTCGGTGGCTCGATCACCCAGAACAACTTCCTCGGCACCGGTAACTACGCCAGCCTGGGGCTGACGCGTTCGTCGTACCAGAGCAAGTACAACATCGGTTTTACCGATCCCTACTTCACCGCCGACGGTGTGAGCCTGGGGTACAACGCGTTCTACAGCAACACCGATTACAACAAGTACTACGACGATGGGGTGTCGTATTACTCGATCAACAGCTATGGCCTTGGCGCCACCCTCGGTTACCCGATCAACGAAACCTCGCGCCTGAGCTTCGGCCTGACGGTGCAGCACGACAGCATCGAGCCAGGCACCTACAGCGCGGATGAGATCTACGATTTTGTCGAACGTGAAGGCAAGGAGTTCACCAACTTCAAGGCCAACCTGGGCTGGTCGGAGTCCACGCTGAACAAGGGCGTGCTGCCCACCCGTGGTTACTCGCAGAACCTCAACTTGACGACAACCGTGCCGGGTAGCGACCTGAGTTTCTACAAGATCGACTATACGGGGCAGGCCTACATTCCCGTCACCAATTCCACCACGCTGCGCTTTCATACCAAGCTTGGCTACGGCAACGGCTATGGCTCGACGGACGGTCTGCCTTTTTACGAAAACTACACTGCGGGTGGCGAAGGATCGGTACGCGGCTTCGAAAGCGGCACGCTCGGGCCGCGCAGCACCCCGGCCACCGGCGCCTATGCGAGTGCTGGCCAAGCGTACTACTCAGACCGGGACACCGATGCGCTGGGCGGCAATATCCTGATCACCGGCGGCGCGGAGTACCTGTTCCCGGTGCCGTTCATCAAGGACAACAAGTCGGTACGCACCTCACTGTTCTGGGACGTGGGCACGGTGTATTCGGACAAGTGCTACCTCAGCTCCACGCAAGGTTGCGGCAGTGTGGACCTGAGCCAGATGGCCAGTTCGGTGGGGGTGGGCGTGACGTGGTACAGCCCGTTGGGGCCGTTGAGCGTGAACCTGGCTTACCCGATCAAAACGCCTGAGAACGCGGATAAGCAGGTGTTTCAGTTCTCTATGGGGCAGACGTTTTGAAGACAATAACCATTCCCAGTAGTTATATGGCGTTCGGGTATAGGACCGATTCTGACACCTTCTTCATAAATGGAACCCTGCAACCGACCTAAGATCAACTGATGTACGTATTTCTATTTCACTGCACGGTAGGGTCCGATGAAACCTATGCCCCTCGTCGACGCCAAGCACGCTGGCAACACTGAGCAGGCGGTGTATGCACCCGTGTCAGGATCGTGGCGATCACAGAGGTCCCGCCTGACCCTGCACGACTTTAATAATTGTCGGAACACCGAATCAGGCGCTGTTTTCATTATCGCCTCGGGCATGTCGGCCAAGTCGTTTCCACTGGAACAATTTGCGCACGTGCCGATGATCACGATGAACGGTGCTATTTCGATGTTTTTGGGCACCGACATCAAACCTTGCTTTTACGCGTGCACCGACGATAGCTTCTCGGAACAACAGCCGGAATTATTCAAATACGCAATGGCTGTCAGCCAGAACGTCGCGCTTTGGGAAGATCACGCACGCTCGTCAGGCATTCGCCCTTCAGGAGCGCTGTACCCGCTGTCCAAGGCCAAACGCCCCTCCTGGCTCGACGCGATGCGAGGCAAGCACACGGCGCTGGTTACCAACCACCCCATGCCCGGCTCTGGCCAACGCCCTCTGGGGTTCAGCAAGGACATGAGCGAAGGTTTTTTTGATGCACGAACCGTGGCCTACGTGACGCTTCAGTTGGCCTACCACCTCGGCTTCTCCAAGGTGTTTATGGTTGGCGTTGATCTGAACGAAAAGTCTGGAAGGTTTTATGAAAACCGCGAATCCGCTCATTCCCCTTGCGGCCTGGACCAGCACTATTACACCCGAATACTGCCGTCGTTGGAGTTGATGTCACACAAGGTCATGGGGGATGACTTCAGGGTCTATAACCTTTCTGATTGTTCAAGAATTCCGGAGAGTGTCGTTCCTCGGGTGACGTTGGCACAAGTTGAGGCGATGCGCCTCTAGGCTTCAAGGCAGATGAAGGCTTGCATGAGCGATGAGCTTTTCAAGAAACCGGCTCACCGTACTGTTCTGATCGACGCCTTGGCGGGTAATGCAATGAAAGGCTGAAGAATAAGCCAAGCGTTGCGGCATGATCGATCGAAGCCTGCCGCGTTCAACCCAACTTGCGGCGTAGTGCGTGGGCAGGTAACCGATGTAGGTGTCGGAAAAGACCAGCAACGCGATGGCCTCCATGGAAAACGCGCTGACCGCGCTGGCGAACCTTAGCTCGCACGGGCGTTTGTTTTCGGCGACATACCCTCTGTCGACATAGTCCGCTGTGCTCAACTCTTCATATGTCAGGTTCTGGTCCAGTCGCGTGAAAAATGGATGCCCGCTACCGCAATACAGATGCTGTTCCTCTTCGAACAGCGCTTGATAGTGAAGCCCGGACAAGCGGTGGTGAAACGCGCCGACAGCCACCTGGATACGCTCCTCAAGCACGGCCTGCTCAAGCTCGTCGGGGCGCATGACGTGCAAGTCGATATGCACGCCAGGGAGTTCTGCGCGCAGTTGGGCAATGGCCGCCGGTACCGGGCTGTGTTCAAGGGTGATCAGGCTGTCGACGGTGCCGATGCGCAACAACTCCCGATGGCGCCCACTGAGCATCGCCGTACGCTGGCGGAAATGACCGATGTTGGCGAACAGTTCCTGGGCGGCGGCGTAGGTTTCTTCACCCTCTTCGGTCAACTGGAAACCGCTTTTCCCGCGTTTGCACAACGAATAGCCGAGCCTGACCTCAAGGTCTCGAACCAGCACGCTAAGGCGCGACAGGCTGGTATTCAACGGAACCTGTGCCGCTGTAAAACCACCGGCATCCACAATCGCGCAAAAAATACGCAGCATGCGCAGGTCCACATCCGTCAAATTCACCAGCATGCTGCCTGCTCCTCGTGTGGTGGGGCCAACTCATCAGCCGCTCATGACGCCGCCGCCGTTGACGCCGAGTATCTGCCCGGTCATGAAACTGGCCTGCTGCGAGGCGAGAAAGATCACCGCAGCCGCAATCTCTTGCGCCGTTCCCAGCCTCTGCATGGGGTAACGCAGCGCTTCTTCACGAATATAAGCCTCGCCCAGGCGTTCGACCATCGGCGTCAGCGTGCCGCCAGGGGCCACGCCGTTGACCCGTATGCCATGGGCCGCCAACTCTCGCGCCAACGACTTGGTCAACGCAATGATTGCGCCTTTGGCAGCGGAATAATGGCAGAGATTCGCGCACCCGAGTTGCCCAAGGTCTGAAGCGATATTGACGATGGCGCCACTGCCCTGGAGTGTCATCAGCGCCGCTGCCGGCTTGCAGAACAGGAACGCCCCGTAGAGATGCACACGGATCATCCGGTCCCACGCCTCAAAGCTCATCTCGCTCAGCGGCGACTCCTGCAAGAACCCGGCATTGTTGACCAGTACATCCAAGCGTTCGAGGCCGGCAAAGGCGCGCTCCGCGGTTGCTGGATCCGACACATCACCCAGTGCCAAGCGCACGTGCACACCTTTTTCCTTCAGTTCATCGGCCAGGCCCAGCAGGGCCGGGCTCTCGTGCAAATCGTTGAGAACGGCGAGGCTGCCTTGTTCGCCGAGCGCGACCGCGACCGCACGGCCAATGCCTTGGGCAGCGCCGGTTACCAGATAGGTTTTCATCAATCACCTTGGCCTTCAGATCATTAGTAAGGATGCTGTTCCAGCCACTGCGCATACATGGCAATGCCTTCGTGCAGATCGAACTGCGGGCGGTAGCCCAGTTGTTCGCCCGCCGCCGTGATGTCGAAGCGCGCGTTTTCATCCAGCACGCCCAAGGTGCCGGGGCCGATGCTGAGCTGGGCATGGGGATAGACCTTGCGAATGCGCGCCGCGACCGACCTGTAACTGTCCTGCTCACCGGCCGTCACATTGAACACCCGCTGTTGCAAGCGTTCTTCCTGCACGCTGGCCGCCAGCACACACGCGTGGGCGACATCCACCACATGCACGTATTGAAAGCGGTAGTCGCCGCCCTCCTCCTCATGCCACGGCGCGTTATCGATCGCACTCCTGAGCATGCTCTTGAGGTAGCACTGCATGAACTGGCCAGGCCCGTAGATCCAGCCCGGGCGCAACGACACCACGCTGACTTGATACAGGTCGCTGTAGACCTGGCCGAGTTTTTCGGTAAACACCTTGGTACAGCCATACGGCGTGGTCGGCTCAAGCGGTGCGCGCTCATCGATTACACCCATGTCCCGATTGGGGCCGTAGGCGCATTCGGAGCTGAGGTTGACCACTCGGGAGATACCGCTAAGCCGGGCGCACTCAAACACATGGGTGGTGCCCAGTGCATTGGTCAGCACCGTTTGCAAGGGGATACGCCGCGAGTCCACCGGGTGCGAGATCGCCGCCGTGTGGATGATCGCGCTGATCGGCCGGCTGCGGCAGCTTTCCAGCAAACTGGCCAGGTCGGCTAGGTCGCCTTGCACGTAACGATACGCAGCGTGCTCGATCGCGCACACCAGGCTGCGGTCATAACCCACCACTTCATTGCCCTGAGCCAATAGCTGGCGCACCACTTCCTGGCCTAGAAACCCGTTGGCTCCGGTTACCAATATATTCATGACCTGTCCTCAGTAAGGATGCAGCGGCATGGCCAAACCGCCCGCCTGCCAGTGTGAATAGACGTCGTCAGGCGTGCAGATCCAGGCATCGTCATAGCCTTGAATCTGCTGGATCAGCCGCTCCAGCATGGCGATACGCGAGGCGCGCCCGATCAATTGCGGGTGCATGGTCAGGATGAAATGGCTGCCGTAGTGACGCATGCCTTCCAGTTCCGTCGACCACAGTCGAAAGACCTTGTCCGGGTCTTCGATCACGCTGCCAACCGCAGGCTCTGCCGAATAGGCAAACTGCTCCCAGTCATCGAGCAACCAACTGACGGGCAGCTCTAGCAGGCCCTTGCCAGCGCTGCCGACGCGGTACGGCCGGTCATCGCCCATCAAGCTGCTGTCGCTGTGAAAGCCCAAGGCAATCAGCGATTCAACAACGTCCGGCGTCAACTCCCACAGCGGTGCGCGGTAGTGAGTGACTGGCCGGTTGATGAGCGCTTCGAGCAACGCCTTGGCGTCCTTGAGAATCTGCAGGTTTTGCTCCGGCGTCTGTTCGTCGACACGCTCATGGAAGTAGCCGTGGCAACCTATGCCATGGCCCGCTGCGGCAATGTTGCGTACCACCTGCGGGTCGATTTCGGCCACGCGGGCAGGAATGTAGAACTGCGCCCGAACACCGTAGCGGGCCAGCAACTCCAGCAAGCGCGGCACGCCAACGCGGCGTCCGTAGGCCCCCATCGACAGCAGTGAAAGCCGGCGGCCGCCGAGGCTGGACGGTTCCCAGGCACTTTCTGCATCCAGGTCAAAACTCAAGGTCACGGCAAAGCGTTTGTTGTCAGGCCAGTGAGTCATTCATTCGGCTCCTTCACGAGCGACGCTTGATTGAGTCGGCAAGAATGCACAGCAACTCGAACATCATGGTTGCGCCCACTAACGCCGTGGCCCCGCCCACGTCGAAGGGCGGCGACACTTCCACCACATCGGCGCCCACCAGGTTCAAGCCCTGCAGGCCACGGATCAGTTGCTGCGC
The DNA here is from genome assembly GCF_014230465.1 of Pseudomonas cremoris. The sequence continues at coordinate 76,564 of NZ_JAAXCY010000001.1, forward strand.
CTGCAACGTGGTGATGCCGCCTATCTCGGGGGTGCCGGTGCCCGGGGCAAATGCCGGGTCCAACACATCGACATCGAAGGTGATATAGGTCGGCTCATCACCGACGATACGGCGCGCCTCGGCAATGGTTGCGGCCACGCCGATGTCGGCGAACTCCTCCATGTGGATCACGCGGATACCGCAGTCCTTGGCGAAGTCTTCGTCTTCTGCCGAATAGATTGAACCGCGAATACCAATCTGCACCGTGCGTTTAGGGTCTAGCAGCCCCTCCTCGATGGCCCGGCGAAACGGCGTGCCGTGGGTATAAAGGTTGTCGCCGAAGTAACGGTCGTTGGTGTCGGAGTGAGCATCGAAATGCACCATGCCGACAGGCCGGTCCCGGGCAATCGCGCGAAAGATCGGCAACGTCACCAAGTGATCCCCCCCCACGGACAGCGGCACGGTACCGGCCTCATGGACCTCTCGATAAAACCCTTCGATGCGCTTGAGCGAATCGAGCAGGTCAATCGGGTTGACGGGGGCATCGCCCAGGTCGCCGACCCGCACCAGGTCGTAGGGGGCGATGTGACTGACGTGGTGAACCTTGCGCATCATGCTCGACTGGTTGCGCACCTCTCGAGGGCCATGCCGGGCACCGGCGCGGTTGGTGGTGCCACCGTCCCAAGGGATCCCCAGCAAGGCTATCTGCACGTCGGCCGGGTTGGAGAATATCGGCAGGCGCATAAAGCTCGGGATACCGGCAAACCGGGGGATGACCGCGGCGTCCATGGGTTGCGGAAAATCTTGGGGCATCGGTATTACTCCTGGGTAAACGCGGATGTGTTGACGGTAAAAGAGGCAGCTTTGCGACGACGCTTGCCCGAGAGCACGATGAGCGCGCCACTCAACAGCGACAGCGCGCCCAAGTACCAGGCGGTGTACAGATCGTCAGGGGAAACCGGGTTGGCACCGGCGGTGTAGCCGATGTAGGCGAGCACCAAGAGCGCCAGCAGTGCGGGGATCGACAGCAGTGTTGCGGTGAACGCCTTGTGCTGCTTCCAGGTCATGACCATGAACGCTGCCAGCGCCGAGATGTAGGACAGCACCAGAGTGATGGTGACCACGTCGTAGTACCAGACGATCTTGTCCAAGGGCTTCCACCAGAGCAGCGCGATGCCGAGCAGCGATACCAGGCCCAGGGTGAACCACGGCGCCTTGAAGCGATTGACCGCGCTGAACGCGCCGGGTAAATGCCCCTCCTCACTCATCCGATACAGGGTGCGCGCCGATGAGTTGGAGGAAATCTGCAAGCCGGCACAGGCCGAAGTAATCACCACAAACAGCGCCAGCCAGGCCATGGCCGGCGGCAGGTAGACATTGGCGACCGCCGCGATCGGCCCACCGTTGCCGTTTTCAACAATGGACGCCAAGTGCTCTACCGGTACCGCGTATTGCCAGCCGATGGCCGCCAGGCTGTAGATCACAAACGCCGACGTCAGCACGATCAGCAACGAACGCTGCACCGTGCGCACCGGCACGCGCGCCTCTTCGATGTAGTTGATGGCTGAATCGAAGTTCGCCAGCATCCACACCCCAAACAGCACGCCCGGACCAATCGCCGCCAAGCCACCCGCGTCTTGCAGGGAATACATCGAGGCAAACGACAGGTTCTCGACCTGGGGATGGATCAAGCCCATGAAGCCGAGCCCTGCGACCACGGCGATTTCGAAAATCAGAAAGGTACTGGCAAGTTTCGCCGTCACCCCAACCCCGCGCACCGACACCGCAAAGAACGTCACGATCAACAGCGTGCCGATGATCTTCGCGTTGAGTTCACCCGCAAGCGAGGGAATCAGCGCCTGGATGTATTCGGAACCAATCAGCGCGCACATCGGCGTTACCGCGATGCAGGCCACCGCGTAGGTCCAGCCGAGGATGCAGCCGATATCCGGGTGCAGGAAACGCGAACAAAAGGTAAAGATGCCCCCTGCCGACGGTGCCTGGCGTGTCAACGAAACCATGCACACGGCCAGCACCAACATCGGAAAAAAGAACGCAATCAATATCGCCAGGGGAGCCTGATGGCCGGAAATCGAATAGAGGATCGACATCGAAGACGCGGCCACCCAGGCCGGTGCGTTGAAACCCAGTGCGGAAAAGCTGACGTCCTTGGTCCCCAGTTTTCCCTTGCTGAGTGCCGTATTGAGTTCGCTGACGGTACCGTGACGGTCGTAACCGAAAAGCTCGTAGAGTTTCATGATTGATCCCAGGCTCGTTTTTTATGGGCAGGTAGCGAAAAATGCTTTTTGTAGGACTGAGCGCTTGAGCAACACCCGATCGTTGCCGAGTGTTATCGCCGGTTCAAGATAGGGGGATGGCGGGGGGAGACCAATTACCAAAGACGAAAGCTGACTTGCGTAAATCTGCATGGATGCAATGCGCAGGTATTTTCCAGGCATAAAAAAGCCCAATCCTTTCAGATTGGGCTGAGTCATTAAGTGAAGGGCTGGGAAGGACTGAGCACATTCTGTCAGTTCAATGCCAAACACCACCTGGCCAGGTTCACAAATGATCCTAAGTTCGCGCGACGAACGCTTGAGTACGCGCTTGCTTGGGATGCAACAGTACTTCGCTGGGCGTTCCAGCCTCGACGATGACACCTTGGTCCATGAAGGCAACCTGGGTAGCCACTTCCTGCGCAAACCGCAATTCGTGGGTCACAACAATCATGGTCATCCCTTCGGCCGCAAGATCACGCATAACAGCTAAAACTTCCCCTACCAACTCTGGGTCCAGAGCGCTTGTGGGCTCATCAAAAAGCATCAGCGAAGGCTTCATTGCAAGGGCTCGTGCAATAGCTACGCGCTGCTGTTGCCCGCCGGAAAGAAGATGAGGATACGCATCAACTTTTTCGGCGAGCCCTACACGTTTCAAAAGAGCGAGCGCAGTCTCGGTCGCCTCCGCTCTACTTTTTCGCTGCACAAGCATCGGAGCCTTTATAAGGTTCTCAAGCACCGTCAAGTGACCGAACACGTTGAAATTCTGAAACACCATGCCCGTCTTTTCACGCTGTCGAGCAATGGCACGAGGCTTAAGGCCATAAAAACGATTGCCTTTGCGCGTGTAGCCAACAAGCTCCCCGTCAACATGGATAAACCCGCTGTCCGGCGTTTCAAGCTGGTTGATACAACGCAGAAATGTTGATTTACCTGAGCCCGAAGGGCCGATCAAGCAAAGCACGTCGCCACGCTCAACGGTCAAACTAATGCCTTTCAAAACTTCGGTATTCCCATACCGTTTATAAATGCGCTCAGCACACAGCACCGGCGGATCACACCGAGTCACAGGCGCAAAGCCCGCACGTTCATTGGACGTTTTCATCTTGCTCCGAGCCCTTTACCAAACCGGCTTTCAACCAGCCGCTGCACGCCGGACAAAGCCGTCGTTGCGACCAAGTACCAAAAACAAGCAACCAGGAGCAGTGGAAGAGTCTGGTAGTTTCGTGAATAGATCAGTTGCACGGAATAGAGCAGGTCCGAGAGCGCGATAACGCTGACCAACGAGGTCATCTTGAGCATGCCGATCAGTTGATTGCCTATGGGAGGAATAATCGAGGGCATGACCTGCGGTAGCACGATGTGCACAAACTTCTGCGACGTGGTCATGCCCAGTGCGTCCGCGGCGTGTCGTTGGCCCTTGTCGAACGAGAGCAAACCTCCTCGCACAATCTCTGCCATATAGGCAGCCTCGTGCAGGCATAAACCTAATATCGCTGCGACATAAGGCGTGATAACGGCGTTTGTATTGGCGCTGAACAATGTAGGGCCAAACGGAATGCTGACCGACAATGTGGGAAACAGCGACGCCAGGTTGTAGAGCATTATTAGCTGTACCAGCAGAGGCGTCCCCCTGAAAAACCAGACATATAAACCCGACATGCCTGAAACAAAGATATTTGGAGACATGCGCATAACCGCAAGCACTACACCAACAATAAGCCCCAGAAAAGTCGTGACAACCGTCAGCCAACACGTGAGGACAAGCCCGTTCAAGATCGCCGGATGAAACACATACTGCCCGACAATATCCCAGGACATCTTCGGATTTGAGACGACCGCCCAAGCGACCGTCCCCAGTACAACCAACATGACGACAATCAACGCCCATTGCCCATAACGACGAGCCGGCACGTAGACCACATCGTCCAGACTCGCTCGCGGCTGGATACTCGCCGCGAACGGATCGTCTTTCAGCCTGGTTTTCAACTCACCCGCGCTCATACCTTTGCGTCTCCCAACACGATGTTGCCCCTTGTTACTGCAGTGCGCCGAGGTTGATACCTGGCGCGGGCAAACTCATGGTTTCGACGTTCCACTTTTTCAAAATCCTGTCGTAAGTCCCATCGGCCTGGATGGCTTTAAGGCCGGCCAGAAGCGCCTCGCCCAGTTGCGTATTTTCCTTCAGGTACGCAATACCAATCAGGTTCTTAGGAAAGACCTCACCCGTGACAACACGAACCGGACGCGGGGCTTTTGCACTGATATCGCCGGCAATGGAGGTCGCGGCGACGATGAAATCCGCACGCCCCGAATAGAGCGACAAATAGACGGCATCGGCCGACGCGAACTCCAGTTTTTTAGGCACGTCTTTGCCAAGGGATTTGCAGTACGTCGAGAAATCCTGTTCTACAAAATCCACAAAGTTAGTACCTGACTGCACACCCACCGTCTTATTGCAAAGAGCACTCAGCTCCACCTCCGTGCCTGGGTTGTCGACCAACGTGAACGCCCCCATCGTGAGGTAGGCATAATCAACAAAGCTCAGCGTCTTGCGGCGCTCTGGGGTTTCTGAGACAGCCATCATGGCGATGTCGTAACGCTTGGCCTGAACGCCTGGGATCATGCCCGCGAAATCAATCGATGTTTCCTTGATGTCCACGCCCAGTGTGTCGCCGATGGCTTTAAGGATGTCGACTTCGAAGCCTTCGAATGTCTTTCCGTCTTCTCCCACGAACGTAAAGGGCGGCCACTTGGCCTCCGTGACCACATTAATAACTTTCGAGTTTCTAATATCGATTGGCAACAATGTACTCAACGGCTCTGTGCTCGCTGCAGCCCCCAGTGAAACACCCAGTGAGCCAATAAGGGCTGACGAAACGACGATTTTTTTTGCAAACGATGCAAAGCAATGCGAATTCATTATGTTCATGATTCTTTCCTGGTGGCGCAGGCTCTCCCGCGCCACGTGTTTATAGTTGGCGAGTGTTTTCAGTCGCACGTTCCAGCGTTATCGACAGTGACTTCTTGCCATTCAACGTGATGCTGCAACTGCCGGATCAGCGATTACCCCCACATCGTCGCCAGCGACAAAAATAGGCGGCAGTTCTTCATTCAAAAGGTAATCACCGATCACTCTGGCTTTATAAAGATGAGGGTTATGCGATGACAGGGCGCGGGCGTTTCGCCAATGCCGGTCCAACCCCCCTTTCACGTCGATCGCAGTCGCACCGAGCGTGTCAAAGAGCTCCGTAGCCGCAGTAAGAACCAGCGGGATTAAGGTCACTTGAGCAGATGAAATTTCGATGTCGGCTTTAACATAAGCCTCGTCGGTGGCGGCTGAGTCTTCGCCTTCTACGTTCCAGATATGCCAGGCATCCTGAAGCGCCTGAGCAGCTCCCAGCACAATGGCGCGAGCCGAGCTTGCGACTGCGCCGATCTTGCCCACTTGCATTTGAATAATCGGATCGTGGCGTGGCAAGCCGCCCGGGCCTGTGTAGTAAACCCGCTGGCGTGCCGCGACCTTTTCAGACACATCACGCGCAATCGCCCGCGCTACCCCGGCAATGGTTGCAAGGTGTACTAATTGTGCAAAACCACTGCCGGCCCTCAGCGTTTTTTTGATATGCGCTGAAATTTCGTCGGCATAGACCACCACATCCTCGAAAATCGACGATCCAGTGGCCGTCAGACGTTGCCCAAACCCATCCCAATCATCGAGCAAAGTGACGCCTTTTCTTTCTGCAGGAACGGTAATGATCACGCGGTTGCCCTGCTCGTCGACCCCAATCACCGGGATCCACTGCGCATACAAGCTTCCGGTCCCGTAGGCCTTTTTCCCATTCAGTCGAAAGTTTCCATCAGCATGAGGAAGAACCTGGGTGCGAATTTCCCCTATCGGTGTTCCAGGTGGCTCTGTAGTGGCGTTTCCAAAGAGCTCTCCGCGTGCAACGCGTTCAATCCACACTTTTTGTTTGTCGAGTTCATTGCCAACCATCAAACGCTCGACCCGAGAGAAGTGCAGCCTCAACGCTTGAGGAATGTTGGAGTCGGCAGCAGCCAACTCAATGAGCACTTCAAATAGCTGAACGATTGATGCACCGTACCCTCCTTGGCTTACAGGAACTCTTAGTGCGCCAAAGCGTGCATCTCGCAACCAGCCAATTTGTTCGAAAAGCAATGTCCGACTGCGCTCTCGCGATGAGGCATCCGTGCGTATTTTTTCAAAGATGGGCTTGAATATCGCAAGCAGTTCGTGGGTGGTGTATTTATGTTTTGTAGCGGTCATTGATAGCATCCTTAACGGAGTTGTACACACTTGACGTTGCATCTATAAAGCAAGCGATGTTGGGCCGCCGAGGGGACAAAGGTGTGCCCACGCACGTGCGAGTAGTGAGGGTTAGTGACGGTGATTAAGTGCGCTGGATAACCGGTTACCGGCGTATTGGATGGTGCTCACCATGGCGATCAGGATGACGATGACGCTGACCATCACGGTCGTGTCGAATCGCTGATAGCCGTACCGAATGGCCAGGTCACCAAGGCCACCGCCGCCGACCACTCCAGCCATGGCCGACATGCCCGTGACCGACACCAGGGTCACCGTAAATCCGCCAATAATTGCCGGCAGGCCCTCGGGCAAGAGCACATGCCATACGATCTGCCAGTTGCGCGCACCCATGGCTTCTGCGGCTTCGATGAGACCGGGGTCGATCTCCCGCAGCCCCACTTCGGCGATGCGCGCAAAATACGGCGTGGCGGCCACGGTGATAGGCACAACTGCAGCCCATAGGCCTATCGACGTGCCAACCAACAACCGCGTGACCGGAATCAGTGCGACCAGCAAAATGATGAACGGGGTTGATCGAAAGGCGTTGACGGTCCAGCCGACAATTCGGTGCAGGCCTGGCGCCTCGCACACGCCGCCGCGACCGGTGACGATCAGCAATAGCGCAATCGGCAAACCGAACAGCAGTGTCAGCAGGCCGGCCACGGCGACCATTTGGAGTGTTTCCCAAGCGGCGCTGAATATCATCTCGATCAGCGCATCAAACGTCAGTTGTAACATGGCCAAGCACCTCGACATCAACGGTATAGGGAAGCGCGCTGAGTCGCCGTTCAATGTCTTCGAGGGCGTTTTCCCGCGAAGGTGCGCACACCAACAGCCGTCCAAACGAATGGCCGCTGATTCGATCAACCGCACTGTCCAGCAACTTGAGCGGCCCGTTGATCACCTGAAAAACCGCCTGCAGATCGGGCGCGCCGGGAGTGTCGGGGCGCAGCGTTGCGCGAATCAGCAAGGTGCCTTCACCGGTCGGATAGCCGGGCCTGAGGTGGGCAACCAAGTCATCGGGAATGGCGTGGTCGAGTTGCCCCAGCAACGATTTCGTCACCGCGTGCTGAGGGCTGCCGAAAACCTTCCATACATCGCCAGACTCCACGATCTCACCATGATCAAGCACCGCGACGCGGTCGCAAATCTGGCGAATCACCGCCATCTCATGCGTGATAAGGACGACGGTGATTCCATTGCGCCGGTTGATCTCGCGCAGCAGTTCAAGGATGGAACGGGTGTTCTCCGGATCTAGCGCCGAGGTTGCTTCATCGCAAAGCAGTATCTGAGGGTCATGCACCAGTGCGCGGGCTATGCCCACCCGTTGCTTTTGCCCGCCCGACAGTTGCGCCGGATACGCGTCGCGTTTTTCCGACAGCCCGACCAACGCCAACAACTCGGTGACTTTGGCGTCGATTTGAGGTTTTGGAACGCCGGCCATGATCAGTGGCAACGCGATGTTGTGTGCAACGGTCTTCGCCGACATCAGGTTGAAATGCTGGAAAATCATTCCAATGCCTCGACGCAACTGCACCAGGCCTTCGCCTGCGAGGTTTTGGGTAGATGTGCCATTTACGGTGATCGTGCCGCGTGTGGGCTTCTCCAGCAGATTGATCAGCCTGATCAGCGTCGACTTACCCGCGCCGCTGCGCCCGATAAAGCCGAACACTTCAGCTCTTTTGATCGAGAGATTGATGTTGGCCAAGGCATTCACCTCACCCGACGGCGTCGCATAGCGTTTGCTGATGTCCACAAACGTCATGCTGACTTCTGGAGGGATGCGAGCGCTGGCTGCGGAACAAGGCTGAGAGGTGATCGTCGGCAATCCGGCCCGTGCAGCGAAGTGGCCGTTTGCAAAGTCGCTTGCCATCAGTTATTGCCCTCAGGCGCATAACGAAACTGTCTGCCGTAGTGGCGATGCGAAAGATGCGCGGCATGCTTTCCGAACAATTTTTCGCGCAGCGTGCCGTCGGCATAGTCGGTCTTATAGACCCCGCGTTGTTGCAACTCCGGGACTACAAGGTCGACGAAATCGTCATAGCTTTGGGGGGTCACAACACGCATGAGGTTAAAGCCATCGATACCTGTTTCTCGTGCGAAAGCTGCTAACTGATCAGCCACCTGGGAGCCTGAACCGACGAGGGGCAGATTGCGCGAGCCGAGCTTCATTTGCTCTAGCAGTCGCCGCACAGTCCAAGGGGCGCCGGGGTTGTAGCGAGTGATCGAATCGAGTATTGCGCCCATGGCTTGCGTGCTCTGGAGTGTGATCGGCTCATCGAGCGCATAGCGGGAAAGGTCTTCCCCAATCGAGGCACTAAAGTGCGTCAAACCGCCTGCCGCACTGGCGTACTGTTGGAACTCCAAAAGCTTTTCCTGGGCGCCAGCCTCGGTTTTGTCCACGACCACAACCACGCCGACGAAGATCTTGATGTCGTCGGCAGCCCGTCCGTTGGCCACTGCCCGGCGTCGCAAATCGTCAACGATGCTCTTCGTCACGCCGACGTTTTGGTTATTCGACGACATGAAGATGCACTCTGCATGTCGCGCCGCGAAGTCACGACCACGCGATGAGGTACCCGCCTGAAACAGCACCGGGGTGCGCTGGGGCGATGGTTCGCACAGATGAATAGCGTCCAGTTGATAGAACGGGCCGTTGTGCCTGACGCGGTGCACCTTTTGAGGATCGGTGAATCGCCCGGTCTTGCGGTCGCGCTCTACAGCGTCGTCTTCCCAGCTGCCTTCCCACAGTTTGTAAACGAGATCCAGGTAGTCATCGGCCATGTCATAGCGATTGTCATGTCGAATCTGTTCCGTCAGGCCCATCGCACGTGCCGCGCTGTCCAGATAACCGGTCACGATATTCCAACCAATACGGCCGTTGGTTAGGTGGTCGAGCGTGGAAAAGCGTCTGGCCAGCAGGTAGGGTTTTTCATAGGTCAGGTTGGCCGTGACGTTGAAGCTGAGGTGCTGGGTTGCATAGGCCATTGCCGAAATAGGGATAATGGGATCATTAATCGGTACTTGCACCGCCCCGTGCAACGCAGCATCTGGCGACCCACCAAACACATCGTTAGTGCCAATAACGTCGGCTAAAAACAGCCCGTCGAACTTGCCGCGCTCGAGTGTTTTTGCCAGTGAGACCCAATATTCCAGACTCGAATAACTCGGCGACTGGTCTTGCGGGTGCGTCCACATGCCATGGGAAATATGGCCAACGCTGTTCATGTTGAACGCGTTGAGCAGTAATTTTTTACCTGATTGCATGACGTACTCCAACGATTGAACGCCAGTGGTACGGGCCAATATCGGTGTGATTCCGTATGACCCAAACAACCACTGATACTTCGCAACTGCATTTACCAGGAAAACCCGACTTGCCCGCTGTACAGGTCAGTCAGGATCTTTTTCACATCGGGCGCGGTGTTGTAGATATTGATGAACTCGGCGATGCGCGGGTCGTTGGCATCTTCTGCACGCGCGACCCAATGGATCGCATAGAGGTTGTCTGGCTTCTCGAACACCAGCGCATCGGCAGGGTCCTTGCCCGCCAGTTTGACGAAGGAGGCAAATGTCAGCCCGACGTCCACGTCTGGGAGCGAGCGGACGACCTGCTGCGCCTCGACCTGAATAAATTTAAGCTTCTTGGGGTTCTCGACGACGTCTTGCCAAGTCGCGTCGTAGCTGGCGCCTTCCTTGAGTTTGACCAAGCCTAAAGATTGCAGGAACAGCAAGGAGCGGCCGGTGTTGACGGGGTCATTGGCGAACGAAATTTTCGCACCGTCCTTCAGATCGTTAATCGACTTAAGTTTTTCCGTATAAGCACCGAGCCAACTGATATAACCGGGCGCAACCGCGGAGAACTTCCAGCCATTGGCTTTTTGCGCATTCTCAAGAAACGGGAGGTGTTGGAAGTAGTTGACATCGACGTCACCATTGGCCAGCGCGCGGTTAGGCGTGACCCAATCAGTAAACTCATAGAGTTTGACATGCAGGCCTTTCTGTTCGGCAAGTTGTGCGGCATAACGAACAGCTTCGTTCGCCGGGCTCGCTGCCAGGCCAATCTTTAATGGCTTTTCTTCAGCGCTGGTAACGCCGCTTATCGCCAGACCACCAAGACTGGCAGCCAAGACAAACGCGCCAAGTGTGCGACGAGAAATCATAGTTGAATACCTTTGATTATAAAGTTAAGCATCGACGTTACAGGCATGACGTCGCGCTATTAGGCAAGTGTTAAATACTGCTTGTTATACCGTGGCCAATCACCAACTTACCTGGAGCAATGAGGCGATTAGTTATTCGATACGGAGGGCCAAAGAAATTTAACCGTTTCATCTTGGGGGACCTCATGCCCCAGGTTTCGCTCCCACGTCAGGTAATTACGGAACATCTGTTCGCGGTTCACTTTGGCGCGCATGGTTGATCCCCAGTCATCATCAAAAGGCGATATCAACTGTTGAGGTTGGACATCAACTTCCAGTGCAAGACCCGCCTTGCGCCAGGCCTCGGTTCCACCCTCCAGCACGTAGGCTTCAATCCCGAAGGCCCGTGTGAATTCAGACGCGGCATAGGCCGCATTGACCCCGTCGGGGGAAGTGAAAAGGAATGGGCCCTGTGGCTGGGTTTCAAGCCATGCGTACAGTGAGGGGCGCAACACAAACTTCGCGCCGGGAAGATGCCCCTGTTCGTAATTCAAGCTCGGCCCAACATCCAGCACACAGAAGCTGTCGAGACGTTTATGGACGTCCTGAGAGGTTAGCCACTGAAGATTTTCCGGCAGGGCGACGGTGCTTGCCCCGCCGACCAGGTTGAAGTCCTCCGAACCCACTGCAAGTACATGAATGTCAGCGTTGTCGAAGTGTGATAGCCAGAACGCGCTGACCGCAGCGCGCTTTAAATGGGCATCGTCTACAAGCACGACCCGCGCATTGCGCACCGGTACTTGCGCATCGTAGGTCATCAGCAATTGGCCGCCCGGCGCGGACACTGCCTGCTCAAGGTGCCCGGCCAGGTAGGAAGCCTCTGGGCGGACATCGAAAACGTAGAGTGTTCTGCTGTCTCGCTCTTCTACGAACCGACTGTATTGGCTCTGATCAATCACGCTCAGACCATGACGCTGAATGATGCCTTCAGCGTGGCCTCGCAAAACCGGGTCCGACTCGATGTGCCCCGGTGCTAGCAACCGGGAGTCTCCAGGCCCCGTGGGCACCCCGTGAAGAAACGAAGCCATGATTCCGTCTTCAAGGAACACCACGTTTGGCACATCATTAAGACGGGCCAGTGTGGTGGTCGCGACAATACCGCGTGTACGGCTAAAGCAACTAATGACGTAAAGGTGCCCTGCCTCAACCCGGTTCAGATGGTAAAGCGCAAGTTCGACGCCGGGTACGTTATGGGCGCCGGTCACGGTGGTCTTTTGATATTCCTGTTCGGGGCGGCAATCAATAACCGTGGTGGGCTGCCCGCTAATCAGACGCGCGTGAAGTTGTTCGGGCGTTATCGTCGGCGTTGCGTAATGGGCATGGGCCAAGTCCGAAAATGTCTTAACCAATGTGTTGTAACCCGTGCCCAACGGACAGCCGTTTTCAATCCATGCGCCGAGGCCACCTTCGAGCTTACGTATATCAGTGAACGACAGCGCGCTTAATAATTCTATCGCGCGTTCGGCGGTGCCTCCCACTGCGCCCTTATCATCAACAACAATAAGTGAAACACTTCGACGTGGCACAGTGGTCAACAACTGTGGTTCAAGGCTGCTTAATGCAACGTGCGCAGAAAGATTGATATGGCCCTGAGCATAAAACTTGGCTTCGCGCACATCGATTACTGCAATTTCGGAACGCTGCAGTAACGCATGGTGAAGATCAGTGGCTGAAATGAAATTTATTACTTGCAACCGCTTCATATTACGTCGCCCGAAAGTTCTACTCATCGTCGATCATTTTTATAGGGAACAACGCTTGCGTAGCAACTCGAATATTCTGTTCTCAGGCATCGGAAATTCTGTTGGGCCGCTCTGGAACGTCGGCCCGAAGGGCGAGGTATCCCAGGCCAAGCATCGAAGGGAGCACCCATTTTTTGCCGCGCCCACTTATTCCTTTATGGAATAAAAATAGCTCTCAACAGCCTTTCTATAAAATATGAGAAATTCCTATAATCGCGGGCAATTCGTGTACCGGTTCTCGCGTTGATGACTATTTCCACAATGAGTAACCCACGCCACGCAGCTTTGCACAGGCGTTGCTTGCTGCCATGAGCAGCAACTCAAAGGGCAACAGCATCGAGGGGCTGATCCCGTCAACCCAGGGGATTGCGCTTGTATCCGCAACACCAAGAGGCCGTCATGGCGTTTAACTACTCACTTAAACAACTGCGCTACCTCGTCACGACCATTGAATGTGGGAGCATCTCCGAGGCTTCTCGACGCCTTAATATTTCTAACCCAGCGATTTCAACGGCCATCAAAGACCTCGAAAGTCGATTTAACCTGCAGATTTTTATTCGCCATAAATCAAATGGGTTGATTTTGACTCCAGAAGGCTCCAGCTTCTTTGATCGCGCGATAAGTTTACTTCGCGATGCGCGAGAGTTTGAACAGCAGGTGAAAGGCGACAGTGGAGAAATTAGCGGGGAAATTGTACTGGCCTGCTATGACCCGATTGCTTCCTGCTATTTGCCGGAGCTCTTGGCTTCATTTAAAGAGCGTTTCCCGGCGGTCAAAATTGCGCTGCATGTCGTTCATCAACACAAAATAGCGGACGGTTTAAGGTCCGGAGCCTACGACTTGGCGTTGACCTATTCGGCAGGGTTAAGAGACACGCATAAATACATCGCGCTGCTGCCAGACCTTTATCCACGCGCGGTACTGCCCGCCGATCATCGCCTGGCCTCTTACGATGAAATTTCATTAGCGATGATCGCCGACGAGCCGCTCATCTTGCTCGATATCTGGCCCAGCAATCAGTACTTCCTTGATCAGTTCAAGGCCGCGGGCTTACAGCCCAATATCGCCTATAAAGTGCCGTCGATTGAACTCGTCACAGCCTTTGTTGGGCAGGGACTTGGCGTGTCTACCCTGGTGACGTTACCCGAGCAGATTCAGACCCCCAGCGGTAAAAAGGTCGTCACCCTGTCGCTCAGCGATCCATTGGTGGCGTCGAGCACCGTGGTGGCATGGAATAGAGACAAAGACCTTACGCGCCTCACGACTGAATTTGTGAACCACTGCAAAAAAGAGATCAAGTTGCCCAAGCATATGCGGCCGATGCCCGCAGAACTGGTTTCATATTGATCGCCCTGTTGGCGCTCACTCGCAACTCGAGCGCCCCCCATCGCTGGAACATCGCCCATCCATGGGCTCCTCTGTCCTGCACCATGCAGTGTTTACGAGTCTCTCCTCTTACCGCGCCTAGAATTTCTGCTCCACAGAAACGCCAAACGTCCTGGGTTCGCCCACCGCTGCGAGCGAGGCCAATGGGTTGGCGGAGATGAGGCTGTAGTAGGTTCTGTTCGTGAGGTTCTGCCCCCACAGCGAGACTTTGAACGTGTTGTCCGGTGACCAGGAGACGTCTGCACCCACCAGGCTCAGCGAGGGTTGGTAGAGATAGTTATCAGCCTCGTGATACACCTTGGCGGTGTAGCTGTAGTTTGCGCTTAGATCGACCGCGCCGGTGCCGACCGGAATGCTGTAGTGGATCCCGGCATTGGCACTCACACGCGGAGCACGGACCATATCGTTTCCGGACGCATCGGTGGCAGTCACTAGGTTGCCACCGCCCGACAACGGCCGCGCGCCCGGTGCATCCGGGAACGATGTGTAGCGCGCATGCAGCCATTCGCCGGAAAGGGTCAGGCGCAGTTGAGAAACGGGAGCCACTTCCAGGTCAACATCGGCACCGTAGATGTCGGCTGCCGCAGCGTTGCGCAGGGTTTGCCCGCTGGGGGTGAAAGAACTCAACTGGATGTTCTTGAAGTCGTAGTAGAACACCGACGCGTTGAGCCGAACCCTGTTGTCTGCCCATACCGTCTTGAGCCCTGTTTCGTAAGCGTCGACGATCTCTGGTTTTACCGCAGGGGCGGTGAGACTCAAGACGTTGAAGGTACCGCTCTTGAACCCACGGTTGTAACTGATATAGCCGAGCACATCTTCAGAGAAGTCGTGTTCATACGCCACGCGCCAGCTTGGCTCTTTGAAGGTCTCATCTTGCCCGGGTACGCGTGACCGCGTGGCTTGCCCGTCAGGGAAGTTGTTCTGGGTGTAGCCAGAAAGCTCGCGCCACTCCCACGTGTAACGGCTGCCGAAAGTGATACGGTCGCTGCTAGTGATGGGCAGCGTTGCCTGGCCGTAAACGGCAAATGACTCGGCATCTTGCCAGCCATGCGTGACGCTGCTCTGCAGCGTCGGAAAGTTCAGCCCCTTTCTCACGGACAACTGGTCGCCGCTGTAGTTGAAGTAGTAAACCCCGGTCGTCCATTGCAACGATGAGGCATCACCCGCGCTGAGCTGCAGCTCTTGGGAGAACTGTTTCTCGTTGACCTTGATGTTTGTCTGAAGGAAAGGTGTCGGTGTTACGTCACCCTCTGCCTCGAACGTGTAATTACCATCACGCCAGGCCGTGGTGCTGGTTAAGACGGCGGAATCAAAATAATGCTGGAGCTTTGCACTGACGCCGCCGGAGTTTGATTTGAGCGAGGGCTGGGCGTCCGAGTTGACGTCGTCATCGCCACCTGTATAGACACTGCCCCACCTCGGTTTGAGCCCGTCAAACGGTCGGATAGCCAGCCCGACCGACGTGTCGAACTTGGCGTAGTCCGCCGACAACAGCAGGCTGGTCGAATCATCGATGTCCCACAGGAGCTTGCTGCGCACGTTGCCCTTGTCGGTAGCGTTGACGTCCTTGCCGTTGAATTGGTTCTTGCCCCAGCCCTTGCCCTGATCGGACACAGAAAAGGACAGATTGGCAGCGACATTCTCACTTAGGCCCGTGCTGCCGTAACCGCTTGTGGTTCGGGTATCGTAGTTGCCGTAACCGACTTTGATCCGGCCTTCGGGGTCGTGGGTCGGGTCCTTGGTCATGATGTTTATCAGGCCGCCGGAGGCGTTACGCCCAAAGAGCGTGCCCTGGGGTCCTTTGAGCACCTCGACCCGTTCGACGTCGGTGATGTCCGAGATCGCGGCTGACTTGGACGCTTGATAAACCCCGTCCACGTAGACGGCAACCGAGTTCTCAACCCCAGGACCGTTACTGGACGTGCCCACGCCGCGCAGGAAGGGCGAGCCCAAGCCCACTCCGCGTCCGTAGACCAGCCCTGGCGTCAGGCGGCCAAGGTCAACCGTGCTGGTGACACCCGCGTTTTGCAACTGCTGGGCATCAAAGGATTGCACGGTGATTGGCACCTTCTGCAAATCTTCGCTGCGCCGTTGCGCTGTGACCGTCACCGTCTCCAGCGCTCCCACCGGCAGCGTTGTTTTTTTATCGTTGCTCTGCGCCTCGTCCGGCTCCTTGGCCTCGGCGGCCAACGTCTGTGAAGACCCCACGGATAACGCCGTGAGCAAGCTGCAAACCAAGATACTGCGATCAACCGTATAACGCATGAAGCCCCCCAAATTGACTAAGTTTTTTTGAAGTACATGCCCTTGATCCAGCGGATGCCGGGCACGGTTCAACAGGCTCAGGACGCCTTAAGGGGCGCCTCAAAAGAGCCGTTGATAAAGCCGAAGCTGCGAGAGAGGTAGGGCGCATAGCCGGTCGTGAACTGGCTTACACAGGCCATTGGCATGGCACTCAACACCCGCCTTCTCGAGAGGTTTGGGCAGTGCGCTCAGCGGTTACAAACGATCAAGGGATTTCCCCGACGTTTCGATACCCAGCGTGAGCATCACAAACACGATGGCCAGCAAGCAGATGCCAACCACCGCCATCACGCCGGCCACACCGGCGACGTTGATTAGCGCAAGTAACAAGAAAGGCAGAAACACCATCGACAGGCGCACGGCGGCCATCGAAAGCGAGGTGGCGCGCGCCCTGACGTTGGTTGGATACAGCTCTGGCAGATAGAGCCCCATAATCACGCTGCTCAGTGCGCCGAGGGTGACCTGGAGCAGAAACCCGACGCCGAGCAGGGTATAGCCATCGGTAAAGGGAAACGCTGCAGCCAACAGCAATGCAACAACGGCGGGGCCGACGATGCTTGCCTTCCTGCTGATGTGATCGACGAAGAAGGTGCAGACCACCCCACCGAGAGGAATCCCCAAGGACATCACCAGGTTGTAGGCCAAGGTGTTCGAGATTGAGAACTGGCGCTCAAGCAGCAGGGTGGGCAGCCACGT
Organism: Pseudomonas cremoris; assembly: GCF_014230465.1. Next base: position 93,479 of record NZ_JAAXCY010000001.1, read on the forward strand.
CAGGAAGCCGGTTGTCGCCACATTAAAACCAACGGCCAAAACCACTCCCAGGATGAGAGGCCTGGCCAGGGTGGCGGTGAATAACCCATCAGCCGTTGCCTCGCTGGGCAGCCCAGGCGTAGGGGGCGCCATAATCGGCCCCTCCTCTTCGATGCCCATCTTCGATAACGCCTCCCGAGCGGCTACATGCCGGCCGCGGGTCGCCAGCCATCGGGGGGATTCCGGCAGCACTGCCGTCAGGAAATACAACACGACGCAGCCCGCACCGGGAATGATGAACATCCACTCCCAGCCCCCCCAAGGCAGCAACAGGTAAGCGGCCAACGCCGCACCAAACAACGAGGATTTGCTGATCACTCCGCTGATGCCCACCCAGCGTCCACGCACGGCCACCGGAAGCAATTCGATCATCAGCGTCAAACCCACTCCCGGAACCGCCGCGATGCCCAAGCTGGCCACGAAGCGAGCGACGATCAACAGTTCCATCGTGGGTGCGGCAGCACACGCCAGCGTGCCGAGCCCCAACAAAAGCAACGCGCCGCGAAAGACGCGTAGGCGACCAAAACGATCGGCGAGCGTGCCAGAAACCAGATTACTGATGACACCGCCAACCCCGGTGACCGACAAAAATATAACGTTGAGTTCGCGCGTCGACCAACCGCTGGACAGCAGGGCTGCAGTCACGCTACCCGACAGCATGAGATCGAAGAAGTCGAAGAAAACAGCCAACGCAATCAGCGTGATGAACAGCCGATGACGGCCATTGACGGGCGCGCGGTCGATCACTGAAAGAGGCGTATTGGACGTGGAGCTGTCCGGATCTACAGGGACTGTGGTCATTGTTGCGCTCGCAAGGCGACCCTTATTCAAGGTCGCGAAAATGGAAGGTCAGGATGTATTGCCGGTGGTATCTACCGCGCACCCGCCTCGGCAGCACGCAACACGCGCAGGATGTTGGCGCCCCACAGTTTGGCGATGTCCACTTCGCTGTAGCCGCGCTCGCGCAGCGCCGTGCTGACGTGCGGCGCCTGGTCTGCGCGTGCCCAGCCCTCGACGCCACCGCCCTGGTTGAAGTCCGAGGCCAGACTCACGTGGTCGATACCGATGAGTGCTACCGCATAGTCGACAGCCCGGAGCAGATCATCCAACCCGGCAGGTTGGGTGGCCGCGATAATTGCCTGGTAATAGGCTTTGCGCTGCTCCAGCGTCAGCCCCGCATAACCTTCCTTCATCCCGCCATAGGCTTGCGCGATGGCCTCGCGGGCCTGTATTTCATCCGGGCTCAGGTTTCGCAGGTAGGGGCCGAAAGCAACAATGCCGACGACGCCACCCGCCTGGGCAATCGCGCCCAACTCTGGGTCCGACAGGTTGCGAGGGTTATCCACCAGGCTACGAACCCCGGAATGGGACGCTATCACCGGTACGCGACTGGTCTTCAGCACCTGAAAAAGCGCATCACTCGACAAGTGCGATACATCGAGCAATAAGCCAAGGTCGTTGGCCCTCTCAACGGCTGCAAGGCCCAGTGCCGACAGCCCTCCATGCTCGTTGGGGCGCTGGCTGGACAGCGGACGGGACGAGTCGGCAAATGCGTTGTTGCCCACGTGGGCGAGCCCCAGTACCCGAACGCCATCGCGGTAGTACCGATCTATCGCCTCCAAGTCAGTGCCGATGGCGTGTGTGCCCAGCAATTCGATCATGATGGCCGTTCTGCTTTCGCTGGCGATGCGTATTAGCTCGTCAGCAGACAGTGCCAACCCAACCTTGCTGGCGTTAACGGCACACATCTGTTTGATCGCACTGATCTTCGCGTCAATGATCGCCAGGTCCGACGCCACTCCGGCGCCGCCCTCACCCGGCACTACATTGGCGGCGAGTACGACGCCAGCAACGCCTCCCGCGCGAAGCAAGTCCACGTCTACTGCTGTTCCCGTATCAATGGTCCCTTGCGCAGTGACCACCAGCGGGTTGGGTACATCGGCGTGACCGTCGATAATGAATAAAGAAGTTCCGTCATAACTTTCAATTGCCATGTGTACTCTCCGCCCTTATTGCGAACACATTTTTGCCGTGACGCGTTGCTAGCGTTCAGTTGAAAAACTTATTGGGGGGCGCTGGCAAATTAAGAATGTCTCGCAAGGTCTTTCCCGGGTATTCGGTACGGAACAGACCGCGGCGTTGGAGTTCGGGAATCACCTGGCTGGTAAACAGTTGAAGGCTGGTGGGCATGACGGCTGGCCCGATCAGGAATCCGTCGCAAGCGCCGGCGCGGTACCACTCCTCCAACTGATCAGCAATTTGTATCGGGCTGCCATGGAAGATTGGGCTGCCGAGGGTGCGCGAATAGCGCAGGTAAACTTCGCGAATGCTGGGAGAGTCCTTGCGCACCCATTCGTTGATAATCTTCCTTGGTGCACTGGCACCTTCCATTTCCTCGGGCAGTTCCGGCATGGGCCCGTCGACGTCATACCCGGTGAGGTCGGCAGAGACCAGTTTGGACAGGTTGCCGAGCGCAACAGCGGGCGACGTCAGCGCATCGAGCGTGTGACATAACTCATCCGCTCGCTGCTGCGTAGCGCCTGGATAAATGGACGCCGACATCAATACCTTGAGGCTGTCTGCCGAGCGACCATGACTGACCGCACGAGCCTTCAAGTCGGCAGTGATGCGCTGTGCCTGTTGCAGGGTGCCGCCAACGGCGAACACACAATCAGCAGCGTGCGCAGCCAACTCGAGTCCCGACTCTGACTGCCCGGCATGAAAAACCACCGGTCGTCCCTGCGGCGAGCGCGCGACGTTCAACGGCCCCTTCACCTGGAAGTATTCGCCGACATGGTCGAGCGGACGTACCCGATCAGCATTGAGATAACGACCACTTTGCTTGTCTTGGAGAAAGGCGTCGTCCGCCCAGCTATCCCATAGGCCCAGTACTACATCAACGAATTCGCGAGCCCTTTCGTAACGCAGATCTTTGGCGAGATGCTGTTCACTGCTGAAGTTGGGAGCATCCCCTTCATTTGAGCCCGTGACGACGTTCCACCCCGCCCGCCCCTTGCTCAGGTGGTCGAGTGAGGCGTAGCGACGGGCGACATGGAACGGCTCATCGTAAGTAGTAGAGGCAGTCGCGACTAAACCGATGCGAGTAGTGACCGCCGACAGGGCCGATAACAACGTGACCGGTTCGAACACCGCGGGCCTGGAAGTTGGTGTCATGGCTTCGAAGAGTTCGCGATTGTGCATCTCACGAACACCACTGCCGTCGGGCAGGAATACCATGTCGATTTTGGCGTGTTCAGCCATTTGCGCGCATTCGACCAGTTGGTCAAAGTTAAGAACAGTGTCATCCCAGGCGTCGGGGTGTCGCCAGCCGTTAAGGTGCATGCCGACATTGGTAAGTAACGTCATGATATGCATCATAGTGCTCGCCCACTTGGGTAATATCGATAAAACCCACATATTGAAAAACGCATGTAGCGCTCCGTTATAAAATAGTTATGAGTCCCGATAAAACACAGCCTGAACGGGCAACAGCAAGTTCGGCGCGGGCGTACCAACCCCGTTATTAAATAGGCATAGCGCATATTTAAAGGCTGAGTACAAAAGCGTTAGTGTGGGTCAACAGCACACTCACGCGCACACTTTCGCGCGGAACTTACCCAAAGCACTCTAATAAGTTAGTACGCAAAAACTGGCGCCTGACACGCATCGGTTATTCAAAAAGCGACTGAGCCATACGCCACCCGACACGCTCCTCTTCAGGCAATGTTACGAATCGCCCAGGGCCAATACGAGATCCATAATGGAACAAAAGAAGTCATAAACGGACATTTATCGAGGCCTCAGCTACAGCCCGCCATAGCGCATCTGACGCGTGGTTTTCCCGGTCCAGCGCTTGAACGCCCGTCGAAAATTAGAGCCATCACTGAATCCTACTTTTACCGCAATGTCCTCAGTGCTCATCTTTGTGGTTTGCAGATACTCCATCGCAAGGCTGCCTCTGACACCATCCAGGATCGTCCCGTAGTCCGTTCCTTCGGCTTCGAGCTTTCGGCGCAATGTCCGGGTGGTAATGTGCATCTGCGAAGCGATCTGTTCCATTGTTGGAAACTGCTCAGGGGTCAACCGAAGCATCTGATGCACCTCGCCTGTCACGCCCGAATGGGCGTTGGTTTGACGCATCAAACGATCACATGCGTCCCGCAATGACGCGTGTGTGAGTCGATTCGCGAACTGGGGGACCTGGGAGAGGGTCGATGGGGGATAGTGCAGTTCGCTCACAGGGCAATCAAACACACACTCACACCCCAAGAACTGCTCATAAATAGCTTTATCACCGGCGTCAGGAAATGCAAACAGCGCCTTGATCGGCCGACACCCCTCACCCGCCGTATCCAGAAGGTGGGTCATCTGTTGTGCCATTTGCTGGCGAATCAGAAACTCGCGTGCGCGCTGGGTAATCAAGTGGCCGTAGGTGTCGAAAAATACCCAAACGGCAACATCAGCCTCCTCCCGCCAATTGAAGCGCACTGCCGGCGTCGCCAATGCTTGATACGTTACGGAGAAATCAAAAAAATCGCGGAGTGTTGAACTGGACATCAACCCGTGCCCATAAACGCCGTAAGCTGACAAGTGCAGGCGCCTACCCACTTGGAAAGCGGTTGCGGCATCTGCCGATGCCGCGATCACATTGTCGCACGCGTCGATGTACTGACGAATGGAGGTCAACGTAGTCAAATCATTAATATGGGTAATATCAAGCTGGGTGCCTTGCAGGACGACATCGGAAGGGATGCCTTGCTCAGCGACGGTATTGATGAGTGCTGCGATTTTATACGGAGCAAATACTTTTTGCTTCGAGAACACTTGAATTTTTGGAAGCATAGCCAATTACCCTTATGAGCTGTCCATCTAGGACTAAAAACTGCCCTGTTACAAGGTTGCAAGCCAAGTGGTAAGTCCTTATTACATCCGCTATAAAGAAGAACTAAGAGTGCAGGATAATCACTTTAAAACTGCCATCGAGCCACTGCATCATTCAAAGGAGCCCTCTCATAACTGATGACTTACGTGCACACGTCGCCCCCATAAGAAAAAAAGAATACTAACTGGCCGGCGAACGCCGGCTCAAGTTCTTTCAACCGTTTGATTATATCGTTGTCGCATATTTATATATCCCCTTCGACTTCACCGTCAAAGGCATCGCCCTGACCTAGAACTCGGCAGTGGCCCTATTCGGGGTGGGCGCCCGATTGGCCACGCTAGACCTCGGTTACCTCGGGCAGGTCGGCGACAGCTACAGTGACCACGGCGCACGCCCGGGGCTGAATATTGCAATTAAAAAAGCGCCATTGCGCAGCACTGGACGGTGAATAGCAGGCAATTATTTATTGCCTGGAACGCTCGGTTTCGGCTTAAAAAAAGCGACTATAACGAAAAAATGACAAGACCAACCAAGGAAGTCCTTATCTTGCGAGTTCGTGCCACCTGATTAAAAAACTCTGGGCCCAAAGTCTTTGCAGGCTAGGCAGCAGGTAAAAAAATCTGGACTAGGCTCTCGGCTAATCGCGCGCAATCTACTCAAGGAAGGGGAATGCAATGCTTCGACAATTGGGCCGTACCCGCCACGTGTTCACGCCTCTGCTGGCAAGTTTGCTAGCCAACCTATGCCTCACGGTACACGCCACACCCAAGCCCAACGCTCTTTAACAATAAGCACGACTACTCTCTACTGGAGAACTTATGTTGCCACTTTGCAACGCTGTGGCCGGTCATTCGGCATGGTTATTCTCGACTTTATTTTTCAGTAACCGCCAACCACGCTCCTCTCACGGGGCGGGCAATTCTTCAGCGAACCGCCGCCTTTTACAGTGGATCGTATGGCTATGCTTGCTGATGCTGGGGAATTCAGCGCTCGCCGGCCCAAGCACCGAATGCCCTCCTAATCAAAGCTTCACCGTCGGTTCAGGCAAGACTCATACAATCGACCTGTCGGGCTGTACGCCATTTGGTTTCACCGGAATGCCGGTACCGCCCTCGCACGGGGATATCCCCAACGTGGCAGGGAACGGCGATGGCATCGTGTTCTATACGAATAATGGCGATGGCGCTACAAGCGACACCTTTACCCTGCGCGATGACTTAGCGGGCGACATTATCTTCACGGTCACCGTCTTGCCAGCCAACGACGCCTTCACGGTGACACCTTCCAACGTGCCCGCCCCCCTGATCGGCGTGCCTTACAGTCAGAGCATGAGTTCGACTGGCGGTGTCGCGCCCTACACCTATACGTATAACCCCACCAAGCTGCCTGCAGGCATCAGCGTGTCGACGAATGGGGTGATTTCCGGAACCGCGACCGCCACCGGTGTCTTTGTTTTTGCCGTAACGGTGACCGACTCGACCGCAGGCGCACCATTGATCGTCACCAAGAACTATTCCGTGACGGTCGCCCACCCCACACTGGCCATCACACCCGCCAGCCTTACGGCAGCGGGACAGTCAGTGGCCTACAGCCAACAGCTATCCACCTCCGGGGGCACCGCGCCCTACACCTACGCAGTGGAATCCGGCACGTTGCCGCCCGGCCTGAACTTGTCGCCCAGCGGTTTGCTGTCGGGCACGCCCAACAACTTGGGCACCTATAATTTTGTGGTGAAATCCACTGACATCACCGGTGGCGGCGGGCCATATAGCAAGACGATAAGCTATTCGATCGTTGTCAGCGCCCAGCCGGCGCCGGCCATCGCCGGCGCCGTCAGTGCCCCGATAACTTATGGCAGTACCGCCAACCCGATTACCCTGAACCTGAGCGGCGGCGCGGCGACCTCGGTGGCAGTGGCATCGAGCGCCCAGCACGGCACGGCAACGGCCAGCGGAACCAGCATCACCTACACCCCGACAGCCGGTTATGGCGGGCAAGACAGCTTTACCTACACCGCCACCAATGGCGCCGGCACCTCAGCGCCGGCTACCGTTACCATCACGGTCAGCGCGCCGACCGTAACGATTACGCCGTTCACCTTGCCCTCAACCACCGTAAGCACGGCCTACAGCCAAGCCATAACTGCCGCGAACGGCTTCGCGCCGTACACGTACGCGATCACCTCCGGCAGCGTGCCGACCGGTATGAATATTAATGCCACCACCGGTTTGCTGTCTGGCACACCGACGGCCGCGGGCAGCTTCAACTTCACCGTGGGCGCAACGGACAGCTCGACGGGCAGCGGCCCGTATTCAGGTGCGCAGGCCTATACGATGACGGTCAGTGCACCGACGATCTCGGTGGCACCAACGGCTTTACCTACGATGACGACCGGCGTCGCCTACAGCCAGGGCATTGTCGCCACTGGCGGTACGACCCCCTATAGCTATGCCATCACCGCCGGCAGCGTGCCGACGGGACTGAGCCTGGCGCCGGACGGTACCCTGTCTGGCACGCCAACGGCGGCGGGGCCCTATAACTTCACAGTCACCGCCACCGACAGCAGCACCGGTACAAATGCTCCTTTCACCGGTTCGCGGACCTATTCCGGCACTGTGGCGGCGGGTGCTCCCGTTACCGGCGCCGTCAGTGCCCCGGTGGCATATGGCAGTACCGCCAATTTGATTAACCTGAACCTGAGCGGCGGCGCGGCGACCTCGGTAGCCGTGGCATCCCCCCCCCAGCACGGCACGGCAACGGCCAGCGGTACCAGCATCACCTACACGCCGACCACCGGTTATTCCGGCCAGGACAGCTTTACCTATACCGCGACCAATGGCGCCGGCACCTCAGCTCCAGCAACCGTTACCATTACCGTGGGTGCGCCGGCCTCCCAGACCATCACGTTCGCCAACCCCGGCGCGCAGAATTTCGGTACAACACCGACCTTGACGGCAACCTCCGACTCTGGCCTGACGCCGACCTTTACCTCATCGACCACCGGCGTTTGCACCATCACCTCGAATGGTGCGCTGACATTCATTACAGCCGGCACCTGCACCATCAATGCCGACCAGGCTGGCAATGGTACTTATCTGTCCGCCCCGCAAGTGAGCCACAGCTTCCTCGTCAATGCCATCGTCCCCGGCGCGCCAACCTCACCTGTCGCCACTGCCGGCAACACCAGCGCGCAGGTGAGCTTTACCCCTCCTGTGGTGACTGGTGGAGCCGCCATCACCACCTACACCGTTACCTCAAATCCAGGGGGCATCACCGCTACCGGTGCCAGCAGCCCGATCACCGTCAACGGCCTGACCCATGGTGTTGCCTACAGCTTCACCGTCACCGCCACCAACAGTGCCGGCACCGGCCCTGCGTCGTCCGCTTCAAGTACTGTCGTCCCCACCGCCAATCAAATCATCACCTTTAACAACCCGGGGACACAGAATTTCAATACCCCGCCGACCCTGACCGCCACGACCGACTCCGGGTTGCCTGCGCTCTTTAGCTCGGCAACCCCCGGCGTATGCAGCATCACACCGGGCGGTGCGCTGACCTTCATCACGGCCGGCACCTGCACCATTAATGCTAACCAACCTGGGGACAGTGTCTATTTGCCCGCCACTCAGGTGAGCCAGAGCTTCACCATCAACGCAGCCGGCGCTGTACCGCTGGCGCCCTCGCAGACACTCAGTGCTGTTCCCGGACAGCCAATCGACATAGACCTCACCACGGGTGCCACCGGCGGGCCATTTTCCGCGGCGAGCGTGGTCTCGATCACACCGGCCAACGCCGCCAGCGCCGTGATCAGCGGCAGTGGCAACAGCTATAAACTGCGCTTCTTAGCCAATGCGAACATAGCCGGCAGCGTGGCGGTGAGCTACATCCTGAGCAACGCCTTCGGCACCTCGGCAGCGGGTGTCATCACTTTCAACGTGATCGCACGCAGCGACCCCAGCAAGGACGCCGAGGTGCAAGGCCTGATTAACGCCCAGGCAAATAGCAGTCGGCGCTTCGCCAGCGGCCAGATCAGCAACTTCCAGCAACGCCTGGAGGCCCTTCACAATGGCAACGTCAGCAGTTTCAGCAATGGCTTCAACCTGACCTCGAACGGCCTGCGCCGCCAGCGCGGACACGATGAGCCCGATGTGATGCAACAGTGGCAGCAGGTCAGGAACGCCAACGACAAGGACCGCGATACGCTGCGTGCCCAAGCCACAGACGACTCCACCCCCGCCCTGAACAATCAGCCCGGCTCGGCCCCCGCCTCGCCCCTGGCGTTCTGGACCGCCGGCACCATCAGCGTTGGTAACGATGCGCGAGGTTCTGCCAGCCAGGATCAGGACTTCGTCACGTCGGGGCTTTCGGCAGGTGTCGACTATCGATGGTCGCCCCAACTGACACTGGGCCTAGGTTTCGGCTATGGGCACGACAAGACCGATATCGGTGACAACGGCAGCCGCAGCGAAGCCGACAGCTACAGCGTGGCCTTCTATGGCAGCTACCGCCCCCTGAAGGACATCTACCTGGACGCGGTACTCGGCTATCAGCGCCTCAGCTTCGATACCCGTCGCTATATCACCGACAACGGTGGTCGGGCCAAAGGGGATCGCGATGGCAAACAGTTATTCGCCTCGCTGGCAGCGGGCTATGAGTACCACAAAGGCCTCTGGCTGCTGAACCCTTACCTGCGCCTGGATGTCGCCGATGCGAGACTGGACAGCTACAAGGAAAACGGCGACAGCCTGTATGCCCTGTACTACAGCCAGCAGACCGTCAAAACAAGTAGCAGCAGCCTGGGCCTGCGCAGCCAATATGCGTTCACCAGCACGCTTGGCGAGCTGACACCGAGCGTGCGCCTGGAATTCCAGCACGACTTCCAGGGCGCCGGCGATGCATCAATGCGCTATGCCGACTTCAGTGGCGGCCAGCAATATCACGCCAAACTCGATGCCTTGGGCCAGGACCGCGGCCTGCTAGGCCTCGGGCTCGGCCTGCGCACCACTTCCAACTGGAGCCTGCGCATGGAATATCAATTCACCCTCAGCTCAGGTGATCAACAGGCACAATCGCTGCTGTTCAACCTGGAAAAACCGTTCTAAGCGCCTATTCACGCGGCTGGTAGAGCGCAGGCGCGGTCATACACCGCGCCTGCTCGACAGTTTTGGGAGAGATGCCGTGGGGTTTCACTCGGCGTTCATACATCCCGATGTCGCGCTGTCGCTGCACCTGTGTAAGAAAGCCGGTAAGGATGGGCAGAAGATTGTGGACCATGCGAGCGCGGGCCTAACTAAGCACTACCAGCGAGAGCTCGATGACATTATCTAGTCCGAGGCGATTCCGGACCTGAATATCAGCGAAATCACCGGGTAGTTTTGCGCGGGTTTTACGTAGGCACAAAAAAGCCGATCTAGCTGATCGGCTCAAGTGTCTGATTTTACTCAGGAATAATGGTCGGGACGGAGTGATTCGAACACTCGACCCCTAGCACCCCATGCTAGTGCGCTACCGGACTGCGCTACGCCCCGACTAGGCGTGTTACTGGGTTCGCTTCGCAACGAAGCGATCAGGAATATACCGCAAGCTTTTGAAATGTGGAAGTATTTTAAAAGCCGGAATTATTTCTTCAAAACCACCAGCACATCTTCGAGTTCGGAGATCATCTGGCGGATCAGTTGCTTGTATTGGGTGGTGTCGTCTTTGGCTTCATCACCGGACATACGCTGGCGCGCGCCACTGATGGTGAACCCCTGGTCGTACAGCAATGCGCGGATCTGTCGGATCATCAGCACATCCTGGCGCTGATAATACCGACGGTTCCCGGTGCGTTTGACGGGGTTGAGTTGAGGAAACTCCTGCTCCCAATAGCGCAGCACGTGCGGTTTAACCGCACACAGCTCGCTAACTTCACCAATGGTGAAGTAGCGTTTGCCTGGGATGACGGGTAGCTCGTCGTTATGACTTGGTTCCAGCATAAGCCTCAACTCGGGCCTTCAACTTCTGCCCTGGACGAAAGGTGACCACACGGCGAGCCGTGATCGGGATTTCTTCTCCCGTTTTTGGATTGCGGCCAGGCCGCTGGCGTTTGTCCCGCAGGTCAAAATTGCCGAAACCGGACAATTTGACCTGTTCGTTGTCTTCCAGAGCGTGTCTGATTTCTTCAAAGAACAACTCGACCAATTCCTTGGCCTCGCGCTTGTTCAGACCCAACTCTTCGTACAGACGTTCCGCCATCTCAGCTTTCGTCAAAGCCCCCATACGTCACTTCCTTAACGTGGCGTTCAACCTTTGTTCGAGCGAGGTGAGGATATTTTGTGTCGTGGTATTCACCTCATCGTCATTAAGAGTGCGCGATGGATGCTGCCAGGTCAAGCCAACTGCAAGGCTTTTTCTATGCGGATCAATACCTTTACCCTGATAGACGTCAAATAGCCTGAGGTCTGTCAGCCATTCCCCTGCATTTTCACGGATTACATCCAGAACTGCAGTGGCGGCCACTTCACGGTCAGCGATCAGCGCCAGGTCACGGCGTACTTCAGGGAAGCGCGACAGCTCGCTGAATTTCGGCATCTTGCCCGAAGCAACTTCCGCCAGGACCAACTCGAACACGAACACCGGACGGTCAAGACCGAGGGTTTTCGACAGTTCTGGGTGGATGGCACCGACGAAACCAACCAACCGACCTTCACGTTCAATGCGTGCCGTCTGGCCCGGGTGCAGCGCCGGATGGCTGCCTGGCAGGAAGGTGAAGTCATCGAGTGCACCGGCGAAGCCCAATACCGCTTCTACGTCAGCCTTGACGTCAAAGAAGTCCACGGCGTCGCGGCCCTGCGCCCAACCTTCCGGCAGGCGGCTACCGCACACCACGCCCGCCAGCATCGGCTCTTGCTTCAAGCCATCCAACTGACCGACAAAACGCAGGCCACTTTCGAACATGCGCACGCGGTCTTGCTGACGGTTCAGGTTATGGGAAAGTGCTTTCACCAGGCCTGGCCACAGGGACGAACGCATGGCTGCCATGTCGTTGGAGATCGGGTTGGCCAGCAACAGCGGCTCGACACCAGGGCTGAACAGCTCGAACTGCTTGGGATCGATGAAGCTGTAGGTCACCGCTTCCTGATAACCACGGGCAACCAGCAGACGACGCAGCTCAGGCAAATGCGCACGCGCCTCGGCCTTCGGTTGCGGCGCCAGGCGGGCTTGCGGGTAACGAACCGGCAGGCGGTTGTAACCGTACAGACGGGCCAGTTCTTCGATCAGGTCGACTTCCAGGCTGATATCGAAACGATGGCTTGGCACCGCTACGTTCCACTGCCCTTCCTCACCCTTGGTAATAACCAAGCCAAGGGCCGACAGGTACTGCTCGATTTCAGCAGGTGCGATCACCAGGCCGAGCATTTGCTCGACACTTTTAGCACGCAACGTGATCGGCGCAACGGACGGCAGGTGCTGTTCGTTGACGGTCTCGGTAATCGGGCCGGCTTCGCCGCCGGTGATTTCCAGCAGCAGGCCAGTGGCGCGCTCCATGGCTTCACGGGCCAGCTTCCAGTCCACGCCACGCTCGTAGCGGTGCGAGGCATCGGTGTGCAGGCCGTAGGAACGAGCCTTGCCGGCGATGGCGATCTGGTCGAAAAAGGCGCTTTCAAGAAATACATCGCGAGTGGTAGCGGACACGCCACTGTGTTCGCCACCCATCACGCCGGCAATCGCCAGGGCGCGGGAATGGTCGGCGATCACCAGGGTGTCGGCACGCAGGCTGACTTCCTGGCCATCGAGCAATACCAGCTTCTCGCCTTCTTCAGCCATACGCACGCGGATGCCGCCGTTGATTTCGGCGAGATCGAAGGCGTGCAGCGGTTGACCCAGCTCCAACATTACGTAGTTGGTGATGTCGACAGCAGCATCGATGCTGCGTACGTCGGCGCGACGCAGACGCTCAACCATCCACAGCGGCGTAGGCTTGGACAGGTCGACGTTACGTATCACACGGCCCAGGTAACGTGGGCAGGCGTTTGGTGCGATGACTTCGATCGGGCGCACTTCGTCGTGCACAGCTGGCACAGCGGCAACTACTGGACGGGTGACCGGCGCGTTGTACAGCGCGCCCACTTCACGGGCCAAGCCAGCCAGGGACAAGCAGTCGCCGCGGTTCGGGGTCAGGTCGACCTCGATGCTTGCGTCTTCCAGTTCCAGGTAAACGCGGATGTCCTGGCCCACTGGCGCGTCGGCCGGCAGTTCCATCAGGCCATCGTTGCCCTCGCCTACTTGCAGCTCAGCCTGGGAGCACAGCATGCCGTTGGACTCAACACCACGCAGCTTGGCCTTCTTGATCTTGAAGTCACCTGGCAGCTCGGCGCCGATCATGGCGAACGGGATCTTCAGGCCCGGGCGCACGTTAGGCGCTCCGCACACGACCTGGAAGGTTTGCGCGCCATTGCTGACTTGGCACACACGCAATTTGTCGGCGTCCGGGTGTTGCTCGGTGCTCAGCACCTCGCCCACTACCACGCCGCTGAAAACGCCGGCGGCCGGCGTAACGCTATCGACCTCAAGACCGGCCATCGACAGACGTGCAACCAGCTCGTCGCGATCTACCTGCGGGCTTACCCAGCCACGCAGCCATTGTTCACTGAATTTCATCCTGCTCTCCTAAAGATTCGTTACGACTAGCGAAATTGCGCGAGGAACCGCAAGTCGTTGTCGAAGAACAGACGCAAGTCGTTCACGCCGTAACGCAGCATGGCCAGACGTTCAACGCCCATGCCGAAGGCAAAGCCCGAGAACTCTTCTGGATCGATCCCGGACATGCGCAGCACGTTAGGGTGAACCATGCCGCAGCCCATCACTTCCAGCCAGCCGGTCTGCTTGCAGACGCGGCAGCCTTTACCGCTGCACATCACGCATTCCATGTCGACTTCAGCGGAAGGCTCGGTGAACGGGAAGAACGATGGACGGAACCGCACCGCCAGCTCTTTTTCGAAGAACACCCGCAGGAATTCTTCGATGGTGCCTTTAAGGTCGGCGAAGTTGATATCGCGATCAACCAGCAGGCCTTCGACCTGGTGGAACATCGGCGAGTGGGTGATATCGGAGTCGCTACGGTACACACGGCCTGGGCAGACGATGCGGATCGGCGGCTTGTTCGCTTCCATGGTGCGGACCTGTACCGGCGAGGTATGGGTGCGCAACAGCATGTTCGCGTTGAAATAGAAGGTGTCGTGCATCGACCGGGCCGGGTGATGGCCTGGGATGTTGAGCGCCTCGAAGTTGTGATAGTCGTCTTCGACCTCAGGGCCTTCGGCAATGCCGTAGCCAATATGGGTGAAGAACTGCTCGATACGTTCCAGAGTCCGGGTGATCGGATGCAGGCCGCCCGAGGCCTGGCCACGGCCAGGCAGGGTTACGTCAATGGACTCGGCAGCGAGTTTGGCCGCAAGATCAGCCTCCTCCATCGTTGCCTTGCGCGCATTGAGAACCTCTGTGACACGCTCCTTGGCGACGTTGATCAGCGCACCGACCTGCGGACGCTCTTCAGCCGGCAAATTCCCCAGGGTCTTCATCACCTGAGTCAATTCACCCTTTTTGCCAAGGTAGTGAACCCGGATTTGCTCCAGGGCATTGATATCTTCAGCGCTTTGCACAGCCTCAAGAGCTTGAGCGACGAGCGCGTCCAGGTTTTCCATGTACAGACTCCAGATACAAAATAGGGGAAGAGCTTGAAGGCTCTTCCCCTATTTAAGACGTTCACCACCTTGGGCTGCAGGAGCAACCCAGGGTGACTGTCGGGGGTACTTAAGCCAAGGTGGCTTTAGCTTTCTCGACAATCGCGGCAAACACCGCTTTTTCGTTCACTGCCAGATCAGCCAGAACCTTACGGTCGATCTCGATGGACGCTTTTTTCAGGCCAGCGATGAAACGGCTGTAGGACAGACCGTTAACACGTGCACCAGCGTTGATACGAGCGATCCACAGAGCGCGGAACTGACGTTTTTTCTGACGACGGTCACGGTAGGCGTATTGGCCTGCCTTGATTACCGCTTGCTTGGCAACACGGAATACGCGTGAACGCGCGCCGTAGTAGCCTTTAGCAAGTTTCAGAATTTTTTTGTGACGCTTACGGGCAATGACGCCACGCTTTACACGAGCCATGAGTTACTTCCTCTATTCTTGATCCAAAAATTAACGAAGGCGCAGCATGCGCTCGACTTTTGCCACGTCAGACGGATGCAGCAAGCTGCTACCGCGCAGTTGACGCTTACGCTTGGTCGACATTTTGGTCAGGATGTGGCTCTTGAAAGCGTGCTTGTGCTTGATACCGTTAGCAGTTTTCAGAAACCGCTTAGCAGCACCACTTTTAGTCTTCATCTTTGGCATGTTCGGATACTCCGCATTCAGTTGATAAACATAATCAGAAGGCCTGCCGTGCCCTGTTGATTACTTCTTCTTTTTCGGGGCGATGACCATGATCAGCTGGCGTCCTTCCATCTTAGGATGCTGTTCGACCGAACCGTACTCGAGCAGGTCAGCTTCAACCCGCTTGAGGAGTTCCATCCCCAGCTCCTGGTGGGCCATCTCACGGCCGCGGAATCGCAAGGATACCTTGGCCCTGTCCCCATCACTCAGGAAACGTACCAGGTTGCGCAGTTTTACCTGGTAATCCCCTTCCTCCGTCCCTGGACGAAACTTGATTTCTTTTACTTGAATCTGCTTTTGGTTCTTCTTCGCCGCAGCAATCTGCTTCTTCTTTTCGAAGATCGATTTGCCGTAGTCCATCACCCGGCAAACAGGCGGGACTGCGTCGGCGGAGATTTCCACCAGGTCCAATTTGGACTCTTCAGCGATACGAAGCGCTTCATCAATCGAGACGATGCCAATCTGCTCGCCGTCAGCGCCAATTAACCGAACCTCGCGTGCCGAGATATTCTCGTTGATCGGGGCTTTCGGTGCAGCTCGTTTATCTTGTCTCATTTCACGCTTAATAATAATTACTCCGAATCTGGGCGACCACGCCGGGAAACCGCTTGCGCGAGGAACTCAGCGAACTGGGCGACGGGCATCGAGCCCAGGTCAGCACCTTCACGAGTACGCACAGCGACAGTCTGCATCTCGACTTCCCGATCTCCGATAACCAAAAGATAGGGAACCTTGAGCAAAGTATGCTCGCGGATTTTAAAGCCGATCTTTTCATTTCTCAAGTCGGACTTGGCACGAAACCCGCTTTCGTTGAGAGTTTTTTCAACTTCAGCGGCAAAATCTGCCTGTTTATCAGTGATATTCATGATCACTGCCTGGGTCGGAGCCAGCCACGCAGGGAATGCACCCTCGTAGTGCTCGATCAGGATCCCGACGAACCGTTCGAACGAACCGAGGATCGCCCGGTGCAGCATAACCGGGTGTTTACGGCTGTTGTCTTCGGAGACGTATTCGGCTCCCAGACGGATCGGCAGGTTAAAATCGAGCTGCAGGGTACCACACTGCCAGACGCGGCCAAGGCAATCTTTCAGCGAGAACTCGATCTTCGGACCGTAGAAGGCGCCCTCGCCCGGCTGCAGATCGTACGCAAGGCCCGCACTGTCCAGTGCTGCGGCCAACGCAGCTTCAGCGCGATCCCACAGCTCGTCGGAACCGACGCGTTTTTCCGGACGAGTGGACAGCTTCATCTCGACTTCGGTGAAACCGAAATCACGATAAACGTCCATGGTCAGCTTGATGAACGCAGCGGATTCGGCCTGCATCTGCTCTTCGGTGCAGAAGATGTGGGCGTCATCCTGGGTGAAGCCACGCACGCGCATGATGCCGTGCAGCGCACCCGATGGCTCGTTGCGGTGGCAAGCACCGAACTCGGCCAGGCGCATCGGCAACTCGCGGTAGCTCTTCAGGCCCTGGTTGAACACCTGCACGTGGCATGGGCAGTTCATGGGCTTGATGGCGTAGTCGCGGTTTTCCGACTGAGTGGTGAACATGTTGTCGGCGTAGTTGGCCCAGTGCCCGGATTTCTCCCACAGGCTACGGTCAACGACCTGCGGAGTCTTGATCTCCAGGTAGCCGTTTTCACGCTGAACCTTGCGCATGTACTGCTCAAGCACCTGGTACAGGGTCCAGCCGTTCGGGTGCCAGAACACCATGCCCGGCGCTTCTTCCTGGAGGTGGAACAGGTTCAGGCGCTTGCCGATCTTGCGGTGATCGCGCTTCTCGGCTTCTTCGATGCGCTGGATGTAGGCGGCCAGTTGCTTCTTGTCAGCCCAGGCAGTTCCGTAGATCCGCTGCAGTTGCTCGTTCTTCGCATCGCCACGCCAGTAGGCACCGGACAACTTGGTCAGCTTGAACGATTTAAGGAAGCGCGTGTTCGGCACGTGCGGGCCACGGCACATGTCGACATATTCTTCGTGGTAGTACAGGCCCATGGCCTGTTCTTCCGGCATGTCTTCTACCAGACGCAGCTTGTAGTCTTCGCCACGGGCAGTGAACACGTCGATCACTTCGGCGCGCGGCGTAACTTTTTTGATCACGTCGTAATCTTTTTCGATCAGCGCGTGCATGCGCTGCTCGATGGCCGCGAGGTCGTCCGGCGTGAAAGGACGCTCGTAGGCGATGTCGTAATAGAAGCCTTCGTCGATGACCGGGCCGATTACCATTTTCGCCGTTGGGTACAACTGTTTGACCGCGTGGCCAATCAGGTGAGCGCAAGAGTGACGAATGATCTCCAGGCCCTCTTGATCCTTGGGCGTGATGATTTGCAGGCTGGCGTCAGTGGTGATCAGGTCGCTGGCGTCAACCAGCTTGCCGTCGACCTTGCCGGCCACAGTGGCCTTGGCCAAGCCGGCACCAATGGATGCGGCGACCTCAGCTACGGAAACCGGATGATCGAATGAACGTTGACTACCGTCGGGAAGAGTAATAGTTGGCATGGCGCCTCCTCTCCTAGTGGTGACCCCTACCAAAGGTCACGTGGGTTGGGATGAGCCAGTACAAGATCCAATACCAGGCCGTTCATTGATGAACGCCTGCCTTACAGCGGCAGGAGCCTTTCGGCCAACCGATAATCGAACCAGAGTGACTGGAGTGAGCTAAAAAGAACATGGCAAGGCGGCAAATGGCGCGCCTGGGAATAGCCAGGGCATCGATGCTAGCACAGATGAACGGTCATCGCGCCGACGCCACGTTATGTAATGACAAATTCCTGGTTTCAACGCTGCAAAAGTGAACTTGAGCTGTACGCAATACCTCAAACCCACTGAGAATCGCCGTTCGTCCTCGACCCAAAGGAGCATCCCATGATGCGTTTTACCTCGACCCTCGCTCTCGCCGCTTCCCTGACCCTACTTTCTCTCGGCGCACAGGCAGCAGCGCCGTCGAACTGGCCAGCCGGAGCTCGCGACAGCTTTGTCAAAGATTGCAGTGCAGCGGCTCAGCAGAGCGTCGACGCCAAAACGGCCAAAGACCACTGTGAATGTGGCGCCGACAAGATCAATGCCGAACTGACCACGGCGGAGATCAAGGAACTGATGACCAACCAGAACGCCAAGCCCGAACTGAAAAACAAAGCAGTTGCTGCTATTTCGTCCTGCAAAGTCGTGCAGAAAAAGTAAGATTGGCCAATGATCAGACGGTCGTTTTGCTGAAAAAACAGCCTGAAAACTGCCATTTCTCACAAATTACGCAGCTTTTACGGCTTTTTTTACCAGCTGATATTTCGCAGCAAAGCCCCGTAGACCGGGGCTTTCAGCTGAACCAAGCACTAAACGCAACGCTATTGATTAGCAAACAATGCCTTGGGGGGGCTCCCAAGCCGAACATTTCGACTATGATAGCCCGGTGTGCCCAGTTGGCCTGAGCAGCACAGCACTACTGAAAATATATGTTTCTTGGAGATACACCATGTCTAATCGCCAAACCGGCACCGTTAAATGGTTCAACGATGAAAAAGGCTTCGGCTTCATCACTCCTCAAGGTGGCGGTGACGACCTGTTCGTACACTTCAAAGCTATCGAAAGCGACGGTTTCAAAAGCCTGAAAGAAGGCCAAACCGTTTCCTTCGTGGCTGAGAAAGGCCAAAAGGGTATGCAAGCTGCACAGGTTCGCGGCGAGTAATTCTCCGCTGAGCTAAAAAAAACCCCGTCCATGTGACGGGGTTTTTTATGGGCGCTGCAAAAACCTGGGGAGACTTAGCCGCAATTGACCCGCGTGATCACCAGGTTGTCGTCGGTGTTCAGGTTGAGACGGTCGGAGCGGTACTCCAGGGTGATCATGTCGTTGGGCTTGAGGATCCGGGCGTTCTGCGCACCGGCGCGAGTACGGGCCTGCTCAAGCAACTGGGGCGAGGCTTTCTGGCCGATAGTGAATTCGGCGGCCTTCGACTCACAGCGGCTATGACCGGCATCGGCCACGGTGGCGTCTTTGGCTGGCTCAGAGGCACCCGGGGTGCTGCAACCCGCCAACGCGAGTGCTGCCAACAAAGTACCGAATGATGCGAGCTTCCAAGGCATGAAGCCTCCTATGATAAAAAATGGACAGAGATCGTGCGACAGCGGTCTGGCGAATTGGTTTCAAGACGTAAACTGCCGATGCGCAAGTCTGCCTGACTCTCGACCGGCAATCGCTTGGGCAATCGTGACCAGATATGAACGTGATCAGTAGATATCGATGTAGTCAAACGGCGGTTTTGGCCAATTCTGCTTCAGCGCATTGAAAATCTGCGTAACCCAGACTTCGTCACTGGCAGCCACGTTACCCACATAACCAGAGCCCTTGGCCCAGGTTTCCAGGCGAAACAGCAGCCCATCAATATCCACACCGCCTACGGCCTTCCCGGACGAAATATAGGCAATGCCCCCCTTGGTTACCCGCAACTGGGTATGTTCGTCGTCACTGGCGCTCGCGATCAGCTGACGCACAGCGGCCAGGGTCAAGCTCTCGGGGTTGTTCAAATCAATCTGCACGCGGTGTTCCCCGGTGATTAAACAAGGAGACAGTGTCGCACAGCGACGCCCTCTTGCCGAAGTGACTTATGCCTAAGTATCAGTGCCAAACCCGATACAAAATGGTTAACTGCGCCGGCAAGAACCGCGTTTTAGCGCACTACCCTGCACTTTTAGCCCCGTGAGACCTCCATGACCACCGTAACGCTCCAAGCCGATATCAAAGCCAAGTGGCCCCAAGGACAGAGTTCCTACAGCCCCGGCAGCACAGAGGAATTGGCAATCATCGGCATCGACCTACTGGTCAAGGAACTCGGGACCCAAGCGGCACAAGCGTTTATCGGCCAGGTATTCGAAAAATACCCGGCCGATCACATGGGCGCCCACAACCCCGAGCGCGAATAAGAACCGGCCGGCGAACGCCGACCGGAAAACCGCTTATTTCAGGCGCGCCAGGCGCTCGGTCAGCAGATCGAAGAAGCCCTGGGCGTCACCGTTTTCAACCCAGAACACATTCTTTTCCTGCTTCAAGCCGTCGTACCAATCGACGATGGTCTGACCAAACGTCGGGCCTTCGCGACTATCCACCACCATGTTGACCTGGCGGCCACTGAACAGCGATGGCTTGAGCAGATAGCCAACGACGGTTGCGTCATGCACCGGCCCGCCTGGGATGCCGTAGTGCTCCATGTCACCCTTGACGTATTCGTTGAGAATATTGCTGACGACTTTACTGGCGTTATTGTTCAGATCGGCGATCTTTTTCAAGCGCGCTTCACTGGTCAGCACCTTGTGCGTCACGTCCAGCGGCAGGTACGTCAGCTTGACTCCACTCTTGAGCACGATCTCAGCCGCAACCGGATCGGCAAACAGGTTGAACTCGGCCACCGGCGTGATATTGCCACCGTTGAAGTGTGCACCGCCCATCACCACCACTTCCTTGATGCCTTGGGTGATTTCAGGAGCCTGGGTAAGCGCCAGCGCCAGGTTGGTCTGCGGGCCCAACATCGCAATCGTGATGCTGTGCGGCTTGGCAGTGCTCAATGTCTTGACCAGGTAATCAACGGCATTGCCTTCGGCCAGGCCTTTTTTCGGCTCGTGTACGGTGACGCCGGAAATACCTTCCTTGCCGTGGATATTTTCAGCGTAGATCGGTGTGCGCAGCAGCGGTTTCGGCGCACCGGCATACACCGGAATGTCCTCCCGCCCTGCCCACTCGCGGGCTAGCCTTGCGTTGCGGGAAGTCTTGTCCAGACGCACGTTGCCAGCGACAGTGGTCAACGCCCGAATGCTCAGTTCCTCCGGAGAGGCCATGGCAAACAACAAGGCCACCACATCGTCGGCGCCTGGGTCAGTGTCGATGATCAAGTCGATTTTTTCCGCCGCTTGGGCGCTTGCTGCGGTGAGTGCGGACAAAAGCAAAACACTCCGGAACAGATTTCTCAGGGTTGGGAGACCACGTTGCATAAAGCACTCCTTGTCGTTGGAAAAGGCTAGAACGTTACGCCGGACACCAGCGCAATATTGCAGTAAGGCTGACACTCGCCAGTACGTACCACGGCCCGCGCCTTGCGACTGAGCTGCTTGAACTCCTCGTGGCTGACCAGGCGCCGATCACCCAGAGCCGCGTGCTCTGTGAGGGTATTCAGGTCACTCAGGGCCGGCGGCTGCTTGAGCAGAATTTCTTCAGCCAGTACATGGCTTTCCACCTGCATTTCGCTGAGCACAACGCGCAACGTGCTGATGAAGTCCGGGATGCCTTGAGTCAATGCAAGGTCGATCAACTCGACGCCCGGCGGCACCGGCAGGCCAGCATCGCCGATCACCAAGATATCGCCGTGGCCCAGGGAGGCGATCACACGCGACAGGGCAATATTGAGCAGAGGGGTCTTTTTCATGGGGACACAAAACCTTGTACGTCGTGCAACGTAGGAATAGAGGGTTGCGCACCGGCACGGGTCACTGACAACGCCGCCGCGACCTGACCGAAGCGAATGGCTTCGGCTTCGCTTTTTCCGCCGGCCAATGCGGCGGCAAAGCCACCCACAAAGGTGTCGCCAGCCGCCGTCGTGTCCACCGCCTTGACCTTGGGCGCTGGCAGGTGCTCAAAGGTCAGGCCGTCAGTAAACAATGCGCCTTGGGAGCCCAGCGTGATGATGACCTTACCTGCGCCCGCCTTGATCAGGTGAGTCGCGGCCAGCTTGGCACTGTCGAGTGAATCCACCGTTACACCGCTCAGCGCAGTGGCTTCGCTTTCGTTGGGAATCAAGTAATCAATCGAGGCGTACCACTCGGCAGGCAGCGGTGCGCTAGCCGGCGCCGGATTGAGGATCACGGTCTTACCCAATTCTCGGCCACGCTTGAGCGTGAAGCCCACGGTCTCCATAGGCACCTCCAACTGGCAGACGACCACCTCGGCTGCCTGCAGCACCGCGTCATACGCCTGCAACGAGGCCGACGTCAGTTCACCGTTGCTACCGGCAACGATCACAATCGCGTTCTGGCTGTTGTCATCCACCACGATCAGCGCCACACCACTGGAGCCATCCACACGGCTGACGGCCTGGCAGTCAATACCTTCCACCAGCAACGCGTCACGCAGCTCAGTGCCGTAGGCATCGGTGCCGACGCAGCCGATCATCGCAACCTCTGCCCCCAGCCGCGCCGATGCCACCGCCTGGTTGGCGCCCTTGCCGCCAGGCACCGTGGAGAACGTTTGGCCGATCAGCGTTTCACCGGCACGCGGCAACCGGCTTGCGCGGGTGACCAAGTCCATGTTCAAACTGCCTACTACCACTACTTTTGCGGGCATACATCAGTACTCATCAATTCGGTTCAGCGGTATTGAGCGAAGACACCGGCGACGGGCGCCGTCGACTCGCGCAATACAATGCTCGGCGTCACGATTCGTTGATCGATCGGCAGTTGGGGTGTCGCAATTCGTTTCAGTAAAAGCTCAGCCGCTGTTTCACCCAACTGGACGATCGATTGCCCGACCGTGGTCAACGCCGGGTAGACGTATCGGCCCATTTGAATGTCATCGAAACCGATCACCGACAGCTCGCCAGGCACACGAATGTTACGCTCAGCTGCTGCGCGCAACACGCCGAAACCAATCATGTCGTTGCTGGCAAAAATAGCGCTGGGCGGGTTTTCGGCCAGCAGTTGCACCGCAGCAGCGTAACCACCAGTGCTGGTGAAATCGCTTTCCTGGGTACGATTGGGTGCCACTTCCACACCCGCCTCATGCAATGCGCGGTGGTAACCGGCCAGACGCATTTGCGCCACGCGAGTGCGCGCGGGGCCGCCGATGCAGGCGATATCCCGGTGCCCCAATTCAAGCAAGTGCCGGGTCGCCAGATAGGCGCCCTCCTCGTGATCGATACGCACCAGATCGACATCAATGCCGTCCAGCGCCCGGTCGACAATTACCATCGGCGTGCGCACTGCGCTCACGCCGGCGGCCAGCCCGCTATCGTCGCCACCCACCGAGGTCACGATGAGGCCGTCAATGCGTTTTTCCAGCAACACCCGCAGATAGTTGCGCTGCTTTTCAGCGTTGTCGTCGGAATTGCAGAGGATCACGCAGTAGCCGTTACGCTCGCAGTAATCCTCGATACCCCGGGCCAACTCGGCGAAGTACGGGTTGAGGCTGTTGGGCACCAGCAAGCCGATGGTGGCTGTGGTCTTGGCCTTGAGCGAACGCGCGACGGCGCTGGGTACGTAGTCGAGTTGTTTGATCGCAGCTTCGACTTTAATTCGTACCGGCTCGCTGACCGGACGCGTCTTGTTCACCACATGTGACACCGTGGTGTAGGAAATACCTGCAAGCGCTGCCACATCCTTGATCGTTGCCATGGTTCAGCCCCGCCGACTGGCGCGGCGGCTGCGGTAGGTATCGAGAACCACTGCAATCACAATCACGGCACCGGTAATGATGCGTTTAGTGGGCTCCGTGGCCCCGATCTGCGCCAGGCCGGCGGCCAATACTGAAATAATCAACACACCAAAGAAAGTACTGATGACCGAACCGCGCCCACCCATCAGGCTGGTGCCGCCGATCACGACTGCTGCAATCACTTGCAACTCCAGGCCGGAGCCAGCATTTGGGTCCGCCGCTTCCAGGCGCGAAATCTGGAACAGTGCCGCCACACCCGCCAATAGGCCCATCAGGCTGAAGACCAGGATCTTGTAGGGCTTGGGATTGATCCCCGCCAGGCGTACGGCTTCTTCGTTGGTACCGATACCGATCAAGTACCGACCGAATACCGTCCGCGTCAGCACCAATTGGGCGACGATGATCACCAGCAGCGCAATGATGAACGAAGGTGAAATGCCGAACGCGACCGGGTTGGACAGCCAGGCAAACGAGTCACCGATATAGGCCGTACGTGAACCGGTCATCTGGTACGCCACGCCGCGCGCCATTTCCAACACGCCCAGGGACACGATAAACGACGGAATGCGCCAGGCCACGGTGATCGAACCGGTAATGGTGCCTGCCAGTGCAGCGCAGCCCATACCCAGCACAGCGGCCGGCAACACGCTCCAGCCCCAGCCCAGGATCGCCACGCTGACTGCCGACGCCGCCAGCGCCAGCACCGACCCCACCGACAGATCGATGCCACCGATGATCAGGATGAAGGTCATGCCCACCGCCAGCACCATCAGGTCCGGGATCTGGTTGGCCAGGGTGCTGAACGTGTCGTAGGACAGGAAGTGATCGCTGAGCACTGAGAACAGCGCGATCATCGCAAGCAACGCGCCCGCCAGCCCAAGGTAGGTGCCCAGGCCATAGAAGTTGCCACCGGCTTTACCGGGGGAAGTTGTGGTTTTCATGGGGTATCCCTAAGCGCTGCGTCGTTGAGCAGCGCATCGCGTTTCTGATAGCCGGCAAAGGCGGCGGCAAGCAAATCGTCTTGGGTCCAGCTGTCGCGCTCAAATGTCTCGATCAAGCGTCCGGCGGACAACACACCGATGCGGTCGCAGATCAGCATGAGTTCACGCAGGTCGCTGGACACCACCACCAGTGCTTTGCCCTGGCGTGTCAATTCGCCGAGCAAGGCATAAATATCGAACTTGGCACCGACGTCGATCCCACGGGTGGGCTCATCGAACAGCATCACCGAGCAATCGCGCTCCAGCCAACGGCCGATCACGACCTTCTGCTGGTTGCCGCCGGACAGCTCGGAAACCAATTGCGCCGGACCGGAACTGCGGATACGCATGGCATCGATCTGGCGTTTGGCCAAGGCGGTTTCGTCGCTGCCATTGACCACCCCGCCGCCGGAGATTTCCGGCATGTTGCCTAGCGCGATGTTGGCGCTGATGGACTGGGTCAGCAGCAGGCCTTCACCCTTGCGATCCTCGGTAATCAGTGCGATGCCATGGCCCACCGCGTCCACTGGCGAGCGGATGCTCACCACCTGGGCTGGCGAACCTAGCGCGACGGTACCGCTGTCAGCCAGGTCGGCGCCGAAGATCAGGCGCAACAGTTCAGTCCGGCCAGCGCCGATCAGCCCGGAGATACCGTAGATCTCGCCTGCGCGAACCTCAAAGGACACATCGCGGACCTTGTCGGAGCGGGTCAGGCCTTTCACCGTCAGGGCCGGGCCGCCGATTGTGCGCGGGCCCAAGTCAATCTGTTCACCCAGCTCGCGGCCGACCATCAAGGTCACCAACTGCTCGCTGTTGTAGTTGGCCATCGGCTCGACGCAGACCAATTTGCCGTCACGCAGGACCGCAATGCGTTGGGCGACACGGGACAGCTCTTCCAGCCGGTGCGAAATATAAATGATCGCCACGCCCCGGGCCTGCAAGCGGGTGATTTGTTCAAACAGCATTTCGACTTCACGGGCCGTCAACATGGCCGTGGGCTCATCGAGAATCAGCACATGGCAATCGCCGATCAGGTTGCGGGCGATCTCGACCATTTGCTGATGACCGATACCAAGGCTGCCGACCAGCGTGTCCGGGTCAATCGCGTCCAAGCCGACTTGGGCCATGGCCTCGATTGCGGCCTTGCGCAGTTGCTTGCGGCTGATCCAGCCACAGTGGCTTGGCAGGTTGTCCAGGAACAGGTTTTCGGCCACGGTCAGCGTCGGCAGCAGGTTGAGCTCTTGCATGACCATGCGCACACCCAGCTCTTCAGCCTGAGTGCGGCTGCCAGGGCGGTAGTCCTGACCGTTGAATTGCATGTGCCCGGTGGTCGGAGTGACCAGCCCGCCGATAATTTTCGACAAGGTGCTTTTGCCTGCACCGTTCTCACCGGTCAGCGCCAGCACTTCGCCGCGATTGAGCGTCAGGGTGATGTCGGACAGCACCGGCTGGGCGTAGGTCTTACCGATACCGCTGACCGAGAGGACAGCGTTCGGGGCGGAAGATGACATAGGAAAATCTCCAGGCGCCCGCTCAGGACGAGCGGACGCTGTTGGGTGCCGCCAGGATTACTTCTTGAGGACGAGCTCGACCGGGGTTTCGATCACGCCATCCTTGGAGTCGACTTTCTCACCCTTGACCAGCTTGAGCGCATTCTGGATACCGAATACAGCTTGCTGGGCAGCCGCCTGGTCGGCGGTAGCCAGCACGCGGCCGTCCTGCAGCATCGGCTTGATGGCTTCGATGTTGTCGTAGCCCACTACCAATACCTTGCCGGCCTTGCCAGCCGCACGCACGGCGGAAACAGCGCCCAACGCCATGTTGTCGTTACCGGCCAACAGCGCCTTGAGGTCCGGGTACTCGCTCAACATGGCAGAGGCTACCTTCTGACCCTGGTCGATTTCCCAGTTACCGGATTGGGTAGAAACGATCTTCATGCCTGCTGCGTCCATCGCATCTTTGTAGCCTGCGGTGCGTTGCTGGGCATTGGTGGTGGTGGGGACGCCTTCGATAATGCCGACTTTGTCACCCGCAGCCAGTTGCTTGGCCAGGTAGTCGCCCACCAATTTGGAGCCTTTGCGGTTGTCGGGGCCAACGAAGGGGATATCGAGGTTTTTGCTTTTCAGCACGTCCGGGTCCAGGCGGTTGTCGATGTTGACCACCTTGATACCGGCATCGGAAGCCTTCTTGAGCACAGTGACCAGCGCCTTGGAGTCAGCGGGGGCGATCACGATGGCGTTCACTTTCGAAAGAATCATCTGATTCACGATATCAATCTGGGCGCTGGTGTCGGTTTCGTTCTTGATCCCGTTGGTGATCATGTCGAAGTCGGCAGCGTGGGCTTTCTGGTATTCCTTGGCGCCGTCTTGCATGGTCACGAAAAATTCGTTGGCGAGGGATTTCATGACCAGGCCGACCTTGGGTTTGGCGGCGTCATCAGCGAATGCGGAAGAGAGAGGCAGGGCAGCGGATGCGGCAGCAAGCACAGCGACAGCAAGAAGACGTCCAGCGAATGGCAGCTTCATGGGTTCACTCCGATCTTATGATTATTGTGAGCAACGCTTGCTGCGAAACATCTCGCAAACGTTTGCGTTACTGAAACTATGAGAACCTTGTCGGGATTTGTCAACGGTAGAAAACGGCCTTTCATCCGAGCCCTCTAACCCCTGCCCTCTTCCCTGCGATGGGTATCGTTAAACATCCCAATCGCCCGATCGTTGTCTAAAACGACATGTAATGACAGCGCTGCTACGCGGCAGTCTGGCTTAGCCCACGAGCCTTTTCGGACAACCGAACACGATACCTCCCGATGTTCGGAAAGCCGGACAGCCATCAGACCAACCCTGTCAAAAATCAAAAAAAATAATCCATATAAACAATAACTTATATTTAATTTACTACATGAGGGAGCTTGGTACAGATCCTGCTCTAACCCATCACCTTGTGGCATTCAGAACTGCCCAGGTGTTCTAGATGAACCTGCTACAGCACTCATCAAAAACCAGAGAGAAAAATAATGAAATCTGCACTGAAGAACATTGTTCCGGGCGCATTGGCCCTCCTGCTGCTGTTCCCCGTTGCCGCCCAGGCAAAGGAAGCTGAAACCAAGACCAAACTGTCCAACGTGGTGATCCTCGCCACCGGCGGCACCATCGCCGGCGCTGGCGCCAGCGCCGCCAACAGCGCCACCTACCAGGCAGCCAAGGTTGGCATCGAGCAATTGATCGCCGGTGTTCCTGAGCTTAGCCAGATCGCCAATGTGCGCGGCGAGCAAGTGATGCAAATTGCGTCCGAAAGCATCACCAACGAAAACCTGCTGCAACTGGGTCGTCGTGTCGCCGAACTGGCCGACAGCAAGGACGTGGACGGCATCGTGATTACCCACGGTACTGACACCCTGGAAGAAACCGCCTACTTCCTGAACCTGGTGGAAAAAACCGACAAGCCAATCGTCGTGGTTGGCTCCATGCGTCCGGGCACCGCCATGTCGGCGGACGGCATGCTCAACCTGTACAACGCTGTAGCCGTGGCCGGTAGCAAAGATGCGCGCGGCAAAGGCGTGCTGGTGACCATGAACGACGAGATCCAATCGGGTCGCGACGTCAGCAAGATGATCAACATCAAGACCGAAGCCTTCAAGAGCCCTTGGGGTCCGCTGGGCATGGTGGTTGAGGGCAAATCCTACTGGTTCCGCCTGCCAGCCAAGCGCCACACCATGGACTCGGAGTTCGATATCAAGAACATCAAGAGCCTGCCCGATGTTGAAATTGCCTACGGCTATGGCAACGTGAGCGACACCGCCTACAAAGCCCTGGCCCAGGCTGGCGCAAAAGCCATTATCCACGCGGGTACCGGTAACGGCTCAGTGTCGTCCAAAGTGGTACCGGCACTGGTTGAACTGCGCAAACAAGGCGTACAGATCATTCGCTCCTCCCACGTCAATGCCGGCGGTATGGTCCTGCGCAACGCAGAACAGCCTGATGACAAGTACGACTGGGTTGCAGCGCTAGACCTGAACCCGCAAAAAGCCCGCATCCTGGCCATGGTCGCCCTGACCAAGACCCAGGACAGCAAAGAGCTGCAACGTATTTTCTGGGAATACTGATTCTCGAAAATGCTACGGCAGGGGTGGCTTAACCGCCCCTGCACCTCCGCAAATCCCCGCGATAAAAACATCCCCGTCCTACACCAAGCCGCCTTGAACGCTGTCAGAAGAACTTCTTGAAGTCTAAGCAGTTGCGAAATTGCTTACAGTTAAATACTGTGTGCACGTACAGCTAATTAAGGAACACTCCGTGGCAAAGTCCTCTTCCGCAGCGCCAACCCCGCCGGACGCCTACCAGCGCCTGGCCATCCGTGTGCAAAAGATCATCAATTCCACCAACGCCCAAAAAGCCAAGGCAGCCTTGATCTTCCGCTTGCCGGAAGAACCTGAAGATGAGTGGGAACGCTTGTTGGAAGAAATCGCGGAAAACGACAACGTCACCCTTGCCTATCGGGACGACGGCGGCGTGCAGATTTTCTGGGTTGTACCGAAGGAAGATTGATTTAATGAGTGCCCGTTTTATTGCTATGTGCTGCCTGTTTTTTGCCGTTACTGCCCATGCCCAGGCACCTCGGACGTTCAGCGAAGCCAAGAAAGTCGCCTGGAAACTCTACGCCCCACAATCCACCGAGTTCTATTGCGGTTGCAAGTACACCGGCAACCGTGTGGACCTGAAAGCCTGCGGCTACATCCCACGTAAGAACGCCAACCGTGCGGCACGAATCGAATGGGAGCACATCGTTCCGGCCTGGCAGATCGGGCATCAGCGCCAGTGTTGGCAGAACGGCGGGCGCAAGAACTGCACGCGCAATGACGAGGCTTTCAAGCGCGCCGAAGCCGACTTGCACAACCTGGTGCCCAGCATTGGGGATATCAACGGCGACCGTAACAATTTCAGTTTTGGCTGGCTGCCAGTGCAAAGCGGGCAGTACGGTTCGTGCCTGACCCAGGTGGACTTCAAGGCCAAGAAGGTCATGCCACGCCCGTCCATTCGGGGGATGATCGCCCGCACCTACTTCTATATGAGCAAGCAGTACGGACTGCGCCTATCGAAACAGGACCGCCAGCTGTACGAAGCCTGGAACAAAACCTACCCGGTACAAACCTGGGAACGCCAGCGTAACCAGACGGTCGCCTGCGTGATGGGCCGCGGTAACGAGTTTGTCGGCCCCGTGAACCTCAAGGCCTGCGGTTGAACCTGGGCGGGGCTCTCGCCCCGCCTTCTGGTTACTGCGAAGCCTTGTGTTCGATGATCTCAGACTCGGTATCGGTTTTCTTGGCCCGGGCGAGCTTTTCGGCAAGCAGTGCTTGCTTGGCCTCGGCTTCTGCCCTGGTGGCGAATGGGCCCAACAGCACGTCGTCCTTGCCGTCGACTTTCACGATATAAAAATTAAAACCATGTTCCAGCAACCAGGCGGTCAGGTCGGTAATCGCCTGCAGCTTGTGGTCCGGCGGGCCGACTCGCAGGTCCCATTCCTTAGCGGCAATCGCGCCGGTTTGTGGCTGGCTTTCGGTCACGGCAGGCTTGGCCTTGGGCGCATCGACGCTTTTGCCTTCACCGCAACCGGCCAATGCCAACACCGCAATTGCTATCGCTACTTTACGCACTGCCCTGCTCCTTTAAAGATAAAGAGGCGACTTTATCATTCACTGTCTATTCTGGCCGTCATAAACGTTGGCTTAAACAATGCGAATGATGTATCCCAGACCTGTATGATGCCGCCATGGGAATTAATGTCGCCTCTATGCGTCCTAAAAGAGGCAGTCACAGGGAAGCGCTTCGCAGTAAGCTACGCACATCCGACACTTGCCCTGTCTGAAACATGTGTCCTTCAAAGTAATCAAGGAGAAGTCCATGCTTATACTCACCCGAAAAGTCGGTGAAAGCATAAACATCGGTGATGACATCACGATCACCATCCTGGGCGTCAGCGGCCAGCAAGTACGAATCGGCATCAACGCACCCAAGGATGTTGCCGTGCATCGCGAGGAAATCTACCAGCGCATCCAGGCCGGGCTGACTGCCCCGGACAAAAACCAGACGCCTTGAAGCGACCTCAGTAGCCAGCCCTTTCGTTCTGTGACGGCTGGCGAAAACCCCTTCGAACTGCTCCTGCGGTGCCTGAGAGGACTATGGGTTCATCTTTGCTCCAAGATGAAACTGTCTTCTCGCCTGGAACTTGTTGCGTCATCCATAGCCGAATCTTCTGACCCACACCTTGCCATCCGTGTGCGCTCAGGAGCACGTCGATGATGCCTACCACTGCACAACCATTTACCTCAAGATCCTGGGCAATTACCCTGGTGATCGGGCTGTCTTTCGTCGGGCTCGAATATGCCCTGTGGCTTGAAATCGAGGGCGGCGACGCCAGCGACTCCCATTCCTGGTTCGACCTGGCGCTGCTGCTGGGCGGCTACCTGTTTATGTTCTGTCTCAAGCCCATCCAGCAGGTGGTGCAACGCAAATTGTGCCAACACTCCGATCAGAAAACTCCACGCTGATGCTCTGTTTTTTTGCGATCTGATCGCCGGCATTTACAGGCGCCCTACAAGACCTATGCTTTGGCTTGCATAGTCACCGAAAGGCGCTGAAGTAGATGGATACCCTGACTAAATCCCAAATCGAAGCTGCACTGGCAGCGCGCCTGCCCAGCTACAACGTCACGTGCACGCTGCACGCCGACGGCACCCTTTCGGCAGTCTTGAGCGGCCCCGAAACCGACCATTTCGCAATCACTGGAATAGTACGGGCGCACTATCGAGGTGCCGAAGCGATTGCACGGCTGGCCAATGAGCTACTCAGGGAAATGGTGCTTTCACGCCAAGGTATTCGAAGCAGCCGATTGCAGCCTTCACAGGGCCCAGCGCCTTGTGAACAAGGTCGAGACCCATGACAGATTCGACCTTTTCACTTCAGCCTGTCACGCCCAGCAAACTCAACAATCCGTCAGCGTTGCGCTGCACCCGCCATTGCTCATAGTCTGCGATTGACGGATGCTCCGTCACCATCGATACGTGATGCGTCGACGTCACCACCATCACATCCGCTCCTGCCGCCTCTCCCGCTCGAATGCCTACCGTCGCGTCCTCGAATACCAGGCAGTCCTGCACCGGTACATCCAGACGCTGGGCGCCAAGCACATAACAGGCCGGGTTCGGCTTGCCGATGGCCACATCTTCAGCGGTTACCAGCACCGCAGGGGGCGCGATACCTGCCGCTTGCAGTCGCCGCAACGCCAGCTCCCTGGGCGCGGATGTGACCAGTGCCCACTGATCCCCGGGCAGCCCCTTCAGAAACGCAACAGCGCCGGGAATCGCCACGACGCCTTCGACATCATTGATTTCCGCCTCCGTAATCCACTGCGCCTCCACCTCGGAGTCAATGCCAGGCAATGCCTGGCGAGTGATGGTATCAATCGCGCGAGCACCATGAATGGTCGCCAGGAACGCGGGCACATCCAAGCCGTGGCGTTCAGCCCAAATGCCCCACACACGCTCGGCGGCGGCGATGGAGTTGAGCAGGGTTCCGTCCATGTCGAACAGGAAGGCGCGATACTGTCGGGCGAATACGGCTGAACCTCGGGTGGACACTGCGTAACTTCCTCGTGGGCTGAAACAAATAAACGTCCCGACGCAATCTACGGATCACCTTGAGTCTTGTAAACGCTACCAACGCACCAGCCTCGCATTACAGTTTTGTAATGAGCCGGTAAGGCTTGCCGCCCCCCTCGCTTCATACAGTGGAGTCGTCAGTCAGCCACAACAGCTGACGTCACTTCCTACCGATGAAGAAGGGTCCACCTGATGAAGCCTGCAAGCAAACTCTGCCTGATTGCCGCCAGCCTGTTGATGCTGGGCACCGGCACCGCCATGGCCGGCACCGTCGCGCCAGTCAAGGCCAACAACGTGGTACTGGTGCACGGCTCCTGGGCCGACGGTTCAAGCTGGTCCGAGGTGATTACCCGCCTCCAGGCTGCCGGCCTGCACGTCACCGCCGTACAAAACCCGCTGACCTCAGTAGCCGACGATGTTGCCGCTACCAATCGCGTGCTAGATCAACAGGACGGTCCTACCGTGCTGGTCGGCCATTCCTACGCAGGCACCGTGGTAAGCGACGCTGGGGTCAACCCGAAAGTCAGCTCATTGGTATACGTGGCCGCCCGCGCACCGGACGCGAACGAAGATTTTGTCGCCCTCTCCGCCCAGTACCCGACCATGCCCGTGCGGTCTGGCGTGGTAGATCACGACGGCTACCTCACGCTCAGCCAGGACGCGTTCCTCAAATACTTCGCAGCCGACGTGCCCCACGCCAAAGCCCTGGAGCTATACGCCGTACAGCAGCCGATCACAAAAACGCTGTTCAGCGGCCGCACCGTAAATGCCGCCTGGCACACCAAGCCGTCCTGGTACGCCGTGTCGACGAACGACCAGACCATCAACCCGGACCTGGAGCGTTTTCTTGCCAAACGCATGAACGCCACCACCCTCGAGTTGCCGTCGAGCCATTTGTCGTTGGTGTCCCACGCCAAGGAAATCACCGACCTGATCCTCGAAGCCTCCGGCCGCCAGCCTTAAGCCCTTTATTACAAACTTGTCATCGTCCTGTTGGCGGGCTGTTTGGGTCGCCTGGTTACTGTGAATCTACTGCCACGACCTGGCAGCCCCCCCTTAAAGAGAGAGATCGCCATGAAACTGTTTATGTTCGGCTTCGCCGCCTTGCTCGTCACCGGCTCTGTGTTTGCCGCCGATGCGCCCAACGTGATCCACGACAAAGTCGGCTTCTTCGTGCATCTGGACGTCGCCAAAGTACTGTCCAGCACCGACACCTACGGCCAATGCGGCATCGTGCCCGCGCGACTCGATTATCTGGATCACCAAAATCGCGAACACGTGATGGATTACCAGGTACAGGCTATCGGCTGCCCCAGTGACAACTGATCGGACTACACTTGCGCCACGCATTGAAACAGGGCATTTCCCATGAACATCCTCGTAGTCGAAGACGAACCCAAGGCCGGTAACTACCTGCTCAACGGCCTGCAAGAACTGGGCTATTCCGTAACCCTTGCCCGCGATGGCGTGGACGGTCTGCACCAGGCGCTGGAAACCTCGTTCGATGTGATCGTGCTGGATGTGATGATGCCGAAAATGGACGGTTGGGAAGTGCTGCGCCGACTGCGCAAAGAAGCGGACACCCCGGTACTTTTTCTAACGGCCCGCGATGATATTTCCGACCGCATCAAGGGCCTCGAGCTCGGCGCCGACGACTACCTGATCAAACCCTTCTCCTTCGCCGAACTGGTGGCGCGCCTGCGCACCCTCACCCGCCGTGGCCCGAGCCGGGAGGAAGAACAACTGCAGATCGCCGACCTGCAAATCGACGTATTGAAACGTCGCGTCTCTCGCGGCGGCACACGAATCACCCTGACCAATAAGGAATTTGCCCTGCTGCATCTGTTCGCCACCCACCAGGACCAGGTTCTGTCACGCTCGATGATCGCCTCCCGGGTGTGGGACATGAACTTCGACAGCGACACCAACGTGGTCGACGTAGCCGTACGGCGCCTGCGCCTGAAAATCGACGATCCGTTCCAACTCAAGCTGATCCACAGCGTGCGCGGTATCGGCTATCGCTTCGACACACAACCATGAACAATCGCCGCCCTCACTCCCTGACCCTGCGCCTGGCGCTGATCTTCGCCCTGCTCGCCTTTGCATTGCTGGCTACCTTGGGCGTGGCGCTTTATCGCGAGCTGGAGCGAGAGTTGGTCATGCGTGACGATGCAGCGCTGATCACTCGCGTGAATCAACTGCGAAACCTGCTCAACGACAGCAACACCCTGGACTTGATCAAGACCAAGCCGGAGCTGTTCCAGAACATGCTCGGCAACCGCGAGTCAGTTCTAAGCATCGCCACCCCGGGGCAAAAGCCGCTGCTGCTGGTCAACCCAGGCAACATCGAATTGCCGTCTATAACTCCCGTACCAAAAGACCACGAATTGATACTCGCCGATGTGCACCATCTACCCGGCGTGAATGGCGTTCCCTTCTCCACAGTGTCTGCCTCCATCGACTCTGGAGACCTGGGCAGCCTGCAAGTCACTACGGGGCGCCTGATGACCGAGCGCACCGCCGTACTCGCCAGCTACCGGTTAAGCGTTTATATCCTGGCAAGCATCGCTGCGATCATCCTGGCGCTTGTTGGCTACCTGCTGGTGCATCGCGGGCTGCTACCGTTGCGACGCCTGGCCGAGCATGCCCAAGGGATTGGTGTTGGCAACCTTGCCGAACGCCTCGACAGCCATGGCGCGCCAAAAGAACTGCTGCCGATGATCGACGCCTTCAACACCATGCTTGAGCGCCTGGCCAAGGGTTTTGTGCAACTGGGTCAAGTGTCCACCGATATGGCCCACGAACTACGCACGCCGATCAACAACCTGTTGGGCGAGACCCAGGTCGCACTGCAACAAAGCCGCAGCATCGAAAGCTACCAACATCTGCTGGCGTCGAATGTCGAAGAGCTTGAGCGCCTGGCGCGGATGCTCGACAACATGTTGTTCCTGGCCCGCACCGACCCAGCCAGTGCCTTGCGACAACGCCAGGCGCTCAGCGCGGTGGATGAAGTAAAACGCATTGCCGACTACTTCGAAGGCCTGGCGAGTGATGTGGATATTCGCATTATCGCCAAGGGCGAAGGTGTGATCTGGGCCGAACCGATGTTGCTGCGCCGGGCGCTGGCCAACCTATGTGCCAACGCCATCAAATACGGCGCACCCAACTCCGAATTGTTGATAGAGGCGGCTCCAGATACCGAAGGCATCAAGCTGCGGATCAGCAACAGCGGTGAAACCATCGCGGCCGAGCACTTACCGCGGTTGTTCGAACGGTTTTACCGGGTGGATCAATCGCGGGAGCGTTCGGCCCAGTCCAATGGGTTGGGCCTGTCGATTGTGGCGACCATCATGCAGCTACATAACGGGCGCTACAGCGTGAGCAGTGAGGCAGGAATGACGTGTTTTGAGTTGTACTTCCCACGACAGGAGGACTGAAAAGCACGCGCGAGACACCCGGTGGTATTTTGCAAAAATTTACCTGTCACCACTCGACTAAACTCCCACTATTCTTGCTTCCCAAGTGCAATCTCACAGTGTTTGAAACAGGTGACATGCTTTGGAGAAGAAACAGTATCGATTTGGCGGGGCGAACACGCTGAGCATCCCGGTTCAAGGTAGAAGCGGTGGAGGTAACGACGGAGGCTCAGGCCTGGAAAAGCGCCTGGGCCTACTGGAAAAGAGGCTAGCTGAAATGAAAGAGAAGCTATTCGCCGTTTCGAGCAAGACAGACTCCATTGAAAAACACTTCGCTACCCGAGCGGACCTTGCTACCACTGAATTGAATCTCATCAAGTGGTACGTAGCAACGGCGTTCGCAATGACGGGCTTGGCCTGCGCCATCACCTTCGGGCTCACTCGCTTGCTGGCGACCTGAGTGTCGCCGCAGGCGTATTCGCCTCCTTCTGGAATACAGCCCTACATCAACAGGTAAAGCAGCACGATGTTCACGACCAGCATCATTAATGCCGTGGGAATCTGAGCCTTGATCACTGCGTTCTTGTCCGGCAACTCCAGCAACGCCGCCGGCACGATATTGTAGTTGGCAGCCATCGGGGTCATCAGGGTTCCGCAGTAGCCGGAGAACATACCGATCGCCGCCATCACCGCCGGGTTACCACCGTAGATGCCGACCAGCACCGGCACGCCGACACCACCGGTCATCACCGGGAAAGCAGCAAAGCCATTACCCATGATCATCGTGAACAGCGCCATGCCCAGCACGTAGACCATCACCGCTACCAACTTGAAATCCAGGTTGATGTAAGTGGTGGTCACATGGGCGACCGCCGTACCCACGCCTGCTTCATTGAACAGCAACCCAAGCATCGCCAGCATCTGCGGCAGCACCATGGCCCAACCCAAGGCTTCGGTAAGGCGGCGCGATTCACGAAGCGCCTGCACGGGCGTATCACGGGTCAGCCAGCAGGCCAAGCCAAGCGCAATCAGGCAGCCGATTCCCAGGGAGACGAAGGTGGTATTTTTCGGGTCCAGCAGCGGCACGCCGCCAACTTCCGCGTGTTTAAGCACGACGGAGCCGATCACTGTGGTCAGGGGGATGGCCAGTGCCGGGATAAACAACTTGTGCCTAAGGCGACCGGCACTGGCGCGGGAGGCTTTGTCATGCAACTGCGCATGCTGGCCGCGCCCCACACCTCCCATGCCCGCGATCAACGCCATTACTACCAAGCCTGCGCCGATAGCCACCGACGGCAAGCGTTCACCCACCAGAAATGGAATGGCAAACAGCAGCCAGAACAGGGCACTGGAGCAGCGTTTGGGATGGGTTCGGTCGATCAGGATCATGCCTGCGGTAATCAACAACAGGACACCGGCCAGCCAGTAAAGATATTGAATGGAGATGATCATTGCGCGGGCTCCACTGGCGTGGTGACGGGCGTCAGTTCACGGGTGAGCTTTCGGTCAAACCGATGGAGCCGGATCGCATGAATGATAAACGCGCAGATCGCTGTCGGAATGCCCCACACCGCAATATGCAGCGGTTCGACATCGATTCCCGACCCGAGCAGGAAAGTGTGCATCAACGCAATCGCACCGAAGGCAACAAAGATGTCTTCGCCAAAAAACAGCCCGACATTGTCAGTCGCGGCGCACATCGCGAGTACCTTATGGCGCAGCTTGTCCGGCAGTTTGCCGTAGCGTTTTTCTGCCGCCCCCTCAGCCATCGGCGCCAGCAGCGGGCGTACCATCTGCGGGTGCCCGCCCAAGCTAGTCAAACCCATCGCTGCTGTGGATTCACGTACAAACAGGTAGATGATCAACAAGCGCCCGACCGTGGCGCGTTCGAACCGTGCGATCCAGTTCTGCGCATGCAGGCGCAACCCGTGGCGCTCCAGCAGGCCAATGACCGCCAGGGGCAACAACAGAATCAATTGCAGGGCGCGGGTCTGAAGGAAACCATCGCCCATGGTGGCAAGAATTTTCTCCAGCGGAAAATGGGCGGCAAGCCCGGTAGCGATCGCGGCCGCGGTCACCACCAGCAGCGGATTGAAGCGCAAGACAAAGCCAACCACGATGACAAGTACGCCGATCAACGGCCATAAGTTCACAACAGTTTGCATGGCGGTAAGGTCCTTAAATGCGCGCTGCGGCGCCATGAAAGCAGGATGTGAACAAAGGGTTCACAGCAGGAAAGTGGCGTGCAGTCGGCTCGGTTTTTTATTGTTGACCCGGAAGGTCGAGCGTCAGTGGCGGCAACTTTGCTGCCTGGGGCGAAAGGTGTCCAACAAGAAAAATTGTTGCTGCAGACCAATAATTCTTGTGGGTGATTGACGCCAACACGTAACAAGATGTGGACAGACCGCGAGGGATTCACGCATCGTATCGCCGCCCGCTCACTGGGCTACCGCCTCTTTCACCACTGTTGTGGATATGGAAACTCAATGAAAACCAAAAAGGTCTTGATCGCCCTCTCCTGTGCCGTCGCACTGTCCATGCTCGGCGGCTGTGCTGCCAAGGTCAAAAGCGGTGGCAGCGCCGCACTGGCGATCCCGGAATCCGCCAAACAGAACCTGGTGGTCAGCATCAAGGGCGAAGGCCAGGTCGAGCAAAACCCGGATTGGAACTTGCTCAAGCGTGACTGGAATAACGCACTTCAAGTCGAAGCTCGACAGGCTGGATTCAATGTCACAGAAAGCCCTTCGGTGACCCCAACTGGTCAAGACGGCGTGGGCATCAATATCAACGTCAGCAAGTTCCGCTACATAGAACCGGGCTCGCGCTACGTCGCCGGTGCGCTGGTGGGTAACGCCTGGGTATTTTCCCGTGCCGACTATTCCGACCTGAAATCCGGTACGCCAATCGGCTCGCGGACCTACGATACGTCGTCGTCGGCTTGGGAGGGCGTTGCGTCAGCCATGACGCAAAAACAGGTACAGGCCATTGCCAAGCAGATGATCAGCGACATCAAAAGCGCCAAGGCTAAGTAAAAAACCACCTTGAGCGAATTTCTTGAGTTCATCTGGAAACTGATTGGCCTGGTGTTCAACCTGCTCGATCTCAGCACCTACTACACCCCACCACGGCGAAAACGCGTGTTTTCATTCGGATTCGTGATGTTTTTGCTGTTGGTGGCGGTGGTTGAACTTATGCTGCTTCAAGCCTGGTATGGAAGCGCTGGTTAGAACGCACGCCGGCCATGGCCAACCTTTACTGAACAAGGGGCTGCACCGGTGACTTCTCCCACCCCACCTGTTTCCGATACCACCCTGAGCGTACAAGCCCGCCTGATTGCCTTGGTCGTCGCCGTCACTTTCTTCATGGAGAACCTGGACGCCACGGTCATCGCCACAGCGTTGCCGACCATGGCCGCGGCCTTCGGCGTGACACCGGTCGACATGAACATCGGTATCACCGCCTATATCCTTGCCGTAGCGATCTTCATACCCCTCTCCAGCTGGATCGCCGATCGCTTCGGTGCGCGCCGGGTCTTTGCCGGCGCGATCGTCGTATTCACCTTCGCCTCGCTGCTCTGCGGGCTGAGCCAGAGTCTTGAGATGTTCGTCTTTGCCCGCGTCCTGCAAGGTATAGGCGGCGCGTTGATGGTGCCTGTAGGGCGGCTGGCGGTACTGCGCAATACCGATAAAAAAGACTTGGTAAAGATGATCGCAATCATCACTTGGCCAGGCCTGGTGGCGCCGATCCTTGGGCCATTGGCCGGAGGGTTGATCGTGACCCATGCATCATGGCCCTGGATCTTCTATGTGAACCTGCCGCTCGGCGCACTGGCACTGGCCGCTGCACTATGGCTGGTTCCTGAGGGCCGCGAAGCCAGTGTGCGCAAGTTCGACGCAAAAGGTTTCGTGCTGCTGGCGGGTGCGTGCGTGGCACTGCTTGGCGGGCTGGAGTGGCTGGGCAGCCAGTCCGGTGAAAGGCTTCTCCCGGGCATAGGATTGGTGTCAGCAGGGATATTACTGGCTGTGTGGGCTGTGCATCACTGTCGACACTACGCCAACCCATTGCTGCCGCTGGAAACCCTGTCGATCAATACCTTTAAAGTCAGCATCTACGGTGGCTCACTGTTCCGCTTGGCCATCAGCGCACTGCCGTTCCTGCTACCGCTGCTGTTTCAAGTCGCCTTTGGCTTATCACCGGTGGATGCGGGATTGTTGGTACTGGCAGTATTCGCCGGCAACCTGGCGATGAAACCCTTCACTACAGCCATCATGCAGCGCTACGGTTTTCGCAAGGTGCTGCTAGTGAATGGGATGATCGGCGTGGTGTCGATCGCGGCCTGCGCGCTTTTCACCGCGCAGACACCGTTTGCCCTGATTGCGGCGTTACTGTTCGTGGGCGGCTTGTCACGCTCGATGCAGTTCACTTGCTACAACTCAATTGGCTTTGCAGACGTACCCAAAGCACGCATGAGCGAGGCTTCGGCACTGTTCAGCATGTCGTTCCAACTGGCCATGGGAATGGGCGTGACAGTCGCGGCGCTCTTGCTGCGTGCATCAATGACAGTGCAGGGGCATGAGGTCCATGCCCAGGCCGGGGATTTTCGAGTAGCGTTTATCGGAGTAGCGCTACTGGGGATATTGGCGCTGGTGGATGTATATCGGCTGCCGACAGGTGCGGGTGAAAGTGTGCTGACGCGCGCTTGAACACATCAGCACACGCTCCGTGCACTCAGGCCGTGGTGCTGACCATTGAACCCGACGTACTGCCACCCTCCTGAGTGAGGGCTTGCAGCAGCGCGGAAGTCGCCGTCTGCAAGGCCGCTGCAGTCGCTGCAATCTGTGTTTGTGCCGCAGCAACGGCTGCTGCTTTAGCATCTTCACTCTGGTTGCTGGACTGTACGTCTTGCAAGGCCTGTTGCTGCTCTTGAAGCTGCTTTTGCAACTGCTCGATCTGCTTCTTCAACTCTTTGACCGTATCGGAATCATCCGAACTTGATGCAGCAGTCCCCGTGCCGCCTGCACCAGCAGCACTTTGCGAACCCGCTTTCATATCGACAGTCAGGCCGCCAGTGCTGCTCGTACTGGCCTTGGCTGCGCTATTGCTGCTCGTGGCATCTGTCGGGCTGGCAACGCTTGCAAGACTTGGTAGGGAGGCGAGACCGCTAGTGTTGATAAGCATGCCAGATGTCCGATGGCGAGAAAGTACCCACTGCATCGGCCTGGCAGATGGATACTTTAGAGATACGCGGATATTTCCGCAGGAAAAATTCCAGACAACAAAAAAGGGCCCACCTTTCGGTGAGCCCTTCTAGACCGCCCAGCAGAGCGGATTTTGTTTGGTAGGCGCGATTGGACTCGAACCAACGACCCCCACCATGTCAAGGTGGTGCTCTAACCAACTGAGCTACGTGCCTGCTGTGAGGCGGCATTCTACGGAATTCCGAAGGGGTGTCAACATCTTTTTTGCAGCTAACCCTATGAATATGCGAATTTTTTATTTGCTGCGGGTACACCCGTGATTTTCGGGTGGCTGGCAGGCAATTTTCAACTCAGGTAGGATCGGGGCACTCGTAAAAAATATAAAACAGAGGTTCCAGGATGGCGAACACCCCCTACCCCCAGTCGTATTACGCCGCTTCCGCGAATTCGGTGCCGCCTCGTCCGGCACTCCAAGGCGAGGTCGAAACTGATGTGTGTGTGATTGGTGCCGGCTACACCGGCCTCTCCAGCGCATTGTTCCTGCTGGAGAACGGTTTTCGCGTGACCGTACTGGAAGCCGCCAAGGTGGGCTTTGGCGCGTCCGGCCGCAACGGCGGGCAGATCGTCAACAGCTACAGCCGTGACATCGACGTGATCGAGCGTAGCGTCGGTCCCAAGCAGGCGCAGTTGCTGGGGGACATGGCATTTGAAGGCGGCAAGATCATCCGCGAGCGAGTCGCCAAGTATCAAATCCAGTGCGACCTCAAGGACGGTGGCGTATTCGCCGCGCTCAATAGCAAGCACATGGGCCACCTGGAGTCACAGAAGCGCCTGTGGGAGCGCTACGGCCATAAGCAGCTGGAACTGCTGGACGAACGCCGCATCCGCGAAGTGGTGGCGTGTGATAACTATGTCGGCGGCCTGCTGGACATGAGCGGCGGGCATATCCACCCGCTCAACCTGGCACTGGGTGAAGCGGCGGCCGTGGAATCCCTGGGCGGCACAATCTATGAACAGTCCGCCGCGGTGCGTATCGAACGCGGCGCAAACCCGGTGGTGCATACCGCCGAGGGCAAGGTCAGGGCCAAGTTCATCATCGTTGCAGGCAACGCCTACCTCGGCAACCTGGTGCCGGAGTTGGCGGCCAAGTCGATGCCGTGTGGCACACAAGTGATCACCACCGCTCCCCTGGGCGATGAGCTGGCGAAGACGCTGCTACCGCAGGATTACTGCGTCGAAGACTGCAACTACCTGCTGGACTACTACCGCCTCACCAGCGACAAGCGCCTGATCTTCGGCGGCGGCGTGGTATACGGCGCGCGGGACCCGGCGAATATCGAGGCGATCATCCGCCCGAAAATGCTCAAGGCCTTCCCGCAGCTCAAGGACGTGAAGATCGACTACGCATGGACCGGCAATTTCCTGCTGACCCTATCGCGCTTGCCGCAAGTGGGACGCCTGGGTGACAACATCTATTACTCCCAAGGCTGCAGCGGACATGGCGTGACGTACACGCACCTGGCAGGCAAGGTGCTGGCGGAAGCATTGAGAGGCCAGGCAGAGCGTTTTGATGCGTTTGCCGGATTGCCGCACTACCCATTCCCAGGCGGGCAGCTGCTGCGCACACCGTTCGCGGCACTGGGGGCTTGGTATTACGGTCTACGGGATAAGCTGGGCTTTTGAACACTTGTAGTGAGCGGGCTTGCCCCGCTCACTACAGCACCAAATCGCAGACACAAAAAACCCCGGTCTTTCGACCAGGGTCTTTGCTATCGGATCAAAGTAGCCAGTGGCTTTCTTTGTGCTTCAAGGCGTTCAGTGGGCCTTGAGGCAGATATGGCGCAGCGGACGGGACTCGAACCCGCGACCCCCGGCGTGACAGGCCGGTATTCTAACCGACTGAACTACCGCTGCGTATCGCTTGAGCAGTTGAACGTAAACCCTCAACCGTCTTTAAACATCTGATCGATCAACCTTGGCTGTTCAATCTCAAACCTGACGAGTCAGGCCTGGAAAATATGGCGCAGCGGACGGGACTCGAACCCGCGACCCCCGGCGTGACAGGCCGGTATTCTAACCGACTGAACTACCGCTGCGCGTCGGTGCAACTTTTAACGTTGCGTCTTACCCGAAGGTAAAACTCTCAAGAAGTGGTGGGTGATGACGGGATCGAACCGCCGACCCTCTGCTTGTAAGGCAGATGCTCTCCCAGCTGAGCTAATCACCCTTTGCTTCGTTGAGGCCGCGAAATTTACGCAGGTAGCGGACCTAAGTCAATAGCCTGCTTGAAGTTTTTCTGAAAAAGACAAAATTGCTTCAAGACGACTATCCGCCCTACTCGCTGTAAATCATCTTCTTGCTCATGCCGCCGTCCACCACAAACTCTTGTCCGGTGACAAAACCAGCTTGGCGCGACAACAACCACGCAACCATCGCTGCGACATCCTCCACGGTACCGACCCTACCAGCCGGATGCTGGGCATGATCGGCATCGGTCAAAGGCTCAGCACGACGCGCCGCAGGATCACGCGCATCAATCCAGCCGGGACTGACCGCATTGACCCGCACTTCCGGCCCAAGGCTCATCGCCAATGCATGAGTGAGGGCCAACAGGCCGCCCTTGCTCGCCGCATAGGCCTCTGTATCCGGCTCGGATTGTCGGGCCCGGGTCGACGCCAGGTTGACGATGGCGCCGCCGTGGGCGCGCAAATAAGGAGCACAGTGCTTGGCCAACAACATCGGCCCACTGAGATTGACCGCCAACACACGATTCCAGTAAGCCAGATCCAGGCTTTCCAGCGTGATATTGCGCGGATCAGCGACCGCTGCATTACACACCAGTGCATCCAGGCGCCCAAATTGACCCAATACCTCGGCGACACCCTGGGCGACCTGTTTTTCGTCCGCCACGTCCATGGTGATAAACCAGGCATTCTCGCCGAGCACCTTGGACACCTTGGAGCCGCGCTCACGGTCCAGGTCGGTCAACACCACCTGCCAGCCCTCACTGATCAACCAGGCGGCAATCCCGAGGCCTATGCCTCGGGCTGCGCCGGTCACCAGCGCGACGCGCCCATTGCTGGCCGCCGCTGCTTCCATGGACCACTCAATCACAAGGCGGCCAGCCCGCGAGCCAGGTCAGCCTGCAAGTCGGCCACATCTTCCAGGCCTACCGCGATGCGGATCAGGCTGTCACGGATGCCGGCAGCTTCACGCTCCTGCGGCGCCAGACGCCCGTGGGAAGTGGTGCTCGGGTGCGTAATGGTGGTCTTGC
The DNA here is from genome assembly GCF_014230465.1 of Pseudomonas cremoris. The sequence goes on from NZ_JAAXCY010000001.1 coordinate 137,741, forward strand.
TGTCACCCAGGTTGGCGGTGATGGAGATCAGTCGCGTGGCATCGATAAAGCGCCAGGCCCCCTCTTTGCCGCCCTTCACTTCAAAACTCACCACGGCACCGAAACCACGCTGCTGGCGCTGGGCCAGTTCGTGTTGCGGATGGCTCTTGAGACCGGCGTAGTGCACTTTCTCGATACCCTCCTGCCGTTCCAGCCACTCGGCCAGCGCCTGAGCGTTGGCACAATGGGCCTTCATGCGCAGGCTGAGGGTTTCCAGGCCCTTGAGGAAGATCCACGCATTGAACGGGCTCAAGGTCGGGCCAGCAGTGCGCAGGAAGCCGACGATTTCTTTCATCTGGTCACTGCGCCCAGCAACCACGCCGCCCATGCAACGACCTTGGCCGTCGATGAACTTGGTAGCCGAATGCACGACGATGTCCGCACCTAACTTCAGCGGCTGCTGCAGTGCCGGGGTGCAGAAGCAGTTGTCCACCACCAGCATCGCGCCCTTGGCGTGAGCCACTTCGGACAACGCGGCAATGTCCACCAATTCGGCCAACGGGTTGGACGGCGATTCAACGAACAACAGCTTGGTATTGGCCTTGATCGCCGCATCCCAACCGGAAAGATCCGCCAGGGGCACGTAGTCCACTTCGATACCAAAGCGCTTGAAGTACTTCTCGAACAGGCTGATGGTCGAACCGAACACACTGCGCGACACCAACACATGGTCGCCAGCGCTGCAAAGGCTCATCACCACTGCCAGGATCGCTGCCATGCCTGTCGCCGTGGCAACGGCCTGCTCGGCACCTTCCAGCGCCGCGATGCGCTCTTCGAACGCACGCACAGTCGGGTTGGTGTAGCGCGAATACACATTGCCCGGCACCTCGCCGGCAAAGCGTGCGGCGGCATCCGCAGCGGTGCGGAATACATAGCTGGAGGTGAAGAACATCGGATCACCGTGCTCACCTTCCGGCGTACGGTGCTGGCCGGCGCGCACAGCCAGGGTATCGAAAGCTACGCCATCGAGGTCGCTGTCCAACCGACCGGCATCCCATTCCTGACTCATGCTGCCACTCCTTACTCGATTCTTTATTTAAGATACAAAACCGGCCCCTCAGGGCCGGTGTCTACTCAGTTGTTGTACAGGTCTATGATCGCGCTGACCGCCTGGGTCTTGATCTTCGACGAGTCGTTACGCGCCTGCTCGATCTTGTTCAGGTAGGCCTCATCGACGTCACCGGTCACGTATTTGCCGTCGAACACGGCGCAGTCGAACTGGTCGATCTTGATCTTGCCACCGCCAACAGCCTCGATCAGGTCCGGCAGGTCCTGGTAGATCAGCCAGTCGGCGCCGATCAGGTCAGCCACATCCTGTGTGGTGCGGTTGTGGGCGATCAGTTCGTGAGCGCTTGGCATGTCGATGCCATACACGTTCGGATAACGTACGGCAGGCGCCGCGGAACAGAAGTATACGTTCTTCGCACCGGCTTCGCGGGCCATCTGGATGATCTGCTTGCACGTGGTGCCGCGCACGATGGAGTCGTCCACCAGCATCACGTTCTTGCCGCGGAACTCCAGCTCGATGGCGTTGAGCTTCTGGCGCACCGACTTCTTGCGCGCCGCCTGGCCCGGCATGATGAAGGTACGGCCGATGTAGCGGTTTTTCACGAAGCCTTCGCGGAACTTGACGCCCAGGTGGTTGGCCAGTTCCAGCGCAGCGGTGCGGCTGGTGTCCGGAATAGGGATGACCACGTCAATGTCGTGCTCAGGACGCTCGCGCAGGATCTTTTCGGCCAGCTTCTCGCCCATGCGCAGACGCGCCTTGTACACGGAAACGCCGTCGATGATCGAGTCCGGACGCGCCAGGTACACGTGTTCGAAGATGCACGGGGTGAGTTTCGGTGCCACGGCGCACTGACGGGTGTGCAGTTTGCCATCTTCGGTGATGTACACCGCTTCGCCCGGCGCGAGGTCGCGGATCAGGGTAAAGCCCAGCACGTCCAGGGACACGCTTTCGGAAGCGATCATGTACTCGACGCCTTCGTCGGTGTGACGCTGGCCGAATACGATCGGACGGATGCCGTGCGGGTCACGGAAGCCGACGATTCCATAACCGGTGACCATGGCCACTACCGCATAACCACCCACGCAACGGTTGTGCACGTCAGTCACGGCGGCAAACACGTCCTCTTCGGTAGGCTGCAACTTGCCGCGCTGGGCCAGTTCGTGGGCGAACACGTTGAGCAGCACTTCCGAGTCGGAGCTGGTGTTGACGTGGCGCAGGTCAGATTCGTAAATCTCCTTGGCCAGTTGTTCAACGTTGGTCAGGTTACCGTTGTGCGCCAGAGTGATGCCGTAAGGCGAGTTGACGTAAAACGGTTGAGCTTCGGCCGAAGTCGAGCTACCCGCTGTCGGGTAACGCACATGGCCAATGCCCATGTGCCCGACCAGGCGCTGCATGTGACGCTGGTGGAACACGTCACGTACCAGGCCATTGTCCTTGCGCAGGAATAACCGGCCGTCGTGGCTGGTCACAATACCGGCAGCGTCCTGGCCGCGGTGCTGGAGGACGGTTAGCGCGTCATACAGCGCCTGATTGACGTTCGACTTACCGACGATACCGACGATGCCACACATGCGACGCAACCCCTACTTAATGAATCTTGACTGAACACAGCTTACTGAGGCGTTTTGGCCGGCAAGAGGTGTTCCTTGAACGGAAGATCAGCGGGTACGCTGATTCCGCTGGCCAGCCACTGACTGCTCCACCCCAAAATGAGGTTCTTGGACCAATCTGCAACTAATAGAAATTTTGGCACGAGCACAGACTCCTGCCACCACGAATCCTGCTGTACTGGTCCCAGGCTCAACAGCCCGACTGCCACAACCACCAGTAACGCGCCTCGCGCAGCACCGAAGGCCATGCCGAGAAATCGATCGGTCCCGGAGAGGCCGGTGACACGTATCAACTCGCCAATAAGATAATTGACCATTGCCCCCACCAGCAGCGTGGCGATGAACATGATGGCGCAGCCCGCGATGACGCGAGCCGAAGGTGTCTCGATGTATCCAGCCAGGTAGACCGACAGTGAACCACCGAACATCCAGGCTACGACTCCTGCAATGATCCAGGTCAGCAACGACAGTGCTTCTTTTACGAAGCCGCGGCTTAGACTGATCAAAGCGGAGATGGCGACGATTGCAACAATCGCCCAATCAACCCAGGTAAATGGCACGTTTGAGCCTACGGACAGATAAGGCGGCGCATTTTAGCAGAGCGCCGGGCTATCGGTAAGCTGTGATTGTCGATGCCTTGCAAATCAGTAGTTTGGGGTGAGCGAATCGACTTTCAATGCCACCCCAAAAACCAATGTGGGAGCGGGCTTGCTCGCGAAAGCGGTAGGCCAGTCAATACAGATGTCGACTGATCCACCGCTTTCGCGAGCAAGCCCGCTCCCACATTTAGATCGCATTGCCAGCCAAAGCCGGCAATTGTTCAGCCGCGCTCAGGCTGGAAGCGAGTCACGAACCCCTTCAGATTTTGCTGGCGATCCAGCAAATCCCGCAGGCGATCCGCCTCGGCACGCTCGATCAACGGCCCGATAAATACCCGGTTCTTGCCGTCTGCACTGCGGATATAAGCGTTGTAGCCCTGGCTGCGCAACTTTTTCTGCAGCGCCTCGGCACCATCACGATTGCCTAGGCTGGCGACCTGGATCGACCAACTGATCGGCAGGCCATTGGGGTCGATACGGCTTTGACCCACGTCCGGCTTACCCGGCGCAGCAGGTTGCGGCGCCACAGGCTTGGGCGTCGGCGCCGGCGCAGCGGGCTTGGCCGCCACGGCCGGCGCGGGAGCTGGCTTGACCACCGGCACGCTTGGCTGCACTGGCATAGACGGCGCCTGCTGCGCGGCCACTTCATCAGCGCTCGGAACCGGCTCATCTTCCGGCAAGGCCTGCGGCTCGGGCACTACCACGGGTTCAACCTGAACTTGTGGCACCGCAGGCGTCTGTGGCGCGGCAGGTGCCTCGACGACAACCTGGCGCTCTTCGTCCTGACGGGAAAACAACATCGGCAAGAAGATCACTGCCAACGCCACCAGAACCAGGGCTCCGACCATCCGCTGCTTGTAAGCGCTATCCAGTAATGCCATGTGCAGCTTCCTCCGTGGAGCGCCGGGCCAACCACTCTAACGCCTCGGCAACACAATAAAATGATCCGAACAACAGAATTTCGTCGTCAGGCGTGGCAACCGCGCACTGCGCCTCAAGGGCAGCGGCAACGCTTGCATACGACGCCACAGGCGCACCAAGGTTCTGCAAAGCGACCTCCAGCTCGGCGGCCGGGCGACTGCGCGGCGAATCCAGCGGTGCCACGGCCCAAGCCTCGACATTAACAAGCAAAGGCGCAACCACACCCTCCAAGTCCTTATCGGCCAGCAAACCGAACACTGCAAGGCGACGACCGACCGGCGGCGTGCGCGACAAGCGTTGCGCCAGGTATTCAGCCGCATGAGGGTTATGCCCAACATCCAGCAACAAGTTCAGGCGCTTGCCCTGCCATTCGAATGCGCGACGATCCAGGCGCCCGACCACACGGGTCGCCTGCAAGGTCGCGGCAATCTGCTCGGCATTCCACGGCAGGTCCAACAGCAAGTAGGCCTGCAGCGCGAGCGCGGCGTTTTCCATGGGCAGGTTGAGCAGCGGCAGATCGCGTAACTCTACCGCCTGACCACTTGCATCCTGACCGCGCCATTGCCAGTGCCGATCACCGATTTCAAGATTGAATTCGCGGCCCCGCAGGAAAAACGGGCAATCCAGTTCGCGCACCTTGTCGAGCAAGGTATGCGGCGGGTCAATATCACCACACAGCGCCGGCTTGCCCTGACGGAAGATCCCGGCCTTTTCATAGGCCACAGACTCGCGGGTATTGCCCAGGTAATCGGCATGGTCCACGCCGATGCTGGTCACCAGCGCGACGTCGGCATCCACCACGTTGACCGTATCCAGACGCCCGCCCAGGCCGACTTCCAGAACGACCACATCCAGTTGCGCACGCTCGAACAACCAGAACGCCGCCAGGGTGCCCATCTCGAAATAAGTCAGGGAAATCTCGCCACGCCCGGCATCGAGTGCGGCGAAGGCTTCGCAGAGTTGCTCGTCAGTGGCTTCGACGCCATTGAGCTGCACCCGCTCGTTGTAACGCAGCAAGTGCGGGGAATTGTACACGCCGGCTTTCAGCCCTTGGGCTTGCAGCAGCGCGGCGACAAAGGCACAGGTAGAGCCTTTGCCGTTGGTGCCGGTCACCGTGATTACGCGCGGTGCCGGGCGGCCCAACCCAAGGCGGGCCGCTACCTGTTGCGAGCGCTCCAGGCCCATGTCGATGGCGGACGGATGCAACTGCTCAAGGTAGGCGAGCCATTCGCCGAGGGTACGTTGGGTCATAGGTTTGCAGGCACCGGCGGCACGACGATCGGTTCAACTTTAGGCGCGACGTACACAGGCGTCGGCAAACCCATCATTTGCGCCAGCAGGTTGCCCAGGCGTGGACGCAGCTCACCGCGCGGGATGATCAGGTCGATGGCACCGTGCTCCAGAAGGAACTCGCTACGCTGGAAGCCTTCCGGCAGCTTTTCGCGCACGGTCTGCTCGATCACGCGCGGGCCAGCAAAGCCGATCAGGGCCTTTGGCTCGCCGACGATCACGTCACCCAACATCGCCAGGCTCGCGGAAACGCCGCCGTAGACCGGGTCGGTCAGCACGGAGATGAACGGGATGCCTTCTTCACGCAGACGCGCCAGCACCGCAGAGGTCTTGGCCATTTGCATCAGGGAGATCAGGGCTTCCTGCATACGCGCACCACCGGAGGCGGCGAAGCAGATCATCGGGCAACGATTTTCCAGGGCGTAGTTGGCGGCGCGAACAAAACGCTCACCGACGATGGCCCCCATGGAGCCGCCCATGAAGGAGAACTCGAACGCCGAGACCACCACCGGCATGCCCAGCAGCTTGCCGCTGACGGAGATCAGTGCGTCTTTCTCGCCGGTCTGCTTTTGCGCGCCGACCAGACGGTCCTTGTACTTCTTGCTGTCGCGGAACTTGAGACGGTCAACCGGCTCCAGGTCTGCACCCAGCTCGTTACGGCCGTCAGCGTCGAGGAAGATGTCGATACGGGCGCGGGCGCCGATACGCATGTGGTGGTTGCACTTGGGGCAAACGTCCAGGGTCTTCTCCAGCTCCGGGCGATACAGCACCGCGTCGCAGGATGGGCATTTATGCCACAGACCTTCAGGAACCGAGCTTTTTTTCACCTCGGAACGCATGATCGAAGGGATCAGTTTGTCTACTAACCAGTTGCTCATGCTTTCTTTCTCCAGTACCGGTGGCTTGAACACAGCCCCGCGTATGCCCTTGAGCTAAATTCATATGTGGCGATAACGCATACAGGACGGGGTCAGACGTTCGACCTGCCTTTTCCCGCATGCGCCCTCAGCCTTCCAGACAACCTGCCGAGCAGGGTTGCCACTTCGTTTCCGGGCCACCCACAGGCGGCGCCGGGCTGTTTTACACAGTGGTAGTTATGGACGGCGGCAGACTGCCAGCCGTCACATCCCGACACTGCTGTCGCGCACAGCCTGCATGAATGCGCGAATCTTGTTGTGATCCTTGATGCCCTTGCCCTGCTCTACCCCCCCGCTGACATCCACGGCATACGGACGAACCTGCTCGATCGCCGCCCCGACATTCGCGGGGTTGAGCCCCCCGGCCAGGATGATCGGCTTGCTCAAGCCCTCGGGAATCAGCGACCAGTCGAACGCCTCACCGGTACCACCGGGCACGCCCTCGACATAGGTATCCAGCAGAATTCCGCGAGCGCCGGTGTAGGCAGCACAGGCAGCGGCGATGTCATCCCCGGCCTTTACGCGCAGCGCCTTGATGTACGGGCGTTGGTAGCTCTCACACTCATCAGGACTTTCGTCACCGTGAAACTGCAGCATGTCCAGCGGTACGGCATCCAGGGTTTCGTTGAGTTCGCAGCGGCTGGCGTTGACGAACAACCCCACGGTGGTCACAAACGGCGGCAGTGCAGCGATGATCGCCCGTGCCTGCAACACGTTCACCGCCCGCGGACTCTTGGCATAAAACACAAAGCCAATCGCATCCGCCCCCGCCGCGACTGCCGCCAGCGCGTCTTCTATGCGGGTAATCCCGCAAATCTTGCTGCGAACGGCTGGCATATCGTGAAAACCTCAGGGTTTGGACCGAGAAAGTCCCGGATGGTAACAAAAGCTTTTCCGGGCGTCAGCCGCCAAGTTCGCTGAAACCTGTGAGGAAGTGTGGCCCGATGAAACGTTCCGGCAGCTCGAACTCGTCGCGGTACTCCACATCCACCAGATAGAGGCCGAATGGATGCGCCGTCACACCACCGGTACGACGAATGCGGCTTTCCAATACTTCCTTGGCCCACTCCACCGGGCGCTCGCCGGTGCCGATAGTCATCAATACCCCGGCAATGTTGCGCACCATATGGTGCAGGAACGCACCGGCGCGGATATCCAGCACAATCATCTTGCCGTGGCGGGTTACCCGCAGGTGGTGGACTTCCTTGATCGGCGACTTGGCCTGGCACTGGCCGGCGCGGAAGGCACTGAAATCATGCACACCCACCAGGTGCTGCGCAGCCTCGGCCATGCGCTCGGCGTCCAGCGGGCGGTGGTTCCAGGTGATTTCTTCGTTCAGGTGCGCCGGGCGAATCTGGTCGTTGTAGATCACATAGCGATAACGCCGGGCGATGGCCTTGAAGCGCGCATGAAAATGCGCAGGCATGACCTTGGCCCAGCTGACGCTGACATCATGCGGCAAATTGATATTAGCGCCCATCACCCACGCCTTCATCGTGCGTTCGGCCTGGGTATCGAAGTGCACCACCTGGCCGCACGCGTGCACACCGGCATCGGTACGCCCGGCGCACATCAGCGACACCGGAGAATCAGCGACCTTCGACAGCGCCTTCTCCAGGGTTTCCTGCACCGTCAGCACGCCGGATGCCTGGCGCTGCCAGCCGCGATAGCGCGAGCCTTTGTATTCCACGCCCAGGGCGATGCGGTAAAAGCCTGCGGCGGCCATTTCGGCAGCCGCGTTATCTATATTTGCCAAGAACTGAGAGCCTGATGAGTTGCGCAAAGGCGGGCATTATAAAGGGGCGGAAGCGGGACGGGCGCTTTTGTTGTGGATTGACGCGATCCAAATGTGGGAGCGGGCTTGCTCGCGAATGCAGTGTGTCAATCACTCTATGCGTGCCTGATCCACCGCATTCGCGAGCAAGCCCGCTCCCACACAAACCCACTCTCACATTAGATTTGCGTCGTCCGTTAGATGCGGCCGAGCATTTCCTTGGCCTCGCCACGCTGGGACTCATCACCCTCGGTCAACACTTCGGACAAGATGTCCCGTGCGCCGTCCGCATCACCCATATCGATATAGGCCTGGGCCAGGTCGAGCTTGGTGGCAACCTCATCGGTGCCCGACAGGAAATCAAATTCCGGCTCATCCCCGCCCAACGCCGCATCCTCAGCGGTAAAGGATGGCTCGATGGACGGATGCTCAAGGCTCTGGGACAGTCGATCCAGCTCAGCATTGACATCATCCAGTTCCGACGCGAAGGCGTCCGGCTGGGCGGCCACTTCCGGCTCGTCCGCCAGGGACAGGTCGAAATCTTCCGGCAGGTCGAAATCATCCAGCGCCGCAGGAGTCAGGGTCGGCGGCTCGACAGCGGACACATCTTTCATCTGGTCTTCCAGACCCGAGAGAAAGTCATCGTCCGAACGCGTCGAGGCTGGCGCATCCAATTGCAGATCCAGGTCCAGGTCGAAGTCCGACAAGTCGTCCGGGCTGACCTTGGCTTCGGTCTGCTCCTGCAAAAGCGATTCAAACGTCTGCTGATCGTCTTTGACTTCAGCAGGCGATGCGGCTTCCAAGTCGTCCAGGCTGAGGTCGAAATCAGTGTCGAATGCCTCTGGCTCTGGCGCCGGGGCAGCCGGTTTGTCTTCCAACAGGTCCTTGACGTATTGAGCGTCCAACGCAGCAGCAGCAACCGCAGCGCTGACACCTGCCGCCAACACGGCCATGGCCGGGAAGCGCGACTTGAGCTGCTCGACCTGGGCGTGGTTGTTACCATTGGCCACCAGTTGACGCTCCTGGGTGACAAAACCGTCCTTGTCGCCCTGCAGGCCGTAGACCTCCATCAGCTTCAAACGCAGATCGCTACGCTTGGGCTCATGCTTGATCGCCTGCTCCAGCACGTCAGCCGCCTGGTTCAGATGGCCACGGTCGATATGGGACTGGGCTTGTGCCAGCGCATCGCTAGAGTTTTGCGGCGCGACAGCAACTGCCAGCGGCGCCAGCACGGAAGCAACGGTTGGCACCACGACGGCCGGCTCAACCACTGGCGCAGGCGCCGGAGCAGCCGCCAGCTTCACGGTCGGCGGTGGCACTTCGAGCCCCTCAAAGCTGTCCGGCGGCAGGTCGTGATCGATATTCGAGGCAAACTCCGGCTCTTCAGCCAGGGCCCGCGCCATGCGCAGGTGTTTTTCCTCTTCGCGGCGGGCATTGCGATGACGCGCCCACAACAGCAGGAGCAACAGCACCAGCAGGCCGGCGGCACCGCCAACCACACCGAGGATGATCGGGTTGGTCAGCAGGTCGTTGAATTTACCTTCCGGGGTAGCAGAGGGTGCCGCTTCAGGCTTGACCGGTTCGACAGCAGGCGCGGCAGGTGCCGCGGTGGCTGTGGCAGCAGGCGTCGACGCAGGATCACCGGCCAACTGAGCCGGCATTGCGGCCGCAGGCGCCCCGCTGGTGTCGCCTTTTTCAGCCTGCAAACGGGCGAGTTGATCGTTTTTCAGTTGAATCAGCTTTTGCAGCTTGTCCAACTGACTTTGCAAATCTGCCGCGCGACTTTTCAATTCTTCATTGTCGCGACGGGTGGTGTCGAGTTGCTCTTGGGTCATCGCCAGCTTGTCGTTCAAGGAGGAGCTGTCCCCTGCCTTGCCTTTGGCACCCTTCTTCGCCGCTTCAGCAGAGACGAGGCTCAAGTTGTCCTTAGCGCTGGTGCTCGACGGCGCATTGCCAGGCTGGGTGCGCTTGGTTGCGTCCAATTGCTGCTTGCCCGCCGCCTGGTTAGTGGCCGAGCGACGACCTTGACGCCAAGCAGCGTTTTGCGCGGTCACTTCGGCAATCGCCTGGGACTGCGGCAAGCTGGTCGCTTGCACGCGATCCGGAAGGCGCAGTACCTGGCCGGTCTTCAGGCGGTTGATGTTGCCATCGATAAACGCGTCTGGGTTCAGCGCCTGGATGGCCAGCATGGTCTGCTGGACCGACGCGCCATTGCGGTTCTTCTCGGCAATCTCCCATAAGGTATCGTGAGACGTGGTGGTGTGCTGGGCAGCCTTGCTGGCGGCAGGCGCGGTGTTTGCCGGCGCGCTCAAGCGAGGCGCGGGCGCAGCGGCGGTCGGTGCCGCCTGTTCGAATTTGGCCGGATCGAGCAGCACGCTGTAGTCGCGCATCAAGCGGCCGTTGGGCCACTGCACCTGCAACAAGAAGCGTACGTAGGAGTCCGGCAGCGGCTTGCTGGAAGTGACGCGCACCACACTGCGACCACTCGGGTTGATCACCGGGGTAAACGTCAGGTCATTCAGAAACGCCTGACGATCAACGCCGGCGTCCACAAACGCCTGGGACGACGCCAGGCTCGGTGTGATCTCGGAAGCCGTGAGGCCACCCACATCGAGCAATTCGATTTCCACCGACAAAGGCTGGTTCAACTTCGACTTGAGGGTCATTTCCCCCAGCTGCAGCGCCTGCGCCATACCGGAGGACAGCGCCGAGGCGGCCGCTATTGCTAACACCAGTTTGCGAACTTGAACCATAGCCTCATCCTTTGTTTGAACACTCCCCGGCCTGCGAGAAGGTTGGTAACCGCTGCCATAAGGCATGGCGAGCCGATAGGTCACCGACGCGCTTCTATTCCTGCTTGGGGCCAAGCATAGCGCCTGGTTAGAATCAATCTACAAATTGCCGCCAAGTATCTTTTACACAAGGTCTTTTATCAACAACTGCGCCAGCTGTACGGCGTTAAGGGCAGCCCCTTTGCGTACGTTATCTGACGTCAGCCACAGATTTAGTTCCGCCAGGTCGTCCACGCCTGCACGAACCCGTCCTACATACACAACGTCCTGACCCACCGCATCACCAACCGCAGTCGGGTAATCGCCCTCTTCGACCAGCTCTATACCTGGCGCCGCATCGAGAACGCGATTCACCGCGGCGAGGTCGACCGGTGCGCCCAATTGCAGCGACACAGTCAGGCTATCGCCAAAAAACACCGGGGCTTGAACGCAGGTTGCGGAAATCTTTAGCAAAGGAGTTTCCAGTACGGCACGCAGCTCATGTACGAGACGTTTCTCCAGGGCCGTATGACCTTGTGAATCTGGCGTGCCGACTTGCGCCAACAGGTTGAAGGCAACCTGACGATCAAAGAACTGAGGCTCCATCGGGCGCACGTTCAACAGCTCAGCCGTTTGCCGAGCCAACTCGCTGACCGCTTCACGGCCCAAGGCCGACATTGCAAGGTTGGCGGTGACGCTCACACGCTGGATGTCCAGCAAACCACGCAACGGCGCCAGCACTACCGCAAGGTTGGTGGCGGATGGGCTTGGGCTGCTGAGCTGGAAAGGCTTTTTCAGGCGCCTCAGGACGTGAGCATTAGCCTCCGGGACAACCTGAGGCGCTTGATCTGCCGGCAACGCGCCCGACAAGTCGATCACCGCGCAACCGGCTGTCGTAGCGCGCGGGGCAAAACTGAGGGTCACTGCCGGCCCCGCAGCAAAAAACGCTAGCTGCACCTTTTTGAAATCAAACTCGTCAACTTCCTTGACCCGCACGTTCTTGCCGCGAAACGGTACCGATGCGCCGGCAGAGTTGCTGCCCGCCAACAAATGCAGGGTGCCCACCGGGAAGTCCAGCTCTTCGAGAATCTGCACCAGGGTTTCACCAACGGTGCCGGTGGCGCCGATCACGGCGATTTCAAAGGTCTGGGTCATGGGGGCTGCCTCGGGCATTGCGGGGGGAGCGGCACTTTACCGGGTGCTTGGGGGGGAGGCAATTGGCCCTGCTTTTGCGGTGGGGCTGATGGCCTCTTCGCGAGCAAGCCCGCTCCCACATTTGATTGCATTTCAACTGAGGGAACACGGTCGAATGTGGGAGCAGGCTTGCTCGCGAAGAGGCCCGAAAAAACAACAAAAAACCCGCGCCTGTCACCAGGGCGCGGGTTTCTCTTACTGCCTCAAGCGATCAACGCTCCAGCAGAATCCGCAGCATGCGACGCAGCGGCTCGGCCGCGCCCCACAGCAGTTGGTCGCCAACAGTGAATGCACCTAGGAACTGGCTGCCCATATTCAGCTTGCGCAGACGGCCAACCGGTACATTCAGGGTACCGGTAACCTTGGTCGGGCTCAGCTCCTGCATGCTGATATCGCGGTTGTTCGGCACCAGCTTGACCCATGGGTTGTGCTGGCTGATCAGCCCTTCGATGTCGGCGATCGGCACGTCTTTGTTCAGCTTGATGGTCAGCGCCTGGCTGTGGCAGCGCATGGCGCCGATACGTACGCAGATGCCGTCCACCGGGATCGGGCTCTTGAAGCGACCGAGGATCTTGTTGGTCTCAGCCTGGGCCTTCCACTCTTCGCGGCTCTGGCCGTTCGGCAGTTCTTTGTCGATCCATGGGATCAGGCTACCGGCCAACGGCACGCCGAAGTTCTCGGTCGGGTAGGCATCGCTGCGCATGGCTTCGGCCACACGACGGTCAATGTCGAGAATCGCGCTGGCAGGGTCGGCCAGTTGATCGGCAACGGCTGCGTGGGTAGCGCCCATCTGCTTGATCAGCTCACGCATGTTCTGCGCGCCGGCACCGGAGGCCGCCTGATAGGTCATGGCGCTCATCCACTCCACCAGGCCGGCTTCGAACAAGCCGCCCAGGCCCATCAGCATCAGGCTGACGGTGCAGTTGCCGCCGACGTAGTTCTTGGTACCGGCATCCAATTGCTGGTCGATGACCTTGCGGTTCACCGGGTCCAGGATGATCACGGCGTCGTCCTGCATGCGCAGGCTCGATGCCGCGTCGATCCAGTAACCCTGCCAGCCCGCTTCACGCAGCTTGGGGAAGACTTCACTGGTGTAGTCGCCGCCCTGGCAGGTCAAAATCACGTCGAGGGTTTTCAGCTCTTCAATGTTGTAGGCGTCCTTGAGCGGGGCGATATCCTTGCCCACGGACGGCCCTTGGCCACCAACGTTCGAAGTGGTGAAAAACACCGGCTCAATAAGATCGAAATCCTGCTCTTCCAGCATCCGCTGCATGAGCACGGAACCGACCATACCGCGCCAACCGATCAGACCTACACGTTTCATCGCAACTACACCTTGTTAAAAAGTGGGCCGCCTTGCAGCAACAACTGCAAGCGGGCCCGAGAGATTACAGATTCTGCAGCGCGGCGACTACTGCGTCGCCCATTTCTTGCGTACCGACCTTGGTGCAACCCTGCGACCAGATGTCGCCGGTGCGCAGGCCCTGGTCCAGCACCAGGCTGACGGCCTTCTCGATGGCGTCTGCAGCGTCGCCGAGATTGAAGCTGTAACGCAGCATCATCGAGACCGACAAAATGGTCGCCAGCGGGTTGGCAATGCCCTGGCCCGCGATGTCCGGCGCCGAACCATGGCAAGGCTCGTACATGCCCTTGTTGTTGGTGTCCAGGGACGCCGACGGCAGCATGCCGATAGAACCGGTGAGCATCGAGGCCTGGTCAGACAGAATGTCGCCGAACAGGTTGTCGGTGACGATCACGTCGAACTGCTTCGGCGCACGCACCAGTTGCATGGCGGCGTTGTCGACGTACATGTGGCTCAACTCGACGTCCGGGTAGTCCTTGGCCACTTCCTCGACGATTTCACGCCACAGCTGGCTGGAGGCCAGTACGTTGGCCTTGTCGACCGAGCAGACCTTCTTGCCACGCACGCGCGCCATGTCGAAACCAACACGGGCGATACGGCGAATTTCGCTCTCGCTGTACGGCAGGGTGTCGTACGCCTGGCGCTCACCATTCTCCAACTCACGCACGCCACGTGGCGAGCCGAAGTAGATACCGCCGGTCAGCTCACGCACGATCAGGATGTCCAGGCCCGCGACCACTTCCGGCTTGAGGCTCGACGCGTCAGCCAGTTGCGGGTAGAGGATCGCCGGGCGCAGGTTGCCGAACAGGCCCAGTTGCGCGCGGATTTTCAGCAAGCCGCGCTCAGGACGGATATCACGTTCGATCTTGTCCCATTTCGGGCCACCCACGGCGCCAAGCAGCACAGCGTCGGCAGCACGGGCACGGTCCAGGGTTTCATCAGCCAGCGGCACGCCGTGCTTGTCGATGGCCACGCCACCGATCACGTCGTGGCTCAGTTCGAAGCCCAGGCTGTACTTGGTGTTGGCCAATTCCAAGACCTTGACCGCTTCGGCCATGATTTCCGGACCAATACCGTCGCCAGGGAGAATCAGAATCTGCTTGCTCATGCGTTCCTCATTTCATCAAGCGACCTGCCCGCAGGCAGGTCGGGAAAAATTAATCAGCGTTCGGCGAAGACCACCAGCACGTCGGTGCTGAAGGTGCCGTCGGCTTGAATTTCGTAATAGTCGCGTACTTCCTGGCCCATCGCCTTTTGCAGCTCAAGGATTGCGGCGCGCAGAACCTCTGGCGTGCGCATGCGCTCGACCCACGAGGTGTATTCCAGGCGCAGGCGTTGGCGGCTGCTGGTGCGCACATGCAACCCGGACTCGCTGAGCTGCTGCATCCATTCGGCGGCGGAGTAATCGCGCACGTGGCTGGTATCGCGCAGCACTTCGACGGTTTGCAGGTAAGTGTCCAACAGCGGGCTGCCCGGTGACAAGACGTCGACGAAGGCCGCCACACCACCCGGTTTGAGCACGCGGCGCACTTCGCGCAAGGCCACGCCGAGGTCGCTCCAGTGGTGGGCCGAGTAGCGGCTGAACACGAAGTCGAACTCGCCATCGGCGAACGGCAGGCGTTCGGCAGCGCCGTGCTCGGTACGGATGTTGTCCAGGCCACGATCTTTTGCAGCGGCGGCGACTACGTCGAGCATTTGTTGGGACAGGTCGTAGGCCACCACTTCTTTAACCAGTGGCGCGACATGAAAGCTCACATGACCGGCGCCGCAACCCAAATCCAGCAGTCGCGCACCGCCCTGCCCGGCCAGCTCGGCCTGGAGCAGCGCGAATTCGGTGCCTTGGGCGTGCACGGCACTGCTCAGGTAGGCCGAGGCTTGCTCGCCGAATTGTTTTTGCACAACTTGGGTGTGGGCGGTGTTAGTCATGGTGATTTTCCTTGGGACTTGTGTTGTTTGTGCTGCCGCCTTCGCGAGCAAGCCCGCTCCCACATTTTGAATTGCGAATACTTTCAAATGTGGGAGCGGGCTTGCTCGCGAAGGGGCCAGTCCTGCTCACATCAAATCAGGCATCGCGAAATAACCAAGGCTGGCTAGCCCGGTGCTTAGCCTCAAACGCCGCAATCGCATCGCCGTCCTGCAAGGTCAGGCCAATGTCGTCCAGGCCATTGATCAGGCAGTGCTTACGGAAAGCATCCACTTCAAAGTGATACACCTTGCCATCCGGACGGGTCACGGTTTGCGCGGCCAGGTCGACGGTCAACTGGTAGCCTTCTTCGGCTTCCACTTGCTTGAACAACTCATCCACTTCTTCATCGGTCAAGATGATCGGCAACAAACCGTTCTTGAAGCTGTTGTTGAAGAAGATGTCGGCATAGCTCGGCGCGATGATGCTGCGAAAGCCATATTCTTCCAGGGCCCACGGCGCGTGCTCACGGCTAGAGCCGCAACCGAAGTTTTCCCGCGCCAGCAACACGCTGGCGCCTTGGTAACGCTCGGCGTTGAGCACGAAGTCCTTGTTCAGCGGGCGCTTGGAGTTGTCCTGGTAGGCGTAGCCCACGTCCAGGTAGCGCCACTCGTCGAACAGGTTCGGGCCGAAACCGGTACGCTTGATCGACTTCAAGAACTGCTTGGGGATGATCTGGTCGGTGTCCACGTTGGCACGGTCCAACGGCGCGACTAAACCTGTGTGTTGTGTAAAAGCACGCATCGGGTATTCCTCAGATCAATTCGCGAACGTCGATGAAACGACCGTTGACGGCAGCCGCAGCAGCCATGGCCGGGCTGACCAGGTGGGTACGCCCGCCGGCGCCCTGACGCCCTTCGAAGTTACGGTTGGAGGTGGACGCGCAATGCTCGCCCGACTCCAAACGGTCCGGGTTCATCGCCAGGCACATGGAGCAACCCGGCTCACGCCATTCAAAACCGGCTTCGAGGAAGATCTTGTCCAGGCCTTCGGCTTCGGCCTGCGCTTTAACCAGGCCCGAACCCGGCACCACGATGGCTTGCTTGATGGTCGAGGCTACCTTGCGGCCCTTGGCGATCACTGCCGCCGCACGCAGGTCTTCGATCCGCGAGTTGGTGCAGGAACCGATGAACACGCGGTCCAGCTGGATATCGGTAATCGCCTGGTTGGCCTGCAAGCCCATGTACTTCAAGGCACGCTCAATGGAGCCGCGCTTGACCAGGTCGGCTTCCTTGGCCGGGTCCGGTACATTCTGGTCAACTGCCAACACCATTTCTGGCGAAGTGCCCCAGCTGACTTGCGGCTTGATCTGGGCAGCGTCCAGTTCAACCACGGTGTCGAACACCGCGTCGGCGTCGGAGACCAAGTCTTTCCAGGCTTCGACCGCTGCGTCCCAGTCTGCGCCCGTCGGTGCAAATGGACGGCCCTTGACGTATTCAACCGTCTTTTCATCCGCCGCCACCATGCCCACGCGGGCACCGGCCTCGATGGACATGTTGCAGATGGTCATGCGGCCTTCGATGGACAGGTCGCGGATCGCGCTGCCAGCAAATTCGATGGCGTGGCCGTTACCGCCAGCGGTACCAATCTTGCCGATCACGGCGAGGACGATGTCCTTGGCGGTCACGCCAAACGGCAACGTGCCTTCAACGGACACCAGCATGTTCTTCATTTTCTTGGCGACCAGGCACTGGGTGGCGAACACATGTTCCACCTCGGACGTGCCGATGCCATGGGCCAAGGCGCCAAAAGCACCGTGGGTGGAGGTGTGGGAGTCACCGCAGACCACGGTCATGCCCGGCAAGGTCGCGCCTTGCTCCGGGCCGATCACGTGGACGATACCCTGGCGCACGTCGTTCATCTTGAATTCGGTGATGCCGTATTCGTCGCAATAGTCGTCGAGGGTTTGCACCTGTAAACGCGAGACCGTGTCGACGATGGCGTCAATGCCGCCCTTGCGCTCAGGGGTGGTCGGCACGTTGTGGTCCGGCGTGGCGATGATGGAGTCGACGCGCCAAGGCTTGCGCCCGGCCAGCCGCAGGCCTTCGAACGCTTGGGGCGAGGTCACTTCATGGATGATGTGACGGTCGATATAGATCAGCGACGAGCCATCGTCGCGCCGTTTCACTTCATGGGAATCCCAAAGCTTGTCGTAAAGCGTTTTGCCGGCCATCAGTCGGTCCTCATCAGCGGTCTTTCTATGCCCCGGGCATTTCAATAACCCTTTGGCTTGTGAGGCTGATGGTATGGCGCTACATTAAATAACTCAAATTCATATTTTTTATGCTTTGGATTACCAACTGGAATACCACAATGGACCTGGCCAACCTCAACGCCTTTATCGCCATCGCCGAGACCGGCAGTTTCTCCGGTGCCGGCGAACGTTTGCACCTGACCCAACCGGCCATCAGCAAACGCATCGCTGGTTTGGAGCAACAATTAAAGGTACGCCTGTTTGATCGCCTGGGCCGCGAAGTCGGCCTGACCGAGGCCGGACGGGCCCTGCTGCCACGCGCCTACCAGATCCTCAACGTGCTGGACGACACCCGCCGCGCGCTCACCAACCTCACCGGCGAAGTCAGCGGGCGCCTGACCTTGGCCACCAGCCACCACATCGGCCTGCATCGCTTGCCGCCGATTTTGCGCACCTTTACCCGGGAGTACCCCAACGTCGCGCTGGATATTCAGTTCCTGGATTCGGAAGTGGCTTACGAAGAAATCCTCCACGGCCGCGCAGAAGTAGCGGTGATTACCCTGGCCCCCGACCCTCATCATCTCGTGCGTGCGACACCGGTGTGGGATGACCCGCTGGACTTTGTCGTCGCGCCGGAACACAGCCTGACCCTCAATGGCAGGGTCAGCCTGGCCGATATTGCCGGGCACCCGGCCGTTTTCCCCGGAGGAAACACCTTCACGCACCATATTGTCAGCCGATTGTTCGAAGCCCAGGGCCTTACTCCAAACATCGCGATGAGTACTAACTACTTGGAAACTATCAAAATGATGGTGTCTATCGGCCTGGCCTGGAGCGTTTTGCCGCGCACCATGCTCGATGATCAGGTGGCAAGTATCGCTTTGCCGGGCATACAGCTCAGTCGCCAGCTAGGCTATATCGTGCACACCGAAAGGACGCTGTCGAACGCTGCGCGGGCTTTCATGAGCCTATTGGATGCACAGGTCGATCTGCCAGGGATACCGGCATGAAGCTGTGCGGCCTCAAGGTTTGAATAAAACCGCGCCTTACGCCCATCGAGCCAAGGCCCTTTGATAATGCGCAACCCCGTCGATTCCGTACCACCTTTGCCTCGCATTTACGCCCTTGACCCTCAAGAGGCGGAGCAAAGTTGGGACAGCGCTCCGCAGTTGCTGGCGGCCCTCAACGCCGCCCGGCTGGGCGCGTGGTGCTGGGAAATCGACACCGGGAAAATCAGCTGGTCACGGGGCACCCAGGCGTTGTTCGGCTTTGACCCTCGCCAGCCTTTGCCAAAGGATCTGGACTATCTCGACTTGCTGGCCCCGGCCGACCGCACCCGCGTGGTCCGGGCCTTTCATGCGGTACTGGCGGGCGAACCGTTCGAACACGCGATGCGCCACCGCATCCAATGGCCCGATGGCACCCATCATTGGCTGGAGATCAATGGCAGCCTGGCGCCGGACAAGTCCGGCAGGCGCCGAATGATCGGCGTGATCCGTGAAATAACGCACCAGCGCGAGCGGGAAAACGCCCTCGGCCACTCCGAGAAACGCTTCGCCACGCTGTTCCACCTGTGCCCGAACATGGTGCTGCTGACCCGTCAGGCTGATGGCTTGATCAGCGAAGCCAACCAATATTTCGAGATCCACTTCGGCTGGCCGGTCGCCGACGCCATCGGTCGCACCACCCTGGACCTGGGCCTGTGGCGTCACCCCGAGCAACGCGCGCAGTTGGTCAAGGCCACCCAACGCAAGGGCGAGCCGATCACCATGGAGGTGCAGTTTTGCGCCAGCAATGGCCAGATCCACGACGGCACCCTCAGTGCGCAAAAGGTGGAACTGGAGGGCGAGGCTTACCTGATCAGCACGTTTCTCGACACCACCGACCGCAAGAATGCCGAGCAAGCGCTCAAGGACAGCCAGGAGCGCCTCGACCTGGCCCTGGATTCCGCACAACTGGGCACCTGGGACTGGCATATCCCCACCGGCATGCTCTACGGCTCGGCTCGCGCCGCCCAGTTGCATGGTTTGCCACCCGAGCCATTCCACGAATCCTTCGATGCATTCTTCGAGGGCATGCCCAATGAAGAACGCGACAATATGCGCAACGCCTATCGCACCCTGCGCGAAGGCCCCGCCGGCAACTATCAACTGACCTACCGCGTGCAAATGGAAGATGGCAGCTCACGCTACCTCGAAAGCCGCGCCCGCCTGTATCGCGACGAGCAAGGCGCCCCCTTGCGCATGGCAGGCACGCTGCTGGACATCACCGACCAGGTGGAGCGCGAACAACGCCTCACCGCCTCCGAAGAAAAATTCGCCAGCCTGTTCCAGGCCAGTCCCGACCCGATCTGCGTCACCGATCTGGAGAGCGGCGTGTTTATCGAAATCAACCCCGCCTTCACCCAGACCTTTGGCTGGGCGGCCGCCGAAGTCATCGACAAGAGTGCCGAGCAGATCGGCCTGTGGGATGAGTCAAGCAAACGCCTGCAACGCATCGAACGGGTGATACGCGAACAGGCCCTGAGCAATGTGGCGATTGTGGCCCATCACAAGAACGGCCACAGCCTGACCTGCGTGATATCCAGCCGCCAGATCAAGGTTGGCGACCGACCGTGCATCGTTACCACGTTGCGCGATATCACCCAACAACAGCGCTCAGAGGCAGCGCTCAAGGCCAGTGAGGAGAAATTCGCCAAGGCGTTCCATTCCAGCCCCGACGCGATTTCCATCACCGAGCGCGACACTGGCCGTTATGTCGAGGTCAATGACGGTTTCTGTCGCCTCACCGGTTATCGCGCCGAAGAAGCCATCGGCCTCACTCTTTACCAGATCGGCATCTGGGCCGATGAAAACCAGCGCGCCGCGTTATTGGCCGAACTGCAGATCAAGGGCCGCATTCGCCATCTGGAAATGCTTTGGCACAACAAGCGTGGCGAGGTGCTGGCAGTTGAGGTGTCGGTCGAGCCAATCACCCTGAACGAAACGCCCTGCCTGTTGCTGACCGCACGAGACGTGAGCCTGCTGAAAAACGCCCAGGCGCAGATCCGCCACCTGGCTTACCACGACCCGCTGACCAATCTGCCCAACCGCGCACTGCTGATGGACCGCCTGAGTCAGCAGATCGCGCTGCTCAAACGTCACAACTTGCGCGGCGCGCTGCTGTTTCTCGACCTTGACCATTTCAAGCACATCAACGATTCCCTAGGCCACCCAGTGGGTGACACAGTGTTGAAAATCGTCACCGCACGCCTGGAAGCCAGCGTGCGCATGGAAGACACCGTGGCACGCCTGGGCGGCGATGAATTTGTGGTGCTGCTCAGCGGGCTGGACGGCTCGCGCGCGCAAGTCAGCGCCCAGGTGCAGGAACTGGCGGACACCCTGCGCGAGCTGCTCTCGGAGCCGATGTTCCTGGACGGCCATCGTTTGCAGGTCACCCCGAGCATTGGTGTAGCGCTGATCCCCGACCACGGCTCCACCCCGGCAGACCTGCTCAAGCGTGCGGACATCGCGCTGTACCGCGCAAAGGATTCGGGGCGCAACACCACACAGATGTTTCATAACAGCATGCAGAAGACCGCCAGCGAACGCCTGCGCATGGAAACCGACCTGCGTCTGGCCCTGTCACGCGGCGAGTTCAGCGTGAATTACCAACCCCAGGTTGATGCGCGCGGCAACAAGATAGTCGGCGCCGAGGCTTTGGTGCGCTGGCAACACCCGCAACTGGGCGCCCAGTCACCGACGGAATTTATCAAGGTGTTGGAGGACAGCGGCCTGATCCTGGAAGTCGGCACCTGGATTCTCGATGAAGCCTGCGCCGCCTTTGAGCAACTGATCGCGGATGGCCTGGTGGACCCACTGAATTTCAGTCTGTGCGTAAACATCAGCCCCCGGCAGTTCCGCCAAAACGACTTCGTGGAGCGCGTGGAGCGCAGCCTCAAGCAACACTCGTTGCCCTACAGCCTGCTGAAACTGGAGATAACCGAGGGCATCGTGATCCAGAACCTTGATGACACCATCGGCAAAATGCGCCGCCTGAAGAAACTCGGCGTCAGCTTTGCCATGGATGACTTTGGCACCGGCTATTCATCACTCACCTACCTCAAGCGCCTGCCGGTGGATGCGTTGAAGATCGACCAATCTTTTGTGCGCGACGCCACCCATGACCCCAATGACGCGGAGATCATCCGCGCCATCGTGGCCATGGCCCGCAGCCTGAATCTGGAAGTGATTGCCGAAGGCGTGGAAACCCCAGAGCAACTGGCTTTCCTGCAAAAGCAGGGCTGCCACTTGTACCAGGGTTATTTGCACAGTCGGCCATTGCCGATAGAGGGATTCCGGGCGTTGCTGGGGTAGCCGCTACACCAATGTCAGCGCCCTTAGACCGCCGCGCATCCAACGCGACGACGCCAGATCAAGTGGCAACCCATAGAGGTCCAGCGTCCCATTGATCACTGCAACAGAGTGGGCGCTGTCGGCCAGGGTGCCGACCGCCCCACCCGCCAGCGCCTCAACCGTGCTGTCACGCAGGTAACCGTACAGTCCAAGGCGTCGAAGTGCCTCACCGGGATGCTCGCCGTCATTGAGGGTTTCCAGGGCTACCGAGTAGCTTTGCCTGCCACGGAAGTCGTTGTTCTCCCATTGCGCCCGCTTGGCGCTGACGGCGTAGAGGAAGTTGGCGTAGTCCAGCAATTGAGGATCAGTGCCACGAAAGTTCGACGCAGCGGCGGCCTGACGCACTTCATCGTGGGTCAACTGCACGCGGAATGAGTCGCGCATGAGCACGTCAAACCCCTGCTCGGTGACCTGGATATGCTTATAGATCCCGCTGGGGACCTGGCCGAACCGGATAATGGCTGCCTTGATCGCCGATACCGTGACGCAATTGCTTTGCACGCCTTGGTAGAACCCATCCCAGATCTTTGCAGAATCCATGCTGGCCGCAACATGAGTCACCTTCCAGCCATCGCTGGGGAGCGATTGCCTGTCATTGAACAACGTGTATCCGTAGCCCCGGTCCACGTGCCGCTGCTCACCGTAGTCATGCATGACACCCTCACTTACCAGTGCCGCGCCACGGTTATGGGTTTCCAGCACGCCTACTGCGTCCTTCCCCGTCAATTCGCTCACCGGAACAAAGCTGGAAAGCCCGAACACACCCATGCCCTGCAGACAGCGTTGGGCTGTTTCACCTTCGATGGTCCTGGCCAAGGCCGCTTCAAATGTCGAGTAGCCTCCGGTCAATTGCTTGCGCTTCACAAAGGCGGCAAACACCACGTTGGCAGTGGCGACCGACTCACCGTCTTCACCGGTAAACCTGGAAGCCTGCGCCGCCTGGCTCAACTCATGACGAGACAGGTGAACCTTGAACTCGTCTTTCATCGTGATGCAGTAGCCATCACCGGACGGCTGGATCTGATCAAACATGTCCGCCAGGCGTTGACCCAACGTCATCATCATCATTTTGATAACAGCGGCGTGGGTGCTGCAGTCAAAGCTTTCACCAAATCGTCTTTGGGAGACACTGAACGCGTCGATGGCACTGGCGGCTGGCGGTGCACCGGCGCGGTAGAAAAAATCGGTTTGAGGGGCCCCCGCCATAACCGAACGGCCCATCATCGAGATACTCATCTTGCTACCTCCTGCTTGTGTGAAACATGCGGCCAGGGCACTCCTTTCGCAAACTGGTTGATGGCCTTGAGGCGCTGGCCGCATGCATGACATTCCCCCCATCACACCAACGCGATGGCGTCCCCTCGTGTCGGCGCCGACCCTTGCTTGCCCCACAATTCTTCGCGACCGTTGATAACGGCCACCGAATGCCCGGTTCGATTGCACATGCCTAGCTGACCATTGGCGAGTTCTCGCACGCTGACCCGCCGCATATGCTTCCTCAAGCCCAAACGCAGGAAGCCTTCACCAGGACCGCGCTCATCTTCCCCATTGTTCAAACTGTGGACACCGGCTTCAAAACTCCTGTCCGCCGTACCATCGTTGTTTTCCATGTGTGCACGCTTGGCACTGACCGCGAAAAGGAATTGCGCGTCCTTGAGCATGCCCGCGTCAGGGCCGACAAATCGCGAACCTCGCGCGCCCACCGCCAACTCTCGGTCTGTCAGGGTCAAGACATAATCGTCGCGCATAGTGACTCGATAACCGCTGCCCTCCCTCCTCACCTCCTTGAAGATATCGGTAGGGCTTTGGCCAAACTTGTACATGGCGGCTTTGATGGCCGAGACCGTTACACAGTTACCGTCAGGCCCTTGGCGGAAGCCACTCCAGATATTTCCAGGTTTGGCACCCTTTCGTTTATCGGACAGCCCCGGAATATGCGCAGCAACCTCGGGCCTTGGTTGTTCAGGCTCTGGCACGACCCGAGGTTTAATTTCGGGTTTGGGGGAGACGTCCGGAATGACCTTGTCTTTTTTGTCCGAGATGAGATTAATCAACTGGGTGAAAAACGAAGTAAACAACGCCACCAAGGTATTGATAGCAGCCGGATTGTCGCCAACCGTCGCAGCGCCGAGCGGCTCTTTTACCCGCGTCGTCGAAGCATAATCAATCCCGGCCAGGGTGCCGGGTGGCACGACCTCATTGGTCGCAACCAGGGCGTTAGGCGTCAACACCTGACGCACGTCCACTACACGCGCCACGCTTTTAATCGAACAACACGACATGAAAACCTCCGTGATTAAGAGCCTCCCCGGATGGCTCTCCGAGGATGCTCTGTCTGTATCAAAAGAATTGAAATACCGGCTGACGTTTCAGGTCCTAAGCCATGTGCGGTGGTTGACACCCGGACGGTTACGCTCTCCTCGATCATTCCCGGGTGCGGGGCTGGTCAAGTCAGGCAGAGGTTGGGGCCGGTCTGGATTTACTGTTGGCTTTGCATCGTTATCAGGAATGACCGGTGGCTGGGGTTGCGGCATCACGCCTGGTTTGGGCGTGGCGTCGGCTTTAGGCGGTACGCTTGGCTTGGTGTCAGTCTGCGGCACGACCGTGGGCGCTGGTTGTGGCGTCACGCCTGGCTTGGGGGTGGTGTCGGGTTTTGGCGGTACGCTTGGCTTGGTGTCAGTCTGCGGCACGACCGTGGGCGCTGGTTGTGGCGTCACACTTACATCCGGTGCAACTCTTGGCCTAAAGCCTTTGTCATGCTCCGACTTAGTGTCAGGACAATGACAATGGTTAACGTTTACTTCGACCTTGACCTGCGCATTGGCGTCATTGGTCACATTGACAACCGGTTTGGGTACGGCCGGCAGCACTGGAACGGTCGGCCCAGGTAGCACGGGC
The DNA here is from genome assembly GCF_014230465.1 of Pseudomonas cremoris. The sequence continues at coordinate 162,677 of NZ_JAAXCY010000001.1, forward strand.
CTCAACCGACCAGCATCAGGCTTCACCATCGGTTGTGGGCCTGCATCAGGCTTCACCATCGGTTGTGGGCCGGCATCAGGCTTCACCATCGGTTGTGGACCGGCATCAGGCTTCACCATCGGTTGTGGGCCTGCATCAGGCTTCACCATCGGTTGTGGACCAGCATCAGGCTTCACCATCGGTTGTGGGCCTGCATCAGGCTTCACCATCGGTTGTGGGCCTGCATCAGGCTTCACCATCGGTTGTGGACCTGCATCAGGCTTCACCATCGGTTGTGGACCTGCATCAGGCTTCACCTTCGGTTGTGGGCCGGCATCAGGCTTCACCTTCGGTTGTGGGCCTGCATCAGGTTTTACTTTCGGCGACCTCTCAGCGTCGGGTAATACATCGGGAGTTATATTCTTTCCGGCGAACATTTCACGCATGGTTTTAAAAACCAGCTCAAGCATGTCGAATAACTTGGTAAATGCACCTGAATTGAATATCACCTCATTTTGTCCCCCCTTGGCATTGTCATTGCGCACAGGAACATGAACACCTGCAGAGTGATGAGAGGAGGCTGTTTGATTCACCCCAGTTGCTGTCGCTGGCAACACCGGGCGCTCCATGGGCGAGGTATCAACTTTGACGAAGGGCGAGTTATTAATCGATAAAGACATTCTTGGGTTCCTTAAATCAGCGCGGCCTGACTCCGTTAGAGGGCCAGGTCAGCGATAGCATTGATGAACTGCAAACAACAACGCTGCTTCACAGTCATTACTTTCGTGGACAGTGGCGCTATCGAGTTCCAGAAATCGCGCTTCACATAAGGAAACCAAACAGAATTTTCAGACTTTTCCCCGTGACTCTTTCTTAAAGCCCTTTAATCACGCCTTCCAAGCCTGTTTAGTGGGACACACATGCTAATAAACCGTAAAGCAAGCAACTCTCCGATATAATTACAAGGCCAGCACAGACAATTACTCTGGTATTTCGCGCACGCAAATAGTACCTAGCCGCCCATAAGCAAAATACAAAACCTATCTCGCAGAAAAACAATTAATATTACAGACCGTTTTATTTTGCCCCTAAAAAAATCGCACCTCTCTCGATGTTTCAAACTGACATTAAAATAACGCCATTACTCACTAACAAAACACCCTATCGCTAATAGTTAGGCGAACTTAACTTCCCGTTCAACGCAAAATGCCCCGCATCAAACGATACGGGGCATTTTCTTGAAACATAGGACTCGCTTAAAGAGCGCATCCACTTCGCTCAAGGCTATTCAAGCGTTGCAGCTTATGACTCAAATTGCTGCGGATGAGCCATCCCCAGCAAGCGACTGACCTGCTCAAGCCCCGTCTCCCGACGCAGTGCTGTGAACAGCTCCACCGCTTCCGGGTAGTTACGGGTCAGCATCGCCAGCCATTGCTTCAAGCGACCCGGCGCCTGCTTTTCAGTCAGTTGGGCCACCGACTGCGCCCAGAAGTCCTGAAGCATGGGCTGCATCTGTGCCCAGGTCATCTCAACCACCTCTTCGCCAGCCCGTGCGGCGGCGATCTGCCTCGCCAGGTCAGGGCGCGCCACCAAGCCACGGCCGAGCATGATGTCTTCGGCACCGCTGACTTCACGGCAACGCTTCCAATCGTCAACGCACCAAATATCGCCGTTGGCGAATACCGGCACCTTGACCACGTCCTGCACACGAGGAATCCACTCCCAGTGGGCGGGCGGTTTGTAGCCATCGGTCTTGGTGCGGGCATGCACCACGATATGCGCCGCACCACCTTCGGCCAAGGCAGTGGCGCACACGAGCGCGCCGTCCGGGCTGTCGAAGCCCAGGCGCATTTTGGCGGTGACCGGGATATGAGCAGGTACGGCACGCCGCACGTGCTCGACGATCTGGTTGAGCAGCTCCGGCTCCTTGAGCAACACCGCGCCACCCCGGGATTTATTCACGGTCTTGGCCGGGCAGCCGAAGTTCAGGTCGATCACCTGGGAGCCCAACTCGCAGGCCAAGGCAGCGTTTTCCGCGAGACACACAGGGTCTGAGCCGAGCAATTGCACACGCAACGGCACGCCCGCAGCGGTGTGCGCGCCGTGCAGCAATTCCGGGGCGAGCTTGTGAAAGTAGGCTGGGGTGAGCAGGCGGTCGTTGACGCGAATAAATTCGGTCACGCACCAGTCAATACCGCCCACGCGGGTCAACACGTCCCGCAGGATGTTGTCGACCAACCCCTCCATGGGCGCCAAAGCAATTTGCATGGAAAACACTCAACAAAAATCGTGGCGCAGTTTACTGGGTTTCCTACGGCAACCGTTAACCCCCTGTCAGGGCGGGACCATAACCGTCGAGGAATTCCGCAGGCATGCGCTTGGGCTTGCCAGTGGACAGCTCGATGCAGACGAAAGTGGTTTGCGCACGCAGCAGAGTCGCCCCGTCGCTAGGGCGGAACAGCTGGAAACGCCGGGTCATTTTCAGGCGCTGGTCCCAATCGACAATCCAGGTAGCGAGCTGGAGTTCGTCACCCTCATAACCTGCCGCGAGGTAGTCGATCTCGTGGCGTACTACCGCCATGGCGCGATCCAGCCGGCGGTACTCGGTAAGGTCCAGCCCCAGACGCTGGGAATGTCGCCAGGCGCAGCGCTCCAGCCAGGACACGTACACCGCATTATTAGCGTGCCCCAGGCCATCGATGTCCTCTGCCCCAACCTGCAGATCGATGATAAACGGCGTTGTCAAATCCCAGCCCATGCGTTGCTCCCAGTCGATTAATCTCGGCGGGGCAGTGTATCAGGCGGTTTGCCGCTCCTGTAAACGACGACCCGCCAGCAATGCCAACACGCCATCGATGACGCGTGGGTCGGCCAATACTTTCTGGTGGCCACCCTGCTCCAGGCGCAGCAAGCGGCTGTCGAACCAGGCGTCATGGATCATTTGCGAGGCCTTGACCGGCACAAAGGTGTCGTCCTCGGCATGCACGATCAGGCCAGGGATATTCATCTGATAGTGCGCGACGTCCAGATGCTTGAGCGGCATTCCCATCGTCAACTCGACTTCCTGGATAAACGCCGAGCGCGCCCTTGATGGCAAACCCACCATTCCGGCAAAACCACGCAGCACATCCAGAAACCGCGACGGCGCGGCAATACTCACCAGAGCCTCGGTACGCAAGCCCAATTGCACGGCCAGCATCGCACTGGCACCGCCCATGGAATGGCCGACCACTGCGTGCAGCGGTGGCAACTCGGCCGCCGCTTCGAGCATCGCCCGAGCGAACAGCAGCACATGCGCTTCACGCCCAGGCGAGCGACCGTGGGCAGGCCCATCCAGTGCGATCACTGAATAACCGTTGTCGACCAAGGCCGTGATCAGACTGGCGAACTGGGTCGGGCGCCCTTCCCAGCCGTGCATCAGCAATACGGCAGGCCCTTGGCCCCAACGCAGAGCCGACAAGCCGAAACGCAGAGTGATGCGCTCCGATTGCGCCAACAGCGGCAGCTCCCAGTCACGCGGCGGCAAATCCCGAGGCGTCATGAAGGTTCGACGCATTTTGCTGGCCACCGAATGCGGTGCCAGGCGGCCCACGGTGCCATTGAAACCACGAATCCATGTCAGTGCGCCCATGATCCAAACCCTCCTCAGCGCACCGCCGACTTGGCGGCGCGTAACACACGGTCAGAAAGCTCACCCGGGCCCAGGGCTCGCGCCAAGGCCAAGCCACCGATCATCAATGCCATGTCGGCCAGGGCCTTGTCGGTATCCTCGGGGCTGACGGCGAGCTGCGCGGCCATCAGTTCGCAGTGTTCGTTCAGCGCCTGGCGAAACTCGTCCGGCAAACGGCTCATCTCGCCGACCGTTGCCGGGATCGGACAGGCATGCACGGTTGAGTCGCGGTGCTTGCGTGACAAGTAGAACGCTGCCACCAAGCCTCTACGCTCTTCGCCGGTCAATTGGGCGTCCATATCGTCGATCGACGCGCGACGCCTGGCCAACAATTGCGTAAAGGCCTCCAGCATCAGCGCATCCTTGCTTTCGAAGTGCGCGTAGAACCCACCGACGGTCAGCCCCGCCGCCCCCATGACTTCACCGACACTCGGCTCAGCCGGTCCACGCTGAATCAACGCAGCGCTGGCGGCTTGCAAAATGCGTTCGCGGGTTTGCGCTTTTTTATCGCTCATCATTGCCTCCGATGTTCATGGATTGAATATTATTACCATAATAATATTTGGCAAGCGACAGGCATGACCATTGGTCAGAAGAGAAAGGGGAATTGAGAAGATAATTGGCCAAACGCCAGACAAACAAAAGGGCCATTCAATAATTGAATGACCCTTAAAAATCCCGCAGAGCGGGTAATCGTGGCGTCCCCTAGGGGACTCGAACCCCTGTTACCGCCGTGAAAGGGCGGTGTCCTAGGCCACTAGACGAAGGGGACACAAACCTTCTGTACAACGTGATCAGGCTGAGACTGATCGAACCAAGGACGGTGTGGCCGGAACCTTGGAACTGTAAATTGGTGGAGCTAAACGGGATCGAACCGTTGACCTCTTGCATGCCATGCAAGCGCTCTCCCAGCTGAGCTATAGCCCCAGATTTTTCGCCTCGCGGCGCAGCAGACCTTTCGAACTGCTTGTTGAAACTGGCGTCCCCTAGGGGACTCGAACCCCTGTTACCGCCGTGAAAGGGCGGTGTCCTAGGCCACTAGACGAAGGGGACAAAACCTTCTGTACAACGTGATCAGAGCTGAGTTCTGATCGATTCAAGGACGGTGTGGCCAGACCTTGAACCTGTAAATTGGTGGAGCTAAACGGGATCGAACCGTTGACCTCTTGCATGCCATGCAAGCGCTCTCCCAGCTGAGCTATAGCCCCTCATCGGTGAGGACGGGGCGAATCTTAATGGCGGTTTGGAAGTGTGTCAAATTTATTTTCAACAATTTCCAAAGTTTTTTGCCGGGATAACAATCACTTACCGGCGAAACCCCGGAAAACCGGGGTTTCGTCGTTGCAGCAGGCTGATTAAGCGATAGCGCCCAACAGCTTTTCCCACTCTTTGTTTTCTTTTTTCGACACACCACCAAGCAAATCAAGGGCTTGGCGCAGACGGAAACGCGTGAGGTCCGGGCCGAGAATTTCCATCGCATCCAGCACCGACACCGAACTCGCTTGCCCCGTGATCGCGGCAAACATCAGCGGCATCGCATCGCGCAATTTCAGCTCCAGAGATTCCACCACCGCCTGGATCGTCGCGGTGATCGCATCCTTCTCCCACTGACGCAAGCTTTCCAGCTTCCACAGGATCAACTGCATCAGCTGACGCACCTGGTCGCCGGAGAGCTTCTTGGACTCGAACAACTTGGCATCCGGGCTCACGCCACCGGCGAAGAAGAAGCTGGCCAACGGTGCGACCTGGCTGAACGTCTCCACCCTGCCCTGCACCAACGGCGCGATCTTCATCATGTACTCGGGGTTCAACGCCCACTGCTGCACGCGGCTGGCGAACTCTTCCACCGGCAGATCGCGCAGCCATTGGCCGTTGAGCCACGACAACTTCTCGATATCAAAGATCGGCCCGCCCAGGGACACGCGGGACAGATCGAAGTTATCGACCATTTCCTGCAGCGAGAACTTCTCGCGCTCGTCGGGCATCGACCAGCCCATGCGGCCCAGGTAGTTGAGCATCGCTTCGGGCATGAAGCCCATGCGCTCGTAGAAGGTCACCGAGGTCGGGTTCTTGCGCTTGGACAGCTTGCTCTTGTCCGGGTTACGCAGCAGCGGCATGTAGCACAACTGCGGTTGTTCCCAACCGAAGTATTCGTAGAGCAGGATCAACTTAGGTGCCGATGGCAGCCATTCTTCGCCACGCAGCACGTGGGTGATGCCCATCAGGTGGTCGTCGACCACGTTGGCCAGGAAGTACGTCGGCAGGCCGTCGGTCTTCATCAGCACTTGCATGTCCATGCGATCCCATGGGATCTCGACGTCGCCGCGCAGCATGTCCGGCACCACGCACACGCCTTCGCTCGGCACTTTCATGCGGATCACGTGGGGTTCTCCGGCAGCCAGGCGTTGGGCTACTTCTTCCTTGGACAGCAGCAGCGCACGGCCGTCGTAGCGCGGGGTTTCGCCACGGGCCTGTTGCTCGGCGCGCATCTGGTCCAGTTCCTCAGCAGTGCAGAAGCATGGGAATGCATGGCCCATGTCCACCAGTTGCTGGGTGTACTGCTTGTAAATATCGCTGCGCTCGCTCTGGCGATATGGGCCGTGCGGGCCACCGACATCCGGGCCTTCGGCCCAGGTAATGCCCAACCAGCGCAGGGCATCGAAAATTTGCTGCTCCGACTCACGGGTGGAGCGCACTTGGTCGGTGTCTTCGATCCGCAGGATGAATTCACCACCGTGCTGCTTGGCAAAGCAGTAGTTGAACAAGGCGATGTAAGCAGTGCCTACGTGGGGATCCCCAGTGGGCGATGGCGCGATGCGCGTGCGGACGGTGGTCATGGCGGGTCTCGAATGGGCGATGAAACAGAAAATTGAAACAAGGGGCGAATGGTAACACCAGCGTGGGGGGTTCTGGCAGACCGAGGTGCCTGCATTCGCGAGCAAGCCCGCTCCCACATTCGACTGCATTCCCATGTTGGAAATCGGTCAAATGTGGGAGCGGGCTTGCTCGCGAAGGCGCCAGGTCAGTCACCGCAGATCAAACAGCCAACAAGCGCTCACGCAACTTGCCAATCTCATCGCGCGTCTGTGCCGCCGCTTCAAATTCCAGATCACGCGCCAACTGGTACATCTTCTCTTCCAACTGGCGAATGCGCTTGGTGATCTCACTCGGCGAGCGCAGTTCGTTCTCGTACTTGGCGCTTTCCTCGGCGGCCTTGGCCATGCCCTTGCGCTTCTTGCTGCGCGAGCCGGGCACAGTGGCGCCTTCCATGATGTCGGCAACGTCCTTGAACACGCCCTTGGGCGTGATCCCGTGCTCCAGGTTAAAGGCAATTTGCTTATCACGACGGCGCTCGGTCTCGCCAATCGCCCGCTCCATGGAGCCGGTGATGCGGTCCGCGTAGAGAATCGCCCGGCCATTGAGGTTACGCGCAGCACGGCCGATGGTCTGGATCAGCGAGCGCTCGGAACGCAGGAAGCCTTCCTTGTCAGCATCGAGGATCGCCACCAGCGACACCTCCGGCATGTCCAAACCTTCACGCAGCAGGTTGATCCCCACCAGCACATCAAAGGTGCCCAGGCGCAGGTCGCGGATGATCTCCACGCGTTCCACGGTGTCGATGTCCGAGTGTAGGTAACGCACGCGCACGCCATGGTCGGCCAGGTAGTCGGTGAGGTCTTCGGACATGCGCTTGGTCAGCGTGGTGACCAGCACCCGCTCTTCCAAGGCCACACGCTTGGTGATTTCCGAGAGCAAGTCATCGACCTGGGTCAGCGCCGGGCGAATTTCGATTTGGGGGTCTACCAAGCCGGTTGGGCGCACCAACTGCTCGATCACACGACCCGCATGCTCGGCCTCGTAGTTGCCAGGCGTGGCAGACACGAAGATGGTCTGCGGGCTGATGGCTTCCCACTCATCGAAGCGCATCGGCCGGTTATCCAATGCCGACGGCAGGCGGAAGCCGTACTCCACCAACGTCTCTTTACGCGAACGGTCGCCCTTATACATGGCCCCCACTTGCGGCACGCTGACGTGGGACTCGTCGATCACCAACAGCGCATCGTCCGGCAGGTAGTCATACAACGTCGGCGGCGCCGCGCCGGAATCGCGCCCCGAGAGGTAGCGCGAGTAGTTTTCGATGCCGTTGCAATAGCCCAACTCCAGGATCATCTCCAGGTCGAAGCGGGTACGCTGCTCCAGGCGCTGGGCTTCCACCAGCTTGTTGTTGGCGCGCAGGTACTCCAGGCGCTCTGCCAGCTCAACCTTGATTCCCTCGATGGCGCCCATCAGGGTCTCGCGGGGCGTTACATAGTGGCTTTTCGGATAGAAGGTGAAGCGCGGCAACTTGCGGATCACCTCGCCGGTCAACGGATCGAAGGCCGACAGGCTCTCGACCTCATCGTCGAACAACTCGATGCGGATCGCTTCCAGGTCGGATTCGGCCGGGTAGATGTCGATCACATCGCCGCGCACGCGGAACGTGGCGCGGGCGAAGTCCATATCGTTGCGGGTGTATTGCAGGCTCGTCAGGCGCCGTAGCAGTTCACGCTGGTCAAGCTTGTCGCCACGGTCGACGTGCAGCACCATCTTTAAATAGGTTTCGGGGCTACCCAGGCCGTAGATGCACGACACCGTGGTGACGATGATCGCGTCCTTGCGCTCTAGCAGTGCCTTGGTGGCCGACAAGCGCATTTGCTCGATATGGTCGTTGATCGAGGCGTCTTTCTCGATGAAGGTATCGGACGACGGCACGTAGGCTTCGGGCTGGTAGTAGTCGTAATAGGAGACGAAATACTCCACCGCGTTGTTCGGGAAGAACGACTTGAACTCGCCGTACAATTGCGCGGCCAGGGTTTTGTTCGGCGCCAGCACCAAGGTGGGGCGGTTGACCTGAGCGATCACGTTGGCAATGCTGAACGTCTTGCCCGAACCGGTCACCCCGAGCAGCGTCTGGTGGGCCAGGCCGGCCTCGATGCCTTCGACCATCTGGCGAATGGCTTCCGGCTGATCGCCGGCGGGTTCAAAACGGGTGACTAGTTGGAAATCCGACATAACGTACCTCGTGAAGTCACCCCGGACTGTAAACCCGTCGGGGACGAAAAAGACCACTACCCGCGAAGATTCAGAGCGGGTCGTAGGAAAAAACCATGATAGCCATAGAAGTGGTGGCGAATGTGACGGGTTTCAAGGCAATCGTCTGACACCCCGTCCACATTCAATGTTGCAATAAGACTAACGGTCAGCAAATAAACCGAAAAACTTGGCCGAAAAGCCGTTTCGGTTGTCGCCCTGCGCCGTGATGGCCTCTATACTAGCTCCCCGTTTGTGCACCGCTCTAGTGCATTCGGCTGGAGCGCGACACGTCCCTCCTATCCCCCATAGAGCTGCCGCAAAAATGAGCCTGTTCTCCGCTGTCGAAATGGCACCACGCGATCCTATCCTGGGCCTCAACGAAGCATTCAACGCCGATACACGAACCACCAAGGTCAACCTTGGCGTGGGCGTTTACTGCAACGAGGAGGGGAAGATTCCACTCTTGCGTGCCGTTGCCGAAGCGGAAGCCATTCGCGTGGCGCAACACGCCGCTCGTGGCTACCTGCCCATCGATGGCATCGCAGCTTATGACAAAGCCGTGCAAACCCTGCTGTTTGGCGAGCAATCGCCATTGCTGAGCGCTGGCCGCGTCACCACCGTGCAGGCCGTTGGCGGCACAGGCGCTTTGAAGATCGGCGCGGACTTCCTCAAGCAACTGCTGCCAGACGCCGTCGTCGCCATCAGCGACCCAAGCTGGGAAAACCACCGCGCGCTGTTCGAAACCGCCGGCTTCCCGGTGCAGAACTATCGCTACTACGACGCCGCCACCCATGACGTGAACCGTGCCGGCCTGCTCGAAGACCTCAACGCCCTGCCGCCACAGTCCATCGTGGTATTGCACGCCTGCTGCCACAACCCGACCGGCGTCGACCTGAGCCCGGCCGACTGGCAGAACGTGCTGGACGTGGTCAAGGCCAAGAACCTGGTGCCGTTCCTCGACATGGCCTACCAGGGCTTTGGCGACGGTATCCACGAAGACGCGGCTGCCGTGCGTCTGTTCGCCGAATCCGGCCTGACGTTCTTTGTGTCCAGCTCGTTCTCCAAATCGTTCTCCCTGTACGGCGAACGCGTGGGCGCACTGTCCATCGTCGGCGAGTCCAAGGAAGAAAGCGCGCGCATCCTGTCCCAGGTCAAGCGTGTGATCCGCACCAACTACTCCAACCCGCCTACCCACGGTGCAGCGATTGTTGCCGCGGTGCTCAACAGCCCTGAGCTGCGCGCCCAGTGGGAAGCCGAACTGGCTGAAATGCGCCTGCGCATCCGTGGCATGCGCGAGCAGATGGTGGCCGAACTGGCCAAGGCTGCTCCAGGCCACGACTTCAGCTTCGTTGGCCGCCAGCGTGGGATGTTCTCCTACTCCGGCCTGACCGTTGAGCAAGTCACTCGTCTGCGCAGCGAGTTCGGCATCTACGCCCTCGACACTGGCCGTATCTGTGTCGCGGCGTTGAACCAGTCGAACATTGACGCGGTCACAAAGGCAATCGTTCAGGTGCTGTAAGCCTGTAGCCGTTGCACAGGAGGGGAAGCCGATGGCTTCCCCTTTTTTGTCCCCAGCTCCTAGACTGAACCTTGCCCGCCCCTTTGCTGTGAGAGACCTATGAGAAACGACGACCTGGACCTGCGCGCCGACCGCGACGAACTGGATGACTATGCCCCGCGCGCGCCACAACCCAAGCGCCAGAAAAGCCTGGTGTTGCAAGTGGCGCTGGGGGTGTTCCTCGGCGGATTGGCGTTGTGGTTGGTGCAGTTGGGCGCAACAGCGATCATGGCAAAACTGGCCATGGGCACCCTGCAATTTGGCGGCTGATAAAGATCAAAAATGTGGGAGCGGGCTTGCTCGCGAATGCGGTGTGTCAGGCAACACATGTGTGACTGAACCACCGCATTCGCGAGCAAGCCCGCTCCCACACTTGATCTAGGGCGCTGCCAAATTGCGTTCTTCCAGCAGTTTTACGAAGCTGTTCAAGCTCTGCGACACCGTCCCCCGCCGCCAGATCAGCCAGGTGTGCAAGATCCGAAAGCTATCCGCCAGCGGCCACACACTCACCGCCGCAAACCCCGGCATGCTTTCCAGCATGCTGCGAGGCATCAGCGCCAAACCCGCACCCGCACTGACACACGCCAACATCCCGTGGTACGACTCGATCTCGAAAATCTTGCCCGGCACCGCCCCATCCTGTGAAAACCAGCGCTCAAAGTGGTGCCGGTACGAGCAGTTCGAACGGAAGGTGTAGATGTTCTCGCCGTTCACATCCTGCCCACGCGTAATCGGTGCGTGATGCAGCGGGGCGATTACCACCATCTCTTCTTCAAACACCGCCACGCCTTCCAGCGTTGCATGCAACACCGGCCCGTCGACAAACGCCGCCGCCAGGCGCCCTGACAGCACGCCTTCGATCATAGTGCCCGACGGCCCGGTGCTCAGGTCCAGCTCGACCTTGGTGTGCTTCTGGTTATACGCCGCCAGCAACGCCGGAATACGCACCGCTGCCGTGCTTTCCAGCGAGCCCAGGGCAAATGCGCCTTGGGGCTCCTCCCCCGCCACCGTGGCGCGGGCCTCCTGTACCAGGTCGAGGATACGCCGCGCATAGCCCAGGAAATTCCAGCCGGCCGGCGACAACCGCAAACGGCTTTTCTCGCGAATGAACAACTCAACGCCCAGATCCTGCTCCAGTTGCTTGATGCGCGTGGTCAGGTTCGACGGTACGCGATGAATCAACTGTGCGGCGGCGCTGATGCTGCCTTGCTCGGCAACGGCCTTGAAGATCTCCAACTGCACCAGGTCCACGTCATTCTCCAATCGTGAATGTATTGCTTAATATTATTCAGTTTCCAGAAAAGAGATAGCCCCGTAGGCTGAACTCAACCCACTCATTCAGCAGGACGGTGCCATGAACGCAACCACCCACGCCCTTTCGATCAACCCTACCAACGGCGAAACCGTCGGCAGCTACGCGTACGAAAGCGAGTCGCAACTGGATGCCGCCCTGGAACGCACCACCGCCGCGTTCCGCACCTGGCGCCGTCAACCGGTAAGCCAGCGCGCCGAGCTGCTGCTGGGCCTGGCCGCCGCACTGCGTGAACAAGCCGAAGACATGGCGCAGATGATCACTCTGGAAATGGGCAAGCCCATCGCCCAAGCCCGCGCCGAAATCGAAAAATGCGCCCAGCTCAGCGAGTGGTACGCCGCCCACGGCCCGGCCATGCTCGCCCCGGAACCCACCCTGGTGGACAACGGCAGCGCGCAGATCGAATACCGCCCACTGGGCCCGATCTTCGCCGTGATGCCGTGGAACTTCCCGGTCTGGCAAGTGCTGCGCGGTGCCGTACCGACCCTGCTCGCCGGCAACACCTTTGTGCTCAAACATGCACCGAACGTGATGGGCAGCGCCTACCTGATCCAGCAAGCCTTCCAGAAAGCTGGTTTTGCCGAAGGTACTTTTGAAGTGGTCAACGTGACCAACGAAGGCGTGTCCAAAGCCATCGCCGACCCTCGCGTCGCTGCCGTCACCCTCACCGGCAGCGTACGTGCCGGTATCGCCATCGGCTCTCAAGCCGGCGCCGCGCTGAAAAAATGCGTGCTGGAACTGGGCGGCTCCGACCCGTTCATCGTGCTCAACGACGCCGACCTCGACGCTGCCGTGCAAGCCGCGCTGATCGGCCGCTTCCAGAACAGCGGCCAAGTCTGCGCCGCCGCCAAGCGCCTGATCATCGAAGCCGGTGTGGTGGACGCCTTCACCACCAAGTTCCTGGAGGCCAGCCGTGCGCTGGTGATGGGCGACCCGACATCTGACGCCACCTACATCGGCCCGATGGCCCGCTTCGACTTGCGCGACGAACTGCACGGCCAGGTCCAGGCCACCTTGGAAGAAGGCGCCACCCTGCTGCTGGGCGGCAATAAAGTCGCAGGCGCAGGCAACTACTATGAGCCGACTGTATTGGCAGACGTCACCGACCAGATGACCTCGTTCAAACAGGAACTGTTCGGCCCGGTGGCATCGATCATCACTGCCCGCGACGCCGACCACGCCGTGGCCCTGGCGAACGACAGCGAGTTTGGCCTCACCGCCAGCATCTTCACCACCGATGCCGCAAAGGCACGGGACATCGCTAATCAACTGGAAACCGGCGGGATCTTCGTCAACGCGTTCAGCGTGTCCGACCCTCGGGTGGCGTTTGGCGGGATCAAGAAAAGCGGCTTTGGCCGCGAGCTGTCGCACTTCGGCGTGCGCGAGTTCTGCAACGCGCAGACTGTGTGGCTAGACCGAAAATAACCTGTAGTGAGCGGGCTTGCCCCGCGCTGGGGGGCGAAGCCGCCCCAACAAGGCCGCTGAGGTGTTTCAGAAAAACCGAGGCGCCTGGGTTTAGGGCGGCGTCGCCCCCCAGCGCGGGGCAAGCCCGCTCACTACAAAGTTCCCGCAAATCACTGTGATCGACTACCATACCGCGCCGGTTCCCAAACGGGACTAATAGGGAATCCGAAGCGCGACCCCTCGCGTCAATCGGAACTGCCCCCGCAACTGTAAGTGCCGAGCCTGCTCCTTTATGCCACTGGACCCTGTCCGGGAAGGCCGGAGCCTGGCGACGACGCATGAGTCAGGAGACCTGCCGGCCAAGCTTTATGACTCACCGGCGGGGTGTCCGGGAAGGACATCCTTGCCCTGCCCCTCGGCAGCGTTCATGGCTGTATTTCCACACCGTACCTCCCCAGCTCACTGTACGGTTCTCACGGAGATTGCCCCATGCTGCCACGCGTTACCGCCCTGCTCACCGGCCTTGGCTTCTGTGCCCTGGCCCAGGCTGCGCCCACTCATTACCCGCTGACAGTGGAAAACTGCGGCAGCACCCTCACGTTCCAACAGGCACCAGTGCGCAGCGTGACCATCGGCCAGGCCGCCACCGAGATGCTCTACGCCTTGGGCGTGGGCGATAAAGTGGTCGGTACGTCGCTGTGGTTCAACAGCGTATTGCCGCAATTCAAAACCCAGAACGACACTATCGAACGGCTGGCCAACAACGAGCCGAGCTTTGAAGCGGTGATCGCCAAGCGCCCGCAACTGGTGGCCGCCGAGCTGGAATGGGTGGTCGGCCCCCAAGGCGTGGTCGGTACTCGCGAACAGTTCCACGAGCTGAAAATCCCCACCTACCTGCTGCCCTCCGACTGCGAAGGCAAGGACAACCTGGTGGGCGCCGACGGTACGCGCCTGGAGCCGTTCCGCATCGAGACGATCTACAAAAGTATCAGCCAGTTGGCTGAGATCTTCGACGTCCAGGAGCGCGGCCAACAGCTGAATGACGAACTCAAGGCGCGCCTGGCCAAATCCATCGCCACCGTGCAGGGCAAAGGCCTCAAGCAAGCCAGCGCCTTGGTGTGGTTCTCCAGCTCCGAAATGGCCAGCGACCCTTACGTGGCTGGTCACAAGGGCATTCCGCAATTCATGCTGGAGACGCTTGGCCTGCACAACGTAGTGCCGTCCGATGAAGAGTGGCCCGCCGTCGGCTGGGAGACCATCGCCAAGGCCAACCCAACCTTTTTAGTGATCGCGCGAATGGACCGTCGCCGCTACCCCGCCGACGACCATGAAAAGAAACTCGCCTTCCTGCGCAGCGACCCGGTCACGCGCAACATGGACGCGGTGAAAAACAACCGCATCATCATCCTCGACGCCCTGGCATTGCAGGCCAGCATCCGCATGTTCGACGGCCTTGAACAACTGGCCACGGCCATCGACGGCTACGACCTGCCCAAATGATCCGCACCCTACTCGCCCTGGCCCTGCTCGTGGTTGCCGTACTCGCCGGCGTGGCCATCGGCGAAACGGCCATCTCGCCCCAGGTAGTGCTGCAGGTACTGGCCAACAAGCTGTGGGCGGCCGGTTATGTGCTGGACCCTATCGATGAAGGCGTGGTGTGGAACTACCGCCTGACCCGTGCCCTGGTCGCCGCCGCATGTGGGGCCGGGCTGGCGACGTGCGGGGTGATCCTGCAGTCGTTGCTGCGCAACCCGCTGGCAGATCCCTATTTGCTGGGCATCAGCGCCGGCGCCTCAACCGGCGCGGTGTTGGTGGCGCTGATCGGCGTGGGCGGCGGTTTGATTTCGTTGTCGGCCGGTGCATTCGTCGGTGCGATGGCGGCGTTTGCGCTGGTGATTTTGCTGGCGCGCGCCAGCGGTTCGTCCAGCGGCACCGGGCAGATCATCCTCGCCGGCATCGCCGGTTCGCAGTTGTTCAATGCACTCACCGCGTTCCTCATCACCAAGTCAGCCAGCTCTGAACAGGCGCGCGGCATCATGTTCTGGCTGCTGGGCAACCTCAGTGGCGTACGCTGGCCTTCCGTCTGGCTGGCGGTGCCGGTAGCGGTCGCAGGGTTGGCGGTGTGCCTGTGGCATCGTCGCGCGCTGGATGCGTTTACCTTTGGCACCGACTCGGCGGCGTCGCTGGGCATTCCGGTGCGGCGTGTGCAGTTTGTGCTGGTAGGCTGCGCGGCGTTGGTGACGGCGGTGATGGTGTCGATTGTTGGCTCCATCGGTTTTGTCGGACTGGTGATTCCCCATGCCGTGCGCCTGCTGCTGGGGACCGGGCATTCGCGTTTGCTGCCGGCCAGTGCGTTGGGCGGCGCTTTGTTTTTGATTGCGGCGGATGTGCTGTCGCGCACGTTGATCAAGGGCCAAGTGATTCCGGTCGGCGTGGTCACTGCACTGGTCGGCGCACCGGTGTTTGCGCTGATTCTGATCGGCCGGAGGAACGCACGATGAGCGTGCTCAGTTGCCGCGCATTGGGCTTCAAGGTGCGTGACGCCGAGTTGCTGCGCGACATTCATCTGGACGTACAACTGGGCGAAACCCTCGGCATTGTCGGGCCAAACGGCTCCGGCAAATCCACCCTGCTCAAGTTGCTGGCCGGGCTGCGCACTCCGGCGTGCGGCGAGGTGCTGCTGGGGGGCCAACGCCTGGGGCAGTTGTCTCGCCGCACGATCGCGCAACAACTGGCGGTAGTGGAGCAACAAGCCGACACCGACGACGCCATCCGCGTGTTCGACGCCGTGGCCCTGGGCCGCACGCCGTGGTTATCGGCACTGAACCCCTGGTCCATCGAAGACGACGCCATCGTGCGCCAGGCCTTGCACGATGTAGACGCCACCCACCTGAGCCAACGCGCCTGGCGCAGCCTCTCCGGCGGCGAACGCCAACGCGTGCACATCGCCCGCGCCTTGGCGCAACGGCCGCAGATTTTGTTGCTGGATGAGCCGACCAATCACCTGGATATCCAGCATCAGTTGGCGATTCTCAAAGGGGTTCAAGCGCTGCCGGTCACGACGCTGATCGCCCTGCATGACCTGAACCAGGCGCTGACCTGTGATCGCCTGGCGGTGCTGGATCGCGGACGGTTAGTGGCACTGGGCAAGCCGATGGAGGTGCTCACGCCGCAACGGTTGCAAGACACGTTTGGGGTACAGGCGCATTACCTGACAGACCCATTCGACGGGGCGCAGATTCTGCGGCTACGTTCGCACTGACCAACCACGATTACAAAAACACCCAGGAACCAATGTGGGAGCGGGCTTGCTCGCGAATACGGTGGGTCAGTGCCATTCGTGTTGGCTGGCCCACCGCATTCGCGAGCAAGCCCGCTCCCACAGGGTTCTAAAGCAACCGCTGCATATGCGTCGTCTGCCACACCAAATCCGCCTCGACATCCACCAACGCAAACCCCTGCCTCACCCAGAAATCAATCGCCCCCGGCAAAAACGGATGGGTATGCAAGTACACCACCTCAACCCCCTCCGCTTGCGCCAGCGCTTCAAGTGCACGGTACAACCGCCCTGCCAAGCCAAATCGACGAAAGGCTGGCAACACAAACAGGCGCACCACTTCCACCGTCTTACGGTTTTGGTAATTGAGTTGGGAGAAACGGTGGTCATACGGCAGATAACCAATGGCCGCGACGATCTGGCCGTCATTGCGGGCGACCAAGAATCGCCCGTCGCCCTGTAGGTAAGTAGCTTCGAATTGCGCGAGGTCATCCGGCATGTCGACGGCGCTGAGCTTGGGGAACAATTCGGCGCGGGCCTGCAGGACGAAGGTCAACACTTGCGGGATATCAACCGCCACAACAGGCTGGATGATCACTGACGCAACTCACACACTGCACTGCCCTTTATCCCCGACGCATGCACACTGACATGGCGCACCGTAAAGCCGGGCTTCGCGACCAGCTTCTTCTCCTCCCAGGTACCAGCGTTTTCAACCTGATAACCGATAGCCCCATCCGCTTGCCAGGTCAGGCGCAGCGTATACACCCCGTCCTGGTCGCGGGCCTGTTGGAACACGGTGTCGATGATCGGCTTCGCCTTGTTGAAGGTGCGCAGCTTGAATACACGCTGGTCACTGTCGGCCGGCGTGAAGCTGGAAAGGAAAAACGTATCGTCTTCGGCCTTGTCTTCGGCGGCCGCAAGGATCACCGATGGCACCCACTTCTCGCCACGGTCCTGGTTGTCAGTGGTGACCTTGCAGGTGAACTGGCCATTGCCGGTGACGTCCTGGCGGAATGCGGTCTCGAAGTAGCCGTAGGGAACGTCGAAGCGGAAGGTCTTTTCGGTGACGTTCTCGCAGCCGGCCAGTAGGTACAGAGCCGATAGACCGATGAATCCTTGCAGAACTTTCACGTGCTTTCCTTGGCTCTGACGTCGGGCGGCGAGAGGTTACTCGAGCGACTAGGGATTTAGAATCGCGCCGCTCAATTGATGGGTTATCCACTCGCGACCATGAGCCAACACACTTTTCGCCATCCCCACCGGAAAATGAATAAACCCATGCGCTGCCTCCGGCACCTGATACACCTGCGCACCGGGCCATCGCTCAGCGATCAACAACGTGTCGTCTTTAAGCGGGTCCAATTCCCCGACAAACATCAGCGCCGGCGGCAACCCCGCGAAGTCGCCATACAGCGGTGACAACGGCGGCTGTCGACGCTCATCGTCGCTCAGCCCTGGTGTGAGCAGGCGCAGCGCGTCGACCATGCCTGGCCCGTCCAGCAATAACGTATCCGGCCCCGCTGCGCGTACGCTCGGCGTACCGGTCAGGTCGTAGACGCCGTAATACAGCAGCGCGCCACTCACTCGCTTGAGTAGCTCCGGCGATTGTTTCAAGGCCAGCAACGTCGCCGCCGCCAGGTGCCCGCCCGCCGATTCGCCGACGATAATCACCGGCAGGCCCGCAAACTCATCGGCGTTCAGCAGCCAGTGTGCGGCAGTGAGGCAGTCCTGCAGCAAGCCTTCGACTGGCGTGTCGACCGCCAGCCGATAATCCACCGACACCACCGCCACATCGCAGGCGTTGACCATGCCCAGGTTGAGCTCGTCATCCATCTGCGCGTTACCGATCACCCAACCACCGCCGTGGATATCCAGCACCACGCCCTTGGGTTTACCGCTAGGACGCAGGATGCGCAGAGGGACCGAGCCCGCGTGCTGGACTTCAGCCGCTGGTGCGTTTTTTAGTTTCTGACTGACGCGCAACAACGCCTGAATCAAGCGCGGTGTCACGCGATTGCGGATTTTGAAGCGCGGCATCCACGCGAGCTTCTTGTTGAAACGACGCATCTCGGCCAATTCAACGTCGCTGGCAGGCCAGAGGTTGTGAGCCATCAGCGGTTATTCCGCAAGATCGAAAAATTCAACGCCGCCGCCACGCACAGCCACGCCAGGTAAGGGAACAGGATCAAGCCGGTGATCAAATCCAGGCGCACCGCCAACACCACCATCGCCGCCACGGTGAGCCACAGCACCGCCAGAATCACCATGCCGGCCAGGATGCGATGCGCGCCGAAAAATACCGGCGTCCACAAGGTATTCAACGCAATCTGTGCCGCCCACAGCGCCAATACAACCTGGCTGTCCGGGATCAAACTTAGGCGGTAACCGGCCCAGGCCAGTAACAGGTAGATGATCGTCCACGCCACCGGGAACAGCCAGTTGGGAGGGGTAAAGCTGGGCTTGACTAGGGATTCGTACCAGGCACCGGGCTTGAAGAGGACGCCGGTACTGGCGGCGGCGGCGCAGGCGAGCAGGAAGATGAAGAAGGTCATGGTCGGTCCTTGGCTGGGTGTTTCAGCTTGGACGTGTGGCAGACGGGTAAAAGTTCACTGCCAGGCGGCAGGCTAAACAATCTTGAGCCAGGGCCAGCGCGCCTGATAACTCTTGGCCTTCGCCTCAAACAACGCCTGCTCTGGATGCACTGGGTTGATCCGCAGCACGCCCTGCTCCACATCCTCCAGCCCATACGGCGCATACACCTCGCCCGTCGCCACCTCCAAACCGATGCACGTGCCCGCTACCAGGTAGCGATCAATCCCCTGCTTGGCCGTGTGCAACTGCGGGTAAGGCCGGCCAAACCGCTGCCCATACCAAAGATGCACCCGCGCCTGGTTCTTCACCTCGACATTAACGCCCAGGTCCTGGAACAACGCCTCTGCCGCACGAATGACCGCATCCTCTGCCTCGTAGGACACGTCCGTATCGAAATAGAACACGTCGTAGTCCTTCACCCCTTGGTCAGCAGGCAAATTCGACTGATGATTCCACACCGCCTGGAACAGGCAGCCTGCCGTCAGAAAACACTGGTCCAAGCCCAAGGCAGGCAGGCGCGCAGTGATTTCGGCGTTGATGGGATTGGCCATGGCCAGTTTGAGCAAGGTGTCGACGGTCAATGTCATGTACAGTCCTTTCTAAGCGTGGCGCGCGGTCGCCTTCAGTTCACTGGCCCGTTGGGTCGCCGCGTCATCGTAAACCACATACAAAGACTCGGCGATCTGGCTTTTGATGGCTTTGGTGGACTCCAACCCCAGCACGAACCCTTCGGCTTTACCGCCTGCGCGGTTTAGTTCTTCGTGGGTGGGGGCGCCGGTGATTGCGTCAAAGAGCTTGGTGGCGTGAGGGCCTACGCCTTTGGGCAGGCTGATTTGGTCGATGGACATGAGCGATACCTTGTAAGAGAGAGATCGGTAGCGCGTGGAACCACTGCCGGGGAGGCATGGTAGACCGATATCTCCATCAAGGGGCCGTTTTCATGACCGCGCCTCATCCCGTCCAAACACCCCCTTAGCAAAATCCACAAAACTGCGCACTTTCGGTGTCACCTGTCGCCCCGCGGCATACAACAGGTTCATCGGCGACGGCGGCACGTTGTAATCCGGCAACAACGCCACCAACGTTCCCTTGCGCAGCGCGTCATGCACCAACTCCTGCGGCAACAACACCACGCCCAACCCCGCCACCGCGGCGGACAACAGCGGGTCACCCTGATTAATCGTCAATCGGCTTGTAATCGGCACCTCCACCCGCCCCTGTGGCCCGTCGAAATACAAGTAAGAGCGCCCATCAGAATAGGCAAACGCCAGGCATTCATGCTCCTGCAAATCCCAAGGGTTGGTGATCGCCGGGCGACGCGCCAAATACGCCGGTGCTGCGCACAACACCATCTGGTAGGGCCTGAGGGGCAAGGCTTTCAAGCCACTGTCAGCCAGCTCGCCGATGCGGAACACCACGTCATAGCCGTCCTCCACCAGGTCGATCAGTTCGTTGGACAAGGTCAGGTCCACCGCCACCTGCGGGTACTTGACCATGTATTCCAGCAAGCGCGGCGCCAGCGTGCTCACGCCGAAGGTGACCGGCGCGTTGATGCGCAAACGCCCGCTGGGAACGCCACGGGTTACGGCGGCCATTTCTTCGGCGGCGTCCATATCCGCCAGGATCAACTTGGCACGCTGGTAAAACGTGCGCCCAAAGTCGGTCAGGCTCTGCTTGCGCGTAGTGCGATGCAGCAGCGACACGCCCAGATGCTGCTCCAGCATCTTCACCTGCTTGCCGATCAACTGCGGCGACAGGTTCAGCTCATCGGCCACTGCACTGAACGAACCCAACTCTACGGCTTTGACGAACGTGGCCATCAACGTCAGACGGTCCATTGGAAACTCTTTGTTTCTAGTGTTGCGCCATCCTAGGCCTTTATCCCCCGCCGCTCCAAGCCTAAATTGAACGCCTTACTTATTCACATCGAGGACAACACCATGGCACGCATTGTCAGAATTCACGCCTACGGCGACGCCAGCGTCTTGAAACTGGAAGACGTCGACGTCCCCGCTCCCGCCGCCGACGAAGTACAGATCGACGTCAAAGCCTTCGGCCTCAACCGTGCCGAGGTGATGTTCCGCAACCACGCCTACCTGCAAGAAGCCGAATTCCCCAGCCGTCTGGGCTACGAAGCCGCCGGCGTGGTGATCGCGGTGGGTGCCAACGTCACCGAGCTGCAGGCAGGTGACGCCGTCAGCGTCATCCCACCGCTGGACATCGCCCGCTGGGGCACTTACGGCGAAGTGGCCAACGTTCCCGCGCACCTCACCGTCAAGCACCCGCACAACCTCAGCTTCGTCCAAGCAGCCGCCTCGTGGATGCAGT
This sequence comes from Pseudomonas cremoris, assembly GCF_014230465.1. The sequence goes on from NZ_JAAXCY010000001.1 coordinate 183,873, forward strand.
ACGTCACCGCTTGGGGCGCCTTGGTGGAACAAGCCAAACTGACCCAAGGTGACGTGGTCCTGGTAACCGCCGCCTCCAGCAGCGTCGCCCTGGCTGCCTTCCAGATCGCCCGCAGCGTCGGTGCCACCGCCATCGCCGTGACTCGCACCCGTGCGAAAAAGCAGGCGTTGCTGGAGGCAGGCGCGACCCATGTCATCGTCAGCGATGAAGAAAACCTGGTCGACCGCGTGATGGCACTCACCAATGGCGAAGGTGCCCGCGTGGTGTTCGATCCCATTGGCGGGCCGGGCTTTGACGCCCTCACACAGAGCATGGCCAAGGGCGGGATATTGCTGGAGTACGGCGCACTGAGCTCGGAGCCGACGCCATTCCCGCTGTTTACCGTGCTGGGGAAATGTTTGACGCTCAAGGGCTACCTGTACGCGGAAATCGTGGCCGACCCTGTGGTGCTGGCAAGGGCCAAGGCGTTCATCTTGGATGGGCTGGCTTCGGGAGCGTTGGCGCCTGTGATCGCGAAGACGTTTGCGCTGGAAGAAGTGCAGGAGGCGCATCGGTTTTTGGAGGCTAACCAGCAAGTGGGCAAGGTGGTGGTGACAGTGTGAGGGCGTTGTTCTAGGAACGTATTTGCTTTCGGCCAAAGGCGGTGGCTCGACTCTGCGGACTAAACAGAGTGCGATTCGCCTACCGGCCGGAAGCAGCACCTCAAAAACGCTCCCGCTCAGCAGGCACCTGAAAAACCCTCTAAGTTGACTTCAAGTACCGATAAAGTGTCTGGCGACTAATATCAAAATCACGCGCCAACTTCGATTTACTTTCTCCCGTACCGGCGCGGTCAATTAAACTTACAACCTGATTGTCGGACAGTTTCTTCTTGCGCCCCCTGTAAGAACCGCGAGTTTTTGCAGTCGCAATGCCCGCCGCCTGTTTTTCCCTCGTCGCGGCGCGTTCAAACTCTGCGAACAACTCCATGACCGCAATGATGGGTTGTACCGTTTCAAGACGGTCATACCGGAGCACCAAGTGCTCGTTCAAAAACTCTAGCGTTACCTGCTTTTCAATCAGTCGGCGGATGATGGCGCATAACTGCTCGGTACTGGAGGAGAGCGACGCCATGCTGTCCACTACCACCGTATCTCCACGCTGCAGATAACGAACTAGCCGTTCAAGGCCTGCGCGGTTCGCGGCAGTGTCTGCAGGGTCATCGCAAAACACGGCGTCAAATACATCATGGCCCGTTGTTTTCACTACGGAACCCTCCGCTGCTTGTAGAGCACGCCGGAAATATTTGATGCGGTGTAATCTCATGGTGCCTCCCTGGCAATACCTGTACGCAGTCATTGCATACTTGTACAAACTGTAACTAAATTGCTAATTCCTTACACAAACACCTGTCACATTGAACCCACCCAAAATACACAGTTGCAAAGATTTAAACTTATCTTATCCTTTTGAGGCTTGGAATGATCCTACCAAGCTTTTGGTAGGCCGTCGATTTTGTATTTTCTAATAATGCACGCCCCTTCGCGCAGCGAACTTGTGCGCCTATTGTTTTATCGCCAAACCATTGACTTGGCCGACTTGACAAGGCCGGTAATTCCCCAACGCAAGCAGAGGATAAATGAATGACTGTCTTGGAGAGAGCCATTGAAACTGACCGACTAACTACCGATCAGGAAAAGATTGATAGTGTCACCCGCAGCATTACCGAGCATGGTAACTACCTAAGGAAGCGTTATCCTATCTTGCAGCATCAGAATGTTCTGGGTGCAAGCGTCATGGTGTTTTCCCTGGCAGGGATGGTGGTTACGGGCGGGCTCTACATCGAGGGTTTTATACCCGCATGGGCGTGTATTCTGATAAACGCGTTGCTGACATCGTTCATTCACGAAATCGAACATGACTTGATTCATCGTCTTTATTTCAGAAAACAGCCGCTGGCGCATAATGCAATGATGTTTATGTGCTGGTTGGCTCGACCCGGAATGCCCAGTCCCTGGCTAAGACGCAATCTGCACTTTCATCACCATAAAGAGTCGGGAACTGAGTCGGATGTTGAAGCATGGATCACGACCAGTGGCAGCCCCTGGGGAATATTGCGACTATTGAAATTGGTGGATGGCTTTTTATTTGGTTTTCTCAATGCTGTTTTTGCTCCGGGCTGGCGACAAAAAGTAAAATTGTTAGGCAAAATCATCCGACTCAATACACCGTTCGGGCTGTTGTATTGGGGCTGCTGGTACGTTTTCCTTGGCTACCACCTGTATACCTGGCTAGGTTCAGTCATGGGGGCCGACATTCAGAGTTCCGCGACCACGCTGGCGTTAATGAACATCGTCAATCATGCAGTGGTTATTCTTATCGCACCCAATATGATACGGCAGTTCTGCTTGTTCTTTATAAGTTCCAACATGCACTATTATGGCGATGTTGCGCCGCGCAATGCCCTGCAGCAAACCCAGGTAATGAACCCTTGGTGGCTGTGGCCATTCCAGCTGTTTTGTTTCAACTTTGGCAGTACCCACAGCATTCATCACTTTGTGGTAAGAGACCCGTTTTATCTTCGCCAGATGACGGCGCCTTATGCCCATAAAGTCATGGCGCAAGCCGGTGTCAGGTTCAATGACTTTGGCACCTACAAACGGGCAAACCGCTATTCCATGGAGCATTCGCACACTCGGCCACGGGGATAAACACCTCACACATTATCTACTTGATAAAAAACCGACATCACGTTGTCACTACTTGCCTGGCGGCAAAGTATGCCTGTCGCTTGGCAACTTTAATATAGGTTATGAAAGCATCAAGGGTAGCACTTCAACTACAAGGAGTTCGAGGCATGAAAGCGCAAGGGATGTGTACAGAAAAGTTCGAAGCGGTCAAGCAGGCCTTCGAAGACATGTTTGATGATCCGCAGGAACGCGGGGCCGGGCTCTGTGTTCAAGTAGATGGGGAAATGGTGGTCGATCTGTGGGCTGGTGTGGCGGATCAAGAGGGCAAAAAGCCTTGGACGCGCGATACGCTGGCCAATACCTTTTGCGCTGTAAAGCCCTATGTCGCGGTGGCCATTCTGATGTTGGTCGAGGCGGGCAAGCTGGAGCTGGATGCGCCTGTTGCCCGTTACTGGCCTGAGTTCGCCCAGAACGGGAAAGCAAAAGTCACCTTGCGTCAGGTGATGAGCCACACTGCCGGCCTGCCGGCGCTGCGAACACCTGACCACAACCCCATGATGTATGACTGGGAGCATATGGTTCAGGTACTGGCGGCCGAACCGCTTTGGTGGGAGCCTGGAACAGACCTGGGCTACGGCACTAGCACCTTTGGCTGGATCCTGGGTGAGTTGATTCGCCGGGTGGACGGACGAGATCCCTGCGTCTTTATCCACGAAGAGATCCTTACCCCTCATGACCTCGACGTTCACCTAGGCGTGGACGAACAACACTTTCATCGTATCGCGCGCTTCGACAGTGCCACGGGTCGCGTCGGCGATCCTTACTCGCAAGCGTTGCGCACAGTGCTAAAAAACGAGCCCGCGCATATTGCAACCTACGCCTTCACCAACCCCGGAATGGTGCCTAGACGTACCAGTGACCCGCGCTGGTGGGCCTATCGACAGCCAGCGGTGTGCGCGCATGGCACGGCTCACGGCTTGGCCGGTTTCTATAGTGCATTGATGGCAGGCCACTTCATTGGTCGCGAACTGCTCAGTGAGTTCACCCGTGAGCACAGCCATGGCATGGATCGGATATGGATGCGCCCGATGCGTTATGGATTGGGCTGCATGCTGGAGCAGCAACGCGACCCCACGGCCTCCCACGCAATGGGCCCGAGCACATTTGGTCATATCGGGCTTGGCGGTCCGATAAGTTTCGCTGATCCCGAAAGGCGAGTAAGTTTTGGTTTTGTCACCACGACTTCGGGCGGCCATATGATGATTGATCCGCGCCCCAGCCGGCTCTCGTCCCTTGTGTATGCGGCGCTTTGAGTCGGTGCCAGTACCCCGTCGGGTAGCGGTTCAAACCGCGTTATGCGCGGCGATGTTGCGATATTGCCCTTTGAAATACAGCAATGGCTGAGCAGTTGCCGTTTCTTGCAGGTTCAGCGCTTTTACCTCGCCGATAACGATCAGGTGATCACCTGCAGCATGTTCCGCGTGAATTTCACAATCAAGCCAGTGCAGGCTGCCGACAATGATTGGATTACCCAGCGGCGACGCCTGCCAATCGACATCAAGCCATTTGTCGGTACCTCGCCGAGCGAACTGGTTGGAAATCCTGACCTGCTCACCCGATAGGATATTGACTGCAAAACGGCCCGCCTGGCGAATTTTGGGATAGCTGGCCGAACTGGACATGACGCTGAATGACACCAGTGGCGGGCTCATCGACACGCTATAGAACGACTGGCACGTGAAGCCAATCGGCTCGCCATCAATGTGTGAGGTAATCACTGTGATACCGGATGCGTAGTGCCCAAGCGCTTCGCGAAAGCTCAATGGCTCGATAGCAGTACTGGAAAGTGACATAGCAAATCCTGGATAGAGGGCACCACTCGAAAGTGTCACGGAGGGCCCACAGCGGATCGTTCATTTTTCAACCCACTGCGCCCCTCCCACACACCACTTTCGACGTCCGTTCAGCGCGAGTTCAACAGTTCTCGTCGGACTATTTCAGCACCTGCGCTTAACGCACTTAACTTGCCTCTTGCGACGCCACGAGATAAAGGGGCCATGCCACAGTTGGTGCAAGGATAGAGTTTGTCGGCATCGACAAACTCAAGTGCCTTGCGCAAGGTATTGGCGACTTCCTCGGGTGTTTCAATAGTATTGGAGGCCACATCAATAGCCCCGACCATGACTTTTTTGCCTCGGATGAGCTCAATCAGATCCATTGGGACGTGAGAGTTGTGGCATTCCAGCGAGACGATATCGATGCTGGATTTTTGCAGCTTGGGGAAGGCCTCTTCATATTGTCGCCACTCAGATCCCAGCGTTTTTTTCCAGTCCGTATTGGCTTTGATGCCGTAGCCATAACAAATATGCACAGCGGTTTCACACTTGAGGCCTTCGATCGCCCTTTCCAGGGTGGCAACGCCCCACTCATTCACTTCATCAAAGAACACGTTAAAGGCGGGCTCATCGAACTGGATGATATCAACGCCCGCGGCCTCCAGCTCCCGCGCTTCTTGATTGAGAATCTTGGCGAATTCCCAAGCCAGTTTTTCGCGGCTTTTGTAGTGGTTGTCGTACAGCGTATCAATCATGGTCATTGGACCCGGCAGCGCCCATTTGATGGGTTGCTTGGTTTGCTGACGTAGAAACTTGGCATCTTCGACAAACACAGGCTTTTGGCGCGCCACAGCACCTACCACCGTCGGCACACTCGCATCGTAGCGATCGCGAATTCTAACGGTCTCACGCTTCTCAAAATCTACGCCGCTGAGGTGCTCAATAAACGTAGTGACAAAGTGCTGACGTGTTTGTTCGCCATCGCTGACGATATCGATCCCGGCGTGTTGCTGTTCATGCAATGACAAACGCAATGCATCGTGCTTGCCCTCAACTAATGCCTCATCCTGCAATTTCCAGGGTGACCAAAGTGTCTCGGGCTGCGCAAGCCAAGAAGGTTTAGGCAAGCTGCCTGCCGTTGAGGTAGGTAATAACTTCTTCATTACAGATAACCTTGTACGTTTAATGAATCAAAGCGTGCAGTGAGCCGACCATTGCTCCAACGTCGCTTGATACGGTTTGATGAAGTGTTCTTCAACGAACCGTCCCTGCTCAACGGCCAGCCGGCTGCGCTCTTCTCGGTCATAGACAATGAGCGTCAATGAATAATCCTGATGCTTCAAACTGGGTTGATAGCATTTTCCGGCTGCAGAATTGGCGTTGTAGATTTCAGGCCGATAGATTTTCTGGAACGTGTCCATTGTGCTAATGGTACTGACCAATTCAAGAGTAGTGTAATCACCCAGCAAGTCGCCTGAAAAATAAAATGCCAGCGGCGCAACACTATTGGACGGCATGAAATAACGAACTTTCAAACCCATCTTCTGGAAGTACTCGTCGGTTAACGAATACTGATCCTGCTCATACTCAACACCCAGCACGGGGTGATGGTTTTCAGTTCGGTGATAGGTCCTGCTACTCGAAACACTGAGGCAAATAACCGGTGGCTTATTGAAATGATCCGCATAGGCTTTCGAACTCACGAACTGCTTGAATAGTTTTCCATGCAAATCACCAAAATTATCGGGCGTGCTGAATTCGGGCTTGCCTTGATTGTGCCCAAGCAACACCACACTGAAGTCATAATCGCGAACATACGAGGAAAAATTATTCCCGACAATGCCTTCAATGCGCTCATTGGTTTTTCGATCGACAATAGTCGTTTTCAATACTTCGATCAACGGCACGGCGTGGCCGCCATGGCCTTCATCAACGCCCATCTCAACGGAGATAATTTCAAGTTCGACAGCGTAACGATCGGCCGTGGGATTATCCCAATGCGCCAAGGCATTGAAACGGTTGTCAATCATTCGCAAGGTATTGCGCAAGTTCTCTTGGCGGCTCTTGCCTCTGGCCAAGTTGGCGAAGTTCGTGGTAATACGCGTATTTTCAGAGGGATGATAATGTTCGTCGAAACGAATACGCTTGATGGAAAATGTAAAGGCTTCATTCATTTTAATCTGACACCCTAATGCCCGACACCCAATCGCCCTTGAGTGATTACTTGGCGATTGATTCAGCGATATAAATAATATCTTTAATTAAGGTGCAGTGTAGGCTGACAAAAGCGTGCGTAAAACTGAATTGATTTCACTGACTCTTTAGCCCTGCTCATGATGGGCGACGCAATCATATGAAGAAGTCTCTAAAGCCGCCTGCTCTTACAACTCACCCTAGGGAACAGGCAGCCTTTTGAGCTACCTCCCCAACAACTCCCGAACCCTCCCTCCTAGCGCCTCGACCGCAAACGGCTTCGTCAACACCCCCATCCCGGCACCCAATTGCCCATACCCCATCACCGCGTTCTCTGCATACCCGGTGATAAACAACGTCTTCAACCCTGGCCGCATATCCATCCCCGCTTCGGCCATCTGCCTGCCATTCATGCCGCCTGGCAACCCCACGTCTGTCACCAGCAAATCAATATGCACGTCCGAACGCAGCAGTTTCAGCCCGGCTGCGCTGTCCGCCGCTTCAATCACGGTGTAGCCCAATTCTCCCAACACATCCGCGAGCAACATACGCACGGTGGACTCATCGTCCACCAGCAACACGGTCTCGCCATGCTGCGCAACCTCCAATGTCGCCTGCCCGGGAGCCAGCTCATCACCCGACGCAGCGCCGTGGTGGCGTGGAAGGTAGAGGGACACGCATGTGCCCTCGCCCACTGCGGATTGAACATACACCTGCCCACCCGACTGCTGGGCAAACCCATAGATCATGGACAACCCCAACCCCGTGCCCTGGCCAATGGGCTTAGTGGTAAAAAACGGCTCAAACACATGCGCCATCACCTCGGGGGACATACCGGTGCCGGTGTCGGTAACGCTCAGGCGAAGGTAGGCGCCTTCGCTAAGGTCGTAGGCACGGGCGGCATCGTGGTCGAGCCAGCGGTTGCTGGTTTCCAGCACGATGCGGCCGCCTTCTGGCATGGCGTCGCGCGCATTGATGCACAGGTTGAGCAGGGCGTTTTCCAGTTGGCTGACGTCAACGAAGGCGGTCCACGCATCAGGGGCGCCGGTGGTTTCGATCTGGATGCCAGGGCCGGCGGTGCGTTGGATGAGTTCGGCCATGCCGTACATCAGGGTGTTGACGTTGGTGGCGCGGGGCTCCAGGGTTTGCCGGCGGGAGAACGCCAAGAGGCGTTGGGTGAGGACTGCGGCGCGTTTGGCCGAACCTTGCGCGGCAACCATGTATTTGTCGACGTCGCTGAGGCGGCCCTGGTGGATGCGGCGATTCATCAGTTCAAGCGCGCCGGAGATGCCGGCGAGCAGGTTGTTGAAGTCGTGGGCCAGGCCGCCGGTGAGTTGGCCGACGGCTTCCATTTTTTGCGATTGGCGCAGTTTTTCTTCGGCCTGCATCAGCATGGCGGTGCGTTCGGCCACGCGTTGCTCGAGGGTTTCGTTAAGGGCACGCAGTTCGGCTTGGGCTTCGCGCAGGGATTCGTCGGCGATGGTGCGCTCCAGCAGGTCAGCGGCTTGACGCGCGAGGATGTCGAGCAGGCGCAGGTCACGGTCGGACGGCTGGTGCGGTGTGCTCCAGTGGGTGGAGATCATGCCGAGCAGGCGGCCGTCACGAGAGCGCAACGGGGTGGTCTGGGCCGAACGGATGCCTGCGCGGCGGAAGGCGATCAGGTCGTCGGTGCCGGCAATGTCGGCCCATTCTTCGAAATCGGGGATGATGGCGCGCTGGCCCAATTGCAGGGCCATGGTGCAACTGCTGTAGGCGAAGGGGCTCACCCATTGCCAGAACCCTACGGCCTCGGGCGGCAAGCCCCGTGAGCACAGCAGTTGCAGTTCACCGCCATGGCCAGAGGGATGGCCTTGGGGGCACAGCAGCTGCATGGTGCCGAACTGAGAGCCGGTGATGGACACCGCGGCGTCAACGATTTTGCCGTAGAGGGCTTCGAGGTCTTGTTCGCCGATCAGGTCGAGGCTGATGCGGTGCAGGAATTCGATGTCCGACAGCGCAGTTTCCGAGTCACGGGAGGCAACACGGGGAAAGGCTCCCGGAAAGGCGGTGCGTAGGGTTTTCATGGGACTACCAAGGGAATGGCATTGAGCTATTAGCAGCGTATCAGCAAAGCTATGACCACGCGCTATAGGCAGACGTTCGGTGCTGATCGCAACAACGGTTGCCCCCTACGAACCGCCGCCCTGCCCTCAGCTGTGAATCGGCAAGGCCACCCCAAACAGCACAAAGAACCCACCACACACCTTATTAAAGCGCCGCCCGGTTCGCGCCAGCCAAGGCCGGACCCGGTTGGCAGCGCTGGCTACCATGAATTCCACAAAAAACTCCACCACGGCGTAGGTCAGCGCAATGGCAGCTGTTTGCGCAATGAGATTCCTGTGCGGGTCCAGGAACGGTGGGATAAACGCGGTGAACAACAGCAGCGCCTTGGGGTTTGAAATGGCTGACACCAACCCTTGGCGGAACAGCGACCATCGCCGCAGGCTGGGCATACCGGAGGTCTCCAGGCTGACGGGTGCGGATCGCCACAGCCCGAAGCCCAGCCAGATTAGATAAAGCCCCCCCGCAATCTTCAAGGCCGTGAACCAGGTGGCCGAGGCCTGGATCAGCGCGCCCAGACCCAAGGCGCACAGCGACAGTACGAAGGCAAAGCCGAGCACGCCGCCGCTGATGGTGAACAGTGTTCTGCGCTGCCCGTAAATCGCGCCATGGGTCAGCGCCAGCAAGGCATTGGGCCCAGGCACTACTGCGATGCCAAAGCAGGTAAACAGGTACAGCAACCAGGTGTCGAAGGGCATGGTCTTTCCGCTAGGTGTTGGTTCAAGCCAGCATCTTGCGATGCGGACATTTCTCCTGAAAAGCGCATAATTCACGCAACAGCCATTCGATTAACGAATAGAGGTCAGCCCGATGCCTTCCAGTGATTTGCAAATCGATTGGCTCAAGTGTTTTGTCGCGGTGGTGGATGCAGGCTCCTTGTCCGGCGCGGCCCATGAGGTCAACCGTTCGCAGTCGGCCGTGAGCATGCAGATGAAGAAGCTGGAGACCGCACTGGGGCGCCCCTTGTTGAACCGTGGCCCCAGGCACCTGCAACTGACCGATGACGGCCAAACGCTGCTCGGCTACGCGCGGCGCATGCTTGCACTGCATGCCGAGACTCAGGCGGCGTTTCATGGTGAAACGTTGACCGGGCGGATCCGCCTGGGTGTCGCCGAGGATTACGCGGCCAAGTACCTCACGCCCGTGCTCAAACGCTTCGCGCCGCGTTACGCCGGCGTCGATATAGAGCTGACCTGCGAACAGTCCACCGCACTCATCCCACGCCTGCGCAGCGGCGACCTGGATCTGGCGCTGGTGTCCAGAGACTCGCCGCAGAGCGGGACGTTTCTGTTTCATGAGCCGATGGTGTGGGTGGGCTCGCCTCAGTTCGAACTGTGGCGACGAGACCCGGTGCCGATCGCCGTCTACGAAAGCGAAAGCCTGGCCCGGCGCTATGCGGTGAATTCACTGGCCCAGCAGGGGCGGCAATTCAAGGTGGTGTACAACAGCTCCAGCCTGGCAGGCCAGGTGGCGGCGGTTGAGGGCGGGCTTGCGATTGCGGCGATTACACAGTGCACGGTGCAGGCATCGCTTCAAGTGTTGAGCGGTGAGCACGGTTTGGGAAATATCCAACCCATGGAGGTGTCGATTCTGCGCAGCCGCGCCTCGCGTGGGTCCAAGGCGGTTGATAGCCTGCATGCGTTCATCATCAGTGCGTTGAGGCAGCAGGCGTAGTCGTGTGGCACATGAACATCAACGGGTACCGCCGCAATCCAGCCAACCGGAAGCTTCATCGCTGCTGAAACCGCGCCCGCACCCTGCTAACCTGCGACGCTTGCCTGCATTCGGAGCGCTCCATGGCCTTATCCAAACGCGACACCACCCGCATCGAACGCGCCTTGGTCGCCACCCTCACCGACGCCTGCGAAACCGCCAAAGGTGAAATCCCGGGTTTTGAGTGGCTGACCCACACCGTCAACTACGCCAACTTCCCGCAAAGCCTGGCCATCACCTGGATCTTTGACACCCGCGCCAATAAAGAGCACGCCCTGGCAACTGGCCTGGACGCCCGCATGCGTGAACTCACCGCCACCGCCCTGCGCGAGGCAGATATCCCGAGCGTGCCGTTAACGCGTTGCGTGCACTTCGACTGCGAAGAAGCCTGCCACGCTCAGCACGGCGGCAATTGGCGCTTGCGCCTGACCCGCTCAGCCAACTAGAGCCCGTCACCCAACTGCTGGATAATGCCCCACCCTGCTCCCCGCCCTTCGATAAGGAAGTCCCGCCCCATGAAGTTGCCGTTTCCTGCTGCCCTGCTCGCCTCTGCCCTGATAGTGCCGGCTCTCGCCCACGCCGACGATGCCGCACTGACCGACACGCTCAAGGCCTTCACCCGCTGCGACGCAAGTTTCTTCAGCAGCCTGAACACCCACCACAACGCCTGGCAGGCCTATGCGCCGCTCAAGCAGGAAAAGAACTTCACCTGGATCGCGGTCAAAAATCGCGCCGACCGCAACGCCAACGCGGTGCCGGTCAGCGCACCGCCCATCGCCGGGTTGAAGCTGCTGTCCTATAACGACGAAGTCACCGACCTCGGCCCACTGGGTCTGTTCTATTACTGGGGCTTTATCGTTGACGGCGGAGTCGACGAGGTTGCCAAGCACCTCGCGCCACTGCTTGACCAACCCGGCGCGCTGCAAAAAGGCGAGGCCGAATATACGCGCAGTGAACTCAAGGTCGGCAACGGCTGGCAGTCCATCAAGCCGCAGCCGGGCAAAGCCCCGGGCCTGCGTCAAGTGGAGCGTGTGCTGATCGTGGAACCAGAAGGCAAGCAAGGTACGCAATCGCGCGTCAGTTGCTCGGTACAGGGCGGGGTCAACGCTGGGATCCTGGCGCAATTGCGGCCAGACATTGCGACGACCGATTACCCGCGCACCGTGGCAGAAACCAACATCAGCGACGTCGACGTACCCGCCAACGTGCTCAAGCACCTCGACTCGCCCCTGCTGCAGCCGAAGTTCAAGACGCTGAGCTACACCTACCTGTCCAAGAAAGGCGATGGCAGCAAAGACCTGCCGACATCGGTCACGTTCAAGGCCGAGGGTGGTTTGCTGGTGAAGAACGAGGTCTACGGCAACACCTTCAACGTGGATCGCCTGACCCAGGCCGACCTGATCCAGTTGAAGTCGAAGATGAACGGCGTGGGCGATGGTCGCGTGCTGCAAACCCGCGACGTGCAGTTGAACGTGCCGGCCAGCTGGACGCCGGGCCAGACGCTGAGCGCTCAATTGCACATGGTCAATGTGCCCGCCAAGCCCACTGACAAACCCGTCGAAACGACGTTGACCTGCAAGGTCGGCGAGCGCATTCCGGCGCGCCAAGTGTTTGCATCATTGACCGGCGACGCTATCCGGCTGGCCTGCGACCAGGGCGACTACAAGACCTCCCGCGTGTTTATCGAGGACCTGGGGGTTGCGCTGACGCTGGAGTCAACCTCGAGCCAGACCCATTATGTGAGTGAATACACGGCGCTGGACGTGGTGCGCTAACCAACCGCTCTCTCAACGAAGCCTCTCAAGCGAGTATCAACCTTGGAACGATATGAATCGCTGGTCATCGGCCTGGGCGCCATGGGTGCCGCCACGGTGTACCAACTGGCGAAAGCCGGTGTAAAGGTCGCTGGCATCGACCGTCATCACCCGCCCCACACGTTCGGCTCAAGCCATGGCGATACGCGGATCACGCGGTTGTCGGTGGGTGAAGGCGCGCAATACGTGCCGATTGTGCGTAACTCGCACCGTATCTGGCGGGAGCTGGAGGCACTGTCGGGGGAGGCGTTGTTCGAACAGTCGGGGTTGCTGGTGTTGACGTCATGGGAGGGCTTCGACCCTGGCGACGCAAGCGACTTCACCCTGCGCACCCTTGGCCTGGCGCAAACCTACGGCATCGAGCATGAAGTGCTGGATGCCAAGCAGATTCGCCAACGCTTCCCGCAATTTGCCCAAGTGGCGGACAACGCCATCGGCTATTACGAACCTGAAGGCGGATTTGTGCGGCCAGAGCGCTGCATTGACGTACAGCTCAAACTGGCCGAGCAACACGGTGCGACGCTGTACAAGGGCGAAACCGTCACCGATATCCGCTCGGACGCACACGGCGTCACGGTAACCACCGACCAGCGAATGCTGCAGGCCGACAAGCTGGTAGTGAGTGCCGGCAACTGGGCCGGCGGGTTGCTGGGTTCGCCGTTTGATCGGCTGCTCAGCGTCTATCGGCAACAGTTGTTCTGGTTCGAACTGGAACCGGGGGCGGAGCTGGAGGGAGTATCGCCCACGTACATCCTCACCCATGGCCAGGACGAGACCCACTATGGCTTCCCGGCATTGCCCGGCGAGGGCAGCTTGAAGATTGCCACGGCGCAATATCACACCGTTTCGACGCCTGAAACGCTGGACCGCAGCGTGTCGGCGGCGCAGGAACGGGAGATGTATGAACAGCAGGTGCAAGGCCGTATCGCCGGGGTGACGGCCAAGGTGATCAAGTCGGCAGTGTGTGCCTACACGGTGACACCGGACCATCACTTCATCATCGATGAGCACCCGACGTTGCAGCACACCCTGGTGGTGTCGCCGTGTTCGGGGCATGGGTTCAAGCATTCGGCCGCGCTGGGTGAGGCGTTTGCCCAGTGGTGCATCTACGGAAAGAGTGAGCTGGACCTGTCTTCGTTTTCGTTGAAGCGCTTCGAAGGCCAGTAACGTGGGACACACGCCTGTCCGGCTCACAAAATGGCGTTACTTGGCGAATGCGTATTCGCCGCCCTGCTCCACCGCCTTGCGGTAAGCCGGTCGCGCCTGGAAGCGTTTTACCCACGCGGCCAAATGTGGATACGCCGGCAACTTGCCCTGCGCCCCGGCGACTTCGCCGATGAAGCTCATCTGGATATCCGCACCACTCAACGCCTCGCCGACCAGGTACGGCGCCTGCCCCAGCACATCGTTCAGGTAGCCCAGGTAATTGGCCACTTCCGATTCAATGCGCGGATGCAAAGGTGCACCCGCCTCGCCGAGGCGGCCGACGTAGAGGTTGAGCATCAACGGCAGCATGGCCGAGCCTTCGGCGAAGTGCAGCCATTGCACGTATGTGTCGTAGGTGGCGGTGGCGGGGTCTGGTTGCAAGCGACCGGCGCCGTGGCGACGGATCAGGTAGTCGATGATCGCGGCAGACTCGATCAGCACCTGGCCGCCGTCCTCAATCACCGGGGATTTGCCCAGCGGGTGGATGGCCTTGAGTTCAGGCGGTGCAAGGTTGGTTTTCGGGTCGCGCTGATAGCGCTTGATCTGGTACGGCAGGCCGAGCTCTTCGAGCAGCCAGAGGATACGCTGCGAGCGGGAGTTATTGAGGTGGTGAACAGTGATCATCGGGCGGCTCCGCTGGGTGACAGTGAGTGACTGATCAAGAGACTACGCCACTCGCAGGGAGTGCCACGAAACAAATTTCGAACTTCTCCATGGAAATCCTGGAAGAGGCGACGCTGGAAGCGTTTATTGCGAACGCCTTTGACTGATCGCCCCCTAAGCCAACTCATACACCACTTCCGCAGGAGCGGGTGCTCAGCCCAGCCTGAACCTTGCGGTGTTATCACTCAACGCCTGGCTGCCCTTGCTCAGGGTATCCGCCGCCCGGTTCACCGCTCGCGCGCCCTCCAGCAAACGCCCCGCCGCCTGATCCACTTGCTGGATATTGCCGCTCACCTCATCCGCTGTCGCTGCCTGCTCCTCTACCGCCGTGGCGATTTGTGCCAGGGTGTCGGTGACGTTCTGCACCGCGCCGGCAATCTCGCCCAACCGCGCGCCCAGCCCGGTGACGGACTCGGCATCGGTCAGCGCCTGCTCGCACGCCGCGCCCATCAGGTTCACCGCTTGGCTCACCGTCGCACGCAGGCTGTCCACGGTGCCGGCGATCTGCGCCGTGGAGGCCTGGGTACGTTGCGACAGGCTGCGCACTTCATCGGCCACCACCGCAAAACCTCGGCCCTGCTCTCCGGCGCGGGCGGCTTCGATGGCGGCATTCAACGCCAGCAGATTGGTCTGCTCGGCAATGCCACGAATGGTGTCGACCACCGATTGAATCTGCTGGCCTTGCTGGCTCACTTGCTCCAGCGCGTCGGCCGTGTCGGTGAGGCGTTGGTTGAGCTGCTGGATGCTGGCCGTGGTGCGCTGGCTGTCACGGCTGCTGTCTTCGGCAATGCGCCGTGTGTGCTGCGCGCTGCCCGAGGCTTGCTCACAGCTGCGGGAGACGCCCATGGAGGTGGCCGCCAACTGAGTGGCCGCTGCAGCAATCTGGCTGATTTGTTGTTGCTGGTCTTCGACTTCGGTGAGGGTGCTGCCTGATTGCGAATTAAGGGTCTGCACGGCAGTGCCCAACTGCTGCGTTTCGTGGTTCACGCCCAACAGGCTGGTGCGCAACTGCAGCACCGCCACGTTGAGCGCGGTGCTGATGGCCGCCAGCTCATCACGCCCCTCCACCGCCACTTCCACGCACAGATTACCGTCACGCAGAGACTCGGCCAGGGTGGTAATGCCACTGGCACTGCGGCGGATGGACGCTTGCAGGCACATGAACAGATACAGCGCCGCTAACGCCAGCAGGCTAAAGGTGGCGGCCACCGGGATGAATTTCTGCAGTGAACGGTCACGGTAATAACCCAGGCGCGCATCCAGCGAACCCAGTGACCTGTTACGCAGCTCGCCCAGGCTGCCGAGCATGGCGTCGACACTGCTTTCGAACGCTGCCGTATCGAGCTTGATGCTGCCGCCAAACACGCCGTCGTCGAGCACTTTGAGTTCGCTGTCCAGGCGTTGCAGGCTGTTGTCGTACTGTGTGGTCCAGGGCTCCATGCCCGCATATTGCTTGGCTTTGAGCGAGGCGGCTGCCTTGGCCAACTGATCGCGCGCGTCACCGATGCGACCGCGCAAGTCGCGCATCTGCAAACGGCTTTGCAGGGTGAACTGCCCCGAGGCGATGGACGACTGGCCGACACTGGCCATGCGGCCAATGCGTTCGATCAGGTCGGGGGTGTGCTGGGTGGAGATCTGCATCAGCAGGTAGGTTTCCAGCCACGGGTCGAGGATCAGGCCGGCGTCCAGGGTGATCTGCTCGCGCAGGGTTTGCATTGCGGTCAGCGCCGAGGTGAAGCGGTCATAGCCGTCCGGCCACCACCCTACGGTGCGCAGGGATTGGGAATCCATGCCCTTGACGGTGGCTTGCAACGCCTCGAAGCGCACCAGGGTGTCGGCACTGGCATTCAGGGTTTTCAGCGACTCGCCGAGGGCTTGCAGGCTTTGCAGAATCTGCGGGAAATTCGCATCGACCTTGTCCATCGCCGCCTTCGCGGCAGGCGTTGGCGCATGCAGAATGTCCGCGGCTTTCCAGCGCGCCGCCAGGTTGCGCTGGGCCGTGAGTTGAGCGTCCAGCGTATCCAGCGCCAGCAGTTGGCGAACACCGGACTGCTCGCTGGAAATCACGGTGAGTTTGTCGCGGTAGTCCGCGCCGATCATCCACAGGCTGCCGGCCAGGGGCAGCATGAACAGGAAGAACAGGATCTGGAACTTGCGTGCAAAGCCGAAGCGCCCAAGCAGGCGGATACCCGGTGATAAAAGACTGTGCATGTCCGACCACTCCCCAAAAACGACCCACGCAATGCACCGCGGGACGAAGCCTTGAAACGACTAACGGCAAAATGCCATGTCATTGATTGGGAAGGGCCAAGCAAGATACGGGCCGCAGGTGCGGAGGCCGGAGATAGGCGCGGTGGCACGCTAAAGGTGCAGGGGTTGCGCACTGAAATGGGGCGAAAGCACTCAGCACCGAGTGCCAATTTGTAACCCCGCCACAAATCCAATGCGGGAGGGGCTTGTGTGGGAGCGGGCTTGCTCGCGAATGCGGTGGGTCAGCTACAGTTGCATTGACAGGCACACCGCATTCGCGAGCAAGCCCGCTCCCACATTTTTAATTTCACCCGACATTCCTACTCGGGTGTCTTTGCGAGCATGTACCGGCTGAAATTATTGATGTGATCATCCAGGTTGTCCTCCAGCATCATCCGGTACTGATCACAGAAGTACTTCAACATCGCTTCACGCGCATCGGCCATTTCTGCGCCGGACTTGAAGTTGCGTGCACTGGCCCAGGCGTTGAAACGCGTGGTGCCGAACATCATCGAGGCACTGACCTCGCCGAGGTTTTCACAGGTCTTGAGCTGCTCGTTGGACAGTTCGATATGCGCATCGGCGCGGTCGTAGAAGGCTTGGTCTGTGGCGTCGGCCATTGCAGGGTTCCTTGGTAATAAAGGTGTATCAAGCCAGCAGCGCGGTGATCCAACTGGCCTGCTGGGTAATCTCTTGCAGTTTTTCTAGCGGTACCGCCTGCCGTGCCTGCTCAAAGCTGGCCAGGGTCTTGTGCTTCTGGCGCAACAGGCGCCGCCACTTGGCCAGAAACACCGGGCTACGCGCCCGCATTTGCAGGGGGCCGAAGTACAGCTCTTCGGCGCTGTACTGCACCGGCCCGACGCGCTCAGCGACGATGATCTCGTAATAAAAGCGGTTCTCTTGCAACAGCTCTTCGCTGAGGATCGAGTAGCCGTTGTCCATCAACCATTGGCGCAGCGGTTGTTCGCCGCCGTTGGGTTGCAGAATCAAACGCTCATGGCCACTGAGATGCGCCTTGCCGCTTTCGAGGATGTCGCGGATCGTCTCACCGCCCATGCCGCAGAGGCTGATCGCGGTGATGCCGTCGTGCGGTTCGACAGCCGCCAGGCCATTGGCCAGGCGCACGGTGACCTGCTGCTCCAGGCCATTGTCACGCACGGTACGTTGGGCGGCATGGAAGGGCGTGGTCGCCACCTCCCCTGCCACCGCCGCCGTGATTGCGCCGCGGCGCATCAAGGCCACGGGCAGGTAAGCGTGATCAGAGCCGATATCGGCCAAGCGAGCGCCCGCAGGCACATTCGCCGCCACGCGCTCCAAACGCATGGATAAAGTGTGTTCGTTCAACGGCCTTACTCTCCGGAAAAACGGTCGCGACTGTTGGTCAAGTGCAGCACCATCGCGGCGCGGGCAGCGTCTGGGTCCTGGCGTTTGATCGCATTGAAGATCGCCTCGTGCTCCAGGTTCGCCAATTGCCCCAATTGGGCGAAGTCGGCACCGCCCCGCTCGGCAGCTTTCACTTGCGTACGGGGAATCATCGCGTTGCCCAGGTGCAGCATGATTTCGGTGAAGAAGGTATTGCCGGTGGCTTCGGCGATCAGTTGGTGGAAGCGTTTGTCTTCTTCCACGCAGCTGTCGTTATTGGCCAGGGAGGCTTGATAGTCAGTCAGCGCCTCACGCATGCGGACAAGTTGCTCATCGCTTCTGCGCAGCGCCGCCAGGGCCACCGCCTGCACCTCCAGGCCCAGGCGCAGTTCAAGCATGCTGCGCACACTGGCGAGCGTATCGACTTTCAGGCGTAGCCCGGATTGCGCCTGCGGCGCCAACGCAAAGGTACCGATGCCGTGTCGCGTCTCTACCAACCCCGACGCCTGCAACTTTGAAAGCGCCTCGCGGACCACGGTGCGGCTGACGCCATGCTCGGCAACGATGGTGGATTCGGACGGCAGTTTTTCACCGGGCTTCAACTGCCCCAGCAGGATGCGCTGGGTCAGTGCCTCGACCACGCCTTGGGCGAGGTTGGTGGAGCGTTTACGGACGGGGGTTCCGCGTTCATTGGGCATTGCGATGGGTCCACGGGGCTGGGCTGGATGGGAGCTTAACACCCCGTCCAGAGAGCAGGCGGGGATGAATAAAAAAACAATCAACTTGTATGACAACCAATATGATAGGGCGAAACAGCATCCCTCAGAACAAGACCGCATCCGGACGGATGTGCACCGACAAAACCCTCACACGACCCAATGAAATCGGACAAATAACCAAAACAAAGGCTACATACACAGTCTTATAAGAACAAATACACGGCTCACTGCATTGCGATCTCCAGAAATCTACTTGTATGATATCTATCAACAAGACACACACACCCGCATAAAAATAATCAGGGGGAGTTTTGAATTGTGACTAATTCAAGCCATGCATCTGCCGCTTCAGAACAGGATTGCGTGCTCACGCGCGCCGTCAGCAAAGTGAAGGGCCATGTGCTCCCACTGTTCGTGATCATGTTCATCCTCAACTACATCGACCGGGTCAATATCGGCTTTGTGCGCACGCACATGGAACACGACTTGGGCATCGGCGCAGCGGCCTACGGCCTGGGTGCCGGGTTGTTCTTCATTGGCTACGCCCTCTTCGAAGTCCCCTCCAACATGTTGCTGCAGAAAGTCGGCGCACGCATCTGGCTGACTCGCATCATGTTTACCTGGGGCATCGTCGCCACGCTGATGGCGTTCATCCAGAACGAAACCCAGTTCTACATCCTGCGTTTCTTGTTGGGGGTGGCCGAAGCCGGCTTCTTTCCAGGGGTGATCTACTACTTCACCCGCTGGCTGCCGGGAGTGGAGCGTGGCAAAGCCATCGCGATTTTCCTCAGCGGGTCGGCGGTTGCCTCGCTGATCTCCGGCCCGTTGTCAGGGGCGCTGTTGCAGATCGAAGGCTTTGGCTTCCACGGCTGGCAGTGGATGTTTGCCATCGAAGGCCTGGCCTCGGTAGCACTGGGGTTCTTTGTGTGGTTCTGGCTCGACTCCAAACCCCACGACGCCAAGTGGATGACCCGCGAGGAGCAAGACGCGCTGGTCAACGCCATTGACCAGGAACAGCGCGATCGCGAAGCGCTGACCACCGTCAAACCGACCCTCGGCAAACTGCTCAAGGACCGCCAGATCCTGTTGTTTTGCGTCCTGTACTTCTGCATCCAACTGACGATCTACGCCGCCACGTTCTGGCTGCCGAGCATCATCAAGAAGATGGGCGACCTGAGTGATGTGCAGGTGGGCTTCTTCAACTCGATCCCGTGGCTGATCTCGATCATCGCCATGTACGCCTTCGCATCGCTGTCGGGCAAGTTCAAGAACCAGCAGGCATGGGTTGCAGCAGCGCTGTTGATTGCCGCAGCGGGGATGTTCATGTCCACCACCGGCGGGCCGGTGTTTGCCTTTGTCGCGATCTGCTTTGCGGCCATTGGTTTCAAGTCGGCCTCGTCACTGTTCTGGCCGATCCCACAGGGCTACCTGGATGTGCGCATTGCCGCAGCGGTAATCGCGCTGATCAACTCCATCGGCAACCTGGGCGGGTTCGTTGCGCCCACCACTTTCGGCTTTCTGGAGCAAACCACCGGTTCGATCCAGGGCGGCCTTTACGGCCTGGCCGGCACCTCGGTGCTTGCGGCGATCCTGGTGTTCTTTGCCAAGACATCGCCCTCTGCCGTGTTGACCTCGCCCAGTGCCGTGCCAACCGGCGCCGCCATCAGCAAACCTCTTTGAACCTGTCTAGGAACCTGCCATGAATACGCCCGTCGTCACCCACTTCCAGGTCATCCCCGTCGCCGGCCACGACAGCATGTTGCTCAACCTGAGCGGCGCCCACGGCCCTTACTTCACGCGCAATATCGTCATCCTCAAGGACAGCAGCGGCAACACCGGTGTGGGCGAAGTTCCCGGTGGCGAACGCATCCGCGAAACGCTGGAAGACGCCCGCAGCCTGGTGATCGGCCAACCGATCGGCCAGTACCAGCGCATTCTCAACCAGATGCGCACCACCTTCGCCTCCAGGGATTCTGCCGGTCGTGGCCTGCAGACGTTTGACCTGCGCATCACCATCCATGCCGTCACCGCCATGGAAGCGGCCTTGCTCGACCTGCTGGGGCAATTTCTTGAAGTGCCCGTGGCGGCCTTGCTCGGTGAAGGGCAGCAGCGTGACGCGGTGAAGATGCTCGGTTACCTGTTCTATGTCGGCGACCGCAACGCGACAGACCTGGCTTACCGCAACGAAGCCGACGCCGATGACGAATGGTTCCGCCTGCGTCACGAGAAGGCACTCACCAGCGATGCGGTGGTGCGCCTGGCCGAAGCCGCCAAGGCCAAGTACGGCTTCAACGACTTCAAACTCAAGGGCGGTGTCTTGAGTGGCGATGAAGAAATCGAAGCCGTCACCGCCCTGGCCGAACGCTTCCCCGACGCACGCATCACCCTAGACCCGAACGGTGCCTGGTCCCTCAAGGAAGCCATCCGCCTGTGCCGCGACCAGCACAAGGTACTCGCCTATGCGGAAGACCCATGCGGCGCAGAAAACGGTTATTCAGGTCGCGAAGTCATGGCCGAGTTCCGGCGTGCCACCGGGCTGAAAACCGCCACCAACATGATCGCCACCGACTGGCGTGAAATGGGCCATGCGATCCAGTTGCAGTCAGTGGACATTCCCCTCGCCGACCCGCACTTCTGGACAATGCAGGGCTCGGTACGCGTGGCGCAGCTGTGCAATGAGTGGGGCCTGACATGGGGCTCGCACTCCAACAACCACTTCGATATTTCCCTGGCGATGTTCACCCAGGTCGCTGCCGCCGCACCGGGCGATATCACCGCCATCGACACTCACTGGATCTGGCAGGACGGCCAGCGCCTGACCAAGTCACCACTGAAAATCGAAGGCGGTTACGTGAAGGTGCCGGCCAAGCCAGGCCTTGGGGTGGACATCGACATGGACGCCGTGGCCAAGGCACACGAGGTGTACAAAGGCATGGGCCTTGGGGCGCGGGATGACAGCGTGGCGATGCAGTTTTTGATTCCGGGCTGGACGTTTAACAACAAGCAGCCGTGCCTGGTGCGATAAGGCAAACACAGATAATAAATGTGGATGCTGGCTTGTGTGGGAGCGGGCTTGCTCGCGAATGCGGTGGTTCAGCTAAAAATGCTCAAGCTGACACACCGCATTCGCGAGCAAGCCCGCTCCCACATTAGATCTTTGTAATGTTCAAATTCGCGCCTTAGGGGCCGCAATCGGCTGCACCGTCAACTCCACACCCAGCGCCAGCATGAGCTTCTGGACCGTCTCATAACGGGTTTTCGAACCGCCTTTGAGCGTCTTGTACAGGCTCTCCCGGTTCACCCCCGCCGCCTCGGCTACCTTGTTCACGCCTTGGGCCTTGGCAACTTCGGCCAGCGCTTTCATGAGTATCTGCGGGTCGTTGGATTTCATGCTTTGCGCCAGGTAAACGCTGATCACTTCCGGGCTGTCGAGGAAGCGCGAGGCCTCGTAGACGCTGGTGCCGGAGGTGTCCAGATCGAGGATTGGCATGTCCTCGGGTTTGAATTTTGATTCGCTCATTTCATTGACCTCTCAGGGCATCGAGAATCTCTTTTGCCCGTTTGATTCCTCGTTTCTGGTCGGTTTTATCACTGCCCCACAGCATCAGGTAGGCGGTGATGCCCGTGCGCACAAAGTAGATCCTGTAGCCGGGCCCGACAAACACACGCATTTCACTCAGGCCATCGCCTGCGGACTCGCAGTCGCCGAAGTTGTTTTCTTCGGCGCGGTCCAACCGGGTCAGCACCGCCGTTTTCCCCCACACATCCCTCATACCGTCGAGCCACGTATCAAACTCCGGCGTCCTGCCGATCAAGTTGGTCACTGTGCCACCTGTAGCCTACTGGCTACTCCTTGTGAGTGCTAGCGAATTTTCAGTTCCGGCGATAACCGGTTGAAAAACCCTAGTCCAGCCCTCACACCAGGAGCGTGGTGATTCTATTAGCGCTTGTTTCCCTGCCACAGTGAGAGTGGATTCAACGCTGGCGGCTCACAAATCCCAACACCCTCTCCAACATCCGATCACACGCGGCCAACTGTTCAACGCTGATAAATTCATCCGGCTTATGCCCTTGCTCCATGCTCCCGGGGCCGCAGACCACCGTGGGGATACCCGCCTGATCAAACAGGCCACCCTCGGTGCCGAAGGCCACGGTGCCGAATTCCTGGGAGCCGCAGAACTGCGCAACCCACTCGGCAGCCTGGCTTTCCAACGATGTCGCCAACCCCGGATAACTGGACAGTTCACTGAAACTGATCGCCGATTGCGCACTCACCGCCTGCATCGCAGGCAGCAGGATTTGTTCGGCGTAATGCTGTAATTGCTGCGCAACCTGCCAAGGGTCCTGGGCCGGTAACGCGCGCACTTCAAAGTCAAAACTGCAGTTCTGCGGGACGATATTCAGCGCCTTGCCGCCGTTGATCAGCCCGGTCTGTACTGTGGAAAACGGGGGGTCAAAGCGTTGATCCAGATGCTGGGGAGCCTTCAGCCCTTCGCCAAGCCGCACCAGTTCACTGATCAAACGCGCCGCATATTCAATGGCGTTGACACCCGATGGCGCATACGCCGAATGACACGCCGCACCGTGCACCTCGCAACGCACCGCCAGCTTGCCTTTGTGGCCCAGCACCGGCTTAAGCTCGGTGGGCTCGCCGATCACGCACAGCAGCGGCTTGACGGGTTGACCGTGAAACCTTTCGATCAACGAGCGCACGCCCAGGCAACCCACTTCCTCGTCATAGGACAGCGCAATATGCACCGGCATGCGCAGCGGCGCCTTCACCAGCGCCGGCACGCAGGCCAACACACAGGCGATGTAGCCCTTCATGTCCGCCGTGCCCCGACCGTACAACTTGCCGTCTTTTTCGGTAAGTTCGAACGGCGCCACGCTCCAGCGCTGGCCGTCCACCGGCACCACATCGGTGTGCCCGGACAACACGATGCCCGGCACATCCGCCGGGCCGATGGTCGCCAGCAGGTTGGCCTTGCTCTTGTGCGCGTTGTACACCAGTTCGCAGGCCACGCCGTGGTCTTGCAGGTAGGTGCGCACGAAGTCGATCAAGGCCAGGTTGGACTCGCGGCTGGTGGTGTCGAAGCGCACCAGTTGCGCCAGCAACTCGCGACTGTTCATCGGTCGTCTCCCGGCACCGCATAACCCGGCGCGATCTGCGGGTTGAGCGCGCGGTCGATGTAGTCTTGCAGTTGCCCGCGATAGGCCTGCCAGAGCTGGTCGAGTGCGCCGATGGGGTCTTCATCGGCCCAGTCGACGCGCAGGTTGACGATGGGCCACGAAAGGTCGTCGACCACGATCAGCGCCGCCGAATGCACCGGCCCCGCTTCTCCGCCGTGAGCCTGACCGGTGTGCATCGCCGCAAGCAGACGGTCGGCAAGATGCCCCGGTGCGTCTTCAAACGCCCTCACCATCGCCTCGATCACCCCGGGATTGGCGAGCATATTGCCCGCTGCGACACACTGCTCACCGCTGACCGCGTGATGAATACCAAGGGTCTTGGCACCACTGAAATGCGCCGTACGCCCCAGGTGATCAATCACCGTCACCTGGCGATACTCGCTGTGTTCCTGTCCCGCCAGAGCGGCCAACACTTCACTGGGTGCCATGCCACTTTCGAGCAAGTCCAGTCCCTGCGGCCCCAGGCTCGGCAAGGTAATGTTCTGCGACGCTACCGCGCCCACGCCCGGCCGCAACCACGGGCAACGTGCCCCCACAGCAATGCTCGACGAGCTGATGGCAATACCCAACTGGCCGGTTTCAGCGCAGCGGGCGACAACGGAAAAAGTCATGGGGTTTCCTCAGTCGAGCACGGAAGGGTCAGCGTCGATCATCAACTGCTTCATTTCTTCGAAGTGCTGGCGCGAAAAGTCCGCGATACCTTCCCAGCCCCGTGCGGTTTTTTCCGCCACTTCATCCGACAACACCCGCAGCGGCTGCCCGGTGGACCACGCCGTGACGAGGATCTGGCAGGCGCGTTCCAGGGTCCAGATATCGTCGAACGCTTCGCCGATGGACGATGCCGTCACCATCACACCATGGTTGCCCATCAGCAGGCGGCTCTTGCCGTCCAGCAAACCGGCCAGGCGTGCACCTTCGGCCTCGGTATCGGCCATGCCGCCGTACAGTTCGTCCACGGCTACGCGGTTGAAATAACGCGCGGTGTTCTGGTCAATCGGCGGGATATGCGGCGTGGCCAGGCACGCCACCGCCGTGGTGTACACCGGGTGCAAGTGCAGCACCGCGCGGGTGTGCGGCAACAGCCGGTGGATCTGCCCGTGGATCGACCAGGCGGTGGCATCCACGTTCGGGTGATCGGCACAGGACGTGTCATCGGCGTTCAGCAACAGCAGGTCGCTGGCACGGATACGCGAGAAGTGCTTCCACTTCGGGTTGAGCAAAAACTGCTTGCCATCGGCCGACACCGCCGCACTGAAGTGGTTGGCCACCGCTTCGTGCATGCCCAGGTGCGCGATGATGCGAAAGGTCGCCGCCAGGTCGATGCGCGTCTGTTCTTCGTGGGATAACGCCATGAATCGGTCTCCGCAGGGCGCGGCCGCAGCGGGCTGCGGCACGCGCTGTAGGCTTACTGCGGCATCAGCGCCGCGATGTCGGCATCAGTGGGTGCCTGGAAGTTGTACTTCTTGAGCAAGGCCGCGTATTCCGGGGTAGCGCGGTATTTTTCCAGGCCGTCTAGCAGGGCTTTCTTCACGGTGTCATTGCCCTTCTTCACGCCAAAGCCGTTGAGCACCGGGTAGATGAGGGTGTCGGAGGAAATCACCACGCGGCTGCCCAGCTTGTCGATCACGCCACGGGCCACGGCGGCGTCGGTAATTTGCGCTTCGACGGCGTGAGCCAACAGGGCCTGGGTGGTCTGCGGGTCGGTGCTGTACTCGCTGATCTGGATCGGTTTCAAGCCCTTGGCCACGCAGTATTCGGCCGACAGTTTGTTCATCTGCGCCAGCCACGAGGTGGCGCCCATGGAGCCGATCTTGTGGCCGCAGAACTCTTCTGGGGTCTTGGGCTGGAAGGTGCTGTCCTTGAGGGTCAGGATCGACTCGCCGCTTTTCAGATACGGAATCATGTCAATGACCTTCACCCGCTCTGCGGTGATGTACATCGACGAGTTGGTCACATCGAAACGCCCGGCTTGCAGGCCGGTGATCAAGTTGGGAAAGCGCGTGTCGAGGGTCTCGACCTTGCGCCCCATAACCTTGCCCAGGCCGTCCATGAACTCGATATCGAAACCTGCCGGCTTGTTGTTATCCATGTACTCATAAGGGAAGAAGGTCACGTCGGAACCGGCGATGATCTTGCCTTCCTGCTGGAACGCCGAGGCTGCCAACGAGGTCATTGCAACCGCTGCGCCCATCAGGCAGACGGCAATTGGACGAACACGCATACGAAACGCTGTCATGGTTTTTACCCGCAAGGTTTTAGGGAAGTTAGGCAGTGGCTGAATCTTGTCCGGCCTGTTGCACGAAGAACGAGGCGCCACGGGGTTTCTGCGGCAAGCGCATGTGGTTGTCCGTGGAGCGCACCAAGCCGCTCTCTTCACCGGCCACCAACAGGCCGGCGTGTGCACTGGGCAACGGGTTTTCGCCGAATGGCAGCGCGTCTTCAGCGGCGTATACGCTGATGAACAGAGTGCGCGGGAGTTCGGTCTCGTTAGGGCTGGAAGCATGCAAAAGACGCGTGTGCATGAAGCACACAGAGCCGGCGGGGCCGTAGCAGGCCACCGGTTGCTGGCAGTGTTCTGCAACGACGGCATCGTCCACGGAACCGGTGAAGCGCTGGTTCTGCCAGTGAGACCACAGCGGGCCCTTATGGCTGCCGGGAATCACATTCAACGGGCCATTTTGTGGGGTCACTTCGCTGACCATCAACAAGGCAGTAACGATGTCGTCGTTGCTGTGGGGCGTGAACAAGAAGTCCTGGTGCCACTTCACCTGCGTCGCGGTGTGGGGCAGTTTCGAGTTGATCTTGCTGTGGTGAAAACGCGCGCCATTGCCGCCGATAAGCTGCGCGGAAATCGCCGCCATGCGCGACTGCAACGCCACGCGCTCATACGCTGGGGAAATCTCGGTGGGCGAACTGACCCGACGCAGCGACGGGTGATCGGCGCGGTGGTCACCCTCCAGGTCAAAGCGCTCGCGGCCATCCACGGTGGCGCCCCAACCCTGATCATGGCGGCGGCTTTCTTCTACCCACTGGTCGAAATCGTGCTGCAGGGCGGCGACTTCGTCCGGCGACAACACGTCTTCGACCACCAAGAAACCGTCGCGCTGGAATTGTTCGATGTGCGATTGCGAGATCATTTTAGTTTTCCTGAACGTTAAAGAAATCACGCCAGCGAGACGTCCTTGAGGAACGCCTCCACGCGTGGGTTGTGGCCGCTGCGCAAGGCATCCGGCGAGTCGTCGCAGACCACGCGACCCTTCTCCATGAACACGATGCGATCGGAGACCTTGAAGGCGAAGTTCATCTCGTGGGTGACGATCACCATGGTGATGCCCTCCTCGGCCAGAGCTTCGATCACTTGCAGCACTTCGTTGACTTTCTCTGGGTCCAGCGCCGAGGTGGGCTCATCGAACAGCATGATTTGCGGGCGCATCATCAGGGCGCGGGCGATGGCTACGCGCTGTTGCTGGCCGCCGGACAATTGATGCGGGTACTTCCAGGCGTGGTCGAGCATGCCCACCTTGTGCAGCAACGCGTACGCCTGCTGTTTCAGCTCGGAGGTTGCGCCCAGGCGGTGGTATTTGGGCGCCATGAGCAGGTTGTCGAGCACGCTCAAATGCGGGAACAGGTTGAAGCTCTGGAACACCATGCCGATGTTCAGGCGGTGCTCGGCGTGTTCGATGTACTGGGGCTTCTGCGCACCGACTTTGTTCAGGTGAATGAAGGGCTGGCCGTTGATCCGGATCTCGCCGTTGTCCAGTTGCTCAAGGCCGTTGAGCAAGCGGATCAGCGTGGTCTTGCCGGAGCCGGACGGGCCGATCACCGACACCACTTCACCGGGCTGGATCTGCAGATTCACCGAGCCGAGCACCTCGATATCGTTGTAGGCCTTGTGCAGCCGTGCGGCTTGCAGCGCAGGTTCGCCGTTGGTGATCGGGCGCTGCAACGCGGTGCGCTGTTGCATGGCCAATGCCAGCACTTCGGCATCCGGCACGCGGGAAACGTTGCGCTGGTTGACATCGAGAAAGCGCTCCAGGCGTTTGAGCAGGAAGTCGAACACGGTGACGATAAAGACGTAGAAGAACGCCACCGCCGCCATGGTTTCGATCACCAGGAAATTCTGTGAATACAGGCGCTGGCCGACCATCAGGATTTCGGTGAGGGAGATCACCGACACCAGGGAGGTGAGCTTGACGATGGAGATGTATTCATTCGCCAGCGAGGGCAACGCCACCCGCAACGCCTGGGGAATCACCACACGCCATTGGGTGCCGAAAAACTTCAGGCCCAACGCCCGTGCCGCTTCGCCTTGGCCTTTGGGGATCGAGAGCAAACCACCACGATGGATCTCGGCGACGTAGGCCGTTTCGCAGATCACCAGCGCCAACAGACCGGACCAGAACGGGTCGGCCAAAATCGCCGAAGTACCTGGCAGTGCTTGCGGCAGGTTGTAGATAAAGATCAGCAGCACCAACAACGGCAGGCTGCGGAACAACCAGATATAGCCACGGGCCGGCACGCTGAGCAGGCCGTGTTTGGATTGCTTGGCGAGCGCCAACAGAAAGCCGAGGCCGATGCTCAAGATCCAGGTCAAAGTACTGAGCTTGATTACCGTCCACGTCGCACGCCAGAACTCGGCATCGCCCAGCAAACCAAACATGTAATTCCAGTCGAATGTCATCGTCGCTGTGCCCTGAATAAGTTGATCTACATCGATGGGTTGAGAGTCGTGGCGGGAGGGGGTTAGGGTCAATTCGTAAAAGCCGGGGCACTGGGTAGGCAGAACCTATGCAGCCAAAAACCACGCAGAAACCCGGTGAACGAAGATCAAATGTGGGAGCGGGCTTGCTCGCGAATGCGCTCTGTCAGTGACTGATGTACTGACTGATACAGCGCATTCGCGAGCAAGCCCGCTCCCACATTTTTGATCTCCGTTGTTCTGGGATCGTGCGCACCAGCCAAGATGGTGCACAGGCAAACCCAGCACACCGCACATGCCACTTATTGGTGCGCGTTCAACCCACCTCACTCATGACCCGCACCGCATGCGGGTCAAAAAAGCTCGGCGGCGCCATGCCGGGGATGTACTGGTCGGACACAAACATGCGGCAACGCTCGGCAAACGCCGACACCACACGCGACAGCTGCGTGTTGCTGGCAGTGGCGTAACCCAGTTGCATGGCCCGATGAGTGCCCGCCAGGCGCAGGCGGATCACCCGCTTGCCGTCCTGGGACAGGTTGGATTTTGGCCGCGCATTCGCGAAGGAATAGCCAATACCGTTGCCCACCATGGCGCGCACCGTTTCGAGGTTGGTGGAGCGCATGATGATGTTCGGCGTGGTGCCGGCCTGGATAAACAGGCTGAGGAAATAGTCGCGGCTCCAGGGCGTGTCGAGCAGCACCACCGGGTAGGCCTCAAGGTCCTGCATGCTCACTGCCGGCAAGCTCGCCAGCGGGTGGTACTCACCGACCATCACATAAGGCGGCAACTGCGCCAGGGGTTGGAAGTCGATGTCCGGGCTGGTCACCAGGTCGTAGGTCAGGGCGATATCCAGCTCGCCGCTGCGCAGTTTTTCCAGCAGTTCCTCGTGGTTGCCCTCGGCTTGGGTCAGCCGTACGCCGGGAAACGCACGGCCAAAACCAAACACCAGTTCCGGAGTGATCATCGGCGCCAGCGACTCCAGGCAGCCCACCCGCAACGGCCCGCGCACGGTGTTCAGCGATTCGGAAGCGATGGTGTAGAGGTTGGTCATCTGCTCCAGGATCAACTTGGCTTCCTGCATCACCAACCGCCCCACCGCCGTCAGCGAAATGCCCTGGGCGTGATGCCGGATAAACAGCTGGATGCCCAGTTCCGCCTCCATATGGGTGATTGCCGCCGAGATCGACGGTGATGACACATGGATGCGTTCCGCCGCAGCACTGATGCTGCCGGCCTCGCCGGACGCGACAAAATATTCCAGTTGGCGCTGAGTAATACGACTGAGCATTACGCCTTCACCTCAACAATGACTGTACCGGCAACATTGCACGGTTCATGCCGGGTAATAGTGCCAACCGATGAGGGGTACGGGGTTCGGTTTTTCCTAAGCACTACCCCGCATAAATGCTGGTTTCGCTAGAACGATGGCGGTGTGAAGCTGGTTTTATCCCGCTTCCGACGAGCCATTAGTCATGCCTACCCATACCCGCATCCGCATGTTCAACACCAAGCAGACCTACCCCAACCAGAGCCTGGACAACGACCTGTGCCAGGCCGTGCGTGCGGGCAATACCATTTATGTGCGCGGCCAGATCGGCACGGATTTCGAGGGCAATCTGGTGGGGCTTGGCGACCCGCGTGCCCAGGCCGAACAGGCGATGAAAAACGTCAAGCAACTGCTTGAAGAGGCCGGCAGTGACCTGAGCCATATCGTCAAGACCACCACCTATTTGATCGACCCGCGCTACCGCGAGCCGGTGTACCAGGAAGTCGGCAAATGGCTTAAGGGCGTATTCCCGATCTCCACCGGTTTGGTGATCTCGGGCCTGGGTCAGCCAGAGTGGTTGATGGAGATCGATGTGATCGCCGTCGTGCCGGATGACTGGAGCGTATGAAAGCCGTCATTGCCCGCGAGCCGGGTGGGCCTGAGGTGCTGGAGCTTGTGCAGCGCCCGGTGCCGACACCCGGGGCTGGCGAAGTGTTGATTCGCGTTGTGGCCGCCGGCGTCAATCGTCCCGACCTGATGCAGCGCAACGGCGCGCCGGTGCCGCCCGGCAGCACTGATGTGTTGGGCCTGGAAGCCGCCGGCATCGTGGTGGCGCTGGGCAGTGGCGTGGATGAATTGGCCGTGGGCGACCGCGTGATGGCGCTGCTCAATGGCGGTGGCTACGCCGAGTACTGCGTCGCCCAGGCCGCCCATTGTTTGCCGGTGCCTGCGGGGCTCTCGCTGGAGGCTGCCGCCGGGGTGCCGGAAGCAGCCTTTACGGTGTGGCACAACCTGTTTGAACTGGGCCGCCTGAGCAGTGGCGACACCGTGTTGATCCATGGTGCCGCCAGCGGCGTCGGCAGCTTTGCCGTGCAATGCGCGCATGCCGCCGGTGCGCGGGTGATCGCCACCGCTGGCGGCCCGCACAAGGTAGCGATGTTGCAAGCACTGGGGGTGTGGCGCGCGATTGATCGCCACCTCGATGACTTCGTCTGTGTGGTCAACGACTGCACCGATAGGCGCGGCGTGGACGTGGTGCTGGATAACATCGGCGGCCCGTACGTGACGCGCAACTTGGCGGCGATGGCGATGGGTGGGCGGCATGTGAGCTTGTCGTTCCTGCAAGGCGCCAACATCGAACTGGATTTGCAGGTACTGATGCGCAAGAACCTCAGCCTTACCTCCTCGACCCTGCGCCCCAAAAGCCACGCAGAAAAAGCCCGGCTGGCGGTGTGTATCCGCTCGCGCATGTTGCCCTGGTTGGCATCCGGCCTGGTCGCGCCGCAGCTCCACGCGCAACTGCCGCTGTGCCAGGCCGCCGATGCCCATCGCCTGCTGGAAGCCAATGCCAATGTCGGCAAAGTCGTGCTGACCGTCGCCCAATAAACTGGAGAGCCCCATGACCCATCGCGTGTTTTTCCTCAACGGGCCCAACGCCAACCTCTACGGGCTGGACAAGCTCGGCACCTACGGCAGCGAAAGCTTTGCCTGCATCGAAGCACGCTGCCAGGACCTCGCTGCCACGCTGGGCCTGAGCCTGGCGTTTCGCCAGAGCAACCACGAAGGCGTGCTGGTGGACTGGATCCAGGAAGCGCGCCTGCACGCCGACGCCATCGTGATCAACGCCGCCGGGCTCAGCTACAGCTCGGTGCCGATCCTCGATGCGCTGCTGGCGTTCGACGGCCCGATCATCGAAGCCCACATGAGCAACATCTGGAAGCGCGAAAGCTTTCGGCATCACTCCTACGTCTCCAAGGCTGCCACCGGTGTGATCGCCGGGTTGGGAGTGTTGGGTTATCAACTGGCACTCACCGCCGTGGCTGAACTTTTAAACACATAAACCTCAGCCCAACCTATCGTCAGGAAATCTCTATGTCAGTCGAAAAAATCAACACCCTGGTGGTCGGCGCTGGCCAGGCCGGTGTAGCCATGAGCGAGCATCTGTCCCTGATGGGCGTGCCGCATATCGTGCTGGAGCGCAGCCGCATCGCCGAACGCTGGCGCTCGGAGCGTTGGGACTCGCTGGTCGCCAACGGCCCAGCCTGGCATGACCGCTTTCCCGGCCTTAAATTCGAAGGCATCTCGCCGGAAGCGTTCCCGCCCAAAGAGCGCATGGCCGATTACTTTGAAGCCTATGTAGACAAGTTGCAGGCACCGGTACGCACCGGTGTGGACGTGCAATCGGTGGAACGCCACGTTGGCCGCCCAGGCTTCAAGGTAACCACCTCGGCTGGCGAGTTTGACGCCGCCAACGTGGTCGCCGCGACGGGCCCGTTCCAACGCCCATCCATCCCGAACATCGTGCCGGCCAGCGCACCATTGCATCAGCTGCATTCCTCTGCCTACAAGAACCCCAGCCAGCTGCCCGAAGGCGCCGTGCTGGTGGTCGGTGCCGGCGCCTCCGGCTCGCAAATCGCCGAAGAACTTCAAAAAGCCGGCAAGACCGTTTACCTCTCCGTGGGCGAACACTACCGACCTCCCCGCGCCTATCGCGGCCGCGATTATTGCTGGTGGCTGGGGGCGTTGGGCTTGTGGGATGAGGTCAAAATCCAGCCGAAGAAAAAGCACGTAGCGTTCGCGGTCAGTGGGTATGAGGGTGGCAAGACCGTGGACTTTCGCCGGTTGGCGCATCAGGGCATCAACCTGGTGGGCGTTACCCAGGAGTGGAAGGACGGCGTGATGACATTCCAACCCGGCCTGGTAGAGAACGTAGCCGAAGGGGATCGTGCGTATTTTGATGTGCTGCGGGATGCGGATGCGTATATCGAGGCCAACGGGTTGCCGTTTCCGCTGGAGCCTTCTGCGTGGGAGTTGTTGCCTGACCCTGAATGCCTGGTGAATCCGATCCTGAGCCTGGACTTGGTTGAAGCCGGTGTGACGACCATTCTCTGGGCGACCGGCTTCAAGTTCGATTTCAGCTGGTTGAAGGTGGATGCCTTTGATGAGAAAGGCGAGCCGTTCCACAAGCGCGGAATCTCGGCGCAGAGTGGGGTGTACTTCTTGGGGTTGCCGAACCTGGTGAACCGAGCGTCGTCGTTTATTTATGGGGTTTGGCACGATGCCAAATACGTGGCGGATCATATTGTTTTGCAGAATGACTATATGAACTACAGCAAACAGTAAAACAGGAAAGTCCTAAGCGGCCGTGCCTTGCTCCTTTGCCTACGCTTGCGTCAGAATCCGCCGGCTTGTGCGCTTGAGTGAGCGTCTCTAAGGTTGCCCGGTCGCTGAAAACTCAGTGATCGGGTTTAGTAGCCCTTGGTTGAATTACGTTTAGTGCACAAGCTTCATCAATCAGACATTCCTGTCTGTGCTTGATGGCGGCTGTGCGCAGGGCACCTTCGGGTGCGCCGGCTTTGCGTAATTCCCCGGTCTACTAACCTGCGTACAGCTGCCACCCTTTCGTTTAGTAGCGAAACGGTGTCAGCCCAACTCAGGAATTGCGCTCATGTTCAAAGTCACGCCGAATCCTCCAAACCAACCAGACCTGAAGCTTAATCAGGCTGCGCATCGTGCGATTGATCGCTACCTCAATTCAGAAACCGCCCCACCGTTGCCACTCCCGAGTTTGTTCAGCGTTGCCGCTGACGTCAGCACTGAAACCCTCATCACCAACAGCTACGAAACCTTTTCCTCGGTCACCGCGTTGTTACTGGACCTGTCGGAAGATTTGACGGGGAAGCAGCGCGATGTGGCGCTGGCGATTCATCAGTTGAGTGAGTTGGGGGTGTTGTTGATGGATAGGCTGATGGAGCGGGAGGCGTAAGTAGCTCAAACCTAAGACCGTCAAGTCTATTGCCCGGCAGGTCTCTGAGTCGTCGTCGTTGCGTTGTGACGACTCAGGGGTCTGCGGGGCATGGTGCTTTCCAGTCGGGATATGTGATTACGTATATGCCGCTACGATGGGCAATAATATTTGCCCTTGTAACTGCGAGAGGCCGCTAACGGCCAGAAGTGGTCACTCACATTAGCAGCTTCCAACTCAGTTCACGGCACAGGATTATTTCTGTACAGAGTACGCCTGGGGTCGTGAGCAACCATGTCAGCCACCCTTTCTTGGAGGCCCACGGAGAAATTTCTTTTTATTCTCACACCAGCGCCGGTAGGAAAACTTTACGTTAGTGCAGGCTTGAATTTTTCTCATGGCATCAATGATACCGTTACGATCCTTTATACCAACTTGTGAAATCTTATGATAAAGAAGGCTCCAGCCAATAAGAGCATCATCCCAGTGCACAGTATCTCCTAGAATTGAAAATATGTAGGAAGGCATCTTAACTTTGGCGGATCGCCCTAATGCATGCTTTGCATGAATCGAAAGAGAGTTATCACCTGACCCACAAGCGGATATCGAAAGAGCAAGCTTTCCTTCATAACTGGAGTTTCCGAGCAGGGGCAGCAAGTTCTCTATCAGTTCATCCCATTTTACAACATCATTTCCGAATGCTACACACCCTGAATTCCCATGAGATGAAATATGTAGAAACAAAGGTAACGACGGGTATCTTTCGGCGTGACTCGAATCAGACGAGGCCAAATAATTAATTATTGATTTAAAGTCAGCTTTAGATTTGGCAAAAAACGAAATCGCTTGATGCCCCATAAGGTTACAAGTGGCCTTCAAAGCTTTTGCTTCGGATCGCCCATCGAATAGGTCAATTGGATTCGGACTTTCAATTATTACGATTCTGATTTTTGGCACAAAAACTCCAATCGGTAAGCGCTGAAAAGATCAAAATAGATTATTCCTCTCTAGACAAGCTCAGATGAACGATACAGAACAAACACTATCAGCCCCCTTGAAATTACATTGATAGAGGATGCCTCGCTACTAAAAAACAACAAGAATAAAGGTCTTGCCTAGTGGTTGAATTAAAATCCTAAATACCTCTTTTAGCCGGTAAAGGCCAACTTAACAGGAAAGTGAAAGGACGACCGTGAGCGCAGTTTACGGACGTCCTAGCGAGGAAGTCGGGCCGATTGGAACCGTGTTTGGCACTTCACATATAAGTAGCTTTGATAAGCGCGATGATTGCATCTGCTTCTGGTTCTGAAAGATAAATTTTACCTGCCCCGTGACTAAGTATTATCTCGCCCTCGTGTTTATAAAAACCTTCAGCGGGGCTGCTGTCGTAGTGTTTTACGTACTGTATCGCCGTATCTTTTGGAATCCCAACTGTCCAGCCTGCAACGATCCAGACTCCAAGAGAATCGGCGGAGACTAAAACTTTGTTTATATTTCGCTCGAATGATAGTTGGCGGCTCATAAATTTCCTTATTCGTTGCGTAGCGTTTAATTTAAGGGGTGGAAGTACTGAAACGGCAATCCTGCGAATAGAACCAACATGCGTATTGCGTGAGGGATCAATCTCTTTGCTCCCTTTTGCTGCTAGGGAGCCTTGCCGGGGCGGAGCGGAGTTGCGTCTTAAAGCCTCGATTCCCTCTAGTCGCGACTCTGCCATAACGATCAATTGTGAAAATGGTTTCTTTGATTATGTTTTTGTATCCGTTCTCTACTTTAAATTCAAAAGAAACGAAATCCGACTTAAATACCCATTGTTGAGAGCCTAGCGCCAAGAAACTGAACTTTTCACCCTCTATTTCCAAAACGTGGGAATGCAATGCGCCTGTGTTACCGCCTCGGCTTGGAGGCCGCGGGGGTTCCTTAAGGAACAAACCATACGAAGTGATTTTTTTACTTTCTACTCGCAACTTATCCATGAGTTCCCTAAATTTACGGTTAAACATCCAGCTTGCTGGCGAGCAAAGGTGCAGCTTGTGCGAGTCGAGTACGCATACCGAACAGTGTTAGCTCTGACCATTTGAGACTAACGCCGGCGAAGCCATGTATCAATCCCCGCCAGCCTTCAATATCGGATTGTTTCTGGCCGGTAGCGGGCTTTCGTAAAGGGCAGTTTTGGGGCGATAGCAGCCAGTCGTGACCAGCCGCTATCGACCCCAGCAGCCGTCACGATGACGCTTATTAAGAAGACTGATGTTTACCCCCCCCTCCCCGATTCGCACCGACTCCCCCTTTCTGTGTAACTCGCCCTCAACCCCGCTTCGACAACTTCCACCCCGGCCGCACAAAGTGGCATGTATACCCATTCGGCACCCGCTCCAAATAATCCTGATGCTCCGGCTCTGCCTCCCAAAACGGGCCCGCCGGTTCAATCTCTGTCACCACGCGCCCCGGCCATAACTTTGACGCGTCAACATCCGCCGCCGTGTCCTCGGCCACATCCCTTTGCGCTTCACTCAGGTAATAAATCGCCGAACGATAGCTAGGCCCACGGTCATTGCCCTGCCGATTGGGTGTGCTCGGGTCGTGGATCTGGAAAAAGAATTCAAGTATCTGCCGGTAGGTCATCACCGCCGGGTCAAACACGATCTCAATCGCTTCAGCATGGTTACCGTGGTTGCGATAGGTGGCGTTCGGGACATCGCCGCCGGTGTAGCCGACGCGTGTGTGCAGCACGCCGGGGTAGCGTCGCAACAGGTCCTGCATGCCCCAGAAGCATCCGCCGGCAAGGATGGCGGTTTCAGTTGGGTTGGTCATGGTTTGTCTTTCCACTTAATGGATGAGTCGCGCGGGCCTGCGACGTGTCCTTACCTAATTCGATTAGGTACCCAGATCCAGTAAGTAGCATAAAAACCCAGCTCGATACGAGTGCTGTTGACCGGCGCCTCATTCAAGGATTTTCTCCTCTGCGCGCGCTCCCACATCTACGATCGGTAAAAAGCCCTACAATCGCGCTCCCATACCTCACGGAGCGCAGCCATGCCGCGCCTGTTTCCCTTGCTGCTACTGCTTTTGCCCGCCTTGGCACACGCCTTCCCCGCGCTTGAAAACACCACGCTCTACACCGAAAAGACCAGAGACTGCCGCGACGTCGACCTCTCCACCTGGCAACACCCTACCCGTGCCCTGCTGGAGAAAAACGACTTCAAGCTGGAGCGCATCCAGCTATGCAATGACGGGCACTTTCCGATATTTCAGGTACAGGCGCCCTACGATCCGCGCGGTGACACCAAGGATTTTTTCCTGCCTCTGTATGAGCATATGCGCAAGGCCAACGGCAAGTGGCCCTACGCATTGGTGGACAGCAGTGATGGGGTGGTGGTGTATGTCAGCTATCCGCAGGAGGATGGGATCTCCTTGAGGTATGAGGACTATGCGGTGCCGTAGGGAGTTGTATATCCCACTATCAGGGCTTGTAGTTCTTCATCAGCTTGAAGAGATGGCCGGGCCAGATCCAGCGCGTTGCGGGCTGGTCGGGGGTTTCGCGAAGCGCATCCAGGAAAGTTCGCTTGGACGTGCTGGGGGCAGGCGTCAGCAGCGACGGGGCCTCGGTAGGAGCGGTTGGCTTGCTCAACCGGCCGGTGAGTTTGTCCAGCGTGTAGCCCTCTGACTTGCCGAGTTCGGTGAGGGTCCACACGCCGTCGACCTTACCCGCAAGCACCTTGGACGGAGGGAGCCTTATATGCTTGTACGTGGTTTGAACAATATGGTCCTCGTACCTGACCTTTTTGTATGTAGCGAACTCACTGCCGAGTGGGGGTTGATTCGCGCCTTCATCGGAGAATTTTTTTACCATCCGCTCCAGGAAGGGTATGCCGCCAACATTGGAGAACGCTCTGTGATCCGAACTCAGGATATATCGCAAAAAGTCTTGGTCGATACGGGTACTGGCGAGCGCTGATCCGTTCAGGATGCCTGCGGCAATGACGGTGTCCGCTGGCTTGACATCATATGTCACTCGATACCCCTCCGCGTTATAGCCATTATTACCACTGAGCTGGCGACCGTCGCTGTAATAGCGAAAGGTGCTGAGTGACATAACCAATTGATCAACGTAGTGAAGGTCTGCACCTTCCGCTTGTGCATAAGCGTACATATCCGCGATCAGGGCACGATCATCACTGCTGAGGAATTCGTTGCGATTTTGAGTGATGTTGTGAAACGTCGCAGGTGCAAGGGCAACCGGCGGTTCACTATTGCCAAACAAGCGCGAAATCATAATGTCACGGCCATTAATGGAAAGCGGCTTCGGACTCGAATCGTCCAGTAGCTCCGCGGGTTGCATCGTTTCCCAAGCCGCACGTCGCTCGTTGATGGTAAAGGAGCCTCCTTCGTCATGAGCGATTAGATGGAGTTGATCACGCGAGAGATTTTTGAAAGGGTTACTGTCAGAGCCGTTGACGAATCCGGTCGCTTGCCGAGCACGTACTAGAAGTTCCGGGTTTTGGGTAGTTGGAATTTCTATGTCGTGCTGCGATTTGCTAGCGAAATAGTTGTCGCCTGTAATCGGGTCAAGCAGATCTGCACTCTTCCCTCCTGCGCGAGTTTCAGCCCGCGTGGCCGCCTCACTCAATTGACGGGACAGGATCGACACGGTGGTGGTACCGCTATTACTTGCAGAGGTGGACGTACCCCTCTCACGCTCATCTGCCAGGAAAGCGGGCAAGGTAACAACGCTGTTGGCGTCGACTACCACGGGCCTGCTAGACGACGATATATAATGCGCGATAGTGATCATGAGTATTCACCTTGCATAACTGCATGTAAATTTCCACGCAGAGCTCTTCTGCTCGCGAGCCTTATACACCCTGTTAGTACCTATATCTGAATGTCACGGAGTCGACGCCCGCAGGACGCGCGTAGGGTGGCGTACCGCCTAACACACTATGATTGATGGTAACTTTTGAGCCATGACCGAAAGATTGGTTATTGAAAACCGTCAGGACTCCCGAAGAGTTCGGGTAGATCTCCTCGCAATTTTTTTGTGAGCTGAAAGGCTGGTAGTAACACAGTTCCACCTTTTCATTGAGTGTCTGAGGGTAATAGGTTGTGCTCCATCGAATGTCTAGCAACTGCTTTGGATCGTTGAGTGTTCCCGCAGGAATATCAGGATACAGGACATTGAAATTTGCAAACCCGACACCAGGATGGGTAGCAGAGTTAGATAGCACAAGTACGGGACCGGGCGCCTCTGCCTTAGTAATAGAATACTCCGCCGCCAAAGCGACACCCTGTGTACACATCATCAAAACACCAAACAAGGCAAACAAAGACCGGCTTGCCATTGTGCTGCCAGAACACTCAATTACGTCTTTCATAATCATCACCTAAAAGTAGGAAGCCAACATTCAAGTTTCAAATCAATCCAGCTGTAAGATTCACACCACCACCATCGCACGATTGATTAACCAAACAAACCCACCCACTTCCTAAAATCATGAAAGACAACTCCGTCAGACTTAGAAGTAAGAACAAGTAAGTAACTTCCTAGTCCCCCCGCCCCTCTACCCAAAACGGCGATTTCCGGGCATGCTGCGCCACCTCACTTCAAGGACGATAAAAACAATGAGAGCCGCCTTCGCCGCCCTGTTCCTGACGTTCCTCGCCGCACCAGCCTTCGCCGACGACACCCCCGTTGGCTTCCAAAACACCACCATTGCCGACCCGCAGAACAAGCGCCCACTGGAGCTGGTCGTCTGGTACCCCGCCACTACCACCGCCAAACCCGAGTTGATCGCCGACAACGCCGTCTTCATCGGTGCCCTCGGCGTGCCCGACGCGCCACCGGCTGCCGGTGAGCATCCGTTGGTCGTGCTTTCTCACGGCTACGGCGGTAATTGGGGCAAACAGGTGTGGCTGGCCAGTTCCTTGGCGCATCAGGGTTATATCGTGGCGGCGGTCAACCACCCCGGCACTACCACCAAAGACCGCAGCCCGCTGGCTGCCGCACAGTTATGGCAACGCCCCGCCGACCTGAGCCGTGCCATCGACGCGGTGCTGGCCAAGCCGGAGCAATTTGGCGTGGTAGCGAAAAACCGGATTGCCGCAATCGGCCACTCCCTCGGTGGCTGGACCGTGCTGGAAATCGGCGGTGCGCGCTTCGACCCCGAGCTGTTCAGCCGCGACTGCAACGCGCACCCAAAGTTGGGCGGTTGCATTGGCTACCACGAGATGAACCCAGCCAGTACGCCTGCCGGTAAAGCCAAGCTCGCCGCTGATTTGAGCGACAAGCGCGTCACCGC
Organism: Pseudomonas cremoris; assembly: GCF_014230465.1. The sequence continues at coordinate 223,819 of NZ_JAAXCY010000001.1, forward strand.
CATTGTCTCCCTGGACCTGGGCCTGTCACGCGGCTTCACCAACGCGAGCCTGGCCGCACTGCCGGTTCCAGCGCTGGTGATCGCAGGCGGTGTGCCGACGGACGATATGGACCCTAATCTGGAGTCCGCACACATGGTCAAGCGCATGCCCAAGACAGCGACCCAATATGTAGAGATCGGCGATGCGACCCACTTCAGCTTTATGTCGATTTGCAAGCCTGGGGCGGTGGCGTTGATTGAAGAAAGCTCGCCGGGCGACGGCATGATTTGCCGGGATGGTGAGGGTGCGCGACCACGGGCGGTGATTCAGCAGCAGATTATTGAGTTGATCAGCGGTTTTCTAAGTAGGGCAACGCCGAAGTAAAAGAAAAGCCTACCCAAGACAAATCGCATCAAATACGATGCACAAATAGAAAAATCAAAGAAAACGTACTGTATAGGATGCAATTGATATGGATGACTTAGGTCTCCTGATCAAAAACCTGCGTAAGGCGGCTGGCCTTTCACAAAGCCAGCTCGCGCTTAGGCATGGTATGAGCCGCGCAACTATCTCGGGGATCGAGAACAACACTATCCCTGAGGTGGGGATCCGTAAGGTGGCCGCAATCCTAGAGGGGCTGGGATACGAATTGACCGCGACGCCTAAGCGTCGACGTAGAACGCTCGATGAACTGAAAACAGAAAGCGTCCATGACTAGAGAACGCGACCGGCTGTACATCGGCGCCAGCGGCGTATCAGCCGGGATACTTGGGCGCAGCGAAGAAAACCAGCGAGACTCGGTGTTTGCGTATAACCCAGCGGTCGCCGAAAAGGACGCGGTGTCTTTGACTATGCCCGTGCGACTGAAGAGTTATACCTGGGCGTATGGCGTCCATCCGTTGTTTGAGATGCACCTCCCCGAAGGGCACCTGAAAGCGGAGCTCGTGCGCCGTTTCAGCAAGTCCGTGCGCGGCTTTGACGATTTCGCTTTACTGAGTATCGTCGGCCCGCACCAATTAGGTCGCATCAGCGTCACCCACACCACCGCGAATGAATCGTTACCTGAAATAAAGCTCTCTGATGTGCTGGTGTATGACGGAGCGAAAGATCTCTTCGACGATCTGATGAACACTTATGCAGCCTACTCAGGTGTCTCGGGCGTTCAACCGAAGGTACTGGTGCGCGATATTGGCGATACGGATTCCGACGTTGCGCGCCTCACCCATCGTGGCGCCACGCACTTGGTGAAAGCCTTTAATGATTCAGACTTCGCGCAACTCGCAGCCAATGAATTTTTCTGCATGCGCGCAGCCTTTCATACCGGTCTTGAAGTACCTGAATGCCAGCTAAGCGAACACGGTCGGTTTCTGGTGGTAAAACGGTTCGACATCGGTGACAACGCGTACCTTGGGTTTGAGGATATGTGCGTGCTGTCCGGATGGGGAACAGATAAGAAGTACGACGGCAGCTACCAGGGCTGCGCGAAGCTCATCAAGACCTACGTCTCCCCTTCCCGGTTGACCAAGGCACTGGAAGACTTCTTCATGATGGTGGCGCTCTCGGCGGCGCTCCAGAATGGTGATGGGCATTTGAAGAACTTCGGGTTGCTCTATGAGGACTGTGCCGAAGATGCCGATATTCGACTTGCGCCAGCTTATGACCTCGTGACGACCACGGTGTATCAGGTGAACGACATTATGGGCCTGTTGCTCGGCGGCTCGAAAGCTTGGCCAAAGCGCAAGATGCTGGTCCAGTTTGGGCGCAGCGCGTGCAATTTGTCAGAGGCCCGTTGCAACGAACTACTCGCCAACGTACACCGCGGCATGAATCGCGCGATGGCAGAGCTATCGGACTATAGAGACGCCCACCCAGCGTTTGAGGCGGTAGGCGAAAAGATGGCTGCTGCTTGGGCCACCGGGCTAGCGAGAAGTATTGAGCCGAAGTGAACGTGCCTGTTTGAACGCGCGAGGCCAGCGGTGGTTTTGCAACGCAGATCCAACGGCTACTTGGAGTGATCATGCATAACCCCAAAGACGCCGCCTTCGCCTACCAAGCGGTCTACCGCTACCTCGTCGAATTGATCGAGGCCAGCCCCGTGCAAGGCGACCACAAATTACCTTCCCTGCGCCAGCTGGCGCAGCGCCTGGGCGTGTCGGTGTCGACCACCAAATATGCCTACTCGCTGCTTGAGGATGAAGGACGGATCTACGCCAGGCCCAAGCTCGGTTACTTCACCCGTTTGATGTCGACGTCGTTATCGACTGATCGCTCAGCAGACCTGCTCGACCAAGTCTTCGCCAACGCTCGCCAACCCGGCATGCTGGCGCTGGGCAGCGATGCACCGGCGGTGCTGTTGTCGTTGGAAAACCCGTTGTTGCTGATGGAACGCGAACTGGCCCGCCATTACCCACGCGCCCTGACCCCGCATTATCTGCCGTTCGGCGAACCCGAATTGCGTACCGCGCTGGCCGAGCGCTACACCCGGTCTACGGACAATTATTGGCAGGCCGATGACGTGTATATCGGTGCCGACTTGCACAGTGTACTGGGCCTTTCGCTTCGCGCGCTGGAGCTGGTGGATACGGTCGCGTTGGTGGAGTCACCGTGCTCCTGGGCGATCCTGCGTCAGTTGCAGGCGGCCAACATCCGCGTGATTGAAATGCCGCTGGACGCCCACGGGCGTTTCGACTTGGACGCGCTACAGGGCATGCTTACCCGTGAGCCCATCCGCCTGGCGGTGCTGTCATCGACGGTGAACATTCCCCACGGCAGTCTGATGCCGGCGCAGGACAAGCAGCAGATCTGCCGCTGGCTGGCGCAGCGAGCTATCTGGCTATTCGAAAACGACACGTACGGTGAACTGTATTTCCCTCCAGAACCGGCCCGTTACCGCGACTTCGCCGACCCGCAGAAGCTGGTGGTGTTTTCGACCTTCGACAAGGTAATCGGCTCGGAGGCGCCCTATGGTTATGTGCTCTGCCGAGGACAGGGCCAAGCCATGCAGCGCCAGTTCCTGGAGCGAGCATTTCGCCTCTCGCCGATTCGTCAGAAAGCCATCGCCAAGCTGTTCACTTCCAAGCGAATCGACGCCCATCTGCACAAGCTGCGAGGCTTGCTGCACGACGCCATGACCCGCATGAACCGCCTGTTGGCCGAACACTGCGCCGGCCAGTTCCACGTCATCATCCCGCAAGGCGGCGCCTGCTTCTGGCTGCAGGCCGCGCACCCGGTGGACATGCACCAAGCGCTTGAAGCGTTGCTGGCCCAGCGTATCGTGATCGTCCCCGGCGAACTCTTCAGCCAGCAAGGGGCCTGGAAACAGCATATGCGCCTGAGCTACACCCTCGATTGGAGCAAGGACATTGCCCAAGCGCTGCAACTCATGGCCGAGGCGTTCCGTCAGAGCCCGTAGCAATGCTTCGCTTCAGGGAAACGGCCATGGCGCACGTCTTCGGCAAAGCGCTCGCACGCATCGCGGATCACCGCGCCGACGTCGGCGTATTGCTTGACGAAGCGCGGCACATGGTCGCCGCCCAGGCCTAGTACGTCCTCGGTGACCAGCACCTGGCCGTCGCAGGCGGGTGACGCTCCGATGCCGATGGTCGGCATTTTCGAATCCAGGGTGATCTGCCGGGCCACGCCCTCAGCCACGCCTTCTAACACCAGGCTGAAAGCGCCCGCCTCCACACACGCACGTGCGTCCTCGGCAATCAGTGCACCGGTCTCAGGCGTGAGGCCCTGGGCCTTGAACCCGCCCATCACATTGACGAACTGCGGCATCAGCCCCACGTGGGCCATCACCGGAATTCCCCGCGAGACCAGAAACTCCACGGTGCCGGCCAATGCCGTGTTGGTCTCGAGTTTCACCGCGTCGCAACCGGTGCGCGCCAGTACCTGGGCGCAGTTGCGAAAGGCCTGTTCGTTGGATTCCTGATAGCTGCCAAATGGCATGTCGGCGATGACGCAAGCCAGGCGTGTGCTGTCGACCACCGCACGGGTGTGGCCGATGATTTCTTCGAGCTGCATGCTCAAGGTCGAAGCTCGGCCGTAGCCGACCATGGCCGTTGAGTCGCCTATCAGAATGAAGTCGACCAGTGGATCGATCAGCTTGGCGATCGCGCTGGAATACGCCGTCAACGAGACGATTTTCTGCTGGCCTTTCATCGCGACCAGTTGGGGAACAGTCAGGCGTTTGGTACGAGTATGGATGCTCATCAGTGTCTTCCGTTATGCGCTGGAGGACCCGATTATTGGTGAAACGAATGCGCATTCAATGCACAGATCCTTGCTAAAAAGCGACCCAGGCAACAGCGGCAGTTTCTCAAGCTGGTATCATCGCGGCCTTCACAACCCCGGTAAAACGACATGAACCGCCAAAAGAAACTGCAGCAGCTCTTCAAGGCCAAAGCCAAAAAGGCCAGCGCCAAATTGGCGCCCAAATCCAAGGATCGGTACATCAGCAAAGCGGACCGGTTGAAACTCGAAGCTGAGGCCTCTGAAACCCCGGTACCGCCTGCCGAGAGCTGAGGCGTATTCAGCAGCCGGTCAAACCGACCTGCCGCCGCTCCCCCTCAAAGAACAACGGCCGCAACCGCACACCCACGCTATTGCCGATAAACGCCGCCACCAGCCACACCCAGCCATGCAGGCTGCCCGAGGCGATGCCGCTGAAGTACGCGCCGATGTTGCAGCCGTACGCCAGGCGCGAGCCGTAGCCGAGTAGGAGGCCGCCGATCACCGCCGCCACCAGCGAGCGCGCGGGGATTTTCAGGCTGGGGGCAAAGCGCCCGGCCAGGCCTGCGGCCAACAGCGCGCCAAGGACGATGCCAATGTCCATGACGCTGGTGATGTCTTCCCACACCGGCGCAGCCAGGGCCTTGGCGTTGCCCGGCATCTGCCAGAACGCCCAACTGGCCACGTCCACACCCAAACCGCTTGCTACCTTGGCGCCCCACAGCGCAAACGCCGAGGTGATGCCCCATGGGCGACCGGCCAATGCCAGCGTGGCGTAGTTGAGCAAGGCCAGGCCAATCGCGCCCCACAGCAGCGGCCAAGGCCCGCGCAGGAAGCGGCGCAAGCCGGTGTGTTCGCTGGTCACGCCTTCTTCAAGTTGGCCGTGGCGGCCTTTTTCCAGGCGCACCGTCACCCAAGCGATCAACGCGAATACTGTCAGGCTCAAGCCCATGGCGGGTGCCACGCCGAAGCTCTTGACGATGGACACTGCCGGGAACGACGGCAGCGCAAACCACCAATCCACGTGGTGTGTGGCGATCAACGAACCGCAGATGAAAAAGAACAGCGTCACCAGCATGCGCGCATTACCGCCGCCCACGGTGAACAGCGTGCCCGACGCACAGCCGCCACCCAGCTGCATGCCGATGCCGAAGATAAATGCCCCGAACACCACCGACACCCCGGCCGGCGCCACCAGCCCGACCACCGGTTGCCCAAACAAGCTGCCCGCCCCCAGTGCCGGGAAAAACAACAGCACCGCCAGCGCCAGCATCACCATCTGCGCACGCAAACCTGCGCCACGACGCTCATTGATGAACACACGCCAGGCCGACGTAAAACCGAAGGCCGCGTGGTAGAGGGTCAAGCCCAGTGCAGCACCGACCACCAGCAACAACACCTGGGAGGAACCGACGCTGTTCTGCAGAAACAAGGCGCCAAGCACCAGAATGATAAAGGCCACCAGCGGCGCAATGGGCTTGCGCGCGGGGGCGAGAGGAAGAGAGGTACTCATGGGGGTATCCCGGTTCGTTTGAATGTGGAGGATTGCGAGGGGGGCGAGTATAAACCCAGGGGCGGCTTATCTAAGGAGTATTCATGCGTTTGCTCGGCACCTTCCGCTCCCTGCGCAGCACCAACTACCGTATCTGGGCCGCCGGGGCGCTGGTGTCCAACATTGGCACCTGGATGCAACGCACCGCTCAGGACTGGCTGGTGCTCACCCAACTCACCCCGCACAACGCTGCGGCGGTCGGTATTGTCATGTCGTTGCAGTTCGGGCCGCAGCTGCTGTTACTGCCCTGGACCGGTTTTGCCGCCGATCACTACGACCAACGCAAATTGCTGATCGCGACCCAGGCGACGATGGGCGTGCTGGCGCTGACCCTGGGTGTGCTCACCGTCACCGGCATCGTGCAGCTGTGGCAGGTGTATGTGTTTGCGTTTTTGTCCGGCTGCGCCTCGGCGTTCGATGCGCCGGTCCGGCAGATTTTCGTCGCGGAACTGGTGGGCGAGAAGGACTTGTCCAACGCCATCGCGCTCAACTCCACCTCGTTCAATATGGCGCGCATGATCGGCCCGGCGGTGGCGGGCCTGACCATCGCATCGCTGGGCACCGGCTGGGCGTTCTTGCTGAATGGCAGCAGCTTTTTTGCGGTGCTGGCCTCGTTGTTTTTCCTGCGGGTATCTGGCCAACACGCCAAGGTGCGCGCCTTGCGCACTAAAGGCAGCCTGACTGAGGGATTGCGTTACGTGTGGGCGCGGCCGGATTTGAAGGCGATTCTGCTGATGCTGTTTCTGATCGGCACCTTCGGCATGAACTTCCCGATTTTCATCTCGACCATGGCCGTCACCGTGTTCCACACCGACGCCCGTGGCTATGGCCTGCTGACCTCGACCCTGGCCATCGGCACCATCGTCGGTGCCCTGCTGGCCGCCGGGCGCGAGCGGCCGCAGTTCAAGTCGCTGCTCAACGGCGCCGCCATCTTCGGCGTCGGCTGCACCTTGGCCGCCCTGGCGCCGAACTACGGGTTGTTCGCGGTCGCGCTGGTGATCATCGGCGTGGGCGCCATGACCTTCAGCAACACCACCAACAGCCTGATGCAACTCAGCACCGAGCCCGCCATGCGCGGTCGGGTGATTGCCCTGCGCGTCGGCGTGGCCTTGGGGGGCACGCCCATCGGTGCGCCCATCGTCGGCTGGGTTGCCGACCACCTGGGTCCGCGCTGGGCGCTGGCGGTCGGCGCAGTGGCGGGCATCCTCGCTGTAGGCGTGGCGCTCTATACCCTCAGACGCCAATTGGATCAGCCAGAAAAGCCCCCCTTGTTATAGGGGGGTGGGGTATGCAATGATCCGCCCCACTATAGGTAGGGGGGGTATACACATGGGTCACGTAGCCGCAAACAAAGACAATCTGATCAAGCGCGTCAAACGCATCGCCGGACAGATCCAGGCCCTCGAACGCGAACTGGAAGCCGACGCCGACTGCGCCAAGACCCTGCACCTGGTGGCCGCCACGCGCGGCGCCATCAACGGTTTGATGGAAGAAATCATCGAAGACCATGCCAGGGCTCACGTGGCCGACCCGTCCCTCAACGCCGAGCAACGTAGCCAAGGTGTTGAAGAACTGCTGGAAGCCATCCGCAGGTACTCCAAATGATCGCCCTGAACAGCCACACACACGAACACGTGTTTCTCGGCGCCGCCCACGAAGAGAATGCCAAGCGCACCCTCTGGGTGGTGATGCTCACCGTGGTCATGATGGTCGCGGAGATTGTCACCGGGGCCCTCACCGGTTCCATGGCCCTGCTCGCCGACGGTTTTCACATGGGCACCCATGTGGTGGCCCTGGGCATTGCCGCGGCGGCATACGCCTATGCCAAACGCCATGCAAACAACCCGCGCTACAGTTTCGGCACCGGCAAGGTGGGTGATTTGGGCGGCTTCGCCTCGGCGCTGATCCTGGCGCTGGTGTCCTTGGGCATTGGTGTCGAGTCGGTGATGCGCCTGCTCACTCCTACCGACGTGCAGTTCGGCACAGCCACATTGATCGCGGCGGTTGGCCTGGGGGTGAACGTTGTCAGCGCGCTACTGCTCGGCCAGGGTCAAGGCCATGATCACGACCACGGCCATGCCCATCACGGCCACGACAACAATTTCAAGTCTGCCTACGTTCATGTCATCGCCGATGCCTTGACCTCAGTGCTGGCCATCGCTGCATTGCTGGCAGGACGTTACTTGGGTTGGGTGTGGTTGGACCCCGTGATGGGCATCGTCGGCGCCATTGTGATCGCGCGCTGGGCCTGGACGCTGATGGGCACCACCGCCGGCGTGCTGCTGGACCAGACCGACGCACACGTCGCCGAAGAGATCCGAGAGTTGGTGGAGCAGCCCGGTGATGCAACGATCACCGACTTGCACGTCTGGCGCGTAGGACCCGATGCGCATGCAGCCATTGTGAGCGTGATCGGTGGCGCTACGACGGACGCCGAGCTCATTCGCGAACGTCTCAAGCCCGTCCATGAAGTGAGCCACCTCACCGTCGAGTTCCGTGCGGCGTAACAGCCGCTTACTCCCTATCCAGGTGAACCCTTGGCCAAAGACATCGAAAACCCGTGCATTTCCATCTGCCAGCTCAGCGGCGACCTCTGCGTGAGTTGCGGGCGCAGCAAGGACGACATCCGCAAATGGAAGCGCATGAAGCGCCCCGAGAAGATGGCCGCCGTGCAACGCGCCACGCAGCGATTAAAGGCGTTGAAAAAGACCAAGTAGCGATCAGCCGCGCCCTACCGAGCCCGACACGGGAAGGTTGCCCAGCAGTTTCAAGCCGGTGCTTTTCACAAAGGTGTCGTAGTCCATAGGTTTCTGGATACGCGTTTCGGCATTGGGCAGCACGTAAGCCCAGGCACGTTTGGACGAGGCGTCATACACCAGCTTGAACAGGCGCGTCGGCACCCAGACCTTGTTGTCGCCGATGGTGCTGTAGCCAGTGTCGAACAACGGCCCGGTAAACACATACACATCGCCGCCGGCACGCACGGCGAACTTGCGCACGTCGGCCTCGACCTTGCTCCAGATCTTGCGGTTGTTGGTGGGGTCTTGCGGCACCATGTTCGACAGCGCGAAAGACTGGGCCATGGCATTGGCATTCGGCGCATCGGCAGCCGGGGATTGATGGCCACGGTCCATGTGTTGGGCGCGGTAGTCGCTCAACTCGGCGCGCCCGCCCTTGGGGATGCGCGGGTCGGCGTAGAACTGGTTGGTGCGCTCCTCGCCCTTGGCGTCTTTCAACTGCGCGGCGTTCAGGCGTTCGACCACCACCAGCGGGGTCTTGCTGGTTTGCGAATAGAGCACCGCAAAGTGATCGGAACACAGCGCCAGGGGTTTCATATTCGCCGGCACGGTAGCGGTGTTGATGGGGGTCGCGGGAAACAAGTCGGCACAGGCGTCGAACGACAGTCGCTTTTCCTGCGTGGAATAAAGGTCGGGCAGGCTGCGGGCGCTGACCCCGGTGGAGAGCAAAACAAGGGCGGACAGCCCCACTGCAATGTTGCGAAGGCGCATGCATTAAATCTTCGAAAGGGAGTAAAGCGGCAGGCTCCGCCGTGCGGAGCCAAGTGGATGATATTGCAGGATTTATTGACAGGAAATTGTAAGATTAGTGCCCGACCGCCGCAGGACTTTCCGCACTGCGCGCGCCGGGTTTGAAGCCATGCCCACGTGCGCCCCAGGCAATCGCAAACGACACACCGATCAACACCACCATCGCCCAGGGAAATGACGCCACGCCCCAGGTATCCAGCAACACTGCGCCGACCACACCGCTGCAGGCGATTGCACTGTTCCACGCCACCACATTCAGCGACAGCGCCACGTCTGCGCCATCGCCTGCCGCGTCGGCCAGGGCAGTTTGCAGCAAGGTCGCGGCACCACCGAAGCTCAGGCCCCAGACGGCCACGCCGAGGTAGATCACCTGGGGCTGATCGCCCAGCAAACCGAACACCACACTGACCAGCGCAAAGGTCGCCAGGCTCACCAGCACGGTTTTGCGCAGCAGTGGCTCGACCAATTTGGCCGTCAGCCAAATCCCGGCCAAAGCGGCAATGCCGAACACCAACAGCACCAGGTCAACCCGATCCGCCAACCCCGCTGGCGCCACGAACGGGGCGATGTAGGTGTAGAGAATGTTGTGCGCCAGCATCCAGGTGATCACCACCGCCAGCACCGGCCGCACACCCGGCGTGGTCAACACCTCTCCCAACGACAACCGCTGGTGCGCCGCTTGGGGGGCGAAGTCCGGGACCTTCACCAGCACCCAGACAATCAGCACCACCGTCAGCGCCGACATCAGGCCAAACGTGGTGCGCCACCCCACCAAGCCACCCAGCCACGTGCCCAGCGGCACGCCCAACGACAGCGCAATCGGTGTGCCCACCATCGCCAACGCCAAGGCCCTGCCCTGTTGATGCGGCGCGACCATGCGCCGGGCGTAACCGGCCAACAGGCTCCAGGCCAACCCCGCCGCGACGCCGGCAAAGAACCGCGCCACCAGGGTCACACCGTAGTGCGACGACAGCGCGGTGATGGAGTTGAACAGCAGGAAACCGACGATGGTCAGCAACAGCACATTGCGCCGGCGCCAGCCACGGGTCGCGATGGTCATGGGGATCACCGCCAATACCGAACCCAGCGCATACGCGGTAACCATCTGCCCGGCCATCGACGGCGAAATTGCCAGGCCCTCGCTGATCAACGGCAACAGGCCGGCGGGCAGGGTTTCGGTGACGATACAGATAAAGCCGGTCATGGCCAGGGCGAGCAAAGCGCCGATGGGCAGACGGTCGGATGACGCCGATAAGCTGAGCGAAGGTGTCACGGGAAACTCCTTGAGCGGATTTAAATACTGATCGATACAAATGTTGCAGGCGCACGCTGCACGTTGTCAACGACTTATGTATCGATTAGTATTTAACTCGTTTTCCACAGGAGACCCGACATGGCACAAATGGGCCGCCCCCGTAATTTCGACCGCGACCAGGCCGTAGACCAGGCCTTGCACCTGTTCTGGCAGCACGGCTACGACGCCACATCCCTGGCCCAGCTCAAGGCCGGCCTGGGCGGTGGCATCTCCGCGCCAAGTTTTTACGCCGCGTTCGGGTCCAAGGAGGCGCTGTTCGATGAGTGCGTGCAACGCTACTTGGCGACCTACGCCCAAGTCACCGAATGCCTGTGGGACGAAACCCTGCCGCCGCGCCAGGCCATCGAAACCGCGTTGCGCCAATCGGCACGCATGCAGTGTGAAGACGGGCATCCCAAGGGCTGCATGGTGGCCCTCGGCGTGATGAGCGCGCCGAGCCCGGAGAACGCGCGCGTAGCGGATGCGTTAACCCAATCACGCTTGCGCACCCGGGCTGGAATCGTAGCGTGTGTGGAACGTGCGGTGCAGGCCGGGCAGTTGCCAGACACGACCATCCCGGCCGTTATGGCGACGGTATTTGACAGTTTCCTGCAGGGCGTTTCGATCCTGGCGCGGGATAACGTGCCGCACGCAACCATCGATGCGGCGATCACGGGGTTGTTGATGACATGGGACGCCGCAGCGTCTATCGCCCCGCCCATTCGTCACGACACGCCAGCAGAAAATCCAAAAACGCCCGCACGCGATGGGGCACATACCGCCCGTGGGGATACAGCAACGTAAACGGGCGCGACCTTCCGCCAAACGGTTTCAACACTTCCACCAGGCTGCCGTCTGCCAGCTCCCGCTCGACGATAAATTTGTACGTCTGGAACAACCCCGCCCCATGCTTGGCCAGTGTCACGCCACCCAACACATCGTCGGAACAGCTGTACCCCGCCGCCCCTGCGAACTCCTGCGCCGTGCCGTCTACCTGGAATAACCAGGGAATGCGCCGACCGTCGCTGGGCAATTCGTATTGAATGCACTCAAACCCAGGCAGATCCTCCAGTGTTTGCGGGATACCGGCACGTTGCAGATAAGACGGCGCCGCGACCACCACCAGTTCACCGTTCTCCAGCAGCCGTGCGATCAGTGAGGAATCCGGCTGGGCGCGCACGCGGATTGCCAGGTCGTAGCCTTCGGCGACGAAGTCGATATTGCGATTGCTGATGTGGATATCCACGGTGACCTGCGGGTACAGCTCGCGAAACCTCGGCAGCAGCGGCAGCAGACGATGGTGGGCATATGTCGTCGGAATGCTGATGCGCAACAGGCCGGAGGGCACCGCCTGGGCGCCCATCACTTCCTGTTGCGCTTCCACCAGTTGGGTAAGTGCTTGGCGGCATTGCTCGAAAAACGTCCGGCCACTGTCGGTCAGCCGAATGCTACGGGTAGTGCGCACAAACAGGCGCGAACCCAGACGCTCTTCCAGGCGCGAGATGCTGCGGCTCACCGCCGCCGGTGTAACGCCGGCGGTTTGCGCAGCGGCGGTGAAACTGCTGGCCTCGGCAGCAAGGCAGAACAGCTCGATGCTACCCAGCTGCAAATCTTCGAAATGGCGCTTCATGATTGATTACACCGAGTATCAGCCTAAAAGATAGACAGCCTGTTTATCAGCCTTCTGCGCATAAATACAACGCTCGGTACTGGCCGCGCTTGCTTTCGCTGATGGCACACCGCTAATCTTGCGAATAATTCTTATCCGCAGACGTACCTTCTCATGTCGGCCAGCGAACTTCCCCTGAACCAGGCCGTCCATACGCTCTACACCGAGCACCATGGCTGGTTGTTCGGCTGGCTGCGAAAAAAGCTCGGGTGCCCACATAACGCTGCGGATTTATCCCACGATACTTTTGTAAGAATCCTCGCTTCCCGTGATGCGCTCGGCGGCATGCGCGAACCCCGCGCCTTTCTGACCACCACGGCACGCCACCTGATCATCGACCGCGCGCGCCGTCGCCAGTTGGAAGACACCTACCTGCGCGAATTGGCGCTGACCATCGAGATGATGGAGCAGTGCCAACAGTCGCCGGAACAGATCCTGGTCACCCTCGAAGCACTGGAGCAAATCGCCTTCGTACTCGACGGCCTGGCCCAGAATGCGCGACAGGCATTCCTGCTGTACTTCCTTGAAGGCCTGCGTCAAAGCGAGATCGCCAGCCGCCTGGGAGTTTCCGAGCGCATGGTGCGCAAGCATCTGATGAATGCCCTGATGCACTGCAACCACGCGTTAGACGTATGAGCACCGATCTCGACCAACAAGCGGCCAACTGGGTGATCCGCCTGAATGAGGGCAACCTCAGCGAGCGCGAGCAACAGCAATTCGAACGCTGGAAGGCCGCCGACCCTCGGCATGGCGCGGCCTTCGAGCGCCTGCAAGGCTTTGTCGGGCGCTTGCAGGCGTTGCGCCCGCAACAAGTGCCAGTGCAGGCCGCGCTGGAAGCCGCGCGGGTACGCCGCCGCAATCCGGCGGGTCGCGTGTTGCTGGGGGTGTTGGTGGCGTTGCCCGTGGCCCTGGCATTACGGGCGTATCCGCCGAGTTACCTGCTGGCCGACCAGCGTACCGCGCCAGCGCAATGGCAACAGGTCAACCTGGAAGACGGCTCGCAATTGACCTTGAGCGGCAACAGCGCCGTGGACCTGAACTTCAACGGCGAGCAACGCCAGGTGCGTTTGCTGCGCGGCGAGATCCTGGTGCAAGTGGCCCACGATGCCACGCGGCCGTTCACGGTGGTCACCGACGACGGCCAGATGCGCGCCCTCGGCACGCGCTTTACGGTCAAGCGAGAAACCTCCAGCACGCTGCTGAGCATGCTCGAATCCACAGTCTCCGCCACCGACGCCAGCCATCACGACGATGTGCGCGTCAGCGCCGGTGAGCAGGCACGCATCACCCCGGATGCGGTGAAACGGCTGGGCAAGATCGACCCTCGCGCCACCCAGGACGCCTGGCAACACCATCAACTGGTGGTGCAGGACCGACCGTTGCCAGAGGTGTTGGACGAGCTGGCGCGCCAATACGGCGGGCATGTGCAGTTCGACCGCGCACAACTGGCCGACCTGCGGGTGTCCGCCGTCTTGCCGCTGGATAATCCGCGCCGCGCCCTGCAATTGATCGCCGACGGATTGCCTGTGCGCATCCGCGCGTTCAGTCCGTTGTGGCTGCAGATCGAGCGTCAGCAAAAATAGTTTGGTGTACCGGGTTCCGCTTTTCACGACTGCCCCGTCAAGGAAGAAAGCACCTCAAATAACAGGAATTTCTTCCATGTCGCGCCACCTCAAGCGTTCCCCTTTGCCCCTCGCCCTGGCGATCAACCTCGCCAGCCTGACGGCCCTGAGCCTGGCCATCAGCAGCCCGGTGGCCGCACAAGAGGCAGCGCGTTATGCGATTGCCGCCGGCCCCCTTGGCCCGGCACTGAACCTGTTTGCCCAGCAGGCTCATGTGGCGCTGCTGTTCGACAGCAAGACCGTCGCCGGCCTGAATACCCGCGGCTTGCAGGGAGAATTCCCGGTCGCCCAAGGTTTCGCCCAACTGCTGCAAGGCAGCGGTTTGCAGGCCGTGCAAGGCGCCAATGGTTACGTGCTGGTGCCGCTCAATACCAGCGGCTCGCTGGAACTGGGCCCGACCGCAATCACCGGCCTCATCGAAGAAAGCAGCACCGAACACGTCAAGGGCTACGTGGCCACGCGCAATCTCAGCGCCACCAAGACCGACACCCCCATCATCGAGACCCCGCAATCGCTGTCGGTGGTCACCAGTGATGAGATCCGCGACCGCCAATCGGAAACGCTGTCGCAAACCCTCGACCTCACGCCGGGTTTTACCAGCCAGCCCACTAGCTTCAATCGCACCTCGGACCGCTTCCGCATTCGCGGTTTCGATGTGGAGTCAGCCACCGGCGGCTCCCTGCGCGATGGCCTGCGCCTGCAAAACAACTCCTACGACGGCGTGCAGGAACCCTACGGACTGGAACGCGCAGAGGTGATTCGCGGCGCGGCGTCGGTGCTGTATGGCCAACTGTCGCCGGGCGGTTTGATCAATACCGTGAGCAAGCGCCCAAGCCAGACGCCCTACCATGAGATCAACCTGCAAGCCGGGCAGAACGATCGCAAGCAATTGTCCGCCGACGTCACTGGGCCGGTGGGAGACAGCGAGACCCTGAGCTATCGCCTGACCCTGCTGGACCGCAAGAGTGACACCGCCGCCGACCACATCAACAACGACAAGGTCTACGTCGCCCCGGCGCTGACTTGGCGGCCCGATGACGATACCTCGCTGACCCTGCTGTCGTTCTACCAGAAGACCGAGACCGGCTTCTCCGCGCCCCTGCCCTACCAACTGACCAAAGGCGTGGGCAGCGGCAAGTTCCAGATCGGCCGCCATGACTTTATCGGCGAACCCGACTACGACGAAATGAACGGCGAGATGTCGGCGCTGGGCTACGAGTTCGAGCACCGCTTCGACGAGCACACGCGCATCAGCAACAAGCTGCGTTACTACCAGTCGGATGTCACGTGGCGCTACCTGCAGGTCAACACGGGCGGTACCAACATCGCTACCGCGCAAACCACTGGCCTGCTGCGCCGCCAATACAGCGACCGCCAAGAGCGTTCGCGCGGCCTGGCCAGTGACACGAATATCGAGAGCAAATGGCAGTTCGGTGACTGGCAGCACACCTTCCTGCTGGGCTTCGATGGCTATGACACCAGCTACGACTCCCACAACTTCCGTGGCACTGCGCCGGTGTTGAACCTGGCGACCTACACCTACGGCCAGCCGGTGGTGGTCAATCGCGACCCGGCCACCGACCGCGGTTCGCAGATCGACACGCTGCAAAAAGGCATCTACTTCCAGGACCAGATCAAGTTCGACGAACACTGGATCTTGCTGTTGGGCGGGCGTCATGACTGGGCAGACCAGCACACCGAACTGTTCCGCAACTCAGCCAAGAGCAGCCAAAGCGACGAAGCCACCACCTGGCGTGCGGGCTTGGTCTACAAGGCCGACAACGGCTTGGCGCCCTACATCAGCTACAGCGAGTCGTTCTTTCCGGTGGCCGGCACCAACAAGGCCGGGCAAGCGTTCATTCCCACCGAGGGCAAGCAATATGAAGTGGGCATCCGCTATCAACCCGAAGGCAGCGCCACGCTGCTGAGTGCAGCGGTGTATCAACTGGAGCAGAAAAACGTGCTGACCCAGGACCGCACCGACATCAACTTCTCGGTGCAAACCGGCGAAGTACGCTCCCGGGGTTTCGAGCTGGAAGCCAAGACCGAAGCCACCCCCAACCTCAGCCTGATCGCCTCCTACGCCTACATCGACGCACGCATCACCCAGAGCGAAGTGGCCAGCGAAATCGGCCAACGCAGCGAAGACACCCCCTACCACCAAGCCGCCCTCTGGGCCGATTACCGCCTGGCTGCCTTGGGCGTCCCGCAACTGCGCATCGGCGGCGGCGCCCGCTACAAAGGCACCACCCAGGCCTCTGGCGTACCGTCATCGATGCCCGCCTACACCCTGTACGACGCCCGCGCCAGCTACGAAATCGACCCGCATTGGGAGGTCGCGCTCAACGCCAACAATGTCACCAACAAACGCTACACCTACTGCGAGTTCGCGATTTGCCGGTATGGGGATGAGCGGCAGTTGGTCAGTTCGTTGACCTTTCGCTGGTAATGCCGCTCACCACAACGCCTGTGTGTACGTGATCAGCACCCGCACTTCATCCGCATCGCGACTGAAAGAAGAGCGGTAAGTTGCATCCCGTACCCGCAGGGCCAGGTTTTTAAAGGTGCCGCTCTGGATGACGTACTTCACTTCAGTGTCGCGCTCCCACTCCTGGCCCTGCGCGGCACCGACCTGAGCCTCACTGCCGGAAATGTAGCGGCTCATGAAGGTCAGCCCGGGCACTCCCAATCGGTCGAAATTGAGGTCATAACGCGCCTGCCAGGAACGCTCGTGGGCCTCGGCAAAATCACCGATCTGCGAGAAGTTGACCAAGTACGCGTCGCTGCCCTCCACATAGGGAAAGGCACTGCGGCCGGCCATGCGCTGATACCCCACGCTGAATGCTTGTGCGCCCACGCCGTAACCGAACATGCCGCTGAACGCCCGGTTATCAATCGGCCCGCCGCGCGCAGCGCCTTGGTCAGTGCTGGAAAAAAACCGCATGTCTGCGCTTAACTTGCCCGTCCCCAAGGGTTGGGTCGCGACCACCCCTGCAAAGTGCTGGCTGTAGACGTCACTCAATTGCGCGTAGTGATAACTGAACGTCAACTGCTTGCCGAACGTGCGGTCAAAGCCGCCCAGGCTCAAGTGATCGCCGGGGGCGTTGCGGGTAAACCGGTTGTTCTTGTTATTGAGCGTAATGTCCTCATAGCTCGTGTCGTTGCGCGCCTTGGCTTGCCGCAGTTGCCCGGCCGTCACCAACGTGTCGGCCAAGGCTTGGGACGTGACCAGCGCACCCTGGAACGACTGCGGCAGGATCATGCCGTCATTGGGCCGCAAGGTCGGCAGCGCGGGAATCAGTGAACCCACCTTCAATTCGGTACTGGCGACTTTGATTTTGCCGGTCACACCCAGCTTGCCGTATTGCGCAGCCGCCCGCCCATCACTGCGTACCGGCAGCAAGCCGCTGCCGGTACGGTCGGGGCTGGAATCCAGACGCACACCGACCATGCCCAGCATGTCCACACCAAAGCCGACAACGCCCGGCGTATACCCGGATGCAAATTTGAGCATCAGTCCTTGCGCCCACTCATCACGCTTGGATTGCTGAGGGCCATCGCGAAAATCCCGATTGAAGTACACATTGCGTGTTTCAAACGTAGCGTGGGAGTCGCTGAAAAAATCTGCCTGGGCCACGGCGCTGACCCCCACTAACAGCAGCGCGCCAAATCGAAGCGTGCTCATCGCCTTACAGCCCGCGAGGCAGCAGGCTGAGCAGCCGCTCGCCAAACAAGGTCAGGCACACGCCCAGCACCACCACCGACGCGCCGATCATTTTGATCGACGCGGCGGGCCGCACCACTGCGCCGAGCCAGCCGAAGTGGTCGATGGCCAGCGACGATAACAACTGCCCGGCAATCACCAGCACCAACAGGTTGGCCAAGCCAATGCGTGGCGCCAGCCATACGGTGCAGAAAATGGCCGCCGCGCCTAATACGCCGCCCACCAGGCGCCAGCCCGGTTGGCTGGGGATCACACTGAGGGCGTCACTCAAACCACCGCGCAGGAAGGCCATTACGCCCAACAGCAGCATCCCGGTGAAGAACGAATAGAACGCCGCCGCCAGCGTATTGCCCGTCATGGCCCCAGCCAATTGGCTGTTGACCGCCGCTTGTACCGCTATTGCGATGCCAGCCAGAAAAGCCAGCGCGAAGGAAACCAGGACCATGACAATCACCTCTTACAGGGCAGGCAGTGGGGAAAAATGTTCAGCGAACGGGTCCGGGCGATAGCCGGCAGCGCTGAACAGATGCTCGCGGGATTCTTCGGTGGCACGTTCCAACTGTTCGCGGTCCACACCCAACACAACCCCGCCGCGTTTGCGCAGGCGCCCGGCAATGATCACGGTGTCGATGTCGCTGCGTTCGGCCGCGTGCACCACGGTGCCCAGAGCGTTATTCGACGGATAGATACCGAGGTTGTCGGTGCGAATCAGCAGGATGTCGGCTTGTTTGCCCGGCGTGAGGCTGCCAATTTTTGCGTCGAGGCCGGCGCAGGCGGCGCCGTCGAGGGTGGCGGCTTTGAGCAGTTGGCGCGCGTTGACTAACGCTGGGACGTCGGGCTGGCCGTGAAAGCGTGCGCTATGAGCCGCCGCGCGTTGCAGGTAGAACGCCACGCGCATTTCGCCAAACATGTCGCCGCCGTAGCTGCTTTCGTTGTCCACGCTGAGGCCGGGGTGCATGCCGTGGTCCACGGCTTTCTGCCAGGCGAACACGCCGTCTTCCAAACCGTAGTGGGCATCCGAACGCGGGCACACGTTGACCTTCACACCGGCGTCGCGCAGTACCGACCAGCCACGGTCCGGCAAACAGGTGCAGTGGTTGAAAATGTTATCCGGGCCCAGCAGGCCTTCTTGATGCAGCGCGTCCAATTCCGTCGCCATACCTGCGCCAAAGAACTCGGTGACGATGCTCAAGCCCAACTCTCGGGCAACTGCCCATTGCTCGCGGTCGATCTGCGCCATCATGGCCAGGGTCACCAGCGCATTCGGGTCGGTGGTGTACTTGCCTTTCAAGCGGCCCAGGTCCTGGGGCCACTGGTCGGACTCCCAAGTACCCGACAATGGCGCGCCGGGTGCGTGCACGGCGCGGATGCCCGCATCCTGCAAGGCTTCGATGGCCGCGTCGGAGTGCGCGCCGCTGCGCGCGTTGTGCGAGTTGTCGATGATGGTGGTGATACCGGCGTTGATGCAGCCAAGCGCGGTCAGCATGTTGCCGACGTACATGTCCTGCGGCCGGTAGTACTTGGCAAAGGAGAAGTGGGTAGCGTTGCAGTAGTCTTCCAGGCTCGGCGAGTCCGGGTTGATACGGCGCAATTGACCTTCCCAGGCATGCCGGTGGGTGTCGACCATGCCCGGCATCACGATCATGCCCTTGGCGTCGATAACCTGGGCGCCCTCGGCGTCGAGGTGCGGGCCGACAGCTATGATGTGAGTACCGCGTACCAACACGTCGCCGTCGGCAAAATTGCCCAACGTGTCGTCCATGGTCAGTACGGTACCGCCGCGGATCAGCAGCAGGCGTTGGTCATCGGGCAACGGCGCCAGGGCCGTGTTCAACAGGTCAAAACGGGCGGGGAACGACATGGGGTGAACTCCTCGGGCCAGGGCAACATTGCCGCTTGCCTGAATTGTCCGACCCGTGGGGTTTATTTAGAATATCGAAACATCTTCAAACATTATGAAGGAGCGCATACACAATGCGCAGTCAGGATTTCCCCCACCTCAAGGCGTTTTTCAGTGTGGCCCAGACACGTAACTTCTCGCGGGCGGCGCAGTCCCTGGGGGTTTCGCCCTCGGCGCTAAGCCAGACCATCAAGGGTTTGGAGGAACGCTTGGGGGTCAGGCTGCTCAATCGCACCACGCGCAGTGTGTCGACTACCGAGGCTGGCACCCAGTTGGCCGAACGCTTGCGGGTAATTTTCGACGACCTGGATGCGGCCCTCGAAGCGCTCAACCACTACCGCGACACGCCCACCGGCACCCTGCGTATCTGTGCACCGCAGGTGGCGATGCTGCACTTTATCCAGCCGATCCTGCCGGCATTCCAGGCAGCGTACCCAGATATCCAGCTGGAACTGACCAACGACGACAGCACCACCGACATCGTCGCCCAGGGCTACGACGCGGCAATTCGCCTGGGTGAGTTCATCGAGCAGGACATGATCGCCCTCAAGCTCAGCGAGCCGCTGACACAAATCGCGATTGCCTCGCCCGCCTACCTGCAACAGCGCAGCACCCCGCAGACCCCTGCCGACCTGCTGGAACACAGCTGCGTGAACTGGCGACGCTCCGGTGAAAGTGGGCTGTACAAGTGGCGTTTTTTCAACGACGGCACGCCGTTTGAGCTGAGCGTCAAAGGCTCGCTGGTGGTGAGTGATTGCGCGGTGGCGCTGCAATCGGCGGTGGACGGGCTGGGCATTACGGTGTGGATTCGCGAGTGGCTCAAGGCCGAGTTGGACAGCGGCGCCCTGGTGCCGCTGCTGGAAGCGTGGTCCACACCCTTCCCCAGCTTTTACTTGTACTACCCGAGCAACCGGCAGATGTCGTCGGCGCTGCAGGTGTTTATCGCGGCGCTACGCCAGGGCCATGCCAACTGATCGGCGCGGCCCGTACAGCACGGCCTTGGCCACGATTACCAGCAACGCCAACCCGGCAAACAACAGCCCGCACACCAGGGTGCCAGGCAAGCCATAGGTGTCGATAAACACACCACCGATCCACGCTCCCAGGGCGATGCCGGCATTGGCCGCCGACACGTATAGGCTGGTGGCAAACGACTGCGCCTGGGGCGCCGTTTCGGCCAGCCACATCTGCGAGATGATCATGCCGCTGGTGTGGATTGCGCCCCACAGCACCACGATCACCGCCATCGCCCCCACCGACGCGTTGCCCAGGCTGTACAGCACCAGGTAGGCGACGCTCAGCAGAATCGGAAACATGACTACGGTGCCCACCAAATGGCTGGCCAACGCTCGTCCCGCCAACACATTACCCAGCACGCCGCCAATCCCGAAGATCACCAGCATCAGGCTGATGGTCTCGGCCTCCAGGCCGGTCTCGCTGCGCAGGTATTCGGCTGCATAGCTGTACACCGCAAACTTGCTGGTGAAGATCAATACCGTCGCGACAATCGCCAGCCACACCGCCGGCTTTTTCAGGATCGACAACTGGCTGGCAAAACTCTGCGCCACGGTCACCTGGCGTGGCAGCCGCAGCCATAAGCCGACACCCGCCAGCAAGGTCGCCACCGCGCAAAACAGGATCGATGCCTCGTAGGAAAACCGCCCCGCCACCCACGCCGTGATCGGCACGCCAAATACCAGGCCCAAGGTGGTGCCAATAAACGCCACGGTGGTGGCGTGAGTTGCACGCTCCTTGGGGTACAGCGACATCGCTGCGGCGAATGCGGCCGAAAAGAACACCGGATGCAACATCGCCGGCACCACCCGCAACGCCATCAGCGTCGAGTAGTTGGGGGCATACGCCGACAACACACTGCACAACGAAAAGCACAGCAAGGCGCCGACCAGCACTCGCTTGCGATCAAAGCGCGAAAACACCAGCACCAGAAACGGCCCGCACAGCGCGACGATCAGCGCAAACAAGCTCATCAACAAGCCCGCCTGGGCCACACTGACCGCGAAGCGTTCGACGATCATCGGCAAGATGCCAACCACGCCCAACTCCAGGGTGTAGAGGCCAAACAGGCCAAGGATGATGAAAGGCATCACGCTCATGGGTTTGATCGGCGCACTCATCGGGTGAAGTCCACCACCACTTTGCCAAAGGCACCGCGGTTCAAGTGGGCGAAGGCTTGCGGCACCTGGTCCAGTGGGTAGGTCGCATCGATCACCGGCTCGATGCCGTGGTGCTCGACCATGCGCACCAGGTCTTCTAGCGCCCTACGTGGGCCGACCGCCACCGCGACGATGGACGCACGGCTGCCGAGCAAGGGCATGATCGGCGTGCGCAATTCGTCAGACTCCAGCAGGCCGATAATCGACACACGACCGCCCGGCACCACGGCTTGCAGCGAACGCCCCACGTTGTCGCCACCGGCCATTTCCAGGATGTGATCAGCGCCACGGCCATCGGTCAGGGCCAACACGGCAGTGTGCCAATCCGGTGTAGTGCTGCGGTTGATCCCGTGGGTGGCGCCAAGCGCGATGGCCTGGGCGATTTTCTCGTCGCTGCTGCTAGTGACAATCACCTTCGCCCCGCTGGCCGCTGCCAACTGCACGGCAAACAGCGAAACCCCACCCGTGCCCTGCACCACCACGGTTTGTCCGGCGTGCAGGTGACCCAGTTCGATCAGCGCCATCCACGCGGTAAGGGCTGCAATCGGCAAGGTACTTGCTTGAACGGCCGTGAGATTGCTCGGCGCGCGTACGCACCAATCGGCCGGCGTGGCGACATATTCAGCGAGCATGCCCTGGATCGGCCCACCTTGGGTCGGCATCTGCGCCCAGGTCTGCGGATTGCCGTCGATCCAGTTGGTAATGTAGGTGGAGATCACCCGATCACCGACAGCGAAACGGCTGACGCCCTGCCCCACCGCAACCACCGTACCGGCCATGTCGGAGGCCGGTGTGAAGGGAAACGCCAGGGTGGCGGTCATGCCATTTTCAACCACTTGGGTATCGCGGTAGTTGAGTGAAACAGCGTCGACTTTGACCAGTACCTCGCCGTAACCAGGGGTTGGCAGTGGTCGGTTAATGAGCTGGAGGTTATCCAGGCCAAACGCGGAAATTTCCCAGCGCTGCATTGATTCGGACATAACGGCGATCTCGGTGGGTGGACGGTAGCGCCGATGATAAGAGCCGCATACGCCGGGAATAAGTGGGTGAGCACTCCTCTATC
Source organism: Pseudomonas cremoris (assembly GCF_014230465.1). The sequence continues at coordinate 246,578 of NZ_JAAXCY010000001.1, forward strand.
TGCGGACGTTTTGGTCCGTAATGGCGTAAGGTAATGTTCACGTCAACACGCCACCGAGAGCGACCATGGACAGCCTGAATGCACTGACGATTTTTGTATCCGTCGCCGAGACCCGCAGTTTCGTGGCCACCGGCCGGCAAATGGGTGTGTCGTCTTCTGCCATCGGCAAAAGCATCGCGCGCCTGGAGCAGCGCTTTGGCGTGCGCCTGTTCAACCGCAGCACCCGCAGCATCACCCTGACCGATGAAGGTGAACGTTTCCTGCAACGCAGCCTGCGCATCCTGGGCGAGATCGAAGCCGCCGAGGCGGAGTTCTCCCAAACCAGCAGCACCCCACAAGGCCGTCTGAAAATCAGTTTGCCGCTGGTGAGCGAGCCATTTTTGCCGGTGCTGGCGCAGTTCAAGAAAACCTACCCCAGCGTCGACCTGGACCTGACCTTCGATGACCGTCGCGTCGACGTGATCGAAGAGGGTTACGACGCAGTGATCCGCGCCGGTGACGTGCCGGACTCCAGCCTCACGTCACGACTGCTGGGGCGCTATCAGATGATGCTGGTGGGCGCCCCGGACTACTTCCAACAACACGGCGTGCCACAACGGCCGCTCGACCTGTTGCAACACGCCTGCATCCAGTTTCGTTTTCCCAACACCGGCAAACTGCAAAGTTGGCCATTGCGCGGTGAACACGCCGACATCGACCTGCCCACGTCCATGGTCTGCAATAACCTGGAAGCACGCATCTGCTTCGCTGTCCAGGGCATCGGCATTGCCTACCTGCCGGATTTCGCGATCCGCCCTGCACTCGATGCCAATGCACTGCTGCAGGTCCTCGATGACTGCTCCCATGGCGAGGTCTACCGGATCATGTGGCCGTCGGGCAAGCACCCAGCATTGAAGCTACGGGTGTTTATCGATTTTCTGAGAGCGCATTTGTTTCCCGAGCACACCTAGAACAACAAGCAGGCCTGCACCCACTTCGCGACATCCTCGTTCAAGCCACATTGGCGATGTCATGCGCAAGATTCTCAGGCGTTATAGTCTCTGGCCACACGCAGGTCAGGTCGTAGAGAACAGAGGACGTTATGGCGAAATTCAAATGTTTTTTTCTTGATCATGCTCTCGATGCAGAGCCTGACCTGCGGTTCTACGCGGAGTTCTTTCTGAACTATCAACCCTCGTTGTGGCAAAACGGAGGCGGCGACGGGGTGTTCAGCTTCATCAGCGACGCAGGTGACAAGGCTGATCTGTCCGTCCTGGAAAATACGCACCTCGGCATTTCCGTGAGGTACAACTTCAGGGCCGCAGGCGAGCGTAAAGGGGTGGAGTTTTACGCCGTGGGCCATCCAGCAAAAATGCACCTGATCGAGGACTGTGGAGACGATCAATTCGTACCCGCCGGCTCATTTCTCCCGCCTGAGAAGGCATGGCTGGCAGTAGAGGATTTCTTTACCCAGCCCCTGGAGAAATCGAGGCGAGTGGAGTGGGTCAGTTCTGCTGGGCTGGCAACAAATGACTGTTAATCATTGCCGCAAAAAATAAAGGCGCTCCGCAGAGCGCCTTTATTCATTCGGGGATCATTGCTGACTGATAGGCGTCAGATCAGCGTTTGCCCCACCCTCAATCGCAATGCGTTTTGGCTTGGCTGCCTCCGGTACAACCCTGAGCAAATCGATGCTCAACAGGCCGTTGGAGAGCCGTGCGCCATGCACTTCGATGTGGTCGTCCAGGCGGAACGACAACCGGAATGCGCGCTGTGCGATCCCCTGATGCAGGTAGGTAATGCCTTCACTGTGTTCACGTTTGCCGCCGGCGACAGTCAACACGCCTTTTTCCACCTGGATGTCCAGGTCGTCCTCCACCAGGCCTGCGGCCGCGATGACGATGCGATAGTGGTCATCCCCGTGTTTCTCGACGTTATGGGGCGGATACGCGGTACCGGCCTCGTTGCGCAGCGCCGATTCGAACAGGTCGTTGAAACGGTCAAAGCCAACGGAGTGGCGGAACAGGGGTGCCAAGGAAGCAGTAGTAGCCATAGCAAAATCTCCTGAGTGTTCTCCAAGTGATTTAACTCGCGACCCGGATTCGGCGTCGCGTATTCCCTAGGTAGGTTCAGGGGGAAAAAATTCAAGATTCACCGAAAAATTTTTCTTCGCCCATGCCTCGGAAAAGGAAAACAAAGCAGGCCTATCGCCACTTCTATATAGTAACGCTTCGCATTAAGCGGTTTGCCCAAGGTACGCGCGTCCTCTTGTCGACGGCGCGCGTCATCGTTCAGAAGGATCTTTATGCAAGGCTTTACTCCCTCCCCGGCACGCCTGTTCGGTGTGCTGGCCGTGCTTGTTTGCGGCCTGTTGACGGCACACGCCAACGCCGACGGTACCGACCGTTCCCTGACCGTCGAAAAAAACATCCAGTCCTATGTGGTCAATGCCGACGGTAGTTTTGTACTGGATGTCGAGCTCGTCTCGCGCATCAACGAAGAGCGCGCGATCCAGCCCAACGCCCAGCGTTCGGTGAGTTTCAACCGCACGTTGGAAACCCTCGACATCGCCGAGGCTTACACGCTTAAGGCCGATGGGCGCAAGGTCAAGGTCAGCGCCGACCAGATCAAGGAGCAACAAGAGAAGGCCTCGGTCGAAGCGCCGATGTTCCAGGACTCGCTGGTCAAGGTCGTGATTTTCCCGGAGGTCGCCGTAGGTGATCGCCTGGTCCTGCACTACCAGCGTCATCGCACCACACCGCTGTTTCCCGGGCAGTTCGAAGACCTCTCCGCGCCGGATTACTACCAGCAGGAAACGGTAACGCTCACCTACGACATGCCCGCCGATATGCCGCTGCATGCCGACTTCAAAGGCTTCAAGGCCTCAACGCCCGACACCGCAAAAGGACGCAAGGTCTACCGCTGGGAGCTGTTACCCGCCGAAAAAGCCCGCCCGGAAAACGGCGCTGTCGCGTACACCGATTACGGACAATTCCTCGCCGTATCGACGTTCAGCGACTACGCGCAATTCGCTCAGGCCTACGCTGCTCGCGCGCACGTCGAGGTGACACCGGCGATCACTAAGCTAGCCACCGAACTCACGGCCAAGCTGGACACACCCCACGCCAAAGCCCTGGTCTTGAGTGACTGGGTACGCAAGAACATCCGCTACGTCGCGGTCTACGTCGGTGACGGTGGCGTGGTTCCGCACGCTGCCCAGGCCGTGCTGGACAACCGTTATGGCGACTGCAAGGACCACGTCGCCCTGCTGGAAGCCTTGCTCAAGGCCGTCGCCATCGAAAGCTCGCCCGTGCTGATCAACTTCGGCAACGCCTACGTGCTGCCAAAGGTGCCGACACTGGGGTTGCTCAACCATGCGATCACCTACGTACCGAGCCTGGACCTGTACCTGGACTCCACCGCCACCCCCATCGCGGCGGGCTACCTGCCCATTCCCGAGTTGGGCAAGCCGGTGGTGCTGACCCAGAGCGGCAAGCTGGCACGCACACCGTCCCGCCAACTGAGCAAGGTGGACGGCGCGCTGGTGTTCAAGATCAACCCGCAAGGCGGGGCGGACTTTACCAACGACAACACGGTGCAAGGCTGGGGCACGGAGTTCAACCGGTTCCTGTTCAAATCCATGACCCCGACCGACCGTAGTCAACTGACCCAGAAAGTCTTGAGCATGTACGGCCAAACCGGCAGCGGCGAGATCGAGACAGACCCGCTGGACAGCAACGCCCCGACCTTCAAGTCCACGGTAACGGGCCGCACCGAAAACCTGGTCAACCTGCCCGGCCCCACCGGCGTACCCACCCTCAGCAGCCTGGCCGGCGGCATCGGCCAGAACGTGTTCAGCTTCATCTCGGAGAAGGACCGAACGCAGAGCTTCTCTTGCGCTTCGGGCACGATCAAGGAAACCGCGCGGTTCGATTTCCCCAAGGAAGTGAACATTCTGGCGGTGCCCAAGGGCGCGTCCTTGGACATCGGTGGCTTCAACTACCAGACCACCTACGTCAAGGAAGGCAACAGCGTGTTGATCACCCGCAGCTACGCATTTACCCACCCTGAAGCGCTGTGCAGCCCGCAGGATTTTGTCGCGATGAAGCCGGCGATCGAGGGGATGGTCAATGATCTGAAAAGCCAGATTATTGTGCAGACGCTGTAAGCCTGTGACGCTCGCGTGGCGGTGCGGGTGCACTGCCACGCGAGGCCGGGTTGAAACGCTTATGCCCTTCGAACCGTCCGCTTCGTGGACACGGTTTTGGCGATGCGACTCAAATCAAGAATCGAGACAACATCGCCCAGGTTCATGTTGTACTCACCGAGCAATTTGCGTAGCGCGGTCTCAAAGGTTTCCTGGAGTGCAACGTCGTCCGTGGACTGCTGGGCGTTGGGTTGATTCAAGCGGCGAAACTTGGCAAGTCTGGACATAGGCAACCCCGTTGGTGATAGGAGACAGATCAGTCAAATGCCGACCTGACTGATAAATTTGGTGGTCAGGTAAGCATCCAGGCCTTCAGTTCCCCCCTCACTGCCATGTCCACTGGACTTGATCCCGCCAAACGGCGTTTCGGGTAAGGCGAGGCCGAAGTGGTTGATCGATACCATGCCAGCCTGCAACCGGTTGCCCAGTTCGGTCGCGGTTTTCAATGAGCGGGTAAAAGCGAACGCCGCGAGGCCATACTCCAGGCTATTGGCTTGAGCGATGACACTGTCCAGATCGCTGAAACGCAACAGCGGTGCCACCGGCCCGAAAGGCTCTTCATTGAGTAGTCGCGCCTGTTCCGGCAAGTCGGTCAACACCGTCGGCTGGAAGAAATTGCCCTTGTCCCCCATCCGTTGTCCACCCGTTAGCAGCGTTGCCCCCAGCTCCCGGGCGTCGGCGACCAGCTCTTGAACCATCATCAACCGACGCGCGTTCGCCAGTGGCCCCATTTGACTGGCGGGGTCGAAACCGTCGCCCACCTTGAGCTGTGCCGCGAGCTCGGCAAACCTGCGGGCAAACGGCTCGAAGACGGCATCGTGCACGTAGAAACGCGAGGGGGCGGCGCAGACTTGCCCGGCATTGCGGAACTTGAGCACGCACGCCAGTGCGGCGGCAGCTTCCACGTTTGCATCCTCGCAGACGATAAACGGCGCATGCCCGCCCAACTCCATTGTCGTCAGCTTCAAATGCGCCGCAGCCAAGGCGCCCAGTTGCCTGCCGATGGCGGTCGAGCCGGTAAAGGACACCTTGCGGATGATCGGTGACTTGATCAGGTAATCGGAGACATGCGCCGGCACGCCAAACACGAGGTTCAATACCCCCTCGGGCAAGCCCGCATCATGGAAACAGCGCACCAGCTCGATCACGGCGCCAGGTGCCTCCTCCGGTGCCTTGATGATGATGCTGCAGCCTGCCGCCAAGGCGCCGGCGATTTTGCGCACTGCCTGATTGATCGGGAAATTCCACGGCGTGAAGGCTGCCACGGGCCCAACGGGCTCGCGCACCACCAGTTGGCGCACGGCCGCATTGCGCGACGGCACGATGCGGCCATAGGCGCGCCGGCCTTCCTCGGCATACCACTCAATGTGGTCAGCGGCGCTTTTGGCCTCCAGGGTGGACTCGGCCAACGGCTTGCCCTGGTCCAGTGTCATGCATTCGGCCATCCGCGCATGGCGTTCACGGACCAGTGCCGCGGCGCGGCGCAGGATGGCCGAGCGGTCGTAGGCCGACGTGTTCGACCACGTTTCAAACCCTCGCCCGGCGGCTGCCAACGCGGTGTCCAGGTCCGCGTTGGACGCTAACGGCAACTGCCCGATCGTCTCGCCTGTCGACGGGTTGATGACAGTTGCAGTATTGCCCGAACACCCTGCAGTCCATTGGCCGTCGATGTAGAACAACAGATCGGTATACATGGATCACTCCTCGATAATTGGCATTTGACGCAGGAAAACGCATAGCGGCGAGCAACGTGCGCGCAGACAAATAAAACAAGGCAACAGGTTGACACCGTCAACCACATACTCGTAACTTTGGTTCACTATGTCAACCATGTTTTATGGTCATAATGAGGCCCCAATGAGAGACGTCATCCTGTGTGAATGCTTCGCCCGTGATGGTCTGCAACACGAGCCAGACTTTCTGCCTACCCACCTGAAGCGCACGTTGGTGGAGCGTTTCGCCGACATCGGCTTTCAAAGGATCGAGGCTACGTCCTACTCCAACCCTGCGGTTATTGCGCAATTTTCCGACGCCAGCGCCTTGTTGGCAGACCTGCAGCGTCGGCCCGGAGTGTTCTACAAAGCCACTTGCGCCAACGTGCGCGCGGTAGAACGCGCGCTCAACGACCTTTGCGCTGGACACGGTGCCAATGAGATCAGCCTGCTGGTGTCTGCTTCGGATGCTCATTCGTTGAAGAACCTCAAGCGCAGCCGGGAGGATCAGTGGCGCAACATCAAACAGATGGTCGAAAAGGCCGAGGGGCAGTTCCGTTTGATCGGCACTGTATCCGTGGCGTTTGGCTGCCCGTTTGAAGGACGCGTCAACGAAGCCGACGTGCTGGCGGATATCGAACAGTTTGCCCAATGCGGCGTGAAGTACATCACGCTGGGTGACACCACGGGTGTTGCCACGCCACAGAGCGTCAAGCGCCTGTTTCGTGCGGTGCAGGCGTTGTTCCCCGAGGTCACGCCCATCGCTCATTTCCACGATACCCGCGCCACCGGGTTGGTGAATTACATCGCCGCCCTGGAAGCCGGCGTCACGCATTACGACTGTGCCTTTGGAGGCATTGGCGGGCATCCGGCCAAGGTCAAATACGGTGGCGGTCACACCGGCAACGTCAGCACCGAAGACTGGGTAAGCCTCCTGGAGTCCATGGGCGTGCGTACCGGGATCGATCTTGAACGCCTGCTTGATGTTGCCGCCGAATGCGAGACTGCCCTCGGTCGTGAACTGCACAGCCGTACCCTGCGCAGTGGGCTGAACCCGCTTATTCACGCCCGCGCGTGACCCGCCCACGGGAATAAAAAAGGCGCATGGGCCTGGGTCCATGCGCCTTTTTCATGACCACCGAATCAGTGCGACTGACGACGCTCCAGGCGCTTGATGTATTGCATCGCTACCAGCAGCACAATCGACAACAGAATCATCAATGTGGATACCGCAGCGACGGTCGGGTCGATCTGATCGCGGATATTGGCGAACATGCGCCGAGGCAGCGTGGAACTCTCACCGCCGACGATGAACAGGGCAATCACCACCTCGTCGAATGACGCGATGAACGCGAACAACGCGCCAGAACAAATCGACAAGCGCAGTTGCGGCAAGGTAACGCTGAGAAACGCCCATGGCCGTGAGGCCCCCAGGCTGCGAGCCGCCATTTCCTGGTTCATGTCGAACCCCTGGAGGCCATTGCCGACGGCGATCAGGACAAACGGTATCGCCAGCACGCTGTGCGCGAGTACCAGCCCTGTGATGCTGTTGTTGAGCCCAGTACGTGAGTAGACGAAAAACACGCCCACCGCGACCAGAATGATCGGCACCAGCATGGGCAGCATCATCAAGCTGTTGATCAGCCTGGCCACGCCGCCGCGCACCTGCGACAGGCCGTAGGCGGCCAATGTCCCCAACACCGTGGCGATACAGGTCGACAGGACTGCCACCTTCAGCGTTATCCAGGTGGCCGTCATCCACTCCGGCGACCCCAGGTAAGCCTCATACCAACGCAGGCTCCACGCTCGCGGCGGAAACTCCAGGTACTGCGAGGCGGAAAACGACATCGGGATAACGATCAGGCACGGGATGATCAGGAACAGCAGAATCAACCCAACCAACACATACAACCAGAGCCGATGCGCATGGGTGATCTGCGTCGGCGTCACCGCTTGATGGAGTTTGAACATTAGCGATTTCTCCCTTGTTCGTTGAGCCCGAACAGCTTGCGCATGCCCCACAGGATCAACACCGTGGCCACCAACAAAGCGACACCCAACGCACTCGCGGCTCCCCAGTTTCCGTACAGGGCGATGGTGTCGCTGATTTTCATCGACCACATGGACACCCGTCCGCCCCCTAGCAGCGCCGGCGTCAGGTAAAAGCCCAGGCAAATCACGAATACCAGCGTGATGCCCGAGGCCAGGCCTGGGAGCGACAACTTGAAAAATACCTGGCGAAACGCCTGGGCCGGCGTAGCGCCGCAGTTGGCTGCCGCTGACATCAACAGTGGATCGATGTTTTTCATCCTGTCGTAGAGCGGCAACACCATGAACGGCAACATGACGTGCACCATGCCAACAACGGTTCCGAAGAAGTTGTTCACCAGCGCCAGTGGTTCATGGATCAGGCCCAGATCAAGCAACCCGTTGTTAATGACGCCTTGGCGCTGCAACAACACCAGCCAGGCATAGGTACGTACCAGAATCGAGGTCCAGAACGGCAGCAGCACAAAGGCCATGCAGATCTGGCTGGCGCGTTCCGGCAACTGTGAAAGCAGGTACGCCAGTGGATAGCCCAGCACCACGCACACCGCCGTGACGCAGAACGCCATCTGGAACGTGATGATGAAACTGCTCAGGTACACCGGCCGCAGCAAGCGTAGATAGTTGTCCAGGGTCAGCGCGCCGTTGGTGTCAAAAGCCGATAACCAGAACAGCCAACCCAGCGGCACGGCCAGTACCACAAACACCAGGATGAACCCCGGCAGCGTCAACGACAGCAGGGCCCGGCGCTCACGGGCTTCGGCGCGCGCCAGAAGGCTGGCCATCGGGTCTTTATCTGGCGCGGCGGCGCTTCTGGCACTCCCGGATAAACCGACTTGCTTCATGGGCGCAGCCCCTCTATGGCTTTGGGCAGATGGGGAAATTGGCATTCATGCACCCTCCGCCACCAGCAACGTGTCTTCAGCATGCAGCCAGAGCTCGACAGCTGAACCCGGCGTGGGCACCGGCACTTCACGAAAGCCCTTTTGATGGCGCGCGGTGAGTTCACTCCCATCGGAAAGCACCAGGCCAACGTGATAGCTGTCCCCCTGATAAACCACGTCACGTGCAATTGCATCGATCCGGTTCATCGCGCTGGTGTCCGACGGCACCTGCCATTGCAAACGCTCCGGCCGCACCATCAGCACCCGCGGCTGCGACACCTTAAGCGCGGTGCCTTTGGGCAGTTTCAGCGCTCGGCCCTGGAACGTGACGGCATCCGCTCCCTCCTCCACGGCAAAAAAACAACTCTCGCCAATGAACCCCGCCACAAAGCGATTACTCGGCCGCTCATAGAGCGCGTCCGGTGTATCCAATTGCGCCAGCTTGCCTTTGTTCAACACCGCAATACGGTGTGACAGCGTCAGTGCTTCCTTCTGATCATGGGTGACATAAATCGTGGTCATGCCCAATCGAGCATGAAGACGCTTGAGCTCAAGTTGCATGTGTTCACGCAGGTTTTTGTCCAGGGCCGAAAGGGGTTCGTCCATCAGCATGATCTTGGGTTCGAACACCATTGCCCTGGCCAGTGCAACTCGCTGGCGCTGCCCACCGGACAGCTGGTGAATGCCGCGTTCACCCAAGTGGTCCATCTGCACCATTTCCAGTGTGGCCTTGACCCTTCGAGCTCGCTCGGCACCGCTGACCTTGCGCAAGCGCAAGGGGTAGGCGACGTTTTCTGCGACGGTCATATGCGGGAACAAGGCATAGTTCTGAAACACCATACCAATGTCACGCTTGTGTGGCGGGCAGGTCAGGAACTCCACACCGTCCACCTTGATGCTGCCTGCATCCGGGCGAATAAAGCCTGCCAACACATTCAGCAAGGTAGTTTTCCCGGACCCCGAAGGGCCGAGAAGCGTTAAAAACTCACCAGGATTGACGTCCAGGGACACATGATCGATAGCGGTAAATGTCCCGTAACCTTTATAGACATCCCGAATTGCAATACTGCCTTGCATGATTCCGACCTCCACAAAAGCCACTGTTACTGTGCGATCAATTCTTTGTAGTCTTCCTGGACGTCCGTGACATGCTCGCCCCACCAGCGTGCGTCCATCAGCGTTTGCTTGGCCCTGTTGGCGGGCGACATGTTTGAACTGTTCAAGGCGTCGGCGGGAACACCGGGCTGCTCGAACGCAAGGCTGTTGGTGGGGCCGTAGTAACCCATCATCGTTGGAATCCGTGCCTGAATGGCCGGGGATATCGAATTGGCGATCAGCTTTTGCGCGCCTGGCACATTGGGCGCGCCTTTCAGGATGGCCATGCAACCGTAGCCGAGCAGGCCGTCTTCATAGGTGTAGGCCACAGGTGCCTTGTCCTTCACGACGGAGTCGATGCGGCTGCTCCAGATCGCAATCAGGTCAACCTCTCCGTCCTTGATCAGCTGCGCCGACTGCGCGCCGGAGGTCCACCAGACCGCTACGTAGGGTTTGATCTTTTCCAACGAGGCAAGCCCCCGCTTGATATCCAGAGGATAGAGCTGGTCGCGGGGCACGCCATCGGCCAGCAGGGCCACTTCAAGCATTTCGTCTGGCGCGACAGACAACGCGCGGCGCCCGGGGAATTTTTTAACGTCCCAAAATTCCTTCCAGCTCTTTGGGCCTTCCTTGAATTTATCGGTGCGCCAGCCCATGACCACAGAATAGCTGTTGGTCGCGATCCAGTTTTTATCCCGCGCCAGGCTCGGCACGCCCTTGGCGTCAATGACCGAGTAGTCCAACGGTTCCAGCATCCCCTGCTTGTCCAGCGCTGCGCAATCATTGGCACCGATATGAATGGCATCCCATGCGGGCTTGCCAGACTGCACCTGCAGTCGCACGGCGGGCTGGCCGTCATGCGATTCGGTGCGCAGCTTCAATCCTGCCTTCTCTGCCGCCGGGCCCCACAACGTGGCAATCAATGCATCCTGCAAGCCTCCGCCATAGCCTGCAACGGTCACTGTCGACGGGTCGGCCGCCCAGGCCTGTGGTGCGATCAACACCGCACTCACAACCGCCAACACATGAAGCCCAAATGCTGATTTTTTCAGGGTGTTGAACATTTTCCATCTCCTGTTTCTAGCGCCCGATGAGCGCGGACTTGTTATTAAGCAGAGATAAAGATCAAACCTTAGCGCAGTTATCGATGAACCCGGCCGTGTTCCCGGTCGTTTTTCTTCAGCGGTATGAGCGGCAGAAGATGGTTGACAACATGAACCACATGATTCACATTGTCAACCATATTGAAATCAGGCAAATTAACAACCACTGCACCCAGACTGCAGGTCGCCCCACCCGAACGGAGTTTCGCTATGTCACGCTCATTGCACGCCAGCGACATCGCTTTTCACATTCACAGCCAGACCAACCTTGCCAGTCATGAACAGGTCGGCCCGACCGTGATGGTTCGCGGCGAGGGCATCTACACGTGGGACGACCAAGGCAAGCAATACCTGGATGCCATGTCCGGCATGTGGAGTGCTGCACTGGGCTATAGCGAGACGCGCCTGGAAGAAGCCGCGCTGCGGCAAATGAAGCAACTGCCCTATCACCAGAACTTTGCACACCGCTCTACCGAACCGGCCATCCAGCTGGCAGAGCGTTTGATTTCGCTGGCACCGGTGCCGATGTCCAAAGTGTTGTTCGCGTGCTCGGGCTCCGAGGCCAACGACACCGCGATCAAGTTGGTCTGGTATTACTGGAGCGCGCTTGGCCAGCCACAACGGCGCAAGATCATCAGCCGCAATCGCGCTTACCACGGCACCACCATCGCCAGTGCCAGCCTCACCGGCCTTGGGCATTTGCACCAGGATTTCGGGTTGCCACTGCCGGGTTTCCTGCACGTGACCTGCCCGCACTATTACCGCGAAGGGCTGCCAGGCGAGAGCGAAGAAGCCTTTTCCACGCGCTTGGCCGCCGAGCTTGAAACGCTGATCGAGCGCGAGGGCCCCGAGACCATTGGCGCATTCTTTGCCGAACCGTTGATGGGAACCGGTGGCGTGATTACCCCGCCGGTGGGCTATTTCGAGAAAATCCAGGCGGTGCTCAAACGCCATGGCATCTTGCTCGTGGCGGACGAGGTCATCTGTGGTTTTGGCCGTACCGGCAACTGGTGGGGCTCACAGACCTTCGGCCTGCAGCCCGACATGTTGACGTGCGCCAAAGCGCTGTCGGCGTCCTATCTGCCGATTTCCGCGCTGATGATTTCCGAACCGGTGTACCAGGCCATGAAAAGCCAAAGCGAAAAGATCGGCGTGTTCGGCCACGGCTTCACCTACGGCGGCCACCCGGTCCCTGCCGCTGTCGCGCTGGAGTGCCTGGACATCTACGCCGAGCGCCAACTGCCTGCGCATGCCGACAAGGTCGGCGCACGCCTGGGCGCCGGCTTGCGCAAGCTGGCCGACCATCCGCTGGTAGGCGAAGTGCGTGGCGCAGGCCTGATGTGGGGTGTCGAATTGGTTGCCGACAAAGCCAGTAAGGGCGCCTTCCCGAAAGACTGGAAAGTCGGCCTGGGCGTGTCTCGGCAAACCGAAGCCAACGGCGTGACCGCGCGTGCGCTGAACGACAGCGTGGTGTTCGCGCCGCCCTTGATCATCACCGACAGCGAAGTCGACCTGGTACTCGAAGCCTTTACCAAAGGACTGGATGCCAGCCTGGCGCTATTGCGCGAACAATCGCGCTTCAACGGTTGAGCTGGTGTAGGTACTCCAGAACAATGAGAGGCTAATTCCTTCCTCCAGATAGCCCCTAGGTGCCTTATGAAAAAAACGACCACCGCAGCCGAACGAGAGCCCGAAATCACCACCGACATGCGCGACCTGTTTTCCGTCCAACTGCAACGTCTGGCCGGCCTGTCGAGCCGTATCGCCGCCATGACTATCCCCCAGCATTTCGCGATTACGGTGCTGGAATGGCGAACCCTGGCGATTCTCGACTACCTCGGCCAAGCCCCCCTGGTGCGCGTGGCCAAGCACGCCAGCGTGTTGAAAAGCCAGATGAGCAGGATCGTCACCCACTTGACCAAACGCGAGTTGATCGAGCGCCAGCCCAACCCGGAAGACGGACGCAGCGCCCTGCTGTGCCTGAGCGCGGAAGGCAAGGAGATGGTGCGTCGCATCCTCGATGACTCCAACGAACGGAACGAACGCATGCTCAGCGGCTTGTCTGACAGCGAACTCAAGCAATTGCGCGAACTGATGCAGCGCGTGTTCAACAACAGCCTTGAGTACTACGGCGAACTCAAGAAAAACAATCCGTACAACCTGAGTCCGGAGAATGACGATGAGGATTGAAGCATGTCGCTCGACACCCGTCTGACTCGCTTGCTGGGTATCCGCTATCCAATTATCCAGGCGGGCATGAGTTGGGCATCCAGTTGCGCCGCCCTCCCCGCTGCCGTTTCCAATGGCGGTGGCCTGGGTGTGATTGCGGCAGGGCCGATGCGCTTGGCCGACCTTGCGCAGACACTGCGCGAAATGCGCGAGCTGACCGATAAACCTTTTGCGGTCAACATCCCGCTGTACCGCAAGGGCGCCGACGAAGTCCTGGACTTGCTGGTGGCCGAGCGGGTTCCGGTGATCATTGCCAGCCAAGGCTCGCCCAAGGCTCACTTGCAACGCTTCAAGGCTTACGGGGCGACTTGGCTGCACGTGGTCGCCTTTGTCGACCACGCACGCAAGGCAGCCGCAGCCGGGGTCGATGGGCTGGTGGTGGTCGGCAGCGAAGCCGGCGGGCATCCGCCGGCAAACGAAGTCAGCACCCTGGTCAACGTGCGGCGCGTGTTGCAGGAAGTCGACTGCCCGCTCGTGGCCGGTGGGGGTGTCGCCGATGGCCACGGCATCGCTGCGCTGCTTGCCCTCGGCGCTGACGCCGTGCAACTGGGTACCCGCTTTATGCTCTCCGAGGAAGCGTTCCTGCACCCGGCCTATAAACAAAAAGTCCTTGAGGCTGACATTGGCGACACCGTCCTGGTCGGGCGTGGTGCGTTGCCAGTGCGCAGCGTGCGCAACGCGTTTACCGAACGTGTCGCACAGGCCGAGCGCGATGGCTTGCCCCAGACCGCCCCCGAGGCTTACGCCGCGCTGCTGGCTTCGGCCAGCTTGAAACAGGCGTCGTTCGACGGCGATGTCAGCAACGGCAAGGTGGAAGCCGGACAAAGTGCCGGGCTCATCCATCAACTGCTGCCCGCCAGCGCAATCATGCAATCGCTCATTGAAGAACTCGAACAGGCCCTTGCCCGCCTGCGCGCCATGCAACCCTGACAGGAGCACTTTATATGACCGAACGACAGGTCGTTCTGCGCGAAACCCGTGACGGCGTTCAAACGCTGAAGCTCAACCGCCCGGACAAACTCAACGCATTGGATTTCGCCCTCACCGAGGGGCTGGTCCAGGCGTTGAAGGATGCCGATGCCGACCCGTCGATTCGCGTCGTGATCGTCACCGGTGCTGGCCGTGGCTTCTGTGCGGGGGCCGATACCCGCGAGTTCCAGGTGCTGACCCCGGACAATCAAGCGCTGGTCGAACGCCGTGCTGCGCTGACCACCGAGTTACAAGGGTTGGTCAAACAGATGAGCAAACCGGTGATCGCTGCCGTGAATGGCTACGCCATGGGCGGTGGCTGCGGGTTGGCCCTTTCCTGCGACCTCGCGTTGGCGGGTGAAAGCGCGCGCTTCGGGTACCCAGAAGTCAAGCATGGCATCGTCGCCGCAATCGTCATGGCAGGGCTGGTCGAGCATGTCGGGCGCAAGGCCGCGTTCGACCTGGTAGCTACCGGACGCACCCTGGACGCTCATGAGGCCCGACAACTGGGCATGGTCAACCGGGTCGTGGCCGACGCCGACCTGCTGGGTGAAGTGCAAGCCCTGGCGCAGGAGCTCGCGGCCCATCCGTTACAGGCGATGCAAGCCACCAAGGGGATTTTCCACCGGGTCACCGAACTGCCCTTCAGCGAAGGCCTGAAAATCGGCCAGCAATTGAACGCACACATGCGCGCGTTTCGCCAAGCGGAGTCGACCGAATGAAACCCCTGGAAGGTGTAACGGTGGTGGAGCTGGCGCGTGTGCTGGCGTGCCCCTTCGCCGGCATGATTCTCGCCGAACTGGGCGCCCGGGTGATCAAGGTTGAACAGCCCGTCGACGGTGACGAAACCCGAGGCTATGAACCCTTTGTCGGTCAGCCTGACGAGAGCCTTGCCCACTTGGACGAAGACGCCCAAGCCGAAGCCATGGGGCGTGAGCGCAGTGCTTACTTCTATGCCTTCAACCGCAGCAAGGAGTCGATCACAGTGAACCTGCGCACCGCCGAGGGACAGGAGATCGTGCGCAAACTGGCGCGTGACGCCGACGTTGTGCTGGAAAATTTCCCGGTGGGCACCCTCAAGCGCTATGGCCTGGATTGGCCCGCACTCAAGGCTATCAACCCGCGCCTGCTCTACGTCTCCTGCACAGGGTTCGGCCAGACCGGCCCCTATGCCAGTCGCAAAGGCTACGACACGGTGTTCCAGGCCATGAGTGGGATCATGAGCCTGACCGGCGAAAAAGACGGTGGCCCGGTGAAGCCCGGTATTCCGGTGTCCGACCTGAGCTCTGGTTTGTGGATCGCCCTGGGGATTGTCTCCATGCTCCAGGGTCGGCAAAAAGACGGCACGGGCGCCTACCTCGACTTTTCCATGCTCGACGGGCAAATCAGCCTTCTGGCCTTGGCCGCCGCGCGCTACTTTGCCCTGGATGAAGTGCCCGAACGCCTGGGCACCGAACACCCTGGCCGCGTCCCTTCAGCCAGTTTCCTGTGTGCTGATGGCGGTTACGTGCACATCACAGGGGCCGATCAGCACTGGCGTCCGCTCTGTGCCTTGCTGGGCCTCGATGCTTTGGGCGCCGACCCGCGACTGCAGCACAACAGTGGCCGCGTATTGCACCGCGACGAGGTCATGGAGCACCTGACGGGCGCCATCGCCCTGCTCACCCGCGCTCAGCTTTGCGCCGCCTGCGACGCGGCGGGTGTGCCCGCCGGGCCGTTGAATACGCTCGACGAAGTGATTGTCGACCCGCACTTGCGCGCACGCGGCGTGTTCGCCGACTTCGAACACCCCGAGAGCGGGCGTTTCCCGGCCATCCAATTGCCGTTTCTGTTCAACGGTTATGACAACCCCACGGCAAACCGCCCGCCCCTGTTGGGCGAGCACACTGACCGGGTACTCCAAGACCTTGGCTACAACCCGCAAGACATCGACGCCTTGCACCGCGCAGGAGCTGTATGACCATGACTCAGCCCGACGTTCCATCCGTGGTAAGCCTTGCGGTAGCGGGAAACATCGCCACCGTGACCCTGAACCGCCCCCAAGCCCGCAACGCCTTGAATACCCAACTGTGCGTCGAATTGCATGTGGCCTTACGCGAAATCGGCGCACGCACCGACATCCATGTGCTGCTCATACGCGCCAACGGCCCGGTGTTC
The DNA here is from genome assembly GCF_014230465.1 of Pseudomonas cremoris. Next base: position 262,959 of record NZ_JAAXCY010000001.1, read on the forward strand.
TGTGCCGGTGCCGACCTCAAGGAGCGCAAGCTGATGGATGAGGACCAGATCCGCGCGCGACGCATCAAGGCGTTCGCGCTGTATGCGGCACTGGAAAACCTGCCCATGCCTGTGATTGCCGTGATCCAGGGGCCGGCAGTGGGATCCGGCTGCGAGATCGCCAGCGCCTGTGACTTCATCGTCGCCAGCGACCTGGCCAGCTTCCGTTACCCGGAGGCCCGCTGGGGGACGGTGGGTGCAACTCAGCGACTACCACGCATCGTCGGCCGCCGGATGGCCAAAGAGCTGATGTTCACTGGCCGCGAAGTCAGCGCACAGGAGGCCAAGTCCATCGGGTTGGTCAACCAGGTACTGCCCCATGCCGAGTTCGAACGCTATGTCGAGGCGCTGGCCCACGAGATCGCCTCGGCCCCCACCCACGCTATTCGCAGCGCCAAACGCACCCTCGACAAAGGCGCGGATGACAGCCGCGCGGGTGCCCTGGCCCACGAGATCCTCGCGATAGAGGACAACCTGACCGAAGGCACCTGGCGTGCCGGCATGACATCTTTCGCCTGAGGAATCCCCATGACTGTAACGACTTCTCCGCTGCCCGGTCCCCTGTGGACCGTACTGAGCGACGCTGCCCAGCACTACCCCGACAATGACGCGTTGATTGCCGACGACGGCCGACTCACTTATAGCCAGCTGCTCGATCAGGTAAATATCACCGCTCGCGCCATGCTCGGGTTGGGCCTGCAACTTGGCGAGCACATCGGCGTACTGATGGGCAACTCCGTTCAATGGGCGGTGATTTGGTATGCCGCGGCCTCGCTCGGACTGGTTTGCGTGCCGTTCAACACACGTTTTCGTAGCGACGAGCTCAGTTACGGCCTGGCTCATGAAGACGTGCGGGCATTGTTCTGCGTGGATAGGTTCCTCAATAAAATCGATTTTGTCGGCATGCTCGAAGCAGTCGAACCGGCGATCAACACAGAGCTGCCAGGTACCCACCTGCCGCTGTTGGAGCATCTGGTGGTGTTCGGCCAACACGTACCGACGGCGGGCCTCGGCGCAGCGGCCTTCCTCGAAATGGGCAACCACATCCCACCTGCTGAGTTGGCCGCTGCGCGCGCGCACGTCGTGCCGGACGATACGCTGTTGATCCAGTTCACCTCGGGCACCACCGCCTTTCCAAAAGGCGTGATGCTCAGCCACGCCTCAATGCTGGGCATCGCCAAATGCGTGGCCGTGCGCATGGGGGCCGGCCCGCAAGACCGCTACTTCAGCCCACGGCCGTTCTACCATGTGGCTGGCAGCACCATGTCGCTGCTGGTTGCGCTGGTTCACGGCGCCGCCCTGATTACATCCGCGACCTTCGATCCGGCTCAGGCATTGGCGATCATGGAGCGTGAACAGTGCACCCTGACGTCGGGCAACGACACGATGTTTCTGATGATGCTGGCCGAGCCTGGATTCAGCGGCCAACGATTGTCCCTGCGCGGCGGTTGGGCGGCTGCCAGCCCACAGATACTTCACGACGTTGTCGAGAAGATGGGGGCGAAGGACATTTGCAATGCCTACGGTCTTTCGGAGGCTTCGCCGAACTTGGTCTTTTCTGACTACCGTGAGCCATTGGCACTGCGCCTGAACGGCTCCATGACCACACACCAAGGCCTGGAGATTAGCGTTCTTGACCCGGACAGCGGCCAGCCAGTGCCCGCCGGCACACCCGGTGAAATCTGCGCCCGCGGCTGGAGCCTGATGAAGGGTTACTACAAGCTGCCCGAACAAACCGCCGCCGCGCTACGTGATGGCTGGCTGCACACCGGAGACCTCGGGACATTGTCCGCAGACGGCCGCCTGCAGTTTATTGGTCGACTCAAGGACATGTTTCGCGTGGGCGGTGAAAACGTTGCGCCGCTGGAAGTTGAACAAGTGCTGCTCAAACACCCCGCTATCGAGTTGGCACAGGTGATTGGCGTGCCCGACCCACGTTTGGGCGAGGTGCCTGCTGCCTTTGTCACCCTCAAGCACGGAAGCCTGGCCAGCAGCGAAGAGTTGATCGCGTTCTGCAAGGCTCGCTGCGCCAACTTCAAGGTGCCTCGCTACCTACAGGTGGTCGAGGACTTCGAAAGCATCGGCATGACCGGATCCAGCAAAATCCAAAAAAACCGCCTGCGCGACTACGCAATTGCACAGCTTGGTTTGGGTTGAACACCGCGCCCAGAACACCACCAACAACAACAAGTAAAAGACGGGGAACGCGCATCATGCGGGAGTTCGACTACATCGTGGTGGGCGCAGGTTCGGCAGGCTGCGCCGTCACCTGCCGCTTGATCCAAGCTGGACACAGCGTGCTGCTACTCGAAGCCGGGGCCAAGGATAACCACCCGTTTATCCACATCCCGGCCACGTTCTTCAAGGTGCATGGCACCCACCGCACCTGGCGCTATGAGACGGTCAGCCAGAGCTACGTCAACGGCCGGCAGATGTACATACCGCAAGGGCGCACATTGGGCGGTGGCAGTTCGGTCAACGGCATGATCTATATCCGTGGCCAGGCCGAGGACTACGAAGAGTGGAAAAAGGCAGGCTGCACGCAGTGGGGTTGGGACGATGTGCTGCCCGTGTTCAAGCGCAGTGAATGCAACCGTCGATTAAACACTGCACTGCACGGCAACGATGGGCCTTTGGTCGTCAGCGACAACACCCATTGCCACCCACTGAGCAAGGCATTCGTTGACTCCGCAGTCGCCTACGGTTTGCCGTTTACAGATGACTTCAACGGCCCCACGCAGGCCGGTGCGGGTTACTACCAGACCACCACGCGCAACGGTCGTCGCGGGAGCAGCGCTGCCACTTACCTCAAGGCGGTATTACCCAGCCCACTGTTGCAGGTCCTCACCCATGCGGGGGTGGAACAGTTATTGATCGAGTCGGGTCGTGCTGTCGGGGTGCGGGCTAGCCTTCATAAGCAGCCCGCCGCAGAGTTCCGCTGCCGAGGCGAAGTCATTCTTGCAGCCGGCGCCGTGGCGACTCCGAAGCTGCTGATGCTGTCGGGGATTGGCCCGGCTGATGAACTGAGGCAGCACGGTATCGGCGTGGTTGTCGACGCATCGCAGGTCGGCAAGAACTTCCAGGACCACCTGACTTCGTCGGTTTATGGCCGTACCCGCGCGCCCATCAGCTTGCTAGGCCAAGACAAGGGCATCTCAGCGATAGGCCATGGCCTGAAGTATCTGTATGGCCGAAAAGGCTTGCTGTCTTCCAACGTCATCGAGTCAGGTGCGTTCTTCGACAGCACAGGCGCGGGCGGTCGCCCGGATATCCAGATTCACATGACACCGACGCTGGTGGGAGACGTCGACCGCCCGCCACCCGAGGGGCATGGCATTAGCATCAACCCTTGCGCACTGCGGCCAAAATCACGAGGAACGGCTCGGCTTCGCAGCAACAACCCGCGCGACCCATTGTGGCTGGATGCGGGCTTTCTGAGCCATCCAGAAGACTTGGCGACGATGATTCGAGGGGTGCGTATTTCCCTCGAAATTCTGCGTAGCGGGCCGTTGGCCGAATTGATCGAAAGCCCGATTCTTCTTCCCAACCGCCGGGAATATTCGGACCAGGCGCTGGCGGACCACATTCGCAGGGTATGCAAGACCGTGTTCCATCCTTCGGGAACTTGCCGGATGGGTTCGGATGAGCATTCGGTGGTGGATCAGCAACTCAAGGTACGCGGTGTCGAGGGCCTGCGTATCGCCGATGCGTCGATCATGCCGAGCCTGATCAGCGGCAACACCAATGCACCCTGCATCATGATTGGCGAACGTTGCACCGACTTCATTCTGCAGGGGGCAACGGTCTGAATCGCGCTTGTAGTTGATCAGGTGATCGGCACCGGCGTATCCAACATCCGCATACAACGCCTGCTCTCAAGCATGCTGATATCGGTACTCCTGGGTAACCCCTTCATAGCCATAGGCACTGGCTCGGCAGTCGATGATGTGCACATTGGAGTGCGGATGCAGGTTGCCTATCAACTCGGCTAATAGCACGTAGGCCTCACGATGGAAGCGCGCTTTTTGCGCTTTGGTGTTGGTCTCATCGGTGACGGTCACTTCCAGGCGGAATGCATTACGTCCATGTTCGACCAGCGAGCGGTTATGAATGAACCACTGCTCATGAGGCACAAAATCGAGTATCAGCAAGGTCTGTTCCGGACGCTTTTCAAGCACCTCACACGTCAGCGCGGTGAGCTGCGGGACGAGTTGGCGGACAAGCTCGGGATTGCGTTCGCCGGAGATTTTCAGGGTGATGCCTGGCATGGGGAGTTCCTCGTATGGATAGGGTGAGGCGCCAGAGTAAGAAAAGTATTAAATTCTGAAAAGCAGGAAGATATAATGGTATCTATCGGAAAAAACGCAGGATAGATATGCGCCCTTTTGATCTCGAGCAACTGCGCTCCTTCGTCACGATCCTGCAGTGCGGCAGCCTTTCAGCGGCCGCGCCCAAGCTGCTCCGCTCGCAGTCAGCACTCAGTGAACAACTTCGCAAGCTGGAAACATTTACCGGCGTCACACTGCTGGAGCGCGGAAAAAAAGGCGTGAGTCCAACACCCGCCGGAGAGCGGTTGTTGGCACATGCACTTGAATTGCTCGCGCTGAGTGATTGTGTGCTGGAGGACATGCGCGGTGTGACCCTGACCGGGGAACTGCGCCTGGCCATCACCGACTATTTTTTACCGAGCGCCATCGCGGGTATGTTGAAGGGGTTGCGCACGCGCTATCCGCAGCTTCGGTTGCATGTTTCGGTGCGCAAAAGCCTGCAAATCGAAAATGGCTCCAACAGCGGCGAATTCGATATCGGCCTGTCGATGCGCATCCTTGACGGGCGCAGCCTTCCCGAAGGCATCCCTGTGCGACGAGAGGCCCTGCGGTGGGTAGCACTCAGTGGGTTTGACGCGCAGCGCGAGCCCCTGGCGCCGCTGCCGTTGGTGGTGCTTCCCCAGGATTGCAGTTTGCAGCGATTCACCATCGATCTACTGGATGCGCGTGGGGTACCGTATGTCATTGCACATTCAGCGTCGGGTGTCGGGGGCCTGCAATCGGCGCTGATGGCGGGTCTGGGAGTGGCATGCCTGAACAGCTCAGCGGTGCCTGCTGGAGCCGAAGTCTACCGGTCGACTCAATCGCTTCCGGCGCTGCCCGATGTTGAGTTCAGCCTGTTACCGCCGCGCCCTGGTGAGGCCCCGCTGGTCAGCGCGGTTCGAGAGATGTTGGTCACGCACTTCTCTTAGGGACTCTGCCCCCGCCGGGATCTCCCGGCGGCTGCCCTGAGACTAGGTTCTTGCCTGAGCGGGTGGCATGCCGCTGTTTTCCAGTGGTTCACAGCGGCATGGCGAATGGAGCAAATACAGGTGGCAGCGCCGGGCTTGGGCTCTAAATCGCAGGATCAGAAACGGCTTCATGCCTGTCACGCTATACGCTTTCATCACCGCAGCCAAATCCACCTGCAAATTGAAAACTACGGATTGGCGGCGGTCTATGCGGCACTGACATTTCTGGCGAGGCTGCTGATTCTGACGCTAACCCTCACGCTCCTTGCGCCGCCTGCTAACGCATGGCACCCGCATGACACCCGCATGACAGACGATGACCTTGCAGAACGATTGGAATATTGTTCATACGCCGCACGGTGTGTCCTTCAATAAACGCGAACTCCCCTAAATGCAACGGACAGGAGGCCTTATCGCCCATCACTGCCGGTGTTTTTCCATTGACAGTGTGAGTGCTTGCCAGTTGGCAGTGGGGAGCCGATACTCCAGCCGGTGGGCAGGTACACCTTCGGTGGCAGCGCGACGAAAACTCACCGCAGCAGGAATTGTTGTATGGACCATCTGAATTTTCGGGTGATCAGAGAAGGTCTCGGTCAACGTCTGATAGATCAGGTTTGCATCATTGGTTGCATCCAGCTTGTTGATCACGATGTTCAACATGTGGGTCACCGCACCCAATGCAGCCAACGGTTCAAGGTCCCGATAGAGCTGGAGCATCCCTCGCTGAAACTCCCGAGCGGTCAGCATATCGGGCGTAATTGGAGAAACCGCCATTTGAGAACCCAGCAAGGCCATCTCTAGGACGATGGAGCGAGCACCCTGGGTGTCGATCAGAATCAGATCAAAGTCCTGCGCGAAGGCTGGCATCAAATTCTTGAGACGCAGGCGACCGTCAGCAGCGTGCAGTAACAAATTGCTCAGCAAATTGAACGGATCATTCGATTTGATCAGCGACAGATTGGGAATACAGGTCTGAGAAATGATCTGATCAGGTCGAGTCTCATTGCTCGTGATCAACTGATAGGTGCCGCCAGGTGCCTCGTGCGACAGGTTGTAAAACGAGGACAGCGAAGGCTGATTATCAAGATCGATGAGCAGGGTTCGAACACCTGCATCGGCGCAGAACGCGCCCAGATGGGCGCCAACCGTGGTTTTACCCGGCCCGCCTTTGGTTGAAACGACTGCAGCGACTTTCATGGGGCTTACCTCTAAATCGTAGGATTAGAGACGTCTTCATGCCTGTCACGCTGTGCGCTTTGATCACCCCGGAGAATTCCAAGGCAAAAAAAAGCCTGCATCTCTGCAGGCTTTTCTCTATCTGGCTCCACGACCTGGACTCGAACCAGGGACCCAATGATTAACAGTCATTTGCTCTACCAACTGAGCTATCGCGGAATGCGCCGTATGTTACTGATTAAAAAGGGGAAGTCAAGCTTTCTCTGGTGATTCGGTCGATTGAACCGGATGGCCGGTTGAAAGCTGTTGTTCCTTGGCCAACTCCAACCAGGCGAGCGCGGCCGGTGGCAGGTGGGCGCTGGCGCGCCAGGCCAGGGCGATGTGCCAGTCGGTGTGGGGTTCGTCGAGGGGGATCAGGGCGATGCCGTTGTGTTGATGCTTGTGCGCCAGCATGCGTGGAAGGAAGGCCACGCCCAAGCCGGCGGCCACCAGGTCGACGATGAAGTCGATCTGCCCACTGCGGGCGGTCACCCGTGGCGTGACGCCTTTGCGTTCGCACGCGGCGAGGATTTTGGCGTTGAGGGCAAAGCCGGCTTCGAACAGGATGAACGGCGAGTCCGCAAGGTCGGTGAAGTCGATGCGCTTACGCTGGGCCAGGGGGTGGTCCATGGGCAGCACAGCTATCAGCGGTTCGTTGCGCACGGGCTGGAAGTCGAACGCTTCGTCTGTCGGCAACAACAGGGCCGCCAGGTCGATCTCCCCTGCTTCCAGGCATTCGCGCAGTTTTTTGCTGCCGTATTCGGTGAGTTCGATGTCGATGTGCGGGTAGCGGCTGCGGTAAGTGGCGAACATGGTCGCAAACAACACGCCGCAGCCTACCGGCGGCAGGCCGATGCGCAGCTGGCCGCGCTTGAGGCCGCGCAGGTCGTTGATTTCGGCCACCAGGTCGTTGCGTTCTGCGAGCATCACCAGGCCACGGCGGTAGGCGATTTCTCCGGCGGCGGTGAGTTCGTTGCGATGGCCGAGGCGATTAAGCAACGGCATGCCCAACTCGTCTTCCAGGGTCTTGACTGCCTTGCTCACGGTGGATTGGGTCAGGGACACCACTTCGGCGGCCTGGGAGAAACCACCCTGGCGCACCACTTCGACAAAGGCCTGCACGGTTCTCAGGTTCATCGGTATTCCTTTCGCGACTGGCTACTAGTGATAAAAGTTGTTTTTATCATGACAGATGTTTGCCTATCCTTAACCTACCTTGCCCTGTGGAGCCACTGTTCATGATCATCTCGTCTGCCTCCGACTACCGCGCAGCCGCCAAGCGCAAGCTGCCGCGCTTCCTGTTCGACTACATCGACGGCGGTGCCTACGCCGAACACACGATGCGTGCGAACAGTTCGGACCTGGCCGAGATCAGCCTGCGCCAGCGCATCCTGCGCAATGTCGAAAACCTGAGCCTCAAGACCACGCTGTTCGGCCAGGAATTGGACATGCCAGTGATCCTCAGCCCCGTGGGCCTGACCGGCATGTATGCGCGACGCGGTGAAGTACAGGCGGCAAAGGCAGCGGCGAACAAGGGCATTCCGTTCTGCCTGTCGACGGTGTCGGTGTGCCCGATTGAAGAAGTCGCGTCGCAAAGTGCGCAGGCGATCTGGTTCCAGCTCTACGTGCTCAAGGACCGTGGTTTCATGCGCAATGCGCTGGAGCGCGCCCAGGCTGCCGGCGTCACCACGCTGGTCTTTACCGTAGACATGCCGACGCCCGGCGCACGCTACCGTGACGCGCACTCGGGCATGTCCGGACCATTCGCGGCACAGCGGCGCATGCTGCAAGCCGTCACCAAGCCGCAATGGGCCTTCGACGTCGGCCTGATGGGCCGCCCCCACGACCTGGGCAATATCTCCAAGTACCTGGGCAAACCGACTCACCTGGAAGACTACATCGGTTGGCTGGCAAACAATTTCGACGCGTCGATCAGTTGGAAAGACCTGGAGTGGATCCGTGACTTCTGGAAAGGCCCGATGATCATCAAGGGCATCCTCGACCCTCAGGATGCCAAGGACGCCGTGAGTTTCGGTGCCGACGGCATTGTGGTGTCCAACCACGGCGGCCGTCAGTTGGACGGCGTGTTGTCTACTGCCAAGGCCTTGCCGGCGATTGCCGAAGCCGTGGGCGATGACCTCACGGTGCTGGTGGACTCCGGCATCCGCTCCGGGCTTGACGTGGTGCGCATGCTCGCCCTGGGCGCCAAGGCCTGCCTATTGGGACGCGCTACCGCCTACGCGCTGGCCGCCGATGGCCAGCACGGTGTGGAAAACCTGCTGGACATCTTTGCCAAGGAAATGCGCGTGGCCATGACCCTGACCGGCGTGACTTCGATCGAACAGATCGACCGCTCTACCCTGGTCTAAGCCTTCTGTTCGACGATACCGCGCACCTTGAGTTGGGCCAGTTGCTCCGCTGACAGGCCCAACCGCTGCCCAAGGATATCGTCGGTGTGCTGCCCCAGCATCGGCGCCGGGCGCACGTACTCCACGGGTGTGCCGGACATCTTGATCGGGCTGCCGACCATGGCGAAATCCGGGTTCTGTGGATGTGGGATGTTCACCATCAGGTTGCGCGCAATCACCTGGGGTTCTTCCAACGATTGGGCGATGGAGTTGATCGCCCCCACTGGCACTTTCGACGCATGAATACATGCCACCCACTCATCCGCACTGCGGCCGAGGAAGTGCGCCGAGAGCAGCGCAACGATCTCTTCACGGTGGGCCACACGGTCGGCATTCCTCCGGAAGCGTGGATCATCCGGCAAATGCGGCAGCCCGATACTCTGGCACAGGGCAACAAACTGGCTGTCGTTGCCGCAGGCGATGATGAAGTCACGGTCGGCGGCGCGGAACACCTGGTACGGCACGATGTTGGCGTGGGCATTGCCATAGCGCTGCGGCACCTTGCCCGAGGCCAAGTAGTTCATGCTCTGGTTGGCCAACGTGGCGACCTGCACATCCAGCAGCGCCATATCGATGTATTGGCCCACGCCGGTGCGCTCACGGCTGAGCAAAGCGGCCTGGATCGCCACCGTGGAATACAGGCCGGTCATGAGGTCGGAAAATGCCACGCCGACTTTTTGCGGGCCACCACCCGGCAAGTCATCGCGCTCGCCAGTGATGCTCATCAAGCCGCCAATACCTTGGATGATGAAGTCGTAGCCCGGCTCTTCGGCACGCGGGCCGGTCTGGCCAAAACCGGTGATGGAGCAATACACCAGGCGCGGGTTGATCTCGGCCAGGGTCGCGTAGTCCAGGCCGTAACGTGCCAGGGAGCCGGCCTTGTAGTTCTCGATCAACACATCGGAGCTCGCCGCCAGCGCGCGCACCAACGCCTGCCCTTCGGGAGTAGCCATGTCGATGGCCACGGATAATTTGCCGCGATTGGTGGACTGGTAATACGAGGCCTCGCCGGACGACTCGCCACTGTCGGTCTTCATCCAGGGCGGCCCCCAGCCACGGGTGTCGTCACCGCTGGTTGGACGTTCGATCTTGATCACTTCCGCACCCAGGTCGGCCAACACTTGCCCACACCAGGGGCCGGCCAGCACACGGCTTAAATCCAATACCCGCAAACCTGTCAAAGCACCCATTGTTCTTATCCTGTGAGGTGGTGAAATCAGCCGATTGCCGGCTCTTCATGGCGCAGGGAAACCCCCAGCATCGCCCGCCGCCGCAGCCAAGGGCTGGGGCGGTAGCGCGGGTCATGGGTCAGTTCGCTCATGCGCTGCAAAATCGTAAGGATGCGCCGCGGCCCTAGGGCATCGCCCCAGGCCAACGGACCGTGTGGGTAGCCCAGGCCCAAGTGCACCGCTTGGTCGATATCGTCGACGCTGGCGATGCGTTGCTGGGCGATATCGCAGGCCAGGTTGACCACCATCGCCAAAGTTCGCTGGGCGACGAAACCGACGCTGTCGCCGATCACCGTTACCCCCACTCCGTCCGCTCCCAGCAAGGCATGAGCGGCATCGCGCATGGCGGGTGATGTGAGGGGGTTTTGCATCAGCGTGCGATGGCGCGACAGGTCGGTCAGCAGGTCGATGCACAGCGTGCGCGCCGGGTCGGTGTCGAAACGCACGCAGGCGCTGGTGGCATCACGGCCGTATGGCGCCAGCAGGCACAACGCCTCGGACGAAGGTTGCGCCGTGCTTTCCAGATGGGCACCGAGGTCTATCACCAGGCGACTTAGGCGCTCGTAATCTTCACTGTTTTCGGTGGCGATCCAGACCGGTGGCCTGGCGTGAACCGAAGGCACTGGCTGCGGCTGCGGGCCATTGATGACCTGGCCATTTTCATATTGATAGAAACCGTGGCCGGTCTTGCGCCCGAAGCGCCCACCCAGCAGCATCTGCCGGGTCAGGGGCGACGGCTTATAGCGCGGTTCCTGGTAGAACTGGTTGTAGATCGACTCCATCACCGGGTGCGAGACGTCCAGACCGGTGAGGTCCAACAGCTCCAGCGGCCCCATGCGGAAACCGGCGCCGTCGCGCAAAATGCGATCGATATCGCCACGTTCGGCGATGCCTTCATCGAGCATCTTCAGGGCTTCGGTACCGTAGGCACGCCCGGCGTGGTTAACGATGAACCCCGGCGTATCCTTGGCGCGCACGCCGCGATGGCCGGTGTGCGCGACGAACGCCAGCAGTGCATTGCCGACTGCTGGCGCGGTGGCCAGGCCGTCGATCACCTCCACTACGCGCATCAGCGGCACAGGGTTGAAAAAGTGCAGCCCGGCTACCCGCTCAGGACGCTGGCAACCGCTGGCGATGGCCGTGACGGAAAGCGAAGACGTGTTGGTGGCGAGGATGCAGGTCGGGCTGACGACGGCCTCAAGTTGTTGCAACAGGCCGCGCTTGGCGTCGAGGTTTTCGACGATGGCTTCGACCACCAGGTCGCAATCCTTCAGCGCATTGATCACGTGCGCAACCTGCAGGTTGGCCAACGCAGCGTCCATCGTTGCCTGGCTGATCTTGCCCTTGCTCACCAGCTTGGCGAACGTGACGGCAAGGCCCTCACGCGCGGTGTGTGCGGCCCCGTCGCGGGCATCGAACAGGCGCACCACCACGCCTGCCTGTGCCGCGATTTGCGCGATACCGGCGCCCATGACACCGGTGCCCACCAGGCCCAAGGTATTAATGGGATCGGTCATGCTTATTCCCCCCGGTATTCAGGCGTGCGCTTCTCGAAGAAAGCGGCAGCGCCCTCCTTCTGGTCCTTGGAATCGAACAGCAATTGGAACGCCTTGCGCTCCAGTACCAGCGCGCTTTCCAGCGGCAGGTCGGCGCCGGCCAGCATCACTTCCTTGATCTGCTCCACGGCCAACGGCGGCAGCGCGGCGATCTGCGCGGCCAGTTCCAGGGCACGAGGCAGTGTGCGGTCATCGCTGACGACTTCGCTGAGCATGCCCATGGCCAGCGCCTCCGGTGCCGTGACCATGCAACCGGTCAGCGCAATGCGCATCGCCTGGAATTTGCCCACCGCACGAATCAAGCGTTGCGTACCGCCCGCGCCCGGCATCAAGCCCAGCTTCACTTCCGGCTGGGCAAACCGTGCCGACTCGCCGGCCACAATCAGGTCGCAATGCATCGCCAACTCGCAGCCACCGCCCAAGGCAAATCCGTTGACCGCCGCAATCACCGGCTTGGGGCAACGGCTGATGGCCTCCCACAGGTATTCGGTGTGGCGCCGGTACATATCGATTGCACCGGCATGGGCGAACTCCTTGATGTCCGCTCCGGCCACAAAGCACTGCTCGCCACCGGTCAGCACGATAGCGCGCACATCCCGGCGCTTGGCCAATGCACGGAAGTGTTCGGCCAGTGCCTCACGCACCTGGGCGTTGAGGGCGTTTTTCACCTCAGGACGGTGGATACGTACTACCGCCACACCATTGTCCTGAACGTCGAGGGTCACCACGGATGGGTCTGCGCTGGTCACATGCTCTCCTACTGCAATGTTCTTGTTAGTTGGGTTGTTACTTGTTTCGCTGTGCGAAATAACATTCCGTATTTACCCATGATCATAAGTACCGACCTGGCAGGTGTAAACGTAAAAACCCAATCTCTTACGAAAACAGCTGCTAAACCGCTGTTTTATTGGGAGTTATCCAACAATAAAATCAACTCTCAAAAAGTTGCTTAGTTTCGCTGTGCGGAATATGATTTTGTTTTGTTGATTTTATAAAAAAATGAGGATTAACATGCGCCGTCGAAACCCGGACCCGGACAGCACCGAAGTCCCTGCAGGCAACAACGCCTTCGAGCATTTGTTGATTGACCCGATGAACAGCGATGAGGAGGAAGACAAAGACCGCCAGTTCGTCACCGCCCTGGCACGCGGCTTGGAATTGCTGCGCTGCTTCACGCCGAGCGAGAGCGTACTGGGCAACCAGGACTTGGCGCGCAAGACCGGGCTGCCGAAGCCGACGATCACCCGCATGACCCACACGCTGACACGCCTGGGTTACCTCAAGCACCTGCCGCAATCGGGCCGGTATCAGTTGGATGTTGGGGTGATGGCCTTCGGTTACGCGATGTTGTCGAACCTGTCGGTGCGCGCCGTGGCCCATCCGTTGATGGAGACCATGGCCAAGTACGCCCAGGCGGCCGTTGCGATGGCCACCCGGGACCGGCTGGACGCGGTGTACCTGGACGTGGTCCAGGGCGAAGCGAACATGACCATGCGCCGCCAGGTGGGTACGCGCTTGCCGTTGCACCTGAGTTCAGCAGGCCGCGCCTGCCTGGCAGCGATGCCGGAAAACGAGCGGGAGTTCATCCTCGACCACATCCGCCAGCGTCATCTGGAGGACTGGCCGACCATCCGTAAGGGGCTCGAACGCGCCTTCCGGGACTACACCGACTTCGGCTATTGCATGTCGATCGGTGAGTGGCACCGCGATGTCAATGCCATCGCCGTACCGCTGCTGCATGCCCAACACGGCTTGCTGGCGTTCAACTGTGGCGGACCGAGTTTCCACCTCTCGCGGGAGAAACTCGAAGACGACATCGGACCTCGCCTCAAGCACATGGTGAACAATATCGAGGCCGCCGCCCGCTAGCAGGACAGGTGCATGGCCTCGGCAGATTGACGATAACAGGCCCGATGAACGGGCCGCTGAGGAATGCACATGATCCGAGACGCACAAACGCTTCATATCCTGGTGGACGCCATTGCGCAGTTCGTCGACGAAGCGCTGATTCCCCGGGAAAACGAAGTCGCCGAGACCGATGAAATCCCGGCGGACATCGTCAGCCAATTCCAGGACATGGGCCTGTTCGGCCTGACCATTCCCGAAGCCTACGGCGGCCTGGGCCTGACCATGGAAGAAGAGGTGACCATCGCCTTTGAACTGGGGCGCACCTCCCCCGCCTTCCGCTCCTACTTCGGCACCAACAATGGCATCGGCTCCATCGGCATCCTGCTGGACGGTACCGATGCGCAGAAGGAACACTACCTGCCATTGCTGGCCAGCGGCGAATTGCTCAGCTCGTTCTGCCTCACCGAACCGGACTCCGGCTCCGACGCCGCCTCGCTGAAAACCACCGCCATGCGCGATGGCGACCACTACGTGATCAACGGCACCAAGCGCTTTATCACCAACGCCCCTCACGCCGGAATTTTCACCGTGATGGCGCGCACCGACCCGGCGATCCGCGGTTCGGGCGGTATCAGCGCATTTATCGTCGAACGTGACACGCCAGGCCTGTCCCTGGGCAAGCGTGACCACAAGATGGGCCAGCAAGGTGCGCATACCAGCGACGTGATCTTCGACAACGTGCGCGTGCCCGCTGGCCAGTTGATCGGTGGCGTGGAAGGCGTGGGGTTCAAGACCGCGATGAAGGTGCTCGACAAGGGCCGCCTGCATATCGCCGCCGTCAGTGTCGGCGCTGCCGAGCGCATGCTGAACGACGCTCTGCACTACGCCATCGACCGCAAGCAATTCGGCCAACCGATTGCTGAATTCCAATTGATCCAGGCCATGCTCGCCGACAGCAAGGCCGAGATCTACGCCGCGCGCTGCATGGTGCTGGACGCTGCGCGCAAGCGTGACGAGGGCCAGGACATTGGCACCGAAGCCTCGTGCTCGAAGATGTTCGCCACCGAGATGTGCGGCCGGGTCGCCGACCGTTGTGTGCAGATCCATGGCGGCGCCGGCTATATCAGCGAGTACGCCATCGAACGTTTCTACCGGGATGTGCGCCTGTTCCGCCTGTATGAAGGCACCACGCAAATCCAGCAGTTGGTGATTGCCCGCAACATGATTCGCGCGGCGCAACGCTAGGCCTTACCGCTCCACCCATACCCAATGCCCTAACAACTACAAGCAAGGTATCGCTATGGAAGTCGCCGCATCGGCGGGCGCGTTGTCGCCTGCAAAAAGCAAACTGTGGATTATCGTGTTCATCTTCTGCTTCCTCGGCCTGTTGATCGATGGCGCAGACCTGATGCTGCTGTCCTACAGCCTCAGCAGCCTCAAGGCCGAGTTCGGCCTGACCAGCGTCGAAGCCGGCAGCCTCGGCAGCTTTACCCTGGCCGGCATGGCCATCGGCGGCATCTACGGTGGCTGGGCCTGTGACCGTTTCGGCCGGGTAAAAACCGTGGTGTGGAGCATCGTGCTGTTCTCCGTCGGCACGGCAATCCTGGGCATGACCCACAGCTATTGGCAGTTCGCGAGCACGCGGTTCTTCGCCTCCCTGGGCTTGGGCGCGCTGTATGTGGCGTGCAATACCCTGATGGCGGAATACGTGCCGACTCGCTACCGCACCACCGTGCTGGGCACCCTGCAGGCCGGTTGGTCGGTGGGTTACATCGTTGCCACGTTATTGGCCGGCTGGATCCTGCCCGAGCACGGCTGGCGCTGGCTGTTCTACGTGGCGATCATCCCGGTGATCCTCGCTGTATTGATGCAGCGCCTGGTGCCGGAGCCCCAAGCCTGGATCACCGCCAGAGCCGAGCGCGCCAAGGAGAAAGCCAGCGGCACTCGCAACGCATTGAAGAAAAAGCCCGACGGCATGTTCAAGCTGATCTTCAGCGACCCGAAGGCCAGCCGCATGTTCTTGCTCTGGGCCCTGACAGCAGGCTTCCTGCAGTTTGGCTACTACGGCGTGAACAACTGGATGCCGTCGTACCTAGAGAGCGAGCTGGGGATGAACTTCAAGTCGATGACCAGCTACATGGTCGGCACCTACGCGGCGATGATCTTCGGCAAGATCCTCGCCGGCTTGGCCGCAGACCGACTGGGCCGTCGCGCGGTGTTTGCGTTCGGCGCCCTGGGCACGGCGATCTTCCTGCCGGTGATCGTGTTGTTCCAGAGCCCGGAGAACATCCTGTGGATGCTGGTGGTATTCGGCTTCCTGTACGGAATTCCCTACGGCGTGAACGCGACCTACATGACCGAAAGCTTCGAGGCGAAGTTTCGCGGTTCGGCCGTGGGCGGCGCCTACAACATCGGGCGCATTGGTGCGGCAGTGGCGCCGGCGGCGATCGGTTTCCTCGCCTCCCACGGTTCCATCGGCATGGGTTTCCTGGTGATGGGCGGCGCGTACTTTATCTGCGGCGTAATCCCCGCGTTGTTTATTCGCGATAAACAATTCGACCCGCAAAAACAGTAAGCCAGGCCACTACTTGCCAAATAACTGGCGCCATAGTTCAGCGACTGTTTTTAGCGATAAGAGCAGTCGACTGATTTATAAGGAGTTTTATTTAATCAGAACGATTTGGCATGAATATCGCTCTAACTTTTCTCAAGCAGGTTAGGCGATGACAAGACGTGCGGCGGTGCCCAGGGGTTATAACCGGTTGCAAAGCGGTTTAAACTGTTACTCATGTTTTACGGAACTGAAGGAACAGTAAGACGCCTGGCATTTGCCACTTTCATCCAGCCTGTAAGACAGCTAAGTGCTTAGAGGCCGTTCGCTTATGAAAACACCCACCCAGACCAACGCAATTGACTTCGACAGTGCCAAATTGCAACGCCTGGGTTTTGGTCAGCCGTCCCTGCTTCCACGTCGCCGTACCACCATTACGCAACTGCGCCAGCAATTGGGCCTGCAACTGCAAACCAGCCTGGAGCCGGAGCGCATCCTCGGGGTGTTCTTCCGGGAGGTGCAGCGCCTGGTGCCTCTGGACGCCCTGCAATACCGCCACGAAGCCAGCGACCTGCGCCTGGAGTTCGGCCATCGCGGCCACCACTCGGTCAGCTACAGCCTGAGCCATGAAGGTGAGCACCTGGGTGAGCTGATCTTTCGCCGCAACCAGCGCCTGACAGAAGAGGAACTCGGCCAACTCGAATCCCTGTTGGCGACGCTGCTATACCCCATGCGCAACGCCCTGCTCTACCGCGCTGCCACCCGCAGCGCCCTGCGCGATCCGTTGACCGAGACCGGCAACCGCGTAGCCATGGACCAAACCCTGCAACGGGAAATTGACATGGCGCGCCGGCATCTGAACCCGCTGTCCTTGCTGATGCTGGACATCGATCACTTCAAGAACATCAACGACACCCACGGCCACGCCGCCGGCGACAGCGTACTGCGCGCCGTTGCCGGGGCGATCAAGGGCCAGTTGCGTAACGTGGATATGGTGTTTCGGTTTGGCGGGGAAGAGTTCCTGATCCTGCTGTCCAACACCGGTCGCGATGCCGCGGCAATGGTCGGTGAACGCCTGCGCCAGGCAGCACAGGCCCAGGATTATTGGGCGGATGGGACGCGGATCGAATTGACGGTAAGCCTGGGCTGTTCAACGCTGCTGGCCGCCGAGTCCGCCGAAAGCCTGTTGCGCCGGGCCGACAACGCGCTGTACGTGGCCAAGCGCGAAGGCCGCAACCGCTTGGCAATGGCGGGGTAAATCCCCCGCCACCGCATTCACATCACGCTTCGCTAGCGACCCGCGCCTGGCGCTCACGCGCCACCGCAGGGGCTTTTTCCTTCTCCAGGCGCATGCAGCTTTCCAGGAACAGGTACATGTAGTCGTAGCTCTTGCACACGGCCTGGCGCAGCTCAACCTGCAGGGCCTTGCTCGGGTTCATCCCGGCCAGGGTGCAGATGATTTCCAGGGCTTCCCACGGGTGGGCGTCATCGTACTGCGCGTGCATCTTCAGCCACTTCATCGCACGCTTGCGGTCTTCCTCGGGGAAGGCTGCCGCATAGACGCCGGTGGAGCACACCACGGCAGACCACTCCCCAGTCGCCCCCTCGATTGCATAGTTGGTCGCAGCAATGGCCACGATCAGCGAGTCAGCCGAGCTGGTGTGCCAGCACCAGTGACTCAGTGCGTGCAATTCCGGCGGCACGTTCTGGGCCTGCAAGTCTTCCAGGCTGACCCCGTGGGCGCGGGCCCAATGCACCCAATAGTCGGCATGGTTCAGTTCCACGCGAATGTTGCGCATCAGCCAGCGGCGCGCCATGTCCTCCCCAGGATGGCGGGCAAATTTGGTCTTGGTGAGGTTCTGTGCCATGTACAAGGCAAACTGTTCAACGACGGGCCAGCCACCGATCAGGTAGTGACGCATGGTCTTGGCGCTGAGCGTGTTATCGCGCATGCGCTGGTACAGTTCGTGTTCGACAACGCGACGCTTGCTCTCGCTACAGTCCTGGATCAATTGCTGCGCCCAGGCGGGGTAACTAGAGGCTTCCATAAGCGGGCCGGTTCTGTTGAATGTGTCGATCACTGTCGGGCTCCTTTTGATGTGTGATTGTACAGACCAGCAAACGTTTCAGCGGAATGTGCCGGGCGCCTTGAACAACAAAGGCTGCGGCCGCACAGGTCGACACTGCAGGCTATCAAAGGTAAACAATTGCGGTCGTTCAATCAGGTAACCCTGAGCGTAATCCACACCAATTTCGAGTAATGCCTGTTCGATCTGTGGTGTCTCGACAAATTCTGCAATTGTGCGCTTACCCATGACGTGGCCGATGTGGTTGATCACCTCGACCATCGCACGGTTAATCGGGTCGTCCAGCATATCCTTTACGAAACTTCCATCGATCTTCAGGAAGTCTACAGGTAAATGTTTAAGATATGCGAATGAGGACATTCCGGCACAAAAGTCATCCAGAGAGAAGTAGCAACCTAAGGCTTTGAGTTCATTAATAAAGCGGATTGCACTCCCGAGGTTTGCAATAGCACTGGTTTCGGTGATTTCAAAACAGATCATCGCCGGCGGGATGTTGTAAGCGTCAAACTTCTCACGCAAGAACCCGAGAAAGTCTTCATCGCCAATAGTAATGCCTGACAGATTGATCGCACACATCGCCATTGGCAGGCCCGGACGTTCCTGCATGCAGCGAGCGATGATCTTGAACACGTTCTCCACCACCCAACGGTCCAGCGACGTCATCAAGCCATAGCGCTCGGCAGCCGGGATAAAGCTGTCCGGCAGGATGATGCGGCCCGCCTCATCATGCAGGCGCAACAAGATCTCGATATGCCCATTACCGCCATCGGTATTGCCCAGGGGTGAAATTTCCTGGGCATACAGGCAAAACCGGTTTTCTTCCAAGGCCATGTGCAGCCGTTGCACCCAGGCCATTTCGCCAAAGCGCAGGGACAATTCCGAGTCATCGGCGTGGTACACCTGCACGCGGTTGCGGCCTTTTTCCTTGGCCATGTAGCACGCCATGTCGGCGGCGCGCAGCGAGGTTTCCAGGGTGGTCGGGGTTTGGGAGATATGCACCAGGCCGATGCTGACGGTGGTCATGAACGGCCGCCCCTTCCACACAAAATGCAGGCTTTGCACGGTGTGGCGCAGGCTCTCGGCGATTTTTTCCGCCACGGGCGCCGGGCAGTTTTCCAGCAGGATGCCGAACTCATCGCCCCCAAGGCGCGCCAGGGTGTCGCCTTCACGCAGGTCCGATTGCAACAGCGCACAGATATGCCGCAGCAGCTCGTCGCCCGCCGCATGGCCGCAGGTGTCGTTGACCAGTTTGAACTGGTCCAGGTCAAGGAACATCAGCGCATGCCGCCCGCCCTGTGCAAGGCCTGCCGGGTGCAGTACTTGCTCCAGGCGGAACTCGAACTCGCGACGGTTGGCCAGGCCGGTCAGGGCGTCATGGGTCGCCTGCCATGACAGGTTGGCGATGTATTGACGCTCCTGGGTCATGTCGTGCAACACCAGCACCGCGCCGCTGACCTTGCCGGCGCTGCGGATCGGCGCACCCACCAGCGTTACTGAAACCGTGCTGCCATCCAGACGCTGGATGGTCTTTGAATGCTCGCTGCCGCCCCGGAGTTGCCCTTTGACGATATGTTCGATCAGCGTAAAGCCGTCGGGCTGGGCATTGTCATCCAGCAGGTTGAACAACGCCGCCAAAGGCAGGCCCTGGGCCTGGGCGGAATTCCAGTGGGTCAATGCTTCGGCCGCTGGGTTCATGTAGGTGATAGCGCCATCGACGTCGGTAGTAATCACGCCGTCGCCAATCGACTCCAATGTGATCTGCGCCCGCTCCTTCTCCTCCTGCAAGGCATCTGCGAAGGCGTGGCGCTGCGTCAGCAGCTTATGGGTGCGCAACAACGCCAGCACGATCAGGCCCAGGGCCGTGGCCAGGTTGGTGATCAACAGCAGCCGCAGAATCATCCGCGAACCTTCGCCCAGCGCATCACTGAAGGCCTTGGCCGCTGGCGTCACCCCATCGTTGATGGCAATGATATGAGCCTTCCATTGGCGCACATCGTTGGCACTCACCTGGTCGCGGCGGATCGACTGGTGCATCTCCCGCGCCAGGTCATCAAGTTGCACCAGGTAGCCATCGCCGACGGTCCACAGCTCGATGGCTTTTTCCAGGTAGCTGAAATGGCGAAAATTGAGGTACAGCCAGATCAGGCTGGACACGTCATCCGGGTGGTTGCCGCCCTTGAGGATGCCGAGCCGCGCGGCCGTAAGGTCCGGGGTGGAGCGGTCGAGCGCGATGCGCAACTCGTGCCCGCCCTGGGGTACAGCAATCGCTTGCTGATACTTGAGGTAAGTTGCCTCGTCGCGATTGTCGGCATAGAGCGTCAGGTAATAGATGGCGTCTTTCTGGCCCTTGGACCACAAGCTCTCGCCAGCCACGTAGCCACGCACGGCTGAAAGCACGTAGAGACTGACGCAACCCAACAATGCCTGGAACAGCACCACGGCGATAAAGGGCCACACAATGCCCAACAGCCGAGGCGTTCCGAGAGTCCGCTTTTGCTTCATGAAGTCCCTTGCACATGCACTGCTTGGTACGCACGCGATAATTCGCTTCCGATAGCTCAGCCTAGGCTAAATCAACGTACTTGTTGCAAGTGTCCATATAACTTGGCGTACAGGCCGCCGTCGGCAATCAACTGTTGATGATCGCCATCCTCAGCAATATGACCACCGTCAAACACCAATACTCGATCCGCCTGTTTAACCGCCGACAGACGGTGGGCGATTATCAGTGTAGTACGACCGCTGAGAAACCGCGCCAGCGCCTGGTGCAGGTTGTACTCGGTAGCGGCGTCGAGGGCGGAGGTCGCTTCGTCGAGGATCACCACTTTCGGTTCGGCCAGCACCATGCGCGCAATCGCCAGGCGCTGACGCTGCCCACCGGAAAAACGCACGCCGGAGCGCCCGACCACACTGTCCAGCCCCAGCGGCAATGCCTTGACGGTAGCATCCAGCTGGGCGATTTCCAGCGCCTGCCAGCATGCCTGATCACTGCGGGTGCGGCCCATGGTCAGGTTGGCGCGCACGGTGTCGTTGAACAGCGCCGGGTGCTGCAACACCACGGCAACGTGCTCGCGAATGGTCTCCAGGCCAATTTCCTGCTGAGTTGCACCGCCGAAACGAATACTGCCGGCCTGTGGCGTATACAGCCCGAGCAACAGTTGAACCAAGGTACTTTTACCGCCGCCACTGGCACCGACAATCGCAACCTTTTCGCCGGGCGCGATGGCCAGGTTCAACTGATTGAGCACCAGGTCTTCGCCATAACCAAAATCGAGGCCGCGCACTTCGATGCCGACGGTTTCCCGTCCGGTAAACGGGTCTTCCCCACCGGCGTATTGCGGCTCGTCGGCGCGCGCCAACAGCTCGTTGATGCGCGTCAGTGCCCCGCCTGCGGCGTAGTAGGCGTATTGCAGGTTGAGCAACTGTTCCACCGGCCCGATCATGAACCACAGGTAGCTGAACACCGCGAGCATCTGGCCGATGGACAGGTCGGAAAACAGCACGGTGAGCATCGCGGCTGCACGAAAGATGTCGATACCGAACTGGAACAACAGGCCACTGGCGCGGCTGGAGGCATCGGTCTTCCACTGCGAATGAATGGCGTAGTCGCGCACTTCCTGGGCGCGCTGGCCGAGACGCCCAAGGAAGAAGCCCTGGCGGTTGCCGGCACGCACTTCCTGGATCGCGTCGAGGGTTTCAGTGAGCGCTTGGGTGAAGCGTGAAGTGCTGTCGTTCTCCAACTTTTTCAGGTGCTTGACGCGTTTGCCCAACTGCACCGTGGCATAGATCACCAGCGGGTTGAAGAGCAGGATCAGCAGTGCCAGTTGCCAATGCATCCACACCAGGATCGCCGACGTCCCCACCAGGGTGAGCATCGCCACCAGGAAGCGGCTGAGGGTTTCGCCGACGAATTTGTCCAAGGTGTCCAGGTCGGTAACCAGGTGCGTGGTGACCGTACCGCTGCCCAGGCTTTCGTATTCGCCCAGCGAGATGCGCTTGAGCCGTTCGATCAGGCGCACGCGGATGCGGTACACGATATCCTTGGCCAGGCGCGCAAACAGCCGCGCCTGCACCACGTTGAACACCAGCGCACCGCAACGCAAAAGCAGGGTCACCAGCAGCATCAGGCCGATGTAACCGGCAGCTTTCTGCCAGCCCAGCGGCAGTGCATGATTCATCACTTTAAGGGCTGCATCGCCATGGCCCAGCAGTACTTCGTCGACCAGTAACGGCAACAGCAAAGGGATGGGCACGCTGCACAGGGTCGCCAATACGGCGACGCCATTGGCGATCCACAAGGATTTTTTGTGACGCAGGGCCAGGCGGCGAATTTCCGCCCAGGTCAGTCGATCAGCACGCTTGCCGGGTTCATGCACAGCTTGCTCGCTCCAGCCATCGAGCGAGCAGTGGCGACAGCTCGGACAGCGGTTGATAGCCGTTAGTCAACAACGCCAACTGACCATTGCGCTCGGCCAACAACGTCGGGAAACCGGCGATGCCGAGATCCTGCACCCAGGTAAAATCGGCAGCGGTTGCCGCGTGTTGCTCCGCACGATCGAATGCGCCAGCAAACTCGATACGCGGGATGCCCGCCTCCTCGGCCAGCTCCACCAGCACGCTGGCGAGGGTCACGTCGCGGCCCTCGACATAAAACGCGCGCTGGATCAGCCCCAACAGCGTCCATGCACAATCGGGTGCCAGGCTGCGCGCCGTCACAATGGCGCGGCAGGCAGGCTCGGTGTCATACACAAAACCGTCGGGCAACGCGCCTTCGCGCTTGAACGGCTGGCCGGTAGCCTCGGTGACCGCCTGCCAGTGCTCAAGGATGTAGCGTCGAGTGGTCGGCTCCAATGCCGCGCCGCTGCCGGTGCGCAAGCCGCCCACCACCAGGTGCAGCTCCACGCCGGCCGCGTGGGCCTGCTCAACCAACGCTTCGGCCACCGGGGCAAAACCCCAGCACCAGGAACACATCGGGTCCATTACATAGAGCAGGCGCGCGGACATGGTTCAGGCCTCGGAAGGTGATTGCTTGTAGTTGAAGCCTATCGGGTGCGGCATGTTGCGCGCCTTGGCCAGCTCGATCTGCTTCTGCCGGTCGATGGCGCTGCGGCGAGTCTTCTCCGGCAGTTTGTCCCAGCAATGCGGGCAACTGATGCCGGCCACATAGTGCTCGGACGCGCGGTCTTCGACGCTCACCGGCGTGCGGCAGGCATGACATTGATCGTAGTCGCCTTCGCTCAAGTCGTGGCGCACGGTCACGCGATTGTCGAAAACAAAGCAGTCGCCCTGCCACTTGGTTTCTGCCTGCGGCACCTCTTCGAGGTACTTCAGGATGCCGCCCTTGAGGTGATACACCTCGTCGAAACCTTCGCTCAGCATGTAGCTCGACGCTTTCTCGCAACGAATGCCGCCGGTGCAGAACATGGCGACTTTCTTGTGCTTGGCCGGATCGAAGTTGGCTTTGATATAGTCGGGAAATTCGCGAAAACTGGTGGTTTTCGGGTCGATCGCGCCCTCAAAAGTGCCGATGGACACTTCGTAGTCGTTACGGGTGTCGATCAACAGCACTTCCGGGTCGCTGATCAGCGCGTTCCAGTCTTGCGGTTCGACATAGGTGCCGACTTTTTTATTGGGATCGACGCCTTCGACGCCCAGGGTCACGATCTCTTTCTTGAGCTTGACCTTGGTGCGGTAGAACGGTTGGTCGTCGCAGTAGGATTCTTTGTGGTCGATATCGACCATGCGCGGGTCGGTCTTCAACCACGCGATCAAGCCATCAATACCTTCGCGGCTGCCGGAAACGGTGCCGTTGATGCCTTCTTCGGCGATCAGCAAGGTGCCTTTGATGCCGTTGTCGACCATCGCCTGCAGCAGTGGCTCGCGCAGGGCGACGTAGTCTTCGAGGGTGACGAACTTATACAGTGCCGCCACGACAATCGGTTGAGTCATGGGTGTTCTCTCCAGGTGGCTACCCTCGTAAAGGGTGAACCGGATGCAAAAAAAACGCGCCGGCTAAGCGGCGCGTTGCGGATTCTAACAAATGCCGGGTGTCAGAGACACCTGATCATCAGTCATGCCCGCCGGCGCAGGTCGGCGAGGCCGGGGCTGCGTCGATTTTCGCCCACTCATCGGGCGTATAGGTATGCAGCGCCAGTGCATGAAACTCGCTCATCAGGTCACCCAGGGTGGCGTAGACCTTCTGGTGACGCTTGACGCGGTTGAGCCCCTCGAACTGCGGGCTGACCAGCACGGCCTTGAAGTGGGTCTGCAACCCACGGCTGTGCATATGGCTTTCATCCAGCACGCTCAGGTGGTCGGTGCCCAGGGCGGCAAGCGCCGTTTCGATACGCTGTTGCATGGTCATTCCTGCTTACTTCTTCTTGGCCGGGGCAGCGGCTTTAGGCGCCAGCTCGTTGGTCATGTCTTCCAACAGCTTGTTCACCACAGGCACGGCGCTTTCCAGCTTGGCCTGGGTCATCTGGGCCGATTGCTGGGTCAGTTGCGGCATTTTTTCCAGGACTTTCTTGCCCAGTGGCGACTGGTAGAAAGCAACCAGGTCCTTGAGCTCGGATTCACTGAAGTTTGTGGTGTAGAGCTTGACCATGTCCGGTTTCAGCTTCGGCCAGCCAATGGCCTGGTCCAAAGCGGCGTTGGCCTTGGCCTGGTAGCTGTCCAGTACGGACTGCTTGGCGGCAGGCGCTTGGGTCTGTTCGAAACGCTGGGCGAACATTTGCTGCACTTGCATGTACACCGGGGTACCCAGCTTGTCAGCGTGGGCCAGGGTAAGGAAGGCTTCGGCACTGGCGTTGTGGCTGGCGGTATCGGCAAGAACCTGGCCGCTGGCGCACACCAGAGCAACCGCGGTACAGATGGCACGAAGACGAGTCATCGAGTTTCCTTTTCTAGCAGGCGAGGTAAGACCCCAAGGGCGCCCATTCTGCGCCTAAAAAACCTCGCGGCTCAACCCCAGGCCTTGTCGGGCCTGGATTGCCCGATGAAAAGTCTTTTAGGGAACCCACCTGCCCGATCAGGGCCTAAACTGCGCAAACGAACCTGAAGGAGTGTGCCCGATGAGCCGTATCGAAACCGACAGCCTGGGAGACGTCCATGTCCCGGATGACGCTTACTGGGGCGCCCAGACCCAACGTTCGCTGGTGAATTTCGCCATTGGTGAGCAACGCATGCCCCTGGCGGTACTGCACGCCCTGGCCCTGATCAAAAAGGCTGCGGCACGGGTCAACGACCGCAACGGCGACTTGCCCGCTGACATCGCCCGCCTGATCGAACAGGCCGCCGACGAAGTGCTCGCCGGCCAACACGACGACCAGTTCCCCTTGGTGGTCTGGCAGACCGGCAGCGGCACCCAAAGCAACATGAACGCCAATGAAGTGATCGCCGGCCGCGCCAACGAGCTGTCGGGCAAGACCCGGGGCGGCAAAAGCCCGGTGCACCCCAACGATCACGTGAACCGCTCCCAAAGCTCCAACGACTGCTTCCCCACGGCCATGAGCATTGCGGCCGTCCAAGCGGTGCACCAGCGCCTGTTGCCAGCCATCGCCACGCTTTCCGGTGGTTTGGCCGAACTGGCTGCTCGGCATATGAAGCTGGTGAAGACCGGGCGCACCCACATGATGGACGCCACGCCGATCACATTCGGCCAGGAACTCTCGGCCTTCATTGCCCAGCTCGACTACGCCGAACGCGCGGTGCGCAGCGCCCTGCCCGCCGTGTGCGAACTGGCTCAAGGCGGCACGGCCGTCGGCACCGGGCTCAATGCCCCCCACGGCTTTGGCGAGGCGATTGCCTCCGAGCTGGCGGCGTTGTCGGGGTTGCCGTTCGTGACCGCACCGAACAAATTCGCCGCCCTCTCCGGCCATGAGCCCTTGGTCACGCTGCACGGCGCGCTGAAAACCCTGGCCGTGGCCCTGATGAAAATCGCCAATGACCTGCGCCTGCTCGGCTCTGGCCCCCGCGCGGGCCTGGCCGAGGTCAAGCTGCCGGCCAATGAACCCGGCAGCTCGATCATGCCGGGCAAGGTCAACCCCACTCAGTGCGAAGCGTTATCGATGCTGGCTTGCCAGGTACTGGGCAATGACGTGACCATTGGCATCGCTTCCAGCCAAGGTCACTTGCAGTTGAACGTGTACAAGCCGGTGATCATCCACAACCTGCTGGAATCGATCCGCCTGCTGGCCGATGGCTGCAACAACTTCCAGGAGCACTGCGTGGCCGGGCTAGAGCCGGACGCCGTGCAAATGGCTGACCACCTGGAGCGCGGATTGATGCTGGTGACCGCCCTCAATCCGTATATCGGCTATGACAAGTCGGCAGAAATCGCCAAGAAGGCCTATGCCGAAGGGCTAACGCTACGCGAAGCGGCACTCGACCTGGGCTACCTCACTGACGCCGAGTTCGACCAGTGGGTACGCCCGGAAAACATGCTGGGCAATTAAGAGGCCATGCGCACTCGCCGGGCCTTGAGCCCGGCAATCAGCGACGGCGCCAAGGCCACGGTTGCCGACCCCAGCACCACCACCAACGCCCCGGCATAGCCCAGGGCGTTGATCTCTTCGGCATGCACATAGTCCGGCCATAGCCACGCCGACAAAGCCACCGCCACAAACGTCACCAACGGCGTGAGCGCCAGGGTCGCGCTCACCCGCGAGGCTTCCCAATGGGCCAGTGCCTCGGCAAACGCGCCATAGGCCACCAGGGTATTCATGCAGCATGCCAGCAACAGCCAGCCTTGCAGCGGGCTCAAGTCCAGTGCTTCCAGCGGATGCGCCCAAGGCGTGAGCAATACGGCGCAGCACAGGTAGATCACCATCATCACCTGCAACGAATTCCACGCCGTCAGCAATTGCTTCTGGCCCAGGGCGTAGAACACCCAGATGGTCGTCGCCAGCAAAATCGTCAGTACGCCAGCGGTATAGGTGCCAAGGGAGGTGAGCAGCTCCGTCAGGCGCTGGTTGAAGAACAGGCCGAAGCCACAGATCAGCACCACCAGTCCCACTACCTGGCCCACGCTGAAACGCTCCTTGAACACGAACACACTGGCAATCATCAGGAAGATCGGTCCCATCTGCACCACCAACTGTGCCGTGCCGGGGCTGAGCATTTGCAGGCCCACCAGGTACAGCACGTAGTTGCCGACCAAGCCGCACACGGCCATGCCTACCAGCCATTTCCCCTTGGGGCCGAGCACCTTGGGACTGGGCAAGCGCTTGGTCAGGGCGAGATAGATGAACAGACAACCGCCAGCGACGGTCAGGCGAAACCAGGTGACGGTGATCGGGTCCATCACCTGCAGCACCTGCTTGAGCTTGATCGGCAGGATGCCCCAGAGCAGCGCGGTCAGCAGGGTCAGGAGAAAACCGTAGACCCAGCGGCCGGAAGAGATGTGCATGAGTGCCCCAGGAGCCAGAGGTGGAGGAGCCTGCATTCTAGGGGCAATAGCCCGACTCTTGATACGCCACACATCAAAATGTGGGAGCGGGCTTGCTCGCGAATGCGGTGTGTCAGCCAATACATGTAGCGACTGACACCCAGCATTCGCGAGCAAGCCCGCTCCCACCTTTTTGATCCGGTTTCTCCAGTGGGATTTAGCGCACGGCTTCGAACAACCCCGTGGCGCCCATGCCGCCGCCCACACACATGGTGACGATGCCGTAGCGCAGGTTGCGCCGTTGCAGTTCACGCACCAGATGCCCCACCTGCCGCGAACCCGTCATACCGAACGGATGCCCGATGGAAATCGAGCCACCGTTGACGTTGTACTTCGCGTTATCAATCTCCAGGCGATTGCGTGCATACAGGCACTGCGACGCAAACGCCTCATTCAACTCCCACAGGTCAATGTCCGCCACCTGCAAGCCCTTGGCCTTGAGCAACTTGGGCACCGAGAACACCGGACCAATGCCCATTTCGTCCGGTTCGCAACCGGCCACGGTAAACCCACGGAAAAATGCCTTCGGCTTGAGCCCCAGCGCCAGGGCTTTTTCCAGGCTCATCACCAGTGTCATCGAGGCGCCGTCGGAGAGCTGCGAAGAGTTACCCGCCGTCACCGAGCCGTCTTCGGCAAATACCGGCTTCAAGCCTTGCAGACTGGCCAGGGTGGTGTCGGGGCGGTTGCAGTCATCGCGGTCAACCACACCGTCGAGGATCTGCACCGCGCCGGTGTTCTTGTCCTCGACCTTGTACTTGACCGCCATCGGTACGATTTCATCGTCAAACAAGCCGTCGGCCTGGGCCTGGGCAGTGCGTTGCTGGCTTTGCAACGCATACAGGTCTTGCGCTTCGCGGCTGACGTTGTAGCGACGCGCGACGATCTCGGCGGTCTGGCCCATGGGGAAATAGATGCCCGGCACCTGCTCCTTGAGCAGCGGGTTGATCAGGTTGTCGGTGTTGACGCTTTTCATGGTCAGGCTGATGGACTCCACGCCGCCCGCGACGATGATATCGCTGCACCCCGACGCGATCTGGTTGGCCGCGATGGCAATCGCCTGCAAGCCCGACGAGCAGAAACGGTTGAGGGTCATGCCCGCCGTGCCAGTGCCTAACTGGGAGAGAACCGCCACATTGCGCCCAATGTTGTAGCCCTGGGCGCCTTCGTTGGAGCCCGCGCCGACGATGCAGTCTTCCACCGTCGCCGGGTCGATACCGTTGCGGGTCAGCAGCGCGTTGACGCAATGGGCCGCCATATCATCCGGACGGGTCTGGTTGAACTTGCCGCGAAAGGATTTGGCCAGGCCGGTTCGCACGCTGTCGACGATCACTACTTCACGCATGGGCTACCTCGATCTTGTCGTTGTTGGGAGATGGATCGAGAATAGATCCAGCTGATTCCAACCGCGACGATCATTCACCCCGCATATAGGCCTACTTCTTCTTGCCTTTCTTGTCGTGCTTGTCGGACTTGGCAAACGCCTCCTCCAGCGCCAGGTTGATGGTGCGCAGCACCTTGACCCGCGCCCAGCGCTTGTCGTTGGCTTCCACCAGCGTCCACGGGGCGATCTCGGTGCTGGTACGGTCGACCATATCGCCCACGGCGGCGCGGTAGTCGTCCCACTTGTCGCGGTTGCGCCAGTCGTCCTCGGTGATCTTGAAGCGCTTGAAGGGGATTTCCTCGCGGGCCTGGAAGCGCTCCAGCTGGGTGTCCTTGTCGATGGCCAGCCAGAACTTGACCACGATCACGCCCGCATCGCGCAGTTGCTCTTCAAAGTCGTTGATTTCGCCATAGGCGCGCATCCAGTCCGCCGGGGTGCAGAAGCCTTCGATACGCTCCACCAGCACGCGTCCATACCACGAGCGGTCGAACACGGTGAACATGCCTCGCGCCGGGATCTTCTGCCAGAACCGCCACAGGTACGGCTGCGCGCGTTCGTCTTCACTCGGCGCGGCAATCGGCACGATGTGGTATTGGCGCGGGTCGAGCGCGGCGGCGACACGGCGGATCGCCCCGCCTTTGCCCGCTGCGTCGTTGCCCTCGAACACCGTGACCAGTGCGTGCTTGCGCATGCGCTTGTCGCGCATCAGGCCAGACAGGCGCGCCTGTTCGGTGATCAGCTGTTCTTCGTAATCGTCCTTTTCCAGGCGCTGGTTCAGGTCGAGGCTATCGAGCAGGCTCTTCTGGTCCACCGATGGAATCAACGGCGCGGGGTTCATGCCGCTGGCTTTGCCCTTAGGCAGCTTCAGCGCATTCTGCATGCCTTCCAGCAGCAGCTTGCCCACCGTGAGGCTGCGGTAATGCGCATCGACCCCTTCAATCACATGCCACGGTGCGTAGTCACGGCTGGTGCGACGCAGCACACGTTCGCCAAAGTGCACGAACTTGTCGTAGGTCTCGGACTGTTGCCAGTCCAGCGGGCTGATGCGCCAGCTGTGCAGCGGGTCGTCGGCCAGGGCCTTGAGTCGCGCCTTCATCTGCTTCTTGGAGAGGTGGAACCAGAACTTGAAGATCAGCGCGCCTTCATCGCAGAGCATCTTTTCCAGACGCTCGGCACCGGCAATGGCCTGGTCGAGACGGGCGTCCTTGATCTGCCCATGCACGCGGCCCTGCAACATCTGGCTGTACCAGTTGCCGAAAAATATCCCCATGCGGCCCTTGGCAGGCAGTTGGCGCCAGTAGCGCCAGGCTGGCGGGCGAGCCAGTTCTTCGTCGGTCTGCTGGTCGAAGGTGCGCACCTCGATCAGGCGCGGGTCCATCCATTCGCTGAGTAGCTTGACGGTCTCGCCCTTGCCGGCACCTTCAATGCCGTTGATCAGGACAATCACCGGGAAGCGCTTCTGCTGTTGCAGCTCGTACTGCACTTCCAGCAGGGCTTCGCGCAGGGCCGGCACTTCGGCGTCGTAGGTGTCTTTGTCGATGGCGTGACCGATTTCGGCGGATTCGAACATGGGCAGCTCCGTTTCAAGATGGCTCAAGACTAGCGGATTGGGCAGCAACACGCGGGAGGAAATTCCACTCGCGCTTGCCGTGGGTCAATTCAACGCCTGTTGATCGGCTAGAATGGCGGCCTTGCCTTTACCTGCTTCATATTATGAGCCGCCCATGAACCCCGTATCCCACGCCCAGCTCGACTGGGACGACCAAGGCCGCCCGCACTCGCGGGTGTTCGACGATGTGTACTTCTCCGACCAGTCGGGCCTTGAAGAAACCCGCTATGTGTTCCTTGAACAGAACCGTTTGCAGGAGCGTTTTGCCGCGCTGCCGGCGGGTGGGCGCCTGGTGATTGGTGAAACAGGGTTTGGCACGGGCTTGAATTTTCTCTGCGCCTGGCAACTGTTCGAGCAACACGCCGTGGCCGGTGCGCGCCTGCATTTTGTCAGCGTGGAAAAGTACCCACTGAGCCCCGCCGACCTGCAACGCGCCCTCGCCCTCTGGCCCGAATTACAACCGTTCGCCGAGCAGCTACTCAAGCAGTACATCGCCATCCACCAAGGCTTCCAACGCCTCGTGCTGGACAACGGCCGCGTAACCCTGACCCTGTTGATCGGCGATGCCCTGGAACAGTTACCGCAACTGGATGCGCAGATCGATGCGTGGTTTCTCGACGGTTTTGCCCCGGCGAAAAACCCGGACATGTGGACGGCCGAGCTGTTCGCCGAACTGGCGCGCCTGGCCGCGCCCGGTTCGACCATCAGCACCTTTACCAGCACTGGCTGGGTGCGGCGGTTGATCAACGCGGCGGGCTTCAAGATGAAGCGCACGCCGGGTATCGGTCACAAGTGGGAGATCCTGCGCGGTGAATTCCTTGGCTGGCCAACCGAAACACCTGCACCGCCTGCGACTAAACCCTGGTTTGCTCGGCCACTGACGACCAAGGGTGAGCGCCACGCCATGGTCATCGGCGGCGGTCTGGCCGGTTGCGCCACGGCCGCCAGCCTCGCCGCGCGGGGCTGGCGCGTCAGCCTGCTGGAGCGCCACGCCGCGCTGGCCCAGGAAGCCTCGGGCAATCCCCAGGGCGTGTTGTACCTTAAGCTGTCAGCCCACGGCACCGCGTTGTCCCAGTTGATTCTCAGCGGGTTCGGCCACACCCGCCGGCTGCTGGAGCACCTGCACCGTGGCGTTGACTGGGACGATTGCGGCGTACTGCAACTGGCCTTCAATGCAAAGGAAGCCGAGCGTCAGGCGCAGTTGGCCGAGGCTTTTGCGCCCGAACTGTTACACCTGCTGGACCGCGACCAGGCCCAGCTACAAGCCGGCATCCAGCTGGAACAAGGCGGGTTGTTTTTCCCTGAGGGCGGTTGGGTCCACCCGCCAGCCCTGTGCCAATGGCACGTGGCACACCCGTTGATCGAGGTGCTCACACACCACAACGCCGTTGAGCTGCAATGGGGCGACCAGCAGTGGCAAGCCCGTGACGGCGACACCCTGCTGGCCAGCGCCAGTGTGGTCGTACTGGCAGGCGCCGCCGACATCAAGCACTTCCCAGACAGTGCCGAGCTGCCCCTCAAACGCATTCGCGGTCAAATCACTCGGCTGACACAAACCCAAGCGAGCGAAGCCTTGGCCACGGTGGTCTGCGCTGAAGGCTACGTTGCCCCGGCACGCCTGGGCGAGCACACCCTCGGCGCCAGTTTCGACTTCAAAAGCGACGACCTCACGCCCACCGCCGCCGAACACGCCGGCAACCTGGAGATGCTGCGGGAGATCTCCGAAGACTTGCTGCACCGCCTGGGCGCCGACCGCCTGGCGCCGGAGCAACTGAAAGGCCGCGCCGCATTCCGCTGCACCAGCCCCGACTACCTGCCCATCGTCGGGCCGTTGGCCGATCTTGCGACGTTCAATCAGGCCTACGCCGTGCTGGGCAAGGACGCCCGACAAGTCCCGCAAACCCCCTGCCCCTGGTTGCCCGGCCTGTATATCAACAGCGGCCACGGTTCGCGCGGGTTGATCACCGCACCGTTGTGCGGCGAACTGCTGGCGGCCTGGCTGGATAACGAGCCATTGCCGCTGCCGCGCAGCGTGGCTGAGGCCTGCCACCCCAATCGGTTTGCGCTGCGTACGCTGATTCGAGCCAAGGCGCCTGCAAGGTGAGCCGCTGACGAGGCTTCAGCATGTGTCGCCCCGGCGCATTTCTTCTTTCGTCAGGCGCTCGATTTCTGTGGCTTCGGCTTTGTCTTTCTCCTCCATGATCAGGTTTGACTGTGTCAGGTAGTCCCCCTCGGTAATGGCAGGGACTTTAGTTTCGAGCGCCGCCAACTGTTCGAAAAAAGGGTTGAACACGGTGGCAAACCTATCGGAAGAAGTCCGCTTTAAATAGTTGATCCAAAAACGCACCTTGACGATGTACTGCAACAGCGCCGCAGAGAGTTCGGCGCTCTTCACGGCGGTTTCCGCCTCGGCCAGGTCCGACGGCGCCACACCGGCCAAGTCTTCGTGGATCAAGTGTTTGGGCTGCCCTGGCAATTCCAGTTTTTGCGCCAACCGTGTGCGGAAAAACAGGCTGACTTCCACTCCATCGGTCTCGGGGTGTTTCTTGCTGTAGGCAAGGGCAAAGCTTTCCACTTGGCTCAGGCGAAATAGCCGCTTGGCAAGGTCAAGCAGCGATTTTGCACTCGCCTGCCCGCCCGCCGCTGAGCGCGAGGCTTCGTGGATATCGACCAGCACCTCAAGGTCACTGAAACTCGCCGCAGCTGCGTCATCACAGTTGATCGGCGTTGCTGCTCGGTTGAACACGCGTTCGCGCAACTTGGCATCCGCAGCGGTGGCATCCAACACCCGCCAAATACGCCGCTCCAAATCGTCACGCACCTTGGTCGCATCGGCCGTATTAACCAGGCGGGCCATTAAATTGAATAACGCGTCGCTGCGCGGTTCGTTTTTCAGTGCTCTCCAGGCAAGGTCCCTTTCTGCATACTCGCTGGTCCGCTCATCTGCCAGCCACGCTTGGCGCGCCGTCTGCTCATCCATCCGGGTGTTGTTATCTTCAACGTAACCCATGCCAACGCCCGAGCGCATGCGATAGGCACTCAGCGCGATTTGGCTGTTGGTCGATATTGGGTTATCACGCAAGTTGACCGTTCGCGCGTAGCGATGAGGCAGCTCAAATAGCCACGCTGGCAAATCCTTGATCTCATTACTGCGCAAATCAAGGTGCTCCATGTGCGGTAAACGCCGGACACCCGAAGGAAATTCAGTCAAACGGCAATCACGCAGAATCAACTCGCGCAGCGAGGATTGCGCCGAGACATCAAGGCCATCGCGCAACGGATTGCCAGCCAGGTTGAGGACCTTCAACCGACTCAGACTGGCGAGCCTGCGTCGCGTACCTTCGGTCATGTTCAGTTTGTTGCGGGCCAGGTTCAGGTGTTCCAGCATGGGCATCGAAGACAGCGCTTCAGGGACTTGTGCAAGTTTGTTGTCGGCCAGTTCAAGCCCGCGCAGGTTTTTAAAGTGTTTAAGAAACGCGGATATGTCTTCGCTGAGGCTCATACTGCGTAAAGACAACTGCTGCACATGGTCAAAATTAACCCCATCAGGCAATGTTGGCAGCTCGCCTACGTGCATGCGGTCAAGCTCAAGACCCGGCACCTTTTGAAAATCGCTATCCTCCACGAAAGACGCCCGACTCCAGCACCGCTCAATGGATTGGCGCACCTGGTAACGACTCAACCGCCGGTCCCGTGGTGGCGCCTCTCCATGTGTAAACTCGGGGCGCTCCCTGGTCCAGCGCACCAACGTTTTGTGCAGCTGCGCGAACTGCTCTTCCAATGCTTTAACCGCTTTGGCCCGACTAAGGTGATCCGTGCCCGCGTCACGCAATATCTTTAATCGTTCGGCTTCGCTCACTAAGGGGTACAGCGCCCTCATCTTGTTTACCAGCGCTGGGGCAAACTCGATGGATGGAGGCTTGTCCTGCTCCATCTGCGCCACACCACAGCTCGAAACCTCTTCAGGAACGGCCCGTTCAGGCCATAGGTACCGCGCCACGCGCTCGCGCTCATCCTGGGACTTGAAGCGCAACTGACTACGCAAACGCTGTGCGGGGTCCGGTCCCACCAAGTTCATCACTTTGCGCTGCCACGGCGACAGGCAATCCACCACCGACTGCAACAACGCGTCCGGCCCGCTCACCAGGGTGTTCAGGCTAGCGCCTTGCTCATTGAACGCTTGGACCCCCTGGTCATTGTGTACGATCGTGCGGCGCACCAACGCAGTATCAGGCCCGGCCTGCTCCAACAGCTTGCCGGTAAGGCTGTTTTCACGCAGTTGCAGTGATAAGTCTTTTGGCCAATGGGCCAACCGACCCAGCATCCCAAACGTCAGGCGATGGGTCGCGGCATCCGCAAGGGGCGGCCAATACAACCCCATCAAGGCCTGATCCTCAGCCATTTGATCCAGCGCCTCACGGATATGCTGCTCCAACGTCAGCGGTATACGCCGGGTCTGACGCAGATACCGACGGTCAAGGGACGAGGCTTTGGTGCCCAGCTCCCAGGCTACGTTGCGTGGCAATTGGGTAAACCGCGTGCACAGTGGCTCCATCTCGTCGCAGCGCACGCTTTTGTAATCCTCATACAGCTTGCGATACAACGCGCCGTGCTGGCCGCGGACAGTGTCCAGCAACCGCTTTCTGAGCAACGCCTTGGCCTTTGCCAACGTCACCGTCTCACCAAGCAAGGTATTGCGCTGCGCTTTGGATAAAACGGTGAGTAAGGTTTCCAGCACCTGCCCATCCTTGAGTTGCTGCTCAGTAATATGGATGCTGTGGTCTTCATAATCGAAGGGCGCCAGGTCCGGATGGCTTTCCAACAGGTTGCCCGTGCTGTCCAGCAGCTCAAAGAAGCGCCCTTTGGGCCAGCCGGGCATCAACGGCAAGGCCAGCATCTGGGTGCGGGCAGTATGCGGGTTGAGCGGACCTTCCTGCCCCAGGGCGTCAATCAGATCAAGGACCTTTTCGTGCTGCCTGAACCGTGCCACGGTGTCCTGAAACCGTTCCGGCAACGGTTTGTTATCGATTGCCAAGCGCTGCAGGTCGGCTAGGTCGATGTGGCTGATCGCTGCGATGCTTTGCAGGGCCTCGGACGGTATTTGCGCCAAGGTAGGGTCAATGCGGTGCAGGCTATAGATCGGGTCCGTCCACTCATGCGGGCGCTCAAAGATATGCTGCCAGCCACCGCCCAAGTTGTGTTTCAACGGCAGCTGATAGGCCGTCGAACGCCTGGGATGGTTGAGGCGCCACTTACGCAGATCCCAGTCAAAGCTGACGGAATAGGCGGCGCGATTGATCTGAATATACGAACGACCATTCGCCTGATGCACCCCGTGCTTATTGGGCACCCAAGGCTGCGGTAGCCCCTGCGGTTGACGGTAATGCTCGAAGCGAGGCCGCCATAGACGAGCACTGTTATCGGGCAGTTGCACCGCCTCAAACTCGTCAAAAAACTTCGACAGCGTTGTCTGACTTCGCTTGAGCGCCCCGACCACACGCCCTCCCGCCGCAAACGCCATCATGGCGAGGATGTTCTCCACCACTGAGATCAAATGCTTGACCGCGCCCGCGTTGTCGCCATGACTCCAGTCTTCCACACCCTCGAACACCTCCCCGAGCATCTGGCCGATGGCAACGCCCATCATCAACTGGCCCAGCACGGGCACGAAAAACCCCGCAACGTTCAAGATGTCCAGTCCGTAGTCGAGGTAATCCATCAGGCGTTTCCGCCGGGCTTCTTCATCCACATCAGCCGTCGGCACGGCCAGCACCCGCGCGTCCAATTGGATTTTGCCAACGCAACTTCGAAAGAAAAAATCACTGAGGTTGCCCTTCGAACTGATGCTCTCGAACGCCCCCAACGCCGGGTTACTTTTAAAGTCGCTCAAGAACTGGAGACGCTCCAACTCATCCAGGTAACGCTCAAAAAACTCCAGGTAAGGTTTTTCCTTCAATTTGGAGGTCAGGTACTGCTTGAAGCTCTCCATCGACGCGTACTCGAACCAAGGCCGCGCCGGGTCGTTGGGCATATAAATGATGAACTTATTGGCGGCCAACTCGCCCAAGGTGTCCTCGGAAAACACCAGCACGCTCCACAGACACGCCTTGGCGATTTTCAAGCCTTGCCAGATCAAGGGCTTGCCGTCGGGCTTGGATTTGACGACCCAATCCACCGTCATGTTGGTGTTGATCAGATTGAGCAGCCGAGTGTGGTTCGCTTGGCTAATGTGCTGCTTGGCCAGGGCCATATGCAGGTCGATCAACATATCGGCTTTCTTGCTGAACCCCACGTCGCTTAAGGCCTGGGCATAGTGGGGCCCCGACGGCGACTCACCTGGAGCCGGTAGGTCAAAGACCTCGCGCACGTGCTCCTGATAGGCATTGCCTAGGTCTAATGCCCGGCAGTAACCGACAAATTGCTGCGCGGTGATGCCGGTGACCTGGGCATCGTGCACGCCCTCGCGAATCAGGGTTTTGTCTGGCAAGCCGCCAGGCTTTGCTTCGGCCTCGGAGAAATTTTGCATGGCTGACAGCACCAGGCTGTGTTCTTCCAAGGCCGGCGTTTCAATCGAAAGGCCAGTGATGTAGGTCACGCCCACCGGGTCACGTCGCGGGCGCTCAAAATAGTCGCAGCGCACATCCAGCTCAGGATGCCCCTTTTCGGCCAAGTAGCGACTTAGCTTGTCGATACAGAACTGGTCCAGGGGCTGCAAGCGATTCAAACGTTGTTGAAGGTTCTGGCGTTCGACATTGCTACGCCGGTACGTGTCTTCGAGAGCCGTCAACGCAGGTAAGGGCGCGTTGAGCATCCAGCCGGGCAAGGTGTTGTGCAGCACCCGGGCTTTGCCCAGATCGCCGGTCATTTCCAGTAGAGCAGCGTCCAGTTCATCCTTGGTCACCGGCTCGGTGAGCGTATATAAATCAGTAGCTTCGGTCATCGTAGCCATCCTTAAATCATTGATTGATGACTCGCTACGATAAGCGCACCTGCGCTGAACTCAGATTCAAATACCGGGGCATTCAGCCCCGTCCAGACCGCGAAATTTGCATTGAACCGACACTCGATTACCACCACGTTTATACAACCCGTGCCACGTCTGCGTGGCATGCGGTCATTCGTCTTATAACTTATCGATCTAAAACTCCCGCTATAGCCCCGTGTCAGTTTCTGGGTACGCGCCCTGCGGGGCGTATTGAGTGTTTCCCCTCCCCAACGGAAAAACCGGTAAGGAATTTATGTGCGGATTAGCTGGCGAATTACGTTTCGATGCCCAACCTGCCGACCTGGCTGCGATTGAGCGCATCACCCACCACTTGGCCCCTCGTGGCCCCGATGCCTGGGGCTTTCACGCCCAAGGGCCGATTGCCCTGGGCCACCGACGCCTGAAAATCATGGACCTGTCGGACGGCTCGGCCCAACCGATGGTCGACGCCCACCTGGGCCTGTCCCTGGCCTTCAATGGCGCTATCTACAACTTCCCGGAATTGAGAGAAGAGCTGGAAGCCCTGGGCTACGCCTTCTATTCCGGTGGCGACACCGAAGTGCTGCTCAAGGGCTACCACGCCTGGGGCGAAGCCTTGCTGCCCAAGCTCAACGGCATGTTTGCGTTTGCCATCTGGGAGCGCGACGCCCAGCGTCTGTTTATCGCCCGTGACCGTCTCGGTGTGAAGCCGCTGTACCTGTCGCGTACTGGCCAACGGTTGCGTTTCGCCTCGGCGCTGCCGGCGCTGCTCAAGGGCGGCGATATCAACCCGATCCTTGATCCGGTGGCGCTCAACCACTACCTGAACTTCCACGCCGTAGTGCCCGCACCGCGCACCTTGCTGGCGGGCATCGAAAAACTGCCGCCAGCCAGCTGGATGCGCATCGACGCCAGCGGCAAGACCGAGCAGAAAGTGTGGTGGACCCTGCCCTACGGCCCACATGAGGATGAGAAAAACCTGACGTTGGAAGACTGGACCGACCGCGTTCTCGACAGCACCCGCGAAGCCGTGGCGATTCGCCAACGTGCGGCGGTGGATGTGGGCGTGCTGCTCTCCGGCGGAGTCGATTCGAGCATGCTCGTTGGCTTGCTGCGTGAAGTCGGCGTGCAGGATCTGTCGACCTTCTCGATCGGTTTCGAAGACGCCGGTGGCGAGGCTGGCAACGAGTTTCAGTATTCGGACCTGATTGCCAAGCACTACGGCACACGTCACCACCAATTGCGCATCGCCGAGAGCGAGATCATCGAGCAATTGCCGGCGGCGTTCCGCGCCATGAGCGAGCCGATGGTCAGCCATGACTGCATTGCCTTCTACCTGCTGTCGCGGGAAGTGGCCAAGCATTGCAAGGTGGTGCAAAGCGGCCAGGGTGCCGACGAGCTGTTCGCCGGTTACCACTGGTACCCGCAGGTGGACGGCGCCAGCGACTCTTATGCGGCCTATCGCGAGGCGTTTTTCGACCGCAGCTACGATGACTACGCCGCCACTGTCGCGCCGAAATGGCTGACGACCAATGACGCCGCTGGCGACTTCGTCCGCGAACATTTCGCCATGCCCGGCGCCGATGCCGCGGTGGACAAAGCCTTGCGCCTGGACAGCACGGTGATGCTGGTGGACGACCCGGTCAAACGCGTCGACAACATGACCATGGCCTGGGGCCTGGAAGCGCGTACGCCGTTCCTGGATTACCGCCTGGTGGAACTGTCGGCCCGCGTACCCGGCAAATTCAAGCTGCCCGACGGCGGTAAGCAAGTGCTCAAAGAAGCCGCACGTCGCGTGATCCCCAGCGAAGTCATCGACCGCAAGAAAGGCTACTTTCCGGTCCCCGGCCTCAAGCATTTACAGGGCGACACCCTGAACTGGGTGCGCGAACTGCTGCTGGACCCCAGCCAGGATCGCGGCCTGTTCAACCCTGCCATGCTTGACCGCCTGCTCACCGACCCGCAGGGCCAACTGACCCCACTGCGCGGCTCCAAGCTGTGGCAACTGGCGGCGCTGAACCTGTGGCTCAGCGAACAAGGAATCTGATTGATGAAACCTCTCGCGGCGGCTTACAGCCAACGTTTGCTCAAGGGCCAAGCGCCGACCTACGAACGCCTGCAAGCTCGCCTGGCCGAAGATGGCAGCCCGCTGGGCGCAGAACCTATTGCCGTGCATTGCGGTTGGGGCCGATTGTTGATCGGCCATACATTTCCCGACCCCGCCAGCCTCGCTCAGGAGTTGCTCAACGAGCAGGCTGGCGAGCGGGACATCGCGTTGTATGTGGCCGCGCCCCAGCAGAT
The DNA here is from genome assembly GCF_014230465.1 of Pseudomonas cremoris. The sequence goes on from NZ_JAAXCY010000001.1 coordinate 302,870, forward strand.
CCTGGGGATCGACCCGCAGCAGTTGTTCCTCGATCCGTCCGACACCCTGCGCTTGTGGTTCACCGACTATCGCCCCGCCACCCGTGTATTTCGCGGCTTTCGGATTCGCCGGGTCCAAAGCGAGGCGGATTGGCTGGCGGTGAACCAGCTTTATCAAGGACGCGGCATGTTGCCGGTCGATGCCGAGCGACTCACGCCCCGCCATCAAGGCGGTCCGGTGTATTGGCTGGCGGAAGACGAGGACAGCGGCGCGGTGATCGGCAGCGTGATGGGCCTCAATCATCAGAAAGCCTTTCACGATCCGGAAAACGGTTGCAGCCTGTGGTGCCTGGCGGTGGACCCACAATGCACCCGCCCCGGTGTGGGTGAAGTGCTAGTGCGCCACTTGGTGGAGCACTTCATGAGCCGAGGCCTGAGTTACCTGGACCTGTCGGTGCTGCACGATAACCGCCAGGCCAAGAACCTCTATGCCAAGCTCGGTTTTCGCGCACTGACCACGTTTGCGATCAAGCGCAAAAACGGTATCAACCAACCGCTGTTTCTCGGCCCCGGCCCACAGGCAGGGTTCAATCCTTATGCACGGATCATCGTCGAGGAAGCCCATCGGCGCGGGATCGATGTGCAGGTCGATGACGCGGATGCCGGGTTATTCACCTTGAGTCACGGTGGCCGCCGCGTGCGTTGTCGTGAGTCCTTGAGCGACTTGACCAGCGCCATCAGCATGACCCTGTGCCAGGACAAAAGCCTGACCCACAAGGTGCTCAAAGCCGCCGGTTTGCAACTGCCCTCGCAGCAATTGGCCGGCAGCGCCGACGACAACCTGGAGTTTCTCGACGAGCACCAGCGCATCGTGGTCAAGCCGCTGGACGGTGAGCAAGGCCAGGGCGTGGCCGTAGACCTGCAGACGATTGAAGAGGTGCAGCATGCCATTGAGGCGGCTCGTCAGTTCGACAGCCGGGTGCTGCTGGAGAGCTTTCACGAAGGGTTGGACCTGCGCATCCTGGTGATCGGCTTTGAGGTGGTCGCGGCTGCGATTCGTCGCCCGGCAGAAGTCACCGGCGATGGGCATCACTCCATCGGCGCCTTGATCGAAGCCCAGAGTCGTCGCCGTCAGGCGGCCACTGATGGCGAGAGCAAAATCCCCCTCGATGCCGAAACCCAACGCACCCTTCACGCGGCTGGCTACGACTACAGCAGCATCTTGGCGCGTGGCCAAACCCTGGCTGTGCGCCGCACGGCCAACCTGCACACCGGCGGTTGCCTGGAAGACGTCACCGCGATCTTGCACCCCACGCTGGTGGACGCCGCCATACGCGCCGCCCGTGCCCTGGATATCCCGATGGTGGGCCTGGACCTGATGGTACCCGCCGCCGACCAACCCGAGTATGTGTTTATCGAAGCCAACGAACGGGCCGGATTGGCCAATCATGAACCGCAGCCGACGGCTGAGCGGTTTGTGGATTTGTTGTTTCCCCACAGTTAGCCAAGTGCTTGAGAGGTGGGTTGCCTGATCTGCCCTCATCGCGGGCAAGCCCGCTCCCACATTGGAATGCGATTAACTGTGGGAGCCGGGCTTGCCCGCGATGAGGCCTTTAGAGGCACTACATCCTTACAAGCCAACAGGAGTCTTTATGAGCCGAACCATTCCCGAACCCGACCTGAACTACCTGCAAAAAGTACTGCTGGAAATGCTCGCCATTCCCAGCCCCACCGGGTTTACCGACACCATCGTGCGCTATGTCGCCGAGCGCCTGGAAGAACTCGGCATCCCGTTTGAAATGACCCGGCGCGGCACCATCCGCGCTACCCTCAAGGGCCAGAAAAACAGCCCGGACCGTGCGGTGTCCGCGCACTTGGACACCATCGGCGCCGCCGTGCGAGCGATCAAGGACAACGGCCGCCTGACCCTGGCGCCCGTGGGCTGCTGGTCTAGCCGCTTTGCCGAAGGCAGCCGGGTCAGTCTGTTTACCGACAACGGCGTGATCCGTGGCAGCGTGTTGCCATTGATGGCGTCCGGGCACGCCTTCAATACCGCCGTGGATGAAATGCCGGTGAGCTGGGACCACGTGGAGCTGCGCCTCGACGCCTACTGCGCAACCCGCGCAGACTGCGATTCGCTGGGAATCAGCGTCGGTGACTATGTGGCCTTCGACCCCCTGCCCGAGTTCACCGAAAGCGGGCATATCAGCGCCCGTCACCTGGATGACAAAGCCGGTGTCGCCGCCCTCCTCGCCGCGCTCAAGGCAATCATCGACAGCGGCGAGCCGCTGCTGATCGACTGCCATCCGCTGTTCACCATCACCGAAGAAACCGGCAGTGGCGCTGCCGCCGCCTTGCCTTGGGATGTCAGTGAGTTCGTGGGGATCGACATTGCCCCAGTCGCCCCAGGCCAACATTCCAGCGAGCATGCGGTGAGCGTGGCCATGCAGGATTCCGGCGGGCCTTATGACTATCATCTGTCCCGGCATTTGCTGCGCCTGGCGTCGGATAACGACTTGCCGGTACGCCGCGACCTGTTCCGTTACTACTTCAGCGATGCCCATTCGGCCGTGACCGCGGGCCACGATATCCGCACCGCGCTGCTGGCATTCGGATGCGATGCCACCCATGGCTACGAACGCACTCACATCGACAGCCTCGCGGCGCTGAGCCGTTTGCTGGGCGCGTATATTCTCAGCCCGCCGGTGTTCGCCAGCGATGCGCAGCCGGCCCAAGGCTCACTGGACCGTTTCAGTCATCAACTGGAGCATGAGACGCAGATGGAGAGCGATACACGGGTGCCGTCGGTGGACAGCCTAGTCGGCCAGAAGTCCTGACGCTGGCAACTGCTGGTAACAAGGGCCCCGGCGCAGTAGCATCGCCGGGACCCAACACCTGAGGCTTGTATGCTGATTCCCTACGACGCACTTGAAGTCGACACCCTGACGCGCCTCATCGAAGACTTCGTCACCCGTGACGGCACCGACAACGGCGATGACACGCTCCTGGAAACCCGCGTGCTGCGGGTTCGCCAGGCGTTGACCAAAGGCCAGGCACTGATTGTGTTCGACCCGGAAAGTGAGCAATGCCAGTTGATGCTCAAGCACGATGTGCCCAAGCATCTGTTCGACTGACGCCTAGAGGTTGGGCACTTGCACCGGGTGGGTGGTGGCGCCCTGGCGATCGAGGATCTTCTGGTAGACCTCGGCGCGATGGACGTGCACCCCGACCGGCGCTTCGACGCCGAACTTCACGTGGGTACCGTTCAACTCAAGGATGTGCACGGCGATGTCATCGCCAATGGAGATGACTTCGCCTACGGCGCGGCTTAAGACCAGCATGGCGGTTGTCCTTTTAACAGTGAAAGGACCTCGACCATGCGCGCCGGGGGTGTGAGGCATCAATGGCTTGCGGTGAAATCAGACGAACCCTACACACATAGGTAACTTCCCTGACAGACCGCATATCAAAATGTGGGAGCGGGCTTGCTCGCGAATGCGGTGTGTCAGCCCATACATGAAGTGGCTGAACTATCGCTTTCGCGAGCAAGCCCGCTCCCACATTTGTTCGGTGTACAACCGGAGATTGTGTTCAGCCTTTGGCCGCCTGAGCCTTCGCCCGCATCTTGTCAGCCATGCTGGTCATTTCGTCATACAGCAACTGCGGGTTTTTCTGCTTCAATGCCCAGGCCATCCGCCCCTGTTCGTGAGGCAGGATCATGAACTCGCCTTCTGCAACGCGCTGATAAATATAGTCAGCGATGTCGGCTGCCGAAATCGGCGAGCTTTCCAGCAACTTGCCGACCTGGGCTTTCATTGCCGGCGTTGGGCCACGGAACGAATCCAACAGGTTGGTTTGAAAGAACGATGGGCATACCACGTGCACACCGACTTCCTGTTGCTTGAGCTCCACCAGCAAACTTTCCGACAGCGCCACCACGCCAGCCTTGGCCACGTTGTAGTTGCTCATGGCCGGGCCTTGCATCAGTGCCGCCATGGACGCGATGTTGATGATGCGCCCCTTGCTCTTTTCCAGCAGCGGCAGGAACGCCTTGCAGCCCTTGACCACGCCCATCAGGTTGATCGCGATCTGCCAGTCCCAATCCTCCAGGGACAGCTCGGCGAAGAACCCGCCCGAAGCCACGCCGGCATTGTTGACGATCACATCGATGCCACCGAGCTTGACCTCACAGGCTTGGGCAAACGCAGTGAGCTGGCTGTAATCGCGCACATCACAGCGCTGGGTAAAACCATCGCCACCTGCTTCGCGAACCAATTTGAGGGTTTCCTGCAGGCCTGCCTCACTGACGTCAGACAACGCCAACTGCCAACCCTCGCGGGCCCAGCGCAGGGCGATTTCACGACCCAGGCCGGACCCGGCGCCAGTGATCATCATGCGATTTTGCATAGGAAGTAGCCTTGTGGTTCACGGTAGAAGTGATCGGCAGTGTAGCGAAGGTTTTTCCTGCACCCACGCACCATCAGGGTGATGAATGCCCCAGGCAAACCCGCGGGCGGGTCGGATGCTCTCCTATGACCTAAGTTCAATCTTTTGCAACTAGGCCGTCCGTAATGCGAGCGAATTAAAAGAAATAAGCATGTTTGCAAAATGCTTTAAAAAAACTTGGAATTTTCCACGAGTGCGCACAGTCGGAGTTGGTAAGGCGTCCGTAATTATCTTACGGGCCTATCGTTGAATAACCGGTCTTGCAGAAGGCCTATAAGGAAAAAAACCATGAGCCTCATTCTGATCATTATCCTGATCCTCCTGCTGGTCGGTGGCCTGCCGGTATTCCCGCACTCCCGTAACTGGGGTTATGGCCCGTCAGGTATCCTCGGGGTTGTACTGGTTGTTCTGTTGGTGCTGTTGTTGCTCGGTCGGATATAAAAGACAGCGCAAAAAAAAGAGGCCTATAAAGGCCTCTTTTTTATTGCCGGTTAGTTAGTCCGGCTTGCCATTAACCACACCAGCGGTGTTGTCCAACAGGCTCTTGGTAGCTGTTTGCAAGAACGACTCAAGCTTCTGCTTCAGCGCCGCCTCGTCCGGCGAATCAGGAATCACCTTGCCGGTAGGGTTGGCGCCCAGTTCGTATTCCCACAGTTTCGGCGGCATTTCCTTGGGCAGTACCAGAATGCGGTCTGCTGTCACCAGCGCCACGGTCTGATCGCTGCCCGACGGCTTGATCACGCCAAAGCCCTTGTCGCCTTCCGGCAGGTTCAGCAAGTCACGGCCCCAGCACTGGTGCAGGGTGTCGCCACCGAGGCGGCCCATGATGGTCGGCACGATGTCGATCTGCGTACCCACGGTGTGGTCACGCTCGCCGAACTTCTCCTGCATGCCCGGTGCAATCATCAGCATCGGCACGTTGAAGCGCCCCAGGTCCATCTCGGTGATTTGTTGCTCGTTGCCGAAGCCGTGGTCACCCACGATCACGAACAAGGTTTCCTTGAAGTACGGCTCCTTGCGGGCCTTTTCAAAGAACTGGCCCAGGGCCCAGTCGGAGTAGCGCATCGCCGTCAAATGCTCGTTGAGGCTGCCACGGTCGGTGACTTTCTCGACCGGCAATGGGGTCGGCAAGGCGTACGGCGTGTGGTTGGACAGGGTTTGCAGCAGCGCGTAGAACGGCTTGCCGCCTTCACGCGCCTTCAACTCTTCCAGGCCACGGTTGAACATGTCCTGGTCGGACACACCCCACGTCGGGTCGGAGAACACCGGGTTGACGAAGTCATTTCGACCAATGAAGTTGGTCATGCCCTGGTTGCTGAAGAAGCCCGACTGGTTGTCCCAGGCGAAGTCGCCGTTGTAGACATACACGTCGTCAAACTTGCGCGTGCTGAGCAACTGCGGCAGGCCCGACAGCTTGTGGCTGCCTTCCGGGGTCTGCATCAGGTATTCGAAGCCCGGCAGGTTCGGGAAGCACGCCATGGTGGCGAACATACCCTGGTGGGTATGGGTGCCGTTAGAGAAGAAGCGGTCGAACAGCAGGCCTTCCTTGGACAGTTTGTCGAAGTACGGCGTGATGTTGCCCGGACGACCCAAGGCGCCTACCGAGTGACCTGCAAAGCTCTCCATCAGGATCACGACCACGTTCTTGATCGGCAGGGTCTTCTCGGCCGGTGGCGTGTAGTCACGGCGCACGGCGGCGATATCGGCATCCACCAGTTTCTCTTGCGGCAGCACCAGCATGTCACGCACGGTCTGGGTGGCCAGCGGTTGATCCAGGGTGGCTTTCCAGACGTTGGAACGGTCCTCGGAGAAACGCGACTTGGCCGCCGCGATCAACGACAAAGTGCCATTGAGGCCCAACTGGTTGGCGAAGTTCGAGTCGGTGGTGTAGACATCACCCCAACGCAATGGCGGGCCTTGGCGCAGGGTGCCACGGATGGCAACCACGGCAACCAGCAAGCAGACCACGAACACCGCGCTGCGCATGTACCACGGCGCAACCTGGCGGGTGCCGATGCTGCCACCGCTGAACGGGCCACGCGGCCGCGTGGCGCGGTCGGCGCCTTTGAACGCAATGCTCAGGATCAGCGTACCTACGGCCCAGGCCAGCAGGTAGCGCACCACCGGGAAACCGTACCAGAGCATGCTCATCACGGTTTTCGGGTCTTCCTTTACGTACTGGAACACCAGGCCGTTGAGGCGCTGGTGAAACTCACGGTAGAAGTCCATTTCCATCAGGCCCAGGAACAGGGCAATGCTGGAGGCAATGGTCAACCAGAAACGAAAGAAGCCACGTGCCGCCATGGCCCGAACGCTGAACAGTGCCAGCAGCAGCGGAACCAGCGCGTACATCACAAAGCGGATGTCAAAGCGCGTGCCGTTGGCAAACGCTTCAAGGAAGGTCGAGGCCGGCGTGTCGAGGATCATCTCGCGGTTGTAGACCAGCAGCGCCAGGCGCAGCAGGGAGAACATCACCATCATGACCAGCGCGCAGAGCAGCGTGTATGCCAGATGGGATTTGACGGTCGGTTGCAGCAGGCGATTAGAAGCTCGCTGCTGATTCAGGGCGTCCGGGTTTGCCATGTCGTTTCAGGACCCATTGGAAGTTTAAGTATCGAAATATTGCAGCGGCATCCTACCCACACTTAAGCGTGTAGGAACAGAGAGGCAGCGCTTTGGCGCGAATGGTGCCCCATCACTGTCAGCAACGCTATTGATTACTGAGGGTTAGAGGCGCTTGATGATGTATTCCATAGCGAAAAAAAGACTTTTCCGACCAGGAAACGAAGCGTGGGAATTATCCGAAACGAGTTGTGAAAATTCTGTGCAGCGAATATTTCGACACACAAATCTTCAAGGCTCACCGAAAGTGAATGTGGGAGCGGGCTTGCTCGCGAATGCAGTGGGTCAGCCAACACCTCTGTGACTGATACACCGAATTCGCGAGCAAGCCCGCTCCCACATTGGGAATGCGTTCACATTGGAATCAATGAAACACTCAGATCCGCACGTTGCCTCGCGGCCCGGCAATTGCCCAGATAATCAGGCCCAGCACCGGCAACAGCAGGATCAAGAGGATCCACAAGACTTTGGCGCCCGTGCTCGCGCCGCTTTTAAACACATTGATGATGGCCCAGATATCCAGCGCCAGGATGATCAGCCCGATCAAGCCATTAAAGGTGGAACCCATGGTGTCGCTCCTAAAGTGAGGGCATGCACTTGTAGGATAGTCAGCCCTGGCGTGGGTTCCGTTTTATTTCAAACGTGTAGGGCGATTCGCAGCGCTTCCAGCGATGGCTCGCCCTTGATGCCCACTTCGGCGCACAGCTCCAATACGCGCGGCAGGTCATTGCCGTACACCAGCACGGCCTGAATCTCGTCATCCAGCAATTGGCTGAAGTCCAGCAGCACATAACCGCCATCTTCCGGGCTGAGGGCGCTCATCTGGATCTGGATGCGGTTCAGCGCAGTGAGGTCTTCGGTCTTGGCCAGTTGCTTGGGTTTGAGATTGAACGCGACGCCGGGACCGAACGACGCCACGATCTGCGCAAACAGGTCGCCATAGGTATCGGCCTGGAACAGTACCGTGTCCGGCAGGCTGCCAACCACCACCCACTCACCCAGTGGGATCGGGAATGTGTCGTCGTAGTTGATATCCGGATTGGCCGCCAGAAACGCCACAGGGTCCGCGTAGGCCTGGGCCGCCTCAGTGGCGATGCGCGCCACTTCGTCTTCGCCCATGACGCCGGCGCTGATTTTGCTGATGAGTTCGACGAGGGCGGTTTTCATGGGGCGATCCTGTGGCGGGCTGGTTTTTGAGGGCGCAAAGCCTACACCAGTTTCTGCAACTTCGCCGCCGTATCCACTGCGCCCATGGTCTGCGCCGCCGCCAATGCGGTTGCGCCCTGGGCATCAACAGCCTTGGGGTTGGCGCCCTGGCCGAGCAGGTAATCGAGCATTTCCACGCGGTTGAACATTGCTGCCATCATCAACGCCGTACGGCCATCGGACGACGCTGCATCCACCGGCGCCCCGCCTTCGATCAGCGCCGTGACCACGTCGAGGTTGCCCTTGAACGCTGCGCCGGCAATCGGCAACTGGTTCTTGTCGTTAGCGATCAGAGGGTCGGCCTTGAATTCCAGCAACACTTTTACCGCTTCGGCGTGGCCATGGTAGGCCGCGAGCATCAGCAAGGTGTCGCCATTGTGATTGCGAAAGTTCGCCGGCAGGCCTTTGGCCAACAGCGCTGCAAGCATGGCTGCGTCGCCTCGGCGGGCCACGTCGAAAACCTGCTCGGCAAATTCGGCGGCTTCGTCTTCGGTCATTTGTTTGGCTTGGTCTGACATGTGGGGGCTCCTTGTCTGGTCCTTTATATGGCGCCCAGTGTCGCGAGGGAGTTCCCACATGTCATGGCTTTTTTGTCAAAAGTGCCCATAGGCAGAATCAATAACGCTGCAGTTAATAACGAAAGTGACCGCCCTGGATCTGCGCCATCAATTCATCGGTCACCGGCACATAGCAGTCCGACCCCGGCAACCAGGCGTACACCGGATCGTTACCGGCTTTTTCCGGATCGAACGCCTCTTCCTTGAGCCGCACTTTCTGGTACTTGAACGTGCCCGTGGTTTCCATCTTCACCTTGATGCGCAGGAACAGCGGCACCGCATAGTGCGGCAACTGGCCGTGCGCAAATTGCAGCAGCTCGCGCATATCCAGGGCGGCCAGGGATTCGCTTGGGGTGATGGCGACCATACCGGCGCGGCCGTTGGTGTTTTCGATTTCCACGCCATAGGCCACGACTTCGGCAATTTGCGGGTGTTGCAGCAGGACGTTTTCCACTTCGGTGGTGGAGACGTTTTCACCTTTCCAGCGATAGGTATCCCCCAAGCGATCAACAAATTGCGCATGGCCGAAACCGATACTGCGCACCAGGTCACCGGTATTGAAGTAGCGGTCGCCCTTCTCGAACACGTCAGTGAGGATCACCTTGCGGTTCTTTTCCGGGTCGGTGTAGCCGTCGAAGGGCGATTTCTCATCGATCCTGGCGAGCAGCAGGCCCTGCCCGCCCGTCTGCACCTTGCGCATGAAACCATCACTGCCACGCAGCGGCTCGCCGTTGTCGTGGGCGTAGTCCACCAACGCCCAATGCTGCAGGCAGAAGCCTACGGTATTGTCGAAATTCAATATGTTGGTGAAGCCGATATTGCCATCGCTGGCGGCGTACAGCTCACAGATATGCTCGACACCGTAACGCGCCTTGAACTGCGCCCACACTCCAGGGCGCAGGCCGTTGCCGACCATCTTGGTCACTCGATTGTCGCGGTCGCTTGCACTCGGCGGCTGGTCGAGCAGGTAGCGGCACAGTTCGCCGACATAACCCAAGGTGGTCGCCTTGAACTTGCGCGCATCGTCCCAAAACTGGCTGGCGCTGAACTTGCGCCGAATAGCGAACCCCGATGCACCAACAATCGCCGAGCCCCAGCACACGCAAAGGCCCGTGGCGTGATACAGCGGCAACGTGCAATACAGGACATCTTCCGGGCCCATGTCCAGAGCGATGCTGCCGAAGCTCACCGCCGTCTTGGTCCAACGGCCATGTTTCATGATGCCGGCCTTGGGCAGGCCGGTGGTGCCGGAGGTGTAGATATAGAAGCAAGGGTCGTTGAAGAAGATCTGCGCGGTGCTGGCCGGGTTTTCCACCGGGCACTCGGCGCTGTCAGCCAGCAGGTCGCTATACCCTTCGGGCACTGCGCCGGCCTGTTGATCGGCGACGAACCAGGTGCGCTCTGCGCGAATGCTCACTTGATCACGCACCGCGGCATAGGCCGCCACCAATTCTGCGCCGACCACAATTGCCACCGGACTCACCAGGTTCAGACTGTGCACCAGCGCGCCTTGAGTTTGCGCGGTGTTGAGCATGGCGCAGATGCCACCCAGCTTGGCCACGGCCAATACATTGAGCAGCAGTTCCGGGCGGTTTTCGATAAACAGCGCCACCACGTCGCCCTTGGCGATGCCTTGGGCTTGCAGGTGGTGGGCAATGCGGTTGGCCTGCTGGTTGGCTTCGCGGTAGCTGAGCACGCGATCGCCATACAGCAATGCGGCACCGTCGGGGTTGCGCTGGGTGGCCTGCTCAAAGTGCCAGCCCAGGCCACAAGACTGCGCAGGGTCAGTGACGTTGGCGGCGCGCATGCCGCGCACAACCCGTGGCAGCGCGCGAACAATGGTGGGCACCTTACGCAGCATCATGCCCCAGGTGATCATGTCGTTTTGTGGGTGGCTCATGGGAACATCCTTTTTCTTATTGTTCGATATGTCTTGCAGGAAAATACGTCAGCCCCTCTTCGGCTGTACACGCAGGATTTGAAATGTTTTGTATCCCGAAGGACGACCGCTGAAAAAAGGAATTAAGCCGCCTAAAGGAAGTCTTTATGGATATCGGCACGCCAAACCACTTGGGTCGAGTAGCGCAAAATGCAGGATGCATGATGGCCACTCATGCAAAATGCACGAAACCGAAAATTCGTTATTTTTTCAAGCTGCTGATTTATAACGATTTTTATAGAAACCAATAGCTGGCACAATCACTGCACCTATCACTCCATGCTTGCCAACTTGAGCCAACGGAGCTGATAGACATGAGCCTGATCCAAGATAAATTCGCTTCTGTATTTTCCAACTACGACGTCACCACCCAACCACGTCCAGACGGTGGGATTCTGTTGACCCTGCGCAACAGCGAAGGCAAGCAGGTCAAGCGCTCAATCTCGTATCAACAGCTGCATACCGCTGACCAACTGACTTGGGTCATCAGCGCCATTCGCCGTGACTTGGCCGAACAAGCCAGCGAGTTGCCGCAGATTTCGATGCTGCAAAGCCAGAATCGCTTTGCGCTGCCGACCTATCATTCGGCTTAAACACAAGACGTTAAAAAGGGCCGCGACGCTTTAAGCGTCGCGGCCCTTTTTTGTGGTTCAGCACAGGCCCCGTCGCGCCGCTTCGTTCATCGCCTGCACGCGGTTGGAGACTTCTAGTTTTCCGTAGATATTACGCAGATGGAATTTAACCGTGGCTTCTGAGGTCGCGCGAATCTGGCTAATTTCCCAGACAGTCTTGCCCTCTACAGCCCAACGCAATATTTCCAGCTCCGCAGGGGTCAAGGGCTTACCCGACAGGCTCAGGCGTCGCCTGACCGCATTGGGCACGGAATAATGCGGAAGAAACGAGTCCTTGGGGCCTTTCATTAGGTTCTCTCCTTTTTATTAGCTAGCGCTTTATCACCCTTCGGATTCCTCCTATTGACAGGTGATATAAACGTTGATGCCGCAGAGAGTTACATAACGAATGGAGCTAAGGCGCAGGGCAGATCATAAACATCCGCACCCTACGGACTTTTAGGTTTCTTCCCACAGCATCTTCAAACATGCAGGGATTGAAGTTTTGGATACTTCGCGATTAGTCGTCCAATCCCGGAAAACGCCGAGCAATATCGTCTTCCGTAAACACTGGCACCTGCTCTTGCGCCGTATTGAATAGACGCAATGCGACGAAATGTGGGTTCTCGCCCATATCAAACCAATGTGCGATACCTGCCGGGACTACCAACAGGTCATTTTTTTCACACCGCACGGCATACACGTAGTCGCCGATATGCAGGCTGAAAAGGCCTTGGCCCGCAATGAAAAACCGGACTTCATCCGCACTGTAGCGACGCTCATCCAAGTATTGCTCGCGCAGTTCAGCATGCTGAGACTGATCACTGGTGACACGGAGCACGTCCACGGTTTTATAGCCAAGAGCGTCAATCTGCGTCTGGTAAGCGGCAATCATTTGTTCATCGCTGGCGCCCTTCTCGATCGGACTCGGCTGCCAGCGTTCAAAACGTACGCCGTGCTCGGCCAGAGTCGAAACGATATCGTCGAAATGGGTCAGGACCTTGTTCGGGGTATCCGGTGTAGCGACGGAGTAGACGGCGACATAACTCATTGAGGGGTTCCTTGGTTCTGCTCGTGCAATCGAAAACCGATGATAACGGCGGCGGCCAGGGCCGCGACGCTGGCGATGCTGAATGTCAGGGTTGGCCCCAACAGGTTCCAGCTGTAACCCGAATACAGCGCGCCCAACGCGCCGCCGGTACCGGCCAGGGCAGCGTAGAGCGCCTGGCCCTGGCCTTGTTGTTTCGCGCCAAAACTGCGTTGCACAAAGGCAATCGCTGCGGCATGAAAGCTGGCGAAGGTTGCCGCGTGCAGCACTTGCGCCAGCAACAGCACCCAGAGTAAATCTGCGAATGCACCCAGCAACAGCCAACGCAACGCCGCCAACAGAAAACTGGCCAGCAGCACCCGGCGCACCGAAAAGCGCGTGAGGATGCGGCTCATGCCCAGGAACATCAGCACTTCGGCCACCACGCCCAAGGCCCACAGCATGCCGATCACGCCACGGCTGTAGCCCAAATGCTCGAGGTGCAACGTCAGGAAGGTGTAATACGGGCCATGGCTCATTTGCATCAACGCCACGCAGGCGTAAAACGCCAAGACACCGGGGCTGCGTAGTTGCTTGAGAAAGCCTCCACCGGCCAGGCGATTGCCATGGCTAGCGGGCTGCGCGTTCGGCACCCACAGGCTGGCACCGATGATGCCCGCCATGATCACCACGACCACCACCGGGTAAATGTCCAGGCTCAGCCAATCGAACAGGCGGCCCATGATCACTACCGTGAGGATAAAGCCGATGGAGCCCCATAGGCGGATCTGGCTGTAGCGCGATGTCTGCTTTTGCAGGTGCGCCAGGGTGATCACTTCAAATTGCGGCAGCACCGCATGCCAGAAGAACGCATGCAAGGCCATCACCAATGCCAGCCAGGCGTAGGTCTTGCTGACGAAGATCAGCGCAAAACTCATCAGGGTGCACACCGCGCCAAACCGCACGATGGCCAGGCGGCGGCCGGTGTAATCGCCTAGCCAGCCCCACAGGTTGGGGGCCACGCAACGCATCAGCATGGGGATGGCCACCAGCTCGCCAATGCGCGCACTGGAGAACCCCAAGTGGTCGAAGTACAGCGCCAGGAACGGCGCTGTCGCCCCGAGCAGGGCGAAGTAGAAGAGGTAGAAGCTGGAGAGGCGCCAGTAGGGGAGATCGGGGGTCATGCGGGGGGCTGCTTCGCAGCCCAGCGCGAGCAACAAACCCGCCCGCCCCAGAAAATCACAATTGGCCCAGTACCGGGGTCGTCACGCGAACGTCGGCGTTTTGCCCGCGGTTGCGCAGCAGGTGGTCCATCAACACGATGGCCATCATTGCCTCGGCAATCGGCGTGGCTCGGATGCCGACGCAAGGGTCGTGGCGGCCCTTGGTGATCACGTCCACCGGGTTGCCGTGCACATCGATCGAACGGCCCGGCGTGGTGATGCTGGACGTGGCCTTGAGCGCCAGGTGCGCAACAATCGGCTGACCGGAAGAAATCCCGCCGAGGATGCCACCCGCGTTGTTGCTGAGGAAACCTTGCGGGGTCAACTCGTCACGGTGCTCAGTGCCACGCTGGGACACGCAGGCAAAACCGGCGCCGATCTCAACGCCTTTGACCGCGTTGATGCTCATCAAGGCGTGGGCCAATTCGGCGTCCAGGCGGTCGAAGATCGGCTCGCCCAGGCCCGGTTTCACGCCTTCGGCGACCACGGTGATCTTGGCGCCGACAGAGTCTTGGTCACGGCGCAACTGGTCCATGTAGGCTTCCAGTTCAGGCACTTTGTCCGGGTCAGGGCTGAAAAAGGCATTGTCTTCCACGCTGTCCCAGGTCTTGAACGGGATTTCGATGGGACCCAATTGGCTCATGTAGCCACGGATCACGATGCCTTGGGTCGCCAGGTATTTCTTGGCGATGGCACCGGCGGCTACGCGCATTGCGGTTTCGCGGGCCGAGCTGCGGCCACCGCCACGGTAGTCGCGTTCACCGTATTTGTGGTGGTAGGTGTAGTCGGCATGGGCCGGTCGGAACAGATCCTTGATCGCCGAGTAGTCCTTGGACTTCTGGTCGGTGTTGCGGATCAACAGGCCGATGGCGCAACCGGTGGTGCGGCCTTCGAATACGCCGGAGAGGATCTCGACTTCGTCGGGCTCCTGGCGCTGGGTAGTGTGGCGGCTGGTGCCGGGCTTGCGGCGGTCGAGGTCACGCTGCAGGTCTTCCAGGGACAGCTCGAGGCCAGGCGGGCAGCCGTCGACAATGGCGACCAACGCCGGACCATGGCTTTCGCCCGCGGTGGTGACAGTGAACAGCTTGCCGAAGGTATTGCCGGACATGCAGGGCGCTCCGTGAAATCAGTTGTAATCACTCAGAGGTGATAACCAAGCGCGCCAGTATACGCGGGCCAACCGACTAGTTCATCCTCGAAACCTTACCGGTAGACATTGGTCCAACTGGCACCTCCCGAATGATGGCGCGATGATGCTGCGAGTTTTACTGTTTACCCTTACCTTGTTTACCGCTGTGGCCCAGGCCGCATCCCCCGTCGTGCTGCAGCGCCCTATCAGCCTGGACACCGGCAGCGGCACGTTGTTTGGCTCGTTACTACTGCCGCAATCCGACAAACCGGTGCCGGTCGTGCTGATCATCGCCGGCTCAGGCCCCACCGACCGCAACGGCAACAGCGCCGACGGTGCGCGCAACGACAGCCTCAAGCGACTTGCCTGGGTGTTGGCCCGGCATAACATCGCCAGCGTGCGGTACGACAAGCGCGGCGTCGCCGCCAGCCTGGCGGCCACCCCCGACGAACGCAACCTGACGCTCGACGCCTACGTGGCTGACGCCGTGGCTTGGGGCAAGCTGCTCAAATCCGATAAACGCATGGGGCCGCTGATCGTGCTCGGTCACAGTGAAGGCGCCTTGGTTGCCGCCCTCGCGGCGCCACAGCTGGAGCCTGCCGGCGTGATTTCCCTGTCCGGCAGTGCCCGCCCGGTGGACGAGGTGATCCGCCAGCAACTGGCTGATCATCTGCCCCCTGCCCTGCTGCTGCGCAGCAATCAAATCCTCGATCGCCTCAAGGCCGGCCAAGTGGATGCCGATGTGCCTGGCCCGCTGGAGGGCATTTTCCGACCGAGTGTGCAGCCGTATCTGATCAGCCTGTTTCGTGCAGATCCGTCAGCCGCCTTCGCCAAGCTGCGTATGCCCGCGCTGATCGTCCAGGGCACCAATGATATCCAGGTCGGTGTGGGCGATGCTCGCCAACTGAAAATGGCCAAGCCCGATGCCCACTTGGCGGTGATCGAAGGCATGAACCACGTGATGCGTATCATCCCTAACGATGTGAAACAACAGTTGGCGTCCTACAACGACCCGCAACTGCCCCTCGCCGCCGAGTTGGGTGAACGCCTGGTGCGTTTTATCGACGGACTTCAACCCCGTTAAGCGACAATTTAGCTCCAGTCCTAGAGAAACCGGCCGATAAGCCCAGAGTCGACAGTAAAAAGACTGTCGACTTGCAGGGCTTGGACAGGATCGCGCCGCATGACAACCACTGAAGCAACACCGGAACCCACCGCCGAAACCCCGGCTGAAAAAACCGAGGCCGTCGACGCGGCGCCCCTGCCGTGGGCGGATGTCCAGGCCGAGCATTTCAAGATGCTGCGCCTGGCGCCGTTGGCCACTGACCGTGCCACCGGCGTGCGGCCGTTGCGGTTCGTGCAGTTTGGCTATGCCGAGCGCAACGACAAGCACCACAGCCTGCTGCGCATGGTCATTCAGCTGCCGGGCCAACGGGTGCGGCGCGAGCAGAATCACTTGGATATCTGGGTCGACCATGATGCGCACCGCGTGCATTTTGGGCCCGGTATCAGCCTGGAAATCGAACCGGCCAACCGAGGCCTCGGGCGCTTCCTGGTGGCCCAAGGAGCAGCGTGGGCGAAAAAGAAGTGGTCGCACTACCGTGTCGACGGCGTCGACCTCGCCAACAAGGACGCATTGAACGAAGCCACGCGCCTGCGCCGTGACCACTTCCTACGCATCCAGGGCTTTGATGTTGCCTACGCTGACGTGCAGCACCTGAAGGGCAATGTGCAACCAGGCAAGGTCAGTGATGTGCTCGACAGCTGGAACACCGAGAAGGTGCAGTTCGTCGAGATTCTGGAAGCCGCGCAAATGCTGCAACAGGCCGAGCATAACTTGGCAGAGCACGAAGTGAAGTTGCGCAAGGAAGAGGAAAAGGTCACCAAGTTCAAACGTGAGGACAGCGGGCTACGCTTCACCATCACGTGCCTGGTGGCGTTTACGGTATTTCAGGCGGGGTTGTTGATCTGGATTGCCACGCACCGCTAATGGATTGAAATGCTATCAAAATGTGGGAGCGGGCTTGCTCGCGAATGCAGTGGGTCAGCCAACCCATCTGTAACTGATCCACCGCATTCGCGAGCAAGCCCGCTCCCACATTTACTGCATTTCGTCAGTGAGGTCGACTAGACCCTCGCGGCGAAGACAGCCTGATGCTGGCGGCACTGTTGCGCTGTCAGCATGAACACCCCATGCCCACCCCGCTGGAAGTCCAGCCAGGCAAAATCCACTTCCGGGTACAGCGCCTCGACGTGAACCTGGCTGTTGCCCACTTCAACAATCAGCAAGCCCTTCTCGGTCAAGTGGTCCGCAGCCTCGGCCAGCATGCGCCGTACCAGGTTCAAGCCGTCATCGCCGCAGGCCAGGCCCAGCTCAGGTTCGTGCTGGTACTCGTCGGGCATGTCGGCGAAGTCTTCGGCATCCACGTACGGTGGGTTGGACACGATCAGGTCAAAGCGCTGGCCCGGCAGGCCGTCAAAGCCGTCGCCTTGCACGGTGTACACGCGCTCGTCGACGCCATGGCGCTCGATGTTCTGGTTGGCCACTTCCAGCGCTTCGAACGAAAGGTCGCCCAGCACCACTTCGGCGTCCTGGAACTCGTAGGCGCAGGCAATACCGATGCAGCCAGAGCCGGTGCACAGGTCGAGAATGCGGGCTGGCGGTTGGGCCAGCCAGGGTTCGAAGCGGTTTTCGATCAGTTCGCCAATCGGTGAACGTGGGATCAACACACGCTCGTCTACGATAAACGACATGCCGCAGAACCAGGCTTCTTTCAATAGATAGGCGGTAGGAACACGCTCGTGAATACGGCGATGCAACAAGCGCTGCACGTGAGAGATTTCCTCTTCTTCCAAGTTGCAGTCCAAGTAGCTGTCGGCGATTTCCCACGGCAGATGCAAGGCACCGAGCACCAATTGGCGCGCTTCGTCCCAGGCATTGTCAGTACCATGGCCGAAAAACAGGTCTTCCCCATGGAAACGGCTGACAGCCCAACGGATGTGGTCGCGCAAGGTGCGCAGGCGGGAAGTGATCACGGGGGCAGACTCCTGGAAAAAACGACTGGCGATTCTAACAGCCTTCGCCTGTACCGACGATGTACGAAAAGCCTTCACCACCTGTCGGATTTCATCCAAATTGCCATCATTGCGCCAAACAGACCCACCTCTTGACATCGCTGCACGTCAACAACGGCGTACCTTACGATGGTAGCGATTCACAGAACCGCTCAGCCAGTGGACAATGTCGCAAAAGCCCCCCTCACAGGAGCCCCAGAATGTCCGTTCCAAAGACGATGTTTCAACTCAGCGGTCGCGGTTACGCAGCAGCCAACCTCAGCCATGCGACCCTCGTGATCATCGACGCCCAGAAGGAATACCTCAGCGGCCCGCTCGCCCTTTCGGGCATGGACGCAGCCGTCAGCAATATCAAGCAGCTTGTATCATCAGCGCGTAACGCCGGGCGCCCGATTGTGCATGTGCGTCACTTGGGTACCGTCGGTGGCCTGTTCGACCCCCAGGGCGAGCGCGGCGAATTCATTCCCGGCCTGGAGCCCATGGCTGACGAAACCATCATCGGCAAGCTGCTACCCAGCGCCTTTCACGGCACCGGCCTGGAGAAACACTTGCAGGACCTCGGTTCCCTCGACCTGATCGTCTGCGGTTTCATGAGCCACTCCAGCGTCAGCACCACCGTGCGTGCCGCCAAGAACCTGGGCTTTCGCTGCACCCTGGTGGAAGACGCCTGCGCCACCCGTGACTTGCCTTACAAAGGCGGCATCCTCAGCGCCGAACATGTGCAACAGACCGAAATGGCCATCATGGCTGACAACTTCGCCACCTTGGCGCTGACCAAAGATCTGATCTGATCGCCCTTCTGATGAGCGGCGCGGCAGTGTTTATTGCCCCGCTCATCCGCAAAGCCCTTTCATTTGGCGCATTTACCTCTGCTCCCGGAACAACCTGTGTATTGTCCGGTCGAAGGGCCGATACCCTGGAGGAAAGGTCGGAATGAAGATATCCGATGGTTTTGATGCTCGTCGCTTGCGCCCCAAGGGCCCGAGCAACTGGCGTCTGCGCCTGGTAGCCGGTTTTGCCGCGCTACTGGCGATTGTTGGCGTGTTGATGATCGGCGCTGGTGGTGCCGGTTTGCTGGGCCATTCGCCAGCGCTTGGCGAACTGAATGCCAGCCCTGGCGGCTCGGCTATCCTGTTGGTGATCGGGCTGCTGGTGCTGTGGCTGGGCGTGTGGTTGTGGCGGCGCAGCCGTCGGAAAATGCGCCAACCCCTGTCACTGAACATCGCCTCTCACCTCATGAAAAAGCACGACTGATGGCGCTTGGATAGCGTTTCCTGCGCCCTGGCCGCCGCGATTTAGGTAAACTGCCCGCCCTTCGCGGAGGCTGACATGCAAGACGACGATTTTTCCCTGTTCAAAAACGAGCTGCGCGGCGTCAAGCCGATCAAGCACGACCGCGCCGATACCGGCAAACCCAAGGCCGACCGGGCGCAGATCGCCAAGCTGCGCCAGGCTGCTACCGTGCGCACCGACGCCACCACCGTGGATGGCCTGTCGGACCAGTTCGTGATCGACGTCGGGCCCGAAGACGAGCTGATGTGGGCCCGCGACGGTGTGCAGGAAAGCCAGATGCGCAAGCTCAAGGTCGGCCAGATCCCGTTCGAAGGCAGCCTCGACCTGCACGGCATGACCGTGGAAAAAGCCCGCGAAACCCTGTGGGCCTTTCTCGCCGAAGCGACCAAATTTGAAATCCGCTGCGTGCGCGTCACCCACGGCAAGGCTGTGCGGCTGGACGGCAAACGCCCAATGATCAAGAGTCATGTCAACACCTGGCTGCGCCAACATGCCCAGGTACTGGGTTTTACCTCGTGCCAGGCCCGCCACGGCGGCGCGGGTGCGGTGTATGTGATGCTCAAGCGCACCATGATGGAAGGGCGCGACGAGTAACAAGTGCCATCGTCAGGCTTGCAGCGATGTGCCGGCCACCGTAACCTTGCGCTTTGCGAAAATCCCACAGGTAGTTTCATGTCCCTGGAACAGAATTACACCGCGATCCTCGGCCAACTCGGCGAGGACGTTTCCCGCGAGGGTCTGCTAGACACGCCAAAACGTGCCGCCAAGGCGATGCAGTACCTCTGCCGCGGTTATGAACAGACACTGGAAGAAGTCACCAACGGTGCCTTGTTCAGCTCCGACAACAGCGAAATGGTGCTGGTCAAGGACATCGAGTTGTACTCGCTGTGCGAACACCACCTGCTGCCGTTCATCGGCAAGGCCCACGTCGCGTACATCCCAAGCGGCAAAGTGCTGGGCCTGTCCAAGGTCGCGCGGATTGTCGATATGTACGCGCGCCGCCTGCAGATCCAGGAAAACCTCAGCCGTCAGATCGCCGATGCGGTGATGCAAGTGACCGGCGCCCTGGGCGTGGCGGTGGTGATCGAGGCCAAGCACATGTGCATGATGATGCGCGGTGTCGAGAAACAGAATTCGTCGATGATCACCTCGGTGATGCTGGGTGAGTTCCGCGAAAACGCGGCAACCCGCAGCGAATTCCTCAGCCTGATCAAGTAACAGGCTGTGTAGGAAAAGGCCGGCGTTCATCGCCGGTTTTTTTTCGCCTGCAGAATTCCTGTAAGCTGCGGCCCCTTCTTCATGGGCAAGAGGTTTCAGCCATGTTCGTCAAAGCACTTCGAGTGGGCCTCGGCCAAATCATCATCGCGGGCGATTTCCTGACCCGCCCACGCAAAAAGCAGCGCCCTGCCGAGCAACAGGCACAGGTGAATGCGGCGGCCAAGGAATTGACGCTGTATCAGTTCCACGCCTGCCCGTTTTGCGTGAAGACCCGCCGCACCCTGCACCGCCTGAATGTGCCGGTGGCCTTGAAGGACGCAAAGAACAACGAACAGGACCGCCAGACCCTGCTGGAACAAGGTGGCAAGATCAAAGTGCCGTGCTTGCGTATTGAAGAGAATGGCCAGGTCACTTGGATGTACGACTCCAAAGTGATCATTGATTACCTGGATAAGCGGTTTGCTGCGGTCTGACAGACGGGCGCAAATCCAAATGTGGGAGCGGGCTTGCTCGCGAATGCGGTGTGTCAGTCACAGATATCTCAACTGATCCACCGCTTTCGCGAGCAAGCCCGCTCCCACATTTAGTTTTGTATTACCAGATCAAGATCGAGCAGCGCCGAACCCAGGCACTTGCCATGGGCATCCAGCGCCAGCGAGCGCGTGACCCCGCCGCGCAAGATCCCCGGTAACACAAAGTTCAGCGCCTGCACATTCTGCAATTCATAACGACGAACCGGCGCAGCGCCTGGCTCTAGCAAGCCAGCAAAGTACTCCGCCACCCGCTCAGCCGTCAGCTGTTCACACAGCAACGAGTAATCCTCGGCCCGATACGCAATGATCGAAATGTTCGACGTGTCGCCCTTATCCCCCGTGCGGGAATGGGCCAGCGTGTGCAGCTTCATGCTTCGATCCTCGGGTTGACCTGGTTGCGCGGCAACAACAACGATGCCACCGCCACCACTTGCCGCACACTCTTGCTCGCACCACCGCCGCCGGATGGGCCGTTGGTGTAAAGGGTTTCGACTTCGTTGCCGACACGCACCGCTTCACTGCGATCTTCACAGCGGGCCGCCACGCGCAGGCGCACTTCCCAGGGTTCGACAGTGCTGCGTGGGCCGTGGAGCGAGTCCATGCCGATCAGTTCGGCGCGCACGTCCTGCATTTTCACGCCCATCAACTCCAAGCGTTTGAGGACGACATCCCGCGCCAACTGCGCCCGTGCGACAGCACCGGGGCCGCCGTAGGACATCTGTCCCTCGCCAATCCAACCGTCCAGATAGCCGACACTGACTTTCAGCTGTTCGGGGCGGGAACGGCCGCCGGCACCTGCGGCGCGAACGCGGTCAATGCCCTCCTCGACAAAACCCACTTGGGAGAAGTCCGCCGTGACATCCGGCGTCAGATACGCCGCTGGGTCATGCACTTCGTATATCAGCTGCTCTGTGCAGGTGGCGCGGCTTACCCGTCCACCCGACCCCGTCACCTTGGTAATCACCGCTTCGCCGTCGACATCAATCTCGGCCAGTGGGAAACCCAGGCGCGCCAGGTCATCCACATCCTTGAAGCCAGGATCGGCAAAATACCCGCCGCTGACCTGCCCGGCGCATTCGAGCAAATGCCCCACCAACGTACCGCGCCCCAATCGCTGCCAGTCGTCCGCCGCCCAGCCGAACTCAAACATCTGTGGGGCGAGGAATAGCGACGGGTCGGCCACCCTCCCGGTGATCACCACGTCCGCATCAGCGCGCAACGCGTCCAGGATGCCGTCGACGCCCAAATAGGCATTCGCAGAAATCAGCCGTTCGCCCAACGACCCGACAGTCTGGCCGTTATCCAACAGAAATTCGGGGGCCAGCACATTCAGCACGTCATCGCCGACCACGGCGATCACCTTGAGCTCAAGGCCCAGCTCAAGTGCAATACGCCGCACCTCATCTGCCGCCGACACCGGATTGGCCGCGCCCATATTGGTGATCACCCGCAAGCGACGACGCCCGCCCTTCGCGCCTACAAAAGGCAGTACGCGGCGCATGCGTTCACTCAATAGCGGGTCATAACCCCCCTGTGGATCGCTGATCCGCGCCTGTTGCGCCAAGGCGATCGTGCGTTCAGCCAGGCATTCGAACACCAGGTAATCCAAATCGCCCTGTTCGGCCAGCTCCACAGCAGGTTCGATACGGTCGCCGGAATAGCCGGCGCCGGAACCGATACGCAAGGTTTTCATCTCAAATCACTCCCAGCAGCAACGCAGTCAGGGTCATCAACACCGACGCCGCAAACAGAAACGGAATGGTGAAGCGCTGGTGATCGGCCAATTCGACCTTGCACAGGCCCACCAACAGGAAGGTCGCAGGGGTCAGCGGGCTGACCGGGAATCCGGTGGTGTGCACGCCCAGTAATGAGGCCTGGGCCACTTGCAGCGGGTCGACGCCCAGGGCTTTGCCCACTTCGGCGATCACCGGCATCACGCCGAAATAGTAGGAATCGGGGTCAAACAACATGCTCAACGGCATGGAAATAAAGCCCACCACCGCCGGGATCAACTTACCGTGGCCCGCTGGAATCTGCGCCACCGCCACTTCGGCAATGGCCTTGAGCATGCCGGTGCCTTGCATGATCCCGGTGAACACCCCGGCGGCGAGCAGGATGCTGGCCATGGTCAGCGCGGTTTTTGCGTGGGCGTCAATACGGGCGCGCTGGGCGTCGACGTTCGGGTAGTTGATGCACAGCGCCACCACGGTGCCGAGCATGAACATCACCACCGGGTCGACCCAGCCGGCAATCATCACCACCATCACCAGCACGGTGAGGATCAGGTTGACCCAGAACAACCGTGGACGGCGCAGCTTGATGTCGTCGTCACTGAGCACGCGCTGCGGCATGGCATCGACCGTGGAGCCGGCGCCCAGGCCCAGGCGTTTTTCTTCGCGACGGCCCAGCCACCAGGCACAGGCGAACACGAAGATCAGGCCGACGATTTGTACCGGGATCAGGGGCTGGAACAGGTCCGCCACCGGCACATGCAGGGCTGCCGACGAGCGCAATACCGGGCCGGTCCACGGTAGGAAGTTGACCCCAGCGGCCATCGCACACACGCAGGCGAGGATGCGTTTGTCGATGCCCAGCCGCGTGTACAGCGGCAGCATCGCCGGCACCGTCACCAAAAATGTCACTGCGCCGGAACCGTCCAGGTGCACCAGCAGCGCCAGGGTCGCGGTGCCGACAACAATTCGTGTAGGGCGCGTCCCCACCGTTCGCAGGATACGATCAATGATGGGGTCGAGCATGCCAGCGTCGGTCATGATCCCGAAAAACAGAATCGCAAACACAAACATGCCCACCACAGGGGCAACGTTCTTGATACCGGTAATGATGAAGGCACTGGTTTGCAGGCCGAACCCGCCGAGCAGCGCGGCGATGATCGGCAAGGCGATCAGGGCCACCAGGGGCGAGAGACGTTTGCTCATGACGGCAGCGAGCAGGCACAGGATGGTGATGACACCCAGGGTTGCGAGCATGGGTTACTCCAGAGCGGCCTTTGTGGCCGGTTATTGTTTTCCCTGGAGTATTGGAAGCAGGGTAGTCTTTGTAAATTGGAATATTCGGCCTAGCACGTTCGGAAAAACAAAATGAAGAACAGCATCCAGCACATTCAGGCGTTTCTCGCGGTGGCCCGCACCGGCAGTTTCACCAAGGCGGCCAATGAACTGCATCTGTCGCCCTCGGCGCTGACGGTGCAGGTGCAACAACTGGAAGACTGGCTCGGCGTCGCCCTGCTCGACCGCAGTCCGCGCCACGTCAGTATTACCGCCGCCGGTCTGGATGCCCGTGGCCCCATGGAAAAACTGCTGCTGGACCTGGACAACATCGTCACCGGCTCCCGCGACCTCGCCGCGTTGCGCCGGGGCGTGGTAACCATCGCCGCCCTGCCCTCGGTATGTGCTGGCTCCCTGCCACCAGTGCTGCGCCTGTTTCGCGAGCACTTCGCCGGGATCGAAGTACGCCTGCATGACCTGGTGGCGCACCGCATTCACGCTCAAGTGCGTTCCGGCGACGTGGACTTCGGCATTGGCGTGCGCGCGCGGCTCAGCCATGGGCTGGACTTTGTGCCGGTGCTGAATGATCGCTTGTGTGCTTTTCTGCCATTGGATCATCCCCTCGTACGCCATCGTCAATTGACCCTGGAGCAACTGGCGGAGCAACCGATCATCCTGACCGGCCGTGACAGCAGTGTGCGTGAGCAGGTGGATGCGCTGTTCGATGAAACGCGATTGACGATGAATGCGGGAATGGAGGCCAACTACATGTCGACGGTGTTGGCGTTGGTGCGCCAGGGGCTGGGGATCAGTGTGTTGCCAGAGTCGGCGGCGGACAGCCTGGAGGGGTTGAAGCGGATTAACATCGATCACCCCGGCGTTAACCGGGAGATCGGGTTGATCAGTCGTAGCGGGATGGCCCTGAGCCCGGCGGCACAGCGCTGCTTCGATCTGCTCAGTGAAAAATTACCTGGCACAACATAGCGCTAAAGTTAGAGCAGGCTTGTGTGGGAGCCGGGCTTGCCCGCGATGGCATCACCTCGGTACAACTGACAGACCGAGTCGCCCGCATCGCAGGCAAGCCAGCTCCCACATGTTGACCGAGTGAATCAGTCCAGCATCGGCACATGCTTGGGATGGCTGGCCACCCGCGCCAACCACGCCTGCACCGCCGGGTACGGCGCCAGATCAAACCCACCCTCATGCGCCACATGCGTATAGGCATACAACGCAATATCGGCAATCGAATACTGCTCGCCCACCAGGTACGGCGTGGCCTGCAGCTGGCGTTCCATCACCTTCAGCGCTTTGTAGCCGCGCTTATGGCAGGTCTTGTATTCCTCCAGGCGGTCTTCGGGCATGTTCAGGTAAAACTGGATAAACCGCGCCACCGCAATGTACGGCTCATGGCTGTACTGCTCGAAGAACTGCCATTGCAGCGCCTGGGTGCGCAAACGCGGCTCGGAGGGCAGGAATTCGCTGCCATCGGCCAGGAAGTTAAGGATCGCGTTGGACTCCCACAGACAGGTGCCGTCTTCCAGCTCCAGCACCGGGATCTTGCCGTTGGGGTTCTTTGCCAGGAACTCGGCGGTCTGGGTGTCGCCGTTGAGGATATCCACGTCGATCCATTGATAGGGAATGCCCAGCAGGTTGAGCATCAATTTGACCTTGTAGCAGTTGCCCGACTTGTAATCGCCATAAACCTTGTACATGGGGCTCCCCTTATGCCGCTTGCGCGTGCTGTGCTTGACGGACCACCGTGGCCAGGCGCTTGAGACCTTCATCCAGGCGGGCCGGGTCGATATGGCTGAAATTGAGCCGCAATGAACCCAGGTGTTGGTCCGGCTCGGAAAAGAACGGTTCACCGGGCATGAACGCGACGTCCTGATCGAGCGATGGAGCCAACAAAGTGCGGGTGTCCAACGGCTGTTTCAAGGTCAGCCAGAAGAATAATCCGCCCTGGGGCACTTGCCAGTCGGCCAGGTCAGCGAAGTGACGCTCCAGCGCGGACTGGAAGGCATCGCGGCGTTCGCGGTAGAAGCTGCGCAATTCCTGCAGGTGTTGCTGGTATTTTTCCGTGCCGATCCACTGCATTGCCTGCCATTGGCCGACACGGTTGGTGTGCAAGTCGGCCGACTGCTTGAGCTTGAGCAAGTGCGGGAACAGATCCGGACTGGCGATCAAATAGCCGACGCGCAGCCCTGGCAGCAGGGTTTTGGACACAGTACCGGTGTAGATCCAGCTGGCCTTTTTCAGGCGCCCCGCGATGGGTTTGGCGCTGCCACCGTCGAAGGTCAATTCGCGGTAGGGTTCGTCTTCGATCAGCGTCACCCCGAACTCGTCCAGCAGTGCGGCGACGGCTTCGCGCTTGGCCTCGCTGTAGCGCACGGCCGAGGGGTTCTGGAAAGTCGGGATCAGGTAGATGAACGCCGGGCGATGGCGCTCCAGGCTGGCGCGCAGCGCGGCCAAGTCCGGGCCGTCGGCTTCCAACTGGACGGTGAGGCAGTCGGCACCGAACAGTTGGAAGATCTGCAACGCCGCCAGGTAGGTCGGGCCTTCCAGCAGGATTTGAGTGCCTTTGTCGATATACAGCTTGGCCGCCAGGTCCAGGGTTTGCTGAGAGCCACTGACCACCAGCACCTGGCTGGCCTGGCACGGCACGCCAAGCGCGCGGGCCTCGGCGGCGAGCAATTCGCGCAACTGCGGCTCCCCTTCACTCATGCCGTACTGGCCAATGTTCAGTGGCATGTCATCCCAGTTCAGCGCAGGCAGCATGGCTTCGGCCGGCAGGCCACCGGCGAACGACATCACTTCCGGGCGCTGGGCTGCCGCGAGGATTTCACGGATCAAGGAGCTTTTGAGGCGCGTAACACGTTCAGAGAAGGCCATAGGGTCACCGGTAGCGAAGACTGTAGGAAATACGTCAAACTGGTTGACCGAAATTACGACGACTTGCACGGATACGTCAATATGCTTGACCTTAAAAACCCAGCCGCTCAGCAAGAAGCCATGGAAGCGTTCTTCTTTGGTTACCAGGCGTTCACCGCCAAGGCTGACGAAATGCTTGAGCGCCGCGGCCTGAGCCGAGTGCACCAGCGCATCGTGTTTTTTATCGCGCGCTACCCTGCCTTGAGCGTGAAGGAGCTGCTGGAATTGCTCGGCGTGAGCAAACAAGCGCTGAACATGCCGCTGCGCCAATTACAGGAAATGTACTTGGTAAACAGCGTTGCGTCCGAGACCGACAAGCGCAAACGCCTGTTGGAATTGAGCGAGGAAGGCCTGCGTTTCGAACAGTCACTGCGCCGCGAACAAGTGAAGCTGCTGCAACGCGCGTTCAGCGAAGCGGGGGAAGAAGCGGTGACGGGATGGCTGGCCGTCAATCAGGCCCTGAGTGCAGCGAACTAGCCTTTCATCCAACTATTCGAAAACATTATTTGCTTTCTTTGTATACAAAAGCATAATTCGCCTCGTGCGAGTTCCTGACCTATTGGTCAACAAAACCCGCCAGTACCTCAAAGCGCTGTTGCCCACATTTGTGACCGGCGCTGGAAATAACAATAAAACTCTTGAGGAGTACTTGCTGTGGATAGCCGCAAATCTGAAGCCCCGACGCTGGACCTCTCCCCGCCCAGCAACAGCTGGCTGGAACGCCTGTTCAAACTGCGCTTGCATGGCACCACAGTGAAGACCGAGCTGATCGCCGGCCTCACCACCTTCATCACCATGGCCTACATCATCTTCGTCAACCCCAACATCATGGCCGACGCCGGCATCGATCACGGCGCGGCGTTTGTTGCCACCTGCATCGCCGCCGCACTGGGTTGCCTGTTGATGGGCCTGTACGCCAACTGGCCGGTGGGCCTGGCGCCGGGCATGGGGCTGAATGCGTTCTTCACCTACACGGTGGTCGGCACCATGGGCTACCACTGGGAAACCGCGCTGGGTGCGGTGTTCATTTCCGGTGTGCTGTTCATGGGCCTGACCCTGTCCCGTGTGCGTGAATGGCTGCTCAACAGCATCCCCGTGAGCCTGCGCCACGCGATGGGCGCGGGCGTCGGCCTGTTCCTCGGGGTGATCGGCTTGAAAACCGCCGGCATCATCGTCGACAGCCCGGCCACGCTGATCAAGCTCGGTTCACTGCACGAACCGGCACCCCTGCTGGCGGCGGTGTGCTTCTTGCTGATCGCCATCCTCAGCTACCACCGTGTATTCGGCGCGATCCTCATCAGCATCATCGCCGTGACCCTCGCGGGTTGGGGCCTGGACCTGGTGCACTACAACGGTATTCTCTCCACGCCACCGAGCCTGGCGCCGACCTGGATGGCTATGGATATCAAAGGTGTATTCAATGTCAGCATGATTAGCGTTGTTTTCGCGTTTCTTTTTGTACACATGTTCGACACCGCAGGTACACTGATGGGCGTCGCGCAGCGTGCGGGCCTAGTCAATGCCGATGGCAAGATCGATAACCTGTCCCGTGCATTGAAGGCTGACAGCGCTTCCAGCGTATTTGGCGCGATGGTCGGTGTGCCACCGGTCACGAGCTATGTTGAAAGTGCTGCTGGCGTGGCCGCTGGCGGCCGCACCGGGCTCACCGCCGTGACCGTGGGCATCCTGTTTGTGGCAGCGATGTTTTTCGCACCGCTGGCCGGCATGATCCCGGCGTATGCCACCGCCGGCGCGTTGATCTACGTGGCGATGCTAATGATGGCGAGCATGGCTCACATCAACTGGGATGAAGCCACCGACAGCATTCCGGCGATTGTCACCGCGATCATGATGCCGTTGACCTTCTCGGTCGCTGACGGGATCGCCCTGGGCTTTATCACTTACGTGGCGCTCAAGGCCGGTACCGGTAAGTACCGCGAGATTTCCGTCAGCCTGTGGGTGCTGTGCGCGATTTTTATCGCCAAATTCATATTTCTATAAAGGAGCAAAGGATGAACCTGGAAACCTGGCTACTGTTCAGCGGCGCGGCATTGGTGGTGATTCTGATCCCCGGGCCGCTGTCATTGTTGATGATCAGCAACAGCCTGAATTATGGCTTGCGCCGATCGTATCCAGCGTTTCTGGGTGGGGTATTTGCCTCGATCTGCCTGCTCAGCGCTTCGGCCCTCGGCTTGGGCGCCCTGCTGCTGGCTTCCGAGCAGCTATTCAGCGCCTTGAAAGTGGTTGGCGCGGCGTACCTGTTCTATCTCGCGTGGCAAAGCTGGCAGCAATCGCGGCAACCGGCCAATGGCGCCGAAGTCCCGCAAGTGGCAGCCACGCCTCGCTTTCGCGCCTTGTTTGGCCGCGCGTTTGTACTGGGTGCCAGCAACCCCAAGGACATCCTGTTTTTTGCCGCCTTCCTGCCGCAATTCCTCAACAGCCAGCAGGCGTTTCTGCCGCAGCTGCTGGTGATGATTGCTACTTGGACGGCTCTCGATTTGCTGTGCAAGCTGACCTACGGCTTGGGTGCCCACGGCGCTGCGCGCTATTTGCGCAGCGGCAAGGGGCAGAGTTGGTTCAACCGCATCAGTGCCGCACTGTTCAGTGGTGCGGGCATCGTCTCGCTGCTCAAGGCGCGGGTGTCAATTTAACGAAGTAAACGCTTGCCGAAACGCGCCCCTGGCTCGGCCATTGGATGCCGGCCAAAATCCGCACCACGCGTTGCTCACGCAGCGCGAGGTGGATCTCGTCCGACAATGCCATATTCATATAACGGGTGGATCGTGCAACGAACCAATTGTTCGTGAATCTGGCGCCTAATGTGACATGACCCTTTTCAAACCAGTGGTAAGACACGTAGTAGAGCTGGCTGGGGGAATTGGCATGTGTCGCGATGGCTTCATGGCTTATTTTACGGCCGCGTACTACGTCGAACTCCCGAACGGTGAATCCTTGCGCCTCCAGCACTCTCTTGACGGCTTTGCGCTGCACGATATCGCGTTGCGCCGCGAACCTTTTACCTTCGTGCTGGAGCCGTCTTTCCAATAAGAACGGCGGCACGAAGTCAACACGAGTGAAGCCCGGAGTTGCGCCTTCGTAACCGATGAATGTACTCGACCGCCCTCTTTCAATGGGTCGTAGCATCCTCAACAAATCGTCCGTCTGCCCCGATTTTGCGGGTGCTGGCGGTAACCAGTCGTCCAGCGCCGCGCGGACGTTGAGCATATGAGTAGCCGTCGCAACCCTGTTCGGATCTGCCAACTCAACCATTCTTGCGACTGTAAATTCGCGACTTTTCCCCGTCATGCCAGGAAACGCGTCTGCCACGTAACCTGTCAGCGGTTTGTCGAACAACGGTGCATGAAGTTGCCATCCATGCGATTGCGTGCGGGACGCCGCGAGGGGTTGTTCAAGGAGATCAGTGCTTGCCCAACGCTCGATATCAACGCGTGCCAATGAGACTGGGGGGGCATTCTTTGTAATAAACACAATACGGTTCAAAGGTGCTTGATTGCCCTGCGGCAGCAACCTATAAAAACCGCTTGAGGGGTCCGTCAAGCTCGCATACACGGGGGCTACCCGCAGGGCATTGTAGGAAAATCCTTGAGCGTCCAAAGGGACATGAAAGACCCCAGGCGCGGGGGAACTCAATTGCGAGCTGATCGGAATTTGCATACGCCAATCGAGCCAATGGAGGGCGGGCGTGGTGGACTGAAGGATCCTGTTCTCCGTAGCACTGCGCACGACGGGTGGCCACCAGTCCGGTGCCGGAGAGACCGGGGCGGTCCACGGGTTAAGCATGCTTGAACTCGTTCCCGCCACCGGTTGAGGCGCGTCCGCGCCGAGTAACCACTCCCTGGACTCGTTGATATTTAGGATCAGTTCGTCCTGCCCCGGCACCTGTTGGTTTTTCAAGCGAAACAACGACTCGTCCGCGCGTCGGTACACCGGATAGTGGTGGGTGTCATCCGTAACAAATAACTCGCCATTTTTGACGTAGACACCTTCCCGCCCCGGCCCCTTCAACGGCACAGCCCCCTCTGGCACCGATTTGACTTTATAGCGCTCCAGTACCGGAAGCAGCCTCACGGAGGGTGTCGGCCGGGGAGCACTGCTTGGCTCTAGACGCCAGCGACGCAACCGCCGCAAAGCCGGCGGAAAAGCCGAACGTACAGCGGCCCCAGCTCTCTTGGGGCCAGGAATGAAGGTCATGACCAGACCCACCAACAAAAATTTGATCGTATTGGCCAGCACGTCTTTATCTCGGGAATCGCCAGAGCGTTGATAACGTCGCGCCGCAACGTACACCTCATAGATGTCACTGAAGATCCCGATTATCGGAATAAAGGCACTTAATACCATCCGTGTTTTGACCACGCTTTCGTCGCGAAGACGGCGGATTCGATAGTCTTCCAGCGCCTTATTGGAGTAACTGGCCGCCTGTGTCTGGCGCTGCAACTTATGCACATGGCCTCTGTACAGCAAGGCCTGGGCATTGCAGTTGGAACTGGCGACGATCGCCAGCCAATCCTGAGGATCACTGGCAATCTGCTCGAACACCAGCTCTTCTGTCTCATCAAGCGACAGTGAAGGTTCCAGATGCTTTACGCGGAACGCGCGCGACAGCTGCCAAATCCCTTTCACCAAGGCGGTATTAGGGGCCACGTCAAAAATGTTGATCGTATTGGGGTCAAGCACAGCAGAGAGCGGTGCCTGGAAGGCCCAGCCAGGTGCGATCTGTCGTGCCAGCATCTTGGCGTTATCTGGCAATGCGCCTAGACGGTTCAACGCAACCCTCGCGTTTTCAAGGCCGCTGTACTCAGTGAGCACCAACGCGTAGGGAGCCTGGGGCCAATAGACCACACAAAGCTGCGAGCGCTTGTCGTGCATCACCACTATTCCTGTGACATAGCGATCATGCAGCATCGTATGCCCCACCAAATGAACTACGTGCAGCTGTAACTCATGGCTGTTTTTCAACAAGTCCTGCGGCGCTCTTGCGGCCATTGCAGTGCTGAACACGCTCTGCGCGTTCACCGACAACCCCTGTTGAACCGCTGAAAAAAGATGATACTCAGCGCCCGCGCGCAACACGCGATTCAGTAACTCGGGAATACGTCCTTCGCTGAGCGAGTGGTCGGGATTGGCCGGTGGATAAAACGTTTTTTTTATCAACGCATCGTATTGGCCACCGATATCCAGCGACGACATCATTTGCCGCAAGTGGCCAGTCGAAAGGCTGCCTGGCCAGGTCCAGCGCAAAGGGCAGGCACGGTCTAGTTTGTATTGCGTCCAAGGTGCCAACGGATCCAGATTTTGCAGCGCCAACTCCAACAGACTGAAGGCCCGGCACGAAGAGGACGGGGGCAATATTTTCTGTGGGTCTTTCAGGAGGCAAGCCTCTTCATGATCACAGTACGTGCCGTGGATATCACCTGACATCGCCATAAAGGGTTCGTCTATTTCTATCCCCAGAGAGATACCTTCCTGACACAAACGAGCGGTCAATGCCTGGCGCGCATAGGTATTCAAGTCCGGCAGATGTTGTTCTTCCCGGGCTATAAAGGCCCAGACGCTGCTCGCGTAACGCTTTTGCAAGCGCCTGAAGTGTTTACGCTGCGCATGCGTTGAGCCTGTTAACCACGCGGGCAGTTTTTTCGCGTCAAGCGCAGCCTTGCGCAGTAGCTCGATATTCGTCTGGGCGCGGCTAAGCGCACTATTTCCAGGAACCTGCAGTTGTTTTTCCAGCTCAGTCAGCAGCAGCGCACGGCTCAACTCGGCGTCCTTCACCTCACTGAAAATGCGCGTGATGTCATCGTTGCTTTTGTACAACCGATCATAAGACCCAAGGAGTTTCTTGATGGAGACCA
The DNA here is from genome assembly GCF_014230465.1 of Pseudomonas cremoris. The sequence goes on from NZ_JAAXCY010000001.1 coordinate 335,531, forward strand.
AGGCAGGCTTGCCAGCGATGGGCACATAGCGCACCGCCAAGGTTTGATGCGCCGCCTGTGCGCGTAAGCCGTTGCGCTTATCACGCGCGACATTGCCCCACAACACGGAGTCGTCGCGGCTGGCGAGACTGGCCTTGACGCTTCGGGTGAGCGCGTCCAAACCGGCCAACGCGATCAACCCACCCTGCGCCCCGAAAACGTACAGCACCACCGGCAGTTGCCGCTGCGGGACCCGCACCGCCGCTGCGGTCGTCACCACCCAGATATTATGAAGTGGGTAAAAACCATCCGACTCGCTGCCGATGGCGATAGACAGCACCTGGGTTTGACTGTTTGGGCGCCGTGCGGGCAAAGGCTGCTCCAGCACTTCGATCATCAGGTCCCGATGCGCCGTACTCAGAAGCTTAAGCCTGTGTTGCACCTGCACCTCGCAACGCAAGGCCTCGGTTTGCGCGCGCATAAACGACACAACCCGCCTGGGTGTGCCCACCCCACCGTGGCGTTCGGACCAAAAATCAACGTCGAGCAACCGTTGCCGGGCACCCTGCGAAAATGTACTCAAGGTTTGGGCATGAACCTTGAGTTGGTTCACCCATGCGACGAACGCCTGATACGCAGGTGTCTCAGCGCCTGGATCATCCGGATCCAGCAACGCGGCCATGCCTTTTTCGTAACGCTCGAGTTGCTGTTCTACCGTGCGCAGGGCCAAGCCGGACGCGGAACTGGCAAAGATAATTTCTGCGTGGCGACGCTGGTGGTCCCATTTGAGCAACTCGTCACACACTTCACCAAGCCGCCCGCCACCGACCAATTGCTTCCTGTTGCCCTCCACGAACTTGAGAAAAGAGCCCGCATCAACGGGATGCGTGCGTTCCTGGGCAAATACCTGCTTGTGATAAATCGTCACAGCACACGCCAATTCGTTATCCCATTGCTGCCTCAACAGCTCATGCGCCTCCAGCGCCAACGCGTCGCCCTGAATCTCCAAGCCACGTAGAACGCTCGACGCGGCGGACAAGTCCGCAGGGCGGCATAACCCCTGGCGACGATTCAAAGGCAAGCATTGCCACAGCTCGTCAAAGCGTGTCTTGCTCAGTTCCAACACACCGCACTGAAGGGCGACGAAGGAAGGGTATTCATGGAAATTACGGGCCACACCAGGCAGGTAAATGATATGGGGCAGACCGCTGGGATCACCCTGACGATAGAGATGCAAAGCGCCTGGAATCGCAATCGAAGGCGTACCTGGCCACAGTATGCTGCCCACTCGAACATGCGCCCAATCACCCCCTGCGCACCGGCGCGCCTCAGCGCTCGGGGCATCGATCACGGCCTGAACCAACTCCATTCCGGTACGCGACAATTCATCCAACTGCCGTGCGATCAAGGCGCGGTCGGCGAACAGTTCCTTGTGCAAGCCTACCCAGGACTCTCGACGCGTCAGCCAGGAGCCGTATGCCAGGCTGTCCCAATATTGATTAGCCGCGTGGGCCAATCGCTCAAGGAGGTTCAGCGCACTCACCCGTTGCAGTGCTTCCAGCGGTGTGACCATCAATCGATAGCCTGGTTTTCCTTTGATGCTCAGAGTGGTTGACGCGCTAACACTGGCATCAACCCGGTGCTGGAAGAGCAGCAAAAATGCCCGATCTGTCAGGCTATCGACTTTCTCGGGCTCACCGTCCTGCGCGGGTACGGTAAACAGCACATTGTCCGGCTCCTCATTGAACGCCTTGTACAGCTCAGCGCGGATCACCTTCAAGACTTTGGGCGAGCGCCCTATCAGCTTTGTCAGCGTCTGCGCCGATTCGCGGCAGCGCATGTCGGCAAGGCAAACCTGATTGATCAGGCGACTGGGATGAGTGCAGGAGTTGATCCGCCACTTCAACTGCTCACGAATCGCCCGTGACCTGGCTTCGGCGGCCACTTCAGCGTCGTTGAAGTCGTCAACATCGTCGGTGTCGGACGCGAGAGAAACGAAGGGCGTTTCGATGGTCGAGGTCATGGTTTTTTCTTCTCGTTGAAAAAACCAGCCTAGGTAACGCAGATGTTCAAGGGTTGTTAGATAGTTGACGCAAACGAAAAAAAGCCCGCAGTGTGGGCGGGCGAAAAACCAACGAAGAGCTTTGGGGGTGTGAAGCGAGGTGACGCTAGCTACCGCGATAGGTGGAGTAGCTGTAAGGCGAAATCAGTAGCGGGACATGGTAGTGATCCTGCTCGGCACTGATGCCGAAGCGCAGCACGACCACGTCAAGGAACGCGGGCTCCGGCAGTTGCACACCACGAGCGCGGTAGTAGTCCCCGGCGCTGAACTGCAGTTGGTACACGCCGCTGCGGTAGTCGTCGCCTTGCAGAAGCGGTGTATCGCAGCGGCCATCGCTGTTGGTGATAGCCGTGGCGACCAGCTCAAGCTGCGCGCCCTCGACGCGGTACAGCTCAACTTTGATCGCGCTGCCTGGACAGCCGTGCGCGGCGTCCAAAACGTGTGTGGTCAAACGTCCCATGGCGTCTACGCGCCTCCCGAAGTCAGTAGAAAAGAGATCCGCACCTTTTCAGGGCAATGAAAAAGCCGGCGATGACTGATTAAGACACTTTTTAAAAAAATTGTACACAATAAAAATCACAAACCTTTGCATCACCCCGTCCTCATTGCTTCAACAAGTAATTGGCGAGTAATCCTTGCTTTTAAACGACCTTTTATCCATTTACTGACCAACCAGGCAAGTTTCTTGCTACACCCTTCACAGGGAGCCCTGCAGAAAAAATGCGGAAATGTAGGCTTACAAAGTCGACGATAAGTTGTATACAATCACTCATCGCTGTGACGCCACCCAGTCATTTCACTGCCCGGCCGCCACATGAATGATCACGAACAAGAAGGAAGACTGCAGTGAGCGCTGACTACCCACGCGACCTGATCGGTTACGGCAGTAACCCTCCTCACCCCCACTGGCGGGGCAAGGCGCGCATTGCGCTGTCTTTCGTACTCAACTACGAAGAAGGCGGTGAGCGCAATATTTTGCACGGCGACAAAGAGTCCGAAGCCTTCCTCTCGGAAATGGTCTCGGCCCAGCCGCTGCAGGGCGCGCGCAACATGAGCATGGAGTCGCTGTACGAATACGGCAGCCGTGCCGGCGTGTGGCGCATCCTCAAGCTGTTTAAAGAATTCGATATTCCGCTGACTATCTTTGCCGTGGCCATGGCTGCCCAGCGTCACCCGGATGTGATCCGCGCCATGGTCGAGGCCGGCCACGAGATCTGCAGCCACGGCTATCGCTGGATCGACTACCAATACATGGACGAGGCCCAGGAACGCGAGCATATGCTCGAAGCGATCCGCATCCTCACCGAACTGACCGGCGAACGCCCACTGGGCTGGTACACCGGGCGCACCGGCCCCAATACACGGCGGCTGGTGATGGAGGAAGGCGGCTTTCTCTACGACTGCGACACCTACGACGACGACCTGCCCTACTGGGAGCCCAACAACCCCACCGGCAAGCCGCACTTGGTGATCCCCTACACCCTGGACACCAACGACATGCGCTTCACCCAGGTGCAGGGCTTCAACAAGGGCGATGACTTCTTCGAATACCTCAAAGACGCGTTCGACGTGCTCTACGCCGAAGGCGCCGAGGCGCCGAAAATGCTTTCCATCGGCCTGCATTGCCGCCTGATCGGCCGCCCGGCACGCCTGGCCTCCTTGAAGCGGTTCATCGAGTACGTCAAAGGTCACGATCACGTGTGGTTCACTCGCCGTGTCGACATTGCCCGTCACTGGCACGAAACCCACCCCTTCAAGGGAGCGGCGAAATGACTGCGTTCCAAACCCTGAAACCTTCGACATTGAGCCGCGACGCATTCGTCCAGGCCTTCGCCGACATCTACGAACATTCGCCATGGGTGGCCGAAAAGGCCTTCGACCTGGGCCAGGACGCTTCGATCGATGAGATCGAAACCCTGCACCAGCGCATGAGCGACATCCTGTTGAGCGCCGATCATGCCAGCCAGTTGGCCCTGATCAACGCTCACCCGGACCTGGCCGGCAAAGCTGCCGTCCAGGGCCAACTCACCCAAGCCAGCACCGATGAGCAAGCTGGCGCGGGGATTCACCAATGCACGGCCGAAGAGTTTTCTCGCTTCACCGAGCTGAACGATGCCTACAAGGCCAAGTTCAAGTTTCCCTTCATCATGGCGGTAAAAGGCAGCAACCGGCATCAGATCCTGGCCGCGTTCGAAACGCGCATTCACAACTCGGTTGAGGCCGAGTTCAAATGCGCACTGGCCGAGATCAACAAGATCGCGTTGTTCCGTTTACTGACCCTTTAAAGCAACCCTGACCCGAGCGCTCATGACGCCCAGGGCCTGGCGAGCATCCCAAGCCACTCAATTCAAGGCAGACAAGAAGAATGAAAGCTTACGCCGTACCTTTCGAGAAGTTCGTCAACCTGGCCGACGCCCGTCTGGGCACCAAGATCCTTTCGGTGACCGATGACTGGTTCGCTGACGCCAACCGCCTGTTCCAGCCGACCCCGGCCGTGTGGAAGGAGGGCGTTTTCGATGACAACGGCAAGTGGATGGACGGCTGGGAGTCGCGCCGCAAACGCTTCGAAGGCTACGACAGCGCAGTGATCCGCCTGGGCGTGCCTGGCTCGATCAAAGGCGTGGACATCGACACTTCATTCTTCACCGGCAACTTCCCGCCGTCGGCCTCCCTGGAGGCCTGCTTCCTGGCCTCGGGTGACCCTGATGAAAACACCCAGTGGGTGGAAGTGCTGTCGGCCGTCGAGCTGCAAGGCAACAGCCACCACTACCACGAGATCAACAACGACAAGGCGTTCAGCCACCTGCGTTTCAACATCTACCCGGATGGCGGCGTGGCGCGTCTGCGCGTATACGGCGTACCGTTCCGCGACTGGTCCTCGGTGGGCGACAACGAACAGGTAGACCTGGCTGCTGCCCTGAACGGCGGTCGTGCGCTGGCTTGCTCTGACGAGCACTTTGGCCGCATGAGCAACATCCTCAACCCAGGCCGAGGCATCAACATGGGCGACGGCTGGGAAACCGCGCGTCGTCGTACACCGGGCAATGACTGGGTGATCGTCGCACTGGGCCACCCGGGCGAGATCGAGAAAGTCATCGTCGACACCCTGCACTTCAAGGGCAACTACCCGGACACTTGCTCGATCCAGGGCGCGTTCGTGAAGGGCGGCACCGACAGCCAGATCGAAACCCAATCGCTGTTCTGGCGCGAACTGCTGCCGGCGCAGAAGCTGGAAATGCACGCTGAGCACACCTTCGCCGAACAGATCAAGGCGCTGGGCCCGATTACCCACATCCGTCTGAATGTATTCCCGGATGGTGGTGTGAGCCGCCTGCGTGTTCTGGGCAAAGTCGCTAAATAAGCGGTGAACCTATTCGCGAGCAAGCCCGCTCCCACAGGGGAATGCATTCCAAATGTGGGAGCGGGCTTGCTCGCGAAGGCGTCAGAACTAACAACACAACATTCGGATAAGAGACAGCCATGCGCACACTAGTGATCGAACCCCTGACCAAAGAAGCCTTCGCCCCTTTCGGAGACGTTATCGAAACCGACGGCAGCGATCACTTCATGATCAACAACGGGTCGACCATGCGCTTTCACAAACTGGCCACGGTCGAAACCGCTAAGCCGGAAGACCACGCCATCATCAGCATCTTCCGCGCCGACGCGCAGGACATGCCGCTGACCGTGTGCATGCTGGAACGACACCCGCTGGGCAGCCAGGCGTTCATACCGCTGCTCGGCAACCCCTTTCTGATCGTGGTCGCGCCAGTTGGCGATGAACCTGTATCGGGCTTGGTCCGCGCCTTCGTTACCAACGGCAGGCAGGGCATTAATTACCATCGCGGCGTTTGGCACCATCCGGTGCTGACGATCGAAAAGCGGGATGACTTCCTGGTGGTTGATCGCAGTGGCACAGGCAATAACTGCGATGAGCATTTTTTCAAAGAGGATGAGCGGTTGATCCTCGCCCCCCACCAATAAGAGAAGGTCTGATCACCCGACAACAAGGGTGACAGGCGAGAGGTAAAGACTGTGGAAGCACATTTGATGGAATGGCTGAACCTTAGCGTGCGCTGGGTTCACATGATCACGGGCGTCGCGTGGATCGGCGCTTCTTTCTACTTCGTCTGGCTGGAAAACAACCTGAATCGCGTCAACCCCAAGAGCGGCCTGGCCGGTGACTTGTGGGCGATCCACGGTGGCGGTATCTACCACCTGGAAAAATACAAACTGGCCCCGCCGACCATGCCGGACAACTTGCACTGGTTCAAATGGGAAGCCTACTTCACCTGGATGTCGGGCATTGCGCTGCTGTGCGTGGTGTTCTACTGGAACCCGACGCTGTACCTGCTCGCCCCCGGCAGCACGCTCAGCGGCACCGAAGGCGTCTTGCTGGGCATCGGCTCACTGTTCGCCGGCTGGTTCATCTACTCCTTCCTCTGCGACTCGGCCCTGGGCAAACGCCCTGCCCTGCTGGGTTTCATCCTGTTCGTGCTGTTGATTGCCGCAGCTTATGGCTTCAGCAAAGTGTTCAGTGGCCGTGGCGCCTACCTGCATGTGGGTGCGGTAATCGGCACCATCATGGTGGGTAACGTGTTCCGCATCATCATGCCGGCGCAACGTGCGCTGGTAGCGGCGATTGCCGAGAACCGCACGCCGGACCCCGCGCTGCCGGCCAAGGGCTTGCTGCGTTCGCGTCACAACAACTACTTCACCTTGCCCGTGCTGTTCATCATGATCAGCAACCACTTCCCGAGTACCTATGGCAGCCAATACAACTGGCTGATCCTGGCCGGTATCGCGGTGGCGGCAGTGTTGGTGCGTCACTACTTCAACACCCGGCATAACAGCCAGAAGTATGCGTGGACACTGCCGGTCGGCGCGTTGGCAATGATCAGCCTGGCGTACGTGACCGGTCCCAAGCCCGTTGCCGAAGTGGCCAAGGCCCCAGCGGCCATCGAGTACCAACCGCTGCCGGAAACGGCGTTGGGTGGCGGCTTGAAACCCGCCGCACCGGCGGCGCCCGCTGCACCGGCAGCTGAACCTGCACCGGCCCAGGCCACGATTGATTTCGACAAAGTACACGGGGTGATCCAGGAACGTTGCGCCGTCTGCCATTCGGCCAAGCCCACCAGCCCGCTGTTCAGCACCGCACCGGCTGGGGTGATGTTCGATACCCCGACGCAGATCCAGCAGCAGGCAGCGCGTATTCAGGCGCAAGCCGTGGCCAGCCAGATCATGCCACTGGGCAACATCACCCAAATGACCCAGCAGGAGCGGGATTTGATTGGCACCTGGATCAATCAAGGAGCCCGCACTAATTAACTGATCCACGTAGATCCAATGTGGGAGCGGGCTTGCTCGCGAATGCGGTGTGTCATTCAACACTTCAGGTGACTGACCCACCGCGTTCGCGAGCAAGCCCGCTCCCACAGGGGATTTGCCGTGTTTTGAAGATTGCGTTCCACCCGGCAATTGAATGCCGAACAACACAAAAATAAAAAAGATCCGAGGTGTTGCATGACCGAGTTAGCCGAACCGCAGATTCCTGCCGCACCCGCCATGGTGCGGCTGCCCCTCTTGCAACTGATTCTGGTAGGCCTGCAACACGTCTTGCTGATGTACGGCGGCGCTGTCGCCGTGCCCCTGATCATTGGCCAGGCCGCCGGCCTTAGCCGTGAAGAAATCGCGTTCCTGATCAACGCCGACCTGCTGGTGGCCGGTATTGCCACCATGGTGCAGTCGTTCGGCATCGGCCCGGTGGGCATTCGCATGCCGGTGATGATGGGCGCCAGTTTCGCCGCCGTCGGCAGCATGGTCGCCATGGCGGGCATGCCCGGTATAGGTTTGCAGGGGATCTTCGGCGCGACGATCGCCGCCGGGTTCTTCGGCATGGTCATCGCGCCGTTCATGTCCAAAGTCGTACGCTTCTTTCCGCCGCTGGTGACGGGCACTGTGATCACCGCCATCGGTTTGTCGCTGTTTCCAGTGGCCGTAAACTGGGCCGGCGGTGGCAGCGCAGCCGCCACCTTCGGCTCGCCGGTCTACCTGGCGATTGCCGCATTGGTCCTGGGCACTATCCTGTTGATCAACCGCTTCATGCGTGGCTTCTGGGTGAACATCTCGGTGCTGATCGGCATGGGCCTGGGCTACGTGCTGTGCGGCATGCTGGGCATGGTCGACCTTAGCGGTTTGGCGCAGGCGCCGTGGGTGCAGGTGGTCACGCCGTTGCACTTCGGCATGCCCAAGTTCGAGTTGGCGCCGATCCTGTCGATGTGCCTGGTGGTGGTGATCATCTTTGTCGAATCCACCGGGATGTTCCTCGCGCTGGGCAAGATCACCGGCCAGGACGTCACGCCGAAGATGCTGCGCCGTGGCTTGCTGTGTGATGCCGGCGCTTCGTTCTTTGCCGGGTTCTTCAACACCTTTACCCACTCCTCCTTCGCCCAGAACATCGGCCTGGTGCAGATGACCGGCGTGCGTTGCCGTTCGGTGACGATCATGGCCGGGGCCTTTTTGATTGTGCTCAGCCTGCTGCCGAAAGCGGCATTCCTGGTGGCGTCGATTCCGCCTGCGGTATTGGGTGGTGCGGCAATCGCCATGTTCGGCATGGTGGCGGCTACCGGGATCAAGATCCTGCAGGAAGCCGACATTGCCGACCGCCGCAACCAGTTGCTGGTGGCGGTGAGTATCGGCATGGGCCTGATCCCGGTGGTGCGTCCGGAGTTCTTCGCCCAGTTGCCGTTGTGGATGAGCCCGATTACCCATAGCGGCATCGCCATGGCCACGCTCAGCGCGTTGTCGCTGAATATCCTGTTCAACATTCTCGGTGGCTCTGAACGACCTGCCGTCGCCCATACGCATTGATTCCTTCGTTCAAATAAAAACAATAACGAAACCGGGAATATCCACATGCACAGCATTCACCTGGGGCCGGCCACACGCCGTGCCCCATTCTTGCCCCACGCGCTCTGTTACAGCGCACTTGAGCCAAGGCTTTGGAGCCAGTATTCTCCGCGCCCGCTCGAATCGACTCAAAAAAAAACAGCAAATGTAAAAGCTGACTGCAAGGCCAACTTATCCCGGCCTCATGTCTGCAGCCAACGTGCGCAAAAGTCCTCTGAATTCGACTGCATTTCATGCAGCCGACGGGGATTTTTTGGCTTTTTAAACACCTTGGCGCAGCTCTTGCTACAAGCACTAAAGCTGACCGAATAGACGATTTTTGCAGCGATCCAAAAGGCGCCACACCAGAGCGCCTGCGTAGAAGAAAAACCATAAAACTTTAACTCGGGAGCAACCGAATGAAACCTATGTTCAAAGGCCTGATGCTGGCGGGATCCCTGCTGGCCGGTGGCCAAGCCGTGGCCGGTGACCTGTTGCAGTGGCAGAACAACAGCCTGACCTATCTGTGGGGCAAGAGCTTTACCGTCAACCCGCAGATCCAGCAAACCGTTACGTTCGAACATGCCGACGCATGGAAGTACGGCGACAACTTCTTGTTTGTCGACCGCATCTTTTACAACGGCAAGGAAGACGGCAACGTCGGCCCAAGTACTTACTACGGCGAGTTCAGCCCACGCCTGTCATTCGGCAAGATCTTTGACAAGGACCTGTCCTTCGGCCCGATCAAAGACGTATTGCTGGCCTTCACTTACGAGTTCGGCGAAGGCGATAACGAGTCGTACCTGCTGGGCCCTGGCTTTGACTTGAACATCCCGGGTTTCGACTACTTCCAGTTGAACTTCTACCAGCGCCAAACCGAGGGCAATCGCCCGGGTGATGGCGTGTGGCAAATCACGCCGGTGTGGTCGTACACCCTGCCAGTGGGCAACTCCAACATCCTGATCGACGGCTTCATGGACTGGGTGACGGACAACGACAAGAACGCCCGTGGCACTTACCACGCCAACCTGCACTTCAACCCACAGGTCAAATATGACCTGGGCAAGGCGTTGCATTGGGGCGAGAAGCAACTGTACGTCGGCTTTGAATACGACTACTGGAAGAACAAGTACGGGATCGAAGATTCAGGCGCGTTCAAGACCAACCAGGACACGGCGAGCTTCCTGGTCAAGTACCACTTCTGATTAAACACCGCCGGACTAATGTGGGAGCGGGCTTGCTCGCGAATGCAATAGATCAGTCACCCAATGTGCTGACTGACACACCGCATTCGCGAGCAAGCCCGCTCCCACAGTTAGATCGGGGACAATCCCAAAAATCGCGTGATCTGATCACGCTTGGCCAACGCGTCCCGCCGCCCCAGCTCGATCAACTCGCTGCAGTAACCCGCCTCGAACAGCAAGTAACTCAACACCCCCGCTCCGCTCGTCTTGGTCGCCCCCGGCCCCCGCAGAAACAGACGCAACGCCGCCGGCAATTCCTGGCGATGTCGCGCCGCGATTTCGTCGATAGGCTGGCTGGGTGCAATGACCAGCACTTCCACCGGTGCCAGCCCCTGGGCGGTGCTGTCGGCAGGCCGGAAATGGCTGAACTGGTTGAGCCGCTCCAGCAGTTCGATATCGCTTTCCAGGCTGTCGATGAACGTACTGTTGAGCATGTGCCCACCGATCTGCGCCAGGGTCGGCTCCTGGCCGGTGAAGGTTCGCTGCACGGCTGGCTCATTGCCACGCGGGTTGCCGCTGACGCCCACCACCAACACACGGCTGGCCCCCAGGTGCAGCGCCGGGCTGATGGGGGCCGACTGGCGTACAGCGCCGTCGCCGAAATACTCATGGTCAAGTTTGACTGGGGCGAACAGCAAGGGGATCGCCGAACTGGCCAGCAGGTGTTCAACGCTGAGCTGAGTGGGCACACCGATACGCCGATGGCGCAACCACGCGTCGATGGTGCGCCCGCCTTGATAAAAGGTCACCGCTTGCCCGGACTCATAACCGAAGGCTGTCACGGCCACCGCATGCAGGTGCTTTTTGCGGATGGCTTCGTCGATACCGTGCAGGTGCAGTTTGTCGTTGAGCAAATCGCGCAACGGCGCGCTATTGAGCAGTGCCACCGGCACCTGCGCGCCCAAGCCGAGCAAACTGTGGAAAAAAAACCGGCTCGCCTGGCGAATCACCCCCGGCCAGTCACTGCGCAGCACCAGATGGCTGCGAAAGCCTTGCCAGAACGCGGTAAGTCGTTGGATCGCGGCGGTGAAATCCATGGCCCCGCTGGCCAGGCTCACCGCATTGATCGCACCGGCCGACGTACCGACGATCACCGGGAACGGATTCGGTGCCCCTGGCGGCAGCAACTCGGCAATCGCCGCCAACACCCCCACTTGATACGCCGCTCGCGCCCCGCCGCCGGAAAGAATCAAGCCTGTAACCGGTTCAGCTGGGCGCATCGCATCACTCCATGTAGGGGAACGTCGGGATTACCGACGGCGTTTTTCGTACAGTTTTGGCTCACCCGGTGGCCGGCTCTTGAAGCGGCGATGGGTCCACAGGTACTGCTCGGGGCATTCACGTACCGAGGCTTCGACCCACTGGTTGATGCGCAGGCAATCGGCCTCATCGCTTTCGCCGGGGAAGTCAGCCAGCGGCGGGTGGATCACCAGGCGGTACCCACTGCCGTCGGCCAGGCGCTGCTGGGTGAACGGCACCACCAGCGCCTTGCCCAGCTTGGCGAACTTGCTGGTGGCCGGCACGGTAGCGGCCTGAATGCCGAACAGCGGCACGAAGATGCTTTGCTTGGCGCCGTAGTCCTGGTCCGGTGCATACCAGATGGCACGGCCGGCGCGCAGCAGCTTGAGCATGCCGCGCACGTCCTCGCGCTCCACCGCCAGGGAGTCGAGGTTGTGGCGCTCGCGGCCACGGCGCTGGATATAGTCGAACAGCGGGTTGCCGTGCTCGCGGTACATGCCATCAATGGTGTGCTTTTGCCCCAGCAAGGCTGCGCCGATTTCCAGGGTGGTGAAATGCAGGGCCATGAGGATCACGCCCTTGCCGTCCAACTGAGCCTGCTTGAGGTGCTCCAGGCCTTCGACATGGGCCAGGCGCGCCAAACGCTGGCGCGACCACCACCAGCTCATGGCCATTTCAAAGAAGGCGATGCCGGTGGAGGCAAAGTTTTCCTTGAGCAAATGTTTTCGCTCTTTGGCGGATTTTTCCGGGAAGCACAGCTCCAGGTTTCGCGCGGCGATGCGCCGACGTTCACCGGCCACACGGTACATTCCCGCACCCAACAGGCGCCCAATGACCAGCAGCGCGCGGTACGGCAACTGGGTGACCAGCCACAGCAGGCCGAGTCCCAGCCATAACAGCCAAAAACGTGGGTGAAAAAATACAGCTCGAAAACGCGGGCGATCCATTACAGATTCCGGTAAAGACAAGGGCCGCGCATTCTACAACGGTTCGACTCGGCTTGCGGCCAGTGGATGTTCTCGTTATAAGTCTCGACACTTTTCGTGACAAGCCGCTTTTGCCGACCATGAGCCAAACCGAACCGCTAGACCAAGATCCCGTGTTCCAGCTGAAAGGCAGCATGCTCGCCATCACCGTGCTGGAACTGGCCCGCAACGACCTCGACGCCCTGGACCGCCAATTGGCCGCCAAGGTCGCCCTGGCGCCGAACTTCTTCAACAATGCCCCGCTGGTGCTGGCCCTGGACAAGCTGCCTGCCGGCCAAGGCGTCATCGACCTGCCCGGCCTGATGCGCGTGTGCCGCTCCCATGGCCTGCGCACCCTGGCAATTCGTGCCAGCCGTATCGAAGACATTGCCGCGGCCATCGCCATTGAACTGCCAGTACTGCCGCCGTCCGGTGCGCGCGAGCGTCCGCTAGAACCATTGGTCGGCGAAGAGAAGAAAAAACCGGAAAAACCACCCGAGCCTACGATAAAGCCTACAAAAATCATCACCTCTCCCGTACGGGGCGGGCAGCAGATTTACGCCCAGGGTGGCGACCTTGTGGTGATCTCGTCGGTCAGTCCAGGAGCGGAACTTCTCGCCGATGGCAACATCCATGTATACGGCCCGATGCGCGGACGTGCCCTCGCCGGCATCAAAGGTGATACCAAGGCCCGTATTTTTTGCCAGCAGTTGACCGCTGAGCTAGTGTCCATCGCAGGCCAGTACAAGGTTTCAGAAGATTTGCGCCGTGATCCGCTGTGGGGGGCCGGGGTGCAGGTCAGCCTGTCGGGCGATGTGTTGAACATCATCCGTCTTTAACGGATACTGCCGCATTTTCCAAGCATCTCTAGACTCTGATAGCACAGCGAAACCGGCAATACTTGTGTAGGAATAATTGGAAGTTGGCGTTTCCCCTCCGGAAACCACATCTTTTTCCTACAAAGGCTGTCCGCCTGCAGCGAGTTCCAAGAGATGTTTTTCAGGGACCGAAAAGTCCTTTTTCCTTAGGGGTGAAACACCTTGGCCAAGATTCTCGTGGTTACATCCGGCAAGGGTGGTGTGGGTAAGACCACCACCAGCGCCGCTATCGGTACCGGCCTCGCTCTGCGCGGCCACAAAACAGTTATCGTCGACTTCGACGTCGGTTTGCGTAACCTCGACCTGATCATGGGCTGCGAACGCCGCGTGGTGTACGACTTCGTCAACGTGGTGAACGGCGAAGCCAACCTGCAGCAGGCCCTGATCAAGGACAAGCGCCTTGAGAACCTGTACGTGCTGGCTGCCAGCCAGACCCGCGACAAAGACGCACTGACCAAGGAAGGCGTAGGCAAAGTCCTGGCAGAGCTGAAAGAAACCTTCGAGTACGTGGTGTGCGACTCCCCGGCCGGTATCGAAACCGGTGCTCACTTGGCGATGTACTTCGCCGACGAAGCCATCGTGGTCACGAACCCGGAAGTGTCCTCCGTACGTGACTCGGACCGTATGCTGGGCCTGCTGGCCAGCAAATCCAAGCGCGCCGAAGAAGGCCAGGACCCGATCAAGGAGCACTTGCTGCTCACCCGTTACAACCCTGAGCGCGTCAGCAATGGCGAAATGCTCGGCGTTGAAGACGTGAAGGAAATCCTCGCAGTGACCCTGCTGGGCGTGATTCCAGAATCCCAGGCAGTCCTGAAGGCCTCCAACCAAGGCGTTCCGGTCATCCTCGATGACCAGAGCGACGCCGGCCAGGCGTACAGCGATGCAGTTGATCGCCTGCTGGGCAAGACCGTGGAACATCGCTTCCTCGATGTAAAGAAGAAGGGATTCTTCGAGCGTATCTTTGGAGGCAACTAAACAATGAAATTTCTCGACTTCTTTCGCGCCAACAAAAAGCCTACGACCGCGTCGGTAGCGAAAGAGCGTCTACAGATCATCGTGGCGCACGAACGCGGCCAACGCAGCACGCCGGACTACCTGCCAGCCTTGCAGAAGGAACTGGTCGAGGTGATCCGCAAGTACGTCAACATCGGGAACGACGATGTACATGTCGCCCTGGAAAACGACGGCAGCTGCTCGATTCTGGAACTCAATATCACCCTGCCTGATCGTTGATCGAACAGGCGGCCGCCACGGCGGCTCGCACACCTTGATCCCTTTTCGGGAGCCAGGTGGGCGAGCCGCCGTTGGCGTTTGTTACGAGGCTGTTTAATGCCGCTGTCCAATATCCATATCCTGCATCAGGACGACGCTGTCCTGGTGGTGAACAAGCCAACCCTGCTGCTCTCGGTGCCTGGCCGCGCCGACGACAACAAGGACTGCCTGATCACCCGCCTGCAGGAAAACGGCTACCCCGAAGCCCGCATCGTCCATCGCCTGGACTGGGAAACCTCAGGGATCATCCTGCTGGCCCGGGACGCCGATAGCCACCGCGAACTGTCCCGCCAGTTTCACGACCGTGAAACCGAAAAGGCCTACACCGCCCTGGCCTGGGGCCAACCGGAACTGGACAGCGGCAGCATCGACCTGCCCTTGCGCTACGACCCGCCGACCAAGCCGCGCCATGTGGTGGATTACGAGTTCGGCAAGCACGCGCTGACTTTCTGGAAGGTGCTGGAGCGCTGTGGCGACTGGTGCCGTGTGGAGCTGACGCCGATTACCGGGCGTTCGCACCAACTGCGCGTGCACATGCTTTCCATCGGCCACCCGCTGCTGGGTGATGGCCTGTACGCTCACGAACAAGCCCTGGCGGCCTGGCCGCGCCTGTGCCTGCACGCGAGCATGCTCAGCTTCACGCATCCGCAAAGCGGCGAGCGTTTGCGCTTCGAGTGTCCTGCGCCCTTCTAAAGCTGGCAATAGGTTCAAAATGTGGGAGCGGGCTTGCTCGCGAATGCGGTGGATCAGTTGGCACATTCAGTGGCTGACACACTGCATTCGCGAGCAAGCCCGCTCCCACATTTGTTCTGTGCACTTTTCGCCACCGACGGTAAACTCCGCGCATTGCTGTCTGGAGCTATTTATGCGCGAAGCGTTGAATCAAGGCCTGATCGACTTCCTCAAGGCCTCCCCTACTCCTTTTCATGCCACTGCTGCCCTCGCCCAGCGCCTGGAAGCGGCCGGTTACCAGCGTCTTGACGAGCGCGATACCTGGATCACCGAAGCCAACGGTCGCTATTACGTGACCCGCAACGACTCCTCGATCATCGCCTTCAAGCTCGGCCGCCATTCGCCGCTGCAAGGTGGCATTCGCCTGGTCGGCGCCCACACCGACAGCCCGTGCCTGCGGGTCAAGCCCCAGCCTGAGCTGCAACGCCAAGGTTTCTGGCAACTGGGCGTCGAAGTCTACGGCGGTGCACTGCTGGCGCCGTGGTTCGACCGCGACCTGTCCCTGGCCGGCCGCGTGACCTTCCGCCGCGATGGCAAGGTCGAAAGCCAGCTGATCGACTTCAAGCTGCCCATCGCCATCATCCCCAACCTGGCCATTCACCTGAACCGTGAAGCCAACCAGGGTTGGGCGATCAATGCACAGACCGAGCTGCCGCCGATCCTCGCGCAATTCGCCGGCGACGAGCGCGTAGACTTCCGCGCCGTGCTCACCGAGCAACTGGCCCGCGAACATGGGCTGAACGCCGATGTGGTGCTCGACTACGAGCTGAGTTTCTACGACACCCAAAGCGCTGCGGTGATTGGCCTGAATGGCGACTTCATTGCCGGCGCGCGCCTGGATAACTTGTTGTCCTGCTACGCCGGCCTGCAGGCCTTGCTCACCAGCGACACCGATGAAACCTGCGTGCTGGTGTGCAACGACCACGAAGAAGTCGGCTCCTGCTCCGCCTGCGGCGCCGATGGTCCGATGCTGGAACAGACCCTGCGCCGCCTGCTGCCGGAAGGTGATGAATTCGTACGCACCATTCAGAAATCCCTGCTGGTGTCTGCCGACAACGCCCACGGTGTGCACCCGAACTACGCCGAGAAACACGACGCCAACCACGGCCCCAAGCTCAATGCCGGCCCGGTGATCAAGGTCAACAGCAACCAGCGCTACGCCACCAACAGCGAAACTGCCGGGTTCTTCCGTCACTTGTGCATGGCCGAAGAAGTACCGGTGCAGAGCTTCGTGGTGCGCAGCGACATGGGCTGTGGTTCCACCATCGGCCCGATCACCGCCAGCCACCTGGGCGTGCGCACCGTGGATATCGGTTTGCCGACGTTTGCCATGCATTCCATTCGTGAGCTGTGCGGCAGCCATGACCTGGCGCATCTGGTGAAGGTGTTGGGGGCTTTTTACGCGAGTCGCGACTTGCCCTGATTTCTGGGCTGAATGCGGTCGAAAATGTGGGAGCGGGCTTGCTCGCGAAAGCGGAGTGTCAGTCACTGAGTATGCTGACTGATCCACCGCATTCGCGAGCAAGCCCGCTCCCACATTTAGTTTTGTGTACACCTGATCTACATCACCTGCATTTCCCGCAATCCGGCCTAAACTTGTCAGTATTCCCACTCCGACAAGGCCGTCGCACCATGATCTCCATGTCCTCCTTCCACGCCATGCTTATTCCTATCCTGATCGGCATGATCCTGCTGGCCGTAGGCTTCAACTTTCGTGACAAGCCCGTTGGCGTCTTTGGCATGTGGATCGGCATGCTGCTGATCCTGGGCACCGTGGTCTACAAAATCCTCGCCAAACTGGCCGAATGACCCACGCCCTCGTACACTCGGTCAACTCGTCGTTTTCAAGGTTGACCGCCTAGTGTTCTCCCGTCTCTTTGCCCTGCCCTGCACCCTGCTGATAGCCCTGCTCATGTTGCTGCCGCTCGCGCCTGCCCACGCCGTGAGCCTGCCGGGTCTGCTGGGCAACGCCACCAAGACTCAGCCTCAAGCCGACGTACCGCTGGGGCAGTCGCTGGACGAGGTTATCAAGACCCTGGAAAACGACCAGCAGCGCACCCAGCTGCTGAGCGACCTGAAAAAACTCCGGGAAGCCACGCAAAAAGCCCAACCGGCCACCGAAGAAGGCGTGCTCGGCTTGATCGGCGGCACCTTGGCCAATCTGGAGGCACAGTTTTCCGGTGTCGACAGCCCGCTGGGGCGCTGGTCCAATGAAGTCGACCAGGCCCAGGAAGAACTCAGCGCCCTGATGTTGCCGGCCAACGAGTGGCTGCCGATCATTTTCGGTTTTGCGCTGATCCTCGCGGTATGGAGCCTGCTTGCGTACGCGTTGATCTGGCTCAGCCATCGCGTACGCGAACGTTTCGGCCTGCCCGAAGAACTGCCGCAACACCCGCGTACCTGGGACATGGTGCGCTTCGCCCTGCGCAAACTGGGGCCGTGGCTGATCGCCCTGGTGATCACGGTGTACCTGAGCTACGCACTGCCCTCGTCCCTGGGTAAGTCGCTGGCGATGGTGCTGGCCTACGCGCTGGTGGTCGGCACGTGTTTCTCGGCGATCTGCGTCATTGCCTTCTCCGTTCTCGACGGGCCGCACCGCCACCGTGCGCTGTATATCCTGCGGCACCAGGCGTTCCGCCCGCTGTGGTGGATCGGCAGCTTTGCCGCTTTTGGTGAAGCATTGAGCGATCCCCGCCTGGTACAAGCGTTGGGCCAGCATTTGTCCCACACCGCCGCGACTGTCGCCAATGTAATGGCCGCGCTTTCCACAGGCGTATTTATCCTGCGTTTCCGCCGGCCCATCGCCCACCTGATCCGCAACCAGCCGCTGTCGCGCCGCCTGACGCGTCGCGCCCTCAGCGACACCATCGAGATCATCGGCTCGTTCTGGTACATCCCGGCGTTGCTGCTGGTCGGCATCTCGCTGTTCGCTACCTTCGTGTCCGCCGGAGATACCAGCACGGCCTTGCGCCAATCGCTGTTGTGCACGGTGCTGCTGGTGCTGTGCATGGTGATCAACGGCCTTGTACGCCGCCACGCCCTCAAGCCGCAGCGCGGGCACAAGCGCCACGCCCTGTATTCCGAGCGGTTGAAGAGCTTTTTCTACACCTTGGCGCACCTCGTGGTGTGGCTGGTGTTTATCGAACTGGGCCTGCGGGTGTGGGGCTTGTCACTGATTCGGTTTACCGAGGGCGATGGCCACGAAGTCAGCGTCAAGCTGTTCGGCCTGGCCGGGACCTTGCTGTTTGCCTGGCTGATCTGGATTCTCAGCGACACGGCGATCCACCACGCCCTCACACGCTCGCGCAAAGGCCTGGCCAATGCCCGCGCCCAGACCATGATGCCGTTGATTCGCAACGTGCTGTTCGTGACCATCTTCATCATTGCCGCCATCGTGGCCCTGGCGAACATGGGCATGAACGTCACGCCCCTGCTGGCAGGTGCCGGTGTCATCGGCCTGGCCATCGGTTTTGGTGCGCAATCGCTGGTAGCGGACTTGATCACCGGTCTGTTCATCATCATCGAAGACTCCCTGGCCATCGATGACTACGTGGATGTGGGCGGCCACCTCGGCACCGTCGAGGGCCTGACCATCCGCACCGTGCGCCTGCGCGACATCGACGGCATCGTGCACACCATTCCGTTCAGCGAGATCAAGAGCATCAAGAACTACTCGCGGGAGTTCGGCTACGCGATCTTTCGGGTGGCAATCCCGTACAACATGGAGATCGACGACGCCATCAAGCTGATGCGTGATGTCGGCCACAAGATGCGCAACGACCCGCTGCAGCGCCGCAATATCTGGTCGCCGCTGGAGATTCAGGGCGTAGAAAGCTTTGAGTCAGGCAGCGCGATCCTGCGGGCACGCTTCAAGACGGCGCCGATCAAGCAGTGGGAAGTGTCGCGGGCGTTCAACCTGTCGTTGAAGCGGCATCTGGATGAGGCGGGGTTGGATTTGGCGACACCACGTTTGAGTGTGCAAGTGGTGACGGGGGCGTCGGGCGGTTTGGAGAAAGAAAAAACCACTTAGAATGTGGGAGCTGGCTTGCCTGCTCCCACATTTCATCCGCGCTGCTTAAGCGATAGCGGCGCTGTCCATCTTCTGGCGCAGGCTCAATGGCCGCATATCGGTCCACACCTCTTCGATATAGGCAAGGCATTCCTTCTTCAGGCCGCTCTTGCCCACGGTGCGCCAGCCTTCCGGCACGGCCTTGTAGTCGGGCCAGATGGAATACTGCTCTTCATGGTTGACCACTACCTGAAACAGGATGTCGTCGCGGTCGAATACTGAGGTCATTGCTGTTCTCCATCGCTGAAAGACTGGCTGCGCACCACGCGCAGCACCGATATCTGTAGAAACGTGCCAAGCCGCCAAAAAATTAGAGGCTGGCCACCGCTGCCGCCAGGGCGCGCCCGAAGATCTCGGCCACGCGGTCCACTTCGGCGCCGGTGATCACCAGCGGCGGCAAGAAGCGCACGACACTGCCGTGCCGGCCGCCAAGCTCCAGGATCAGCCCGCGCTTGAGGCATTCGCGCTGCACCAGTGGCGCCAATTGGCGATGCACGGGTGGATGGCCCTGTATGTCGGGTGTGCCGTTCGGGTCCACCAACTCGACGCCAAGCATCAATCCGCGACCGCGAATATCGCCCAGGTGCGGGAAATCGCGCTGCAGGATGCGCAGGTGTTCACCGAGGCGCTCGCCCATGGCGGCGGCGTGGCCAGCCAAGTCGTGGTCCTTGAGGTAGCGCATCACCGCCGAACCTGCTGCCATCGCCATCTGGTTACCACGGAAGGTCCCGGCATGTGCACCCGGCAACCAGGTGTCGAGCCAGTCGCGATACACCACCACCGCCAGCGGCAGGCTGCCGCCGATGGCCTTGGACATCACCACCACGTCCGGGATGATGCCGGCGTGTTCGAAGGCAAACATCTTGCCGGTACGGCCGAAGCCGCTCTGGATCTCGTCGACGATCAACGCCACGCCGGCCTGTTCGGTGATGCGCCGCAGGCCACGCAGCCAGTCCAGATCGGCGGGAATCACACCGCCCTCGCCCTGCACCACTTCGACAATCACCGCTGCCGGCAACGCCACTCCGGCTTCCGGGTCGTTGAGCAGGTTTTCCAGGTAATGCAGGTTGACCCGCACCCCTTCCACGCCGCCCAGGCCGAACGGGCAACGATAGTCATAAGGGAATGGCAGGAATTGCACGCCATTGCTGAGCAACGCGCCCAAGGGTTTCTTCGGCCCCAGGCTGCCCATCAGGCTCAGGGCGCCCTGGCTCATGCCGTGATAACCGCCCTGGAACGACAACACGGTGCTGCGCCCAGTCGCGGTGCGCACCAGTTTCAACGCGGCTTCCACTGCGTCGGTCCCAGTCGGGCCGCAAAACTGGATTTTTGCCTCCCGTGCAAGCTCCGCCGGCAGCAGGCCGAACAGGTCCTGTACGAATTGGTCCTTGACCGGCGTGGTGAGGTCCAGGGTGTGCAACGGCAGCTCGTCGCTCAACACTTGCTGGATGGCTTCGATCACTGCCGGGTGGTTATGCCCCAGCGCCAGGGTGCCGGCGCCGGCCAGGCAATCGATAAAGCTGCGACCCTCCACGTCTTCCACGTAAATCCCCTTGGCGCGCTTGAGCGCCAGGGGAATCCGCCGAGGGTAGCTACGGGCGTTCGACTCCTGCTGGCGTTGACGTGCCAGCAGAGGGGTTTCTTCGAACTGATAAAGCGTTTCTTGAATCGGGGCTTCTTCGATATGGCTGATAGCGACGGACATTACTTGATCCCTCATCTGGTTCCTGTTCTGGAAACGCACCAGCAAGGAAAGGATTTAGGGGCCCTGATCTTTTACTGACGGATGAGGCTTCACAATCCAAGGTACTTTTCATTCAAGGCATAAAGAATCGCGCACGTCTCTGCATCCAGAAACCCGCAATAATCCCGTGGCCGAAAGTGCATCTGAAACGCCCGCGTCCTGTGCTCAAACGCCTGGCGATTCTGCGCGGCCTTATACCCATAGCGCTGAAATGCCCGCTCCACCTCCACCTCCGGCGGTAGCCCCATGCAAAATCGGCGCTGGTACATCGCCCGCGTCGGCTCGTCATACCAAGCGCCTACACCCGCCTCATGCAGGCACTGCCATGGTAACCGGGGGCCTGGATCGCTCTTGCGCCAATACGCCACATCCGAATGCCCGAGGATGTCGGTCGGCCCGATCTGCGGATATCGCCCAAGCAGGTCGCGAAGCAGCAAGATCAACACTTCGATCTGCGCTTCGGTATACGCCGGGAAGGTGAACACACCGCCGTCATCGCGCGCCAGGTTGACGATCTCGATGCCAATCGAGCGGCTGTTGAGGTTATCGCGACCGCCCCAATGACTGACCCCGGCATGCCAGGCGCGCTTGTCCTCGCCTACCAGGCGAAAAGCCCGCAGCTCATCGTAGCCAGCGGCCCGGTAACTGGGCTCATTGGGGTCGGGTAGCAGATAATGCGCACTGACCCCGTCTTGGGTCAGGGTACGCAGGGATGACGCAAAGGCTGCTGCGGTGTAGTGCAAGATCACCTGCCGCACCGGCTCACCGTTACGTTCGTTGAAGCCTTGGGCAGGAAAACTGGTGTCGATAACCAACATAAGAACCGTCCTTTTCAATACAGGCCGAGTCTTTCGGCCCGTTCAAGCGCAAAAAAATTACCGCCATCCTGAAGGCTTGAATCTCAGGAGGGCGGTAACTATTTGGCACTTGAGAGAACGGTCGTCAGCGCCGCAGCGGCATACCCAGGTCAACGCGCAAGCCGTCGGGCCGGCTGTCGAATTTCAGCGAGCAAGAACAGCGCTGCACAATCGCCTGCACAATTGCCAGCCCCAGGCCGCAGCCTTCGCTGCTGCCATTGCGCCAGAAGCGTTGGGTCAGGTATTGCAGGTCTTCGGCAGAAATTTGCTTGCCATGGTCACGCACGCGGAACACCACTTGATCGCCAGCGGTGAACACGTTGAGTTCTACGCGGGTGTCCGCCGGAGTGTGGCGCAAGGCGTTGTCCAACAGGTTACGCAGGGCCGCGACCGCCAGGCCCACTGGCATTTCCACCGGGGCGTCAGTGAGGTTGTCCGGCAAGATCAGGTCGATGCGCTGATTGTCGCCCGCATTGGCGTCTTCGATGGCCAGCCGAGCGACGTCCTCCGCGCTGGACTGCAGGCCATCGTCAAACGACAGACTGCCCTCGACCCGCGCCAGCAGCAGCAATTGCTCCAGGGTGCGGTGCAGGCGGTCGGCGCCTTCTTCGGCGTGGGCCAGGGATTGGTCGCGCGCGGCGCCTTCGGTCATGCGCGCCACTTGCAGGTGGGTCTTGATCGCCGTCAGTGGGCTGCGCAGTTCGTGAGCGGCGTCACCGGTCAGGCGGCGTTCGCGCTCGATGGTCTTGGCGATGCGTTGCAGCAGTTGGTTCTGGGTGTCCAGCAACGGCTTGAGTTCACTGGGCAGCGGGTGAATCTGCAGCGGTTCGAGGGAGTCGGCGCTGCGGCGCATCAGTGCATCGCGCATGCGGTTGAGCGGCAGCAGGCTCTGGCCGATGCCCAGCCACAGCAGGCACAAGCAGCCCAGCATCGCCACACCCACTGGCACAGAGGCCGCCAGCAAGATCGACAGGTTGAGCGCCTCACGCTCGACCTGGCGGTCGGCGGTAGTGATCAACAAGTCGCCCCGGGACAGGGTGAAACTGCGCCACCCCACACCGTCGATCACCTGGTCACGAAAGCCGCTCTTGCGCGACTCCAGGCCTTCTTCCGGGGTGGTATGGCTGCGTGCAAGAATTTCCCCACGCAATGAACTGACCTGGCAGGCCATGCCGCCGGGCACATGCAGTTGTTCAGCGCTGAAATGCGCCCCGCCACTCACACTGGCCAGCCCCGGCATTTGCTCGGTCAGCCCCGCGACCATTCGCGCGGAAGCCACCAGGCGCTGGTCGAGGGAAAACATCATCTGGTTGCGCAGGTCGTTGAGCATCCAGGCCGCTGCCAGGGCCCAGATCAATACAAATGCGGCGCCCAGTTTGAACGTCAGGCGCAGGCGCAGGCTTTTCACGAAGAGTGCTCTCCACCATCCGCCGGGCCCAGCCGGTAGCCCAATCCGCGCACAGTCTCGACGATACCATTGCCCAATTTGCGCCGCAGGTGGTGAATGTGCACGTTGAGGGCGTTGCTTTCCAGCTCGTCGTTGAAGCCGTAGACGCTGTCCTTGAGCTGCTCGCTGGACAGCACGCGGCCCTTGTTATGCAGCAGCGCCTGCAACAACGCCTGTTCACGGCGGGACAGGTCCACCGGCTCGCCGCCCAGGAAGGTCTCTCGACTGCTCGGGTCATAGGCCAGGCGCCCGTGCTCGATCAGGTTGACACTGCGCCCCGCCACGCGTCGCAGCAGGGTTTGCAGGCGTGCGGCAAGTTCGCGCAGGTCGAAGGGTTTGAGCAGGTAGTCATCGGCGCCGGCTTGCAGGCCATCGACGCGGTTGGTCACCGAATCCCGCGCGGTGAGGATCAGCACCGGAATCTCCAGGCCCTGGCTGCGCTGTTGCTGCAGCAACTTCAGGCCGTCTTCATCGGGCAGGCCGAGGTCGAGCACCATGATGTCGAACGTCGCGGCCTTGAGCATCGCGCGCGCCGCCGACGCCGAGCCCACACGCTCCACGGTAAACCCCTGGGCGGTGAGGCCTGCCACAATGCCGCTGGCGATCAGTTCGTCGTCTTCACAGACCAGTACGTGCATGCTGAACCCTTCATGAAAGATGGGGGGATTAAAAGGGCAACGGATTAAGCGCAGATTATGCCGCTAAACGGTGCGCACTCACTCTAGAATAGCCCCGGTTAATCATCGGTTAATCAACGCCACACATTGTGTGCCTAACTTGCATCGAACTAAGGCTTGACCATGCGGCATCTGTTTACCTTTCTGCTGGTGTTGTTCGCGGGATTCGCCCAGGCCTTGCCGGGCAACCCCTTTGAAACCAAACCCGATTTCCTCCCGGTGGGCAAGGCCTTCACCTTTACCTCCGAGCGCCTGGAAAGCGGCGAGACCCAGCTGTATTGGCAGATTGCCGACGGTTATTACCTGTACCAGCAACGCATGAAATTCGACGGGCTGGCCGAAAAACCGACGCTGCCCCAGGGCGAAGCCCATAACGACGAGTTCTTCGGCGAGCAGCAAGTGTACCGCCAGGGCCTGGAAGTGAAGATCCCGGCCGGCGTCACTGGCCAGGTCAAGCTGGGCTGGCAGGGCTGCGCCGATGCTGGCCTGTGCTACCCGCCGCAATCGATCACCGTAGACCTGGGCGGCAATCCGGCGGTAGCGGCCACCGCACAAGCCCAGGACCAAAGCCTGGCCAGCGGCCTGCAACAGCGCAGCCTGGGCTGGAGCCTGCTGGTGTTCTTCGGCCTGGGCCTGTTGCTGGCGTTTGCCCCGTGTTCGTTGCCGATGTTGCCGATCCTCGCTGGCCTGGTCGTTGGCAGTGGCGCCAGCCCGCGTCGTGGCTTCGCCTTGGCCAGCAGCTACGTGGTGTGCATGGCGTTGGTGTATGCGGCGCTGGGCGTATTGGCCGCCCTGGCCGGCAGTAACCTGGCTGCGCTGCTGCAAACCCCGTGGATTCTTGGCAGCTTCGCCGCTCTGTTCGTGATCCTCGCCCTGCCGATGTTCGGTTTCTTTGAACTGCAACTGCCCGCCTTCCTGCGCGATCGCCTGGACAACGCCAGCCGCCAGCAAAGCGGCGGCAGCCTGGTAGGTGCCGGGGTTCTTGGCGCGCTGTCGGGCCTGCTGGTCGGCCCGTGCATGACCGCGCCCTTGGCCGGCGCCCTGCTGTATATCGCCCAAAGCGGCAACGCGCTGCACGGTGGCCTGATCCTGTTCGCCATGGGCATCGGCATCGGCATTCCATTGTTGCTGCTGGTGACCGTGGGCAACCGCTTCCTGCCTAAACCGGGCACCTGGATGAACGTGCTCAAGGGCGTCTTCGGCTTCCTGTTCCTGGGCACCGCTGTGCTGATGATTCGTCCGGTGGTTGATGCCAGCCTGTGGATTGGCCTGTGGGGGGCCCTGGCATTGGTCATGGCGTACTGCGGCTGGACGCTGGCCCGCGAATACGGCCTGGCCGCCAAGGTATTTGGCGCAGGCTCCTTGCTGTTGGGCCTGTGGGGCGCGGTGCTGGTGGTGGGCGCAGCGGGTGGCAGCGACGACCTGTGGCAGCCGCTGAAGGTCTACAGCGGCTCGCGTACTGCTAACGCACCCAGTGCCCACGACGCCTTCATGACCATCAACGACCCGGCCGTGCTGCAAAACCAGCTCGACAGCGCCAAGGCCCAGGGCCAATGGGTACTGGTGGACTACTACGCCGACTGGTGCGTGTCGTGCAAGATCATGGAAAAACAGGTGTTCGGCCAACCCCAAGTGATGGACGCGCTGAAGGACGTACGCCTGCTACGCCTGGACGTGACCGCCGACAACGCCGCCAGCCGCGAGCTGCTCGGCCGCTATAAAGTCCCTGGGCCACCGAGCTTTGTGTGGATCGGCCCGGACGGTGAAGAACGCCGTGCCCAACGCATCACCGGCGAAGTGGATGCCGCCGCCTTCCTGCAACGTTGGACGCAAACCCGAGACGCGCCCTGATGATGACCCTGACCATCGGCACCTTCGCTATCGCCCTGAATCACATCCTGCTGATCAGCGCGCTGATTCTCGCCACCCTGGTGGGCTGGCGCGTGGCCAAGCGCGGTGGTGAAAACCCGGAATCGGTGCTGTTCAGCCTGTTCCTGCTGGGCATGCTGGCCGCGCGTATCAGCTTTGTGCTGATGTACTGGAGCGACTACCGCAACGACTGGGTGCAGATGGTCGATCTGCGCGACGGTGGTTTTCTCGCGTGGCCCGGCGTGATCGTGCTGATCCTCGGCGCGCTGGTCTACGGCTGGCGCCGCCCGGCCTTGCGCAAACCGCTAAGCGCCGGGGTGGTCACAGGTCTCGTGTTCTGGGGCATGAGCAGCCTGGCGTTGAACCTGTATGACAAAGGCTCGCAACTGCCGGATATCACCCTGCGCAACGCCAATGGCGACGTGGTGCAACTGGCCGACTACAAGGGCGGCCCGCTGGTGATCAACCTATGGGCGACCTGGTGCCCACCGTGCCGGCGCGAGATGCCGGTGCTCGAACGCGCGCAACACCAACGGCCTGACGTGACCTTCCTGTTCGTCAACCAGGCCGAAAGCATGCAAAGCGTCAGTACCTTCCTGGCAACTCAGGGCCTGACGCTGGACAACGTGCTGTTCGACGCCAGCGGCCGCCTTGGCCAGGCCGTCGGCTCCATGGCATTGCCTACTACCCTGTTCTACCAAGCCGATGGGCGCCTGATCAACAGCCACCTGGGCGAGTTGTCCCAAGCCAGCCTGGCCCGCGCCATGGAACCCTTCGACACCGCCACAATAAGGAAACCCACATGCCAAGCCTCCGCCACCTGCTGACCCTGCTGCCCCTGACACTGGCGGCTACCCTGGCCCAGGCCGAAGACTGGCCGGCACCGATCAAACAGATCGAAGCCAAGGGCGCCAAGATCCTCGGCAAGTTCGACGCCCCCAGCGGCCTCACCGGCTACGCCGCGCAATACCAGAACCGTGGCATGGCGCTGTACCTGACCGCTGACGGCAACAGCGTGATCGCCGGCAACCTGTACGACGCCCAGGGCAATGACCTGAGCAGCGCGCCCCTGGAAAAACTGGTGTACGCGCCGATGGCCAAGGAAGTCTGGGCCAAGATGGAAAAAAGCAGCTGGATCCAGGACGGCGACGTCAAGGCGCCACGCATCGTCTACCTGTTCAGCGACCCCAACTGCCCGTACTGCAACATGTTCTGGGAACAGGCCCGCCCATGGGTGAAGGCTGGCAAGGTGCAGTTGCGCCACATCATGGTCGGCATCATCCGCGAAGACAGCCCGGGCAAATCCGCCGCACTGTTCGCCGCCAAAGACCCGCAAAAAGCACTGGAAGAACACGAAGCCGCCGGTAAAGGCAGCAAGTTGCAGGCACTGGCCAAGATCCCGGCGGATATCGAGGCCAAGCTCGATGCCAATATGAAGCTGATGGATGAATTGGAGTTGTCGGCGACGCCGGCGATTTTCTATCTGGATGACAAGGGTGGGTTGCAGCAGCAGCAAGGGGCGCCTTCGCCGGAGAAGTTGCTGAAGATCATGGGGCCGAAATAAGCGGTGACTGGACGGACGCTTTCGCGAGCAAGCCCGCTCCCATATTTGACGGTGTTCACCTATAGAAATGTGTGAACCCAATCCAATGTGGGAGCGGGCTTGCTCGCGAAGAGGCCCTATCAAGCGATGGAGATTAAAGCCCCTCCAACTCCGCCATCAAATCACTCAACCGATCCACCTTCTCGGCACTGATCTCATTGGCCGCCAACCCGTCGATATACTCGGCCAACTCCGCCACCGTGCTGCATTCGAACATCGCCCGCAGCGGCACATCCCGCTGCAGGGTCTTCTGCACCCGCGAGGCTATCTGCGTGGCCAGCAGCGAATGCCCGCCCAGTTCGAAGAAGTTGTCTTGCACGCCCACTTTTTCGACCTTTAACACCTCAGCCCAAATCGCCGCCAAGGTGGCCTCCAGTTCGGTACGCGGCGCCTGATAGGCTTGGCCGTGCAACTGGCCGATGTCGATATCAGGCAAGGCCTTGCGGTCGAGTTTGCCGTTGGCGTTGAGTGGCAGGCGATCCAACCAGAGCCAGTGCAGCGGCACCATGTATTCCGGCAGCTCGGCGCGCAGGCGTTGCTTGATGCGGTCCAGACGCTCGCTTGGGTTCAGCGCTTCGTCGGCCGCCACCAGATAGCCCACCAAGTGCTTGCCATTGACGCCCTCCTGCACGCCCACCGCCGCATCGCGAACTTCCGGTTGCTCATGCAGGCGCGCTTCGATTTCACCCAGCTCGATGCGGTAACCGCGAATCTTCACTTGATGGTCGATACGCCCGACGTACTCCAGCACGCCATCACTGCGCCGACGTGCCAGGTCACCGGTACGATATAACCGCTCCCCCGGCGCGCCGAACGGGTTCGGAACAAACACTGGCGCGGTGCGTAGCGGATCGCTGACGTAACCCCGCCCCACGCCGGTGCCCGCTACACACAACTCACCCACCGCACCTTGCGGCACCAACTCCAGCGCACCATCGAGCAGGTACAAGCGGTTGTTATCCGTCGGCGTACCAATCGGCAGATAAGTGCCCCGGGTCGACGCCAGGTCGACGCGATAGAACGCCACATCGTCCGAGCACTCAGCCGGGCCATAAGCATTCACCAGGCCAATCTCTGGGTAACGCTGCAACCACTGGTGCGCCAGCTCCGGCGGCATCGCTTCACCGGTTGGCAGCATCCAGCGCAGGCCGTCCAGGCTGATGCGGTCCTGGGCAAGCATGCCCTGGATCAGCGACGGCACGCTTTCCAGTACGGTGATGCCCTGGGCCTGTACATGCGCAAGCAGCCCCTGCGGATCGTGGGCGATGGTATTCGGTACGATATCCACCCGTGCGCCAAACAGCGGCGCGGCGAGGAATTGCCACACGGAAATATCGAAGCTTTGTGAGGCGGTCTGGGCGATCACATCTGCCGGGCTCAGGTCGAGATACGGCACCTTGCTCAACTGGTTATTGAGCATGCCGCGTTGTTCCACCATCACGCCTTTGGGCAGGCCGGTAGAGCCCGAGGTGTAGATCACGTAGGCGAGATTGTCCGGGCCGCTGTAGACCCCAGGATTGTCCTCACGCTCATCCAATGCTTCCCACACCAACAGTTTGGGCCGGCCCGAGCAAGCGAACTCTTCCAGCAGTTGCTCGGCCTGTTCGCGACACGCTTCGGTGCACACCAACAACGGCGTACGGCTCAAGTCGATGATGCGGCTCAGACGCTGGCTTGGCAGGCCCGGGTCCAGCGGCAGGTAACCGGCACCGGCCTTGAAGCTGCCGATGATCATGCCCAACAAGTCCAGGCTGCGTTCAGCCAGCAAGGCCACCGGTTGATCCAGGCCAACACCCGCCTTGATCAACGCATGCCCCAGGCGGTTGCTGCGGAGGTTCAGCTCGACATAGCTCCATTGCTGGTCGAGGCAACTGGCGGCGATGCGTTGCGGGTGGGCGGCCACCTGCGCTTCGAACAGCTCGACATAGCTGAGCTCCAGCGGATACGCATGCTCGCTCTGGTTGCAGCCGTCCATCAGGAATGCACGTTCCTGCTCGCCAATCAGCGGCAGGTCGGCCATGTCGCCATGGAAGCCCTGCACCAGCGCCAGCAGCAGGCGCTTGAACTCGCCGAGCATGCCTTGCACGGTGGTTTCGTCGAAGTAGCGCTGGTCATAGGACAGGTGCAAGCCCAGGTCATCGCCCGGATAACACACCGCCGTCAGCGGGAAGTTGGTGTGGGTGCGGCCAGAGTCCGAGGTGGCATTCAGGCTTTGTGCGCGGTCCAGCACCGAGACTTCCACCGGGGCGTTTTCGAATACAAACAGGCTGTCGAACAGCGGCTGGCCCTTGGGCAATTCGCTGTGTTCCTGGATCGTTACCAACGGCAGGTATTCGTACTCGCGCAGTTGCATATTGCTGTCGAGCAAGCCGCTCAGCCACTGGCGCACGCTGCAGCGTTGATCGTCCTCGGGCAGCTTCACCCGCAGTGCGATGCTGTTGATGAACAGGCCGACGGTGCGCTGCATCTCAGGCATTTCCACCGGACGCCCGGCCACGGTGACGCCAAACAGCACGTCGCGATCGCCGCTCAAGCGGCGCAGTACCAATGCCCAAGCCGCCTGGGCGAAGGTGTTGACGGTCAACTGATGGGCCTGGGCCAGCTCACGCAATTGCGCACCATCACGGGCATCAAGACGGGTGTAGCAGTCACCCACCACCATGCCGCCATGGCCTGCGTGGTCACGCATAAATGGCCGGTCACTCGGGATCGGCGTGGTGCGCTCGAAACCTTGCAAGTTCTGTTGCCACCACTGGCGCGCCTCATTCAGGTTCTGGCGTTGCAGCCAGGCGATGTAGTCGCGGTAGCGCGGCGGCGTGGCCAGTTGCGCGTCGCGGCCTTCGCCCAGGGCCATGTAGATATCGAAGAAGTCATTCATCAGCAGCGAACGGCACCAGGCATCGATCAGGATGTGGTGGTTGCTCATCATGAACCAGTAGCGCTCTGCGCCGACGCGAATCAAACGCAGGTGGAATGGCGCCTGGTTGAGCAGATCAAAACCGGCTTCGCGCTCGCTCTTGAGCAAGGCTTGCAGGCGCGGCTCCTGTTCATGTTCCGGGTCATGGCTCCAATCCAGGTACTCGACCGGCGTACTGCCCGGTTTGTGGATCACTTGCAGCATGTCCTCGCCGACATTCCAGCAAAACGACGCGCGCAGGGCCTCGTGACGAGCGATCACCGCCTGCCAGGCCTGGGCGAAACGCTCGGGGTCCAGGGCGCTGTTGATGCGGTAACGGTCCTGCATGTAGTACAGGCCGGTGCCCGGTTCCAGCAGGGTGTGCAGCAACAGTCCTTCCTGCATGGGCGTGAGCGGATACACATCCTCGATGGCGCTGGCCGGTACAGGCAAGGCATCCAGTTGCGCCTGGGTCAGGTGCGCCAGGGGGAAGTCGGACGGCGTGAGGCCACCGGCATCATCCTTGAGGCAGTGCGCCACCAGGCTTTGCAGTTCGGCGACGTAGGCCTCGGCCAGTTCGCGAATGGTGTGTTGATCGTGACGTTCGCGGCTGAAGGTCCAGCGCAGCACCAATTCACCGCCGTACACCTGGCTGTCGACGCTCAGGGTGTTGGGCAGCGGTGCATCCGGGTCATGGGCGATGCCAGCCGATTCATCCAGCGGATGGAACAGCGCATCGCTGTCGAAGCTCTGGTCGAACTGGCCGAGGTAGTTGAAGGTGATCTCGGCGCTTGGCAGCGCGGCCATGGTCTGTTTGATCAGGTCATCTGCGAGGTAGCGCAGCACGCCATAACCCAAACCTTTGTGCGGTACGCCGCGCAGTTGCTCCTTGATCGCCTTGATCGAGTCGCCCTGCTCTGCCGGCGGTGTCAGGCGCAGCGGATAAGCACTGGTGAACCAGCCGACACTGCGGGTCAGGTCGACGTCATCGAACAGGCTTTCACGGCCATGGCCTTCCAGTTGGATCAGCGCCGAGGCGTGGCCGCTCCAGCGGCACAGCACGCGGGCCAAGGCGGTCAGCAGCAGGTCATTGACCTGGGTGCGGTAGGCACTTGGCGCCTGTTGCAGCAACTGGCGGGTGTGTTCGGCGTCCAAGCGCACGCTGACCGTGTCGGCGTCGCGATTGCGCAGCGAGCCCCGGGGACGGTCCACCGGCAACGCCACCGCAGGGCCGGCGAGTTGGTGCTGCCACACGCGCAGTTCTTCACGCAGGGACTCGCTGCCGGCATAGGCCTGCAAGCGCGACGCCCAGTCACGCAACGCACTGGTCTTGGCCGGCAGGCTGACGGCTTGGCCGTCGCTCAACTGGCGATAGACCGTTTGCAGGTCCTCCAGCAACACGCGCCACGAAACGCCGTCCACCACCAAGTGGTGGATTGCGATCAGCAGGCGTTGCTGACCTTCAGGGCCATCCACCAGCAGGGCGCGCAGCAGCGGGCCGTGTTGCAGGTCGAGGCTGCGCTGGGTGTCGGTGAACAGCGCGGTGCACTGCGTCATGTCACGCACTTGGGCCTGCATCAGCACGCCACCTTGAGGCACAGCCAAATGCTCGGCGTGCCATCTGGCATCGCGCCGGGTGAAGCTCAGGCGCAGGGCGTCGTGGTGTTCCAGTACCGCCAGCAGGGCTTGCTCCAGGCGATGGGGTTCCAGCAGCTGCAGCGGCTTGAGCAACAACGCCTGGTTCCAGTGCTGACGCTGTGGAATCTCGGTGTCGAAGAACCAATGCTGAATCGGCGTAAGGCCCGAGCCTCCGGTGAGCACGCCCTGCTCCGCCGTGACCTGCTCGGAGCGCGTGGCGACAGCCGCCAGGGTTTGCACGGTCTGGTGCTGGAACAGGTCACGCGGGCTGAAATGAAGCCCCGCCTGCCGCGCGCGGCTGACCACCTGGATCGACAGGATCGAGTCGCCACCCAGTTCGAAGAAATTATCGTCTAGGCCGACTTGCTGTACGTTCAACACCGCCGCCCAGATCGCCGCGAGTGTTTGCTCCAGCTCATTGCGGGGCGCCACGTACTGTTGGCGGTTGGCCTCGGGGTCCGGTTGCGGTAAGGCGCGGCGGTCGAGCTTGCCGTTGGCGGTCAGCGGCATGCTGTCGAGCACGATCAGGTGCGCGGGCACCATGTAGTCCGGCAGCTGCGCCTTTAGATGAGCCTTCAAGGCGTCGCGCAGAGCGCCGTGTTCCGCATCGCTGACCAGGTACGCAACCAGCTGTTTGCCACTCGGCGAATCCAGCGCCAGCACCACCGCTTCGCGCACGGCGTCGTGTTCCAGCAGGCGGGTTTCGATCTCGCCCAACTCAATGCGGAAACCGCGAATTTTCACCTGATGGTCGATACGCCCCAGGTACTCCACCAAGCCATCGGCGCGTTGGCGCACCAGGTCGCCGGTGCGGTACAGGCGGCCACCATTGCTGGCAAACGGATCGGCAACAAAGCGCTCCGCCGTCATGCCAGGACGTTCGTGATACCCCTGGGCCAGGCCCGCGCCACCGATGTACAACTCCCCCGTCGCACCTTGAGGCACCAATGCCAGGTCGGCGTCGAGGATGTACGCCACACGGTCACCGATGATGCTGCCAATCGGCACGCTGCCAGCGCCCTCTTCCAATTGCTCGGGCGCCAGGCTGGCCAGCGGCATCACCACCGTCTCAGTCGGGCCATAAGCGTTGAAAAACACCTTCGGTTGGAACGCTGCTCGGATGCGCTGCAAGTGTTCACCGGTCAGCGCTTCGCCACCGGTGATGCACATGCGCACCGGCAAGGTCTGTTGCTGGGTTGCCAGCCACTGCGCCAACTGGCTGCCGTAGCTTGGGGTGAAGCCCAGGACAGTGATGCGATGGGTACGGATCAGCGCGCAGATTTCTTCGGCATCCCACTGCCCTTGAGCACGCAATACCACTTGGGCACCGCTGAGCAACGGCACCAGCAGACGCTCGGTGGCGGCGTCGAAATTGATCGAATAAAAATGCAGCTCGCAGTCGTCCGGGCGCATGCCGAAGCGTTCGATTACCGCCGCACAGTGCATGGCGATTTCACCGTGGGACACCACCACGCCTTTGGGCTTGCCGGTGGAGCCGGAGGTGTAGATCAGGTACGCCTGGTGTTGCGGCAGGCTGATAAAAGGCAACTCGTCGGACGGGTAATTAGCCAATACGGGAAGGTCATCTTCCAGGCACCAGCACGCCACAGTGGCCGGCAATTCGCCGAGGGCTTCGAACATCGCCGCATCGCTGAGCAACAGGCCGATGCCGCTGTCTTCGATCATGTAATGCAGGCGATCGAGCGGGTACTCCGGGTCCAACGGTACATAGGCGCCACCGGCCTTGAGGATCGCCAGCAGGCCGGTCACCATTTCCAGCGAGCGCGGCAGCGCCAGGCCGACGCGCACCTGCGGGCCGACGCCACGCTCACGCAGCATCCACGCCAGGCGGTTGGCACGTTCGTTCAACTCGCGGTAGCTGAGTGTGACGCCGGCAAACGTCAACGCTGGAGCATCAGGACGATTAATCGCCTGCTGGCTGAACAGTTGATGGATGCACTGGTCGAGGCGGTGCTCTCCTTTTTCGACACCCAGGCTGTCTTGCAACGCTTGTTGCTCAACGACGCTGAGCAATGGCAATTCGCTGAGGCGCTGTTGCGGATTCGCGATCAAGGCTTCCAGCAGATTGCGCCAATGCTCGGCCATGCGCGCAATGCGCGGCTCATCAAACAGGTCGGTGCTGTAGGTCAGGCAGCAACCCAGGCGATGGTCGAGGTCGGTGACTTCCAGGTTCAAGTCGAACTTGGTGGCACGGGCATCGTTGGCCAGGTACTCGACTGTCATGCCGGCCAACTGGCGGCTTTGCTGGAATTCCCAGCGCTGCACGTTGCACATCACTTGGAACAGCGGGTTGTACGCCGCGCTGCGGGGCGGTTGCAGGGCTTCCACCAAGTGGTCGAACGGCAAGTCCTGGTGCGACTGGCCTTCGATCACAGTGTGACGCACGTGCTCGAAGAGCTCAGCTACATTCATCTGCCCACTGAGCTGGCAACGCAGCACTTGGGTGTTGAGGAACGCACCGATCAACCCTTCGCTTTCCGGGCGAATCCGATTGGCCACCGGCGCGCCGATGCGCAGGTCGGTCTGACCGCTGTAGCGGTAGAGCAGCACGGCCAGGGTGGCGGTCATGGTCATGAACAGGGTCAGGCCACGCTCGGCATTGAAGGCGCGCACGCGGGCGGCCAGGTCATCGCTCAAATCAAAACGGTACAGCTCGCCCTGGTGACTTTGCACCGGCGGGCGTGGGCGGTCGCCGGGCAGTTCCAGCAGCGGGTGTTCACTGCCCAGTTGCTGCGTCCAGTAATCCAACTGACGCTGGCGCTCACCGGACTCCAGCCACTGGCGCTGCCACACGCTGTATTCCAGGTATTGCACCGGCAACGGCGCCAGGGGCGATAGGCGTTCATCGATAAACGCCTCGTAAAGCGCGCTGAGTTCACGGGCAAAAATGTCCATGGCCCAGCCTTCGGTGACGATATGGTGCAGCGTCAGCACCAGGTAGTGTTCCTGCTCGCCGGCCTTGACCAGGCACGCGCGCAATAACGGACCGGTTTCCAGGTTGAACGGCGTATGCGCTTCGTGATCGGCCAGGCGCTGCAAACGCAGCTGGCGCTCGGCTTCATTCAGCGCCGAGAGGTCCTGCCAGTCCATGCGCAGGTCGGTTTGCGCCGAGACCTTCTGATAAGCCACGCCATCGACACTTGGGAAGGTGGTGCGCAGGGTTTCATGGCGCATGATCAAGGCCTGCAACGCCGCCTCGAAACGCCCCACATCCAGCACGCCACGCAGGCGCGCCATGCCGCCGACGTTGTAGGCCGGGCTGTCTGGTTCCATCTGCCAGAGGAACCACATGCGCTGCTGGGAATAGGAGAGCGGCACCGGTTGGTTGCGGTCGACCTTGGCGATAGCGGTTTGCTGATTGCGCTGGCCCGACGCCTGGATCAGCCCAATCTGCTCGGCAAACGCCCCCAGCTCACTGGCTTCAAACAGGGTGCGCAACGGCAGCTCGACGTCACACGCCTGGCGGGTGCGGGAGATGATTTGCGTGGCCAGCAACGAGTGGCCGCCAAGGGCGAAGAAGTCATCGCGCAGGCCGATGCGTGGCAGCCCGAGGACTTCACGCCAGATCGCGGCGATCTGCTGTTGCAACGGGGTTTGTGGCTCGACATGTTCACGGGTTTGCCACACAGGTGCAGGCAGCGCGCGGCGGTCCAGCTTGCCGCTGGGGCTCAGGGGCATGGTGTCCAGGCGCATCAGCAGCGCGGGCACCATGTACTCCGGCAGCTCAGCGGCCAGGGCGGTTTTTACCTCATCTTCATCCAGCTCGGTATGGGCGGTGTAGTAACCGATCAACTGTGCGTCGCGCACCAGCACCACCGCCTGGGCGATACCGTCCAGGGCCAGCAGGCGTGCTTCGATTTCTTGCGGCTCCACACGGAAACCACGCAGCTTGACCTGCTGATCCAGCCGGCCGAGGTATTCGAGCACACCGTCGGCACTCCAGCGTGCACGGTCACCGGTACGGTACAGACGAGCGCCGTGGTGATCGGCGACAAAACGCTCAGCGGTCAACCCCGCGCGGCCAAGGTAACCCCGGGCCAAGCCGATGCCACCGATGCACAACTCGCCTGGCACGCCCAGCGGCACAGGATTGAGGTGCTCGTCGAGCACACGGCAGATCACATTGCCCAGCGGCCGACCAATCGGCGAGCGCTCGCCGTCTTCGGCGCGGCAGTGCCAGTGCGTCACGTTGATCGCGGTTTCGGTGGGGCCATAACGGTTGTGCAATTGCACCGCCGGCAGTTGCGCCAAGACGCGGTTGCGCAGTTCAGCCGGCAACGCTTCACCGCCGGAGAACAAGCGGCGCAGACTGGTGCATTCGGTCACCAAGGGTTCGTCGATAAACAGCTGCAACAGCGGCGGCACAAAGTGCAGCGTGGTCACGCCGTGCTCTTGCACCAACTGCGCGATGCGGTGCGGATCGCGATGCTCGCCGGGGCCCGCGAGTACCAAGCGGCAACCGGTGATCAGCGGCCAGAAGCACTCCCACACCGATACGTCAAAACTGATCGGCGCCTTCTGCATCAGCACATCGGTTTCATTGAGCGGGTAAGTGGCTTGCATCCACTGCAAGCGCTCGGCCAAGGCCGCGTGAGTGTTGCCCACGCCTTTGGGCTGGCCGGTGGAACCGGAGGTGTAGATCACGTAGGCGAGGTTGTCGCCATTGAGGTGCAGACCCGGCGGCTGGGTGGGCCAGCTGTCCAGGTGCAGGCTGTCCATGGCGATCACGCACACGCCATCAGCCGTGGGCAGTTGCTCCAACAGCGCGGTCTGGGTCAGCAGCAGATGTACGCCGCTGTCCTTGAGCATGTAGGCCAGGCGGTCGGCGGGGTAGTCCGGATCAAGCGGCACATAGGCGCCACCGGCCTTGATGATTGCCAGTAGGCCGATCAGCAATTGCGGCGAACGCTCGGCGGCGATCGCCACGCATACGTCCGGGCCCACGCCTTTGTCACGCAAGTAATGGGCCAGGCGGTTGGCCTGGGTGTGCAGTTGGGCAAAGGTCAGGCTGCCGTCCTGCCAGACCAATGCGGTAGCGTCCGAGGTCTGCTGATTGAGCAATTCGGGGAGCCATTGCTCGGCGGGCGCACACGGCGCTTCACTCCACACTTGTTGCTCGTCTTGCTGCATCAGCTTGAGGTCGCCGATGGCTTGCTGGGGTTGGTCGCACACCGCTTGCAGCAGTTGGGTGAAGTGCTCGGCCAGGCGCTCGATGGTGCGGGTTTCGAACAGTTCGTCGGCGTAGTCGAACGACAGGCTCAGGCGCCCACTGCGGTCCTCTTCACTGTGCAGTTGCAGGTCGAACTTGGCTTCGCGGCTGTGCCATGGCAGCTCGTCGGCGAGCATGCCCGGCAGGCGGCGCAATGCACTGAGGTCGCGTTGCTGGTGGTTGAACATGACCTGGAACAGACCTTGTTCACGAGCCTGCGGGAAGGCTTCGAGCAGTTGCTCGAACGGCAGGTCCTGGTGGGCCTGGGCGCCCATCGCCGTCTCGCGGGTGGCGGCCAACAGCGCGTCGAACGACAGGCGGCTGTCCAGTTCAGCACGCAACACCAGCGTGTTGATGAAGAAGCCGATCAGGCCCTGGGTTTCCTGGCGCGGACGGTTGGCGTTGGGCACGCCGATGCGGATATCACGCTGGCCGCTGTAGCGGTAAAGCAAGGTCTGGAACGCCGCCAGCAACAGCATGAACGGCGTGGACTGGTTGGCCTGGGCGGTCTGGCGAATCGCTTCGCTGAGGCCCGCATTCAACCGCACGGTATGGCGCGAGGCGCTGTTGCGGTGATGCGCCGAATGCGGGTGGTCGGTGGCCAGGCTCAGGGTCGGATGTTCCTCGCCGAGTTGCGCCTTCCAGTAGGCCAGTTGCCGCTGGCCTTCGCCCTCGGCCAGCCATTGGCGCTGCCAACTGCCATAGTCGGCGTATTGCAGGGCCTGGGGCGGCAGCTCCAGGCTTTGGCCTTGGGCTGCGGCGGCGTACAGGCGGGAGAACTCGTCGATCAAAATGTTGAGCGACCAACCGTCGGCGATGATGTGGTGCAAGGTCACTAGAAGTTGGTGGTCTTCATCATCCAGACGAACCAGGGTCACCCACAGCAGCGGACCTTTTTCCAGGTCGAACTGAGTGCGTGCTTCGTCCTCGCGGATCTGTTGCGCGCGAGCTTCGCGTTCGGCCAAAGGCAGGTCGCTGAGGTCGATGACTTGCAGCTCGAAATCAGCCTTGGCATCGACACGCTGGAAGGCCTGGCCATCGCGCTCATAGAAACGTGTGCGCAGCGCTTCGTGGCGTTGGATCAGTTGCTGGAAACTGGCACGCACCGCGTCTTCGTCCAGCTCGCCGCGCAGGCGCAAGGCGCCGGGGATGGTATAGGCGCTACTATGGGGATCCAGTTGCCAGGTGATCCACAGGCGGTTCTGCGCCAGGGATTGGGGCAGTTCATCCTGGCGCGACAGGCGGTGGATGGCGCCTTGGGCGACGCCACCGTCTTGCTGCAATTGCGCGACATTCGTGGCGAAGCCTTCCAGGGTTGGCGCCTCGAACAGCATGCGCAGGTTCAGCTCCAGGCCCAGGGTTTCGCGCAGGCGTGCCACTACCTGAGTGGCGGTGATGGAGTTGCCGCCGAGCAGGAAGAAGTGGTCATCGGCGGCGACCGTCGCGACATGCAGCTGCTCGCACCAGATCGCGGCGATCCGGTTTTGCAGTTCGGACTCCAACACCGCATCACCGACCTGGGTTTGCACCTCGGGAAACTGCGCGTAGCTATCGAGGCTGCCATCGGCGTGACGCAAGCCACACGCCGCCCGCTGCACCTTGCCGCTGGAAGTCTTGGGCAGCGCGCCGGGGTTGAGCAGCACCACCACGCTCGGCGCCTCTTGATAAGCCTCGGCAACCGCTTGGCGAATCGCCTTGATCAACGCTTCGGGCGGCAGGATTTTCTGCACGCTGCGGCTGATCTCGGCGGCAATGCCGATGCCTTCCAGGCCCTGGTGATTCACGGCAAACGCCGCCACCCGGCCCTTGCGTACCACTTCTACTTCGCGCTCGATGGTCTGCTCGATGTCCTGGGGGTACAGGTTGTGACCGCGCACGATCAGCAGGTCTTTCAAGCGGCCAGTGATGTACACCTCGCCAAAGCGCATAAAACCCAGGTCGCCGGTGCGCAACCAGGTACGACCGGCGTGCTGCACGAAGGTCTTGGCAGTGGCCTCGGGGTTGCGCCAGTAGCCGTGGGCGATGCTTGGGCCGGTAGCCCAGAGTTCGCCAACGCTATTGTCTGGCAACTCTGCCAGGGTCTGCGGGTCGACGATCAGCACCGCGTGTTCCGGCTGGCTGGTGCCGCAACTCATGATCGCAGCGCCCTGCCCCGGCTCGGCGCGGTTGGCGGCCAATGCTTGTTCGTCCATGCGCATGGCCGGGATGCCACGGCCACGGCTGCCGCCGGCGACGAACAGCGTCGCTTCGGCCAGGCCATAGGAGGCGAAAAAATTATCGGGCGTAAACCCGCAGGCAGCGAACTTCTCGGCGAAGCGCTCCAGGGTGTCGAGACGGATTGGCTCGGAGCCGGAATAGGCCACGCGCCATTGGCTCAAGTCCAGGCGTTCCACGGCCGACTCACTGACCCGCTCGCTGCACAGGCGGTAGGCGAAATCCGGGCCGCCGCTGATGGTGCCGCCGTATTCGCTGATCGCTTCGAGCCAGCGCAATGGGCGACCGAGGAAGTACGCCGGAGACATCAACACGCACGGCACGCCGCTGAAGATCGGTTGCAACAGGCCGCCGATCAGGCCCATGTCGTGGTACAGCGGCAACCAACTGACGATCACGTCATTCGGGTTGAGGTCGATGCCAAAGCCGCGACGGATCAGCACTTCGTTGGCCACCAGGTTGCCGTGGCTGACTTGCACGCCCTTGGGCAACGCGGTGGAGCCGGAGGTGTATTGCAGGAAGGCGATGTCGTCGGCATGCAGGTCAGGGGCGACCCAGCGATCGGCAATCTGCGCATCGAGGGTATCGACACTCAATACCGGCGGCGCATTTTCGATCTGCGCCAGGCCATCGCCGAGGCTGGCGATGGTCAGCAGCAGGCGCGGTTCGGCATCACTGATGATCGACAGCAGACGCTCCTGGTGATGGCGACGGGTGGACTCCGGCGGATACGCCGGTACCGCGATCACCCCGGCGTACAGGCAACCAAAGAACGCCGCGACGTAATCCGGGCCGCTAGGGAACAACAGCACCGCACGGTCGCCGAGCGCCGCATTGGCCTGCAACGCGGCGGCGATGGTGCGGGCACGCCTGTCGAGGTCGCGATAGCTGAGCACAATGTTCTGCTCGGCGGATTCGGCAAGGAAGCGCAAGGCCACCTGGTCCGGGGTTTGCGCAGCGCGACGTTGAAGGGACTGGACCAATGTGCGGGGAAGTTCGAAGGCGTCCATCATGGGGTTCCTGCCTGAAATCGGCTTACGGGGAAATCGGGGAATGTGAGGCGCTCAACCAGCAGCCAGTTGCCGTGCCGCGTCATTGCGCCAGCGGGCCAGGTGCTCGTCGGCATAGCGCCGCACGCAGCGCAGTACGGCGCTTTCGTGCTGCACGAGGAAGAAGTGGTGACCGTCGAACATGTCCAGGGAAAAACCGCTGGCCGCGTCGGTTTGCCAGTCGAGCAATTGGTCGGCGCGCACCGTGTCTTGCTTACCGCCCAACACGTGGATCGGCATACC
Organism: Pseudomonas cremoris; assembly: GCF_014230465.1. The sequence goes on from NZ_JAAXCY010000001.1 coordinate 376,326, forward strand.
CAACGGCTCGCGCTGGCCGTAGGTGAAGCTGCCGCACAGCAGAAAATCGGCGCGCAGGATCGGCAGCATCAACTGCATCAACTCAGCATTGGCCAGGACCTCTTCGGCGGTGCCCTGCAGTTCGCGCAGGCGGGCGATCAGCTGTTCGTCGGTTTTTTCGACGGCGTATTCGCTGACATCGCGATGTGCCGGGCCCGCTGTGCCGGACGCGAATAGCGCCAAGGGCGCCGGGGCTTTACGCGCGGCCAAAGCGTGGGCCAGTTCGAACGCCAGCAGCCCGCCGAGGCTATGGCCAAACAGCGCATAAGGGCCGTCCAGGTCGCGGCTGATTTCATCTGCAAGCTGCGCTGCCAAGGTTTTGATATCGCGCTGCAAGGGTTCTCCCAGGCGCATGCCACGGCCCGGCAGCTCTAGCGGACACACCTGCAACCACTCCGGCAAAGCGCGGCGCCAGCGCGCGTAAACCATGGCACTGGCGCCCGAATAAGGCAGGCAGAACAGCCGCAGCCGCGTTGGTGTACTCATCGCTTGAGGACTCCAAACTGAAACATGCTGTGTGCACGATCGAAACCCATCTCGCTCTCCTGCGGGTGCTGATCCTTGGCCGTTTCACTAACGAGCCTGTCACCCATGAGAACGGACGGCAGCAGCAAATAATTAGTCGCGGGGGATGAGCGAGACGTGGTTCACACCTTCCGGGAAGGCATAAGATTAGTTCGTCTTCTCATTTGACAATCATTATCATTAAGCCTAATTTGTTGCCCGATGTGTAGGAGGCCTCAGCAAGGACGCCCTCCCCTAACCTCTTTAGCAATCAGGTGAATTCCATGACGGAACCCGTATCCACAGGCAGGTGTGACTCACCACTTCTTCAGGCATTTGTCGACAATCGGCTGATCCTGGTGAAGATCGCAGCACGTATCACCGGCTGCCGCTCACGCGCCGAAGACGTGGTGCAAGACGCCTACTTCCGACTGCAATCGGCACCAACGATCACCTCATCGTTCAAGGCCCAACTCAGTTATCTGTTCCAGATCGTGCGCAACCTGGCGATCGACCACTACCGCAAGCAGGCACTGGAGCTCAAATACTCGGGGACGGAAGAGGAAGGCTTGAATGTGGTCATCCACGGCGCTTCACCGGAAACCTCCCACATCAATTTCAACACGCTGGAAAACATCGCCGACGCCCTGACCGAGTTGCCGCAGCGCACCCGTTACGCGTTCGAGATGTATCGCCTGCATGGCGTGCCGCAGAAGGACATCGCCAAGGAATTGGGCGTATCACCGACGCTGGTGAACTTCATGATTCGCGATGCGCTGGTGCATTGCCGCAAGGTGTCGGGCAGCCATAGCGATACGTTTGCGCGGCGGGTCTGAAAACCTATAGCCAAGCGCGCCCAAACTGCCATGTAGTGAGCGGGCTTGCCCCGCTCACTACAAAGAGCGTCCGGGCTTTAGACCAACCCACACCGATCAAAAAACCGCTCGCGCCCCAGGATCATCAAGGCGGCACGCTTGTGGGGGAAATCAAATTCCTTCTCGCAGTGGAAACACTGGTTCTGCATATGGCCAATCATCTTCGCGTTGTCAGCACGCGGCTCCGCCACCACGCGCTGGGTGCGCGGATCATCCAGGAACAGGTAGTGCACCAAAGCAGATAACCAACTCGCGACTTTGTGCGGGCCACGGTGATGTTCTTCCCCCACCAGCATGTGAATGCCACGGTCATAGTCGCCAGCAGCGTAGAACGGTGCGATGCGGTCTTCCTTGGCCCAGTAGGCTTCGAAATAAGCGAAGGGTTCGTCATCGAAGCATCCGATCAGCGTGAGGGTGTGGGGATCGGCTTCCAGCTTGTCCAGGTATTCGCGGTGCTGTTCCAGGCTGCCGCTTTCCTGCCAGAAACTCGCCACGCGCTCGCTGTTCTGCCAGCGATTGAAGCGCGCCAGGTCCACATCAATTTCAACGGTACGCAGGGAAATCCAAGCGCCCAGGCGTGCGTCAAAACGCCGGTACACCTCACCACGCGGCTTGGGTGCGCGAGCGGGGTGGCGCTTGCCATTGCTGATGACCATCTGCTGCGGGTAACTGCCACTGAGGGATTGCCCGAGCCACGGCTGGGGCAGTTGCCAGAACAGCGTGCGCTCGCAGTGAAATTGCCCTGCCACCTCGGTGGCAACCAGCAGGCCACTGCGCAAGGCATCTTCAGCCGCATGTTCAAGGTGCCAAACCAGGTGCTGGCGCGCAGGCTCCTTGACGAACAGCCAATAACTGGCCGCCCATAAGGCACGCGCCGGGGCAACGTGGTTGGCGTCCTGCAAATGCACGTGCAACACGTCGCCCCGCTCAAGGCGTAAACGCACCAGCGGCTGGCCTTCCAGGGTCAGGCTCAGGTGAGCGTCGGTTTCATCGGCATTCAAGGCGGGCCCGGCCGGCAGCGGCAAGGTCGACAGGTCTTTCAGATTGGACATGGGAGGGGCTCACGATAATCGTCGACAGATAGAGAAGTGACGTGAGCCATGGGTAGAAATTTAGCCCGTCAGGGCGTGGGCATCACATCGATGCGGTAGGGTTCGAAGATTTTCAGCATCTCGCCGTTGTCCCGCAGGCGCTTGAGCAACCCGGCAAACGCTTCGCCGGTGATCGGCGCCTTGGGTCGCAGCAACGCATAGTGGTGATAGACCTGATCGATGCGTTCCGACACCAGGAACTGCGCGGCCATCTCCGCGTTGCGCACCATGAAATCACTGAGGTATGAGCGGGTGACCAAGGCGATGTCCGCACGCCCGCGCGCCACCATCAACAGGTTGCTGTCATGGGAATAGGTCAACGTGGCGTTGAAGTGCTCGGCCATGTACTTGGGGTCGGGGTTGAAGTTGGCAAAGGCGTAGTGATAACCGCTGAACACCGCCAGGCGTTTGCCGGTGAGGTCGGCGAAATAGTCCTGGCCGCGACCGGCCTCACGCTGGGCGACGAAGATTTCTGCGTCTTCCAGGCCCATATCGACGCTGGTGTGAGCAATTTTCTGCCAGCCCCAGTCAGGGTTCTCGAAGATCGCCATGTCGACGCGGCCCTGCTCAAAGTCCCGGAAACGCCGTGGGATCGAGGTGGGTACCAGCACAAATTGGTAATCACTTTGCACGGCGTTCAGAGCTTCGACCAGTTGCGGCAGCAGTCCGGTGTCTGCACCCTGCTCAGGGCGCACCGTGTAGGGCGGGAAATGTGCCGCGCCGATCCTCACCAACTGCGCAGCCGAAGCCGGCATCCAGCCCACGGTGCCCAGTGTCCATAAAGCAAGTCCTGCAGCCAGCCGCCAGGGCGAAAACATCAAGGCACACACCGTTCGATACACTGATGGCAATAAGCTAGGCGTTTTCCTCTGGAGAGACAACTTTCCAACGTCAAATTAATAGCTTGCGCCTCAGTCGGCCTTCAGAACCATCAACAGGGCTTCTTCGGCCAGTTGCTCAAGCGTGAGGCTGCCCTCGGCACGGAACCAGGTGGTGGTCCAGGACAACGCCCCCGTGAGAAAGCGCCGCGTGATAAACACATCGCCCTTGATATAGCCGGCCGCCTTGGCCTCCCCCAGCACCTGCAACCAGATAGCTTCATAGACGTCGCGCAACGCCAGCACCTGGGCCTGGCCTTCGGCCGACAGTGAGCGCCACTCATACACCAACACCGCCATGGCCTCGCCGCTGCCGCCCATGATCGACTGCAATTCGCAGCGGATCAGCGCCAGCACGCGTTCACGCACGTTCGTGGCTTCTTCAAGGGAGGCACGCATCATCGCGGTGTTGTAGTGGATGGTTTCCTCCATCACTGCCCGCAGGATCTCGTCCTTGCTCTTGAAGTGATGAAAGATGCTGCCGGACTGGATGCCCACGGCGCTGGCCAGGTCACGCACCGTAGTGCGCTCGTAGCCCTTGTTGCGAAACAGGTGGGCCGCGGTTTGCAACAACTTGCCCCGGGCACTGTCGGGGTCGGTCAATTGGCCGCCGTCGACCATGGTGCGCATCACCCGCAGGGCTTTGTGCTCATCCATGCTGCTCTCCTCACCTTCACTTCTACGGACGTCTTGGCCGGCAATTTAGGCCGTGGCCGCTACCCAAGCAAGCGCTTGGCTTAAACTTTGTGTCGAGAGTTTACAAACCAAGCGCTTGCTTGGTAGTCTCGGCAGCAGCCACTTGGAGAAGGATTTCTCATGAGCAAGACGGTTCGTATCGGCTGCGCCAGCGCCTTCTGGGGCGACACCTGCACCGCCGCCGCCCAATTGGTACACGGCGGCGCGTTGGACTACCTGGTGTTCGACTACCTGGCGGAAGTCACGATGTCGATCCTCGCTGGTGCGCGGATGAAAGATCCCCAGGCCGGCTACGCCACGGATTTCGTCGAAGTGCTTACGCCCCTGCTGGCAGATATCCAGCGCCAGGGCATCCGCGTAATCAGCAACGCGGGTGGCATTAACCCACAAGCCTGTGCCGCGGCCCTGCAAGCGGCCTGCGACAAGGCTGCGATCCCGCTGAAAATCGCCGTGCTGCTGGGCGATGACCTGCAACCCCAGCTGAAAAAATTCCACGGCATCACCGACATGTTCAACGGCACACCGCTGCCGCCGATGTGTGTGTCCGCCAACGCCTACCTGGGCGCACCCGGTATCGTCCAAGCGCTTGGGCTGGGGGCCGATATCGTCATCACTGGCCGCGTGGTGGATAGCGCGGTGGTCAGCGCCGCGCTGGTGCACGCGTTCAACTGGTCGTGGCACGACTACGACCGCCTTGCCCACGCCGCACTGGCCGGGCATATCATCGAATGCGGCGCCCAGTGCACCGGCGGTAACTTCACCGATTGGCGCGACGTGCCGGACTACGAGCACATCGGCTTTCCCATCGTCGAAGTCAGCGCCGACGGGCAGTTCACCGTGAACAAGGTCGAGGGCAGCGGCGGGCTGATCAGTGAACTCAGCGTGGCCGAGCAGCTGCTGTATGAAATCGGCGACCCTCGTGCCTACCTGCTGCCGGACGTGATCTGCGATTTCAGCCAAGTCAAACTGCAGCAACAGGACAAACACAGTGTGCGCCTGCACGGGGCCAAGGGCCTGCCACCCACCGATCAGTACAAGGTGAGTGCTACGTACCCGGATGGCTTTCGCTGCACCGCCAGTTGCCTGATCGCCGGCATCGACGCTGTGGCCAAGGCCGAACGGGTCAGCCAGGCGATCATCAGCAAGACCGCCGAGCTGTTCAGCCAACGCGGCTGGGCGCCTTACACCGATGTGAATATCGAACTGCTCGGCAGCGAAGCCACTTACGGCGCCCACGCCAGGCGTCACGACTGCCGTGAAGTGGTGGTGAAATTGGCGGTGCGTCACCCGAGCAAACAGGCCTTGGTGTTGTTTGCCCGGGAGATCGCCCAGGCGGCGACAGGCATGGCACCGGGGCTCACCGGCATCGTCGGTGGACGGCCGACGGTGTACCCGTTGATCCGCTTGTTTTCATTCCTGGTCGATAAGTCGTCGTGCACACCCGTGATCGAGTTCCAGGGTCAGCGCCACCTGTGCGACTTGCCCACCACCCAGACGCCAGTCACGCCCGCTGCATCACTTGACCCGCCCAAGCCCCAAGGCCTTGCCGACGCCAGCGTGCCCCTGGTCAAACTCGCCGTGGCGCGCTCCGGCGACAAAGGCAACCACAGCAATATCGGCGTGATCGCCCGGGCCCCCGAGTACCTGCCGTGGATCGCCGAAGCGTTGACCCCGGCCGTGATCGTCGACTGGATGGGCCACGTTCTCGACCCGCTCCACGGTCGCGTCGAGCGCTGGTATTTGCCCGGCAGCCACAGCCTCAATTTCCTGCTGGAAAACGCCTTGGGCGGCGGCGGTATCGCCAGCTTGCGCATCGACCCGCAAGGCAAGGCGTTCGCCCAGCAGTTGCTGGAAATCCCCATTGCCGTGCCGCAACACATCGCAGACTTATTCCAATAAAAGGAGCGTTGCCGTGCCCTTCGACTCGATATTCAAAGCCGACCTGTTCCAAGGGACCACCGTGATTATCACCGGCGGCGGCAGTGGCATTGGCCGCTGCACCGCGCATGAACTGGCGGCGTTGGGTGCACAGGTGATTCTGGTAGGACGCAAGCCGGAAAAGCTGCAAAAGGTCGCGGCAGAGATCGCCGAGGACGGGGGCAGCGCCTATTGGCAAGCCTGCGACATTCGCGATGAAGAGGCGGTGAAGGCCCTGGTCAGCCAGATGCTCAAGGACCATGGACCGATACACGGCCTGGTCAACAACGCTGGCGGCCAATACCCGTCGCCACTGGCCGCGATCAACCAAAAAGGCTTCGAAACCGTACTGCGCACCAATCTGGTGGGCGGTTTCCTGATGGCGCGGGAAGTGTTCAATCAATCCATGAGCAAGCACGGTGGCGCCATCGTCAATATGCTTGCCGACATGTGGGGCGGGATGCCCGGCATGGGTCACTCGGGCGCTGCGCGTTCGGGCATGGACAACTTCACCAAGACCGCCGCGTTTGAATGGGGATACGCCGGGGTGCGCGTCAACGCCGTGGCACCGGGCTGGATTGCCTCCAGCGGCATGGACACTTACGAAGGCGCCTTCAAGGCGGTAATCCCGACCTTGCGTGAACATGTACCACTCAAACGCATCGGCACCGAATCGGAAGTCAGCGCCGCCATCGTCTTCTTGCTCAGCCCCGCCGCAGCCTTTATCAGCGGCAGCACCCTGCGCATCGACGGCGCCGCCAGCCTGGGCAGCCGCGCCTGGCCGCTGCACAAGGCGCAACCGCCAAGCGAGTCGTTCAACGGCTTCCACCGAGCGTATATGCCGGATGTACTCAAGGGGGAGAACTAAGCCATGCCGGTGATTGAATCCCTGATCGACGCTCACAGCGCCCAGTTCGCACACAACCGCGACGCCATGCTGGTAGGCATCCAGCACCTGCGTCAGTTGGAGCACAACCTGCTCAGCAAGGCGCAGGAGGCCAAGCCCAAGTTCGACAAGCGCGGCCAACTGCTGCCGCGCGAGCGCCTCAACCTGCTGCTGGACCCCGGCGCACCGTTCCTGGAACTCGCCGGCCTGGCTGGCTACAAACTCCACGATGACAAAGACGGCAGCGCCGCCGGCGGTGGGTTGATTGCCGGAATCGGCTACGTCAGCGGTGTGCGCATGCTGGTGGTGGCCAACAACAGTGCGATCAAGGGCGGCACGATTTCCCCCTCCGGCCTGAAAAAATCCCTGCGCCTGCAACAGATCGCCATGGAGAACAAACTGCCGGTGGTGACCCTGGCCGAAAGCGGCGGCGCCAACCTCAATTACGCCGCTGATATTTTTGTCGAAGGCGCGCGCAGCTTTGCCAACCAGGCGCGTATGTCAGCCATGGGCTTGCCGCAGATCACTGTGGTGCACGGCTCGGCCACGGCGGGCGGCGCGTATCAACCAGGGTTGTCGGACTACGTGGTGGTGGTGCGCGGCAAGGCCAAGCTGTTTCTCGCCGGGCCGCCGTTGTTGAAAGCCGCCACCGGCGAAGTGGCCAGCGATGAAGAACTGGGCGGCGCCGAGATGCATGCGCAAACCGCCGGAACCGCCGAATACCTGGCGGAAAACGATGCCGATGGCGTGCGCATCGCACGCGAGATTGTCAGCGCGTTGCCTTGGAATGATCGGCTGCAGGTGGAGCCCAAAAAAGCTTACGCAGAGCCGTTGTACCCCATCGAGGACCTGCTGGGCCTGATCCCCGACGACCCGAAAAAGCCCTATGACGTGCGCGAAATTCTCGCGCGCCTGGCCGACGCGTCGAATTTCCTCGACTTCAAGGCCGAGTTCGATGCCCACACCGTCTGCGGCCACCTGCACATCCAGGGCCGCGCCGTCGGCGTGATCGGCAACAACGGTCCCATCACGCCCAAGGGCGCCAGCAAGGCCGCGCAATTTATCCAGCTGTGCGACCAGAGCCGCACGCCGCTGCTGTTTTTGCACAACACCACCGGTTTTATGGTGGGCACCGAGTCGGAGCAACAAGGGGTGATCAAGCACGGCGCGAAGATGATCCAGGCAGTGGCCAATGCACGGGTGCCTAAACTGACGGTGGTGGTGGGCGGCTCCTACGGCGCGGGCAATTATGCGATGTGCGGCCGTGGCCTGGACCCGCGTTTTATCTTCGCCTGGCCCAACAGCCGCACGGCGGTAATGGGCGGCGCACAGGCGGGAAAAGTGCTGCGCATCGTTACCGAGGCCAAGCAATTGAAGGACGGTCTGGTGCCTGACCCGAAGGTGCTGGACATGCTGGAGCAGGTCACTGCACAGAAGCTCGACAGCCAGTCCACCGCCCTGTACGGCAGTGCAAACCTGTGGGACGACGGGCTGATTGATCCACGGGATACCCGCACGTTGCTGGGGTTTGTGCTGGATATCTGCCACGAGGCCGAGGTGCGGCAGCTGCAACCCATCAGCTTTGGTGTGGCGCGTTTCTAACCGGAGAATAAGAACAATGATCTTTACCCAGGAACACCAGGAACTGCGCCGCACCGTCCGCGCCTTTGTCGACCGCGAGATCAACCCTCACGTCGACGAATGGGAAAAAGCCGGGCGCTTTCCCATCCACGCCATTTTCCGCAAGGCCGGCGACCTCGGCCTGCTGGGCATCTCCAAGCCGGAGAAATTCGGCGGCATGGGCCTGGACTACAGCTACTCCATCGTCGCCGCCGAAGAGTTCGGCACCATTCGCTGTGGTGGCATCCCCATGTCCATCGGCGTGCAGACCGACATGTGCACCCCCGCCCTCGCCCGCTTTGGCAGCGATGAACTGCGCAACGAGTTCCTGCGCCCGGCCATCAGCGGCGAGCAGGTCGGTTGCATCGGCGTCTCGGAAACGGGCGCCGGCTCGGACGTGGCGGGGCTCAAGACGCATGCGCGCAAGGACGGCGACGACTACGTGATCAACGGCAGCAAGATGTGGATCACCAACTCCCCCAGCGCCGACTTCATTTGCCTGCTGGCCAACACATCCGATGACAAGCCACATATCAACAAGTCGCTGATCATGGTGCCGATGAACACCCCCGGCATCAGCGTCAGCCCGCCCCTGGAAAAACTCGGCATGCACAGCTCCGAGACCGCCCAGGTGTTTTTCGACAACGTGCGCATCCCCCAGCGCAACCGCATCGGCCACGAAGGCGCGGGCTTCATGATGCAGATGCTGCAGTTCCAGGAAGAACGCCTGTTTGGCGCGGCCAATATGATCAAGGGCCTGGAACACTGCGTCGACAGCACCATCGAGTACTGCAAGGAGCGCCAGACCTTCGGCAAAGCGCTGATCGACAACCAGGTGATTCACTTTCGCCTGGCCGAACTGTCCACCGAAATCGAATGCCTGCGCGCACTGGTCTACCAGGCCACCGAGCAATACATCAAGGGCCAGGACGTGACCCGCCTGGCGTCGATGGCCAAGCTGAAAGCTGGGCGCCTGGGCCGCGAAGTCAGCGACAGTTGCCTGCAATATTGGGGCGGCATGGGCTTTATGTGGGACAACCCGGTGGCGCGGGCGTATCGCGATGTGCGGCTGGTGTCGATTGGCGGCGGCGCCGACGAAATCATGCTGGGCATCATCTGCAAACTGATGGGCACTCTGCCTGGGAAAAAGCCATGAACACCCTGCTGCTGGAACCGCATAACGGCGTGCTGCACATCACCCTCAACCGCCCCGAATGCCGCAATGCCATGAGCCTGGAAATGGTCAACGAACTGCGCGCGGTGTTGGCGCAATTGGACAGCCAGACGCGGGCCGTGGTGATCAGCGGGGCCGGTGGGCACTTCTGCGCCGGAGCGGACGTGAAGGACCTGGTCACTGCGGGTAACCAACTGCAGGCGCTGAACCGCGCGTTCGGCACCTTGTTGCAAGCAGTGGAGGCCGTGCCGCAAGTGGTGATCGTGGTGCTGCAAGGCGCGGTACTGGGCGGTGGATTTGGTTTGGCGTGTGTCAGTGATATTGCGATTGCAGACCACCAGGCCCAGTTCGGTTTGCCGGAGACAGGCCTGGGCTTGTTGCCGGCGCAGATTGCGCCATTTGTGGTCAAGCGTATCGGGTTGACCCAGGCCCGCAGGCTTGCGCTGACGGCCGCGCGGTTTGATGGGTTAGAGGCTGAGCGCTTGGGTGTCGTGCACTTTACCGAGCGTGATGCGCAGGCGTTGGCCGAGCGATTGGATGAGGTGTTGGGGCACGTGTTGCGCTGTGCGCCGGGGGCGAATGGGCGGACTAAAGCGCTGTTGCTGGCGAGTGTGGATGAACCGCTGGAGGCGGTGCTGGATCGGGGGGCGCAGTGGTTTGCTGAGGCCGTGAGGGGGGAGGAAGGGATTGAGGGGACACAGGCGTTTGTGCAGAAGCGTAAGCCAAGGTGGTGCAAATGACGCCTTCGCGAGCAAGCCCGCTCCCACATTTGAATGTATTCACAAATAGAAAGGTGTGAACCCAACCCAATGTGGGAGCGGGCTTGCTCGCGAAGAGGCCCTAACAAACACCTCATCACCCAAGGGATAACCCAATGCCCGCATTCAGCAAAATCCTCATCGCCAACCGCGGAGAAATCGCCTGCCGCATCCAGCGCACCGCCCAGGCCTTGGGCTACCGCACCGTGGCGGTCTACAGTGACGCCGACGCCCAGGCCCTGCACGTGCAAATGGCCGACGAAGCCGTGCCTATCGGCCCCGCGCCCGTACAGCAGTCCTACCTGAACATCCAAGCCATCATCCACGCCGCGCAGGTCACCGGCGCCGACGCCATCCACCCTGGCTACGGTTTCCTCTCCGAAAACCCCGACTTCGCCCGCGCCTGCCTGGCGGCGGGCCTGACCTTCATCGGCCCCAGCGTTGCAGCCATCGAACTGATGGGCAGCAAGCGCCTGTCCAAGCTCGCCATGCTCGACGCGGGCGTGCCGTGCATCGCCGGCTACCAAGGCAGCGCCCAGGACGACACCACGCTGCAACGCGAAGCCGAACGCATCGGCTACCCACTGATGATCAAAGCCAGTGCGGGCGGCGGTGGCCGGGGCATGCGCCTGGTGCACACAAGCGATGCGCTCCTGGACAACCTGCACACCGCGCGCTCCGAAGCCAGAAACGCCTTCGGCAGTGACGAACTGATCCTCGAACAGGCGTTGATCGACCCGCGTCACGTCGAAATCCAGCTGTTCGGCGACAGCCACGGCCACCTCATCTACCTCGGCGAACGCGATTGCTCGGTCCAACGTCGCCATCAAAAAGTCATCGAGGAAGCGCCCTGCCCGGTGATGACTCCCGCGCTACGCCACGCCATGGGCGAGGCGGCGCTCAAGGCCGGGCGTGCGGTGAATTATGTCGGCGCCGGCACGGTGGAGTTCCTGCTCGACCGTAACGGCCAGTTCTACTTCCTGGAAATGAACACCCGCCTGCAAGTCGAGCACCCAGTCACTGAACTGATCAACGGCCTCGACCTGGTGGACTGGCAGTTGCAGATCGCCGCCGGCCAGCCGCTACCGTTGACCCAACAGGAAGTGACGCTGACCGGCCACGCCATGGAAGTGCGCCTGTACGCCGAAGACCCGGCCCAGGGCTTTCTGCCGCAAACCGGCGACGTGTTGCGCTGGCAACCGGCAGCCGGTGTGCGCACCGATCACGGGGTTGTCGAAGGCCAGCGCATCAGCCCGTTCTACGATCCGATGCTGGGCAAGGTCATCGCCCACGGCGCCACTCGCGAAGAGGCGCGGCGCAAACTGCTGCGGGCCGTGGAGGACACGTTGCTGCTGGGCGTCGCCACCAACCAGCAACTGCTGGCAAACCTGCTCAAGCACCCGGGCTTTATCGCTGGCGATTTCGGCACTGGGTTTATCGCCGAGCACTTCAACGAGGTCTCGCGCCCGGAGGCGTCAAAAGAGCAACTGGCCCTGGCCGCCGCGCTGTTTTATCAGCACAGCGCCGGCCAACACCCCCAAGCCCTGGCGGGGTGGCGCAACAACGCCAGTGTCCCCGTAACCTACCGCCTTGAGGCCAACGACAACCTCCACACCGTCAGCGTTGACCCGCTGCCAATCACCCTCGACGGTCGCTACGCGGTCGTGGTGCTCAATGGCATCCGCCGTCGTATCGCCTATCACCTCGACGGCAACCAATTGTGGCTACCGGGCCTGACCGTGATCAATCGCACCCAGCAGGTCGCCAACCGCCAGGCCGACGCCCAAAACGGTACGGTCAAGGCACCGATGGACGGTGCCATCGTCGATGTACGGGTCAACGCCGGTGACCGCGTGAGCAAAGGCCAACTGCTGCTGGTGCTGGAGGCGATGAAAATGGAGCATCCGCTGACCGCCGGCATCGACGGGGTGATCAAGGGCGTGCAGGTGATGACGGGCGATCAGGTGCGCAATCGCCAGGTTCTGCTGGAGATCGAATAACGCCCTAGGCGGAACTACACGGCCGGGCTACGCTCTATCCCCATCAGGAAAGGACGAGTACGGGAACCTGCACCATGCCTCATTGGCTGATTATTGACCTTGAAGCCACCACGGATGACGGCGGCTGGCCCGTGACAGAGATGGAAGTCATCGAGATCGGCGCGAGCCTGGTGAACCGCCAGGGTCGCGAGCTGGATCACTTCCAGCGCTTTGTGCGGCCGCTGCGCCGCCCATTGTTGACGCCTTTCTGCCGCCAACTGACCCACATCACCCAAGCCAACATCGACAGCGCCGCTGCGATCACCGAGGTGTGGCCGCTGTTCGAGCGCTGGCTGGGCCAGCATCAAACCCGCCTGGAAGGCTGGGCCAGCTGGGGCGATTACGATCGCAGGCAGTTGGAACTGGAGTGGCAACGCCATGGCCTGGCCAGCGCGCTGGCCGACACGCCGCATGTGAACCTCAAGCAACGCTTCGCCAAGGCGCGGCGCCTGGACAAGCCCTTGGGGCTTAATGGCGCACTGCAATTGGCGGGTATGCAGTTCAACGGCCAGCAACATCGGGCGCTGGAGGATGCGCGCAATACCGCGCGCCTGTTGCCGTTGATTTTGCCGGTCTAGGCAGCTCCCCTGCCCTTGGGCATACTGGCCGACCTTTCCAGACCCTTTTCCGAGGATTCACCCATGTTTAAAGTCAACGAGTACTTCGACGGCACCGTCAAGTCGATCGCTTTCGGCACCGCAGAAGGTCCGGCGACCATCGGCGTCATGGCCCCGGGTGAATACGAGTTCGGCACCGCCCAGCGTGAAATCATGCACGTGGTGTCCGGCGCCCTGACCGTCAAGCTGCCAGAGGCCAGCGAGTGGGAAACCTTCGCCGCCGGCAGCCAGTTCAACGTACCGGCCAACAGCAAGTTCCAGTTGAAGGTCGCCGTGGACACCGCTTACCTGTGCGAATACCGCGGCTAAGGGTTAGCCGCTCAAAAAAAGGCCCGTCTCGCAGGAGACGGGCCTTTTTCATTCCAGGACCGTGACCGGCATCCCCACGGCCAACTGGCCGATGCCATCGTTAACCAGGTTCTGGCCGAACATCACGTCACCGTCCTGTTCGCGATAGGTCTTGAGCGTTGCCAGTGGTTCTCGGTCGGCACTGCGCTCGCCAGTGGCCGGGTCGATGGTAGTGAGGATGCAGCGTGAGCAGGACTTGACCACGCGAAACTCCACCTCGCCGATGCGCACGCGTTTCCAGCCATCTTCGGCAAAGGCCTCGCTGCCTTCGATCACCAAGTTGGGGCGAAAACGCAGCATCTCCATGGGCCGGCCAATGCGTTGTGACAAGTCGTCAAGGGAGGCTTGGCCGATCAGCAGCAAGGGGAAGCCATCGGCAAAACCGACTTTGTCGTCATCTTTGCCGAAGCCCGCCTCGGTGCTGCGCGCACGTTCCACTGGCACTTGCACCAGGCGCGTCGGCTTGCCGATGAAGTCGCTGACCCAAGCGGCGGCCGCGTCGCCGGCGTCTGGCACCCGCAAGGTGTCGCGCCAGATGGTCACGCCACGCAACTCGGCCTCGCTGCCGGGCAGGGCCACGTCAAGCGGCGCATGGCCTGGCGAACTCAAGGTCAGGCCACCGGCGCTGTTCCACAACGCCGCCAGCTGGCTCATCTTCGCCACGGCACGCTGGGTCAGGAAACGTCCGCTGGCCGCGTCCACCAGCATCCAACGTCGGTCGCCGTCCAGCCCCAGTTTGTCCAGGCCGATCTGCTGCAAGACCTCGGCCTTGCCAGACTTCAAGGGGTAACGGTACAACGCGCTGAGACGAAGCATGGGCCTGCGTTCCTGAAGGGAGAAAGCCCACACTATACGCGCTACGGTGTACCTGGTGCCTCACGCCAACCTGACACAGCGCAGCGCGGGACAAGCCCGCTCACTACATTAGGCGGGAACTTCGTCCAGCAACAGGCGTTGGCGTACCACGTCCACCAGCTTGTCGGGCTGGAATTTGGACAGGAAATTGTCGCAGCCGACCTTCTTCACCATCGAATCGTTGAAGCTGCCCGACAACGATGTGTGCAGCACTACGTAGAGCCCGCGCAGGCGCGGGTCGTTGCGGATCTCGGTGGTGAGGCGGTAGCCGTCCATCTCGGGCATTTCGGCGTCGGTGAAGATCATCAGCAGCTTGTCGGTCATCACCTGGCCCGTGTCGGCCCAGGCCTTGAGCATGTTCAGCGCCTTGAGGCCGTCGCTGGCGATGTGCATTTTCACCCCCAGTTGGCCGAGGGTGTCGCGCAGTTGCGAGAGGGCCACGTTGGAGTCGTCCACCAGCAACACCTCGCGGCCACGGGCGCGTTCCAGCACCGGGTCTTCGAGTTTTTCACGGGAGACCTTGGCGTTGTACGGCACGATCTCGGCGAGGACTTTTTCCACGTCGATGATCTCCACCAATTGGTCGTCGACCTTGCTGATGGCCGTGAGGTAATGCTGGCGACCGGCGCTGGCCGGTGGCGGCAGGATGGCTTCCCAGTTCATGTTGACGATGCGGTCTACCCCGCCTACCAGGAACGCCTGCACCGAACGGTTGTACTCGGTGACGATGATGGTGCTGTTGGGGCCAGGCACAAGCGGGCGCATGCCGATGGCCTGGGACAGGTCGATCACCGGCAGGGTCTGGCCGCGCAGGTTGACCACGCCGCAGACAAAGGGATGACGCTGTGGCATCAGGGTCAATTTGGGCAGTTGCAGCACTTCCTGCACTTTGAACACGTTGATCGCAAACAGCTGCCGCCCGGCCAGGCGAAACATGAGGATTTCCAGGCGATTCTCACCGACCAGTTGCGTGCGTTGATCTACCGTGTCGAGAATGCCGGCCATTAAAAGCTCCTGATGCGCTAAGGGGTTGTGCAACTGACGAAAACGCGTCCGTTCTGATTCAACGCGGCGCCTTTGAATTCTTCGCGAGCAAGCTCGCTCCTACGCTATTTATCGGCGGCGAGCGCCAGATCTTGACCCTGGTAAAATGCCACGTAAATTCATTGATGTCACACTGACATCATGGTTTACTGCGCGGGCCTCCTCATATGGCTTTGCGGCAACATTGCGCGACATTCAATTCGACGCAAGGTTCCTCTATGTAAGGGATTCCCCTACACACAATCGGGCCCAACCTGATATTCGCAATATCTAATAGCCATTAATGTGACGCCATTCTCAATGCATGAATGGAGTCAGGCTTTTGTTTGCCATCCCAAGCCCTCGGCCCACGGGTCTTCCAGACGCTCATTTGTCGGCAACTGAAGTTGTGCACTTGACCCCACTCATGAGGGGCGTGCGCTGCAGTCGCCCGCATTTCAATAAACGTCCTACTGAAATCTCAGAACGGACCTACAGATTCCAGTCATATTTCAGCGCTAGTTTTAAGCCATTCACCCGGTGCGGCATCTCATCACCCGACCTTATGTTGTGGAGACTTGCATGATGAACAGCGCAAATGAATGGCAAAGCACACTTCCCGAGTTTTTGCTTGAAGCTGAAATGCTGCTGGCCAAGTCGGAAGAATGCTTGAACCACCTGCATCTGATTCGTGACGACAGCGACGCCATTGACTGCATGAAAACCAGTCTGATCAAGTTGGCGGAAAAGGCCGACACCCTGGCCCTGCAGGCGATCAGCGAGTTTTCCCGACATATCCAATACCTGATCGACAACGCCGCCAGCCCCATGCAGTTGCACGACGAGGCGCTGAATGCGTTGCACGCTTGCCTTACCCTGTTGGCCTGGCAACTGGAACTCATCGACTCGCGAACTGGTGAACTGGGTATGGATGACAGCGAACAAGCCACGTTGATTGCGACAGTCACACTGCAAATCCCACAAAAGGATTTCAGTTATAAACCTCAGCAACGCGTGCATCACGCTTCGTCCTGAAGGTTTATCGGGTCGTATTCAAAGCATGAATTGTCTGAAAACGACACAATCAACTAACACCTGGGCTTGAGTTAAGCGCGGAAAGATATCAATTAGCCATTAATGGTAATAACGATACAAACACATTCAAACAATACAACTCTCCCTTTTGATGAACTCTGGCAATACCGCCCAGGGTGCTTACGCGTTTAATAAACCGGCCGGGCACTCCACCAGGCGACCAACGGTTAGAGTGGTGGTACTATGCCCCGCTCGAAGTGACTCAACTTCACCATGCTTAAAACCGATTCGATAGAGCATTCCAAACAGAGCCCCGTCAGCCGCCGTGACCGGACTTCCCGCAGCGAACCTTCATTGGCTCCATCCTCTATGTACGCCAACCTCAAGACACTCATCGCAAGGTCCGCGTCCCGCAGCAATGCACGTCGTTTGATCCTTGCCCTGTGCCTTGGCTCGCTGCTGCTGAGCCTGTGGGCCTACAGTTTTTCCGCGGCCTTGCCACTGCTGGTGATTCTTAACCTGGCAACACTGGTGGTGGTCGGCCTGCAACAGTGGCACTCGCGCAAGTCCATCAAGTTCCAGCCCCAGGAACTGGCCGACCGCTTGCTGCAGGTGCAGGAAAACGAACGCCACCGCCTCAGCCGCGAACTGCATGACGATATCGGCCAACTGCTGACCGCCGCGAAGCTGCAAAGCGAATGGCTCAAGCGCCGCCTGCCCGAAGACCTGCAAGACCAGTGCACGGTCCTGTGCAATACCCTCAGTGAAACCCTGGCCAAGGTGCGCGACGTGTCCGCCATCCTTAATCCCCGGCAGTTGGCCAGCCTGGGCCTGGAGGCCAGCCTGCGCGCGCACCTGCTCAAGACCCTGGAAAACACACCCGTGCACTGGAGCCTCGAGTGCCAGCAACGGCTGACCGGTATCCCCGAAGAAATGGCCGTGGCAGCCTTTCGGATTACCCAGGAAGCGGTGACCAACATGCTGCGCCACGCCCAGGCGCAGAATCTGCTGGTACGTCTGCAACGTTTGCCTGAGGGCCTGTCGCTGACGATCTGCGATGACGGCCAGGGCTTTTCACCCGCCATCAACCCAGGCCTGGAAGGCCAACGGGGCATGGCGGGGATGTCCGAGCGAATTGATCAACTGGGGGGCTCGTTGTCCGTTAGCAGCCAGCCAGGCAAAGGGACGCGGATCGACGCACTTTTTCCCTGGGCGCCCCGCGCCCTCGAACGGGCCAGTTCCCCTAAGGTTCTCGAGTGACCTGCACATTACTCCTGGTGGATGACCACGCCCTGATCAGGGCCGGCGTACGCGCGCTGGTCCAGGATATTCCCGGCTACCAAGTGGTCGGCGAAGCCAGCGATGGCGCGCAACTGCTTGAACAGTTCAGTGCCTTGCAACCCGATATCGTCCTGCTGGACCTGTCGATGAAGCACACCGGCGGCCTGGACGCCTTGCAACAGCTCAAGCGCGCTTACCCCAAGAGCCGTGTGCTGATTTTGTCGATGCACACCGATCCCGAGTTGATCATGTGCGCGCTGGAGTCCGGCGCCCACGGCTACCTGCTCAAGGACACCAGCGCCAACGAGCTGGAACACGCGCTGCTGGCGTTGCGCAACAACGAGCGCTACCTGAGCCCGGCAATCGCCCACACGGTGATCAACCAGGCGCTGGTGCGCAGCCAGGGACCGACCACGCCCGCAGGCCACACCCATAACCTCACGGCGCGGCAATTGGAGATTTTGCGGTTGATCGTGCGTGGTAAATCCACCCGCGAAATTGCCCATGGCCTGGGCCTGAGCATCAAGACGGTGGAAGCCCACCGCTCGCAGATCATGAAGCGCCTGCAGATTTTCGACGTGGCGGGCCTTGTGCTATTCGCCGTGCGCGAGCAAATCATCAGCCTGGACGACTAGCGGCGAACCCACCGGCAAGTGTACCCGCAGCGCCTTGGGCAACGCGGCGAAGCGCAAGTCATCGCCCTTGAGCGGTTCGCCGTCGAGGTTGATGTACAACCCTTCGGCAACCTTGATCTCCACCCACGGCAAGCGTGCACGCACAAACATATTGTCCAGGCCCCAACCGTCGCTCATCAGGGTGAGCAGCGTGCCCACCACTTCCTGAGGCGCCGGCAGGATGCTGATGTCCAGCAGCCCATCGTCCGCCAACGCGCCGGGGCACAACACGTGCCCGCCACCCGCCTGGCGCCCGTTACCGATACCAAGCGCGAGCAGGTCGCCCTTCCAGTGAAACCCCGGGCCTTCCAGTTCGCCATAGGCAGCCTTCAACTCGCTGAAGCGCGTCAAGCCGGTGAACAGGTAGGCAGCACCGCCGAGGACTTTCTTCAAGTCTTCGGAGGTATTGGCCGTGACCTGGCTACCAAAGCCGCCGGTGGCCATGTTGAGGAAGATCTGCCCACCAGCCTGGCCCAGGTCGATGGCCCTGGCCGGCACATCCAGCAGCGCGAGAGCAGCGTCCGGTTCCAATGGAACCCCTGCCGCGCGCGCGAAATCGTTGGCAGTGCCCAGGGGCATCAGCACCAGGCTGGCGTCAGTCTTGGCCAGGGCCATGGCTTCGGCCACATCGCGCAAGGTACCGTCGCCGCCGCCGGCTATCAGGTGGGTATAGCCGTCATCGAGGGCTTCGTTGACCAGCCGCTGGGCATCGCCGCCCTCCCAGGTAACCCGCACGGCCAGCTCCCAGCCCAGGTCGCGCCTGGCCTGCACGGCAGCGCGCACGTCCTCGTTGAGGGCTTGTTTGCCGTGAAGGATCAACAGGGCCTTGGGGGTGGTCATGGTGGAGTTCTCCTGAGTTCAAAGGTGCTTGAAGGATGTTGACCTTGAACCGATAGGAAAAGTGCAGCTACAAGCTTGTAGCTTCAAGCTCTTAACTGCTCTTGTGCAACTTGCTCATCAACTGCGCCTCGGCCTGGGTCAGGCCGCACGACTGGGTCAATTCATCCACCGTCGCGCCCATCCCCACCAACTTCGCCGCCTGGGCAAATGACAGGCTTGAAGGATCACGCTGCTCGATCTGCGCCAGCTTGTCCGGCAAGGGACCGAGGATCGCGCGCAGTTCATGCACTTCGTCCCCGACCTTCACCGCGCTCTGCTGGAAGTGGTCAACGCGCTTGACCAGTTCCACCAGGCGCCGATCACGCACCGCGTCACGCTCGGCCTGTTGCAAGGCCAACTCCCGCTGCTGGCGCACGTAGCGCAGCACAAACGCCAGCGTCCCGGCCCACAACAGGGCCAGGACAATCACCGCTGCCTCAAGGAACAATCAGATGCTCTCCAGTTCCGACCACTCTTCTTCGCTCATCATCTTGTCCAGCTCAACCAGAATCAGCAGTTCGCCGTTCTTGTTGCACACGCCCTGGATGAACTTGGCGGATTCTTCGTTACCCACGTTCGGCGCGGTTTCCACTTCCGATTGGCGCAGGTAAACCACTTCGGCCACGCTGTCGACCATGATCCCGACCACTTGCTTGTCGGCTTCGATGATGACGATACGGGTGTTGTCGTTGACTTCGGTCGGCACCAGGCCAAAGCGCTGGCGGGTGTCGATCACGGTGACCACGTTGCCGCGCAGGTTGATGATGCCCAGCACATAGCTTGGCGCACCCGGTACCGGCGCGATCTCGGTGTAGCGCAGCACTTCCTGCACGCGCATTACGTTGATGCCGTAGGACTCGTTGTCCAGTTTGAAGGTCACCCATTGCAGGATCGGATCATCCAAACCTTGTGCGGACGCTGACTTGTTCATACCCCTGACCCCTTCAAATGCCGCTGCATGCGGCGTGTATGCTTCATTGGCCACGCAACCGCGTGGCCCTTATTGTTCAATCAACTGCGTTTGGTCACCGGCATCGTCTTGACGGCGCCGCTGGCGATCAACTCGGCCAGTTCGGCGACGTCGAGCAACGCGCACATGTGTTCGATCACGGTGCCCGCCAACCAAGGCCGTTGGCCCCGGTGGCTGCGCCACTTGATTTCATTCGGGTCCAGGCGCAACGAGCGGCTGACTTGATGCACCGCCAGCCCCCACTCGTAGCCCTGCACCGAGATCACGTATTGCAGGCCCTGGCGGAAATCATCGCGGTAGCGGTCGGGCATCACCCAGCGCGCGGTGTCCAGCACCTTGAGGTTGCCAGCCTGGCTGGGCAGGATGCCAAGGAACCACTCAGGCTGGCCGAACAGCGGCGTGAGCTCCTGGCCTTCCAGGGAATAGATCGACCCCAGGCACACCAGCGGCACCGCCAGGGTCAACCCGGCGACATCAAACAGCAGGCATTCGAACGGCTCGGCCGCCCAACTCGGGCGACCGTCGCCGGTCACTGGCGGCGGCGTGATGCTCGGCGGCAGATGAACCTCGACAACCGGCTCGACCACCACAGGCGCCACAGGCACCGCTACTACTGCCACCGGAGCAATCGGCACCACGACGGGCGCGACGACAACGTGAGCATCACGCGCTTGTTCTTCCAATACGGCCAACTGGAATTCATCCAGCGTGCTTTGCGGCTCGATCGCAGGCTCGAGGACCAGGATCGGTGCCGGCAATTCTTCTTCGGTCGCATCCTGCAGCAAGGCATCCAGGTAGGATTCCAGCGCCAGTTGCGGCCGCGTCTTGAGCTCGATAGGCCGGTTCATCACGCCACCTGCGCCACAAGTTGCTGCGACAGCAGATGCTTGAGCAACGCGCGGTAGGCCAGCACGCCACGGCTTTTCGGGTCGAACTGCGACGGCGCGAGGCCGGCGCGGCTGGCGTCACGCAGGCGCGTGTCCACCGGGATGTAGCCATTCCAGATGGTGTCCGGGTAAGCATCACGCAGCACCCGCAAGGTGCCGAGGGACGCCTGGGTGCGACGGTCGAACAAGGTCGGCACGATGCTGAACGGCAGCGCCTGTTTGCGCGACCGGTTGATCATCGCCAAGGTGCTGACCATGCGCTCCAGGCCTTTGACCGCCAAGTGCTCGGTCTGCACCGGAATCACCAACTGCTGGCTCGCCGCCAAGGCATTGACCATCAGCACGCCCAACAACGGCGGGCTGTCGATGATCGCGTAGTCGAAGTCCTGCCACAGCTGCGCCAGGGTCTTGGCGATCACCAGGCCCAGGCCGCTCTGCCCCGGCGACTGGCGCTCCAGAGTAGCCAGCGCGGTGCTGGATGGCAGCAGCGAAATGCTTGCATTGCTGGTGGGCAGCAACAGTTGCCCGGGCAGGTCGGCCGGCACGCTGCCTTTGTGCAGGAACAGGTCGTAGTTGCTGTGCTCCAGCGCATCCGGGTCGTAGCCGAAATAGCTGGTCATGGAGCCGTGGGGGTCCAGGTCGACCACGACCACGCGCTTGCCCGCCTCGGCCAGCAAGCCGGCTAAGGCGATGGAGGTGGTGGTCTTGCCGACTCCACCTTTTTGATTGGCAACTGCCCAGACTCTCATTCGGTTGGTTCCTCCCGGCTGGCGCAGGCGCGACCGAGACATTGCATAAGTTATAGAGCCGGTGACGGAGTATTGACGGTGCCCTGACGAACCGGCGGCTTAACAGGAGGCAAAGCAGTTTGTGTGCCAGCGCGCTTTAAGGCGGCGTCCGGTGTTGCATTGGCCGTGCCGGTGCCGGTCAGGCTGCGACGTACATCCAGGTTACGCGACACCACCAGCACCACCCGGCGGTTCTTCGCGCGACCGTCTGCCGTGGCGTTGTTGGCCACCGGCTGGAACTCGCCATAGCCCACCGACGCCAGCCGCCCAGGGTTCACGCCCTGCATCGCGAGCATGCGCACGATGCTCGACGCACGTGCCGAGGACAGCTCCCAGTTGGTCGGGTACTGCGCGGTGCTGATCGGGAAATTGTCGGTGAAGCCTTCGACGTGGATCGGGTTCTCAAACGGTTTGAGGATCGCCGCCACCTTGTCGATGATGGTAAACGCCTGGTCGCTCGGCAACGCGTCGGCACTGGCGAACAACAGGCTGGAATTAAGCTCGATCTCCACCCACAACTCATTGCCGCGCACGGTCATCTGGTTGGAGCTGATCAAGTCGCCAAAGGCTGCGCTGATGTCATCGGCGATGCTTTTCAGCGGGTCGCTGGTACCGCCCACGCCGGCGGCGGTTTCGTCGCTGTCGTTGACCAGCGGCTTGGCTGGGGTGACGGTCTTGGGGCGCTCTTCGCCGATGGGGATCGGCTTGAGGGCGCGGTCGGCATCGTTGAACACCCCGATCAGCGCCTGGGAAATGACTTTGTACTTGCCTTCGTTGATCGACGAGATGGAGTACATCACCACGAAAAAAGCGAACAGCAAGGTGATGAAGTCCGCATAGGACACCAGCCAACGCTCATGGTTGACGTGTTCCTCAGGCTCTCGACGGCGACGGCTCATAGACGATCCTCCCCATCAATCCATGAAGCCCTGGAGCTTCAATTCGATGGAGCGCGGGTTCTCGCCTTCGGCAATCGACAGGATGCCTTCAAGCAGCATCTCGCGATAACGCGACTGGCGCATGGCAATCGACTTGAGCTTGCTGGCCACCGGCAGCAACACCAGGTTGGCACTGGCCACGCCGTAGATGGTGGCGACAAACGCCACGGCAATACCGCTGCCCAGTTGCGACGGATCAGCCAGGTTGCCCATCACGTGGATCAGGCCCATCACCGCACCGATGATGCCGATGGTCGGCGCGTAGCCGCCCATGCTTTCAAAGACTTTGGCAGCGTTGATATCGCGACTTTCCTGGGTGTAGAAATCCACTTCCAGAATGCTGCGGATGGCTTCCGGTTCGGCGCCGTCTACCAGCAACTGCAGGCCTTTGCGTGCGTAGCTGTCGGGCTCGGCATCGGCCACGCCTTCCAGGCCCAGCAGGCCTTCCTTGCGTGCAGTGAGGCTCCAGTTGACCACGCGGTCGATGCCACCGGGCAGGTCTACGCGTGGCGGGAAAATGATCCAAACCAGGATCTGCATGGCGCGCTTGAACGAGCTCAAGGGCGACTGCAACAACGCAGCACCGACGGTGCCGCCGATCACGATCAACGCCGCCGGGCCGTTGGCCAGGGCGCCAAGGTGACCGCCTTCGAGGTAGTTGCCGCCAATGATTGCGACAAACGCCATGATGATGCCGATCAGGCTTAAAACATCCATCAGAGGCAGGCCTCCACCAGATGCTTGCCGATGTCGTCCAGGCTATAGACGGCGTCGGCCAGGTCAGCCTTGACGATGGCCATGGGCATGCCATAGATCACGCAACTGGCTTCGTCCTGGGCCCAGATGGCACTGCCGCCCTGTTTGAGCAGGCGCGCGCCTTCACGGCCATCAGCGCCCATGCCGGTGAGCACCACCGCCAGAACTTTGTCGCCGTAGGACTTGGCTGCCGAACCGAAGGTGATATCCACGCACGGCTTGTAGTTGAGGCGTTCATCGCCCGGCAGGATTTTGATCGCGCCACGGCCATCCACCATCATCTGCTTGCCACCCGGAGCCAACAGCGCCAAACCAGGACGCAAGATGTCGCCATCCTCGGCTTCCTTGACGCTGATGCGGCACAACTTGTCCAGGCGCTCGGCGAAGGCCTTGGTGAACGCGGCCGGCATGTGCTGGACCAACACGATCGGCGCGGGGAAGTTGGCCGGCAACTGGGTCAGCACACGTTGCAGGGCAACCGGGCCACCGGTGGAGGTGCCGATGGCGACCAGCTTGTAAGCCTTGCGCTTGGGCGCCGGCGAATGCGCCGTTGCAGCAGGTGCAGGCGCACGTACCGGCGCTACCGCAGGCCGTGGAACGGGCGCAGGCGCAGGCCGTGCAAACGATGACGTCGGCGCGGTCGGCGTAGCCACCGGTGAAGGCGCCGGGGCTGGCGCACTGAACAGACTGCGACGGTTACTGCGGGAAATGCTGTGGACTTTCTCGCACAACAGTTGCTTGACCTTCTCGGGGTTGCGCGAGATGTCTTCGAAGTTCTTCGGCAGGAAGTCCACCGCACCAGCGTCCAGCGCGTCAAGGGTTACCCGGGCGCCTTCGTGGGTCAGCGAGGAGAACATCAACACCGGGGTCGGGCAGCGCTGCATGATGTGCCGGACGGCCGTGATGCCATCCATCATCGGCATCTCGTAGTCCATGGTGATCACGTCAGGTTTCAACGCAATGGCTTGATCGATCGCCTCTTTGCCGTTGGTGGCCGTGCCAACCACCTGGATCGTTGGATCGGCGGAAAGAATTTCCGAGACGCGGCGGCGGAAGAAACCCGAATCGTCCACCACCAGGACCTTGACTGCCATAAACACTCCGTTAGGTGGGGCGGGCAAACCGCCCTGCCCCACCAGAATCAAATACGCCGAGCGGCGTAACGCTTGAGCATGCTCGGAACATCGAGAATCAGCGCGATCCGACCGTCACCGGTAATGGTCGCACCCGACATGCCCGGGGTTCCCTGCAGCATTTTGCCCAAAGGCTTGATGACCACTTCTTCCTGGCCCACCAGTTGATCGACGACAAAGCCGATGCGCTGGGTGCCCACGGAGAGAATCACCACATGGCCTTCGCGCTGCTCTTCATGCTTGGCCGATGCCACCAGCCAGCGCTTGAGGTAGAACAGTGGCAACGCCTTGTCGCGCACGATCACCACTTCCTGGCCGTCCACCACGTTGGTGCGCGACAGGTCGAGGTGGAAGATCTCGTTGACGTTGACCAGAGGGAAGGCGAACGCCTGGTTGCCCAGCATCACCATCAGGGTTGGCATGATCGCCAAGGTCAATGGCACCTTGATCACGATCTTCGAGCCCTGGCCCTTGGTCGAGTAGATATTGATCGAGCCATTGAGCTGGCTGATCTTGGTCTTCACCACGTCCATGCCCACACCACGGCCGGACACGTCGGAAATCTCGGTCTTGGTCGAGAAGCCCGGGGCGAAGATCAGGTTGTAGCACTCGGTATCGGTCAGGCGGTCGGCGGCGTCCTTGTCCATCACGCCACGCTTGACCGCGATATTGCGCAGGATGGTCGGGTCCATGCCCTTGCCGTCATCGGTGATCGACAGCAGGATATGGTCGCCTTCTTGCTCGGCCGCCAGAATCACCTTGCCGTTGCGGGACTTGCCCGAGGCTTCGCGCTCTTCCGGGGTTTCCACGCCGTGGTCGACCGCGTTGCGCACCAAGTGGACCAGCGGGTCGGCCAGGGCCTCGACAAGGTTTTTGTCGAGGTCGGTTTCTTCACCCACCAGTTCCAGGTTGATTTCTTTCTTCAATTGGCGCGCCAAGTCGCGAACCAAACGCGGGAAGCGGCCGAAGACTTTCTTGATCGGCTGCATCCGCGTTTTCATCACGGCGGTCTGCAGATCGGCCGTCACCACGTCCAGGTTCGACACGGCCTTTTGCATGGCTTCATCGCCGCTGCTCAGGCCCAGGCGTACCAGGCGGTTACGCACCAACACCAGTTCGCCCACCATGTTCATGATGTCGTCCAGGCGTGCGGTATCCACCCGCACGGTGGTTTCAGCTTCGCTGGCAGCCTTTTCGGCAACCGGCGCCGCTGCGGCACGAGCGGGAGCAGGCGCTGGGGCAGGTGCAGGTGCAGGTTTGGCGGCAACGGGCGCCGCGGCCTTGGCGGCAACCGGAGCCGGCGCGGCAACGGCGGCTGCGGCGGCCGGGGCCACTTCGGTGAACTTGCCCTTGCCGTGCAACTCGTCCAACAGGGACTCGAACTCGTGATCGGAGATCAGGCCGTCGCCGGCCGGCTCCACACTGGCAGCAGGCGCTGCGGCAGTCGCGGCGATTTCCGGCAAGGCGTCGGCCACAAAGGTGCCCTTGCCGTGCAGTTGGTCGAGCAGCGCTTCGAATTCGTCGTCGGTGATATCAGTGCTGGCGCTAGCCGCAGGGGCTTCTGGCGCAGCGGCAGTGGCCACCGCATCGGCCGCGAACTGGCCTTTGCCGTGCAACTGGTCGAGCAGGGATTCAAACTCTGCGTCGGTAATGTCTTCGCTGGTCGGTGCCGCAACGGGCGCCGCTGGCGCTTCTGCCTCGGCCTTCACGGCACTGAGGGAGTTGAGCAGCTGTTCGAACTCGCTGTCGGTCACATCCGGCTCTGCTTCAACGACAGCGACCGCCACCTCGACAACCGGTGCGGGCGAGTTGTCGGCAGGTTCCGCCAGGCGCGCCAGGGCGGCCAGCAGTTCCGGGGTGGCCGCAGTGATCGGTGCACGTTCGCGCACTTCGCTGAACATGCCGTTGACTGCATCCAGTGCTTCGAGAATCACGTCCATCAATTCCGAATCAACGTGACGCTCACCCTTGCGCAGGATGTCGAACACGTTCTCGGCGATGTGGCAGCACTCCACCAGCTCATGGAGCTGGAGGAAGCCGGCGCCCCCTTTTACAGTGTGAAAACCGCGAAAAATTGCATTGAGCAGGTTCGCATCATCCGGTCGGCTTTCCAGCTCGACCAGTTGCTCGGACAACTGCTCTAAAATTTCGCCGGCCTCTACAAGGAAATCCTGAAGGATTTCTTCATCGGCGCCGAAGCTCATGTGGGTGCTCCTTAGAAGCCTAAACTGGATAACAGGTCATCAACATCATCTTGACCCGATACAACGTCTTCACGTTTATCGGCATGAATCTGCGGACCTTCACCCTTGGCGAGATGTTTTTGCGGATCTTTTTCCGAGAGGATCGCTTCGCGGTCATGTTCGATGCCGGCAAAACGGTCAACTTGGCCTGCCATGAGCACCAATTTGAGCAAATTGCTTTCCACTTCGGTGACCAGTTGGGTCACGCGCTTGATCACCTGACCGGTGAGGTCCTGGTAATCCTGGGCCAGCAGAATGTCGTTGAGGTTGCTGGAAACCGTGCGGTTTTCCTGCTCGCTGCGAGACAGAAAACCTTCAACCCGACGCGCCAACTCACGAAACTCTTCAGCCCCCACTTCACGACGCATGAAGCGGCCCCAGTCAACGCTGAGGGCCTGGGCTTCAGTGGCCATGCCGTTGACCAGAGGCGTGGCGTTTTCCACCAGGTCCATGGTGCGATTAGCCGCCGCCTCAGTCAGCCTGACCACATAGGACAGGCGTTCGGTGGCATCCGTAATTTGCGAGATTTCCTCGGCCTGGGGCATGTGCGGGTCAATCTGAAAATTGACGATCGCACTGTGCAGCTCGCGTGTGAGCTTGCCCACTTCCTGGTACAGGCCGCGGTCACGGGTCTGGTTGAGCTCATGGATTAACTGCACCGCGTCGCCGAACTGGCCTTTTTCAAGGCTGTCGACCAACTGGTGAGCATGCTTTTTCAGGGTCGACTCGAAGTCTCCCTGTGATGTTTCTTTATGCTCCATAGCTCCCCCGCGATGGCATTAGCCGTGGATGCGTTCGAAGATTTTCTCGATCTTCTCTTTCAAGGCCAGTGCAGTGAAAGGCTTGACCACGTAACCGTTGACCCCGGCCTGGGCGGCTTCGATGATCTGCTCACGCTTGGCTTCGGCGGTCACCATCAGCACAGGAAGGCTGCGCAGTTTTTCGTCAGCGCGCACGTGGCGCAGCAAGTCGATACCGGTCATGCCCGGCATGTTCCAGTCCGTTACCAGAAAGTCGATGCTCCCGCTGTTGAGGATCGGAATCGCCGTAATGCCGTCATCCGCCTCGACCGTGTTTGTGAACCCAAGGTCACGCAACAGGTTTTTTATGATCCGCCGCATCGTTGAGAAGTCATCAACGATGAGGATTTTCATGTTCTTGTCCAATTCGACCTCCAAGCAGTCTTAAACGCGCCCAGCACCTGGACGCGCCATTTCAATCAACAGGCATTACACAAAAAGGACTGCCGGGGTACCACGGAGCGCCCCCGCGAAAGCCTGCGGCTTCACGGTCTCGTCTGCAGTGTCCCCACACTGCCTGTCAGCGCGCTCGCCACTCTCCCAAACGCCCCCGCAAGCGGGCTGCGCACTGGCTGTGCAACTGGCTGACTCGTGATTCGCTGACCCCCAGGACCTCACCGATTTCCTTGAGGTTCAGCTCTTCGTCGTAGTACAGCGCCAACACCAGTCGCTCACGCTCCGGCAAATTGGCTATCGCGTCCGCCAACGCCCCCTGGAAGCGTTCATCTTCCAGGTCGCGCGACGGCTCAAGATGAGCACTCGCGCCGTCCTCGTGCAGCCCTTCGTGTTCGCCGTCCTGCAAGAGGTCGTCGAAACTGAACAGGCGGCTGCCCAAGGTATCGTTCAAAATCCCGTAGTAATCATCGAGACTCAATTGGAGTTCGGCCGCAACTTCATGATCTTTAGCGTCGCGACCGGTTTTTGCTTCAATTGCGCGAATTGCATCACTGACCATGCGCGTATTGCGATGCACCGAACGCGGCGCCCAGTCACCTTTACGGACCTCGTCGAGCATCGCACCCCGGATACGGATACCCGCATACGTCTCGAAACTCGCCCCCTTGCTCGCGTCGTATTTGGTCGACACTTCGAGCAGGCCGATCATGCCCGCCTGGATCAGGTCTTCGACCTGGACGCTGGCGGGCAGGCGTGCCAGCAGGTGATAGGCGATGCGCTTGACCAGCGGCGCGTAGCGCTCGATCAACTCGCCCTGGCTGTCACGGGCAGACTTCTTGTACGCGTTGTAGCCGGTCGCTGTCATAGCACGGGTCCTGCGCTCGTCTGATGCACCAATCGCTCGACGAAAAACTCCAGATGCCCCCGAGGGTTGGCGGGCAATGGCCAGGTATCGACTTTCTGGGCAATGGCCTTGAACGCCAGTGCGCATTTCGAACGAGGGAACGCTTCATAGACCGCACGCTGCTTTTGCACGGCCTTGCGCACACACTCGTCATAGGGAACTGCGCCGACATATTGTAAGGCGACATCGAGGAAGCGATCCGTGACCTTGGTCAACTTCGCGAACAGGTTTCGCCCTTCCTGCGGGCTTTGGGCCATGTTGGCCAATACGCGGAAGCGGTTCATGCCGTAGTCACGGTTAAGCAGTTTGATCAGGGCGTAGGCGTCGGTGATCGAGGTGGGTTCATCGCAGACCACCAGCAGGACTTCCTGCGCCGCGCGCACAAAGCTGACCACGGACTCGCCGATCCCGGCGGCGGTGTCGATCACCAGCACGTCGAGGTTGTCGCCAATATCGCTGAACGCCTGGATCAGGCCGGCATGCTGCGCCGGGCTCAGGTGCACCATGCTCTGGGTACCGGAGGCGGCCGGTACGATGCGGATGCCACCCGGGCCCTGGAGCAGCACATCGCGCAGCTCGCAGCGCCCTTCGATGACATCGGCGAGGGTGTGTTTGGGTGTCAGCCCGAGCAGAACGTCGACGTTCGCCAGCCCCAGGTCAGCATCCAGCAGCATGACGCGACGGCCAAGCTCTGCCAGGGCCAGGGACAAATTCACTGACACGTTAGTTTTCCCGACGCCACCTTTGCCGCCGGTCACCGCGATCACCTGTACGGGATGCATGCTGCCCATTTTATTTCTTTACCTTGTCTTGCTTAGACGCAGGCTACATGGCTTGGCCGCGTGTATCTTGCAGACCATCGATGTAGGTACATTTCACGGTGTTCGTCCTGCCCTCAACCCACCCGCTTTGCCGGGTTGTGGTAAAGGTCGGCGAACATATCGGCCATCGCTTCCTCGCTAGGCTCTTCTTGCATTTGCACACTGACTGCACGGCTGACCAACTGATGACGACGCGGCAGATGCAGGTCATCCGGAATCCGCGGGCCATCGGTCAGGTAGGCGACCGGCAATTCGTGGCTGATAGCCAGGCTCAACACCTCGCCAAGGCTCGCGGTTTCATCCAGTTTAGTCAGGATGCAACCGGCCAGCCCGCAACGTTTGTAGCTGTGGTACGCAGCCGTCAGAACCTGTTTCTGGCTAGTGGTTGCAAGCACCAGGTAATTTTTTGACTTGATGCCACGTCCGGCCAGGCTTTCCAACTGCATGCGCAGCGCCGGATCACTGGCTTGCAGGCCGGCGGTATCGATCAGCACCACGCGCTTGCGCAGCAATGGGTCGAGGGCGTTGGCCAGGGACTGGCCCGGGTCGACGTGGGTCACCGACACATTGAGGATGCGCCCCAAGGTCTTGAGCTGCTCCTGGGCACCGATACGATAGCTGTCCATGCTCACCAGCGCGATATTCTGCGCGCCGTACTTGAGCACGTAACGCGCCGCCAGCTTAGCCAGGGTGGTGGTCTTGCCCATGCCGGCAGGGCCGACCATGGCGATCACACCGCCCTCTTCCAGGGGTTCGATTTCCGGGGTGACGATCATCCGCGCCAAATGGGCCAGCAACATGCGCCAGGCCTGGCGAGGTTCTTCGATTTCGGTGGTCAACGCCAGCAGGTCGCGGGACAACGGGCCGGACAGGCCAATGCGTTGCAGGCGGCGCCACAGGTTGGCCTGTTGCGGTTTGCTGCCTTGCAACTGGGACCATGCCAGCGAGCCCAGTTGCACTTCCAGCAGTTCGCGCAGGCCATTGAGTTCAAAGCGCATCGAGTCGAACACACGCGCATCGACTGCGGCGGCCGGGGCAGGCGCGACAGGACGTGGCGGTTCGACAAAGGTCGGCTCAACCAGCGGCTCGGCAGCCGTCAGCGGCAAGCCGGCGAACAACTGGCGATTGGTGGTGGCGTCGCTGTCGCCACGCATGCTCAGCTCAGCCTGGGCCGAGACGATGCGCGAGGCGGTCTTGCGCAGCTCGTCTTCCAGCTCCATGTTCGGCACGCGGGGCGCCAGTGCCTGGGGGGTGTAATCCAAGGCAGCCGTCAGCTCGACACCGCCGGCAATACGACGGTTACCGATAATCGCGGCGTCGGCGCCCAGCTCATCACGTACCAGTTTCATGGCCTGACGCATATCGGCGGCGAAAAAACGCTTAACTTGCATAACCCACTACCTCAGCCGTTGGGCCCTACTGTCGCGACGATAGTCACTTGCTTGTTGTCAGGAATTTCCTGATAAGCCAAAACGTGCAAATTCGGAACTGCCAGGCGTCCAAACCGCGACAACATCGCTCGGACCGGGCCTGCCACCAGCAGAATCACCGGTTGGCCCTGCATTTCCTGACGCTGCGCGGCGTCGATCAACGAACGCTGCAGTTTTTCAGCCATGCTTGGCTCCAGCAGAACGCCCTCTTCCTGGCCTTGTCCTGCCTTCTGGATACTATTGAGCAATATTTGTTCCAACCTTGGTTCCAAGGTGATCACAGGCAGCTCAGACTCAGTGCCTACAATGCTTTGCACGATTGCACGCGACAATCCGACGCGCACCGAAGCCACCAGGGCGGCAGTATCTTGACTCTTGGCGGCATTGTTGGCGATGGCCTCGGCAATGCTGCGGATGTCGCGTACCGGCACTTGTTCGGCCAACAGCGCCTGCAACACCTTAAGCAGTTGCGACAACGACAGCACACCCGGCACCAGTTCTTCGGCCAATTTTGGCGAGGCTTTGGCCAGCAAACCCATCAATTGCTGGACTTCCTCGTGGCCGATCAACTCGTGGGAGTGCTTGTACAGGATCTGGTTGAGGTGAGTCGCAACCACGGTGCTGGCGTCGACCACGGTGTAACCCAGGGACTGCGCCTGGCTGCGCTGGCTGATTTCGATCCACACCGCGTCCAGGCCAAAAGCCGGATCTTTGGCGGTTATGCCGTTGAGACTGCCGAACACCTGCCCGGGGTTGATCGCCAGCTCGCGGTCCGGGTAGATCTCGGCTTCGGCCAGGATCACTCCCATCAGGGTCAGGCGGTAGGCGCTTGGGGCCAGGTCGAGGTTGTCGCGGATGTGCACGGTGGGCATCAGAAAGCCCAGGTCCTGGGACAACTTCTTGCGCACGCCTTTGATCCGCGCGAGCAATTGGCCGCCCTGGTTGCGGTCCACCAAAGGAATCAGACGGTAGCCCACTTCCAGGCCGATCATGTCGATTGGGGTCACGTCGTCCCAGCCAAGCTCCTTGGTTTCCTGGGCGCGGGCCGGGGATGGCAGCAATTCTTGCTGGCGGGCGACTTCCTGCTGGGCAATCACTTTGACCTGGTTCTGCTTTCTCCAGAACAGGTACGCACCGCCAGCCGCCATGGCCGCCATGCTGAGGAACGACACATGCGGCATGCCCGGCACGATCCCCATGATCGCCATGATGCCTGCCGCCACCGCCAGCGCTTTGGGCGATGCGAACATCTGCCGGCTGATCTGCTTGCCCATGTCTTCGGAGCCCGACGCACGGGTCACCATGATGGCCGCTGCTGTAGATAATAACAGTGATGGCAATTGCGCCACTAAACCGTCACCAATGGTCAGCAATGCGTAGACCTTGCCCGCATCGCCGAAGGTCATTCCGTGCTGGAAGATCCCGACCGCCATGCCGCCAATCAGGTTGATAAACAGAATCAGCAAGCCGGCGATGGCGTCGCCGCGTACGAATTTGCTGGCACCGTCCATGGAGCCGTAGAACTCGGCTTCCTGGGCCACTTCCAGGCGACGGGATTTGGCTTGGTTCTGGTCGATCAAGCCGGCGTTGAGGTCGGCGTCGATGGCCATCTGCTTGCCGGGCATGGCGTCGAGGGTAAACCGCGCGCTCACTTCGGAAATCCGCCCGGCGCCCTTGGTCACCACGACGAAGTTGATGATCATCAAGATCGCAAACACCACGATACCGACCACGTAGTTACCGCCGATCACCACCTCACCGAAGGCCTGGATCACCTTACCGGCAGCGGCGTGGCCGTCCTGGCCGTGCAGCATCACCACGCGGGTCGAGGCCACGTTCAACGCCAGCCGCAGCAGCGTCGCCACCAGCAGGATCGTGGGGAATACCGCAAAGTCCAGCGGTCGCAGCGCGTACACGCACACCAGCAGGACCACGACGGACAGGGCAATGTTGAAGGTGAAGAACACGTCCAAGAGGAACGGCGGCATCGGCAACATCATCATTGCCAGCATCACCAGCAACAACAACGGCACACCCAGATTGCCCCGCGACAAGTCAGTCAGGGTGCCACGGGCCGTGCTGAGCATTTGAGAGCGATCTACC
The DNA here is from genome assembly GCF_014230465.1 of Pseudomonas cremoris. The sequence continues at coordinate 409,684 of NZ_JAAXCY010000001.1, forward strand.
ACCGGTATTCCTCGTGTTCCTTGAAGCAAAGTTTTGACGCGGTTTGGCGTCTTGCAGGCGGTATTGCAAGAAGCCTTCCAACTTTTGCCTTGAAGAGACGAGTCGGTGTTTTCTAAACACTCTGCACCTATGGGAAAGGAGTCACCTCAGTGGCTTGCAGCCCCTTGGGACCGTTCGCAAGCACGTAGCTGACCTTTTGATTTTCTTCCAGAGTCTTGAAGCCTTCGGCGCTTATTCCCGAAAAATGCACAAACACATCGTCTGAACCATCATCCGGCTTGATAAAACCGAAGCCCTTCTCTGTGTTGAACCACTTCACTGAACCCGTCGCCATCGCCTTCTCCAGACTCATAGTTTGAGGACACGCACCTCATCAAACCGTTTCGAAATAAGGCTGGCTACTGTCAACGTTGACAGGTCAAGGTGGATTTACGACGAGCGGTAGACGTCAAACGGGCTGACACATCAGGAGTCGCGACGCAGTTCCGGCGGAATCGGCAGATCCTTCAGCGGATCAGGCCGCTTGCCCTTGCCCGCGCGGTACTGGCGAATCTGATAGACATACGCCAGCACCTGGGCCACGGCCAGGTACAACCCGGCTGGGATCTCCTGGTCAAGTTCAGTGGAATAGAAAATCGACCGCGCCAATTCCGGCGACTCCAGCAACAGGATGTCGTTGGCCACCGCAATTTCGCGAATCTTCAATGCGGTGAAGTCGCTGCCCTTGGCCAGCAGCATCGGCGCCCCGCCCTTCTCCGGGTCGTACTTGAGGGCTACGGCGTAGTGCGTCGGGTTGGTGATGACCACGTCGGCGTCGGGCACCGAGGCCATCATCTTGCGCTGGGACATTTCCCGCTGTAGTTGGCGAATGCGCTGCTTGACCTCGGGGCGACCTTCCTGGTCCTTGTGCTCATCGCGCACTTCCTGCTTGGTCATCAGCAGTTTCTTGTGGCTTTCCCACAGCTGGATCGGTGCATCGATGGCCGCAATGATGATCAGCCCGGCGGCCATCCACAGTGCGCTCCAACCCACCACCTGTACGCTGTGGATGATCGCCGACTCCAGCGGTTCATGGGCGATGCGCAGCAGGTCGTCGATGTCGGAGGTCAACACCATCAGCGCCACAAACAGGATCAGGATGAACTTGGCCAAGGCCTTGAGCAGCTCCACCAAGGCCTTGGCGGAGAACATGCGCTTGAGCCCCGCCGCTGGGTTCATCCGGCTGAACTTGGGCGCCATGCTGCCGGCAGCAAATAACCAGCCGCCCAACGCAACCGGGCCGATCAGCGCGGCCAACAGCAAGGTGATGAGGATGGGCTGCACCGCCAGGATCGCGATCTTGCCCGAATGCAGCAGGTATTGGCCCATGGCACCGGGGCTTAGCAACACCTCGCGTGGCAAGGTGAAGTTGAGCTTCATCAGCTCCATCAAATCCAGCGCCAAGCCGCCGCCGTAGATCAGCAGCGCGCCGGCCCCCGCCATCATGGTTGCAACGGTGTTCAGCTCTTTAGAGCGCGCAATCTCGCCCTTTTCCCTGGAGTCCTTTTTTCGTTTCTCCGTGGGGTCTTCTGTTTTGTCCTGACCACTCTCGCTCTCGGCCATGGCTCAGCGCGCCCGTGCCAGGTCACGTAAGAACTGCAAGGCGTCAGTCGCCAGCGGTTGATACTGATTGAGAATGTCGGCCAGGCCGATCCAGAAAATCCCCATGCCCAACACCAGGGTCAAGGGGAAGCCGATGGAGAAGATGTTCAACTGCGGCGCGGCGCGGGTCATCACGCCGAATGCGATGTTGACCACCAGCAATGCGGTGATTGCCGGCAGCACCAGCAGCAGCGATGCGCCCAATACCCAACCGAGGCGCCCAACCATTTCCCAGAAATGATTGACCACCAGGCCCGAGCCCACCGGCAACGTGGTGAAGCTCTCGGTCAGCACCTCGAACGCCACCAAGTGCCCATTCATTGCGAGGAACAGCAAGGTCACCAGCATGGTCAGGAATTGCCCGATCACCGCCGCCGACACACCGTTGGTAGGGTCGACCATGGACGCGAAGCCCATGCCCATCTGGATCGAAATGATTTGCCCGGCAATCACAAATGCCTGGAAGAACAGCGTGAGGGAAAACCCCAGCATGGCGCCGATCAGGATCTGTTCGGCAATCAGCAGCAACGCGCTCAGGTCGATGGCATTGACCGGCGGCATCGCCGGCAAGCCGGGCACGATCACCACGGTAATCGCCACCGCGAAGTACAGGCGCACGCGGCGGGGTACCAGGGTGGTGCCGAACACCGGCATGGCCATCAGCATCGCCGTGACGCGAAACAGCGGCAGGATGAAAGACGCCACCCAGGTGCTGATCTGGACGTCGGTCAATGCCAGCAAAGACTGCATCGGGTCAGCCGATCAACTGCGGAATACTGCCGTACAGCTGCAGGATGTATTCCATGAAAGTTTGCACCAGCCACGGGCCTGCGACGATCAGGGTGATCAGCATCACCAGCAGACGCGGCAAGAAGCTCAGCGTCTGTTCGTTGATCTGGGTCGCGGCCTGGAACATCGCCACCAGCAGGCCCACCAACAGGCTCGGCACCACCAACACGGCAACCATCATGGTGGTCAGCCACAGCGCTTCACGGAACAGGTCGACGGCGACTTCTGGCGTCATGGCGCTATACCCCTCCGAAACTGCCGGCCAACGTGCCGATAATCAGCGCCCAGCCGTCCACCAGCACAAACAGCATGATCTTGAACGGCAACGAGATGATCAGCGGCGACAGCATCATCATACCCATGGCCATCAGCACGCTCGCCACTACCAGGTCGATGATCAGGAACGGGATAAAGATCATGAAGCCGATCTGGAACGCGGTTTTCAATTCCGAGGTCACGAACGCTGGCACCAGGATGGTCAGGGGAGCCTGGTCCGGGGTGGCGATGTCGGTACGCTTGGACAGGCGCATGAACAGCTCAAGGTCGCTGGAACGGGTCTGCGACAGCATGAAGTCCTTGATCGGGCCTTGGGCCTTGTCGATGGCGTCCTGGGCGGTCATCTTCTCCGCGAGGTAAGGCTGCAGGGCTTGCTGGTTCACCTTGTCGAACACCGGCGCCATGATGAACAGCGTCAGGAACAGGGCCATGCCGGTGAGGATCTGGTTCGATGGCGTCTGCTGCAGGCCCAGGGCCTGGCGCAGGATCGAGAACACGATGATGATCCGCGTGAAGCTGGTCATCAGCATGACGAACGCCGGGATAAAACTCAGCGCGGTCATGATCAGCAGGATCTGCAGGCTGACCGAATACTCCTGTGCGCCTGCCGCATTGGTGCCCAAGGTGATCGCCGGGATCGACAACGGGTCGGCGGCCAGCGCCAAGGGCGCGACCAGCAACAGCATGAGCGTCAATAAAACGCGCATTACTTCTTATCCTTCTGATCCTTGCCCAGCAACTCCATGAGGCGCTGGGCGAATTCTGGCGTGGCGGGCTGCGACTGATCCACGTTTACCGGTGTCTTGAGCACGTGCAGCGGGGTGATGCGACCGGGTGTGAGGCCCAGCAGGATCTGCTCTTCGCCCACTTGCACCAGCACCAGCCGATCACGCGGGCCCAGGGCACGCGAACCGACCAACTCGATCACCTGGCCGTTGCCCGGACCGACGCGCTGCACGCGGCGCATCAACCAGGCGAGCACGAAGATCAAGCCGACCACCAGCAACAGGCCCAGCACCAGCTGGGTCAACTGGCCACCGAGGCTGGCCGGTGCGGCGGCGGCAGCCTGAGCCACAGGCTCCGCCGCCAGAACGTCCAATGGCAGCGTTGCCAACAGTCCTACCATCAGCCGTTTCATATCAGCGCAACTTCTTGATGCGTTCGCTCGGGCTGATCACGTCGGTCAGGCGGATGCCGAACTTTTCGTTGACCACCACCACTTCGCCGTGGGCAATCAGGGTGCCGTTGACCAGTACGTCCAGCGGTTCACCGGCCAGGCGGTCCAACTCGATCACCGAGCCCTGGTTGAGTTGCAGCAGGTTGCGGATGTTGATTTCGGTGCTGCCCACTTCCATGGAGATCGACACCGGGATGTCGAGGATCACATCCAGGTTCGGGCCGTCGAGGGTCACCGGGTCGTTGTTCTTCGGCACGCTGCCGAACTCTTCCATCGGCAAGCGGTTTCCTACCGGCGCGGTGGCGGCGTCAGCGGCCAGCAGTGCGTCGATATCGTCCTGGCCAACATCGCCGGTTTCTTCCAGGGCTGCCGCCCATTCGTCAGCCAGGGCCTGGTCTTCGGCGGAAGTGTTTTCGTGTTCGGTAGCCATTACATGTCCTCGGCGCAGCAAAAATTAATGGTGATCAGCGGCGGTTGATCGGTTCGACCACTTGAAGAGCGAGGTTGCCTTTGTGGGAACCCAGCTTGACCTTGAACGACGGCACGCCGTTGGCGCGCATGATCAGTTCTTCCGGCAACTCCACCGGGATCACATCCCCCGGCTGCATGTGCAAAATGTCCCGCAGGCGCAATTGGCGACGGGCAACGGTGGCACTCAGCGGCACGTCGACATCCAGCAGGTCTTCGCGCAGGGCCTTGACCCAGCGCTCGTCCTGATCGTCCAGGTCGGACTGAAAGCCGGCGTCGAGCATTTCGCGCACCGGCTCGATCATCGAGTACGGCATGGTCACGTGCAGGTCACCGCCACCGCCATCGAGCTCGATGTGGAAGGTGGACACCACAATGGCTTCGCTGGGGCCGACGATGTTGGCCATGGCCGGGTTCACTTCCGAGTTGATGTACTCGAAGTTGACTTCCATGATCGCTTGCCAGGCTTCCTTCAAGTCGATGAAGGCTTGCTCCAGCACCATGCGCACCACCCGCAATTCGGTGGGAGTGAACTCACGGCCTTCGATCTTGGCGTGACGGCCGTCGCCACCGAAGAAGTTGTCCACCAGCTTGAACACCAGCTTGGCGTCGAGGATGAACAATGCGGTACCGCGCAGCGGCTTGATCTTGACCAGGTTGAGGCTGGTGGGCACGTACAGCGAGTGCACGTATTCGCCGAATTTCATCACCTGCACACCGCCCACCGCCACGTCCGCCGAGCGGCGCAGCATGTTGAACATGCTGATACGGGTGTAGCGGGCGAAACGCTCGTTGATCATCTCCAGGGTCGGCATGCGTCCGCGGACGATGCGATCCTGGCTGGTCAGGTCATAACTTTTGACACTGCCGGGTTCGGCAGCCATTTCGGTCTGTACCAGACCGTCGTCGACGCCATGGAGCAGCGCGTCGATTTCATCCTGGGACAGCAGGTCTTGCACGGCCATGTCGTGTTCCTACTGCAATACGAAATTAGTGAAGAGCGCCTGCTCGACCACGACTTTGCCAAGCTCTTTCTGGGCCACTTCCTGCACGCTGGCAGTGACCTTCTGGCGCAGCATTTCCTGGCCTACCGGGGTGGCCAGAGTGTCGAAGCTCTGCCCGGAGAACAGCATCACCAGGTTGTTGCGGATCACCGGCATGTGCACCTTGAGGGCATCCAGGTCCGACTGGTTACGCGCGAGCAAGGTGATGCTCACCTGCAGGTAGCGTTGACGACCGTTCTGATTGAAGTTGGCGACAAAGGCCGGGAGCATCGGCTCGAAGATTGCCGGTTGCTTGACGTTACTGGCGGTTTCGGCGGCAGGGGCCGGTTTGCTGGCACTGCTGTGCATGATGTACCAGGTGCCACCCACCGAGGCGCCGATGGCCAGGAGCAGGCCCACGACTATCAACAGGATAAGCTTGAGCTTGCCTTTGCCTGCGGGTGCTTTTGCTGCGTCGTCGCTCTTCGCCATGCCAATAATCCGTCACTATTCGGGGATTCATAGATCTACGGAAAGGCAAGAGCAAGTGTTATGCCAGAGTTGTCTGGTGGGTTTTGAACAGGCCGACAATATCGGCTACACCACAGACCTCCTGTGGGAGCGGGCTTGCTCGCGAATGCGGTGGATCAGTCAGGCTATTTGTTACTGATACACCGCATTCGCGAGCAAGCCCGCTCCCACATTTGGGCCTGTGCAAGGTTCAAATCAGGCGTAGTAATCGACGGCGCTGGAGCCGATCACGGTAGACGTCACCGGCGCGACCGCCTCGGCAACGTCGGCATGGGCACCGCTGTCGCTATCAGCCCCACGCCCCCCGCTGCCGCGAACACCCTGTGTCTGCGCCTGCTGCTGTTGCTGCTCCTGACCCCGGGATTGGTCGGACACGTTCACGTCCACCTGCCCCATGCCCTGCTGGGCAAACATTTCCCGCAGGCGGCCAGACTGGCTTTCCAGCGCTTCACGTACCACCGGGTGGGCGCTCATGAAGTTGACCTGGGCCTGCTGGTCGGCCGTCATGTTGACCTTGATATCCAGGCGACCCAATTCAGCCGGCTGCAACTGGATCTCCGCCGACTTGAGGTTGGCGCTGGACAGGTACATCACGCGGTTGACGATTTCATCGGTCCAGCCGCTCTGGTGCATGGCCAACGGCGCATTCGTCACCGGCGGCAATGCGTTGGCGGTCTTCGGCGTGGCGGCCTGGGTCAGCGCGGCCAGGCGGTTGGCGAAGTCATCGACACGGGTGTCGCTGCTGGCCTCTTTCAAATCCTTGAGACCGCCTTCGATCAATCCGCTGAAGGCTTTGTCGCCGCCCTGGTCAGTGCTGTCCTTGGTGGCTTGCTGGTCGACCATATTGGCCAGGCCAGCGGCAAAGTTTTGCGCAGCGGTCGGCTGATCCTGGGCCGGCGGCGGTGCGGTTTTCACCGGTGCCTGGCTGCTGGCGGACACGTGACCGCCCTGCTCCATGGCCAGGCGTACGGCGGGCATGGCATCCAGCGGATCGGCTTCGGGGTCAAACGCCGGCTTGGCCTCTTCGGTGGCGGCAATCGGCGCCGCAACCACCGGCTGAGCCTTGTCATCCTTGGCAGCAGGCGCAGGCGTCGGGGTTTCCACCGGCACGGGCACGACCACCGGAGTGACGGCGGCAATCATGGCCGGGTCTACCACCGGATCAGTCGGGGGTTGTTGCACCAGGCTTGGATCGACCGGTGCGTCGTCATCCTTGCTGGCGCTGTCGTCGGGCTTGGCCGGCGGATTGGCAGGCAAGGGATTGCCGCTATCGGCAACCGCTGGCGTGCTGGCGGCAGGCTTGTCGTCACTGGCAGCCGGTTTGGCGCTGGCGTCGGCAGGCTTGTCCCGCGTGGGTTTTGGCGAGTTGTCGTCGGTTTTGACCGAGGGTTTGGAACCCTGGCTGGCGAACACCTGAGCGAAGCCAGGGCCCTTGTCCCGTGGGTCCGCAGCCGCTACCGGTGGGGTGGCGGCGGGCGCTTGAGGCTTGGCCGCAGGGGCAGCCTGAAGAAGCGAATTCGGGGCGACTGGCATAGGTAAAGGTCTCCACTGCATGGGGATCGGGGATGCAGTATCAGGAGGTAGAGCAAGAGTTGGGCCAGGTTTTTGGGGATTGCGTTTTATGGAGTACATATCCGTTATTTGGGTAACGGCGGCTATTGGTTCCGCTCTTACAGCGGGTCACTTTTGGAAAGAGCCCAAAAGTAACCAAAAGGCTCTTGCCCCACCACTCGGTGTCTCGCCTAGGCTCGACATGCCCTCACTCCGGCCAGCGTGGTTTAACGGGGCGCCTAAGATCAAGATCACAAGCAAAATCAAAAGCCAGAGCCAGAGCCAGAGCCAGAAACCACTTTCTTCTAATAAATGGAGATCCAAATGTGGGAGCGGGCTTGCTCGCGAATGCGGTGGATCAATCAACTAATTCATTGGCTGACCCACCGCATTCGCGAGCAAGCCCGCTCCCACAGTTTTGACCGAGCACGACCCAAATAACCGGTCGGCTCTAAGGCCGCCGTGCTCTTGCTTTTGATCTAGAGGCGCCCCGTCAAACACGCTGGCCGAACGCAGGCTTTGGAGCGTGGGCACACCGAGCCTAAGCGAGGTGCCGAGTGTTGGGGCGAAGCGTTTTTGGCGCTCTTCCAAAAGTGACCCGCCGTAAGGGCGGAACCCTAAGTCGCCGTTACCTAAAAAACGGATATGTACACCAAACCCAACCTCAAACCTCAAACCCCAAACCGCTCCCGCTCCAACTCATACATCGGCCTGACCAACGCAAACTCACGATCAATCTGATCCACCAACGCCCCGAGATCCGCCGCCGCCTCAACCGACTCCGACTCCAACCGCTGACACAAATGCGCCAGCCGCACCGCCCCAAGGTTGCCACTGCTGCCCTTGAAACTGTGCGCAATCTGGCCCAACGCCTTGGCATCGTCGCGCGCCTTGCGCAGCGCCTCTACACGTTTCTGGGAATCATCGAGAAAGGTATCGAGCAACTTGGGATACTCGCCTTCCATGACCTCCTGCAAACCCGACAAAACCTGCGGGTCCAGATGAATATCGACCACTTGCTCGCTCCTTGATCAAGAATCGGCGGATTATGCCAGAGCCCCCCAGCAAAACTCCACGCAGACACTGCGCCCGCCGTCGGACCAGCCCACCGCACTGCTCAATTGGCGCACCAGGCTCAAGCCCCGGCCAGACAGGCGGTCGATATCCAGCGGTCGCGCCAACACTTTGTCCACATCAAAGCCTGGGCCGCTGTCTTCGATACGCAGGGTCATCTTGCCGCCCGCTGCGGTCGGCACCACATTGATATGCACCCGCACATAACCACTGTTCAACTGCGCCAGACGATCATTACGCTGGCGGTAATACTCGGCAAAGCCTTGGGCATCGCGCTTGAGCCGGGAGTCGAGCCCCAGCACCCCATGCTCAAGCGCATTGGAGTACAACTCGGCCATCACGCTGTAAAGCGCCCCGCTCTGCTCGCGCAGGCCGTGGATCTCCAGCAGCAGTTGCAGCAGATAGGGCAACGGGTTGTATCGCTTGAGGGTGTCGGCGCGAAATTCAAAACTCACCGACCAATCCAACGGACACGATTGCCCACTATCAGCGTACAACGGCCCCGTCGCACGCAGCGATTGGCCGGACTGCAGCGTGATTTCCACCATGCTGACGTCATCGCGAACTTCGCCGCGAAACGCCGCCAGCGCCTGTTCGATATCTTCAAATAAACGGTCAGGCTCACGGTTGGCGGCGAATACCCGCTGCAAGCGTTCGACCCCGAACAGTTGGTCATTGGCGTCTGCGGTGTCGAGCACGCCATCGGAGAGCAGGAACACGCGGTCGCCCAAGGCCATCGGCCAGACCTCGGTGCGGTCATCAAAGGCGTCCGCCGACAACACCCCCAACGGCAAATGCCGCGATTCCAGCGGCGTGCGCTTGCCGGTGGCGACTTCATGCACATAGCCTTCGGGCATGCCCCCATTCCACACCTCCACCACCCGCCGTTGCGCGCTGAGGCACAACAGGGTGGCGCAGCAGAACATGTCCACCGGCAAGATGCGTTTGAGCTTGGCGTTCATCTCCCGCAGGGTCTGCGCCAGCCCATAGCCCTTGGCGGTCATGCCGTAGAACACTTCGGCCAGGGGCATGGCGCCTACCGCCGCCGGCAAGCCGTGGCCGGTGAAATCACCGAGCAGCACATGCATGTCGCCGGACGGTGTGTAGGCCGCCAACAGCAGGTCGCCGTTGAACAGCGCATAGGGCGATTGCAGGTAGCGGATATTCGGCGCGGCATTGATGCAGCCCGAATGCGCGACCTTGTCGAACACCGCCTTGGCCACCCGCTGCTCATGCAACAGATAGTCGTGGTGCTTGGCGATCAGGTCGCGCTGCTGCAACACCGTGGCTTGCAGGCGGCGCAGGCGGTCCATGGCATTGATCTTTGCCGCGAGAATCAGTTGGTTGTAGGGCTTGGGCAGGAAGTCATCACCGCCGGCATCCAGGCACTGGGCCAGGGCTTCGCTCTCGCGCAGGGAAGTGAGGAAGATGATCGGCACCAACGCCTCCCCCGCTAATTGCTTGATGCGCCGTGCAGCTTCAAAACCGTCCATCACCGGCATCAGTGCATCCATCAGCACCAACTGCGGCCGCTCGCGGGTAAACACTTCTACCGCTTGCGCGCCGTTGGTGGCAGTGAGCACTTGATGGCCCTGGCGCCGCACGATGGTCGACAGCAGCAACAGGTCGGCAGCGCTGTCTTCGGCGATCAGGATGGTCAGCGGCTCAAGAACGGGGGCCAGGCCGCTCAACTGATGTCGAACAGTTTGTCGAAGTTGGAGATGCCGAGGATCTTGCGCACGTCGGAGTTACTGTTGATCACGCGGATATCGGCATCATCGCCGCCGGCATGATCGCGCAGCAGCAACAGCATGCCGAGCGCAGAGCTGTCGAGGTAGGTGGCTTCCTTCAAGTCCACGACAATGGCGTCGGGCTTGGGGTAAATGCGTTCGTAGACTTCACGAAAATGCTGGTGGCTGCTGAAATCGAACCGGCCCTTGATGGCGATCGTCAATTTCTTCCCGTCCGCGGACACTTCAGGAACGACTGACATGCGACTGCTTCCTTGTCATTGGCAATGAGACAAGGTTTAGCAGGTGAAGGCGATGCGAGCAACACGCAGTATCAAATGTGGGAGCTAGTATTGCGATTGGCGTGGGAGGCGTTGGGACAGTTCATCGAGCAGCTTCTGCTCGCGCTTGTCTTCAATGGCCCGCGCTTCGTCGATATAGCGCTGCACCAGCTTGCGCAGCCCTTCAACGCGGGCAAACGCCGCCTGCCAGCTCTCCCGCGCGCGATCAAGGTTGGTCTGGTGCCACGCCAGGCTCTGACGCTGTTGGTCCACCGCCGTCTCAAGCTGGTTAAGGAAGCCCTGGTAGCCCATCAACCATTGCCCCGACACACCTTTGGTACCGCGTTCGATCCACTGCTGCTGGTATTCGCCACGAAAGCGCTCCAGGTCGCCCAGTTTGCTTTCCGCCAAGCGCACCTGCCCCTGGAAATAACCCAGGCGCTGCACGGCGGTCTTTTCGGCTTTTTCGGCCATGTCGACCACTGGGGCCAGGCGTGAAGAGCGGTTGCTTGCCATGGCTTAGCCGCCTGGCGCCGGGGCGAAGATCGAGCCCAGGTGCGCTTCGCTTTCGCCCATGCTGATCTTGTCGTTAAGACCCTGGCGCAGGTAGGTCACCAGTTGCGGTTGCAGGGCAATCGCCAGGTCGGTCTCGCGGTCACCACCGGCCACGTAGGCACCCACGCTGATCAAGTCGCGGCTCTGCTGATAACGCGACCACAGCTGTTTGAATTGTTGCGCGCGGGCCATGTGCTGCGGCGTGACCACCGACGGCATGACCCGGCTGATGGACGCTTCGATATCGATGGCGGGGTAGTGCCCTTCTTCCGCCAGGCGCCGCGACAGCACTATGTGACCGTCGAGCACGCCCCGCGCCGAGTCGGCAATCGGGTCTTGCTGGTCATCGCCTTCGGACAGCACGGTGTAGAACGCGGTGATCGAGCCACCACCGGCCTCGGCGTTACCGGCGCGTTCCACCAGCTTGGGCAGCTTGGCGAACACTGACGGCGGATAACCCTTGGTGGCCGGCGGCTCGCCAATGGCCAGGGCGATTTCCCGCTGGGCCTGGGCAAAACGTGTGAGCGAATCCATCAGCAACAAGACGTTCTTGCCCTTGTCGCGAAAATATTCGGCGATACGCGTGCAGTACATGGCGGCGCGCAAACGCATCAAGGGCGCGTCATCGGCTGGCGATGCCACCACCACCGAACGCTTGAGGCCCTCTTCACCCAGGCTGTGCTCGATGAACTCCTTCACCTCACGGCCCCGCTCGCCGATCAGCCCCACCACGATGATGTCGGCTTCGGTGAAGCGGGTCATCATGCCCAGCAGTACGGACTTACCCACACCGGTACCGGCAAACAGGCCCAGACGCTGGCCACGGCCCACCGTCAATAATCCGTTGATGCTACGAATGCCCACGTCCAGCGGCACGCTGATGGGGTTACGGTTGAGGGGGTTGATGGTCGGGCCGTCCATCGGCACCCAGTCTTCGGCCTTCATGCCGCCCTTACCGTCCAGCGCACGCCCGGCGCCGTCGAGCACACGACCAAGCATGCTCATGCCCATCGGCAAGCGACCGGTGTCGGCCAACGGCACCACGCGGGCGCCGGGGGCGATGCCCGCCAGGCTGCCAACAGGCATCAGGAAAATCTTGTTGCCGGAGAAACCCATCACTTCAGCTTCAACCTGCACCGGGTGGTAGCTGTCGTCGTTGATCACCATGCAGCGGCTGCCCATGGCGGCGCGCAGGCCTTCGGCTTCGAGGGTCAGGCCGACCATACGCAACAGGCGTCCTTCGAGGATCGGCTGGCCGGGCAACTCAGTGGCCTCGGCATAGCTGCCCAGGCGCTTGGCGAAGCTGGTGCGATCAAGGCGCATCGGGGGCGTCCAGGTCCACGCTCAGGTCAGGTTCGGCCGGATTCAATACCTGCTCGTGAACCTGGTCCAGCAACTTGGCCATGATCTGGCTGATGCGGGTTTCAACTGTGGCATCGATACGGCTGTGTTCGGTCTCGACGCGGCAACCACCGGGCTGCAATGCGGCATCTTCGACGATGCGCCAGGTTTCTTCATGGCGCTCGCGCAGGGCTTTGACCTGTTCGAAATCCTGGGGATTGATGTACAGCCGCACGTTGCCCACGCCCAGGGGCAGCAGCTTGAGGGCTTCGCGCATGACGCTTTCGATATGGCTGGAGTCCAGCACCAGCTCACGCTGGATCACCTGGCGAGCGATGTGCTCAACCAGGCCAACCATGGCTTTTTCGATCTGCGAATCCTGCTCGGCGATAGGGTCGAACAGCACGCCCATCAAGCGTTCCAGGCTCTCCAACTTGACGGCCAGCGCCGCCTCGGCCTCCTGGCGCACCTTGAGCGTCGTTGCGCGAAAGCCATCCTTTTCACCCGCGGCGAAGCCTTCGTTGTAGGCTTCCTGGCGGATGCTCTCCAACTCTTCCAGGGTCAGTGGCTGGACTTCTTCCAGCGGCACTTCCTCGGACTCCACCGGCAGTTCGGGCTCTGGTTCCGGCTCTGGCTCCGGCACATGCGGGTCGAAGCTGGGCAACGACCAGATGTCGAACCCGCCGACATCCCGTGCGCGAATCAGATCGCTGGGTGCCTCATCTTTGTTCGACATCAGAGGCGCCTTAGATCATTTCTTCGCCGCCCTTCCCGCCGAGAACGATTTCTCCGGCTTCGGCCATACGGCGGGCAATGGTGAGGATTTCTTTCTGCGCGGTTTCCACATCGCTGACGCGCACTGGGCCTTTGGCTTCGAGGTCGTCGCGCAACAGCTCGGAGGCACGCTTGGACATGTTCTTGAAGATCTTCTCCTTGACGCCTTCGTCGGAGCCCTTGAGCGCCAGCACCAGCACGTCGGAGGACACTTCGCGCAGCAACGCCTGGATGCCACGGTCGTCGACATCGGAGAGGTTGTTGAACACGAACATGAGGTCTTCGATCTGGCCGGACAGGGTGTCGTCGATCTCGCGGATCGAGTCCATCAACTGGCCTTCGACCGAGCTGTCGAGGAAGTTCATGATGTCGGCCGCGCGCTTGATGCCACCCAAGGTGGTGCGCGAAGCGTTGGAATTGCCGGAGAACTGCTTCTCCAGAATCGTGTTGAGTTCTTTCAAGGCAGCCGGCTGCACAGTGTTCAGCGACGACACGCGCAGGATGATGTCCAGGCGCACTTTATGGTCGAAGTGACCAAGCACTTCACCGGCTTGGTCCGGGTCCAGGTAAGCAACGACGATGGCCTGGATCTGCGGGTGTTCGTAGCGGATCACGTCGGCGACAGCACGCGGCTCCATCCACTTGAGGCTGTCGAGACCGCTGGTGTTGCCACCCAGCAGGATGCGGTCGATCAGGCCGTTGGCCTTGTCTTCGCCCAGGGCCGAGGTGAGCATCTTGCGGATGTAGCTGTCGGAGCCAACACCCAGGCTGGTCTGGTCGCCGACGATCTCGACGAACTCGCTCATCACCTGCTCGACTTGCTCACGGTGCACATTGCGCATCTGCGCCATGGCCACGCCTACTCGCTGGACCTCTTTGGGGCCCATGTGGCGCAGCACTTGGGCGGCGTCGGTTTCACCCAGGGACAGCAGCAACACGGCGGCTTTATCGACCTTGGTGAGCTTGGCAACAGCGGCTCGATTATCACTCATCTGCGTTGATCCACTCTTTCACGACCTGGGCCACACGGCCCGGGTCTTCTGCCACCAGACTCTTGATTGCGTTCAACTGAGCGTCATAGCCTTCGCTCGGGCTTGGCAACAGGATGCTTTGCGGGCCGCCGAGGCTGACGCGGTCGTTGGCCAGTTCGCCGTCCAGGCCGCCCATGCCACCCAGTTCCACGTCGCCACCGGCCAGCGCCAGTTGCTTCTTGCCGTTGCCGGTGATGTTGTTGAGCACCGGGCGCAGCACGCCGAACACCAGCACCAGGATGAACAACACACCCAGCACTTGCTTGACGATGTCCCAGAACCACGGCTGGGTGTAGAACGCCGCTTCAGCGATCACTTCGCCACGCTCGGCGGAGAACGGCATGTTGATCACGCTGACGCTGTCACCACGGCTGGCGTCAAAACCGACGGCGTCCTGCACCAGGCGAGTGAAGCGCGCCAATTCGTCGGCGCCCCACGGCGCACGGGTAATGCTGCCGTCCGCCGGATTGACCTTGACCTGGTCATCCACCACCACCGAAACCGACAGGCGATTGACGCGACCCTGTTGTTGCTTGGTGTGGCTGATGGAACGGTCGAGTTCGAAGTTCTTGGTGGATTGGTTACGTTTGTCCGCCGGGTACGGCGCAAGCATTGGCTGGCCGGTGGCCGGGTCCATGATCTGCTGACCGTTGGCATCCAGCAGTGGCTGGCCAGGCTGGATCGCGCCAGCGGTGGCTGCGGCGCCACCCGTGGTTTGCGGAGCCGAGGCCGGCGCTGGCGGCTGGTTGCTCAAGGCACCCGGTACGCCTTGCGGCGGGCCATTGGCGGCGGTGCGTTGTTCGCTGGTGGACTGCTCGCTGCGCAGGGCCGGCTGGTCCGGGTTGAACTGCTCGGAGGTCGACTCGACGGCGCTGAAGTCCACGTCGGCAGACACTTCGGCCTTGTAGCGGTCGTTGCCCAGCACCGGCTGCAGGATGTTGTGCACACGCTGCGTCAGCATGCTTTCCATGCGGCGGCTGTAGTCGAACTGCTTGCCGGCCTGGGTCAGCGCGGAGTTTTCTGCCATGTCGGACAGCAGGTTGCCCTTTTGGTCCACCACGGTAATTTGCGACTTGCTCAACTCGGGAACGCTGGTGGCCACCAGGTTGATGATCGCCAAGACCTGGCCAGGTTCCAGGGAACGGCCCGAGAACAGCTCCACCAGTACCGAGGCGCTTGGCTTGCGCTCATCGCGCACAAACACCGAGCTTTTCGGAATGGCCAGGTGCACGCGGGCAGCCTTGACGTTGTTCAGGCTGGAGATGGTGCGGGCCAACTCGCCTTCCAAGCCACGGCGGTAACGGGTGGCTTCCATGAACTGGGAGGTACCCAGGCCCTGGTCCTTGTCGAGGATTTCGAAACCGATATTGCTGTCGGACGGCGTCACGCCAGCCGCTGCCAGCTTCATGCGTGCACGGGCCACGTCATCGGCCTTGACCAGCAAGGCACCGGAGTTGGGCTCCACGGTGTAGGCAATATCGGCGGCGGCCAGGGTTTCCATGATCTGCTTGGAATCCATGCCTGCCAGGCTGCCGTACAGCGGCCGGTAATCGGGTTGCTGCGACCACAACACCACGGCAAAACCAATCGCCACGCTGGCAGCCAGGCCGACCATCAGGCCCACCTGACGCAACATGGTCATTTCAGAGAGATTTTCCAGGAACGACAGGCCAAACAGCGGCGGCTTGCCGTCTGCCTTGGCGGGTACGTTGTCCACGACTGCTTCTGCCATGACTTAAATCTCGTCCTTAAACCGGCATCTGCATGATGTCTTGATAAGCCTGAACCAGCTTGTTACGCACTTGGGTCAAGGCCTGAAAGGAGACGCTGGCCTTCTGCGAAGCAACCATGACGTCGGTAAGGTCCACACCGCTCTTGCCGATCTCGAAGGCGTTGGCCAACTGACTCGACGCTTGTTGGGTGTCACTGACTTTATTGATTGCCTGGCCGAGCATGTCGGCGAAACTGCTTTGGCCCAATTCCGGCGCTGGCGCGACGGATTTCGGTTGAGCCATGGCATCCATTTGCATGGAGCGCATATCCAACATCAACCGATTGAACTCAATACCCTGGCTCATGACCTTCTCTCTCCGACAACCCGCATTTTTTTGACGCTACGCCGCAATTACTAGGGGAGGTAGCAACAAGGGTGCCAGCTCTGTAGCAACACGTAAGAAAAGGCGACAAACCTTATCGGCTTAGATACCAATCAAGTGGCGAATAGATACGCTTCTACGTCCATCCCGGCATCGCGCATCTGGGCCAGCTTGTAGCGCAAGGTGCGCGGGCTGATACCCAGGCGCTCGGCAGCCTCCTTGCGACGGCCGCGTTCGGCGCGCAGGGTGTCGATGATCATCTGGAATTCGCGGCGACGCAGATCGTCGCCCAACGCTCCCGCAGATTCGGCTTCAGCCACCACCGGCGCTGGCGCCAAGGTGGGCAATGGCGCGGCGCCGCTGCCCATGGCCAGGCAGAAATCCTGAGGCTGGATCAGGCCACCCTGCTGCAAAATGAGCGCGCGCTGGATCGCGTTGTCCAGCTCACGCACGTTGCCGGGCCACGGATAGCTGATCAGACAGGCCTGGGCCTCGGACGACAGTCGCGCCTGGGCATGCTTCATTTTTTTGACGTGGTTGTTCAGCAGACGCTCGGCCAGCGGGATGATATCTGCCGGGCGCTCTCGCAGTGGGCGCCAGGCCAGCGGGAACACCGACAAGCGGTAGAACAAATCTTCACGGAAGCGCCCCGCCGCCACTTCACCCGCCAGATCGCGGTTGGTGGTGGCGACCACGCGGATATCCAACTGGATCGGCTTGCGTGCGCCGACGCGCTCCACTTCGCGCTCCTGCAGCACGCGCAACAGCTTGGCTTGCAGGCCCAGGGGCATTTCCGAGATTTCGTCGAGCAGGATAGTGCCGCCATCGGCTTGTTCGAACTTGCCGGCCTGCGCCGCGATGGCGCCCGTGAACGAGCCCTTTTCATGGCCGAACAAGGTGGCTTCGAGCATGTTGTCGGGGATCGCCGCGCAATTGATCGCGATAAACGGCTGCTTGGCGCGACTCGATTGCTGGTGAATATACCGCGCCAGCACTTCCTTGCCGGTGCCGGACTCGCCAGAGATCAACACGGTAGAGTCACTGCGCGCCACGCGGGCCGCCAGTTCCAGTAACTGGGCGCTGGCAGGTTCGAAGGCGATCGGGCCTTCACCTTCGACCGCTGAGACCACACCCAGGGCATGTCGCGCCACCAGTTCGATCAAGGCCTTGGGTTCGAACGGCTTGACCAGGTAATCGGCAGCGCCTTGACGCATCGCATCCACTGCACGCTCCACGGCGCCGTGAGCGGTCATCAACAGCACGGGCAATTGCGGCTGGCGCGCACGCAACAGGCCGAGCAACTGGTGACCGTCCATGCCGGGCATGTTCACGTCACTGACCACCAGGCTGAACGACTCTTGCTCGACGGCTTCCAAGGCGTCCTCGGCAGAACCCACCGCCCGGTAGTCGTGGCCCGCCAACAGCAGCGTGTCGGCCAGTGCTTCACGCAGGGCGCGGTCGTCTTCTACCAATAAAACCTTGATTGCCATGTTCGATTACTCCGCGCTTGCCGCGCCAGAAAACAGCGGCAAGGTCATCAATGCACAAGTGCCACGCCCCAACCGGGAATGCAGCTGCAATTCTCCCTGATGGGCGCGTGCCACGGCCTTGACCACGGTCAGGCCCAAGCCAGTTCCGTTGGTCTTGGTGGTGAAAAAGGGTTCGCCCAGACGCTGCAACACAACCGGGTCGATGCCACTGCCGCTGTCACTGATGCACAGGCGCAGGGTTTGCTCGCGACTGTAAAGGTGTACCTTGAGCCGCGCGCCGGCGCCGCTGGCCTGGGTGGCGTTTTCGATCAGGTTGAGCAACGCACCCACCAGCGTGTCGCGGTTGCACAGCAGCTCGCCGAGATGGCTGTCGCACTGCCAGCGGACTTGGGATTCTTGAATATGAGTCGCCGCCGCCGCTTGCAGGGCCTGCATCAGTTCGGAAGGCGTGATGCGGTCGGTCAGCGGCAATTCGCCACGGGCAAACACCAGCATGTCACGCACTTGGTGTTCCAACTCATGCAAGCGCTCCTTGAGACGACCGGCAAAACGCTGCTGGGTCGCGGCAGGCAATTGTTCATCAGTCAAATGACTGGCGTATATCAACGCGGCCGACAACGGCGTGCGGATCTGATGCGCCAAAGAAGCGACCATCCTGCCCAGCGACGACAAACGCTCATGCCGCGCCAATTGGTCTTGCAGGTGACGGGTTTCAGTCAGGTCGTTGAGCAGCACCAGTTGGCCGGGCTCGGCGTCCAGGGAGCGAGTGGCGATGGACAGGCGGCGCCCGTCTTTCAGGGAGATCTCATGGCCGTCGTCTTCACGCGGCGCAAAGCAGCGGGTGATGACATGGCGCCACAGCTCGCCTTCCAGCGGCAGGCCGAGCATGTCACAGGCCGCCGGGTTGGCTTCGCGCACACGGCCCTGGTCGTCGATGACGATGACGCCACCGGGCAACAGCGTCAGCAGGTTTTGCAGACGGTTGGCCAGGCGCTCTTTCTCGGCCAGTTCTTCCATGCGCTGGGCGCTGACCACAGCCAACTCGCCCTTGAGTTCGGAGACCCGGGCTTCCAGCAGGCTGTAGGAGTCAGTGAGTTGGCTCGACATCTGGTTGAACAGCGAAAAGGCCTGTTCCAGGCCATTGCGGCTGAGCTGCTCGACAGACGGGGCAGGCCCCTGGGCATCAGGGACCGAAGATAGTTGGGCGGCGTGGGGCATCATGCTCTCTCGCTTGGCTGACCGTCAGTTAAACGGAACGTTGCGAGGGCTGTAGCAATACCCGTGCCTAAAAAAAACGACTGATATTTCAGTCGCTTAAAAAACAGGCGTCAATCATCCGCCTGTTCATCACCTTCTTTGCGGCTCATGCCGTACTTGCGCATCTTCTCCACCAGGGTAGTACGACGGATGCGCAGGCGCTCGGCCGCACGCGCAACGATGCCGTTGGCGTCGTCCAATGCCTGTTGGATCAGGCCTTGTTCCAGGTTGCCGAGGTAGTCCTTCAAGTCCAGGCCTTCCGGCGGCAGCATGGCGGTGGAACCGAAGTCCGGGGTATGGCCGTTGATGGCTACCCGTTCTTCCATGTCGCTGCGCAGGCTGTCCACCAACTGTTCGTCTTCGTCGTCGACGTAGCGGAATTTCTTCGGCAGCTCGACCACGCCGATCACCCCGTACGGATGCATGATCGCCATGCGCTCCACCAGGTTGGCGAGTTCGCGGACGTTGCCCGGCCAGCCGTGACGGCACAGGGACATGATCGCGGCGGAGTTGAAGCGAATCGAACCGCGCTTTTCGTGTTCCATGCGCGAGATCAGTTCGTTCATCAGCAGCGGGATGTCTTCCACGCGCTCACGCAGCGGGGCCATCTCGATTGGGAATACGTTGAGGCGGTAGTACAGGTCTTCGCGGAAGCTGCCGACCTCGATCATGCTTTCGAGGTTCTTGTGGGTGGCGGCAATGATGCGCACGTCGACGCTCTGGGTCTTGTTGCTGCCCACGCGCTCGAAGGTACGTTCCTGCAGCACACGGAGCAGCTTGACCTGCATCGGCAGTGGCATGTCGCCGATTTCGTCGAGGAACAGGGTACCGCCGTTGGCCAGTTCGAAACGCCCGGCACGGCTGGTGATTGCACCGGTAAAGGCGCCCTTCTCGTGGCCGAACAGTTCGCTTTCCAGCAGCTCTGCAGGGATCGCCCCGCAGTTGACCGGCACAAAAGGCCCGTCGCGGCGCTTGGAGTGGTAGTGCAGGTTGCGCGCGACCACTTCCTTGCCGGTACCGGACTCGCCGAGGATCAGCACGCTGGCGTCGGTATCGGCCACCTGCTGCATCATCTGACGCACGTGCTGGATCGCACGGCTGGTGCCGACCAGGCTGCGGAACAGGTTGGGTTCGCGGTGACGGCCGCGCTCGCGGGCCTGGTCGTACATCTCGCGATAGACCTGGGCACGGTGCAGGGAGTCGAGCAATTTGCTGTAGCTGGGCGGCATTTCCAGGGTGGAAAGCACGCGGCGGCGCTGGTCTTCCGGCAGGTCGATAGAAGAAATATCGCCCATTAGCAAAACCGGAAGGAACTCATCCCAGGTTGACAGTGTCTTTAACAAGCCCAGAACTGCGCCAGGAGCGTTTACCGTCCCGATCAGCACACAAATGACTTCACGGCTCGACGACAATGAGCTGACTGCCTGCTGCCAGTCATGGCTACCACAGGGTAAATTTTCTTCGCCAAGAAAATTCAAAATCACCGCTAAATCGCGGCGGCGGACGCTATCGTCATCAATCAGCAGAATTTTGGTTTCACGCCACATGCAATAGCAACTTCCCTAGTTAACTCAAATGCCCTCGAGTCGGGGCAATCTAGATGGCTGTAGGCATTTTCTGCATTACAGCCGTCTGAATTCTGAAAACAGCACTAGTTAAGTCAAAAAATCGCGCGCAGTCAAATTTATGACGCGCGTTCGGATTAACTGAGCCAGTTCAGCCGAACAGATGGTAAACCTTTGACGCATTTTTCGCTCGGTTGATCTGCGACATCTCTTCGAAAATCGCCTGCCGTTCGCCCGTCGTCACCTCAAGCAATTGCTGATAAACCTCCAGCAACTTTTCAAGCTTCTCCCGCAGCGCATCCTCGTCCACCGGCGGCTCATTGAGCACTTGCTCGATCACGTCGCGACAGCCGATATCCAGCTCGCCGATGGCGTCCCAGTTACGGTCCGCCAGCGCGCCCATCAGCGCCTCACGGGTTTCATCAATGCGTTGCAGTGCTTGGCTCATGACGTATTCCTCAAGGCCTTCAGGCCCTTCTCTGCTGCGCCTTACTCGGTAACAGCCTGTGGCGCGGCAATGGCATCCCAGCCTTCTTTTACGGTAATCAGCAAACGCGCGACTTCGTCGATCATGTCGGCATCGTTGTGCAGATTGGCTTCCATCAGGCGGTTGGTCATGTACGCGTACAGACTTTCCAGCTGTTGGACGTAAGCCGGGTTATCACTCTTTTCCGCATCCAGGCCGTCACGCAGACCGATCACGATATCAATCGCCTTGCCCAGCATCAGGCCCTTGGTGGCGATGTCGCCACGTGCCAGCGCACCCTTGGCCTGGGCCATACGGTCCAGCCCGCCTTCCATCAGCATCTGCACCAGACGATGAGGACTGGCTTCAGAGATCTGAGCATGGGAATTAACCTTCTGGTATTGGCGAAGGGCTCGCATGGGATTCATGTTTCTACCTCGTGACGGGCAACAGCGGAAAGTGTTTGAGTAACCAATATGTCGACTGGGTCGCAAAAAGCTTTAGCACCAGTCGTCCCTCGATAAAAAAAGGCCAGGCAAGTTGCCTGGCCTTTTCTATTGCGTGGGATCAACTATTGGTCTTGACGTTGTTCAACGCATTGAGCGTGGTCATGACACTGGTGCTTTGCTGGCGCAATTGGGCGACCAGGGTGTCCATGGCGTTGTATTTGTCGGAGAGGCTTTTGGTTAGCAGGTCCATGCGCTCGTCCAAGGCGGACTGTTGCTTGGAGATGTCCTTGAGCGTGTCAGACAGCGAGGTCGAACGCGTCGCGAGGATCCCAGTATTGGCCTTGGCATAATCATCGGTAGCGCTCTTCATACGCGCCAGCATGCCGGTAGGGCCGGAAAACATGCTGTTGATGTCGGCTGCGTTAGTCGCCACCGCCTTGTCCCACTTCTTGTCATCCATCGTCAACAAACCCGTCGTGGAGCTGGTGCTGACACCAAACTGCGCCAAGGATTTGAGGGCACCGGTTCCCGACAGCGCGTTGAACTCGTTACGGATGCTGGCCTGCAGCGAACGCATAGTCGAATCACCCGTGAGGGTCGCAGGCGTGGTGCTGCCATCGAGGTTCGTGGTGACTTTCGTTTCGGCGTTCATCGCTGTGATCAAGGCGTTGTAGGTATCAATGAAACCTTTAACACCGGACTTAAGCGCCGCGTTGTTGGTGCTGACCGTGATGAGCGTTGCGTTTTTAACCGGCGGGTTACTGGTGTCACCTGTCTTGACGGCGGAAACAGACACAAGCTTGATGTTCACCCCGCTCAAGGCGCCTTCAATGCTGTTGGTTTTGGAAACCGAACTGACACCATCGATGCTGTACAGCGCATCCTTCGGCTCATCGACCACTGTAGAGCCGACATCCAACCCCGAATTACCCGACAGCGTGAGGTCCGAACCGGTACCCATAGTGGTCGAGGTCAGGATCAGCCGCGAACCGTTGGAGTCGGTCTGGATGTTGGCGCTCAACCCCGAAGTGCCGAACTGGGTGTTGATCGAGTCCCGCACTTGCTGCAGGGTTGCGCCAGCCGGAATATTTACGTCGTAGGCCTTGCCCGATTGACTGATCGTCAGGGTCGTCGGCTTGTCGGTAGCATTGACTACCGTAGAAGTGCCGCCGGAGAAGTTCTTGCTCGACAACTTCGAGGCCTGCGCCAACTGGTCGACAATCAGGCGAAAACTACCGTTGGACGCCGTATTGCTGGCGGTCATGGTGGCGACCTTTTCATCCGAGGATGAACCGGTCAAGCCCGTAAAGCTTGAGTTGGTGGTCATGTTGTCAAGGGCGCCACGGAAGGCATCCAGGGCAGCCTGAATCTTGCCGATCGAAGACAGCGTGGTAGTCGCCTTCTGGGACGCGGTATTGATCTGCGTCTGCTTGGGCACCTTTTCGGCGTCGACCAAGGACTGCACGATTTTTTGCGTATCGATGTTAGAACCGATACCACTTACCGTTGTACCCGCCATCTTCATATCTCCTGTTCGGTGGCTGCCGTTATCTTGACTTGGTTACGCCTCAAGCCATGACAACAACAAGTTTCATGCCAGCTCAGACCTTGTCGTCAAACAACAAGCTGCTTGCGCTGGACAGGCTTTGCGCCAGTTTCAATGCCGTTTCCGACGGAATCTGGCGAATCACTTCACCATTGTCGGTATTGATGACCTTGACCACCACACGGTGGGTGGTGTCATCAATGGAAAAATCCAGGCTGCGCTGGGCAGACTGAACGAATTCTCGAATATCGGTGACCGCTTTTTCCAGGTCGGCACGCTCAGGCTGCTGGCCTGTGGCAGGTACTTCCTGGACCTTACTGATGCTTCTGTCGGCGACAGCTGGAGCAGGTGCGCCCTGAGGGGCAACCGGCGGATAAGACTGGTTCAGCTTTACACTCATGTCCATGTCCAATCTCCTCTAAACCGAAAAAACGGAAGGGCACGTAGACGCGCCCTTCCGTTAGTTACCGAGCGCTGGGATTACTGAAGCAGTTTCAGTACAGCGGATGGCAGCTGGTTAGCCTGCGACAGGATCGCAGTGGAAGCCGATTGCAGGGTTTGTTGCTTGGTCAGTTCGGCGGTTTCGGAAGCGAAGTCGACGTCCTGAACGGTGGAACGTGCAGCGGTGGAGTTCTTCTGAATGTTCTGCAGGTTGTCTGCAGTGGTAGTCAGACGGTTCTGGGTAGCACCCAGGCCCGAACGAACGCCGTCGATGGTGCCGATGGCCTTGTCCAGAATCGCGATAGCGTTCTGAGCGTTGTAGGCGTCGGTTACGTCGGTTTCAGCAACGCTAATCTTCGTGGAAGACACGTCAGCTTTACCGAACATAGGAACAGTGGCTGCGTCAGCGATGGAGTAGCCTTTGGACGAATCCAGCGAAACCTGACCAGTAGCTACGATGATGTCACCGTCAGCAGCACCCAGTTTAGTAGCGACACCGCCGGTAAGATCGGTAGCGTACTTGCCATTGCCGTCTTTAACGTCAACGGAGATCGCGTCAGCACCGGTACCAGTAGCCTTGAACGACAGGTTCTCACCGGTGTCGGACTTGACTTCCAGAGTGCCCTTAGCTTCGTCGAAGTTAACGCTGATGCCCAGTTTAGCGGCGTTGGATTTCAGCTGGTCAGCCAGGCTTGCTGTGTCGGTTACACCAACGAATTTAACGGTGGATTTGCCCACGGTCAGCTCGAAGTTGGCTGGAACACCTGGAGTACCAGTTACGCCCTTGGTCTTTACTTCGTCTACGGAGAACTTGACTTGAGTGCTGGCAGTAGCGCTCAGGCCACCGATGGCACCGTTCAGGCCAGCAGCAACAGTCTTGGCCGAATCGCCAGCGGCCACGGTCACTGCAGCGGTCTGGCCGTTACCAGTAACGTTCAGCGTGGTAGCAGCATTACCAGTAGCGTTAGGCGCCAGTGCAGCCGACTTGATCTGCTGCGAACCGATGTTATCGGCAGCAACGTTTTCCAGGCTCAGGTTGATGGTTTCGTTAGCGTTGGCGCCAACCTGAATAGCCTTGGTACCGTACGAACCGTCCAGCAGCTTCTGGCCACCGAAAGTAGTGGTTTGCGAGATACGGGTCAGTTCCGAAGTCAGAGCCTGGTATTCGTCGTTGTTCGACTTACGGTCGTCAGCGCTCAGGGAACCAGTAGCGGAAGACAGAGCCAGGGTACGCATTTTTTGCAGGATGTCGGTCGAAGCCTGCATCGCGCCTTCAGCGGTCTGAGCGATGGAGATACCGTCGTTCACGTTTTTTACTGCTTGGCCCAGGCCGTTGATTTGGCTGGTCAGGCGGTTAGCGATCTGCAGGCCGGCAGCGTCGTCTTTAGCGCTGTTGATACGCAGGCCGGAAGACAGGCGCTGCATGGAAGTGGCCAGGGCGCCGCCAGCTTTGTTCAGGTTGCCCTGAGTAGTGATCGAAGCAATGTTGGTGTTTACTGTTAAAGCCATGACGAAATCCTCGTTGGATGGATACTGCGGCTTCCGGCCCTGGCAACCGCCGGGTGTGGCCTGAGAACCTACGTAATAGTTATCGTCGTGGTGGGCAGTTGCTTGAGGATTTTTTTTGATTTTTTTACTGGCGCCGTGCCACCCCTTTTAATTCAAGGGTTTAGCAAGGGGCAAAACCCCGGTTTCATTGGCTTTTCTGGCGCCAAATAAAAAACGCCGATGATCTCTCGATCATCGGCGTTTTGTTGTGCCGCCTATTAACGTGTCACGGACGATAGAGAATCGCCGAGCCCCACGACAGGCCCACACCAAAACCACTGATGGCCATACGCTTCCAGGTGGCGTCCATCACGTGCTTTTCCAGCAGCAGCGGAATGCTCGACGACACGGTGTTGCCGGTCTCGACCATGTCCTTGATGAACTTGTCCACCGGCGCATCTTCAAAACGACGCGCCACGGCGTCGACGATGGCCGCACTGCCCTGGTGGATGCAGAACGCATCAATCTCGTCAGCCTTGAGATCCGACTCATTGAGCAGCTCGTGCAAATGCGCCGGCACTTTAAGCAGTGCAAAGTTGAATACCTGGCGGCCATTCATGAAGAACACGCCATCGCTGACCTTGAGGTGCGGCGCGCCGGAACCGTCGGTGCCGAACTTCGACTTGCCCAGCAACCAGGGAGCGTCTTCGCCCATCCAGGTCGCGGTGGCGGCATCACCGAACAGCATGGTGGTGTTGCGGTCTTCCGGGTCGACGATCTTCGAATACGGGTCGGCGGTGATCAGCAGGCCGTTTTTCAGGCCGGCGGCTTCCATGAAGCCCTTCATCGCGTAGATACCGTAGACGTAGCCGGAGCAGCCCAGGGAAATATCGAACGCAGCGACGTGGGTCGGCAGGCCCAGTTTGTCCTGGACGATGGCCGCGGTGTGGGGCAAACCCTCTTCATCACCGTTCTGGGTGACGACGATCAGCGCGTCAATGGACTCGCGCTTCAAATCCGGGTTGTTGGCAAACAAAGCGTTGACCGCCTCGACACACAGATCGGAGGTTTCCTGCGCGGCTTCCTTGCGCGGCAGGAATGCCGACCCGATCTTGCCAATGATGAATTCTTCATCTTTGGCGAATTTGGCACCCTGGGCGTAGTTATCGATCCCGTCGGCCGGCACGTAACTGGCGATGCTTTTTATGCCAATCATTGTGGCTTCCCAATACTAAATAGCTGGAGATCACCCCGCGAGCTGCCCCGCCGAGTGCTGACAATAAAAGGGGATAACCCCGCAAAAAACTCGCTGAAAGCCGCCCCGTAAAGGCCCTGCGACGACTTATCCTTTTCACACGATACAGTGAAGATGCGCTTTATGACTCACAGGTCACCTAATTGTCTGTGGTTTATGCAAAACCTTCAAACAATTAAGCCGTAGAAACGACAACGGCCCAGCCTGTTTCCAGGCTGGGCCGCTTGAGGTATTGCCGATTACATCTTGTTGAACAGGCTCAACTGGGAGACTTTCACAAAGGCCAGCTGGGACGCTTCAAGCATGGTTTGCTGCAAGGTCAGGTTGATGGCAGCCTCGCCCATGTCGATGTTGGCCAGGGCGCTCATGGTGGTTTTGTTCGCCAGGGAAACGCTGTCGTTTTCAGTGGACTGCACAGTGAGGGCGTTCTGCCGCGCACCGATAGAGCCGCGCACGTTGTCGATTTGATCGCTTGAACTGGTCAGATTACTGACGGCGGCGTTCAGGGCGTCCTGAAGTTTGACCCGCGCACCCGGGATACCGTCAGAAGGCTGTTCCAGGGCTTTGCGCAACTGGCTCAAGGTATCAAGGGCACTTTGGGTTTTCTGAGTGCTTGCACCAACCGAAAACTGATCGCCGGTGTTCGGCGTACCGCTCAGCGCAAAGGTAACGCCTGCTGCGGTGATCTTCGGGTTGAGCGGATCGCTTGCGTCGATCACACCGGAATCGATGGGCTTGCTGTTGGCGGTATAAGGCTGAGCAAACACCTCATAAGCCGACGAATCGGTGTCGCTGAATTTGATCAGCACACCACTGTTAGCCGGGAAAGTACTCGCGTACTTGCCAGGATTGCTGACAGTAGCGTTGGTCAACTGCGCCGCCGACGTGTTGCTTGCCGTACGGGAAACGTTGAACGTGTCCGGCTTGGCGGCAAGCGTGAATTCACGCCCCTTGACCAGCGCGTCCGCATCCGGCCCGGTGGCCGTGTCACTCAGGTCGACGGTGATATCGAACTTGACCCCACGCAGGTTCACGCTGGCGCTGCCCTCTTTGGTGGAGTCGAACGTGCCGTTACCCGGGAGCTGCGAGGTGATGTCGGTACCGTCCTTGTCCGTCACGACGTACTGGGTGCTGCTGGTAAAGGTCAGCTTGTACGGCTGGCCGTCGGCATACGACTTGTTGTAGTTGGCGCTCGACGTGACCAGGCCGGCCGAAATGGCGACCTTTTTGTCATCGACCTGGGAAGGCGTCGTCGCTGGAGGTACTGGCGCAGGCGTTGTATAGGTGGACTGGGTGCGGCTGTTATTGGCCGCCCCTTCCAGAATAGTCTTGCCGGTGTCGCCGGTACGAACGGTCAGCGTCTCGGAAACCTGCAAGCTCAGTGCGTTTTCGTCGCCCTGATAATTATAGGTACCGTCGATGTTGCGCGAATACGGCGGGGTATCGGTCTTGGAGCCAGAGAACAGGTAGTTGCCCGCCGCATCCTTGCTGTTGAGCAAGCCCAACAGCTGGTCCTCAAGGGCTCCCACCTCCACCGAGATGGATTTTCGATCGGCGTCGCTGGTCACGCCACCGGCCTTCAAGGCTAACTGGCTGGCTGCCTGAATCGTCGCGCTGATCGAGGTCAGCACGCTTTCTTCGTTGGTCAGCGAACTCTGGATATTGGTGATGTTGCCGCTGTACTGGGTCAGCATATCTTTCTGCTGTTGCAGCATCAGCAAACGCTGCGCTGCAACCGGATCGTCTGCGGCGGTCTGCACACGCACACCGGAACTGGCCTGCTGCTGGGCCTGCACCACGCCAGAATAGTTGTTCTGATACTTGGCGGCACTGGTGTCGTAATACTGCTGAGTAGAAATGCGCATCGTCCCAGACTCCCTTAAAGACTATTGATCAGCGTACTGAAGGTTTCTTGCGCAGCCTTGATGATCTGCGACGACGCGGTGTAGTACTGCTGAAACTTGATCATGTCGCCCGCCTCTTCGTCCAGGTTGACCTGGGACGTGGAGTTGCGCGCGTTTTTATTGGCCGTCAACAGCGCATTGGTCGCCGTGGTGTCAGTGGTGGCTGCAGCAGCCTTGGCGCCGACAGTGGACACCAACTTGCTGTTGGCCCCCACCAGGCTGGTGCCGCCAGTGCCATCCGCCGCTACACCTACCGTCGCCTTGGTCTGCAGGTTCAACAGTTGTTGGGCGTTACGGTTGTCGGAGATGCCGGTGGCATTGAACGAGAACGTGGTGCTGTCACCATCCGTCGGCGAACCCGCCACCGTGGTGTCAAAACTGAAGCTCTTGGCCGGATTCAGCAATTCACCGTCCGCACCGCGCATCGGTACGTTGATAGTGATCTTGTTGGCCTGCCCCGGAATGATCGTACCGGTACCGATCGGATCACCCTTGGCGTTGTTAAGGGTGTAAGTCTGGGTGCCATCAGCTGCTGGCTTGCCGAACACCATCTTCACCGGCATCGAGTATTCGATCCCCGTGCGCAGCTGTGCGGTGTCGGCGCCACCGGCGATATCCAGAGGCACAGTCAGGGTCGGCGGCGTGAAAGTGCCGGTACCCTGGTTGGTCTTGCTCGCTTCACCGGACAGCGGCCCGGCAAACGCGATCTTGCTCGGGTCAGTGAGGACGACACCGATATCCTTGGCGCCACTGGCCGTCGGGCTAACCTTGAACGTATCGCCGGACTGCATCGCACCGGAATTGAGGGTCAGGGTGAAACCATCGATCACCGGAGCCGGCTGGGTAGGATCCAGCGTGTAGTTGCCCATGGCCTTGCCATCGGAACGCACCACGGAATACTTGTCGGCAGCAGTAAACGTAACTTTGTAGTCGTAGTTGGTCAGCTGGCTGCTGTTTTTGATCGTCACATTCAGGGCGCCATCACCCTGGTTACCTTGCGCAGCTTGACTGCGAAGGGCGACGGCCGCAGCGCTGTTGATGTCCTTGAACATCGACGAGCCGAACTCACCATTCAGGTCCAGACCCTGGCCCAACTGACTGTTGATCGTGTCAGCGGTGGCGATGGCGATGCGACCCAGGTCATTGATCGCCGGATTCAACACGTCGCTGCGATAGCGCAGCAGGCCACCGATGCTGCCGCCACTGATCACGTTACCCAAGTCGACCTTGGTATTGCCAGGCATGTTGAGCTGGATCGTGTATTGCGTCGGGTCGCTGCCACTTGGCACTGCAGAGATCGCGTTGGACTGGTCACCCAACACCAGCGACTGGCCAGTGCCCGTACTGACACTGAACACACCGTTCTTTTCAGATGCGGTCACGCCGATCAATTCATTCAAAGAGCGCACGGCCTCAGCACGCGCATCCAGCAGGTTGGCCGGTGCGGTGTTCGTCGAGCCCTGCACTTGGGTGATCTGCTTGTTCAGCGAGGCAATCGAAGAGGTGAGCTGGTTGACCTGATCACTCATGGAGGTCAACTGACCATTGATGGTCTCTTTCTGCGAGCTCAACTGAGTGGAGATCGCATTGAAGCGGTTCGTCAGCGTCTGGGCATTGGTCAGCAAGATCTGGCGCGCAGAAGCATCGCTCGGGTTGGCCGAAGCGCTCTGCACCGCAGCAAAAAATGAGCTGAGCACTGCCGACATGCCGGTGGTCTTATCCGACAACGTCTTATCCACCGCACTCACCTGATCCAGATACGCCGCCGCATCGCTATTGAGCGCAGTGCTGTTCTGGTAGGCCGTGTCGAGAAATTCGTTGTACACCCGGCGCACGTCAGCCAGGGTAGTACCGGTGCCGATAAACACGCCGCCGTAAGGGTTCGAGGCATTCGCGTTCTGAGTAGTCTGCTGGCGCGAATAGCCCGCGGTATTGGCGTTGGCAATGTTGTTACTCAAGACCGACAACGAGCCTTGAGCGGCATTGAGCCCTGACATCCCGATACTGAGCAAACTCATGGTTCAGACCTTATAAATGTGTGGTTGCGCCAGCGGCAGCGTAGTTCTGGTAACTGTTCATCGTTTTTGCGATCTGCGAAATCTTGCTGGCGTAGTCCGGGTCGGTGGCGTAACCGGCTTTTTGCAACTCGCGTACAAACTGTTCCGGGTTGTCGGCCGACTTCACGACTTCTTTATAGCGATCATTGCTTTGCAGCAACGTCACGAGGTCATGGAAGCTGTCCTGATAGGAGTTGTAGGAACGGAACTGCGCCGTTTCCTTGACCATCGCCCCATCACGAAACTCGCTGGTGATTGCACGCGCCTGACCGCCCTGCCAACTCTGGCCGGCCTTGATGCCGAACAGGTTATGGCTGCTGCTGCCGTCTTCGGCGCGCATCACCGATTTACCCCAGCCGGTTTCCAACGCGGCCTGGGCCACGAGGTATTTGGGATCGACACCGATTCGCGCGGCGGCCGCCTTGGCCATCGGCAACATGGTAGCGACAAATTCATCCTGCGAATTGAAGGCCTTCTTCGCCGGCGCCAAGGGTGGCTGGGCCACGGCGCGGCCATAGACCTGCATGCGCCCGCTTGGCACGGCAAAGGTACGCGCGCCGCTGTTGATCACGTTGTCATCGGCCGCGCTGTTACGCAGCGGCGCAGCCCTGGCGACGGTGGTTGCATCGGTGCTTGGCACGATGCCGGCCAACAGGCGGTCGGTGAGCTTGCTCGGCAACGCGATACGGCGCTGGTTCATCAGCTCCATGTCATTGCTGTGCGACGCAGCGGCGCCAGCCTGTGGTTCAGCCACGCGATAAGCCCACAACGGGCGTTGACCATTGGAACGACCCAGCGGACCTTCGGCCTGGGTACCGGCGGCAATCTCCGTTGGCACTGCCACTTTCTTCGTCGGCTCAGCCGCAGCCGGGCCCTGCAAGGTGGCCGCCTGGGCGTCCACCGGTTTGTTCTTCTGCATCTGGCGCATCAGCACGTCGGCCAGGCCAATACCACCGCCTTCGCGGGACATCGAGACCGCCAGTTGCTGGTCGTACATTTCCTGGTACTGCTTGGCCGCCGGCGTGTTCAGCGGGTTGTCCTTGCCCAAGGCCTCGGTAGCCGAACGCATCGACTTGAGCATCTCGCTCAAGAACAGCGATTCGAACTCCTGCGCGACCTTGCGCATGTTGCCTTCGCTGTTCTTGTCGTCGCCGACCTTGAGCTGGTTAAGCCGGTTCAAGTCGGAGTAAGACCCCGAGTCCGCCGTGCTGCTGATCCCGCTCTTGCGCATGTCCATGGCCATGGCGTCAGATCACAATCAGGTCGGCTTGCAAGGCGCCGGCCTGTTTCAGGGCTTCGAGAATCGCCATCAAGTCACCTGGCGCTGCGCCCACCTGGTTCACCGCGCGGACAAT
This sequence comes from Pseudomonas cremoris, assembly GCF_014230465.1. The sequence continues at coordinate 441,255 of NZ_JAAXCY010000001.1, forward strand.
CTCATCCAGGGTGGTGCCGGGGCCGAACTTGAACATCGGCTTGGCTTCTTGCTGGGCGTTGACTTTCGAACGCGGTACCACCGCCGTCTGGCCGTTGGAGAAGGCGCCAGGCTGGCTGACAATCGGGTCTTCGGTAATGGTCACGGTCAGGCTGCCGTGGGTGACCGCCGCTGGCGACACCTTGACGTTCTGGCCGATCACGATGGTACCGGTACGCGAATTGATGATGACTTTGGCAACCGCCTGGCCCGGGTCGACTTCGAGGTTTTCCAGGATCGACAGGTAGTCCACGCGCTGGCTTGGGTCCAGCGGAGCGGTCACTCGGATCGAACCGCCATCAATGGCCTGGGCCACGCCAGGGCCGAGCATGTCGTTGATCTTGTCGACCACGCGCTTGGCGGTAGTGAAGTCGGAACGGTTGAGGTTCAGGGTCAGGCTGTTGCCCTGGTTGAAACCGCTCGGCACGGTGCGTTCCACCGTGGCACCACCAGGAATACGCCCGGCCGATGGCACGTTCACGGTGATCTTCGAACCGTCGCGGCCTTCGGCGTCAAAGCCGCCGACTACCAGGTTGCCCTGGGCGATGGCGTAGACATTGCCGTCGATACCTTTAAGAGGCGTCATCAAAAGAGTGCCGCCGCGCAGGCTTTTCGAGTTACCAATGGACGACACGGTGATATCCACCACCTGGCCGGGCTTGGAAAACGCCGGCAAATCGGCACTGATAGACACCGCCGCAACGTTTTTAAGCTGCACGTTGCCCGAACCCGCCGGCACCTTGATGCCGAACTGCGAGAGCATGTTGTTGAAGGTCTGCAAGGTGAACGGGGTCTGGGTGGTCTGGTCACCCGTTCCGTTCAGGCCTACCACCAGGCCGTAGCCGATCAACTGGTTGGAGCGCACGCCCGAGATGCTGGCGATGTCTTTCAGGCGCTCGGCCTGGGCGACTGCGCTCAGGGACAGCAACAGTGCCGCCGCCATCAGCTGTTTGAGTTTCAAAGTGGCCACCTAGAAAGGGAACAGCGGGCTAAGGAAGAAACGGTCGAACCAGCCCGGCTGACTCGCATCAGCAAACGAACCTGTACCCGAGTAGGTGATGCGCGCATCGGCAATTCGCGTCGACGGCACGGTGTTGTCCGTGGCGATGTCATCGGCGCGAACCATGCCGGCGATGCGCACCAGCTCGTCGCCGGTGTTGAGGGTCATCCACTTCTCACCGCGTACGGCAATGATGCCGTTGGGCAATACATCGGCCACGGTCACGGTGATCGAACCGGTCAGGGTATTACCCTGCGCCGCCGCACTCTTGCCGTTGGTGGCGCGGTCGCCGCTGTAGCCCACGTCCAGGCTCAGGTCGCCGCTGCCCAGCGGGTTATTGGTGTTGGGCACACCGCCAAACAACGAGGTCAGGCCAATTCCGGTCTTGCTGGTCTTGCCGATCTGCGAGTTGGCGTTCTTGCTGGCTTGGGTCTTCTCGTTCAGGGTGATGGTGATGATGTCACCGACCCGGAACGCCTTGCGGTCGCTGTACAGGTTCTGTTCAAAACCGGCCTGGTAGATCGAGCCATTGTTGGCCGCCGCCGGCAACGGTGTGCGTGGCAACACCGGCGCGTAGTACGGGTCGTTGGGCTTTGGCGTCGGGGCGACACAGCCCGCGAGCACGGCGATCCCACTCAGTGCCAAAACAGAAACGTAGCGATTCATGACCCTTACCTCACGGTGTTGCAGGCGCCGTCAATGGCGCCCCATAGACTTGATTACAGATTCTGCGTGACGAACGAGAGCATCTGGTCGGCGGTGGAAATCACCTTGGAGTTCATTTCGTAGGCGCGCTGGGTGGTGATCATGTTGACCATCTCCTCCACGGTGCTCACGTTGGACGTTTCCAGGGTGCTTTGCAGCGTGGTGCCGAAGCCGTTCAGGCCCGGGGTACCGATTTGCGGCGCGCCGCTGGAAGCGGTTTCCAGGAACAGGTTGTTGCCCATGGCCTGCAGGCCGGCCGGGTTGATGAAGTCGGCGGTTTGCAGGTTGCCGATCACTTGCGAGGCTGGGTTGCCGGCCACGGTGATCGACACGGTGCCGTCGTTGCCGACGGTGAAAGTCTTGGCATCCGCTGGAACGACCACGGCAGGTTCCAGGGAGAAACCGTTGGCGGTGACGATCTGGCCGTTGGAGTCCAGGTGGAAAGTACCGTCACGGGTGTAGGAGGTAGTGCCATCCGGTTGCAGGATCTGGAAGAACCCACGGCCATTGATGGCCATGTCCAGCGGCTGGCCGGTTTGCTGCAGGTTGCCGGCGCTGAAATTCTTTTGGGTGCCGACGATCTGCACACCGGTACCCAGTTGCAGGCCCGACGGCAGTTCGCTGTCCTGGGTCGACTGGGCGCCTGGCTGCTTCTTGATCTGATAGAGCAAGTCCTGGAACTCGGCGCGGTCACGTTTGAAACCCGTGGTCGACACGTTGGCCAAGTTGTTGGAAATGGTGGTCAGGTTGGTGTCCTGGGCGGACAGACCTGTTTTGGCAACCCATAGAGCCGGAAGCATGCTGTTCTCCTCTGTGCGCCTGTTTGTTGGCGCGACATCACAAATTAGTTAGTGGGCTGCAATCAGCTCATCTGCATGACGCGCGTCATGGCCTGGTCGTCTTCCTTCGCGCTGTTCATCATCTTGATGTGCAGTTCGAACTGTTTGGAAAGCGCCAGCACCGCCGTCATTTCTTCCACGGCATTGACGTTGCTTGCCTGCAGGAAACCCGAGGTCAGCGTGACGTTTGCATCGGCCTGGGCCGGCTGGCCATCCTTGGTGTGGATGGTGCCATCCAGGCCTTTATTCATATTCTTGAGGTCGGGCTGGACCAGCTTGATGCGGTCCACTTCCGCCATCACCCGAGGGCCTTCGCCCATGGCGCGGATGCTGATGGTGCCGTCAGAGCCCACTTCGATTTTCTGCTGCGGCGGCACGGCAATCGGGCCACCGTTGCCCATGATCGGCATGCCGTTGCCGGCGCGCAGCACGCCCAACGCATCGACGTTCATGCTGGCGCTGCGCACGTAGGCTTCGCTGCCGTCCGGAGTTTGCACGGCCATCCAGCCGTTGCCGTTGACGGCCACGTCCAGGTCGCGGCCGGTCTCGATCATCGCGCCAGGGGTGAAGTCGGTGGCAGGACGTTCGGTCATGGCAAACGCCCGCGCCGGAAAGCTGTCGCCGAACACCGGCATCGAACGCGCCTGTTCCAGGTCGCGTTGAAAACCGTTGGTGGAAATGTTCGCCAGGTTGTTGGCATGGGCCTTCTGCGCCAGAGCATTCTGGCTGGCGCCGGTCATTGCCACATAAAGGTACTTGTCCACGCTCTTTCCTCTTTCTGACGGACGCTTGCCGCCCACCGCTGTACTGAGGAGGCTTAAGCAATTTGCGAACCAACTTTTTAAAATGAGGGAAAGACCAGGCGGGGCAAGGGTTTGCGGCTGGGTGGCAAGAAATGGACGGTGACTAAGAGTCGAAAAAACGGCGGACTTATGCCGCTTACGGCAACGACACAATCAAATGGGAGCGGGCTTGCTCGCGAATGCGGTGTGCCATCCAGCACATAAGGTGACTGATCCACCGCATTCGCGAGCAAGCCCGCACCCACATTTTGACCCAGTTGTGTCAGGTAGTTACTTGTCGGCCTTGAGAATGTCGTAGTCCCGCAACTTATTGGCAATGGTGGTGTGGGAAACACCGAGCCGCTTGCCCAACTGGCGACTGCTCGGGTGCTCCGTATACAGGCTCTCCAACACCGCCTTCTCGAACCGGCCCACTATCTGTTCCAAACCTCCCTCCAGCGAAAATTCGCCAAGCGGCTGACGCACGCCATAATCCGGCAAACGAATATGCTCGGCCTTGACCGTACCGCCCTCGCACAACGACACGGCCTGGAACAACACGTTTTCCAACTGACGCACGTTGCCCGGCCAATGGTAGTGACTGAGACGGTCCATCGCAGCCGGTGCCAATTTCGGCAGCGGGCAGCCAATCTGGCGACTGGCCTGGTCCAGGAAGTGGTCGACCAACGGCGCCAGGCCGTCGAGGCATTCGCGCAGCGGTGGGATGTGCAGCGACAGCACGTTGAGGCGGTGATACAGGTCCTGGCGGAATTCACCCCGGGCACACAGCTCGGACAAATCCACCTGGGTTGCGCAAATCACCCGCACATCTAGGTACACCTCTTCGTCACTGCCTACCCGTCGAAAGCAGCCGTCCTGCAAAAAGCGCAGCAGCTTCACCTGCAAGCGCGCACTCATTTCCCCCACGCCATCGAGAAACAACGTACCGCCCGCCGTCAATTCCAGCAGCCCCAACTTGCCTTCGGCCCGCGCCCCTTCAAATGCGCCAGGGCCGTAGCCGAACAGTTCTGTCTCGGCCATCGATTCCGGCAGGCCGGCGCAGTTAAGCGCCATCAAGGGCGATTGCCCACGCGGGCTGGCCAAGTGGCAGGCGCGTGCGAGCAGTTCCTTGCCGGTACCGGTTTCGCCTTCTATTAATAGAGGCGCGTCCAGCGGCGCCATGCGCCGGGCCTCTCGGACCACGGCAGCCATGACCCTGGAGCTTTGGAAGATGCTGTCAAAGCCACGCAGTTCCTGCTTGCGCACATTGTAGATACGCTCACCCACGCGGTCTGCGCGGTGCAGGGTCAGCACGGCACCGGCCATCGCTTCGCTGTCATCGTGCTCGGAAGATTGCAGCGGCGCGATGTCCGCCAGGAATACGTCGCCCTTAACCTTGACCCGCAGGCCGTTGATCCGCGATTTGCTCGCGCGTACCAGTTCCGGCAGGTCGAAATCTTCGGCGTAGCGCGACAACGGAATGCCTGGCACCTCGTCTACCCGCACGCCGAGCAACTGCGCCGCCGCACGGTTGGCAGCGACGATCGAGCCGCCCATGTCGATAGACAGCACCGGAAATTCCAGAGCACCGAGCAGTGCGTTGAGCTCCATATGCCGACGCTCACTGGGCATCAGCCCTACGCGCTTGACACCAAATACCCCGGCAATTGCTTCGAATTGCGGACGTAGCGCCTGGAACTGCATGTTCACCAGGTTCGGGCAGAACAGGTAAATGGCGTTGCCATGCTCACCCCCGACCTCACCCTTGGCGACGTTGACGCCGTATTCCACCAACAGGTTGAGGATGTCCCGCAGGATGCCGATGCGGTTCTGGCAGTGCACTTTGATACGCATGAAGAGGCCCGAAAAGTGGGTAGGCGCCGCGTCTTTTTGTCGCTGGGCGCGAATAGTCGTCAAGATTATGTGACAGACCATGACCTTTTCCCAGCCCAACACAGCGACTGGCCGCACATCCGTAACGAATATTTTACGATATTCAGTACATTTTCCTACAACCCACCGCCGAAGCCCGATGGAATCTCGCGCCCGTCGGGTTATCAATACGTTCATCGCAGGACATAACAAGAACGAATGCCTAGCAGGAGAGCCGTATGAAGCAGACGCACTACGTGGCCCGCGAGCCCGATGCGCATGGGTTTATCGATTACCCACCGGAAGAACACGCGGTGTGGAACACCCTGATCACGCGCCAACTGAAAGTGATCGAAGGTCGCGCCTGCCAGGAATACCTGGACGGCATCGACAAGCTTGGCCTGCCCCATGATCGCATTCCACAACTGGGCGAGATCAACAAGGTGCTGGCCGAAACCACCGGCTGGCAAGTCGCGCGCGTACCGGCGCTGATCCCCTTCCAGACCTTCTTTGAATTGCTCGCCAACAAGCAGTTTCCAGTGGCGACCTTCATTCGTACCCGTGAAGAACTGGACTACCTGCAAGAGCCGGACATCTTCCACGAGATTTTCGGCCACTGCCCGCTGCTCACCAACCCCTGGTTCGCCGAATTTACCCACACCTACGGCAAGCTCGGCCTGGCGGCCACCAAGGAGCAACGGGTGTACCTGGCGCGCCTGTACTGGATGACCATCGAGTTCGGCCTGGTGGACACGCCCGAGGGCCGGCGTATCTACGGTGGTGGGATTTTGTCGTCGCCCAAGGAGACGGTGTACAGCCTGTCGTCCGAACCCGAGCACCAGGTTTTCGACCCGCTGGAAGCGATGCGCACGCCGTACCGCATCGACATCCTGCAACCGCTGTACTTCGTGCTGCCAGACCTCAAGCGTCTGTTCGAAGTGGCCCAGGAAGACATCATGGGTATGGTTGAGCGCGGCATGCAGTTGGGTCTGCACGCGCCGAAGTTCCCACCGAAACCCAAGGCCGCATGAACCTCCGTTTTTAAGGCCAGGTGAGTCTGTTCCCTGGCCCCGCGTTGCTTTAGGGTGACGCCACTGACGACCGTTTTTAACACTCGAATTCAGGACACCCCCACATGACCACCTTGAACCAAGCCCACTGCGAAGCCTGCCGCGCCGATGCCCCGCAAGTCAGCGATGAAGAGTTGCCGGTACTGATCAAGCAGATCCCCGACTGGAACATCGAAGTACGCGACGGCGTCATGCAGCTGGAAAAGGTCTTCCTGTTCAAGAACTTCAAGTTCGCACTGGCCTTTACCAATGCCATGGGTGACATCTCCGAAGCCGAAGGCCATCACCCGGGCCTGCTGACCGAATGGGGCAAAGTTACCGTGACCTGGTGGAGCCACTCCATCAAGGGCCTGCACCGCAACGACTTCATCATGGCCGCGCGCACCGACGAAGTGGCCAAGGACGCCGAGGGCCGCAAGTAATGCATTTTGATGCGATTACCCGCGTGCCCGGCGACCCGATCCTCGGGCTGATGGACCTGTATGCCCAGGACAGCAACCCGAACAAATTCGACTTGGGCGTGGGCGTGTATAAAGACGACCAGGGCCTGACGCCGATTCCCCGCTCGGTGAAGCTGGCCGAACAGCGCCTGGTGGACACGCAAACCACCAAGACCTACATCGGCGGCCACGGCAACGCAGCCTTTGGCGCACTGATCAGCGCGCTGGTGCTGGGCGCCGACTCCGCGCTGATCGGCGAACGTCGTGCCGGTGCCACCCAGACCCCAGGTGGCACCGGCGCCCTGCGCCTGAGCGCCGATTTTATCGCCCACAGCTTGCCGGGCCGTGGCGTATGGCTGAGCAACCCGACCTGGCCGATTCACGAAAGCATCTTCGCCAAGGCTGGGCTCAAGGTCAGCCACTACCCGTACGTGGGCGCCGACAATCGCCTGGACGTGGCGGCGATGCTGGCGACGCTCGCCACCGTCCCGCATGGCGACGTGGTGCTGCTGCACGCGTGCTGCCACAACCCGACCGGTTTCGACCTGTCCCAGGATGATTGGCGCCAGGTGCTGAAAATCGTGCGCGAACGCCAATTGCTGCCGCTGATCGACTTCGCCTACCAAGGCTTTGGCGATGGTCTGGAGCAGGATGCGTGGGCGGTGCGGTTGTTTGCCAGCGAGTTACCGGAAGTGCTGGTGACCAGCTCCTGTTCGAAGAACTTTGGCCTGTACAGCGACCGCGTCGGCGCGCTGATCGTGTGCGCGGCGGATGCCGAGAAGTTGACGGACGTACGCAGCCAACTCGCCAATATCGCCCGCAACCTGTGGTCGACGCCGCCGGATCACGGCGCGGCAGTGGTCGCGACCATCTTGGGCGATGCCGAGCTGAAAGCGCTGTGGAGTGGCGAAGTCGAAGCCATGCGCTCACGGATTGCGCACTTGCGCTCCGGGCTGGTGGAGGCGTTGGCGCCACACGGCTTGTCGGAGCGGTTTGCACACATCGGGGCGCAGCGCGGGATGTTTTCCTATACCGGCCTGAGTGCCGACCAGGTGAAGCAACTGCGCGAGAAGCACAGTGTGTACATGGTGAATTCGGGGCGGGCCAACGTGGCGGGGATTGATGCGACGCGGTTGGCGCTGCTGGCTGAAGCGATTGCCGACGTCTCCCACTGAAGAAACCCAATCAAATTGTGGGAGCGGGCTTGCTCGCGAATGCGGTGTGTCATCCAACACATCCGGTGACTGATCTACCGTATTCGCGAGCAAGCCCGCTCCCACATTTGGACCGAGTCCGGCGCTAGCTAGCGACCATTTCGGCTTTCATCTGAGCTTCCTTGGCCTGCGCATCCGCCAATCGATACAACTCGATACTGCCATCCCAGTGCTCGATCAACGCCGTGCACGACTCCACCCAATCGCCGCAATTGAGGTAGTCCACCTCGCCCACCTTGCGAATCTCCGCATGGTGGATATGCCCGCACACCACGCCATGCAATTCGCGCTTGGTCACTTCGTGGGCGATGGCTTCTTCGAAATCGCTGATGAAGTTCACCGCGGTCTTCACCTTGTGTTTCAGGTAAGCCGACAACGACCAGTAGCCATAGCCATACCGTGCACGCCAGTGGTTCAACCAACGGTTCAGCGTGAGGGTGAACTCGTAGGCCGAGTCGCCGAGAAAAGCCAACCAGCGGTGGTAGCGGGTGATCACATCGAATTGATCGCCATGAATCACCAGCAAGTGGCGACCATCGGCAGTCACATGCACCGCCTCATCCACCAATTGGATATTGCCCAGAATCAGCTTGGAGTAACGGCGCAGGAATTCATCATGGTTACCGGTGACGTAGATCACCTCGGTGCCGCGCTTGGCCATGGTCAACAGGCGGCGGATCACGTTGGTGTGGGCTTGGGGCCAGTACATGCCGCCGCGCAGCTTCCAACCGTCGATGATGTCGCCTACCAGGTAGACCTTGTCGGCCTGGTAGCCCTTGAGGAACTGCGACAAATGCTCGGCCTGGCAATCCCGGGTGCCCAAGTGCACGTCGGAAATCCACAGGGTACGAACGCGCTGCTTGCGGCTGGGTTTGGTGAACTCGGCACTGGTCATGGGCATCCCTCGACGCTGTTTTCGCGAGCTTGCGCCTTGGCGATTAATAGTCCATGACAGCTGTGCGTCAGTCTGATGACAGCGCCGACCGGCCGCGAAGCGTTGTAGACTGGCGCCTTGCTGCCCCGGAGACCGCGATGAACGCCGCCCTCACACTGCGCCACTACCTCGAAGCGCCTATTGCCCACAGCCATGACCATGCGCAGCTGGTGTTCGGCCTGTCCGGGCATCTGGATCTGGAAGTCGATGGCCTGGGCAGCCAGGTGCGCGAAAGCAGCGTGATGGTGCTGCCTTTCTCTGCCCATCACGCGTGCGGCAGTCGCGATGGCAGCCGCTGCCTGGTGCTGGATGTGCCCTCCGAACACTGGGTGCTGCACTCACTGGGCGACCATGCCGACGCCAGTCGACGCCTGCTCGATCAACCGGCGCGCCTGGCGCTGGACGCGCGGCAAAACCAGCTGGTGCAATGGCTCGCACACAGCCCGGTGGATGACCCGTTGATCGTGCAGCAAGGTGCGGTGCTGCTGCTGGCCAGCCTGAATCATTCTCTCACCCAACCGGTCCCTGGCCGCCGCCTGCCCTACGCCGCTTTTAATGCACATATCGAACGGCACCTCGCGCACCCGCTGCAGGTGGCGGACCTGGCGCGTATTGCTGACTTGTCGGTGGCGCGCTTGCATGCACGGTTTATGGCCGAGTGCGGACAGACACCGATGGACTACATCCGTAGCCGTCGTCTGCAGACGGCCCTCGACCTGCTGCAAAAAACACCGTTGCCCATCGGTGAAATCGCAGACCGCGTCGGCTACGCCTCGCAAAGTGCCTTTGCGGCCGCCATGCTGCGGGAGTTTGGTGGTACCCCCGGTGCTTTACGACGCAGCGTGTAGGAAGAGTCTTGCGATAGAAATCGCGAGCCAGACGACAGACACCTACGTCAGCAAGCCACTAGACTGCCCTTCGTCACCCGCTTGCTTCAAGGATCGCAATGACCCCCCGCTCAGCCCTCGGCGCCCTGCATATCGGCGCACTGATGTTTGGCCTCACTGGCGTGTTCGGCAAACTGGCGGCGGCCTCCCCCGCCATCATCGTGTTTGGCCGCGCCGCGTTTGCGGTGGTGGCCCTGGCAGTGTTTGCACGTTTTGCCAGCAACGCGCCCTGGAAACGACTGGCGCTGCGCGACTGGCGCCGATTGCTGATCAGCGGTGTGCTGCTGGCGGCGCACTGGGTAACCTTCTTCATCGCTGTCAAAGTGGCTGGCGTGGCCGTTGCCACTTTGGGTTTTACTGCATTTCCAGCGTTTACCGTAATCCTTGAAGGGTTGATCTTTCGCGAGCGCATTCGTGCCAACGAAGTACTGTTGGTGGCGCTGGTCAGCGTCGGCCTGGTGCTGGTCACCCCGGACTTCAACCTCTCCAGCGCAGCCACCGGCGGCCTGTTGTGGGGCATCCTGTCGGGGCTGTTGTTCTCGCTGTTGTCACTGAACAACCGGGCCAGCTCCGGGCGGATCCCTGCGGTGCAGGCCGCGCTGTGGCAAAACGTGGTGGTCGCACTCTGCCTGCTACCCGTAGCGGCGCCGGGCCTGGCGGATGTTCGCGCAATGGACTGGTTGTGGATCGGCCTGTTGGGCGTGTTCTGCACCGGCCTGGCCCACAGCCTGTTTGTCGCCAGCCTGGCGGTGATCAAGGCGCGCACCGCCTCAGTGGTGTTTGCCATGGAACCGGTGTACGGCATCACGGTAGCCTGGCTGCTGTTCGCCGAAACCCCGACCCTGCGCATGCTGCTGGGCGGCGCGTTAATCATCGTCGCCATCGTGCTGTCCGGGCTGATGGGCAGTGCCAGCCAGGCCAAACAGCCCGCCGCCGAGGCCTGATCTATACTCTGGCGATCCGCAACAGTTTGTCGTCGTTCAACGGATAAGGACTTCTCGACGACAGCCATGAAGTTTGAAGTTGCTGCAAGCGAGTGGTCACTCCATTAACGCTATGCAGGGGTTTCATCATGGAAACACTCATCCAATTGCTGGTGCAGATCATCAGCGGAGCCGTCGGCGGCAATCTGGCCGGCATGACCAAGCAGAGCCTGGGCACGGGCCTCAATACGTTGCTTGGCGGTATCGGCGGCCTGGTCCTGGGCCAGGTCCTCGCGCAATTCACCGGCACATCCGGTGGGGAAGCGCTGGATGTCGCGGCGGTCGGCAGCAACATCGTCGGCGGCGGCGTGGGCGGCCTGGTGCTGACCTGGGTCGTCGGGTTCATCAAGCAAAAACTAGCCACAAAGTAGCCGTCGGGTCACCGTCCTTCCAAGGCGGTGACCTTCACTGCGTACGGTCGTTGTGCCCCAGGTCGCGCTGAGGGTCGATCTGGTCACGCACGCGCTGCTTCAACACCTTGGCCTCCGGGAAACCGCCGTCGGCCTTGCGCTCCCATATCTGCACACCGTCGCAGGTAATACGAAACGCACCGCCCGTGGCCGGCTCCAGCGAGACTTTGCCCAGGTCTTCGCAGAACGTGCTCAATAACTCCTGGGCCAGCCAGGCCGCGCGCAGCAGCCACTGGCATTGGGTGCAATAGGTGATGATGATCTCGGGTTTGCTCACGGACATAATTTGAGAGGTTCCTGGCGTAACGGGCTCGGAGGATCGAATGGCTATAATACCGGCCTTTATCGCCCAGCCTTGAGATTCATGATGCGCCGCCTGCTGTCCTGCCTGCTGTTGTGCCTGCTCCCCCTCCTCGCCCAAGCTGTTGAAGCCCCACGCCCGAAAATCGGCCTGGTGTTGTCCGGCGGCGCCGCTCGTGGCCTGGCCCATATCGGTGTGCTCAAGGCCCTGGAAGAGCAAGGCATCCAGATCGATGCAATTGCCGGCACCAGCATGGGCGCGGTGATCGGTGGGCTGTACGCGTCGGGCTACAAGATCGATGAGCTGGAAAAACTCGCGCTGAACATCGACTGGCAGCAGGCGCTGTCCGATGCGCCACCACGGGAAGACGTACCGTTTCGGCGTAAACAGGATGACCGGGATTTCCTGGTCAAACAGAAGCTCAGCTTTCGCGACGACGGCAGCCTCGGTTTGCCGTTGGGCGTGATCCAGGGCCAGAACCTGGCGCTGCTGCTGGAGAGCATGTTTGCCCATAGCAGCAACACGCGTAATTTCGACAAGCTCCCGATCCCCTTCCGCGCCGTGGCCACCGATATCACCACGGGCGAAAAAGTAGTGTTCAGCAAGGGCCACTTGCCCCAGGTGATTCGCGCGAGCATGTCGATCCCGGCGGTGTTCGCACCGGTAGAGCTTGACGGGCGCTTGCTGGTGGACGGCGGCATGACCGATAACATCCCACTGGACGTAGCGCGGGAGATGGGCGTGGATATCGCCATCGTGGTGGACATCGGCACCCCGCTGCGATCACGCAAACAACTGGCCACCGTGGTGGACGTGCTTAACCAATCCATCACCCTGATGACCCGGCGTAACTCCGAAGAGCAACTCAAGGCCCTGCGCGCCAAAGACGTACTGATCCAGCCACCGCTGGCCGCCTATGGAGTGACCGACTTCGGCCGCGCCAAGGACATGATCGACGCCGGCTACCGCGCCACCCGCGCCCTCGACCTGCGCCTGGCGCACCTGCGACCGGCCGAGCCCATCGATCCACAACTGGTCGCGGCTCGCACCCCTGGCGAACGCACGCCAGTGATCACCGCGATCAATGTGGAAAACGACTCGAAAGTCAGCGACGACGTGATCCGCTATTACATCCGCCAGCCCCTCGGCGAGCCGCTGAACCTGGGCCGCCTGCAAACCGACATGGGCACCTTGTACGGCCTGGACTACTTCGAGCAGGTGCAATACCGCGTGATCAAGAAAGGCCAGGACAACACCCTGGTGATCAGCGCACGCGGCAAACGCAGCGGCACCGACTACCTGCGCCTGGGCCTGAACCTGTCGGACGACATGCGCGGCGACAGCGCCTTCAACCTCGGCGCCAGTTACCGCATGAACGGCATCAACCGCCTCGGTGCCGAATGGCTGACGCGGGTGCAGATCGGTGATCGGCAAGAGCTGTACAGCGAGTTCTATCAACCCATGGACACCGGCTCGCGTTACTTCGTCGCGCCCTATATCAGCGCCCAGGCGCAGAACGTCGAGTTGATCCTGGACAACGACCCCGTCTCCGAATACCGCCTGGAACGCTACGGATTCGGCCTGAACGTAGGGCGGCAGATCGGCAACAGCGGTGAGATCCGCTTCGGCGTCGGCGAGGCCTGGGGCAAGGCCGATGTGCGTATCGGCGACCGCGACATGCCCAGCGTAAGTTTCAGCGAAGGCTTCTATGAGTTGAAGTACTCCTTTGACTCCCTGGACAACGTGTACTTCCCCCATACCGGTGAAGACATCGGCCTGGCCTACCGCGAATTTGAACCAGGGCTTGGTTCGGACCAGCGCTATCGTCAATGGGAGTTCAAATTGGACAAGGCCATGAGCAACGGCCCGGACACGTTTGTACTGGGCGGCCGCTACGGGCGCACGCTGGACAGGTCCGACGTAGTGATTTCCAGCTTCCTGCTGGGGGGCGCGCGGCAATTGTCGGGCTTTCGCGAGGATGCGATCTCGGGGCAGAACATCAGCCTGATGCGCGCGGTGTACTACCGTCGGCTGACCCCACGCTCGTACCTGCCGTTGGATTTCCCGCTGTACCTGGGCGCGTCACTGGAGCGCGGTCGGGCGTGGAACAATGACAATGAGTTCGACAGTGGGTACATCAACGCGGCCAGTGTGTTCCTGGGGTTCGATACGCCGTTGGGGCCGCTGAATTTCAGCTATGGGTTCAATGATGATAACCAGCAGGCGGTGTACTTGAACTTGGGCCAGACCTTTTAGAGAGCCCAACACAAAACCAAATGTGGGAGCGGGCTTGCTCGCGAATGTGGTGTGTCAGCGACTGAAAAGGTAACTGATATACCGCATTCGCGAGCAAGCCCGCTCCCACATTTTGATCGTCACCGAATCAGGGATCAGGACTTTTCCAGGTTCGCCAGGATGTGCCCGTGCACACGCATGCACACCTTCATATCCTCTTCATCCACCCCCACAAACAGCTCATGACGCAGCGCTGTCGCAATGGTCTCGATCTGGTCGATAAGCGGGCGAGCGGTATCACACAGCAAGATGCGTTTGGCACGACGGTCTTCCACCACGGCCTGGCGTTGCACCAAGCCCTGGCCTTCCAGGCTGTCGAGCAACCGGGCGAGGGTCGGCCCTTCGACCCCAACGCTTTGCGCCAGCTCACGCTGCGTGGGTGCTTCTTCGAAACGTGCCAGGTGCAACAGCACCAGCCAGCGCGCCTGGGACAAGCCCAGCCCCGCCAGGCGGCGGTCTAGCTCGGCGCGCCAACCTCGGGACATTTGCGCCAACTGCATGCCAAAACGGTGTTGATCGGTTAACGGCATAAAAAACTCATGGTTTAGACTGAAAATAAAGTGTGGCTAATTATTAGTCAGCTAAGCATGAGCCATGCCAGTAGGCAAGAGTTGCTATGTACTGATTCGTTACATTGTCGTAATTGGCGCACTAAATCTCGAATTCCGACTGCAAAGCGGCCCTTACGCAGTACAAAACACCCTCAGGGACACGTCCCGTAAAGAGTGGTGTGATCTCTGCAACAGCTGGCAATTCGCCCTCTCCGTCCAGGAACGCGTCCTGGATCTCGCCGAGCAAATCCTCTGGCAAATCAAGCGCCTGCTCCAACGACAACTGCTGTTTGCCGATGGATTCAGCCAGCAACGTGTAGACGTTCTTTTCCGAGCACTGCAACTGACCGGCGATCTGGATCGGGGTCATGCCGGCGCGTGCCAGGCTGATCAGTTCGTGGCGAATATCGGCGACTTCCTTCGGCGCCTCGGCCTGACCGCCGAGCACTTCGAGGAAGGCCTGGCCGTAACGTTCCAACTTGCGTGCGCCCACGCCGCTGACCCGCGCCATTTCGGACATTGTGGTGGGTTGCTCACGCAGCATCTCCAGCAACGTGGAGTCGGGGAAGATAACGTAAGGCGGCACACTGTGTTCCTGGGCCAGCTTGCGCCGCAGTGTGCGCAGGGCTTCCCACTGTTCGCGCTCTTCGCCACGTACCAGTTGGCTGGCTTGGCTGGTGCTGCTCTTGGCGGTGGTCTGCGGCTTGAGGTCGCGGCGCAGCTCCAGGCTCACTTCGCCCTTGAGCAGCGGTCGGCAACTGTCGTTCAGACGCAGGCCGCCGTAACCTTCGATGTCGATATCCACCAGGCCGCGCGCAACCATCTGCCGGAACAACGAACGCCACTCGCCTTCGGCACGGGCCTTGCCGACACCGTAGACCGACAGTTTTTCGTGACCGAAGCTGCGGACCTTTTCGTTGTCCTTGCCCAGCAGCACATCCACCAGATGGCCGACACCGTAGCGCTGGCCGGTACGGTAAATGGCAGACAAGCCCTGACGCGCCGGCTCGGTAGCGTCCCAGGTTTGCACGCCGTCGATGCAGTTGTCGCAGTGGCCACAAGGCTCGGGCATGTCTTCGTCGAAATACGCCAACAAGGTCTGGCGGCGGCAGCGAGTCTCTTCGCATAGCGAGAGCATGGCGTCGAGCTTGTGTTGCTCCAGGCGCTTGTGACGCTCGTCGCCCTCGGAGTTCTGCAGCATCTGCTTGAGCATCACCACATCCTGCAGACCGTAGACCATCCAGGCATCCGCTGGCAGGCCATCACGGCCGGCACGACCGGTCTCCTGGTAATACGCCTCAAGGGACTTGGGCAAGTCCATGTGGGCGACGAAGCGTACGTTGGATTTATCGATGCCCATGCCGAATGCGATGGTCGCCACCATGATCAGGCCTTCCTCGTTAAGGAAGCGTTTCTGGTGAGCCGAGCGCGTTTCGTTGGGCAAGCCCGCGTGATACGGCAGCGCCGGGTAGCCTTGTTCGCAAAGGAACGCGGCCACTTCATCGACCTTTTTGCGCGACAGGCAATAAACGATACCTGCATCACTGCGACGCTCAGACAGGAATGCGAGCAACTGCTTGCGCGGCTGCTCCTTGGGCACGATGCGGTAGAAAATATTCGGCCGGTCGAAGCTCGACAGGAAGCGCTCGGCGTTCTGCAAATGCAGGCGCTCGACGATTTCCTCGCGGGTACGCTTGTCGGCAGTGGCGGTCAGGGCGATACGCGGCACGTCAGGGAAAAGCTCGGCCAGTTGGCCAAGTTGCAGGTATTCGCGACGGAAATCGTGGCCCCATTGCGATACGCAGTGGGCCTCGTCGATGGCAAACAGGGCGATT
This sequence comes from Pseudomonas cremoris, assembly GCF_014230465.1. The sequence goes on from NZ_JAAXCY010000001.1 coordinate 457,411, forward strand.
TCAAGGCTCTGCAGGAAGGCCAACATGCGCGGCTGCACCAGTCGCTCGGGGGCCAGGTAAAGCATTTTCACTTCACCGCGCTTGATCCGCGCAGCCAAGTCACGCTGCTGCTCGGCACTGAGGGTGGAATTCAGGGACGCTGCGGCAACGCCAAGCTCTTCGAGGGTAGCCACCTGATCGTCCATCAACGCGATCAGCGGCGACACCACCACGGCAAGGCCATTGCGCAGCAACGCCGGCACCTGGAAGCACAGGGACTTGCCACCGCCGGTAGGCATCAGGACCAGGGCGTCGCCGCCACTGGCCACGCGCTCAATGATCGCACCCTGGCGGCCACGAAAACTGTCGTAGCCGAAGATGTCCTTGAGGACGCGTTGAGCCTGCTCGAGCATGTATAACTCCAAAATAGTGCCGAAATTCCTCTGTACAGGCTGGCCGAGAAAACACGGGGTCACGGGAAATAATCCGTAAGCGAAGTTTTCTCGGACTGGCGCTTGGCCTGCAAGGGCATCACAAAACGCGGCAGTATACCCGAGCGACATCCACCAAAGGGCGCCACTGACGAATAGCCAGCGCTATCTAAAACCTGGCAAATATGCAGTGCGGCTGGCCTGGGCGCTCAAGAAAGCCTAGAATTCAGCATCGTTTATTCCCAAGGTAGTCCTTCAATGTCCTTCGCTGAGCAACTAACCCGCCTGCAAGCCTTCCTCGACGCCGATGAGCTGCATGACGAGGCGCTGGACTACGTGGCCGCCCACGGCTACCTGACCGCCCTGTCCATCTGCTCAGAGCCTGTACCTGACCGTGAGTGGATCGACGCCCTGTTCGCCGAAGAACCTCACTACACCGACGCTGCCCAGCGCGAAGAAATCGAATCCACCCTGCTGGCCCTCAAGGCCCACATCGGTCGCCAACTGGCCTCCGACGAGGAGTTCGAGCTGCCGTGCGAACTGGACCTGGGCGAAGAACCGGACGACTCCGACCTGCGCGGCTGGTGCATCGGTTTCATGGAAGGCGTGTTCCTGCGTGAAGCCGCCTGGTTCGAAACCGCCGAGGAAGAAGTCAGCGAAATGCTGCTGCCGATCATGGTCGGTTCGGGCCTGTTCGACGACCAGCCGGAGTTCTCCGACATCGCCGCCGACGCCAACTTGATGGACGACATGATCGTACAGATCCCGGAAGCCCTGACCGCCCTGTACCTGCTGTGCAATGCCCCTGACGAAAAACCGGCGATCCTCAAGCCACGTCACCACTGAGTCGCTTGCCCGTGACACCCATGGGCAATCGCTCGCTGCTCCTGCGTTACGTGCTGCTGGCCATCGGCTGGCTGAGCGTAGCGCTGGGAGTAATCGGCATTTTCCTACCGGTATTGCCGACCACACCCTTCCTGCTCCTCGCCGCCGCCTGCTTCGCTCGAAGCTCTCCACGTTTCTACCATTGGCTGGTGGAACACCCGCGCCTAGGCCCCTGGGTGCGCGACTATCTGGACGGCAATGGCATCCCACTCAAAGGCAAGGTCTACGCCATTGGCTTGATGTGGTTGAGCATCAGCGTTTCCTGCTACCTCGTCCCCCTGCCCTGGGCACGCGGCTTCATGCTGACCAGCGCAGTGCTGGTGTCGATCTACATCCTGCGCCAGAAACCCCTGCCGCCCCGCTGAAAGCCCCTGCGACATTACCCCTCACACGACCTTGGTCGACACTGACTAACCCCAAGCATCATGCGAGACTGTCCAACCGGGCCTGGAATGCCTGGGTGTTCTTATGCTCGGAGTTACCATGACGCTGTCCAGCGGGCTGATCGCCGCCGTTGCCCTGGCCTATATGGCCATTATGTTTGCCATCGCCTTTTACGGTGACCGACGCCATGCGCCGTTGCCGCCGCGCATGCGTGCCTGGGTGTATAGCCTGTCACTGGCTGTCTACTGCACGAGCTGGACATTCTTCGGCGCCGTAGGCCAGGCTGCCGAACAGTTGTGGGCGTTTTTACCGATCTACTTAGGACCGGTGCTGCTACTGGTGTTGGCACCCTGGGTGCTGCAGAAGATGATTCTGATCAGCAAGCAGGAAAACATCACCTCCATTGCCGACTTTATCGCCGCGCGCTACGGCAAATCCCAGTCCCTCGCGGTGGTCGTGGCGCTGATCTGCCTGGTGGGTGTGCTGCCCTATATCGCATTGCAGCTCAAAGGCATCGTGCTCGGGGTGAACCTGCTGATCGGCTCGGGCCCAGACACCACCGGCACCCGTGCCCAGGACACGGCATTGATCGTGTCGCTGGTGCTGGCGTTGTTCACCATTGTGTTCGGCACACGCAACCTCGACGCCACCGAGCACCACCGTGGCATGGTGCTGGCGATTGCGTTTGAATCCCTGGTCAAGCTGTTCGCGTTTCTGGCCGTCGGCGCGTTTGTGACCTACGGCCTGTACGACGGTTTCGGTGACCTGATTAGCCAAGCGATGCTGGCGCCACGGTTGGACGAATACTGGAAAGAAACCGTCAACTGGCCTTCGATGGTGGTACAGACCGGCGTCGCCATGATGGCAATCATCTGCCTGCCGCGACAGTTCCATGTGACGGTGGTGGAGAATATTGACCCGCAGGACCTGCGCCTGGCCAAGTGGGTGTTCCCGGCCTACCTGATCCTCGCCGCGCTGTTCGTGATCCCTATTGCCCTCGGCGGCAAGATGCTGTTGCCCGCGTCCGTGCTACCAGACTCCTACGTGATCAGCCTGCCCATGGCCGAAGCTCATCCGGCCCTGGCCGTGCTGGCGTTTATCGGCGGCGCCTCGGCGGCTACCGGCATGGTGATCGTGGCAAGCATTGCCTTGTCGACCATGGTGTCCAACGACATGTTGCTGCCTTGGCTGCTGCGCCGCTCCAGCGCCGAGCGGCCGTTCGAAGTGTTCCGTCACTGGATGCTGTCGGTGCGCCGAGTCAGCATCGTGATCATCCTGTTGCTGGCCTATGTGAGTTATCGACTGCTCGGCTCCACGGCGAGCCTGGCGACCATCGGCCAGATCGCCTTTGCCGCCGTAACCCAACTGGCACCGGCCATGCTCGGTGCGCTGTACTGGAAGCAAGCCAATCGGCGCGGTGTGTTTGCCGGCCTCGCAGCGGGAACGTTCCTGTGGTTCTACACCTTGGTCCTACCGGTTACCGCGAAAAGCCTGGGATGGTCCCTTAGCCTTTTCCCTGGGCTAACGTGGATGCATTCCCACCCGCTCGGTTTGTCCGTCACCTCATTGACCTTGGGCACCGTGTTTTCGCTAGCAGGCAACTTCACCCTGTTTGTGTGGGTGTCGATGCTGTCTCGCACGCGGGTGTCCGAACACTGGCAGGCGGGGCGCTTCATCGGCCAGGAGATCAGCCAACGTGCCAGCGCCCGCTCGATGTTGTCGGTGCAGATCAGTGACCTGCTCAGCCTGGCGGCGCGTTTTGTGGGTGAAGAGCGCGCACAGCAAAGCTTTATCCGCTTCGCCTACCGCCAGGGCAAAGGTTTCAACCCCAACCAGAACGCCGACAACGACTGGATAGCACACACCGAACGCCTGTTGGCCGGTGTGCTTGGCGCATCGTCGACGCGCGCGGTGGTAAAAGCCGCGATCGAAGGTCGGGAAATGCAGTTGGAGGATGTGGTACGTATCGCCGACGAAGCGTCGGAAGTGCTGCAATTCAACCGAGCCTTGCTGCAAGGCGCGATTGAAAACATCACCCAGGGCATCAGCGTGGTAGACCAATCGCTCAAGTTGGTGGCCTGGAACCGTCGCTATCTGGAACTGTTCAACTACCCCGACGGCTTGATCAGCGTGGGCCGGCCGATTGCCGACATCATTCGCTACAACGCCGAGCGCGGCCTGTGCGGGCCAGGCGAGGCCGAAGTGCATGTGGCGCGACGTCTGCACTGGATGCGCCAGGGGCGCGCGCACACCTCGGAACGCCTATTCCCCAACGGACGAGTGATCGAACTGATCGGCAACCCGATGCCGGGCGGCGGATTTGTCATGAGTTTCACCGACATCACCGCGTTCCGCGAAGCTGAGCAGGCACTCACCGAGGCCAACGAAGGGTTGGAGCAACGGGTGACCGAACGGACCCATGAGCTGTCGCAGCTCAACGTGGCACTGACCGACGCCAAGGGCGTGGCCGAATCCGCCAGCCAGTCGAAAACCCGCTTTCTCGCCGCCGTCAGCCACGACCTGATGCAACCGCTGAACGCCGCGCGACTGTTCTCCGCCGCCCTCTCCCACCAGAACGATGGGCTGTCGAGTGAAGCGCGGCAACTGGTGCAGCACTTGGACAGCTCACTGCGTTCCGCCGAAGACCTGATCAGCGACTTGCTGGACATCTCGCGCCTGGAAAACGGCAAGATCAATCCGCAGCGCCAGCCGTTTGTGCTCAATGAACTGTTCGACACCCTCGGCGCAGAATTCAAGGCGCTGGCCCAGGAGCAAGGGCTGCGCTTCCGGCTGCGTGGCAGTCGTTTGCGCGTCGACAGTGACATCAAGTTGCTACGGCGAATCTTGCAGAATTTTCTGACTAACGCGTTCCGCTATGCCGACGGCCCGGTATTGCTGGGCGTACGCCGGCGCCAAGGCGAACTGTGCCTGGAAGTCTGGGACCGTGGCCCCGGCATTCCGCCGGACAAGCAGAAGGTGATCTTCGAAGAATTCAAGCGCCTGGACAGCCACCAGACGCGCGCCGAAAAAGGTCTGGGCCTGGGGTTGGCGATTGCCGACGGCCTGTGCCGTGTGCTGGGCCATCGCTTGAGCGTGCGCTCATGGCCGGGCAAAGGCAGCGTCTTCAGCGTCAGCGTGCCACTGGCACGTAACCAGGCCAGCCCGCGCGTTCTGGCTCCGCAGGAAAACGGCCTGCCACTTAGCGGCGCGCAGGTGCTGTGCGTGGACAACGAAGAAAGCATCCTGATCGGCATGCGCAGCCTGTTGAGCCGTTGGGGTTGCGAGGTGTGGACCGCCACTGATCAGGCGCAATGCGCGGCGCTGCTGGCCGAGGGTGTACGCCCGCAACTGGCGCTGGTGGATTACCACCTGGACCATGGCGAAACCGGTACCGAGTTGATGGGGTGGCTGCGCGCACAATTGGCGGAGCCGATTCCTGGCGTAGTGATCAGCGCTGACGGCCGACCGGAGATGGTGGCCGAAGTGCATGCGGCGGGGTTGGACTACCTGGCCAAGCCGGTGAAGCCTGCGGCGTTGCGGGCGTTACTGAGTCGGCATTTGCCGCTGTAGGCAAACTACCCTGAAATTCCTGTGGGAGCGGGCTTGTGTGGGAGCGGGCTTGCTCGCGAATGCGGAGTGTCAGTCAAAGATGTTCTAACTGATCCACCGCATTCGCGAGCAAGCCCGCTCCCACATTTTGATCTGTATTTATTCAGGTAAATGCGCTACCCCATCAGCATCCGTCATCGCCCGCTCCAACAAATCCGCAGGCAGGCTTTTACTGGCCCGCGCGCCCAGCAACTTCAATTGCTCAGTCCGACTGACCAAGTTTCCGCGTCCATCTGTCAGCTTGTTACGCGCAGAGCTGTAAGCCTTATCCAACTGCTGCAAGCGATTACCCACTTCATCCAAGTCCTGGATAAACAGCACGAACTTGTCATACAGCCAACCAGCGCGCTCGGCGATTTCCCGGGCGTTCTGGCTCTGGCGTTCCTGCTTCCACAGGCTGTCGATCACCCGCAACGTGGCGAGCAAGGTGGTGGGGCTGACGATCACGATATGGCGGTCGAAGGCTTCTTGGAACAGGTTCGGCTCGGCCTGCAGCGCAGCAGAAAACGCCGCCTCGATCGGGACGAACAACAACACGAAATCCAGGCTGTGCAGGCCTTCCAGGCGCTTGTAATCCTTACCGGCCAAGCCTTTGACGTGATTGCGCAGGGACAGCACGTGCTGCTTCAACGCTGCCTGGCCGATCACTTCATCATCCGCGCCGACGAACTGCTGATACGCGGTGAGGCTAACTTTGGAGTCCACCACCACCTGCTTGTCGCCCGGTAGCATGATCAGCACGTCCGGCTGGAAACGCTCGCCATCCGGGCCTTTGAGACTGACTTGGGTCTGATACTCACGCCCCTTCTCCAGGCCGGCGTGTTCCAGCACACGCTCAAGGATCAACTCGCCCCAGTTGCCTTGGGTTTTCTGCCCCTTGAGGGCGCGGGTCAGGTTGGTGGCTTCGTCTGACAGCCGCAGGTTCAATTGCTGTAGGCGTTCAAGTTCCTTGGCCAGGGAAAAGCGCTCGCGGGCTTCGTTTTGATAACTTTCTTCAACGCGTTTTTCGAAGGACTGGATGCGCTCTTTCAACGGGTCGAGCAATTGGCCCAAGCGCTCCTGACTGGTTTCGGCAAAACGTTGCTCACGCTCGTCGAAAATCTTGCCGGCCAATTCTGCGAACTGCGCACGCAACTCATCGCGCGAGCCTTGCAGGTCCGCCAGGCGCTGCTGATGACTGTCCTGCTGTTCGCGCAGTTCGGCACGCAAGGCCGCTGATAACGCGTCTAGTCGGCGCAGTTCGGTGTCCTTGGCGCTGCGGTCGAGGTTCCAGGCGTGAGCGGCGTCGCGGGCGTTGTCACGATCAATCTGCAGCAGTTCGACTTCACGGCGCACGGCAGCCAAATCGGCTTGCTTGGCGGCATTGGCCTGGCTCAGGTCGCTGATTTCGTCGCGACTGGCATCCAGTTGAGCCGCAAGGCCTTCCTGGGCCAGTTGCGAGGTGGCCAGACGCTCTTCGAGCAGTTCCCAGCCGGTCATGCGGGCGGTCAACTTTCGTTGAATCTGCCAGCACACTGCCAATAACGGCACAGCAGCACCAGCGAGGCCCAGGGCAATACTGGTCCAGTCAAAAAGCATAGCCATTTCTGCCATTACCGAAAAAGAGCAAGGTTAACGGAGCACAGGGCGGGAAGACAGTTCAGTCTTCGACCTGGCCCAGTTCACGTTGGGCGCGGCGATCGCCGGCGCGAGCGGCCAGGCGCAGCAGATCGTGGCCGATGCGGCGGTCACGGGCGTTGCCGCATTCACGGCACATCAGTTCGCCCAAACGGCTCTGTGCAGCGACCACACCTTCACGGGCCGGTTGCTTGAGCAAGCGCCCGGCAAAGTGTTTGACGTTGGTGCTGTGCCCCAGACGCGGGCTGTCGAGCAGCCACAGGGCAACCTTCAAGGAGAAACGCTTGGGAGCGGTAACAGTTTGAGGGGTGTCGGTAACAGAAGGTGATACTGAGCGAAACTTCATAAAACACTGTGGGACAGATCGGAAGGCGCGCCACTCTACTCTTTTTTTCGTACAGGTAAAGCTGAAAAAACTCTGCACGCCCGTTCTAGAGCAAGCGCTTGGGACAATCCACAGAAGCTGTGGATAACTCAGTGGACAACCCCCCTTTAACTCGCCCAAAGGCCCATGGAATGGGGGCCGCAGTCAAACTGACGATTTTTTCACCAATAAAAAAAAGCGAGATTTTTCATTGACTTAAATTTTCATTGCAGGCAAATGGCGCCGCCGCAACGCAGTTGACAGCGCGGTTACACACGCAGCAACTAATGTGCACAAGTACCCACCTGATGGTTATATCACCGGCTTTTTTTGCAGCGAGTCGGTTCAAAAATGTTACCGCAGGGTCGACCCAGGGACTTTTCAAATTTCGAAACGCTCGCCACACTTCCCGTCCTACAGCACAACGGTGGGTAGCTCGATGAAAGGAATACTGCTGTTCGCCGCATTGCTGCTGGCCGTCTGCGCCATTTCCCTGGGAATCAATGCAGCACTGCCATCCCCGGACGGGGCGCTGTTTGCCATCGCTATCCTGCTGTCGGCAGCCTTCACTGCAGTAAGCCTGTGCATCGAGCTGGGCGATGGCCGCATCAATGACATGCGCGATGTGATGAAGGCCATTGAAACCGGCCAGTCCCTGCGCCTGACCCTGGCGGCCTACGGGCTGGGCTGTTCACTGGCGGCAGCGGCTACGGTGCTGGTTTATCACGGCCTGCTGGGCTACTGATTAAACTTTTTTGGCTAACACACTTCCCTTACCTGTTTCAATCCGTTACTATCCGCGGCGTTAGTACCAAGCTGAAAGTCAATTCTGGTCGAACAACTCCCTCGAACAACGCGGGATCGACCACCTCGATGGTTTCCAGGTATTCCTTGCGACGACACGGCCTTTGAACAATCAAAGGGTGTCGCGAAGTTTCAATACTCTGACCGAACCAACCTGCAAATTGATCAGGATCTTCACCCCGGGCCCAGAACCTTTGCCCCTGTTGTGTTGCCTGCCCTCCTAAGTACCTACCTGCCAGCCCAAGCGCGCCTAACTTATCAGCGCTTCAAACTGGCTGCTTTGTTCCAGTCGGGTTCTTCGTTTGATCAATAGTGGTCAACGTCACTGGAACGTTTTAATACGGCACGGCTCTTATCTGTGTCATTTGTAGGAACACCAATAATATGAACACTCAAATCCATACTCAGGATGCCATTCGCACCCTCACCAACGCTTTTGCTCCAATGAACTGCCTGATCATGGCCGCTCGCAAAGGCTGCTTCAGCTTCACCCTGGTCAACGAACACGGCATCGCTCGTCACAGCGAACGCCTGTACCCCGATCAATACTCCAGCGCAGAACCGCTGCAGGCCGTGATCGAGCGTACCCGTCAGGCATTGACCGCCTGATCGACCCGAGTCGCTGAAACACAAAAACCCTGTTTAAAAAGCAGGGTTTTTTATTGCCTGAAATTTCTGCCTTGAGCTTTTGCACTAAGTGCGAATAGATATAAACGTTATAACTAAATGAAGAAGATGTTTTAAAAACAGTCCTTTACATCATAAATATGACACTACACTTCAACTCAAGCGGCATGATCCGCTTCCGACGAGCCTGAGATCCGATTCACTGCTGCCAAGCCCCCACTCAGGCCTCGTCGACCACTTTCTTCACGGATTGAGGCGTGTATGGGTATCGCTGCCAGCGAATTGTGTCGTTACGTGATCCGGCCGACGTTGATCTACCTGGGCTGTCACAACGAGACTGCTGAATCACTGCTGCTGGGCATTGCCGCCAGCCAGTCGGAACTGGGCTCCGCCCTGCACGACCGGCGCGGTCATGGCTTGTACAGCATCACCGAACCCCGTCACCGCGCGCTATGGGACAACTACCTGGCGCTGGACCCCGAGCGCGCCAGCCTGGTACGCGGACTGGCCAGCCAGCACGCCTTTCTCAGCGCACCGCAACTTGAGCTCACCGTAAACCTGCGTTATGCCACGGCCATCGCCTGGCTTTTGGTGGAGCAACACACCCCCGCATTACCACCGCCCGGTGATGTCTTGGCCATGGCGCGTATCTGGAAAGAAATATTTCACCCTCACGGGCGAATCAAAGATTTCACGCAAACCTGGCAAACCTGTGTTTCATCCATGAATCACGTGGTCTGTTGACCGGGCAATTTGCAAGATTCACCAAAAAACGGCGATTTTGGTCGGATTGTCCTACAAAACCGCTCTATCTCCTGCATTACAGCCTATAGCGCGATCTTAAAATTATTGTTACTTTCCGCAGCGGTGATCACCACGGAGTTCTAATAATGAAAAAAGTAATGCTCAAGACCACACTTAGCCTCGCCGTTGCCATGGCCTCTTCCCACGTCTTTGCAAGTGGCTTTGCCCTTAACGAACAAGACGTCGCAGGAATGGGTACCGGTTTCGCAGGTCGCTCTTCTTCTGCCGATAACGCCAGCACTGTCTATGGTAACCCTGCCGGTATGGCTCGCCTTGAAGGGCAGCAGATTACGGGTGGTGTTGCTGCTATCGACGCAACGACCAACATCAAAGACCCCAGCGGTCGCTCCAGCGGCAGCAACAAAGGCGACATGGTGCCGTTCACCGCCGTCCCTTTTGGTTTCTACACCAACAAGCTTAACGACCAGTGGGCTGTGGGCTTCGGCGTTTACGCGCCCTTCGGCCTGAAGACCGACTATGAGCGTGGTTTCCAAGGTCGTGCGTTTGGCAATAAGAGTGAAGTGTCGGTTATCACCTTCCAGCCGACCGTCAGCTATGCCTTCAATGACAGGGTATCGATCGGTTTCGGTCCGACCATCAACCGCATTGCAGGCACTTTGGAGTCGCAACCAAACCTGGGCTTCGTACCGGGCCTGGCAGGCACCGGCGACAACAAAATCAAGGTTAAAGGCGACGATACAGCTATTGGTTTCAATGCTGGCATCCTCGTACAGGCCACCGACACCACTCGCGTTGGTCTGACGTATCACTCAAAAGTGAAATACAAGCTTGAAGGCCACACCACTGTAACGCCAGGAACCGGGGTTCCAGCCCAGGTACTGGCAGGCGCTCGTTACGACGCTTCGCTGAAAGTCGACACCCCAGAATCCTGGGATGCTTCGGTCACCCAAGACCTGAGCGACGCCTGGAAACTGTACGGCGGTGCAACCTGGACTCGCTGGAGCCGCCTGAAAGACATCACCGTCAACAACGAAGGTGTTACGGCAGCTACCGGTGGCGGTCTGGCACCTCGCATCGTCGGCCAGATTTCCGAGCCGCAGAACTGGCACGATACTTGGGCCTACGCGATTGGCACCTCGTACCAAGTCACCAAGCAAGTGGTACTGCGTACCGGCCTGACCTGGGACCAGTCACCAACCAACAACACTGACCGTTCGCCGCGCATTCCTACCGGTGACCGGACAATCTTCAGCGTTGGCTTGGGCTATGCCGTGATGGATAACATGACTGTCGACCTGGCCTACTCCTACCTCAAGGAAGAGCCTATCAAGGTCAACAAACAGAACGCGCTGGGCCAGACCTACGCGTCCAAGTACGAAAACAGCGCCAACGGCTTCGGCCTGGGCGTGACGTACAAGTTCTAATCCAACGTCGCATAAAAAAGCCCCGCTCTCCTGCAAAGGAAGCGGGGCTTTTTAATCGCTGACAATCAAGGCTTCGAAGCCAACGCCTTCTCCACCGCCTCGATCAAATCCGGGCTGTCCGGCTTGGTCAAACTGGAGAAATTGGCAATCACCTTGCCCTGCCGATCCACCACATACTTGTAGAAGTTCCACTTCGGCGCATTGCTCTGCTGCGCCAATACCTTGAACAGGTGCACTGCATCGGGCCCCTTGACCTTCTGCGGTTCGGTCATGGTGAAGGTCACGCCGTAATTCACGTAGCACACCTTGGCGGTTTCCTCGCCGGTCTTGGCCTCTTGCTTGAAGTCATCGGACGGCACGCCGATCACCTCCAGCCCTTCGCCCTTGTAACGCTGATACAACGCTTCAAGGCCTTTGAATTGCGGCGCGAACCCACAGAAGCTAGCCGTATTGACGATCACCAGGGGCTTGCCGGCAAAACGCTGGCACAGGTCGATGGATTCCTTGGCGCGCAACTTGGGCAATTGGCCTTCCAGCAACGGCGGGCAATCGGCAGCCATCGCGGCACTGCCAATGGCCACCAGCACGGGTACAGCGAGCCAGCGCATTTGCATGTCGTGTGTCCTTGAAAGTGATCAGGTCACGACGTTAACAGATCGACATGCCCAGTTGCATCAATGCCAGGCCGCCGTGTTGCCAGCCCCACCAGGCCAGCAGCACCAGAACCAACCCCGCAGCAATGATCAAACCCCGTGCCGCTATGCTCATGCCGCCTCCATCTGCGCCTGCAGTCGGGCCACTGGCCGCTCTCGCACCGGCCAGTTCAAGGCCGCCGCGAGCAGGCTCAATAGAATCGCCACCTGCCAAATCAAATCGTAGTTACCGGTTCGATCATAGACCACCCCGCCCAACCAGCCGCCAAGGAACGAACCGAGCTGGTGAAACAGGAACACGATCCCACCGAGCATGGAGAGGTTTCGTACACCGAACAGCGTCGCGACCGTGCCGTTGGTCAGTGGCACAGTGGACAGCCACAGGAAGCCCATGGCCATGCCGAACAGGTAGGCCGTGACTTCAGTGACCGGCGCCCACAGGAACAGCACAATCACCACCGCACGCAACAGGTACAACCCCGTGAGCAAGCGCGGCTTGGACATGCGCCCACCGAGCCAGCCGGCGGTGTAGGTGCCGAAGATATTGAACAGGCCGATCAACGCCAGCACCGTGGTGCCAACCGTGGCGGGCAAATGCTGGTCCACCAGGTACGCCGGTAAATGCACACCGATAAACACCACCTGGAAACCGCAGACGAAAAAGCCAAAGGCCAACAGCCAGAACCCAGAGTGGGAACAGGCTTCCTTCAGAGCTTCACGCAGGGTTTGCTGCCCGGCCATGACCGGTAGCGGTCGGTCCTTGAGCATGCTCACCAGCGGCAAAATCAGCGCAACCATCAGGCCCAACACCAGCAGGGCAGCCGACCAGCCCAACCAGCTGATCAAGCCGAGCGTGCCCGGCACCATCGCAAACTGACCAAAGGAACCTGCAGCACTGGCGATCCCCATGGCCATGCTGCGTTTTTCTGGCGCCACGGCGCGGCCAACCACGCCGAGAATCACCGAGAACGACGTGCCGGACAGGCCGATACCAATCAGCAAGCCTGCACTCAGGGACAACGACACCGCCGAATCGGACATACCCATCAACACCAGGCCGGCCGCGTACAACACACCGCCGACAAACACGGCCTTGGTCGCGCCGAAACGGTCAGCCAACGCACCGGTAAAGGGTTGTGCCAAGCCCCAGATCAGATTCTGCAAGGCAATGGCGAAGGCAAACGTCTCACGGCCCCAGCCGAATTCGCTGCTCATCGGTGCCAAGAACAGGCCGAAACCATGCCGCACGCCCAACGACAACGCCAGGATCAGCGCACTCCCCACAAGAATCCAGCCACTGGTGCGCCACATCGAGGTCATTTCTTATTCTCCGCTCGCGGGTATATACCCGCTTGTATTTGAACAAACTCGCGTTCAGGCGAGTTCGTCCAGCAAGGCCAACAAGGTTTCGCGTTTTTCTGCGCCGAGTTGATCGATCAGTTTCTGCTGTGCCGCTTCCCAGGCCGGTAACGCGGCGGCCAGTCGTTCTTCACCCGCTTCGGTCAACAGCACCAGGCGGTTGCGCAGGTCGTCGCCTTCCACCAGTTGCACCAGGCCTTCGCCCTCCAGCACCCGCAGGTTGCGCCCCAAGGTGCTGCGATCCAGCCCCATGGCTTCCGCCAGGCTAGAGATGCTCGGCTGATCCAGACGCTGCAAGTTGCACAGCAAAGAATACTGGGCAACGTTGATCCCGAAGCCGTCGAGAGCGCCGTCATAATGCCTGCTGACGCCACGAGCGGCGCGACGCAGGTTGGTACATAAACATTGGGAGGCAAGCATGGAACGTGTATATACCCGCGATTAAGAGAATGCAAGAAAGTGTTACAACACCAAGCCGACCAACACCGCGACTTCCAGCAGTTCCAACAAGGCGCCAGCAGTGTCGCCGGTGGTGCCGCCGAGGCGTTTGACCATCAGGTGGCGCAAGGCAACAAAACACAATGCCGCGAGCAGTACGGCGATCCCGCCGCTGAAACCGCCGATCAGGATACACGCCAGACCACTGAGGACTAGCACCTGTTGGCCGACAACTCTCGGTAAATGATCCGACAGTGCCTGGCCCAATCCTCCCGCACGTACATAACGTGTGGTCAGAAACAGCGCCAACATCGATGCGCGCCCGATCAACGGCGCCAGGATCAATGCCGCGCCGTTATGTTGCTCGATCAAGGCTACCAGCGCAGTGAACTTAAGCAGCAACACCAGCCCTAGCGTGACCACCGCAATCGGCCCGCTGCGTGGGTCCTTCATGATGGTGAGGGTACGCTCGCGGTCGCCGAAGCCGCCCAGCCAGGCATCGGCACTGTCCGCCAGACCATCCAGGTGCAGGCCACCACTGAGCAGCACCCAGGCCGTCAGCAGCAACGCAGCATGCAGTAGCAATGGCGATCCCATCAGCACTGCGTTCAGGCCCCACAACAACATGCCGAACAGCAAGCCGACTAACGGGTAAAACAACAGCGAACGCCCCAGTTCCTGCGGCTGCGGCATACCTGGCAGGCGAATGGGCAGGCTGCTCAGAAATTGCAGGGCGATCCAGAACGGCAGCATCCTCAGACTCCTTCCTTCAACACACCGCCAGCCTCAACCCGCAAGCTGAACAAGCCGCCGTGGCCGACCTCGACATTCAGCAATTGCTCGCGAGGCAAACCGCGCGCCCGGGCCAATAGCAAACGCATCACGCCGCCATGGCTGATCAGCAGCACGCGCTCGCCGGCATAGGTCTGATGCAAGCGTGCGATAGCGCCCAGAACTCGATCGGAAAAGTCCGTGACACGCTCGCCGTCCGGCGGTGTAAAGCTGTAGGGGTCAGCCCAAAATAGCCCCAACGCCTCGGCGTCGGTTTCCATCAGCGCTGCCGCACTCTGCCCCTCCCAAGCGCCAAAGTGCAGTTCCTGCAGGTCCTTTTCAACACTCACCGGTAGGTTCAGCCGTGCACCCAACTCCTCGGCAAACCGCGCACAACGCTGCAACGGCGAACTGACCAAACGGTCCCAAGGCCCCTTCACCAGCACAGCGGTACGCATCTGCTCCCAGCCCTTGGCGGTGAGCGCGTCGTCCAGGCTGCCACGCAGGCCGCCGCCCAGCTCGGTTTCGCCGTGGCGCAACAAGTCCAGGTGCAAGGTAGTCATGCCGGGCGGTCTGCCACGGCGGCTTCGGCAAAGGTCGCCATCTGGCCGTGCAGCGCGCAGGCCAGACGCAACAATGGCACCGCCAACGCCGCGCCACTGCCCTCGCCCAGGCGCAAGCCCAGCTCCAGCAACGGTTGCGCGTCGAGGCTTTGCAGCACATGGCGATGGCCCGGCTCAGCCCCTTTGTGGCCGAACACCAGCCATTCACGACTGGCCGGATTCAATCGCGTGGCGACCAGGGCCGCGACCGTGCAGATAAACCCGTCCACCAGCACCACGATGCCCTCCTGTGCGCAGGCCAGATAGGCGCCCACCAATGCAGCGATTTCGAAACCACCGAGATTGAACAGGGTTTGCAGGGCATCACCGCGCTGCCCGGCGTGCAAGGCCAGTGCGCGCTCGATCACGGCAACCTTGTGGCTGACGCCTTGAGCATTCAACCCTGTGCCCGGGCCGGTCAGGTCGCTGACTTGGCAATCGAGCAGCGCGCAGGCCAGCGCACTGGCGGCCGTGGTGTTGCCGATGCCCATCTCGCCCCCAATAAACAGCTGCGCCCCGCCTTCCAACGCGCGACGGGCACTGTCACGACCGGCTTGCAGGGCCAGTTGCCCTTGCGCCTCGGTCATCGCCGCGCCGTTGACGAAGTTGGCGGTGCCCGCGCCGATATTCAGGTGGCGTACGCCGGGCAAACTCAGCGATGGCGTGACTGTGCCAAGGTCGACCACTTCCAATTGCGCATCCAGTTGCCGCGCCAACACGCTGATGGCCGCGCCGCCGGTGACAAAGTTATGCAGCATCTGGCCAGTCACTTCCTGGGGAAACGCCGACACACCTTCCGCCACCACCCCATGGTCACCGGCAAAAATGGCGATCCACAGTTGATCCACCGAGGGTTTGACCTTGCCTTGCAAGCCCGCCAACTGCACCGCCAGCGCTTCCAACTGACCGAGAGATCCGGCCGGCTTGGTCAATTGTTGCTGGCGTGCCAAGGCTTGTTCGTACGCAGCAGAGTCAATGGCCTTACAAGGGTTGAGCCACCAGGTGTCAGTCATAACGCAATACCTTTCAAAGTCAGGGGCAGGCCGGCAACCGTCAGGACAACACGCTGACACCGCTCGGCCAAGGCTTGATGCAGCCAACCGGCTTCATCCACATAGCGGCGAGTCAATTCGCCCAGCGGCACGACACCCAAACCGGTCTCGTTGCTGACAAAAATGATTTCACCTGGCAGCGAGGCCAGGGTTTCCAACAGATGGTCGCGCTCCGCCGCCAGCCGAGCTGGATCGTCGAGCATCAGCAGGTTGGTAAGCCACAGGGTCAGGCAATCCACCAGCAGGCAGCGGTCGGGTGCAGCATGTTCCCGCAGCACCCGCGCCAGTTCGACAGGCTCTTCGATCAAGCCCCAGTGGTCGGGCCGGCGCTGGCGATGCAGGGCAACGCGTTCATTCATCTCGCCGTCGAGCGGTTGGCTGGTGGCGATATAGATGACCGGCAGCGCGCTGTCACTGGCGAGCTTTTCGGCGAGGCGGCTTTTACCGGAACGGGCGCCGCCGAGGATCAGTTGGAGCATGGGGTTACACCTTTATACTCAAGCCAGCTCCCACAAGGGATCATCAAATCCCACATAGGTCGCGCAGCAGGTCAGTGTCCAGATGGTGTTGCACAAGGTCCGCCAAGCGCTCGATATCGCGCTCTCGCAGAGCGTGGTAATCCACTGCCTGCACATCCTGCAAACCCGCCCAACGCAACAGGGCACCGCAGGCAGCCGGCGTTTCAAACAGGCCGTGCAGGTAGGTGCCGAGGATCTGCCCGTCTGCGCTCTGCGCGCCGTCGCTACGGCCATCATCCAAAAGCACGGCCGCGTGTTCCAACGCGAGACCGGACGTCACGCCCGCATGAATCTCGTACCCGCTGACTTCGGCGTCTTCCAACAACAAACGCCCGCGCACATTGCGTAGCTGCTTTTCTTCTTCCAGCGTGGTGCTGAACGCCAGCAGCCCCAGGCCATCGCTGGAACCGGCAGGCCCCTCCAGGCCGAGCGGGTCATGGACGTGCTCACCCAGCATCTGCAAGCCGCCACAAATACCCAACACCTTGCCGCCGTAGCGCAGGTGCCGCGCCACGGCGGTGTCCCAGCTGTTGGCGCGTAGGTACGCGAGGTCGCTGCGTACGCTTTTCGAGCCTGGGAGGATGATCAGGTCGGCAGCCGGAATCGATTGGCCTGGGCCGATAAACTGCAAATCCACTTGGGGGTGCAGGCGCAGCGGGTCGAAATCCGTGTGGTTGCTGATACGCGGCAACACCGGGACCACCACCTTGAGCACTTGGGCGGCCTTGTCGGTCTGGCGCCGGTCGATGCCGTCTTCGGCTTCCAGGTGCAGGTCCATCACGTAGGGCAACACGCCCACCACCGGTTTGCCGGTGCGCGCTTCCAACCAGTCCAGCCCCGGTTGCAGCAGCGCGATATCGCCACGAAAGCGGTTGATGATGAAGCCTTTGACCCGCGCCTGCTCACTGGGCGAAAGCAACTCCAGGGTGCCCACCAAATGAGCGAACACGCCGCCACGGTTGATATCGGCAATCAACAACACCGGGCAATCCACCGCCTCGGCAAACCCCATGTTGGCGATGTCATTGGCGCGCAGGTTGATCTCTGCCGGGGAACCCGCGCCTTCCACCATCACCACTGAATAGGCTTGGCTCAACCGCGTATGGGAGGCCAGCACGGCTTGCATCGCGATGGCTTTGTAATCGTGATAGGCCACGGCGTTCATGCTGGTCACGGCGCGACCGTGGATGATCACCTGGGAGCCGGTGTCACTGTTGGGCTTGAGCAACACCGGGTTCATATCGGTATGCGGCGCCAGGTTGGCGGCTTGGGCCTGTACCGCCTGGGCGCGGCCGATTTCACCGCCCTCGGCTGTCACGGCACTGTTGAGGGCCATGTTTTGCGGTTTGAAAGGTGCCACCGCCACACCCTGGCGCACCAGCCAGCGGCACAGCGCGGTCACCAGGGTGCTCTTGCCTGCGTCGGAGGTGGTGCCTTGCACCATCAGCGTACTCATGTGGCCTCCTTATAGGCGGCCAGGGCGTTGTCGAGTCGCAACCAATCGGCCTCGGTGTCGGGCAGGCCAAAACGCAGGCTGCTGTCGTGGACGAACAAACGCAGCAGAATCCCGCGTTGCGCCATGAACTCATGCATGCGCTCGGCGTGCGGGGTGATCAGCCATTGGAACAACGCGCATCCGCCCTGGGGTTGAAAACCATGACGCTCGAGAGACGCAAACAAACGCTGGCCGGCCTCGAGGCACCGCGCGCGTTGCCGCGCATGCCCGGCGAAGTCACGCAGACACACTTTGCCCACTACGCGGGTCGGCCCGCTGACGGCCCACGGTCCGACCTGTTCAGCCAGCAACTTGAGCAACTTGCGTTCTGCCAACACAAAGCCCAGCCGTACACCGGCCAAACCGAAAAACTTGCCGAATGAACGCAGCACAATCAGGCCAACCTGATGGGCCTCGCTCGCCAGGCTCAACTGTGGCGTCACATCCATGAAGGCTTCGTCCACCACCAGCCAGCCGCCGCGCTGGGCCAGGCGGGTATGCCAGTCCAACAGACGCTGCGGCGTCAGGCTCAAGCCGGTGGGGTTATTGGGATTGACCACCACCAGCACGTCGAGGCTATCTAGGAAAAAATCGACTTCCTGCTCTTGCACTTCACGCACCACATAACCGGCACGGCGCCAGGCTTCGGCGTGTTCGGCGTAGCATGGCGACAACACACCGACCTTGCCCGCACGGCGCAGGCGCGGCAGCAACTGGATCGCCGCCTGGGAACCCGCTACCGGCAGCAAGTGCGCGGCGCCGTAATACTCGCTCGCTGCCTGTTCCAAGCCGTCGTCGGTTTCCGGCAAGCGCGCCCAGGCCCGTAGTGGAATCTCGGGAATTGGGAAGGGCCAGGGCGCCAGACCGCTGGACAGGTCCAGCCAGTCGGCCTCGGCGATCCCGTATTGAATCGCCGCCTTGCGCAGTCGACCACCGTGTTCAAGCATAGAATTGCGCCCCCGCGCACAGGATCAGCAGCCACAACCATACGCCGCGTTGCACCAGTTGCCAGCCCCGGTCGATGGCGTCTGCATCCGCCGCAGGGCCCTCACCCAGTTGCGGGCGCTGATGCACTTCGCCGTGGTAGATCGCCGGGCCACCCAACTCGACGCCCAGCGCACCCGCGCCCGCTGCCATTACCGGACCCGCGTTCGGGCTGTCCCATGTTGGTCCTTGGGTGCGCCAGCATTTAAGAGCCAGTCGGGTTTTGCCGAGCAAGGCGTAGGTCAACGCCACCAAGCGTGCGGGAATGTAGTTCAACACGTCGTCGATTTTGGCCGCGGCCCAGCCGAAACGCTCGAAGCGTTCGTTGCGATAGCCCCACATGGCGTCGAGGGTATTGCTCAGGCGATAAAGCACCACACCCGGCACCCCGGCGACGACAAACCAGAACAACGCGGCAAATACCGCATCGCTGCCGTTTTCCAGCACCGACTCGGTGGCGGCGCGAGCGACTTCAGTACGGTCCAGCTCACTGGTCTGGCGACTCACCAGATAGCTCACGCGTTTGCGGGCTTCGTCCAGGTCATCACTGCGCAGCGCCTGGGCCACCGGGATCACATGTTCGCCAAGGCTGCGCATGCCGAGGGCGCAATACAGCGCAAGAATCTCCAGTGCCCAGCCGATATACGGCGCCCACGACAACGCAGTAGCCAGCAAGGTCAGCGGCACCACCGCGATAAACCAGGCGGTCACGCCATGGCTGCGCCAGCCCCGGCCACCGGTGTTGAAACGTTGCTCGATGCGCCCGGCGAAATTGCCGAACGCCACCAGCGGATGCCAGCGCCTGGGCTCGCCCAGCAGCGCATCCAGCGCCACTGCCGCGACACACAGCAAGGCCACACTCATTGACTCACTCCCCACGTATTCTCATACAACATGTCACTCAGCGGCCGAGGCTCGGTCCAGCCTTCGAGCTGTAACATCGGTGCCGGGTAGAACTCGGTTACCGGCCCCAGGCACAGCACGGCCAGGGGTTTGGCACCAGGCGGCAGGCCCAGTAGATCGGCAAGGGCCTGGGGCTCGAACAGCGAGACCCAGCCCATGCCGAGGCCTTCGACTCGGGCTGCCAGCCACAGATTCTGGATGGCACAGGACAGTGAGGCCATGTCCATTTCCGGCAACGTACGGCGACCAAAGATGTGGCGCTCGCGATCATCCATCAGCGCGGCCACCAGCACTTCGGCGCAGTCGTGGATACCTTCGACCTTGAGTTTCATGAACTCATCGGAGCGTTCGCCCAGCGCTTCGGCGGTCCGTACGCGTTCTTCTTCCACCAGATGCTGGATCTGGCCACGCAATTGGCGGTCGCTGATACGGATAAAACGCCACGGCTGCATCAGGCCCACACTGGGCGCCTGGTGGGCGGCCTGAAGTAGGCGATGCAGCAACTCAGGGGCAACCGTGCCGCCGCTGAAGTGGCGCATGTCGCGGCGTTCGGCGATAGCGCGGTAGACGGCGTCACGGTCGGCTTGGGGGAAGGCGTTATCAGTCATGGCGCAAACAGTGCAGCCACCGCCGCAGGATTGGACGGAAAGTAAAAGTGCACGTAGGAAGCCGTCATCCGTCCCTGCCGATACACCGCCTCGGCGCCACGCCCGCCATTGGGACTCACGCCACGAGCAATCGGTTGCCACTCGGTACTGGTCAACGAGTGGTGATAGGTATGACCCCGCAGCACGCCTTCGGGCAACTCAACATTTTGCAGCGCCAGCGCCGCCAGCTTTTTCTGCATCACCGCATCGCCCTGCAGCAGGCCGACCAGTTCGGCACGGATGCCCTCTACATCGGTGAGCGAATCCAGCAGATAGAGCATGCCGCCACATTCAGCGAGCAACGGCTTGCCGGCCGCGTGGTGAGCGCGGATGGCGTCGAGCATCGGGGTATTTTCCGACAGTGCCTTGTGGTGCAGTTCCGGGTAACCACCGGGCAGATAGAGGCTGTCGGCGTCAGGCAATTCGCGATCGTGGATCGGCGAGAAGAAGCGCAACTCAGCGCCCATCGCCCGCAACAGGTCGAGGCTGGCGCCGTAGGTGAAGGCAAAGGCTTCGTCACGAGCCACGGCAATGCGCACGCCGTCGAGCAACGGCTCGGCGACGATTTCTTCCGGCGCAGCAAAAGTTACTGGCGGCGGCAGCGCGACTTCGCAGCTGCTGCCCAAGGCTTGGGCCGCGGCGTCCAGGCGCACGTCGAGGTCATTCAGTTCGCTGGCTTGTACCAGGCCCAAATGACGGCTTGGCAATTCGATCCCAGTCTCGCGGGACAACGCACCGTACCAACGCAGGCCTTCGGTGAGGCTGCCTTCCAGCAGTTGCGCATGACGCAAGGTACCGACGCGGTTGGCCAGCACCCCGGCGAACGGCAAGTCCGGCTGATAACGGGCCAGGCCGAGGGCCAGCGCACCAAACGTCTGCGCCATGGCGGTGCCGTCGATCACACCCAGTACCGGCACGCCGAAGTGGCGCGCCAGGTCAGCGCTGGAAGGTGTGCCGTCGAACAACCCCATCACCCCTTCGATCAGGATCAGGTCGGCCTCCCCTGCTGCTTCCCACAACAGGCGGCGACTTTCCTGCTCGCCCACCATCCACATGTCCAACTGATACACCGGCGCACCGCTGGCGCGCTCGTGGATCATCGGGTCGAGGAAGTCCGGCCCGCATTTGAACACGCGCACCTTGCGCCCCAGATTGCGGTGCAAGCGGGCAAGGGCTGCGGTGACGGTGGTTTTGCCTTGGCCGGATGCCGGTGCGGCGATCAATACGGCCGGGCAGTGACGGGGCTGATTCAAAGTTCGACGCCCTTCTGTGCCTTGATACCGGCTTGGAACGCGTGCTTGAGCATGCCCATTTCGGTGACGGTGTCGCCCATTTCGATCAATTCAGGCTTGGCGCCACGGCCGGTGACCACCACGTGTTGCATCGGTGGGCGGGCTTGCAGGTCACTCAGTACCTGGTCCAGGTCGAGGTAGCCGTGCTTGAGGGCGATGTTCAGCTCGTCCAGCACGACCAGGCCAATGGAAGGGTCTTGCAGCAACTCACGGGACACCGCCCAGGCCGCTTCGGCGGCGGCGATGTCGCGTTGACGGTCCTGAGTTTCCCAGGTGAAACCTTCGCCCATCACGTGAAAGCGCACTTGCTCAGGGAAGCGACGGAAGAACAATTCCTCGCCAGTGCTGTTGCGACCCTTGATGAACTGCACCACGCCGCACTGCATACCGTGGCCCATGGCCCGGGCGAGCATGCCGAACGCGGAGCTGCTTTTGCCTTTGCCGTTGCCGGTCAGCACCAGCAGCAAACCGCATTCATTGGGGGAATTGGCGATGCGCTCGTCGATCACGGCTTTCTTGCGCAGCATGCGCGCCAGGTGGCGTTCGTCACGGTCGGGGGAATCAGTCATGGCAGCTCTCCGTTGGGGCTGGACAAAAACGGCGGGCAGGAAAAAGACAATACAGACAGCCAAGCATCGCCCACCGTGATGCTGTTGGATGCTCCGGGCCGGTCTCCGGGCTCATGAGTGGCGCTCTATCTGGAGAGCAAGCCGACGTTGCGCCTTCCCATATCGCAGGCGATACAGTGGCAAAAGGCAGCGCCTTGACTCATTTACCGTTGCGGGGGCAGCGCCGGAATCGCGGCAGCACTGTGTACAAGTGCGCTCACTCACCGGCTTCCCTGTTTCACTCTGTCGACCCATGGGTCACAGAGCACCTGGAACAAGTCGCGAAGGGTAGTGGGTTGGGGGTGGAGCGTCAATTAAAGCCACCACAAAACCAATGCGGGAGCGGGCTTGCTCGCGAATGCGGTGGGTCAGTCAATATATTCGGTGACTGACACTGTGCATTCGCGAGCAAGCCCGCTCCCACATTTGGATTTGTCTAGTTCAGGGATTACGCGCCAAGTTGCCTGGCAAAACGCGTTTGGCACTCAGGTACGCATTCTGCCAATACGCCTTGGATAAGGTATCCAGCTTCACCGTTCCGCCGGTTTGCGGTGCATGTACGAAGCGACCCTCACCCACGTAGATCCCAGCATGACTGACCTGGGAGCCACCACCGGTGGCGAAGAACAGCAAGTCGCCAGTCTGCAGGTTCTGCTCGCTGACATCCTGGGCGCGCATCACGATCAATTCGCGGGTGGTGCGCGGCAGGGAGATCCCGGCGGCATCGCGGAAAACAAAACCGATCAGGCCACTGCAATCAAAGCCTGAGTCTGGCGTATTACCGCCCCATCGATAAGGGGTGCCGACCAGGCCCAGCGCGCGGAAGAGCACGTCTTCGGCAGCAGGCGAGTAATTCTGGGTGGAATAGTTGAACACCGGCTTGGGCTTGACTGCCACGGGCGCGGGTGGGGGACGGCTTGCGCAGGCGCTGATGAGCGCGGCGCAGAGAATAAGGATCAGGCGGGCCGAGGTCGACATGTGCAGAACAATCCTGGTCTGGATGCGGCTTTCGCTGCCGAACGCTGAAAACCAGAACGCGCAAGCAAAGCTCGCGCGAACGGATTCCAACAATATCCAGGGATTCTAGCGCTTACACGTCAAACTTCAAGTATCACTTTAAGTTTACTTGCTAGCGGTAACCGTAGTCGGGGCCATGGCGAGTGCGCGCTTGGCTTCGATGAAGGTTTTGCTCCAGTAGCTGTCACCCAGGTTGTCGACTCGAACACCGCCACTGCGACGGCTGCTGGAGTGGATAAACTGGTTATCGCCCAAGTAGATACCGGCATGGCTCACACGGCCACGACCAGCAGTACTAAAGAAAAGCAGATCACCGGGCTTGAGGTTGTTGCGTGCGACCAACGGTGCATTCACGTTGATCATTTCGCGAGTGGAGCGTGGCAGGTTCATGCCAGCTTCTTCACGAAACAGGTAGCCGATGAAACCGCTGCAGTCGAAACCGGCTTCGGAGGTACCGCCGAAACGGTAACGGGTACCGATCAGGGACATGCCGCGTTCGAGGATGCTGTCGGCCAGAACTGGAAGCTGATAAGGCTTGCTGCCGGCAAAGTTGGCCAATTCTGTCTCGGTTGCCACTTCTTCTTCATAAACAGTCGAAGATTGGGAAGCGACGAATTTTGCCTGGGACTGTTGCTGGGATTTTTGCTGCTCTGCCACTTGTTGAGGGTGGGAGGCGCAACCAAACAACAGGGTAACGAGTGCGAGAGGCACGAGGGGTGCGAAGCGATTTAGCATGGGCACGACCGTGGCTGATATGTAAAGAAGTCGAGACTATGCCCACTATCGGATCGATTTGCAAATTCAATCGCGATCTATGTGACTTCTTGTTTGGACTATGACATCTAAGCCCTTAACACCTTTTACCTGCCTTTTGCGTGGCCAAACCGGCTAAAACGCAGGTTTTCTGACGCCTGGAATTTGCCGAAAGCCCCAAAAACAAAGGGCTGCCTACCAGCCGAGGGTTTCTTTCAGGAAGGGAATGGTCAGCTTGCGCTGGGCCTGCAAAGACGCCTGGTCGAGCTGTTCGAGCAAATCGAACAACGCGCTCATGCTGCGGGTGCCACGGGTGAGGATAAAATGCCCAACTTCGTCGGTGAGGTGCAGGCCGCGACGAGAAGCACGCAACTGCAGGGCACGCAATTTGTCTTCGTCGGACAACGGGCGCATTTGGAAGATCAGCGCCAGGGTCATCCTCGACTTGAGGTCGGCCAGCTTGATCGGTAACTCCCGTGGGGAGGTCGATGCCGCAATCAGCAAGCGCCGACCGCTGTCACGCAGGCGATTGAACAGGTGAAACAGCGCTTCTTCCCATTCCGCCTTGCCGGCGATGGCCTGCAGGTCATCCAGGCAGACCAGCTCGTATTGCTCAAGATGGTCGAAAATTCCAATGCCACGGTCCATTAACTCTGCCAGAGGCAAGTAGACCGCCGGCTCGCCCATCTGCTCGAAACGCAGGCACGCGGCCTGCAACAGGTGGGTACGCCCTACGCCGTGCTTGCCCCACAGGTAGATCAGGCTTTCGGTCCACCCGGCGTCGGCTTCGCATAGCCGCTCGACATAGCCGAGTGCAGCGGCATTGGCGCCTGGGTAGTAGTTGATAAAGGTGGCGTCATCACGCAGACGCACACCTAAGGGCAGCTGAATCGGTTTCATGCTGACTGAACGGCTCCAAACGAACCGTTAGTGGCCTCTGTGTAAAGTTTGCAAAGTTTATACCCGTGACGCCGGGCGCACAATGCAGCAGACCACAAGCAAAATCAAAGGTTTGCGTTAACTTGCAGGTTTTTTTGCAGATTGTTTGACGCAATGTCCCAGAAACAACAAACCCGGCCAAGGCCGGGTTTGTTACGCAACGGTTACAGGTCGGGGTCTTCCACCCCGGTGTACACATCCGAATCCTTGTACAGATCGTGCACATGACGCACCAGCACCATGATCACCGCCGCCACCGGCAGTGCCAGCAAGATGCCCGTAAACCCAAACAGCTCACCGCCCGCCAGGATCGCGAAGATCACCGCCACCGGGTGCAGACCAATCCGGTCCCCCACCAACAACGGCGTCAGCACCATGCCTTCCAACGCCTGGCCGACCATGAACACCGCGACAATCCCGAGCATCGGGTACAAGTCGCCACCGAACTGGAACAACCCGGCCACCAAGGCCGCGCCGATACCGATAACAAAGCCCATGTACGGCACGATAGCGGCCAGGCCAGCGATCAGGCCGATCAACAGGCCCAGCTCCAGGCCGATAGCCATCAGGCCCGCTGCGTAGATGATCCCCAGCGCCAACATCACCAACAATTGGCCACGCACGAACGCGCCCAGCACCTCATGGCACTCTCCGGCCAGGGAGACGATTTGCTCCTCACGGTTACGCGGCAGCAGGCTGCGGATCTTGGCCATCATGATGTCCCAGTCGCGCAGCAGGTAGAACGCCACCACCGGGATCAACACGAGGTTGGTCAACCAGCCGATCAGCGCCAGGCTGGATGCAGTGGCCTGGCTCAGCACCACACCGACGATGTCGGTGGTCTGGCCCATATGCTCGCTGATGGCCGCCTTGACCTTGTCGAACTTCCAGAACCCATCCGACAACCCCAGCTTGGCCTGCGCCCATGGCATTGCCGTGTGCTGCAACCAATCAAGCATCTGCGGCGCCAACTCATAGAGGCGAAACAGTTGCTTGGCCAGCATCGGTACCAACACCAATACCAATGCCGTGATGATCAAGGTAAACAAGGCGAACACCGCCACCACGCCCAAGGTACGCGACAGGCCAGCTTTTTCCAGGCGATCCACCACCGGATCGAACAGATAGGCCAGCAGTAACGCAACCAGGAACGGCGTCAGGATCGAATGCAGCAAAAACACAAAACCGCACAGCAGGACAATCCCGCCAAGCCACACCCAACGACGCGTATCCGCCATAAACCACTCCATCCTTTATTTGCTTCTATCTATATAGAAGAACATTTACCAATGAAAACGCAGTTGCGCCTGGGGTTCAGGTGCGGCCGGTGCCTGAGCACCCTCTACCACCGGTTGTGGAGCCGGCGATTCACCTGCGGGCACCTCCTGCAACTTGGCCAGGCTCAATTGAGTACGTAGCTGATCGGCGCTGCCATTGACGCGATACACAATGCGGTTGCCGTCCACCCGTTGGGGCTGGCCGCCAAAAGGCTCGAGCAGATGGCCCAGCGCGGCGTAACGCTCAAGGGTCATGCCCTGCACTTCCAGCAACTGTTCAGTGCTGACACCCGGCTTGACCGCAAAGCGCGGCGCCAGTTTCTGGCTGACCGCCAGCATCACCGCATCGGCCACCGCGCCAGTGTCAGCGCCTTGGGCAGTGCCCTGCTCGCTCTTGTCGCCCAACCACAAGCGCCACTTGGCTTGCCATTGATTGCCTTCCTGCCGAGCATGCACGGCCAGCAACGCATCGGCGCCGTAACGTTCGGATGCCGCACGCAATGGCGTGGCATCGGCACTTTCAAGATTGGGTGCGGTGGCGACGACCTGCTCCTCCAGGTCACCCAACGGCAGGCGCAGCGGCAAGCCGCGGTGTTGTGCCGCGCGGCGCAGTGCTTGCGCGACAGCCTGGCCATCGCCCACCAGGCTGCTGCCGTCAGTGGAATCGTTCAGCCACCAGCCGAGAATCGACGGACGATTGCTGCCCCAGATCGACAGGCCGGCTTCACGCAAGGCGCGATCAGTGCTGACCGGGTCAAAATCCACCTGCAGGCTTTCGGGCGGCCCTGCGTCGTAGCCGTACTGGCTGATGATTTGTTGCGGGTCCTTGCGCACCGCCGCCAGGCCTGGGCCATCGGCGGCCTTGGCGTCACCGGTCAGGCGGATCACCAGGGTTTGCACGGCACGCTGGGTGGCCTGGTCGCGCTCTTGGGGCGACTGGCTGCTGACAGGTTCCAGAACTTGATACAGGCCATTGAGGGTTTCGGCATGACTCGCCAGGCTGACCAACGACAAGCAGCCCACAAAGAAGAATTTACACAGACGCATGGAAGATTCCCGAACGACAAATTTAGCGGCTGGAACAGACCGCGTGAATCCGGTGTTGCAAGGCTGTGACCACAGCGACCGGTAAAACATTCACAGGGTCTTGGTAAGTTTTCGTACTGTCATAACGCTAGCGCATTCAAGGCTATACCTTAATACGCACCAAAGCCGAGCCGAATAGCTTTTTTTTAACCGGCTTTTTTGATCTATATGGCCCTGCCCGTCGGCCCGAGGATGGCCGCTGCCCCTCAAGCCTGATAAAATCGCGCGCCTTCGCAGACCGTCAACGGCGTGGCCTTTATAAAAGCCCCCGCCAACTCGGTCGTTACCCCTGAATCCCCCCTAAAGGCCTGGATCATGAGCAAGCAACCCTCCCTGAGCTACAAGGACGCCGGTGTAGACATCGACGCCGGTGAAGCATTGGTCGAACGCATCAAGAGCGTCGCCAAGCGCACTGCGCGCCCCGAAGTCATGGGCGGCCTGGGCGGTTTTGGCGCCCTCTGCGAGATCCCGGCCGGCTACAAGCAGCCTGTACTGGTCTCCGGCACCGACGGCGTGGGCACCAAGCTGCGCCTGGCACTGAACCTGAACAAGCACGACAGCATCGGCATCGACCTGGTCGCCATGTGCGTCAACGACCTGGTGGTGTGCGGCGCCGAGCCGTTGTTCTTCCTGGACTACTACGCCACCGGCAAGCTCAACGTCGAGACCGCCACACAGGTTGTGACCGGGATTGGCGCGGGTTGCGAGCTGTCGGGTTGCTCCCTGGTAGGCGGCGAAACCGCTGAAATGCCAGGCATGTACGAAGGCGAAGACTACGACCTGGCCGGTTTCTGCGTCGGCGTTGTAGAAAAAGCCGAGATCATCGACGGCTCCAAGGTTGCCGCCGGCGACGCCCTGCTGGCCCTGCCATCTTCCGGCCCGCACTCCAACGGCTACTCGCTGATCCGCAAGATCATCGAAGTGTCCGGCGCCGACATCGAGAACATCCAACTCGACGGCAAGCCGCTGACCGACCTGCTGATGGCCCCGACCCGCATCTACGTCAAGCCTCTGCTCAAGCTGATCAAGGACACTGGCGCCGTCAAAGCCATGGCCCACATCACCGGTGGCGGCCTGCTGGACAACATCCCGCGCGTACTGCCAAAAGGCGCCCAGGCCATCGTCGACGTGGCCAGCTGGCAGCGTCCTGCGGTATTCGACTGGTTGCAAGAGAAAGGCAACGTCAACGAAACCGAGATGCACCGCGTACTGAACTGCGGCGTAGGCATGGTTATCTGCGTCGCTCAAGAGCACGTTGAAACAGCACTGAACGTGTTGCGCGAAGCCGGCGAACAGCCTTGGGTGATCGGCCAGATCGCCACCGCACCGGAAGGCGCCGCCCAGGTTGAACTGAAGAACCTCAAGGCTCATTGATGTCCCAGACCTGTGATGTCGTGGTGCTGCTCTCCGGCACCGGCAGTAACTTGCAGGCCCTGATCGACAGCACGCGCACCGGCGATAGCCCGGTGCGCATCGCTGCGGTGATCTCCAACCGCAGCGACGCCTACGGCCTGCAACGCGCCAGGGACGCGGGTATCGACACCCGCTCGCTGGATCACAAGGCCTTCGAAGGCCGCGAAGCCTTCGATGCCGCCTTGGTCGAACTGATCGACGCCTTCAAGCCCAAACTCGTGGTACTGGCCGGTTTCATGCGCATCCTCAGCGCTGACTTCGTGCGGCACTATGAAGGGCGCCTGTTGAATATCCACCCTTCCCTGCTCCCCAAGTACAAAGGCATGCACACGCACCAGCGCGCGCTCGATGCTGGCGACAGAGAGCATGGCTGCAGCGTGCATTTTGTGACCGAGGAACTCGATGGCGGGCCTCTGGTCGTACAGGCAGTGGTTCCGGTAGAGTCTGACGACTCGGCGCAGACACTTGCGCAACGGGTTCACACCCAGGAACACAGGATTTACCCACTGGCTGTTCGCTGGTTTGCCGAGGGACGGTTGATTCTTGGTGACCAGGGTGCATTATTGGACGGTCAGTTACTTGCGGCCAGCGGCCACTTGATTCGAACCTAGGAGATTTTATGCGTCGCGCCTTGCTCTTCGCTTTTGCTCTGTTTGCCTTGCCTGCCGTGCAAGCAGCGGACCTTCACCCTTTCTCCGTAAGCTACACCGCCGACTGGAAACAGTTGCCCATGAGTGGTTCAGCTGAACGCAGCCTGGCCAAGAATGGCGACGGCACTTGGACCTTGAACTTCAAGGCTTCGATGATGATTGCCAGCCTCACCGAAACCAGCGTGATCCTGTTTGACAAGGACACCCTGCAACCCAAGAGCTACACCTTCGAACGCGGCGGCCTGGGCAAGGCCAAGAAGATCAATCTGGACTTCGATCAAACCGCCAAGAAAGTCACCGGCTTTGAAAACAAGGACCCGGTCAACGTAGCCCTGCAAAGCGGCATGCTCGACAAGTCGACCTACCAGTTGGCCCTGCAGCGCGACGTCGCCGCCGGCAAGAAAAGCATGAGCTACAACGTGGTCGAAGGCACCGACGTCGACACCTACGACTTCCGTGTGATCGGCCCGGAAAAGGTCCAGACCAAGGTCGGCTCCATTGACGCGATCAAGGTTGAGCGCGTGCGTGACCCGACGCAAAGCAAGCGCATTACCCAGATGTGGTTTGCCAAGGACCAGGGCGGCATCCTGGTTGCCCTGCGTCAGGTCGAGACTGACGGCAAGGAATACAACATCATGCTGCAGGACGGTACCGTTGACGGTAAGGCTGTCAAAGGTAGCTGATGCACTGATGTGTGAAGAAATGAGCCTCGCTGAATGCGGGGCTTTTTTTCGCCTTGAGGTTCTGTTTTGAGGCTTCTACCGCCTTCGCGAGCAAGCCCGCTCCCACATTTAGAACGCATTTCTACTGTGGGAGCGGGCTTGCTCGCGAAGGCTATGGCAGGGTCACCACAGCATTAAAGCCTGACTCCAACATGAAACTTCTGTCATAAAACTCAAGCACCTGCGACGCAATGTCACGGTTTTAAAGGGCTGCAGCACTGTTGCATTTCCCGCAAGTATTTGTTGCGCGAAAAGTCGGTTTACTTAGCAAGCTAACAAATCATATAAAAGAGGCCTGCGACGACTTGCCGCAGACCCACCAGAGATTGGAGCAAGCAGATGACTGTAAAAGTAACTGAACGCGACGATGCACACATGTCCCACGAAGCGCTGGGCCATGGGATTCACATCTGGGATGTACACCAACAAGACCTGCTGGTCGGCATGTTTCACAACGAGAGCGACGCTCATAATTATAAAAACGAGCTTGAGTCGCTTGAGATGAAACGCCAGGCAGAAAGCTCCTGAGCATTGAAATCCAATAGGTACTCCAGCCCACGCAGCCGGAGTACCTAGAAATAAAAACCCCGCCTTTTGAGCGGGGTTTGTTGTTTCTACAGCCTTACCACATCAGGTCATCCGGGATCTGGTACGCCGCGTACGGATCATCCTCATCCGGCACTTGGCTTTCAGTCAGGATATTGAGCTGCACGATACGCTCCGGGGCACGCTCCTGAATTTTCAGCGCCGCTTCACGCGGGATCACCTCGTAGCCGCCGCCGTGGTGCACGATGGCCAGGGAGCCGTTACTCAGCTTGTTACGCATCAGGGTGTTGACCGACAGGCGCTTGACCTTCTTGTCGTCCACGAAGTTGTAGTAGTCCTCGGTGGTCAGCTTGGGCAGACGCGAGGTCTCGATCAGTTGCTTAACCTGAGCGGTGCGGGCCTTGGCTTCGGCTTTTTCCTGCTGCTGACGGTTCAGCTCCTGGTCGCGCTTGACCTTCTCGGCTTTGGCCTCGGCAGCCTGGCGCGCCTGAGTGTCATCCGCCTCGATCTGCCCCTTGTGTACCAGGCGCTGCTGTTTCTGTTTCTCTTTGCCGACCTGCTTGGCCTGCTTTTGGTTGACCAGACCTGCTTTGAGCAACTGATCGCGAAGGGAAATGCTCATGGTGCTTACTCACTTAGGCAGCCGCTCAACCGCAGCTGGACACGTTCTTTTCCTGACGTTTGGCTTCGCCCCACAGGGCGTCCAACTCTTCGAGGGTGCAATCTTCTATGGGTTTGTGCGTGTCGCGCAATGCCTGCTCGATAAATCGGAAGCGTCGCTCGAACTTGGCATTGGCGCCACGCAGCGCGGTTTCCGGGTCGACCTTGAGGTGACGGGCCAGGTTGACCGCCGCAAACAGCAGGTCGCCGACCTCATCAGCGATGGCCACCGAATCGTTATCAGCCATGGCTTCGAGCACTTCATCCAGCTCTTCGCGCACGTTGTCCACTACCGGCAAGGCGGATGGCCAGTCAAAGCCGACCTGGCTGGCGCGCTTTTGCAATTTGGCGGCACGGGACAGCGACGGCAAGGCCGTGGGCACGTCATCCAGCAGGGACAATTGCTCCGGCGCGTCGGATTTTTCCGCGCGCTCCTCGGCCTTGATCTGCTCCCAGCGCTGCTTGACCTGCTCTTCGCTCAACTGCGGGACATCCAGCGGCGCATACAGGTCGCCGGTAGGAAATACGTGGGGATGGCGGCGGATCAGCTTGCGGGTGATGCTGTCGATCACCCCGGCAAATTCAAAGCGCCCTTCTTCCCGCGCCAACTGGCTGTAATACACCACCTGGAACAACAGGTCGCCCAGCTCACCTTGCAGGTGATCGAAGTCGCCGCGTTCAATGGCGTCGGCGACCTCGTAGGCTTCTTCCAGGGTGTGCGGCACGATAGTGGCGTAGGTTTGCTTGATGTCCCACGGGCACCCGTATTGCGGGTCCCGCAGGCGGTTCATCAGGTGCAGCAGGTCTTCAAGCGAATACATCATGGTGTGCGGTTACGCCGTGTCTCAATGATGTTCGGCAACTGGGAAATCCGCCCCAGCAACCGCCCCAATGCGTCCAGCCCCGGAATCTCGATGGTCAGGGACATCAACGCAGTGTTGTCCTCTTTGTTCGAGCGGGTGTTGACCGCCAACACGTTGATGCGCTCGTTGAGCAGCACTTGCGACACATCACGCAGCAAGCCTGAACGGTCGTAGGCCCGAATCACGATATCCACCGGATAAGTGAGTACCGGCACCGGCCCCCAGCTGACCTGGATGATCCGCTCTGGCTCACGTCCGCCCAGTTGCAGCACCGAGGCGCAGTCCTGGCGGTGAATGCTCACGCCACGGCCCTGGGTGATGTAGCCGACGATGGCATCGCCCGGCAACGGCTGGCAGCAGCCGGCCATTTGCGTCATCAGGTTGCCCACGCCCTGGATCTGGATATCGCCACGCTTGCCCGGCTTGTAGCCCGTGGCTTTGCGTGGGATCAGCTCCAGTTGCTCGCTGCCGCGCTCCGGCTCCACCAGTTGTTGGGCCAGGTTGACCAATTGCGCCAAACGCAGGTCGCCAGCACCGAGGGCCGCAAACATGTCTTCGGCGATCTTCATGTTGGCCTTTTCGGCCAGCTTGTCGAAGTCCACCTGCGGCAAGCCCAAGCGTGCCAATTCACGTTCGAGCAGGGTTTTGCCGGCAGCAACGTTCTGGTCGCGCGCCTGCAACTTGAACCAGTGGACGATCTTCGCCCGCGCCCGCGACGTGGTGATGTAGCCCAGGTTCGGGTTCAGCCAGTCGCGGCTCGGCGTGCCGTGCTTGCTGGTAATGATCTCGACCTGTTCACCGGTCTGCAGGCTGTAGTTGAGCGGCACGATGCGCCCGTTGATCTTGGCGCCCCGGCAGTTATGGCCGATTTCGGTGTGTACGCGGTAGGCAAAGTCCAGCGGCGTCGCGCCCTTCGGCAAGTCGATGGCGTGGCCGTCAGGGGTGAAGATATAAACCCGGTCTGGCTCTATATCCACCCGCAGCTGTTCGGCCAGGCCGCCGATGTCGCCGAGCTCTTCGTGCCATTCCAGCACTTGTCGCAGCCAGGAGATTTTCTCTTCGTACTGGTTGGAACCGGCCTTGACGTCGGTACCCTTGTAGCGCCAGTGCGCGCACACGCCCAGCTCCGCCTCTTCGTGCATGGCGTGCGTGCGGATCTGCACTTCCAACACCTTGCCTTCGGGGCCAATCACCGCCGTGTGCAGCGAGCGATAGCCGTTTTCCTTGGGGTTGGCGATGTAGTCGTCGAATTCCTTCGGGATATGTCGCCACAGGGTGTGGACGATGCCCAGCGCGGTGTAGCAGTCGCGCATTTCCGGCACCAGCACACGCACGGCACGCACGTCATAGATCTGGCTGAAGGCCAGACCCTTGCGCTGCATTTTGCGCCAGATGGAATAGATGTGTTTGGCGCGGCCGCTGATGTCGGCCTCAACGCCGGTGGCCTGCAACTCGGAGCGCAACTGGTTCATCACATCGGTGATGAAGCGCTCACGGTCAAGCCGCCGCTCGTGGAGCAGCGTGGCAATCTGTTTGTATTGGTCGGGTTCAAGGTAACGGAAGGACAGGTCCTCCAGCTCCCACTTGATATGGCCGATGCCCAGGCGATGCGCGAGCGGCGCATAGATGTCGAAGACTTCACGAGCGACGCGGTTGCGCTTCTCGTCATCGGCGGTCTTCACGGCACGAATCGCGCAGGTGCGTTCGGCCAGCTTGATCAGGGCGACGCGAACGTCATCGACCATCGCCACCAGCATCTTGCGCAGGTTTTCCACCTGGCCCTGTGTGCCCAGCACCATGGACTGGCGCGGGCTGAGGCTGGCGCTGATGGCCGCCATGCGAAGCACGCCGTCGATCAGCTTGGCCACCACGGAGCCGAAACGCTGGCTCACCAGCGGCAACGCGATATGCCCTTCGCGTACGCCGCGATAGAGCACGGCAGCGATCAGCGAATCCTGGTCCAGCTTGAGGTCGGCGAGGATCTCGGCGATCTCAAGCCCGGTGCGAAAGCTTGAAGTGCCTTCGGCCCACAGGTTCTTGGCTGCATTGTTCTGTTGCTCAGACTCACGAGCGAACTCGCAAGCGGCCTTCAAGGCTTCACGGTCCAGTGCCGGGTCGACACTGACGGCATGATCCAGCCATGCCTCGAGATTGATACTGCCGTCGGTGTTGATCGGCTGGTGTGCTCTCACCTGTACCATCTTGCTTACCTTCCCTACGACGCACCTTCGATGCGCCAGAAATCATCGCTGACCTGCTTTACCTATTAAAGCTTACACACGCTCCCTGGCAGGTCACGGCCTTGGAGAATGCAGGCCAGTCGGATTAAACGGGCATCCTAGCCCGCTTCAAATAACGCCATGGCCTCGACATGCGCTGTCTGCGGAAACATGTCGAGGATCCCGGCACGTTTTAGCCGGTAGCCTTGCTTGACCAACTCAACCGTGTCCCGCGCCAGCGTGGCCGGGTTGCAGGACACATACACCAGGCGCTTGGCCTTGAGGGTCGCAAGCTTGCGCACGACCTCCAGGGCACCATCGCGGGGTGGGTCCAAGAGTACCGCAGAAAAGCCCTGTTTGGCCCATTCTGCGTCGGTCAAAGGCTGGGACAAATCGGCCTGAAAAAACTGCGCATTATGCAAATTGTTGCTGACGGCATTGAGGGCCGCCCGGTCCACCATGGTCTGCACACCTTCCACTGCCACCACGTCGCGCACTTGCTTGGCGAGTGGCAGGGCAAAATTGCCCAGGCCACAAAACAGATCCAATACCCGCTCATCGGGCTGCGGCGCCAGCCACTCCAGGGCCTGGGCCACCATCGCTTCGTTGACTCCCGCATTTACCTGCACGAAGTCACCCGGTCGGTACGCCAACTCCAGGTCCCACTGTTCCAACCGAAACCCCAACGCCGAATCGGCCTCGACCGGCTCCGGCTGGCCCTCGCCATGCAGCCACAATTGGGCTTCATGGAAGGCGCAAAATTCTTTCAACACCTGCAGGTCTGCATCGGACAAAGGCGACATATGTCGCAACAACACCGCAATGGACGTGCCACTGAACAACTCAACATGCCCCAAGGCCTGCGGCTTGCTCAGACGACGCAACATGTTAGGCAGACGCTGCATGATCGGTTGCAAGGCCTGTACCAGCACCGGGCAATCGTCGATCGCGACGATGTCCTGGCTGGCCACGGCACGGAAACCCACTTCAAGTTTCTTCGCCTTTGCATCCCAGCGCACGGCCACGCGGGCGCGGCGGCGATAGCCGAACTCCGGGCCACTCAAAGGCGCCGCCCACTCTTGCGGTTCGACACCCGCCACCCGCGACAATTGCTCGGCGAGCATGCGCTGTTTCAGGGCAAGTTGTTCGGCATGGGGCAAGTGCTGCACGCTGCACCCGCCGCAGCGGCCAACATGGGCACACGGCGCCGGGCGGCGCAATTCACTGGCCTTGAACACACGCTCGGTACGGGCCTCGACGATCTTGCCGTGGGCGCCCAATACCCGCGCTTCCACTTCTTCACCAGCCAACGCACCGTTGACGAACCACGTGCGCCCTTCAAAGAACACGATGCCCCGGCCGTCATTGGCCAGGCGTTCGATGGTCAAGCGCTGCTTCTTGCCCACAGGAATCTGTGGAGCCCGGCTGCCGCCCGTCGGTTGGAAGCGCAGGCCTCTCTCGTGCTTGGCCATCAGTTGGGTTCGTCGAAGATGCCGGTCGACAAGTAACGGTCGCCTCGGTCACAGATGATCGCGACGATCACCGCGTTTTCCACCTCTTTGGACAGGCGCAACATGCCCGCCACTGCACCGCCGGACGAGACGCCACAGAAGATGCCTTCTTCACGGGCCAGCCGGCGAGTGGTGTCTTCGGCTTCACGCTGGGCCATGTCGATGATGCGGTCCACGCGGGTCGCGTTGTAGATCTTGGGCAGATACTCTTCGGGCCAGCGGCGGATGCCAGGAATCGCCGCGCCTTCCATCGGTTGCAGGCCAACGATCTGGATCGCCGGGTTCTGCTCCTTGAGGTAGCGCGAATTGCCCATGATGGTACCGGTGGTGCCCATGGAGCTGACGAAATGGGTGATGGTACCGCCAGTCTGGCGCCAGATTTCCGGGCCGGTGGTGGTGTAGTGCGCCTCAGGGTTGTCACCGTTAGCGAACTGGTCCAGCACCTGACCACGGCCTTCGGCGGCCATGCGCTCGGCGAGGTCGCGGGCACCTTCCATGCCTTCTTCCTGGGTCACCAGCACCAACTCGGCGCCATAGGCGGTCATCGCCGCCTTGCGCTCGGCGCTGCCGTTGTCGGGCATGATCAGCACCATCTTGTAACCCTTGATCGCGGCGGCCATGGCCAAGGCGATCCCGGTGTTGCCGGAGGTGGCTTCGATCAGGGTGTCGCCAGGCTTGATCTGCCCGCGCAACTCGGCGCGGGTGATCATCGACAACGCCGGGCGGTCTTTTACCGAACCAGCCGGGTTGTTCCCTTCGAGCTTGAGCAACAGGGTATTGCTGGTTTCACCCGCCATGCGTTGCAAGCGGACCAGGGGCGTGTTGCCGACGCAATCGGCGATTGTAGGGTACTGCAAGGTCATGGCGTATTCGCAATCCAGACTGCGGGGCGCACATCATACCGGGAAAGGCCGGCGCGCCATATCACGCAAAGTGCGGTGCTTATGACCTAAAAGAATAAGCCGATCATGTGTCAACGGATCGATCGCCATGGTTTCTCTGAAACACCTCATCACCCATCGCTGCAATCTGACCGTCGATCAAGGCCTCAAAAGGTTTGAGCAACGCTTCAAATGACGTCGGCGCTTCCAATACCTGCAACGCCTGCACAATGGCTTCAACCGTCGACAACGCCCCAGGCCCCGGTGCCTTGCGCAGCCGGTAACGGGATACGCCGCCCTCAGCCAGGGTTACGCGTGGCAACGCGGCCAGCAACGGATTGAGGTGCAGCATCTTGCGCGCCTTGCGCCAGGTGCCATCGGGGATCACCAGCAGCAGCGGCGCATCGGACGATGCGTAGGCCTGCAACGGCTGGGCACCGTCGGCGGGGAACAATAGCCGCGCCTGGTAACCGGGCACATTCAACAAACTCGGCAGGCCCTCAAACACCTCGCCCACCACCAATTGCGCATTGTTCAAACCCAACGCCGCCAACCGTGCGGTATTCAACGCATGGCCAACCTCGCTTGGGTGCTGCAGCAGCAACACGCGTGTGCGGCTGTCGAGGCTGGGGATCAGCGCGCACAGGCAATGGGTTACAGGCCGCAGGCAGCGGGAGCATTGGGGTCTGGACATGTTTATCAGGCCTGGTTGAGCTGGGTTTTGAGCAAGTCACGGAAGGTCTGGATCAACGGTTCACGGCTACGGCCACGGCGCATGATCATCGAGAACGGCGCCTGATAGCCGAAGGTGGCTGGCAGCAGTACGCGCAGGTCGCCCTTGTCGGCCCAGGCCTGGGCGTAGTGCTCGGGCAGGTAGCCGATGTAGGCGCCGGAGAGCACCAAGATCAGTTGCGCCTCCATACTCTCCACCGTCGCGGCGCTGTGCTTGAAGCCGTGCCGCGCCAGTTCAGCTTGGCTCCAATAGCCACGACCGACCATGCGTTGCTGGGTGATCACTTGTTCGGGAATACGCCGTTCGTTGAATAAAGGATGGCGGGTACTGCAATACAACCAGTGCTGTTCGCGGTACAGCGGCATGTAGATCAACCCGCTCATGCGATTGGAGAAGGCGCCGATGGCCAGGTCCAGGCGGTTGTCCTGTACACCGAGCTGCAGTTCATAAGGGCTCATCACCGACAAATGCAAATGCACCGCCGGGTGTTCCAGGCTGTAGGCGCCGATCACTTCGGCGAACGGCAAGGCTTTGTCGCTGACGGTGGAGTCGAGCACGCCGAGCTTTAGCGTGCCGCGCAATTCGCCTTTCAACGCTGCCGCGTATTGCTCGAAACCTTCCAGTTCGCCCAGCAGGCGCAAGGTCTCCTGATGGAACAGCTCGCCCTTGCTAGTAAGGCTGAACCCACCCCGACCGCGATGGCACAGCACCAGGCCCAGCGCCGACTCCAACTGGCTCATATACGTGCTGATGGCCGACGTCGACAGGTTGAGCTCGTGCTGGGCATTGGCAAATCCCTGGTGCCGCACGACGCTGACGAAGATGCGCAGGAGTTTCAGGTCGGGCAAGGCGTTGGCCATCGGTTCTCCAGATATACACAAAAACCTGTGGGAGCGGGCTTGCTCGCGAATGCGGTGCATCAGCCACAGATGATTCAACTGATCCACCGCATTCGCGAGCAAGCCCGCTCCCACATTTGAACCGAGTTTACCTCAGGCAATAGTTTAGAAAAATCTGAACTAAGTATTTGCCCCTGCCGATTCTTTCGTTTCCATGTATTTCGCAGAATCGGCCCCTAATAAACAAAACAACGATGAGGCACTCCCGTGGACAAGATTTTTCACCAACCACTGGGCGGCAACGAAATGCCGCGCTTTGCCGGCATCGCCACCATGATGCGTCTTCCCCACCTGCAATCGGCCAAGGGCCTGGACGCCGCCTTTATCGGCGTGCCCTTGGACATCGGCACCTCGCTGCGCGCCGGCACCCGCTTCGGGCCGCGTGAAATCCGCGCTGAGTCGGTGATGATCCGCCCCTACAACATGGCCACCGGCGCCGCACCGTTTGACTCGCTGTCGGTAGCCGATATCGGCGACGTAGCGATCAACACCTTCAACCTGCTCGACGCCGTGCGCATCATCGAAGAAGCCTACGACGAGATTCTTGAGCACGATGTGATCCCGATGACCCTGGGCGGCGACCACACCATCACCCTGCCGATCCTGCGCGCCATCCATAAGAAACACGGCAAGGTCGGGCTGGTGCACATCGATGCCCACGCCGACGTCAACGACCATATGTTCGGCGAGAAAATCGCCCACGGCACCACCTTCCGCCGCGCCGTAGAAGAAGGTCTGCTGGACTGCGACCGCGTGGTACAGATTGGCCTGCGTGCCCAGGGCTACACCGCCGAAGACTTCAACTGGAGCCGCAAGCAAGGTTTCCGCGTGGTCCAGGCCGAAGAATGCTGGCACCACTCCCTCGCACCGCTGATGGCCGAAGTGCGTGAAAAAGTCGGCGGCGGCCCGGTGTACCTGAGCTTTGATATCGACGGCATCGACCCCGCCTGGGCACCCGGCACCGGCACCCCGGAAATCGGCGGGCTGACCACCATCCAGGCCATCGAGATCATCCGTGGCTGCCAGGGCCTCGACCTGATTGGTTGTGACCTGGTAGAAGTTTCGCCGCCCTACGACACCACCGGCAACACCTCGTTGCTGGGCGCCAACTTGCTGTACGAGATGCTCTGCGTATTGCCTGGCGTGGCGCACCGCTAATGAGCGCGCAAGAAGTCCTGCACGCCGCCGCCGACCTGGTGGCGGCCTTCGCCCGCAACGATCGCGCCGCTTATTTCGGCGCGTTCAGCAGCGACGCCAGCTTTGTGTTCTACACCCTCCCCCAGCCGCTGCTCAGTCGCGATGCCTACCAGGCGTTGTGGGACAGCTGGCGTCGGGACGAGGCGTTCGAAGTGCTCTCGTGCACCTCGAGCAACGCCTTTGTCAGCCTGCAAGGTGACGTGGCGATTTTTATTCATGACGTGGCCACCGAGCTGCGCATGAACGGGGAGCAATTTTTTAGCCAGGAACGCGAGACCATTGTCTTCAAACGACAAGGATCTCGCACAGAACAAAAAGAAGGCCTGTGGCTAGCCTGTCACGAACATTTGTCCGCTATGCCGGAAGGGCTGCCGCCCCCTTAGCCAATGTGATCGGAGCTGATCATGAATAATAAAAACAACGATAAAAGTATTCGAAAAATAGAAACCAACGGGGTCGAACAGATCCCGGATCACGAACGTACCGCCGGCCCTAAGGATCTGTTCCGACTGATCTTCGGCGGTGCCAATACCTTTGCCACTGCCGTACTGGGCTCCTTCCCCGTGCTGTTCGGCTTGTCGTTCCAGGCCGGCGTCTGGGCGATTGTGCTGGGCGTATTGGTGGGCGCGCTGATCCTGGCGCCCATGGGCCTGTTCGGGCCGATCAATGGCACCAACAACGCCGTATCTTCCGGTGCACACTTCGGCGTGCACGGGCGGATTGTCGGCTCATTCCTGTCGCTGCTGACGGCGATTGCCTTCTTCTCACTGTCAGTGTGGAGTTCAGGCGACGCGCTGGTGGGCGGTGCGAAACGGCTGATCGGCCTGCCGGAAACTAACCTGACCCTGGGCATGGCCTACGGCGTGTTCGCGATTCTGGTGCTGACCGTGTGCATCTACGGCTTTCGCTTCATGCTGTGGGTCAACCGTATTGCGGTGTGGGCTGCGAGCTTGCTGTTTTTGCTGGGCATCTTCGCCTTCGCACCGGCTTTTGACAGTCACTTTGCCGGCACGGTCGCCATGGGCCAGACCGGTTTCTGGGCCGCGTTCATTGGTGCTGCGTTGGTGGCCATGAGCAACCCGATTTCCTTCGGCGCGTTCCTGGGTGACTGGTCACGCTACATCCCGCGTGAGACGCCGAAAATGCGCATCATGCTGGCGGTAGTCGCTGCACAAATCGCCACCCTGATCCCGTTTCTGTTCGGCCTGGCCACCGCGACCATCGTGGCGATCAAGGCACCGGACTACATCGCGGCCAACAATTATGTCGGCGGTTTGCTGGCAGTGGCGCCGAGCTGGTTTTTCCTGCCGGTGTGCCTGATCGCTGTGATCGGCGGCATGTCCACCGGAACGACTTCGCTGTATGGCACGGGGCTGGACATGTCCAGCGTGTTCCCGCGCTTGCTGTCGCGGGTCAAGGCCACGCTGCTGATTGGGGTGATGTCGATTGCCTTCATCTTTATCGGACGTTTCGCTGCCAACCTGGTGCAGAGCGTGTCGACTTTCGCCGTGCTGATCATCACCTGTACCACGCCGTGGATGGTGATGATGATCATTGGCCTGATCGTGCGTCGCGGCTTCTACTGCCCGGATGACCTGCAGGTATTCACCCGTGGTGAAACCGGCGGCCGCTACTGGTTCAGCCATGGCTGGAACTGGCGCGGGCTGGGGGCCTGGATCCCAAGTGCATTGGTGGGTTTGTGCTTCGTCAACTTGCCGGGCCAGTTCGTCGGGCCGCTGGGCAATCTGGCCGATGGCATCGATATCAGCTTGCCAGTGACGCTGGGGTTGGCGTCGGTGGTGTACCTGACGTTGCTTCGCGTGTTCCCGGAACCAGCCGCTGTCTATGGTCCTGCCGACCCTCGCAGCAAGCGCACGGATGCGCGCGTTAAACCGGCGCTGCAACCAGCCGCCTGATCGCCCATAAAAAAGATAACCGGAGAATCGCCGTCATGGCTTTGGATTTATTCGTCGTACTCATCTACGCCGCCGGCATGCTCGTGCTCGGCTATTACGGCATGCGCCGCGCCAAGACCCACGAGGACTACCTGGTAGCCGGTCGCAACCTGGGCCCGTCGCTGTACATGGGCACCATGGCTGCCACGGTATTGGGCGGTGCTTCTACCGTCGGCACCGTACGCCTGGGCTACGTGCATGGCATCTCCGGCTTCTGGCTGTGTGCCGCACTGGGCATGGGCATCATTGCGCTGAACCTGTTCCTGGCCAAGCCGCTGTTGAAGCTGAAGATTTTCACCGTCACCCAAGTGCTGGAAAAGCGCTACAACCCCATGGCCCGCCAAGCGAGTGCGGTGATCATGCTGGCCTACGCGCTGATGATCGGCGTGACCTCGATCCTGGCCATCGGTACCGTGCTGCAAGTGCTGTTCGGCCTGCCGTTCTGGATTTCGGTGCTGCTGGGCGGTGGCGTGGTGGTGGTGTACTCGACCATCGGCGGCATGTGGTCGCTGACCCTCACCGACATCGTGCAGTTCGTGATCAAGACCGTCGGCCTGATGTTTATCCTGCTGCCGATCTGCCTGTACCGCGTTGGCGGCTGGGATGAGTTGGTGGCCAAGCTGCCAGCGTCGAATTTCAGCTTCACCGCGATCGGCTGGGACACGATCATCACCTACTTCATGATCTACTTTTTCGGCATCCTGATCGGCCAGGACATCTGGCAACGGGTGTTCACCGCCCGTGACGAAAAGGTCGCCAAGTACGCCGGCACTTTCGCCGGGTTCTACTGCATCCTCTACGGCCTGGCCTGTGCGTTGATCGGCATGGCCGCGCACGTGCTGATCCCGGACCTGGACAACGTCAACAACGCGTTTGCCGCTATCGTTAAAGTCTCGCTGCCGGACGGCATCCGCGGCCTGGTGATTGCAGCGGCACTGGCCGCGATGATGTCCACCGCCAGCGCCGGTTTGCTCGCAGCCTCCACCGTACTGACCGAAGACCTGCTGCCGCGTTTGCGTGGCGGTAAACAGTCGAGCCTGGCGATCAACCGCTTGTTCACAATGCTGACGGGCATTGCCGTGCTGGGTATCGCGCTGGTGGTGAATGATGTGATCAGTGCGTTGACCCTGGCTTACAACCTGTTGGTGGGCGGCATGCTGATCCCACTCATCGGCGCGATCTTCTGGAAACGCGCGACCACCTCCGGAGCGATCACCTCGATGACGCTGGGCTTTGTGACGGCGCTGGTGTTCATGATCAAGGATGGGTTGGATTCGAACACGCCGATCTACTACAGCCTGGCGATTGGGTTGGTGAGTTTTGTTGTAGTGAGTTTGCTGTCGCCCAAGCCGGAGGCAGCGGTGGCTCGGGCGGTTTGATGCATAACAGGATGTAGAGCGGTTTCTTCAGCGGGCGCGACGTCGGATGTCGCGCCCGTTTTTTTATGATTCAACTGACAACCTTCGGTTTGCCTGGATAATTTCCTGGACTAGAGACGCCCCTACCAAACTCTGTGATATGCCCCCGGCCGCAATTCGATAATAGGCAGCGCAATAAACTATCGAAACCTCCTCCCCCTCCCCCATCGTACTGACGACGACATGCTCTCTGCTCAATTCGGCAATTTCGCCCGAACTCAGATGCTTAGGCTGCAACTGAACCCCAGAGCGCCGCAAAAGGGCCTCTATCTCACCCTTTAAATGGACGAACTCGATATCGTAGGCTGCCTCCTTAAACAAGGGAGCCAGCGATGGATTGTCCGCAAGGAGCTTTTCAAACAATTCGATACCTGCGCGATGACACTCAACCGCCAAATACGGTATTGCAGGAAACCGATGACTGGCGCCATCGCGATCCTGATTGCCTTCGTAGATCGTCACCTGATAATTCGCCAACCGGAGCATCACCGCTTGAAGCAGACCGTTGATACCCCTGCCGATGATCGACACCTGCGGCGCACCGGCTTCTAAGGGTTGCGAGGGAATCGCCAAGGATTGCGCAAGTTGGCGCCGGACAATGCCGCTCAGGGCCGTCAAGCTCAGTTGGACTGAGACCGCATAGTCAAGGTCAACATTGCAGGCTTCGGTAGTGGCTGCGTGCGTCGTCAGGGTTGCAGGGTTGCGCCACGTGTCAACACTACAACCGAGCGTTTGTGTGCGCATCCGGAACGCATCCAATGTTGCAGGTCCGTAGTCCACTACAAGCTGGACGCCTTCAGCCACCGCCAACGTCTGCAAAGCATCATCACTAAAAACATCCGGTTTGGCGACGCAGACCAAGCGAGCGTGACTGTGCATGCACTGAATGAGGCCTCGATCAATACGATGTGCAGACTCATCATTCAGAGACAAGCAGATGGCGACAGCAGAAGCCCCCTCCAGCGCCTCTACCCAATCAACGACAAACGACACTCGACTATTGCAAAAGACTTTCTCGGTTCTATCGGGCGCTAGCCCCTGCCGAACCAACACCTTGATCCGAACGTCCGGATCTTGATCCAGCAGTAACTTGACCAGCTCTTGCCTACATTGCCGAACCCCAATACACAGACCTCATGCGGGGCAGTGAGATCGCCCAGTGTCAGCCAATGCGCGATATAAGCAGCAACATGCGGCGCGTTGATCCCAGGTGTATTGACCACTTGAATGCCGTGGGACTTGCAAAGATCCACCCGCACCTTATCCAAGCTTGTACCCCTGCGGACC
This sequence comes from Pseudomonas cremoris, assembly GCF_014230465.1. Next base: position 501,648 of record NZ_JAAXCY010000001.1, read on the forward strand.
AGGCAAAGATCTCCAAAGGGCTGAGATGCACGCCATTGATCAATGATGTCGGCATCGATGGTTTGGTCGGCGACAATGATCGTGGATGGGCGCAGAAGGCCGATCTGTATCAGCAAAGCGTGCTTGGTTATTGTCGGGCGTAGAAACACTACGTTGCAGGGTGCGTCAGCCTTCCAGCGTTTCGACACAGGTGCGATCTGTAAAATATTGTCGGTTGTAGCGATGAGTGACGCAGCGACGGGCGGAACGGAAGAGAGCGTCATAGCGATATCTCCGCAAACTTACTGATACCCCGATAAGAGGCACTCAATAAATTGGGGGTAAACGATACAAATCATTACCCGGCGGAATTCAACCTACGCGTGTCTTTAAAATCTAATAAGCCAGCCGATTCTGATAGGCAGGTAGCCCAATTCCGACACTGGAATGCAAAAGCCTGGTGATTGGGCGAGTGAAGGGGACGTTGGCGTTGTGGGCTGTGGCGGCTGTTTTTTTGCCTGACGTAGAACCCAATGTGGGAGCGGGCTTGCTCGCGAAGGCGGCGTGACAGTCAACCTTTCATCGACTGTCACACCGCCTTCGCGAGCAAGCCCGCTCCCACATGTTTAATCCTGCTTCGACCGGTATTTACCTGCGACGTGGCCGGCGCTGCTCGTCGTCAGTGCGGATCGGAACCGGCTGCAGTGGCGGCTCGATCAAGCCCAGTGCAACACCGAGGTCGTGGAGCCAGTTTTGAATTTTCTCTTTCATGGTTTGCCCCCTTTGAGGGTAATGCTGGCGGGCGCAAATTCTGTCGCCCTTTCCTACAGTGATAGTAGCCCTAAGTCCTACGTAATGCTTGAACGAAACCACAACGAACTATTACTGAATTGATCTGAATCCTGACGGATCGTTCAAGCAATGGCGCGCGTGTCTTGCAACACCTCAGCCCTACCCACTTGCTGCAGGTCAATCCACGCATTGAGGTTAGCGCCGAGCATACCCTTTCGCCACATCAGCCAGGTGGTCGCGGTGGCAAATGGCCCTGTCAGCGGATGAACGGACACACTGTCCTTGCCCGGCAAGCTTTCGAGCATGGATTCAGACATGAGCGCCACCCCGGAACCGGCAATCACACAGGCCAACATGCCCTGATAAGACTCGATCTCAATCGCCCGCCCCATCGCCACGTGCTCGTGGGAAAACCACGTCTCTAGCCGTGTGCGATAGGCGCAGCTGCGTCGGAACGTGAACACCGAGCGCCCCGCGACATCTTGCGGCCCCCGCACGGGCGGGTGATCGGCCTCACAGATCAATACCAGGCGCTCTTCACACAACGGCACACCGTCGAGTGTGGCGATCGTGATGGGGCCGTCCACAAAGGCAGCGTCCAGGCGACCGGTGATCAAGCCTTCAAGCAACTCACCGCTGGGCGCCGATTGCACTTGAAGGTTCACCATCGGAAACGCCTTGTGATAGCGCGCCAGCAGCTTGGGCAAATGAACCGCCGCCGTGCTGTACATACTGCCCAGTACAAAATCGCCAGCCGGTTGCCCGCCCTGCACCGCGCCGTGGGCTTCGTCATGCAAGGCCAGCAGGCGGGTGCTGTAGTCCAGCAACACTTTGCCCGCAGGAGAAAGCTGCAAGCGCTGGCGTTCACGCACGAACAGCTCGACGCCGAGTTGTTCCTCCATCTGCTTGAGTCGCGTCGACAGGTTCGACGGCACGCGATGCAGGCGCTCGGCCGCGCGCGTAATGGAGCCCTCTTCCGCCACGGCCTGGAAAATGCGCAATTGACTGAACTCCATACCTTTCTCCAAAACTGAACAAGTTACTCACTATTATTCAATTTTACAGAAAGTCAATCAGCTTTAGCCTGAAGATCAATCGCTGACCTGCAGGAAACCCGAACATGTCACCCCTGATCCGCTTACTCGCCAGCTTTGTCGCCTTGATGATGGCGATGGGCATTGGCCGTTTCGCCCTCACCCCGCAAATGCCGCACTTGCTTAGCGAAGGCCAGATCGACCTGACGGGCGCCGGCCTGATCGCAGCGGCCAATTACCTGGGCTACTTCGTAGGTGCGGTGGATTCGATCTTTGCACGCAGCCATCACCACATTCGCGGACGTCTATATGGAGGGCTGTGGTTATGCGTACTGCTGACCCTGGCGTCGTACTGGGCGCATGGGTTCTGGCCGCATTTGCTGTTGCGCTTTGGTACGGGTGTCGCCAGTGCATGGGCGCTGGTGATGATCACCAGCCTGAGCCAACCGCTGGCGATTGCTGCGGGTCGTCCGCGCCTTGGGGCGCTGGTATTTGCCGGGCCTGGCCTGGGGATTTTATTGACGGGTTTGCTGGCGCTGGGTTCGAACCTGCTGGGACAAGATTCTGCAACGTTGTGGTTGGTGTATGGCGCGGTGGCGCTGGTGATGCTGCTGGCGATCCTGCCGTTCCTGCCGCAACCCACCTTCACAGCCGCCCCCGACACCAGCGCCGGCAGCAATGAGAGCATCGCGCACCTGAGCTGGATCTACTTCCTCTACGGCTTGGGCTACATCATCCCGGCGACGTTTTTGTCGCAGATGGCCAGCGCGCAATTCAAGGGGGCCTGGCAGGCCGATCTGTTCTGGCCATGCTTTGGCTTGGCAGCGGCAATGGGCGTGATGGTCGCTAGCTTGCGCCGCAAGGACCTACACACCACCCGCCGTTGGTTGATGACCACGTTGTGGCTGCAAGCTCTCGGCGTATTCGCCTGCCTGCTGGGCAATGGCTGGGGCCTGGCATTGGGTGTGTTGCTGTGTGGCGCACCGTTCCTGGCGTGCATGCAGTTGGTGATGGCCCGCCTGCGGGACATCGCACCCCACGGCTACCAACGCAGCACGGGCCTGCTCACGGCCAGCTTTGCCATCGGTCAATTGTGCGGGCCTTTGCTGGCATCGGTCAGCAGCCACCTGAGTGGTGGCCTGCAACCGGCGTTGGTCGTCGCCGGTTGCGGCTTGCTTGTGGCGGGGGCGTTGTTATTACGGCATTCAGCCAGCCACCAACGGAACGGGCGCGCGCACCTGTTCCCGTCGCGCTAACACCAGGAAAAACAACCCACCCAGAAAGCATCCGGTGAACCATGCGAAGTTGGCCATGCCCTGCAACGCCGGAGTGAAGGTGATGGCGACACCCACCAGTGTCGCCGGCACCAGCGCCTTGACCGCCGTCCAGTTCACACCACCGTCGAAGTAATAGCGCCCGCTCGGGCTGTCATCGAACAGCGCATCCACGTCGATCTTCTGCTTTTTGATCAGGTAGAAGTCCACCAACAGGATGCCGAACAACGGCCCGATAAAGGCGGCGAGGATGTCCAGGGTGTAGTGGATCATCAGCGGGTTGTTGAACAGGTTCCAGGGAGTGATAAAGATCGAGGCCACCGCGGCGATCATCCCACCCGCACGCCAGCTGATCTTGCTTGGCGCAACGTTGGCGAAATCGAACGCCGGGGATACGAAGTTGGCGACGATGTTGATGCCGATGGTAGCGGTCACAAAGGCAAAGGCACCGAGCAATACGGCCATGCTGTTATCGATGCGCGAGACAGTGGCAATCGGGTCGTGGAGCATTTCGCCAAACACCGGCAAGGTGCCCGAGACGATCACTACCGTCACCAGCGAGAACGCCAGGAAATTCACCGGCAGCCCCCAGAAGTTGCCGCGTCGTACGTCGTGCATGCTACGGCAGTAACGGCTGAAGTCGCCAAAGTTAAGGGTCGGCCCGGAAAAGTACGACACCACCAATGCGGTTGCGACGATCACCTGGCCAAAAGCCTGCCAGCCCGACAGGGATTTTTCCGCCAGGGTGAAGCTGATGTTCGCCCAGCCCGCCTTCCACACAATCCAACCGGCCAAGGCAAACATTACCGCATACACCACCGGCCCGGCCCAATCGATAAAACGACGGATGGACTCCATGCCGGCCCAGAACACCGCCGCCTGCAACACCCATAGGCTGAGGAAACCAAACCAGCCGAGGTAGGACAGGCCCGCAAAATGCGGCTCGGCGTACACCGCCATCTGTGGGAAAAACCGCAGCACTACGATGATCAAGGCACTCGACGCCAAGTACGTCTGAATCCCATACCACGCTACAGCGATCAGGCCGCGGATCACTGCGGGAATATTCGCGCCGAACACGCCGAAGGCCAACCGACAGATCACCGGATACGGTACAGCAGCTTGCTGACTCGGTTTGGCCACCAGATTGGCGATCAACTGCACGATGCAGATACCCGCGAGCAAGGCGATCAGCACTTGCCAACTGGCCAGGCCAAGCGCGAACAAACTGGCGGCGAACACATAGCCGCCGACGCTGTGCACGTCGCTCATCCAAAAGGCAAAGATGTTGTACCAGGTCCACTTTTGCGGCAGTGGGCCCAAGTCCTGGTTATACAGGCGCGGGCTGTAGCCTTTGGGCAATTGTTCGGTCATCGCTGGGCTCCTCGTAATACCCGCCTGCGCTGCCGTTGCGGGTGTGCATACGGGAGGCGGCGCGGTTTGTATACGAAGCAGTCAGCAGAATGCGTGCCAATGGCACACAATCCTTCTAATACGGCGCTCCAAAGGATGTGAATAAGGTTTAGAAGTGGGGGCTTCGCTCAGCAACGGTGCACAAAAATCCTGTACACAATCACTCCCGCACCCGATGTGTACACAAATACCCAACCGTGCAGCACATTGCCGTCAGGACGGTACCCCAGGCCATGTCCATAATCGCCAACCCGGCAGACCAGCCTTGCAGGGTCGCCCAATTGCTCAAGTCATAGGTGCCATAGGCAACCAACCCCAGCAAGGCGCCCAAGCGGGCAGCGCGCCGCCAACTTGCACTGGGCAGGACAACAAACACCACGCAACCGAGGACATAGAGAAGGTAGAAGAGTGCTGCGGGCAACAGGCGTGGCTGATCAAGCATCAGCGAGCCCAGCAGGGATTTGTAGGTGGGCCCCATCACGACGCCGAGCCAGAGGCCGTCGAGCACAAGGAAGGCGAACAGGGTGCCGAGGTAGGCGAAGATAGCTTTTCTGGACATTGAGACAGCCTCTGCAGGAGCCGATTGGCTCCTACAGAAGAGCAAACCGCTCTCAGCTTAGTTCAATGCGATCCGCATGAATCACAATCTGGCCCTGCTTGTAGAGGGCACCGATGGCCTTCTTGAAGTTGCCCTTGCTTACGCCGAACAAGTTGCTGATCACCGCCGGGTCGCTCTTGTCGCTGACCGGCAAGGTGCCGTTGTTTTCACGCAACTTGGCGAGGATCTTCGAGTTCAGGCTGGAGGCCGCTTCCTGGCCGACCGGTTGCAGGCTCAGGCTGATGTTGCCATCGGCGCGGATCTCTTTGATAAAGCCTTTCTCTTCCTTGCCAGGGCGCAGGAACTTGAACACTTCGTTCTTGTGGATCAGGCCCCAATGCTTGTTGTTGATGATCGCCTTGAAGCCCATGTCCGTGGCTTCGGCGACCAGCAGGTCAACTTCCTGGCCGACCTGATAGTTGGCCGGGGTCTTGTCCAGGTAGCGGTCCAGGCGTGCAGTCGCGGTGATGCGCTTGGTGTGCTTGTCGAGGTAGACGTGCACCACGCAGTACTCGCCGGCCGTCATCTGGCGTTTTTCTTCCGAATACGGTAACAACAGATCTTTTGGCAAACCCCAATCGAGGAATACGCCAATGCTGTTGACTTCCACGACTTTCAAACTGGCAAACTCGCCTACTTGAACTTTCGGCTTTTCAGTCGTGGCGATAAGTTTGTCATCGCTGTCCAGATAAATGAAAACGTTAAGCCAGTCTTCATCTTCACTGGGAATATCTTTGGGGATATACCGATTAGGCAAGAGGATTTCACCGTCTTGCGCACCGTCCAGGTACAAACCAAAGTTAGTGTGTTTAACCACTTGCAAGCTGTTGTAGCGCCCGACTAAAGCCATTTCCAATACCCTCGTTACGTGGGCGGCATTCTACCCGAGTTGCGCCCGCCACGCGCGCGCGCCTGAAAAATCGCGGGCTTGCGTGGCGTTCCAGTGGCACCGCCCCGCTCGTCCGATCAATCGGCTGAATTTTTACGCCACCCTCGGCGCCGGTACGCCCATGGATTCGAGTTAAAACAGTAAGTTAGCGGCTTATTTCAAAGATGAACTTTGGTTATTTTCACGCACTGCCTTTATTTCAGGGGGATATTTGCCAAGCAATTGTCAAGTATTTCCTGTACGATGCCTGGCCAAGTTAATTTTCTACAGGTTAGTGGCCGCCATGCGCGTAAAAGCATCCAACAGCAAAGCAAAGCCAGCTCCCGCCGTTGAAACCAGCGAATCGATCAACAGCCAGATTGCTGCTTTCCTCAAGTCCGGCGGCGAAATCCAGCAAATTGCCAAGGGCGTAAGCGGCCAGACTTTCGGCCCGTCCAAGCAGATCAGCCTGGGTAAAAAGTAACACCGCGCAGCACACCTGGTCCCTAAGCGTCTTGCCATCAAGGCGCTAGGACTAGAGCCCGAAACACCCTCGCAACTCTTTCATTAGCCAGCCAATCGACGAACGGGCCTCACCGCCTTGCATTCGCCGGTATGCTTGCACACGTCTAGAACGGGCATCTGCCCGATTTCCTCCGTTACTGCTCCTCGCTTTTCATGGAGTGAAGCATGTTCAAAGCCTGCATCTTCCTGGTCACTGCCTTAGCAGCCAGCCCCCTTGCCGAAGCGCAGATCTTCCAGCGCGAATTGGGCGACTTCGACCTGAAATTGGGCACCACGCCCAGCCGCAGCATGGCCCAGGGGTTGGTTAAGCCAACATCTCCCGGCAGTGATTCATTCCACGGTGGCCTTGACCTGAGCCACGACAGCGGCCTGTATTTCGGGCAATTCTCGCCCAATATGGGCCTCTCCTCCGCCAGCACCCTTGAAGTCGATTCCTACATGGGCTTTAAACACCCTTTCGACCAGACCCTGGGCTACGAAGTAGGCCTGATCCACTACAGCTACCCCAAGCTCAGTCCCCTCGACAGCCAGGAGTTCTACGGCGGCCTGAACCTGCTGGGCAACCGCTTCGGCGCCTCTTTCAGCAACGACCCGGACCGCCAGGACAGCACCCTGTTCGCCGACCTCGGTGGTACCCAGCCCTTCGGCATCGGTGTGAGCATGAAATACACCACTCATCAGTTGGGCACCCCGGTTTCGGTGGATGGCGGCTCCATTCGTACGTTCAGCGACTGGTCGGTGCAATTCTCCCGGCAGTGGATGGGCGTGGATCTCAACCTGATCTACAGCGACTCCAGCCTCAGCGGCGGCGATTGCTCGGCCTATTCCGGACACAATTCGCAATGCGATGGTCTGTTGACCTTGAAGGCTGCACGGTCGTTTTATTGATGGGCTGAACTGTCGCGCACCGCGTGGGTTCACATGTGACAACCCACTCTGCGAAGGACCCGCCCATGCTGCGTCGGCTCAAACTACTGGTGGTATTGCTGACCCTGAGCCTGGTGCTCGGCGGCTGCAATCGGGTGGGCCTGGCCTACCGCAACCTTGACGTGATCATCCCCTGGACCCTCAACGACTACCTGGGCATGCACGCCGAGCAGAAGAACTGGTTCAACGACAAACTCAAGGAACACCTGGCCTGGCACTGCACGACGCAATTGCCCGGCTACCTGGACTGGCTCGACCGCCTGCAACAGATGGCCGATGACAACCAAGTCACCGACGCCGCCCTACAGGCCCGTACCACCGAGGCTAAACAAGCCATCGACGAGATCGCCCGCGAAATAACACCGTCCGCCATCGAATTGCTTCAAGGCCTGGACGATCAACAGGTCAAGGAAATGAACGACGCTCTGGCCAAGGACCTGCGCAAGCGTCAAGACGAATACCTCAAACCGCCTCTGGCCCAGCAGATCAAGGAACGCGCCGAGCGCATGAACAAACGCCTGGACGCCTGGATCGGTCCGCTCAGCACCAGCCAGCAGAACCGCGTGACCGCTTGGTCCATCGCGTTGGGCGAACAGAACCAGGAATGGATCGGCAACCGCGCCCGTTGGCAGGCACAATTCATCGACGCCGTGCAGCAACGCCACAGCGCCGATTTCCCACAGAAAATCCAGCAACTGCTGGTAGACCGCGAGAGTTTGTGGCCTGCGCAGTACCGCGCAGCCTATGCACAAACAGAAGCGGCGGCCCGCAGCCTGATTGTCGACGTGATGGCCGAAAGCACTGTGCAGCAACGGCAGAAGCTCACTCAGAAAATCGACAAGGTGCGTAGCGATTTCCAAGCGCTTAAATGCTTGAAGAGTGCACAGGCCTAATTCGGCGCCAAGGTTCCCAACCAAGCCACCAACACCAGGATCAGCACCACCGCCGCACATTCCAAGCCTATGCTTCGGCGCAGTGTCTTATGCGCCGCCGTCACGTCGCCCGCAGCCAGGGAACGCTGCAACAACGGCGTCAGGTGCCAGCGATTGAGCGCCGCCAAACCCAGCATCAGGCCAAACAATCCCAGCTTGAGGCATAACAGGATCGCGTAAGTCCCCCGCGTGATGCCATCCAGGTTCGGCCCTACCACAAACAGATAATTCGCCACGCCCGTGATGATCAGCACCCCCACGAATACCGCGCCCATACGCTCAAATCCCGCCAAGGCACGCGCAAGCACAGGCACCGCCTGCGAAGACGCGCACATCAGTAACAATCCGAACGCCGCCAACGCCCCGACCCAACCCGCCGCCGCCAGCAGGTGCACACCGTCGCTGAACATATGCCACGCCCCAAGTGCGCCCTCATGCATCACGCCATGCCCCGTCCAGGCCAACGTCACCAAAGCGGCGCCGCCGCACAGGGTGGCCAAACGGGTGTTGAACGCAACCAGCACCAGCGCCGCAATACGTAGCCACCAGGTCCAGCCCAGCTCGGTCTGCCAGAGCATCACCTGCAGGTGCGTGCGCAGCGTTTGCCAATCTTCGGCGCCGCTCATGGCCTGGGTCATGGACACCAGCGACACCATCGAAAGCAGCACGCCCAGGCACGCCAACATCCTTAGCCGCGATTTCAGATGCAACAGCCTGCTGTCGGCGTACCAGCCAAATAGCCCCAGACCAAACACCAACATCAAGTCCAGATAAAGCGCAAAACGCAATAAAACCGGGACCAGTTCACTCATGGCTGAACGCTGAACACCACATTGCCCAGGATCGGGTGGGTGTCGGACGACACCGCACGCCAGTCCACACGGTAGGTTCCCGTCGTTAACGTGGAGGCCGGCTTGATCAGCATCACCTTGGGATCGCTGCTGGCCGCAACACTGGCTTTAACCGGCATCGGCGAGTTCGGCATGCCGGGCATATCGGTCATGATCAGCTTGGCGCCGGAAAACTGCGTCAGCAGGTTTTCCGAGAAACGCAGCTCAATCACCGCCGGGGCCGCTCCCTGGGCACCGGCCACCGGGGTGGAAGACAGCAGCTTCGGATGGGCTGAAGCCGCCAGGCTGGTGATTGATCCAACGCACAGCACAACGCCCGCCAGGACGGTTTTAAACATCGACATGCAAGGCTCCACGCCGCTCATGGCGGCGAGTTATAGGAAGAGTACAAACGTCAGAACCACAGGCGCACACCGACCACCCAGCGCACCTGGCTCGTGTCTTCGCCCTCATCACGGGCGTATTGCGCGGTCTGGCCGTAGCTGCGATTCCAGGTGACGCCTACGTAGGGAGCGAATTCGCGACGCACTTCGTAACGCAACCGCAGGCCCAGCTCACTGTCCGAGAGGCCCGAGCCAATGTCGCGCTGCGGGTCGTTGCGCCCATAAAAATTGAATTCGGCCGTAGGCTGCAGGATCAACCGATTGGTCAGCAGGATGTCGTAGTCGCCTTCCAACCGAGCAGCGGTACGCCCCGCCTCACCGACGAACAGCGTGGCTTCCACTTCAAGGTTGTACAGCGCCATGCCTTGGGCGCCGAACGCCGCCCAGGTCTGGCCATCTCCCGGTTTGAAGTCCTGGCGCACACCGCCCACCCAGTCCCACCACGGGCTGATGGCATGGCCCCACAGAGCCTGGACTTCGGCGTTTTCGGTGCGACCGGCACTGCGCTCGCCTTCGCTGCGCAGCCACAGGCGGTCGATATCGCCACCAACCCAACCCTTGATATCCCAGTTCAGCGCGCCATCACCGCCGCCGCCTTGCCATTCCAACTGGTTGATCAGCAGCAGCGAGTTGATCGCACTGTCGTGAACGATATGGCCGCCGGGCGCGTTGTAGACCGCAGCGCGATCGGCATCCTTCAGCACGGGGATCGGGGTACGGCTCTCGGTGAGTGCCGGCGTGGCCGGGCTCATGCCCTGGAACTCGTCGGCCTGCGCCAGCGGAACGAACACCAGCGCGATCAACGCGGGTAAAACATGACGGCTCATGCTCGCGTCCTCATTCATGCACACGCACCTCACGGAACATGCCCATTTCCATGTGGTACAGCAGGTGGCAGTGATAGGCCCAGCGGCCCAACGCGTCGGCGGTCACCCGGTAACTGCGCCGGGAGCCCGGTGGCATGTCGATCGTGTGTTTGCGCACCTGGAACTGACCGTTTTCGTCTTCCAGGTCACTCCACAGGCCGTGCAGGTGAATGGGGTGACTCATCATGGTGTCGTTGATCAGCACCAGACGGACCCGCTCGCCGTAGGTCAGTAGCAAGGGCTCGGCATCGGAAAACTTCACGCCATTGAAAGACCAGGCGAACTTCTCCATATGCCCGGTGAGGTGCAACTCGATGGTGCGACCAGGGTCACGGCCGTCAGGATCTTCAAAGGTACTGCGCAGGTCGGCGTACGTCAGGACACGCCGCCCGTTGTTGCGCAGGCCGATGCCAGGGTCGTCGAGCTTGGGCACTGGACTCATGGCCTGCATATCCACCAGCGGGTTGTGTTGCTCGCTGGCCGGATGCGCCTGCATCGCCATGGCACTGTGGTCCATGCCGGCCATATCCGGCATGTCCGCCATGGCGCCATGGTCCATACCGCCCATGCCCATATCGTCCATGCTGATCCAGGGACGCGGATCCAGCCCAGGCACCGACGCCGTCGCCCCGACTTGCCGGGTGAGTGTGCCGCGGGCGTAGCCACTGCGATCCATCGACTGAGCAAATAACGTGTAGGCCGCAGCCGACGGCTCGACCAGCACATCAAAGGTCTCTGCCACGGCGATGCGGAACTCATCGACGCTCACCGGTTGCACCGGCTGGCCATCGGCGGCAATCACGGTCATCTTCAGGCCCGGAATGCGCACGTCGAAATAGCTCATCGCCGAGCCGTTGATAAACCGCAGGCGAAGGGTTTCACCGGCCTGGAACACGCCCGTCCAATTGCGCTCCGGCGGCTGGCCGTTGAGCAGGTAGGTGTAGGTTTCACCGCTGACGTCGGCCAGATCCGTGGGATTCATCTTCATTTGTGCCCACATCAGGCGGTCGGCAACCGTGGCCGACCACCCCTCGTTGCCCATATCCCTCGCAAAATCGCTCACGGTGGGCTTGTGCAGGTTGTAGTAGTCGGACTGTTTCTTGAGGGTTTTCATCAGCGCGACGGGGTCTTCGTCGGTCCAGTCCGACAGCATCACCACGTAGTCGCGTTGATAGGTAAATGGCTCAGGCTCCCTGGGGTCGATCACCAGCGGACCATATACGCCCTGCTGCTCCTGGAACCCAGAGTGGCTGTGGTACCAGTAGGTGCCGTGCTGCTTGACCGTGAATTGGTAGACAAACTCGCCACCCGGCTCGATACCCTTGAAGCTCAAACCGGGCACGCCGTCCATGTTCGACGGCAGGAGAATGCCGTGCCAGTGGATCGACGTCTGCTCGGCCAGGCGGTTCTTCACGCGCAGGGTCACGGTGTCGCCTTCGCGCCAGCGCAACAGCGGGCCAGGCAGGCTGCCATTGATGGTCAGTGCGGTTCGCGGGCGGCCGGTCAGGTTGACTGGGGTCTGGTCGATAAACAGGTCAAATTCGGTACCTGCCAATACCGTGGGTTGCCCGGCACTGGTCAAGGCCCAGGCCGGGCTGCGCCAGAGCCCGAGTCCGCCCAGCAAGCCGCTGGCGGCCAAGCCTTTGACAAAGGTTCGTCGGGTGGTTTTGGAGTGCATGCCGATTCAATTCCATGACTTGAATGGCAGCAGGGTAGTCAGGGGCGGCTGTCAGCCAGCTTAGCGGCAGATTACTGATCTGACAGTTTCGCCCGGCACCGCAACGGGTGCCGGGGCGCGTGGGTGTCAGGCGATCTGGGCCTTGGAGGCCACCTCGGCAAAGGTCGCCGGGTCCAGCGCATCGGCTTGCTCATCCAGCACCTGGCGCGGGTGGTCATTGCCCGGGATCGAACTGTCGATCAGCGCCAGTAACTGCGCGCCGAGCGGGGTCAGAATAAAGTTCTCGCCGTTACCGCCCTGCTCTTCGGGCCGCGACTCGATAAACCCGCGCTTGAACAACAGCGCTTCATAATCCGCCGCGGTCTTTTTCAGCGCATCCAGGTTGCCGGTGGACTCTCCCGCCGTAGCCTTTTCAGCCGCTTCCTGTTCGGCATACTTGCGCGGAGCGAAGCTGCCCTCACCGTTCTGCACTTCATGCAGCAGACGTTCGATCAGATCCCAATTGTAAGTCGTCATCCTGATTCCTCCTGCGGGCTGATGGAAAAGTGGCCCGTCAAGCGGTGGACCGGTTGCCTTTCGCGCCGTTCAGTCCATCTGACGAAGCTACAACTCCACGCCCATAAAAAAACCGGACAATCGTCCGGTTTTTTCACATCCGCCTAGCCTTACTCGGCAGCTGGCGCTTCTGGCTTGCGGCGCTTGAGCGGGGCCATGCCGTCCTTGCTGACGAGCGACAGGTTGTCGGTCTTCGGACGGTTGGCGATCTTGCGCTTGGTTGGCGACTTGGCGCCGGTTTTTTTCTTGTCGCCCTTGGCGTCGGTCTTTTTCTTCTTCACACCCACGGCCTTGCCCGAAGCCTTGACCTTCTTCGGCCCGGTGTAGGTGCCTTTGACTTCCTTGATGGTACGGCGCTCGAACGACTGCTTGAGGTAGCGCTCGATGCTCGACATCAGGTTCCAGTCGCCGTGGCAGATCAGCGAGATCGCCAGGCCATCGTTGCCGGCACGCCCGGTACGGCCAATACGGTGCACGTATTCGTCGCCGCTGCGCGGCATGTCGAAGTTGATCACCAGGTCCAGGCCGTCCACGTCCAGGCCGCGAGCGGCGACGTCGGTGGCCACCAGGATCTTCACGCCGCCTGCCTTGAGGCGGTCGATGGCCAGCTTGCGGTCCTTCTGGTCTTTTTCGCCGTGCAGCACGAACGCCTTGTATTCCTGGGCCACGAGACGACCGTAGATGCGGTCCGCAGCGGCGCGGGTGTTGGTGAACACGATGGCCTTTTGATAGGTCTCGTTAGCCAACAGCCAGTTGAGGATCTGCTCTTTGTGCACATTGTGGTCGGCGGTGACGATCTGCTGACGCGTGGTGGCGTTCAGGTCGCTGACGTTGTTGACCTGCAGGTGCTCAGGGTTGTTCAGGACCTTGGCAACCATGTCACGCAGGGTCGAACCGCCAGTGGTAGCCGAGAACAGCATGGTCTGCTGACGGTTGACGCATTCGCCCACCAGGCGCTGTACGTCGTCGGCAAAGCCCATGTCGAGCATACGGTCGGCTTCGTCCAGCACCAGCACTTCGACTTCCTTGAGGTCGAGGTTGCCTGCGTTGAGTTGCTCGATCATGCGGCCCGGGGTGCCGATCAAGATATCCGGCACCTTGCGCAGCATGGCGGCCTGGACCTTGAAGTCTTCGCCGCCGGTGATGATGCCGGACTTGATGAAGGTGAACTGCGAGAAGCGCTCTACTTCCTTCAGGGTCTGCTGGGCCAGCTCGCGGGTCGGCAGCAGGATCAGGGTCTTGATGCTGACGCGAACCTTGGCCGGGCCGATCAGGCGGTTCAGAACCGGCAGGACGAAGGCGGCAGTTTTGCCGCTACCGGTTTGAGCCGTCACCCGCAGGTCACGCCCTTCGAGCGCGAGCGGGATGGCCGCTGCTTGCACAGGCGTAGGCTCGACAAATTTAAGCTCGGCCACGGCTTTGAGCAGGCGTTCGTGCAGGGCGAATTGGGAAAACACGGGTGCTACCTCGAAGAAATACAAAATATCAGCGGCATAGGTTACCGGTTTCGGGCGTCCAAACCGAGTTTCTTTACGCGAACGGTGCTAATCAGCTGCTTTTTTGTCAGGGCATTTTTCTGTAAGGACAACTTTGTTGCACTTAAATGCTCTAATCGCCCCGTCTTGTCCCACAGAAGAATCGGTTTCACCCATGGATATCAAACAGCTCTGGCTCAACGCCCAAGACCTCTGGGGCGCCCTCGACGAACACCCGCTGCTGCATGCGAGCCTCGGCTTGCTGGTGTTGCTGGTGGTGGCCCTGCTGCTCGGACGAGTGGCGCGCTACGTCACCCTTCACGCCATCAAATTGCTTGGCAGGCAACCGGCCCTGCACTGGCTAAACGACCTGCGGCACAACAAAGTCTTCCACCGCCTGGCCCAGATGACGCCCTCCCTGGTGATCCAGTTCGGCCTGTACCTGGTACCGGACCTGAGCAAGACCGCGATCCTGTTCATCGGCAACGTGGCCCTGGCGATCACTATCCTGTTCCTGATGCTGGCCATGAGCGCCCTGCTCAGCGCCCTGCTGGACATCTACGCACGCACCGAACACGCCCGCACCCGCTCGATCAAGGGCTACGTGCAGTTGGCGAAAATGGTCCTCTACGTGTTTGGCGCGATCATCATCGTGGCCACGCTGATCGACCGTTCGCCGCTGTTGCTGCTGTCGGGTCTGGGTGCCATGTCGGCGGTGATCTTGTTGGTGTACAAGGACACCCTGCTGTCGTTCGTCGCCAGTGTGCAACTCACCAGCAACGACATGCTGCGGGTTGGCGACTGGATCGAAATGCCCCAGGTTGGCGCGGATGGCGACGTGGTGGATATCACCCTGCACACGGTCAAGGTGCAGAACTTCGACAAGACCATCGTCTCCATCCCCACCTGGCGCCTGATGTCCGAATCGTTCAAGAACTGGCGCGGCATGCAGGCCTCCGGCGGGCGGCGCATCAAACGCAGCCTGTTTATCGACGCCAGCGGCGTGCGCTTCCTGCGTGACGATGAAGAAGTACGCATGACTCAGGTGCACCTGCTCACCGACTACATCGGGCGCAAGCAGGCCGAGCTCAAGGCCTGGAACGAAGCCCAGGGGCACAGCGCGCAGTTATCCGCCAACCGACGCCGCATGACCAACCTCGGCACTTTCCGCGCCTACGCCCTGGCGTACCTGAAAAGCCACCCGGACATCCAGCCGAACATGACCTGCATGGTGCGCCAGATGCAAACCACCGCCCAAGGCGTGCCGCTGGAGATCTACTGCTTTACCCGCACTACGGCGTGGGCCGATTACGAGCGCATCCAGGGGGATATTTTTGATTATCTGCTGGCGGTGCTGCCAGAGTTCGGTTTGAGCCTGTATCAGCAGCCGAGTGGCAATGATTTGCGCGCAGGCGTTTTGCCCGCTGTATTGGGAGCCAGCCATTTGCCGGCCCCCGAAAGCATCGCGGGCTAGGCCACGGATCGGTTGGGCGACTTCACGCCCAACCGACTGATCCACACCGCTCCCAAGATCACCAACCCACCCAACGCCAGGCGGCCCAGCGGCTCATGCTGGTTCCAGATCAGCAAGTTCAGCAGCAACCCCACCGGCACATGCAGGTTGTTCATTACCGCCAACGTACCGCCCTGCACCAGGCAGGCGCCCTTGTTCCACCAGTACATGCCAAGGGCCGTGCTGACCATCCCAAGGAACACCAACACGCCCCATTGCAGCGGCGCATCGGGCAGGTAGTTGGCCTTGCCGAACATCAGGAACGCCGGCAGCACCACCAGCAGCGCACCCACGTAGAAGAAGCCAAAACGCCGGTAATGCGGCAGGTCGCTTGGGTAGCGTTTCACCAGGTGCTTGTACATCACTTGCCCAGCGGCGTAGGTGAAGTTGGCCAGTTGCAGCAGCAGGAAACCGCCAAGGAAGTGCGGGGTGATCTGGTCGAAACGAATCACGGCCGCGCCGGCCACGGCCACCAGTGCCGCCACCAATGCCCAAGGGTTGAAACGCCGATTAAGGGCGTCTTCGATCAAGGTCACATGCAGTGGCGTGAGGATGGTGAACAGCAACACCTCCGGCACCGTCAGCACGCGAAAGCTCAGGTACAGGCACACGTAGGTCACACCGAACTGCAACGCGCCGATCACCAGCATGCCGCGCATGAACGCAGGTTCCACCGAGCGCCAGCGGGTCAATGGGATAAATACCAGCCCGGCCAGCAATACGCGCACCAGCACCGCGAAGTAACTGTCGACGTGACCGGCGAGGTATTCGCCGATCAAGCTGAAGGAAAATGCCTGAATCAGGGTGACAACCAGTAGATAGCCCATGCGCGCCTCGTTTCGAATGGGCGGGACATTAAAGGTTTTCGCTGATTGAAGAAACTCGGGGCAAAAAAAACCCGACCTCGCTATAGCGGCAGTCGGGCTGGAGCACTCAGGAGCAGAAGTGCAAAGGGAGGTTCGTTACGCGTACTTGAAGGGTTTGCGTGAAGCGATATAAACATCGCGGGATTATCTGACGATTAAAGGATCATCACGCGACTTGTGCGAGCAGCGCCTTGGCGTGGTTGATGCCTTTTTCCTGGAAGTCGCCGCTCAGGTTCACACCCTCGGCGTGAATGAACGTCACATCGTGAATACCGATAAAGCCCATGACCTGACGCAAGTACGGTTCCTGATGATCGGAGCTCGCACCGGTGTGGATACCGCCGCGAGCGGTGAGCACGATGGCACGCTTGCCGGTCAGCAACCCTTGAGGGCCGGTGGCGGTGTACTTGAAGGTCACACCCGCACGCAACACGTGGTCCAGCCAGGCTTTAAGGGTGCTGGGGATGGCGAAGTTGTACATCGGCGCAGCCATCACCAGCACGTCGGCAGCCAGCAATTCGTCGGTCAATTCGTTGGAGCGAGCCAGTGACGCCTGTTCGCTGGCGTTGCGCTGATCCGCAGGTTTCATCCAGCCGCCGAGCAGGTTGGCGTCCAGGTGCGGCACCGGGTTAAGAGCTACGTCACGCACGGTGATCTGATCCGCCGGATGGGCGGCCTTCCATTGGCTGATGAACTGCTGGGTCAGTTGGCGAGAGATCGAATCCTGCTGGCGAGCACTGCTTTCGATGATCAGAACGTTGGACATGGCTTCGTAGGCTCCATCGGTAATTGCTGTAAGACGATGGAGAAAAGATTAACCAGGGCTCATTCGATAAAAAAGCGCAAAAAACTGCTATAACCCATCTATAAATTTGTTTATAAGCGAAGTCATGCTCCGCTATTGGTTATTTCGGCGTGCAGGCCAGGGCAATCCGCATCTTGATGATGGCCCGGTTGAACTTGACCGTGGTGTTGGTGCTTTTGCCCGCCGGTACCGTGACCGTACGACGGCGCGGCGATTCCGGGCCATTGGTGAAGGTTACCGAACACACCGCGTCATGGGTGCCGTAGTTATTGAGTTGGATCGAACTGATATCGCCATCCACGTCGGAGGCGGTGTAGTCGACGCTTACGCCGTCGATCTTTTTGGTGACGTCGATGGGGTAGGCAAACGCGCTCATCGGCAGCAGCGCCAGCAACACACAACAGAATTTTCTCATTCGGCAGTCTCCAATAAGGACTGTCAGCTTAGGACAAGAGGAACCCATCTTGAAAGCGCCCCGCGTTACCCTCGATCAATGGCGCACGTTGCAAGCCGTGGTCGACCATGGCGGCTTCGCCCAGGCGGCTGAAGCACTGCACCGTTCGCAGTCCTCGGTGAGCTACACCGTGGCCCGCATGCAAGACCAGCTTGGCGTACCGCTGTTGCGTATCGACGGGCGCAAGGCGGTGCTCACCGACGCCGGTGAAGTATTGTTGCGCCGCTCCCGGCAACTGGTGAAAAACGCCAGCCAACTGGAAGACCTGGCTCACCATATGGAACAAGGCTGGGAAGCCGAAGTGCGCCTGGTGGTCGACGCCGCTTATCCGAATGCCCGCCTGGTGCGCGCCCTCTCTGCCTTCATGCCGCAAAGCCGCGGTTGCCGCGTGCGCCTTCGTGAAGAGGTGTTGTCGGGTGTTGAGGAGTTGTTGATAGAAGGCGTGGCCGACCTGGCCATTTGCGGTTTCAGCATCCCCGGCTACCTGGGCACGGAAATGAGCGATGTGGAATTTGTCGCCGTGGCACATCCCGAACATGCCCTGCATCGCATGCACCGCGAGCTGAGCTTCCAGGACCTGGAAAGCCAGATGCAGGTGGTGATCCGTGACTCTGGCCGCCAACAGCCCCGCGATGTCGGCTGGCTCGGCGCCGAACAACGCTGGACCGTCGGCAGCCTGGCTACCGCGGCCGCCTTTGTGGGCAGCGGCCTGGGGTTTGCGTGGTTGCCCCGGCACATGATCGAACGCGAACTCGCCGAAGGCATACTCAAGCAGCTACCCTTGGAACAGGGCGGCAGCCGCCACCCTACGTTCTTCCTGTATTCAAACAAGGACAAACCCTTGGGGCCGGCAACGCAGATCCTCGTGGAGCTGCTGCGCACTTTTGACACCGCCCCGTTGGACGCGCCTTTCGCCGCCCCCCAGCAAGCCTGAAATGGAGTTCACGCATGGCCTGGTTCGACCACGAAGGATGCAGCCTGCACTACGAGGAATATGGCCACGGCACGCCGCTGATCCTGATCCACGGCTTGGGCTCCAGCAGCCAGGATTGGGAACTGCAAATCCCGGTATTGGCCAGGCATTACCGCCTGATCGTGGTAGACGTGCGCGGTCATGGTCGCTCCGACAAACCGCGCGAGCGCTACAGCATCCAGGGTTTCACCTTCGACCTGCTTGCCCTGATCGAACACTTGCACCTGCCGCCGGCCCATGTGGTCGGCTTGTCCATGGGCGGCATGATCGCGTTCCAATTGGCGGTGGATGAACCCGCACAGGTCAAGAGCCTGTGCATCGTCAACAGCGCGCCTGAGGTCAAGGTGCGCAGTGCCGATGATTATTGGCAGTGGGCCAAGCGTTGGAGCCTGGCACGTGTGCTTAGCCTTGGCACTATCGGCAAGGCGCTGGGCGACCGGTTGTTCCCGAAACCCGAACAGGCTGACCTGCGCCGCAAGATGGCCGAACGCTGGGCAAAAAACGACAAACGTGCTTATCTCGCCAGCTTCGATGCGATTGTGGGCTGGGGCGTACAGGAACGACTTTCGAGGATTACCTGTCCAACCCTGGTCATCAGCGCCGACCACGACTACACCCCCGTGGCGCAAAAAGAAAACTATGTAAAACTGCTGCCCGATGCGAGGCTGGTGGTGATTGAAGATTCGCGCCACGCCACGCCCTTGGACCAACCCGAAGTCTTTAACGCAACCCTGCTCGAATTTCTAAAGACAGTCGAAACCACTACCCAGGATCACTGACCCATGCTGAAAAAAATCGCCTTCTTCGCCGGTTCTGTTCTGTTCGCCGCCAACCTGATGGCCGCCGAGCCTGCCAAGGCGCCCCACGTGCTGATCACCACCACCAACGGCGACATTGAAATCGAACTGGACCCGGTCAAGGCGCCCATCAGTACCAAGAACTTCCTGGCCTATGTCGACAAGGGCTTCTACACCAACACGATCTTCCACCGCGTGATCCCGGGCTTCATGGTCCAGGGCGGTGGGTTCACCGCGCAGATGTCGCAGAAGCCGACTGAAGCACCGATCAAGAACGAAGCCAGCAACGGCCTGCATAACGTACGCGGCACCCTGTCCATGGCCCGCACCAACGACCCGAACTCGGCCACCAGCCAATTCTTCATCAACGTCGCCGACAATGCCTTCCTCGACCCGGGCCGTGATGCCGGTTACGCGGTATTCGCCAAAGTGGTCAAGGGCATGGATGTGGTCGATATCATCGTCAACTCCCAGACCACCACTAAGCAGGGCATGCAGAACGTGCCAATCGATCCTGTGTACATCAAGTCGGCCAAGCGCATCGACTGAGGTAGCAGGTAGCTCCGCGCGTGGCCCACAAGGTCGCGCGCGCATTTGAAAGGAGAGCCCGCCCTGCGGGCGTCATACTTAATGCTCTATCGTCGTTTCGAACAACTGATCGATATTTTCCGCGACGCACCCAGCGCCGCCCCGCCCGATAAAGTCCTGCCCTTCTACCTCTACTACCTGCGTCAGGTATGGCCACATTTTGCCGCGCTGCTGGTGGTGGGCCTGATCGGTGCGTTGATCGAGGTCGCGCTGTTCAGCTACCTGAGCCGCATCATCGACCTGGCCCAGGGCACCCCGCCGGCCAATTTCTTCCAACTGCACAGCACCGAGCTGATCTGGATGGCCGTGGTTGCCCTGCTGCTGCGCCCGATTTTCGGCGCGCTGCACGACCTGCTGGTGCACCAGACCATCAGCCCCGGCATGACCAGCCTGATCCGCTGGCAGAACCACAGCTACGTGCTTAAGCAGAGCCTGAATTTCTTCCAGAACGACTTCGCCGGGCGTATCGCCCAGCGCATCATGCAAACCGGCAACTCCCTGCGCGACTCCGCCGTAGCCGCAGTGGATGCGATCTGGCACGTGGCGATCTATGCCATCAGCTCCCTGGTGCTGTTTGCCGAGGCCGACTGGCGCCTGATGATCCCGCTGGTGACCTGGATCATCTGCTACAGCCTGGCACTGCGCTACTTCGTGCCACGGGTGAAGGAACGCTCGGTGATCTCCTCCGAAGCGCGCTCCAAGTTGATGGGCCGCATCGTCGACGGTTACACCAACATCACCACCTTGAAGCTGTTTGCCCATACCCAATATGAGCAACAGTACGCCAAGGAAGCGATCATCGAACAAACCGAAAAAACCCAGCTGGCCAGCCGTGTCGTCACCAGCATGGACATCGTGATCACCACCATGAACGGCCTGCTGATTGTCAC
Source organism: Pseudomonas cremoris (assembly GCF_014230465.1). Next base: position 522,684 of record NZ_JAAXCY010000001.1, read on the forward strand.
GACCACCGGCCTGGCATTGTGGCTGTGGACGCAGTCGCTGATTTCGGTGGGTGCAATCGCCCTGGCGACCGGCTTGGTGATCCGTATCGTCAACATGTCCGGCTGGATCATGTGGGTGGTCAACGGCATTTTCGAAAACATCGGCATGGTGCAGGACGGTTTGAAAACCATCGCCCAGCCGCTGGCGGTGATCGACCGCGAGAACGCCCCGCGCCTGAACGTGCCCCGTGGCGAAGTACGCTTTGAACAGGTGGATTTCCACTACGGCAAGAAGAGCGGGATCATTGGCGGCCTGAACCTTGAGATCAAGGCCGGCGAAAAGATCGGCCTGATCGGCCCGTCCGGCGCGGGCAAATCGACCCTGGTCAATCTGCTGCTGCGTTTGTACGACCTGCAAGGCGGGCGCATCCTGATCGACGGCCAGAACATCGCCGACGTGGCCCAGGAGTCCTTGCGCGAACAGATCGGCATGATCACGCAGGACACGTCACTGCTGCACCGCTCGATCCGCGACAACCTGCTGTACGGCAAGCCGGACGCCACCGATGAAGAACTCTGGGCTGCCGTGCACAAGGCGCGGGCCGATGAATTCATCCCGCTGCTGTCCGACTCCGAAGGCCGCACAGGGCTGGATGCGCACGTCGGTGAGCGCGGGGTGAAACTTTCCGGCGGGCAGCGTCAACGGATTGCCATCGCTCGCGTACTGCTCAAAGACGCACCGATCCTGATCATGGATGAAGCCACCTCCGCGCTGGACTCGGAAGTGGAAGCTGCGATCCAGGAAAGCCTGGAAACCCTGATGCAAGGCAAGACGGTGATCGCCATTGCCCACCGGTTGTCGACCATCGCGCGGATGGATCGCTTGGTGGTGCTGGAGAAAGGCAAGATCGCCGAGAGTGGCAGCCATGCCGAGTTGCTGGCCCATGGCGGGCTGTATGCGCGGCTGTGGCAGCACCAGACCGGAGGCTTCGTCGGTATCGACTGAACATTTCCGGGCATACACAAATCAAAAATGTGGGAGCGGGCTTGCTCGCGAAAACGGTGAATCAGTCAATACATCTGGCGACTGGCACACTGCATTCGCGAGCAAGCCCGCTCCCACATTTGATCAGTGCCCGGCGCCAGATTTCATTAGGCCCTTCCCCATTTGGGCACTGGATTTGTGCCACAACCCTGCTGTAATCAACGCAGTGCCCAGATGGGCGCTGTAGTAATCGCAGGGAGCATCACGGTTTTACTGTTTCGGTAGAGCGATCTATCAAGGACGTGTTCCATGTCTTTGTTCAAGCGGTCAGTCACGGAGGGGTTGGGTACGTTTTGGCTGGTGTTGGGCGGGTGCGGGAGTGCGGTGTTGGCCGCAGCGTTCCCTGCAGTCGGGATCGGCTTATTGGGTGTGGCCCTGGCATTCGGGCTTACGGTGCTGACCATGGCGTTTGCCATCGGGCACATCAGCGGGTGCCATCTCAACCCGGCAGTGTCGGTGGGGCTGGTAGTGGGCGGGCGGTTTCCGGCCAGGGAGTTACCGGCATATATCGTGGCGCAGGTCGTCGGCGGCACCATCGCCGCTGCGCTGTTGTACTTCATTGCCAGCGGCAAGCCTGGGTTTGAGCTGGCGTCGGGCCTGGCCTCCAACGGCTATGGCGAGCATTCGCCGGGCGGTTATTCGATGGCTGCGGGGTTTGTGTGTGAGTTGGTGATGACGGCGATGTTCGTGCTGATCATCCTCGGCGCCACCGACCATCGCGCCCCGAAGGGCTTCGCGCCCATCGCCATCGGCCTGGCCTTGACGTTGATCCACTTGATCTCCATCCCCGTCACCAACACCTCGGTCAACCCGGCCCGCAGTACCGGCCCGGCCTTGATCGTCGGCGGCTGGGCGATCCAGCAATTGTGGATGTTCTGGCTCGCGCCGATCCTGGGTGCGGTGGTGGGTGGTTTTGTCTATCGATGGCTGGGCAAGGAGGAGCCGGCCTAAGACAACGCGGGTTCAGCCCTGCCGGTAAGGCAGGGCTGTCCGCGCTTCCTCGGCATACGCCACAATTCCTACTCGCTCACGCGCCAGGAAATCCTCCACGGCACTCTTCAATCCGGGATGGCGCAGGTAGTGCCAGGACCGTGTGATCACCGGCTCAAACCCACGAATCAACTTGTGCTCGCCCTGTGCTCCGGCGTCGAAACGCTGCAGGCCGTGGGCGATGGCGTAGTCCATGCCCTGGTAGAAACAGGTTTCGAAGTGCAGGCGGTCGAACTCCGCCAGGCAGCCCCAGTAACGACCGTAGAAGCTGTCACCACCGATCAGGCTAAAGGCCATAGCCACCGGCCGGGTGCCCTGCTTGGCCAGCACCACACGAATGGCCTCGGGCATGCGCTCGGCCAACAGGCTGAAAAACGCGCGGGTCAGGTAGGGCGATTGGCGGCGGACCGCGTAGGTGTTGGCGTAGCAGGCGTAGACAAAATCCCACTGTGCCTCGCTCAGCTCATGGCCTTGCAGCCACTCGAAGTCGATGCCCTGCCCGGCCACCTGTTCGCGCTCCTTGCGCATTTGCTTGCGCTTGCGCGAGCTGAGGGCGTCGAGGAAATCCTGGAAGTCACGGTAGCCACGGTTCTGCCAGTGAAACTGGCAACCCAGGCGTTGCAGCCAACCCGGCTGTTGGGCCAACGCCGTGTCGGCCAGCTCGTCGGTGAAGTTGACATGGGCACTGGAGAGCCCTTCGATTTCCAGGTAGCCCGGCAGGCTTTTCAGCAACTCAAAACCATCATCGGCACTCGCCGCCAACAGCCGCGGGCCACTCACTGGACTGAACGGCACCGCCGTCAGCAGCTTGGGGTAGTAATCGATACCCGCCCGCTCACAGGCATCCGCCCACCCATGATCGAACACGTACTCGCCGTAGGAATGCCACTTGCGATAACTGGGTAAGGCCGCCACCAGCCTGTCGCCTTCCCAATGCAGCAAATGCTCCGGTTGCCAGCCCGATTGGTGGCCCAGGCTGGCGCTGTCTTCCAGCGCGCTGAGGAACGCATGCCGCACGAACGGCTGTGCCTGCGGCACCAGGCAATCCCAGGCCTGCGGGGCGATTTCGGACAGGCTGTCCAGGCGTTGCAGCGGCATCGCAATCCTCACTGTTTCGGACGTAAAAGCCTGGCGAGTATCGCCGATCGGCTGGCTTCGCACACCCCGAAATCGAACGACAAGACGCAAATCGATTAGTTCCAACTTAAATTTTTTGTCATCTACATGACATCACTTAGCCACTGCGCCGTCATAAACGATCGTGATACTGACGCCTGTTTTTAGAGCGCCTGGTTCTAGCAGGTGGTTATTTTTCCGTCCGTCATCGGTCGGTTGTGTCCTGGATGGTTTGCCATCCCTCCTCACCTTCGGAGATTGATATGCGTCTTGCTTCCACTAAAACTGCGGCGATTCTGTGCGGCGGCCTGCTATTGGCCGTGAGCGTTCCGGCCAGCGCTGCAGTCGACGCTAAATTGCTCGACATGCTCAAGGCCAACGGCCAGATCACTGCCGCGCAGTACACCGAACTGCAAACCGAACTGGCCAACGATCAGAAAGAAAAGCAGATCGCACGGCAAGCTCAACAAGAGACCAACGAACAGATCGCGGCCACCGCGAAAAAAACCAACGAGCTGAGCACGTTTGACCAGAAGCTGGCCTGGGCGGCCAAGACTCAGTTCAAAGGCGACGTGCGTGTTCGCCAGGAAACCGTCAAGGTCGAAGGCTCGCCAAACAACGGCGGCAAGGACAAGGATCGTCAGCGCTTGCGTGCCCGCCTGGGTGCCTTCACCGAAATCAACTCGCAAGTGGACAGCGGTATCCGCATCGCCACTGGCAGCAGCGAAGACCCGCGCTCCACCAACGTGGATCTGGACGGCTACTTCGTCAAGAAAGCACTGTGGCTGGACCTGGGCTACATCGACTACCACCCGGACCAGATCAAGAACCTGCATGTAATCGGCGGCAAGATGCTGCAACCGTGGGTCAGCATGGGCGACGTGATCTGGGACACCGACGTGAACCCGGAAGGCCTGGCCCTGACCTACAAGTACCCACTGGGTAGCAGCGCCGAGCTGTTCGGCAGCGCCGGTACCTACAGCCTCAAGGACAACGTCAACGGCGAAGGCGTGCAATTTCGCAACGACCTGCGCATGAACGCCGGCCAGTTGGGCGCTCGTTTCTCCGTGACCGACAACCTCAAAGTCACCGTGGGCGGCAGCATGTACGCCTTCCAGAATGACGAAGACAGCCGTTGCCCGACCGCGGGCTCCGTGGCTTGCCTGACGCCACAGGAAACCATCCTCAACACCGTCGCCGGCAATGCCAGCGAATACCGCTTGTACGAAGGCTTCAGCCAAGTGGATGTTGGCGGTCTGGCCGTACCGTTGTCGTTCTACGGTCAATACGTGCAAAACACTAAAGCCACTGACAGCGACAAGGACACTGCCTGGCTGGTGGGCGCCAAGTCCAAAGTGTTTGGTTTGAACCTGGACTACAACTATCGCGACATTCAGCGTTATGCCGTGGTGGGTGGCTTCACCGACTCGGACTTCGCCGGCGGTGTCACCGGTTCGCGTGGTCACAAGTTCAAGGTCGGTTACGACATCGACAAAAACTTCGCCATCGGTGCCACTTACTTCCTGACCAAGGCCGATTACTCCAGCGCGCCTAACTACCGGGATGCGAAGGTCAACACCCTGCAACTGGACGCAGAAGCCAAGTTCTAAATGTGAGTGTTAAAAGCCTTGGGCCAGGACGGCCCGAGGTCGCTGCAACAGTCTTGCGTGGTTGGATCGATCCCCATCATCCGTTCGACTCCGCCACGCGAGCCTGCTTATTCCAAGCCTTTCTGATCCTTGAGTCGCTCGTCGGCCAGACGCTGCGCCAAGGCATCCACACCCTCTACCGGCTGTTCCGGCATTAGCTTCAGCGTGGCCTGCATCAGACGCATCTGGCGGATAAAACGTCGGCAGTTAGGGCAAAACATCAAGTGATGACGCACCAGCAGGCGCTCGCGAAAGGTCAGTTGCCCATCGAGATAGTCACTGGAACGTGCCACTTGTTCTTTACAGGTCAACATTCGCCCGTTTCCTCAAAATGCTCCACCGTGGCGAAGACTTTAAGCCGTGCTCTATGCAACAGCACACGGACATTGGAGAGCGAGAGCGTCAGAAGATTACAGATCTCCTCCAACTCCAGGCCCTGGCGTTCACGCAGCACCAGCACACTGCTTTGCAAGTCCGACAGGCTCAGCAACGTATGCTCCAGGCAATCACGCAGCTCATCTTCGGTCAGCAGGGCTTCTGGGGTGTCCTGATGCCATGCGTAGGGCGCTACTGCCCAATGCCCATCGTCAGGAACGAAGCGATCATCACCAATGGTGCCGTGGGGTGAAGGCAGATCATCGAGCAGCACTTCGCGGCGGTTTTGTTTGTAGCGACCCTTGGCAGCATTGGCGGTGATGGTCAGCAGCCACGTCTTGAGGCTGGAACGCCCTTCAAACTTGGAAAGGTTGCGCACCACCGACAGCCAGGCGTCCTGGACGATTTCATCGGCGTGGCGCTGACCGACGATGGCATAGGCCACCGCGCGCATGGCGCTCTGGTAGGTGGTGACCAGCTCTTTATAGGCGCGTTGCTCACCCTTGAGCAGCCGTTCAAGCAGGTGCGCGTCGTCCGCTGCTGCCATTGTCTACCTCGATTTCACTTTGGACGCGGCCCCTGTAGTGAGCGGGCTTGCCCCGCGCCGGGCTGCGCAGCGGCCCCACAAAACGGGAGCGCTACGCACTCCAGCGCGGGGCAAGCCCGCTCACTACAGCCCGTCGCGGTATCAGCGTTTACGCAGGATCACGCTGCCGATCGAATAACCTGCACCGAACGAACTGAGTACGGCAACGGTGCCCTTGGGCAAGTCGTCCTGGTATTTATGAAAGGCAATCACCGAACCCGCCGAACTGGTGTTGGCGTAGGTATCGAGGATCACCGGAGCTTCTTCCACCGTGGCTTCGCGGCCCAGCAGTTTCTTCACGATCAGGTGGTTCATGCTCAAGTTGGCCTGGTGCAGCCAGAAGCGCTTCACGTCGGCCACGTTCAACTGGTTTTCCGCCAGGTGTACACCGATCAGCTCGGCCACCATCGGGCACACGTCGCGGAAGACTTTGCGGCCTTCCTGCACGAAGAGCTTGTCCGGCGCGCCGATGCCCTCTTCCGCAGCGCGGTTGAGGAAGCCGAAGTTGTTGCGAATGTTATTGGAGAACTTGGTCAGCAGCTTGGTGCTCACCACGTCGAACTGATGCTCGGAGGTCGCCAGGTCTTCGCGTTCCAGGATCACCGCAGTGGCCGCATCACCGAAGATGAAGTGACTGTCGCGGTCACGGAAGTTCAGGTGGCCCGTGCAAACTTCCGGGTTGACCATCAGGATTGCCCGGGCCTGGCCCAGCGCGATGCTGTTGGCGGCGTTCTGGATGCCAAAGGTCGCCGAGGAGCACGCCACGTTCATGTCAAAGCCGAAGCCTTCGATACCCAGGGCTTCCTGGACTTCGATGGCGATGGCCGGGTAGGCGCGTTGCAGGTTGGAACAGGCGACGATCACACCGTCGATATCGGCGGCGGTCTTGCCGGCGCGCTGCAGGGCTTGTTCGGCAGCGCCGACAGCCATCTGGCAGAGCACCGACCATTCGTCGTTACTGCGCTCTGGCAGGCGTGGGGCCATGCGTTGTGGGTCGAGGATGCCGTCCTTGTCCATCACGAAACGGCTCTTGATGCCCGAGGCTTTTTCGATGAAGGCTGCACTGGATTCAGTCAACGCCTGCACTTCACCACGCTCGATGGCGGCGGCATTGTCAGTATTGAACTGTTGAACGTAGGTATTGAAAGACTGCACCAGCTCTTCGTTGGAGATGCTGTTGGCCGGGGTGTACAGGCCGGTGCCGCTGATGACGACGTTATGCACGGTCGTTCCTCTAAATCTGTCAGGCAGGGGATATTGGTACCGTCGTACCAAACTCTAAGTAGTTCGATTCCGCCCGGCGGACATCAAACTGGCATCGCTTTATTCCATCGCGCCGTGGCTGTAGCAGCCAGCCCTTCCCGACGATCCCGGCATTTATAGGCGCGAAGTTTGCCACAACCCTCGGAATTTGGCGCTATTTGTGGACACACACCCTTCCCTTGGACTGCATTCAAATGTGGGAGCGGGCTTGCTCGCGAAAGCGGTGGCTCAGTCAAAATCACTGTGACTGACACTCCGCTTTCGCGAGCAAGCCCGCTCCCACAGGGGATTTGCGTTGGGTTTCAGGGCTCTACCTGGCTCCACTGCTTGCTCAGGCGTTTATCGGAAATCGGCACCTTGGTACCCAACTGCTGGGCAAACAACGACACCCGATACTCCTCCAACCACCAGCGGTAAAGCTCCAACTGGGGATCGCGCTTGCCTTCCTGGGCGTGTTTCTTCAGGCGGTTTTCGTACTGCGTCCACAGGCCGGCCAGCTCGCCGCTCCACACCCGGTCCTTTTGCACCTGGCTCGGCAGTTTTTCCAGGCGCAGTTCAATGGCCTTGAGGTAACGCGGCAGTTCCTTGAACCACTGCGCCGGGGTTTCGCGGACAAAACCGGGATACACCAGGTTGCTCAGTTGTTGCTTGATATCGTTCAACGCCACGGCCTGAGCCAGGTCGATCTTGCCCTTGAAGCGCTTTTGCAGGCCGTGCCAAAGCTTCAGCACTTCCAACGTTTGCCTCGCCAGGCGTTCGGCATGTTCAGTCCAACTGCCGCGCTTGCGCTCGGCCAACGCCGCCAACCCGGCGCCATCACGCGGCAGGTTGACCTCGCCTTCGAGTACGCAGGTGTCGAGGCTGGCCAGCAGAATGTCTTCCACCAGCGCGTCGATGCGCCCCAACTCGCGGTACATCAGCCCCAGCTCGGTCAGCCCCGGCAATTTACCGCGCAGGAATTTCGCCGGTTCCGCCAGTTGCTGCATCAGTAGGCGCTGCAACGCGCGGCGATGCTGGAACTCGGCTTCGGCAGCCGTGGAGAAACGTCCTTCCTTAACCGTGCCGTTTTCTTCCACCAGCGCCGGGTACACCGTCATCGACAGGCCAGCAATTTTTTGCTGAGTCTTCTCGGCCACCGCCGCGAACACCTTGGCTTCCACCGGCTGCTGGCTTTTCGCGGTTTGCGGCACGGCCAATGCTGCCTGGCTGGCCTCGGCAAAACGCGCGGTCAGTTCGGCCAGGTCGCGGCCTTCGCCGAGGAACTTGCCCTGCCCGTCGACCACTTCCAGGTTCATCTTCAAGTGGTTTTCCACCTGTTGCGCCGCTTCGGCCCAAGCCTCGTCGCTGACCCGTGCGCCGGTCATGCGCAGCAATTCGCGGCCCAACGCCTGAGGCAAAGAGCCCTGGCCGAACTCGATACGTTGCAGGGCGGCCTTGACGAAGTCCGGAACCGGCACAAAGTTCTTGCGCAGCGCCTTGGGCAGGTTGCGCACCAAGGCAATGCACTTGGCTTCAATCACCCCCGGTACCAGCCACTCCAGGCGTTCCGGCGGCAAGGCCGGCAACAGCGGCGCCGGCACGCGCAGGGTCACGCCGTCGCGCGGGTGATTGGGTTCGAAGTGGTAACTCAGCGCCAGCTCCAGATCGCCCAGGTGCAGGGTGTCCGGATAATGCATGGCGGTGACTTCACTGGCCTCGCGGGCCAGCACGTCTTCTTCACGCATGATCAGCAGTTGCGGGTCTTTCTGGCTGTTGATCTTGTACCAACTGTCGAAGGTGGCGGTCTGGTGGATCTCCGCTGGCAGCCGCGCATCGTAGAAGGCGTAAAGGGTTTCTTCATCGGCCAGGATGTCGCGACGACGGGCCTTGGCCTCCAGTTCGTCGAGCTCTTCCAGCAATTGCTGGTTGGCCGTGAGGCATTTGGCGCGCGACTGAATTTCGCCACGCACCAGGCCTTCACGGATAAACAGCTCGCGGGACACCACCGGATCAACCGGTCCGTAATGCACCGGCCGACGTCCGACCACAATCAACCCGAACAGAGTGATTTGCTCAAACGCCACCACCTGGCCGCGCTTCTTCTCCCAATGCGGTTCGAAGTGGTTTTTCTTGATCAAGTGCCCGGCCAGCGGCTCGATCCAGTCGGCGTCGATCTTGGCCACCATGCGCGCATACAGCTTGGTGGTTTCCACCAGTTCGGCGGTCATCAGCCATTGCGGGCGCTTCTTGCCGATACCCGACGAAGGGTGAATCCAGAACCGTCGCTGGCGCGCGCCCAGGTAATCGCCGTCTTCGGTTTTCTGGCCGATCTGGCTGAGCAGGCCAGAGAGCACCGCCTTATGCAGTTTCGGGAAGTCCGCCGGTTCTTTATTGACCGTGAGTTGCATGTCGCGACAGATCAGGCTGAGTTGGCGATGGGAATCACGCCACTCACGCAGACGCAGGTAGTTGAGGAAATTCTTGCGGCACCAGTTGCGCAACGGGCTGGCGGTCAACTCCTGGCGCTGCTCTTCAAAGCCACGCCACAAATTGACCAAACCGGCGAAGTCCGAATCCGGGTCTTTCCACTGCGCGTGGGCCTGGTCAGCAGCCTGCTGGCGCTCCGGCGGGCGCTCGCGCGGGTCCTGGATCGACATGGCGCTGGCCACGATCAGCACTTCCTGCAAACTGCCGAGCTTGGCCGCTTCCAGCAACATTCGGCCCATGCGCGGGTCCACCGGCAGGCGCGCCAATTGGCGGCCCAATGGCGTGAGCTGGCTGTTGCGGTCCACCGCCGAGAGCTCTTGCAGCAGGTTGAAACCGTCACTGATGGCCTTGCCATCCGGCGGTTCGATAAACGGGAAGTCGGTGATCTCGCCGAGGCGCAGGTGCAGCATCTGCAAAATCACAGCGGCGAGGTTGGTACGCAGAATCTCCGGGTCGGTAAATTCCGGGCGGCCGATAAAATCTTCTTCGCTGTACAAGCGCACGCAGATGCCCGGCTCCACACGGCCGCAACGGCCTTTACGCTGGTTGGCGCTGGCCTGGGAAATCGCCTCGATGGGCAGGCGCTGCACCTTGGCGCGGTAGCTGTAGCGGCTGATGCGTGCGGTGCCGCTGTCGATCACATAACGAATGCCCGGCACCGTCAGCGAGGTTTCCGCGACGTTGGTCGCCAGCACTACGCGACGGCCTGGGTGGGACTGGAAAATCCGCTGCTGCTCGGCCGGTGACAGGCGTGCGTACAGCGGCAGAATCTCGGTGTGCTTGAGCTGGGCCTTGCGCAGCATGTCGGCAGCGTCGCGAATCTCGCGCTCGCCGGGCAAGAACACCAGCACATCGCCAGGGCTGCGACGTTCGCTGCGCTCATAGGCGGCGATTTCATCGAGGGTGGCAAGAATCGCCTGGTCGACAGTGAGGTCATCCTCGACACGGTTGCCCTCCTCGTCCTGCTCCAGGGTCAGCGGACGGTACCACGTGTCTACCGGGAAGGTACGGCCCGACACTTCGACAATCGGCGCATCGTCAAAGTGCTTGGAGAAACGCTCCAGGTCGATGGTCGCCGAGGTGATGATGACTTTCAGGTCCGGGCGACGGGGCAGCAGGGTTTTCAGGTAGCCCAGCAGGAAGTCGATGTTCAGGCTGCGCTCGTGCGCTTCGTCGACGATGATCGTGTCGTAGCGTTCCAGGTAACGGTCGTTCTGGGTTTCCGCCAACAGGATGCCGTCGGTCATCAGCTTGATCAGCGTATTGGAATCGCTCTGGTCTTCGAAACGCACTTGATAGCCGACCAGCGCGCCCAGCGGTGTGGCGAGTTCTTCGGCGACCCGGCTGGCCACGCTGCGTGCCGCGATCCGACGCGGTTGCGTGTGGCCGATCAGGCCGAACTGGCCGCGACCGATCTCCAGGCAGATTTTCGGCAGCTGGGTGGTCTTACCCGAACCGGTCTCGCCGGCAATGATCAGCACCTGATGCTTGTTCAACGCCGCTTTGATTTCATCGCGTTTGGCGGCAATCGGCAGGCTGTCGTCGTAACGGATCACCGGCAGGCTGGCGCGCCGCGCCGTGACCTGCGCACAAGACGCCTGCATGCGCGCAACCCACTGCGCCAACTTGTCCTCGTCGGGCTTTTTACGCAACTCAAGCAACTGCCGGCGCAACCGGTGGCGGTCGGCGAGCATGGCGTGGTCGAGGGTTTTGAGCAGTTGGTCGATAGTGGGCGCTTGGTCGGTCATCGGGTACGCAAGGGTCGTCTATGTAGGCAGGGGGCGGATTGTCGCAGAAAACCGCCCACCCGCGCCCCTCATTCGTTATCGCGCTCTTTGCGCCGGTAAGGGAATACATCAATGACCTTACCGGCGCGAATCGCCTCCTGCAGGCCTTTCCAGTAGTCGGCGTTGTACAACTCGCCGTGCAGTTGGTCGAACAACTTGCGCTGGCCGGCATCGGCAAACAGGAACGGCGGAAACTCTTCCGGGAACACATCCAGCGGGCCGATGGAGTACCAGGGCTCAGAGGCCATTTCGTCCTCTGGGGTACGTGGCGCGGGGATATGCCGGAAGTTGGCCTCGGTGAGAAAGCAGATTTCGTCGTAGTCGTAGAACACCACGCGACCATGGCGGGTGACGCCGAAATTTTTCAGCAGCATGTCACCCGGGAAGATATTCGCCGCCGCCAGTTGCTTGATGGCCAGGCCGTAGTCTTCCAGCGCTTCGCGTACCTGGGCGTCGTTGGCGTTGTCCAGGTAGAGGTTGAGTGGGGTCATGCGCCGTTCGGTCCAACAGTGGCGGATCAGCACGGTGTCGCCTTCCACTTCGACGGTACCCGCCGCCACTTCCAACAGCTCGGCCAAGCAGTCGGGCTCGAACTTGCTCAAGGGGAAACGGAAGTCGGCGAACTCCTGGGTATCGGCCATGCGCCCTACCCGGTCGACGCTTTTCACCAGGCGGTACTTTTCGATCACCGTGGCGCGGTTGACGTTTTTCGACGGCGAGAAACGGTCCTTGATGATCTTGAACACGGTATTGAAGCCCGGCAGGGTAAACACGCTCATGACCATGCCCCGCACGCCGGGGGCCATGATGAACTGGTCGTCGGTGGTCGCCAGGTGGTTGATCAGTGCACGGTAGAACTCCGACTTACCGTGCTTATAGAAACCGATGGAGGTGTACAGCTCGGCGATGTGCTTGCCCGGCAGGATGCGCTTGAGAAAACCGATGAACTCCGCCGGCACGGGGACATCGACCATGAAATAGGAACGGGTGAACGAGAAGATGATCGACACGTCAGCTTCATCGGTAATCAGCGCATCGATCTGGATGCCCTGGCCTTCACGGTGCAGCAGCGGAATGACCAGCGGCCACTGCTCGTCGCGGGTGTAGATCCGCCCTACCAGGTAGGCGCCTTTATTGCGGTAGAGCACCGAGGAAAACAGCTCGACCTTGAGGTCCGGGTCCTTGCAGACCCAATCCGGCAGGTTTTCGCGCAGTTGGGTTTCGAGGCGGCGCAGGTCGGCGGCAAGGTCCGCATAGGGTTCGCTGAAGCAGTAGTCGGCGAAAATCTGCGCGAGCATTTCCGGAATCTTGCCCCCCGGCGTATAGATGCGCGTCTGCGCCGCGCGTGCCCGGCGCAGGCTGGGCCGGGTGGTGTGGATAAACATGCAGCCGTCGCTGATCAGGTCATGGCTGAACAGGCCGCAAAAAATCGAGTTGTACCAGGTCTCGGACAGCTCATCGTCGAAGCGCAGGTCGATCAGGCCGATGTAGGCGTTTTTCACCAGGGGCCAGATGTCGATGTCCAATAACGCCGCTTCATTGAAGCCGGCATGCAAGCGTGCGGTGACTTCACCGACCTTCTCTTCATACAGGTTGATGCGCGCCGCAGACGCCGCCTGCCCTAACTGCCACTGGGCTTTTTCGAAGCGCTCGCGGGCGCCATCGGTGATCTGACGAAAGTGTTCGCGGTAATCATCGAAGCCATCGAGGATCATCTGGGCAATGGCGAGGGAGGACTGCGGCATGCGGGAAACCTCTACGGGCATCTGGAAGACCTGAGCTTAGCCAGTGTAGGAAGGTAGGAGAAGGCCGACTTTCGGTGCCGGGTTGTACAACTTTTGGCACTTCGTACATTTACTTTCAAATTTTAATAATTCGACCGGCCGGTCAGGTAACGCACCAAAAAGTGGCGCGCGCATGTATCGCCCGCCTGCAAGGCCGTGGCCTGGAGCGATGGCGGGTAAATAATGCGCCGCTGACTGTTCACCCGGTTTGTGTAAGCGTTTTGATACACCTAAGGGAAACCCTGATTACCACCTTAGTGGCACTTTGATATATAGCGCGCCCTTTCCCACCCTAACAAGGTCATAAGACCGATCCGGGAACAGGTTCTATTCGCCCAAGGAGCATCGAGATGTCATTGAGGAATATGAGGATCGGTCTGCGTGCCGGTCTGAGTTTTGGGGTTTTGGCCAGCATGCTGGTGATTGTGGGAATGTTTGGCCTGGGGCAAATGGCCAAGCTGCGTGAAAGCGCGTTGGTTATCGAACAATCGTGGATGCCGAGCATCGAGAATATCCACGACAGCGCCGCCTACGTCGCCAGCATTCGCCTGGAAACCCTGCGCCTGGCGACCACCGATGAATCGCGGATTCGTGACAACAGTAAAAACCTGCTGACCCGCCACCTCAGCGAACTGAAAGCGTTGCTGGAGCACCACGAAACCCTGCTGAGCGACGACGCAGAGGACCAATTGCTCAAGCAACTCAAGGTCGACGTAGACGGCTACCTCACGCTCGTCGAGCAAATTGTTGCGCTGGTCGACAAGGACCAGCAACAGGACGCTATCGACCTGCTTAATACGCGCCTGGCACCGCAAGGCGTAATCCTGGGCAAGAGCCTGGAAAGCCTGATCACCTTCAACCAAAGCGGAGTCGAAGCCGCCGTACATTTGGCCGCGCAGATGTACTCCAGCGCCCAATGGATCGTGGGCCTGATCATCGCCATTGCCCTGATCGCCACCTTGCTGCTGGCCTGGCTGTTGACCCGCAGTATCACCGCCCCTATCAACCAAGCATTGACCGTAGCGCGCACCATCGCCAGCGGCGACTTGAGCCAACCGATTGTGGTGCAGGGCAACGACGAACCTGGCCAGCTGCTCAGCGCCCTCGCCACCATGCAAGACCGCTTGCAAGGCACCATCCGTGGCATCAGCGAATCGGCGCAACAGTTGGCGTCAGCCGCCGAAGAAATGAGTTCGGTGATGGAACAAAGCACCCGTGGCCTGCAGGCGCAGAACGATGAAATCGAGCAAGCCGCTACGGCCGTGAACCAGATGAGCGCAGCGGTGGATGAAGTGGCTGGCAATGCGGTATCCAGCGCCGAAGCCTCCAAGGCTTCCGACGAAGACAGCAAGCACGGCCATTATCAGATCAGCGGGACCATCAGTTCGATCCAAAACCTGGTGGACGAAGTGCTCGGCGCCTCGAACAAAGCCGAAGGCCTGGCCGTGCAGGCCCAGGACATCAGCAAGGTGCTCGAAGTGATCCGAGGCATTGCCGGGCAGACCAACCTGCTGGCGCTCAACGCCGCGATTGAAGCGGCGCGTGCGGGCGAAGCCGGGCGCGGGTTTGCCGTGGTCGCCGATGAGGTGCGCTCCCTGGCGCAACGCACCCAGGACTCCACCGAAGAAATCGAGCAAATGATCACCGCTATCCAGCAAGGCACCCAAGGCACCGTCGACGCGCTGAACAGCAGCGCCGAGCACGCTGGCCAGACCTTGCAACGGGCCAACAGCGCCGGCAGCGCGCTGGAAAAAATCACCGCGGCGATCTCGCAGATCAGCCAGCGCAACCTGGTGATCGCCAGCGCCGCCGAGCAGCAGGCCCTGGTGGCGCGGGAAGTGGACCGCAGCCTGGTGAATATCCGTGACCTGTCTACGCAAACAGCCGCCGGTGCCACCCAGACCTCGGCCGCCAGCCATGAGCTGTCGCGTTTGGCGGTGGGTTTGAATGGGCTGGTGACGCGGTTTGTCCTGTAATCAGTGAAGGCGGCGTGCAACACTCGCCGCCTGACTGATGTAGGAGTATTGCGTGAGACCTGTCGACACCCTTTACTTGCTGGGATTGGCCGCCATCTGGGGCGCCAGCTTCCTGTTCATGCGCATTATCGCGCCAGAGATCGGCACAGTGCCGACTGCGTTTTTCCGCGTGTCGATTGCCGCCGCCGGGCTGCTGGTGATCCTCGCAATAATGCGGGTGAGCTGGGACTTCCAGGGTAAGTTCAAGACGGTATTGCTGCTGGGGGTGATCAACTCCGGAATCCCGGCGACCATGTATTCAGTGGCAGCCCAAGTGCTGCCGGCGGGCTACTCGGCGATCTTCAATGCCACCACGCCGTTGATGGGCGTGTTGATTGGCGGGCTGTTTTTCAGCGAGCGTCTTACGCCGTCGAAAGTCGCTGGGGTGTGCCTGGGCCTGTTGGGCGTCGGCGTACTGACCCGCGCCGGGCCGGTGGCGTTTGACGCACAGTTGTTGATGGGCGCGTTGGCCTGCCTGCTGGCCACCACCTGTTATGGCTTCGCCGGTTTCCTCGCACGGCGGTGGCTGGACCAACGTGGCGGGCTCGACAGCCGCCTTTCAGCCCTGGGCAGCATGCTCGGCGCTACCCTGTTTCTGTTGCCGTTCTTTGCCTACAGCGCCATCAGCCAACCGCCCGCGAGTTGGGGTGGGTGGCAGGTGTGGTTGTCGTTATTGGGGTTGGGGCTGGTGTGTA
The DNA here is from genome assembly GCF_014230465.1 of Pseudomonas cremoris. The sequence goes on from NZ_JAAXCY010000001.1 coordinate 538,434, forward strand.
CGGCGTTTGCCTACATCCTGTACTTCCGCCTGCTGTCGTCCATCGGACCGGTGAAGTCGATGACCGTGACCTTCATGATCCCGCCGTTCGGCGTGCTGTGGGGCGCGTTGCTGCTGGATGAGCCATTGTCGATGGCACACCTGTATGGCGGGGTGTTGATTGCGGCGGCGTTGTGGCTGGTGTTGCGCCCAAAAAAAACGGCGCGCGCGGTTCTGTAGCGAGCGGGCTTGTCCCCCAGCGCGGGGCAAGCCCGCTCACTACAAAGTCAGACCTTACGGAATACGAAGGCTAAGCCGATGATGATCAGCATCATCCCCAGCAGGCTGAGCAGGGCGAGCTTGTTACCGAAGATCAGGTAGTCCATCACGGCCGTCACCGCCGGCACCAGGTAGAACAGACTGGTGACGTTCACCAGGTTGCCCCGGGCGATCAGGCGATACAGCAACAACGTCGCCACTACCGACACCACCAGCCCCATCCACAGCACCGGCAGGTAAAAGCCGGTGTCGTGTTCAAAGTGGAACGGCTGGAACGGCACAAACACCGAGCACAACAACAGCCCGGCCAAGTACTGCACGGGCAGTGTTCCCAGCGGGTTATCGGTGATGCGTTTCTGCATGATCGAGCCGAAGGTCATGCTCGCCAGGGCCAGCAGTCCGAACAGCATCCCCGCCAGGGACATGCCGGACACACCGATGCCCTGGTAGACCACCATGATCAACCCTGCCAAACCCAGGCCCAAGCCGAACATCCGGCTGAACGAGCGCTGGCGCTCCATCAGCACCACGGTAAGGATCGGCTGCACGCCCATGATGGTCGCCATCATGCCGGGCGTGACCTTGAGGTCCAGCGCCAGCAGGTAAAAGATCTGGTAGGCCCCCAACAGCACCAAACCGGTCGCCGCCGCATACATCAGCGGTTTGCCGGGACGCGGCAGTTTCAGCTTGAGGACCGGCACCAGGATCACCAGGCCGGCCAAGGCGATGGCAAAGCGGATCAACAGGAACGCGAAGGGTGACGCATGGGCCAGGCCCCATTTGGAGAAGATCGCCCCGCTGCTCCACAGCAATACAAACAGGCTCGTCGAGGCCGCCGCGGCCACGGATTGTTTCGAAAGAACAGACATGGATACCACCTGTAATCAGGCAAAAAAGCCGATTCAGCAAACGCTGAAATTCATTGGTTTTTTTCAGGCGGGCAGACGGGAACAGCGATCAGCTGATCAGCCCGAAATGCCAACACCCGGCGGTGATACGACTGCGTACACCGGCGTGCTACTGACAGGTGGGGGGTAGTGACTGATCTGCACAGGCTGTTGGCTCCCGCACGGCACGACTACAGCGTTGACCGCTGAATCGACTACCGCTATGCGCTGGAGAGCTGGCATGGGCTGATCTTGTGTGAAGGGATGAAGAGGCAACGACTATAACCAGCCGCTGATACGTTTTGCAATCACTTCACCACCCTTGCTGCGTGGAGGAGTTTTCATCTGAGCAACGTAGGACTGGTCGCTATAATGCCGCGAGTTTTTTCCAAGGATTCCCCATGATCGCATTGCCCTGGCTGTATTTGGCGCTTCTTTCCATTGGCTATGTACTGGCCTTGACCTACGGGCAACTGGGGGTGCTGGCAGCGGTGTCTGTCGTCCTGCTGCTGATTGCAGGTTACGCCGTACGCCAGCAGCGCACGCCTTGGGCACGCTACCTGGGGCATGGGTTGTTTATCGTGCTGGCGGTGAGCCTGGCGATGCACTGGCTGCCAGGTTTCTACAATGGCCGTGGCATTGCCTCGCAGCATTTCACGCCCGACGCCGTGCCTTTCTCGATGTATTTGAACCAGGACAAGCCGCTGATTGGCTTCTGGCTGCTGCTGGCCTGCCCCTGGATCGTGGCGCGGCGCAGACTGCGGCTGTCGCTATGCATTACCGCCCTGGCCCTGACCCTCACCGCCATCGCCGCCTTGGGTGGCGCGACGTTACTGGGGATGATCACTTGGGCACCGAAATGGCCGGAACAGGCATGGCTGTGGGTACTGAACAACCTGTTGTTGGTGACCTTGGTAGAAGAAGCCCTGTTCCGTGGCTACATCCAGGGAGGCCTGAGCCAACGTTTCAAGCACCTGCCCTACGGCGAGAACCTCGCGCTGCTACTGGCCTCGCTGCTATTCGGCCTGGTGCACCTGGGCGCGGGCTGGCACTGGGTGCTGCTGGCGAGCATCGCCGGCGTGGGTTATGGCCTGGCCTATCGCTTCGGCGGCCTGGGTGCGGCGGTGGCCACGCATTTTGGCTTGAACCTGCTGCACTTCGGGTTATTCACCTACCCGATGCTGGCCGGCTGATTGTTGCAAAAATAAGTTAAATAAACGCGGGCCCGTGCCGATACCCCCTGAAAGCCTTGCGGATTGAACAATCATGCGTAATAACCAACCCGTTACCCAGCGCGAACGTACCTTCCCCGCTCAGCAACGGTTGATCTCCACCACAGATGCAAAGGGCGTGATCACCTACTGCAACGACGCGTTTGTCGAGATCAGTGGGTTCACGCGCGAAGAGCTGCTGCGTGCGCCGCACAACCTGGTGCGTCATCCAGATGTGCCGCCGGCGGTGTTCGCGCATATGTGGTCCACGCTCAAACAAGGCTTGCCATGGATGGGCATCGTCAAGAATCGCTGCAAGACCGGTGATCACTACTGGGTTAACGCCTATGTGACACCCGTCTTCGAAGGCAACCAGGTGGTCGGCTACGAATCGGTGCGCATCAAGCCCACCGCCGAGCAGATCCGCCGCGCCGAAGCGCTCTACCAACGCATCAACAAAGGCAAGTCGGCGGTTCCCCAGCGTGACAAGTGGCTGCCGGTGCTGCAGGACTGGCTGCCGTTTATCCTGGTGAGCCAGTTGAGCTTCATGATCGGCGCCTCCCTCAATTCCCACTGGGGCTTTGCCCTGGCGGCGGGGTTGTCGGTGCCGTTAGGCCTGCTGGGACTGAGCTGGCAACAGCGCGGCCTCAAGCGTTTACTACGCCTGGCCGAGCAAACTACGTCCGACCCGTTGATCGCGCAGATGTACACCGATAGCCGTGGCGCACAGGCGCGGTTGGAGATGTCGATCCTCAGCCAGGAAGCGCGTCTGAAGACGTGTCTGACTCGCTTGCAGGACACCGCCGAGCATCTGAACGACCAGGCCGCGCAATCCAACACCCTGGCGCACAACAGCTCCAGCGGCCTGGAACGCCAGCGCGTGGAAACCGAGCAGGTGGCCACTGCGGTCAACCAGATGGCCGCCACCACCCAGGAAGTCGCCAGCCACGTGCAGCGCACGGCCGATGCGACCCAAGAGGCCAACCGCCTGACCGGTCGCGGTCGCGATATCGCCGGGGAAACCCGTGATGCGATTCAGCGTCTGTCCGTTGCTGTGGGCGAGACCGGTGTGACCGTGACCCAACTGGCCAAGGACAGCGACGAGATCGGCGGTGTTGTCGACGTGATCAAGGGCATTGCCGACCAGACCAACCTGCTGGCGCTCAACGCCGCCATCGAAGCGGCGCGTGCCGGTGAGATGGGCCGTGGGTTTGCCGTGGTAGCCGACGAAGTCCGCCAACTGGCCCAGCGTACCGCCGAGTCCACCGGGCAGATCCACACCCTGATCGCCAAGCTGCAACAAACTGCCGCCGCCGCCGTGCAAACCATGGACGCCGGGCATCGCCAGGCCGAAGAAGGTGTAGCACGGGTGATGGAAGCGGACCAGGCGCTGGTAGGCATCAGTGAAGCAGTGGCGCACATCACCGATATGACCACGCAGATCGCTGCGGCGACCGAAGAGCAAAGCTCGGTGGCCGAAGAGATCAGCCGCAATATCAGCACAATTGCGTTGTTGGCGGACCAGACGTCGGAGCAGGCGTTGAATTCGGCGCAGTTGAGTGAAGAGCTGACGCATACGGCGAATACCCAGTATTCGCTGGTGGAGCGGTTCAACCGGTAGACCGCTTTCGCGAGCAAGTCGAATCGTCGCACCGCCGCTCCCACATTTAACCGTGTACATCCCTTGGAATGCGGTCGAATGTGGGAGCGGCGGTGCGACGATTCGACTTGCTCGCGAAAAGGCCCTAACAGCCGCCGAGAAACCCGGCTACTTTTAACGCCGTAGCCTCCAAATGCTGCTCATGACTAAACCCCGAAGCCTTCAACGGCTTCAAGTCGTGGTCCCCCGCCACCAGCCACATCACCTCGATGTTCGGCGACAACACATAACCCTCCACCGTCGCCCGATTGCCCAAGGCATCGCGCTCGCCCTGCATGATCAACGTCGGCGTCTTCAAACCGGCCAAATGTTCGACCCGCGGTTTTTCTGGCTTACCCACTGCATAGAACGGATACCCCAGGCACACCAGCCCGTCGGCACCCAATTCATCCGCCAATAAACTGGCCATGCGCCCGCCCATGGACTTGCCGCCAATCGCCAGTGTCCCAGCGACATGACGTCGCACCTCGGCATACACCTCACGCCAGGCTTCAAGCAGTTTCGGCGCCGGGTTCGGTGGGCGTTTGCCGCCGTCCGCACGGCGCTGCGCCATGTACGGAAACTCGAAGCGCAACACGTTGACGCCATGCCCGGCAAGGCGTGCAGCCATGTCGTTCATGAAGGTGGAGTCCATCGGTGCACCGGCGCCGTGGGCCAGGATCAACGTGACAGGTTCGCTTGAACCCGCACCGGTCGCGACATCCCACAACCACCCGCGTTCCCGCACACACTGCGCCCATTGATCCCCGTCAATACTGGCCTTGTGCTCTTTGCCCATGCTTGCCTCGCTTTTTAGTCTGCCTATAACTCCAGCCCAAGTGCCGCATTTGCTTGGGTTGAACCGTGGATGGGGAACCATGAACACTACTTTAAGTACCGCCTATAACTACAAGGTGGTCCGCCAATTCGCCATTATGACGGTGGTGTGGGGCATCGTCGGCATGGGGCTCGGGGTTTTTCTCGCTGCTCAATTGGTCTGGCCTGCACTCAACTTCGATTTACCGTGGACCAGCTTCGGTCGCCTGCGCCCGCTGCACACCAACGCGGTGATCTTCGCCTTCGGTGGCTGCGCACTGTTCGCCAGCTCCTTCTACTCGGTGCAACGCACCTGCCAGACCCAGCTGTTCGCGCCGAAAATCGCCGCGTTCTGCTTCTGGGGCTGGCAATTGGTCATCCTGTTGGCCGCGATCACCTTGCCGCTGGGCTACACCAGCTCCAAGGAATACGCCGAGCTGGAATGGCCGATCGACATCCTCATCACCATCGTGTGGGTGGCCTACGCCATCGTGTTCTTCGGCACAGTGATGAAGCGCAACACCAAGCACATCTACGTCGGTAACTGGTTCTTCGGTGCGTTCATCATCACCGTGGCCATCCTGCATATCGTCAACAACCTGGAAATCCCAGTCAGCCTGACCAAGTCCTACTCCCTCTACGGCGGTGCGACGGATGCCATGGTGCAGTGGTGGTATGGGCATAACGCAGTAGGCTTTTTCCTCACTGCGGGCTTCCTGGGCATGATGTATTACTTCGTGCCGAAGCAGGCCGAGCGCCCGGTGTATTCCTATCGCCTGTCTATCGTGCACTTCTGGGCGCTGATCACCCTGTACATCTGGGCGGGCCCGCACCACCTGCACTACACCGCGCTGCCGGACTGGGCACAGTCGTTGGGCATGGTGATGTCGCTGGTGCTGCTGGCGCCAAGCTGGGGCGGCATGATCAATGGCATGATGACCCTGTCGGGCGCCTGGCATAAGTTGCGCAGCGACCCGATCCTGCGCTTCCTCGTGGTGTCCCTGGCGTTCTACGGCATGTCGACCTTTGAAGGCCCGATGATGGCGATCAAGACCGTCAACGCCCTCTCCCACTACACCGACTGGACCATCGGCCACGTACACGCCGGCGCTCTGGGCTGGGTCGCGATGATCTCCATCGGCGCCCTGTACCACATGATCCCGAAAATCTTCGGTCGCGAGCAGATGTACAGCCTCGGCCTGATCAACGCGCACTTCTGGCTGGCCACCATCGGCACCGTGCTTTACATCGCCTCGATGTGGGTCAACGGCATCGCCCAGGGCCTGATGTGGCGTGCGGTCAACGAAGACGGCACCTTGACCTACTCCTTCGTCGAAACCCTGGTGGCCAGCCACCCAGGCTTCATCGTGCGGTTGGTGGGCGGTGCGGTGTTCCTCAGCGGCATGTTCCTGATGGCTTACAACACGTGGCGCACCGTGCGTTCGCCGCAGCCTGTCGAAGCCGCCACCACTGCGCAGCTGGCCTGAGGAGTCTGTGATGAAACACGAAACGATTGAAAAGAACGTCGGCATCCTGATGCTGCTGATGGTGCTGGCCGTGAGTATCGGCGGCCTGACCCAGATCGTCCCGCTGTTCTTCCAGGACGTGACCAACAAGCCGGTCGAAGGCATGAAGCCCTACACCGCGCTGCAACTGGAAGGCCGCGACATCTACATCCGCGAAGGCTGTGTGCAGTGCCACTCGCAAATGATCCGCCCGTTCCGCGCAGAGACCGAACGCTACGGCCACTACTCGGTCGCCGGCGAAAGCGTGTGGGACCACCCGTTCCTGTGGGGTTCCAAGCGCACCGGCCCGGACCTGGCCCGCGTCGGCGCGCGCTACTCGGACGACTGGCACCGCGCGCACTTGTACAACCCGCGCAACGTGGTGCCCGAGTCGAAAATGCCGGCCTACCCGTGGTTGGTCACAGCCCAGGTCGACAGCAGCCACACCGAGAAAAAGCTGCAAGTGATGCGCACCCTCGGCGTGCCGTACACCGACGAAGACATCAGTGGCGCAGTGGCCAGCCTCAAGGGCAAGACCGAAATGGACGCGCTGGTTTCGTACCTGCAAGTGCTCGGCACTGCCATCAAGAGCAAGAGGTGAGCCATGGGATTTGAATTAGATGCGGGCACCATCCGCGGCCTCGGCACGCTGGTGGTCGCCATCGCCTTTATCGGCCTGTCGCTGTGGGTGTTCAACAACCGGCGCAATGCGGAATTCGAGCAGGCGCGCCTGCTGCCGTTCGCTGATGAACCCACCCCTTCCGACGCTCAAGAAGAGCCTGCAACAAGGAGCAATCGGCCATGACCCTATTTTGGAGTACATGGATCTGCGTACTGACCCTGGGCAGCCTGATCGGCCTGACCTGGCTGTTGATCGGCACCCGCAAGGGCGAAACCAAGGGCAGCGTGGACCAGACCATGGGCCACGCCTTCGACGGTATCGAGGAATACGACAACCCGCTGCCCCAGTGGTGGTTCATGCTGTTCGCCGGCACCTTGGTGTTTGCGGTCGGCTACCTGATCCTCTACCCGGGCCTGGGCAACTGGAAAGGCGTGCTGCCGGGCTATGAAGACGGCTGGACCCAAACCAAGGAGTGGGACAAGGAAATGGCCAAGGCCGACGCCAAGTTCGGGCCGATCTTCGCCAAATTCGCAGCCATGCCGGTGGAAGAAGTGGCCAAGGACCCACAAGCGTTGAAAATGGGCGGTCGCCTGTTTGCGTCCAACTGCGCGGTGTGCCACGGCTCGGATGCCAAGGGCGCGTACGGCTTCCCCAACCTGGCAGACAACATTTGGCGCTGGGGCGGTTCGGCCGAGGCGATCAAGACCACCATCCTCAACGGTCGCCACGCGGCGATGCCGGCCTGGGGTGAGATACTCGGCGAAGACGGTGTAAAAAACGTCGCCGCCTTTGTACGTCACGACCTGGCCAAGTTGCCACTACCTGCCGACAGCACCGCTGACCTGGCCGCCGGCAAAGCGGCGTTCAACACCACTTGCGTGGCCTGCCACGGTCCGGAAGGCCACGGCATGGAAGCCATGGGCGCGCCGAACCTGACCGAACCCGCCGGGTTCATCTACGGCACCAGCCTGGCGCAGTTGCAGCAGACCATCCGTCACGGCCGCCAAGGCCAGATGCCCGCGCAGGACGTCCTGCAGGGCAATGACAAGGTGCACTTGTTGGCTGCCTACGTGTATAGCTTGTCCCATAACGCTGATGGCGCAACGCCAGAAAGCCAAGCGCAGTAAGCTTTAACTGTGGCGAGGGAGCTTGCTCTCTCGCCACAGGTTCATTTGATGCGCCCTCCTATGCGACCAAGCGTCGCACCCTTCCAAAGCACAACTTTCCCCTCCTGCCATTCGGGTCTACGCTTCCCTGCACAGCGGACCGGTTCCGGCGTATGCAACGACTCCCGTTGCGGCCTGGTAAATTTCTTGTCCACTCGATCAGCTTTCCATTTTTGATTTTGTCCCTACGCAAAACATGGAAAGGGCGCAGAATCTGGCGTGGAACGCATTGATACAGGTCAGCCATTGCGTTGCATTGGCCCCTCGCTTTCTACATACTTGCGGCCGATTTCTACCTATAAAAAAACCTAAACCGTGGAACCTTAGAATGAGCACAGCAATCAGTCCGACTGCTTATAACTATAAGGTAGTCCGCCAGTTCGCCATCATGACGGTGGTCTGGGGGATCCTTGGCATGGGGCTCGGGGTGTTCATCGCCTCGCAATTGGTTTGGCCGGAGTTGAATTTCGGTTTGCCATGGACGACCTTCGGTCGCCTGCGCCCGTTGCACACCAACCTGGTGATCTTCGCCTTCGGTGGATGTGCATTGTTTGCCACCTCCTACTATGTCGTGCAGCGAACCTGCCAGACGCGACTGATCTCCGACGGCCTCGCCGCCTTCACCTTCTGGGGCTGGCAAGCGGTCATCGTCGGCGCGGTCGTCACCCTGCCGCTGGGCTACACCACCACCAAGGAATACGCCGAGCTGGAATGGCCGATTGCCATTTTGCTGGCCATCGTGTGGGTGACCTACGCCGTGGTGTTCTTCGGCACCATCGTCAAGCGCAAGACCAAGCACATCTATGTCGGCAACTGGTTCTACGGTGCCTTCATCCTGGTTACCGCGATGCTGCACATCGTCAACCATGCCTCGCTGCCGGTTAGCCTGTTCAAGTCCTATTCGGCCTACGCCGGGGCGACGGACGCGATGATCCAGTGGTGGTACGGCCACAACGCGGTCGGTTTTTTCCTGACCACCGGTTTCCTGGGGATGATGTACTACTTCGTGCCCAAACAGGCCGAACGTCCTATTTACTCGTACCGGTTGTCCATCGTGCACTTCTGGGCGCTGATCACCCTGTACATCTGGGCCGGCCCTCACCACCTGCACTACACCGCGCTGCCGGATTGGGCGCAGTCGCTGGGCATGGCGATGTCGATCATCCTGCTGGCGCCAAGTTGGGGGGGCATGATCAACGGCATGATGACCCTGTCCGGTGCCTGGCATAAATTGCGCACCGACCCGATCCTGCGCTTCCTCGTGGTGTCCCTGGCGTTCTACGGCATGTCGACCTTCGAAGGTCCGATGATGGCGATCAAGACCGTCAACTCGCTGTCCCACTACACCGACTGGACCATCGGCCACGTACACGCCGGCGCCCTCGGTTGGGTGGCGATGATCTCCATCGGCGCGCTGTACCACATGATCCCCAAATTGTTCGGCCGCCCGCAGATGCACAGCGTCGGGCTGATCAATGCGCACTTCTGGCTGGCCACCATCGGTACCGTGCTCTACATCGCTTCGATGTGGGTCAACGGCATCACCCAAGGCTTGATGTGGCGTGCAATCAACGATGACGGCACCCTCACCTATTCGTTCGTCGAAGCGCTGCAAGCCAGCCACCCGGGTTACATCGTGCGCGCCCTGGGCGGTGCATTCTTTGCCTCCGGCATGTTCCTCATGGCCTACAACGTCTGGCGCACCGTGCGTGCCGCCGATCCTGCAGAAGCCGAAGCCGCCGCCAAGATCGCCGTTGTGGGAGCTCACTGATGAAGCATGAAGTAGTCGAGAAGAATATTGGCCTGCTGGCCTTCTTCATGGTCATCGCCGTGAGCATCGGCGGCCTGACCCAGATCGTTCCGCTGTTCTTCCAGGACGTGACCAACAAGCCGGTCGAAGGCATGAAGCCGCGCACCGCCCTTGAACTGGAAGGCCGCGACGTCTACATCGCCAACGGTTGCGTGGGCTGCCACTCGCAGATGATCCGCCCGTTCCGCGCCGAAACCGAACGCTACGGCCACTACTCGGTCGCCGGCGAAAGCGTGTGGGACCACCCGTTCCTGTGGGGTTCCAAGCGCACCGGCCCGGACCTCGCCCGCGTGGGCGGGCGTTACTCCGACGACTGGCAACGTGCGCACTTGTACAACCCGCGCAACGTTGTGCCTGAGTCGAAAATGCCGGCGTACCCGTTCCTCGTGGAAAACAAGCTCGACGGCAAGGACACCGCGAAGAAGATGGAAGTCTTGCGCACCCTGGGCGTGCCCTACACCGACGAAGACATCGCCGGTGCAGCCGCAGCCGTGAAGGGCAAGACCGAAATGGACGCACTGGTGGCCTACCTGCAAGGCCTGGGCACCATCATCAAAAGCAAACGGTGACCTTCATGGATATCGGGATGATTCGAGGCCTGGGCACCGTTGTAGTGATGGTGGCCTTTGTCGGCCTGGCGCTGTGGGTGTTCAGCCCACGGCGCAAGTCGGAGTTTGACGACGCAACCATGCTGCCCTTTGCGGATGATCCCGAAGCCATCAAGCACGTCGAGCAAGCTTCTAGGAGTAACAAAGAATGACTACGTTCTGGAGTCTGTACGTCACAGTCCTCAGTCTGGGTACCATCTTCGCCCTGACCTGGCTGCTGCTGTCGACCCGCAAGGGCCAGCGCACCGAGCAAACCGACGAGACCGTCGGCCACTCCTTCGACGGTATCGAGGAGTACGACAACCCGCTGCCCAAGTGGTGGTTCATGCTGTTCGTCGGCACCATCATCTTCGCCCTCGGTTACCTGGTGCTGTACCCCGGCCTTGGCAACTGGAAAGGCGTGCTGCCGGGCTACAACTACCTCGACAACGACAAGCAAACCCCGTTCGCCAACGGCCAGACCGGCTGGACCGGCGTGCACGAATGGGAAAAGGAAATGGCCAAGTCGGACGCCAAGTTCGGTCCGATCTTCGCCAAGTTCGCCTCGATGCCGATTGAAGAAGTGGCCAAGGACCCGCAAGCCTTGAAGATGGGCGGTCGTCTGTTCGCCTCCAACTGCTCGGTGTGCCACGGTTCCGACGCCAAGGGCGCCTACGGTTTTCCCAACCTGACCGACGCCGACTGGCGCTGGGGCGGGTCGCCCGAGACCATCAAGGAAACCATCATGAAAGGCCGCCACGCGATCATGCCGGCCTGGGCTGAAGTCATCGGCGAGCAAGGCGTGGCCGATGTCGCGGGCTTTGTGCTGACCAACCTCGATGGCCGCAAGTTGCCGGAAGGCGCCAAGGCCGACGTGGCCAACGGCGAGAAACTCTTCGCCACCAACTGCGTTGCCTGCCACGGCCCCCAGGGTAAAGGCACCCCAGCGATGGGCGCGCCCGACCTGACTCACCCAGGCGCATTCATCTACGGTTCGAGCTTCGCGCAACTGCAGCAGACCATCCGCTATGGCCGCCAAGGCCAGATGCCTGCGCAGGAACAACTGCAAGGCAATGACAAGGTGCACTTGCTGGCGGCGTATGTTTACAGCTTGTCCCATGGGGATAAGAAGGCTGAGGAATAGAATCGCTCACCTATTCTGAAACCAACGAGAAGCCAATGTGGGAGCGGGCTTGCTCGCGAAGGCGGTCAGTCAGTAACGGATAAGTTGACTGACCTAGCGCATTCGCGAGCAAGCCCGCTCCCACATTGGAACTGCTTCGTTTTGGCCACCGAGCCTGCCAAAACCGGCCATACTTGCCAGATCAATTGATCCAGGTCAGGTAGGTCGCCCCCTTTGAGCACCACCGGAGGCGTATCATTACGCCACTGCAACAGTCTATTTTTGACCCCGGCTGGCACGTACTGGCCGAGGCAAATGTCCACCGCCGTGGGATGCAATGATGAGCGACCAGATACCGGTACATGACGTTACCCCCCCTGCCAAGACCGTCGACCTCTACGCCTCGCGCGAGAAAATCTACACCCGCGCCTTCACTGGCCTGTTTCGCAACCTGCGCATGCTCGGGGGTGCCGGACTGTTCCTGCTCTACTTCGGCACGGTGTGGCTGAACTGGGGCGGTCACCAGGCCGTGTGGTGGAACCTGCCGGAGCGTAAGTTCTTTATCTTTGGCGCGACCTTCTGGCCCCAGGACTTCATCCTGCTCTCGGGCATTCTCATTGTTGCGGCGTTTGGCCTGTTCTTTATCACGGTGTACGCCGGGCGCGTGTGGTGCGGTTATACCTGCCCGCAAAGCGTGTGGACGTGGATATTCATGTGGTGCGAAAAAGTCACCGAAGGCGACCGCAACCAGCGCATCAAGCTCGACAAGGCGCCGATGGGCGCGAACAAATTCCTGCGTAAATTCAGCAAGCACACCCTGTGGCTGCTGATCGGTTTTGTCACCGGCATGACCTTTGTCGGCTACTTCTCGCCGATCCGCGAACTGGTGTTCGACTTCTTCACCGGCCAGGCCGATGGCTGGTCGTATTTCTGGGTGGGTTTCTTCACCCTCGCCACCTACGGCAATGCCGGCTGGCTGCGCGAACAGGTGTGCATCTACATGTGCCCGTATGCGCGGTTCCAGAGCGTGATGTTCGACAAGGACACCCTGATCGTCTCCTACGACCCGCGTCGTGGTGAACTGCGTGGCCCGCGTAAAAAAGGCACCGACTACAAGGCCCAGGGCCTGGGGGATTGCATCGATTGCACGATGTGCGTGCAGGTGTGCCCCACCGGCATCGACATCCGCGACGGCCTGCAAATCGAGTGCATTGGCTGTGCGGCGTGTATCGACGCTTGCGACAACATCATGGACAAGATGGAGTATCCGCGCGGCCTGATCAGCTACACCACCGAACACAACCTGTCCGGGCAGAAAACCCACAAGCTGCGCCCACGCCTGATCGGTTACGCGCTGGTGTTGCTGGCGATGATCAGCTTGTTGGTGGGGGCGTTCTTCATGCGCTCGCTGGTGGGGTTCGACGTGAGCAAAGACCGCGTGCTGTACCGCGAAAACGCCGAAGGCCGCATCGAAAACGTCTACAGCCTGAAGATCATGAACAAGGACCAGCGCGACCACACCTACGTGCTCGACGCCTCGGGCCTGCCGGACCTCAAGCTGCAAGGCCGGCGTGAAATCAAGGTGGCTGCCGGCGATATCGTCAGCATGCCGGTTGAGTTGTCGAGCGCACCGGAACAATTGCCGTCGAGCACCAACGAGGTGAAATTCATCCTCACCGATGCCGATGACGCCAGCGTCCGTATTGAAGCCAAGAGCCGATTCATCGGCCCCCAAGTTCGTTGACTATAGAGAGTAAAACAATGCCCGTAGCTACTGCCGCAAGCCCTTGGTACAAGCACCTCTGGCCGTGGATCATCATTGGCATCCTGACCTGTTCGGTGACGTTGACCTTGTCCATGGTGACCATCGCGGTGAACAACCCGGACAACCTGGTCAACGACAACTACTACGAGGCCGGCAAAGGCATCAACCGCTCGCTGGACCGTGAACTGCTGGCCCAGACCCTGCAACTGCGCGCCAAGGTGCACCTGGATGAACTGACCGGTGAAGTCGAGCTGCACCTGACTGGCAACAGCAACCCGAACACGTTGGAACTGAACCTGATTTCGCCAACCCAACCGGAAAAAGACCGCCGGATTACCCTGACCCGCAGCGACAGTGAGCCCAGCCGCTACATCGGCCAAGTGACCGACAAGGTCGAAGGCCGCCGCTTCGTCGAGTTGCTCGGCGTGGAAGGGGACAAGACCTGGCGCATGTTCGAAGAGGAACAGGTCAGCCACGACAAGGACTTGCTGCTGGGTGACGAACCGTTGCAGGGTGCCGAAGACTTGAAAAAGTAAACAGCCTGCGCTTCGCGCATCGCGGGCAAGCCCGCTCCCATATTTGGAATGCATTTCAAAATGTGGGAGCGGGCTTGCTCGCGAAGAGGCCCTCCCAGCCAATAAAGATTCCAGTTCATGACCACCCCCTGCTACCACTGCGCCCTACCCGTCCCCTCCGGCAGCCGTTTCACCACGGTGATTCTCGGTGAGCGCCGTGAACTCTGCTGCCCAGGTTGCCAGGCAGTGGCCGAAGCCATCGTGGCCGGTGGTTTGGAAAGCTATTACCAACACCGCAGCGAAGCCTCCGCCAACCCCGAGGCACTGCCGGTGCAGCTGGTGGACGAACTGGCATTGTACGACCGTGCCGACGTGCAAAAACCCTTTGTGCGCCACGAAGGCGACCTCGCCGAAACCACCCTGTTGATGGAAGGTATCAGTTGCGCCGCCTGTGGCTGGCTGATCGAAAAACACCTGCGCAGCCTGCCCGCCGTCGCCGAAGCGCGGCTGAACCTGTCCAACCACCGCCTGCAAGTGCGCTGGGCCGACGGGCAATTGCCACTGAGCCAACTGCTCAGCGAGCTGCGCCATATCGGCTACGCCGCCCACCCTTATCAGGCGGACCGCGCGTCCGAACAACTGGCCAGTGAAAACCGCCGAGCCTTGCGCCAGTTGGGCGTGGCAGGCTTGCTATGGTTCCAAGCGATGATGGCAACCATGGCCACCTGGCCGGAATTCAATATCGACCTGAGCCCGGAATTGCATGTGATCCTGCGCTGGGTCGCGATGTTTCTGACCACCCCTATCGTGTTCTACAGTTGCGCGCCTTTTTTCAAAGGGGCCATGCGTGATTTGCGCACGCGCCACCTGACCATGGACGTGTCGGTGTCCCTGGCCATCGGCGGGGCCTACCTGGCGGGCATCTGGACCGCAATCACCGGCGTCGGCGAGTTGTACTTCGATGCGGTCGGTATGTTCGCCCTGTTCCTGCTGGCCGGCCGTTACCTGGAGCGCCGCGCACGGGAGCGCACGGCGGCGGCCACTGCGCAGTTGGTTAACCTGCTGCCCGCTTCTTGCCTGCGCTTGAAAGCCGACGGCCACAGCGAACGCATCCTGCTCAGCGAACTGGCCCTGGGCGACCGCGTGCTGGTGCACCCCGGCGCGGTGCTGCCGGCTGATGGCGTGATCCTCGACGGACAGTCGAGCATCGACGAATCCCTGCTCACCGGTGAGTACCTGCCGCAACCGCGCCAGGTCGGCGATGCGGTCACCGCAGGCACCCTCAACGTTGAAGGCGCGTTGACCGTCGAAGTGCGCGCCCTGGGCCATGACACGCGCCTGTCTGCCATCGTGCGCCTGCTGGAACGCGCCCAAGCCGAGAAGCCGCGCCTGGCCGAGATCGCCGACCGTGCCGCCCAGTGGTTCCTCCTGTGCTCGCTGATTGCCGCCGCCGTGATTGGCCTGGTGTGGTGGGAGCTTGATTCATCGCGGGCGTTCTGGATCGTACTGGCGATGCTCGTCGCCACCTGCCCGTGCGCGCTGTCCCTGGCCACGCCCACCGCACTCACAGCTGCCACTGGCACCCTGCACAAACTCGGGTTGCTGCTGACCCGTGGCCACGTGCTGGAAGGTTTGAACCAGATCGACACGGTGATCTTCGACAAGACCGGCACCCTGACCGAAGGGCGCTTGGCCCTGCGTGCGATCCACCCTCTGGGCACGCTGAACAGTGATCTGTGCCTGAGCCTCGCCGCCGCCCTGGAAAACCGCTCGGAACACCCGATTGCCCGTGCGTTTGGCCGCGCACCGCTGGCTGCCGATGAAGTACTCAGCTCCCCCGGCCTTGGCCTGGAAGGCCGTGTCGGCGACCGGCATCTGCGCATCGGCCAACCGGGCTTTGTCTGCGAACTGAGTGGCTGCCCGATCCCGCCCTCGCCGAAAGAAGCCGGGCAGTGGCTACTGCTGGGCGACCGCGACGGCGCCCTCGCCTGGTTTGTCCTGGACGATCGCCTGCGCAGCGACGCCCCGGCGTTGCTGGCCGCCTGCAAGGCGCGCGGCTGGCGTACGCTGCTGCTGTCCGGAGACAGTTCGCCGATGGTGGCCAGTGTGGCGGCCGAGTTGGGCATCGACGAAGCCCGTGGCGGCTTGCGCCCCGACGACAAGCTGCAGGTACTGCAACAACTGCATAAGCAAGGCCGCAAGGTGTTGATGCTCGGCGATGGGGTCAACGACGTACCAGTGCTTGCCGCTGCCGATATCAGCGTAGCGATGGGCTCGGCCACCGACCTGGCCAAGACCAGCGCCGATGCGGTGCTGCTGTCCAACCGGCTCGATGCCTTGGTACAAGCCTTTACCTTGGCACGCCGCACTCGCCGGGTGATCATTGAAAACCTGCTGTGGGCCGGGCTGTACAATGGCCTTATGCTGCCGTTTGCCGCCCTGGGCTGGATCACGCCGATATGGGCGGCGATCGGCATGTCCCTCAGTTCGTTGACCGTGGTGCTCAACGCCCTGCGCCTGACTCGCCTGCCGAGCGCGCACGTGGCCAGCGCCCCGACATTAACCCGCCCGCTGCCGGCCTGAGCCGCGTGGGCATGGAGTACAGATGCCAGCTCTCTACGTGATGATTCCGGCGGCGCTGTTGTTGGTGGGCGTCGCCATCTACATCTTCTTCTGGGCTGTCGACAGCGGCCAGTACGACGACCTCGACGGCCCGGCCCACAGCGTGCTGTTCGACGACCAGGACCCGAACCACCTGGCCGGCGTCGAAGAAGCCAACCATCCGGAACAACCGCCCAAAGACCCACCGCATGTTTGAGTTGGTCCCGCTGCTGGTTTCCGCGCTGATCCTCGGCCTGCTCGGCGGTGGCCATTGTCTGGGCATGTGCGGCGGCTTGATGGGCGCATTGACGCTGGCGATTCCCCCCGAACAACGCAGCCGGCGTTTTCGCCTGCTGCTGGCCTACAACCTGGGGCGCATCCTCAGCTATGCCACGGCAGGTGTATTGATCGGCCTGGCAGGCTGGGCGGTCGCCAACAGCCCGGCCGCCATGTTCATGCGTGTGCTGGCCGGGCTGTTATTGATCAGCATGGGCTTGTACCTCGCCGGCTGGTGGAGCGGCCTGACCCGCATCGAAGCCCTCGGGCGCGGCCTGTGGCGGCATATCCAGCCAATTGCCAGCCGGTTACTGCCGGTGTCCAGCCTGCCTCGCGCGTTGCTGCTGGGCGCGCTCTGGGGCTGGCTGCCGTGTGGGTTGGTCTACAGCACATTGCTGTGGGCCGCGAGCCAGGGCAATGCGCTGGACAGTGGTTTGCTGATGCTGGCGTTCGGCCTCGGCACCTGGCCGGTGCTGCTGGCCACCGGGCTGGCAGCGGAACGCATCACCGCCTTGCTACGCAAACGCAGCGTGCGCATGGCCGGTGGGCTGTTGGTGATTCTGTTCGGTATCTGGACGCTGCCTGGCCCCCATCAGCACTGGCTAATGGGCCACTAAAAGGCTATGTGGCATAGCGCCGCTCCCCGTTGATGCAAATCAAGATGCCCCCTCGGCCACGCCCCTAGACTCGGCCCATTAGCCTATCCGGGGGACCGCCCGCATGCTCGACGCCATTCGTTGGGACACCGATCTGATTCACCGCTACGACCTGGCGGGACCGCGCTACACGTCCTACCCCACCGCCGTACAATTCGACAGCCAGGTCGGCACCTTCGACCTGCTCCACGCCCTGCGCGATAGTCGCAAGGCCGTGCGGCCCTTGTCGTTGTATGTGCACGTGCCGTTCTGCGCAAACATTTGCTACTACTGCGCCTGCAACAAGGTGATCACCAAGGACCGTGGCCGCGCCCAGGCCTATCTGCAGCGCTTGGAGCAGGAGATCCAGTTGGTGGCGTGCCACCTCGACCCCAAGCAGCCGGTGGAACAACTGCACTTTGGCGGTGGCACGCCGACCTTTCTCAGCCACGATGAACTGCGTCAGGTCATGGGCTGCCTGCGTCAGCACTTCAACCTGCTGGACGACGACTCCGGCGACTACGGCATCGAGATCGACCCCCGCGAGGCAGATTGGGCCACCATGGGCCTGCTGCGTGAACTGGGCTTCAACCGCGTGAGCATCGGCCTGCAAGACCTCGATCCCGAGGTGCAACGGGCGGTCAATCGTCTGCAAAGCCTGGAAGAAACCCGTGCGGTGATCGATGCGGCGCGCACCCTGCAATTTCGTTCGATCAATATCGACCTGATCTACGGCTTGCCCAAGCAGACCCCGCTGAACTTTGCGCGCACCGTTGACGAAGTGATTCGCTTGCAACCAGACCGCCTGTCGGTGTTCAACTACGCGCACCTGCCGGAACGCTTCATGCCCCAGCGGCGTATCAACACCGACGACCTGCCCTCCCCCGCAGAAAAGCTGCTGATGCTGCAAACCACTATCGAGCAACTGACCCAGGCCGGTTACCGCTACATTGGCATGGACCACTTCGCCCTGCCAGATGACGAACTGGCCATCGCCCAGGAAGAAGGCACCCTGCAACGCAACTTCCAGGGCTATACCACCCACGGCCATTGCGACTTGATCGGGCTCGGCGTGTCGGCCATCAGCCAGATCGGCAACCTGTATTGCCAGAACAGCAGCGACCTCAACGCCTACCAGAACACGTTGGCCAGCGCGCAACTGGCCACCAGCCGCGGCCTGGTATGCACCACGGATGATCGGTTGCGGCGGGAAGTGATCCAGCAGTTGATCTGCAATTTCAACCTGGCATTCGAGAAACTCGAACAGGCCTTCAACATTGATTTTCGCGGGTATTTCGACGACATCTGGCCGCGACTTGAAGCCATGGCCGCTGACGGCCTGATCGAGCTGAACGCGCAGGGCATTCAGGTACTGCCGGCCGGGCGGCTGTTGGTGCGGTCGGTGTGCATGGTGTTCGATGCTTATCTGGAACATCAGAACCGCCAGCGGTTTTCCCGGGTGATCTGATCAGCGCATCAACGCGAGGACTTTTCCGATATCTTCCGGGCTCATGCCTTTCATCGCCTTGGCCAGGGAGGTCTGAGTGGTAATCAACCCAGCTTGCAAGGCGCTGATGGCGGTTTGCAAATTGGCGACCTTGGCCTGACGCTCCTCTGGGGTCAGGCTCTGATCGATCGCGACGGCTTGCAGCTCGGCAAGCTTCTCAGCGATCTGCTGCTTCAATTTGCGGATCGCTTTCAGCATGTGTTTGATGTTGTCGTCCAGGCCGCTTTCATCAATGTCGGCGTCGGCACTCTCCACCTCAGCCGCCTTGAACGCATCGGGAGAGATCGTCACCTTGATGCCTTCGGAGGCCGAAGCCGCAACGCCAACCGCCTCCTCAACCGCGGTTGCCGACTTTACGCTCGACACCGTTGGCGCGGTCGGTACACGGATCAACGGGCTGTCCACCGATAAAACAAGCATGTCCAGAACTCCTCTTCGTAGAGAAATGTCCGCGCCCGAGCTGAATCGGTTTTACTTCGCCGCCAACGCCATGGCTTCCAACTGCGCCTGTGGCGACTCATCCTTCATGGCCTTGCCCAGTTGCACACTGGCCATGCTCAAACTGCCCTGCAAACTGGCCAATGATGACTGCAGGTTGCTCATCCGAGCCTGGCGTTGATCCGGGCTCATGGCACTGTCCGCCATCACCGATGCGATCTCGGCACGCTTGTCAGCAATTTGTTTTTTCAGCTCACGGATCATTTTCAGCAGTTGTTTAACGTTGTCCTTCAGGTTGCTGTCATCGATGTCTTTGTTGTTGGAGTCGTTTTTGGCGGCCCGGAACCCAGCACTGGAAATCTTCACCGCAACCCCTTCCGCCGCCTTTGAGTCAGCAGCGGGAGCAACGGTTTCAGCCTTGTCTTCTGCCCCGCCGACAGGCTTGGCAGTGGGTGCAGCTGGCAGGCGAATAGCAGCGTTATTGGCAGCGATGACAGACATCATCTGAGTTCCTTCTCATGGAGGTATCCAACTGTATCGACGCCGATACAAAAAGCTTTATACCGCTGCCGGTTTTTTGTACAGGCTGGCCTCGGCGCCCCCCAGTGCGTTACCCTTACGTCTTATGTGTGTTTTCCCACAAGGATTTAAGAAATGTCCGAGCCAGTTAAACTGCGCGCTCACAGCCAGGCTCATTGCAAGGATTGCAGCCTGGCCCCCCTCTGCTTGCCACTTTCGTTGAATTTGGAAGACATGGATGCGCTGGACGACATCGTTAAACGCGGCCGCCCATTGAAAAAAGGCGAGTTTCTGTTTCGCCAGGGCGACAAGTTCGATTCCGTTTATGCAGTACGTTCGGGTGCGTTGAAAACATTCAGCCTGAGCGACAGCGGCGAAGAGCAAATCACCGGCTTCCACCTGCCCAGCGAGCTGGTGGGCTTGTCGGGCATGGACACCGAGATTCACCCGGTGTCGGCCCAGGCACTGGAGACGACGTCGGTGTGCGAAATCCCCTTCGAGCGCCTGGACGAACTGGCCCTGCAACTGCCGCAATTGCGCCGCCAGTTGATGCGCGTGATGAGCCGCGAGATCCGTGACGACCAGCAAATGATGCTGCTGTTGTCGAAGAAAACCGCCGACGAGCGCATCGCCACCTTCCTGGTCAACCTGTCGGCACGGTTCCGTGCCCGAGGGTTCTCGGCCAACCAGTTCCGCTTGAGCATGTCGCGCAACGAAATCGGCAACTACCTGGGCCTGGCGGTGGAAACCGTGTCCCGCGTGTTTACCCGCTTCCAGCAGAACGAGCTGATCGCGGCCGAGGGCAAGGAAGTGCATATCCTCGACCCGATCCAGTTGTGCGCGCTGGCCGGGGGCTCGCTAGAGGGCTGATCCAGACACTGCGGTCGCGCCAACCGGTGAGGCCGCAGGTATACTTCGAGTCCGTTTCCAACCCCAGGACTCTTCGACGATGACCTTCGATTCGTTCGACATCAAATCCCTGATCCGCCCCGTCATCGACTTCCCCAAGCCTGGGGTGATCTTTCGAGACATCACGCCGCTGTTCCAATCGCCCCGCGCCTTGCGCCTGGTGGCCGACAGTTTTGCCCACCGATACGTCGAGGCCGATTTCAGCCATATCGGCGCGATGGACGCGCGCGGCTTCCTGATCGGCTCGATCATCGCCTACCAACTGAACAAACCGCTGATCCTGTTCCGCAAGCAAGGCAAGCTGCCGGCCGACGTGCTGGCCGAGGGTTACCAGACCGAATACGGCGAGGCCTTCCTGGAAGTGCATGCCGACAGCTTGTGCGAAGGTGATTCGGTGCTGATGTTCGATGACCTGATTGCCACGGGCGGTACTTTGATTGCGGCGGCGAACCTGGTGCGGCGCATGGGCGCGAAGATTTTTGAAGCGGCGGCGATTATTGATTTGCCGGAGTTGGGTGGGTCGCAGCGGCTAGAAGATATGGGGATTGCGACATTTTGTTTGACGCAGTTTGGGTTGAACGAGCAGTAAGGGCCTTCTCGGCTGTCTTTGCCGGCCTCTTCGCGAGCAAGCCCGCTCCCACATTTTGCTTTGCTGTGTTGCTTAGAGCGCGATCGGCTTGCGACCTGCAAACGAATGCGCCAGCGTCCCGCCATCTACCAATTCCAACTCACCACCCAACGGCACACCATGGGCGATACGCGAGGTGATCAGGCCTTTGTTGGTCAGCAGTTGAGCGATGTAATGCGCCGTCGCTTCACCTTCCACCGTCGGGTTGGTGGCCAGGATCACTTCGGTGAAAGTGCCTTGCTCTTCGATACGCGCCACCAATTGTGGAATGCCGATGGCTTCCGGCCCCAGGCCGTCCAACGGCGACAGATGGCCTTTGAGCACAAAGTAGCGCCCGCGATAGCCGGTCTGCTCCACCGCGTACACATCCATCGGCCCTTCCACCACGCACAGCAGCGTGTCGTCACGGCGTGGGTCAGCGCATTGTGGGCAGAGTTCTTCCTCGGTGAGGGTGCGGCACTGGCGGCAGTGGCCCACCCCGGTCATGGCCTGGCTCAAGGCCTGCGCCAGCCGGGTGCCGCCGCTGCGGTCACGCTCCAGCAGTTGCAGCGCCATGCGTTGGGCGGTTTTCTGGCCCACACCCGGCAAGGTCCGCAGGGCGTCGATCAGTTGGCGAATCAGGGGGCTGAAGCTCATGGGCGAAAGGTCCGACAAAACAACGAGACGCGGTTTATACCCGCGCCCCGGATTAGCGTCAAATGGTCAATCCTGTGCGACCCGCACCACCAACTTGCCGAAGTTGCGCCCTTCGAGCAAACCGATAAACGCTTCGGGCGCTTGCTCAAGGCCGTCCACCACGTCTTCACGGAATTTCACCTTGCCCTCGCGCACCCACGGTGCCATCGCGCTGATGAACTCAGGGAGACGGTCGCCATAGTCGTCGAACACGATAAAGCCCTGGATACGGACCCGCTTGGTCAGCAACGTGCGTTGCAGCGCCGGCAGCCGGTCGGGACCGCTGGGTGGCTGATGGGCGTTGTAGCCGGCGATCAAACCACACAGGGGAATGCGTGCCTTGGGATTGAGCAACGGCACGACCGCGTCGAAGACCTTGCCACCGACGTTCTCGAAATAGATATCCACGCCTTTGAAGCAGGCCAGCGCCAGTTCGTTGGCGAAATCCGCGCTCTTATGGTCGATGCAGGCATCAAAGCCCAATTCGTCCACCACGTAGCGGCATTTGTCCGCACCACCTGCGATCCCCACCACCCGCAAACCTTTGAGCTTGGCCACTTGGCCAACGACCGAGCCCACTGCGCCGGACGCGGCCGCCACTACCAGGGTTTCACCGGCCTTGGGCTGGCCAATATCCATCAGGCCCATGTAGGCCGTCATGCCCGGCATACCCAACACGCCCAAGGCCATGGAGGGGCTGGCCAAGCCCTTTGGCACCGGCATCAAGTTGTGGCCGTCGGAAATGCTGTGGCTCTGCCAGCCGGTGGAACCGACCACCAGGTCACCCACTTCGAACTTAGGATTACGTGACTGCTCGATACGGCTGACAGCACCTCCAGTCATCACCTCGTCGATTTCAACCGGTGCCGCGTAGGACGGCGCGTCACTCATGCGCCCGCGCATATAGGGGTCGAGGGACAGGTACAGGGTTTTCAGCAACACCTGGCCGTCTGCCAATTCCGGCAGGTTCACACGCTCCAGGCGGAAGTTTTCCGGGGTTGGCGCACCCTGGGGGCGTGAGACCAGGACAATGCGCTGGTTCAGAATCGGTTGTTGAGGCATCAGGGGCTCCTTTAACGAATCCATCGGTATAGGGTGCAGACCGTCTTTGCAGTGCCAGGGTTCAGAACAGATGACCCTGTAGTGAGCGGGCTTGCCCCGCGCAGGGCTGCGCAGCAGCCCCATTAAACTCACCGTACCATTCCAGGTAAAATGCGGCGCCTGGTATTAGGGCCGCTTCGCGCCCCAGCGCGGGGCAAGCCCGCTCACTACAACAACGGCGTTCACTACGAGCACATACAAAAATGCCAGGCACTGGGCCTGGCATTGGAGTCTAGCTAACGCTCGCCGATCAGAACGGCAGCTTCATGCCCGGTGGCAGTTGCATGCCAGCGGTCACGCCGCCCATTTTTTCCTGGCTGTTGGCTTCGATCTTGCGCACCGCGTCGTTGACGGCTGCCGCGAACAACGCTTCCAGCATTTCCAAGTCATCTTCGCCTACACCCGGCAATACGCTTGGGTCGATGCTCACGCGCTTGATGTCGTGACGACCGGTCATCACCACGCTGACCATATCGCCACCGGCTTTACCGGTGACTTCGGCGTTGGCCAGTTCTTCCTGCATCTTGGCCATTTTTTCCTGCATCTGCTGCGCCTGCTTCATCAGGCCGGCCATGCCACCTTTCATCATGGGAATCACCTCAAAGTACGTGGATCAAGTTAGTTGCCCGGTGTCATGACGCTTGGGGCACCAGGGCTTCGACAGGTTCAATAGTATCGTGGCGGACGACCGCACCGAACTGTTGCATCATTTGTTGGATGAGCGGATCACCGTGGATCGAGTCTTCTGCTTCGCGCTGGCGGTTGATACGCCGGCGGGTCGCGGCCTGGGCCGGGGTTTCCTGCTCAGGCTTGATCAACTCGATGGCGATGGTCAGCGTGCGCTCATGGTACTGGTTCAGGGCATCGTTGAGGCGACGTTGCTGCGTCGCGTTGAACAGGGCGCTGTGGGCCGGGTCCAGGTGCAACAACCAGTGGTCGCCGTCGATAGAGATGAGTGTGCAGTTGGCGGCGATGCTGCCGGTCATGCCGGAGATCGGCAGTTTCGGGAACAGCTCCAGCCACTGCAGGGCCAAGCCGGTGGCCGGCGCGGCAGCGGGTTCCGCCTCGGGCTCGGGGGCCGGCTCGGTGGTGTGCTCGCTGGCCAAATCGTCCAGGTAGCTGTAGGCCGAATCCATGTCCGGCTCGATGTAGTCTTCGTCCAACGGCGGTTCGTCGTCATCGATACCCGGCACCGCAGCTTCCACCTGGGCGACGGTCGGCTCCGGCACAGGCGCCGACACCCACTCAGGCGCATCCGGCACTACGCTGTCCGGGGTTGGCGTGGGCATCGGTGTGAGTTCGGGCTGCTCACCGGTGGTTTCCAGAACAGGCTCCACCGCCGGCTGTTGCTCGACTTCGGGCTCGGCCTCGGCTTCTACCGGGTCATTCCATGGCAAATCGACGACCGGTTCAGGCTCGGCAACCGGCGCAGGTTCCGGCTCAACCACGGGCGCCGCCACGACCGGAACGGGCTCTGGAGCCGGAGCAGGCGCAGCAACCACTGGCGCAACGACTGCCGCGCCAGCCACTGGTTTGGCGGAATCAACTGTGGCCTGGCTGATCCCCACTGGCTTTAGCGGCTGTCTCGGTGCGTCTGCCGAGTCGGCGGGCCGGAAGGCCAGCATTCGCAACATGACCATTTCAAAGCCACCGCGCGGCTCCGGCGCCAGAGGCAAGTCCCGGCGGCCGATCAGGCCCATCTGGTAGTAGAACTGCACATCTTCGGCCGGCAGTGCCTGGGCCAGGGCCAACACGCGGTCGCGATCGCCATGACCATTGTCGACACCTTCAGGCAGGGCCTGGGCGATGGCAACGCGGTGCAGCACATTGAGAATTTCAGACAGTACGCCGTTCCAGTCCGGACCTTGCTCCGACAGGTGACGCACGGCTTCGAGCAATGCCTTGGCGTCACCTTCGATCAAGGCGTGCAGCACGTCGAATACCTGGCCATGGTCCAGGGTACCGAGCATGGCGCGCACATCGGCGGCCATGACCTTGCCTTCACCAAAGGCGATGGCCTGGTCGGTGAGGCTCATGGCGTCACGCATCGAGCCATCGGCGGCGCGGCCAAGCAGCCACAGTGCGTCGTCTTCGAACGGTACATTCTCGACGCCCAGCACGTGGGTCAGATGCTCGACTACCCGTTCAGGCGTCATGTTCTTGAGGGAGAACTGCAGGCACCGCGACAGAATGGTTGCAGGAAGTTTCTGCGGGTCGGTAGTGGCCAGGATGAATTTGACGTAGGGCGGTGGCTCTTCCAGGGTTTTCAACAGTGCGTTGAAGGAATGACTGGAAAGCATGTGCACTTCGTCGATCAGGTAGACCTTGAAACGCCCGCGGCTGGGCGCGTACTGCACATTATCCAGCAGTTCACGGGTGTCTTCGACCTTGGTGCGGCTCGCGGCGTCGATCTCGATCAGGTCGACAAAACGGCCTTCGTCGATTTCCCGGCACACCGAGCAGGTGCCGCAAGGCGTGGAAGTGATACCGGTTTCACAGTTCAGGCATTTGGCGATGATGCGCGCGATGGTGGTCTTGCCCACCCCACGGGTCCCGGTAAACAGGTAGGCGTGGTGCAGCCGCTGGCTGTCCAAGGCATTGATCAGAGCCTTGAGCACATGGGTCTGGCCGACCATTTCGCGGAACGAGCGCGGACGCCATTTACGTGCAAGAACCTGATAACTCATCGAAAACCGTCGCAACTGGGAAACAGAAGCCGGTAATGCTAGCGGAGCAAGGGGGAAATTGCATCCGGCACGCTCGCCTAATCTGACTAAGCTCTGTTGGCTGGCCCCGAAAAGGCCTGAACCCGGAGAGTGTATGCGCGTAGTCCTGGGCGCTTTATGGATGATCACCACGGCAAGCCTGGCAGCGCCCACACCGCTGCGCTTCTCGGTTTCCGACAGCTGGGCGATGCCCATGGTGCAGTTGGACGGCGACCAGCCCACCCAAGGCATCCTCTATGACCTGATGTCGAGCCTGGCCACCCAGGTCGGGCGCCCGGCGCAGTTCCACGTCCTGGCTCGGGCGCGCATTGCCGGCGCCATGGAACACGGCGACATCGACATACGCTGTTATGTCGCCCAAGCCTGGGTCGACAACCTCTCCGGCGACTACATCTGGAGCGTGCCCCTGATGGTGCAGCGCAACGTGCTGGTAAGCCCCCGCGTTCCGGTGCAACCGGTGCAACTGGCCAAGCTGGCACCACAGTCGATCGGCACGGTGCTCAACTACCGCTACTCCAGTCTCGACGCGCTGTTCGCCAAAGGCCAACTCACTCGCGACGACGCTCGCAATGAAGAGCAAGTGCTGCATAAGCTGGTGGCCGGACGCTACCAGTACGCCGTCATCAATGAATGGACCCTGAACCGTTTCAACCTGGGCATGCCAGATGGTCGCCGGCTGCATAAAGTGGCAGCGATCGAGGAGCTGAGCCTGGGCTGCATTGTGCGCAACGACCCAAATGTGCCCGTGCAACCGATTTTGCGCACGCTGCTACGGATGAAGATGTCCGGCGAGATCGACGACATCATCCGGCTGTACACCGGGGAGGCCGCACCCAGCGCCCCTCAAGACTGATGGCTGCCACACTGGCCAGCACAATCACCCCGCCCAACACCACCTGCGCAGCAATGTGCTCGCCCAACAATGTCGCCGCCATCACCATCGCCACGGGCGGGATCAAATACATCGCCACCGATGCGCGGCTGACCTCCACATGCTTCAACACGTACCCCCACGCCAGGTACGCCAGGGCACTTGGGAAGATGCCCAGCACCAGCACCGCCAGGTTCTCCGGCAACGGCGCCTGCGCCACGGCAGCGGGCAGGCCCGGCAGGTTCACCAGCAACATCAAGGTGCCCGCCCACACCATGTAGCACGCCATGGTCAGTGGGCTGTAGCGATGGGCATAGTGTTTCTGGATGGCGAAATACACGCTCCACGACACCGCTGCCAGCAGAATCAGCAAGCCACGCGGGTCAATATCCCCCACGCCATGATCCCCCCAGATCACCACCAACACGCCGAGCAACCCCAGCAACACGCAGCCCCAACGCCAGGCACTGACCCGCTCCTTCAAGCAGAAAAATGCGATCAACACGCTGAACAGCGGCGCCGACTGCGCCAATACGCTGGACGCCGCCGCCGTGACGAACTGCTGCCCTTGATTGAGGCTGGTGTGGTGCAGGAACACCCCGAAAAAACCCAGCACCAGCAACCACGGCAGATCCCTCACGCGCGGTCGACCGATGCCCATCACCAGCGCCACACCCGCCATGAACACCGACGCTATCAAAAACCGCAGCAACGCCAACTGGCCAGGACTGTAGCTGTGCAGCCCCATGTGCACGCCAATCGGCGAATAGGCCCAACAAAGGATGACGCTGGCAATGACTAGCGTAAGCTTCACGGGTGACGGGGTATTCATCGACGGTATCCAGAAACTGAGAAGGAATGCCGTCAGTCTTGGGCCGCACAAGGCGTAGGACAATTAACCGTTTCTGACTTCTGAAATCACTGGAACTGAGCAATGGAACTGGCCCAACTGAAAATGGTGCGAGCCGTGGCGCAAACCGGCAGCGTGGCCCAGGCCGCCGTGCAGCTGCATTGCGTGCCGTCCAACATCACCACGCGCATCAAGCAACTGGAAGGCGAGTTGGGCACCCCGCTGTTTATCCGCGCCGGGCGTGGGTTGGCCATCAGTGCCGCCGGTGAGATCTTTTTGGAGTACTGCGAACGCATTCTCGCGCTGGTGGACGAATCCAAACGCGCCGTGGACGCCAACGCCATTCCCCGTGGCACCTTGCGCATCGGCGCCGTGGAGTCGAGCGCCAGCGGCCGCCTGCCGCCGTTGCTGGCGGAGTATCACCGGCGCTACCCGGATGTGAGCCTGGAACTGGTGACCGGCGCCTGGGGCCAGTTGCTCGACGACCTGCAACACCACCGCCTGGATGTGGCGCTGGTGGCGTCCGGCGGCAAGCGCACCAAGCTCGAACACAGCGTGGTCTACAGCGAACGCCTGGTGCTGATCGCCAGCGCCTCCAGCGAACCGATCCGCAACGCCGCCGACCTGGCCGGCCGCACCCTGCTGGTATGGCCGCCCGGCTGCCCCTACCGCGCGGCGCTGGAAAACTGGGTCAAGCCCCACGACTTCAAGCCAAGCATCGCCAGCTATGCCAGCTGGGGCACGATCATCGGCTGCGTGAGTGCGGGGATCGGCGTGGCGTTGGCGCCAGAGGGCATCCTGGCGCGCTATGAGCAGGCCAACCAACTGGCGTCTTATCGGTTTGAAGAACTGCAGGCCGTGGACAACCTGCTGTTCTGGCACAAAGACACCCAGCGGCACCTGGCGCGGGATGCGTTTGCCGGGTTGCTGCGAGAGACGTTCGGCTAGCCTAACTTCACTGCGGGCACGGGTTGACGATTGCAAACTCATCCGTATTCGCCATCCCCGGCTTATAGCCAGGCGTGGTGACGTAGCGCAAAACCTTATTACCGGTGAGTTTCACAAATGAGCCCTCGACACCGGTGAACACCTTTTGCTGGTTACCGGTCAGGTAATCGAAGATCTTCAACTTCATCGGCATATTCATCTGGCCGCCCGGCGTGATGGGCGCCAGCATGAAGGCATCGTCTTTGGTGAACACGTAGAAGATTTCCGGCTTGTCACGGCCCTCCGTCACTTTCGCGCACATCACCTCATCGACACGCAAGGTCCTGACCGGAATATAAGTCTTGTTCTGGTAGAGGCTGAGAATGAACCCCTGTTTGGTCAACACACCCAACCCTTGGGTGGCATGGCAGATCTCTGCAATCCTGTAGGTGTAGGGGCACCAGTTGGTTTCGGTGATGCCGATGATATCGGCCGGTGCAACGCCCAGGTCATGTTCAATTTTGGCCCGGTCTTCGGGGCTCTGATAGGGAATCATCACGCAGCCGTGCAAACCCAGCACCAGTGCGGAGAGTAAAACGAGGGACGAAAAACGCATGTGGGACCTCCATGTCTACGGGAGGCGCATGCTACGCGAGTCAGGGCTTGGGCGCAGCCAGGCGACGGATTAGCCCGCCTGTAAAATCCGGACTTTCAATTTAAACGAAGCGTTTATTCACAAGCTGGGCTACTGTCACGGACGCATGACGCACCTGAAAACATTCAAGGATTGAAATGAAAGCGCCTTTACTACTGATCTCGTTGCTCCTGGTCCTGCTGTCCGGCTGCACCACCTCTGCAACTCCAGATATGTCACGCCCCTCGATTGCCGAAACCAAGACAGTGGTGTTCGGCAGCAAGACGTTCGTCCTGAAATTCCAGAAGGATGGTTTGTGGGAGTATTTCCCCGCTGAGGAAAGCGTCGATGCCTGGAGTGAAATGGTGGACTTCACCGTCGTTTCTCGCGACTTCAACCGCTTCACGCCTCTGGACCTCGCCAAGCGCGCCATCCAGTTGCACCAGCAGGAAAACCCGAACAGCCCGGCGATCCTGCTGACGGACAATAAAACGGGGATCGACTATTCGATGCATTTCTACCCCAAGTCACTGCGTAAAGACGGGCACTTCTCTGAAATCAGTTATTTCAAGTATTACAAAGACAGCGGCACCGGCCAGACCATCATTTTCCACTTCGCGAGGAATATTCCGGTTCCGAGCGACCCCGAGGCAAAGGCCGTGGAAACAGGCCGGGAAATAGTGCCGCTGATTGAGGCATTTCCGAAGTACCGGCCATGAGGCCGCAGAGCGGGCAGCACGAAGCTGTTCGCAGGCAGTGATTGCCAGCAAAGCGCATATAAAAAATTTGGGTTTAGGTGGGTGTTGCAGGAAGAGCGTTATGGAGGCAACCCCACCAGCCACACCCCGGCACACAATGTTCCCGCTGTGGCTGCTGCCTTCCGGCTCTGACCAGGTTCACGGGTAATCGTTGCGGGGGGACCGATGGGGTCACCATAACGACGCCTGCCTCTCGGCAAGCGGGGCCATTGTACCGATCTAATCAGAAGTTACAACCGTTCGTGGCGGATTAAAAATATCTGATGGCTCAAGTACTTGCCTGTTTCCCCAGAAGGTCCATCGCCCGCTGTGGAGCCGGGATGCAGACGACTCGGTCTAGTAGTGAGCGGGCTCGCCCCGCGCTGGGTGGCGAAGCCGCCCTAAACCGGGCGTTGCGATATTTCAGAAAGACCGAGGTGCCGGGATTTGGGGCGGCTTCGCCACCCAGCGCAGGGCAAGCCCGCTCACTACAGACTCAGCTATTGGGCCTGTAGCACCTCATCCGCCCGGCCGCCCTCTTCCTGGATTACCAGGTGGATGAAGTGCAGCTTGGCGATCACCGGCGGTGGCAGCACGAAGGGATAGAAATCCGGCTGGCCCATGCTGCGCGACAGCTCATTGAGCATGCCGGCAAGCTCGATCCACGCGTTGACGAATGACAGGAACGCCACGCCGCCAGGGTGTTCGGGATCGTAGAGGGTGGTGAGGGGAAACGGCTGGTAATCCAGGTCCATCTCGCGGGCGCTCATGCCGAAGCCGAGCGCAGTGTCGACGGCGTCCATCATGTGCAGGTAGTGCGCCCAGGTTTCTGCCCAGTCTTCCCAGGGGTGCATGGTGGCATAGGCGCTGACGCAGGTTTGCTGCCAGTCGGGACGCGCGCCGTTCTGGTAGTGATGATCCAGTGCATCGGCATAACTGGCGCGTTCGTCGCCGAACAGGTTACGAAAGGGTTCCTGCCACTGGGTATTGGCGATCAGGCGATCCCAATAATAGTGGCCGACTTCATGTCGAAAATGTCCGAGCAAAGTGCGATAAGGCTCGCGCATTTGCACACGGACTTTTTCGCGGTGGGCGTCGTCGGCCTCCTTGATATCGAGGGTGATCAGGCCGTTGGCGTGGCCCGTCATCGGGGCGTTGCCTTCCAGGTCGATGCCGACGAAGTCAAAAGCCAGGCCGGCATCCTCATCGACGGTTTTGGGGACCACTCGCAAACCCAGACTGACCAGTTGCGCCACCAGACGACGCTTGGCGATCTCGACCTTGCGCCAGCGCTCAGGGTTTTCCGGAACGGACAGGTCAGGGATGGTGCGATTCAAGCTACAAGCCACACACAGGGGTGCGGTGCTGTGGGCGGGAATCAACCAGTTGCAGGCCGCCGGGGTGTCAAGGTTGGCGCAGCGGCGGAAGGCGCCGGCGTCGAGGTTGCCGTCCTGCAGCCAGGTGCCTTCGACGGGGCCGGGCTGCAGGGAGGCTAGCCGGCTTTGTTGGGGTTGGTAGCCCAGCAACGCCTGGCAAGCCAAGCATTGGCTGTTGCGAAAGAACAGGGATTGGCCGCAGCGGCATTGCCACACCTTGCTGTTGCGAGATGGGCTGGCCACGAACGGTGCGGCGATGCGCGAACTGAGCTGCTCGAAGTAGCGGAACATGGCGATCTCTCCCTGGGTGACAGAGACTAGATCATTTCCCAGTCAAAATCGTTCCGCATGCTTGTAGTGAGCGGGCTTGCCCCGCGCTGGGGGGGCGAAGCCGCCCAAACCCAGACGCCGCAATCTTCCTGAAACACCGCAGCGCGCTTGTTAGGGCGGCTTCGCCCCCCAGCGCGGGGCAAGCCCGCTCACTACAACAGCCCTGCCCATCACATCACGCGGTCAGACGGTGATGTTGTGCTTGGCGAGGAACGCGACGAAGGCTTCTTCATCCAGCACCTTCAAGCCCAGTTCGCTGGCCTTGGCCAGTTTCGAACCGGCGCCCGGCCCGGCGACCACGCAGTGGGTTTTCGCAGAAACAGAGCCCGCTACTTTGGCGCCCAGGCTTTCGAGCTTGTCCTTGGCCACGTCGCGACTCATCAGTTCCAGCGAGCCGGTGAGTACCCAGGTGTGGCCAGCTTCGGGCAAACCTTCGACCACCTTCTTCTCGCTGTCCCAATGCATGCCAAAGTCCTTGAGCTGCTGCTCAATGGCCAGGGCACGGTTGGCGTTGTCGGCGTTATCAAAGAAGTCGCGCACGGCCTTGGCCTGCTTCTCGGGCAGCGCCTGGCGCATATCCAGCCAATCTGCCTTGATCACCCCTTCCAGGCTGCCGAACTTGTCCGCCAGCTTCTGCGCTGCACCGGGACCGACGCTAGGCACGTGCAGCTTGTCGAGCAAGCCGCCGAGTGTGGTGCTGGCGGCGAACTCGGCACTCAGGTCGCCCTGATCCTGCAATTGCAGGCCGCATTCCTCTGGCGACAGCAACGCACCGATCACGTCCTGGTTATGGCTGTCTTCAAAGAAACTGTGAATCTCGTGCGCCACTTCCAGGCCCACGTCCGGCAGGTACGTCAGCACTTCCGGCAAGGCCTTCTGCACGCGCTCCAGGGACGCCAGGGAGCGTGCCAACACCTTGGCGGTCTCCTCGCCCACGTCGGGGATGCCCAGGGCGTAGATAAAGCGCGCCAGGGTCGGCGTTTTGCTGTTTTCGATGGCGGTGATCAGCTTCTTGCTGGAGATATCGGCAAAGCCTTCCAGGTCGATGATCTGCTCGTACTTGAGCTTGTAGAGATCGGCCGGCGAGCCGATGAGTTTTTCATCCACCAGTTGCTCGATGGTCTTGTCGCCCAGGCCGTCGATGTCCATGGCGCGCCGCGAAACGAAGTGGATGATCGCCTGCTTGAGCTGCGCACCGCAGGCCAGGCGCCCGACACAGCGATACACCGCGCCTTCGCTGACGGTTTCCTTGCCCTTGCTGCGCTTGACCAGTTGGGTACGCTCCACATGGGAGCCGCACACCGGGCAGCTTTCGGGGATCGGCACCGGGCGGGCGTTTTCCGGGCGGCGTTCGAGCACCACGGAGACGACTTGCGGGATCACATCACCGGCGCGGCGGATGATCACGGTGTCGCCGATCATGACGCCCAGACGCGCGACCTCGTCCATGTTGTGCAGGGTTGCGTTGGACACCGTCACACCCGCGACCTTGACCGGCTTCAAGCGCGCCACCGGCGTGACAGCACCGGTACGACCCACCTGGAATTCCACATCCAGCAGTTCGGTCAGCTCTTCCAGCGCCGGGAATTTATGCGCAATCGCCCAACGCGGCTCACGGGCGCGGAAGCCCAGTTCACGCTGGTAAGCAATGCTGTTGACCTTGAACACCACGCCGTCGATTTCATAGGGCAGGCTGTTACGGCGCTCGCCGATGTCGCGGTAGTACTCCAGGCAATCCTGGATACCTTTAGCCAATTTCAGCTCGTGGCTGATGGGCATGCCCCACTTCTGTAACTGTTGCAGGTTGCCGATATGCGTGTCGCTGATGTCGGTGGTCACGCCGTAGCAGCAGAATTCCAGCGGGCGACTGGCGGTGATCTTCGAGTCCAACTGGCGCAGGCTGCCGGCGGCGGCGTTGCGCGGGTTGGCGAAGGTCTTGCCGCCGATTTCCAGCTGCGAGGCGTTGAGGCGTTCGAATCCGGCCTTGGACATGAACACTTCACCGCGCACTTCCAGGGTCGCCGGCCAACCACTGCCGTGCAGCTTGAGCGGGATATTGCGCACGGTGCGCACATTGACGCTGATGTCTTCACCCGTGGTGCCGTCGCCACGGGTGGCACCGCGCACCAATTCGCCGTCCTGATACAACAGGCTGACCGCCAGGCCATCCAGCTTGGGTTCGCAGCTGTACTCCACCGCCGCGCCACCGCCAAAAAGATCGCCCGCCGGAAGGTCGAGGCCTTCGGTCACCCGGCGATCAAACTCCAGCATGGTGGTTTCATCGAACGCGTTACCGAGGCTGAGCATCGGGATCTCATGCTTCACCTGGGTGAACGCCGACAGCGCCGCACTGCCTACACGTTGCGTCGGTGAATCGCGCGTCACCAGGTCCGGGTGCTCGGCTTCCAGGGCTTTAAGCTCGTGGAACAACCGATCGTACTCGGCGTCCGGGATGCTCGGCTCGTCGAGTACGTGGTAACGGTAGTTGTGCTGATCCAGTTCAGCGCGCAGTTCGAGGATGCGGGTGTGGGCGGCGGTCATGGGTGTTCTCTCATAAAGCAAAAGAGCAGCCGAAGCTGCTCAATATGTTAGTGCACGGATTCTACAGACAACGCTTAAGATCGAACCTCAGCGTTTCTGTGTCAGGGCGCGACGCTCAAACTCGACGATGCGCTGACGGTAGTGCTCGATGGTCTGGGCGGTGAGGACGCTGCGTTGGTCGTCCTTGAGCTCGCCGTTCAGTTCCTGGGACAGCTTGCGGGCTGCGGCCACCATCACGTCGAACGCTTGTTTCGGGTGACGCGGGCCTGGCAGGCCGAGGAAGAAGCTCACGGCTGGCGTGCTGAACAGGTCGATATCGTCCAGATCGAAGGTGCCCGGCTTGACCGCGTTGGCCATCGAGAACAGCACTTCGCCGTTGCCGGCCATGCTTTCGTGGCGGTGGAAGATATCCATCTCGCCAAAACGCAGGCCGCTTTCGAGGATGTTCTGCAACAGGGCTGGGCCTTTGAAACCGGCGGCGTCGCGGCAGATCACGCTGATCACCAAGACTTCTTCGGCAGCCGGCTGATCGGCAACCGATTGACGCGGTGCATTCTTGCCAACATTTTCATCCGGGAAATCATCGTCACGGCTGCTGAAACTCGGGCCTTCATCGACGTCCAAGTTCAGGTCGCCCTGATGCGGCTCGGCAACCGGTGCGCTGTTGCGCTTGCCACGCTTGGAAGACGGCTCGCGGGCTTCACGCACCGGCGCGCTCATCGACGGCAAGTCGTGCTCGTCCAATTGCGGTTCTTTATGGGTATCCAGCACACGGGGCGGCCCCAGCAGCTCGGCGCTGCCGTCGTCGTCAGGCAAGTTGGACAGGTTGCGGTCCAGACGGAATTTGAGCTTGCCCTTGCCACCGCGCATCCGGCGCCAGCCATCAAAAAGAATACCGGCAATGACAATAATGCCGATGACGATCAGCCACTCGCGCAGACCGATTTCCATGTAATCCCGTGCCTCTAATAAAAAATGCTGAAAAATAAGGGGTTTAGCACCGTGCAAACCGCTTTAAAACGTGGCGCCAACTCTATGTTCTGACTGACGTTTTGCCCACGCACACGAAAAATTGACATTAAACTAGCACGACCAAAGATAACTTTACACCGTCTGTCAAAATGCCTTGGACAATTATGTCCTTTAGCCATATTTGCCAGCCTCGTAAAAGACCTTACATCCTGCCGAAAATTCTCTTCCAAAGCCTGGGTCAGGATTCCACCATCGCCATCGCTTCTTCCACATCCACGGCCACCAAACGCGAACAGCCAGGTTCGTGCATCGTCACACCCATCAGTTGATCGGCCATTTCCATGGCGATCTTATTGTGGGTGATATAGATGAACTGCACCGTCTGGGACATCTCTTTAACCAGCCGTGCGTACCGTCCAACGTTAGCGTCATCCAGCGGTGCGTCAACTTCATCGAGCATGCAGAACGGCGCCGGGTTCAACTTGAAGATGGCAAATACCAGGGCCAAAGCGGTCAGGGCTTTCTCGCCACCGGACAACAAATGGATGGTGCTGTTCTTCTTGCCCGGAGGCCGCGCCATGATCGTTACCCCTGTATCGAGTAGATCTTCGCCTGTCAGTTCCAAGTAAGCGCTGCCACCGCCGAAAACTTTCGGGAATAACGCCTGTAAACCGCTATTAATCTGATCAAAGGTATCTTTGAAGCGATTACGGGTTTCCTTGTCGATCTTGCGGATCACGTTTTCCAACGTGTCCAGGGCTTCGACCAAATCAGCATCCTGGGCATCCAGATAACGCTTACGTTCGGACTGCTGTTGGTATTCGTCGATGGCGGCGAGGTTGATCGCGCCAAGGCGTTGGATACGTGCAGCAATGCGCTCAAGTTCTTCTTCGGCGTCTTTCTCGTTGGCCTGGGCGGTCAACGTATTAAGTACGCCATGCAAGTCATAGCCGTCTTCCAGCAACTGGTCCTGCAAGGTCTTGCGACGCACGGTCAGGGCTTGCCATTCCATACGCTGTTGTTCGAGTTGGCCGCGGATCAGCTGGGATTGCTGCTCGGCCTGGGTCCGGCGTTTTTCTGCATCGCGCAGTTCGCGGTCGGCGTCTTCAAGCGCGATCTGCGCGGTCTTGAGTTCTTCGTCGACCGTCATGCGCTTGTCGAGCAGTTCTTCGAGCTTGAGGCGCAACTCTTCGAGCGGCGCTTCGCCCTCTTCCAGGTTAAGGCTCAGTTGCTCACGCTTTTCGGTCAAGCGTTCGGATTGCATCTCCAGACGCTCAAGAGCCTGGGCCGTGGACGCGTGCTGGGCTTTGAGCGAGCCCAACCGCACCGCCAACTGATGAGCATGATCCTTGTGCTGCCGCGCTTCCTGACGCACGCGGTCGAGGCGTTCGCGCAGGCTGTCGCGCTGGGCCAGCAGCAATTCGCGCTGCTCGGTGTCCAGCGCCATGCTGTCGAGGGCTTCCTGCAAGTGCAGGCGCGCTTCGCCGATCTGTTCGTGCTCCAGGGCACGCTGCTCGCCCATCTCGGCGACTTCTTCGTCCAGGCGAGTGCGGCGCAGGGTCAGTTGTTCAGCCTTGGCTTTGCTCGCAGAGAGCTGGGCCTTGAGTTCGCCTTGCTGGCGCGCTTCGTCCTGCAACAGACGGCGCAGGTGTTCGCGGCCGGTCTCTTGCTGACGCTGGGTGGCGCGCAGGGTTTGCAGTTGGGTTTCCAGGCTTTCCAGAGTGGCTTCGCGCTCTTCGCGTTCGGCGATCAGGTTGACGATTTCCTGGCCTCGGGCCAGAACGCCGCTTTCCGCTTCACTGGCACGGCGCACCCGCAGGAAGTGGCGACCCACCCAGTAGCCATCACGGCTGATCAGGCTTTCACCGGCGCCCAGTTGGCCGCGTTGGGCCAGCGCCTGTTCCAGGGAATCCACTGGTTTGACCTGGCCCAGCCATGGCGACAGATCAATGGCCGCCTCAACCTTGTCCAGCAGGCTGCCCGGCACGCGCGCGCCATCGGCTGCGGGGCTGAGCAAACGCAAATCACCCTGGGCAAAACCGGCCAGGTCGAAGCCGCCAAAATCATCCACCAGCACGGCTTGCAGGTCGGCGCCCAGCACGGTTTCCACCGCCAGTTCCCAGCCGGCTTGCACTTTCAAGCCTTCTGCCAGTCGTGGACGCTCGGCCAAGTGCTGGTCACGCAGCCATTCGGCGGTGCCGGTGCCTGGGTCCAAGGCGGCTTGCTGCAAGGCTTCGAGGGACGCCAAGCGCCCGTTCAACCGCTGCAAATCGCCTTGGGCCTGTTGCTGTGCCTGGGTCGCCTGCTGCAGTTGTTGACGCAACTGCTCCAGGCGCTCCACTTGTTGTTCTTCGCTGGCTTCCAGCTCTTCCAGCGTCATTTCGCTTTCGGCCAGTTGCTCGCTCAGTTCCATGATCGCTGCGTCTTCCGGGTCGGCAGACAGCAGCGCACGTTCTTCCTGCATGCGACGCTGGCGCTCGGCCAGGCGCTCCATGCTGGTTTCCAGCTGCTGGATACGCGACTGCTGCACCTCGGCCTGGCGGCGCGGCTCGGCGGATTGCAGGTTGAACGTGTCCCACTGCTCCTGCCAGCCGTGCATGGTGGTTTCGGATTCTTCCAGGGCGGCGGCGGCTTCTTCGGCTGCAGCGCTGATGACTTCCTGCTCGGGGGTGAGCATGTCCAGCTCCTCCCCAAGGGTCAGCAGCAAGGTACGATCGTGGCCCAGGTGCGACTCCGTCTCCAGTCGCGCGCGCTCGGCTTCCTTCAAGTCGTCCTGCAACTGGCGCAGGCGCTGCTGGCCGTGCTGGATGCTCTGCTCCACACGGGCAATATCGCCGCCCACCGAATAGAAACGGCCTTGCACCAAATTGAAGCGTTCAGACAGGTCATGGTGACCGTCACGCAAGCGCTCGATGCTGGCGTCGGCGTTGCGCTGCTCGGCCACCAGCGCTTCAAAGCTGATTTCCTGGGTACCGATGATCGCTTCGCGCTGGCCAACCTGATCATTCAACGCCTGCCAACGCAGGGCCGACAGTTGCGCCTTGATTTGGCGCTCCTCGCCCTTGTATTCCTGATACTTCTCGGCGGCCTGGGCCTGGCGGTGCAGGCGCTCCAACTGGCGCTCCAGCTCTTCGCGCAGGTCGGTGAGGCGGGCGAGGTTTTCGTGGGTGCGACGAATGCGGTTTTCGGTCTCGCGGCGGCGCTCCTTGTACTTGGAGATGCCGGCCGCTTCTTCGATAAAGTTGCGCAGGTCTTCGGGCTTGGCTTCGATCAGCTTGGAGATCATGCCCTGTTCGATGATCGAGTAGCTGCGCGGGCCCAAGCCGGTGCCGAGGAAAATATCGGTGATGTCTCGACGGCGACACTTGGTGCCGTTGAGGAAGTAGCTGTTCTGGCTGTCGCGGGTCACTTTGCGGCGGATCGAGATTTCCGCGTAGGCCGCATACTCGCCGATCAGGGTGCCGTCGGAGTTGTCGAACACCAGTTCGATGCTGGCCTGGCTCACGGGTTTGCGGCTGGTGGAGCCGTTGAAGATGACGTCGGTCATCGACTCGCCACGCAGGTTTTTTGCCGAGCTCTCGCCCATCACCCAACGGACGGCGTCGATGATGTTCGACTTGCCGCAACCATTGGGCCCGACCACCGCCGCCATGTTACTGGGGAAGTTCACCGTGGTCGGGTCGACGAAGGATTTGAACCCCGCCAGTTTGATGCACTTGAGCCGCACGCTTAGGCGTCCGCCAAGGCTGCGATGACCAGTGAGCAACTGCGCTGGCCGTAGGCGGACAGCACTTGGCGGATCTGTGCCAGGTCACGGGCGAGTACGGCGGCGAGCAGTTGCTCGAACAGCACCAGGTATTCGCTCATGGACGCTTTGCGCTGGTCCAGGGCCAGGTAGTAGGCGCGGTTCATCGCCGGCTGCAGGTTTTCGACGGTTTCCTGCAAATAGGGGTTGTTGGCAAATGGGTACGCGGCGCGCATCACGTTGAAGCTTTCTTCAACGAACGCACGGATATCCTGGCGTTCGAAGCTGACGATCAAGCGCTGCTGGATCTGCAGGAACGGCGCCATGTCGGCCTGGGTCTGCCAGCCTTCGGCAACGGCATTGCCCAACAGGATGTAAAGCTCGCCCATCAGCGTGCACAGGCTCTGCACCTTGTGCGCGGTGAGTTCGGTGACGTGGGCGCCTCGGCGCGGCAGGATCGCGATCAAGTGGCGGCGTTCGAGGATCAACAAGGCTTCGCGCACGGAACCACGGCTGACATTAAGCGCCAGCGTGACCTTTTGCTCCTGGATTCGCTCCCCAGGCTTGAGATCGCCGCGAATGATACGTTCGGCGAGGTGGTGAGCAATTTGCTCGGCGAGACTGTCCGGCGCCTTGAACGTCATGTTTTCCCTTCAAAATCTTCTATCGGTACAAGCGCGGCAGTGTAGCGCATTGGCCCGCTGATGGCGCTACGCCCGCCGTGGCGAATTTGGCATGAAATAAGCAACGTTGAAAAGCCAAAAGCCCCTGAAAACGCCGGTTCCAGAAGACTGGACCATAATTGAAAGTGTTGCGACTGCATTTTCTTGACCTTCTGGTCAGAAAATCGTTGACCGAAAAGTCAGACATGACTAGATTCGGCGCAAAGCGGTTAACAACAATAATGAGTCTGCGAGGCCTTCCGTGATCCAGTTTTTACTTAACCAGGAACTCCGTAGCGAGCACGCCCTGGACCCCAACCTGACCGTGCTCAACTATTTGCGTGAGCACCTGGGCAAATCCGGTACCAAGGAAGGCTGCGCCAGTGGCGATTGCGGTGCATGTACCGTGGTGGTCGGCGAACTGCACGCCGATGCTCAAGGCATCGAGCAGATTCGTTATCGCAGCCTCAATTCGTGCCTGACCTTTGTCTCGTCCCTGCACGGCAAGCAATTGATCAGCGTAGAAGACCTCAAGCACCAGGGCCAACTGCACAGCGTGCAACAGGCCATGGTGGAATGCCACGGCTCGCAATGCGGCTTTTGCACGCCCGGTTTTGTGATGTCGTTGTTTGCCCTGCAAAAGAACAGCGATGCCCCCGACAGTCAAAAAGCCCATGAAGCCCTGGCCGGCAACCTCTGCCGTTGCACCGGTTATCGCCCGATCCTTGCCGCTGCCGAACAGGCTTGCTGCAACAAACCACAAGACCAATTCGACAGCCGCCAGGCCGAGACCATTGCGCGCCTCAAAGCCATCGCGCCCACCCAGACCGGCGAACTCAACAGCGGCGACAAACGCTGCCTGGTGCCCCTGACCGTCGCCGACCTGGCCGACCTCTACGATGCCTACCCCCAAGCGCGCCTGCTGGCCGGCGGCACCGACCTGGCGCTGGAGGTCACCCAGTTCCACCGTACGCTGCCGGTGATGATCTACGTGGGCAACATCGCCGAGATGAAGCGCATCGACGACTTCGACGACCGCCTGGAAATCGGCGCTGCCACCGCCCTCTCCGACTGCTACAGCGCGCTGCACCACCAATACCCTGACTTCGGCGACTTGCTGCACCGTTTCGCCTCCTTGCAGATCCGCAACCAGGGCACCCTGGGCGGCAATATCGGCAACGCTTCGCCCATCGGCGACTCGCCGCCACTGCTGATCGCCCTCGGCGCGCAGATCGTGCTGTGCAAGGGCGAAACCCGGCGCACCCTGGCGCTGGAGGACTACTTCATCGACTACCGCGTCACCGCGCGTCAAGACAGCGAATTCATCGAGAAAATCATCGTGCCCAAGGGCCACACATTGTTTCGCGCCTACAAGGTTTCCAAGCGCCTGGACGATGATATTTCTGCGGTCTGTGCCGCTTTCAACCTGAAGATCGACAACGGTGTCATCCGCGAGGCTCGCGTCGCCTTCGGCGGCATGGCCGCCACGCCAAAACGCGCCCAACACTGCGAGGCCGTGTTGACCGGCGCCACTTGGAACGCCGCCACCGTCGAGAAGGCCTGCGCCGCCCTGGCCGAGGATTTCACCCCGCTGTCGGACTTCCGCGCCAGCAAGGAATACCGCCTGCTCAGCGCACAGAACCTGCTGCGCAAATACTTCATCGAACTGCAAACGCCGCACATCGAGACTCGGGTGACCGCTTATGTCTAACCATCACGCCGTGGTAAAAACCCAGGCCGAACTCGCCGAACTGTTCTCACAGGACCTCACCTCCGGTGTGGGCCGCAGCGTCAAGCATGACAGCGCCACCAAGCATGTTTCCGGCGAAGCGCAATACATCGATGACCGCCTGGAATTCCCCAACCAATTGCACCTGTATGCGCGCATGTCCGACCGTGCCCACGCCCGCATCATCAGCATCGATACAGCGCCGTGCTACGCCTTTGACGGCGTGCGCATCGTCATCACCCACGAAGACGTGCCGGGCCTGAAAGACATCGGCCCGCTGATGCCCGGCGACCCGTTGCTGGCCATCGACACGGTGCAGTTCGTCGGCCAGGTGGTACTCGCCGTCGCAGCGCGTGACTTGGAAACCGCACGTAAAGCCGCGATGGCAGCCGTGATCGAATACGAAGACCTGGAACCCGTGCTGGATGTGGTCGAGGCCTTTCGCAAAAAACACTTTGTGCTGGACAGCCACACCCACCAGCGTGGCGATTCGGCCAGCGCACTGGCGTCGGCGAAAAACCGCATCCAGGGCACCCTGCACATCGGCGGCCAGGAACACTTCTACCTGGAAACCCAGATCTCCTCGGTGATGCCCACCGAAGACGGCGGCATGATCGTCTATTGCTCCACGCAAAACCCCACCGAAGTGCAGAAACTGGTGGCCGAAGTGCTGGACGTGTCGATGAATAAAATCGTCGTCGACATGCGCCGCATGGGCGGTGGTTTCGGCGGCAAGGAAACCCAGGCTGCCAGCCCGGCGTGCCTGTGCGCGGTGGTCGCGCGCCTCACTGGCCAGCCGACCAAGATGCGCCTGCCGCGCGTCGAAGACATGCTGATGACCGGCAAGCGCCACCCCTTCTATATCGAATACGACGTCGGCTTTGACGACAGCGGCCGCCTGCACGGCATCAACCTGGACCTGGCCGGCAACTGCGGCTGTTCACCGGACTTGTCGAACTCGATTGTCGACCGTGCGATGTTCCACTCCGACAACTCGTATTACCTGGGCGACGCCACGGTCAACGGCCATCGCTGCAAGACCAACACCGCATCCAACACTGCCTATCGCGGCTTCGGCGGCCCGCAAGGCATGGTCGCCATCGAGGAAGTGATGGACGCCATCGCCCGCCATCTGGCGCTGGACCCGCTGGCGGTGCGCAAGGTCAACTACTACGGCAAGACCGAGCGCAACGTCACCCACTACTACCAGACTGTCGAGCACAACA
The DNA here is from genome assembly GCF_014230465.1 of Pseudomonas cremoris. Next base: position 580,952 of record NZ_JAAXCY010000001.1, read on the forward strand.
TGCTCGAAGAAATGACCGCCGAGCTTGAAGCCAGCAGCCAATACGCCGAGCGCCGTGAAGCGATTCGCCTGTACAACGCCCACAGCCCGATCCTGAAAAAAGGCCTGGCGCTGACCCCGGTGAAATTCGGCATTTCGTTCACCGCGAGTTTTCTCAACCAGGCGGGCGCGCTGATCCATATCTACACCGATGGCAGCATCCACCTGAACCACGGCGGCACCGAGATGGGCCAGGGGTTGAACACCAAGGTTGCGCAGGTTGTAGCCGAAGTGTTCCAGGTGGAAATCGACCGCGTACAGATCACCGCCACCAACACCGACAAGGTACCCAACACCTCGCCGACCGCTGCCTCCAGCGGTGCCGACCTGAACGGCAAGGCCGCGCAGAACGCCGCCGAAACCATCAAGCAGCGCCTGGTGGAATTTGCCGCGCGCAAGTACGACGTGAGTGAAGCGGATGTGGAATTCCACAACGGCCATGTACGCGTGCGCGACCAGATCCTGACGTTCGAGGCGCTGATCCAGCAGGCGTATTTCGCCCAGGTGTCGCTGTCGAGCACCGGTTTCTACAAGACCCCGAAAATCTTCTACGACCGTAGCCAGGCGCGCGGTCGGCCGTTCTACTATTTCGCGTTCGGCGCGGCGTGCTGCGAAGTGATCGTCGATACGCTGACCGGCGAATACAAGATGCTGCGCACCGACATCCTCCATGACGTGGGCGCCTCGCTGAACCCGGCCATCGACATTGGCCAGGTGGAAGGCGGATTTATCCAGGGCATGGGCTGGCTGACCATGGAAGAGCTGGTGTGGAACAACAAGGGCAAGCTGATGACCAACGGTCCGGCCAGCTACAAGATCCCGGCGGTGGCGGACATGCCGCTGGACCTGCGGGTGAAGCTGGTGGAAAACCGCAAGAACCCGGAAGACACGGTGTTCCATTCCAAGGCCGTGGGTGAGCCGCCGTTCATGCTCGGGATCGCCTCGTGGTGTGCGATCAAGGATGCAGTGGCGAGCCTGGGTGACTATCGCCATCAGCCGAAGATCGATGCACCGGCGACGCCGGAGCGGGTGTTGTGGGGATGTGAGCAGATGCGGCAGTTGACTGCGGCTGTGGCTGTGGAGACTGAAACTGAGATGGCTTCGCTCTAGACCGAGGCGCGGCCTTCGCGAGCAAGCCCGCTCCCACATTTGAAATGCATTCCCATGTGGGAGCGGGCTTGCTCGCGAAGACGACCGAACTGACAACAGAAATGTTGAGGTAGACATGAACAACTGGATCAGCGCCCTCGCGAATCTGCAAAAAAGCGGCGAACCCTGCGTGCTCGTGACCATCATCGAAGAGCTCGGCTCCACCCCGCGCAACGCCGGCTCCAAGATGGTCATCAGCGCAGCCCAGACCTTCGACACCATCGGTGGCGGGCACCTGGAATACAAGGCGATGCAGATCGCCCGGGACATGCTTGTGCGGGGTCAGCAGAACACCCATCTGGAGCGTTTCAGCCTCGGCGCGAGCCTGGGCCAATGCTGCGGTGGCGTGACCGTGTTGCTGTTCGAACCGATGGGCCAGGTACAGGCGCAGATCGCGGTGTTCGGCGCAGGCCACGTGGGCCGCGCACTGGTGCCGCTGCTGGCGAGCCTGCCGTGCCGGGTGCGCTGGATCGACTCCCGTGAGCAGGAGTTTCCGGAACATATCCCCGAAGGCGTGCGTAAAATCGTCAGCGAAGAGCCGGTGGACGAAATTGCCGACCTGCCGGTGGGCAGTTACTGCATCGTCATGACCCACAATCACGCACTGGATTTGGAACTCACCGCCGCCCTGCTCAAGCGCAACGACTTTACCTACTTCGGCCTGATCGGCTCGCAGACCAAACGCGTCAAGTTTGAACACCGCCTGCGTGACCGCGGCTTCGACGCCGCACAGCTGCAACGCATGCACTGCCCCATGGGCCTCACCGAGGTGAAGGGCAAATTGCCGGTGGAGATCGCCATTTCTATCGCCGGCGAAATCATCGCCACCTATAACGCCAATTTCGGCCAGCACACCGCCAGCGCCGAACCCATTGCCAAACTGCTGCCGGCCTCGCGTCGCAGCCAAGCCATTTGAATTGAGACGACCATGCCTTTGACTCGCAAAGCCTACCGTGCCGCCCTGTTGCACAGCATCGCCGACCCTGCCGAAGTGGGTATCGAAGCCTCCTATGAGTATTTCGAAGACGGCCTGCTGGTGATCGAGAACGGCAAGATCAGCGCCGTCGGCCATGCCGGTGATTTGCTGCCGACCCTGCCGGCCGATATTGAAATCACCCACTACCAGGACGCACTGATCACCCCCGGCTTGATCGACACCCATATCCACCTGCCGCAGACCGGCATGGTCGGTGCCTACGGCGAGCAGCTGCTGGATTGGCTCAACACCTACACCTTCCCGTGCGAAAGCCAGTTCGCCGACAAGGCTCACGCCGAGGAAGTCGCGGACATCTTCATCAAGGAACTGCTGCGCAACGGCACCACCACCGCGCTGGTGTTTGGCAGCGTGCATCCACAGTCAGTGAATTCGTTCTTTGAAGCGGCCGAGAAGCTCGACCTGCGCATGATCGCCGGCAAGGTGATGATGGACCGCAACGCGCCGGACTACCTGACCGATACCGCCGAAACCGGCTACCAGGAAAGCAAGGTGCTGATCGAACGCTGGCACGGCAAAGGCCGCCTGCACTACGCCGTCACGCCACGTTTTGCGCCGACCAGCACACCGGAACAATTAGCGTTGGCCGGACAATTGCTGGGGGAATACCCAGACCTGTACATGCAGACCCACATCAGCGAGAACAAGCAGGAAATCGAGTGGGTGAAGCAATTGTTCCCGGAGCGCAACGGCTACCTGGATGTGTACGACCACTACAAGCTGCTGGGCGAACGCTCGGTGTTTGCCCACGGCGTGCACCTGTGTGATGACGAGTGCGCACGGCTGGCAGAAACGGGATCGGCGGTGGCGTTCTGCCCGACGTCAAACTTCTTCCTCGGCAGTGGCTTGTTCAACCTGCCGATGGCAGAAAAGCACAAATTGAATGTAGGCCTGGGCACCGACGTGGGTGGCGGTACCAGTTTCTCGCTGCTGCAAACCCTGAACGAAGCCTACAAGGTCATGCAGTTGCAGGGCGCGCGCTTGAGTCCGTTCAAGTCGCTGTATCTGGCGACATTGGGCGGTGCACGGGCGCTGCGCCTGGAAGACAAGATCGGCACATTGCAGCCAGGGACGGATGCGGACTTCTTGGTATTGGATTACAACGCTACGCCACTGCTGAGCTATCGCTTGAAACAGGCGAATAACATTGCCGAGACGTTGTTTGTGTTGATGACGCTGGGGGATGATCGGACGGTGTTGCAGACCTATGCGGCGGGCAACCTGGTGCACGAGCGCTGATTTCAGCCACACCACAAAACCAATGTGGGAGCGGGCTTGCTCGCGAATGCGGAGTATCAGTCACCAGATAGAGTGACTGACCCGCTGCATTCGCGAGCAAGCCCGCTCCCACATTTTTATCCCCAGTGAATCAGGGAAATTACAGCTTGATCGAGGAACGCCCTGGCTTCTTCGTTTGCAGCAAATGCGAAAACACCGCATGCAAATCATCCGACGCGCTTTCCTCATCGAGGTTGAGCTTGCTGTCGATGTGATCCATGTGATGCATCATCAGATCCACTGCCAACACTGCGTCCCGCGCTTCGATCGCATCGATCAACTGGGTGTGTTCGTCGTACGAGCAGTGCGACCGGTTGCCGCTTTCGTACTGGGCGATGATCAACGAGGTCTGCGACACCAGGCTGCGCTGGAAGCTGATCAGCGGTGCGTTCTTCGCCGCTTCGGCCAGCTTGAGGTGGAACTCGCCGGAGAGGCGAATGCCGGCACCACGGTCGCCACGGGAAAAGCTGTCGCGCTCGTCGTTAACCATCTGGCGCAATTCGGCCAGTTGCTCGGCGGTGGCGTGCTGCACTGCCAATTCGGTGATCGCCCGCTCCACGAGACGACGCGCCATGAAGACCTGGCGGGCTTCCTCGACACTCGGGCTGGCAACCACTGCGCCGCGATTGGGCCGCAGCAACACCACGCCTTCATGGGCCAGGCGCGAAAGTGCGCGGCGAATGATGGTGCGGCTGACGCCAAAGATTTCCCCCAGTGCCTCTTCACTCAATTTGGTACCGGGTGCCAGGCGTTGTTCGAGGATCGCTTCGAAGATATGCGCGTAGACGATATCGTCCTGGGTTCCGCTGCGACCGGCCTTGCCGGCTCGCGGTGTTTTCTTGAGAGGTTGCAACTGTTCGTTCATGGGCACTCGGGTTTGGAGAACGGCGGCGAATTAACGGTAATACGGCAACAGCGGGTCGCTGGCAAGTATCACCTAAAAACATGGCACATTGTACACAACCGAATGCGCCAACACACTGTACGGCTGTTTGTGGCCTCGGCTGTATTGCAATGAGTAGTTACGTTTGAGTTTAGGCTTGAATTCGATTTTTCATCGGTAGAAGGAACACCGCTCCATGACCGACGCCACTCAAGCGCCACTGCGCCCGCTGGCCGACTCTTCACCGTCGGCTGTCGTCGCCGGTTTTATCGCCATGATGACCGGCTACACCAGTTCCCTGGTGCTGATGTTCCAGGCCGGCCAAGCCGCCGGTTTGACCACGGCGCAAATTTCCTCGTGGATCTGGGCGATTTCCATCGGCATGGCGGTCTGCAGCATTGGCTTGTCCCTGCGGTATCGCACGCCGATCACGATTGCCTGGTCCACCCCCGGTGCGGCCCTGCTGATCACCAGCCTGGGCGGCGTAAGTTACGGCGAAGCCATCGGCGCCTATATCACCTGCGCAGTGTTGGTAACGCTCTGCGGGCTGACCGGCAGCTTCGAAAAACTGGTCAAGCGTATCCCGGCGTCATTGGCAGCGGCGCTGCTGGCGGGGATTCTGTTCAAGATCGGCAGCGAGATCTTCGTCGCCGCCCAACACCGTACCGGCCTGGTGCTGGGGATGTTTTTCACCTACTTGGTCATCAAGCGCCTGTCACCACGTTATGCGGTACTGGCCGCGTTGGTGATCGGCACGGCATTGTCCGGGGTGATGGGCTTGCTGGATTTCAGCGGTTTTCACCTGGAGGTGGCAACACCGGTGTGGACCACACCGCACTTCTCCCTGGCAGCAACCATCAGCATCGGCATCCCGCTGTTCGTGGTGGCCATGACCTCGCAGAACATGCCGGGAGTCGCTGTTTTACGTGCCGATGGCTACAACGTACCGGCCTCGCCACTGATTACCGCCACAGGCCTGGCGTCCCTGGTGCTGTCGCCGTTCGGCTCCCATGGCATCAACCTGGCTGCGATCAGCGCGGCGATCTGCACCGGGCCCCATGCCCATGAAGACCGCAACAAGCGCTACACGGCCGCCGTGTGGTGCGGGGTGTTCTACGGGATTGCCGGCGTGTTCGGCGCAACCTTGGCAGCACTGTTCGCCGCTTTGCCCAAGGAGTTGGTGCTGTCGATTGCGGCGTTGGCGTTGTTTGGCTCGATCATCAATGGCTTGAGCATCGCCATGAATGAGCCGAAGGAACGGGAAGCGGCGCTGATCACCTTTATGGTTACTGCGTCGGGCTTGACGCTGTTTTCCATTGGGTCGGCGTTCTGGGGGATTGTCGCGGGGGTGTTGACGCTGCTGATTCTTAACTGGCGCAAGGCATAAAAAAACGGCGACCCTCAGGTCGCCGTTTTTTTCAGTATCACTTAGCCGCGTTGATCGGCTTTTCCGGATACCACACGTCCAGCAGCGGGCTGACTTCAGCCTTGGTCAGCTCGGAACGGGTTTTCAGCCAGGCTTCAACAGCAGCACGTTGCTCTTCGGATACCGAGCCACGCTTCTGCAGGCAAACCAGACCGTAGTCGTCGCCGCCAACATAGCCCAGACCGTTGGCTTCCATGGCTTCTTTGATGAATGCTTCGAGGAAAGCGTCGATAGCTTCTTCACTCAGGCCTTCGTTGAAGTCCAGGTTCAGTTCGAAACCCAGCTCTTGAAATTCATCAACGCACAGTTTTTTGCGCAGACGCTGGGAACGGTTAGTCGCCATTGGAACAATCCTCTTAAGTAATAACGGGCGGCACTTTAGCAGTTTAAGGAGGCAATTGCCCGACTCTCTGGGACAGGCGGCGCTTTGCCTGTAAAAAAACCCCGAATACCAGCTATCGTTCAGCTACAAGTGGCCCTACCTTGGGGCATAATGCCGACACTTTCATGACTAATGAGGGATTTTCTTACATACCCCTCACCTTTTTCACCCTCCTCAGCAGTAGGGTCTTATCACCTATGATCAAATCTTTGCGTTCAGCACTACTCGCCGGTTTTATTCTGCCACTGGCCTTTTCCGCTACCGCTGCCCCCGTCAACAACAGCCTGCCACCGAATGTCCAGCAGGCGCTTTCAAAAGCCAAACTGCAAAACACCGCACTGTCCCTGGTGATGATTCCCCTGAACGGCCCGGGCACTCCCACCGTGTTCAACGCGGATGTGTCGGTGAACCCAGCGTCCACCATGAAGCTGGTCACCACCTATGCGGCCCTGGAAATGCTCGGCCCCAATCACCAGTGGAAAACCGAGTTCTACACCGATGGCACCCTCAGTGGCGGCGTGTTGCATGGCAACCTGTACCTCAAGGGCGGCGGCGACCCTAAGCTGAACATGGAAAAACTCTGGCTGTTGATGCGCGACCTGCGCGCCAATGGCGTGCAACAAGTCACCGGCGACCTGGTACTGGATCGTGGCTTCTTCAACCAGCCGCAACTGCCGGAATTCAATGACGACGGCAACGACGAGAACAAACCGTTCCTGGTCAAGCCCGATGCCCTGCTGGTCAACCTCAAGGCGCTGCGCTTCGTGACTCGCAACGACGCTGGCCGCGTACTGGTGTCGGTAGAGCCGCCGATTGCCAGCATCCGTATCGACAACCAGGTCAAGGTCTCCAACGCCAAGCAGTGCACCGGTGACGTGCGCTACAACCCGGTCACCGCCGCCGATGGCAGCGTCACCGTGACGGTCAGCGGCCAGTTGGCCGATGGCTGCAGTTCGCAGACGTATTTGTCTCTGCTGGACCATGCGACATACACCGCCGGCGCCGTACGCGCGATCTGGCAGGAACTGGGCGGCACCATTCAGGGCCGCGATATCCAGGCACCCGTGCCCAAGGATGCCAAGGTCCTGGCCCGAGCGTTCTCGCCGGACCTGGCGGAAATTATCCGCGACATCAACAAATACAGTAACAACACCATGGCCCAACAGCTGTTCCTGAGCCTGGGCGCGCAGTTCCGCAACGATGCCGACGGCGACGACGCCAAGGCCGCGCAACGCGTGGTACGCCAGTGGCTGGCGAAGAAAGGCATCACCGCGCCGCACCTGGTGATGGAAAACGGCTCCGGCCTGTCCCGTGCCGAACGGGTCAGCGCCCGCGAAATGGCCGCCATGCTGCAAGCCGCCTGGAAAAGCCCCTATGCTGCGGAATACATCAGCTCGCTGCCGATTGCCGGCACCGACGGCACGATGCGCAAACGCCTGAAAACCACTGCCATGCGCGGTGAAGCCCACGTCAAGACCGGCACCTTGAACACCGTGCGTGCCATCGCTGGGTTCAGCCGCGACAACAACGGCAATACCTGGGCAGTGGTCGCGATTCTCAACGATCCGAAGCCATGGGGCGCTTCATCGGTACTGGACCAGGTGCTGCTGGACCTGTATCGCCAGCCGAAAGTAGCCGCCGCCGCCCCCGTTTTGTAGTGAGTGGGCTTGTCCCGCGCTGGGTGGCGAAGCCGCCCTAAACCCAGGCACCTCGGTTTTACTGAAATACTGCGGCGCCCCTGTTAGGGCGGCTTCGCCACCCAGCGCGGGACAAGCCCGCTCACTACATAGCCTGTACTCGTTCGGACTCTACGCGGTCGCGGCCGGCCTGCTTGGCCACGTATACCGCCGAGTCGGCGCGCAGCAACAGGCCATCAATGCCTTCATCGATGCGCCAGCTGGCCACGCCAAAGCTGGCGGTGACGATACCCACCGGCGTCATGGGTGCGTTGCGCAACGACTGCCACAACTCCATCGCCAGGCTGTACGCCTGTTCGCCGTCGGTATTGGGGCACAACACCACGAACTCTTCACCTCCCAGGCGGCAGAACACATCGGTGCGGCGAACGCGTTGACCGATACGTTTGCACAACTCCTGCAACACCCCATCCCCTACCCCATGCCCATATTGATCGTTGATGCGTTTGAAATGGTCGATATCCAGCATGATCAGTGACAAGGCTCCCGAGCTGCGGTTGAGCCTCACCATTTCGGCTTTGAGACGGTCCTGGAAATAACGCCGGTTGTGGATACCGGTGAGGGAGTCGGTGATGGACAGCGCGCGAAGCTCTTCTTCCACCCGCTTTAGATCGGAAATATCCGACACGTAACCGTGCCACAACGTACCGCCTCCAGGTAATTCTTCCGGGGTGGCCTCGCCGCGAATCCAACGCAAGCCACGCTGTGGCAACAACACCCGGTACTCTTCGCGCCAGTGGCTCAACTGCAACGCCGACAAACGAATAGACGCGCGCACCCGCTCAGCATCCAGTGGGTGGATGCGCTCGAAGACCTTTTTTGCGTCCTGTTGCAGCACCCCTGGGTCGATCTCATAAATGTCCCGCATGCCGTCGCTGGCGTAGATGAAGCGCCAGTCGTCTTGAGGTTCGAGGGTGAACTGGAAGATCCCCCCAGGCACGTGGGCACTGAGTTTCTTCAGCAATCGATCCCGCGCGGCCAACGCCTCATAGGCGCGCTTTTGTTCGGTGATATCGAGGTAAATCGCCAGGTGGCCGATCCACAGACCATGATCATCCAGCAACACGGTGGCGAGCATATTCACGGTCAACTGGCTGCCGTCTTGGCGGCTTAAACTCCATTCGCGGGCTTCGTGCAGGTTGTCCGGGCTTTCCACCAGCATCGCCTGGCTCGCCGGAATGCGCTTGCCAAGCGCCACACTCAAGCTGGCAGAGCGCGCTTCCAGTTCCGGCGCCAAATGCAGGCTTTCGAGGGTCAGCCTGCCCACCACCTGCGCGGCCTTGAACCCGAGCATGTTTTCCGCGCCGGCGTTGAATGTGTTGATGACACCGCGCAGATCCGTGGCAATGATCGCGACCTGGGTGGCGGCGTTCAGCACACTGCGCAGTTGACCATGGGCCCCACGTAGCTCCTGCTCGCGCAGACGTAACTGGGCAGTGCGCTGTTCCACCAGTTTCAAGGCGCGCTGGCGTTGGCTGACGAGCATGTAAAGCAAGGCGCTCAGCAGTACGCTAAGCAGCCCACCCATGGCCAGGATGGTGCTCAGGGAGGAGTGGTTGGCCAGGTCGAACACCTGACTCGGGCGCAAACTCAGGGTGTAGACGTGATCCCCCAGGGTCAGGCGACGTGCGGCAATCAGGTCGCTCTCGCCCAGCGCGTTGCTGGATTCGTAGAGCACTCGTGCTTGTGTGTCGGAGGTGTCGACAATCTGCACCACCAGGTTATCCCGGTCTGGCTTGGGCAACCCGTCGGCCACCAGTTGGCGCATGCTGATCACGGCCATCACATAACCATAGGGCTCATTACGCAATTGTTCAGCAGTGGGCAGGTTGCTGACCGGCGCCACCAACAACACGCCAGTGGCGTAGGCAGGTTCCACACCGACCAGTTGCATCGGTTGGGACACCGCCAGCTTGCCGCTCTTTTGCGCACGCTCCAGGGTGGCGCGTCGCAGCGGCTGGGCCAACAGATCAAAGCCTAGGGGAGAACCCAGCAAGCTCTGGGTCTGGCTGTACAGCACCGGCGCGTATTCATCACGCTCGGGCGCAGGCGCTAGCTCACCGGCCGAATTCAGCTCGCGGATAACAAAGGGCCTGCCGAGCTGCCGGGAGACTTCGCGCTCGAATTGATTGCGCTGGTTGCGAAACACTCGCGGCGCCCAGGAATAGGCGCGGGTCCGCAATAACAGCGGTTGGGCGAAACCGTCGAACTCTTCGCGGGACACGTCGTCCGAGTTGACGAAAAACCGGCGCAGGCTGTTCAGGCGTTGTTCCTGGTCCTCAAAGCGTTCTTGCAGGCGGGAATAGCGCTCGTTGACCAGCAACTGGAAGCGCTGGCGCACCTGTTGCTCATACAGGTCGAACGCGGCCCAAGCGATGATGACCGTCAGCGCACACCCTGCCAACACCACCACCAATGCCACCAGCCAAGCCGACGCCTGCTCACTGATAAAGCCTAGGATCTTTGGGCGAACAGCTTGTAACGGCATAGGCAACACTCACAACGCCAGCGTGCGGGGGGTGTCACTTTGGCTAGGCCTTAAGTTATAGCCATCAGCCTGGTGTTTGACCAGCGCAAAAAAGCCGCAAGCCCGGATTAGTCCCGGCTTGCGGCTTCTTGTGTACGGCAATCAGCGCGCGGTGATTTTCCAGGCCCTGTGGATCTTGGCATTACGCGCAAAGTCCGGGTCGATAGTCTTGTCGCTGATCTCCTCGACCGCATAGCGTTCGCTGAGATTGTCCTCCAGCTGGAACTTGCGGAAGTTGTTCGAGAAATACAGCACGCCACCCGGCGCCAGACGCGCCATCGCCAGGTCGAGCAATTGCACGTGATCACGCTGCACGTCGAAAATGCCTTCCATGCGCTTGGAGTTGGAGAACGTCGGCGGATCGATGAAGATCAGGTCGAACTCATCGCGGCTCGCCTCCAGCCACGCCATCACATCACCCTGCTCCAGACGGTTCTTGTCGGAGAAACCGTTGAGGGAGAAGTTGCGACGGGCCCAGTCCAGGTAAGTCTTGGACAGGTCGACGCTGGTGGTGCTGCGCGCGCCGCCCTTGGCTGCGTGCACACTCGCCGTGGCGGTGTAGCAATACAGGTTGAGGAAACGCTTGCCGGCCGCTTCTTTCTGGATGCGCATACGCATCGGGCGGTGGTCGAGGAACAGGCCGGTGTCCAGGTAGTCAGTGAGGTTCACCAGCAGCTTCACGCCGCCTTCGCTGACCTCGGTGAACTTGCCCTGGGCGCTTTGACGCTCGTACTGCTTGGTGCCGCTCTGGCGCTCGCGACGCTTGACCACCACGCGGCTCTTGTCGATGTTCAGCGCCTGGGGAATGGCAGCCAGGGCATCGAACATGCGCGCAGAGGCTTTTTCCGGGTCGATGGACTTCGGCGCAGCGTATTCCTGCACGTGGACCCAGTCGTGGTACAGGTCGATGGCCATGGAGTATTCCGGCATATCGGCGTCGTACACGCGGTAGCAATCCACGCCTTCGCGCTTGGCCCACTTGCCCAGCAACTTGAGGTTCTTTTGCAAGCGGTTGGCAAACATCTGCCCGCCTTCGCTCAGGCGCGGCTGTTCGACTACCGGAGCCGGGGCTGGCTTGATTGGGTTGCCGTTCTTGTTGTACTGGCGCTCTTGCGGCTCGGCCGGGGCTTGGTCATAAGCGGCTTGCTCACGTTCGGCCTGGCGTTGCTCCGGTGTACGACGCTCGCCGGTGACGAACTGGTCCGGGTTGACCTTGATCAACAGCAACTTGCACGGCAAGGCGCCGTTCCAGAACGAGTACTGCTTGTGGCTGCGGATGCCCATGCGCTTGCCCAGGTCTGGCGCACCGGTAAACACCGCCGCTTCCCAGCCCATGCACGCTTGGCGCAGACGCTCGCCGAGGTTCTGGTAGAGGTACAACAGGCTGGCTTCGTCACCCAGTCGCTCGCCGTACGGCGGGTTGCAGATGACCAGGCCTTTCTGGTTCTGATCCGGACGCGGCTCGAAAGTACCGACCTCACCCTGGTACACCTTGATCCAGTGACTCAGGCCGGCGCGCTCGATGTTGTTGCGCGCGGGCTGGATCAAACGCGGGTCGGCTTCATAGCCACGCACCCACAACGGCGGCTTGTTCATGCCGATGGTGGCGCGTTCAGCCGCTTCCGCGTGGAGTTTTTTCCACAGCGCCGGGACGTGGCCCAGCCAAGTGGTAAAGCCCCACAGTTCGCGATTCAGGTTGGGCGCCATGTCGGCGGCGATCATCGCGCCTTCCACCAGGAAGGTACCTACGCCGCACATCGGGTCGGTCAGCGCGCCGCCTTCGGCAGCAATGCGTGGCCAACCAGCGCGAATCAGGATCGCAGCGGCCAGGTTTTCCTTCAAGGGTGCGGCACCCTGCTGCAGGCGGTAGCCGCGCTGGTGCAGGCTGTGGCCGGACAGATCGAGGGACAGGATCGCTTCGCCACGGTCCAGGCGCAGATGGATGCGCAGGTCCGGGTTGATCTTGTCGATGGACGGGCGTTCGCCGGTGGGGGTGCGCAGCTTGTCGACAATCGCATCCTTGACCTTCAGCGCGCCGAAGTGGGTGTTGTCGATGCCTGAGCCATGCCCGCTGAATTCCACAGCCAGGGTGCCATCGGGGACCATGTGGTCGGCCCATTCGATATCCAGCACGCCGTGGTAGAGGTCTTCGGCGTCCTTCATCGGGAAGCGCTTGAGCACCAGCAGCACGCGGTTGGCCAGGCGTGACCAAAGGCACAGACGGTAGGCGGTTTCCATGTCGGCCATGCCGCGCACGGCCGAGGTGTGCTCGCGGGCTTCCTCAAGGCCAAGCCCGACGGCTTCCTCGATCAGCAGGCCTTCGAGGCCCTTGGGGCAAGTGAGGAAGAGTTCAAAACGGTCCGACATGGGCATTCCAGGCTTTTCAGCAATAAATGAACGGGCGACGCATCGCCGGCTCGGTTTTCAATCAAGCACTTTTCTTGAAGAGTGCTCGCGTGGCACGAATGTGCCGTCCCACCCCATCTGGCGGGCCTTTGGGCCTTTATAGACGGGGCAGAGAAAAATTTTGCGCAACAAAAAGAAACATTGCGACCCTTCGTCGAATAATAACCGACTGCAACGAGCGGGCATTCTCACTAAAGGATTAAACCCATCCTCTTTGCAGGGTGCATCATAGCTGGCTTTGCCCTACAAATGGGGCGAAAAGCCATCCCAGCTTATGGCTATAGCATCGTTATCGTTACGTGCTTATGACAAAACGATCATTGAATCCATGTGACCTATTGGTTAGAACTCAACACAGGTTGGCGCCGTAACGACGCCGACACATTGGCTCGCCACGCCGGCAGCGAGCCCACCAACGGCAGAAAAACTCTGCCCGGCCTCAGACGAGGCCGAAGGATATCAAGACAGTCAACAAGTGAGGGAAACACCCTATGAGAAGACTTAAGCGTGATCCGTTGGAAAGAGCATTTTTACGCGGATATCAATATGGCGTTCATGGCAAATCCCGTGAGCTTTGCCCATTTACTCTACCGTCGGTACGCCAAGCCTGGATCAACGGCTGGCGAGAAGGACGCGGCGACAACTGGGACGGTATGACTGGCACTGCGGGCATCCACAGACTCAACGAACTTCACGCCGTCGGCTAATCAGGGCACTTAATTCCGACATACCACCTTTGAATATGTAACGACTTAACCACGCACGTCCTATCCGGGCGGCGGGCTTCGGCCCAGGGGGCTCCTTTATGGAGCCCTTTTTAATGGGCGGCTATCAGGCTTTTGGCAATGCCGCGATTGCGTCTACCGACTGGCGAATCAACGCCGGGCCCTTGTAGATGAAACCAGAGTACAACTGCACCAGGCTGGCGCCAGCGGCAATCTTCTCGGCCGCATGCTTGCCCTCGGTGATGCCACCTGCGGCGATGATCGGCAAGCGTCCTGCCAGCTCAGCGGCCAGTACCTTGACAATATGGGTGCTCTGCTCGCGCACCGGTGCACCCGAGAGGCCGCCCGCTTCGTCACCATGGGCCAAGCCTTCAACACCCACACGGCTGAGGGTGGTGTTGGTGGCGATCACTGCGTCCATACCCGAATCCACCAGGGCCTGGGCCACCAGTACGGTCTCTTCGTCGCTCATGTCCGGGGCAATCTTGATCGCCAGCGGTACGCGTTTGCCATGGCGAACGGCCAGATCTTCCTGGCGCTGGCGCAAGGCTTCGAGCAGTTGCTTGAGCGAATCACCGAACTGCAAGCTACGCAGGCCCGGGGTATTAGGCGAACTGACGTTAACGGTGACATAGCTGGCGTGTGCGTAGACCTTGTCCAAGCAGATCAGGTAGTCGTCCACTGCCCGCTCTACTGGCGTATCGAAGTTCTTGCCGATATTGATGCCGAGAATACCTTTGTACTTCGCCGCTTGAACCCGCGACAGCAGGTTATCGACACCCAGGTTGTTGAAGCCCATGCGATTGATGATCGCCTCGGCTTCCGGCAGGCGGAAGATACGGGGCTTGGGATTGCCCGGTTGTGGACGCGGCGTCACGGTGCCGATTTCGACAAAGCCGAAACCCAATTGCGAGAAGCCATCGATGGCCGCGCCATTCTTGTCCAAGCCTGCCGCCAACCCCACCGGGTTAGGGAAATCGAGCCCCATCACCGATACCGGCATTTTTGCCGGTGCCTTGCATACCAGGCCATTGAGCCCCAGGCGGCCACCGGCACCGATCAGGTCCAGGGACAGATCGTGGGAGGTTTCCGGGGAGAGTTTGAACAACAGCTGGCGGGCCAGGGTATACATGGGCGGGCTAGACTCGGATGGCGGCGAAAGGTGGCGCCGATTATAGCCGGGGGAACGGGCTGCGTGCGAGGCGTCCCGTCCAATCGTCAGTAGCGAAGGGCGACCAGCGCTTCATAACGCGCCCAGATTTTCTGTGCGTACTGCATGCGTAACGTCTCCCTTTGCGGCCCTGGACCTGGCCCCACGTTATAGGAACCAACAGCCGTCCAGTTGTAGCCGAAACGCTGGATGAACCCGGCGAGAATCGAGGCGCCTACCTCTACCGACAAACACGGCTCACTGAGTAGCCGCTCCTCGGTAACGCCCTGCTTGAGCAGGCCCGGTAAATGAATGCTGTTGATCTGCATCAGGCCAATGTCCCGCGTACCGTTACTGTTGCTGTAATTCATCGCCCCTGCCTGATACCCCGACTCCACAGCTGCGATGGCCTGCAGCAATTCCGCTTCGATGTCGTAGCGGGCCGCGACCTCTTCCCAACAGTAAGCCAATGCCTTGTTGCTCGACACCAGCAGCACCCACAACAAGCATCGAACCCATCCCTTAACCATGGCGGACTTGGCCGCAGGCCGAACAGATATGCGCTAAACGGCCCTGCCCTGACCGTGGCGCGTCATCCCCTTCGGTGCTCACGGAGCATGTAAAGCGATAGCCCCGGCCATAAATGGTCTTGATAAACCCTTTGTCAGCCTTGAGATGCTTGCGCAACGAATAGATACAACGGGTCAGTGACTCTTCCGAAACATCTCCATGAGGCCACGCCCGCTCCAGCAAACGATCCTTGGTCATCAATGCACCGCCGGATACCAGTAGCAATCGCAACACTTGCCACTCCTTGGGAGGCAACTGAATATCCATGCCCTCTGCGGTCAATCGACCATCACCGTGCAAGGTCCAACGTGCAAAAACCAAGGGAGCCGGCATCATTCGATCACTCAGGGCGGCCATATATACCTCTGCATCCAATTACCGACATTGAGGGTCCTCGTTTACTGTTCTCTCCATTCCGCCAACATCAGGACTATAGGAATCTGGACAGGAGATCACGCTAGGAAAAAACCCATACATCCGACGCCTTTCGGGAAGCCGTACGTAAGACATTTGCCCAAAGCATCTGAAACAACGACATCGTCGTGATACCCCATAGCTCATGTAGAAAGCTTCCAGATACATGCATAAACGCTTTACTCATGGGGAGGGCTAGCGACCGGACGAACAAACGCGCGCTGTACACGCTCATACTGAGCCTGGGTCAATGGTGGAGGCGCCACAGCGCCCGCCAATGTCGTGGGCTCGCCGCCTACCCCTCGCGCCTGGATGACAAACAGGCGTACCTCGCCGCGACGGCCCCTCATCGTGCCCCGTGGCACGGTTTCGGCATCACGTTGAAAGCCCCCCATCCACAAGCGCCGACCTTGGGGTACACGAATAACAGTGCTCACACCCACGCTCCCCACCACCGCCGAAAGCTTGCGTTGCTTCTCCATGTCGATAGGGTGTTCGTCCACAGCAGTGAGCGACATCTCGATTTCATTGCCTGGGACAAAACGCGGCAACACGCTGATCTGGGTGCCATATCGCACAGGCTGCCATTCGCCGCTCTCCTCTCCTGGCCTTGGCAGGTAGAACGTCTGGTTATCGTGAAACACGAGCGGAACATTTTCCTGGCCAAGCATCACCGGCAGCGCCACCACCCGTGCGCGCCGACGCCGCTCCAGTGCGTTGATCAACGCCATCAGCCGGTTGTCTTCCAAGGGCTCCAGCACCCGGGTTGCAGCAAGCGAAGGGTTGGACTCGTCAAGCCAGCCGAGCTCCAATTTCTTGAGTTCTTCGTTATCCACGTCCACGACCCACAGCGAAACCTCCAGTTGCCGCTTAGGCACATCCAGCCTCGCGACAAGCTGTTCCAAGACACTCACTTGGCCTGGCTTGCCCTTGATCAACAGACTGTTGGTATCCGGGAATGGAATTACCGAAAGGCCCTCGTCAGCCAACACGCCAAGCGACTGTTTCGCCCCCCCTTTGCGCTCACTGGCCAACAGGGAATCGATCATCGATGCCATCCCCGGCACATTGACCTTGTCATCGCCCATGGCGTATTGACGATCAGCCACGTGGGTATTGAATACCTGCACCACGCCGAACGCTTCCTTGCCTACGAGCAGTTCAGCCCGCTGGCGATCCATCATTTGTGCCAGTCGCAAGACCTGGTCGACATAGTTAGGCGGTCCGGACAGGTAGAACATTCTCTGCCCGCTCTCACGCAAAGGATGTCGTGACTCGTCCAGTCCTGAGCGGCGCATGAGTTCACGCAGCCTCTCGACGGTAATGTGCCGCAGCGCCACCGCCGAGCTTTTGGCTTCACTCGATTCATAGAGGTGGAGCACCTGCCCGTCGCCATGCCAGATCAGGTCATGTTGCCGAGCCGTTGCCTCCAGCACCTGCTGGGCCTTGCCAAAGTCGTAGGTCCCGGAAATACGCTGACGGCTCGCAGCCCGGCTGACAACGATGGGCACCCCCAGTGGTACCGACAGCGCAGTAAAAAAGGTATGCAGGCTTTCATCCCGTGCCAGATAGGTTTCCCCCCACGCCGAAACGCAGACCAGCATCAACAAGGCGCACACAAGCCAGCGGCACAGCCAGTGACATCTCATCGTCTTGGGAGTATCTGCGTACACCGTGGGTATCCTGGGCGGCCTGGCGAAAAGAAGCGGCCATACTGAAAGCCGGCGACGTTTCAATCTTGATGGAAAGTTGACGGCAGACCAGCACGGTCTATCCGTGGCATGTGCCTTGCTTTGCTCTCTGCATCAGAGCACGCGCCAACGATGGAACGGGCTTACGGACAAAGGCGTCGTTACCTGCAGTGGCCTACAGCGCCATCTGAAGGAACGGCGCTTTTTTTTGAGCAATAAGGTAGGTATTGATGAACGACGCGGTCGGAAACAGCCCGATAAAAGACCCGCTGGCCTGGGTCAACGGCAGTGACGCCCCGGAAAAGAGCGGCCTGGACCTGGGCTTCATGGCCTTGAGCGATTGTGCCTCGCTGGTGGTCACCGCCACCCAGGGGTTCGCCCAACCCTACGGGCTGACGCTGAACCTCAAGCGCCAATCCTCCTGGGCCAACCTGCGCGACAAACTGGTCAGTGGCGAACTGGATGCCGCCCACAGCCTGTATGGGCTGATCTACGCCGTTCACCTGGGCATCGGCGGCGTGGCGCCTACCGACATGGCGGTGCTGATGGGGCTGAACCAGAACGGCCAGAGCATCAACCTGTCCCGTGGCCTGCAACAGCAAGGGGTGATCACTCCTGAGGCACTGGATCGCCACGTGCACCAAAGCCGAACAAAACTGACGTTCGCGCAGACATTTCCCACCGGCACCCACGCCATGTGGCTGTATTACTGGTTGGCGAGCCAAGGCATTCATCCTTTGCAGGATGTGGACAGCGTAGTGGTACCGCCACCACAAATGGTTGCGCACCTGCAGGCTGATCGCATCGATGGCTTTTGCGTCGGCGAGCCCTGGTGCGCCAGTGCGGTAAAGCAAAACCAGGGCTTCACCCTGGCGACCACCCAGGCCATCTGGCCGGATCATCCAGAAAAGGTCCTCGGCTGCACCCAAGCGTTCGTCGACCAGTACCCCAATACCGCACGAGTGTTGGTAATGGCAATTTTGGAGGCCAGCCGTTTTATCGAACAGAACACCGAAAACCGCCGCTCCACAGCGCAACTGCTCAGTGGCCGCGAGTACCTGGATGCTCCACTCGACTGCATCGAGCCCCGTTTGTTGGGGGCTTACGAAGACGGTCTGGGTAACCAATGGCAAGACCCCCACGCCCTGCGGTTTTTCGCCGAGGGCAAAGTGAACCTGCCGTACCTCTCCGACGGCATGTGGTTCATGACCCAGTTCCGCCGCTGGGGCCTGCTGCGCGAAGACCCGGACTACCTCGGCGTTGCCCGCCAGGTACAACAATTGGCGCTATACCGCCAGGCCGCCGAGGCGATAGGTGTCGCGGCCAACCTCGATGACATGCGCAGCAGCCAGTTGATCGACGGCAAGGTCTGGGACGGCTCCGATCCGACTGGCTACGCCCGCAGCTTCCGCCTGCACGCAATGGCCGAGCACGCCAGCCGCCAAGCGTTGCGCTGACAGGAGCCACGACATGCTGCGAATCCTGTTGATCAACGACACCCCGCGCAAGGTTGGCCGCCTTAGAACGGCACTGATCGAAGCCGGTTTTGAGGTGATCGATGAGTCCGGCCTGATCATCGACCTGCCCGCGCGCGTCGAAACGGTGCGCCCGGATGTAATCCTGATCGATACCGAGTCACCGGGCCGCGACGTGATGGAACAAGTGGTGCTGGTGAGCCGCGATCAGCCGCGGCCGATCGTGATGTTTACCGATGAGCATGACCCGAACGTGATGCGCCAGGCGATCAAGTCCGGTGTCAGCGCCTACATTGTGGAAGGCATCCAGGCCCAGCGCCTGCAACCGATTCTCGACGTGGCCATGGCCCGCTTCGAAAGCGACCAGGCGTTGCGCGCTCAGTTGCAGGCACGCGACCAGCAACTGGCCGAACGCAAACGCATAGAGCTGGCCAAGGGCATGTTGATGAAAATGAAGCACTGCAATGAGGAAGAGGCCTACACCCTGATGCGCCGCCAAGCCATGAGCCGGCAGCAGAAACTGATCCAAGTGGCGGAGCAGATCATCGCCATGAGTGAGCTGCTCGGCTGATTTGGCGCAGCTCTTGCTAAAGGATATTCACAGGTAACCAACGGCGGTTGCCCCTCCACGACAAAGACGTCGCACATCCGGTTTGCCCTCGCGAACCTGGTGGCGGCGTTTTTTCGTTTTGGCCCTGCTAACACGGGGCGGGTGGGGCAGCCTGAGCCGGCTGTTCCATCACTCGGCCTTCTTACAAGACTTCCTACCGTTGAGGTGCGTGATGAAATCAAGCTTCTGGAAATCCGGGCACACCCCGACCCTGTTTGCCGCGTTCCTGTATTTCGACTTGAGCTTCATGGTCTGGTACCTGCTGGGCCCCCTGGCCGTGCAAATTGCCGCCGATTTGCACCTGACCACCCAACAGCGCGGCCTGGTGGTAGCGACGCCAATTCTGGCGGGCGCGGTACTACGTTTCCTGATGGGCATGCTGGCGGACAAATTGTCGCCCAAGACCGCTGGCCTGATTGGCCAGGTGATTGTCATCGCCGCATTGTTCGGCGCCTGGAAACTGGGGATCCACAGTTACGAACAGGCATTACTGCTGGGGGTGTTCCTCGGTATGGCCGGGGCGTCCTTTGCGGTGGCGCTGCCACTGGCGTCGCAGTGGTATCCGGCCGAGCATCAAGGCAAGGCGATGGGGATAGCCGGGGCGGGCAACTCCGGTACGGTGTTCGCCGCGCTGCTCGCACCGGTGCTAGCGGCGGCGTTCGGCTGGAGCAACGTATTTGGCTTCGCATTGATTCCACTGGTACTCACCCTGATTGTTTTCGCCTGGCTGGCCCGCAATGCCCCTGAGCGGCCGAAAGCCAAATCCATGGCCGACTACTTCAAGGCCCTGGGCGACCGTGACAGCTGGTGGTTCATGTTTTTCTACAGCGTCACCTTCGGTGGCTTTATCGGCCTGGCAAGCGCCCTGCCCGGCTACTTCAACGATCAGTACGGCCTGAGCCCGGTGACCGCCGGCTACTACACCGCCGCCTGCGTGTTCGGCGGTAGCCTGATGCGCCCACTGGGCGGGGCCCTGGCGGACCGATTCGGCGGGATTCGTACCCTGCTGGGCATGTACAGCGTGGCAGCAATCTGCATCGCGGCAGTCGGTTTCAACCTGCCAAGCTCCTACGCGGCACTGGCGCTTTTCGTCTGCACCATGCTCGGCCTCGGCGCAGGAAATGGCGCGGTGTTTCAATTGGTACCCCAACGCTTCCGTCGCGAAATCGGCGTAATGACCGGCCTGATCGGCATGGCCGGTGGCATCGGCGGCTTCGCCCTGGCGGCAGGCATGGGCGCGATCAAGCAAAGCACCGGCAGCTATCAAATGGCCTTGTGGTTATTTGCCAGCCTGGGTGTACTCGCCTGGTTCGGCCTGCATGGCGTGAAGCGTCGCTGGAGAACAACGTGGGGCTCGGCTGCCGTCACGGCTGCGCGGGTCTGATGAGCCTGCAACTGAGCATCGCCCATGCCAGCGCTATCGGCCCCAGGGCCGAAAACCAGGACGCGCTGCGGGTAGTAACGCCCGCAACGGAACTGGCGGCGAGCAAAGGCTACCTGTGCGCCATAGCAGATGGCGTCAGCCAGTGTGCCGACGGCGGACTCGCCGCCCGCGCGACCTTGCAGGCACTGGCGCTGGACTATTACGCCACACCCCAAACCTGGGGCGTGGCCCAGGCCTTGGAGCGACTGCTGCTGGCGCAAAATCGCTGGTTGCAGGCCAATGGCGGTGGCCAGCCCTTGCTGACCACCCTCAGTGCCCTGGTGTTTCGCGGCCAGCGCTTTACCCTGGCCCATGTCGGCGATTGTCGCGTGTATCGCTGGCTAGACGGCGAGTTGCAGCGCATCAGCGAAGATCACGTGTGGGAGCAACCGGGCATGCAGCATGTGCTCAAGCGCGCCCTCGGCCTGGATCAACATCTGGTGGTAGATTTTCTGGACGGCCAGTTGCGTGAAGGCGAGTGCTTCCTGCTGCTCAGCGATGGTGTGTGGGCAACGCTGGGCGATCACAGCATCCGGACGATTTTGCGGGAACAATCGGATCTGGATCTGGCGGTCAGCACCTTGGTGAATGCAGCACACCTAGCGGGCAGCCAGGACAATGCCAGCGCCCTGATGGTGCGCATCGATAGCCTGGGGGCGGCCACACTCGGCGACGCACTGGTGCAATTGCAGCAATGGCCAGTGCCGCCTCTCTTGAAGGCCGGGCAACAGTTTGAAGGCTGGCAGGTAGAAACCTTGCACGCGCAAAGTCGCCAGTCGTTGCTGTATCGGGTACGCGATGCCCAGCAGCAACCTTGGCTGCTGAAAACCCTGCCGTTGAGCCGCGACGATGAGCATGATGCCGGCCAGGCGTTGTTGTCGGAAGAATGGTTTTTACGGCGGGTTGCCGGCCGCGGCTTTCCTGAAGTCCACGTCGCTAGCGGGCGTCAGCATTTGTACTACGTGATGCGTGAATATCCCGGAAAAACCCTCGCCGAGCTGTTCCAGCAGCAAGGCGCCCTGCCCTTGGCGCAATGGCAGTCGGTTGCCGAGCGGTTGCTGCGGGCGGTGGGCATGCTGCATCGACGGCAGATCCTGCACCGCGATATCAAGCCGGAAAACCTGCTGCTAGGGGACGATGGCGAACTGCGGGTACTGGATTTCGGCCTAGCCTACTGCCCTGGCCTCTCGCAAGACCGTGCCCACGTGCTGCCGGGTACGCCGAGTTTTATTGCGCCTGAGGCATTCAATGGCGACGTTCCTACACCACAACAGGATTTGTATAGCGTTGGAGTAACCCTCTTCTACCTACTGACAGGGCACTATCCCTACGGTGAAATCGAAGCTTTCCAGCGACCCCGGTTCACCCAACCTGTCAGCGCCAGCCGTTACCGACCTGACTTGCCGGATTGGTTGACCCTCAGCCTGGAACGGGCCGTGGGCGCACAACCGGCACAGCGTTATGAAACCGCAGAAGAATGGTTGCTCGCGCTGGAACAAGCAGATCGCCAGGAGCTGAACATCCGCCCCAAGCCGTTGCTGGAACGTGAACCGTTGAAGGTGTGGCGCACCCTTGGGTTGATCTCGATGCTGATCAATCTGGTGTTCTTGTATTGGCTTTTTCACAGCTGAACCAAGCCTGAGGTTAATTTCAGGCAAAAAAAAGCCCGGCCTAAGCCGGGCTTTTTCGACTACTCAGTAATTACTGAGCAGCTTGAGCTTCTACCGAGGCTTCTACGCGACGGTTGATAGCACGGCCTGCTTCAGTTGCGTTGTCAGCAACTGGACGGGATTTACCGTAGCCAACCGAGCTAACGCGGTTAGGAGCGATACCGTCTTTGACCAGAACTTGCTTGACCGCGTCAGCACGACGCTGGGACAGCTTCTGGTTGTAAGCGTCTGGACCTACGGAGTCAGTGTGACCTTCAACCACGGTGGTGGTTTGTGGGTACTGCTTCATGAAGTCGGCCAGGTTTTTCACGTCGCCGTAGCTGTTAGGCTTAACAACGGACTTGTCGAAGTCGAACTTGACGTCCAGCTCAACACGAACAACCTGAGCAACTGGAGCTTCTGGCTCTGGAGTTGGCTCTGGAGCTGGTGCTGGGGTAGGAGCTGGAGCAACTGCGCCAGCGTTGCCGCCGAAGTTCACACCCAGGCCGACCAGTGCGGAGTAATCCCACTTGCCGTTGTCCAGGTTGTAGTCAGACTCAACACCAGCACGGGCGAACAGGTTGTTGGTGAAGTAGTACTTCACACCAGCGCCAGCGATAGCCAGGGTCGACTGGTCGCGACCGCTGTGGCCGTCAGCCTGTACGTTGGTACGGGACTGGTGACCAAAACCACCTTCTACGTATGGACGCAGGGAATCAACGCCGGCCTGACCGAAGTGGTACTGAGCAGTCACGCTGCCAGTGTCACCTTTGATCTTCTGGTTGCCAGTACCGTCGTTCGAACGGGTGTGGTTGGTGGTGTCGTAGTTCAGGTTGATCGACACGTCGTCGGTCAAGAAGTAACCGATGCTTGCGCCAGGGTTGTAGCCGTCTTCGATGTGCTTGACGCTATCGTTGAACTGCTTTTTGTAGAACAGCTGGCCTTCAACTGCGCCTTGGCCTTGTGCCAGTGCGCCGAAAGAAGTGGCCGCAATAAGAGTACCAATGGCCAAGCCCAAGGTGTTTTTCAGTTTCATCCGTTAAATCCCCATCTGGTGATTGTAAAGCAGTCCCACAAACCGGGGGACAACTCGGCGACAAGTCTAACAGAACTTGCCTACACGTAAGAGATATTTGCCACGCACTAAGTTTCAGTCTCGCCCGCAAATTTCTCACGTAATTTATCTAGAGCACGTTTGTAACGCATTTTTGTAGCACTCAAACCCATATGCATAATGTCAGCGATTTCCTGAAATTCCAGTTCTGCGACAAAACGTAGCACCAGAATTTCTCGGTCAATCGGGTTCACATGCACCAACCAGCGATCAAGTCCGCCCTTCTCCTCGGGTGCCGGCGTCTTCTCTTCCGACGCTTCCTCGAGGGGGTCCAGACTCAATGCGTCCATCAAGCGACGCTTTCGCCGTTCCTTCCGATACTGCGTGATGCACTCGTTGTACGTGATGCTATATAGCCATGTCTTGAACTTCGATTTGCCCTCGAAGTTCTTCAAGCCATACAGCACCTTGAGCATCACTTCCTGACAGACATCATCCGCATCTCTATCGTTCCCTAAATACCTTGAACAAACGTTGAACAGAGTGCGTTGATATCTGCGCATCAATTCTTCGTACGCGCGTGTTACGTGAAACAGCTCCGTGTGCGAGCGCGCGACCAACTCCTCATCAGAGAGCTCACGGGGGTCATAGCGCGTGGACAGCGTTTGGGCTTTATTCAAAACAAGTCGTGCCGACAGTCAGGTCAATGTCCGCTACAGCCCGGTCAGCCGGGTTTGCGGCGGCGTACATTAGCAGGGTTTTGCCGGATTAGCGGCTACTGACCTGCTGCTCCAGGAGAATCCGATTGGACAACGACACCAGGTCACCGTCATCAGTCAGCACCGTCGTCTTGACTGTGCCGATCTCCTCGATCTGCCCTTCGACCTCGCCCACACGCACCTGTTGCCCAACCTGATACAGCTCACGCACGTAGATTCCCGCAAGAATCTGGCCGGCAATTTCCCGGCTTCCCAACCCCATGGCCAGTGCAACGGCCAGACCAACGGTAATCAAAACGATCACAATCACGTGGTTGAGCAGGTCAGTCTTGACCTCCAACTGGCTGATCGCGACCGAAATACTGATGATAATGACCAGCCCCTGGGCAATTCGCCCCAGCCCCGCAGCATAGTCCAGGCCCACGCCTTCTGCGGCGCCGCGCACCAGCCCATTGGCCAGTTGCGCCAGCAAAACACCTACCAGCAGTACCAGCGCGCCGCCGAAAACCTTCGGCAAATACAGTGCCAGCATGTCGAGCGTAGCTGAAACTCGCTCAAGGCCAAGGGATTGCGCCGCAGAAACCAGAAAAATAAGTAAAACAAACCAGTAGACGATCTTGCCGATCAGCGTGGAGATCGGCACTTGCAGCCCCGCACGCCCCAGCAGCTTGGTCAGGCCAGTGCCTGCCATCAAGCGATCGAGGCCCAGTTTCGCGAGCAATTTGGACAGCAGGGTGTCGAGCAGCTTGGCCACGACAAAGCCCAGCAACACCAGTACCAGGGCACCAAACAGGTTGGGAATGAAGTTCGCCACCTTGGTCCACAATGCGGTCATCGCGGTGACCAGGCTCTGGGTCCAGAGATCAAGTTCCATATTCAATCAGCCTTATCAGCAGTGCGAGCAAGAGGTTTACGACGGGAAACCGGTGATACGTGGGCCGAACCGTTGTTCAGGGCCATCATCAACGCCGGCAGCCAGCGGCCGAGCAGACCGAACAGATCGCCCGCGCCTACCTGGCGGTTGGCGGTTTTCAACACGCGGCCCAGGCAGGCATCGTCATCCCGGTTGGACGGCGAAGCATTGAGCATGTCACGCAAAGACTGTTCGAACGGATCGTGCATATAGACCTCTCGCAAGTGAGTTAAAAGACGAGGGTTAAATTCTTGGGGTCACATAGGACCCTTCCTACGTTCAGGTCATATTCAGCTCAAACCCAGCGCAATCGTCGAAATAGCCACCATTGTCCGAGCGCGACGGCCACCATCATCAGGCAGGCAATCACGAAACCATAGGGGCTGGCGGAGAACGGAATCCCCCCCACGTTTATACCCAGCAGGCCGGTCAGAAAGCTCATCGGCAGAAAGATCCCAGTGATGATTCCGAAGCGGTACATGGTGCGATTCATGCGCACGCTCAAACGCCGGTCTTCGGTCTCAAGCACAAGCCCCACGCGCTCCCGGGTCAATTCGAGCTCTTCCAGGTAGCGGGTCAGGCTGTTGTTCAATTCGTTCCAATAATCGGCATCGTCGTCGCAAAACCACGGCAATTTGATCCGTGTGAGCTGGGCAAAAATATCCCGTTGTGGCGCGAGGAATCGCTTGAGCCCGGCTGCCCTGCGACGGATTTGCAGGACACTGCCATGCTCCGGGGTATACCGTTCGTCGGCGTCGAGTTTTTCTTCCTCGCCGTCGACGATTTCAGACAGGTCACTGACCAGATCCTGCACTTTATTGGTCAGGTACTGCGCCATATAAAGGATGAGTTCTGACGCAGTTTTGGGGCCCTTGCCATCCGCCAACTGCACCAGCAGCTCATCGGTGGCACGCAGCGGGCGCAAACGCAGGGAGATCACACGGTTGGCTGCAGCGAAGATGCGCACCGAGACCATGTCTTCCGGCTCCGCACCCGGATTGAGATTGACCCCGCGCAGAAACAGCAGCAGCTCAGAATCCGGCAATGGCAACAGCCGTGGGCGCGTGTTCTCTTCCAGCAGCAGGTCACACGCGAATTCGCTCAAACCGCTGGATTTACGCAGCCAGGTCTGGGTTTGCGGGTGGCTGCGATCCCAATGCAGCCACAGGCTTTCCTGGGGCTGCAATTGCAAATCGTCGAGCTCAGTCCGGGCAATCGAACGCGCGCCGCCTTTACCGTCCAGCACCAGGGCGTGCACCAGCCCCCACTGCGCGTTTTCTTCCTCGAACATCCTCACCCCTGTCGGTTATTGCGGTTTATTCAGGCATTTTCAGCGGGCTGGGTGACACGATCACACCGTTATTGTCGGCGTAGATGTATTCTCCCGGGCGGAACGTCACGCCTGCAAACGTCACTACGACGTTGAGGTCGCCGATGCCGCGCTTGTCGGTCTTCATGGGATGGCTGGCCAGGGCCTGCACACCAAGATCGGTCTGGGCGATGACGTCGACGTCACGAATGCACCCGTAGATCACCAACCCTTCCCAGCCGTTTTTCGCGGCTTTTTCGGCGATCATGTCGCCAAGCAGCGCGCGGCGCAGCGAACCACCACCGTCGACCACCAGCACCTTGCCGGCGCCCGGCTGGTCGGCTTGTTCCTTGACCAGCGAGTTATCCTCGAAGCACTTGATGGTGACAATCTCACCGCCAAAGGAGTCTCGGCCACCAAAGTTACTGAACATCGGCTCGACCACCTGTACCAGTTCCGGGTAGGCGTCGCAGAGGTCGGGGGTCACGTAATGGTTCATCGAAAAATTCCTTTCTGTCAAAGAAGTGTCTTTCAAGGAAGTACCGGTCGAAGCAGGTAGGGAACATCCCACTCGCTTCGCCGCAACGCAATAGTCACTGCGCGACTGAATATGACCAGAAGCGATCAGCGCGTCATATCTTAGCCGCAACCTGCTACAAGCGAAACGCCCTTGGCAGAGCGCTTCATCAATCCACCGCCAATGCGGGCGCTTCGAAAAACGGTGCAAGCGGATCTCTCAACCAGCGTTCCACCAACGGCCACACTTCGGCCTGTGCAGGCTTGCTGACCAACATCTCTACGTGCCCGAAATCCCCGGTAAAACCCTGCTGACGCCCCAGGCATAAGTACTGGCGATGTTCCGACCCCACTTGTTCGAACAACTTGCGACACGCCCAGTCTGGGTCTTGACGATCCCCCGCGGCGCTCACCGCCAGCAACGGCACATCGACTTCAGCCAAGCCCTTCCACCAATCATTCTTGCCTTCGCCAAACCGGCCAAACAGACCATTCCAACGCATGGCTTCGATCATCACGCCTGCCGGTTCGTCCTCTGGGCCACGCTTGAGGCGCGAGCCGGACACCTCGCCGAAGCGTTTCAATAGCAAGCGCCCCGTCCACTCAACCGGCGGCAGTTTCAGCGGCCAGTGAGTGCGGCTGACCTGACAGCCAAACAGCGCCACCGAAGCCACTGCTGGCGCGCCCAGGTGTTGCCCGCCAAGGGCCGCAGCCAAGCTGGTGCCACCCAGGGAGTGACCGATCCAGTGGGGAATCTGCCCACTTTGCTCGCGCACAAACGCACCAATCGCCGGCAAATCGTAGCGTGCATAGTCGGCGACGCGGTTGCGCGCGTAGTTCTGGTTACGCTTGGACAGGCCGTGACCGCGCATTTCAGGGATCCACACATCGAACCCTTGGCGCGCCAGATAAGCACCGAGACCGATGCCCTTGGGTGAGTACCAGAAACGCCGATTGGAAAAACTGCCATGCAACAAGATAACCGGGATGCCCCGGTTTTCCGGGACATCCGCCAGGCCCAAACGGGTAACCGCGAGCTCAACGGTGCCGTCGGGACTGTTACCGGGCTTGAGGCGGTACACATCTTCACTCAGGTCGCCACGACGTTCAGCGCTGATCAGGGCGACGGGAAACAGGTTGCTGCTGCTTTGCATAATGCTCTTGCACAAAAAAGGGCGACGTCCGCAAGGATTCCGCCCTGTACAGATAAGAATGCCGGCCACCCTCGACGAGTGGCCGGCACTTTTGACGTAGCGACCTTAGGCGGACGCTTGGCCTTCCGCCAGGAAGAACCAGGTTTCCAGCACGGAGTCCGGGTTCAACGAGACGCTTTCGATGCCCTGTTCCATCAGCCATTTGGCCAGGTCAGGGTGGTCGGAAGGGCCTTGGCCGCAGATACCGATGTACTTGCCGGCTTTATTACAGGCCTGGATAGCGTTGGCCAGCAGCTTCTTGACCGCAGGGTTACGCTCGTCGAACAGGTGCGCGATGATCCCGGAGTCACGGTCCAGGCCCAGGGTCAGCTGGGTCAGGTCGTTGGAACCGATGGAGAAACCGTCGAAGAATTCCAGGAACTCCTCGGCCAGGATGGCGTTGGACGGCAGCTCGCACATCATGATCACGCGCAGGCCGTTTTCGCCACGGGACAGGCCGTTCTCAGCCAGCAGATCGATGACCTGGCTCGCTTCGCCCAAGGTACGCACGAACGGCACCATGATCTCGACGTTATCCAGGCCCATCTCGTTGCGCACGCGCTTGAGGGCACGGCATTCGAGTTCGAAGCAGTCACGGAACGCTTCGCTGATGTAACGCGAGGCGCCACGGAAGCCCAGCATCGGGTTTTCTTCTTCCGGCTCGTAGAGCTTGCCGCCGATCAGGTTGGCGTATTCGTTGGACTTGAAGTCCGACAGACGCACGATGACCTTTTTCGGGTAGAACGCCGCCGCCAGGGTGCTGATGCCTTCCACCAGCTTCTCGACGTAGAAGCCCACCGGGTCGTTGTAACCGGCGATGCGCTTGTCGACGCTTTCCTTGATGTCCAGCGGCAGGCCGTCGTAGTTCAACAGGGCCTTGGGGTGCACGCCGATCATGCGGTTGATGATGAACTCCAGGCGGGCCAGGCCCACACCGGCGTTCGGCAACTGCGCGAAGTCGAAGGCACGGTCCGGGTTGCCGACGTTCATCATGATCTTGAACGGCAGGTCGGGCATGGCATCGATGGAGTTTTGCTTGATATCGAAGCCCAGCTCGCCTTCGAAGATAAAGCCGGTATCGCCCTCGGCACAGGAAACGGTCACGCCCTGGCCATCTTTGAGCAGTTGAGTCGCGTTGCCGCAGCCCACGACCGCAGGAATACCCAGCTCACGAGCGATGATCGCCGCGTGGCAAGTACGCCCGCCACGGTTGGTGACGATGGCGCTGGCGCGCTTCATTACCGGTTCCCAGTCCGGGTCGGTCATGTCGGAAACCAGTACGTCACCTGGCTGGACTTTGTCCATTTCGGACACGTCCTTGATGATCCGCACCTTGCCGGCGCCGATGCGCTGGCCAATGGCACGGCCTTCCACCAACACAGTGCCGGTTTCTTTCAGCAGGTAGCGTTCCATGACGTTGGCCGAAGTACGGCTCTTCACGGTTTCCGGACGGGCCTGCACGATGTACAGCTTGCCGTCGTCACCGTCCTTGGCCCACTCGATGTCCATCGGGCACTTGTAGTGCTTTTCGATGATCATCGCTTGCTTGGCCAGCTCGCTGACTTCAGCGTCGGTCAGGCAGAAACGCGCGCGCTCGGCCTTGTCGACTTCAACGGTTTTAACCGAGCGACCAGCCTTGGCTTCGTCGCCGTAGATCATCTTGATGGCCTTGCTGCCCAGGTTGCGGCGCAGGATGGCCGGGCGACCCGCTTCGAGGGTGCCCTTGTGTACGTAGAATTCGTCCGGGTTTACCGCGCCTTGTACGACGGTTTCGCCCAGGCCGTAGGCACCGGTGATGAACACCACGTCACGGAAACCGGATTCGGTGTCCAGGGTGAACATCACGCCGGCAGTACCGGTTTCCGAACGCACCATGCGCTGCACGCCGGCAGACAGGGCTACCAGCTTGTGGTCGAAACCTTGGTGTACGC
Organism: Pseudomonas cremoris; assembly: GCF_014230465.1. The sequence continues at coordinate 611,074 of NZ_JAAXCY010000001.1, forward strand.
GGTAGGAAATAGCGCGGTCGTTGAACAGCGAGGCGAACACTTCCTTGGCCGCGCGGATCACGTTTTCCACGCCGCGGATGTTCAGGAAGGTCTCTTGTTGACCGGCGAAGGAGGCGTCCGGCAAGTCTTCGGCGGTAGCCGAGGAGCGCACGGCAACGGCCACATCCGGGTTGCCGGCAGACAATTCAGCAAAGGCGGTACGAATTTCTTCGTTGAGCTTCTCGGGGAACTCGGCTTCCATGATCCACTGGCGGATCTGGGCGCCAGTCTTGGCCAGGGCGTTGACGTCGTCGACGTCCAGGGCATCCAGCGCGGCGTGGATCTGAGCGTTGAGGCCGCTCAGTTCGAGGAAATCGCGGTAAGCCTGGGCCGTGGTGGCGAAACCACCCGGCACCGAGACACCAGCGCCTGCAAGATTACTGATCATCTCGCCGAGGGATGCGTTCTTGCCCCCTACGTGCTCTACATCATGGACGCCGAGCTTATCGAGGGAAACTACGTACTCTACCAAGGTGATCTCTCCACTAACTGTGTTGGAAAAGCTCAGGACGCCGGTTGCTCAGTAGGAGCGCTTACCGGCGTTTGTGGCCTGGACCTGGAAAATAAGTGAGAATGCGGCCCACTGCGGGACGGCAAAATCGCGCCTATCATATCCAAGATTCGTCATCAGCTTAAGGCCCAGGGCTCAAATGAAACGATCTGCTTTCTTTATCTCCGACGGCACCGGCATCACAGCCGAAACATTGGGTCAAAGCCTGCTCGCGCAGTTCGAAAACATTACCTTCGCCAAATTCACGCGGCCCTATATCGACAGCGTGGATAAAGCGCGGGCCATGGTACAACAAATCAATCTGGCGGCTGAAAAAGACGGTTTTCGGCCGATCATTTTCGACACCATCGTCAATCAAGACATCCGTGAGATCCTCGCAACCTCCAATGGTTTCATGATCGACATCTTCTCCACGTTCCTTGCGCCACTGGAGCAAGAGCTGAGTGAACACTCCTCATACTCCGTAGGAAAGTCCCACTCCATTGGCCACAACTCCAACTATATGGAGCGAATCGAGGCGGTGAACTTCGCCCTCGACAACGACGACGGCGCCCGCACCCACTACTACGACAAGGCCGATCTGATCCTGGTGGGTGTGTCCCGCTGCGGCAAGACGCCGACTTGTCTGTACATGGCCATGCAATTCGGCATCCGCGCGGCGAACTACCCGCTGACCGAAGACGACATGGAGCACCTGACATTGCCCGCTGCCCTGCGCGCCCATTCCCACAAGCTATTCGGCCTGACCATCGACCCGGACCGGCTGACGGCGATCCGCAATGAGCGCAAGCCTAATAGTCGCTACTCCAGCTATGCCCAGTGCGAGTTCGAAGTGCGCGAAGTAGAAAATCTGTTCCGTCGCGAGAATATTGCGCACATCAATTCCACGCATTTTTCGGTGGAAGAGATTTCGGCGAAGATTTTGGTGGAGAAAGGGGTTGAGCGTAGGTTCAAGTAAGGCTGATTGCCCGACAGCGCCGCAGTCCAATGTGGGAGCGGGCTTGCTCGCGAATGCGGTGTGCCAGTCAATAGATTCGTTGGCTGATACACCGCATTCGCGAGCAAGTCGAATCGTCGCACCGCCGCTCCCACATTTGGTTCAGTGTATATCCCCGCCTACAGATGAAACCTGCCCCCACCCTGCCCCAGCGCAGTGGCCAACGCATCAAACCCCGCCCGCAACAGCAGATCATCTCCCGACGTATTGCAGATGCTCGCCCGAATAAACTGCGGCACCGCCGTCTGCCCCACGGCAAACGCCTCGGCAGTGGCGATCAGGTAATTATTCTGCTTGAGCTCTGCCTCGATTTCCGACGCGCGCCACGGCTCCGGCACTTCAATCCAGAAGTGCGGGCTATTGAGATGGGTGCGGTATTCCAGGCCGGCCAACAGGTCGCGCACCAGCGCCTTGCGCCGGCTGATCTCGTTGATCTGCTGGCGCAGCAGGTACTCCGCCGTGCCGTTTTCGATCCATTGTGTGGCCAGTTCCAAGGTCACCGGGGTGGCCATCCAGCACGTCGAGCGCAGCGCCGCCGAGATGCGGCTGACCAACGCCGGCGGCGCATGTACGTAACCCACGCGCAACCCGGCTGACACCGCCTTGCTCAAGCTGCTGATCAAAATCGTACGCTCGGGCGCGAAATAACTGAGCGGTGGCGGTCGGTCTTCTACCAATACACCGTGGGCCTCGTCTTCAAGGATCAGCAGGTTGTGTTCACGGCACACCCTGACCAGCGCTTCTCGACGCGCGACGGATAACACCGCCGTGGTCGGGTTTTGAATAGTCGGCGTGCAGTACAACGCTGAAACCCGATGACTGCGACAGACTTCATCCAGCGCACTCGGCAGCACGCCTTCTTCATCCATCGCCAGGCCGATCAGTCGTATGCCGAGCATGCGCGCGGCAGTGATGAGGCCGGGATAGGTCAATTGCTCGGTGACCACCGTGTCGCCGGCCCGCAGCAACGCCATCATCGCGCAGAGCAAGCCGTGCTGGCCGCCATTGACGCAGATGACCTGTTCGGGAATCGGATGGAAATCGCGCTGCACCAGCCACTGCGCGCCCGCCTCGCGGTAACGCGGCAGACCCGCGTCCGGGGTGTAGGCGCTGATGTCCTGGAGGAACTTGGCATTGGTCGACAGGGTTTGGAAACTCTGGGCGAGGAACGTCGTTTCCTGCCCGGGGATATGCATGTTGCGGCTCATGTCGAAGTACTGGCGCGGCTCTTCGCTGAAGTTGCGAAAGCCTTCATCGCGCTGGCGCTCCATCCCACGCTTGCGGACGAACGTGCCGTCGCCCACACGCGCCACTACCAACCCCAGGCGTTCCAACTCGCCGTAGGCCCGGCTGATGGTGCCGATCGTGACGCCAAGATTGTCGGAAAGCACCCGATGGGGTGGCAGTTTTCTTCCCGGTTCAATCAAGCCTTCGAGGATGCCCCGTTCCATGACATCGGACAGGCGCTTGTACTTCACGCCCTGCCCGTTGGACAACCCCTCACGCATAATTGACACCATGTCAATATTTGTTTTGACAGCCATCTTTCGCCCTAATAGTGTGCTTTTACGGGTTCAATCGCCGAATTTTACAACTCATTACAAGCTCAATATAGAGTTCAATTTCGGCTCAGGGAAGCAATAAACGATGCCAATGTCCGCCGTTCTCGAAAATACCGCCAAGGCCAAAAACCAAAAACAGTGGTTGGCCGGCCTGGTCACCAGCGTGATGTTCCTGATCGTGTGCCTGAGTTGGGGCACCACTTGGCTGGGCATCAAGATTGCCGTGGAGAGCGTTCCGCCGCTCACATCCGCCGGCCTGCGCTTCCTGATCGCCTTCCCACTGTTCCTGTGTTTTGCCATGGTGCGCCGCGAGCCCATCCTGTTCCCTCGTGAAAGCCGCTGGTTCTTTGTGTTCGTGACCCTTTCCTACTTCAGCGTTCCCTATTACCTGCTCAATTACGGCGAGATGCATGTCTCATCCGGCCTCACTGCCCTGCTGTTCAGCTGCATGCCGGTCTTCATCCTGATTTTCTCCGCGCTGTTCCTGCGCGAACGCATCTACTTTTCCCAGGTGGTCGGTATCGGTATCGGCTTTGGCAGCCTGTACATGATCATCAAGAGCCAGGGCCTGCACCTGGACCACGCCGAGTTCTTCGGCGTGCTGGCGATCCTCACCGCCGCGATCATGCATGCCTTGTGCTACGTGATTACCAAGCAAAAAGGCAGCGCCATCAGTGTGATCACCTACAACACCCTGCCCATCGGCATCGCTGGGCTGATGCTGTTTGTCGCCGGACTGTGGTTTGAAACACCGACCTTTGAAGCCATCACCCTGCGCTCCTGGGGGGCACTGTTCTATCTGGGGCTGGTGGCTTCGGTCGGCGGGTTCATCGTGTACTTCATGCTGCTCAAGCGTTTGAGCCCGATCATCCTGTCGTTCGTGTTCATCATCTTTCCGGTGTTCGCGGTGATCATCGGCGCCTGGTACGAAGGCGTAGCGATTTCCCGCGACCTGATGCTGTATTCGGCCATCCTGCTGGCCGGTTTTGCGATTACCAAGTTGCCGGTTGAAAAACTGCTGGCCAAGAAAAATTGACCCTTCAACCACTACGCGAGAGAAACATGGACGTCCTCCGCCCAAAAGCCCTGGAACAGATCTACGCCCACGCCAGCCGCAGCTATCCCGAGGAATGCTGCGGCTTCGTCTTCGCCGATGGCAGTGTGTACCTGGGCAGCAATATCCAGAATGAGCTGCACCGCAAGAACCCCGAGATGTACCCACGCAACGCGGCCAACGGCTACACGTTTGCGGTGGCCGACACCCTGCTGATGAACAAGGCGTTTCGCAGCGACAACCCGGTGGTGGTGATCTACCACTCCCACCCGGATGTCGGTGCCTATTTCAGCGACGAAGACCAGGACAAGGCGCTGTTCATGGGCGAACCGATCTACCCCGTCAGTTACCTGGTGGTAGACGTTCGCCAGGGCCAGGCCCTGGGTTCCAAGCTGTTTGCCTGGGACGGCAAGCATTTCGCCCTCAACCCTTTCAACGACCTGCACACGGAGTTGTCCATGAACGCTGTCTCTTTCCCCGACATTCTGGTTCGCGTGGCCAAGCTGCCGGAATCGACCCTTGAGGGTACCGGATCGACATTGCGCGAAGTCATTGAAAACCTCTGCAGCAGCCACCCACAGTTGCGTCCGCACCTGTTCCACGAGAAAAACAACCAGCTCAAGGAGCACTTCCTGTTTACCGCCGAGGAAGCGCTGATCGACGCGGACGACCTGCTGCCCGAAAAAGCCAAGATCGAAGTGCTGCTCGCCACCTCGGGCGGCATCGACGTCGACACCTTGAGCAACGAAGAAGTACAGCGCTACGTGCGCCACATCACCCTGCCCGGTGTCGGTCGTGAAGGCCAATTGAACCTCAAGAAAGCCAAGGTGCTGATCATCGGCACTGGCGGCCTGGGTTCGCCCATCAGCCTGTACCTGGCGGCGGCCGGCATCGGCACCCTGGGCCTGGTGGACTTTGACGTGGTGGAAAGCAGCAACCTGCAGCGCCAGATCGTGCACGGCAACAGCACCCTTGGCATGCCCAAGGTCGAGTCCGCCAAGCAACGCCTGCAAGACCTAAACCGACATATCCAGATCAACGCGCACGACACCGCCTTGAACGCCGACAACGCCCTGGACCTCGTGGGCGCCTACGACCTGGTGATCGACGGCACCGACAACTTCGACACCCGCTACCTGGTCAACGACGCCTGCGTGCAGCTGGGCAAACCCTTGGTGTACGGCGCCATCTACCGTTTCGACGGGCAGATCAGCGTCCTCAACTATAAAGGCGGGCCGTGCTACCGCTGCCTGTTCCCCAAGGCCCCGCCCGCTGAGCTGGCGCCCAATTGCAGCGCCGGCGGCGTGATCGGCGTGCTGCCCGGCGTGGTCGGAATGATCCAGGCCACCGAGGCAATCAAGCTGCTGATCGGCATTGGTGAGCCGCTGTCCGGCCGCCTGATGCGCTTCGATGCGCTGGCGATGAAATTCAGCGAGATCCGCTTCAAGCGCCGTACCGACTGCCCGTGCTGCTCGGAACTGCGCCACAGCGAAACCCAGGCGCCGGCGGTGTGCGCCGATGCCGTGCCGAGCCAGCCGTCACTGGCCGAAGAGCGCTACATCAAGCCCCGCGTGCTCAAGCAATTGCTCGAACACCCACGCAGCGCCGACGTGCTGCTGGACGTACGCGATGCCAGCGAACTGGAAGTGTGCAAGTTGCCGGGCGTGGTGCACATCCCGCTGGCCGAACTGGATGGGCAACTCGACAGCCTCAGCCGGGACAACACCCATTACCTGATCTGCTATGCCGGTACCCGCGCCGAGCAGGCCGCCAGCACGCTGCTGGCGGCAGGTTTTGCCAACACCAAAGTCCTGCAAGGTGGCATGAAACATTGGGTTCGCGACGTCGAACCCGACATGCCTTTGTACTGACCTCCGGCCATGGGCTCCTACCTGATGCTGCATAACTCTATTCTCGACGCCATCGGCCACACGCCGATCGTGCGCCTGGCGCAGTTTTCCGAAGACCTCGGCATCGAGGTCTACGCCAAGCTGGAATCCCTCAACCCCGGCGGCAGCCACAAGGCGCGCATCGCCTTGGGCATGATCCTCGACGCCGAGCGCCGGGGCGTGCTGATCCGCGACTCCGGGCAAACCATCATCGAACCCAGCGGCGGCAACACCGGCATCGGCCTGGTGATGGCCGGCAATGTGCTGGGCTACAAGGTGGTGCTGGTGATCCCCGACAACTACAGCCCTGAAAAACAAAAATTGCTGCGCCTGTACGGGGCCAAGGTGGTGCTGTCGGACAGCCGCCTGGGCAACAACTCCCATGGCGAAAAGTGCATGGAACTGCAGCTGGAAAACCCCAGCTTCGTGATGCTCAACCAGCAGCGCAATGGCGCCAACCCGCAGACCCACCGCGACACCACCGCACGGGAAATCATCCGCGCCTTTGGCGAGCGTCGCGTGGACTATTTCGTCAGCGGCATTGGCACCGGCGGGCATATCACCGGCATCGGTGAAACCTTGAAAGCGACCTGGCCAGCCGTGCGCGTCATGGGTGTGGAACCGGAGGAATGCGACCTGCTGAAAAACCAGCACGCACCGCACCATATCCAGGGCCTGTCGATCGGCCTGATTCCGAGCATCCTCAACCTGGACGTGATCGACGGCATGCTCAAGGTCTCGCGCCAGGAGTGCATCGACATGATGAAACGCATCATGCGCACCGACGCCATCAGCCTGGGCCTGTCCTCTGCCGCCAACATGGTGGCCATCGCCAAGCTCGCCCCCGAATTGCCGCCCGAAACGGTGGTGTTGACCATGGTCTACGACAATGCCGACAGCTACCTGCCCAGTTTCGAATAAGCGGTATTCCAACAAACCAGAATGCGGGGGTGCCTCCATGAGCGGTTTTATCGACATGCAACAGCTGCACGATGAGTTGCTCACCCACCTCATCACCACCCTCACGCCGGCGCAGATGAAGCAGTTGGAACCGCACCTCGCGCCGCTGATCCAGAACGCCGCGCAGGCGGTGGCCGAAGACCTGATCGCCTACGCTTACCGCGACCCGGCATCCCGTGGGCGTGGGGAGCTGATCCTGGAGTCCTATGCCTCGTTCAAGGCGGTGCTGTATTACCGCTTGGCGCACTTGGTGTGGAATTTCCCCGACCAGACCAACGGGGTGTTTTCGCGCATGGCGCTCAAGCTGAGCAACCAGGGCAAGATCCTCTCCGGCGCCGAGATCCACCCGGCAGCCCGCATTGGTCGGCGCTTTGTGCTCGACCACGGCTACGGCACGGTGATCGGTGAAACCTGCGAGATCGGCAACGACTGCTACATCCTCTGCGGCGTGACGCTCGGCGCCCGAGGCATCGCCAACAACCCCGACGGCAAGCGCCACCCGCGCCTGGGCAACAACGTCGAGGTCGGCTCCGGCGCACGCGTGCTGGGTTACGTGCTGATCGGCGACAACGTGTTTATCAGCCCTTCCTGCGTGATCACTCAAGACGTGCCGGCCGGCACCAAGGTCAAGGTGGTGAACCAGGTCCAGCTGCAGAAAAACGATGAATCAGAGCACAGCAACTACCTCGGCGCTTTCGCCCTCGACGAGCGTTTGCACGTGGTCGGCGAGATCAACGCCAGTCACAAGGTCACGGTGCTGGACGCCGATTTCCACCCCTTGCAAGGGCTGATGCTGGAGCCCACGGTGAAGGAGCGCCACCACCTGCAATTTCGTCTGCATCGCGTGGAGTCAGGCAACCACCTGCCGCGCCTGCCGCTGAACCTGAAAGTGTGCGGCCCGGAATTTGAAATCACCCTGCTATCCCCCCCTGGCTTGAGTGCAATGGTGCGTTCCCTGATGCAAGCCAGCCCATTGACTGTCGGAGGTTGAACATGTCTGTGCACACCATGGAAACCCTGGCGCTGTTCGATAGCGCGCCCTACCAGAACGCCTTCAGCGCCCGGGTGATCGCCGTCAGCGAACACGGCGTCGCGCTGGAACACACGTTGTTCTATCCCACTGGCGGCGGGCAGCCGGGCGACACCGGCCACCTCACGCTGGCCGACGGCACGCGGGTTGAAGTGACCGGCACGGTACGCGACCCGGTACTGCGCTCGATCATCTGGCACCAGGTGGAACAGTGGCCGGCGCAGTTGGCTGCCGGCGCGCAGGTGGATGCGGGTATCGATTGGGAGCGGCGCTACCAACACATGAAGATGCACACCTGCTTGCACCTGCTGTGTTCGCTCATCGACGCTCCGGTCACCGGTTGCAGCATCAGTGCCGACAAAGGCCGCCTGGATTTCGACTTGCCGGAAATGACCCTCGACAAAGACAGCCTCACCCGTGACCTGAACGCGCTGATCGAGCAAGCCCATACGGTCAAGACCCTGTCGATGCCCGCCTCCGAGTATTCCACCCTGCTGCAGATAACCCGCACCCAGGCGGTCGCGCCTCCGGTGGTCCAAGGCTCGGTCCGGGTCATCGAGATCAGCGGTATCGATATACAACCATGCGGCGGTACCCACGTCACCAACACCGAGGAAATCGGCCGGGTGTTCTGCGAGAAAATCGAGAAGAAGAGCAAGCACAACCGCCGGGTAATCCTGCGGTTTGAATAACCGCCGGGCAACAGCTGGGGCGACCGCGCCCTGGCTGCGTTTCGTACAGCAAACTGACAGCAAATTTATGTGCTTGTAACATTCAGAAACGTACAATCCCGCCTGCAGCCATCCCCCTGATGTGCAGCCACCTGACTCATGGAAAAAGAGCGTCCGCCCATTCTCGGTGGGGCTTTCGAACAGAAGCTAAGCTCACCCCCATCGCATCTCTTAGAACCTGAACGCTGCAGGAATGACTGCCTATGAACAAAGTGTTCCGCCACTACATCCCGGCGTCCACATTGCGCTTGCTGCCCAACCGCTGGGATTTGGTTGCCCTGCCGCTGGTAATCGGCTTTCTACTGTTTTTCTCGATCACTGCCCGTGAAACCTGGGCTCCCATCGACACCCTGCAGAGCGAAATCATTTCCCTCGACCCGGCCAACCTGCCGGAGTACGCGATGCGCACCACCCTACGCATGCTCGCAGCGATGTTTGCGGCGCTGGTTTTCACCCTGTTGTATGGCACCTTGGCGGCCAAAAGCCGGCGCGCCGAGAAGCTGCTGGTGCCGGTGCTCGACATCCTGCAATCGGTGCCGGTGCTCGGTTACATCTCCTTTACGGTGACGTTTTTCCTGCTGCTGTTCCCCGGGCGCGTGCTCGGTGCCGAGTTCGCGGCGATCTTTGCGATCTTCACCAGCCAAGCCTGGAACATGACGTTCAGCTTCTACCAGTCGCTGCGCATGCTGCCTCACGACCTGGTGGAAGTGTCCACCAACCTGCGGCTGTCGGGCTGGCAGAAGTTCTGGAAACTCGACGTGCCCTTCGCCATGCCCGGGCTGGTGTGGAACATGATGATGAGCATGTCCGGCGGCTGGTTCTTCGTGGTCGCATCCGAAGCCATTACCGTCGGCGACAAAACCATCACCCTGCCCGGCGTGGGTTCGTACCTGGCCCTGGCCATTGCCCAGAAAGACTTGCACGCCGTGGGTTACGTGATTCTGGCGATGATCGCGGTGATCCTGATCTACGACCAGTTCCTGTTCCGCCCGCTGGTGGCCTGGGCCGACAAGTTCCGCATGGAAACCACCGCCTCCCAAGGCGCTGCGCCACAGTCCTGGGTGCTGAACCTGATCCAGCGCACGCGCATGGTCCAACGCATCTTGCGCCCGATCACCCGCACCATCAGCCGGATTGGCAACAAGCGCTTCAGCCTGGCAGGCGGTGCGTTCAAGGCATTGCCGGCAGAAACGCCGGCAGCCTCGAAGGTGATCGACTGGGCATGGGGCAGCCTGATCGCCTTGATGGCCGCCTATGCGCTGTACCACATCGTGCTGTACGTCGGCACGGAAGTAGGCCTGGCCGAAGTTGGCCACGTGCTGGTGTTGGGCCTGATCACCTTGTTGCGGGTCGCGGGGCTGATCCTGATCGCGTCGCTGATCTGGGTGCCCCTAGGCGTGATGATCGGCCTGCGTCCCAAACTGGCGGAAAAGATTCAGCCGTTGGCGCAGTTTCTCGCGGCGTTCCCGGCCAACCTGCTGTTCCCGGTGTTCGTCATCGTGATCCTGCACTACAAACTCAACCCGGATATCTGGCTGAGCCCACTGATCGTGCTGGGCACCCAGTGGTACATCCTGTTCAACGTCGTCGCCGGTGCCAGCGCCTTCCCCAACGACTTCAAGGAAGCCGCCGCCAACTTCCGCATTCGCGGCTGGCTGTGGTGGCGCAAAGTGATGCTGCCGGGCATTTTCCCGTACTACGTCACCGGCGCGATCACCGCCTCAGGCGGTGCGTGGAACGCCAGCATCGTTTCCGAGTACGTGTCGTGGGGCCAGGACACCGTGGTCGCCCATGGCCTGGGCGCCTACATCGCACAAACCACCGCCGCCGGCGACTTCCCCAAAATCGCCCTGGGCGTGGTGGTGATGTCGATCTTTGTGGTGGCCTTCAACCGTGCGGTCTGGCGGCCGATGTACGCCATGGCTGAAAACAAACTGCGTCTGAATTGATGGGATTCACCGTGATGAGTACTTCTATCGAACACACTGCAGGCACCCCGGAAATCTACGCGTTGAAAAACGTCAACCGGGTGTTTGGCAAAGGCAAAGACGAGCTGCAAGTACTCAGCGGCGTCGACCTGAGCCTGCATGAAGGCGAGATCGTAGGCATGCTAGGGCGCTCCGGCTCCGGCAAGTCCACCTTGCTGCGCATTATCGCCGGGCTGATACAGCCCTCGTCGGGCGACGTGCACTACAACGGCAAGCCACTGACCGGCCCGGCCGAAGGCGTGGCCATGGTGTTCCAGACCTTTGCGTTGTTCCCCTGGCTGACCGTGCTGGAAAACGTCGAAGCCGGCCTGCAAGCCTTGCAGGTCGAGCGCAAGGAAACGCGCCGGCGTGCCCTGGCCGCCATCGACCTGATCGGCCTGGACGGTTTTGAAAACGCTTACCCGCGCGAGCTGTCTGGTGGCATGCGCCAGCGCGTCGGTTTCGCCCGTGGCCTGGTGGTCAACCCGACGCTGCTGCTGATGGACGAACCCTTCTCTGCCCTCGACGTGCTCACCGCCGAAACCCTGCGCACCGACCTGCTGGACCTGTGGAGCGGCAAACAGTTGCCGATCAAGTCGATCCTGATCGTGACCCACAACATCGAGGAAGCCGTGCTGATGTGCGACCGCATCCTGGTGCTGTCGTCCAACCCTGGCCGCGTGGTCGCCGAGATCAAGGTACCGTTTGCTCACCCGCGCAATCGCCTGGACCCAACATTCCGGCAGATGGTCGATGACATCTACGCGCTGATGACCGACCGGCGCAGCGCCGATGCCAGCGCCGGCAAACCCGAGCTGAAAATGGGCAGCCTGCTGCCGGAAGTCTCCACCAACCTGATGGCCGGCTTGATCGAAACCCTGGCCGCCGAGCCCTACAACGGTCACGCCGGTTTGCCCAATGTCGCCGAACGGGGCCTGTTGGAAGTGGACGATCTGTTTCCAGTCGCGGAAATGCTCGAGCACCTGGGCTTCGCCGAACTCAAGGGTGCCGACATCACGTTGACCGATGCGGGCAAGCTGTTTGCCGACTACGGCACCCAAGAGCGCAAGACCTTGTTCGCCGAGCATCTGATCCAGCATGTGCCATTGGCCGCGCGCATTCATCAGGTGTTGCTGGAGCGCAGCGGGCACCGGGCACCACGGGTGCGTTTCGAGCAGGAGTTGGAAGACTCGATGACCGAAGCGTTCGTGGAGAAAACCCTGGAAACCGTGGTGGCGTGGGGACGGTATGCGGAGATTTTCTCGTATGACGACCATACCGAGACGTTTAGCCTGGAGGACGTTGAAGGCAGTATGTAGTGAACTGAGACTCGCGCAGTTCAAAATGTGGGAGCGGGCTTGCTCGCGAAAGCGGTGGATCAGTGAAGTATGTGTCGACTGAAACACCGCCTTCGCGAGCAAGCCCGCTCCCACAAAAGCCCTTCTCCCATTGGATACCTGGTGTTATTTAGATCACGAACAGGTCCACGAACCGGTTGACCGGCGTGGCCTCAAGCCGCGCTTGATCCTTGCACAATGCAAAAATCTCCGCGCTGCGCTGCGCCGTAAACCGCGTGGCCAGGTTGGCCTTGAACTTGTCTTCCAGCAACGGAATGCCATCCACCCGGCGGCGGCGATGGCCAATCGGGTATTCCACCGCCACCTGTTCGGTGCTGGAACCGTCCTTGAAGAACACCTGCACCGCGTTGGCGATGGAGCGCTTGTCCGCTTCCAGGTATTCGCGGCTGTAGCGCGGATCTTCGACGATGACCATTTTGTCGCGCAGTTCGTCGATGATCGGATGGGCGGCGTGGAACTCATCTTCGTACTGCTCGGCCACCAGGTTACCGAACGCCAACGGTACGGCGGTCATGTATTGCAGGCAGTGGTCGCGGTCAGCGGCGTTGGCCAGTTGGCCGACCTTGGAGATGATGCGAATCGCTGATTCATGGGTGGTGATCACGATGCGTTCGATGTCATGCAGGCGATCTTTCACCAACGGGTGCAAGGTCACCGCCGCTTCGCAGGCCGTTTGCGCATGGAACTCGGCGGGGAAGCTGATCTTGAACAACACGTTTTCCATCACGTAAGTGCCGTAGGGCTGGGACAGACTGAACGCACGCTTGTCCTCGGATTTGAGCGCCAGGTCCTTGTTGGTGTGACTGAACAGCACGTCGTAAAAGCCCCATTGCGGCGCGCTCAATACGCCGGGAATGCCCATCTCGCCACGCAAGGCGATATCCGCCAGGCGCACGCCACGACTTGACGCATCCCCGGCTGCCCAGGATTTACGTGACCCGGCATTCGGCGCATGGCGATAGGTGCGCAACGCTTGCCCATCGACAAACGCATGGGACAACGCTGCCAACAGTTGCTCGCGGTTAGCGCCCATCAGCTTGGCGGTGACCGCCGTGGAGGCGACTTTCACCAGCAGCACGTGATCGAGGCCGACGCGGTTGAAGGAGTTTTCCAGGGCGATCACGCCTTGAATCTCATGGGCCATGATCATTGCTTCCAACACCGCACGTACGGTCAGCGGTGCATCGCCATTGGCCACGCGTTTTTGCGAGAGGTGATCGGCCACGGCCAGGATGCCGCCGAGGTTATCCGAAGGATGGCCCCATTCGGCGGCGAGCCAGGTGTCGTTGTAGTCGAGCCAACGCACGATGCAGCCGATGTCCCACGCGGCTTTTACCGGGTCCAGACGGAACGAGGTGCCCGGTACACGCGCGCCAAACGGCACCACCGTGCCCTCGACGATAGGCCCCAGGTGCTTGGTGCACTCGGGAAAGCGCAGGGCCAGCAGGCCACAACCCAAGGTGTCCATCAGGCAGTTACGGGCGGTGTCCAGCGCAGCCTGGGAATCGATCCGGTAGTTGAGGACGTAGTCGGCGATGTCCTGTAGGACCTGGTCGTAGTCGGGGCGGTTGTTCTGGTCGACGTTGGCGCTCATGGCAGTACTCCAAAAGTGGGTTGGGGTCAGTCCTCGGGCTCACGGTTGTCAGGGGCAGATCTTGATTGCCTGCCTTGGAATACAAATCACCTGTGGGAGCGGGCTTGCTGGCGAATGCGGAGGGTCAGCCACAGATGTGCTGACTGATCCAACGCATTCGCGAGCAAGCCCGCTCCCACATTGGCTCGGTGCAAGTCGCTAGAAAGCGTCGCCGGGGATGCGCACGAAGCCTTCCATCAGCACCCGCGCACTGCGGCTCATGATGGCTTTTTTCACTACCCATTCGCCGTTCACTTGGGTCGCCTCGGCACCTACGCGCAACGTGCCGGACGGGTGCCCGAACCGCACCGCATTGCGTTCCACACCACCGGCTGCGAGGTTGACCAACGTGCCGGAAATCGCGGCTGCCGTGCCAATCGCCACCGCCGCTGTGCCCATCATCGCGTGGTGCAGCTTGCCCATGGAGAGTGCGCGCACCAGCAGGTCGACATCACCGGCCTTGATCGCCTTGCCGCTGGATGCCACGTAGTCCGCAGGCTTGGCCACAAACGCCACCTTCGGCGTGTGCTGACGCTGGGCGGCTTCGTCCAGATGCTTGATCAGGCCCATGCGCAATGCGCCGTAGGCCCGTACTGTTTCAAACATCGCCAGGGCCTTGGGGTCGCTGTTGATCGCGCTCTGCAGCTCGGTGCCGGTGTAGCCCAGGTCTTCGGCGTTGATGAAGATGGTCGGGATGCCCGCGTTGATCAGCGTAGCCTTGAAAGTGCCGACACCGGGCACTTCGAGGTCGTCCACCAGGTTGCCAGTGGGGAACATCGAGCCGCCGCCGCCCTCTTCTTCTGCTGCCGGGTCCATGAATTCCAACTGCACTTCGGCCGCAGGAAAGGTCACGCCATCGAGTTCGAAGTCGCCGGTTTCCTGCACCGCGCCGTCAGTAATTGGCACGTGGGCGATGATGGTCTTGCCGATATTGGCCTGCCACACACGTACCACGGCCACGCCGTTGCGGGGCACGCGAGCTGGGTCAACCAGCCCCGCGCTGATGGCGAACGAACCCACTGCCGCCGACAGGTTGCCGCAGTTACCGCTCCAGTCCACGAATGGTTTGTCGATGGACACCTGGCCGAACAGGTAGTCCGCGTCATGATCGGCGCGGGTGCTTTTGGCCAGGATCACGGTTTTGCTGGTGCTGGACGTGGCGCCGCCCATGCCGTCGATCTGCTTGTCGTACGGGTCGGGGCTGCCGATTACCCGCAGCAACAGGGCGTCGCGTGCAGCGCCCGGGACCTGCGCCGACTCGGGCAGGTCCTTGAGGCTGAAAAACACGCCCTTGCTGGTGCCGCCACGCATATAGGTGGCGGGGATCTTGATTTGCGCTACGTGTGCCATGGTTATTCCTCAGGCGGTCGCCGCCGATTCCAGGAAGTCCTGGGCAAAACGTTGCAACACGCCGCCCGCCTCGTAGATCGACACTTCTTCGGCGGTGTCCAGGCGGCAGGTCACCGGCACTTCGACACGTTCGCCATTCTTGCGGTGGATCACTAGGGTCAGTTGCGCACGCGGGGTACGCGAGCCGACCACGTCATAGGTTTCGCTGCCGTCAATGTTCAAGGTATGACGGTCGGTGCCCGGCAGGAACTCCAACGGCAACACGCCCATGCCCACCAGGTTGGTGCGGTGGATGCGCTCGAAACCTTCGGCAGCAATCGCTTCCACGCCGGCGAGGCGCACGCCCTTGGCCGCCCAGTCGCGGGATGAACCCTGGCCGTAGTCGGCGCCGGCAATGATGATCAGCGGCTGCTTGCGCTCCATGTAAGTTTCGATGGCTTCCCACATCCGCGTAACCTGGCCTTCGGGCTCGATACGTGCCAGGGAACCCTGTTTGACCTTGCCGTTTTCCACCACCATTTCGTTGAACAGTTTTGGGTTGGCAAACGTCGCGCGCTGCGCGGTCAAATGGTCGCCCCGATGAGTCGCGTAGGAGTTGAAGTCGACTTCCGGCAAGCCCATTTTCGCCAGGTATTCGCCGGCGGCGCTGTCGAGCATGATCGCGTTGGACGGCGACAGGTGATCGGTGGTGATGTTGTCCGGCAGCACCGCGAGCGGGCGCATGCCCTTGAGCGGACGCGCACCGGCGAGTGCGCCTTCCCAGTAAGGCGGGCGGCGAATATAGGTGCTTTGCGGGCGCCAGTCATACAGCGGTGCAACCTTGAGGCCGGTGTCTTCGTGAATGGCGAACATCGGGATGTAGACCTTGCGGAACTGCTCCGGCTTGACCGAAGCCTTCACCACCGCGTCGATTTCTTCGTCGCTTGGCCAGATGTCCTGCAGGCGGATTTCCTTGCCGTTGGCGTCCAGGCCCAGCACGTCTTTTTCGATGTCGAAACGGATGGTGCCGGCAATCGCGTAAGCCACCACCAGCGGCGGCGACGCAAGGAAGGCTTGCTTGGCGTACGGGTGAATGCGCCCGTCAAAGTTGCGGTTGCCCGACAACACGGCAGTGGCGTACAGGTCGCGGTCGATGATCTCTTGCTGGATCACCGGGTCGAGCGCGCCAGACATGCCGTTGCACGTGGTGCAGGCGAAGGCCACCACGCCGAAGCCGAGTTTTTCCAGTTCATGATCCAGGCCGGCGTCTTCAAGGTACATGGCCACGGTTTTCGAACCCGGTGCCAGGGACGATTTGACCCACGGTTTGCGCACCAGCCCCAGCTTGTTCGCGTTGCGCGCCAACAGGCCTGCGGCAATCACGTTGCGCGGGTTGCTGGTGTTGGTGCAGCTGGTAATGGCGGCAATGATGACTGCGCCATCTGGCATTTGGCCGGGCACTTCTTCCCACTGGCCGCTGATGCCTTTCGATGCGAGGTCGCTGGTCGCGACGCGGGCGTGCGGGTTGCTCGGGCCTGCCATGTTGCGCACGACGCTGGACAGATCGAACGTCAGGCCACGCTCGTATTGCGCGCCTTTGAGGTCATCCGCCCACAGGCCAGTGTGGCGAGCGTATTGCTCCACCAGAGTGACTTGTTCGTCTTCACGGCCCGTGAGTTTCAGGTAAGCGATAGTCTGTTGGTCGATGTAGAACATCGCTGCGGTGGCGCCGTATTCCGGGGCCATGTTGGAGATGGTCGCGCGGTCGCCCAGCGTCAGTGCCGACGCGCCCTCGCCGAAGAACTCCAGCCACGCGCCGACCACTTTCTGCTTACGCAAAAACTCCGTCAGCGCCAGCACCATATCGGTGGCAGTGATGCCCGGTTGCAGCTTGCCGGTCAGTTCCACGCCGACGCTTTCCGGCAGGCGCATCCACGACGCGCGGCCAAGCATCACGCTCTCGGCTTCCAGGCCACCGACGCCGATGGCGATCACGCCCAGTGCGTCCACGTGCGGGGTATGGCTGTCGGTGCCGACGCAGGTGTCGGGGAACGCCACGCCGTCACGCACCTGGATCACCGGAGACATTTTCTCCAGGTTGATCTGGTGCATGATGCCGTTGCCCGGCGGGATCACGTCGACGTTTTTGAAGGCCTTTTTGGTCCACTCGATAAAGTGGAAACGGTCTTCGTTGCGACGGTCTTCAATGGCACGGTTTTTTTCGAACGCGTCCGGGTCGAAACCACCGGCTTCGACGGCCAGGGAGTGGTCGACGATCAGTTGGGTCGGCACCACCGGGTTGACCTGCGCCGGGTCGCCACCTTGCTGGGCGATGGCGTCGCGCAGGCCGGCGAGGTCCACCAGGGCGGTCTGGCCGAGAATGTCGTGGCACACCACGCGCGCCGGGAACCAGGGGAAGTCGAGGTCGCGCTTGCGCTCGATCAGTTGGCTCAGGGACGCATTGAGAGTGGCCGGGTCGCAGCGACGCACCAGGTTCTCGGCGAGTACGCGGGAGGTGTAAGGCAAGGTGGCGTAGGCGCCAGGGGTGATTGCCTCGACAGCCGCACGGGCGTCGAAGAAATCCAGGCGGCTGCCGGGGAGCGGTTTGCGAAATTCAGTGTTCATCGTCAGGACTCGGTCACGGTAGTTGCAAAAGGAAGAGCCGATGCTGGCTTGATGTGGAATAGGGTCCAAATGTGGGAGCGGCGGTGCGACGATTCGACTTGCTCGCTCCCACATTGGATCCGGTTACCACTTCATGGTCGTCGGTGCTCCCACTCAGCGACGTTCGATTGGCACGAACTTGCGCTGCTCAACGCCGATGTATTCGGCGCTTGGACGGATGATGCGGTTGTTGGCGCGCTGCTCGAACACATGAGCGGCCCAGCCGGTCAGGCGTGAGCACACGAAGATCGGCGTGAACAACTTGGTCGGGATGCCCATGAAGTGGTACGCCGAGGCATGGTAGAAGTCGGCGTTGGGGAACAGTTTCTTCTGTTCCCACATGGTCTTGTCGATGGCTTCGGAGACCGGGAACAGCACCTTGTCGCCTACTTCATCGGCGAGCTTTTTCGCCCAGCCCTTGATCACTTCATTACGCGGGTCGCTGTCTTTGTAGATCGCGTGGCCGAAGCCCATGATCTTGTCCTTGCGCGCCAGCATGCCGAGGGTGCCTTCCACGGCGTCTTCGGCCGAGGTGAAGCGCTCGATCATTTCCATCGCTGCTTCGTTGGCGCCGCCATGCAACGGGCCGCGCAGCGAGCCGATGGCAGCGGTGACGCAGGAATACAGGTCGGACAGGGTCGAGGCACATACACGCGCGGTGAACGTCGAGGCGTTGAATTCGTGCTCTGCATAGAGAATCAGCGACACGTTCATCACTTTTACGTGCAACTCGCTTGGCTTCTTGCCGTGCAGCAGGTGCAGGAAGTGGCCGCCGATGGAAGGCTCGTCGGTCACGCAGTCGATGCGCTTGCCGTCGTGGCTGAAGCGGTACCAGTAGCACATGATCGCCGGGAAGGCGGCGAGCAAGCGGTCGGTGACATCGCGCTGCACGCTGAAATCTTTCTCGGGCTCGATATTGCCGAGGAACGAGCAACCGGTGCGCATCACGTCCATCGGGTGGGCGTCAGCCGGGATGCGTTCCAGCACTTCTTTCAGCGCTTGGGGCAGGTCACGCAGTTTGCTCAGCTTGGCGCTGTAGGCCGCCAACTCGGTTTTAGTCGGCAACTCGCCATACAGCAGCAGGTAGGCGACTTCTTCGAACTGCGCATCGGCGGCCAGTTCGCGCACGTCATAGCCGCGATAGGTCAGGCCGGCACCCGCCTGGCCCACGGTGGACAGTGCGGTCTGGCCGGCTACTTGGCCACGCAGGCCAGCGCCACTGAGTACTTTTGCTTCAGCCATGTCGGTTCTCCAATCTTGAATTTATTAGGGAGGCTGTTCTTTACTTCTTGGCTGCGAACAGCGCGTCGAGCTTCTGCTCAAAGGTGTGGTAGTCGATGCGATCGTAAAGCTCCATGCGGGTTTGCATGGTGTCGATCACGTTCTGCTGGGTACCGTCGCGACGGATCGCGGTGTAGACGTTCTCGGCGGCCTTGTTCATGGCACGGAAGGCCGAGAGCGGGTACAGCACGATGGAAACATCGGCAGATTTCAACTGTTCGGTGGTGTACAGCGGTGTGGCGCCGAACTCGGTGATGTTGGCCAGGATCGGCGCCTTCACGCGAGAGGCGAACAGCTTGTACATCTCAAGTTCGGTAATGGCTTCGGGGAAGACCATGTCGGCGCCGGCTTCGATGCAAGCGGCGGCACGCTCCAGGGCGGACTCCAGGCCTTCGACCGCCAGCGCGTCGGTACGCGCCATGATCACGAAGCTGTCATCGGTGCGCGCATCCACGGCGGCTTTGATGCGGTCGACCATTTCTTGTTGGGACACGATTTCTTTATTCGGACGATGGCCGCAGCGCTTGGCGCCGACCTGGTCTTCGATATGGATGGCGGCGGCGCCGAACTTGATCATCGACTTGACGGTGCGCGCCACGTTGAACGCCGAGGAGCCGAAACCAGTGTCCACATCCACCAGCAGCGGCAGGTCGCAGACGTCGGTAATGCGGCGCACATCGGTGAGCACGTCATCCAGGCCGGTAATCCCTAAGTCCGGCACGCCCAGGGAACCGGCAGCAACACCGCCACCCGACAGGTAGATCGCCTTGAAACCGGCACGCTTGGCCAGCAGCGCATGGTTGGCGTTGATCGCGCCGACCACCTGCAAGGGATGCTCGCTGGCGACGGCGTC
Organism: Pseudomonas cremoris; assembly: GCF_014230465.1. The sequence goes on from NZ_JAAXCY010000001.1 coordinate 630,932, forward strand.
ACGGAAACGCTGGCCGGGAGTGCTCTTATTATTCGAACTCATCATTCACCTCGTGATTGGGGGGCACCGTCGGGGAAATGACGGGCAATGTTGCGTTTGGAGGCGCCGATATGGCGGCGCATCAGCAGTTCGGCCAGTTCACCGTCGCGATCGGCAATCGCATCGAGAATTCGGTGGTGCTCGGCAAAAGCCTGGCGTGGACGATTGGGGGTCGCGGAAAACTGGATGCGGTACATGCGCACCAATTGGTACAGCTCGCCGCAGAGCATTTGGGTGAGGGTACGGTTACCGGCACCTTGAATTATCCGGTAATGAAAATCGAAGTCGCCTTCCTGCTGGTAGTAGCCGAGGCCGGACTGGAAGGATTCGTCGCGCTCGTGGGTGTGCAACACCTGGCGCAATTCTTCGATCTCCGCATCGGTCATGCGCTCGGCAGCCAAGCGACAGGCCATGCCTTCGAGGGATTCGCGGATTTCGTAGAGTTCGATCAATTCGGCGTGGCTCAACGACACCACCCGCGCGCCGACGTGGGGCACGCGCACCAATAGGCGCTGGCCTTCCAGGCGATGGATCGCCTCGCGCAGCGGGCCACGGCTGATGCCGTAGGTACGCGCCAGTTCCGGCTCGGAGATCTTGCTGCCGGGGGCGATCTCACCCTTGACGATGGCGGCCTGGATACGGCGGAAGACGTTTTCAGACATGGTCTGGGATTCGTCTGACACCGCGACCGAGGCTTCCGCTTGATCCAGCATATTGTCGACACCTTTAAAAGCAATGCCGCAAAAACTAGCCAATTAGCCTCGCGCAGTCAAAGAATAAATACACATTGTCGACAATCGTCTAATAACCGCTTGCGCACTCTATCAGGGCATGGCCGCCTGCCAGCGCTGGCGCCAAAAAAGCATCATGTTAGAATGCCCGCCGCTTTTGCCTGACATCATTAGATGAAACGGCGCACGAGGGAGCTTGCGCAGCAATGCCAGTCGCCTTGAACCAAACATCGCACTGCACCGCCTCGGGATTTATGAGACTCAAGCCCTTCCTTTTACTGATTTGCCTGTTATCGGTGCCCGGCCTTGCCATTGCCGGCGAGAAGACCGTGTACGGCCTCAACGAATACGCCCAATTGGCCGGCATCGACCTTGAAGTCGCCGCCAAACTGGACACCGGTGCCAAGACCGCCTCCCTCAGTGCCCGTGATATCAAGCGCTTCAAGCGCAACGGCGAATCCTGGGTGCGCTTCTACCTGGCCATCGACACCGCCCATTCCCACCCCATCGAACGCCCCCTGGCCCGCGTCAGCAAGATCAAGCGCCGTGCCGGTGACTACGACCCCGATGAGGACAAGAACTACACCGCCCGCCCAGTCATTGCGCTGGACATCTGCATGGGCACTGCTTTACGCAGCATCGAAGTGAACTTGACTGACCGCAGCGCATTCCAATACCCGCTGCTGATCGGCTCCGAAGCGTTGAAACGCTTTGATGCGCTGGTCGACCCCAGTCTTAAATACGCAGCAGGCAAACCTGCCTGTGCCGCCGACGCTCATACCGCCGAGTAAACCGAATGCGCTCTCTGACCCTGCACCTGAAAATCCTGATCGCCATCCTGGTGGTGCTGGGTATTTCGGTCACCGCCTACCAGATCTTCGTGCTGGGGATCCCCGTCACCGAAGACGCCACCGACGACTTGTGGAACATCGACGCCAAGGTCGAGTTCGTCGCCAACCCGAAAGACCCGGTGAAGATCCAGATGTTCGTGCCGCCGCTGAGCCGCGATTTCGTGAGCCTCAACGAGAGTTTCATCTCGAACAACTACGGGGTCAGCGTCAATCGTATCGACGGCAACCGTAAGGTCACCTGGTCGGCGCGCCGCGCCAATGGCAAGCAAACCCTGTATTACCGCCTGGTGTTGACCAAGCGCTACAGCGGCGAAAAAGCCAAGGTCAAGGGCCCGACCTTCCGTGACAGCATCGCCGTGGAAGGCCCGGAAAAAATCGCCGCCGAAGCCTTGCTGGCACCGATCCGCCAACACTCGGCCGACGTCGAAACGTTTATCAGTGAAACCATCAAGCGCGCCAACAACCTCAACGATGACAATGTGAAGCTGCTGCTGGCGGGCGACCCGTCTACGCCGCACAAGGCCAAGATCGTCGAGTTGCTGCTGTCCATCGCCCATGTGCCGGTGGAAAAGGTCCACACCATCCGCCTGGTGGCCGACCAACCACAAACCCCGGAGCTGTGGTTGCGCAGCTTCAATGGCAGCGACTGGCTGTACTTCAACCCGGAAACCGGTGAACAGGGCCTGCCCACCGACCGGCTGCTGTGGTGGACCGGTGATGAAAACCTGATCACTGTCGACGGTGGCAAGAAGGCCATGGTGACTTTCAGCCTGAACAACAGCGAGATGAACGCGATCCGCCTGGCCAAGCTGACGGACGAAAACACCGACGCCAACTTCCTCGAATATTCGTTGTACGGCCTGCCGCTGCAAACCCAGCAGACCTTCATGATCATGGTGATGATCCCGATTGGCGTGCTGGTGATCCTGATCCTGCGCAACCTGATCGGCCTGCAGACACTGGGCACGTTTACCCCGGTGCTGATCGCCCTGGCATTCCGCGAAACCCAGTTGGGCTTCGGTATTGCGCTGTTCACCATTATTACGGCGCTGGGGCTGTCACTCCGGTCGTACCTGGAACACTTGAAGCTGCAAATGCTGCCGAGGTTGTCAGTGGTGCTGACCTTCGTGGTGGTGCTGATCGCGGCTATCAGCCTGTTCAGCCATAAGCTTGGGCTGGAGCGCGGGCTGTCGGTGGCGCTGTTCCCGATGGTGATTCTGACCATGACCATCGAACGCCTGTCGATTACCTGGGAAGAACGCGGCGCCAACCATGCGCTGAAAGTGGCGATTGGTACGCTGTTCGCCGCCTCCCTGGCGCACTTGATCATGAGCGTGCCAGAGCTGGTGTACTTCGTGTTTACCTTCCCGGCGATCCTGCTGATCCTGGTGGGCTTCATGCTGGCCATGGGTCGCTATCGCGGCTACCGCCTGACCGAGCTGGTGCGTTTCAAGGCATTCCTCAAGAAGGCTGATCAGTAATGTTCGGTTTCTGGAAGACCTGGAAGGCCCTGGAAGCGCGGGGAATCATGGGCATCAACCGGCGTAATGCCGACTATGTGCTCAAGTACAACAAGCGCAGCCTGTACCCAATCGTGGATGACAAGATCATCACCAAGGAACGGGCCATCGCTGCTGGCATCCATGTGCCGGAAATGTACGGGGTGATCTCCACCGAGAAGGAAATCGACAAGCTCGACGAGATCATCGGTGGGCGCAGCGACTTCGTGATCAAGCCGGCACAAGGCGCCGGCGGTGACGGCATCCTGGTGGTGGCGGACCGCTTTGAAGGGCGCTATCGCACAGTGTCCGGCAAGATCATCAGCCACGAAGAGATCGAGCATCAGATCTCCAGCATCCTCACCGGCCTGTATTCCCTGGGCGGTCACCGCGACCGCGCCTTGATCGAATACCGTGTGGTGCCCGACCAGATCTTCAAGAGCATCAGCTACGAAGGCGTGCCGGACATTCGCATCATCGTGCTGATGGGTTACCCGGTCATGGCCATGTTGCGCCTGCCGACACGTCAGTCCGGCGGCAAGGCCAACCTGCACCAAGGCGCCATTGGCGTCGGTGTGGACCTGGCCACTGGCTTGACCCTGCGTGGCACCTGGCTGAACAACATCATCACCAAACATCCCGACACCACCAACGCGGTGGACGGCGTGCAACTGCCCAACTGGGACGGTTTCATGAAGCTTGCGGCAGGCTGCTACGAGCTGTGCGGGCTGGGTTACATCGGCGTGGACATGGTGCTGGACCAGGAGAAAGGCCCGCTGATCCTGGAGCTGAATGCGCGTCCGGGACTGAATATCCAGATTGCCAACGACTGCGGCTTGACGCTGCGCACCCATGCCGTGGAGGCGCGATTAGAAGAGTTGAAGGCCGCAGGCGTGAGCGAAACCCCGGAGGAACGGGTGAAGTTCGTGCAGGAAATGTTTGGGCATATTCCGCCTGTGGAGGGCTGAACACCAATCTATTGTGGGAGCGGGCTTGCTCGCGAAGGCGGTGGATCAGTTGAAATATCTGTGACTGACACACCGCATTCGCGAGCAAGCCCGCTCCCACATTTGAACCGTGCTCTAGGACCAAACCCTTCGGCGGACTACAATCCCCTCCCCCACGCCAACGGCTGATCCACCCCGCATGTCGACCTGCTCTGTACACCCGCTGCCCTACCGGGCCAACCCCGCCGAGTATTTTGCGGCGATTCGCCATGCGCCTGGCGCGGTGCTGCTGGACAGCGGCCGCCCGGCTGCCGAGCGCGGGCGCTATGACCTGCTTAGCGCTTGGCCCGAGGCGACGTTGACGGTTTCACCTGACGAAAGCGGCAGCGATTTCCTGCATCGCCTGCGGGAAAATCTCAAGAAACTGGGCGAAGCGGACCTGCCTGCCGGCTATGAACTGCCCTTTGCTGGCGGCTTGATCGGGTACCTGAGTTATGACTTCGGGCGGCACCTGGAGCAGATGCCGCACTTGGCTGCAGACGACCTGCACCTGCCGGATGCGCGCTTTGGACTGTATGCCTGGGCGCTGATCAGCGATCACCAGGCGCAAACCAGCCAGCTTGTATTTCATCCGGCGCTGGCCGACAGCGAGCGTCTACGCTTGATTGCGTTGTTCGGCCAGCCTGTCATCGACGCCGCTGCAACGTTCAAACTAGGCGGCGCGATGGCCCCTGACCTCACGGCCGAGGCTTATCGCCAGGCCATCGTGCGCATCCAGGACTATATCCAGGCCGGCGACTGCTACCAGGTCAACTTCGCCCAGCGCTTTCGCGCGCCGTGCATCGGCGACCCATGGGTGGCTTACTGCGCCTTGCGCGAGGCCTGCCCGACACCGTTTTCCGGGTTCCAGAGCCTGCCGGATGAAGGCGCTGTGCTGAGCCTGTCGCCTGAGCGCTTCGTGCATATCAGCGAACGCCGGGTCGAAACACGCCCAATCAAAGGCACGCGCCCGCGTGGTTCAACACCGGAAGAAGACGCTGCCAACGCCGCCGAACTGCTGGCCAGCCCCAAGGACCGCGCCGAAAACCTGATGATCGTCGACCTGCTGCGCAACGACCTTGGTCGCACCTGCCGCATCGGTTCAGTCAGTGTGCCGGAACTGTTCAGCCTGGAAAGCTACCCCAACGTGCACCACTTGGTAAGTAGCGTCATCGGCGAATTGGCCGACGGCAAGGACGCCCTCGACCTCATCGCCGGCAGCTTCCCCGGCGGCTCCATCACCGGCGCACCGAAGATTCGCGCGATGCAGATCATCGATGAACTGGAGCCCACTCGACGCGGGCTTTACTGCGGCTCGTTGGTGTACCTGGACGTGCGCGGCGAGATGGACAGCTCCATCGCCATCCGCAGTCTGCTGGTCAAGGATGGGCAGGTGTGCTGCTGGGGCGGCGGCGGGATCGTCGCGGACTCGGAGTGGGAAGCGGAGTATCAGGAGTCGCTGACGAAGGTGCGGGTGTTGTTACAAACCTTGGAAAACCTGTAGCACTCAGGCCGCTTTTGGCTTTCGAACGGAAAGCCGCACGATAGGAAAAGATCTGAATCAGAACGGCTGTGGACGAAATATAAGCTGGGCGATAGCGTCCAGCTCCGCCCGTCCACCAGCCGTTTGTGAAGGATCACATGAAGCGTCTGCATACTCGTCAGAAATCATTTCCAAGATTGCATCTCCAACCCATCACACCTACCATCTCCCAAATTGGGAGATTGCAGCGATGCGGATAATTGCGCTCTCTACCCTGCGGATATTCTGGGAAAGCCAGCCGGCTTTTTCCGATGCCAAAACGCCGCTTGTCGAGCTGTACCGCCATATGGAAAAGGCTGAATACGCGACACCACAAGCGCTCAAAGCAGAGCTTGGGACCGCGAGTATTCTTAAAGGCGGCAGGGTTGTATTCAACGTGGGCGGCAACAAATATCGAGTGATCATGGCGATCGATTACCTGCGCCAGCTCGGGTTCATACGTTTCGTAGGGACTCACGCGCAATACGATCAGATCAACGCGGAGACCGTGTGATGAACATCAAGCCTATACATTCCCAGGAAGACCTGACCGCGGCACTTGCGCGCGTGGAGCAGCTATGGGGAGCAGACATTGGCTCGCCGGAGGGCGACGAGCTGGAAATCCTCGCCATACTTATCGAAAAGTACGAGTCCGAACACTGTCCAATGCCAGCTTCGGATCCGGTAGAGGCCATCAAGTTTCGAATGGAACAACTTGGCATGACGGCCCGCGACCTGGAGCCCTTTATCGGCACCAGCGGGCGGGTTTCCGAGGTTTTGAACCACAAGCGCAAGCTGAGCCTGGCGATGATCAAGCGCCTGCATGAGGGCTTGCGCATTCCTTATGAGCGCTTGTTGGTGGGGGGTTAGTAGAAAGATATGCAGCGGTTGAGCCGGCCTCTTCGCGAGCAAGCCCGCTCCCACATTTGACCGAGTACATCCTTTGGAATGCGATCAAATGTGGGAGCGGGCTTGCTCGCGAAGAGGCCATCAGCCACGCTGAAGACCTTACAGGCTCAACGGCCGATTCGACGCCTTGATAAATTCCTGCTTCAAATCCTCAAACGTATGCACCGCCGGGAACTGCGGGAACTCACGGATCACATTCTCTGGCGCATGGAACAGAATCCCACGGTCGGCTTCGCCCAGCATGGCGGTGTCGTTGTAGGAGTCGCCGGCGGCGATGACGCGGTAGTACAGGCTCTTGAAGGCCAGTACCGACTGGCGCTTGGGATCTTTCTGGCGCAGTTGGTAACTCACCACGCGGTCGGTTTCGTCGGTGATCAGTCGATGGCAGAGCAAGGTCGGGAAGCCCAGTTGACGCATCAGCGGCTGGGAGAACTCGTAGAAGGTGTCGGACAGGATCACCACCTGGAAGCGCTCGCGCAACCAGTTGACGAACTCGATGGCACCGTCCAGCGGCTTGAGAGTGGCGATCACTTCCTGGATGTCGGCGAGCTTGAGCCCGTGTTCGTCGAGAATACGCAGGCGCTGCTTCATCAACACGTCGTAGTCGGGAATGTCCCGGGTGGTGGCCCGCAAGGATTCAATACCGGTTTTTTCGGCGAACGCGATCCAGATTTCCGGAACCAGCACCCCTTCCAGGTCAAGACAGGCAATTTCCACAAGACACTCCCATTAGATGTTGTTAGTTGAGCGAGCAAAAGGACTGCCGAACTCTAGCGATTCATGCTCGCCGCCGCAACGCAGGGCGGATTTTGATACCATCGCCCCCCTATAGAGCGCATAGCGCCACTGACCTTGTAGGAACCGTCCTGATGAACCAAGCCTTCGACGTCGCTGAACTCGCCGCGACTTATGCCAATAAATCCGCCCAGGACATTCTCAAGCTGGCGTTCAGCCAGTTCGGTGATGACCTGTGGATTTCTTTCAGCGGTGCCGAGGACGTGGTGCTGGTGGACATGGCCTGGAAGCTGAACAAGAACGTCAAGGTATTCAGCCTCGACACCGGCCGCCTGCACCCGGAGACCTACCGGTTTATCGAGCAGGTGCGCGAGTTCTACAAGATCGACATCGAGTTGATTTCGCCGGACCAGGCCAAGCTGGAACCTTTCGTCAAGGAAAAGGGCCTGTTCAGCTTCTATAAGGACGGCCATGGCGAATGCTGCGGTGTGCGCAAGATCGAGCCGCTGCGCCGCAAGCTTTCTGGCGTGAGTGCCTGGGCCACCGGCCAGCGCCGCGACCAAAGCCCCGGTACCCGCAGCCAAGTGGCGGCGCTGGAGATCGATTCTGCGTTCTCCACACCGGAGCGCACCCTGTACAAGTTCAACCCGCTGGCACAGATGACCAGCGAGGAAGTCTGGGGTTACATCCGCATGCTGGAGCTGCCGTATAACAGCCTGCATGAGCGTGGTTTTATCAGTATTGGTTGCGAGCCTTGCACCCGTCCGGTGTTGCCGAACCAGCACGAGCGTGAAGGCCGCTGGTGGTGGGAAGAAGCCACGCAGAAGGAATGCGGGCTGCATGCAGGGAATATCATCAGCAAGGCTTGAAGGCCTTCAGGTGAAACAAATCAATGTGGGAGCGGGCTTGCTCGCGAATGCGGTGTCACAGTGATGAATGCATCAACTGAAACACCGCACTCGCGAGCAAGCCCGCTCCCACATTTTGTTTTGTGTTGAGTGCTAGAGATGTACACACACATGTAACTATCGGTGCCATTTATGTGTGCAATTTATCGTCGGTCGCACCATTACGTAACACCTATCCCCATCATTAATTCCCTCTCTCGAATCGCCCTCTCCCCGTTTAAAAATAAATAGCTGTTCAAATGGTCAATTTATATTTCTTCTAATTCAGTTAGTTATTCAAATAACCTATAAAAACGAAATTACCCTCGGTTTTCATAGATCGAAAACTGGCACGCATGTGGCTTAAGGTGAATTGTGCTTTGTATACAATAAATACAAAACCTACATACACTTTTCCATCCGCGACTTGCTCGCAGATGCGCTGGAGCCTGCCGGAATGCGTACAAGTCTCTCGAATAACATCGCACTGGATCTGCCCTCCTCCCTGAACCCCGAGGCCATTGGGCCCGGCCCGTTGGTGCTGAGCCCGCGCCTGCACAACAAGGACCTTGCACCCACCAAGGTCGAAGGTCGACGTTGGGGGCGCTACAGCATCTTCGCGTTGTGGACCAATGACGTGCACAACATCGCCAACTACTCCTTTGCCATTGGTCTCTATGCCTTGGGCCTGGGTGGCTGGCAGATCCTGTTGTCCCTGGGTATTGGCGCGGCACTGGTGTACTTCTTCATGAACCTGTCGGGTTATATGGGCCAGAAGACCGGCGTGCCGTTCCCGGTGATCAGCCGCATCAGTTTCGGCATTCATGGCGCGCAGATTCCGGCGTTGATCCGCGCGGTCATCGCGATCGCCTGGTTTGGTATCCAGACCTACCTGGCTTCAGTAGTTTTCCGCGTGCTGCTGACCGCGATTCATCCAGGTTTTGCCGAATACGACCACAACTCGATTCTCGGCCTGTCGTCCCTGGGCTGGGCGTGCTTCGTGGCGATCTGGGTGGTGCAACTGGTGATCCTGGCGTACGGCATGGAGATGGTGCGCCGCTACGAAGGCTTCGCTGGGCCGGTGATCTTGCTGACGGTGGCTTCCCTGGCCGGTTGGATGTACTTCCAAACCGGCGGCAACATCGCCTGGTCGATCCGCGAACCGCTGAGCGGCGGCGAGATGTGGCGCAACATCTTTGCCGGCGGCGCACTGTGGCTGGCGATCTACGGCACGTTGATTCTCAATTTCTGCGACTTCGCCCGCTCCTCGCCGTGCCGCAAGACCATCCAGGTCGGCAACTTCTGGGGCCTGCCGGTGAATATCCTGGTGTTCGCCGCGATTACCGTGCTGCTATGCGGCGGGCAGTTCCAGCTCAATGGCCGGGTGATCGAAAGCCCCACCGAAATCATCGCAGCCATCCCCAATACATTCTTCCTGGTGCTGGGCTGCCTGGCGTTCCTGATCGTCACCGTGGCGGTGAACATCATGGCCAACTTCGTCGCCCCGGCGTTTGTGCTGAGCAACCTGGCGCCCAAGTACCTGAACTTCCGACGTGCCGGGCTGATCAGCGCCACCGTGGCCGTGCTGATCCTGCCGTGGAACCTCTACAACAGCCCGCTGGTGATCGTGTATTTCCTCTCCGGGCTGGGTGCCCTGCTGGGGCCGTTGTACGGGGTGATCATGGTCGATTACTGGTTGATCCGTAAAAGCCAGGTGGACGTGCTGCAGCTGTATAGCGAAGACCCGAACGGCGTTTATTACTACAGCCGTGGCGTCAATCTGCGCGCCGTGGCGGCGTTTATTCCTGCAGCAGTGATCGCCATTCTGCTGGCCTTGCTGCCCGGTTTCGCCAGCGTCTCACCGTTTTCCTGGATGTTTGGCGCCGGTATTGCAGGGCTGCTGTACCTGCTGATCGCCAAGCGCCAGCCGTTCTACGCCGATGTCAGTGGCGAAAGCATTGCCGTCGATAACGTCAGTCATTAATCAAGGACATTCCATGCGAATTCTCGTGGTCAACGTCAACACCACCGAATCCATCACCGACACCATCGCCCAGCAAGCGCGGGCCGTGGCGTCGCCGGGTACCGAAATAGTCGGGCTCACGCCGTACTTTGGCGCGGAGTCGGTGGAGGGCAACTTTGAAAGCTACCTGGCGGCCATCGCGGTGATGGACCGGGTGATGGCCTACGACCAGCCGTTCGACGCGGTGATCCAGGCCGGCTACGGCGAGCATGGCCGCGAAGGCTTGCAGGAATTGCTCAACGTACCGGTGGTGGACATCACCGAAGCCGCCGCCAGCACCGCGATGTTCCTGGGCCACGCCTATTCGGTGGTGACCACCCTGGACCGCACCGTACCGCTGATCGAAGACCGCCTGAAACTGGCAGGCTTGTACCAGCGCTGTGCCTCGGTACGGGCCAGCGGCATGGCGGTTCTGGAGCTGGAAGAAAACCCGCTGGCCGCCATGGAAGCCATCGTGCGTCAGGCGGAACTGGCCATCAGCGAAGACAAGGCCGAGGTGATCTGCCTGGGCTGCGGCGGCATGGCCGGGTTGGATGAACAGATTCGCCAGCGCACCGGCGTGCCGGTGGTGGACGGCGTGACGGCGGCGGTGACGATTGCCGAATCGCTGGTGCGGTTGGGGTTGTCGACGTCGAAGATTCGTACGTATGCGACGCCGAGGCCGAAAAAGGTCATGGGTTGGCCGGGGCAGTTCGGGCGGTGATCAAATCGCGCTAAAGCGCTGCCCCAATTGCTGCTCGGCAAATTGCTCAATGATGAAATCCACAAACGCCCGGGTCTTGCCTGGCAGCAGTTTGTGTTCGGCGTAGTAAATGGAAATATTGCCATCATCGACATACCAGTCCGGCAGCACCCGCACCACTGCACCACTGTCCAGAAACGGTACGGCCATCGGCATGCTCACCAGCGCTATGCCCAAGCCCTGGGCGCTGGCGCAGCAGGCGGCCTCGGAGTCGCTCATGGTCATGCTCGGCTTGAGCACCAAGGGGCGCTGTTCACGCTCGCGATTGGTCAATTGCCAGGAACGTATGCGCCCGGTCTGCGGTGAACGGATAAGGATGCCGTAGCACCGCGACAAATCCTCCGGCACCACCACTGGCGGGCGTTGCGCCAGGTAATCCGGTGAGGCGACCAATACCCGATGGGCTGGCGTCAACTTGCGCGCCACCACGCCTTGGGGCAGTTCAAAACCACCCCCGATGGCGGCGTCAAAGCCTTGGCCGATCAAGTCGACCTGGCGGTTATCGAAATGCCAGTCCGGGCTGATGTCCGGGAAACGCCCCATGAACTCGCCCAACAGCGGCACCACATAACGATTGCCAAACACCGTGCCCATGCTGACCTTAAGCGTGCCCACTGGCCGCCCTTCGGCGCTGGCCAGGTTGGCCACGGCGTTCTGAATAGTGGTGAGGCTGGCGCTGACTTCTTCCAGGAACAACTTGCCGGCTTCTGTCAGGGTGAGACGCCGGGTACTGCGCTGGAACAAACGCACGCCAAGCCGGGCTTCCAGCTTGGCGACGCTCTTGCCGACCGCTGCCGGGGTGAGGCTCAGGTGCCGCGCGGCCTCAGCGAAGCTGCCGCCTTCGGCACTGCGCACAAAGCATTCGATACTGCCAAAGCTCTCCATACCGCCCCACTCTAAACTTTTGGTTTACACAGACTATAGTAATCACGGTCTACCGGGCGACACGGGTGAGGTCGATACTCGGCTCCAACAACAAGGCATCCCGCCTTGAACAGCTAGGAGATCGACATGACCACACACAACCTCAGCGGCAAAGTCGCCTTGATTCAAGGCGGTTCCCGCGGCATCGGCGCCGCCATCGTCAAGCGCCTCGCGGCACAAGGTGCAGCGGTTGCCTTTACCTACGTTAGCTCCGCCGCCAAGGCCGAAGAATTGCAGAACAGCGTGATCAGCGAAGGCGGCAAGGCCCTGGCGATCCACGCCGACAGCGCCAGCGCCGATGCAATCCGCAACGCCGTCAACGCCACCGTCGAAGCTTTCGGGCGCCTGGACATCCTGGTGAACAACGCTGGCGTACTGGCCATCGCCCCGCTGGAAGACTTCAAACTGGAAGACTTCGACCAGACCCTGGCAATCAACGTGCGCAGCGTGTTTATCGCGACTCAGGAAGCGGCCAAGCATATGGGTGAAGGCGGCCGGGTGATCAATATCGGCAGCACTAACGCCGAGCGCATGCCCTTTGGCGGCGGTGGCCCGTATGCGATGAGCAAGGCGGCGCTGGTGGGTTTGACCAAGGGCCTGGCGCGGGATCTGGGGCCGCGTGGCATCACCATCAACAACGTGCAGCCTGGGCCGGTGGACACCGATATGAACCCGGCGAACAGTGATTTTGCAGAGAGCTTGATTGGGTTGATGGCGGTAGGACGGTATGGGCATGTGGAGGAGATTGCCAGCTTTGTGGCGTATCTCGCGGGCCCCGAAGCCGGGTACATCACTGGGGCAAGTTTGACCATTGATGGTGGCTTCAGCGCCTAAGGCTTCAGGAACACTGCAAAACCCAATGTGGGAGCGGGCTTGCTCGCGAAGACGGAGTGTCAGTCAATGAATAGGTCGACTGATCCACCGCATTCGCGAGCAAGCTCGCTCCCACATTTTTTGACTGCGCTCAGTCAATCCAACGGCGGCAAGCCATAGGCCGCCAGATCAAACTCCGCGAGTTTGCGGATGATCTGGTCGGCGTGGTGGTACTTGCTGTCCGCCATGGCTTCGTCCGGCACGGCGATGGCGGTCATGTGGGCAGCCTTCGCAGCCGTTACCCCAAAGGGCGAATCCTCGAACACCAGGCAATCCTCGGGCGCAACGCCCAGGCGGCGTGCTGCGGTAAGGAAGATGTCCGGCGCGGGCTTGGCGGCGCCGACTTCCGGGTCGTCAGCGGTAACGATGGTGTCGAACAGGCCAAACCACTCACGGTGCAACGTGGTCTTGTGGCCAAACGAATTGCGCGACGAACTGGTACCCACGGCAATCGGAATGTGGTGCGCCTTCAAGTGCCGCACCAACGCTTCGGCGCCAGGCATGCCCAGGGCCTTGGGGAAGCGTTCGCTCATCAGCGGTTCGCGAATGGTTAGAAACTCGGCTGGCGTGATCGGCAGGTCCAGCGCCTTGACCACGTAGTCGGCCAGGTCCTGGGCGCCGCGACCGATGATGTGCTGCTTGATCCCCCAGTCATAGGTACGGCCGTAGCGTTCAGCGATGATCTGTGTGACTTCGGTGTAGATGCCTTCCGTATCCAGCAACAAACCGTCCATATCGAAAATCACGGCCTTGATCGGGCCGGCGGTACGCGGTGCGTTCATCAAAACAGATCCTTGGGGGAAGGACTAAAAGGATTCAGCACAATAACGGCGCAGGTTGCCTTCAAGCAACCTTCGAAGCTCGGTATTGATAATTACTCTCAATTAAACTAACGTCGCCGCGCTTGAGGGTCTGATCTCTTTTCGAGTTTCGCTGTGACTGACAACGCCGCCAGGCTGCAACTCTACCTTGACCACCGTCCCGCACTGATCAACTACGCCAAGGTTGTGGTGGGTGAACACGCACGCGCCGAAGACGTGGTGCAAGACGCGTTCCTGCGCTTTTGCGCCAACGCGCAAGACCCCGTGGAGCAACCCGTGGCCTACCTGTACCGGATCGTACGCAACCTGGCGTTGGACGCCGTGCGCCGACAAGCCACCGAAAAACGCCAGCAGAAAATGCCCGCGCAATGGATGCATCCGGGCCAGGAGTTATCGCCCGAGCAGCGGGTGGTGCATGGCGACGACGCGAGCCGAATCGCCGCCGCCCTGGCAGGGTTGCCGGAACAAATGCGCATCGCCGTCGAGATGAATCGACTGGGCGGTTTCACGTTGCAGCAAACCGCCGATCATCTCAATATCTCGCTTTCCACCGCCCACCGCCTGGTCAAGGACGCCATCGTTCACCTGGCCTCAAGTGTCGCCACCCATGGCGCGCACAGTAAGGAACGCCCGTATGCATGACGCCCACCCGCCCAGGAACGTCTCGGCCAAAAGCCTGGAAGACGCCGGCCAGTGGCTGCTGGACCTGCAGGCTTCACCAGAACGCTTCGACGAGTTCGATCGCTGGTTACACGCCAGCGATGATCATTTTGAGGCGTGGGCCCAGGTCAGTCGCGTTTTGCACGCGCTGGAACAACTGCCGCCCACCACTCAACAGCAGTGGCCACGCCCTGCCCGCCGGCGCCTGCCGTTGCTGGCCGCCGCTTGCATCAGCGCGCTGGCGGTGTGCGCAGCGTTGGTGTTCAACCCCGGTTGGCGTGCCGACTACAGCACCGCCACCGCCGAAACCCGCGAAGTCACCCTGAGCGACGGCAGCCGCTTGACGCTGGCGCCACGCAGCGCAATCAACGTGAGCATCGACGGCGCGCAACGCGAGGTCACGCTGGTACGCGGCGAGGTGTTTTTTGATGTGGTACACGACGCGCAAAAGCCGTTTGAAGTGCGCAGCAACGACGCGGTGATCCGCGTCCTCGGCACCGCCTTCGACGTGGCTCGGGCGGAAAATGGCCTGGCGGTAGAAGTGCGTGACGGCACCGTGGGCGTGAACAAACAGTACCGGCTGACGGCGGGACAACGGCTGTGGATCGATCGCCAAAGCGGCGTGGGCACTCAATCGTCAGTGGCGCCCACGGAAGTCGCGGGCTGGATCAACGGCACACAGTTTTTTGAAAACGCCAGCGTCGCCCAGGTGGTCGAGCAACTCGATCGCTACCAGCGCGGCTGGATCGTGATCAAGGATCCGGCCCTGGCCAACAAGCGTGTCACCGGGCTTTACGACATGCGCGACACCCGACGCGCCCTCCAGGCATTGGTCGCGCCGATTGGCGGTGAGGTCAGCGCGTACTCGCCGCTGCTGATCGTCATCGGCAACACAACGTCGGCCACTGAAAAATAATTACATTTCCCTGAAAAAAATTCGGCAGGTGCTCGTCTTTGTAGCTCCCCGTATTGCGAATGAATCGCAATACAAAACACTAAGGCGATGAAACATGGGTCACCGATCACCCGCACCGCTGGCACTGGCCATCTTGTGCGCTGCCATCCACAGCGCAATTTTCCAGCCCTCCCTGGCATTGGCGGCCGATAGCGCAGGCACGCCGAGTGATCAGGCGACCCGTTTCTTCGACATCCCCGCCCAACCGTTGACGACTGCGCTGAGCACCTTCGCCCGCCAGGCCAACCTGCAATTGGGCCTGCAAGCCGGACTGGTGGACGGCCTGCAATCCCAGGCCGTGCGCGGCAACTTTACCCAAGAACAAGCGCTGCAACGCCTGTTGGGTAATGCGCCAGTGAACTGGAAGATCGACAGCCAACGCAGCCTGATCCTCAGCCGCCGCGATGCCCCCAACACAGGCCTGGACGATCTCGACGACGCCGAATTACTTGGCCCGGTGACCATCAAGGGCGGCGAAACCAGCCGTTTGACCGGCACTGCCGCAGAGGTCTACACCAAGGCCGGCTCCAGCGTGTTTATCTCTGGCGAAACCATCAACCGTTTCCGTGGATCTTCCCCGGCCGACATTCTCAAAGGCGTGCCCGGCGTGCAAACCGGCGACGCTCGCAATGGCGGCGCGCTGGACGTGAACATCCGTGGTATTCAGGGCCAGAGCCGCGTGCCGGTGACCATCGACGGCAGCCAACAAGCCATCGATGCCTACCGGGGCTACAGCGGTATGCAGCAACGCAGCTACATCGACCCCGACCTGATCAGCGAAATCCGCGTGGACAAGGGCCCCAGCCTCGGCGCCGATGCGGCGGGCGCCATCGGTGGCATGGTCAAGATGAAAACCCTGCAACCCAAGGACATCCTCAAGGAGGGCGAAACCTACGGCGTGCGCCTCAAGGGTGACTTGTCCAGCAACAGTGTCGATGCACCCGACACCTACAAAGCCACACCGCATCACGGCAGCAACGGCCTGCTCGGCTCCCCGGCGCATTCCGGCAGCGTGGCGTTCGCCAGCACCAGCGAGACGGTGGACTTTGTCGCGGCCTACTCCCAGCGCCAAAGCGGCAACTATTACGCGGGTAAAAAAGGCTTCAAGAACTACCAGGTGTTTCAACAGGTGCGTCGATACGACCCGAAAACCCGGAAGTACATCTACGTCACCCAAGAGGCCAACACCGCGGCCAAATTCTTCAAGCCTGACACCGAGGTGTTCAACACCGCGACCGACACTGAATCGGTGCTGCTCAAGGCGATCATCAAACCCGCGACGGACCAGAAACTGGAGCTGACCTACCGCTACACCGACGGCAAATATGGCGAAGTGATGCCGTCGCAGGTCATCCGTAACACCAGCGGCAGCGTGCCGCAGTGGGACCCAGGAAAAATGCGCATTAACGCCTACACCGCACGCTACACCTACAAGCCTGAAGACAATCCGCTGATTGATCTGAGCGCCAACGTCTGGGCCACCAAAGCCCAGAGCGAAGCCTTCAACGGCCTGGTCACCGTGACGCCGCTCTATGGTCATGACGACGATGCCGACCCGCTCGGCGATACCTACAAGGACGCGTTGCGCAACCGCACCAAGGACAAGCGTTGGGGCGTGGACCTGAGCAACACCTCGCGCTTCGACACCCGCGCCGGCAAGTTCGCCTTGACCTACGGCGGCTCCTATCAGACCGAAGACCTGGGCCCCGATGACAACTCGCCGGTGCTGCTGTCGGACTTGCAAAAGAACCGTTTTATCCGCAGTGGCGAACGCGAAGAAAGCAGCCTGGTGACGTCGCTTGAGTGGGCGCCAATCAACCGCCTGACCCTGACGGCGGGCGGCCGCTACAGCGCATTCAACAGCAAGGACCACAACCGCAAAGCCACTGCGGCCACGTTCGATGCAGACGACAACCCCACCAGCTACACCTTTGCGCCCCCCATCGAGCGCAAGGATCACGCCTTTGCGCCATCGTTTGGTGTGAAGTTGAACGTCACCGACAACAGCTTCGTCTACGTCAATTACAACCAAGGCGTGCGCATGCCGAGCCTGTTCGAATCCACCCTCGGGTTGTTCACGGCCGCCGTGCCGACCGACGGCATCAAGCCCGAACGCAGCAAGAACTGGGAGTTCGGTGTCAGCACCCTGCACAACAGCGTGCTGACCGACGGCGACACGGCGGCTGCCAAGCTGGCGTATTTCAACAACAAGATCGAAAACTACATCACCCGCGACTACACCGACATTTTTGCCGGCAACCTGCAGAACGTCGACAGCTTCACGGTCAAGGGCATCGAGTTGCAAACCAGCTATGACATGGGGCGGGTGTTCACCGACATCTCCGCCACCTACTACTTGAATGCCAAGACCTGCGCGCCGGACATCGCGAAAAAACTGCGCGAAGACGACAACCCCGCCACCCCCAACTGTGTCGACGGTGGCTTTCCGGGTTCCTACACCAATACCCAAAACCCGCCTAAATACTCGGTCAACACCACCCTGGGCAGCCGCTGGTTTGACAACCGTCTCGTGCTCGGCGGGCGCATGGTCTACAACAGCGCGCCCACCGCCAAACTCGACAAATCCTGGAACGACGGCATCACCACCAACCAGATGTACTACCGCAAGTCGGCGATCTTCGACCTGTTTGCCAGCTTCGAAATTGTCAAAGGCACCCAACTGGACTTCTCGGTACAGAACCTCACCAACGTCTATTACCTGGACCCGCTGGCCCAAAGCTTCATGCCCGCGCCAGGGCGAACGTTGCGCACCGGGTTGACCGTCAAATTCTGATAACGCCGCGGGTAAACCACGGGATGCCCTGCATGGGCATCCCGTTTTACGTTGATCTCTATTGATAAGCCCATGATGTCCAAGACTGCTCCCGATTACCTCAACCCACCGCGCAAGGCTTTGTGGAGCATTGCGACGCTGATCACCCTGAGCGTCTACGCCGCCCTCATCGCATGGTGGCTGCACACGCCCGTGGTGGCCGTGGCCGAAGCTGCGCCCGCTGCGATGATGATCGAACTGGCCGCCGCTCCCGTGGCCCAGGCCGTGGAAGAGGACCTGCAAGTAGCGCCCGACAAGGTGGTGCAGAAACAGCTGAACGCACCGTCGGTAAAACTCGCGAAGGCGCTGCCGAAAAAGGTCGTGCCGGCAGCCCGACCGAGCCCGGCCAAGCAAGCCACCTCACCACTCAAGGATTCGGCGCAAGGCACCTACTCTTCCGCGCCCGACCACGCCGCCGAATTTGCGAGCGCGCCACAAACGCCAACCGAACCGTCCGCCCCCTCCGCCACCACCGCACCGCCCAAGCTCGACACACAGGTCTCTGACACCACCGCCGCGAACCAGTCCTCACGCGGCAGCGCCGACCCCACGCAAAAGGTGCAATGGGAGGCCCAACTGCTGGCCCACCTGGAACGCTTCAAACGCTACCCACAAAACGCCCGCGACCGTGGCGACCGGGGCGTGGCGTATTTGCGCTTTGAAATCGACAGCAACGGCACAGTACTCAGTGCCAGCATCGTGCGGTCTGCAGGTTTTGCCGAACTGGACAGCGCCACGCTGGACATGATCAACCGCGCCTCCCCAGTGCCTCGTCCGCCGGAGGGCAGCAAGACGCGGTTTACGGTGCCGGTGGTGTTTGCCAAATAGGGCTTGCCTATAGCAACGGCGTCAAAGGGCAAGCTAATCTCGCGGGGATTTCCCTCCCTGATAGCGAACCCAAACATGCTTTACCGCTTAGCCGCCGACGGCCTGGTGCTGTTCCACCTGTGCTTCATCCTGTTCGTGTTGTTCGGCGGGCTACTGGCGCTCAAATGGCGGCCCGTCATGTGGTTGCACCTGCCCGCCGCTGCGTGGGGCGTGGCCGTGGAAGTGTTTCACCTGCCCTGCCCGCTGACCCAATGGGAAAACCTGTTCCGCCATCTCGCCGGGCAGGACGGCTACGGCGGTGGGTTTATCGAGCACTACATCCTGGCGCTGATCTATCCGGCCGGGCTGACCCCGAACATTTAATTGGCCTTGGGTGCGTTGGTGTTGCTGATCAATATCGCGGTGTATGTGCGTTTGATCAGGCGCTCGTAGGCACGCAGCCGAGGCCAATCAACGTGGCCTCCACCGCGTGTTCCAGGGGCGTGTGAGGTTCACTGCCAAGCACCTCGACCAGCCGCTGGTTATCCATGCACAGCGGGGTTTGCCACAGGTAACGCATTTCCTGCAATTCGCGAAAGGTCACCACAAAGGGCACGGCCAGTTTCAGCAACCACCAAGGGAAGCTGCCGACGCTGGGTTGTTGGCCTGTCCTACGCAGTACCACACGCTGGATGGCCTGGACCATCTGCATGCCATCCCTGTCGATATGCCCGGCCATATGAAAACAGGCAAAAGCGTCGAGGCTTGCGCGGCGCTCCAGCAACGCAACCATGGTGCGGGCCACATCCGGCAGGTAGGCCCACTGATGCGCCACGCCGCGTGCGCCCGGATAACTCACGGTCGAAACAGGTTTACCTGGCTTGACCAACCCTTGGGAAAACCAACTGTTGGCAGCCTGAGCTCCAAAAAAATCCCCGGCACGTACGATCAGCCCCCGCGCACCCTGGCGGGAAGCGTGGAGTAACCGCTGCTCCAGCTGCACCCGGATAGCGCCTTTGCGTGTTTGCGGATGTTGCGGCGAGTCTTCACGCAACACCGGAAACGCATCTGGTCCAAAGTTGTAGACCGTGCCGGGCAGCACGACTGTTGCGCCCTCAACAATGGCCGCCGCGATGCTGTTGTCGATCATCGGCAGCACCTGCTCGGCCCAATTGCGGTAGCCCGGTGGGTTCACCGCGTGCACGATTACCGCACAACCTCGGGCGGCTGCGATCACCTCATCACGCTTGAGCGCATCCCCCTTGAGCCAGGCAAACCCAGGCTGCTGGCTGCGCGCCTTGTCGACATCCCGGGTCAATGCACACACCTCCCAACCTGCCGCCTTCAGTTGTCGCGCCACTTCACCGCCGATACCACCCGTTGCACCCAAGACCAAAACCTTGCTCATCACCGTCTCCCCTACCTGTTGATGAACTCATTGTGTTGGTGGCCGCGCTATAGAGGAATTGTCGAAGACCATCCAGGCGCTATACATTTATGCATGGCATCGAATATTGGTTGGGAGCTTTACCGGTCGTTCCTCGGCGTACTCAAGGAGAGATCGTTGTCGGGGGCCGCGCGGCAGCTTGGCATTACACAGCCCACAGTCGGCCGCCACATTGCCGCGCTGGAAACGGCGCTGGGCGTGGTGTTGTTTACCCGCTCACCTACCGGGTTGCTGCCGACAGCAGTCGCCCATACGCTGCGTGACCACGCCGAAACCATGGCACGTACAGCCGCCGCCCTTGAGCGTGCGGCATCGGCCCAGGGTGACGAAGTGCGCGGCGTGGTGCGTGTGTCCGCCAGCGAAGTGGTGGGTGTGGAGATACTGCCGCCGATCCTCACGCAATTGCGCCAGCAACATCCGCATCTCAAGGTCGAATTGATCCTGACCAACCGCCTCAGCGACCTGCTGCAACTGGAAGCCGACATCGCCGTGCGCATGGTCCGCCCGCGCCAGGAGCAATTGCTGGCGCGGCGTGTGGGCCTGATCGAGGTGGGCCTGCATGCCCGCGACGATTACTTGCAACAGTACGGTATTCCCCAGCACATGCAGGACCTGGCGGCGCACTCAGTGATTGGCTTCGACCAGGAAAACGCCTTTATCCGCAGCCTCGCCATCAAGGGCTTCGAACGCAGCACCTTCGCCCTCAGCAGCGACAGTGACCTGGCGCAATTGGCCCTGATCCGTGCCGGCGCGGGCATCGGCGGCTGCCAGGTGCAACTGGCCAAGCGCGACCCCCGTCTGCATCGGATTTTGCCCGAGGCCTTCGCGCTCAAGCTGGACACCTGGGTCACCATGCACGAAGACCTGCGCAACAGCCCACGCTGCCGCGTGATGTTTGATGCTCTGGTGGAAGGTTTGCAACATTACGTACAGGCTTGAGACAGCTTCGCTGGTGAAGAATCAGACTCCCTCATTCCGTTCGCAGTCGCCGCCATGTCCGAAGCCTTCGAAGTCCCCAGCCCCCACGAAAAACACGTCGAACACACCACCGAACATGCCCACGGCCGCGGCGACAATTTCGCCAGCCGGATTGCCGTGATGACCGCGCTGATGGCCACCCTCGGCGCCATGCTCAGCTACCAGGCCGGCTCCACCGAAAGCGAAGCGGCGATGGACAAGAACAACGCCGCCATCATCAAGACCGAAGCGGCCAACCAGTGGAACTACTACCAGGCCAAATCCAGCCGACAGAACCTTGCGGAACTGGCCACCCATATTCCCGGTGTCGACGCGGCGCATTACAAGGACGAAATCGAGCGCTACAAGAGCCAGAAGGAAGACGTGCGCAAGCAGGCAGAAAAGCTTGAGGCCACCTCCAGGGAATGGGATGAAAAATCGGAGCAGGCGCTGCACCAGCATCATCGTTGGGCCCAGGCGATGACGGCGATTCAGATCGCGATTTCGTTGGCGGCGATTACTTTGCTGACCCGGCGGGAATGGTTAAAGCGCATGTCGTATACAGCGGCAGGTGTGGCCGTAGTGTTGGGTAGCCTGGCGTGGCTGCATATCTGACGCGCAATTTGCGTTTTGCTGCGCCATCAGCGCGCTATATAGTAAAACGCATAACGAACCACATTATTTAGGCCGAGGACACGCTGGTGAGTGCACAACCCAAAGAAGCCGTAGGCGCCGCCTACAGTATTGAATCCATGCGCTACGCCCAGGCCATGACCTGGAAAGCCATCGAAAACCTCTCCCAGCGTATCCGCCCTGGCATGCTCGAATCCGAAGCCCGCGAGCTGGGCAAGCAGGTCCTCGCCGACCTCGACATGCAACGCATCTGGCACCCGCTGCTGGTGCGTTTCGGCGCCAACACCCTCAAGACCTTCAAGCAACGCTCCGAAGGTGACCCGGTGTTGGGCGAAAACGATATTTTCTTCATCGACATGGGTGCCGTGTGGCAGGGCCACGAAGGCGACGCCGGCGCCACGTTCAGCACCGGCAACGACCCAGAAATGATCGCCTGCGCCAACGCCGCCAAAGAGCTCTTCGACCGCGTGCAAGCCCGTTGGAAAAACGACCAGGTCGTGGGCCTCGAGCTTTACCGCTACGCCGAAGAACAGGCCCAGGCCATGGGCTGGCAACTGAACCTGGACATCAAGGGCCATCGCGTCAGCGACTTCCCCCACGCTATCCACCGTGGCGGCGATCTCGGCGACTTCGAGCACTACCCGAACGCCGGCCTGTGGATTCTCGAAATCCAGATCGCCCACCCGACCAAGCCCTACGGCGCTTTCTACGAAGACCTGCTGGCATAAGGAACCCCAATGGAACGCTCCACCGAATACCCCGTGCTGTTGTTTTCCTACGGCACGTTGCAGGACAAGGCCGTGCAACTCGCCAACTTCGGCAGGGAACTGGTCGGCCAACACGACGCCATGCTGGGCTATTCGAAAAGCTGGGTAGAGATCACCGACCCGCAGGTTTTGGCGAGCAGCGGCAAGACCCATCACCCCATCGTTGCACCGACTACCGAACCAGGCGCCAAGGTTGAGGGGTCGGTGTTCCAAATCACCGACGCGGAGTTGGCAGCAGCAGACGCGTATGAGGTGTCGGACTACAAACGAGTGGCAGTAAGCCTGTCGTCCGGGCTGACGGCTTGGGTGTATGTACAGGCATGAATAACACCGCATAAGTCGTATGATCGGAGCAACTTCCGAGGACCGCCCATGAACCTCAGCATCGTCTACGCCCTCGCCGCCGCTGCGCTTTTCGGCGCCAGCACACCGCTGGCCAAAAGCCTCGGGCTGGGCCTGTCGCCCGTGCTGCTCGCCGGCCTGCTCTACCTCGGCAGCGGCGTCGGCCTCGCCGGCGTTCGCCTGGTGCGTGATCGCGGATGGAAACCCACCGGTCTCAGCCCATCGGAATGGCCCTGGCTGCTCGGGGCCATCGCGTTCGGTGGCATCCTCGGGCCAGTGGCGCTGATGTTCGGGCTGACGCGCACCGCAGGCGCAACCGCCTCCCTGATGCTCAACCTAGAATCGGTGCTTACCGCACTGATCGCCTGGCTGGTATTCAAGGAAAACGCCGACCGCCGCATCGTCCTCGGGATGATCGTCATCGTGCTGGGCGGTTTGGCGCTGTCCTGGTCTGACGGCAGCGGAGCCAGCCACGATTGGACAGGCCCCTTCGCGGTTGCATTGGCCTGCCTGTGCTGGGGCATTGATAACAACCTGACGCGCAAAGTGTCCGCCTCTGACGCAGTGTTTATCGCTGGCGCCAAAGGCCTGATCGCGGGCTTGGTGAACTGCGGCCTGGCGCTGCACCTCGGCGCACAGATTCCTGCGCCGGCGCAACTCGCGCCGATCTTGCTGGTGGGCTTTCTGGGATACGGCATCAGCCTGGTCATGTTCGTGCTGGCACTGCGCGGGCTAGGCAGCGCACGCACGGGGGCTTACTTCTCGACCGCCCCATTCCTGGGAGCTGCGATTGCACTGCTGGTGCTGGGCGAGTCGGTAACGGCAGCGTTCTGGCTTGCCTCGGCGCTGATGGCCGTGGGGTTGTGGCTGCACCTAACGGAACGCCATGCCCATGAACATCAGCACGAAGCGACGGAACACGGGCATCGGCATGTGCACGATGAGCATCACCAGCATGAGCATGGGTTTGAATGGGACCCGGCGCAGCCGCATAGTCATGTGCATGTGCACAGCCCGGTGCGGCATAGCCATGCGCATTTTCCGGATGTGCATCATCGGCATCGGCATTGAAGATCCGGCATCTAGGGGGGTTGCCCTCGACGTAGATCTGACTTATTCAACAAGACCTTATAAGAATGAAAATAGTATTTATCGCTTCGCTGGGTTTTTTATCGCTGGCTCAAACATCACTGTCCGTTGCGGACAATGTTAACGGGAAGAACATCTACTTGCAGAGATGCGCTATGTGCCATGGAGCAGATTTGAAGGCTACAGGGCCGTTGGCTAACAAAAGCAATCCTCCCACACCCAACCTGACGGCAGCAGCTTTCAAGAAACGGCTCAATGATTATCCGGGCGTTATTGTGTCGTCGATAATACTTCGTCCCAATGGAGACTTGATTCCAAGAACCTTGCGGGAGAATGGTGTGAAGCTGGCGCCGTTTGATTGGAGGGTTAAGGATTTTCGCGATTTGAATGAGTACATGAGTGGAGTGATTTCAAAAAGTCGGTGATTTTTTGATAGGCGATAGAAATTCAGGCTTCGTGCTCGCCAAGGCACGGCAGGCAGTCGTCGCACAGAACCAGTGGAATGCTGAACGCGTTGTAAAGGCAGTTCAAGGCTAGGCAAGCGGAACCTGTGTGCCCCGCCGGTCGAAGTGGCGCAGGTTCGCAGCATCGGATGGGACAGGATTGTCGCGTTTGAGATCTCGTTTTTTCGAGTAATCGGAGTGCAGTATGTAAAACCAATGCTGAGGTTCATGGCACACCAGACTCAGGGGTTGTGGTTTCCACGCACACAAAAAAAGGCCCCCACACCTAGTTATGGTGCAGGGGCCTTTTGAACATAAACGGCGTTATTAGAAAGTCTCACCTCTCTATATTTATTTTTTCACTGCGTGCATCCAGTTCGCCGTCTTCTACGTAAATCAATCACCCCTCATTGGATGGGGTCGAAGAATCTAGGAGACGCATCATGCATACGCTCATCAAACGCATTGCTATGGCCTGCTTCACTCTCTTTTGCGTTGGCACTGGAGTCAGCTACGCCGCCGATACCGTAATGGTTGGCGGCGCAGCCATGTATCCAAGCAAAACCATCGTAGAAAACGCCGTCAACTCTAAAGACCATACGACGCTCGTCGCAGCGGTCAAGGCTGCCGGCCTAGTAGATACGCTTAACAGCAAAGGGCCATTCACGGTCTTCGCCCCCACCAATGAGGCCTTCGCCAAATTGCCTGCTGGCACAGTCGACACACTGGTCAAGCCGGAACACAAAGCCGATCTGACCAAGGTCCTCACCTATCACGTGGTCGCTGGCACTCATACCGCTAAGCAACTCATGGACGATGCCAAAATGCATGGCGGCAAAGTCACGCTGAAAACTGTTCAAGGCGAGTCGCTGACGGTCTGGCTGCACGATGGCAAGTTGTGGGTGGAGGACGCTAAAGGCGGTAAAGCAGCTATTACTATCGCCGATGTCATGCAGTCCAACGGGGTGATTCACGTGATCGATACAGTGTTGATGCCGAAGTAGAAACATGAGCATCAAAGCGTTCGAACGCAGTTTAGTTCGATCTTGAAAGACACTGGCTTTGCTTTCCATTGGACTGCAAAGCCAGCACTGCCAGAAGAAAAACTACTGTGGGCAAAGTCGTGGCCAGACAGATGAAATACCCTCTTCAGCGCAACGAGTGATCAGCCTCCTTTCCGCACCAAAATAGAGCGCCAGTCCCATGGTGGTCCCATGGGGCCATTTTTAGCATGCCAAAAACCACAAACCCCCGACTTTCTCTAGGAAAATCAGGGGTTTGCGTTTTATCAATTTGGCGGTGAAGGAGAGATTCGAACTCTCGATACAATTTCTTGTATACACACTTTCCAGGCGTGCTCCTTAAGCCACTCGGACACTTCACCGTATCTCGTCAAACCAGTTCAGTCTGTCGAGGCGCGCTAATGTAGTCGAAAGCCTTTCCGATGGCAAAGGTTTTTTTCAGAATTTTCATGCGGTTAGCGGGTTATGCCGTTACGCGCCCGGCAAGGGGCGGTGTTTCTGCCATTCTCAGGCATATGCTGCATGTGTCTGGGGCGGTTGTTAGGCCCTGCCGTGGGCTGTGTAGCAGCCTGCGTGCGGGAAATGTCTGACTGGGTAGTCAGTCATGGCGCTTTACCGGGGCGGGCGTGGTGGGTAACGTCTGTGCATGCCCTTCTATAACAAGTCCTACAAGGAACCGCGTCATGAGTGAGTTGATTGCTTACCACCTCGAAGACGGTATCGCGACCCTGACCTTGAGCAACGGCAAGGTGAATGCCATTTCTCCGGCGGTGGTCAGTGCGTTTAATGAAGCGTTGGACCAGGCGGAGAAAGATCGCGCGGTGGTGGTGATCACCGGCACGCCGGGGATTTTGTCCGGTGGTTATGATTTGAAGGTGATGACTGCAGGGCCCAAAGAGGCGATCGGCCTGGTGACTTCCGGCTCGACGCTGGCGCGTCGCTTGTTGTCGCATCCGTTCCCGGTGATTGTGGCGTGCCCTGGGCATGCGGTTGCCAAGGGTGCCTTTTTGTTGCTGTCGGCGGATTATCGGATTGGTGTGGAAGGCCCGTTCAGCATCGGCCTGAATGAAGTGGCCATCGGCATGACCATGCACCACGCCGGGATTGAGCTGGCGCAGGATCGCCTGAGCAAGGCGGCGTTCCAGCGCTCGGTGATCAACGCCGAGATGTTCGACCCGCAGGGCGCCGTAGTGGCCGGTTTCCTCGATAAAGTGGTGGCACCGGAGGAGTTGCATGCGGCGGCGCTGGAAGCGGCGCGTCAATTGAAGAAGATCAATATGAACGCCCACAAGCACACCAAACTGAAAGTGCGTAAGGCGCTGCTGGAGGCGTTGGATGACGCGATCATCCAGGACCAGGGCCACATTCTGAGCTAAGCCCTTACAGCTACAACGCTAAAGCCCGACCTAGTGTCGGGCTTTTTCTTACAAGCAAACCAGAAATGTCTTTAGCCGCTCTAGCCGGGCGGTGTCAGTAGATGTTGAAACATGTACTTAAACATCGCCTATCTCCTACCTCTACCGGGCTAATTGCCGAATACAGTGCACATCCGTACACTGCGCCACCTTTTGTCTCGATAGGCCGTGTCGATGCTTTTCCTGTTACGTATGTTGTTGATGGGCCTGCATTTTATGATCGCTGGCGTGCTTGGCGTGCTGGTTGGCATCTGCCGGCCGTTCAACCCGGACAACAGCCGCCTGTGCGCGCGCCTCTATGCCGTGCCGGCCATGCGGATCCTGGGGTTGAACGTGAAGACCGACGTGGACTCGCTGCGCAATAAGCCTGGCACCTGCGTGGTTGTCGCCAACCATCAGTCCAACTATGACCTGTTTGTGTTTGGCAATGTGGTGCCCCATCGCACGGTGTGTATCGCCAAGAAGAGCTTGAAATGGGTACCGCTGTTCGGTCAGTTGTTCTGGCTGGCGGGCAATGTGTTGATCGACCGTGGCAATGCGCACAAGGCGCGCCGGGCGATGCTCACCACCACCCACACCTTGCAACATGAGGACACGTCGATCTGGGTGTTCCCGGAAGGCACGCGCAACCTGGGCAAAGGCTTGCTGCCGTTCAAGAAAGGCGCGTTTCACATGGCGATTGCCGCCGGGGTGCCGATCGTGCAGGTGTGCGTGAGCAATTACGTTACGCAGATGCGGCTCAATCGTTGGAACAGTGGGGATGTGCTCATACGCTCGTTGCCGCCAATTCCCACGGCTGGTATGACGGCGGATGACGTTCCGGGGTTGATGCAGGCGTGTCAGGCGCAGATGGAGGCGTGTATTGCTCAGATGGATCGGGAGTTGGGGGCGGTCTGATTGGGCGCGCGTTGCACCCCAGCGCGAGCAAGCTCGCTCACTACAAAAGCCCATCCGCAAGGGAACGTCATTCAGGCTAAGCTGCCCAACACCTGTCCTCCCAATAAGAAGTGATCAGCACCATGGGTAGAGTTGTTGCGGCCGCTGTCTACAGCGCCGGTAAGAAAGTCAGGGATATCACCCTGGATGAAGGCGCGGCCTGGGCCGCCAAACCCGATCACTTTGTGTGGATAGGCCTGGAAGAACCCAGCGCCCAGGAGCTGGCCAACCTGCAACGCCAGTTCAACCTGCATGAGCTGGCCATCGAAGACGCCCTGGAAAAACACAGCCGTCCCAAGCTTGAAACCTTCGGCGATGCGCTGTTTATCGTCACCTATTCCCCAGTGCGCGAGAACGGCAAGCTGGAGTTTATCGAGACCCATATTTTTGCCGGCAACGGCTACATCATCACGGCGCGCAACGGCCACTCGGCGTCCTACGGTTTTGTGCGCCAGCGTTGTGAGGCACGGCCATTGCTGCTGGAGCATGGGGAAGATTTCGTACTGTATGCGCTGCTGGATTTCGTCACCGAAAACTACCAGCCGGTCAGCGAAGCCATCCACGCCGAGATCGATGAGCTGGAGCGCAACGTGCTGTGCAGCTCGCTGAACGAGCGCGATATCCAGAATCTCCACGGCCTGCGCCGTGACGTGCTGCGGCTCAAGCGCTATGTGGCGCCGATGGTGGAGATCAGCCAGGAGTTGCAGAAGCTGAGCTTCCCGTTTATCGACAAGAACATGCGCCCGTATTTTCGTGACGTGCAGATCCACGTAACGCGGCAGATGGAAGACCTCACCACCTTGCGCGACATTGCCAGCCAGACCATCGAGATCGGTGTGCTGTTGGAGGCCTCGCGCCAGAGCGTGGTGCAGCGCAAGTTCGCCGCCTGGGCGGCGATACTCGCCTTCCCCACAGCGGTGGCAGGGATTTATGGGATGAACTTCCAGAACATGCCCGAGCTGCAATGGCACTACGGCTACTTTGCGGTGCTCGGGTTTATCGCGGTGGGTTGCACCGGCCTGTGGGCCAGCTTCAAGCGGTCGGGCTGGCTTTAAGCCGCCGCGTCCGGCTTGTGTGCCACAAAGCGCATCATCCATTCCGCCACGGTGACGCCGTGGTGGTCATGTTCCAGGCTGGCCACGCCGCGGGTGTAGATCTGCTCACCGAGGTTCTGCTGGCGAATATCCAGCAGGGCGCGGGAGTAATCGTGGATGAATTCCGGAT
Organism: Pseudomonas cremoris; assembly: GCF_014230465.1. Next base: position 660,004 of record NZ_JAAXCY010000001.1, read on the forward strand.
GGCCTTGGAAGCACAGCACTTGGTCATTGATGTGGTAGGCGGCGAACGGGCAGAAATCGCTGGAGGCGATAACGGTGGCGTTTTCCGGCAGCGCGGTGACTTGGTCCTGGTGGCTGATCAGCAGCGTCAGTTCCTCTACCACCGGGCTGATCCACGGCGCCTTGGCGGCCATTTGATAGTTGTGGATGCCCACGCCCCAGCCCTGGCTGGCACGCTCGCTCTTACCGCCCAGCAGCAGCGCAAGCAGTTGGTGACCGAAGCAGATGCCCAGCAACTTATCGCCACGCTCGTAGCGGTTTAGCAGGTAGGTCTTGAGGGTCTGGATCCACGGGTCGGTGCCGAATGAGTCGGCCTTGCTGCCGGTGACCAGATAAGCGTCGAACACCTGGTCGTCAGCGGGGTAGTCGCCGTCCATCACGTTGTACACGGTGAACTCGGCCGCAATCGGCTGCTGGGAGAACAGACGCTGGAACATATGCCCGTAGCCCTGATATTGATCCACCAACTCCGGGCGCAGGACATCGGTTTCCAGAATGCAGACGCGTAGCGACATAAAAAATACCTGACACGGTGATGGGAATAATGCACACCCAAGCCTGCCTTGAAACCTGTCGGTAAAGCAAGTCCCCATGGGAGCGAGCGTGCTCGCTCCTACAGAGATATCACCGGAAGACTTCGCCCCGTGCGGCTTTCTCCAGCAACAACGCAGGAGGCGCAAAACGCTCGCCATACTGCTCCGCCAAATAACGCGCCCGCGCGATGAAGTCGTCCAAACCGTACTGGTTGATGAACTGCAACGCGCCACCGCTCCACGCGGCAAAGCCGATGCCGAAGATGGAACCGACGTTGGCATCCGCCGTGGACATCAACACGCCCTCCTCCACACACCGCACGGTCTCGATGGCCTGGATGAACAGTAGACGGTCGCGCACATCCTGCGGCGAGATGCGTTGATCGGGCCGTTCAAAACGGTGTTTAAGCTCGGGCCACAGGTGCTTTGGGCCACCGGCGGGATAGTCGTAAAAACCGCCGCCCGCCGCCTTGCCCGTGCGCTTGTACTCGTTCACCAACAAGTCGATCACCGCCGTCGCAGGATGGTTCGGCAAGGCTTTGCCTTCCGCCTGCAGATCCTTGGTCGCCTGCTGTCGGATATGGCTCATGAGGCTGAGGGACACTTCATCCGACACCGCCAACGGCCCCACCGGCATGCCGGCCTTGCGTGCTTCGGTCTCGATCATCGGCGCGGGCACGCCTTCGCCGAGCATGGCGATGCCTTCGTTGGTAAAGGTGCCGAACACGCGCGACGTGAAGAAGCCGCGACTGTCGTTGACCACAATCGGCGTTTTCTTGATTTGCAGCACGAAATCGAAACCCCGGGCGAGGGTTTCATCTGACGTTTGGGCTCCCTTGATGATCTCCACCAAGGGCATTTTGTCCACTGGGCTGAAAAAATGCAGGCCGATGAATTTGGCTTGATCGGGCACCGCCTTGGCCAATCCGCTGATGGGCAAGGTTGAAGTGTTAGAGGCGATGACTGCGTCGGCGCCGACCACGCTTTGGGCGGCGACGGAGACTTTGGCTTTGAGCTCACGGTCTTCAAACACCGCCTCGATGATCAGGTCGCAACCGGCCAGATCGGTATCGGACGCCGTGGGAAGAATCCGCGACAAGATGGTTTCGCGCTGCTCGGCGGCCAATTGCCCACGGCTGACCTTCTTGTCCAGCAACGCTGCCGAATGTGCCTTGCCCTTCTCGGCCGCCGCCAGGTTGATGTCCTTGAGCACCACTTCGATGCCCGCACTGGCGCTGACATAAGCAATGCCCGCCCCCATCATCCCGGCGCCCAATACACCGACCTTACGCGTCACATAGGGCGTAAAACCTCGCGGGCGCGAACTGCCTGCGTTGATCTCATTGAGCTGGAACCAGAAGGTGCCAATCATGTTTTTCGCCACTTGGCCCGTCACCAGTTCGGTGAAATAACGGGTTTCGATCAGGTGGGCGGTGTCAAAATCCACCTGCGCGCCTTCGACGGCAGCACAGAGAATCTTCTCCGGAGCGGGGAAACAACCGTTGGTCTTGCTGCGCAAGATCGACGGTGCAATGGCAAGCATCTGCGCCATCTTCGGGCTCGATGGCGTGCCGCCGGGGATCTGATAGGCCTTGTTGTCCCAAGGCTGCCTGGCCTCCGGGTTGGCCAGAATCCACGCGCGGGACTTGGCCAGCAGCTCGTCGCGGTCTGCTGCAAGCGCATGAATCAATCCCGCTTGCAGCGCCTGCTGTGGTCGCACCTTTTTGCCTTCCAGCAAATACGGCAAGGCCTTTTCCAACCCCAACATGCGCACCATGCGCACCACTCCGCCGCCGCCCGGCAGCAGGCCCAAGGTCACTTCCGGCAAGCCAAGTTGCACCGACTTGTCGTCCAGCGCGACCCGGTAATGGCACGCCAGGCAAATCTCCCAACCGCCGCCCAAGGCCGCACCGTTGATCGCGGCCACCACCGGTTTGCCGAGGGTTTCCAGGCGGCGCAGCTGCGCTTTCAGTACCAGCACGCCGTCGTAGAAGTCCTTGGCGTGGGCCTTGTCGACCTTGATCAACTCATTGAGGTCACCGCCGGCAAAGAACGTCTTTTTAGCCGAAGTGATGACTACCCCGGCCAGCGTGTCTTTTTCCGCCTCCAGGCGTGTAACGGTGGCGGCCATGGCTTCGCGGTACGCACCGTTCATGGTGTTGGCGCTCTGGCCAGGCATGTCGAGGGTCAGCACCACGATCTGGTCCTGGCCTTTTTCGTAACGAATGGCTTGGGTCATGACAAATTCCTTGGGCTCAGAGGCGTTCAATAATCGTGGCGATGCCCATCCCACCACCGACACACAGGGTGGCCAGGCCGTAGCGCTGTTGGCGCGCCTCTAATTCATCGAGCAAGGTGCCCAGAATCGCGCAACCCGTAGCGCCCAGCGGGTGGCCCATGGCGATGGAGCCACCGTTGACGTTGACCCGCCCGGCATCGATGCCCATGTCCTTGATGAACTTGAGCACCACCGACGCGAACGCTTCATTCACTTCAAACAGGTCGATGTCCTCGACCCGCAGGCGGGCCTTGGCCAAGGCCTTGCGCGTAGCGGGCGCGGGGCCGGTGAGCATGATGGTCGGGTCGGTGCTGGTCACCGCTGTCGCGACGATGCGCGCCCTGGGCTGCAGGCCCAACTCGCGGCCCTTCGCCTCAGAGCCGATCAACATCAGCGCCGCGCCGTCGACAATGCCGGAACTGTTGCCCGGCGTGTGCACGTGGTTGATGCGCTCCACATGGCTGTAGACCCGCAATGCGGTGGCGTCGAAGCCCATTTGCCCCATCATCTCAAAGCTCGGCTTGAGCTTGCCCAAGCCGTCGAGGGTGGAGTCGGCACGGATAAATTCATCGTGATCCAGCAGCACAATGCCGTTCTGGTCCTGCACCGCGATCAGCGATTTGTTGAAGGAACCGTCTGCGCGGGCCCTGGCGGCTTTCTGCTGGGAATGTAAGGCGAAGGCGTCGACGTCCTGGCGGGTGAAGCCTTCGAGGGTGGCGATCAAATCCGCACCGATGCCTTGAGGGGTGAAGTGGCTGTGCATATTGGTCTGCGGGTCGAGCACCCAGGCCCCGCCATCACTGCCCATGGGCACGCGGGACATGGACTCGACGCCACCGACCACCACCAGGTCTTCGAACCCGGAACGCACTTTCATCGCGCCAAGGTTCACCGCTTCCAGGCCCGAGGCGCAGAAGCGGTTGATTTGCACGCCGGCGACGCTGATGTCCCAGTCCGCCACTAAGGCGGCGGTCTTGGCGATGTCGGCGCCCTGGTCGCCTATCGGGGTGACGCAGCCGAGGACAATGTCATCGACTTGATGGGTATCGAGGTCGCTGCGTTGGGCCAGCGCGGTGAGCAAGCTGGCCACCAGGTTTACCGGTTTGACACTGTGCAAGGCGCCGTCGGCCTTGCCTTTGCCACGGGGCGTGCGTATCGCATCAAAGATCAAAGCTTGGGTCATGACGTCCTCGAACCGCTGTGCGTGTGTGCCCCTACCTTAGGCCCGATTGACACGGTTTCAATGACGGATGCGCTCATTGCTTTTGACCCTCTCGCTCGGACGAACGGTAGGCACCCGACGCCGTTGGGTGATTAATCGTTTTAGCTGTCTAGCCAAGGGGCTGGCGCCAAGATGGCGTTAGGCCTCATGCCGTTTTAAGCGCAAATTCGGCTTAGCTGATATGAAATGGATCTAAGCCACGCAGAACGAGGGCTCTAAGGTTGAATCAGTAGGAGGTTGCTGCCGGGTTTTGCTGGAGCAGCTGTAAGAAAAGTGTCACGTCACACCGCGATACTGAAATTGACCGGCACGCATTTGACGCTCAGGAATAACAACAAAAGGCAGTCAGCCATGTTCAAACATACGAAAGTACGCCAGGCGGGACTTATTCTCTTCGCCACCACACTGATTCTGATCTTGCCCAATTTAACCAAGGTTATTGGGTGACCCCTCAACCGCCACATTCCATGCACACACAGCATCAGGACTGCAGTTTTTGGCAGCACCTGCCGGGACATTGCGCATAGCGGTCCTGCAGGGGCTGCCTTTTTGCATGCAGATTTCCGGTATCGTGAGCCCCATCGCCACCTTGCATCGGGCCTTCCTCTTGAAATCGATCCTCGCCCTCCTCGCCTTGTTAATCGCCCTGCCGGTTTCGGCGGCGCAACTGACCCTCGAACTGGACCACGCCAGCAAGACCTGGCAGACCGCCGACCTGCTCAAGCACCCCGACGTGCAAACCGTACAGATCATCGACGACGTGTCCTACAAGCGCACCATGACCTATCGCGCAGTACCGCTGGCAGTGCTCCTACCGGGGCTTGAGCCGAAGAGTCATCTGCAGGCCGTTGCCCTGGATGGATTCGCCGCCGAACTCGCCGCCGCGCCGCTGCTGGAACAAAAAGGCGCTCGTGCGTGGCTGGCGGTGGAAGACCCGGCGCAGCCGTGGCCTGCACTGGCAGAGGGCAAGCCGAGTGCTGGGCCGTTTTACCTGGTGTGGACTAACCCCCAAGCCGGGCATATCAGCCCGGAGCAGTGGCCGTTCCAGATCTCCGGGATTAAGCAGTTGAAGACGGTGGCTGAGCGTTTTCCAGCCCTGCTGCCAGACCCGAAACTGGCGGCCAATGACCCGATCAACCAGGGCTTTGGGTTGTTCCAGAAGAACTGCCTGGCCTGCCACCGCCTCAATGGTGCGGGTGACGCGCAGGTGGGGCCGGACTTGAATATTCCCTACAACCCTACTGAATATTTCGGCGGCGATTTCCTCAAGCGTTATATCCGTGACCCGCAGAGCTTGCGGCACTGGCCGCAGGCGAAGATGCCGGCGTTTGCGACCAGTGTGTTGCCGGACAATGAGCTGGAGTTGCTGGTGGGGTATTTGAAGCATATGGCCAGCCGCAAACAACAGCCCTGAGTCCAAAACAGTCCCCTTGCTCGCGAAGGCGATGTGTCAGTCAAAAATGCTCTAACTGAACCACCGCCTTTTCGAGCAAGCCCGCTCCCACAGGAGATCTGCTGCGTTTTGGAGATTATTGCTGTTGCACAGAAATAACCGGCGTCGGCGCCACAAACACCTTGGCATGCATCTGCTCATGCCCACCGCCACGGCGCATGCCGCGTACCGGGCAGGCGTCGAGGTAATCCAGCCCTACCGCCAGCTTCAAATGCCGCTCCGGCCTTGCCAACTGGTTGGTCACATCAAAGCTATACCAAGCGTCGTCCAGCCAGGCTTCGGCCCAGGCGTGGCTGGCCAGGTGTGCGCTGTCTTCGGTGTACAAATACCCTGACACATACCGCGCCGGAATCCCGAGGCTGCGCGCGCAAGCCAGGAACGCGTGGGTGTGGTCCTGGCACACGCCCGCACGCCCGGCGAAGGCTTGGGCGGCGCTGGTGTCGACTTCGGTGGCACCAGGGGTGTAGACCATCGCCTGGTTGAGCGCCTGCATCAGGTCGATCAACGCCGTGCGGTCGCGTCGTTGATGGCAGTGCTGCTCGGCAAAACGGCGCAGAGCATCGTCCGGCTCGGTCAGGCGTGTGCTGCGCAGAAACGGGAACGCCGACTGGCTTTCATGTTCGGCCTCGCGCAACTCGTCGATATCCACCTGGCCACGGGCGCCGATGATGATGGCGTCGTGGGGTTCATCCAGGGTCAGTACATGCAGGATGTTGCCGAATGGGTCCACCTGCGCACGCACCGGGCGGGGCAAGTCGAGCTGCCAGCTAAGGACGTGCTGGCGCTCACTGTCGTGGGGCGTAAGGCGCAGATACTGGATGCTGGCGCGGACTTGGTCGTCATAGTGGTAGGTGGTTTCGTGACTGATGGAGAGTCTCATGCGGCCTCCAGGTAGGAACTGTAGATGGCGTCGCCCAACTGGCGGACCAAGGGAATGAAATCGGTCAGCCAGGCGTGCAGGCCTTCCTCCAGAATTTCGTCGATCGCGGTAAAGCGCAGGCGCGCGTCCATCTCGGCGGCCAGGCGCTGGGCCGGGCGGCCGTTGAGGCCGGGCAAGCTGGCAAGGATCTGATCGATCTCCTCGCTGCAGGCCCGCAACGAACGCGGTACATCGGCGCGCAACAGCAACAATTCGGCTACTTGGCGGGCGCCCGGCGCATCACGATAGATCTCGGTGTAAGCCTCGAACGACGACAGCGCTCGCAGCAAGGCGCTCCACTGATAGTAGGCGTGCGCCGTGCCATCGGTGACGGCTTCGGCGCGGTCGCCGGCCATCTCGTAGCGGGCGTCCAGCAGGCGCAGGGTGTTGTCGGCTCGTTCGATAAACGTGCCCAGGCGAATGAAGCGAAAGGCATCGTTGCGCATGATCGTGCCGTAAGTCGCACCGCGAAACAGATGGGAGCGCTCCTTGACCCACTCACAGAACCGGCTCATGCCGTAGCGGCTCAAGCCTTGCTGGGCGATATCGCGAATATCCAGCCAGGTGGCGTTGATGTTTTCCCACATGTCCGCCGTAATTCGCCCACGCACCGCATGGGCGCTGGCCCGCGCGGCGCCGAGGCAGCTGTAGATGCTCGCCGGGTTGGCCGCGTCCAAGGCAAAGAAGTGCAGCAAGCGTTCGGCGTGCAGTTCGCCGTGGCGCTCGTGGTAATCCTCCAGGGTGCCGGTGATCAGCAACGGCATGGCCAGTTCGTGCAGGCCATCGCCATGCCCATCTTGGGGCATCAGCGACAGCGAATAGCTGACATCGAGCATGCGCGCGAGGTTTTCCGCACGCTCCAGATAGCGCGACATCCAGTACAAATCCGAGGCAGTTCTACTCAGCATGGCATTCAGTCCTCTACCACCCAGGTGTCTTTGGTGCCGCCGCCCTGGGACGAGTTCACCACCAGCGAGCCTTCTCGCAGCGCTACGCGGGTCAAGCCGCCAGGCACCACGCGGGTTTCCTTGCCAGACAACACGAACGGGCGCAGGTCGATATGGCGTGGTGCAATGCCGTTTTCGACAAACGTCGGGCACGTGGATAAACACAGGGTCGGCTGGGCGATATACGCATGGGGCTTGGCTTTGATACGCGCGCGGAAGGCTTCGATTTCCGCCGCCGTGGACGCCGGCCCCACCAGCATGCCGTAGCCGCCGGAGCCTTGGGTTTCCTTCACCACCAAGTCCGGCAGGTTGGCCAGTACGTGGGACAGTTCGTCGGGCTTACGGCATTGGAATGTCGGAACGTTCTTCAGGATCGGCTCTTCATCCAGGTAAAAACGGATCATCTCGGTGACGAATGGATACACCGACTTGTCATCCGCCACCCCAGTGCCGATGGCATTGGCCAGCACCACGTTGCCGCACCGATAGGCCGCGAGCAGGCCAGGCACGCCGAGCATGGAATCCGGGTTGAAAGCCAGCGGGTCGAGGAAAGCATCGTCAAGCCGACGGTAGATCACGTCCACGGCTTTGGGGCCATCGGTGGTGCGCATGAACACGCGGTCGTCGCGTACGAACAGATCGGCGCCTTCGACCAACTCCACGCCCATTTCCCGGGCGAGGAACGCATGTTCAAAGAACGCGCTGTTGAAACGCCCAGGGGTCAGCACCACCACGCTGGGGTTATCCAGGGGGCTGGAGCTTTTAAGGGTGTCGAGCAGCAGGTTGGGGTAGTGATCGATCGGTGCGATGCGTTGGGCCGCAAACAGCTCGGGGAACAGGCGCATCATCATTTTGCGGTCTTCGAGCATGTAGCTGACACCGCTCGGCGTACGCAGGTTGTCTTCCAGCACGTAGTAGGTGCCGTCGCCATCACGTACGAGGTCGACACCGGATATGTGGGAATACAGGTCGCGGTGCAGATCCAGGCCCTGCATCGCCAGTTGGTATTGCTCGTTGGCCAGCACCTGCTCGGCGGGAATGATCCCGGCCTTGATGATGCGCTGCTCGTGATAGAGGTCGGCGAGAAACATGTTCAGCGCCTTGACCCGTTGGATGCAGCCGCGCTCGACAATCCGCCATTCGCTGGCTGGAATGCTGCGTGGGATGGTGTCGAAGGGAATCAGCCGCTCGGTGCCCTGTTCGTCCCCGTACAGCGTGAAGGTGATGCCGGCGCGGTGAAACAGCAAATCTGCTTCACGCCGGCGCTGCGCCAGCAATTCTGGCGGGGTTTCAGCCAACCAGCGGGCGAACTCGCGGTAGTGAGGGCGGACCTGGCCTGCCCCATCGTACATTTCGTCGTAATAAGTGCGGATCATGCCGAACTCCTTGTCACCCGGGCGCAAGAACCATCGCAAGGCCCGTGCCAGCGGCATAAACACTTAAAAATCAGTGAGTTGAATAAACACAGGGATCTAATCGCACCGTCCTGGTGCGCAGAATGCCCGCTGTCCTGTGGTGCGCTTCATCGTAATGCGGGCTTTGACTATCAACAGCATAGCCAGAGTTGATTTCACTGCCCGACCTGGCCTGCGGATAATCGGCCCCATCTGCTGAACAGGACTCGTCCTACAGCTTCAGCCCTCCACTCTTCCCTTTAAGCCACCCTCTTGGGTGGCCTTTTTTTTGGTGCGCGAAAGTGGCGCGCAAGTTCCGAATAGTTTTCCCACCGCACAAACAAAAACGGCCGACCCAAAGGTCAGCCGATACGCTGTGTTTTTCATGCAACTACATGGGTAAACCACGCACCTCCTGCTTGACGCCCCATCCTTCGATGATCCCGCCCAGCGGCTCGACCACCGCCTCAAAGTCTTGCTCGAAGTCTCCTATGCCGTCGTAGGTAGCGAACATGATTTTGCTCAGTTCCAGGTACCAGGCGCCATCGTCGCGCGCACTGACCTGGGCATTCAGGGATTCCCCACGAAACCGACCCGCAGCCCTGCGCGCACGTTCCTCATCCGGGAAAATGGCGTAGAACTCGATGGGGTGGAAACGTGAGAAGTCGAAGCCGCCTTCTTTCATGCGGCGCAGAACGTTGGTGCTGATGTCTTCTTGATAGGCTGTGCTCATGAAACGTCCTCCTCAAACCGATGGATAGACTTTCCGTGCTTCCCGAAGCCCACGCCGTACGAGCGTGGGTGCTACGGCACTGACATCACCGCTGGAAAACAAGCATGTAGCTGACAAGACCAGACCTTAGCGATTCATTCGCTGATCTCGATTGCAGAGTAGCGCGAAGCTATCACCTCCACCAGAGGCGCTTTAAGGGCTGACAGGGAATGTTCAGGCGGCAGGAGAGATGTCGAGGATCTGGATACTGTTCTGGTCTTTGAGGATCTTGACGGTCGGCTCGGGCTTGCGGCCCTCAAGGTCATTGAGGTCGAGCTCGGCGGCGATGGGCACCAGCTTGCTGCGAATCATGTGCGCAGCGTCTTCGAGGCTGGGCTTTTGATCGCAGGTCACCTCTTCCACGGTTTTCTGACCATGATCATCAACGAAGGTAATTTGCCACTTTTGCATCGGTGCCTCCTCGATAAAACCCGTGTGTGGGCTTACATCTATCTGGACCTTGAGGGCTCGCCAAACGTTCCACTCAAGGCCGGAGGCACCGGATCAGTTGCGCTTATTTTTCAGCGTGGTCTTTCAGGGCTTTCAAGGTGTTGAACGGCGCGTCCACCACAAACTTGTTGGCCAACCACGATGGCACGCTGCCGCCTGGCTCGGTGTGCACTTGGTAGGTGACTTCGGTGAGGTTGTCGCCTTTGGGTACCAGTTTCCAGTAGCCGTCCACCTGCGCCACGCGGACATAGCCTTTCACTTCTGGCTGATAGGTAGGCACTTCCAGCAGCTTGCGGGTGACGGTGCCGTCAGCGGCCTTGCTGGTGGTGATTTCCAGGATGGAATCACGGTCGGTCACTGGGAACGGAGCCTTGAACTGCGTGTAGGTCCAGCTCTTGTCACCCTCGGTCTTGAGCAGCTTTTGCGACTTGCACTCGTGGATCCAGGAGCAGGCACCGACCACGTCTTCCTGCAGCGCCTGGATCTTGGCAACTGGCGCCTTGATCGTGGTAACGCCGCGATACGCCTTGTACTTGGAGCCGGCAATTTCGCTCAGGGACACCTTGATACCGTCTTCGTCCTTGGCGACTTGCCAATCCTCAGCCTGGGCAGTGGCAGCAAACAACACCGTAAAACCGCACAACACAGCCATTCGTTTCAGCGAACCCATTGTTGTATTCCTTATTGTTGAAGTTCCGATAGTAAAGCCCATCAAGCCGCCGTCATTTGCTCCCACCAGCCGATCAACCGGATCGCATCGGCTTGGTCGGTGCCACAGACCTCGATGTCTGCCTTGAAATCACTGCACACCGCCGGTCGCTCCGGTTGTCCGAACAGCTGGCATAGCTGTTCGACCGACAGGTGCAGGCAGCGTTCGCCCGCAGGTTTGCCATGGGGCATTCCCGGTAAGGGCGAACTGATGGAGGGGGCGATGCAGCAAGCGCCACAGCCTTCACGGCAATTCATGACCAGCAGGTCCTCGACGACTCAATGTGGATGGCCGGGCTAGAGTACGCCCTTAAACAGCCGTTTTAAAATGGTCTAACAGGGGTTTTTCGCAGAAAACAAAAATGACCGACCAGTCTCCGACACATGGTCGAAGAGCGACGTCACGTTTGTGGGAAAAGTTTACTGCTTGAACTCGAATTCCAACGCGGCGCCTTCCACCTCGCGGCGTTCTTCGTTGCGCAGTTGCAGCTTCATCTCATTGCTGAGCAGGCGACCGTTGATCTGGAAGGCGCTGTTGTCGGTAGGCTTTTCGCCAAACATCGGCGGCAACAAGGGCACGCTCTTTGGTTTGGGCACGGTGCCGAGGGGTTGCAAGTGCCGAACCATGTCAGAAGGCAGGGACAGGTCCAACTGTGCCGGTGGCAATTTGGTCTGCGCGACTTCATGGGCCGACTTGGACTTGGTTGCAATCGGTGCACGTTTTTTTACCGGGGCGGCTTTTTTCTTCGTTTCGGGGGCTTTTTTGGCGGACGCCGGTTTTTTCGCGGGGGGCTTCTGCTGGCTGCTGGCAGCCGGTTTGTCTGGTGTCACAGGCGATGCCGCCAGCACGGTGCCGACGTTGCACAGACTTAACAGGCCAATCACCATGACAGCGCGAAAAATAGGGGTCATATCGCCAACAGCTTTAACGGCAGAGGGCCATATGCTCGCTTGTTGTGCGCGGCATGACAAGCCTGGTGATTAGCCTGCTACCGGAGTTGTCCCCGTTCCTTGGCTCAAAAGCCCGCTGCCGTTTCCTGGCATAACTGGCTGGCCAGCATCCCCAATGTCATCAGCGCGCGCTCTGCTTCGCGGTTCCACGGCGTGCCGCAGTTAAGGCGGATACAGTGGTTGAACTGCTCGGTATTACTGAAAATAAGTCCCGGCGCGATGCTGATGCCCTGTTGCAGGGCACGCACGTGCAGTTCCTGGGTATTGACCCGCCCCGGCAAACTGACCCACAGGATGAAGCCACCGCTTGGACGAGTCATCTGAGTGCCTTCGGGGAAATACTGCTGCACCGCCAGTTGGAAGGCGTTGAGGTTCTTGCGGTATTCCTGACGAATGTAGCGCAGGTGCCGGTCGTAACCGCCGTTCTCCAGGTACGCCGCAACGCCCATCTGCGTGACGCTGCAGGCCGAATGGGTGCTGAACATCTGCAGGCGCTGGATCTCCTGCTGGTATTTGCCGGCGATCATCCAACCGATGCGCACGCCGGGGGACAAGGTCTTGGAAAAACTTGAGCAGTAGATGACCCGGTCCAGGCGGTCATACGCTTTCAACGCCTTGGTGCGGCCGACTTCGAACATCAGCTCGCCGTAGATATCGTCCTCGACGATCTGGATATCGAAATCCGATGCCAGGCGCAGCAACTGTTTTTGTCGCTCCTCGGGCATGGTGCCGCCCAGGGGGTTGCTCAGGCGAGTGGTCAACACCAGGGCCTTGATCGACCACTGGTTGGCCGCCAGTTGCAGGGCTTCCAGACTCATGCCTGTGGAGGGGTCGCTGGGGATCTCGATGACCTTGAGGCCGAGCAAATCCGCCAGTTGCAGCAAACCGTAATAGGTCGGTGATTCTGCGGCGATCAGGTCGCCGGGACGGGTCAGCACCCGCAGCGACATTTGTAACGCATCGACGCAACCGTGGGTGATCACCACTTCGGAGGGGTCCACCACCACGCCCGCATCACGCATGCGGATCGCCACCTGACGGCGCAACGGTTCGAAACCTGGGCTGAACATGTAACTGAACGCCCGTGGGCTCTGAAAGCGCGTGACCTTGGCCAATTGCTGGTGCAGTGCCCGTACCGGCAAATAATCCACACTCGGCACGGCGGCGCCCAACGGGAACACGCCTTCGCGGCGCGATTCGACCAACACCTGCTGGATGATGCTGCTGCGGGTGACCAACCCCGGGCGCTCGACCCGCGCGATGTCCGGCGTAGGTGCCGTGAGCGCGGGGGTCTGGTGCACGTAGTAACCGGACTGTGGCCGCGCGCGAATCAGGCCCTGGTCTTCCAGGTTGGCATAGGCTTGCAATACCGTGGCGTGGCTCACATTGAGCTGGGAGCTCATCTTGCGCACCGAAGGCACGCGCTCGCCCGGTTGATAGACACCGCGTCGGATATCCTCAGCCAGCTGCTGGGCGATACGTTGGTAGAGCAACAGATTGGTCATGACGCAGCACTCGATTTCACGGGTATTTTATTTTTGTGTGAAACATACCGGCACAGTTTAGAAGTGTACGGGGACAGTTGCCACAATAGTCGAGCGCAGGCGGGAGTGACAGTAAAAACTGTAGGGGTGGTGAAGAGATTTCCTGAGGTACCCCCAACCAAATGTGGGAGCGGGCTTGCTCGCGAATGCGGTGTTTCAGTCTCCAGATTTAGTGGCTGATACACCGTATTCGCGAGCAAGCCCGCTCCCACACAGGCCGGCTTTCACATTTTGATTTGTGTCGAGCTCTAGCGAGCTGCGCCCAACTGGCCTTTTTCGTCAGAGAAGACGATCTCTACCCGACGGTTTTGCGCCCTGCCCCGCTCGGAAGCATTAGCTTCCACGGGATATTGGTCGCCATACCCTTCAACCTGGATGCGTTTTTCGTCGATGCCCAGGTCTATCAGCACATCGGCCACCGACTGCGCTCGGTCACGGGACAGCTTGAGGTTTTCCTGCTCACCGCCGGTGTTGTCGGTGTACCCCTCGATGCGCACCACGCGCCGGGGGTTCAGTTGCAGGAACTGCACGATCTTCAACACGGTGCGATTGGCCGAGTTTTCCAGTTCGGCTTCACCCGTGTCGAACAGCATATCGCCCAGGGTCATCACCAGGCCGCGATCAGTCTGGGTGGTGGTCAGGCTGGCGATTTGCTGCTCTAGCCATTTGCCCTGTTGTTGCACGCTGGTCAGCTTGTTTTCACGCAGAGCCAATTGCAGGCGCTGACGCTCCAGTTCGAGCTTGGTACCGCGCTCGGCATTGAGCCCCTGCTCAGTGTGCTCACGGGCAATGGCGCTGTAGCGCTGGCTCAGGTAGGCGTAATGCGCCACGTCCGCGCCGCTGCCCCAGTAGCTGGACAAACGGTCGGCGCGAGCCAGGGACTCACCTGCGCGAATCACGTCCTTGGGCGCAAAGCGCAGCACGTTGGCGTCTTCCTTGACCTTCTGGAAGTCGCTGCCCGCCTGTTGCAAGGCCTGTTCGCTGTCGGGGTGGCTGGCGCAACCGCCGAGGACGGCAGAGGCCAACAGCAGCGCACAGCTCACACCACGAATCATCGGGCTCATTGGGCTTCCCCCAACTGCAATTGCTTGCGCAGGCGCGTGATGCGGGTGTTGAGCACGTTCAATTGCTCCTGGCTTTTGCGCGTCAGCACTTTGGCTTCGGCCAGGCGTGCATCCAGTTCGGCTTGCTCGGCGCGCATACGCGCGTTCTTGTAGGACTCGTCGGCCATGCTGCCCTGGGCCCGAGCGAATTTGGCTTCGGCCATTTTCAATTCAGGCGATTCATCCGCGCTGGCACCCACCGCGCTGGCTTGTTCCAGGGCTTGCTGGGTGAGGCGCATTTGTTCATTCGGCGCAGGATCGGTTGCACATCCCGCCAGAGCGACAACGGCGAGGGCCGCGAATAGAGGTCGAAGAGTCACTGAAAATCCTTACTTTGCTGGGGTGCCGACGGGTTGCTGCAATTGCGCTTTCCAGCGTTCCAGATTGCTCTGCAATGCTGCTTGCGCCACACCGGAGGCGGACAATTCTGTCATCTTTTTGGCCAACTGTCCGCGCAGCCACGGATCATTGCAGGCGGAGTTGTGGGAAACAGCCAGGTACAGGCCTGGCTGATCGACGGGCACTTCGCGGGCGATCAGGTCATTGCTCATTCCCAAGGTCTGGGCCATGGCCATGCCGGAATAACGGCCGGCGAGGACGTAGTCCACTTCACCCAACAGCAGTTTCTGGAAGGCCGGGGTCAGGCTCGGCAGCCGTTGCAAGGTGAGATGCTGGCCGGCGAACGTCTCAAAATCGGCGCTCAAGCGAGCGCGCTCCGAGACCGCCCCCTTGTGACCATGCAGGTCGGCCGCCGTGGCATAGGCCAGTGCCGAATCCTTGCGCGTCCAAACCAGGTAGTCGAGTTGCACCAGCGCCGGGTGAATGTAATCGAGGGTTTCCAGCTCGCCCAGGTTCAGCGGTGCATCGGCGAGGATGTCCATGCGCCCACTGCGCACTTCGTTCAGGGCCAGGGAACGCTTGCCGCCGTAGAGCAGGTCGACTTTCAAGCCGAGGTCCTTGCCCACTTGTTGCAGCACATCGGCGGTGGCGCCGATCAGGTGCGTGGGGTCCTGCGGGTCGCGCCAGAGCAAGGGCGGCGCGTCCGGGCTGCCGGTGATCACCAGGCGCTCACATTTGCCGGCGGCCAACGCCAGGCTCGGCAGCAGCGTAAGGCCCAGTAATACGGTCCAGGGGCGCAGTTCCATTGGGAAGCTCTCCAGCAAGTCAAAAAAAAACCCGGTCACAAGGACCGGGCTCTTTATAAGTGAAGCGACTGGATTAGACCAGCTTCTCCAACTCAGGTACGGCTTCGAACAAGTCCGCCACCAGGCCGTAATCAGCCACCTGGAAGATCGGTGCTTCTTCGTCCTTGTTGATCGCAACGATCACTTTGGAGTCTTTCATACCGGCCAAGTGCTGGATCGCGCCGGAGATACCGACGGCGATGTACAGCTGTGGCGCAACGATCTTGCCGGTCTGGCCGACCTGCATGTCGTTGGGTACGAAACCTGCGTCGACGGCTGCGCGGGAGGCGCCGACCGCAGCACCCAGCTTGTCGGCCAGGGCGTACAGGTGCTTGAAGTTGTCACCGTTCTGCATGCCACGGCCGCCGGAAACGACGATCTTGGCAGCGGTCAGCTCAGGACGATCCGACTTGGCCAGCTCTTCGCCAACAAAGCTGGAGGTGCCAGCGTTGTGGGCAGCAGCGACGGCCTCAACGGCAGCCGAACCACCTTCAGCGGCTACCGGGTCGAAACCGGTGGCACGCACGGTGATCACTTTGATGGCGGCGGTCGATTGCACGGTAGCAATGGCGTTACCGGCGTAGATCGGGCGCTTGAAGGTATCAGCGCTTTCAACCGAGATGATCTCGGAGATCTGGTCAACGTCCAGCTGCGCGGCAACGCGTGGCAGGATGTTTTTGCCGTTGGAAGTGGCGGCAGCCAGGATGTGGCTGTAGCCAGCGCCCAGCTCTGCGATCAGCGGGGCAACGTTTTCCGGCAGCTGGTGAGCGTAAGCGGCGTTGTCGGCCAGCAGTACTTTGCTCACGCCAGCGATTTTCGCAGCGGCTTCAGCCACAGCGGCTGCGCCTTGGCCGGCTACCAGCACGTGGATGTCGCCACCGATTTTAGCGGCAGCAGCCACGGTGTTCAGGGTGGCCGGAGCCACGACCTTGTTGTCGTGTTCAGCGATTACCAAGATAGTCATTGTTAGATTACCTTCGCTTCGTTTTTCAGTTTCTCGACCAGTTCAGCCACCGACTTGACCTTGATGCCCGCGCTGCGAGCAGCCGGTGCTTCAACTTTTACAGTCTTGTTGGTAGAGGCGGTGGACACGCCCAAAGCGTCTGGAGTGACCGACTCAAGCGGCTTCTTCTTGGCTTTCATGATGTTTGGCAGGGACGCATAACGCGGCTCGTTCAAACGCAGGTCGGTGGTCACGATGGCCGGCAGTTTCAGCGAAACTGTCTGGGCGCCGCCGTCGATTTCACGGGTGACAGCCACGCTGTCGCCGCTGACTTCGACTTTGGAAGCGAAGGTGCCTTGGCCGTAACCGGTCAGGGCAGCCAGCATCTGGCCAGTCTGGTTGTTGTCGCTGTCGATGGCTTGTTTGCCGAGGATCACCAGCTGAGGCTGTTCCTTGTCGACAACGGCTTTGAGCAGCTTGGCAACGGCCAGGGAGGTCAGGTCTTCAGCGGACTCGACCAGGATAGCGCGGTCGGCGCCCAGGGCCAGGGCGGTACGCAGCTGCTCTTGAGCAGTGGTAGGACCGATGGAAACCACGACGATTTCAGTCGCCACGCCTTTCTCTTTCAGGCGTACGGCTTCTTCCACAGCGATTTCACAGAAAGGGTTCATCGACATCTTGACGTTAGCAAGATCGACGCCGGAATTGTCCGCCTTGACGCGAACTTTCACGTTGTAATCGACAACGCGTTTGACAGCTACAAGAACCTTCATGGATTCCTCGTTACTCTCCGGTGAAAAGAAAGTCGCCTAGGCGAACCTGGCGGTTGATGCTCGTCGGCACACAAGGGCACCTCCAAAACCTTCGGCAGTGACTCAGCGATCGGGAAGTGATGACCGTTCGTCAGTGGTGACTGAGAGGTCATTCTTTATCGCGGCGTGTAAACTGCGCACCACCCTATGGGCACGCATGCCTTTAGCCTGTCTTTGGACGTACTCTTGAAACCCGCTGTCTGCCTACGGTAAGCGCAAAACCGACCGTATATTGACCGGAACACCTATTCTGGTCAATACGGCAAAATAGCCAGTCATAAGCCGCGTCTCTTTGATTTACCTAGCCTGCGGGCAATTCAAACAAACGTTTGTATTGGACGCTGACAGTGGTCTATATATAATGCGCCACCTAGAGAGAAAGGTGGGTCACGCCTTGGCGCGGGGCGACACCGAACCTCCATCCATTAGAAAAAAAGCCTGTTGAGCCTTGAGTAGGAGATAACCTGTGGAACGCGAATACATGGAATTCGACGTGGTCATCGTCGGCGCTGGCCCGGCAGGCCTGTCTGCCGCCTGCCGACTGAAGCAGAAGGCCGCCGAAGCCGGTAAGGAAATCAGCGTCTGCGTGGTCGAGAAAGGCTCCGAAGTCGGCGCCCACATCCTCTCCGGTGCCGTGTTTGAACCACGTGCCTTGAACGAACTGTTCCCGGACTGGAAAGCACTCGGCGCTCCGCTCAACACCCCCGTGGTGCGCGATGACATCTATGTACTGCGCAGCCCCGAAACCTCCACCAAGGTTCCTGACTTCTTTGTGCCCAAGACCATGCACAACGAAGGCAACTACATCATCTCCCTGGGCAACCTGTGCCGCTGGCTGGCCCAGCAGGCCGAGAACCTGGGCGTGGAAGTCTACCCAGGCTTCGCCGCCCAGGAAGCGCTGTTCGACGAGAACGGCGTGGTGCGCGGGATCATCACCGGCGACCTCGGCGTCGACCGCGAAGGCAACCCGAAAGAAGGCGTGTACACCCCCGGCATGGAACTGCGGGGCAAGTACACGCTGTTCGCCGAAGGCTGCCGTGGCCACATCGGCAAGCAACTGATCCAGCGCTTCAAGCTGGACAGTGACTCGGACGTACAACACTACGGCATCGGCCTGAAGGAAATCTGGGAAATCGACCCAGCCAAACATCAGCCAGGCCTGGTGGTGCACACCGCCGGCTGGCCGCTGGACATCATGAGCAACGAGAACACCGGTGGCTCGTTCCTTTATCACCTGGAAAACAACCAAGTGGTTGTCGGCCTGATCGTCGACCTGTCCTACAGCAACACCTTCCTGTCGCCGTTCGATGAGTTCCAGCGTCTCAAACATCACCCGGTGCTGGCCCAGTACCTGGAAGGCGGCAAGCGCATCAGCTACGGCGCACGCGCCCTGGCCAAAGGCGGCATCAACTCGCTGCCAAAGATGGTATTCAAGGGCGGCGCATTGATCGGCTGCGACCTGGGCACCATGAACGTGGCCAAGATCAAAGGCAGCCACACCGCGATGAAATCCGGCATGCTCGCCGCCGACGCGGTAGCCGAGCGTCTGTTCGCCGAGTCCGAAGGCGGTGATGAACTGACCAACTACGTCGACAGCTTCAAAGCCAGCTGGTTGTACGAAGAACTGTTCGCCACTCGCAACTTCGGCCCGGCGATGCACAAGTTCGGCCCGATCATCGGCGCCGGCTTCAACTGGTTCGACCAGAACATCCTCGGCGGCAAAATGCCGTTCACCTTGCACGACACCAAGCCGGACTACGCCTGCTTGAAGCTCGCCAAGGACAGCAAGAAGATCGACTACCCCAAACCCGACGGCAAGTTGAGCTTCGACAAGCTGAGCTCGGTGTTCCTCTCCAGCACCAACCATGAAGAAGAGCAGCCGTGCCACTTGAAGTTGAAAGACCCGAGCATCCCGATCGGCACCAACCTGCCGCTCTACGATGAACCGGCGCAACGTTACTGCCCGGCTGGCGTGTATGAAGTGATCACCCAGGAAGACGGCGCCAAACGCTTCCAGATCAACGCCCAGAACTGCGTGCACTGCAAGACCTGTGACATCAAGGACCCTTCGCAGAACATCACGTGGGTCACGCCGGAAGGCGCGGGTGGGCCGACTTACCCGAATATGTAAACCCAAAAAAGGCTCCCAAATGGGAGCCTTTTTTATAACTGACACAATTCGGTCAAATGTGGGAGCGGGCTTGCTCGCGAATGCGGTGTGTCAGTCAAAGATGTTTTAACTGATCTACCGCATTCGCGAGCAAGCCCGCTCCCACATTTTTGATCCCATCGTGTCAGTGAAATTATGCAGCCCGTTCTTCACCAGGGTTACGCTCAAAGTAGCGCTTGTACTCCCGACTGAACTGCGACGTACTCTGATACCCCACGCTATGCGCCGCCTGCGCCACCCCCATGCCGTCCACCAGCAGCAACTGCTGGGCCTTCAACAAGCGCAAACGCTTCAGATACTGCACCGGCGACAACAACGTGCAACGTTTGAAATGCTCATGGAACGTCGACGCACTCATGTGTGCATACCCGGCCAGCGTTTCGATGTTCAACGGCTCATCAAAATGCGCATGCAGGTGGTTCAACGATGTGGCAATCCGCGAAAACTGTCCCTGCTGTTCCACCAAGGCACGTAACACATCCGCCTGCGGCCCGCGCAACGCAGTGAACAATAATTCGCGCACTCGCGCCGGGCCCATGATCCGGCTTTCCAGCGGATCGTGCAGGCACTGCAACAGCCGCTCGACGCAACCGCGCATGGCGTCATCGAGCACCACTGAACTCATCGACTCCAGTGTTTGCGCCGTCGGCGGCGGCCCGGCCTGAATGCCCATGGCCATCACCAACTCCCCCAACACCACGCGATCAATGCCCACCGTTACCCCGTACAACGGCGCATCCGGCGCCATGGCAAAGGTCTCGCACTCGAACGGCACCGGCATCGCCTGGATCAAGTAATGCCCCGCGCCGTACTCCAGCGTGCGCGGGCCCAGGTACGCGACCTTGCTGCCCTGGGCCACGAACATCAGGCTCGGCTCATAGATCTGCGGCCCACGTGCCACGTCGCAACTGGCGCGCAGTACCTTCACGCCGGGCAGGTTCGTCGGGGAGAAACCATCGCAGGGCGTAAGCCCCTCAATCAAGGAGACCAGCGTGGCGTTGGCATCAAGATGGCGGGTCAACAACATGGCAAAAAACTTCGCAAAAAAGGGATCAGAGCATCATCGCAGGTCTGGCGACACATAAATCCAAACACGGGGCACTCCCGGACGAATAGGCATGAGACTCGGAGCAATCGCCATGGCCGCCTCCAGGCCCGGCGCGGAGAATGCGCCGCCTCTCCTGTGATTGCTTTTGCGAGGTTCTCCCCATGTACACCGCCATCGGTTATGCCGCCCAGTCGGCCACCACTCCCCTCGCCCCCATGTCCTTCCAGCGCCGCAGCCCACGCGTGGATGACGTGGCCATCGAGATCCTCTACTGCGGCGTGTGCCACTCCGACATCCACCAGGCGCGCAACGAATGGGGCATCGCCGTGTACCCACTGATGCCCGGCCACGAGATCGTCGGCAAGGTCACCGCCGTCGGCGCCAACGTCACCGCGCACAAAGTCGGTGACCTGGTGGGCGTGGGCTGCATGGTCGACTCGTGCCGCCACTGTGACGCGTGCAAATCGGACCTGGAGCAATACTGCCTCGAAGGTCCGACCATGACCTACGCCACCCCGGACCGCATCGACGGCAGCAACACCATGGGCGGCTACTCCGACAGCATCGTGGTCAGCGAACACTTCGTGGTGAAGATCCCCGCCAAGCTTGACCTGGCCAGTGCTGCGCCGATCCTGTGTGCCGGCGTGACCATGTACTCGCCGATCAAGCACTACGGCATCAAGGCCGGTGACAAGGTCGGCGTATTGGGCATGGGTGGCCTGGGCCATATGGGCATCAAGCTGGCCAAGGCGATTGGCGCTGAGGTGACCCTGTTCACCCGTTCCGCGAGCAAGGCCGAAGAAGGCCGCCGCCAAGGCGCCGACCATGTGATCGTGTCCACCGACGCCGAGCAGATGAAAGCCGCTGCCGGGCACTTCGATTTCCTGCTGGACACTATCCCGGTGCAGCACGACCTCAACCCCTACCTCGACGTGCTGCGCTTTGACGGCGTACACATCCTGGTGGGCCTGATCGAGCCGGTCGACCCGCCGGTAAACGCCGCCAAGCTGATCCTGGGCCGCAAGGTGCTGGCCGGCTCGCTGATCGGTGGCATTGCCGAAACCCAGGAAGTCCTGGATTTCTGCGCCGAGCACGGCATCAGTTGCGACATCGAGATGCTCGATATCCGCCACATCAACGAAGCCTACAGCCGCATGATCGCCGGCGATGTGAAGTACCGCTTTGTCATCGACATGGCGACCCTGAAGGTCTGATCAGGCCTTCGCGCCCAACTCCGCCGACAGCCGCGCTGCGACCTGTTTGACCACAGGGATCAGCTCGGCCATTTTCTCCAGCGGCATGTAGGGCACGGTACTGGCGATGCTGATGCCGGCGACGATTCGCCGGCTGGCATCGCGCACCGGTGCTGCCACACAACGGATCGACGGTTCGTTGTCTTCCAGGTCGAACGCATAGCCCCCCACCACGTATTCGTGCATGCGCTGCTCGAACTGCGCCCAGGACTGTTCCGGGTGCTGCGGCCATTGCTGGCTTTTGCCCGCGACCGGCTGGCTCACTTCGTACAGGCGCTGCCACTCCTGCAGCGTGTCATCCAACAGCAACGCCTTGCCGATCCCGGTGCGTGCCAACGGCATGCGATGGCCGACCCGCGAGCGCATTTCCGGGCCGTTGCGACCGGGGTTCTTGTGCAGGTAAAGCACGTCGTCGTATTCGCGAATAGCCAGGTGGATGGTGTCGCCGGTCAGCGCCGACAGCTCGTCCAGATACGGTATCGCCAGGGTCACCAGCGGCAATTCTTCACGCGCCTGGAAGCCCAATTCGATCAACTTGGGCCCCAGCAGGTAACCGACCTGCGGCACCACGCGCAGGTAGCGCTCTTCCACCAGGCAACTGGCCAGGCGATGGGTGGTGCTGCGGGTAGTGCCGATGCGCTTGGCGATCTCTTTCAGATCCCGCGCACCAGCCGCCACCGCTTGCACCACGCCCAGGCCACGCAGCAGGGTTTGGGTGCCGGTGGGTGCGGCGTCTTTGGCGGGGAGTTGGGCGTTTTCCTGCATATCGGGCCTATGTGGTGGTACGAAAACTGGCGGCATTATGGCAAATGCTGAACCTGAGCACAGTGGAGATCAAAATGTGGGAGCGGGCTTGCTCGCGAAAGCGGAGTGTCAGTCAGCACATCTGTTTCTGATACACCGCGTTCGCGAGCAAGCCCGCTCCCACATTTAGTCCTCACATGGCATGGCTTAGCGTTGTTTCAGGCGGTCGATGATCACCGCCAGCAGCAGGATGGAGCCGCGGATAACGTACTGATAGAACGTGTCGATGTTTTTGAGGTTCATCGCATTCTCGATGATCGCCAGAATCAACACCCCGGCAATCACATGCCGGATCATGCCAATGCCACCACTCAACGACACCCCGCCCAACACGCATGCAGAGATCACCGTCAGCTCAAACCCCTGCCCGATCATCGGCTGGCCGGAGGTCATCCGCGACGCAAGGATCACCCCGGCCAACGCGCCCACCAAGCCATGCACGGCAAAGATGATGATCTTGGTGCGATCAACGTTCACCCCCGCCAACAACGCCGCTTCCTGATTACCGCCGATGGCCATGGTGTTGCGACCGTAGGTGGTGTAGTTGAGCAGCCAGCCAAAAAACACAAAGCACAGCACCGTGATGATGATCGGCACCGGCACGCCCAGCAGTTGGCCGTTGCCGAACACGAAGAAGCTTTCGTCCATCACCCCCACCGCCTTGCCGTTGGAGAAGATGTAGGCCAGCCCGCGCACGATCTGCATCGTCGCCAACGTCGCGATCAACGCGTTGATGCGCAGCTTGGCGATGACGATTCCGTTGATCAGCCCCACCACCAGGCCCATGGCCAAGGCTGCCGACACGCCGAGTACCACGCTGTCAGTGTCGCGGATCACGATGCCCGCCACCACACCGGCGCAGGCAATCACCGAGCCAACCGACAGGTCGAAATGCCCGGATGCCAGGCAGAACAACATGGTGCACGCGGCGATGCCCACGGTGGAAATCGCCAGGCCCAGGCCGCGCATGTTCAGCGGGGAGAGGAAGTTGTCGATAAACAGCGCGCTAAGCACAAAGATGCTCAGCGCCGCGAGCAGCATCACCCAATCATCGAGGAACTTGCGCTGGTTGAAACCCGGCCAGAAGCCCTTTGCAGTTTTTACCTGTGACATGCCTACACCCTCGAATACTTCAAGCCCGCGAACGCGGGAGAGCCAGTTGCAACAGCCGTGCTTCATCCGCCTGGTCGCGGCTGAGTTCGCCAGTCAGGGCGCCTTCGCTCATCACCAGGATGCGGTCGCTGATGCCCATCACTTCCATCAGGTCGCTGGACACTACGATGACCGCGATGCCGCTGGCGGCCAGGTTGTGGATGATCTGGTAGATCTCCGACTTGGCGCCGATATCGATGCCGCGCGTGGGTTCGTCCAGCAGCAACACTTTCATCGGCATCGACAGCCAGCGGCCGAGAATGGCCTTCTGCTGGTTGCCGCCGGACAGGTACATGATTTTCTGCTCGGCGTTGGGCGTCTTGACCTTCATCGCTTTGATCTGTTGGTCAGCGTTGCCCTTTTCCCAGCCGTCGTGCAGCAGCCAACCGAAGGTGGAATGCGCGCCACGGGCACTGATATTGATGTTCTCGGCCACGCTGGAGAGCGGGATGATGCCCTCCTTCTTGCGGTCCTCCGGGCATAGCAGCACGCCGGCGGCGATGGCGTCGCGGGGGGATTGCAAGTGCAGGGTTTCACCGCAGAGTTCCAGGCTGCCGGCGGTGCTGCGGACTAAACCGCTCAGCAACCGAAACAGCTCGGTGCGCCCCGCGCCCACCAACCCGAACAGTCCGAGAATCTCGCCTTTGTGCACCTCAAGGCTGACCGCTTCACGCAGACCCGGCCCGAGCAAACCCTCGACCTTAAGCGCCACCTCACCCTGCTCACGCGGCCGGTAGTCGTAGATATCCTGGATGTCACGGCCGACCATGCAGGTCACCAGTTGGTCGTGGGTCAGTGCCGCCATGTCATCAAAGGTGCGCACATAACGACCGTCCTTGAACACCGTGACTGCGTTGCAGATGCGGAACACTTCCTCCATGCGGTGCGACACGTAGAGCACCACTTTGCCCTCGTCCCGCAGGCGCGTGATGATCGCCATCAAGCGGTCGATCTCCCGCGCTGACAGGCTGCTGGTGGGCTCGTCGAAAGCAATCACATGGGCGCCACGCGACAACGCCTTGGCGATTTCCACCAATTGGCGTTGGCCCAAGGACAGACGCCCGAGTTTTTCCTCTGGATCAATTTCATCGGCCAGGCCCTTGAGGCACGCCAGCGCCTGCTTGCGTAGCTGGCGCCGATCCACCACGCCAAATCGCGACGGCAAATGCCCCAGGAACAAGTTCTCGGCGACCGTCATTTCCGGCACCAGGTGCAGCTCTTGATGGATCACCGCCACGCCACTGGCGATGCTGTCGGCAGCGCTCTTGAAGGCCATGGTCTGCTCGCCGATCTGCAGCGAGCCGCTGCTGGGAATGTAGGCGCCGCCAAGGATTTTCAGCAACGTCGACTTGCCCGCGCCGTTCTCGCCCATCAACGCATGGACCTCGTGCGGCCGCGCTTCAAAGCTGATCTGCGCCAGGGCTTTCACCCCGGGAAATTCCTTGCCGATGCCGTTGAAGCGCAGGGCCGCGCCGGTCATTTCCACAGCCCGATTTTGCTCAACTCTTCCTTGAAGTTGGCGCGGGTGATCAGGGTCACGTTATCCAGCGCAGTGAACTTGGCAGGCTCGGTGCCTTTGGTGACCCACTCGAACATCGCGCTGGCGGTCTTGTAGCCTGACGCGTCAGGGCTGAGCAGCATGGAGCCGTAGAAACCGGTGTCGGACTTCTTCAGTTCTTCGATGGCATCAGTGCCGTTGATGCCCACGCCGATCACGTTGGCCGCCTTGAAGCCGGCGCTTTCGGTGGCGCGTACGCCGCCCAGCACGGTGCTGTCATTCATGCCGCCGATGAGCAGGTTTTTCGCCGCACGGGGCAGTTTGACCAACGCCGAGTTGGTGGCGTCCATGCTGCCGGGCACGTCGAGGGTTTTCTGCGCGCTGAACAGGATGTGGTCGGCGGGCAAGCCAGCCGCCTTGAGGCCTTCGACTGAACCGTCGGTGCGTTTCTTGCCGGTTTCCAGCTCGTCGAAGGTGTTGATCACGGCGTAGGTTTCATTCCAGTCCCAACCGCGTTTTTTCGCCTCGGCGGCCATGGCTTCGCCTTGTTTCTGGCCGATCTTGTAGGCGTCCAGGCCCACGTAAGGCACATCTTCCATGGGCTTGCCCTTGGCGTCGACGAAGCGGTCGTCCACCGCCAGCACTTTCAGGTTGTTGAGCTTGGCCTTGGCCATGATGGCCGGGCCCAGGGACACGTCCGGCGGGCAAATGACGAAGCCCTTGGCGCCGTTGGCGGCCAGGGTGTCGATGGCTGAAAGGGTTTTCTCGCCATCGGGCACGGCGATCTTGATTACGGTGAACCCCTGATCTTTGCCGGCTTTTTCGGCGAAGGCCCATTCGGTCTGGAACCAGGGTTCTTCGGCCTGCTTGACCAGGAAACCGATCTTCACTTCTTCGGCAGATACCACGCCGCTAAAGGCGAGCGCGAGCGCCAGCGCCCCTACAGTTTTCTTGAACATGAACCACCTCTTCTTGTTATTGGAAAAGTGTTAGTCGTGGTACATCACAGAACGCCCGCCATCGATCATCAGGCAGGTGGCATTGATAAAGGGCGCCTCGTCGGTGGCCAGGAACAGCGCGGTCATCGCCACTTCCACGGGCTGGCCGATGCGCTTGGGCGGGTGCAGGTCAAATGCACGCTGGCGCTCGGCATGCGGGTCGGGAAACCCGTTCCAGTAATCGACGTTGAGCTGGGTTTCGATATAGCCCGGCGCAATGGCATTCACGCGGATGCCCTTGGGTGCGTATTCGATGCCGAGGGCGCGGGTGAGACCGAGCAGGCCGTGCTTGGCGACAGGGTAAGGAAAGCAGCCAGGAATGATGTGGCTGGAATGGGTGGAGGCAATATTGATGATGTTGCCGATGCCCTGCTCGATCATGTGCGGCAACACCGTGCGGCAGCCGAACCAGGCGCCGTCGAGGTCGATGGCGAAGCAACGGCGCCAGTCTTCGTCGGTCATTTCCAGAGGGTCGCGGAATACGTTGACCCCGGCGCAGTTGACCAGCACATCCACACGGCCGAAGCGTTCGATGGCCAGGTTGACCAGCGACTGCCATTGATCCTTGGAGGTGATATCCACGGCTTGCGCATGGACCTCGGCGCCGCGTTCGCGCCAGTGGGCGGCAACGTTCTCGACCTTTTCGCCCTGGATATCGGCAATGATCAACCGCGCCTGCTGGGCCTGGAAACACGCGACGATCGCCTCGCCGATGCCTTGGGCGGCGCCGGTGATGATCACCACTTTGCCTTTGAGCCGCTCGCCATAGGTAGGCTCGGGCACGGCGGGGAGTGACAACGGTTGTGCCTGCATCGCTTCACCTGTTTTATTTTTGGTAGTGAGTGCTGATGCAGGGGACTATAAACCTATCTTTTGAAATATCTCAATATATAAATTTGCATCCCATATGTTGAACGAAACACAAAAAAATGTTGGAGCGGGCTTGCTCGCGAATGCGGTCTGTCAGTCGCCCTATCAGTCGATTGACACACCGCATTCGCGAGCACGCCCGCTCCCACATTTGAACTCAGTGTTTTCTAAAACCCAATCTCAGCCCAAGGCAAAGTCGCGCAGCGCGTCGCCTTCCATGCGGTAGCGCACCCACTCTTCCTGGGGTTGGGCACCGATGGATTTGTAGAAGGCAATCGCCGGTTCGTTCCAGTCCAGCACGCTCCACTCGAAACGCCCGCAGCCGTTGTCGAAGGCGATCTTGGCCAGGTGGCGCAGCAACTTCTTGCCCGCCCCGCCACCGCGTTGTTCCGGGTTGATGTACAGATCTTCGAGGTACAGGCAGTTGCTGCCCAGCCAGGTGGAATAGCTGAAAAAGAACACCGCAAAACCAATCGGCAAGCCATCGCGCAGGCAGATCAGGCCGTGGGCGGTAGCGCCTTCGCTGAATAGGCTGCGTTCGATGTCCACCACGCTGGCGATCACTTCATGCCGGGCTTTCTCGTACTCGGCAAGCTCGGTGATAAACGTCAGGATTTGCGCAGCATCGCTGGGCACGGCGGGGCGAATCTCGATGGTCATGGGCGAGCCTTGGCAATTTCAAAGCACACATACTAAGGGGCTTTCATGACTGATTGCAGCGCAATTTATACCGGCAGTGCCAACACCCCGAGCAGCCCTGCCGGTAAGTCCAGTTCAACAATGCGATACGGTCGTTGTGCCTCGCGTGACCACTCGCCCAGCGTTAGCCCGGCACACTTGAGCCGCGCTTCGCGCTCGCACCAGGCGCGGGTGAACAAACGGGCACGCTGCAACTGGTCCACGGCGCACAAGCGCGCCAACACCTGGGGGCCCAAATAGTCGCCCGCTACGCCGTGCCAGTCGAAAGTGTCCAGCACGGTCATTACATCGATGCCCACCGCGCCGTGCAGATGCACCGCTGCCACCGAGAACTCGCCGTCGTGACTGATGGAAAGCCCGGCATGCTCGTGCCCCGGCACACCGATGCGGGGTGCCTGGCCAGGCTCCGTAGCGAAGGTAATGCAACTCAGGGGCACATCGAGTGCTTGCGCCAACGCCTCGCTCAACGCCTGCCGCACGCGCATACGAGCCGTGTCGCGGTTGAGGCCCGGCACATGCCGCACGCCTATCAGCAACACACCGTTCTGCCAGCGAGGGGTAGTTTCTGGCCACATGAACACCTGCATCGGCGTCAGCCCCGCGCCGGCGCGGCCGGGCAACCGAGCCAACTGCTGGAGGCCGGAATACACTCGCCTTTCATCACCAACGTCAGCGGGCCAAGCCGCGCGCCGTCGCCGACTTCGGCGCTGTACAGCACGGCACTGCGCGGGCCCATGTAGACGCGCTCGCCGATCAGAACCTGGTCGATTTTCATCACGCGGTCTTCAAATAGATGCGTCTGAGGGCAGGCGCCCGCGTTCAATTCGCTGTGGTCGCCGATGGTCACGCAGTCGAATTCGGTGATGTCGGTGGTGTCCATGTACACGCCCCGGCCGATCTTGCAGCCCAGTCCCCGGAACGCCAACGGCAACCACGGTGTGCCGCGCAGGTAACTCATGAAATTGGGCGCAGCCATGCCTTCGTACAGGCTGGTGATGCCCTCGGACAACCACACAAACGGCGTCCACATCGCTTCGGAGCGTTTGCGGTAGCGCCCAATCGCCAGCCATTTCAACGCCGCCACCAACAGATAGTTACCCAGGCTGTAGGCCAGGCCGATCAGCGCCAGGTAACCCAACACGGCGCCCCAACGCTGCGCTTCGGCGACGGGCATCAGGTCCATCATTACCGTGTAGCCCACGGCGATCACCGTCGCATGGGGCACCACGATCCTCACGCCTTCGATCGCACCCCGGGCCAGGCGGCGCCAGGGTGACGGACGGAACGTCAGGTTGTCCGGGTAGCCACTGACCTGTTCACGCGCTGGCAGGTTGATCGGCGGCGAACCCAACCAAGTGTCGCCACTGGCGATCTCGGCGTTGGCTGGCGCACGGGAGTGCACGCCGATCAACACGTTCTCGGGCAACGTGGTGCCATCGGGGATATAGCTGCCGTTGCCGACAAAACTGCGATGGGACACCACGGTAGGCTGAATGCACATCCAGCCGCCGTCGACCTGTTCGTCGCCGAGCATCACCGCATCGGCGATAAACGTTTCATCGCCCAGGGTGAGCATGTCGGGAATCACGCCCTGGGCCGTGGAAATTTCCGCATCACGCCCCACCCGCGCGCCCAGCAAGCGATACCACAGCGGCGCATACACCGTGGCATACAGCCCCGACAGCACATTGAGGCTGGCTTCCTGGATATGGCTCACCAGCCATTTACTGCAATACACCCGGCTGTGTACCGGATAACTGCCAGGTTTCAGGCGCGGCAACACGGCCCAGCGCAGCGCCGCCGAAACCAGCATCACCACCACGATCAATACCGCCGCTGCCGGCAGGGCCAAGGCGAAATAGCGCAGCAGTTGCATGCTCACGTGCTGTTCTTGCAGCCACGGCAGGATGTGGTGCTCATCGAACCAGTCGATCAGGAAAAACGTCGGGAATACCGGGATGAAAAACAGCGTGGCGATTAGCAGGATGCCAACCCCATAAAACAGGTTTTCCAACGCCAATTGCAAACGTCCGACCACCGGCCGCGCAGGCAAGCTGGCCGGGTCGAAAGCGCCGATATCGACCGCAGGAGAACCGCTCCAGATGCGTTCGGCCGGCACGCTGCAACCCTGTGCCAACGCGGACTGGCCTTGCAAATGGCCGCTGCGACCGACGACCGTATCACCTTCCAGAATCGTGTAGGAACCGAGGCACGCGTTGTCGTCGATCACCACCCGACCGAGGTACAACTGGCCGCGCTCGACCCGGGCATTTTCCAGGCTGACGCCGTTGCCAATGCTGACCTCATCGCCGATCTGCAACAGGTCCGGCACTCGCACACCCAACGAGCCGATGTTGACCTCACGCCCCACCTTGGCGCCAAGCGCGCGCAGCCACAGGCCGTACAGCGACGAACCACTCAACAGGTAGACCGGCGCCGACTCGACCATTCGCGACGCGGCCCACCAGCGGAAATAGGTCATGCCCCACAACGGATAGACGCCAGCTTTCAACCGCCCGGCGATCAACCATTTGCCGGCAATGGCCAATACGAACTGCAACACCGTCGCCAGTAAAAACACGCCAATCGACGCTGCAGTTGCGGTGACCACGGAATCACCAGGGCTGCCGGTGAGGTAGTGATAGGTAAAGAACGGCGCCAACCATTGGCTCATGCGCAGGCACACCATTGCCGGCATCACCGCCGCCTGCGCCACCCCACAGCGCCAGCGGGCCAGTGCTGACGGCGGTGTCCAGGCCGCCTGTTGCACAGTCGGTTGCGGCGTCGCTTGCAGGACCTGCGCAATAGCACCTACCCGCCGCTGCTGATAAATATCGCGCACGGTGATGTGGGCGAAACGCTCATCGGCACGCAGGGCCGACGCCAGCCGTGCCGCGAAGAATGAGTGACCGCCCAGGTCGACGAAGAAGTCGGCATCGCGACGAATCGGCTGGCCGGGGAAGAGTGTTTCCAGGGCGGCGAACAGTGTACTTTCCGCAGGGTTTTCCGGGGTGTCGGACTCCAGGTTCGCGCCGTGGGTGTCCATGGCCAACGGCCGCGCCTTGAGGGCTTTGCGGTCGATCTTGCCGGAGGTCAGGCGCGGCATGCTGTCGAGCAGTTCAAAGCGACCCGGCACCATGTACGCCGGCAATCGCGCCTGCAATGCCTTGCGCAACCGTGCGGGCAAGTCGTCGACGGGCAGGCCGCCCTCGGGCACCAGATAGGCGATCAATTGATCGATGCCACCGTCATTGCGCAGCAGCACCGCAACCGTGCCCACCCCTGGTTGTTGGGCGAGCAAGGCTTCGATTTCGCCCAGTTCAACCCGAAAACCACGGATCTTCACCTGGTCATCGGCGCGCCCGAGGCACACCACTTGCCCGTCGGCATCAATGCGCGCCAAGTCACCGGTGCGATACAGGCGCTCATCGTAGTAGCCGGTAGACCAGGGATTTTCGAGGAATTTTTCGCGGGTCAGGTCAGGCCTTCCCAAATACCCGTCGGCCAAGCCGGGACCGATGATGCACAGCTCGCCGGTCTGCCCGCGCGCCAGCAAGGTCGGCGTGGCACCGGCGGCCAGATCGGCCTCGATCACCAGCAAACCGTAATTGGGCAGCGGTGTGCCGATGGTCACCGCTGCGCCCGGCACCAAGCGCGCCAGGCTTGCAGAAACAGTGGCTTCGGTGGGGCCATAGGTGTTGAAAATCTGTCGGCCGGGACGGCTCCAACGCTCCACCAGCGACTCCGGGCACATCTCGCCGCCGAGGTTGATCAGGCGCAGGCTGGGCACGTCCTCACTGAACAATGCCAGCAGTGTCGGCACCGCGTGCAATACGCTGATGTGCTGCTGGGCGAGCATGCGCGGCAGGGCTTCGGGGTCGCCGGTGATGTCCTTGGGACCGATCCACAGGGTGGCGCCCACCAGGTAGGCGATCCAGATTTCCTCAAACGACATGTCGAAGGCCACCGAGAAACCTTGGTAAACCCGGTCGCTGGCCTGGATGCCGAGGATCGCGTTTTCACTGCGCAGGAAGTGGCAGATGCTGCCTTGGGAAATCAGGATGCCCTTGGGTTTGCCGGTGGAGCCGGAGGTGTAGATGACGTAGGCCGGGTCTTCGGGCTGCGCATTGCTGCGGCGCAGCAACGGCGCCGCCAACGGTGCGAGCAATGCCTCGGCGGCCCAGGCGGTAAGACCCACGGCCTGCAAAGCGGGGGCGTTGCATGCACTGCTCAAGACGCCAACCGCCTGGGCATCCTCCATGCAGATCTGCAGGCGCTCCAGCGGTGTGTCCTGGTCCAGCGGCAACCAGGCGGCGCCGGTCTTGGCGATGCCCGCTTGCATGACCAGCAGTTCCAACCCGCGCGGCATCCACAAGCCGACAATCTGGCCGGGCCCCACGCCCACCTCGATCAAGCGCGAGGCGACGACGTTGGCTTGTCGATCCAGCTCGCCATAACTGAGCTGGCGCTCGCCATCGATCAGCGCCACCTGGTGCGGGTCACGACGCACCGTGGCCTCAAGCACATCGGCCAACACCTCGTTACGCAACAATTCAGGCTGGATGGGACCGTACAACACCTCTGTCGGTCGGGCGATAACGGGGGCTTTCAGCAAGGTCACAGTAGTCATGGCGGCAGTGTTCGCTGTGTGGGGTCAATCCGGCCAAGTCGCCGATTTGTAATGTTGCGTATCTCGCCGGTATCGCTCTCGATACATTGATAGGCGAACGAGGCCCTTGGGTTCTGGCTTAAACGCGACAGATACCCCACGACTTCAACTACGCATCAGGACTATCGCAAAGGCCAGCTGTACGGCGGTTGAACAAATTTGCTCGCCTTGACCGCTCGTCCGGCGGCACAGCGCACCGCGCGATTACTCCACCTGGGGCTAATGCTGAGACCAGTAACACCACAACTAACCCGCGCCCTACACATGCTAAAAGCTGACGGCATAAATCCAACAACGGCCAGGTCCGCCCATGTCCACCGCTGCGATGCTTTCCCGAAAACACTTCGTGTTCTTTTGCCTGGCCAGCTTTCTGTTGTCCTTGTCTTATGGCTCGACGTTCTTGCTGTCGCTGTTGATCCACCTGCGCGGCGGCAATGAACACGACGCCGGCAGCGTGATTTCCATGGCGATGCTGAGCACCTTTGTCGCCGTGATGGTGTCCGGTCACCTGGCCGATTGGCTCGGCGCCGCTCGTTCGATTGCAATGCTTGGCCTTCTGCTGGCGGTGGCGTGTCTGGGCTTTGCGCTGACGCCAGGTTTTGGCCAAGGCTTGATGATGTTTGGCCTGGCCTTGGGGCTGGGTTGGGGCGTGTTCTATACCTTGGGGCCGATCATCGTGGCGATGCTGGTGGAGCCACAGCATCGGGCCAAGTACTTTGCGTTGCTGTCGGGGAGCATGATGAGTGGCATCGGCGCCGGCCCTTTGCTGGGGCGTGCGGCGAATGCGCTGGGGCTGCCGTTGACCACCGCGTTCTACATTGCCGCGTGCGCCAGCCTGATTGGGGTCGTGATGTTCTGGCGCTTGGGCGCCCATCTCAAGCAACAAGGTGCTGTACCGGCGGCGAAAATCTCGTGGGGTGCCGTGCGCCGGGTACTGTCATCCAAAGCGGTGTTCGCGATCATCATGGTCGGCCTGGGCGGCTGCGTGTTCGGTGGGCTGTCGTCGTTCCAGACCAGCTATGCGGCGGCGCACAACCTGGACTATTCGTTGTTCTTCGCGGGATTCCTGAGCGCCGCAATCACCAGCCGTTTGCTGATCGCCGGGTTCGTCGTCAAGCGTGATGCCTACAGCGCCGCGTGTGTGCTGTCGGGGCTGATGCTGGTGTCGGTGTTGATGTTTGGCTTCAGCGTGTCAGGCAGCTTCAGTTACCTGTTGGCGGCAGTCACTCTGGGCGTGGGCTATGGCCTGACGTATTCGGTGATCAACGGGTTGGTGGCCAATGAAGCACCGGCCGGCACCACGTCCCAGGCGCTGTTGTTGTTCAGCCTGGCGTACTTTGTCGGGGTGTTCGGGTTTCCGTTGCTGGCGGGGCAGATCATTGTGGAATACGGCCTGCCGACGTTGCTGTTGAGTGTGGTGGCAGTGGCGCTGTTCAACTGGCTGATCACGGTGGCGCGATTGATCTGGCGCCGGGCATCGACACACAAAATCTTACAGGTGAGCTAAGACCGTTCGTCGCCATCAAGGCACGAACGCAAAGTGCGGGCGGACCAATAGAGGGTAAGGACATTAATCCTATGGAGATACCCTCATGAAGCATTCCCAGTTTGCTGCCCTCGCCCTCACCGGCCTGCTGTCTGCGGTTTCCCTGAGTAGTGTGGCGGCCACCTCGTCCACCGGTCCGACCAACCCCTCCACCAGCGAAACCCAGAAATCCATGGGCACCGGCATGGAAACCAATGGCGGCGCGGTCGACAACAGCAACAGCGCCGACCCGCACACCCAAGGCCAGGACACCGGTCGCCAGAGCCCGCCAGCGGTCGGCAACGGCAAGATGGGCCCTTCGGTGAATGAACCGAAGATCAATAAAGGCGACGACTCGAACCTGCCAGGCGCGCCAAAACAGCCTGCACCTTGACCTAATCAACGCACCGCCAACACCCCATCATTTCCCAGTGAAGAGGTACGCATGAACGTCGATAGAAACCTTGAAAAAGAAGTCCTCACCCGCCTGCTGCACGCCCATCCGAATGGCTTGGGCAAGGAGGTGCTGGATAACTACCGCGGCGAAAAAGTGGTGGCCAGTGTGCTGGCTTTTTTGCAGGACCGCGGATTTATCAAGGATGGGCATGTCACCACCGGCGATGACGGTGAGTACTCGCTGAATTTGCCGATCAAGCTGACGGCGTCTGGGGTGGATGAGGCGCGAAAGTTGGAGTCTGAGACAAGCCAGTAGCCCTCACACTGGTGTAAATGTGGGAGCTGGCTTGCCTGCTCCCACAGTTTTGAGCGAGTTTATTCAATGAGTAAGGCGTCGACCTCGGCAGTGCCCGGGGATGTTGCCGGCCCCCAACGCGTCACCGCCAACGCCGCAGCCGCATTCGCGCGGCGCGCCGCTTGAACCGGCGCAAGTCCCGCAGCCAACCCGGCTACAAACACTCCCGCATGGGCATCGCCCGCGCCATTGCTGTCTACGGCTTTCACCTTGAAGCCCGGCACATGGTCAGCATTCACCCAGCAACCTTTCGGGCCATCACGCACCACCAGCAATGCACCCTCTGGCAAATGACGTTTCAACTCGCCCAGCGCATCCGCCAGCGTACGTGCACCGGTAAACGCCAAGGCTTCCGGACCATTGCTGGTCCAGATATCGATACGCGGCAGCAACGCCACCATCAGTGCCGATTCCGGCGCCTTGACCAGCGGCCCCGGGTCGAACACCACGTTGATCTCACGCGGTAACGCCACGACCCAGTCGAGCAGCGCCTGTGCCTTGCCCTCCAGCAACAGGCTGTAGCCGCTGACATACACGTAGTCGCCAGGCTGCGGCGTCACGCGCGCCAAGTCGTCGGCGCTCAAGTCACCTTCGGCACCGATATGGGAAATGAAGGTTCGCTCGGTGGTGGCCTCAGTCAGCGACACGCATAAGCCCGTGTCTTTGTCGGTGCTGGCCGGCTGGGCCATCTCCACGCCCTCGGCTTGCATTGCGGCGCGGGCCAGGTCGCCGAAGCGGCCGCTGCCATGACGACCGAGGTACACCACCGGCAAGCCATTGCGCCGCGCCGCTGCCATGACGTTGAAGCCACCGCCGGCTTCGAAACTGGCGGATTGCGCCAGCACGTCACCGCCGGTTGCGGGCAAGGTGTCGAGGGCCATGACCAGGTCAACGATGACTTGGCCGGTGTGCAGCAATCTAGACATTGTGACTCTCTACCAAAGCCGGGCGACGATCAGCTGCGCCACCCAGTACTGCATAAATGCCGCCGGCCACCAAGAAGGTGACGATCCAGCCCAGGCCGTTGTGGCCCAACCAAGAGTCGGACAATGGCCCGGCGAACCAAATGTTTTCGGCAGTGGTGCCGATGGTGGTGAAGCTGAAACCCAGCACAATCGCCACGGCCCAGGCGCCGAATGCACGCCATTCCACACCGCCGCGATACCAGTAGGCACTGCTTGGGCTGACGTCCAGCAGGTCCGTGGGGCTGTAGTAGTGACGGTGGATCAGGTCGACCACGAAGATGCCGACCCACGCCGTGATCGGCACCGCCAGCAGCGAGATAAAGGTGATGAACGGGCCGTAGAAGCTGTCGGCGATCAGCATGAAGTAGATGGAGCCGGCGAAGATCGCCACGATGTCGACAATCACCGCATGCACGCGCTTGACCTTGAGACCGAGGGTCAAGGTGGTGAGGCCGGCGGAGTACACCGACAGGTTGTTGGACAGCAACAGCCCGCCAAACGCGGTGATCAGGTACGGCACCGCCATCCAGGTCGGCAGCATGTCGCGGATCGCGATGATCGGGTCAGTGGCCGAGGCCAAGTCGTTATTGCCGACCGAGAGCAGGCCACCAAGGGTGATCAACAGTACCAGTGGAATGCCCGCACCGAAGGCGGCAGAGGCCACCAGGCGCACGGCCTTGACGCTGCGGTGCTGGTAGCGCGACATGTCGGCACCGGCGTTGGCCCAACCGATACCGGTACCGGCGGCCATGGTACCGACGCCGATGATCATTGCGCTCAGCGGTGCCGGGGTCGCATTGAATACGGCGCTCCAGTCGATGGTGGCGCAGAGGAAGCCGCCCACCAGGATGTTCAAGGCGCCGAACACATAGGTAGCCCACTTCTGAATGACCAGCAATGTCGCATGACCAAGGCCGGAGACCGACAGGGTCAACAGCACGAAAATCGCGATGAAGATAAGCGTGAGGATGGGTGCACTTTTCGCCTCGACCGGCGAACCGAACAGGATCGAACACAACGACAGCAACACGAAGGCGGCGGTGGTGGTGTTGACGGTTTCCCAGCCCAGGCGGGACATCAGCGACACCAGCGTCGGCCCGATATTGCCGCGCACGCCGAAGATGGCGCGGGACAGGGTCAGGCTCGGCGCGCGGCCACGACGACCGGCAATGGAGATAATGCCCACCACCGCAAACGAACCGGCGGCGCCGAGGATCGCCACGATGACCGCCTGCCAGATGGCCAGGCCACGAAACGCAACAAGCGTTGCGCCCAGTGGCAAGCCGAGGATGCTGATATTGGCCGCGAACCATACCCAGAACAGTTGCAGCGGGTGGCCGTTGCACTCGGCTTCCGGGACCGGCTCGATGCCGCGTGTTTCCAATTGCCCGGCGCCTTGGCCGGAAGAGGTGCTGCTCATGAGGGGTGCTCCTGATGCCTGTATTGTTGTGGTTGTGGCAACTATCTGTGGTGTTTAGCGCAACGCGAGCAAACCGTTGACCAACGGCTGCAAATCCAAACCATTGACGGCCTTGACCTGTTCGATCATCGCCTCCGGCCAGCACTGCATCCCAAGACACGCCCCCAACATCGCGCCGAGAATCGCGGCGATGGTGTCGGTGTCGCCACCCAGGCTGGCGGCCAGGCACAGGGCCTCGAATGCATTCATGTCACCCACGGCCACTTGCTGGGCCAGGGCAAACGACACCACCACCGACTCCTGGGACGCCACGGAGGTGCCGATCAATTCGTATAACAGGTCGGCGAACAGCGCCTTGTCTGCGCTGCCCACGCTCAAGGTGCGCGCCCAACTGATACGGGTGGAAATACGCCCGCCCGCGATCCAATGGCCATGGCCTTCAGCCTGCTGGGCGATCTGGGTGCCGATGTTCAACGCTTCACCGAGGTCCGCACCGTTGATGCCCGCCGAGACCACCGCCGCTACCGCCGCCGCGCTGGAGATGCCTAACGTGGTGTTATGGGTCACCTGGCACGCCTGGATCACCGCCTGGATAAACTGCGCAGGGTCGCTGACATCGGCGGCAATCCCCACGGGCGTGATGCGCATGGCCGCGCCGTTGGTGGTGCCGTAGCGACCAGACTCTTCCGGGGTGTGCCCGGCGAGGATCATGTCGATCGCGCGCTTGGTCGAAGGACCCAGCAAGTCTTGGGAGCCCTTGGCACGCATCACTGCTTCCCAGTCGATCAGGCGCTGGGCGAGCACGGTGGGTTCGATGCTGCCTTGACCTTCGACCAGCAACTCACCGACCAGGATCGCCTGCTCGGTGTCATCGGTGATGGAACCGGCTGGCATGTTCGGGGCGATGGGCTGGTGCGCATCGGCATCTTCCAACGCAGTGATCGCACCGAAGCGCGCGCGTACTTGCTCACGACTAAGTGACTGGGTGGGCATGCCCAGGGCATCGCCCAACGCCAAGCCGTAGAAGGCGCCGAGGGCGCGAGTGTGCGAGGTCATTTCGAGTTTCCAAACTGGAGGTGCAGGCGAAAGTGCAGAGGGTCGAGCAGGCTTTCGACGTGTTCCATGAACCGTTCGCGCCGGTCGTAGGTCGTGCGTGACGCCTTGAGGAACACCGTGCCCGTCGGACGACCGAGCAGTTCGGCGTCTTCATCGTTGAGTGGTTCGGCGCCGATCCACTGATCACCTTCGGCGCCGACGTAACCGTAGGCTGCCAGGGTGATGGTCAGGGAATTATCGATCAGGCCGACCTGCGGCAGGCTTTCCAGGCCACCTGAAGCGGGCATGAGCGAACGCTCAAGAGACACAGCGATGCCATCCGGCGTGCGCCGGCGGCGGTCGAGGGCGATAAATTGGTCGCTGCCGAAACGGCTGAGCAGGTCCGGGCGGGTTACCGCCTCCAGGCGCAGGATATCGGTGTTCACCGAGGCGCCCGTATCGGCCAGGGCTTGCGCCCAGCCGCTGCGTTGGTCGAGCACCATGCCGTCAAAGGTGACAATGGAGCCGACGCCGCTTTGGGTGGCGATGTAATTGCGCCGCTTGAGTTCGGCCAGGGCTTCGCGCAGGGTGCCGCGGCTGACTGCAAACTCTTCGGCCAACTGATGCTCGCCGGGCAAGAGGAAACCGTCGACCATCACCCCGCCCTCGATACGGCGGATCAGTTCGTCGACGACGCGTTTTTTCTTATCAAATCGGACATGTCTAATCATGTACAAATTGATAACCGAAAGCCCCGCTGTGCAGCAAGCGAATTATTTCAGAG
This sequence comes from Pseudomonas cremoris, assembly GCF_014230465.1. The sequence goes on from NZ_JAAXCY010000001.1 coordinate 698,896, forward strand.
GAATGAAAAAACCGGCCTCAGGGCTCCAGGCCAATACGGAAAAACTCCCCGCCGCTCCAGACCCCAAGCCAGTTCTGACCGTTGATCGGACGGCTCACCGCCAGTTCAACCAATTGGTAGAACACGTTGCGGTGTACCAGGGCTTCGAGGTTGGTGCGCACCCGCAGGTAGGGTGACGGCTCTTGGGTAATGGGGTCGATCACTACGCGCAATGGGTGTTCCATGCCCGCTTCAATCGGCTCATCGACGTTGGTGGTGAAGCGCAGCACTTGGCTTTCGCCCTGCCCTTCCACCTCAAGGGTCACGGCGACAAAGGGCGCATCATCGACGGTGATGCCGACCTTTTCCACGGGCGTGACCAGGAAGTACTCATCGCCATCGCGGCGGATGATGTTGGAGAACAACTTGACCATCGGCTTACGCCCGATCGGCGTGCCCTGGTAGAACCAGGTGCCATCACGGGCGATACGCATGTCGATGTTGCCGCAGAAATCCGGGTTCCACATGTGCACCGGCGCCGGCCCCTTGCCCTTGGGCAGTTGGGCCAACAGATCATTGGCCTTGGCGGAATCGGTCATGGGGTTCTCCTCGGGATTTATTGGTCACTCATGCCCAGCAGGCTGCGCGCGTACTGCGCAAGGGGACGAGCGATCAGGTCTTGTGGCTTGTTGTCGTGGAACGTCAGTAAACCGCCACGGCTGCGAATGCGCACAGTATCGATCAAATACTGGGTGCTGGTCTCGATCAACATGACCTGGATCACGCCACTGTCGAGGCCGAGTCGGTCGAGGGCCTCCTGATCGGACCACTCGTCGGCGTTGCCGATGCGGTCATCCGCTGCCGCGAAACGGCAATACAGCAAATAGTGGGCACCCGCGCCACGCGCTTCGGCCATCGCCTGCTCCAGGCCTTCAGCCTGACGGGCGCGGCGCACCATGGGGAAGTATTCGACAAAACCATTAAAAGCCTCTTCAGCCACCACGTTTGGACGCGGATAGGCGCTGCCTGGCGGCACAAAGGCACCTTGGGCGATGAAGATAAACGAGTCCGGCTGCACGCGAACCGAGTTGCTGCGGCGCGTATCGCTGTGGTCCAGCAGCCCGGCGTCACTCATCTGATAACGGGTGCCTTCGGCCATATCGCTGACGGTCATGCAACCACTCAGCGCCAACGACGCCAGCAACAAAACCAGACTACGCATCCTATTCCTCCAGAAGCCGGTGACGGAAAACCGGCGAATGGGCGTGAGATGCAGAAACCGCGCCATTCAGGAGAGGCACCTGTCCAAATGTAGGCGTTTTAGCCGCCGATGATCTTCATGATGGTAGCGCCACCCGAAAACGCGACTTCCTGTTTGTCGCCCAAGGCTTTCATCAACAGACCTTGCAGGGCAGGCAATGCCTGGTGTCGCGGCAGGTCCAGCAAGTCACCGACGTAATGACGATTGCTCGACGACAAGCACCCATGCAACCAACCCGTGGAAGACAAGCGCAGCCGCGAACAGGTACGGCAGAACGGCACGCTCTCGTTAGCGATCACACCGAAGTAGCCTTTGCCCGGCACTTCGTAGCGCACCGCCGTCGCGTCCACAGGAGCGTTGGCTTGCAGGTACTCGTGATGTTCGCCGATCAGGCTGAGTAGCTGCTGCAGACTGACAAATTGCTGCAGAAACGCGTTGGAGTCCTTGGCCAGGTGCCCCATGCGCATCAACTCGATAAACCGCAATTCGTAGCCGCGCTTCAGGCAGTAATCCAGCAACGGCATCACCTGGTCCAGGTTCTGGCCGCGCAGTGGCACCATATTGACCTTGATCTTGATCCCGGCAGCGCGGGCCTGGTCCATGCCGTCGAGCACGGTGGCCAAGTCGCCGCCACGGGCGATGCTGCGGAAGGCGTCGGCGTCCAGAGTGTCGAGGGAAACGTTGATGCGCTTGATCCCGGCATCCACCAGCAACGGCAACTTGCGTGCAAGCAGTTGGCCGTTGGTGGTCAGGCTGATATCACTGAGCCCCATCTGCCCTACGGCGCCCATGAAGGCTTCCAGTTTTGGGCTGACCAGCGGCTCACCGCCGGTGATACGCAGGCGCTCGATACCGGCCGCCTCAATCAGATAGGCCACACCGCGGGCCATGGCCTCGGCCGAGAGTTCGTCCTGGGCAGCCACCAGCCGCTTGCCGTTGGGCACGCAGTAGGTACACGCATAATTGCAGGCTGAGGTCAGGCTGATCCGCAAATTGCGAAAACGCCTGCCTTGACGATCAACGATCATGGATCACTCCGACAGAGGATGTTACGGGCGCGCTAAAAGCTGACTGAAAAATCAGCTTTTAGCAAGCGTCCTTGCCTGAGTATATTCCTGGGGTACTGCGCGTGGCAGTAAATCCTCAGGTGGCAGGGAGTTCGGCAGCCGGTGGCTCGCTGCTGTGTTTACGCTTGTTGCCCATGCGTACACCGATGTCCATCAGGAACTGGAAGAAACCTTCCTGATCTTCCAACACGTTGCTCCAGAACGGCGAGTGGTACAGCGCCACCGCGCCGTGCACCAACGCCCAGGCAGCGCAGTAGTGGAAATACGGCGGTACGTCTTCCAGCTTGCCTTCGCTGATACGGCCCTTGATCAGCAGGGTCAGGCGTTCGAAGTTCGAGGCACGGATCTTGTGCAGCTCTTCGACCATTTCCGGCACCTGATGGCCCTTGACCACTTTTTCTTCCAGGCGGTCAAACAGGCGGTACCGCTGCGGGTCACGCATGCGGAATTCGAAATAGGCGCGCGACAGCGCTTCCTTGTCCTTGTCGACATCGGCCGAATGCAGCAGCTCGTTCAAATCGCGCTCATAGTCGAGCATCAGGCGCAGGTAGATCTCGGCCTTCGACTTGAAGTGCTTGTAGATGGTGCCTTTGCCGATACCCACGGCATCCGCGATCATCTCGACGGTGACGCTGTCTTCACCTTGTTCGAGGAACAGCTTGAGCGCGGTGTCGAGAATTTCCTGCTCACGGCGGCGAAACTCACGGACCTTACGGGGTTCTTTGTGCATGAGGAAGAGATCTGCAGAGGTGAATAGGGGGCGGGTTGCGCAGGGCCACGGATACGTGGCGATACGATTTACCCGATGCGAGGGATTATCCAGACTGAACGGTCGCCGAGCAACGCCTATGTGAACAATCTGCGCACCTTCCTAACCCTGCGCCAACGAATAGTCGCCTATCAGTCAGAAATAATACGCAACAACTACCGCCGTACACCTGCGTAATGAGAACTCAAGCGAAGCGCGTGTATTCCAAATCTGTTTAAAAAACGAACAGTCGCGACTGGACTGAATCAGATACTGATCAATACTTGAACTGTCGGCGTGACATCTCCCCCAAGTGACGCGCCGACCTGGGTACCGAAGGACTGTGTGCCCTTGTTTTACTCCTAATGGTCTTAGCCCGGATTCACCCCCCAGAACCCGGGTTTTTTTTGCCTAGGATTTGACGTGCGCCAATGGGAACAAGCGTTTGAAGTTCTCAGTCGTCTGCTCGGCAAAACGCTCCACGGACTCGCCGCGCAGCATCGCCAGGTAATCTGCCACGTCTCGGACGTATTCCGGCAAGTTGGGCTTGCCCCGATGCGGGATCGGCGCCAGATACGGCGAGTCGGTTTCCACCAGCAGCCGGTCGGCCGGCACCTGGCGTGCCACGTCGCGCAAAGCGTCGGCATTGCGAAAAGTGACGATGCCCGACAGCGAGATGTAGAAACCCAGGTCCAGAGCCGCCTTGGCCATCTCCCAGTCTTCGGTAAAGCAGTGCAGCACGCCGGCCTGGGGTAGCGCAGCTTCGCGCAGCAGGGCCAGGGTATCGGCGCGGGCGCCCCGCGTGTGGACGATCACCGGTTTGCCGGTTTGCTGGGCGGCTTGCAGGTGCAAGCGAAAGGAGGCTTGCTGCAACTCGGCGGCTTCGGGTTCGTAGTGGTAGTCCAGGCCAGTTTCGCCAATCGCCACCACCCGCGGGTGGTTGAGTTCACCCAGCAACCAATCTAGCGCAGGCGCTTCGCCGGGCTTGAGGTCCAACGGGTGGATACCCACCGAGCAGTCCACATCGGCATAACGCTCGGCCAGGGCTTTGACGTCGGCAGCGTTTTCAGCGCTGACGCCGATGCACAGGAAGTGCCCTACCCCACGCTGGCGAGCGGCTTCGAGGGCCGCGTCCAGGGAGCCGCCGTGCTGAGAGAGGTCGAGGCGATCAAGGTGGCAATGGGAATCTACGAGCATAGGCATCTACGACTTAAATCACGGAAAGTGTCTGGCCCACGATACACCCGCAGGCCTCGGAAATTAACGACGGCCGAGCAGGCCAACCCACTGCACCAGCAGCGCCTCGAGCAACAGCACACGGTTGAGGTTGGCTTTGCCGAGCACCTTCTGGCGCTGGGCGAGGATCCAGTCCTGAATAGTGAGCACCTTGTCCTGGGCGCTTTTCTGCGCAAGGTATTGCACCACCTTGCGCATGTCCGGCAGGCCCAGGCCGCTTTCATCCTGGGTCAACTGGTAACGCAAGATCAGGCTGGACCAGTCACAGAACCAGTCGAACAGCAGCAGCAGCGGAATATCCTTCCAGGCGCTTTCGGCCAGTTGCGTGGCAGACAGTTCTTGCTTGAGCAGTTTCTTCACGCCATCCACCACCAGCGCACGTTGCTCGCGTACGCCCTGGGCTTGCAGCTTTACCGCAGCCAGGGGTGAGCCGGCGGCCAGGGTCAATAACTCAACCCGTTCTTCTGCGCTGCAATCAGGCAATGCCTGCCCCAACCACTCAAGGCTCATGGCCTCGCTCGGCAACGGGCATGCCTGCTGTACGCAGCGACTGCGGATGGTTGGCAGCAGACGGCTGGACTGGTGGCTCACCAACAACAACACCGTATCGCCGGAAGGTTCTTCCAGACTTTTGAGCAAGGCGTTGGCGGCGTTGATGTTCATCGCCTCTACCGGCTCGATCAACACCACCTTGCGCCCGCCCATCTGCGCGGTCTGCACCACGAAGCTGACCAGATCGCGCACTTGGTCGACCTTGATCGCCTTGTCGGCTTCCTCGGGCTCCAGCAGGTAGTTATCCGGGTGACTGCCCGCCTTGAGCAGCAGACAGGATTTGCACTCGCCGCAGGCCTCCAGATTGACCGGGCGCTGGCACAGCAGGCTGGCCATCAGCCGCTCGGCGAGATCACGCTTACCGATCCCTATCGGCCCATGCAGCAAGTAGGCATGGGCATGCTGGGCACGGCCGGCCAGTTGCTGCCAGAGGCTGTCTTGCCACGGGTAGGCTTCAGCCACGGGCGCGCTCCAGCAGTGTCGGCAACAGGGCGTCAATGGCTTGCTGCACCTGAGCCAGCGGCTGGGCAGCGTCCAGCAAGTGGTAACGCGCAGGTTCAGCATTAGCGCGCTTGAGGAATGCGGTACGTACCGCATCGAAGAAGGCCCGACCTTCCAACTCAAAACGATCCAGGCGGCCACGCGCGCTGGCACGGGCCAGCCCGACCTCTACCGGCAAGTCGAACACCAGGGTGAGATCGGGGCGTAAATCGCCCTGGACGAAAGTTTCCAGCGTGGCAATACGCTCCAGGGACAAACCCCGGCCACCGCCCTGATAGGCGTAGGTGGAGTCGGTGAAACGGTCACAAATCACCACGGCACCACGGGCCAGGGCCGGGCGAATCACTTCGGCCAGGTGCTGGGCACGCGCGGCGAACACCAGCAGCAGCTCGGTATCGGGGTTCATCTGTTCTTCACCCGGAGCCAGCAGCACTTCACGAATGCGCTCGGCCAGTGGCGTACCACCGGGCTCACGGGTCAACACGACCTCGATGCCCTCGGCGCGCAAACGCTCGGCGAGGTAATCGCGGTTGGTGCTTTTGCCGGCGCCTTCGGGGCCTTCCAGGGTAATAAACAAGCCAGTCACAGGCAGTCCTTAGTCAGAGTCATTGCGGGCTTTGCGGCGCGACAGTGTCGGGCGTAGGCGTGGCCGGCGTTTCAGCAGGTGCCTCGGTCGATGGCGCCGGATCTTCCGCCGGTTTTACCACCGGTGCGGGACTGGAGCGGTAGTCAGCACGACGCTTGAGCTGGAACTCACGCACGGCGGCGTTATGCGCATCCAGGTCATCGGAGAAAACATGGCTGCCATCGCCACGGGCGACGAAATACAGGCTGCTGCCCGGCACCGGGTTGAGCGCCGCGTGGATCGCCTCGCGGCCGACCATGGCAATCGGTGTCGGCGGCAAACCGGAAATCATATAGGTGTTATAGGGGTTGGCCTCCTTGAGATGAGCGCGGGTCAACTTGCCGTTGTAGCGCTCTCCCAGGCCGTAGATCACCGTGGGGTCGGTCTGCAACAGCATGCCGACTTTCAGGCGACGCACGAACACCCCGGCAATCTGCCCGCGCTCCTCAGGTACACCGGTCTCCTTCTCGACCAGGGACGCCATGATCAGCGCTTGATAAGGCTCGGTGTACGGCGCATCGGCGGCACGCTTGCTCCACTCCTGGGCAAGTACGTCGTCCAGGCGGTTATAGGCTTTTTTCAGCAATTCGACGTCGGTCATCCCACGCACGAAACGATAGGTATCCGGGAAGAAGCGACCTTCGGGGAACACACCGGGGTGGCCGAGCTTGTCCATTACTTCGCTGTCGCTGAGGCCGGAAAGGGTTTGCACGATCTTTTCATGCTTGGCCAGCGCCGAGCGAACCTGGCGGAAATTCCAGCCCTCCACCAACGTCAGGCTGTACTGCACCACTTCACCGCGCTGCCATAGGCCAATCAAACCTTGTGCGGTCATGCCGGGCGTCATGCGGTATTCGCCGCTGTGCAGCGGTTGGCCGTCGAGGTTGAAACGCCAATACAAGCGCAGCCAGAAGGCGCCATCGAGCACGCCGTCGGCTTCCAGGCGATTGAAGGTGCCGGTAGGGGTCGCCCCTGCCGGTACATCGAGCAATTGCTCCTGGGTCAGGTTCAAGGGCTGCTTCAAGGCAGAGTCGAACTTCCAGGCCGAATAGCCCAACAGCAAAGCCGCCGAGAACAGACCGATCAGCAGCAGTACAACCAGTTTTCGTATCAACTCAAATATCCAATAGCGCGCGAACAATGCCCTGCAGTTTACGGGTGAGCGGCCCAACCGACCAGCTCATCGCAGCGCAACCGCGCACCGGCCAAATGCCATAAACGCTGTTGCAGACAAAAACTTCGTCGGCCTGCTGTAACTGCTCGATACTGATGTCGGCCACAGCCACCGGGATGCCCAGTGCCTGCGCCTGGGCCAGAATCTCGGCGCGCATCACCCCGGCAACGCCACAACGATTCAGATCGGCGGTTAGTAACAAGCCATTACGTACCAGGAACAGATTGCTGAATACACCTTCGATCACTCGGCCAGATATATCCTGCATCAAGCCTTCGGCATGTTCGGCATCCTGCCACTCGGCGCGGGCGATCACTTGCTCCAGGCGGTTAAGGTGCTTGAGGCCCGCCAGCAAGGGCTGCTCGGCCAAACGGGTCGCGCACGGGAACAGGCGGATGCCATCGGTTGCGTGGGTGTGGGGATAGGTTGCGGGCGGGCTGCCCTGCAAGATACGGCGCACCGGCGCGCCAGGGTTGATGCCATAACCCCGCAAGCTGTCGCCGCGAGAGAGGATCAACTTGAGAACACCGTCGCCGAGGGCCAAGGCGTAGGCCAGCACTTCGCTGCGGATCAACCCGTGATCGGCAGCCAAGGCGAGGCGCCTGCAACCCTCATCAAGGCGCTGCAGGTGGCGGTCGAGCAACACAGGTTGCCCGGCCTTGACGGCGATGGTTTCGAACAGCCCATCGCCATACGCCAGGCCGCGATCTTTCAGGGGCACGTTGTCCGCTGGCTGACCGTCGACCCAGCTTTCCATCACTCGGCGAACCGGCGGAACACCAGGGAACCGTTGGTGCCACCAAAACCGAACGAGTTGGACAACACTACGTCGATCGGCATCTGCTGCGCTTCGTGCGGCACGAAGTTCAGGTCGCAACCTTCGTCCGGCTCATCCAGGTTGATGGTCGGCGGAGCGACCTGATCCTTGATGGCCATCACGCTGAAGATCGCCTCGACCGCGCCCGCCGCACCCAGCAGGTGACCGGTCATGGACTTGGTGGAGCTGACCGCCAACTTGTAGGCGTGCTCGCCGAACACCGACTTGATAGCTTCGGCTTCCGCCAAGTCGCCAGTCGGGGTCGAAGTGCCATGTGCGTTGATGTATTGCACCTGGTCCGCATTGACCTTCGCATCACGCAGGGCGTTGGTGATGCAACGCGCAGCGCCGGCACCGTCGGACGGTGGCGAGGTCATGTGGTAAGCATCGCCGCTCATGCCAAAGCCGATCAGCTCGGCGTAAATGGTGGCACCACGCGCCTTGGCGTGCTCCAACTCTTCCAGCACCAGGGCACCGGCGCCGTCGGACAACACGAAACCGTCACGGCCCTTATCCCACGGACGGCTGGCACGGGTCGGCTCGTCGTTGCGGGTAGACAGTGCACGGGACGCGCCGAAGCCGCCCATGCCAAGGCCGCAAGCAGCCATCTCGGCGCCGCCGGCGATCATCACGTCGGCTTCGTCATAGGCAATGTTGCGCGCAGCCATGCCGATGCAATGCGTGCCGGTGGTGCACGCGGTGGCGATGGCGTAGTTAGGCCCCTGCGCACCCAGGTGGATCGACAGGAACCCGGAAATCATATTGATGATCGAGCCCGGCACGAAGAACGGTGAAATTCGACGGGGGCCAGTATCGTGCAGGATGCGGCTGGTTTCTTCGATATTGGTCAGGCCACCAATACCCGAGCCCATGGCCACGCCGATGCGTTCACGGTTGGCGTCGGTGACTTCCAGGCCGGCGTTACGCACTGCCTGAAAACCGGCTGCCAGGCCGTATTGAATGAACAGGTCGAGTTTGCGGGACTCTTTGATCGAGAGGTATTCCTCGACATTGAAACCCTTTACCGAGCCGCCAAAACGGGTGGAATAGGCAGAAAGGTCCGTGTGTTCGATCAGACCAATACCACTGCGGCCAGCCAGAATGCCCTGCCAACTGCTTGGCACATCCGTACCCAGTGGCGACAACATACCCATACCGGTGACTACGACGCGTCTACGCGACACAGCACTCTCCTTTTTCTAATGACGACACTTTGCTATAGAGCTAAAGAAAAAACCGCACGCTGTAACAGCAGTGCGGTTTTTCCCAACAGCAAGCGACGACTAAAAACTATTACGCCTGGTGGGCAGTAACGTAGTCGATAGCAGCTTGAACGGTAGTGATTTTTTCAGCTTCTTCGTCCGGGATTTCGGTCTCGAATTCCTCTTCCAGAGCCATCACCAGCTCAACGGTGTCAAGGGAATCGGCACCCAGGTCTTCTACGAAGGAAGCAGTGTTGACCACTTCTTCTTCTTTAACGCCCAGTTGCTCGGCGACGATTTTCTTGACGCGCTCTTCGATGGTGCTCATACCTTGTTTAACTCCTAATGGACAAATTCAGGCAGCTGGCCAGTGGGTAAGTGTATAGAAAGCCTTTTCAGCTTTTCAACTGAAAGCTTCACCACGTACCCGGTCGGCCATCCGCCTATAAATTAAGTTGCAGCTTTATAACGGATTTTAGACAGCTCGTATGACATTTTTTTGAAGCGATCCGTCACAATTTAACTCATGTACATCCCGCCGTTCACCGGGATTGTAGCCCCAGTCACGTATGCCGCACCGTCGGATGCCAGGAAAGAGACCACATTCGCGATCTCTTGAGCCTGGCCCAGACGGCCCAGCGGAATCTGCGTCAGCAAGGCTTCACGCTGTGCTTCCGGCAGCTCGCGGGTCATATCGGTATCGATGAACCCTGGGGCCACCGAGTTGACCGTAATCGACCGCGAGCCGACTTCACGCGCCAGTGCACGGCTGAAACCTTCCAGGCCGGCCTTGGCGGAGGCGTAGTTTACTTGGCCTGCGTTGCCCATGGCACCCACTACGGAGCCAATATTGATAATTCGGCCCCAACGCGCCTTGGTCATGCCGCGCAAAACGCCCTTGGACAGGCGAAACAGACTGTTCAAGTTGGTATCGACCACGTCGTACCACTCGTCGTCTTTCATACGCATCATCAGGTTGTCGCGGGTGATACCGGCGTTGTTCACCAGAATAGCCGGCGCACCGAACTGTGCAGTGATCTCGGCCAGTACGGCTGCCACGGACTCGTCGCTGGTGACGTTCAGCTCAAGGCCGGTGCCTTGCACGCCGTTTTCCTTCAGGGTCGCGGCGATACGCTCGGCGCCCGAGGCAGAAGTGGCGGTGCCGATGACAACGGCGCCCTGACGGCCCAGCTCCAGGGCGATCGCCTGGCCAATGCCACGGCTTGCGCCGGTAACCAGTGCAACTTTACCTTGCAGACTCATGCAGGCTTCTCCTAATTCTTCAGGCCAATGCTGCGCGAGCGGCAGCGAAGGCATCTGGGGTATTGAGGTTCGCGGTCGACACTCCGTCGGCGCAGCGCTTGTTCAAACCGGCCAGGACTTTGCCCGGACCGCACTCGACCAGCTCGGTGGCGCCATTGGCGGCCAGGGTCTGGACCGACTCAACCCAACGTACGGGCTTGTAGAGCTGCTCCAGCAAGTCACGCTTGAGGGTGTCGAGGTCGGCGGCCACGGCCGCGCTGACGTTCTGCACCAGCGGAATCTGCGGCGCCTGCCAGTTGATGGCGGCGATGGATTCGGCAAAACGTTCGGCCGCCGGGCGCATCAGCTCGCAGTGGGACGGCACGCTTACCGGCAACGGCAGCGCGCGCTTGGCGCCACGGGCCTTGCAGCCTTCGATGGCGCGCTCAACTGCAGCCTTGGCGCCGGCGATTACCACCTGGCCAGGGGAGTTGAAGTTCACTGCGCTGACCACGTCACCTTGTGCCGCTTCGGCACAGGCTTCGATCACTACGGCGTCGTCCAGGCCCAGGATCGCAGCCATGCCGCCCTGACCGGCCGGAACGGCTTCTTGCATCAGTTGGCCACGACGCTCAACCAGCTTGACCGCTTCAGCCAGGGTCAGGCTACCCGCTGCAACCAGGGCACTGTATTCGCCCAGACTGTGACCGGCCACGAATGCCGGGCGTGCGCCGCCTTCTGCCAGCCACAAGCGCCACAGGGCGATCGAAGCGGTCAGGATGGCCGGCTGGGTTTTGTCGGTTTGATTGAGCTGCTCTTCCGGCCCTTGCTGGGTCAACGCCCACAGGTCGTAACCCAAGGCATCGGAAGCTTCCTTGAAGGTGTCCAGGATCAACGGGTATTGCGCGCCCAGCTCGGCCAGCATGCCGAGGGACTGCGAACCCTGCCCTGGAAAGACGAATGCGAGGGATGTAGACATGTAACAAGCCCCTAATGATCTGGTCGTCGGATATGGGCACCCCTACGGTGGGAGCACCCGAAACTGACAGATTGGATGGTCAATTGAACTGGCCGGTCACATTTAAGCATTTCCGGGCCGATTCGCCTAAGGCAACAGGTCCTCTAGACGGCCGTGCAAGCGTTGCGGCAGGTTTTCCTGAATCTCGATCAGGGCCCGCGCAATCGCGCTTTGAAAGCCTTCCACGCCCGCCGAACCATGGCTTTTCACCACGATGCCTTGCAGGCCGAGAAAACTCGCACCATTGTGCCGCGCCGGCGCCAGGTCAGCCTGCAGACGGCGCATCAACGGCAACGCCAAGGCCCCCACGATGCGTGAAACCAGGTTGCGCTTGAACAACGCTTCGATACGCGTAGCGATCATGGTCGCCAGGCCTTCACTGGATTTGAGCAGGATATTGCCGACAAACCCATCGCACACCACCACATCCGCTTCGCCACGGTACAGACCGTCACCCTCGACAAAACCGATGTAGTTCAAGCCACGCGCACCTTGCAACAACGTGGCGGCGAGCTTGACCTGCTGGTTGCCCTTGATGTCCTCGGTGCCGATATTCAGCAAGGCAACACGCGGCCGGGCCACGCCCAACGCCTCGGCAGCCACCGAGCCCATCACGGCAAACTGCAGCAAGTGCTCGGCACTGCAATCAACGTTTGCCCCCAGGTCCAACAGCTGGCAATAGCCTTGCTGCGTCGGAATCGCCGCTACCATCGCTGGCCGATCAATGCCAGGCAATGTCTTAAGCACATGCCGCGACAAAGCCATCAGCGCCCCGGTATTGCCAGCACTGACACAGGCTTGCACCTTGCCATCACGCAGCAACTCAAGCGCCACCCGCATCGAAGAGTCAGGCTTGCCACGCAGGGCAGCCGCCGGCTTTTCATCCATGGTGATGGTTTCGCTGGCCGGCGTAATCGTCAGGCGCGCGCGATCCACCGCCGGATGGCTGGCAATCAGTTCTTCAAGTAAGGAGGGTTGACCGACAAGGGTCAGGTGCAGCGAGGGTGTGGCAGACAGGCTGGCAATGCAGGCCTGAACAATGCTGCGGGGACCGAAGTCCCCGCCCATTGCGTCTATCGCGATGACTAGAGCAGACAAGTGATTACTCGTCAGCGCCCTTGTCGATCACTTTACGGCCACGGTATACGCCTTCTGGCGATACGTGGTGACGCAGGTGAATTTCACCGGTGGTTTTTTCTACAGACAGAGTGCTTGCCGTCAGGGCATCGTGCGAACGACGCATGTCACGGGCAGAGCGGGATTTTTTGTTCTGCTGAACAGCCATAATTGATTAACTCCTAAACGTTTGGGTCACGCTTTAACTGCGCCAATACACTGAACGGGTTGGACCGCGTTACCTCGTCCTCGCTCGGTTCGGGCTCGTCATCGAGACCCGCCGGCTGCTGGCATTCTTCCGGATGATGAGCAGGCACAATGGGCAAGGCGAGCAGAAGCTCCTCCTCGATCAGTGCATGCAGATCCAAAGGATCTTCGCCCAGTTCCAGCACGTCATAACCTTTCGGCAACGACTGGGTATTCGCACCCTCCTTCACCACAGCATAACTGCACTCGCTGTGGATCGGCAGGGTGACCAGCTCAAGACAACGCTGGCAAACCATTTTGACCTCGGTGTCGATAAAGCTGTGGATTACCACAGATTTACGTTCATCTCGTTCAAAAACGAATTTGGCCTGCACCGTACCGACAGTGTCGGAAAGCGGGTCGCAGAGTCTCTCCAAATCGGCCAGCAGCAACTCACCTTGAAGGGAAGTGCCACGATCAGCCAATTTGCGCGGGTCAACGTGAGGTGGAATCGGGTCATTCAACATAGGCGCAGCATTATAGGGATGCACCCGGCCATGTCAAAGGAAATTCAGCCCTGTGCGTCAGCCGGTCACGCAGCTAGAATCCCCGGCTGCCTTGAGGAGACGCCCATGCTGCCTTTATTACTCGCATCCAGCTCGGTTTATCGCCGGGAATTGCTGAGCCGCCTGCATCTTTCATTCACTTGCAGCTCGCCGAACATCGACGAAAGCCATCACGCAAATGAGTCCGCCGTGGAACTGGTCAAGCGCCTGGCTGAACAGAAAGCCCGCGCCCTTGCAGCCAGCCATCCAGGGCATTTGATCATCGGCTCCGATCAGGTGGCAGCACTCGACGGAAAAATCATCGGCAAACCGCACACCTTTGAAAACGCCCGCGATCAACTCCTGGCCGCCAGCGGCAAGCGGGTCAGCTTCCTGACTGGGCTGGCATTACTGAACACCGAGACCGGTCACTGCCAAGTCGACTGTGTGCCGTTTACCGTACACATGCGTGAGCTGGACCCGGAGCGGGTCGAACGCTATCTACGGATTGAGCAACCCTATGACTGCGCGGGCAGCTTCAAGGCAGAAGGGCTGGGTGTGAGCTTGTTCCAGAGCACGGAAGGGCCGGATGCAACAAGCCTCGTGGGACTGCCGCTGATTCGGCTGGTAGATATGCTGCTGGCCGAAGGCGTGCAAATACCCTAAGCACCCCACAAAACCAATGTGGGAGCGGGCTTGCTCGCGAAGGCGGCATATCAGCCAGTACATATGCGACTGACCCACCGTATTCGCGAGCAAGCCCGCACACACTTGGATCTACACCAGGCTCAGAACCTTAGCGCAGGCTCGGGCCTTGGAAGCCCATATACAGCGCCAACTTCTCCGCCACGCTGGCGCCCAGCCTCTTGGAGAACCGGTCAAACGGCGATTCCTGCACGGTGAAATCCACCAGCTCTTTCTCGCCAATCACATCCCGCGCAACCGAACTGGCACTGCCCAGGCCGTCGATCAAGCCTAGCGGCAATGCCTGCTCGCCCGACCACACCAACCCCGAAAACAGTTCCGGATGTTCCTTGTCCTTCAGACGATCGCCACGCCCCTGCTTCACACTGGCGATGAACTGACGATGCGTGGTGTCGAGCACGCCCTGCCAAAACTCGGTTTCATCAGCCTTTTGCGGCTGGAACGGATCAAGGAAGGATTTATGCTCGCCCGAAGTGTAGGTGCGGCGCTCTACGCCGAGTTTCTCCATGGTGCCGACAAACCCGTAACCGGCGGCCGTCACGCCAATGGAGCCGACCAGGCTGGCCTTGTCGGCATAGATCTGATCAGCCGCGCTGGCAATGTAATAAGCCCCGGAGGCACCGAGATCGGAAATCACCGCATAAAGCTTGGTATCCGGGTGCAAGCCGCGTAGACGGCGAATCTCGTCATACACATATCCCGACTGCACCGGACTACCGCCCGGACTGTTGATACGCAGGATCACGCCTTTAACCTTGGGGTCCTCAAATGCAGTCCGCAGGCTGCTGACGATATTGTCGGCGCTGGCGGACTCCTTGTCGGCGATCACCCCGCGCACCTCGATCAGCGCGGTGTAGTTGGCACCGCGAGTTGCGTTCTTTTCCATGTCCATCAGCGGACTGAACAGCGCCAGCATTGCGATCAGCCACACAAAGGTCAGCAGCTTGAAGAAAATCCCCCAACGCCGCGCACGGCGCTGCTCCTGGACACTGGCCAGCAGGGTCTTCTCCAACAGCCTCCAGCTTTTGTCATCGCCGCTTTCAGCCTTTTCGGGCGCTTTCCATTCGTCACTCATGCCATTAACCCCAGCAAAGACTTATCGGGCCCGGCTGAGCCAGGCCTGCAATTCGGAAAAATGATCAATCGTCAGCCGCGGCTCGTATTGCTGCAAGGCCTCGGCAGACTGGGCGCCATAGCTGACCGCCACACTGTCCATGCCAGCATTGCGCGCCATCATCAGGTCGAAGGAGGCATCGCCTACCATCAACGCCTGGCGCGGCGACACACCGCAATGGGCCATGATCTGTTCGAGCATCAGAGGATGGGGTTTGCTGGCGGTTTCATCGGCAGCACGGGTGATATCGAAATAATCTTCCCAACCGTGAGCCTTGAGCACCCGATCCAGGCCGCGACGGGCCTTGCCGGTAGCGACCGCCAGGTGATAACCCTCGGCACGAAAGGCATTCAGAGACTGCACCACGCCCTCAAACAGCGGCGAGGGCTCAGCCTCCAGGGCGATGTAGTGATCAGCGTAGTGCTCGCGAAACGCAATCAAATCAGCATCACTGATCTCTGGGTACAACGTGCGAATCGCCTCAGGCAAACCCAGGCCGATGATGCCCTTGACCGCGTGATCCGTGCACAGCGCGTAGCCCGAACGGGTCGACGCCGCATGCATCGACTCGACAATCCGGCCAATGGAGTTGGCCAGGGTCCCGTCCCAATCGAAAATCAGCAGTTTGTAATCAAGGTGCGACACTCAAACGCTCCACGGTCTTGGCCCACATCTCATCGACCGGGGCCTGCAGCTTCAATTCGCCACCATCGGGCAGCGGCACGGTCAGCATGTAGGCGTGCAGGAACAGGCGCTTGCCACCCAGGTCGCGGATCTCCTTGGAGAAATCCTCGTCGCCGTATTTGGTATCACCGGCAATACAATGGCCCGCATGCAGGGTATGCACACGGATCTGATGGGTACGCCCGGTCACCGGCTTGGCCTCAACCATGGTGGCAAAGTCGCCGAAGCGGCGCAGCACCTTGAACAGGGTCAGCGCTTCTTTGCCCTCCTCGTCCACCTCCACCATGCGTTCGCCGGAGCGCAGGTTGCTCTTCTGCAGAGGCGCACGCACGCTCTTGATGGAACTGGCCCAGTTGCCGCGCACCAGCGCCATGTAGCGCTTGTCCACACCGTCGCCACGCAGGGCGGTGTGCAGGTGACGCAACATGCTGCGCTTTTTGGCGATCATCAGCAGACCGGAAGTGTCGCGGTCCAGGCGATGGACCAGCTCCAGCTCCTTGGCATCCGGACGCAACTGACGAAAGGCTTCGATCACGCCGAAGTTCAGGCCGCTGCCGCCGTGAACCGCAATGCCGCACGGCTTGTTGATCACGATCAGCTTGTTGTCTTCGAAGACAATCGAGGCTTCCAGGCGCTGCAACAAGCCTTGAGCCAATGGCACAGGCTCGTCACGTTCTGGCACGCGAACCGGCGGTACACGGACGATATCGCCCGCCTGCAGCTTGTACTCGGGCTTGATCCGGCCCTTGTTCACCCGCACTTCACCTTTACGCAAGATGCGGTAAATCAAGGTCTTGGGCACGCCTTTGAGCCTGGCCAGGAGAAAATTGTCGATGCGTTGGCCGGCATATTCCGGCGAGACCTCGAGCAGCTGGACGCTGGGGGTCTGGGGGGCGGTAGTCGTCATGCCGGCGATGATAACAATTTTTATGGATTTGAAGCACTTAATCATTGCTGCTATAGTCGCGAACGCCGCCAAAAGCGGCCTGGCCAGAGGACATGCGGCAAACTGCCGGCCCTGACCATCGCAATTCATCAGGACGCGAGGCCGTCCTACGGGGCTTTCGCCACCTTGGAAGGCTCAGGATTGTAACGAGCGCAGGTGACATGAGGCCTGAAGCGAGTGCAGAAAGCAGAGTGAATACTCGCGTTTTGCGCCGATATTTACGGCCAGTTCACAAAGTGCAGTCAGTCTTGAGCCAGACCATGGCGAATGCTTCGGAAACAACGCCTGTTAAGAGCTGAGTGAGAGCGCAGTCGCCCACACCTAGTCTTGTTTAGCCATGAGCGTGGACTCCCCATTGGAGAACACGGTAAATGCCAACCCGCTGCGGATTCTGCGCGCGGCAGCACCCGAATTATCAGGGATACGTGTAGGGTGGAGATGCACAACCGTCGGACTGTGTAGCACTAGGCTTATATTTAGACGCTTCATCTCGTCCACAGTCGCCGGTTGATTCCTCCTCCTGACCTTAGCTTTTGTTGAAGTGGTGCCTTTGTCACCACCGCTAACAAGCAGGACGCGTCCGTCGCGATACTGGCCCAATTGGCCGGTGTTTGCTGGACACTGGAGTGGCCAACCACTCTTGACGCACCTGACACCGACCGTGAGAAGTCGTGTGTGCCGAACGCCGTTTCCGGCAGCCCGGAAACCGACGGTACAACATGAAAAGAATGCTGATTAACGCAACTCAACCCGAAGAGTTGCGTGTTGCACTGGTAGATGGCCAACGCCTCTACGACCTGGACATCGAATCCGGTGCACGCGAGCAAAAGAAGGCCAACATCTACAAAGGCCGTATTACTCGCATTGAACCAAGCCTTGAGGCTGCCTTTGTCGATTTCGGCTCCGAGCGCCACGGCTTCCTGCCCCTTAAAGAAATCTCCCGCGAATACTTCAAGAAAGCCCCCGAAGGCCGCGTGAACATCAAGGACGTCCTGAGCGAAGGCCAGGAAGTCATCGTTCAGGTCGAGAAAGAAGAACGTGGCAACAAGGGCGCAGCCCTGACCACCTTCATCAGCCTGGCTGGCCGCTATCTGGTCCTGATGCCGAACAACCCACGTGCCGGCGGCATTTCCCGTCGCATCGAAGGCGAAGAGCGCAACGAACTGCGCGAAGCGCTGAACGGCCTGATCGCACCTGCCGACATGGGCCTGATCGTTCGCACTGCCGGCCTGGGCCGTAGCAGCGAAGAAATGCAGTGGGACCTCGATTACCTGCTGCAACTGTGGACCGCTATCAAAGAAGCGTCCCTGGATCGTTCCGCGCCGTTCCTGATCTACCAGGAAAGCAACGTGATCATCCGCGCTATCCGCGACTATCTGCGCCAGGACATCGGCGAAGTGCTGATCGACAGCGTTGAAGCCCAGGACGAAGCCCTGACCTTCATCCGCCAGGTGATGCCGCAGTACGCCAGCAAGATCAAGCTGTACGAAGACAGCGTACCGCTGTTCAACCGTTTCCAGATCGAAAGCCAGATCGAGACCGCTTTCCAGCGCGTGGTCGAACTGCCTTCCGGCGGCTCCATCGTGATCGACCCGACCGAAGCCCTGGTGTCCATCGACATCAACTCGGCGCGTGCGACCAAAGGCAGCGACATCGAAGAAACCGCCCTGCAGACCAACCTGGAAGCGGCTGAAGAAATCGCCCGCCAGTTGCGCCTGCGTGATATCGGCGGCTTGATCGTGATCGACTTCATCGACATGACCCCTGCCAAGAACCAGCGCGCCGTGGAAGAAAAAGTCCGCGAGTGCCTGGAAGCTGACCGCGCCCGCGTGCAAGTCGGCCGCATCTCGCGCTTCGGCCTGCTGGAAATGTCCCGTCAACGCCTGCGTCCATCCCTGGGCGAGAGCAGCGGCATCGTCTGCCCGCGTTGCAACGGCACCGGCATCATCCGTGACGTTGAATCGCTGTCG
The DNA here is from genome assembly GCF_014230465.1 of Pseudomonas cremoris. The sequence goes on from NZ_JAAXCY010000001.1 coordinate 717,584, forward strand.
CTGGCGATCCTGCGCCTGATCGAAGAAGAAGCCCTGAAAGACCGCACCGCCGAAGTCCGCGCGCAAGTGCCGATCCCGGTTGCAGCCTTCCTGCTCAACGAAAAACGCAACTCGATCACCAAGATCGAACTGCGCACTCGCGCCCGTATCGTCATTCTGCCGAACGATCACCTCGAAACGCCGCACTTTGAAGTGCAGCGTCTGCGTGATGACAGCCCGGAAGCCCATAGCGGCCAATCCAGCTACGAAATCGCCGCAGCCGCAGCCGAAGTGGAAGAAGTCCAGCCAGCCGCAGCGACCCGCACCCTGGTTCGCCAGGAAGCTGCCGTGAAGACCGCGCCGGCCCGTGCCAACGCACCGGTTCCGACCGAAGTTGCTGCCCCTGTTGCCGCACCGGCCGCCCTGCCTGAGCCAAGCCTGTTCAAAGGCCTGGTGAAGTCGTTGGTCAGCCTGTTCGCCACCAAGGAAGAGCCTGCGGCACCGGTTGTGGTTGAAAAACCTGCCGCCGAACGCCCGGCACGCAACGAAGAGCGTCGCAACGGTCGCCAGCAGAGCCGCAACCGCAACGGTCGCCGCGACGAAGAGCGCAAGCCGCGCGAAGAACGTGCGCCTCGTGAAGAGCGCGCACCGCGTGAAGAACGTGCGCCTCGCGAAGCCCGTGAAGAAACCCCAGCCGCAGCCCGTGAAGAACGTGCACCGCGCGAAGAGCGTGCACCACGCACTCCACGTGCACCGCGCGAAGATCGCAAGCCACGCGGCGAACGCGAAGAGCGCGTGCGTGAACTGCGCGAGCCACTGGACGCGGCCCCAGCCGTTGCCGGTGCAGCCGTAGTTGCCGAAGAGCGCCCGGCTCGTCAGCCGCGTGAAGAGCGTGCGCCACGTGAGGAGCGTCAACCACGCGCCCCGCGTGAAGAACGTCAACCACGTGCCGAGCAAGCCGCTGCCGCCAGCGAAGAAGAAGTACTGACCGGTGAAGAGCAACTGCAGGAAGATGGTCAGGAAGGCGCCGAAGGCGATCGTCCACGTCGTCGCTCCCGTGGCCAGCGTCGCCGCAGCAACCGTCGTGAGCGTCAACGTGATGCCAACGGCAACGTGATCGAAGGCTCGGAAGAAACCGGCGAGAACACAGAAGGCGCAACCGACGAACCAAGTGGCGCCGAACTGGCCGCCGGCCTGGCCGTTACCGCTGCTGTTGCCAGCGCGGTCATCAGCGCACCTGCTGAAGCCCAGGCTCACGAGCAGGCTGAACGCGCTACTGCTGCCGTAGAAGAAACCGTCGCCGTGGAAACACCGGTTGCCGAGGCGCCAGTCGTTGAAGCACCTGTTGTTGAGGCTCCGGCTGTTGAAGCTCCGTCCTTCGAAGCACCGGTTGTCGAAGCACCTGTTGTAGAAGCCACCACCCCAATCGAAGCGCCGGTAGTTCCGGAAGTGGAAGTTGCCCCGGTTCAAGAAGCCTTGCCGGAAGTGGAAGCGGCAGTGGTTGAGCCAGCACCGGTGGCCGAGCCTGAGCCAGTGGTTGAAGCGGTTGTTGAAGCACCGGTTGTCGAAGCAGCGCCAGAAGTTCGTGAAGTTCGTGAAGAACAGACCGCCTTCCAATGGACTGCCGAGCCCGCCGCTCCGGTTGAAGCGCCAGCCCCTGCCCCAGCAGTAGAGGAAGCGCCAGCACCGGTCGCCGAAGTTGCGGTTGCCGAGCCTGCCCCCGCGGTTGAGCCTGCTCCAGTCGTCGAGCCAGCACCCGTAGTTGAAGCACCGGTAGTTGCCGAAGTGGCCGCTCCAGTGGTTGAAGCTGCACCTGCCAGCGCCCTGACCGAGAACGGCCGTGCGCCGAACGACCCACGTGAAGTGCGTCGCCGTCGCAAGGAAGCAGAAGCAGCAGCTGCTGCTGCTGCTGCACAGGAAGCAGAACACGAGAGCAAACCTCTGGTCTGATTCCAGCAGTAACTAAAAAGCCCCGCCTGATCTCTCAGGCGGGGCTTTTTTATGCAGTCTGAAAAATGCCGCAGATCCAATGTGGGAGCGGGCTTGCTCGCGAATGCGGTGTTTCAGTCGATACATACCTCTTGAAATTCAAGGACTGCGGCACGTCCACATCCCAGAGCACACCGGGATCTTCAACCAGCACCTCGCTGACCGGCGCCTGTGCAAACAACGACCGCCCTCCACGATCACCGCTCAACGCCGTCAACCCAGGCCCCAGCGCCCGGCCAAATCCCACCGGATGCCCGTATTGACCGCCATACATCGGCACGCTGATCCCTCCTTCCTCCAGCCCCTCAATCACCCGCTCCATACTCGACGGCCGAACAAACGGCATATCCCCCAGTACCACCAACCAGCCATCCGCCGGACCAATGGCCGCGACTGCCGCCGCGATGCTGTCGCCCATTCCGGCCGAGTCCAGCAGCAACACTTCGCAGTTATAAGCCCCAGCCAATCGAATCACACCCGAGCGCTCCGGCGAGGTCACCAACCAGCGCCTGACAACGCCTGCAGGCAAATGCCTCAATACCTGCTCGATCACCGGCCTCGTCACGCCATCCAGGCCGACACAATCAGCCAGCAGCTTGTCCTGGTCAGCCCCCGCCTCTGCGCGGAAACGACTGCCCTGCCCTGCCGCCAGGACAATCGCCGTGATAGTCACTGTGCTACTACCGGCAACGGCTTTTTCTGCATCGGTGCCACACCATTCTTGATCGCGACAATTTCCGCCATCAACGACAACGCAATCTCTGCTGGCGTATGACTGCCGATATGCAAGCCAATCGGCCCATGCAGGCGAGCAATCGCCTCGGCGGACAACCCCAGCGCCGTGAGGGTTTCCCGACGTTTCTGGGTGTTGACCCGCGAGCCCAGGGCACCGATGTAGAACGCTGAAGAATTCAACGCGGTGAGCAACGCCATGTCATCCAACCTTGGATCATGGGTCAGGCAGACGATGGCCGTGCGTTCGTCGGTCTGGATGTTCAGCACCGCCTCATCGGGCATGCCTGGCACAAAACGGCCGTGCTGTTCTTCCCAGCCGTGGACGAACTCTTCACGCGGGTCGCAGATCAACACCTCGAAATCCAGCAGGCGCGCCATTTCTGCCACGTAGCGCGACAGCTGACCAGCGCCGATCAGCAGCAGGCGCCAGCGTGGGCCATAGATCGCTCGCAGACGCTCGCCGTCAAAACTCACCACGTCGGTCTTGCTCGCGCTGCTGAGAGTGACGTTGCCGCTGGCCAGGTCCAACTCTCGAGCGACAATCTCATGGGCTTCACAACGCGCCAACAACTCCGACACCCACTCCCACTCGACAACGCGCTCTTCGGTCAGTCGCAGGGTGCCGCCACACGGCAGGCCAAACCGCGCAGCCTCGTCACGGGTAACGCCATAGGTCACCAACTGCACCGGTGGCCCATCTTCGGGCAATCGTCCGTCCTGCAGGCGGGCGATCAAGTCATCCTCAATGCAACCGCCGGACACCGAACCGATCACCACCCCATCGCCGCGCAGGGCCAGCATCGCCCCCGGCGGGCGCGGTGCGCTGCCCCAGGTCTGAACCACGCTGTACAACACCACTTGCTGCCCGGCGCGGCGCCACTCCAACACGCTGCGCAGGACGTTCAGATCCACACTGTCCATACCACCTCTCGCAAGCGTTGCAACGAATGAAAGTTCGACTGACTTTAAAGTAAAAGAATTCAACGTCAGCCGCCAGAAACGCAAACGCCCCGAACAAGTCGGGGCGTTTGTGGAGTCGCTTGGGCGTCAGTTCACGCCAGCAGCGTATTACTTGATGGCAGGCGCCGGGCCTTCGGCTACGCCCAGGTCATCTTCCTGACGAGTCTCGGAGATACCGGTACCGCCAGACGCCAGCTCGCTTTGCAGCTTGTCGGTGTCCAGCTCCTTGACCCACTTGGCCACAACGATGGTGGCAACGGCGTTACCCACCAGGTTGGTCAGTGCGCGGGCTTCCGACATGAAGCGGTCGATACCCAGGATCAGCGCCAGGCCGGCAACCGGCAGGTGGCCTACGGCCGACAGAGTCGCAGCCAGTACGATGAAGCCCGAACCGGTCACACCCGCAGCGCCTTTGGAGGACAGCAGCAGCACCAGCAGCAGGGTGATCTGGTGAGTGATGTCCATGTGGGTGTCAGTCGCCTGGGCGATGAACACGGCAGCCATGGTCAGGTAGATCGAAGTACCGTCGAGGTTGAAGGAGTAGCCAGTCGGGATTACCAGGCCTACTACGGATTTCTTCGCACCCAGACGCTCCATCTTGATCAGCATGCGTGGCAGTGCGGATTCGGAGGAGGAAGTACCCAGGACGATCAGCAGCTCTTCACGGATGTAGCGAACCAGCTTCAACACGCTGAAACCGTGAGCGCGGCAGATACCGCCCAACACCACCAGTACAAACAGCAGGCACGTGATGTAGAAGCAGATCATCAACTGGCCCAGTTGCACCAGGGAACCTACACCGTAGGCGCCGATGGTGAACGCCATGGCGCCCAGGGCACCGAGTGGCGCGAGCTTCATGATCATGTTGATGATGTTGAACATCACGTGAGCGAAGCGATCGATGAAGTCCAGTACCGGCTTGCCGTAGGCACCCAGGCGGTGCAGGGCAAAACCGAAGATCACCGAGAACATCAACACTTGCAGGATGTCGCCGTTGGCGAAAGCGCCGACGATGGTGTTCGGGATCACGTTGAGCAGGAAGCCAACGATGCTCTGGTCTGCACCGGCAGTCACGTAGGCAGCGACTTTAGAGGCGTCCAGGGTGGCAACGTCGATGTGCATGCCGGCGCCCGGTTGCACAACGTTAACCACGATCAGGCCGATCAGCAGGGCGATGGTCGATACGATTTCGAAGTACAGCAGCGCGTAGCCGCCGGTTTTGCCGACCGATTTCATGCTTTGCATGCCAGCGATGCCGCTGACAACGGTGCAGAAGATGATGGGGGCGATGACCATTTTGATCAGCTTGATAAAGCCGTCACCCAGTGGCTTGAGGGCCACGCCGGTCTGCGGGTAGAAGTGACCGAGCAAAATACCGATAACGATTGCAACGATCACCTGGAAATACAGGGATTTGTAGATTGGCTGACGAGTCGTCATTGCAAAATTCCTCAATCGTCCCGTGTGGCAAAGATCCGCCATTGCCCACGACACTTGAATTGCGAACCCTCCTGCACTGGAGGGATTTGTTGTTTGCGAAGCCTCAAGGATCCAAGCCTGCGCTGTAATCTATATCGCAAACGCCGTGCCACTTTGCTGAAAACCCCTGAAGGCCTTTAGGCATCAGGCTCAAGGCTTTCCGGACGCCCTGCGAAACGCCAAATCAGGTGGCGGATTTCCGCCCACCCATCCAATCCCGTCCTACAATTTGGCGGATATCCGCCTTGTCGCCCTCAGCGGTGATGACTACCATCGGCCTTTCCACGGACGAGGCCTTCGCATGCGTGAACGCACCATCGCCAGTCACTACGCCCGGGCTGCCCTCGGCGGTGCGCGCCGAGCGGGTTACGACTATTCAGGTCTGCTGCAACAGGTGGGTATCCCTCCAGAGCTACTGACAGAACCGCGTGCGCGCATCGCGCCGGAGCAATTTACCCGGCTGTTGCAGATGCTTTGGTTGGCGCTGGACGACGAATACCTGGGGTTTGCCGAAGGCCCGAGCAAACGCGGCACCTTCGCCATGATGTGCCACGCGCTGATCCACTGCCGCACCCTGGAGAAGGCTCTGGAGCGCGGCTTATTATTTTATAGCCTATTCCCACAAGGCCCGCGCTGGCAGCTGACAAGAGAAGGCGAAATGGCTCGCTTGAGCCTGGACGACTCCCAACTGTGGGACCCGGATCACTTCCTCAGTGAATGCCTGCTGGTGATCTGGCACCGCCTCGGCAGTTGGTTGATCGGCCAGCGTATCCGGCTGCATCAGGCCACCTTCAGCTATCCGATGCCAGCGCATGCCAGTGAATATGACCTGCTGTTTCCCTGTACCCAGGTGTTCGGTGCGCCGAACAGCAGCCTGGTATTTCCCGCACGCTATCTGGGCCTGCCGCTGTTGCAGGATGAACGCACCCTCAAGCACTTCCTTGAACGCTCCCCCGCCGACCTGCTGTCCCGCCCGGATGAAGGCGACAGCTTGAGCAGTCAGTTGCGCCGCCTGTTGAGCCGTGACCGCACGCCCTGGCCCGACCTGGACGCCGTCGCCCAGCACCTGCACATCAGCCCACAGACCCTGCGTCGGCATTTACGCGAGGAAGGCACCAGTTTTCAGGCGCTCAAGGATGAGCTGCGGCGGGACATCGCCATCTATCATTTGGGGCGGGCGGATTTGTCGTTGCAGGAGATTGCCGAGCAGTTGGGGTTTTCCGAACCGTCGGCGTTTCATCGGGCGTTCAAGAAGTGGACGGGGGTAACGCCGGGGGCGTATCGGGCGCAAGAGAATTAGAGATGTGTTGTCTGTACCGGCCTCTTCGCGAGCAAGCCCGCTCCCACATTTTGATTTGTGAACACGTTCAAATGTGGGAGCGGGCTTGCTCGCGAAAGGGCCAGCACAGCCAATAAAAATCAAACTGCCGGAAAGTGAATCTTGAAGGCAGCACCACCTAACGGCGAATCCCCCAAGGTCAGCTGCGCGCCGTAGCTTTCAATAATGTCCTTGACCACCGCCAGCCCGATCCCCTGCCCCGGATGCTGGCGATCCAACCGCTCACCCCGTTGCAGTATCCGCGCACGCTGATCCGGCGGAACACCGGGGCCGTCATCCTCGATACACAACTCAGTCCCTTCCAGGCCTTCGACCAGGCGGATACGCACCTCGCTCAGGCACAGGCGGTAGGCGTTTTCCAGCAGGTTGCCGAGTAATTCCAGCAAGGCGCCCTTCTCAATCGGCACATCACACTCTGGCGGCAAGTCAAAGGACACGGTGACGCGTTTATCGCGGTAGACCTTGTCCAGCGTATCGCACAGGCTTTGCAGCACCGGTTCCAGGCGCACCTGATGGCGCACCAGGCCGCTTTTGCGCAGGCTGGCACGCTGCAACTGGTAGCTGATCTGCTGGCTCATGCGCTCGATCTGCGATTGCAGCACCCAAGCCTGGTCGCGGTCTTCGGGGCGCTGGGCCATGTCTTCGCTCACACCCTGTAACACGGCGAGCGGGGTTTTCAAGCTGTGGGCCAAGTCGTCGAGGGAATCACGGTAGCGCGCCCGTTGCTCTCGCTCACTGGCCAACAGGCGGTTAAGGGAACCGGTGAGGCGCAGCAGTTCGCGGGGGTGTTCTTCAGAGAGGCTTTCACGGGTGCCGCCTTCGATCTGGTCAAGCTCCTGGCTCAGGCGCCGCAAGGCTTGCAGGCCCCACGTCAGGCCCAGCCACAGCAAGGTCAGCAGCACCAGCAAGGCCGCGCCGAAGCCCAGGTAGAGGTTTTCCCGCAGGCCTTCCAGGGTCAGTTGGTATTCACGCACCGGTTGCAGGGCAACGATACTGAACGCCGCGCTTTTGCCGCCAAGCAGCTTGACCTCGACGTCATAGACGAAGAATTCCTGGCCGTTCGCTTCACGGATCCGCGCAAATTCATTACCGCGCCCGTCGTAGCGCGGCTTGTAGTTGATGTTTTCTTCTTTGGTCGCCCGCGAGCGCCATACCAGGTGGCCCTCGCGGTCGTAGATATAGCCGAGCAGCCGGCTATCGGTGAGGTTGAAGCGTTCGTCCGGCAACTGTGCTGGCATCAACAGGCGGTTGTTTTCCACCCGCGCGGCGGAGATCAACGTGGTGACGTCCGATGCCAGGCGCTGCTCGATGGAATCCTGCAACGCCAGGCTGAACGCGCCCTGCATGGCCGGCAACAAACCCAACATAAACAGCACGGCCAGGGTGGCGGCCGCTAGCATCAGGCGCACGCGTAGCGAGCGAATCAACGGCAGCGCTCATTGAACAGGTAGCCCAGGCCACGCACGGTATCGATCGGCTTGAATCCGGCCGGGCCTTCCAGCTTGCGACGCAAGCGGCCGACCAGCACTTCGATGACGTTCGGATCGCGCTCGTCGTCATCGGGGTAGAGTTGTTCCATCAAACGGTCCTTGGCGACCACTTGTTGGTGATGGCGCATCAAGTATTCGAGGATGCGGTATTCGTAGGCAGTCAGCGCCAAAGGCTGTTCGTCGAGGGACGCCTGCTTGCGATTGAGGTCCAGCAGCAAGGGCCCGGCAACGATGGTCGATTGGGTAAACCCACTGGAGCGGCGCAGCAAGGCGTTCATCCGCGCTTCGAGCTCTTCGAACTGGAAGGGCTTGACCACATAGTCGTCGGCGCCGGCAGCCAGGCCTTCGACCTTGTCCTGCCAGTTGCCGCGTGCGGTGAGGATCAGGATCGGGAACGTCTTGGCCTGGGTGCGCAGTTGGCGGATCAGGTCCAGGCCGCCCATGCCGGGCAGGCCCAGGTCGATGATCGCCAGGTCGTGGTTGAATTGGCCGGTCTGGTACAAGGCTTCCTCGGCATTGGCCACGGCCTCGACCACATGCCCACTGTCGGTCAGGCGGGTCAACAGGTGATGACGCAGCAGCGCTTCATCTTCCACCACCAGCAATTTCATAAGGCTCTCCAAAGCAAATCAACTGTCCGACAGAGGGATATCATAGCGGCCCTGCAGGTCTTGCGGGCGCAGTTTAATGCCATTGTACTGGCCAGTCAGGTGTTCATAACCGGCACGATAGGCTGGCTGTGGCGCGGTGAGGCCCAGCGACTGGCCCCATGGCGTCGGCTGGCTGCCTGCATCTTCCACGCTGACACGCTGGATCAACGTGCTGGGTTTCTTGGTTTTCTGGCTACCGAATGCAGCAAAGTCGCTATCGGAGGCCTGGACCCCAGCGGTGGCACTGAGCATGGTTAACGCCAACATCAGCTTTTTGATCGCAGTCATGGTGCTTACCTCGGTGCGTTTGGCTGTTGAGGCCAGACTACGCAGCGCCCCCTGAACTCCCCCTGAACAGGCTCTGAACCTCAGCTGAACCGTTGCGGGCTAGCCTCTGGCGCAGCAACTCGGCAAACTACCCCCCATGAATCCCCTACCCGCCTGCTGCACCCCACTTGACGCCCATTGGCCGTTGCCTACCGCTTTGCCGGGCACGGTGTTTCTCAGCACGCGCTTTGATCCTGCCTTGCTGGCAGAGGGCGATTTCCAGCGCACCGCCGTACCGCCGCCGGCCAGTATCCAGCGTTCGGTGGCCAAGCGTCAGGCGGAGTTCCTGGCCGGTCGATTATGTGCGCGTGCCGCGCTGCAACAACTCGATCATCTGGACTTCATCCCCGCCATCGGCGAAGACCGTGCACCGGTGTGGCCTGGGCATATCAGCGGCTCCATTACCCACAGCACCGGGCACGCAGCGGCGATTGTCGGGCACAAGGCGCAGTGGCGTGGGCTGGGGATGGACTTGGAGAATGTGCTGAGCCTGGAGCGGGCCGAGCGCTTGGCGGGGGAAATCCTCACGGCCGATGAAATGCAGCGCATGGCCTTGATACCGCGCGAACAGATTGCGCTGCTGGTGACGCTGACGTTTTCGGCCAAGGAGAGCCTGTTCAAGGCTCTCTACCCCATCGTGCAGAAGCGCTTCTACTTTGAGCATGCCGAGGTCGTGGAGTGGTCTGAGTCAGGCGTGGTGCGATTGCGATTGCTCACGGACCTGTCCAGCGAGTGGTGTGATGGCACGGAGTTGGTGGGGCAGTTTGCTGTGGCGGATGGGCAGTTGTTGAGCCTGGTGGCCGTCAGCGCCTGATAGACCGCTATCGCAGGCAAGCCAGCTCCCACATTTAACTGTATTCACACATCAAAATGTGGGAGCGGGCTTGCTCGCGAAAGCGGTATCAGGGTTTCTCCTGATCCCGAGGCCAACTCAAGCTAAAGCACGCCCCACCCAAGTTATTGCTCTTGCTGATCAACGCCCGCCCAGCATGCCAATAGATTATTCGCCGCACGATCGACAACCCCAAGCCATGTCCGCCCGAAGCACGGGTACGGCTGTCGTCTAAACGCAAAAAGGGCGTGAAGATGCGCTCCCAAGCGCTTTCCGGCACGCCGGGGCCGTCGTCCTCCACGTCGATGCGGCAACGCACCTGGCCCACCTGGTAACTGATCAACACCTGGCCCTGGGCGTGGCGCATCGCATTGCTCACCAGGTTTTGCAGGGCACGGTGCAGGTAGCGCGGTTCGGCATCAACCCAGGCGTCGTCCCAATGCGCCGAAGACAGGCAAATGCCTCGGGTGACCGAGACCTGCGGGCGCAATGGCGATAACTCATCGATCACTTGGTCGAGCAGTGCATTGAGGTCGACCCGCTGGAAATTCAGCTCGGGCGCACCTTGCTCCAGACGCGCATAAGTGAGCATTTCGTCCACCAGGCCATCCAGGTCCTGGATATCGTTGTCCATGCCTTCCATATATTTACGCCGGGCCTCGGGAGTGGCGGCGTCGCCGATCATCTCCAGGCCAAAACGCAAACGTGCCACCGGGGTGCGCAATTCGTGGGACACGGCCCGGACCAATTCGCGCTGGATGGCCAGCAACTGCTGCAAGTGCTCGGCCATGCCATTGAACGCGGCAGCCAGGCGCCCCACCGAGTCGGCACCACGAGCGGGGACGCGCACTTCCAGGTTGCCCTTGGCGATGCGCGTGGCGGCGGCTTCCAAGCCTCTGAGCCGGCGTTCCAGTTGGCGCACCAATAGATAGACGATCAAACCGATCAGGGTCAGGCCGATCAAAGCGATCAGAATCAGCCATTGCGCCGGGTACGGGTTCATTTGAAACAGCGGACCGATCTCCAGCACCCACGGCGTGCCGACCATGCCGGCAAACACGCGGATCGAATCGCCGCCCTTGCCCAGGGCCATCACCGTGTCACCCTCCGACACGCGACGGCGCTGGTCGTCATCCATATCAGCCTGATCGAGGGTCATCAGGTGCATCTCAAAGCCAAACCCCTTGGCTTCCTTGAGGTCAGCCAGGCGTTGCGGCTGCTCCGCCACCGGGAAACGCACCAACTCATCGGCCAGCAGGTAAATAGTTGCCCGTGCCAACTGCTCACTGATTTGCTGCACTTCGCCCGTCAGCACCAGTTGCTCTCGCTCGCTGACCAAGCGCAGCACCCGCGCCGCGTGGGGCCCGGTCTGCTCCACCAACACCTGGCCGCGTTGCAAGCGGGTGCGCTGACTGAGGTCTAGCTGAGCATCGGTAAGGCTGCGCAGCTCCAGGGGAATCCCCAGCAACCGCTCCCACACTGCCAAGGCACGTTGGCGTTCGATGGGACTCATGGGCTGCAGGTTATCGCCCATCAAGGCGAACGTGCCGTGGGCCAGGCGCTCGCGGTATTGACCGCTGCGCACCTCGTTGAGCAGGTGCAGGGCCAACACGCCGAGCAGCGCCACCAGGATCAGCGCTGCGCACATGCCGCCATAGATGCGCAGGAAGATCGAGTTCACAGTGGCATGTCGGCGGCGGCTTCGGGGACGAACAAGTAACCTTTGCTGCGAATGGTCTTGATCAGGCGAGGGTGGATCGGGTCGTCGCCGATCTTGGGCCGAATGCGCGAGATGCGCACATCGATGGAGCGGTCTTGGCCGTCATAGCCGATGCCGCGCAGGGCGATGAAGATTTCTTCGCGGGACAGGATGCGCCCGGCGTTTGCCACCAACAGCCATAAGAGGTCGAATTCGGCACTGGTCAGCTCGATGCCGCCCTCGTGCAACCAGGCCTCGCGCAGGGCGTTGTCCACTACTAGTGGACCGAATTGCAGGCGGCGCTGGCTTTCCACGGTGGCCGGTTCCGCCGGTTCACTGCGCCGCAACAGGGCCTGGATGCGCGCCAGCAACAGGCGCGGGCGCACGGGCTTGCATACGTAGTCATCGGCGCCCATGTCCAGGCCAAGCACTTGGTCCATGTCGTCGGTGCGGGCGGTGAGCATCAGGATCACGCCGTCATAGCGTTCGCGTACCTTGCGGCAGATGCTCAGGCCGTCTTCGCCGGGCAGCATCAGGTCGAGGATCACCAGGTCCGGTTGCTCGGCGATGATACGCGCGGCTGCCAGCGCCCCATCGCCTTCTATCGATACCCGCAGGCCGTTGCTCTCCAGATAGTCGCGGGTCAGCTCAGCGAGTCGCTGGTCGTCTTCGACAATCAATACCTGCCAGGCTTCTTGCTCCACGGGCCACACCTTATTTGTAATGTTTTGAGGGCATAACTGAGGCCGATTGTAGCCATGCGCCGCCCCTCTAGCACAAGCCAGGAAATCCATTCGGTGATCGCGTTTTTTTGTGATAGGGTTCGCGCCCTCAAAAATCCAACCGGCTGTTTTTATCTTGGAATATTCGGTGACAAACGGCCGAATCCAGCAGCAATGCGGCCTACACGGGTGTTCCACGATTCATACACATTTTACCCACAGCGTTATCCACAGGTAGTGCGTTGCTAAGCCCCCCAAAACGCATTATCTTGTACCTCGGCGCTAAAAAAACCCTACATGTAGGGTTTTAAGCAAAAAACCAAACACAGATCAGACAAGAAACTCAAGCCCTTTCTTGCTCCCGTTTGGTTGAACCAAAGCATTTTTTCAAAGCCCAAACCGCGCACGCGGATGGCAGCCGTTTTCCAGCTCCTACAGCGCAAAACGGTACGGGTGTTGCAGTGCTTGAACCTGGCAACTGTCACCCATCAGGAATACGGCCAAGGGCTTTTTCAGCCCCGAACCGAAGACTTCGGCATGGAAGCGGCGCGAACAGCTCCCTTCCTCCTGTCCCGAAGTTGTTATGCCAGGCCCAGGCCTGCTGTAAGTGCTTCAGGACGGAACGGTGGGCACCGTGATGGTGCCCAAATAAATATAGAATGTGGAGACAACCCCCCATGCAAACCGACACAACTCGCGAGAACCCGCAAGGCTCCGTGCCGCAGGCCGCTGATTCGAACCTGGATCTGTCCGCCACTGCACCCGGCCAACTGCGTGTGATCAAGCGTAACGGCACTGTCGTTCCTTACACCGATGACAAAATCACCGTCGCCATCACCAAAGCGTTTCTTGCAGTTGAAGGCGGCACCGCTGCTGCCTCGTCGCGCATCCACGACACCGTTGCCCGCCTGACCGAACAAGTCACCGCAACCTTCAAGCGTCGCATGCCTTCGGGCGGCACCATCCACATCGAAGAAATCCAGGACCAGGTCGAACTGGCCCTGATGCGTGCCGGCGAGCAGAAAGTAGCCCGCGACTACGTGATCTACCGTGACGCCCGCTCCAAGGAACGCGCTGTACGCACCCCAGCGGAAGAAGCGGCAGTACAAGCTCACCCATCGATCCGCATCACCCTGGCCGACGGTACCTTTGCACCGCTGGACCTGGGCCGCCTGAACACCATCGTCACCGAAGCCTGCGAAGGCCTGGAAGAAGTCGACGGTGACCTGATCCAGCGCGAAACCCTGAAGAACCTGTACGACGGCGTGGCCCTGACCGACGTCAACACCGCCCTGGTGATGACCGCCCGTACCCTGGTTGAGCGTGAGCCGAACTACTCGTTCGTGACCGCGCGCCTGTTGATGGACACCCTGCGTGCCGAAGGCCTGGGCTTCCTGAAAGTCGCCGAAAGCGCCACCCACCACGAAATGGCTGACCTGTACGCCAAGGCCCTGCCTGCCTACATCGCCAAGGGTATCGAATTCGAATTGCTGAACCCGGTCCTGGCCACCTTCGACCTGGAAAAACTCGGCAAGGCGATCAACCACGAGCGCGACCAGCAGTTCACCTACCTGGGCCTGCAGACCCTGTACGACCGTTACTTCATCCACAAAGACGGTATCCGCTTCGAACTGCCGCAAGTGTTCTTCATGCGCGTGGCCATGGGCCTGGCGATCGAAGAGAAGCACAAAGAAGACCGTGCCATCGAGTTCTACAACCTACTGTCGTCCTTCGACTACATGTCGTCGACCCCGACCCTGTTCAACGCCGGTACCCTGCGTCCACAGCTATCCAGCTGCTACCTGACCACCGTGCCGGATGACCTGTCGGGCATCTACCACGCGATCCACGACAACGCCATGCTGTCCAAATTCGCTGGCGGCCTGGGTAACGACTGGACCCCGGTGCGCGCACTGGGTTCGTACATCAAGGGCACCAACGGCAAGTCCCAGGGCGTTGTACCGTTCCTGAAAGTAGTGAACGACACCGCTGTAGCCGTGAACCAGGGTGGCAAGCGCAAAGGCGCTGTGTGTGCCTACCTGGAAACCTGGCACATGGACATTGAAGAGTTCATCGAGCTGCGCAAGAACACCGGTGATGACCGTCGTCGCACCCACGACATGAACACCGCCAACTGGATCCCTGACCTGTTCATGAAGCGCGTCTTCGATGACGGCCAATGGACCCTGTTCTCGCCATCCGAAGTTCCGGACCTGCACGACCTGACCGGCAAGGCCTTCGAAGAGCGCTACGAGTACTACGAAGCCCTGGCTCAGTACCCTGGCAAGATCAAGCTGTTCAAGACCATCCAGGCCAAAGACCTGTGGCGCAAAATGCTGTCCATGCTGTTTGAAACCGGCCACCCATGGCTGACCTTCAAAGACCCGTGCAACCTGCGCAGCCCGCAGCAGCACGTGGGCGTGGTCCACAGCTCGAACCTGTGCACCGAGATCACCTTGAACACCAACAAGGACGAGATCGCCGTTTGCAACCTGGGCTCGATCAACCTGCCGAACCACATCGTCAACGGCAAGCTGGACACCGCCAAGCTGGAACGCACCGTCAACACCGCCGTTCGCATGCTCGATAACGTTATCGACATCAACTACTACTCGGTGCCACAGGCGCAGAACTCCAACTTCAAGCACCGTCCAGTGGGCCTGGGCATCATGGGCTTCCAGGACGCGCTGTACCTGCAGCACATTCCTTACGGTTCGGATGCTGCGGTCGAGTTCGCCGACAAGTCCATGGAAGCGGTCAGCTACTACGCGATCCAGGCTTCCTGCGACCTGGCCGACGAGCGCGGCGCCTACGAGACGTTCCAGGGTTCGCTGTGGTCCAAAGGCATCCTGCCGCTGGACTCGCAACAAATTCTGATCGAAGCCCGTGGCCAGAAGTACATCGACGTTGACCTGAACGAAACCCTGGACTGGGCGCCGGTACGTGCCCGCGTGCAAAAAGGTATTCGTAACTCCAACATCATGGCCATCGCGCCGACCGCCACCATCGCCAATATCACTGGCGTATCGCAGTCGATCGAACCGACCTACCAGAACCTGTATGTGAAATCGAACCTGTCGGGCGAATTCACCGTGATCAACCCGTACCTGGTTCGCGACCTCAAGGCCCGCGGCCTGTGGGACTCGGTCATGATCAACGACCTGAAGTACTACGACGGTTCCGTGCAGCAGATCGAACGCATCCCGCAAGAACTCAAAGAGCTCTACGCGACGGCCTTCGAAGTGGACACCAAGTGGATCGTTGACGCCGCTAGCCGTCGTCAGAAGTGGATCGACCAGGCTCAGTCCCTGAACCTGTACATCGCCGGCGCTTCGGGCAAGAAGCTGGACGTGACCTACCGCATGGCTTGGTACCGTGGCCTGAAAACCACTTACTACCTCCGTGCCCTGGCTGCGACCAGCACCGAGAAATCGACCATCAACACCGGCAAGCTGAACGCTGTTTCCAGCGGCGGCAACCACGGTGATGACTCGGTACTCGCCGCTCCAGCCGGCCCGGCGCCAGTGCCAAAGGCCTGCGCAATTGACGAGCCGGATTGCGAAGCTTGCCAATAAGCTGAGCTGGTAAACGAACCCCCGCCAAGCCCTTTGGGTTTGCCGGGGGTTTTCTTTTGCCTGGCGGACTTACTTGTAGTGAGCGGGCTTGTCCCGCGCTGGGTGGCGAAGCCGCCCTAAACCCAGACACCTAGGTGCCCCTGAAACACCGCGGCGTCTTGGTTGGGGCGGCTTCGCCACCCAGCGCGGGGCAAGCCCGCTCACTACACGCCCACAAAAAAGCCCCTCGTGTGAGGGGCTTCTTGTGGAGCGCTACCGCATCAGGTCATCTGGATGATGGTCTGCATGATGGTGCTCTGGGTGGAGATGGTCTTGGCGTTCGCCTGATAGTTGCTCTGGGCCTTGATCAGGTCCACCAGCTCGTTGGTCAGGTTGACGTTGGAGTTCTCCAGGGAGTTGGCCACGATCGAACCCAAGGTACCGGCTTGCGGGCTGTCAAAGCCTGGCTGGCCCGAGGCGAAAGTCTCTCTCCAGGTGGTGCCGCCGGCTGGCTGCAGGCCCTGTTCGTTGTTGAAGCTGGCCAGAGAGATCTGGCCGATGGCCTTGCTCTGCTGGTTGCTGAACGTGGCGAACAACACGCCGCTGCCGTCGATTTTCAGGCCAGTGATCTGGCCGGTGGCGTAGCCATCGGTGACCGGAGGGTTACGGTAGCTGGCCGAGTTGTACTGGGTGATGTTGCCCATATTGACGGCAATCCCGTCTTTGTTGGCATCAGCGCCATTGCTCGTCCAGACGCCGTTGACCATGCTACCCGGCTTCCAATCGTCAATGGTCATCGTGGTACCGCTGACGTTGGCACCCACGATTTTGGTGAGTTTGCCGGAACCATCAAAGGTCAAGGTGGACGGCACAGGCACCGTATGGTCGCTAGGATCGGCGCCGCTGATCGCCGAGCCGTCCGGGTTACGACCGTCAATCAACGTGTAGGAATCCCAGGTATTGGAACCCGTCTTGACCATGTACTGCACCATCGAGTGGGCATTGCCCTGGGTGTCGTAGAGCGTGGTGGAGTACTGAGTGTTGAAACTGTCGGTCTTGGTTGGGTCAAACGGGTGCAGTGTCTGATCGATCGGCAGGTCCGAGGAGTTCAGGTTACTGGTGGAATCCACCTTGGTGGATGCCTTCGGCGGCAGGTTCGCCAAGTTCAGCTGCAGGTCGACCAGGCCGCCCTTGACGATTTTACCGTTCTCGTCTGCTGCATAACCTTGCAGGCGCGAAGTACCGGTGTTGTTGGTGATGTAGCCGTCTTTGTCGGCACGGAAAGCACCGCTACGGGTGTACTCCAGCGAGCCGTCGCTGGCCTTCTGTACGAAGAAGCCACCGCCCTGGATCGCCATGTCCAGGATACCGCCGCTGTTGTTCACATCACCTTGGGTGAACTGCTGGGACACTGCCGCCAGGTTCACACCGTTACCGATGCTGTTCTGGCCGGTGCCCAGTTTAGACGCCGCGTAGATGTCGGCGAATTCCGCACGGGACGATTTGAAGCCAGTGGTCGCGACGTTAGCAATGTTGTTGCCGGTCACGTCCAGTTGTTTGTTGGCCGCATAGAGGCCGCTAAGGCCGATGTTAAAAGACATGTTTCTCTCCCTCTGCCGTATTTAGCCGGCTCTATGTACCGATAGTCTGAATTTGCGACAGCTTGACGCTGCCCATGCCGCCTGCCAGGTTCAGCAACATTTCGCCACCGGTCTTGCTCAAGGTCACGCTGGTGACCGTGGCTGGCAGCGAAGTGGCCAGGGCAACCGCGTCGCCCTTGTCATTCTTGGTGGTGGCCGCGAAGGTGTAGGTACCGGCTGGGGCAACCTCACCCGCGTCGTTTTTGCCATCCCAGATAAAGTCCGAATTCCCGGCGTTCTGGGCACCCATGTCGATGGTGCGCACCACGTTGCCGTCTTTGTCGGTGATCTTGATGGAGACGTTGCCGACTGCCGACGTCACCGCCACCGAACCGGTCATGCTCTTGCTGGTATCCACCAGGGCCTTGTCGGTCTGGGTGATGATCGAGCGCCCTACCAACGACGAAGCCTGCAGCGCTTGCGACGAGCTGAAGTTGCTGGAAATCGCGTTCACCGAGTCGTTCAGGGTGTTGATGCCTTCCAGGCTGCTGAACTGCGCCAACTGGGCCACGAATGCACCGTTGTCTTGAGGCGACAGCGGGTTCTGGTTTTTCAGCTGAGTCACCAGCAGTTGCAGGAACGCGTCCTTGCCCAGCGACTGGTTACCCGTGGCGGCACTGGAAGCGCTTGCGACGTTGTCGGTCGCAGTCTTGACCTTGCTGTTGAAAAGGTCCTGGACCGCGGTGTTGGTTGATGAGGTATCAACAATGGCCATTATTCGGTGCCCCTTATCACTGACCCAGGGTCAGGACCTTCTGCATCATGGTTTTGGCGGTGTTCATCATTTCCGCGTTGGTCTGGAACGAACGGCTGGCGGAAATCATGTCGGCCATTTCCTCGACCACGTTGACGTTGGGGTAGTAGACATAACCCTTTTCGTTCGCGGCGGGATGGTTGGGCTCGTAACGGGCTTCGAGGTTGCTCTGGTCTTCGACCACGCCAAGCACCTGCACACCGGAACCTGCATTGCCCTGGTCCTGGAACAACGAATCGCTGCCGCCGTTCTGGCCAGCCTGGAACATGGTGGCGAACACGGGATGGCGAGCGCGGTAGGTCTGGTCAATGCTCGAAGACACGGTTTCGGCGTTGGCGATGTTACTGGCGACGGTGTTCAGACGGGTGGTCTGAGCGCTCATGCCACTACCGGCAATATTGAAAACACTGGACAGGGACATGGCTTACTCTCCACGCAGGGCTGACATCAGCCCTTTGAATTTGCTGTTAAGCAGGGTGAAGCTGGCCTGGAAGTTCACCGAGTTCTCGGCGTAGGCCGATTGCTCCAGCTGGGCGTCGACGGTGTTCTGGTCGATCGATGGCTGCATCGGCGTGCGGTACAGCAACGACTCGTCACCATTGCTCAGGCCTTGCGCTTCGATATGACGGCTGTTGGTCATGTTCAAGGCGAAGGTGCCGTTCTTGGTCTTGTCCTGCTGTGCGGCGAGCACGGCGGAGAAGTCCAGGTCCCGAGCCTTGTAGTTCGGGGTGTCGGCGTTGGCAATGTTGTTGGCCAGGACTTCGGCACGCTGGGCGCGGAAGCCCAGGGCTTGTTCGTGGATACCGAGCGCTTTATCGAAGCTGATGCTCATGGCGGAAACCTTTAGGCTGACCTGCTTTTCATTAACAGGGTTATAGCAAGGTGTGTGCCAGTTTATGGAGGGCCCGAATTTAAAGGGTTTGAGGGGCGATTGCCGGCGGCAATGCCAGAAAAGCGGCAACGTGTTTCCGCGTGGCGCCAGTAAAGCGGCAATGGGGGATTGCCGCTCGAGGAAGGATTGCCGCAAAAAAAATGTGGGGGCTGGTTTGCCAGCGCCCACATTTTTTGACCGAGTGAACTCGACTTACTTAGCCTGGTAGATGATCCCAGGGCTGCACTGCACCATCTGGTAATGATCCGGCAGACCGTTCAGCGCTTCGGAGGCGCCAAGGAACAAATAACCACCACGCTTGAGAGTGCCGTGGATGCGCAACAGGATGTCTTTCTTCACCTCGGCCGAGAAATAGATCAGCACGTTGCGGCAGAACACCATGTCGAACTTGCCCAGGCTGGCATAGCTGTCGAGCAGGTTGAACGAACGGAACTCCACCCGACTCTTGATCGGCGCCTTGACCGCCCAACGCCCGGCCCCTTTCGGATCGAAGTAACGTTGCAGGCGCTCTTGGGACAGACCTCGGCCCAGCGCCAAGCTATCGTACTCGCCGGTCTTGCAGTTGGTAAGCATGGTGCCTGACAAGTCGGTGGCAACGATTTGCGCGCCAGCCTTCAACTGCCCCATGTTGGTCCGTTCGAACTCATCGATGGACATCGAGATCGAGTACGGTTCCTGCCCCGAAGAACAGGCCGCCGACCAGATGCGCAGGCGCTGGCCCGGGCTGGCCTTGATGGCTTCCGGCAGCACCTTGCTCTTGAGCACTTCAAAGGGATAGGTATCGCGAAACCACAGGGTTTCGTTGGTGGTCATGGCATCCACCACCATTTCCTTGAGCCCGCTGCGCGGCTGGCCCTGGATACGCTGGACCAATTCGCCCAACGACTTGATGCCCTGCTGTTCCATCAGCTTGTTGAGACGGCTGGATACCAGGTACTGCTTGTTTTCACCGAGCAATATGCCACAGGCTTTTTCCAGGAAGACCCGGAATTGTTCGAAATCCAAATTACCCGTAGACAATGATACCGCCTCTTAAATCGTGTGACCGCCAGGGGAAATCCCCCTAGCCGTGATCTGCTGCCTTGATCCGGTCGACTACCCGGGCTGCCAGGTCATCCGGCCGGAATTTGGCCAAAAAGTCATCAGCGCCGACCTTCTTGACCATCGCCTGGTTGAATACACCCGACAACGAAGTATGCAGGATGATATGCAATTTTTGCATGCGTGGATCGTTGCGTATCTCAGCCGTGAGCGTGTAACCGTCCATTTCCGGCATTTCGATGTCGGAGATCATCATCAAGAACTCTTCTTCCGGCTTTTTGCCGTCGTCCGCCAACTTGCGCAGGTAATCCAACGCCTGGCGACCATCGTTGAGGGCTACAACCTCGACGCCGACCGTTTGCAGGCAACGGGTTACCTGCTTGCGTGCCACCGAAGAGTCATCCACCGTCAGCACGCGCAGGGAGATCGCCTTGTGTGCGGTCTCGGCATCCACCACGCCCACGGAAATCGATTCCGAGGTGGGAGCGACTTCGGCGAGGATTTTCTCCACATCGATGATTTCCACCAACTGGTTATCAACCCGCGTCACCGCCGTGAGGTAGTGGTCGCGGCCAGTGCCCTTGGGTGGTGGATGAATTTCTTCCCAGTTCATGTTGACGATACGTTCCACCGAGCGCACCAGGAAACCCTGGGTCTTGGTGTTGTATTCAGTGATGATCACGAAGGGATTCTGACGATCCTGCAACGCGGGCGAGCCAGTGGCCAGCGCCAGGTCAAGAATGGGTATGGTCGCGCCGCGGATATTGGCCACGCCGCACACCACCGGGCTGGATTTGGGCATGATCGTCAGCTTGGGGCATTGCAGCACCTCCCGCACCTTGAACACGTTGATGCCATATAACTGCTTGCCGTCCAGGCGAAAAAGCAACAACTCCAGGCGATTCTGCCCTACCAGCTGTGTGCGCTGGTTTACTGAATCCATTACACCTGCCATGCCTTTACTCCTACGCTAAAACCTTGAGCCATACCTAGAGGACAGCGCGCCCCCAACACTAAACGGCACGAGCTTTGCTATTTGTTGGCTATGGATATTAAAACGACAGTTTCCCGACGCCTTCAATTACCAAGGTACCGTAGATTGCTCTGCGCACCGCTGGCGTTGCTCGCCTTGAGCCTCGGCGCCACGGCCCGCGCAGACAACGTCACCTTGCCTGATCTACTTATCGGCGTCACTCAGGGCTTTCTTGAGTTCACTGTAGAAGATTATCTGGCGACCACCCAGACGCCTGGGCGTTATGAAATCCAGGTCAGCCAGTTGGACCCACGCCTGCGCATGCCAATGTGCGACAAGGAATTGACAGCGTCCCTGGAAAGCCCCGCCCAACCCATCGGCCGCGTGACGGTGAAAGTACGCTGCGAGGGCGCGTCCCCCTGGACCGTGTTTGTGCCGGCCCAGGTGAAGCTGTTTCGCGATGTAGTGGTAGTGGCTCGTCCGCTGAAACGCACTGGCATCATCGGTTTCGACGATGTTGTGCTGCGTGAGCGAGACATCAGCATGATCAACCAGGGCTATTTGACGTCACTGGACCAGGCTGTCGGGCAAAAATTGACCCGACCAGTGGTCACGGACCAGGTCATCACGCTGGTGCATCTGGAACAGGCCGAAGTCATTCGCAAGGGTGATCAGGTAGTGATTTCCGCCAGCAGCGGCGCGCTGAACGTGAAAATGCCGGGGGAAGCGCTGTCCAACGGCGGCATGAGCGAGCAGATCCGCGTGAAGAACCTTAATTCCAATCGCGTGATCAAGGCACGGGTGACAGCACCTGGCCAAGTCGAGGTGGCTTTATAGACTACTGGTATCAGGCGCCAGCTTTTCCTACACTGTCGACTGGATGTCGGCCTGTGCAGTTTATTGTCAATCGAGCCTAAAGTTTGTCCGGGTATGGCCGAAAACATGGCAAGCGTCCAAATACCCAGAGGTTTTTTATCATGGTCATCGATTTCAGCCGTTTAAATAATTCCCAGGCTTTGCCCGGCAGTACGCGCACCACGGGTGCCAAGGACAGCGCAGAGGCCAAGCCACAGGCCCTGCCCGTCAAGGCAGAACAGGCCAGCGCCAGCCAGAGCGGGGAATCCGTACACCTGAGCAATGAGGCTCAACAGTTGCAGAAGGTCACTGACTCGCTGCGCGATCAACCGGTTGTCAATAAAGCCCGCGTGGCCGAGTTGAAACAGGCTATCGCCGATGGCAGCTATAAAGTCGACAGCAACCGTGTAGCCAGCAAGCTGCTTAATTTCGAAGCCGAGCGCTAGGCAAAGGCCTGCGCCGGGCTTTTGGACGCTTAAACCCCAAGGCCAGCCATGCATCACGACGAAAATCTGCTTCAACTGATCATTGATGATCTCGCGCCGACACAACACTTGCTTGAGCTGCTCAAGGAAGAATCCCTGGCGCTTTACGGCCGTGACATGCCCCTGCTGGAAGACATTCTGGCGCGCAAGCAGTCGCTGATTGTACTGCTTGAACAGCACGGCAAAAAACGCAGCCAGATCCTCATCAGCCTCGGCCTGCCGGCAGACCACGACGGTCTGGCGCAATTGGCCAGTCACTCCTCGGTCGGCGATCAATTGCTGGCCCAGAGCAAAGAACTCAACCTTTTGCTCGCCCAGTGCCAGGAAGCCAACCTGCTCAACGGTCAGTCGATCCAGATTCAGCAAGCTACGACTGCCAACCAGTTGCGTATACTTCACGGCGGAGAGCCTCCGGCATTGTATAACGCCCAAGGCTCCACCTCACGCCTGGTCAAACCAAGCACCCGCAGCCAAGCCTGACACCCGTTTACAGCGCGGCCTATCCAAGGCGTGTTACATGCTGGCAAAATGCTGGCTCTTGCGTGTAGTTGTATTTTGTCTGGAGATGGAAGAACCGTGTTCAACGCCCTTAATGCGGAAGATGCACCGCAGCCACCCAAGGTCCTCACCACGCCTCTGGAAATCGCCAGCACCTTGCGGATGCTGCAAGAAAGCCACGACCCGCTGATCATTACCTTCCACGAACGTAGCCAGCGCTTCCAGAGTTACCTGGTGGACGTTGATCGCGACAGCGGTACAGTGGCCCTGGACGAGATGATCCCCCGTGACGGCGAACGCCACCTTGAGAACGGCGAACCCTTCCGCATCGAAGGCTTCCACGAAGGCGTACGCGTTGCCTGGGAAAGCAGCGGCACCATGACCGTCAGCGAAAAAGACGGTCACCGCATCTATACCGGCAGCATGCCCGACGAGGTGGTCTACCATCAGCGCCGCAACGCCTTCCGCGCAGCCCTGAAGCTGGCCCAACTGGTCAATATCGAAATAGGCGGCGAGAAACTAAAGGCTCCCATTGCTGGCAAGCTGCTGGATATTTCCGCCACCGGCTGCAAACTGCGCTTTGAAGGGGATATTTCCGAGCGCCTGCAACTGGGCCAGGTCTACGACCGCTTTATCGCCGCCCTGCCCTTTGGCAGCATGACCACCTCCGTCGAACTGCGTTACCTGCACTTCGAAGAGAAGATCAACACCACCTTTGCGGGTGTGCGCTTCCACAATATGAGTGGCCTGGTACAACGCCAGGTCGAGCGATTCGTGTACCAACTGCAGCGTGAAGCACGGCGCTTCGACAAAGACGACGATTTTTAAAGCTAAAGATCGCGACAAAAAAAAACGGGCAGATCCTGATGGGATCTGCCCGTTTTTGCATTCAGGGGCGCGCCCTGCTCAAGTCGTGGGGGTGGTCGTCGGGGTCCGGATGTTCGGGCTCAGGCTCAGTTTCGGCCGCCGGCGACTCCACCGGCGATTGCTCCGGTTCGTCCTCGGCCTCTGGCACGGTGGTTTGCATCTGGTCTTGCACCACCTGCTCATCCACCCGAGGATCAAGCGCAGCCACCAACGGAGAGCTGGACATACTGTCGGGCATCGCCACGTGATGCAGCGGTGCATCGTCCACCTGATGCAGGTTGGTCACCGCTTTTGGCCGAATGCGCCACACCAGGATCAACGCACACACACTGAAAAACGCATACAGCATGTGGCTGCCAAACATCTTCATGACCACACCTGCCAGCAACGGCCCGACACTGGCACCCACGCCATAGGTCACCAGCAACATGGCCGTGAGCGACACCCGACGGTCACCCTCCACATGGTCGTTGGAGAACGCCACTGCCAGCGGATACAGGCAGAACTGCACCAGGGAACACACGAAGCCAGCCACAAACAGCACTTCCAGCGGCACCTGGGTCAGTACCGCCAACGGCAACGCCGCCACCGCAAGGCAGAGGGCAAAGCAGCGAATCAGCAGCGCGCGGTCATAACGGTCCGACAGCCAACCCAGCGGCCACTGCACCAATAATCCGGCAAAAATACAGCTACCCATGAACAGACCTACCTGCTCCGTCGTCAGCCCTTGCTGCGATGCATAGAGCGGCGCCAAACCGTAGAACGAGCCCACGATCAGCCCCGCACCCAACACCGTACTCAGCGACTGCGGCACGCGCTTTATAAAGAAGCGTGGCTCCATCGGCGCAGGATGCAGCGGCGCCGGGTGAATACGCCGGGTCATGGCCACCGGCACCAGGCACAGGGCGAAGCACAACGCTACCAGCATCAGCAGTTCGAGGCCGAGTTGGGGGTGCATTACCAGGATCAGCTGACCCAGCACCAGGCCCAGGTAGGACGCGATCATATAGCCGCTGAACACCACGCCACGCTGCTTGGCGTCCGCCTGCTCGTTAAGCCAGCTCTCGATCACCATGTACTGGCACATCATCCCCAGGCCGACAATCATCCGCAGCACAATCCAGGCCGGCAGCCAGTTGATCAGGCCGTGGCCCAGCACTGCCGCACCGACAATCCCAGCACACGTGGCGTAGGCACGAATATGCCCGACCCGGGCAATCAGGCGGTGCCCGATCTTGCCACCCAGCACCAGGCCAAAGTAGTTGGCCGCCATCAGCGCACCTACCCACAGGCTGTCGACATGGTCGGCCGCCAGGCGCAAGGCCAGGTAAGTACTGAGCAGGCCGGAGCCGATCAGCATCATCAAGGAGGCGAAATAAAGGGCTCGAAAAGATTTCCAGATCTGGCGCATCGGCGTTCCGAGCGGCTCCTTGCGGTGAGAGACAGGGCTATCGGCATGATAGTCCGGGGTGGCCGGGTCCGGACAGGCAGCAAATGCTGTTTCCGGGGATTATTTTGCTTAACAGCTCAGACGCTACCCAACTGCTTGCAAGGTACACAAATGGCGATAAATACACCGCGCACCTGCTGTGAACCCTGAACACCGGCAAGGTTCGACCCATCCCGTTGAACGCCCACAAAAAAGCCCCGCCAGAATATTCTGTGCGGGGCTTTGAATCTGGTGTCCCAGGGCCGGTTCGAACGGCCAACCTTCCCCTTAGGAGGGGGATGCTCTATCCAATTGAGCTACTGGGACAAATGACAGCCACCGAGCCAAGGGCGCTGCGACGGACGGCGTGCATGTTAACGGCCAAGGTGGATTTTGTCATGTCGTCCGTTGGCTTTTTGAGTGTAGGTCGACCCCTCCTGTGACGATCCGGGTTTTGCCCAGTAAACACAGGCACATGGCGCCATCGTGCAAAATGCACTCCCCTAAAATGCCAGCATTGCAAATTGCAACCTTGAGAGCATTTAAAGTAGACTCAAGACATTGATTTTATTGAATATATAGATTGGCACAAGACCTGCAATACCTCTCCTACAAGACCCATTCAGCCACGGCGTCAAGCGGAGAACATGACCATGAACAGTGCCCTTCTGTTGAGCCTCAATGCCGTAGCCCTGGCTGCATTGGTGACGTTCCACTTTCAAACGACTGGCACGAATGACCCCGCACAGATCAGCCAGGCCGTGCCACACCACCTGCAACAGCGCCCGCAGCTGGCAGTGATGACCCCAAACGTGCAATCGCAGGTACGCCTGACTCAAGGCGATCAAGCTGCTCCCGTCTCTGAACACTGGGTTTTCTGAGGAAACCACTCATGACCAAATCTGCCTGGCTGTTTCTATGCCTGACCCTCGCCACTGGCATTTTCGGCCTGAGCGCCAGCTCTGAAGGCGAGCAAACCACCGCACTCATTGCCGCCGGCGTATCCGCCAGCCTGTTGTTGCTCACGCTGATCGTGGGTCGCCGAATCAAATTCGATCCGGTTTTGCGCTGACCCCTCCCCTCCCGACCTTATGTCGCCTCGCCCTCGCAAATCGGCAAAATGCCACTAGTCTTAAAACTGCGGGCAAAAGGCCACTTTGCTATAGGATAGGCGGCCTAAACCCTTGTGGTGGCCAGGACTTGCTGGAAGTTCCCCTACAGAATCACTCGTAGAAAAGTTTTCCAACCAGTCCGCAAAAATGCAAATGAGTGCTGGCATAAAGCCTTTAGGCAGTTCAATATTTGTCACAGAATTGACGCCAAGGAAATGGCAAATCTGAGGCATGATGCGGCCTCTTTGCAATTCAGGTTGAACATTTGGCTGCGAACCTTGTCCTAACACACATCTTGCGGCCAATTCCAAAAACCGCTCCCCTGAACTAACCGGTTAAATATATGCGCCCATTGAAACAGGCAATTTATTCCAGCCGTACGGCTGACAAGTTCGTCGTACGTCTGCCAGACGGAATGCGGGAACGCATTGCCGAGGTGGCTCGCAATCATCACCGAAGCATGAACTCCGAAATCATCGCACGCCTGGAACAGAGCCTTATTCAGGAAGGTGCGCTGGGCGAAGAGTTGAGCATGCGCCTGGACAGCCCCGAGCTGTCACTGCACGAACGCGAACTGCTGCAGCGTTTTCGTCAGCTCTCCCACCGCCAGCAAAATGCTCTCGTCTCGCTTATCGCGCACGACGTTGAGGCGGCCGCAGAAGCCAATTGATCTGCAAGTGAAAGCCGAAGCCAGCCACGTGCTGGCTTTTTTTTGCATGGAATTTGGGAAGGGAATGCCGGGAGATGCGGGGGGCAGATCTGCCCCCGCCGGAATGAATCAGAGCAGGAAGATCGTCGCCAAGCCCAAGAAGATAAAGAACCCACCGCTGTCGGTCATGGCGGTAATCATCACACTGGCGCCCATTGCCGGATCACGGCCCAGGCGGGCCAGGGTCATAGGGATCAACACCCCCATCAACGCCGCCAAGAGCAGGTTGAGGGTCATGGCAGCCGTCATCACGACGCCAAGGGACCAACTGCCGTACAGCAAATAGGCCACCACACCAATCACACCTCCCCAGACAAGGCCGTTGATCAGGCCAACCGCAAGCTCCTTGCGCAGCAAGCGCGATGAATTGGCGGTGCTTACCTGATCCAGCGCCATAGCACGTACGATCATGGTAATCGTCTGGTTACCCGAGTTACCGCCGATCCCGGCCACAATTGGCATCAGCGCTGCCAGGGCCACCAGTTTCTCGATCGAACCTTCAAACAACCCGATCACCCGCGAAGCAATAAACGCAGTAATCAGGTTAACGGCCAGCCACGCCCAGCGGTTATGCAGCGAGCGCCAGACCGATGCGAAAATATCTTCTTCTTCACGCAGACCCGCCATGTTGAGAACTTCGGTTTCGCTCTCTTCACGAATCAGGTCGACCATTTCATCGATGGTCAGACGGCCGATCAACTTGCCGTTTTTGTCGACCACGGGCGCCGAAATCAAGTCATAACGCTCGAACGCCTGGGCGGCCTCGTAGGCGTCTTCATCCGGGTGAAAGCTCACAGTGTCGCTGGCCATCAAGTCAGCAACTTTTTTATCCGGGTCGTTGACCAGCAAACGCTTGATCGGCAGTACACCCTTGAGGATGCCTTCGTAATCGACCACAAACAGCTTGTCGGTATGACCTGGCAACTCTTTAAGTCGACGCAGGTAACGCAAGACGACTTCCAGGCTGACGTCTTCGCGGATGGTGACCATCTCGAAGTCCATCAGGGCGCCGACCTGATCCTCGTCATAGGACAATGCGGAGCGTACGCGCTCACGCTGCTGGCCATCGAGGGCTTCCATCAGCTCGTGCACGACGTCGCGCGGCAGCTCAGGAGCCAGGTCAGCGAGTTCGTCGGCATCCATCTCCTTGGCCGCAGCCAAGAGCTCGTGATCGTCCATGTCGGCGATCAGCGTTTCACGGACTGAGTCAGATACTTCTAGGAGAATGTCGCCGTCACGATCAGCCTTGACCAACTGCCATAGGGTCAGTCGATCATCCAGCGGCAAGGCTTCGAGAATATAGGCAACGTCGGCGGAGTGCAGGTCATCGAGCTTGCGTTGCAACTCGACGAGGTTTTGCCGGTGAACCAGGTTTTCGACCAGGTTGTTATTTGGACCATCCTGGCGGTGCGTAAGGTCTTCGACCACGCGCTGGCGCTGCAGCAGCTCGATGACTTGAGCCAGGCGATCCTGCAGGCTTTCTTGTGTTTTCTTTACTTCTACTTCGGTCATAGGCGAACTCCACTCCCAGCAGCGGGGCACGCCGGAAGGATCAATCAGTCAATTCATGATTGGTAAAACGGGGTACTGAGTCACTACTGGGTAAGTCCATGGAGGTATTCCACAAGCCCCGGCGGGGCTGACGGGCGCAATGATACACGCTGCGCGCGCTTTAAACGTTAAAAAACTGGAAAGAACAAGCGCTTGCGAGACAAAGCTGAGCATTGGCTGCATCTATGAACTGCGACGACACAGCTCGGAAGGAAAACACATGAGCAGGACAAAAACATAAAACCCAGACGGCAAAAAGCCCGCACTAGGCGGGCTTTTTGTTTGTATGGTGCACTCGACAGGATTCGAACCTGTGACCGCTCGGTTCGTAGCCGAGTACTCTATCCAGCTGAGCTACGAGTGCAGATTGTGTTTTTAGACCAGATCACAACTGGTTGAAGCCAAGTCACCTGCATTGCTGCAACTGACTCTTAAATGGTGCACTCGACAGGATTCGAACCTGTGACCGCTCGGTTCGTAGCCGAGTACTCTATCCAGCTGAGCTACGAGTGCATTTGTTGCCGCGCATTATAGGCCGTTCAATCTCTATGTAAAGCTATTTTTTCGTTTAATTTCAATCACTTAACGAAAAAACCAGATTGCAACGTACTAAGCAAATAATGGCGGAGAACGGGGGATTCGAACCCCCGACACCCTTTTGAGGTGTACTCCCTTAGCAGGGGAGCGCCTTCGGCCACTCGGCCAGCTCTCCGCAACACGGGGCGTATATTAACCACGTTCATCCCCGTTTGCAAACATAAAAAACGATAAAAATTAAAGGGTTGGTTCTTCGTCCTTCTCTTTCTTGATCCGCAGGTAGATTTCCTCGCGGTGGACCGCCACCTCTTTCGGAGCGTTAACCCCAATACGCACTTGATTGCCTTTGACGCCGAGCACGGTCACGGTGATTTCGCCATCACCAATAATCAGGCTTTCTGCGCAACGACGAGTCAGAATCAGCATACCTTTCTCCTCACGCATTTCATTTCAGGAACAACAGTCTGCAAAAAAAAGGCGTTCGACCTACAAGCCAATGGCCATAGCCCTACACGCCTAAGTATTGTCGAGCCCACGCAAAAGAACATGCGCCCTACAAAAAAAGGAAAGGCGCGGTAAACCGCGCCTTCCTGGCATTACATCACTCGCCCTGTCGAGCCGGAGCGTCCAGCTCAAAAGCCGTATGCAACGCCCGTACAGCCAGTTCCAGGTACTTCTCTTCAATCACCACCGAGACTTTAATTTCCGAGGTGGAGATCATCTGGATGTTGATGCTTTCCTTGGCCAGCGCGCCGAACATGCGGCTGGCAACGCCGGCGTGGGAACGCATGCCAACGCCTACGATCGACACCTTGGCAATCTTGGTATCGCCGACCACTTCGCGGGCACCAATCTCGCTGGCAGTGTTCTCCAGGATCTTGAGAGCCGCATCGTACTCGTTGCGGTGCACGGTGAAGGTGAAATCGGTGGTGTTATCGTGCGAAACGTTCTGCACGATCATGTCGACTTCAACGTTCGCATCGCTGATAGGGCCCAGAATCTTGAAAGCCACGCCCGGGGTGTCTGGCACGCCACGGATAGTCAGCTTGGCTTCATCACGGTTGAATGCGATACCGGAAATGATCGGCTGTTCCATGGATTCCTCTTCATCAATAGTAATGAGGGTGCCCGGACCCTCTTTGAAGCTGTGCAATACGCGCAGCGGAACGTTGTACTTGCCGGCGAATTCCACCGCACGGATCTGCAGCACCTTGGAACCGAGGCTGGCCATTTCCAGCATCTCTTCGAAGGTGATCTTGTCCAGGCGCTGGGCCACGGACACAACACGCGGGTCGGTGGTGTAGACGCCGTCCACATCGGTGTAGATCTGGCATTCATCAGCCTTGAGGGCCGCCGCCAGTGCCACGCCGGTGGTGTCCGAGCCGCCACGCCCCAGGGTCGTGATGTTGCCGTGCTCGTCCACACCCTGGAAGCCCGCTACAACTACCACGCGGCCTGCTTGCAGATCAGTACGGATTTTCTGATCGTCAATCTGCAGGATGCGCGCCTTGGTATGCGAGCTGTCGGTAAGGATGCGCACCTGGCTGCCAGTGTAGGACACCGCCGGCACACCACGCTTGTTCAGCGCCATGGCCAGCAAGGCGATGGTCACCTGCTCCCCCGTGGACACAATCACATCCAGCTCACGCGGCAGCGGCTGTTGATCACCGCTGATTGCCTTGGCCAGATCGATCAGGCGATTGGTCTCGCCGCTCATGGCCGACAGCACCACCACCAGGTCGTCACCGGCATCGCGGAATTTCTTAACCTTGTCGGCTACCTGTTCGATTCTTTCGACAGAACCGACCGAGGTGCCTCCAAATTTCTGTACGATCAAAGCCATTTCTAAGCCGCCTCAGCCCGTAAAGGGGCGCCTATTATCCAATCAACCAACACCACACCGGCCCGCGACTAGACCACGGGCCGGTGAACGGTGCCTTAAATACCTGCCTCGACAAATGGCACGGTCAGGGCCAGGGCCGCGTCCAGGGCACCAGCGTCTACACCACCGCCTTGCGCCATGTCCGGACGACCACCACCCTTGCCGCCCACTGCCGCAGCGGCTTGCTTCATCAAATCACCGGCCTTGAGTTGGCCAGTCAGGTCCTTGGTTACACCGGCAACCAGAACGACCTTATCCTCATGGACACTGCCGAGCAGGATCACTGCGCGGCCGAGCTTGTTCTTCAACTGATCAACCAGCGCCAACAGCGCCTTGCCGTCCTGACCATCCAGGCGTGCCGCCAGGACTTTCACGTCCTTGACGTCCACCGCAGAGGCGGACAGATCGTCGCCTGCTGCGCTGGCAGCCTTGGCCTGCAGTTGCTCCAGCTGCTTCTCCAGCGCACGGTTGCGCTCCAGCACAGCCGACAGCTTGTC
Source organism: Pseudomonas cremoris (assembly GCF_014230465.1). The sequence continues at coordinate 749,061 of NZ_JAAXCY010000001.1, forward strand.
GATCAGGTTGTCGCGGCTGCCCTTGACCAGGCTGGCCGCTTCCTTGAGTTGTTCTTCGGCTGCATTGAGGTAGGCCAGGGCCGCAGCACCTGTCACCGCCTCGATACGACGCACACCGGAGGCCACGCCGCCTTCGCTGATGATCTTCAACAAAGCGATGTCGCCGGTACGGTTGGCGTGGATACCACCACACAATTCCACCGAGAAATCGCCGCCCATGCTCAGCACGCGCACGCTGTCGCCGTACTTCTCGCCGAATAGCGCCATGGCGCCCTTGGCCTTGGCGGTCTCGATGTCGGTTTCTTCGGTTTGTACCGCCGTGTTCTTGCGAATCTCGGCGTTGACGATGTCTTCCAGAGCCTTGATCTGCTCAGGCTTGATCGCTTCAAAGTGGCTGAAGTCGAAACGCAGGCGCTGGCTGTCGACCAACGAGCCTTTCTGCTGGACGTGCTCACCGAGTACCTGGCGCAATGCAGCGTGCAACAAGTGAGTGGCCGAGTGGTTCAACGCAGTGGCGTGGCGTACGTCAGCATCAACCTGAGTGTCTACCGGCGCACCGATGGTCAGATTACCCAGCACCAAGACACCGTGATGCAGGAACGCACCGCCGGTCTTGGTGGTATCGCGAACTTCAAAACGACCGGACGTCGAGCTCAAGAAACCACAGTCGCCGACCTGGCCGCCGGACTCGGCGTAGAACGGCGTCTGGTCCAGGACCACAACCGCCTCTTCACCTTCGTTCAATACGTCGACCGACTTGCCGTCTTTATAGATAGCAACGATCTTGGCCGAACCCACCGTGGCGTTATAGCCAGTGAACTCGGTCGGCACATCAACCTTGACCAGGGTGTTGTAGTCCAGGCCAAAGGAGCTGGCGGAGCGGGCGCGCACGCGCTGGGCTTCCATCTCACGCTCAAAACCGGCTTCGTCGATGGTCAGCTCGCGCTCACGGGCGATGTCGGCAGTCAGGTCCATCGGGAAACCGTAGGTGTCGTACAGCTTGAACACCACGTCGCCCGGCACCACGGTGCCTTTGAGCTCGGCCAGGTCCTGCTCGAGGATTTTCAGACCGTGTTCCAGGGTCTTGGAGAACTGTTCTTCTTCGGCTTTGAGCACGCGCTCGATGTTGCCTTGCTGCTGCTTGAGTTCCGGGAAGGCTTCGCCCATCTCGGCAACCAGCGCAGCAACGATCTTGTAGAAGAAGCTGCCAGTGGCACCCAGCTTGTTACCGTGGCGGCAGGCACGACGGATGATACGGCGCAGCACGTAGCCACGGCCTTCGTTCGACGGCAGCACGCCGTCGGCGATCAGGAAGCCGCAAGAGCGAATGTGGTCGGACACTACTTTGAGCGAGGACTGGTTTTCATTGGCGCAGCCAATGGCGGCAGCCGACGCGCTCAGCAGGTTAGTGAACAGATCGATTTCGTAGTTGGAGTGAACGTGCTGCATCACCGCACTGATCCGCTCCAGGCCCATGCCGGTGTCGACCGACGGCGCTGGCAGCGGATGCAACACGCCATCGGCGGTGCGGTTGAACTGCATGAAGACGTTGTTCCAGATCTCGATGTAACGGTCGCCGTCTTCTTCCGGCGAGCCCGGTGGGCCACCCCAGATGTCGGCGCCGTGGTCGTAGAAGATCTCGGTGCAAGGGCCGCACGGGCCGGTATCACCCATGGTCCAGAAGTTATCGGAAGCGTACGGCGCGCCTTTGTTGTCGCCAATACGGATCATGCGCTCGACAGGCACGCCGATTTCTTTGGTCCAGATGTCATACGCTTCGTCGTCCGTCGCGTAGACGGTGACCCAGAGCTTTTCCTTGGGCAGCTTCAGCACGCCGGTCAAGAAGGTCCAGGCGAAGGTGATCGCATCTTTCTTGAAATAGTCGCCAAAGCTGAAGTTACCCAGCATTTCGAAGAAGGTGTGGTGGCGGGCGGTGTAACCGACGTTTTCCAGGTCGCTGTTCTTGCCGCCGGCACGCACGCACTTCTGGCTGCTGGTAGCACGGGTGTACGCGCGTTTTTCCTGGCCCAGGAAGCAGTCCTTGAACTGGTTCATCCCCGCGTTAGTGAACAGCAGGGTTGGGTCATTGCCTGGGATCAAGGAGCTGGAGGCTACACGGGTGTGACCTTGCTCTTCGAAGAAGCGAAGGAAGGCTTCACGGATTTCTGCGCTTTTCATTAGGTTCTTCCACGGAGGCTGCGGCCAAAGGCCAGTGCGCAACATCATCAGACGGAGCGACGGCAAAGGGCCGCATTATATCGGCCCTTTGTCGGTGGTACAGCGTGTTTATGCGATAGAGCGGTTCAATTAGACGGTCTGTACGGTCATTTGCGTGAAAATTCGACGAATGTCGCCAGCACCTGCTCGATCTGTGCCCGGTTGACATCCAAATGCGTGACCATTCGCAGGCGTGGCGCGGCGCTCAACTTGATCCCGCGCTCGGCGGCGAAGGCTTTCAGCGCCTGGGCCTGATCGCCGATCTGGACGTAGACCATGTTGGTCTGCACCGGCTCCACTTCGAAACCAGCTTTGCGCAATTCGTCCCCCAGCCATTGGGCGTTGGCGTGGTCGTCTGCCAGGCGCTGCACCTGGTGGTCCAGGGCGTACAACCCGGCCGCCGCCAGGGAGCCGGCCTGACGCATACCGCCGCCGACCATTTTGCGCAGGCGGCGCGCTTTGGCGATCAGCGCCGTGGAGCCGCACAGCACCGAGCCAATCGGCGCACCCAAGCCCTTGGACAAGCACACCGACACCGAGTCGAAATGCTGGGCGATTTCCCGCGCATCCACCCCCAGCTTGACCGCCGCGTTGTAGATCCGCGCGCCGTCCAGGTGCAAGGCCAGGCCGTGCTCACGAGTGAACGCTCGCGCCTTGGCCAGGTATTCCAGTGGCAACACCTTGCCCTGCATGGTGTTTTCCAGTGCCAGCAGGCGGGTGCGAGCGAAGTGGAAATCGTCGGGTTTGATAGCTGCGAGCACGTGGTCCAGGTCCAGCGAGCCGTCGGCCTGTACCTCCAGCGGCTGCGGCTGGATCGAACCGAGTACCGCCGCACCACCGCCTTCGTATTTGTAGGTGTGGGCCTGTTGGCCGACGATGTATTCCTCGCCGCGCTCACAGTGAGCCATCAACGCCAGCAGGTTGCTCATGGTGCCGGTGGGCACGAACAACGCAGCGGCAAACCCCAGGCGCTTGGCCAGTTCGGCCTCCAGATGGTTGACGCTAGGGTCTTCGCCATACACGTCATCGCCGCTGGCGGCAGCGGCCATGGCGTCCCGCATGCCGGGGGTGGGTTGGGTCACGGTGTCGCTGCGCAGGTCGATCACAGACATGAAACAAGCCTCTTGGGGTTCAGTAAGTTCCTTTTCAGAGTGATTACTGCGGGCAAAGCCACGGAATATCAAGCCCCCTGCGCATTCAATCGAATACCAACCAAACAAACCGATATAGCTTATCGATACGACGATCGTGCAGTTTTGGAAAAACCGTGTTAAAAACTCTCCGCCGCCAGGGTTCTGGCGGCAACGTTCTCAGGGCGGGGTGCAATTCCCCACCGGCGGTAATTACACGCAACGTGTATAGCCCGCGAGCGCTTGGCGCCTCGAACTGCTCACGCAGGACGGCGACAAGGTCAGCAGACCCGGTGTGATCCCGGGGCCGACGGTCATAGTCCGGATGAAGAGAGAACGGGATTGGCACCTAAGGGCCGCGCGCCGATTCGGGCAGGCGTACCCTTAAATCCCATTCGATTCATAACGCCCTGTTTTTTTCTTAAACAGGAGTCAGAACATGCAACCCACCGCAATCGACAGCAAAAGCAAGAACCATCACGGCGAGCGTATCGCGTTTATCCAGGCCTGCTGGCACAAGGATATTGTCGACCAATCCCGTAAAGGCTTCCTCGCCGAAATCATCGCCCAGGGCTACCAGGAATCGGACATCGATTTCTTCGAAGTCGGTGGCGCATTTGAAATGCCCCTGCACGCCAAGCTACTGGCGAAGACTGGCCGTTATGCCGGTATCGTCGCTGCCGCATTGGTGGTAGACGGCGGTATCTACCGTCACGAATTCGTCGCCCAATCGGTGGTCAGCGGATTGATGCAAGTACAGCTGGAAACGGAAGTGCCGGTGTTCTCGGTGTCCCTGACGCCGCATCACTTCCATGCGGGCAGCGAACATCATGCGTTCTTCCACGATCACTTTGTGCACAAGGGTCAGGAAGCGGCACGTACCTGTGCCGATACCTTGCACAAAGTGCGCGCGATCCGTCGTAGCGAGCCGCGCGCTGTAGCCGTCTAAATAACACCGCGAAATAAATGTGGGAGCGGGCTTGCTCGCGAAGGCGGTGTGTCAGTCACTGAACAGGTTGACTGATACACCGCCTTCGCGAGCAAGCCCGCTCCCACATTGGATAGCGCTAAAACCTTGAGATCTACGCCAACCCGGCATCCGACGTCGGGACTATCAATATGCCCGCACGCAAACCATTCTTGACCTTTGGGTTGGGGAAGATGATGCGCGCACCCTCCTCCTCGATCACCCAACGGGTCTTGGCCACGTCTTCGGCCAGCAGATAGCCCTTTTCCAGTTCTGAAAAGTTTTCCACGTCCGTCGGCAAGTGCAAGAGGAAGGCATCGCTGTGCTTGATGACTTCCCGTGCAACCGCGAACAGTTTCAAACCGTCGAGTGTGTCGGTCTCAGGCTCGCTGCCTTCGATGATCTGCTTCAGGCGGGTTTCCAGGCGAGACACGTCTACGCCCTGGTTCTGCCCGAACGGCCGCGCCTTGCCCAACTCCAGGGTGAAGGCCTCGGCGTCCAGTTGCTCGTAGGTAAACGCCGTGAAGGTGATGGAGGTCTTGTTCTGCAGCAGCACGGCTTCCATGCCAGCGGCGCGCAAACGCTCCAGTTCGCGACGGGAGTGCTGGCGACCGGCTTTCCACGGGTACAGGGCGAACTGTTCGATCTTCGAACCACGAATGGCCGTATGCAGGTCGTAGTGCAGGCGCGAACGGTCGGGCAGGCTGAAAAAGCTACGAGCCAGTTGCTCAAGCTCGGCGGCGCGCATGGCCTCCGGGCCGATGTTTTGTTCGTGACGGCCATTGAACAGCCGGTTGACGTCCAGCTCCAGGTAACGCTCGCCGCGGCGCATCGCCTCGGGGTTGCCGAACAGGAACAGAATACGGTTGCGGGGTTTGATCTCCCCACGGGCAATGCCATGCAACAAGCGGTCGAGCAGTTCGATCGGCGCGGTTTCGTTGCCATGGATGCCAGACGACAGCAGCAGGTCGCCGCCATTGTCCCGACCCTGCGGCGGGCGCACTTCAAGCGCGCCCTCGCTGAGCCAGCGCATCTGCACGCCGTCGACAGTCAGTTGAATTTTTTGCGCCGGTTCACGACCGGCGAGGGTCAGTTCAAGCAGTTTGCCGAGGGCGAGCATAAGCAGCTTCCTTAGTGGTTGCAGCCTGGGCCGTGAACGTGATCGTCGTCACCTTCAACGTCGGCCGGTTCCATTTCCAATTGCAGGCTCATCAGGTTGGTGGCCAGTGGGCGCATCAGCAGGTTGGCGTACTCGGCGTCGCCTTCTTCCACGTCCACACCGATCAGCAGTTGGCCACGGCCGTCGTGCTGGATCCAGATTTCCTTGCCCTGCCAGACCACGGCGACGCGGGTGCAGGAGGTTTCCAGCTGGGTGCCGTCGGTGTCTTCAAGAATCAGTTTGAGGGTGTCGGTGGTCATATTTTAGCTCTCGCCGTGCGGCGTTAATTGATCTGGAAAGGATAAACCGAGCCCAGTTTAAGGATTTGCGTCAGTTCATCCAATGCCGTCCGGCACTCAAGCAGCAATTGCGGGTCAGCCAGGTCGGTTTCACGCAGGCTGTCGCGGTAGTGCTTGCCGACCCACTGGGTCAGTGTTTCGTACAACGGCGCGGTCATGATAACGCCTGGATTCACCGCCGCCAGTTCCGTTTCGTTCAACGCAACGCGCAAGCGCAGGCACGCCGGGCCACCGCCGTTCTGCATGCTTTGCTTGAGATCGAAGACTTTCACTTCACGGATCAACCCGCCGGACGCGGTCAAGCCTTGCAGGTACTGCCAAACGCGTTCGTTGGCACGGCATTCTTCCGGCACGATCAGCAGCATCGAGCCGTCGGAGCGGGTCAGCAACTGACTATTGAACAGGTAAGAACGCACTGCGTCCTCGACGCTGACCAGCGCGCGGGGCACGCAGACGGATTGGAAGTTACCGCCCAACTTGCCCAACTTGCCGTGCAATTCAGCGAGCATTTGCTCGGTATTGAGAAACGCGTCCTCGTGGTAGAACAGCACTTCGCCATTGCCCACGGCGATTACGTCATTGTGGAACACGCCGGCATCGATCACCGCTGGGTTCTGCTGGGCGTAGACCACACCGGACTCCTTCAAGCCATGCAGGCGTGCAACGGCCTGGGAAGCTTCGAGTGTCTGGCGCGCCGGGTACTTTTGCGGTGCTGGGTAACGGGGGTCGAACGCACTGCGGCCAAACACGAAGAACTCAACGCCCGCTTGGCCGTACTCACGGCAAAAACGCGTGTGGTTGGCTGCGCCTTCGTCGCCAAACTGCGCCACCGCGGGCAATGCGGCGTGATGGGCGAAGTGCTGCGCGTCAGCAAACATCGCTCCTAGCACACGGCTGGTGGTCGGATGTTCGATGCTGCGGTGGTATTTGCAATTGAGGTTGGCGGCGGTGAAATGCACGCGACCGTCAAAGGTGTCGGCACTCGGGCTCACGGTAGCGGCGTTGGCCACCCACATGCTCGACGCGGAGCAACTGGCGACCAGCAGCGGCATGGCTTCCTTCGCTGCCTGCTGAATGACCTGCGCGTCGGTGCCGCTGAAACCGAGGCTGCGCAAGGCGGCCACGTCCGGGCGTTCCTGGGGCGCCAACACACCTTGCACGAAGCCCATGTCCATCAGGGCCTTCATCTTTTGCAGGCCCTGCAACGCCGCTTCCTTGGGGTTGGAATGCTGCTGGCTGTTGCTCTGGGACGCGACGTTGCCGAAGGACAAACCGCCGTAGTTATGGGTCGGCCCCACTAGACCGTCAAAATTGACTTCATAGGATTTCATCGGCGAGGCTCCACGAACATCTGTTTTTATAGGCAATTTTCAACACAACAGAGATCCAATGTGGGAGCGGGCTCGGTCGCGAAAGCGGTGGACCCGTCACCTGATACATCAACTGACAGACCGCATTCGCGAGCAAGCCCGCTCCCACATTTTCAGATCAATGTTATCCCAGGGGTCAATGTCGCTGGGACCACCAAGTTTGGAGTCTCAAGCGAAGCCACCGGGTACGCACAATAATCCGCCGCGTAATACGCACTGGCGCGATGGTTGCCCGAGGCCCCTACCCCACCAAACGGCGCCGTACTCGCCGCACCAGTCAGCTGTTTGTTCCAGTTGACGATACCGGCACGGCTTTCCAGCCAGAACTGTTGGTAACGCGCCTCGGAGTCCGACAGCAAACCTGCAGCCAACCCGTACTGGGTGTTGTTGGCCTCGGCAATCGCGGCTTCGAAATCAGCGTAGCGAATCACCTGCAACAACGGGCCGAACAGCTCTTCATCTTCGCGCTCGGTCACGCCGGTCACATCAATGATGCCTGGCGTCAGCAGCGCGGCCTGATCCTGCGGCTGGGTCATTTCCAGCAGCGCCACGGCGCCGTTGGCCAGCATCAATTCCTGGGCGTCTATCAAGGCTTTGGCAGCCGCCAGGGAAATCACCGAGCCCATGAACGGTGCCGGTTGCTGGTCGAACGCGCCCACTTCAATCGTTGAACTGACCGCGACCAATCTTGCGAGCAACGCATCACCCCATGCCCCTTCCGGCACCAGAAGACGACGCGCACAGGTGCAACGCTGGCCAGCGGAGATAAACGCCGATTGGATAATGGTGTAGACCGCCGCATCCACATCGGCCACTTCATCAACCACCAGCGGGTTATTGCCGCCCATTTCCAGCGCCAGAATCTTGTCCGGACGCCCGGAGAATTGCTGGTGCAGGTGATTACCCGTGCGGCTGGAGCCGGTGAAGAACAACCCGTCGATTCCTGGGTTGGCCGCCAAGGCGATGCCGGTTTCCCGCGCACCTTGCAGCAGGTTCAGTACGCCCGCGGGCAGGCCGGCTTCGATCCAGCACTGCACGGTCAGCTCGGCGACCTTTGGCGTCAACTCGCTGGGTTTGAACAACACGGTATTACCGGCCAGCAACGCCGGGACGATATGCCCGTTGGGCAAGTGACCCGGGAAGTTGTACGGGCCAAACACTGCCACCACGCCGTGGGGCTTGTGACGCAACACGGCAGTGGCGTCGCCCAGGGGGCCGCTCTTCTCGCCGGTACGTTCACGGTAGCTTTGCACCGAGATGGCGATCTTGTTGGCCATGCTGGTGACTTCGGTGGCCGACTCCCACAGCGGCTTGCCGGTTTCTTCGCCGATGCAGCGGGCGATTTCATCAGCACGCTTTTTCAGGGTAGTGGCGAAGGTTTCCAGCACGCTGATACGTTCTTCCAGCGAGCGGCGGGCCCAGGCCGGGAACGCCTGGCGCGCAGCCTGCACGGCAGACTCGACTTGCTCGGCAGTGGCGCCATTACCCGCCCACAGCACCTGCTGAGTCACCGGATTGCGCGATTCGAACAGCTCACCCTGACCTTCCAGCCAGCTACCTGCGATGTACAACGAATTCATTACTTCGACTCCCGAGCAGCGGACAACGGTACGGCACGCACTTGATCACCTACGACCAGTTGCAGGCGCTTGGCGGTTTGTGGATCGACCACCAGCGTGCCTGCCGCCAGGCGGGCCGGAGCGGCCGTGATGCGGCACTCCTCGCGCTTGCGGTTATGGATCAGGAACGGCGTGGCGTCGTCCCCCGGCGTGCCGATGGCCAGTACCAGCGACTGGCTGTCACGCACCGCGCGAATCTTGGTGGTCTCACACTCCACTGCAGGGCCCGCGTCGAAGATGTCGACATAGCCCTGGTAGCTGAACCCCTCGCTCTTGAGCATGCTCAGCGCAGGCTCGGTGTCTGGGTGAACCTTGCCGATCACGTTGCGTGCGTCTTCGGACAGGAAGCAGCTGTACAGCGGAAACTTCGGCATCAACTCGGCAATAAATGCCTTGTTGCCTACGCCCGTGAGGTAATCAGCCTGGCTGAACTCCATCTTGAAAAAATGGCGGCCCAGGCTTTCCCAGAACGGTGAGCGCCCGGCTTCGTTGGACACACCGCGCATCTCGGCAATGATCTTGTTGCCGAACAGTTGCGGGAACTCTGCGATGAACAACATGCGCGCCTTGGCCAGCATGCGGCCATTGAGGCCGGTGCGGTAATCGGCGTGCAGGAACAACGAGCACAGCTCGGAATTGCCGGTGAGGTCGTTGGCCAGGAACAGCGTCGGAATCTCACGGTAGATATTCAGTTCCTGGGAGGCGCTGACCGTCAGGCCTACCCGGAAGTTGTACCAAGGCTCACGCAGGCCAACGGCACCGGCAATCGCGGAAATCCCCACCACACGCCCTTCGTCGTTTTCCAGCACGAACAGGTAGTCGGCATCGCCACGCCCGGCGTCGCCGCGGAAGGTTTTTTCGGCCCAGCCTACCCGGTGCGTCAAGCGCTCTTCGTTGGCCGGCAACGTAGTAAGGCCGGTGCCGGTGCTGCGCGCCAGATCAATCAGGGCCGGTAAATCGCTGCTGCGTACGGGACGAACGATCATGCTATCTCCTCAGACGGGCCGCTGTTTGGCAGCCACCCGCGACACTCAATTCTTTAAACCGCGACCAAACGCACACTCGCGCCTTCGCCAACGCCCAGGGCTTCGGCGGCCGCCAGGTCCAGGGTCACCGGTTTGCCGGGCGCGTAGTCCAGTTCCAGCATCACCGCGCGGTAATCCTGCAACTGCGCGTTGCTCACCAGGTACTGGCGGCCAACACCCTTGACCATCTCGCCGATCTTCACCGGCACCACGCGGCTCTGGGCAATCGAGCGAATGCCCGAGACCCGTGCGTGCAACGTCGGGCCACCGTCGAAGATGTCGATGTAGTGATCGGTCTCGAAGCCTTCGCGCATCAGGATGTCGAAGGTGATCTGCGCACGCGGGTGCACCTGGCCCATCGCTTCCTGGGCTTCATCCGGCAGCAACGGCACGTAGATCGGGTAGTGCGGCATCAGCTCGGCGAGGAAGGTGCGGCTTTTGAGCCCACACAGGCGCTCGGCGGCGGCGTAGTTGAGGTCGAAGAAGTTGCGACCGATGGCGTCCCAGAACGGCGAGTCACCGTTCTCGTCGCTGTAGCCGACGATCTCGGTCACCACCGAGTCGGCAAAGCGCTCAGGGTGGCTGGCGACAAACAGCAGGCGGCCACGGGAATTGAGTTCCGACCACGGCGAACCGACCAGCTCCGGCACCACATAGAAGCTGGTGAGCAGGCTGTTGCCGGTCAGGTCGTGGCACTGGGAAAGCACGTGGATCTTGTTGTGGATCTTCAGCTCGCGGGAGGCGTGCACGAAGGTCTCATTACGAAAACTGTAGAAAGGCTCGGAATAGCCCGCCGACGCGACGATAGCCGAGCAGCCGGCGAGCTTGCCGGTCTCGGTGTCTTCGAGCACGAAGAAATAGCTTTCTTCACCGTTGAAACTCACCTCGGCGGCGAAGGAAGCTTCGCTGGCGGCGATCTTGTCGCTGAGGCGTTCCACATCATCCGGCAAGGAGGTGACACCAATCGGGCTGTCCGCAGCCAGACGCTGTACCTCGCCCAGATCAGCCATTTGCGCGGGGCGCATCACCAGCATGGTGTCACTCCTTAACTCGAAAAACTCATAGAGGAAAAAATGCCGGACAGTGCCTGATTCAACTCAGGCCCAAATGTGGGAGCGGGCTTGCTCGCGAATGCAATCTGTCAGTCAATACACCTGGCGACTGAACCACCGCTTTCGCGAGCAAGCCCGCTCCCACATTTGGAAACGGTCCGGCCAGCAAAAAGTGTTGCTATCAGGCTTGCGTCAGCGCCTTCACAGCACGCTCAAAACGATCCAGGCCTTCCTTGATGTCCGCATCCTCCACCACCAAACTCGGCGCAAAACGCACCACGTCCGGACCGGCTTGCAGGATCATCAGGTTTTCTTTCTCGGCCGCGTTGAACACGTCCTTGGCCTTGCCTTTGAACGCGTCGCTCAATACGCAACCAATCAATAGGCCCATGCCGCGCACTTCGGTGAAGATGCCGTATTGCTTGCCGATCTGTTCCAGGCGCGCCTTGAACAGGTCGTGCTTGGCGTTCACACCGGCCAGTACTTCTGGCGTGTTGATCACGTCGATCACCGCCTCGGCCACCGCACACGCCAGCGGGTTGCCGCCGTAGGTGGTGCCGTGGGTGCCGACCACCAGGTGCTTGGCCAGCGCTTCGGTGGTGAGCATCGCTGCAATCGGGAAACCGCCGCCCAGGCTTTTGGCGCTGGTGAGGATGTCTGGCGTAACGCCGTAATGCTGGTAGGCGAACAGCTTGCCGCTACGACCCATACCGGTTTGCACTTCGTCGAACACCAGCAGCGCGTTGTTGGCGTCGCACAGTTCGCGAGCACCTTGCAGGTAAGCCAGTTCAGCCGGCAGTACGCCGCCTTCGCCCTGGATCGGTTCCAGTACCACGGCGCAGGTCTTGTCCGACACGGCGGCTTTCAGTGCAGCCAGGTCGTTATAAGGCACGTGAGTGATGCCAGTGATTTTAGGACCGAAACCATCGGAGTACTTGGACTGGCCACCGACGTTGACAGTAAACAGGGTACGGCCGTGGAAGCTGTTCAGCGCAGCGATGATCTCGTACTTCTCAGTGCCGAAACGGTCGAACGCAACACGACGGGCCAGCTTGAACGCGGCCTCGTTGGCTTCGGCGCCGGAGTTGCAGAAAAACACGCGCTCGGCAAAGGTGGCGTCGATCAGCTTATGCGCCAGGCGCAGGGCCGGCTCATTGGTGAAGACGTTCGACACATGCCACAGTTTGTTGGCTTGTTCGGTCAGTGCACCAACCAACGCCGGGTGGGCATGGCCCAATACGTTGACCGCGATGCCGCCGGCAAAGTCGATCAGCTCGCGACCCGCCTGGTCCCACACGCGCGAACCTTCGCCACGCACAGGAATGAATGCGGCCGGTGCGTAGTTAGGCACCATGACCTGGTCGAAATCGGCACGTTGCACCGGGGCTTGCTCAACGGACATCGGAGTCTCCTGAAGAGGAACGCCTGCCTGGAACTGGCGGGCGATGCAGGGATTGTAAGGACAGTTTTCAGCGCGGCCTTGCCGCCAAGCGACAACTTCTTATAGCGCCAACCCGCGATTTTGGCGGGTTTACGCCAATGCGACAAATAGCGTCGCAATGGCGCAGTTTAAACTAACTATCTAGAGCAGGCCGCGTGAAACGCGCTGATCTACTGATGCGCTTTCCTGACTATCAGAGATTTTGCATGAGTACGCCCTCTCTCACCGACGATACCGCACAGCCGGACCGTCACTATGCCCTGCTGAAAGATGCCATTGCGCCCTGGCTGGGCCAGGCGTCAAGCACCCGGCGACGGGCCTTGGCCGAGGCAACCCTGCAAGCGCATGCCACCAATGCCGAGTTCAAGCGCCTGACCGGCGTGCACTGGAACGCGCAAAATGCGGTGGATGACGCCCTCAATCAGGTGCAAGGCCCACGGGCATTTGCCCGTGCGCGGCTGGAAGGTGCACTGCTGACCCGCTTCGGCCTGGACTTGAACAGCGAATCGGTCTTTCTGCGCCTCTATATCCCACAACATGTGCCGTGGTTTTCGATCCCTTCGGGCGCCGCGCGCACCTGGACCGTGTCACTGCTGGACGCCGCCCTGCACAACTTCGAACACAGCGAAACCCTCGACGACGCCTTCGAGATCGACTCGACCTACATCACACCGCCCAATGCCACCGGCCAGTTCGACACCCTGCCTGCCATCCGCGAAAAAATCGGCATCACCACCTTTACCCGGTTGTGCCGCGAGCTGGATATCGGCGCGCACTACCAGACGTACCTGCGCACACAACTGGGCCTGAACGAACCGGTGAGCGCCGCGGTACTGCAAGCCAAGGTCGACGCCAGCCACAAAGCCGCCCTGCGCGTCGCCCTGCAACTGGCGCGTCAGCGCGGTGATATTCGCGATGACTTTGCGCGGCAGGTCGAAGGCCTACTGCAGGGCCGCAGTGACCTGAGCCTCGACACCCAGCCCTTGCACTGCCACACCTTGCAGATGATGGACGCGCCACTGGCAGGCATCCTGCTGATCGCTCCCGACCTGGAAACCTCCCGTTCGGTACAGCGCCTGGTCGCCTACGTGCCGGACGACCCGCAGCAACCGCTCAAGGAATACGCCTCGGCGCTGGCCTTCCAACAGGAACTGACCCATCAACTGCGTGACCCCGACTACCAGACGTTTTTCAGCCGCTTCGTCCCCCATGCACAGCGCGGGGTGTTTTTCGCCAACCTGAGCCAGCGCCTGGCGCGAGTCAAATGGCACCCCACCGACTACGGCAGCGGCCTGCCCGCCTGGCGCAAGGAACCCACCGACGCCCCCAAGCTGCAATTTGTCGCCACACTGGTCCACGGCAATATCTGGTTGCACCTCTATCAGCAAAAGCTCAATCAGGTCCTCAACGATGCGCGCACCCAAGCCGTGTCCACGGCCACAGTGGACCGCAATGCGCGCTGGGCCCTATGGGATTCGTTTGTGAATGTGGCGTCGTCGATCCTCAACGCCGCGCTGTTGATCGTCGCACCGTTCATTCCCGGGCTGGGCGAGTTAATGCTCGGTTACATGGCCTACCAACTGCTGGATGACGTGTTCGAAGGCATTGTTGACTGGGCCGAAGGCTTGTCCCAAGAGGCGTTCGGCCACTTGATGAGCGTGCTGCAATCCCTGGTGCAATTGGGTGCCTTTGGTGCAGGCAGCACGATTGGCGCGGCGCAGTTACGCAGGGTTTTGCCCCCTGACGTCCTGGCTTTTATCGACCGTTTCAAACCCGTCACGCTGGCCAGCGGTGCCCGCCGTTACTGGCAGCCGGACCTCACGCCCTATCAACAACACATCCGCCTGCCACCACGCCTGGGCATCGACTCGCAAGGGCTGCATCGGATGCGCGGCGAGTCGATATTGCCCCTGGAAGGCAAGCTGTACGCCGTGCAAAAACACGCGAATGAAGACACTTATGTGATCAAGCACCCCAACCGTCCCGAGGCCTACACCCCGCGCGTGCAGCACAACGGCGCCGGTGCCTGGCACAGTGAGCTGGACACGCCACTGCAATGGGATCACCCCACCCTGCTGCGGCGCCTGGGCCATCGCGTCGCCGAGTTGAGCGAAGCTGACCAGCAACTGGCGCTGAGCCTCAGCGGCGTGAATGAAAACGCCCTGCGCCAAATGCACGTGCGCAGCGACCCGGTGCCGCCGCTGCTGGACGACACCCTCGACCGTCTGCGCCTGGACCGCAGCCTGCAAACCCTGATCGAACGCCTCGACAGCGACGACCCCACGCAACACGCGCAGGTCGACCCACAGGACATGCTCCAGTTGCTCACCACCTACGGCGACTGGCCCAACACCCGCGCCTTGCGCATTGTTGACGCCGAGGGCAACACCGCCTGGGCATTCGGTGATCAGAACAAGCCCGTGGTGCAGATCCACGAGGCGCAAATGACCAATGGCGACCTGCTCAGGACCCTGTTGCAAGCCCTGAGCCCGGAAGAAATCCGCAGGCAATTCGGCGAGGTGGCTGCCGACCCCGAGCTGCGCCTGGAAAACCGCGTGAAGCAACTGCGCAAGAAACTCGCGCGTCTGGCCGAGCGACATCGCACCGAGCTGTTCGAGGCGCGGTATGCCGAGTATCAACTGACCGAGCAACCGCCAGTGCAACACATGATGCAGACCGCGCCCGGCCTGCCGACCAAGCTCATCACCCGACTGCTGGGCCAGGCCAGCGCCTTTGAGCTGGAGGAACTGGGCTACCAGCGTACACCGCCGCGCCTGGCCCACTTGGCTGAAAGCGCACTGGCCGAACTGCGGCTTAACCGCGCCTACGAAGGCCAGCACCTGGTGGCGCCGCCGAACCTGGACACTGACCGCCTGGCCTTGAACAGCCTGAAACTGCTGCCAGGCTGGTCTGATCAGTTGCGCCTCGATGCCCGGCACCTCGACGCCGCCGCTGCCAGTTGGCTGCAGGTGGGCCCGGACGACGCGCCGATCCAACGCACAGTGGTGCGCACGGCCGGCGGCCGCTATGTCCCCTACGACGATAAGGGCCCGTTGTTCGGCGAAACCGACCTGTACACCGCCGTCCTCAATGCCTTGCCCGATGCGCAACGAGACGCCCTGGGCATCGGCATCGGCCAAGGCCCTTTGCTTGAAGAACGCTTGCGCCACAACCCGCTTAAACGCGACGAACTGCGCCACGTGCTGGGCGGTGACGCCGCCGAGCCCCCCAGCCTGGAAACCCAGCGCCATCTGGGAAGCGACAGCGGCTACCCAAGGCTTGCCGCCCCGGCGACGCAACCCCCAACGTTAGAACAGCGCGCACGCCAGCTGTACCCAGCCCTCAACCCACGGCAAATTCATGACTTGCTCACCCACCTGCACGCGCAACCCAGCGGCGTCGCCAATGGCCTCGCCGCGCTGGCCGAGGAATACGGGCAGTTGGACCGCGACCTGAGCACATGGGAGCGCCAACCCCTCACGACTCACCCGGGCACCGGAGCGCCCTTGTCCGACGCCGAGCAAGTCCGCGAAGCGCAGAACCGCTACATGAGCGCAAAGCAGCTGCGCCAATGCTGGCGGCGCGAGACCGATGTAGATGATTACTTCGAAGCCGCCCACGAAAACGGCCACAGCCTGCGCATGGAATACCCTACCCTCGGCCCATTGCCCGAACTGACCGCCAACTTCGACCATGTGTCGTTGCTAACGCTCTACGGTTTCCCCGACAGCCCAGGCGCCGTTGCTTTCATCGGGCGTTTTCGGCGGCTGCGTCACCTCTCCGTCACCGGGTTCAACCTCGGCACGCTGCCGGAAACCATCTTCAGCATGCCGCGCCTGAACGCCCTGAACCTGAGCACCTGCAACATCAGGCTCACCCCCGCCAGCCAGGCCCGTCTCGGCTCGCTGCATGGCTTGCAGATCCTCGCCTTGCACAACAACCCCCTGGGCTTGGCGCCCAGCGTTGAAGCCATGCCGCACCTGATTCATCTGGACCTGACGCAGGCCGCCATCGAACACCTGCCGGCCGGCGTATTGACGCGCCCCGAACTGCAAGTGGTGCTGCTCAATGACAACCAGATCCGCGAGCTGCCAGCCGAACTGTTCACGCTGTCGCCCGAGCGAGCCGACAGCTTCGTGCTGAGCGACAACCCGCTGTCGCGCCGCACTCTGGAGCAGGTCAAGACCTACTATCAGCTCCATGGCGTTTATTTCGATATCGACGCGCCCGCCGCCGACCTGCGCGATGCGCGCCTGCTGTATCCGAGCCTGAGCCAGGAGGAACTCAATCAATTCATCTATAAATTGCCGGGCAACCTCGAAGCCGGGCAGATTGAATTGGCCAACCGGGCAGGCGAGCTGCAACAGCTGCAAACCGAGTTGACGCAGTGGCAACAGGCTCCCGACCTCAGCCCAACGGAGTATCGCCGCCGAAATGAGCTGAGCCAGTTGCTGGAAAACAGTTGGCGCCGCGAGCGCACCCAACCCACCGGGCGGCGCCACTCATTAGTGATATCGCGCCGCTTGGCCGGGCACATGCCCACCCTGAAGGCCACTTGGCGACACGTCGCGCAATTGGTGATCGAGGACGGCGTAGGCCTGGGCAACGTCGATGCATTCCTCGCCCGCTTCCCCGAGTTGCATGTGCTCAACGTGCACCAAGCGCCGCTGACGGACATTCCCCAAGCGGTCTTTGGCCTGCCAAAACTGTGGTTCCTCGAGCTGGAAAACTGCTCGATCAAGCTATCCGCCAATAGCCGCGCAAGCCTTGAAAACATGCAGCAACTGCGGCACTTGAGCCTGAGCGGCAACCCGCTGGGCGAGCTGCCGGATTTCAGCCAACTGCCAGAACTGGGCACCCTGCTGCTGACCGACACCGGGCTGAGCGCGGTGCCGCCCGGGCTGTTGCGCACCATGCCCCGCCAGGTGATCAACTTGAGCCGCAACGCCATCGAACACTTGCCAGCGGCGTTATTCGAGTTACCGGTCAGCAGCAGCCAGGCGTTCGATCTATCCGCCAACCCGCTGTCGTACACGTCCCTTGAGCAGATCAAACGCTACTGCCAGCGCACACAGGCATTTTTCAATGCCCAAGCACCGGCGGCACAACGCGAGTGGGCGCAGCGACTCTACCCAAGACTGCAACCCCGCGACGCAGACGGTTTGATTTTCAAGCTGGCGGGCAACATGGATGAAGTCGATGCCGCCCTGACACGACTGGAAGCCGAATACCAGCAACTGGTCAGTGACCTGCAACGCTGGGCCGACGACGTGCCCACCCGGCACCCGGTGCTGGGCAACGACCTGGATGATTTGACCCGCATCGCCGAAGAGGGCAACCGCAGCCACTTCAAGCGCCTGCTTGAAGAAGCCTGGCGCCGCGAAAGCCCGGAAGACGAAGAAAGCCTGGACTATACGCCGACCCATGCCGTGCTGGTCAACCTGCCAATCATCGGTGAGTTGCCACCATTGAGCGCGCGCTTCGAGCATGTCACGGCGTTTGAATTCAAGGGTTCGATCACCACCACACAGGTGGACGGCACGCTCAAGAACTTCACCGAGCTGCAATCGCTGAACGTGAGCCACTGCACCCTGGAGCGGCTGCCCACGGCGATCTTTGCCATGCCCAAGCTCACCAGCCTGGAACTGTCCCACTGCGCGATCCGGTTGACCCCGGCCACCGCGCGTACGGTCAGCGACCTGCACAGCCTGGAGTTCCTGGACCTGAGCAACAACCCACTGGGCCACGCGCCGGACGTCACTGGCCTGCAAAGACTGACCTCGCTGCACTTGCACAACACGCGGATCAGCCAACTGCCCGACGGGGTGTTTCAACTCACCGAGCTACAAAACCTGGACCTGAGCCATAACCAACTACGCGAAATCCCGCAGGCATTAATGGAGACGCAACAGAACTTTCACGGTATCCGTCCGGCCAACACACCTTCCTGGCCCCGACGCCAAAGGCGATGGTGTCCACCTGATTTAAGTGGACACCATTTCTAGCCTTTTAAGCGGGTCTTTCATGCAGCCACAACGCCGTTCCTACTCCAAATCCTTCAAGGCCCAGATTATTCAAGAGTGCGCCCAGCCCGGGGCCTCGATTGCCAGCGTTGCGCTGAGCCACAGCCTCAACGCAAACCTCGTCCATAAATGGATCCGAGTGCACACGCAGAAAGCCATGGCGCTGCAACCTGCTTTCATTCCTCTGTCCTTGCAGGCTATTGGGACAAAGTCGGATTCCGCGTCATCGACTATCTGTCTGGAAATCCCACACCCGAGCGGTACCATCAAAGTGAACTGGCCGACCGAAAGCGCCGCTGCCTGGTAGCCGACCGCGCAACACGGTGCAATATCACCATATCTACCAGGAACTGCTCTCTGTGGGTCGGCGCTGGCGCGCACCACCAACGTGCCTACAGACGAGGCGTTAGCCTTACCCTTGGTCAGGTCGCCTCCCAATACCCCGGCATCAGCCGGTCTTCGATCTCCGGCGGACGCACATGAATGCTGACCATCTCAGGGATCAGGCCGCGCCGATCCACACCGCCATAGCGCGGTCTGCGCGTCGTCTTGCTTTGGCGCAGGCAGATGATAAGCTCCTTGCGCAGTTCACCGACCGGCAGGGCATAGATCGCGTTATTGATCGTCTTGCGACAGACGTAGGCCTCTCTGAGGTTGGGAGTCTTCATGCTGCGCATGCTTGCGGGCAATCTGATCGGGAGACAAACGCTCACGCAGCAGATGGGCCACCAACTCGAAGCGCTCGCTACCCAGCAACAGCTTTCGCATCGGTCGACAAACCTAGCGGCGGGCCTGCATCTGCTGCCGGGCCGCACGGGCCGAGTAACAACCGCAGGCATCTCGATTGCGGCGCAGCTCCCGGCTGATGGTCGAAGGGGATCGGGTGATCAAGCAGGTAATCCTACGCAGGCTGAAACCTTGGGCATGACCGATTTAAATGACGCGCTCTTCAACGCTGAGTTCGGAGTAAGACATAGGGGCAGCACCGTACCGGAAAGGCCAGGTGCTGCACTCAACTTTTGCCGCCGCAGGTCGACAACTGTTTGCCAGCCCTAATACCTATCAAGGGGGAGCACTCTTCGACAGTTGTGACTATCAGGCTGTTCACCTGTCTTTTAGCCCCCCCTCTATGGGGGGAGCATCAAGAGGGGTGCCTGCTAATGTGAAAAAGTTTGACTAAACGATCAGCTTACAGAGCCGACTAGACCCACTGCCTCCCAGGCTATCGATGTGCCTATCATTCAGGTGAGCCCTCCCCATGCGAATCAATCAACCACTCAGCGGCCGCGAACGCAGTTTCCCAGCAGAACAGCACCTCATTTCCGCCACCGATACCCGCGGGATCATCACGTACTGCAACGACGAGTTCGCCGAGATCAGCGGATTTACCCGCGAGGAATTGGTCGGCAGCCCGCACAACCTAGTGCGTCACCCGGATATGCCGCCTGCCGTGTTCGCTCATATGTGGGACTACCTAAAATCCGGACGCAGCTGGATGGGCATCGTCAAGAACCGCTGCAAGAACGGCGATCACTATTGGGTCAGCGCCTATGTCACGCCCATCCAGGAAAACGGCCGGGTCGTCGGCTACGAGTCGGTGCGCAGCAAACCCAACAGCGAGCAGGTGCGCCGTGCCGAAGCGCTCTACGCGCGCCTGAACCAGGGGCGCCCGGCCATCGGCCGTGGCGAGGCATTCGCGCAACTGGCACGCTTCTTCGTGCTGCCGCTGCTCGGTGTAGTGAGCGGCGCGGCGCTCTGGAGCCTGGAATTGCCCGGCACGGCGTTGCTGCTGACCTTGGTCCTGCTTGGGCTGCAGGGTTTTGCCAGCCTGCACAACTCCAGCCAGCTGCTCGGCCGGGCTCGTGCAGTAGCGCCAAAAACATTCGACAGCCCGCTGGTGGCCCGCACCTACAGCGATGCCTCCGGGCCACTGGCGCTGCTGCACCTGGCACTGATCAGCGAGGATGCACGGATTCGCACGGCGCTTTGCCGCCTGGGAGACTTCGCCGACCAGACCGCCGCCCTGGCCAAGGAAAACGGCCGCCTCAACGAGCAGGCCGAACGTGCCCTGCAGGCCCAGCGCAATGAAGCTGACCAGGCCGCCACGGCGATGCACGAGATGGCCGCGTCGATCAATCAGGTCTCCAGCCACGTCCAGCAAACCGCTCAGGAAGCACGTCAGGCCAGTGAACTGGCTATGGCCGGCGCCCAGCAGTCGCAGCAAAGCCGCCAGGTCATCGAGCAACTGGCGCAGACTGTCGATGGCATCGGCCAATCGGTGCAGTCACTGGCCGATGAAACCGCTTCCATCCAGCAAGCCGCCAGCATGATCCACGCGATTGCCGAGCAGACCAACCTGCTGGCCCTGAATGCCGCCATCGAAGCAGCCCGCGCCGGTGAGCAGGGCCGTGGCTTTGCCGTAGTGGCCGACGAAGTGCGCGCCCTGGCCTCCAAGACCCGCCAGTCTACCGACGTCATCCAGGGCATCATCACGGGCCTGCATAAGGAAACCGAACGTGCCTTGAGCGTAGCTCGCGCCGGCAGCGAGGAAGCGCGTAACGGCGTGGCGCGGGTAGCGCAAACCGAACAGTCGCTACAGGGCATCAGCCAGACGGTCGACAACATCCATCAGATGGCCGAGCAGATGGCCGCTGCCGCCGAACAGCAGAGTCTGGTCGCTGAGGATATTGCCCGGCAGATCAACTCGATTTCCCAGGCCACCAACGACAATGCCGAAGTCACCGGCAATAGCGCGCGCCTAGGCAGCCAGCTACAGTCCACTGCAGGCTCCCTGCACGCGCTGGTCGAGCGTTTCAACAGTTAATAATCCTGCACAACGGGCGCTAGCAGCGCCCCCGGACAACGCCTTGCAGCCTCTCTATCTGAACCACCGCAGTCTGGCTCTGAGCACCTGCGCCCTGGCCTTGGTACTGATGGCCCTGGCCCTGAGCCTGCCTCCGATTGCCATCTTCACTGCCCGTCCGGCCGACTACCTCTCGGTGCATATCCTGCTGGAAATGTTCGCCATCAGCGTCTCGCTGATGATTGTGACTATTGCTTGGAATACCCCTGATCATGACGCCGAGCCCATAGCTCAGACCTTGGTCTTCGGCTTCGCCAGCGTGGCCGGCCTGGACATGTTGCATACCCTGTATTTCGCCGGCATGCCGGGGCTGGTGGTGGATGGCAGTACCAACACGGCGATCTTTTTCTGGCTCAGCAGCCGTGCGGTCGAGGTGGCCGTTCTCTGCCTGGCAGCCCTGTCGTTGCGCCTACCCGGCAGCCGCAATGCCTGGCTGATAGCAGGCATTGTCCTGGTCGCCGCCCTGTTCCTGATCGCCACTCAGCGCCCACAATGGCTGCCGCTGAGCTATATCCCCGGCAGCGGCCTGACGCCACTGAAGAACACCTGCGAACTCATCCTGTGCGTCGCCAACCTGGGCCTGGCCCTGTGGTTCTTCCTGCGTAGCCGCAAGACTCAGAGCAGCCGCGATCTATGGCTGGGCGCGGCCTGTTTCATTACCGCGATGGGCGGCCTGGCGTTTACCCAATACCGAACGACTTCGGAATTCATCAACCTGTTCGGCCACATCTATAAGGTGGCCGCCTACTGCTTCTTCTACCTGGCTGCCTTCCAGATTGCCGTGCGCAAACCCTATCGTTTGCTGGAAGTGCGTGAGCAGCGCATTCGCGAACAGGAAACCGAACTGCACAACCTGCTGAGCAACCTGCCGGTTGGCATCGC
This sequence comes from Pseudomonas cremoris, assembly GCF_014230465.1. Next base: position 771,108 of record NZ_JAAXCY010000001.1, read on the forward strand.
CCGCCTGGATGAGCACCTGCACCTGCGCTATGCCAACCCGACGCTAATCCGCAGCCAGGATCGTCGTCCGGAAAGCGTGATCGGCCAAACCATCGGCGATCTGCTGCTGGACGACGTTGCCGAGCAGATCAGACCACACCTGATCAAAGCCCTCGACGGCATACGCAGCGACCTGGACCTGCAATACCTGCGCCCGGACGGCAACAGCGCCTATGCCTCCTGCCTGGTGGTGCCGGAACGCCAGGTCAGCGGCCGCGAAGCCGGGGTGCTGGCGATTTTCACCGACACCAGCGAACGCGAGCACAATCGCCGACAGTTGATTGACTCACTGCGTGAAATCGCCGAGATCAAGGCCGCCCTGGATGCCCACGCCATCGTCGCCATCACCGATGCCCGCGGGGTAATCACCCAGGTTAACGACAAGTTCTGCGCCATTTCCCAATACGCCCGCAGTGAACTGGTCGGCCGCACCCACAAAATGATCAACTCCGGCCATCATCCGCGCGAATTTTTCCAGGACCTGTGGCGCACCATCAGCCATGGCGAGGTGTGGAGTGGCGAGGTGTGCAACCGCGCCAAGGACGGCTCGCTGTACTGGGTGCAGAGCACCATCATGCCCTTCATCGGCAAGGATGGCCTGCCCGAGCAGTACATCGCCATCCGCGCCGACATCACCAAGCGCAAGCGCATCGAAGAAGCCGCCCAGCGCATGGCCCTGCACGACGCCCTCACCGGCCTGGCCAACCGCCGCCTGATGAGCGAACGCCTGATCCGCGCCCTGCACAACAGCCAACGGCATAATCAGCACGGTGCCCTGTTGCTGATGGACCTGGACCACTTCAAGGAAATCAACGACACCCTCGGCCACCCGATCGGCGACCAGCTGCTCAAGGAAGTGGCCGTGCGCCTGCAGGGCACCCTGCGCCAGAGCGACACGGTGGCGCGCCTGGGCGGCGACGAGTTCGTGGTGATCATCGAAGAGCTGGGCAACAGCCAGGAAAGCGCCATGCACCATGCCAGCGATACTGGCGAGAAGATCCGCCAGGTGCTGTCCGCGCCCTATCAGCTCCACGACCATATGGCGCAGATCACCCCGAGCATTGGCGTGGTGTTGTTCGATGGCACGCTGCAGAACGCCGACGAACTGATCAAGCGGGCCGACATGGCGCTGTACAAAGCCAAGGATGCCGGGCGCGACCAGCTGTGCTTCTTCGATAACGCCCTGCAGAGCGAAATCAACCAGCGCGCCCTGCTGCAGCGGGACCTGCGCCTGGCCCTGGAGCAGGATGAGCTGCGCCTGTTCTACCAATCGGTAGTCGACGCCGACGAGCAGATCCTCGGCTTTGAGGCCCTGCTGCGTTGGCAAAACCCGCAGCGCGGCCTGGTTTCCACGGCGCAGTTCATTCCCCTGGCCGAGGAAAGCGGCCTGATTATTCCGATCGGCCAATGGGTACTGGCCACCGCCTGCCGCCAGCTGGCCGAGTGGCAGCACGACCCCATGCGCCAGGTCTGGACCATTGCCGTGAATATCAGCGCCCGCCAGCTCAGCCAGGCCGATTTCGTCCAGCAGGTGCTGCAGGTGCTGGCCAGCAGCGGCGCACCGGCCAACCGCCTGCGCCTGGAAATCACCGAATCCATGCTGCAACACGACCTGACGGTAACCATCGGCAAGATGCAGGCACTGCGCCAGGTCGGCGTGCGCTTCTCGCTGGACGACTTCGGCACCGGCTATTCGTCCATGAGCTACCTCAAGCACATGCCGCTGGATCAGCTGAAGATCGACAAGTCCTTCGTCGACGAAATCCTCACCGACAACACCGACAGCGCCATCGCTCACACCGTGGTGACCCTGGCGCAAAACCTCGGCCTGGAGGTGGTAGCCGAAGGCGTGGAGCAGCGCGAACAACTGGAGTTGCTGATTGCTATCGGCTGCCGAGCGTTCCAAGGTTACCTGTTTGGTAAGCCGGAACCGATCACCCGAACATAAGGGGAAATTAGCGTGTAAGGCTGAGCTGTAAATGAAGTTGTCAGCGAAGGTTATAAAGCCGTCGCTGAATGAGATCGAACTCAGACTGGAGATCTGTTTTAGTCGCTCATTCGACAAGCGTCTGCGTGAGTTAGCCCGTGTCCAGGAGACCGTTCACGCACCCCATTGAAATCCTAGGGCACAGCCTAGTCGTGTCAGCCAGCCTGGGGGTCGCCATCGCGCCCAAAGATGGGCAATGCACGAACGATCTCATCATGCATGCAGATCTGGCCATGTACCGCGCCAATGAAAGCCTTCCGCGAATACTTCCGTAACTCTTTTTTGGCACAGCAGCTCGTCAGCACTAGGCGATAAATTGCCGGCGGCGAATCGCCATGACACAGAGAAGCAACCCGATGTTTGCTAACGCCGGACTTGGTGAGCACCATGAGCGCCATCAACGGTCGCTGGGGGCGCGGAACTGTAAGCGTCTGCCGAACTCACCTTGCGTAATTCAGGCGGGTGCCCATTGATGCGGCAGTAGTTGGCCAATCTCGCTGGCCCGCTGTGTCGGCAGCCGCATCAGCACATCCTTCAGGTAGGCGTACGGATCATGCCCATTCATCCGCGCCGACTGGATCAGGCTCATGATCGCCGCCGCCCGTTTGCCGCTGCGCAGCGACCCGGCAAACAGCCAGTTCGAGCGTCCAAGGGCCCATGGTCGAATCTGGTTCTCGACCTGATTGTTGTCGATAGGCACGGCGCCGTCGTCCAGATAGCGCGTCAGCGCTAACCAGCGTTTTAGGCTGTAATCCAGGGCTTTTGCCGTGGCTGATCCGTTGGGCACCCGATCACGCTGGGCCAGCATCCAGTTATGCAGCGCATCGAGGATTGGTGAAGACTTTTCCTGCCGTATTCGCCAGCGTTCTTCATCGCTCATGTGCCGTGCTTGCCGCTCGATTTCATACAGCCCGGCAATGGAGTGCAGCGCCTGTTCGGCTAACTGGCTTTTGTTCGCTGCGTGCAGATCGAAAAATTTGCGGCGGGCGTGGGCCATGCAGCCAATTTCGGTGATGCCCTGCTCGAAGCTGGCCTTGTAGCCGGCGAAGTCGTCGCAGACCAGCTTGCCACTCCACTGACCCAGAAAATTGCGCGCATGCTCACCAGCCCGGCTGGGGCTGAAGTCATACACCACGGCCTTCAGGTCGGCGAAGGGTGTGGTGCAGTATGCCCAGACGTAAGCCCGGTGGGTTTTCTTCTCGCCAGGGGCCAGCATTTGCACGGGGGTTTCGTCGGCGTGGATCACGCCTTGCGCCAGTACCGCCTCGCGCAGGGCGTCGACCAATGGTTGGAGCTGTACGCCGGTGTGTCCGACCCACTGCGCCAGCGTCGAGCGGGCGATGGCCAGGCCAGCGCGCCCAAAAATCTTTTCTTGCCTATACAGCGGCAGGTGGTCGGCAAATTTGGCCACCATCACGTGAGCCAGCAGGCCGGCAGTGGGGATGCCCTTGTCGATCACCTGGGCTGGTACCGGCGCCTGGATCAGTGTTTCGCACTGACGGCAGGCCCATTTGCCACGCACGTGCTGTTCGACGGTGAACACGCCCGGCGTGTAATCCAGCTTTTCGCTGATGTCTTCGCCGATGCGTTGCAGCTGGCAGCCGCAGGTGCATTGAGTGTTCTGCGGCTCGTGACGGATCACAGTACGCGGAAACTGGGCTGGCAGCGGTGCGCGCTTGGGCTGTTGGCGGGGTTCAGCCGGAGCCGCCGGAGGATTGAGGGTTTTCAGTTCCGCCTCGATAGCGGCAATGTCCGTGTCGAGCAAATCATCCAGCAGGCTGCCCTGGTCAGGGCTTAGTTGCTCGCTACGCTTGGCGAACTTGTATCGCTTGAACCAGGCGATTTCATGGGTGAGCTGCTCGATGACGGTTTGATCGCGGTCGATCTTCTTGCCCATCGTTTCAACCGTCTTACCCAACGTGTCGACTTGCGACAGCAACTGCGCAGCGAGTGCGCGCAGTTGCTCAGGTGTCAGTTGGTCGAGATTGGGCGAGGAAGTCATGCCGCTGATTGTGCCAGAGCAGGCGATCAGCGCAGATAAAGCGATGGGCTAATGGCCGGCGCTACAGCACTGTGATCGCACCGGCTGCACCAACCCGCTGCCAAGGTAAACCGAGCACCAAAGCCTGAAGCTGCTCGGTGTCGAGTTCAACTTCCGAGCCGCGGTGGATGCCTGGCCAGTGAAACTTGCCCTGGTTCAATCGCCGCGCGGCCAGCCAGATCCCTACACCGTCATGCACCAACACTTTCATGCGGTTGGCGCGGCGGTTGGCGAACAGATAAGCACAGTGCGGCTTCGCCGCACCGAATACCTCCACTACACGGGCCAATGCGGTCTCGGTGCCGGCGCGCATGTCCATCGGCTCAGTGGCAAGCCAGATGCTATCGATGCGGATCACGGGGCAAGCCCCCGGACAAAGCGGGCGCAGCCGTCAGGATCGGACACTGGCCATTTCACTGTGACTGACTGCTCGCCAAGCGATAGCTCAATAATCACCGATGCTGCAGTCGGCCGTTTGGGCGTAGCCCTCAATGGAACGAACGCCGACAACACCGCGGGTAGCTGATCTCGGTAAAGCGGTAGCCATTTTCGAATGACGTTGGCGTTGATGCCATGGCGGATGGCAACGCTGGAGACGGTCGCACCCGGTTGTAGGCATTCCTGAACGACCTGGACCTTGAACGGTTTGGGGTAAGAGCTTCGTTGGCGCATGGAAATCCTAACGTTAAGGACGATCGCGTCCGCTTAAAAATACGCGGACACCATCGCCCTTAATGCTGGAGTTCGGAAGGTGACTTGGCTGGACGCTTACCTTTCACGACGAGTCCGACCTGAGCAACAACCCCTGGTCACGGCAGAGCCTGGATCGACTGAGGCAGTATTACGTGCAGACGGGGATTGACTTCCAGATCCACGAAATCACCGTGGACGGCAACGGCGACCCCGTGATGCAACTGCCCGAGGAGCCTATGGAGGAATAAGCCCTAGCCGCGCTCGGCGGGCACCGACGATAACTCGAACGGGCTGCTGCTACGCCGCTGGTTACGGTCTTCACGGGGGGTGGCGCCAAAGAAATTGCGGTAGGCACTGGAGAAATGCGGCCCCGAGGAGAAGCCGCATGACAGGCCAATCTGGATGATCGACTTGCTGGTTTGCATGAGCATCTGGCGGGCCTTGTTCAGGCGCAGTTCCAGGTAGTACTGGCTGGGGACGCGGTTGAGGTATTGCTTGAAGATGCGTTCGAGTTGTCGTCGCGACACGCAAACATGCTGGGCGATTTCGTCGGTGGTCAGCGGTTCTTCGATATTGGCTTCCATCAACAATACGGCCTGGGTCAGCTTGGGATGGCTGGAGCCCAGGCGGTTTTGCAGAGGAATACGCTGGCGTTCGCCGCCTTCGCGGATGCGCTCCACCACCAATTCTTCGGAGACCGCACCGGCCAGTTCAGCGCCGTGATCACGGGCCAGCACCGCCAACAGCAGGTCGAGTACCGACATGCCACCGCAGGCGGTGAGGCGGTCGCGGTCCCAGTCGAACAGGTGGCTGGTGGCAATGACCTTGGGGAAGCGTTCGGCGAAATCGTCCTGCCAGCGCCAATGCACGGCGGCGCGGTAGCCGTCGAGCAAGCCAAGTTGGGCCAGCGGGTACACACCGGCCGACAAACCGCCGATCACACACCCGGCGCGCACCAGTTGCTTGAGGGCAGTACTAAGCTGGGAGGCAATAGCCGTCGGTGGTTCATCCGCCAGCAGGAACAGCTTCTGGAAACCTTCCAGCTTGCCGGCCCACGGTTCACCCGGCAGTTGCCAGGCGCCCTCGGTGGCAGGTTCGGCGAGCAGGAACGACAACTCGTAGACCACGTCCGGATGCACCCGTTGAGCAACGCGCAAGGCCTCCTCAGCCAGCGCAAGCGTGAGTGCTTTTGTGCTGGGCCAAATCAGGAAACCAATTTTGTGGGCGGTCATGGAGTGCTATCCGAAGCCAGTAACAGTAATGAAGACAAAGGCCAATGCTAGCCCGTAATCGAGCACAAATCCTTAAAGTCGATGAAGATCCAAATGTGGGAGCGGGCTTGCTCGCGAATGCGGCGTGTCAGTCAATCCATCTGTATTTGATAGATCGCATTCGCGAGCAAGCCCGCTCCCACAGAGGATTGAGGTCGACTTCAAGACTGTGGAGCATGCACTAATTCAGTGCATAAAAGCAGCCTTGATTATTTCAAGCTACCGGACAAGAACTGCTGCAAACGCTCGGACTGCGGGTTCACCAGCACTTCACGCGGGTTGCCACGTTCTTCCACGATGCCTTTGTGCAAGAACACCAACTGGTTCGACACTTCACGAGCAAAGCCCATTTCGTGGGTCACCACCACCATGGTGCGGCCTTCCTGAGCCAGGTCCTGCATGACCTTGAGCACCTCGCCGACCAGTTCCGGGTCGAGGGCCGAGGTAGGTTCGTCGAACAGCATCACCTCCGGCTCCATCGCCAGGGCACGGGCGATTGCCACGCGCTGCTGTTCGCCACCGGACATGTGGCCCGGGAACGCATCCTTGCGGTGGCCCACGCCCACTTTGGCCAGGTAATGCTCGGCCTTTTCACGGGCTTCTTTTTTCGACATGCCCAGCACGTGCACCGGTGCTTCCATCACGTTTTCAAGCGCAGTCATGTGCGACCACAGGTTGAAATGCTGGAACACCATCGACAGGCGCGAACGCATGCGTTGCAGTTGTTTAGGGTCGGCGGCCTTCATGGCGCCGTCCTTGCTGGCCACCAGTTTCAGCTCTTCGTTGTTGAGCAGAATCTTGCCGGCATGGGGTTGCTCCAGCAGGTTGATGCAGCGCAAAAAGGTACTTTTGCCCGAACCACTGGAACCGATGATGCTGATCACATCACCGGCAGCGGCGGCCAGGGATACACCTTTGAGCACTTCATGACTGCCATAGCGTTTATGCAGGTCTTGGACTTCAAGTTTGTACATGCGGTCGGTTCTCACAAAAACAGGTGGTCAGTCGTTGAGCAAGCGCCCGTGACGCAGCGCTTCGCGCCCCGCCACCTTGGCCAGCCAGAAACCCGCTTGGGCATAACGTAGCCGTTCAACGGCAAACAACACCCCGGTCGTGCCCGCGCAAACAGTGCTCACGCGGTCTTCCAGGGGATCAATCACTTCAAAAATCGGTTCGCCGGCTTCTACCCAGTCACCGGCTTTACACAGGTAACTGATCACCCCGGCGTGGGGTGCAAAAAGCAATTCAGTGCCTTCGAAGGGCACGCCTTCGCAAGGCTCGTGTTGCGGTGCCGGCCATTCGCCCTTGATCAAGCCTTGTTCGGCGAGGAACGCGAGGATCCCTTCGGCATGGAAGATCGCCTCGTCACGGCCCGTATCGGCTTGCCCGCCCAACTCCAGGGTGGTCGCCAGGCACGCCAACGGGATCTGCGCCTCGGGGAACGTGCGGGACAAACGCAGCCACGGCAGCGAACAGGCTTCGTCAAACGAGCTGCCGCCGGAGTCTTCCGCCAGCAACCCGACTTTCACATTCAAGTGTGCCGACAGCGAGCGCCACTGCGGCCAATGCTGCGGCAACGCGTACATGTGCAGCGCAGCTTCGGCGTCGCAGTGCAGGTCCAAGACCACGTCGGCGGTGCAGGCGTGACTCAGCAAGATGCGTTGCATGCCTTGCAACTGGCTGCTTGGCGCGGGCAACGCGTCGAGGGCATCGCTCATGGCCTGGCGAATCAGGCGTACGTTGGCGTGGGGATCATCCCCCAGCTTGCCGCCGAGCAACGCTGCAACCGGCTCGCTCAACTCAACGAAGTCACGGTTGAAATTCTTGCCGCTGCCGATCTCGAAACGCCCCTGATGGCTGCCTTGCAGCAACTGGCCGAGGCCCATCGGGTTGGCGACCGGCACCAACTCGATCACGCCGTTAAGGGCGCCTTGCTCTTCAAGTTCAGCGAGGCGCTTCTTTAGCTCCCACGCGGCACGCATGCCGGGCAACTCATCGGCGTGCAGGCTGGCCTGGATATAGGCCTTGCGCTCGCCCTTGCCAAAACGGAATACGCTCAGCTGGCGCTCGCAGCCCAGGTGGCCCCAGGGCAACAGGTGATCGATACGTTGCATATCAGTGCTTCCGTGGAGCCAGGTAGCTCAGCCAGCGGCGCTCGGCCAACTTGAACAGGCGCACCAGGATGAAAGTCAGGCACAGGTAGAACAGACCGGCAGTGATATAGGCTTCGAACGGCAAGTAGAACTGGGCGTTCACCGTGCGCGCGGCACCGGTGATGTCGATCAAGGTGACGATGGAGGCCAGGCTGGTAGTCTGCAGCATCATGATCACTTCGTTGCTGTACTGCGGCAGCGCGCGGCGCAAGGCCGATGGCAACAGGATGCGGCGGTATAGCTTGTAGCGCGACATGCCCATGGCCTTGGCCGCTTCGATCTCGCCATTGGGCGTGGCCTTGAGGCTACCGGCAATGATCTCGGCGGTGTAGGCACTGGTGTTGATCGCAAACGCCAGGCACGCACAGAACGTGGCGCTGGACAGCAGCGGCCACAGGAAGCTTTCACGGACTGCTTCGAACTGGGCCAGGCCGTAGTAGATCAAGAACAGCTGCACCAGCATCGGCGTGCCGCGGATCACGTAGGTGTAGAGCCAGGCCGCGCCGTTGACGATCGGCTGCTTGGACACACGCATCAAGCCCAAGGGCAAGGCGGCGAGCAGGCCGAAAAACAACGAGATGGCGAGCAGTTTCAGGGTGGTCAGCAGGCCGCCAAGGTACAGCGGCATGGCCTCCCAGATGACGTTGTAGTCGAAGATCATAGATCAGCCGCCCTTACGCCTACCGAGTAGCGCTTCTCAAGATGACGCAGGGCCAGCAACGACACGCTGGTGATCACCAGGTACATCGCCGCCACTGCGAGGAAGAAGGTAAAAGGCTCGCGGGTGGCATCTGCCGCCTGCTTGGCCTTGAACATCATGTCTTGCAAACCCACCACCGAGATCAGCGCGGTGGCCTTGGTGAGTACCAGCCAGTTGTTGGTGAAGCCGGGGATCGCCAGACGAATCATCTGCGGCACCATCACCCGGAAAAACACCTGGAAACTGCTCATGCCATACGCAAGGCCGGCCTCGGCCTGGCCCTTGGGAATGGCCATGAAGGCGCCACGGAAGGTTTCCGAGAGGTAGGCGCCAAAGATGAAACCCAGGGTGCCGATACCGGCGGCCAAGGGGTTCAAGTCGATATAGTCGTCATAGCCGAGCATCGGCGCGACGCGGTTAAGCAGGTCCTGGCCGCCGTAGAAAATCAGCAGGATCAGCACCAGGTCAGGGATCCCGCGGATCACCGTGGAGTACAAGTCACCCAGCCAGGCCAACCAGCGCACCGGCGACAGGCGCAACGCGACCCCGATCAGACCCAGAACAATGGCCAAGGCCATGGACGACAAGGCGAGCTGAAGCGTCAACCATGCGCCATCGAGGATGACGGCCCCGTAGCCTTTCAACATGATTCAGGTCCTCGAAAAGGGGGATGAAAAAATGGCGCAAACCTCAGGAATTCTGTTGCTTGCGCCATTGCGGACAGACAGCTGCGACGAGTTACTTAGGGTCAGCGCCGTAAATATCGAAGTCGAAGTACTTGTCCTGGATTTGCTTGTATTTGCCGTTGGCACGGATCGCTGCGATCGCCGCGTTGATCTTGTCCAGCTCGGCCTTGTCGCCTTTACGCACCGCGATGCCAATGCCGTCGCCGAAGTACTTGGCGTCGGTGAACTGTGGGCCCACGAACGCGTAGCCTTTACCGGCCGGGGTTTTCAGGAAGCCGTCTTGCAGCAGGGTGGCGTCAGCCACGGTACCGTCAAGGCGACCGGCTTCCACGTCCAGGTAGATTTCGTTCTGCGAGCTGTAAGGAACAACCGTGGCGCCTTTAGGGGCCAGGACTTCCTTGGCGAAGCGATCGTGGATCGAACCGCGCTGCACGCCAATTTTCTTGCCTTTCAATTCATCCAGGCTGTCGCTGACGGCGGTGCCTTCCTTCATCACCAGCTGTGCTGGGCTCAGGTAGTAGCGGTTGGTGAAGTCCACCGACTTCTTGCGGTCGTCAGTGATGGACATGGACGACAGGATCGCGTCGATCTTGCGCACTTTTAACGCAGGGATCAGGCCGTCGAACTCTTGCTCGACCCATACGCACTTGACCTTCATCTCTTCGCACAGGGCGTTGCCGATGTCGTAGTCAAAGCCCACGATGCTGCCATCCGGCGCCTTCGAGGCAAACGGAGGGTAAGCCGCTTCGATACCAATCTTCAGGGGCTTCTCATCAGCGAAAGCCTGCATGGACAGCACGGACAGCGCCAGGGCGCCCAACAGCACGAGTTTCTTCATCTTGGGACTCCATCGGTATAGGGCAAAACAGCAGTATGAGCCATGGCCCACGATGCGACTTAAGGGAAACCGAATTGCGGTGCTGCGTCCTACACAAGTTAAACCTGCGACGACGAGCGAGTGATCGGCATTCTAACGACAGGCCGGAAGCCGATATTTCCTCAATGCGACAACAATTTACAGAAGCACCGAGAAAGCGGGTCCAGCACATTGACAGCCTCTGAATTTTATGCAGAGACAAAAGATATTAAACCTGTTGATGCTGCAAATTGCGGGCCTATTATTCGCAAACCCTTCTAGCACGGCAAGTCTGGCGTTTAATCTTATTTCTGGGAGCGTCTGGAATGGGGCTTTTCGGGGCACAGGTGTAGCACATCGCCTCATGTTTGGGCGCTGGGTTACACATTTGGCAACAACGGTAACATTCAGAAATGCCCTACGAGAGAAACCGATATTTATTGGCCTGAAGGTTATGCAGGCTCGTCATACCACCACCGCCCTCGCTATGAAATGCAGTCCAAATGTGGGAGCGGGCTTGCTCGCGAATGCTGAGTGTCAGTCGCTGGAGATGTTGATTGACCCACCGCATTCGCGAGCAAGCCCGCTCCCACAGGGGATCTCCACTGTTTGCAAGATCCCACAAAAAAGCCCCATCCGGCTCACACCGAATGGGGCTCTGTATCACCAACCCGCCTTACGCCACATTCATGGTCTTGTGCGTCTCAATCAAATGCGCCACCACACCCGGGTCTGCCAGGGTGGAGATATCCCCCAGCCCGTCATACTCAGCCGTGGCAATCTTGCGTAAAATCCGCCGCATGATTTTCCCCGAGCGTGTCTTCGGCAAGCCCGGTGCCCACTGGATCACGTCCGGCGAAGCAATCGGCCCGATCTCTTTGCGCACCCAGTTTTTCAACTCCAGGCGCAGCGCTTCGTTCGGCTCTTCGCCATTCTTGAGGGTGACATACACATAGATGCCCTGCCCCTTGATGTCATGCGGCACACCGACCACCGCCGCTTCGGCGACTTTCGGGTGGGCGACCATGGCGCTTTCAATCTCGGCGGTCCCCATGCGGTGGCCCGACACGTTCAGCACGTCGTCCACACGCCCGGTGATCCACCAGTAGCCGTCTTCATCGCGACGGGCGCCGTCGCCGGTGAAGTACATGCCACGGAAGGTCTTGAAATAGGTATCGACGAAACGGTCATGGTCGCCGTACAGGGTACGGGCCTGGCCTGGCCACGAATCGAGGATCACCAGGTTGCCTTCGGCAGCGCCTTCGATGATGTTGCCCAGGTTGTCCACCAACGCTGGCACCACGCCGAAGAACGGCCGTGCCGCCGAACCCGGCTTGAGCGCATGGGCGCCCGGCAGCGGGCTCATCAAGGTAGCGCCGGTTTCGGTCTGCCACCAGGTGTCGACGATCGGGCAACGGGATTGGCCGACGTTCTTGTAGTACCAGTCCCACGCTTCTGGGTTGATCGGCTCACCCACCGAACCCAGCAGACGCAAGCTGCTGCCGTCCACGCCTTCGCAGGCGGCGGTGCCGGAAGCCATCATCGCGCGGATTGCGGTCGGGGCGGTGTAGAGGATGTTGACCTTGTGCTTGTCGACGATCTTGCCGACCCGAGTGATGTCCGGGTAGTTCGGCACGCCTTCGAACAGCAGCGTGGTCGCGCCATTGGCCAGCGGGCCGTAGACAATATAGGTGTGGCCAGTGACCCAGCCGACGTCGGCGGTGCACCAGTAGATCTCGCCTGGACGGTAGTCGAACACGCGCTCGTGGGTCAGCGCTGCGTAGAGCAGGTAGCCGCCGGTGGTGTGCTGCACGCCTTTAGGCTTGCCAGTAGAACCGGAGGTATAAAGGATGAACAGCGCTTCTTCGGCGCCCATTTCTTTGGGCGCACACACGGTGCCCGCCACTTTCATCAGGTCTTCGTACCAGATGTCGCGATGCTGATTCCATTTGATCGCGCCATTGGTGCGCTTGCACACGATGACTTTCTGGATGCTGCTGGTTTCCGGGTTGGTCAGGGCGTCGTCGACGTTGGCCTTGAGCGGAATCTTCTTACCGGCACGGATGCCTTCGTCGGCAGTGATCACTACCTTCGACTTACAGTCGATGATGCGACCGGCCAGGGCTTCCGGCGAAAAACCGCCAAACACCACGGAGTGAATCGCACCGATGCGGGTACAGGCCAGCATGGCGACCACGGCTTCGGGGATCATCGGCATATAGATAGTCACCACGTCGCCGCGATGCACGTCTTGGCCGCGCAGGGCGTTGGCGAACTTGCAGACTTCTTCATGCAACTCGCGGTAGGTGATGGTGCGGCTTTCGGAAGGGTCATCGCCTTCCCAGATGATGGCCGCCTGATCGCCACGCTCAGCGAGGTGACGGTCCAGGCAGTTGTAGGAAACGTTCAAGGTGCCATCGGCAAACCACTTGATGTCGACATGGTGATCGTCGAACGAGGTCTGCTTCACCGCGGTGAAAGGCTTGACCCAGTCAAGGCGCTTGGCTTGCTCACGCCAGAAGCCATCGGGGTTGACCACCGACTGCTGGTACATGGCCTTGTAGGTCGCCTCGTCAGTCAGCGTGTTGGCTGCTACTTCGGGGCGAACGGGGTACAGGGAAGCCGCACTCATCTTTCTTACCTCGGTGACAATAGTTGTTTTTGTATGCCCTGTTGTAGCCGGGGCTGCCCCATAGAACCATTCGACGATGGTAGTAACAAGCCCCTACAAATTGCCCTGACATCCGCGTTTGCGGCTCTAGCCCGCAGGCTGCGGCGCTTTGCGGCTTTGTGAAAAAAGCTTTACCACGGGATTGTTACAAAAACCGCCAATAGTGTTTATCAAAAGCACGGGTATATGAATATAACCCGCACGCCTAAAATCAACTCCGTCAACACGACACTGTGATTAACAACGCAACAGCCCCCACGAAGGCAACGTTAATCCGAACTTCCCAACTCTTAAGTTACACACGCGGCCTCACAAGGGCCCCGTGACCCCACTCGACCTAAATAAGGTAAACAGAGAAATGAAAGCTTTAGTAGTTATGGCCCTCAGCAGCTTGTGCGCCACCGCCGCCCTGGCCGACGAAGCCCCGACTGACGTAGCTAGCCGCAACGCCCCGATTGTCGAGGACTACACTTACAGCACCCACTTGGACGTTGCCAAAGTACTGTCGATGAGCAGCATTCCAGAAGTCTGCGAAGTGGTACCGGTAAAGATGGAATATGAAGATTCCCAAGGTCAGCGTCATATTCTTAATTACCATGTGATGGGCAATGGTTGCTCTAACGGATAACAACTTCGTTAGTTAACACCACACCCGACCTTACTCGCCGCAAGAAATCGTTCTTGCGGCAAAGAACCCACCTCTTGGCACACCCCAATCCAAATGTGGGAGCGGGCTTGTTCGCGAAAGCGGCGGCAGCCACACACACCCTCCTCCCCCAGCCACAAAACCCCGCCCACCACCCGTCAAAAAAATCCAACCCCAGCAAAGCCTTATAAACCCGCACTCTGGCCGAAAAACACACCATTCTGGCCGCCCACCGTGACCATCCGCCCCAACACAAACCGGTTTTTTTCCCCTACAATGCGCGGGTAAATCGGGCCTGCAATATCCCTTTACACTGGGATGAAGAGCCAGACCTGAGGCCTCCGCGCGAGCTTGCACCTACCGCTGCGCACCTCAAGCCTCAAGCAGTCCACCCGTAACCCAATTCCGTTTAATGCCTGCGCGAGCTGTTGCAACAAACGATTCCTTAAGATCCACCGCGGCCTCAGGGCCGTGTGAACACCCAACCATCCGGTTTCACACGGGCACCTTTGAGCCCTCACGCAGGAGACGACACGTCATGCTGAGCTGGGACGAATTCGATAAAGAAGAAGAAGGCGAAGTAGCCACCAAAGGCGCCAACGCTGGCCACGCCACCGAAGCCAACATGGACCGTCTCGACGGTGCAGGCGCTGCTGCTGCCATCGAAGCCCGCGCCGTCACCGCCAGTGACTCCGCCGCCATCATCCGCGCCAAGGCCGCCCTCGACAAACTCGACGTCGCCGAAGGCCTCGCCGAGCTGGAAGGCTCCGCCGCTCGCGTCGCCGTTGACGAAAAGCGCATGATCAACTGCCGCGCCGACCTCAACCAACTCGTGCCGTTCAAGTACGACTGGGCCTGGCAGAAATACCTCGACGGCTGCGCCA
>NZ_JAAXCY010000020.1 GCF_014230465.1 Pseudomonas cremoris
ACACGTCCCGCCGAGCCGGCTTTGCCGGCACGATAATTACTAATCCCTTCAGCTAAGCATCTATCAAGAAGCGGGCATTGCTTCGCGTGCCATATCTAAAATCAACGTGTATTAGCGGGACGCTTACTGATAAACGCCTGAGTGTCGGTACCAAACTCAACATCGTCGAAAAAGTGCAAACGTGCTGGGTGCTCCTGGTTCTTCTCCAACTCTGGCCTGTTCTGCGAATACAACTCAGGGTCGAAAGGCAGAATTTCGAAACGTCGCGAGTAGGGGACTTCTTCGTAGATAGGATAGAAACGCTGTTGTTGCTCCGCATCAAATCGCCAGGCTTCGTGATACCCCGATAGCTTTTCAGCAAAGAGATGACCCACGCTAGGGTCGAAGGGAAAGTGAACTTTATCTGTAGGTCTTTCAGGTGGCACTTGCCCGAAGTCGCAGTAACTCAAGGTAGCCATCAGTGCCAATTGGTAAAGATTCAACGCACAGAAACTATCGTCGGTGGAAAATATCGGGCGAAAGGCTCGCAACGGCCGAACCTCAAGAACGGTGTGCTGGTTGGGGAACAGCACGACTCCCGACAATGTCCGTTGCGGCGGGCTGAATCCTAGTTCGGCCATCATTTTCAGGGCATGTCGTTGGGGACGAGAGCCCGTGGGTTCCACCGGGGGTAAATGAGCGATATGCCGAACAAGATCACTTACTTCAACCTGGTAGAACCTGTCCGCTTTGTTTTTCTTGGGATTACTTTTCGTTCGCTGACCATTTGCATTCGAAAAATGCGTTTTCTCCGCTCGAAATTGAAGCTCGGAAATTGGCAGCTGATACGTCTCACGCCCTCTCAGTTGCCTATATGGCTCCTCTTCCCCGGCATATTGTTCATTCAATGTGAGGACTACAGGGCCGCAGTACAGGTTTTGTAGCTTGGCGCCTCCATCGCCATTTAGCCTACCTTCATACTGAACACCAGCACTGTCACAGACCGTAAACGGAAGACCGCCGTAAGGTTTTCCGTCGCCGACTTCATCCACTAGATTGAAACTCACCCAGGCTCCTCGTAATGAACACGCGGGCTTTTTGTCATCGAAAAAAGGTTGCTTCCATGCTTCCTGATCCATGATTCACTCCTTGTTGCTACATGTTGGATAGATGTCGCATATCCGGCCGTCCGGCATTTTTATGGGTTTGAAGTCCGTAGTATTGCCACCGCAATAACCAAACGTATCTTCAAAACTTTTACCCTTACAACGCTTCCACCCACCCGGCACAGCCACCCAGTTATCCTTAAAATAGGGCTGTTCCTCATCTGTCAGCGCCAGCACCATCCTGAGCTTTTTCCCCGCCAACTGGTCTCGCTGCGCCACACCTCCCGCAAGCCTTTGCCGCCCCGTTGCGTCTAAAGAGCGGCACTGCAAAATCTTCCTGATCATGTGGAGCGGGCCGATCGTTCGGAACAACCAATGACATCGTCCAACTAACGTTTGAACACCTGACTCAGGCATACCGGTACCGTGATCCCAACGATCTCGAATACCGATAACTGCACGGTCTCCCCCCATATCCCAGAGGCGCACGCCCCATTTCGCACGAACGTCAAATTCCACACTGGTCAACACCGAAGGGCAGCCTTCAATTACTCGCGACAACGGCAAGTCAAAGCTCACTCGTTCAGCCTCAGGTTTGTATTGAGTGATTAACACCTTGCGCTCCGGCGTCCTGCCCCGACGTTGAGGTAACGTGCAGGTTTCCCCTGCTGCTGGGCTGTACTCGGCGACGGCGACAAAACGAAACTGCGCCGGTAAATCCACCTCCAACGTAAAACTGTCAACCGGCCTGCTCGCACACCCAGCAAGCCCCGCCATTCCCAGCGCAACCAACACATTCAACCTTCGCCTACTCATCCCGTTCCCTCATCAAACGCCACTGTTTCACTACTCGTTCAAAGTGATCTCCCGACGCCTCTCCTGGCATCGGTTGCCACCGAATGACACTGCTGCGAGTAGCCTCCTCTAACCTTCGCACCACCAAAAACTCCAGTTGCGAAGGCTCCCGCCATTGCCAGGCATGGGCCTGCATCAGCACCTGGGTCAGCCAGACCCTCGGGTCCTGGAATTCCATCAATGCCGCCAGGTCTTCACTGTGCTCGGCCAGCAGGTAGCGCAGGACATTCGCGTGCAGGATGGCGCTGGCGTGAGGGTTGGGGATGTTTAGCCAGGGAGCGGAATCGGGCACTGGATAATCGCCGGGGCTCGGGTTGTTACGGCTGTGCCAACCGCCTTCATGCCAGTAGCACACGCTGATCAACGGCCCGAGGAATGCCGGCCAGTGCTCCGGTGCAAGATGGTTCAATGCTCGCGCCAGCGTGCGATTGTCGTGAAAGCGGTACAACGCCGGATTATCCTGCGGCCCTACCAGCAATCGGTCGCGCCAGTGTCGAGTCACGCCCGCCAGGTCCTCGCTGGGCAAACTGCCCAGCCAGCCCGCATTCGTCTCAGGTCGTTGCAAAAGGTCGAGCAACCCGGGCTCGCTCATTTGTTGCAGCAGCACGATCATCGGGCCCCTCGTCTTCAGTTCCGCCACAACGGTCCCGGCATAGAAGCTGCAATATTGCGACACGGTGCGCACCTCCAGCAGCGACTGGCATACGTCGTTGTCACCCTCAAGAACCAGGCACAACCGGTGTCCAGCCTGTTGCTGCCGAGCCATCCATGGGTAGGGAAGGTTCATCAGGCGACCCTCCCATCACTGTCGCGACAGCCTTCGCATACCGGGCAAAAGTCCGCCCCCAGCAGCCTCGCCAAACCCATGATGGAGCCTTGCGCTGCACAAACGTTCTGCACAGCAGCAACCCGGGGATTCGCGAGCTGGGTAGATGACGGTAAACCGCCCAGCGTAATAGGCCGGCTGCTGAAAATACCGCCCGCCTGGATGACCAGATGCTCCCCGCCGGCCTTGAGGCTCAGTTGTGCGCCAGCATCGATCACCAAGCAGGCACCGGACATGAGGTGAAGCTGTTGCCCTGCCTCAACCACCAGCGTTTGCCCCACGTGCATGCGGCTATCGCCTTGTACATCCAGATAGTCGCTCGCCCTGAGAACGACTTTACGGTCGCCAGCGATATGACGATGCTCCTCGTTCTCCAGGTGAACCGTGCTCAGGCCCCGGATGACTTCACGTCGCTGCCCCGCTACCTCAAGACGGCTGTCATGACCAACGTGTTGCTCCAGGTCGCGTTGCGCGCGCAGGTAGATAAGTTCCTCGCCACGGCGGTCCTCCAGGTGCAGCTCGTTGGCGCCGGCGGCGCCCGGGCTGCTGCGACTTCTCAATACGCTGCGGGTCTTGTATCGGGGTAACGGGTAGGCCGGTTGTTGCGATGCATTCGGCAGGCAACCGTTGATCAGTGGTTGGTCCGGGTCGCCTTCAAGGAAGGTGACCAGTACTTCCATACCCACTCGCGGGATCATCATGGCGCCAAAACCGTCACCGGCCCAACCGGACGCGACCCGCACCCAGCAGCTGCTCTTGTCATCGTTCTTGTCCAGGCGGTCCCAGTGAAAGCGCACCTTCACTCGTCCGTATGCGTCACAGTGCACCTCCTCGCCCGCCGGCCCGGTGACCGTTGCGGTCTGGCTGCCGTTGATGGTCGGCTTGGGATGTTTAAGGGGCGGTCGATACGTTGCACGCCAGGGTGTGGCGGTGAACCGGTTGCGATAGCCCTGGAATGTGTGAGCGTCGCAAGTGGCCTCCTCCAACACCTGTGGTTGATAGCCCTCGTGACGTATAGAGGTGATCAGCCACAGGTCGTTGCAGGCAAGATCGGGATGGTCACGCAGCTCAAGGAAATGCCCGCTGCGCAGGACCGCTTGATCACTCTTGCCCAACGCGCGAAAACGGTCGCTTTGATGGCGTTCCAGCCCCCGACGCGCCAGGCGCTGGCCTCGCGCACGGCCAGTAAAACCTGAGGGGTAGTGATAATCCTCAAGCGGTTGTGTCGACACGGGCCCGGCGCTGTCTTGCAGGCGTAGCGAAGGGTGTTCGAAGTCATGATCCCGGCGCACTGTCTTTTGGCCGCGAGTAGCCAAGCGCACATCAAAACGCTGGATAACCTGCGTCTCGGCTTGCGGCCCACCCGCAGCGCAATAACGCTGCGCGGGCAACCGGCGGAAAACCGTCTGGTCGTCACCAAACACCAGCAGATGAGCATCCTGGGTATGGCGAAAGTGATAATGAATCCCCTCCTCTTCACACAGCCGCTGGATGAAGTGCAGGTCGCTTTCGGCGTACTGCACGCAGAACGTTCGCGGTGGATAAACCACGGGACCCAATTCAAACACGTAGGCGTCAGCCAGGATGCCGTGGTGCTCAAGGACCTGCGCGATGATCTGCGGCACGCTGCGCTGCTGGAAAATCCGATGGTCCCGACGATAGGCGAGGCACGCTAGCCGTGGCGCTAAGGTCAGGTGATAACGGGTGAGCCGTCGCCCTGGATCATCCCGGCCAATGGCATGAACCACGCCATGCAGGCCTTCGTTCACCTCGCCGAAATCCAGGTAGGCGGGTTGATGAAGCAATGCCTCCAGGTCAAGGGCAGGGTTTTCACTGACCCACTGCACCTGGATGAAATACGGTTGATCGAGGGCCTCACTGCCTTTAAAGGCAAGCACCTGAAAGTCGTTATTTAAACCTGGAAATACCAACTTGAAACGTGACGAAACAAACGCGCTATCCATCCGCTGTTACCCGCCATCCATTTTCCATACTGAAAGACTCTTTTCGCTCAACTTGAATAAGTTGCCGAGAAAAAGTCGCCTGAACGCCAGGAAGCTTAGCGATTTCAGACAGGAATCGGCCGCCACAAAATAAAAAAGAAGTTTCGTACAAAGAAGCTGCAAGTATCTTTTTACTAAATAAAAGCTCACCCAGCATCCACGCCTTATTAATAAGAAAGGCCCTACGCCGACTTAGTATTTTAGGAACTTACTAATAGAGAATCAGCTGACACTAAGTTAAGCCGTCAGCTGCTTTAAAAGCTCACACTTGCAGGCGCGCAGTCCCGAACAGGCTGACGCTCAGCAACGTCTCGCCTTGAGCAAACAACCTCACCGGCGCAGTGCCGCCTGGCATTGTCACGGCGATTTCGCCAGCCTCGACCCAACCCGCGCGCCACGCCGCACAGGCCACCGCACTGGCGCTGGTCCCGGAAGACGCGGTGGGGCCCTCGCCGCGCTCGAACACGCGGGCGATCACACGGTTGTCGGACTGCCGGGCAGCCCATTGCAAATTGACCCCAGCCCTGCAGGGCTGGCCACCGCCCACTGGGGGAGCAAAGGCAATCGCCTGTAGGGGGGCGAACAGTGGCGGTTGCTGCATCTGTTGATTGTCCGGCAATGCCGACGCTTGCTCGACCAGCGTCACACAATGTGGGTTACCCACCCGCACAAATTGGCTACAAGCCCATTGCGGGTTGATCGCGGCCAGTTCGGTCACATGACTGAGCTCAACCCCGCCCAGGAGCGTTTGCTCCACGCCCTGTGCGCCCACCGCGACCGGACCGAACTCGGGTGTACCCAACGCCAACCAAAACCCCTCGGTGTGCTCGTACACCGCTGGCTCAACCTGAGTGGCCACGGGGGATGGCGCATCCGATTTGTCGTGATGCACCCGCAGCTCACACGCTTCGGTCATCAAGCCTGCGTCACTGAGTGCCTGGGCGAAGATGGTCAACCCGTTACCACTACGTTCGGCCAGGGAACCGTCGGTGTTGACGATCAGCAGGTCAAACGGTGGTTCGGCCTGGAATGGGCCGACCAACAGACCGTCACAACGGTGAGCCTTGCCAGCAACCGGACGCGGACGGGAATCCCAGCCGCATTCGGACGCTACAGCGGACAATGTCCATGACGCACGATCACGCGCTGCCTGCGTTGCGCTCTGAGCAACCGCGATGCCCTGCTGACGCAGGACCTCGGGGCTGACTACCCCGTAAATATTGCCCCGCGCATCGTAGAACATCGTCATGGTGCTGCCTGCCAGAGAGTTTTCATCGGTTAGTCCGTTCGTTCACCTACACACTTGGCTGGCAGCGTATTACAGAACAGGCCTGGTGTGGGCAGCGACCCTGCAAGTCGTTATTCACCGAAAGCAGGCAGGGAACCCGGCTCGCACGGCGCGGCCTGATGTGCAAGGATGTCGCGCCGGACATCGTTCTCTGAACGCAAAACCAAGGATTTTTCATGACTGCCATCCCCACCCCAGCGCCCGTGGTTCCCGGGCGGCTGGAGCAAATGTCGACGCGTATCGCATTTTTCATCGCAGGCTTCGGCATTGCCGCCTGGGCGCCGTTGGTGCCGTATGCAAAGGCCCGCGCCGAACTCAATGAAGGCACGCTGGGGTTATTGCTCTTGTGCCTGGGCGTCGGCTCTATCATCGCCATGCCGGCGGCCGGTGCGTTGGCATCGCGCTTTGGCTGCCGACGGGTGCTGAGCGCCGGGACGATCATGATCTGCCTGGCACTGCCAATGCTGGCCACCGTCAGTTCGATTCCGTTGTTGATGGTTGGGTTATTCCTGTTTGGCGCCGGTCTGGGCACGGTGGATTCCACGGTCAATTTGCAGGCGGTGATTGTCGAGCGGGCCAGTGGCAAAACCATGATGTCGGGCTTTCACGGGCTGTTCAGCCTTGGCGGGATTGTCGGTGCGGCGGGGGTCTCGGGGTTGCTGGGGCTGGGGCTGTCACCGCTACAGGCAACACTGGTGGTGATCGTGATCACGCTGGCAGCGCTGTTCAAGGCGGCGCCCCACTTGTTGCCTTACGGCAGTGAGAGCTCAGGACCCGCCTTTGCGGTGCCCCACGGCGTGGTGCTGTTTATCGGGTGCCTGTGTTTCATCGTGTTCCTGGCCGAAGGTGCGGTACTCGACTGGAGCGCAGTGTTCCTCAGTGCCGAGCGCGGTCTGGATGAAGCCTATGCAGGCCTGGGCTACGCAGCCTTTGCCCTGACCATGACCGCCGGGCGCCTGACCGGTGATGCCATTGTGCGGCGCCTGGGCGCAACCCGGGTGATCGTGATCGGCGGCGCGCTGGCCACCGTGGGGATGCTGCTTACCACCCTGCTGCCAGCCTGGGAAACCGCATTGTTGGGGTATGCACTAGTGGGCGCGGGCTGCTCGAATATCGTGCCGGTGTTGTATACCGCCGTGGGCAAGCAAAAGGTCATGCCCGAACACATCGCGGTACCAGCCATCACGACCCTCGGTTACGCCGGCATCCTCGCGGGCCCGGCAATGATCGGTTTTATCGCCCACGGCAGCAGCCTGAATACGGCCTTTGTATTGATCGCACTGTTGCTGGCAGGCGTGGCCATCAGCGGCAAGATTCTCAAGGTGTAAAAAATACCGCGCAAAGCCAGGGCGCTACCTGGCTTTGTACATCTCATATTGTTCCAGCCAGCGTTCCAGGCTTTTATTGCTGAGGCACCCTTCATGCCTGGGTCGACCAAACAGACGGGGGTAATTGGCGCGTTCCAGCGAACGCAACAATCCCGGCCGTTCAATGATGTTTTTGGCCGTGTAGACACAATGTTCGCTGTACTTTTTACTGGGCAGCCCGGTAGCAGGCTCCAATTTCGGCAACCCCTGGGCATCGGTATCGTCAGGATCATTCATCACCGCTCTAAGGAGGATGATGTCCACATACTCCAACGCATCAAAAAAACCTGCTCGATCCTTGGTCGTGTCCTTCAACTGCTTGAAATAGCCTTGCAGCGCCTGGACGACCTTGGCGTTGCACTGGCCGTGAAAAGGGTCTTGGCTGTAGACGCAGGGGGAACTGTTGCCCCGCAACGCTGCTGCCGCCGCCTTTAGGCTGTCGCGGGTTATGAAGCCCTCGAAATCGATGATTGCGTCGTTCAACAGCGGGCGTTTGAGAATCTCCCTGACCACCAGGATAATGCGGTCCCGCACGTTAATCTCCAGCCAGCTCTTGCGCAGCGATTCTGCGCAGAGACGATTGCGTCAAGCGCCCCTCCTTGAAAAAAGAATGCAGTTCACCAAAGTGCTTATCCAGTTCGCTCGCCAATTGGCTATCAGTCGAATGCGGGCCGGGTGGGGTGGTATTCGCGCGAACAACCGGCGCACTCTGTAACGCCTGATAGCGCAGCGACGACAAGGCACCACGACACACCGCGTGTTGGCTCGGCTGCACATCCCACGCAATGCGTTGATCATCGCAAGGGTTATGGGCGATGGGCATTGCCACAGTTGAACGCTCATCTACCCCACCTCTAACCAGCGGTATTGCGAGAGGTGTTACACCATTAATTGTCATTCTTCATCTCCAGCCATTTACGTATACACGCTTGTCTGGCAGCCACGAAAAGATGGCCAAAGTCATCCAATAGACCCCAGTGAAGCGCGCCATCGATATGTGGTGGGGCGAACGCAATAGTTCCGAATTAAGGGCGCAGAGCAATGACAGCATGTAAACGTTGACACCGCGCGGCCTGAGTCAGTCGAGCTTGAACGCATCAGGCACAGGTCGGTCTTCGCCCCGTTGCCCAGTGCACAGGCTCCTTAACCCAAGCATCACCGAGGCCAGTGCGCCGCGAACGTCTACCAATGAGCCAGTGTCATGAACCGGGCCCTGCCCGGCTGGAAGCATGCCACGGGCAAAATCATCCGCGACAGGGGCCTGGAACCTGTGCCGGCCGGCAAAATCTTTCATCCGCTGGATTTCGCTGGCGTGGCGTACCAGGACTGTCTCTCTTTCCTGCGTGGGTTCTGGCGTTTCGCCATGGGTTCGAATGCTTACGGGTTGCCAATACTCCATCTGGCGAGTGTTCAGGGAAGACGTCGTCATATAGCCCCCAAGGGAAGTCGCCACGGGCGTCTCGTGGCGATCTACCTGTCTAATGAATGAGGCTGCGGCGCGGCTGTATCAACGAGCCATCTGGCGCAGCGTATCTTTGTGAATCCAACCGTCCTTGCCCCAATGATCTCCACCGTCCAGCGCTGCCAATGTATCGGAACGCTTGAGGATCTCCTGTGCGATCCAGGCCGGGTAGCCACTAAGCGGGGGGGAAGATCTGCGCAGCTTGTCGAGACTTATGTACTCCGGGTTATCGCAGTCTTGCAAATCCTCGAAATGTTTAAACATTTTCTGGGCCAATTGCTTGTCGTCCAGATACTTCATAGGACTTTGACTGCCGAGGGTCATTTCGATTTCGCGCCTGTAGATTTTGTCGTTCAATGCACCGGTGGTGCTGTGCCGATCGATTGCTTGTATCAGCTCGGGACGCTGGAGCAGTGCACGTGCAAGGCGGATGTTTTTGTCAGTGGCCTCAATACCTGTCGGGCGCTGCCCCGCAACTCTCTCAATGTCCTGCTTGGTGATATAGGTCCGGCAGCTTGAGTCTCTAAAGGCGTCGAAGTTGTCCAATAACTCGCGGGCAAGTTCATCATTGCGTTCATAGCGGCAAGGCTCAGGTTTACAAGGCGTAGGACGCTCCGGCGGCTTGCCATTGCACGGATCAGGCTTGCATGGCGTAGGACGCTCTGGCGGTTTGCTGTAGCACGGATCCGGCTTGGGCCGCTCAGGCGGGCATGGCTTGGGGGGCTTGGGGGGTTTGGCGTTGCACGGCGCAGGTGGGCAAGGATCCGGTTTTGGTGGGCGCTGCCCACCACACCAGCCTTTCAGGTTCTGCTTGAATTTATCGAAGAATCCCGGCGGCTGGGTATCCGACGCTGCCGACTGGCGGCTACAACCCTGTGACGCGTTACCGTCTGCACGCTCCTTAGTGGTCGACGCGTGAGCAGCAAACACCTTTCCGGGCTTGTCGTCGCTCGAGTTAAAACTGACTCGATCAGCCTTTTGCCCACTGACTAACGAGGGGGAAACGTCCTTACTTTTGAGCTCGGGCTTAGGGGGCAGCGGGCGCGGGGGTGGGTTGGAAACAGGTCTATCGAGGGCGGATACCGACATTTGAATCTCCAGTCCGGCTTTATCACAGGGTTCACCTGCCTATCCAACGTCTTTGCGAGCGCATGAATGCAGGCAATCTCTGTGTGGTGGCCCCGTCCGATTCAGTTCCTGACAGACGCGCCAAATAGCCGAGTACCGGTAGGAGGTTGGATCATCACGCAAAAAAAATCGCAGCATTGCGCTGCGATTTTTCCGTATAGGTTGCAGGTCAGAAACCAACGCTCGCCTGTACGAAGAACGTACGCGGCTCGCCCAGGTACAGGCCGGCATTGTTGTCGCTGGAACGCGTGTAGTGCTGCTGGTCAAATACGTTCTTCACGCCCACGCCCAGTTTGAGGTTGGACAGTTGCGCGCCAAAATCGTAGCCGCTGCGCACGTTGACCGAGACATAACCTGGGATGTCGCCATACCGGCCATCCGCGGTGCCCTGGGTGATGTAGGTCGTGCCAGTGCCCGGCGCGCGTTGGCCGGATTGAGCGTACACGTCCAGGTTGTGGGTCCAGTGGTTGACGTCGTAGCGCAGGCCCAGGGTCGCTACTTCACGGGAGTACAACGGCAGGTCTCGGTCTTTGAAGGGCACGTCGCCTACCGAGGTGGCCTTGGTGTAGGTAAAGCCCGCGTTGGCAGTCAGGCCGTCAAGGCGCGGGTCCAGGTTCGACAGGTCGTAATGGGCCGACGCTTCGACCCCTTCGTGCTTGGTGGCACCCAGGTTGGTCCAGCCTACGGCGTTGCTGACGTATTGCAGTTCATCCGAGAAGTCGATGTAGAAGAACGTCAGCTCGCCGCCCCACACATTGTCGTTGTAGCGCGTACCCACTTCGTAGGTCTTGGCTTTTTCCGGGTTCAGGCCGTTGGCTGTCTGGTCACCCGAGCCGCCTTGGCCCACCTGAAAGTATTGCAGGCTGCCAAACGAGGTCTCGTAGTTGGCAAACAACTTCCAGGCATCGGAGATGTGGTACATCACGCTCAAGGCCGGCAGCGGCTCGTTGCTGTTAACCTCGCGACGTTTTTCGGTGGTGCGGGCACCGGTCAGGGGAACAACCGGGCGGTCGTGCCATTCGGTGCGGATGTCTTCGAAGCGGATACCCGGGGTGATGGTCCACTTGCCGATATCGATCTTGTTATCGACGTAGAACGCGTTGGCCTCAGTGCCGCCAGTACGGTCCTGATAGACATGGCCATCACTGCGCCCGCCAGGCGTCGGCACATTGTTCGTCAGCAACAGGCTGGTGGCCTGCTCGTGCATGCCCTCCTTGAGATAGCGATAGCCGACGCTGACTTCCTGGGTGCTTGGGCCCACATCGAACACATGGGACACACGCGGCTCGATGCCAAAAGTGTAATAGGTGCGTGGGTACGAACCCAGGGTGAGCTGATCGATGTTGGCGATATTGCTGCCACGGAAGCTGTCGGAATAGTAGGTCAGCACTTCGGCCTGGGTACGGTCGTCGATCTGGCGGATGTACTTGAAGGACACGTCCTTGCGCCGGCCAGTGAAATTATCCCAGTCACGCACCGACTGGTACGGGTTGGCATCGAACTGCTTCTGGGTCAGGCCACCGGGCATGTCGGCGCTGGCGTCGTAGTAGTGGAAGTTCAGCGAGAAATCGTCTTGATCGGTCGGCGCCCAATGGGTCTTCAAGATCACGTCGTCGATGTCGTTAGAGTTGTTGCTGTTGCGGTAGCCGTTGCCCTTGACCCCGGAATACAGCAACGCCACGCCGATGCCGTTGTCGGCGGTGCCGCCGATAAAGGCGTTTTCGATGTGCTTCCAGCCGCCGTGCGCGGAGGTTTCCAGGGTGGTGCCGACTTCACCGGAGAATTGCTCGGGGATCGCGCGGGTCACGAAGTTGATCACACCACCCACGTTTTGTGGCCCGTAACGCACGGAACCGGCGCCACGGACGACGTCGATGCTGTCCAGGTTGCCGGAGGAGATCGGCGCCATCGACAGCTGCGGCTGGCCGTAAGGCGCAAACGCGGCCGGCACGCCGTCAATCAATACGGTGGAACGTGGCGACAGGCGCGATGTGAGGCCGCGTACACCGACGTTGAGGGAAATGTCACTGCCGCCGGTGCCGTTGGCTTCCTGCACTTGCACACCGGGGATACGCCGCAGCACGTCGCCGACGTTCATCGCGCCCTGCTCTACCATGGCTTCACGGCGTACCACCGTCCGCGCGCCGGGGTGGTTCTGCACCACTTCGGCATTGGCGTCACCGAGCCAGTCGCCGACCACCTTGATGTCGGTAGCACCCAGTTCCAGCGGCGAGCCAGCGGCACCGGTGCCGCTGCTCAGTGGGCGCAAGGTCACGGAGCCGGCATCGATCTGATAATCCAGGCCGCTGCCTTGCAGCAATTGGCGCAGGGCTTGTTCCGGTGAAAGATTGCCGTCGACTGCAGGCGCTTGCTTGCCGGCAACCAGGTCGGGGCTGAAGAACACTTGCAGGGAAGTCTGCTGACCCAGTTGGCTCAGCGCCGCCCCCAGGGGCTGGGCCTGGATGTGAATGCCGTCGGCAGCGTAGGCCGCAGGTAGCGCGGCGCTGACGGCGAGTGCCAGGGCCAGTGGCGCCCAGCGGGAGAATTTATTGTTGTGAGCGGCGAGTTTTTTCACGTCGAGCCTTGTCCTGTGATCGCAAGTGTGTGCGGCTGTTAATGCAAACCAGTTGCAGTTGCAGGAGAAGACGAAGAACTCAAAAAAAACCTGAATCTCAGCGCGAAATAATTTCCTGGCTGCCATCCGGCAGGTTGCGCAAGGCCACCGGCAAGATGTGCGGCAGGACCTTGAGCAAGGCATCGGTGTCGTTGGCCTTGAACACACTGGTCAGTCGCAGGTCTCTGACCGCCGGCGTGCTCACCCGCAACGGATGCTCTCGATAACGTGAGACTTCCCGAGCGACTTCACCCAGCGAAGCGTTGTTGAACACCAGCTTGCCAGTGCGCCAAGCCGTCAGTTCTTCGGCATTCACAGCGTAGGACGCCGCCACCTGGCCCTTGCTATCCACATGGGTGCCCAGGCCCGCCGTCAGCGTCACCACCTCGTCCGGCGAGCGGCCTCGCACTTTCACGGTACCGGCCTCGACCACCACGCGGGTTTGGTCATCATCACGACGCACATCAAAACGCGTGCCGGTGACTGTCACCTGCCCTACCCCGGCGGCGACCACAAAGGGTCGACTGGTGTCGTGCTCGACACTGAACATGACTTCGCCCTGCTTGAGCTCCACGCCGCGCCGGCCTTTTTCAAAGTGCACCGCGACCACGCTGCGGCTATTGAGGTCCATCACCGAACCGTCAGGCAATGCCACTTGGCGGTGTTCGCCCAGGCGCGTGCTGAATTCAGCGTTGTAGGGCTTGGGATGATCGAGACCGCTGAACAGGCCCAACCCCAAGGCGACGGTGACCAGGCTGGCGGCCACCGCATAACGCAACACGGTTCGGCGCTTGGGCCTTTCGGCCGGGCCGTCGCACAGTGCCCGCAAGCGAGCCCTGGGCAGCAAGTCCGTGGCGCTCCACACGCCTTGCAGCACATCGAATTCGTATTGATGCTCGGCTTTTTCAACACGCCACGCGTCGAACTGCTCACGCTCGCAGGCGCTCAGCTCAGTGTCTTGCAAGCGTACAAACCATTGCGCGGCTTCGTCGCGAGCACGGCTATCCATCATGGAAGGTCCTGTTTCAAAGCGGGCATGAGTCATGGGGCCATCGCATCCAGGCGGTCGCGCAGATGCCGCAGGGTGCGGATCATATACTTTTCAACCATGTTCTTGGACAGCCCCAGGCGCTCGGCGATTTCCTGCTGGGTCAGGCCCTCGATCTTCTGCCAGATGAAAATCTTGCGGCAGTTGAGCGGCAGTTCCGCCAAGGCCTGTTCAATGGAGTCCGCCAATTGGATCGCGTGCATGAAATGCTCCGGGTCGCCGCTGGGGGGCGTCTGATCGAGGGCTCCCAGCTCCATGGCTTCGCGACGGTCTTCGCGTCGATAGGTGTCCACTGCAATATTGCGCGCGGTCTGGTGCAGATAGGCGCGTGGTTGCTCCACCTGGATCGACTTGGCCTCCAGCACCCGCACAAAGGTGTCATGGGCCAGGTCTTCGGCCTCCTGACGGTTTCTGAGGCGGCGCGTCCAGGTCCGGATCAACTCTTCGTAATGCTCGAAAAAGCCTGTTCTGCGGGGCGGCTGAGGGATCATCGCGAGAGCACTGGAGAGGCGGGACGTGAATAGTAATGCTTCCTATTAAGTCGAGCAATTGCTGACTGCCAGGCGATAAAACTAAACCAAACCGGCCGCCTGCTTCAAACGGCTCAATTTCGCGCGGCTGCCGCACACGCTCATCTGGCACCATCGACGCTGCTTGTTCTTGGAGACGTCCAGGAATATCCAATCGCAGTCCGTGGAACTGCAACTCCTTAATGCGTGCAGATCACCAGAAACCAGCAACTGCGTGGCCTCGATGGCCAGGCGCCCCAATAGCATCGCCGTCAGTTCCTGGGCCGTCGCACAGGGTTTCCAGTCCCAGCCCGGCAGCCCGTCGACAGAACGCAGCACTCGCCAAGTCACGCCTTGTTGAAAGGCCAGGTTGATCTGCTGCAAATCCTCATCGGCAGCGGCCTGATCTAATGACAGCGCGTAAAACACGCGGTACAGGCATTCCCTGAACGCAATAATGGCGTCGAGGTTCGGCTGATAGGAAATAGGCGTCTCGAACACCATGGGTTTATAGGTTTCAAACTCCTGGGCAGAGATCACTGATGCATGTACTGCCCATTGAAAGAAGAACTGAAAACTGGTGAGCCGCTCTTCCATCAGGGTAAGTGTGGTGCCAGGACGTCGGCCGTTGTTGGTATTGATAAAGTCCAATGCCCGGGTGCCGCCAATCAAGCGAATCGACTTTGCAGTGCCCGTGAAATGTATCATGCGTACTCCTGGAAAACGGGGGTTCCTCCGATGGCGCAGAGTACCTTGTTTCCAGGAGTTGCAAATACCGTGATCCCCAAGCAAAGACCAACGGTTAAGTTTGCGTACCGCGCTGCGCGATCCACTCAAGAATAGTCACTACCGACTGCTCAACGGACAACGCCTGCGTATTCAAGTGCACTTCGGGAAAGATGGGCACGTCATAGTGAGAGTCGATACCGGTAAAGTGCTTGATCAGCCCCGACCGGGCCTTTTTATATAAGCCTTTGGGATCCCGTTGTTCGGCTGTTTCCAAGGGCGCATCAACATGCACTTCGACGAAGTGCTCGTTACCGATAATAGAGCGTGCGTAATGCCGGCTCGCCGATGAAGGTGAGATCAGCGCCACGATCACAATCAGCCCGGTATCGAGCATCAAGCGCGCCACCTCCGCGACCCGGCGGATATTTTCATCGCGGTCACCCTCGGTAAACCCCAGGTCGCGGCACAACCCGCCGCGCACCGAATCACCGTCAAGGATGCAGGTGAACAGGCCTTGTGCGTGCAACGCGACCTCCAACGCATCGGCAATCGTCGACTTGCCGGAGGCGGAAATACCGGTCATCCAGATGACCAGAGGCTTCTGCTTCATTCGAGTGTGTTCGGCCTGCAGATGGCTGAATGCAAACGCATGCAGGTTTTGGTTTTGACTGTTCGGAAAATAACTCATGGCCGCTCACCCTCCGTTGCTGAAACAGGCTGTTGACCCAACATGAACACCATCACGCACTGCACAAAGAGCAACAGCGCAACCACCGCATACACCATGGAAAACGAGCCCGTCAGGTCCTTGGAAAACCCACCGAGAAAGTTGCCGCACACCCCACCCAAACCAATCAACACATTGGCAATGCCGAAGGCCTGGGTCAGGCGGCTGACCGGCACGATTTGCCCGATATAGCTGGGGACAAGCCCGAAGATCGGGTAAAACGCCAACGCAAACAGAAACGCAGCCAGGTAGAACAGCGGGATGCTGTTGAAGCTGAACACCAAGGTCGCCGCCAGGCCTGCACTCAGAAAACACATCGCCAATGACGCCCGTACCCCGACCTTGTCGGCAATCCAGCCCACCAGGAAACCCGACGCCATGCCCACGGCGCCGATGGTGGTCCAGATAAACCCGGCGTCCTGCACCGACACGCCCAACTCATCGCGAAGAAACGGTGCCAGGTAGGTCTGGAAAGGCAGCAATGCCATGCCATTGAGAAAGGCGATGGCCCAGGTCAGGTACAGCGAACGGCTTAGCCAGGGTGCGTGGCTGTCGAGCGCTGCCGAGCGCTGCCTGGAAAACCCGCTGTCCTCGCCTGCCGCCAGGTTGCGCAACAGGAACCAGGCGATGACACACAGGGCCACCGATATCACACCGGCGGTGAGCCAGATCGAACGCCAGCCGCCGTGCAGCGTCAGGAACGACACCAACAAGCCGTTGATAAACACGCCGTAGCTGGTACCGCTGGAGATCAGCCCCATGACCCGTGAGCGATTGCCGGGGCTGAACCCCTTGGCAACGATCTCCGCCAGCGGGATATACACCGACGCCGAGCAACCGCCGAGCAAGATCAACAACCCTCCAGACAACCAGATGTTGTCACTGACACTCAGCCCCAGCAGCGCCAACGAGGTGATCACCGTGGACACCAGGCTGATCTTCCAGCCCTCGAAGTAACGGCTGATATAGCTCGTGACCGATGAAAACAGCAAGAAGCCAATCTGCGCACCGCCCGTGATCAGCCCGACGGTGGTGTAGTCGAAGCCGATGTCGCGGCGCATGTCCACCACCAGGTTGGCGAACAGGTACACACCAAAGCCATAGGTGCTGGCCACAAACCCGGTCAACACCACCGCCAGCACCACGCTGTCCAGGGTGCGCGGGGTGCTCTGTACAAGTGTGCTCATCGTGCTTCCTTACACAGCGCGTGCAGTGTGGATGACAAAGTCGCAATTCATCATGTCGTAGTTACGCTGGAAATCGCCGTAGCTCTCATGCACGGCAAACCCGGACGCAAGCACCTCAGTGGCCAACTCGCCAGGCAACAACGGGTAGACCTTCAGCCGGTACTGCTCAGCGTTATCGAAGGTGTAGATGAACTCACAGAGGTGCTGATCGACCTGACCCAGGCTGACCGACGCGTTCGTGCCGCAGTAGTAGTAATTACCGCTGGCTTTGAAATTACCCGCGCGAATGGCGAGGAAGTTGCGTTGGTCGACAATCAGCAAACCACCCGGCTTGAGCAAGGCCCGGAACTTCTCCAGCACATTGAGGCGATCATGGGCGGCGAACACATGGCACAACGAACTGCCCAGGCACACCACTGCATCGAACTGCCCCAAGTCCTGGGGGTCGAGGGACAGCCAGTCACGGTAGTGGGATTGAATCTCCAGGCCATGCTCACGAAAGTTCGCCCGGGCCTTGGTCAGCATGGTGCTGCTGCCGTCGGTGGCGACCACGTCAAAACCCGCCTGCTTGAGCTGCACCGCGTGAAAGCCACTGCCCGTCGATACATCGATCACCGACTGCACGCCATGTTCGCGCAGCAGCTTTTCAAAGAAGCCGCCCTCCCCGGCCTTGCGTTTTTCCCAGTCAATCAACTCGTCCCAGCGCTCGACGAAATTCGCCGAATACTGCGCGGAGTAACTGGCCACTTCGTTGTGTTTTCGCCCTGATACTTGATTCATCGCACACCTACCAAGTTGAATTCTTGAAAGACAGGTACTTGCTCGCCAGCTCGCGGGCAAAATCGGCCGACTGCTCGATCGACATGGTTTTCTTGGAGTAGCCCAGCAGCGTTTGCATGATCGCCATGCACTGCGGGTTGAACGTGACGGAACCGTCACAATGGATCTCGTCGATGCCGTCCTGGCTCTGGCAGATGGCGTTGATGCGCACGGCCTCGTCCTGCGGGCAGGCGTCGGAGAACTGCACGTCGATCTGCCCATCGTGCAGCCACACCGGATAACCACCCGGAAGCCCCAGCGGGCCCGGCGCATGCACCAGCACCGGCGTGGGCGAAAACAGACCCTCGATCACCGTCACGGCCGAGCACGCGGTGAGGAACTGCCCATCAACGCCACCCAAGCGCCGGAACTCGGCCTTAACCGTGGAAAACACCGACTCCGCTGGCAGGCGCGTTACCTCTGGCCGGTCGCGCACCTCATACAACAAGCGGTAACTGGCACGCGGCGGCAAGCCACCGCGCGGCACGTAGTGGCTGAAGTAATGCTGGGCATACAAGCGCACTTGCACAGCAGCGGGTTCGCACTCCAGCAACCGGGCGATGGAAAAACGCACCGCAGGGATCAGGTTGGCCACATTGCCCACGCCGATATCCGGCGCCAGGCCGATCCTGGACAGGATCGGGTTGACCGCATCCGGGAAGGCCGCATTGACCGTCTTGGCCGAAATGCCCGAAGCCTTTACCGCTTGCATCAGGTAATGCATCAATGTCAGGTGCATCGGTAGCCACGGGCCAAACTGGGCCTGGTCGAGCTGTTCGAACGTGAGCTTGGGCAAACCGGTGATCACCCGCCACGACTGCAACGAAGCGCAGTTCACCAGGATGTCCGGCGCCTCGTCACGCAGCAGCCGCGTGACCTTGTCGATCTCCGTGAGGTCGGCGATAACCGGCTTGATCGAAATGAACTGCCCCAACTGGGCACATGACAGCGCCACCAGATTGCACAGCCGCAGGGTCGATTCTTCATTGCGGCCCAACACCACAAACTCGAACTGGTTTTTCGGCCCGAGAATTTTCAGGATCTGCAGGCACAAGTTGCCCGCGCCAACCAGCAGCAGCTTTCTCTTGCGTATCGACTGGCTCACCGTGGGTAGGCTCCGTTGTCCACCGGAATAACCCTGCCGGTGATGTGGCGCATGGCATCGTTGACCAACAGCAGGATCACATCGGCGACGCCGCTGGGCAGAATGGGGTCTTTGAGGATTTCCTGGCGGGCGTACTCGTCACGCCGGTAAGTGGGGATGGTGTCGTAGATGGCGGTGTCATGAATCAGCGCCGGGGACACTGCGTTCACTCGTACAAAGGGGGCAAAGTTCCAGGCATTGGCCTTGGTCAGGCCGATGACCGCCGCCTTGGTCGCACCGTAAAGAGCGTCGCAGCTGCCCACCTCACCCGCCACCGAGGCAATGTTGACGATGCTGCGCGGGGCCTCGTGCTTCATTTCCCGCTCGGCAAAGTCCTTTGAGAGGTACACCAGAGCCTTGAGGTTCACATTGAGGATTTCGTCGACTTCATCATCGGA
This sequence comes from Pseudomonas cremoris, assembly GCF_014230465.1. The sequence continues at coordinate 19,190 of NZ_JAAXCY010000020.1, forward strand.
GTAGGCATAAACACTTTTGCCGTGATAAAGCCCAGCGTTATTCACCAGCCCATAAATAGTCGAATGGCGTTCATACAAAGCAGGGATAAAACCCTTGATGACGGCGTTATCCGAGAAGTCGGCAACCTGGGTCTCCAACACATCCGCGCCATATTGATTTTGCAGTACGCGCAACCCTTCGGCATCTTTATCGGCAGCGATAACGAAATACCCTTGTTCAATCGCTTTTATCAACGTGGCCCGCCCAATCCCGTTGGCCGCGCCGGTAATAATCAACTTCTTCATACAACCATCCTTATTGGCAAAATTCGTTCATGCGCGCGTAAAACGTCCGATGGTATTCGTACATCGCCTTTAACTTTGGATACTGATCGAGCGCTTCCGTGTCGGCTGCTTGTTGCTCCGGCAAGACAATACGGTCACTGTTCTCTGCGGCCACATGCCAACTTCGCCAGGTTTTCCACTGGGGCGGGCATTCGCGTTTCCAGGTCATGGCATGGGGCAGGAATTCAATCTGCAAGTAGTCACACAACTTGCGAATGATGCGTTCCGGGTCGGCCGCCAAATCATCCGCATTGATCACATAAGGCACTTTGCCGGTGAGTTTGGTGACGACACAGAATATCTCGTACAAGGCTTTATGCCCGATCGCGTGCAGCGGCATATCGGGATGCACCCGATGGTGGGAAATAATGCTGCTGGCGGGTTCGCGAATAATAAAAATATTTTCTTGTTGCGCCAAAAAGCCAAGATCAACTTTCAATTCATCCAGGCAGTGGTAGCACATGTCCTTGTGAAACACATGAGCGCGCTCTTTCGCCTGGATAAGTTGATCTTTGATACCGGCATACGTCGTGGGCAAACTGTGGTCCCACTCATCCGAAGGAATCGTCGAGTCCTCGGAAAACGCCATGTGGGCAAACGGTTCGTGAAACACCTCAAAATCGCCGCGCTCGATAAACACGCGCTCCAACACGGTGGAACGCGAACGTGGGTGCGCCCATAACCCGACCATCTTGTTCATGCGAGCACCCCGTATTCGGCGGCCAGGATCGCGTTGAGCGACATTTTGTGAGGCTTCGCCGCCGGACAGAGGCGCACGCAGTAGTCGGCCAGGCGCCGATGAGCGCTGTTGGCTTCGTTGCAAGCGTTGATAAACGCCTCATGATTGCCGAAGTCGTACGCTTCAATACCATCGACAAAATAGGCTTCGCAGAAGTACGGAATGCGCACCAATTTTGCGAAGGTCGAAAGCGGTGCCTGCAGCGGTTCGCTGGCGGGCAGCACCGGTTTGCCACGGCTCTCGCGTTCGATCAGAAACTCCACCACGTCCGGCGTCAGCGTGTAGCACGTCGCTGTCAGCCCGGTTTTCTCCAGGTGCCAGCAATGTTTGTTGCCGCGCTCGTCCACATCGACCTTGATGCTGGACAGCAGAGTTTTGACCGGCACGTTGGAGGCGGTTACCAAGGCCTGGATCTGCTCGTAGATCAGCAACTCAGCCCACCGCAGTTCCTCGGCATCCAGCGCCAGGCCACGCTCAGCGGCTTGCAAGGCCAGTTCGGGCTGGCAGGAAAAGCGCCCGATCATGAAGGTGATCACGTATTTACAGTGGCGGGTGTCGACTCCGTTAGTGCGCGCCGTCGCCAGGCCACGTTCTATGGCGTGGATACCGGCCTGAAACTGCGAAACGGTAAAGCAGAAGGTGATATTGACGGAGCCACCCTGGGCCACCAGGCACTCTACGGTTGCCAGCCCTTCCAGGCTGCCCGGCACTTTCACCATCACGTTCGGCGCCAACTGGTGCAGCTCCACCCCACGGGCGGTCATGCGCTCGGTGCAGCGCACATCCACCGGATCGACCTGGGCGGAGATCCAGCCATCCGCCTGGGCCGACTGAACCCACAGCGACTTCAACGTCGCGGCCCCTTCGATGATGACCTCGTCGTAGAGTTTCTTGCGTAACGCCTGGGGCGACAGGCTGGCCAAGTTGAAACGCGACGACCAGTACTCACGTTTGTCGAGAATAACGGCGGTGACCAAGCGAGGATTGGTGGTCACACTGCTGAAGCCTGCGTGCAGTGCGAATGCATCCGGCATCAAGTGATTAATATGAACGGCCGCCGCAGGGTACTTGTCCAGTAAGTGCTGTTTATAGGGTACGTACACCACGGGCGATGAATCCCACCATACCTCTGAACAGGGGTCATTACTCTTAAGCCGTTCTATGTAACCGAGAGTGTTCACAACGCCTCCTTTCCTGAGTAACGCCATCAATTAATAAGGGTCAGTAGTTCACGCATATTGGCAAACGGTACTGCCCCGGCATCGGCCAACTTTCCATGCCGATCCATCGATCCAAAACCCAATACTTTTATATTCGCGGCAACGGCCGCTTGAACACCGGTGACACTGTCTTCAATCACCACGGCATCCGTTACGTCAACGTTGAAGGCCTGGCAAGCGGTTAAAAACACCAGGGGATCAGGTTTCCAACGGCCTAATTCATAACAACTGAATATTCGCCCCTCGAAATAAGAGAACAAACCCGCCACACGCAAGCAATGTTCTATCTTGTTGCGCGGTGCACTGGACGCAACGCAATACGCAATGTCCAGATTTTCCAGCACATCGACTATTCCGTCAGTGGCCTTCAAGTGATGCGTCAAGGCCTCCAACGCTTGCACCCTGAAGTGCGTTTCAAACTGATCATCCAGGCGTACATCCAATACCTGCTCAGCCTCACGCAAACAATCGGCAATCTTTCGCCCACGAAAACGCTCAATATAATACGAACCATCAAGTGCAACAGTGTCCGGGGCATAACTATTCAATAGGGCAATCAATACAGACAGGCTGATCTCTTCGCTTTGAACTAACACACCGTCACAATCGAAGATCACCAACTTAGGCAATGACACTGCCGCCTGTTCTGGTAGTTCCCCTATAACTGCCGATTCATACATGGGCATCTCTTATAGGTGACTCCGCGATGACTTCCGAACTACCAACGGAGCGGGTTGAGGTGTGCCTATAAGACACGCGACAAAAAACCCTGTCAAACGCTTTTGAGCGGTTTTTTAGTATCTTATGGTTATTTTTTATTCTTCTGTTATTCCATTTTTCACCATGGTTGTAGTCGCTAATTTCACAACGGTGAACTTCCCTTGTCCGGCATCAGTCAGCTGCTTGAACTCACGAATTTAAGGTCGGGTGGGCAATGCGAATTTCGTTGGAACAACAAGTGGCGTTGGTGACGGGTGCCAGCTCCGGTATCGGTGCCGGTTCGGCTAAGGCGCTGGCACACGCGGGGGCTGCGGTGGTGTTGAATTACAACGCCCAGGCCGCGCCCGCCGAAGCCCTCGCGGCGCAGATCAATGCCGACGGCGGCCGCGCCATTGCGATTGGCGCAGATGTCTCTAAAGAAGCCGATGTGGAACGCCTGTTCGCCCAGACCCTCGATGCGTTCGGCCACCTGGACATCCTGGTGGCCAACTCCGGGCTGCAAAAAGACGCCAACCTGGTCGACATGACGCTCGAAGACTGGAACACGGTGATCGGTGTCAACCTCACCGGCCAGTTCCTCTGCGCCCGCGCCGCGGTGCGTATCTTTAATCGCCAGGGCGTGCGGGACGGTGTCTCGCGGGCGGCCGGCAAAATCATCCACATGAGTTCGGTGCACCAACTCATCCCTTGGGCCGGCCACGTGAATTACGCGGCCTCCAAGGGTGGCGTGGAAATGCTGATGCGCACCCTCGCCCAGGAAGTCAGTGAACAACGCATCCGCATCAACGGCATTGCGCCGGGGGCGATCCGAACGGCAATCAACCGCGCAGCCACCGAAGGTGCGGCCGAAAAGGAGTTGTTGAAGCTGATTCCTTATGGTCGGGTGGGTGATGTGGAGGACGTCGCCAACGCCGTGGTGTGGCTGGCCAGCGATGCCTCTGACTATGTAGTGGGCAGCACCCTGTTTATTGACGGCGGCATGAGCCTTTATCCGGAGTTTCGTGGCAATGGTTGATTTGAAGAACGAACAACAGAGTGCCATTGATGCCCACGGCATCATCGGCGATATGCGCAGTGCGGCATTGGTAAACGATAAAGGCAGCATCGATTTTTTCTGCTGGCCGGAATTCGACAGCCCCTCGATCTTCTGCTCGCTGCTGGACACCCCCGACGCCGGGATTTTCCAACTCACCCCTGACCTGCCCAACGCCCGCCGCGAACAGATCTACCTGCCCGACACCAACGTGTTGCAGACCCGCTGGCTCAGCGATGAAGCCGTGGTCGAGATCACCGACCTGCTGACCATCAGCGAGGAGATCGATGACCTGCCTCTGTTGATTCGCCGCGTGCGTGTGGTCAGCGGCAAAGCCAACATCCACCTGCGCTGTGCGGTGCGCCATGACTATGCACGCACGCCAACCCAGGCCGCCCTCGACAACGGCACTGTTTGTTTTACTGCGCAAGGCCAACCCGGCCTGCGCCTGTCCAGCAGCCATCCGCTGCACATCAAGGACGGTGCCGCCGTCGCCAGTTTCGAACTGCGCCAGGAAGAAGGCGCCGAGTTCGTCCTCGGTGGCCAGGAAGACGAGCGCGTCGACAGCGGCTGCACCGACTTGGCGCTGGCCCATACCTTGAAGTTCTGGCGCGGCTGGATCGCACAATCGAATTACCGCGGACGCTGGCGTGAAATGGTCAACCGCTCGGCGCTGGCCTTAAAGCTTCTGACCTCGCGCAAACACGGCGCAATCATTGCCGCTGCCACCTTCGGCCTGCCCGAGACACCGGGTGGCGAGCGCAACTGGGATTACCGCTACACCTGGATCCGCGATGCCTCATTTACCGTCTACGCCTTCATGCGCCTGGGCTTTGTAGAAGAAGCCAATAGCTACATGCGCTGGCTCAAGGGCCGGGTCAGCGACTGCTGCGGGCAGCCGACCAAAATCAACATCCTGTATGGCATCGACGGTCGCCAGGAGCTGCCGGAAGCCGAGCTTGACCACTTCAGCGGCCACGGTGGTGCCAAGCCGGTACGCATCGGCAATGAGGCATTCGACCAGATCCAGCTGGATATCTACGGCGAACTGATGGACGCGGTGTACCTGGTCAACAAGTACGGCGAAGCGATCTCCCACGAGGGGTGGAAACACACGGTGGAGGTGGCCGACCAGGTCTGCGAGATCTGGAACACCAAGGACGTGGGCATCTGGGAGATGCGCGGCGAGCAGCATCACTTCCTGCATTCGCGGCTGATGTGCTGGGTGGCGCTGGACCGTGCGATCCGCCTGGCGTCCAAGCGCTCGCTGCCGGCGCCGTTCGCCCGCTGGGACCAGACCCGCCAAGCGATCTACGCCGATATCTGGAACAACTTCTGGAACGAAGAACGCGGGCACTTTGTGCAGCACACCGGCAGCACCGCCCTTGACGGCTCGATGCTGCTGATGCCGCTGGTGCGTTTTGTCGCGGCCACCGATCCACGCTGGCTGTCCACACTGGAAGCCATCCAGAAGAGCCTGGTGCGCGACGGCATGGTCTATCGCTACCGCAACGACGACAGCCAGATCGACGGTTTGCAAGGCACTGAAGGCGCCTTCGCCGCGTGCTCGTTCTGGTACGTGGAATGCCTGGCCCGCGCCGGCCAAGTGGAAAAGGCCCACCTGGAATTCGAACAATTGCTGCGCTACGCAAACCCCTTGGGGCTGTACGCCGAAGAGTTCGACAGCCAGGCACGCCACTTGGGCAACACGCCACAGGCCCTGAGCCATTTGGCGCTGATCAGCGCGGCAACGTTCCTGGACCGTAAGCTGAGTGGAGAGAAGACGACCTGGCAACCCTAGGGCACAATGGCCTGCCCCTCGACCGCCGACAGGAACCCCATGCGCCAGGTACTGCTGATCATCGATGTGCAACCGTCCTTTAACCCTCCCGACTGGCTGGTGGAGGGCATCAATGCCCTGCTCGGCCACCTGCCCTCGGTGGCCACTGTGGAGCGCCACGACGAAAGCGTCACCCCGTTCGCCCGTCAACTGGGCTGGCAACCAGCGCCGAACGACCACAGCCTGATCGCGGCGGATCGCATCTTTATCAAGCACGGTTATGCGCCAACGCCCGAGACCGTCGCATACCTCAAAAGCCTGGCGCCGGAGCGAGTGTTGGTGTGCGGTATCCAGACCGATACCTGCGTCTTGGCGGCTGGGTTCGCTTTGTTTGATGCGGGGTTGCAGCCGACCTTGATCAGCGATTTGACGGTGGGGTCTTCGTTGGATCGATCGGGGCAGTTGGGGGTGGATGTGTGGCGGCATCACTTCAAGCATGTGCTGAGCCGTGCTGACCTTGATCTAGACAAGTAACCCCTGCGCCACACATCGCCCCCCATCCCGTCACGGCAATCGGCTAGAGTTCCAACACCTCTGGCCAGCCGACGAGCCCCATCATGACCACGACCGCCCCGCTGCTCTACGTGCGTACCTCCATGCTCGATGTGGCCTATGAAGCCCACGGCCCCACGGATGGCGCGCCGGTAATCCTGTTGCATGGTTTCCCCTATGACCCACGTGGCTACGACGCGATTGCGCCGGTGCTGGCCGAACAGGGCTATCGGATATTGGTGCCGTACCTGCGCGGTTATGGCCCGACGCGGTTTATCAACGAGCACGTGATGCGCTCCGGGCAGCAGGCGGCGTTGGCCAAGGACTTGCTGGACTTTATGGATGCGCTGTCGATTCCCCAGGCCACCCTCGCCGGGTATGACTGGGGCGGACGCGCTGCGTGTATCGTCGCGGCGTTATGGCCAGAGCGGGTGCGTGGTTTGGTGACGGGGGATGGCTACAACATCCAGGACATCGCCAAGTCGCTCAAGCCCCGGGCGCCGGTGACTGAGCATCGGTTGTGGTACCAGTTCTACTTTCATACCCAGCGCGGCGTAGACGGTTTGACCGCCAATCGCCGAGAGCTGTGTGAACTGTTGTGGTCGCTGTGGTCACCGTCCTGGGCCGAGGGGCCGGGCCTGTATGGGCAGACCGCGCCGTCGTTCGATAACCCGGATTTTGTCGAGGTAGTGATTCACTCTTATCGCCACCGCTTTATGTACGCGCCGGGCGACCCGGCACTTGAAGCCATCGAGCAGGCACTGGCGCTGCAACCGGCGATTTCGGTGCCGAGTATTTCCCTGTGCGGCGCCGATGATGGCGTGGGCCCGCCGCCCGAGGAGGATGACGACGTGGAGCACTTCAGCGGCTTCTATCGGCGCCGGGTGTTGCCCGGCGTCGGCCACAATATCCCGCAGGAAGCGCCTCAGGCCACGCTGGATGCGCTGCTGGAGTTGCTCGGCGAGAAGCGCTCGCGGTAGGCCTGGGGCGTTACCGACAGGGCCCTTAAAAAGCTGCGGCGCAACGTCTCTTCACAACCAAACCCGCATTGCACGGCGATGCGTTTAATCGATGCATTGCTGTCGGCGAGCTGCCGGCGTGCCGTTTCGACGCGGATCAGTTCGACGGCACGCGCCGGGGTTTGGCCTGTCTCGGCGCGGTAATGGCGCACAAAACTGCGCTCGCTCATGCCGCTCTGGGCGGCCAGGGTTGGGATGTTCAAATCCAACGTCAGGTGCTCGGCGATCCAGGCGTGGAGTTCGGCGAAGCGGCTGTCGCTCTTTTGCAGGGACAGGGTCACGCTGAATTGCGACTGGCCGCCGGGGCGCTTGAGGAACACCACCAAGTGCCGCGCCACTTCCAGGGCCACCGCACTGCCCAGGTCCTCTTCCACCAGGGCCAGGCACAGGTCGATACCGGCGGTGACGCCGGCCGAGGTCCATACACTGCCTTGCTGGATAAAGATCGGGTTGGCCTCCACCGTCAGCGAGGGAAATTTGCGCGCCAGTTCCTCGCAGCGCGTCCAGTGGGTGGCCACGCGACGGCCGTCGAGCAGGCCGCTGGCGGCGAGCAGGAAGGCGCCGGTGCAGACTGACGTCATGCGCCGGGTGTGCTGGGCTTTCTCACGCACCCAATCCACCAGCTCCGGGTCTTCGGCGGCGCCGTATACCCCCCAGCCGCCGGCGATCACCAGGGTGTCGCAAGGTGTGTCGGCGGCGGGCAGCGGCTCGGCCACCAGCGCCAGGCCGGCAGAGGTCATCACCGGTTCGCTTTGCGCGGCGATCACCGAGACGGCATAGGGCAGCGGCTCACCGCGCTGACGGGCCAAGTCATTAGTGGAGGCGAACACTTGCAGCGGCCCGGTCACGTCGAGCACCTGGGCGTTGTTGAAAGCGAGTACGTGGATGATTCGCGGCATGATTGGCGTGATCTGTGGGCTCAATGGCGTATTCGCCAAAGCCTAGGCCTCTACAGTGAACCCGTCCACCCCTTTATCGGAGCGCTATCCATGACCTTGCAGATCGGCTTTGTGTTGTTCCCCGGCATCCAGCAACTGGACCTGACCGGCCCCTACGACGTGCTCGGTTCGCTGCCGGACGTGAAGTTGCACCTGGTGTGGAAAGACCTCGCGCCGATCACCTCAAGCACCGGCCTGGTGTTTACTCCGACCATGACCTACGCCGACTGCCCGTCGCTGGATGTGATCTGCGTACCCGGCGGTTCCGGGGTTGGCGCGTTGATGGAAGACCCACTGACCCTCGACTTCCTCAAGGCCCAGGCGCACACCGCGCGCTACGTGACCTCGGTGTGCACCGGCTCGCTGGTGCTGGGTGCAGCGGGCTTGCTGCGCGGACGCAAAGCCACGACCCACTGGGCGTATCACGACATGCTCGCCCCGCTCGGCGCGATCCCGGTGCAAGAACGCGTGGTGCGTGACGGCAACCTGCTGACTGGCGGAGGTATCACTGCCGGTATCGACTTTGCCCTGACCCTGGCAGCGGAGTTGTACAGCGAAGCGACGGCGCAACTGGTGCAGTTGCAGATTGAATACGCGCCGGCGCCGCCGTTTGATTCGGGCAGCCCGCAAACCGCGCCGTTGGCTGTTTTGGAAGAGGCTCGCAAGCGCACGGTGGAGTCGCGCAAAACCCGCGGCGAAATCGTCGCACGGGCAGCCGCGCGCCTGGGCTGACAATACAAAACCTTGTGGGAGCGGGCTTGCTCGCGAATGCGGTGGATCAGTCAACATCTTCAGTGACTGACACCGCGCGTTCGCGAGCAAGCCCGCTCCCACCTTTTGAACTGAGACCGACACAAAAATCGGCCGGTTCCAAGATCGCCATCGCCGGTCATTCAGGTGGGACGTGACATCACCGCCAGCCGCACCGCCAACACCATCAACACCGTCGCCAACCCCCACTTCTGCAGCCAGGCGCTTTTCGAGCGACGGGCAAAAAACCGGCTCAACGCACCACCAAAGCCCCCCAGCACCCCGTGAAACACAGTGGCGATCACGGTTAACACACCACCGAGCACCATCAGTTGCACAGCAATCGACCCCGCCTCCGGCCGCACGAACTGCGGCAAAAACACCACAAAAAACAGCAACGCCTTGGGGTTGAGCAGACTGTTGAGCATGGCTTGCAGAAACACCCGGCCCAAGGGCACGCGGTTGACGTGGGCAGTGTCCATCCCCGGCTTTTTCTGCAGGGTCTTGAACACCAGCCACAGCAAATAGACCACCCCCGCATACCGGATCAGGTCAAAAGACGGCGGCCAACTGGCAACCAGCGCCGTCACCCCCGTGGCGGTCAATGCCGTCAGCAGCAGGTCGGCCACGCTGATGCCCAAGGCTGAGGCCATGCCACCGCGCCAGCCGTGGGTCACGCCATGGCTGATCACAAAGGCCATGTTTGGCCCCGGCGATAGCAGCAACAGTAAAACAGCGCCGGAAAAAACCGCCAGGGTCGCCAGGTCGATCATGCTCAAGCCTTCCATGGTTAAAGCCCGCAGATTAAACAGCGCCTGCCGGGGGTACAAAAAATTGTGCTGGATACATTGCTCGACGGTAATTGCTCATTGCCAGGATCAGCGACTAGAATGCGAAACATTATCAATTAAGACTGTTGCGCCAGGATGCCCATGTCGAGCGACCACCCACTGGACCATGCCGCTATCGGCCAGCTTTACCATGCCCATCACTCCTGGCTGCGGGGCTGGTTGAGCCGGCGCACCGGTTGTCGCGAGCATGCCGCCGACCTGGCCCAGGAAACCTTTGTGCGCCTGCTCAATGCGCGCAAGCAGCAGGCATTGCTGCAACCCCGCGCCTACCTGAGCAGCATCGCCCGCAGTTTGATGATCGACCAATACCGGCGCCGAGAGCTTGAGCGCGCCTACCTCGAAAGCCTGGCCCACTTCCCACAGGTTGAAGTGCCGTCGGAAGAAACCCGACTGCTGATCCTCGACAGCCTGGAGCGCATCGACCGTCTGCTCGACCAGCTCAAGCCTCGCGTTCGCGAAGCCTTCTTGCTGGCGCAACTGGATGGCCTGACCTGCGCGCAAATCGCCCTGCGCCTGGGTGTGTCCAAGGCCACCGTGGAGCGCGACCTGTCCAAAGCCCTGCACGCCTGCTATCGGTTGCGTTATGCCGAACGTTGACCAGCGCCTGGTGGACCAGGCCATCCAGTGGATGATCAAGCTGCGCTTCAATGTGGCCGACGACGCTAGCACCGCCGCGTTTGAACGCTGGTTGCAGGCCAGCGCCGAACACCAGCAGGTGTGGCAGCGGGTGGCGACGATGAATGACGATTTCAATCACTTGCCGGCGCAGGTCGGGCGCCACACCCTCAACGGCGCGCGGCAACGCACCAGTCGTCGGGAGAGTTTGAAGCTGCTGGGGGTGTTTGCGGGTGCCGCAGGGCTGGCCTGGCTGGGCCGCGACTACACGCCCCTGCCCGCCCTGATGGCCGACTACCGCACCGTTACCGGCGAACGACGCTGGGTGGCATTAAACGACGGCAGCAAGATCCAGCTCAACAGCGCCAGCGCCATCGACACCGCATTCAGCAGCGAGCGGCGCCTGGTGCACCTGCTTCAAGGCGAGATGCTGGTGAATACCGGCGCCGACAGCCGTCCCTTCTGGGTGCAAACCCGCGACGGCTACCTGCGCACCCTCGGCACACGCCTTCTGGTACGCGAAGAAGCCCAAGGCACGTTGCTGGCGGTGCAGCAAGGCACCGCGGCGTTGTTTGCCGACCGTCACGACGCCAACGCCCGCCAAGTGATCAGGCCCGGAGAGTCGGTACTGTTCGCGCGCGGCAGCATTCGCCCGGCCCTCGCCAACGGCCTTGACCCCTGGGCCTGGAGCGACGGCGTGATCAGTGCCCACAACATGCGCCTGGACGATTTCCTGGCCGAACTGGGCCGCTACCGCAACGGCCTGCTGCGCTGTAGCGAAGCGGTGGCCGGCCTGCGAGTCTCAGGCACGTATCAGTTGGACGATACCGACCAGGTCCTCGGCCTCGTAGCGCAATCACTCAACGTCGACGTCACTTACCGCAGCCGCTATTGGGTCACCGTCAGCCCGCGCGTTTAATGTATCGAAAATAAATGAGGTGAATTCTCATTGCCGCTCGACCTGTAAGGAAAGGCCGATCAACAGGCCGGTTCTGTTCACTTCTTTCAGGAGCACCCCGCGGTCATGCAAGCGTTTCCCTCCCAACGTTCCCCCCTCAAGCGCGCGGTGCAGGCCGCCCTGCTCGGCGCCTGCCTGAGCGGCGGCGCAGTGCCATTGGCCGTAATGGCCGACACAGCCGCCAGTGACACCCAGGCCCGCAGTTGGACCATCGCCCCCGGCTCCTTGGCCAACGCGCTGGACCAGTTCGCCCGCCAGGCCGGCGTCAGCCTGTCGTACGACGCCAGCAGCGTGGCCGGCAAGACCAGCCCAGGCCTGAGCGGCAACTTCGACCGCCAGCAGGCCCTCGGCGAGTTGTTGCGCGGCCAGGGCCTGCAAGCCCAGCGCCAGGGCGACAGCACCTGGCTGTTGCTGCCACAAGTAGCCGACACCGGCGCACTGAACCTGGGCGCCACCACGATCACCGGCGACCGCTTGGGGGCCACCACCGAGGGCACCGGGTCCTACACCACCGGCGCGGTAACCATCGGCAAAGGCGAACACAGCCTGCGGGAAACCCCGCAGTCGGTCAGCGTGATGACCCGTCAATTGATGGACGACCAGAACCTCACCACCATCGATGACGTGATGGAACGTACGCCCGGCATCACCAGCTACGAGTCGCCCATGGGCGGCAAGTATTTCTATTCCCGTGGTTTCAAGATGCTCGGGCAGTACCAGTACGATGGCGTACCCCTGGACATGGGCAAGGACTACGCCCAAGCCGACAGTTTCAGCGCCAACATGGCAATTTATGACCGGGTGGAAGTGCTCAAGGGTGCGGCCGGCATGCTCAAGGGCGCCGGCACCGCCAGCGGCGCGGTGAATTTCGTGCGCAAGCGGCCCCAGGCCAAGCCCACCACCAGCCTATCGTTGTCGGCCGGCACCTGGGACAACTACCGCGCCGATGTCGATACCGGCGGCCCCTTGAACGACAGCGGCACCGTGCGCGGTCGTGCCGCGATCAGCCAGCAGGATCGCGGCTCGTACATGGACATTGCCAAGCGCAAGGACCAGGCGTTCTATGGCGCCCTGGACTTCGACCTGAGCCCGGACACCACCCTGGGCGTTGGCGCCAGCTACGAAGATGTCGACGCCACCCCATGCTGGGGCGGCCTGCCGCGCTACGCCGACGGCAAAAGCGCCCACCTCAGCCGCTCGACGTGCCTGGGCCAGGCGTGGAACGACTGGCAAAGCCGACGCACCACGTTTTTTGTCGACCTCACCCAGCAGCTCAACGAGGACTGGAAACTCAAGGTCGCCGCCGTGCACAGCCGCAACCTGCAAGACACCAAGTACGCCGCCAGCGAAGGCACCATCAACTACGGCGACCCGGCGCCAACGGCCCTCTCCTATGCCGCGTTGATGGACTACGACCACCGCGACTATGGCCTCGACGCCTACCTGGACGGCAAGTTCGAAGCCTTCGGCCTGCAGCACGAATTGATCCTCGGCGCCAACGGCAGCCGTGGCACCCAGGACGACGTGTATGCGATCCAGAACCTGCCCACGCGCCAGGGCATCTACACCCCCAACCACCATATGCCTGAGCCGGCCGACAACACCTTCTGGCCGAACATGTACCGCGGCAGCACGATCAAGGAAACCGCCACTCAATACGGCACCTACGCCACACTGCGCCTGCGCCTGGCCGAACCGCTGATGTTCATTGTGGGCAGCCGCGTGAGCTGGTACGAAAACCGTCGCCAGTCCTACAGCCTGGGTTGGGGCGAATGGTCGTTGCAGGACGCACGCTCGAAGGAAACCGGTGAGGTCACACCGTTCGCCGCACTGATCTACGACCTCAACGAGCACCTGTCGGTGTACGCCAGCTACGCGGATATCTTCCAGCCGCAAAGCGCCTACGCCACCGCCGACGGTGCGCCGCTCAAGCCGAAAGTCGGTGACAACTACGAGTTGGGCATCAAGGGCGATTGGTTCGACGGGCGCCTGAACAGCTCCCTGGCACTGTTCCGCGCCCTCGAGAAAAACGGTGCCGAAACCGACTTCACCCGCCTCTGCTCCACCTCCGCCGATGGCTTTTGCTATACCGACACCGGCAAGGTGCGGGCCCAAGGCGTGGAGGCCGAAGTCAGCGGCGAACTGCTCGAACGCCTGCAGGTGTTCGGCGGCTACACCTATACCCAGACAAAAGCCCTGAAGACCATCGACAGCAAGATCGAAGGCGGCTCCTCCAACACCTACGTGCCTCGGCACATGCTGCGGCTATGGGGTGACTACCAGCTCGACGGCGCTCTGTCGAAATGGAGCGTAGGCACCGGCGTCAATGCCCAAAGCAGTAACTACCGCATGCAGACCATCAAGCTGGAACAGCCCGGCTACGCGGTGTGGAGCGCTCGCCTGGCCTATCGCCTGGATGACACCTGGACCGTGGCGCTCAATGGCAACAATTTGTTCGATAAAAGCTATTACAACACCGTCGGTACAGCATCCTGGGGCAACTTCTACGGTGAGCCGCGCAATTTCACGGTTAGTTTGAAAGGCAACTTCTGATTCTACGAAAGCCCCGGTGGCAGGGCACTAAGTGCGCCTTGCCACCTTCTTGTCGCCCCCCTTTCCTGCCTCTTGTGGAAAAAGGTTTTTTCTTTATGCAGGAAAAATCTCACATTTGTTCCTACACTCCAAAACACACCCCATAACCGAGTGTCCGGACAAGGAATGTCAATAAAATGCCGCAAAAAAGACTGATTAACCTGTCTAGCATGCCGCCTCCGCACCATCGTCAATTCATTGACAAAGCACATTAAGGGGACACTCCTTTAGTCACTACCCCCGCAAATTCCCTTGGGTTAGATAGGTAATTGCGTATTACCCAGAGCAGCCGTAGTTCGACTTTCCCCCTATAAAGCAGCCTACCGCCTTATAGAGGAAACAACCGAGCAGTGAGTCTGGAGTGCAATGAGGGATGTTTTATGCGAGAGAAGTCGTCCGTCGATAGCTTGTTTTTAACGCGTGCCGGTTTTGTTGAGTTTTTTGTTGTCTTCGTCAAATTCATTCATGGCCTGAGTGCCATTCTGCCCCCGTTGGTCCTGGTGTTTTTCATCGACCCGATGGAGCCCGCGCTGCGCCCTCACTTCCTTGGGCTGCTGCTGTTTTTCGCGGTCCTGACCATCATTCTGTTCCAGGCGCTGGGCATTTACTCCGAAGAGCTGTTCAGCAACCGCCTGCGCCTGAAAACCAAGGTCAAGGCCTGGTCGGCGGCGTTTTGCATCCTGCTGTTTATGTACCAGATCCTGCAGATGTTCCCCCAACTGACCCCACGTAACCTGGCGGTGTGGTACGTCTTCAGCCTGGCGCTGTTTTGCGTGGAGCGCCTGGTGATGCTGCGCCTCTATCGCAACCTGATGCGCAAGGGCAAATACCTGCAACGCACAGTCATCCTGGGCTTTACCGACACTGCCGTGCATGTTGCCGATCACCTGCAGCGCAATGGTGACATTCGCTCCGGCCTGATCGGTTTTATCGACGACCGCACCGAACGCATCCCCAAGGAGCTGAGCAACCTGCCCTTGCTCGGCAACTCCCGTGACCTGGAAAAACTGATCCGCGCCGAACAGGTCAACCAAGTGATGATCTGCCTGCCCTGGGCCGCCGAGCAGCGTATTCACGGGTTGGTCAATCGCCTGCGGCAGATGTCGGTGAATGTGATGCTGGTGCCCGACATGGCGGCCCTGCGCTACGGCCACAGCAAGATCACCGATGTGGGCGGCATCCTGATGTTCAACACCTCGCAACTGCCACTGCGCGGATGGTCGCCAGTGATCAAGCGCCTGGAGGATTTGTTGCTGGCCAGTCTGGCGTTGGTGGCGTTGTCGCCGGTGATGCTGGCAACGGCCATTGCGATCAAGCTCGACTCCAAGGGTCCGGTGCTGTTTCGCCAGAACCGCTATGGCTACAACGACAACGAAATCCGCGTGTTCAAGTTCCGCTCGATGTTCACCGACCAGAGCGACTTCACCGCCGAACGCCAGACCACCCGCCAGGACCCGCGCATCACGCGTGTAGGCCGCATCATCCGCAAGACCAGCATCGACGAACTGCCGCAGCTGTTCAACGTGCTGCTGGGCAATATGTCGATGGTCGGGCCACGTCCCCACGCTACGGCAACCAAGGCCGCAGGCATTCCTTTCGAGGTGGCGGTGAGCGAATACAGCTCGCGGCACCGGGTAAAACCAGGCATCACCGGCTGGGCGCAAATCAACGGGTACCGGGGCGAGACCGACACCCTCTACAAGATCCAGAAACGTGTCGAGTACGACCTGGAGTACATCTCCAAGTGGTCGGTGTGGTTTGACTTGTACATCGTCTTCATGACGGTTCCGGCCGTCCTGTCCACCAAGGAGGTCTATTGATGAATACCCTCAACGGATTGATACCCTGCATCATTTCCGGTGGCTCGGGCACGCGGCTGTGGCCGGTGTCCCGGCAGAACATGCCCAAGCCGTTCATGCGCATGCGTGACGGCCAGAGCCTGCTGCAAAAGACCTTCCAGCGCGCCGCCAAACTGCCCGGTGTGGAAAGCGTGCTCACAGTGACCAACCGCGACCTGTTGTTTCGCACCCTGGATGACTACCGGGGGGTGAACAAGGCCCACCTGCCCCTGGACCTGCTGCTGGAGCCCTTTGGCCGCAACACGGCAGCGGCGATTGCCGTGGCGGCGCTGCATGTGCAGGAGCATTTTGGTGATCAGGCGCAGTTGCTGGTGATGCCGGCCGACCATTTGATCCTTAACGAAGTGGCATTCGCCGAGGCTGTCACCCAGGCCCGCGACCTGGCCGAAGCCGGCTACCTGGTGACGTTTGGCATCCAGCCCGATCACCCGGAAACCGGCTTTGGCTACATCGAACAAGGCGAGGCCCTGGACACCGGTTATCGCGTCAAACGTTTTGTCGAAAAACCCGACCTCGCCACCGCCCAGGGCTACCTCGACGGCGGCAAGCACCTGTGGAACGCCGGCATGTTTTGCTTCAAGGCCAGCACCCTGGTGGACGAACTCGCCGCCCACGCGCCGGATGTACTCACCGCAGCCACCGCCGCGCTGCAACACAGCCAAAGCCTGCAAAACAAAACTTCGCGCCAGCGTGAACTGGACGCGGACGCCTTCGGCAGTGCACCGGATATTTCCATCGACGTGGCACTGATGGAGCAGTCCAAAAAAGTCGCCGTGGTGCCCTGCGACATCGGCTGGAGCGATATCGGTTCATGGGAAGCCCTGCGCCAGCTCACCCCCAGCGACGCCCATGGCAACCAGGTCAACGGCGAAGCGATCTTGCATGACGTACACGACTGCTACATCGACTCCCCCAAGCGCGTCCTCGGCGCCGTCGGCGTGCGTGACCTGATCATTGTCGACACTCCGGATGCGCTGCTGATCGCCGACGCCAACCGCAGCCAGGATGTGCGCTACATCGTTGCCGAGCTCAAGCGCCAGAACCATCCGGCGTACAGCCTGCACCGCACCGTCACCCGGCCATGGGGCACCTACACGGTGCTGGAGGAAAGCAGCCGCTTCAAGATCAAGCGCATCGTGGTCAAGCCCCAGGCATCGTTGTCGTTGCAGATGCACCACCACCGCAGCGAACACTGGGTGGTGGTCAGCGGTGCGGCGCAGATCACCAATGGCGAGCGCGAATTCCTGATCAACGCCAACGAGTCCACCTACATTCCCGCCGGGCACAAACACCGGCTGACCAACCCCGGCATCATCGACCTGGTGATGATCGAAGTGCAGAGCGGCGAATACCTGGGCGAAGACGACATTGTGCGCTTCGATGACATCTACGGCCGTGCGCCCGCCGACGTGAAAAAATGACATGCGTACCTCACTGATCATCCCGACCCGTAACGCCTCCAGCCACCTGGCCCGCCTGCTGCCAGCGCTGAAAATGCAAACCCTGCAACCTGACGAGATGCTGGTGGTGGACAGTGCCTCCAGCGATGACACCGTGGCGCGCTTTCGCGAGTTTGGGGCACGGGTCGAGGTGATCGATGCGCGTGACTTCAACCACGGCGGCACCCGGCGCTGGGCCAGTGAACAGGTGGGCGGCGATGCGTTGATCGTGATGACCCAGGACGCCATCCCTGCAACGCCCGAAACCTTCGCCAATCTGCTGGATGAACTGCAGCAGGATCCACTCAACGGCGTGGCTTACGGCCGCCAGTTGCCCCACCCCGACGCGGGTGTGCTGGGCGCGCAGTCTCGGCACTTCAACTACCCGGAGCACAGCCGCAGCAAAAGCCTGGCTGACGCGCCGGAATTGGGGATCAAGACCTGTTTCAGCTCGGACTCGTTTTCCGTGTACCGGCGCAGTGCGCTGGAGGCGGTGGGCGGTTTTCCCAAGGACGTGATCGGCAGCGAAGACGCATTCGTGGCCGCGCGCATGCTGCTCGAAGGCTACAAGGTGCGCTACGCCGCCACGGCGCTGGTGCACCACTCTCACGATTACAAACTCATGGATGAGTTTCACCGCTACTTCGACATTGGCGTGTTCTACGGTCGCGAACCGTGGATCAAGCAAGCCTTTGGCGACGCAGGCGGCGAAGGCAAGCGCTATGTGCTGGCCGAACTCGCCGCCTTGCGCAAGGCCGGTGCCTTGCACCGCGTCCCCGAGGTACTGGTGCGCAGCGCGTTCAAATTGCTCGGCTACCGGTTGGGCCATCTGGAGCGGCGCCTGCCTCTCGCGATCAAGCGACGCATCAGCATGTTTCCCGGTTATTGGAGGTGAGTCGCATGACCTACAGGAAGTCCCCCTTGATGAAACGAACCGTGCTCGTCCTGGCCATGCTGGCCTTGGCCGCCTGCAATACACCGGCGCGCATCGTGCCGCCGGACAGCCAGACCATCGAAGACGGCAAGCGCGCCCTCGACCAGTTGGCCCAACTGCCGCCGGTGGTGGAGCGCATCCGAATCGGCGACCAGTTGCGTATCGTGCGCGATGCCGGCGAGATGCCGACGCTGTCGGCGTTCAACGTCAGCACCATCTACGAGCTGACGCTGTACACGGTGCAGAACGACGGCAAGATCAACTACCCGTTCCTAGGGCCGATCCAGGTCGCCGGGCGCCAGCCTTCAGAGCTGGCCAAGGAGCTGACTACCCGGCTCGCCAACACCTACCGCGAACCGAGCGTGACCGTGAACATCAACCAGGCGCCGGGCAATTCGGTAATCGTCGGCGGCGCGGTGAACAACCCGACGGCGGTGCAGATCGCCACGGCCAACACCCTGGAACAAGCCATCCTCGGCGCCGGTGGGGTGAACCCGGCGGGCGATGCCAGCATGGTTGCGCTGCTGCGCGAGGATGCCCAGGGCGCTTACCGCGCCTACTTCCTGGATTTCAGCCAACTGCTCAAAACCGGCCCCAACGGGCGCAAACCCGTACGCCTGCAACGCGGTGACGTGGTGTTCGTGCCCAAGTCCAACGTCGGCGAACGCATCCAGGGCGTGGACACCTACTTGAACCAACTGATCCCGTTCACCAAGTCCATTGGGGTTGGCTACAACTACACCCGAACCAGCGGCGGCAATAACTAAAGGAGCGACATCCCATGATCGAGATCCGTTCTTTTCGTGATCTTCTGCGCTTGTTCTTCATCTTCCGGCGTGAGTTCAAACTGGCGGCGATTGCGGCGCTGGTGATCATTCTGCTGGGGGCGTTCCTGCTGCCGGCCAAGTACGAATCCACTGCGCGCCTGCTGGTGAAACCGGGCCGTGATTCGACCTTGCCCATCGAGATCAGCAACCGCCAGGCGCTGGTGATGCCCAGCACCCAGCGTGACCCGATTGTCGATGAGGAACGCCTGCTCACCGGGCGCCCGATTGTGCGCACAGTGGCCGAGCACTACCTGGAACTCATCGAAAATGCACCACCGCCGCAAGGGTTCTGGAAGCTCACCAAGCACTACGTCAAGGAGGGTATTGGCGCGGTGTTCGGCGGCGTTCGCGTGGTGCTTGAATCCATCGGCATCGTGGAAAAAACCACGCCGGTCGAACGCCTGGCCGCCAGCCTGGAGAAAAGCTTTGAAGTGAGCCACGCCGCCGGCTCCACGGTAATGGACATCAGCTTCACCTGGGGCGACCCGGAGATTGCCCAGGCCGTGGTCAAGGACTGGGTCGAAACCTATATCAATGAACGCACCCAGGCCCTGGGGCGCAAGAGTTTGTATGCCTTCTATGAAGGCCAGGTGAGCACCAGTGCCACCGAGATCAAGGGCTACAAGGAACAGATCCTTACGCACCTCAATGAAATCGGCGCGG
This sequence comes from Pseudomonas cremoris, assembly GCF_014230465.1. Next base: position 39,003 of record NZ_JAAXCY010000020.1, read on the forward strand.
CGAGCATCACCGACCGCCTGGAAGATTTGTCCGAACGCATCAACGTGCTGCGTGGCGAGACCTTCAACACCACGCGGTTGATCGCCTCTTCCGACAGTGCCATCGCCAGCACCCGCGAGCAGCTCAAGACCCAGCCCAAGGAAGTGACCACGGTGCGCCAGATCGCACTGAACCCGCAGCAACAGGACTTGCGTCGCCTGCTTAACCAGAAGTTTTTGGAAAAGGCCGACATGATGCGCACCTACACGGACAACGCGCCGCCGGTCAAAGCCCTGGATGCGTCGATCCGTGCGATGCAGGCCCAGGTCGCCAGCGAAAGCAACACCGTGCAGGCCTCGGAAAACCGTGCGCCGAACACCCTGGAAATCCACTTGCAGCGAGTGCTGCTGGATGAGACCAGCAACAACCAGGCGCTGCGTACCCAGCTGGTACAGCAGCAAAAACAACTGGTGAACCTGGAAACCCAACGCAAGCAAGCCCTTGAGATCGAGCCGGAATTGACGCGCCTTTCCCGCGAGCTGGGCGCCGCCGAGCGCAACTACGCGCTGTATGTGGACAACCTGGAAAAATCGCGTATCGACCGCGAGCTGGATAACAGCCAGATCAGCAACATCGCGGTGATCGAAGAAGCCACCCTGAACCCAGGCCGCATCTTCCCGAAAACCCTGGTGATGCTGCTGTTGGCGATCCCGTTTGCCATCGTCGTCGGCCTGCTGGTGATCTACCTGTGCTACCTGATGGATCAGCGCATCCACGACGGCGGCCTGGTGGAGCGCAAGTTCGGCCTGCGCTTGTGGACCACCCTGCCGGAGTTGGACACCACCACCGCGCAGAGTACCAACGCGTTCAACGCAAGCATTTACCGGCTGTACAGCCTGCTCAAGCCCGACCGCATTGCCGAGCAGGGCCTGACCCTCGGGCTGACCTCGGCACGCCACGGCGAAGGCGTGACCTTTGTGGTGGAGCAGTTGCGCCAACTGCTGCTGGAGAACGGCGTGAATGTGCGGGTCGGTGGCCTGGCCCCGGCCGAGCCCGGCGAAGTGGTGCTGCTGGACGCGTCGGCCTTGCTGGCCAACCGTGAGGCATTTGTCACCCTGCGTCGTGCCGACCTGATCGCCCTGGTGGTGGAAGCGCACAAGAGCACCGTGCCGGTGGTGGAACATGCGCTGTCGATCCTCAACACCGCGTTCGGCAAGGTGGACGGCATCATCATCAACCGGCGCAAGCTGGAAGTGCCGAGCAAAGTCCTGGAAACCATCAATAAGTACCGGGGAGCGTTCTGATGCGTATCGCCCTGCTCGCCCCGCTGCCACCGGAAAAAAACGGCATTGCCGACTACGCGAACCATTTCCGTGAGGCACTGGAGCAGCTCGGCGTAACGGTGGTGACGCCGATGGCCGAAGTAGCGGGTAACAGCGAGGCGATCAAGCAGGCCATCGGTGGGTTTGACTGGCACTCCGTGGACCTGGTGCATGCCGAACTTGGCGGCGGGCGGCTGGGGGAATTCCTTGCCCTGCGTGAGCTGCGCAAGGCCTACCCGCAGTTGCCGCTAACGGCCACCGTGCATGATCCCGAGCGCATCGTGTGGCGCCGTGAACACCTGCCCTTTCCACTGAACCTGCTGGAGCGTCTGCCCAGCCCGTTGCCGCAGGCAGCGGTCGTGCTGGCCGACCCACTGACCCTGCGCGAAGAACGCCACGTCGCCAAAGGCCTGACCCGCTTGGTCACCCTCACCCGCCTGGGTGCCGATTGCCTGAGCCAACGCATGCAGTTGCCGCCTGGCAAAGTGGCGGTGATCAACCACGCCAACCTGGCGATTGCACCGGCACCGTTGCCGCCCCTCGACACCCTGCGCTTGCTGTACTTTGGGTTTATCTACCGAGGCAAAGGCATCGAGGATCTGGTGCAGGCCTTGGCCAATGCATTCGAAAAAGCCCCCGAACTGCGCGACCGCGTGCGGCTGACCCTGGCCGGCGGTACCGCTGCGGAAATGGCCTTTGGCGCGGGGGGTAACTACCTGGAGCAGCTCAACAGCCAAATCGCCGCACTGGGCCTGACCGATTCCATCGACTGGCGGCTGAACCTGCCGGCGGATGAAATCGCACAAACTATCCAGGCCCACCATGTGATGGTGCTGCCATACCGCGAATCGAAAAAACTCGGCCTGTTGGGACGCCAGCGCGGCACCAGTGGTGCGCTGTCTTGGGCTGCCGCTTGTGGGCGGGGCGCGATCACCTCCGATGCGCGCGCATTTGCCGAAGAAGTCGCCAGCGGCAACGGCGCCATTTACCCCGAAGGTGATGTGGCCGCCTTGAGCGAACAGATTTTGCGCCTGGCGCGCACGCCGCTGCTGGCCCGGGACTGGGCCGAGCGCGCCGGTGAAATCGGCCGCGAACGCCTGTGGCCGTTGACCGCGCTGAAGTTCAAGCAGCTCTTCGAACAGGCCATTGCAGGAGCCCCTTATGGCGCGTAAACCCACCTTTCTTGCGACCCTTGCGGTGGTTGCCGTACTGGGCGTTACCGCGTTCCTGTGGGGGCGCCCGGCCGACGCCGAGAACCATGTGCTCAAGGGCAGCAAGGTGGTGGTGTGGAAGGATTTCCTGGGGGTGAACGCGCAGTTCCTGTGGTTCAGCCCCCAGCGTTACCAGATGCAGATCGACCGCCTCAAGGCCCTTGGGCTGGAGTGGGTGCGCCTCGATTTGCACTGGGATCAACTGGAGCCGGTGGAGAACCAGTACCAGGTCGCCACCCTGGACCAACTGGTGGGCAACCTGCAGAGCAACCAGCTCAAGTCGGTGTTTTACCTGGTGGGCTCGGCGTCCTTCGCCACCACCGCGCCGCCGGGTGCGCCTTATCAGGACCAGTACCCGCCCAAGGACCCGAGCGTATTCGCCACCCGCATGGCGCTGCTGTCCCAGCGCTATCCCAGCGTCGATGCGTGGCAGGTATGGAACGAGCCAAACCTGCTGGGCTTCTGGCGCCCAGTGGCCGACCCCGCTGGTTTCGCCGCACTGTTGACCGCCACGGCGGGCGCCTTGCGCGGGGTGAATCCCACAAAACCGGTGGTCGCCGCCGGCATGGCCTTCTTCAGCGAAATGCCCAACGGCCAGACCATGTTCGACGCCCTCGGCGCCCTGGGCGTCGCGAGCCTGAACACGGTGATTTCCTATCACCCCTACACCCAACTGCCCGAGGGTAACGACCCGGCTAACCTGGACTTTATCGCCAAGACCACCACGCTCAACCAGGCCCTGCGCAACGGCGGCGTGCAAACGCTGTGGAGCACCGAGTGGGGCTGGTCCACTTACCCAGGCCCCAAGGACGCGCAGGACATCATCACCCAACAAGGCCAGGCCGATTACATCGTGCGGCGCCTGGCGCTGATGAGTGCGATGGATTTCGACCGGATCTTCCTGTTCACCTTGAGCGACCTGGACCAGCGCGCCAGCGTGCGTGACCAGTTCTACGGCTTGCTCGACATCGACGCCAACCCCAAGCCTGCGTACACCGCGCTGAAAAATTTCCTCGATGTCAGTGGCCCGCAACTCACCCCCGGCGACCCACCGCAGGCCGACCAATTGCCTGACGGCCTGTTCAGCATCGGCTGGAGCCGCGCCGACGGCAAAAAACTCTGGTTCTTCTGGTCGGCCGAGGGCGGCAACGCGCACTTGCCCGGGCTATCAAGTGCCACCTTGTACGACCCGTTGCGCAGCACGCAAACCCCTGTCAGTGGCAGCGATGGGCTGACCGTCGCGGTAAAACCGAACCTGCAAATTCTGGTATGGGAGTAGAGCCTGCCATGCGCATTTTATGGATCCTGCCCTACTCGCCCTGGCCTGCCACCAGCGGCGGCAAGACGCGCCAGTTCCACCTGCTGCGCAGCCTGGCTGCGCGCGGGCATCGCATCACCTTGCTGCTGCATGACAAACACCCGGTGTCGCCCACCGACCGCCAGGTGCTGGAAGCGTTTCTGGAGCAAGTGATCATCCTGCCGCGTCGCCCCTTGCGCAGCTATAAAACCCTGCTGGCCGGGTTGTTTGCGCCCTACCCATTGCTGGCGAGTGTGAATGGCCTGTCGGGAGCATTGCAGGACACCTTCAACCAGTTGCTGGACGAGCATTGGGACGTGGTGCAGATCGAGCACAGCTACACCTTCCAACCTTACGAGGACGTGCTGGCGCGCCAATCCCAGCCATTCGTGCTGACCGAACACAACGTCGAATCGGCCCTCGGCGCCGCGACCTATGACCGTTTGCCGGGCTGGGCGCTGCCGTTCATTCGCTACGATCAGTGGCGCTACTCGCGGTGGGAACGCCGGGTGATGCGTCAAGCCGCACACGTGGTGGCAGTGACCGACAGCGATGCGCAAGTGCTGGCAACCATCGCCGGCAAACCAGTATCGGTGGTGGTCAATGGCGTGGACTGTGATCACTTCGCTGCGGCCCAGCCCGACCCTTCGACACGCCGTGTGCTGTTCCTCGGCAACTACGAATACGCACCCAATGTGGACGCCATCGAGTGGGCACTGGACGAGATTCTGCCCAAGGTTTGGGCGCGCTGCCCGGACGCGCGCATGAGCGTGTGTGGCTTCGGCATGCCGGGCAGTTGGCGTGAGCGCTGGAAAGACCCACGTATCGAGTGGCAAGGTTTTGTGCCGAACCTGTTGGACCTGCAATCGAGCAGTTCGGTGTTCCTCGCGCCGTTGCGCCATGGCGGTGGCTCCAAGTTGAAAGTGCTTGAAGCCCTGGCCGCCGGCCTGCCGCTGGCGAGTACCGAGCAAGGTGTCTCAGGCTTGGATTTGGTGGAAGGCTTGGACTACTTGGGCGGCCAGACTGCCGCCAGCCTGGCGGACTCAGTGGTACGCCTGCTGCAATTTCCCGAGGCTGCCGCGCCTATGGGCGAAGCCGGCCGTGCCTACGTGCGCCGCGCCCATGACTGGAGCGTTGCCGCCAGCCAATTGGAACAGGTATATGCGACCCTGGCACCGTTGAATCAAAAGGAGCCCGCATGCGTATAGGCCTGGACTACCGCACCGTCGGCACCTCACCGCAATCGGGGATCAGTCGCCAGGTGTACGCGCTGGAAGCGGGCTTGCGGGCCTTACCCAACGTCGAGCTTGAACGCTTTACCGTGGCGCCCCTGGGCGACGAAACCCGCTTGCAGGCCCATTGCCCGGCGTGGGGTTGCGCCAAGACCGCGATGCACCAGCCACACCATCGCCTGCGCTACGAGGCCGGTTTTTTGCCACGCGCATTGCGCGAGCAGCACATCGACCTGTACATCAGCACCTTCAACATGGGCCTGCCGCTGGCGCCCAAGCCAAAGGGTTTGCGCACCGTGGTGCTGCTGCATGACCTGTTCCAGATCACCTTGAACAATTACCACGCCAACCGCATGAAGGCGCTGATCTACAAGACCAGCGATCGCCTGTCGATTGCCTGGGCCGTGCACAGCGCCGACCGCGTATGGACGCCGTCGCAGTACAGCGCCGACGAAACCGCGCGGTTGTTTCCCAAGGCAGCAGGCAAGATTCGCGTGCTGCCCAACCAGGTCGACGGGTTTTTCGAGCTGCCCGCGGAGATCAGCGCACGCCAGTTACCTGAGCGTTATTGGTTGCTGGTGGGCACCCGCGAGTTGCGCAAGAACGTGCCCTTCCTGGTGGACGCCTGGCAGCAGGCGCGCAGCCAATCCCCCGAAATACCCGAGTTGGTGCTGGTGGGTAGCCTGGAGCATTTGCCTGAAGCCCAGCGCACGTTGCCTGGGATTCGCGCGTTGAGTGGCGTGTCGGATGCCGAACTGCACGCGGTGTATCGCCAGGCGTCGCGCCTGTGGCAACCGTCCTATGCCGAAGGTTTTGGCTTGCCGGTGATCGAAGCCCTTAGCGTCGGTACGCCGGTGGCGGTGGCCAGCGGTACCTCACTGGACGAAATCACTCCGCCGTCAGCGCCACGCTTCTCGCCCACCGATGGTGCGGCGCTGGTGCAGTTGATGCTCAGCCTGGCCGCACGCCCGGATGCAGAATCACCCGAGCAACATAGGTTGTGGGCAGAGCGCTTCAACCAGCACGCCTACCGCCAACGCCTGGCCGAACTGATTGAGGAGCTGACGTGAGAGTGAATTTGGCAAGCGTCGTCGCGATCCTGTTCGGCCTGCTGTTTGGTGCGCTGGCCCTATTGCTGTCACCGGCCAAGGCGTTCCTTGCCGTGATCGGCCTGGCGGGGGCGGTGACTATTCTGCGCTTTCCGTTCTGGGGCCTGTTGCTGTTTGCCGTCATGGCGACATTCATGCCGTACTCAACGGTCAACCTGGGTATTCGTACCACGGTGAGCGAGGCGATCCTGGCCCTGACCTGGGGCGCCGTGGTGTGGCACCGGTTTTTGTCGCGTATGCCCGATGGGACGCCGTTCGCCCGGCGCCCCACCGACCAGATGCTGTTGTGGTTGATGCTGTTCAGCGTGTTCCCCTTCATCGTCGGCCAGGTGATCACCCACGCCGACAGCAGCGGCGTGGCGAACTGGCTGCGCTGGTTGCTGAACCTGTCGGGGGTGTTCCTCGCCGCCCAGTTGTTGGTGGACCGCAAGCACCGCGAATCCCTGGTGATTGCCCTGCTGCTCGGCACCCTCGCAATGCTGGTGCTGTCGATTGCAGTGTTCGTGTACACCCGCTCGGGCGCGGGCATCGCGCCGATCCTGGGGTTGTTCAACTACGCCAACTTCGAGACCTTGAAATTCGGCCTGGAGGCGATGTCCCCGCGCATGGGCTCGCCCTGGACCCACCCCAATGCCATCGGCGGGATCATGGCGCTGCTGTTGCCCTTGGCGTTCTGCTACGGCATGACCGAACAAGGCTGGAAACGCGCGCTGGGTTTGGGCGTGGCGTGCCTGGGGGCGGCGGCATTGCTGTTGGCCAGTAGCCGTGGTGCCATGGTCAGCCTGGCGTTGGTATTGTTGTGGATGGCCTCGCGGCGCGTGCCTTACACCGGCCGCCTGCTGATGATCGGCGCGGCGCTGACAGTGGCGCTGGTGATGGCGTACCCACCGTTGCAGGAGCGTCTGGCGACGATTTTCTCGTCGGACAACGCCAGTACCGAGGTGCGTTTCGACGAGTACCGCATGTTCCCCCAAGCGGTGGCGGCGTATCCGCTGGGCATCGGCTTCAAGGTCGACCCACCGGTGCCGGGCACCCATCTGTTGGGGATTTCCAACCTGTGGCTGAACTACATCTACAAGATCGGCATTGTCGGCATGCTGTTCTTCGTCGCGGTGACGGTGCGCTGGTGGCGTGAGGCGCGTCCGGAGAAAGGCCCGATCCGCCTGACCCAGGACAACGCGCTGTGGCTGGGTACCACAGCGGGGATTCTGTCGGCGCTGGTCAGTGGCCTGTTCGACCACTACTTCAGCTTTGCGGTGGTGATGGTGGCGCTGTTCTGGTTGATGGTGGGGATCAATGTGCTGGAGGCGCGGCGCTTGTTCCCGGCGCGGCTGCGCCAGGTCAAGCGCGTGGATGTGGCCGAGCCGCTGCCCGATGGCGTGCGCCACTGATGCTCGGCTCCGCCGTCTGGCTGACCCTGGCGACCCTGCTGGGCCTGTGCCTGGGCTTTGCGCGGGAATGGCTGCTGGTGGCGGCCTGGGGCGCGGGGGAGCGCAGTGATGCGTTCCTGATCGCGCTGTTCTTGCCCGAGGCGCTACGCATGTCCCTCGCTGGCGGCGTGCTGAGCGCTGCCGCATTACCGTTGTACCTGGCGCGCAAGGATGGCGAGCGGTTGGACTGGCTGGCGGTGTTGTTTCCCGCGCTAATGGTGATCGCCTTGGTCACCAGCCTGTTGTTGACGCTATTGGCGCCCTGGCTGGTGCAGTTGCTCGGCCCGGGGTTGGCCGCTTCCGCCACAGCGCTGGCGGCGAGCAACCTGCAGATCGTCGCGTGGTGCGTGCCGGGCTTGATGCTGCATGCGTTGTTCAGCATTCCGTTGCAGGCCAGTGAACGCTTTGTGCTGGCGGGGCTGGGCTCGCTGCTGTTCAACCTGCCGCCGGTGACCTACCTCGCCTTGGCCGGCACTGCGACCCAACCTCACGCGCTGGCCCTGGCCTGTCTGGCCGGCAGCCTGTTGATGCCGCTCGCGATGCTGCCGGCCGTATGGCGCCAGGGCTGGCGGCCGTGGCGTTGGCAGCTTTCATTTGCGCCCTTGCGTGAACTGGGCCAGCGCATCGGCCCGCTGTTGTTGAGCAACGGCGCCAGCCAAGGGTTGGCGTTGATCGAACGGCTGGTGGCGTCGCTACTGGGCGAAGGCGCGGTGACCTGGGTCAACCTGGCGCGCAAGCTGATGAACCTGCCGCTGATTGCCCTGATGAGCCTCAATCAAGTGCTGCTGGGCATGATGAGCCGCCGCCAGGGCGACGAGCGCCTGGCGCTGCTCAAGCGCGGCCTGGAAACCGCCAGCGTGCTGACGCTGCCCGCCGGTGTCGGCCTGGTGGCGGCAGCGCCGAGCCTGGTGGCGTTACTGCTGCCCAAGCAATCGGCGGACTCGCCGCTCCCGCTGCTGCTGGCCTGGTTTGCCGTGCCGCTGGTATTCGGCGCCTGGAACGCACTGCTCGCGCGCTATGCCTACGCCGCGGGCGACACGCGCCAGCCATTGCGCTGCGAACTGTTGGGTAGCCTGGTCAACGTGTTGCTGCTGGGCGCCCTGCCCTTTGTGTTCGGCCTCGCCGGCATCCCCTTGGCCGCGCTGGCCGGGGTGATCTGCACCGCACTGCTGCTGATGCACCGCCAGGCCCTGCTCGATGCGCTGCCCTGGGCGCGGCAATGGCTGCTCAGCGCCGTGCTGATGGGCTTGGCCGCGCTGGCGCTGTTTCGCATTGCAGGCGTGTGGCTGCAACTGGGGCTGAGCACCCTGGCCGGCGCCGTGGTGTTGCTGGGGATGGGGCTGTGGCTCAAGCCATGGCGCAAGGCATGAACATTCGATCGGGAGCACGCAGGTGAAAAATCGCTGGATTCAAATGGACATTGCCAAAGGCATCGGCATCCTGGTGATCGTGTATGCCCACAGCTGGTTCGTGGCCACGTCACGGGAGCTGATGTACCCGATCCTGGCCTCGTTCGTGTTGCCGTTGTTCTTCTTTCTGTCCGGCGTGCTGTTCAAGCCGGAGCAACCCTTCGGCGAGATGGCGATACGCAAGGCCGACGGCCTGCTCAAGCCGTTTTTCTTCACCATGCTGGTCTACGTGATCGTGCGCGACGTGCTACGCGGCCAACCATTGCTGCCGGACATCGGCGGCGTGCTGTACGCCTCGGTGGACACCATTCCGTGGCAGGCGCTGTGGTTCCTGCCGCACTTCTGGGTGGTGATCCTGTTCAGTTGGGCGGTACTGCGGCTGATCCAACGCCTGCCGCTGGCGGTAAATTGCGCGCTGATGGCGCTGATGCTGCTGATCGGCACCTGGATACTGCCGCTGTTCTGGCAGTTGCCGGTGACTTTCGGCGGGCAGACTTGGGTGCTGCCGGGCCTGCCGTTCAGCATCGATATCACCCTGATCAGCAGCGCCTGTTTCATCATGGGCTACCTGCTGCGGGACTGGTTGCGCCGGCATGAAGGTTCGCTGCTGACCTTGCTGGTTGCAGCGGCGCTGTTTGCAGCCGTGTTCCTCTGGCGAGGCGACACCATGGACCTGGCGCAACGACGCTACGATCACTGGGTGTGGACCAGCCTGCTGGCAGTGATTGGCGTGTACGTGTGCTGGGCGTTGGCGCGGGTAGTCATGGTATCGGGGCTGCTGACGCGAGCGATGACCTACGTGGGCCAGTCCACCTTGATCCTGTTGATCTTCCATGGCGAAATCCAGCACAAGACCTTTGATCTGATGGAGCGCGTGGGGCTGCATCCGTTTGTGGCGGCGTGCGTTGGGCTGGTCGTGGCGGTGGTAGTGCCGTTGTTGATCGGGGAAGTGATCAAGCGTGTGGCGTTCTTGCGGTTTTTCTACTTTCCGTTTCCGGTGCGCAAACAATCTGAAGCACGCCGCTGAACCCGATGTGGGAGCGGGCTTGTGTGGGAGCGGGCTTGCTCGCGAACGCGGTGGATCAGTCAGCACATCGTTTGCTGACACACCGCTTTCGCGAGCAAGCCCGCTCCCACATTTGGATGTGTGCCAGGCTCGTTTATGTATTTCAGTCGTCGAGTTGCTGAGCAGGCTGCTTGCCCGCCTTGACCGGTTTGGCAGGCTTTCCGCCCTTGGCCGGGGCGGCCGCTGCAGGCTCAGGCTCAGCCGGCGCGGCGAGGTCTTTTTCAGCCTGGGGCATCTGGTCAATGGCGCTGAAGAATTCCTTCAAGTCGAGGGTATCCGGCGGTACGGTCTTCTCGACTTTCTTCTCGCCATCCTTGCCCACCAGGATCACCTTGGTGCCGCTGCCAGCGCCGAGCTTGAGGGCGCGGATCAGTGCGTTGGTTTCTGGCGGGGTGAGCTTCTTGGCGTCTTTGGGGTCCTTGGCGAACTTCTCGCCTTCGGCACCGATGCTGCCAAACGACACGGTGTAGAACACCATGTTGCGCTCTTCGAAGGACTGCTTGGTGGCAGGGTCTTCCAGTTGCTTCTTCAGGGTGGCCAACGTGGGGTTGCCGGAGTCGAGTTCCACCACTACCAGCGGACGGGCTTTGCCCAGGTCCTGCTTGAGTGGGTTGATATCATCCGCGGCCAGCAACGGCCCCGTAAAAGCCATCAAGGTTGCCAGGGTCAGCGACCGGATGAGCATGCGCACCTCCTTTGAATTCCATGCAGGGTTCTTGAGTTTCATGTCTGCGACAGTCAAATTCAAGGATGATTCCTACAGCGGTTTAAGAAAGCGTAGGTCAGGACGCCCGCTACGCAAGGGGTTGGTCGGGGTCTGGGGTCATTGTTTCCACTGATTGCAGAAACATCATGAGACCTTCCAGTCCGGCCAATGCCGTGCAAACACGGGGGCTACGACGGGGTCGATATCCACCTGCGCCAGCGTCTGTGTAAAGCCCGGCGCCAGCCCGCTCAACGCCTCGCGCGCCTCATCCCAACGCGACACCGCCGCCGCCATCAGGCCCAGTGCATTCGGCGCGCCATTGGGTGCAAACAGCTGCTCGGCGAACTGGTCGGCAAACACCACCCAGGCCTGGTGCAGATAGCGTCGGGTGCCGGTGACCAATTGCGCCTGCACCGTCTCATTGACGTTGCCCAGCCAGCGTTGCGGGTAGTCGATGATGCCGATGGCCGAGTAGCAATTGGCTGCGATGTACACCATGCCGCGAATGATCTGTGCGCGGTTGCCGGCCAGCAGGTCCGAGGCGGGAAATTCCAGGCCGAGGTGAATGAGGATCGCCGCGCTTTCGGTCAGCACCTGGCCATCGGGGGTCAGCAGGGTGGGCACTTGTTTGAGGGGGTTGATGCGCGCCAATTCATCGCTGCCCTCGCCCTCGGCCCATGAAGCGGCATCTATCCGTCGCCACGGTACCGCGCAACGCTGCAGGGCGATTTCGATCATGCAGGAGCCAGAATCGTCGATGCCGTAGAGCGTATACATGGGCCCTTCCTCCTAGCGTTGCAGTTTGGCCTGTAGGCCGGCCTTCACCTGCGGCCATTCTGAATCGATGATGCTAAAGCGCACCGAGTTGCGCTTGCGACCGTCGGGCATGATGCGCTCGTGACGCACGATGCCTTCTTGCACGGCGCCGAGACGCAGGATCGCGGCGCGGGATTTTTCATTGAGTTCGTCAGTGGTGAATTGCACGCGCACGCAGTCGAGCACTTCGAAAGCGTAGGTCAGCAACAGCAGCTTGGCTTCGGTGTTGATCGCGCTTTTTTGCGTGGATTGCGCCAGCCAGGTGTGACCGATCTCCAGCTTGCGATTAACCCGGTCGACTTTCCAGAACCGCGTGCTGCCGACCACCTGGCCGGTGTCGCGACGCACGAGCGTAAACGGGATGACCGTGCCCGCATCCCGTCCGGCCAGGGCGGTGTCGATGTATTTATCGACGGTGTCCGGGCCCGGTACGTTGGTGACCTTGAGGTTCCACAGTTCGCCATCGGCCGCGGCGTCGAGCAAGGCGGCCCTGTGTTCACGTTGCAGGGGTAGCAGTTGAACCGTGGTGCCGGTCAGGGTGATCTCAGTCATGGGGGGCTGCGCCGTGGGGTGGTCGTCAGGCACAGAGAGTGCAGGCTCGCACCCAGACGAATCAAGCGTTTTAAAACAGCCCCATCTGCCCGCCCACCAGGGTGCTGAAATCGTCATCCACGAACGGCAGGATCGCGTCGGCCACCGGTTGCAATTGGCGGGTGACGTAGTGGTCGTAGTCGATGGGCGCTTGGCGCACTTCCAGCGGTTCCGGGCCGTTGACACTGATCACGTAGCTGATCCAGCCACCGCGCTGGTACTGGCGCGGGCGGCCCAGGCGATCGTTGTAGTCGTCGGCCAGGCGCGCGGCGCGCACGTGGGGCGGTACGTTGCGCTCGTAGTCGTCCAAACGGCGGCGCAGGCGCTTGCGGTAGATCAGCAATTCGTCGAACTCGCCACTCACCGTGCGGCGCACGTAGTCGCGGATATAGTCCTGGTGCGGTTGGCGATGGAAGATGCGCTGGTACAGCTCCTGTTGGAATCGGCGGGCCAGGGGCGACCAGTCGCTGCGCACGGTTTCCAGGCCTTTGTAGACCATTTCTTCCGTGCCATCGCTGCGCGTCACCAAGCCGGCGTAGCGTTTTTTGCTGCCCTCCTCTGCGCCGCGAATGGTCGGCATCAGGAAGCGGCTGAAGTGGGTTTCGTATTGCAGTTCCAGCGCACTTTGCAGGCCGAATTCGGTGTGCAGATGCTCGCGCCACCAGTCGTTGACGTGCTGCACCAACGCCTGGCCGATGCGGCTGGCGTCCTCCTGGGAATGCGCGCCGCCAAGCCAGACGAAGGTGGAGTCGGTGTCGCCGTAGATCACCTCATAGCCCTTGGCCTCAACCAGCGCGCGGGTCTGGCGCATGATCTGGTGGCCACGCATCGTGATCGATGACGCCAGCCGCGTATCGAAGAAGCGGCAACCGCTGGAGCCGAGCACACCGTAGAAGGCGTTCATGATGATCTTAAGGGCTTGGGAGAGCGGCGCGTTGTGCTCGCGCTTGGCCTCTTCGCGGCCTTCGGAAACCCGCGCGACAATCGACGGCAAGCAATGCCGGGTACGCGAAAACCGTGCGCCACGAAAGCCTTCCACCGACTCGCTGTCATCGGGGTGCTTGAGGCCTTCGATCAGGCCCACCGGGTCGATGAGGAAGCTGCGAATGATCGACGGGTAGAGGCTTTTGTAATCCAGCACCAGCACCGACTCGTAGAGGCCGGGGCGCGAGTCCATGACAAAACCGCCGGGGCTGGCCTGGGGCGGCTTGTCTCCCAGGTTCGGCGCGACGAAGCCCTGGCGGTGCATCAGCGGCATATACAGGTGAGTGAATGCTGCTACGGAACCGCCGTTGCGATCCGCCGGCAGCCCGGTGACGCTGGCCCGTTCCAGCAGGAACTTGAGCAGCTCGGTCTTGGCAAAAATCCGCGTGACCAGCTCGCAGTCCTTGAGGTTGTAGCGCGCCAGGGCGGGCTTGTCCTCGGCGAACATGCGGTTGATTTCGTCCATGCGCTGGTACGGCGTGGAGATGTCCTTGCCTTCGCCCAGCAGGGTTTGCGCGACGTTTTCCAGGCTGAAGGATTCGAAACTCCAGGTGGCCGAACGCAGGGCTTCGATACCGTCGATGATCAAGCGCCCTGCCGCGGCGGCGAAGTAGTGATTACGGCTGCCGTGTTCGCGCCAGGTCATGGCTTCGCCGCCACGACCCAGTATCAGTGGCACGTTGAGGCGCTGGGCATGTTCGTGGAGTACACGCAGGTCAAACTGCACGACGTTCCAGCCGATGATCGCGTCGGGGTCAAAGGTGGCAACCCACTGGTTGAGGCGTTCGAGCAGTTGGGCGCGGGTGTCGCAGTAGTCGAGCTTGAAGTCGACGGCGCAGGGTTTGTTCGGCGGGCCGAGCATGTACACCTGGCGCTCGCCGCAGCCTTCAAGGGCGATGGAATACAGGTCGCCCTGGGCGGTGGTCTCGATGTCGAGGGACACCAGTTTCAGCGGCGGGCGGTATTCGGGCGCGGGTTTCATCTGCGCCTCCACCAGTGTGCCGTCGGCGTCCGGGGTGCCGCCGAACCATACGGGGGCGGTGATAAAGCGCTCCATCATGTAGCGCTCCGGCGGGCGCACATCGCCTTCGTAGACATCCACGCCGGCAGCGCGCAGGCGTTTTTCCACGTCCATCAACTGGCGGTGCTGTCGGGTATAAAGACCCAGGACGGGACGGTGATGGAAATCGCAGAGCTGCAACGGGCGCAGTTCGATATCGCGCTCGCCCTTGAGCAACCAGTCCAATGGCTTGCGGTGGGCCTCGGGGATAAACACCACGGAGGTCTGCATGGGGAGGCGGATAAACCGGGGGCCGTGGTCGGTCGCCAGCCAGAAGCTGACCTCCGTGCCCGACGGGGTGTCGCGCCAATGCCGGGTCAGGACAAAACCCTGCTGTAAATCCACCGTACCGCACCTCAGGAATCGCTTTCAGGGCGTGATTCTACTCGGCATCCGTGCAAAAGCGGCACGCAGACTGCAATCTCATAAATTTGTTGCAAAACATTAATCGTAATCACTATCATTTGCGCCGGAGTCGTATCCGCGCAGCGAGGACGCGCAACGTTTGTTGCCCTATTCCTCACTTTGACGGTTCGCCGTCAGGATCGACCATGCCCACCCGTATTCCATTCGCTGTGCCGTTTCGCCCGACCCTGCTCGCCCTTTGCTGCTCCCTGAGCCTCGCCGCTCACGCCGCAACCCCAGTCACCCCGCAGGATGCGAACAACAGTCAGGACGGCAATACTCTGGAATTGGGCGCCACCAACATCAACGCCGATGCCCCCGCGCCGAGCGCCCTGCCCCCTGCGTACGCCGGCGGCCAGGTGGCACGCGGTGGCCAGTTGGGTGTGCTGGGCAACCAGGACATCATGGACGTGCCCTTCAGCATGTCCTCCTACACCGAGAAGTTGATCCGCGACCAACAGGCCGAAACGATCGGTGACGTGTTGCTCAACGATTCTTCCGTGCGCCAGGCTTCGGGCTATGCCAACCAGTCGCAAGCCTTCGTGATTCGCGGGCTTCCGCTGAATGGCGACGATATTTCGCTGAATGGTTTGTACGGCATCCTGCCGCGCCAGCTGATGTCTACCGACGCCCTGGAACGCGTTGAGGTGTTCAAGGGCCCCAACGCCTTTATCAACGGCGTGACCCCAGGCGGTTCAGGCATCGGCGGCGGCGTGAACCTGCAACCCAAGCGTGCCGATGACGTGCCATTGCGCCGTTTCAGCACCGATATCAGCAACGATGGCCGGATTGGCGAGCACCTGGATATCGGCCAGCGCTTTGGCGAAGACAACCGCTTTGGCGCGCGGGTGAATATTTCCCAGCGCGAAGGCGACACCGGCGTGGACGACGAGAGCCAGCGCTCCAAGCTGTTTTCGGTGGGCCTGGATTATCGCGGCGATGCGCTGCGGGTGTCGGGTGACTTTGTGTATCAGAAGCAGCAGGTCAACGGCGGGCGTAATTCGGTATTTCTGGGGTCTGGTTTGACCAGCATCCCCAAAGCCCCCTCGGCCGACACCAACTACGCCCCAAAATGGGCCACCACCAGCCTCGAAGACACCTTCGGCATGCTGCGTGGCGAGTACGACCTCAATGACAACTGGACTGCGTATGTTGCAGGCGGCGCCAAGCACACCAACGAGATCGGCCGGTACTCGTCGACCACTGTGAATGACAACGCAGGCAATGCCACCGTGACCGGCTCGCGTATCGCCCACCAAGAAGACAACACCAGCCTGATGGCCGGCCTCAACGGCAAGTTCCAGACCGGCGCGGTCAGCCACAAGCTGAACTTCGGCTTGACCGGCATCTGGACCCATGCGCGCAACGCCTATGACTTCGACTTCACCGGGCACGCGAGCAACATCTACAACCCGGTGGATGTCGCTGAACCGGTCAAAGGCAGTTCCACCGGCGGCGACATGAATGACCCGGGCATCACCGCCAAGACCTTCGCCCGCAGCGCAGCCGTGTCGGACACCTTCGGCTTCATGGACGACCGCTTGCTGTTCACCGCCGGCCTGCGTCGCCAGGAACTGGTGGTGCAGGGTTACGCCTATGGCACCGGCGAACGTAACGCCAACTACGACAAGTCGATCACCACGCCGGTATACGGCCTGGTGTTCAAGCCGTGGGACCACGTGTCGTTCTACGCCAACCGCATCGAGGGCCTGGCTTCAGGGCCGACGGCGCCAGAGACAGCAGCCAATGGCAGCCAATTGACCAACCACGGCCAGACCTACGCCCCTGCCCGCTCGAAACAGACCGAGGCCGGCGTCAAGGTCGATATGGGCAGCTACGGCGCAACGCTTGGGGTGTATCGCATTGAGCAACCGACCCAGGGTTATTCACAGTTGAATGCGGACAACAGCACGACGTATGTATTCCAGGGTAACCAGGTCAACAAGGGCGTAGAGCTCAACGTCTTCGGTGAACCGTTGCCAGGCCTGCGCCTACTGGGTGGCGCGACGGTTATTCATACTGAAGTCAGCGGCACCGCCGGCGGCGCCAACGACGGCAACCGCGCCATTGGCGTGCCGACATTCCAGCTTAACGCCGGGGTGGATTGGGATGTGCCAGGCCTGCAAGGTGTCAGCGTCAACGGGCGCATGCTGCGCACCGGCGGCCAGTACGCGGACGCGGCCAACAACCTGAGCCTGCCGACCTGGAACCGCTTCGATGTGGGTGCACGCTACACCTTCAAAGTGGAACAACGTGACGTCACCCTGGGCGCTGCCGTGGAGAACGTCGCCAACACCAAGTACTGGGAATCGGCGCTGGGTGGCTATTTGACCCAGGGCGATCCACGTGTGGCCAAGCTGTCGGCGACGGTGGACTTTTGATCAACGGCGGGTGGCGGCGATGGCTGCCACCCGCTGCGGGTTACCAGTCGTAGGACACTTGCAAGGACGCCGTGCGTTCCTGCCCGTAGTAGCAACCGAAAGCGTAGTTGCACGCCGACACGTACTCGCGATCAAACAGGTTCTGCACGTTCAGGCTGGCTTCGGCGCCCTTGAGCGTGGGGCTGACACGCCCCAGGTCATAGCTGACCGTGGCGTCATACACCACGAACGATGGCGTCTTGAAGGTGTTGGCCGAGTTGCCGTACTTCTTGCCGGTGTAGCGCGCACCGCCGCCAACCGTCAGGCCGGCCAGGGCGTCACTGGCAAAGTGGTAGTCGACCCAGCTGCTTGCGGTCCAGGGAGCCTGTGATTCATTGCGGTTACCCTCATCGCCATAAGTGCTCTTGGTGTAGAACGAGTCCATATAGGCCACCGCGCCGATCACCTCGAACTGACCGATCCGCGTCTTGCCCTCGAACTCGACGCCGCGCGAGCGCACCTCGCCTTCCTGCAATTGATATTCCGGGTATTCGATGTCGCCGGTCAGCACGTTCTTTTGCTTGATCTGGTACACCGACAAGGTCAGCAACGAACGGTCATTGGGCTGGTATTTCACCCCGGCTTCGTACTGCTCGCCTTCCACCGGTTTGAATGCCGAAGCGCCACGCTGTGGGGCCTGGCTGCCAATGCTCGGGAAGAACGATTCGGCGTAGCTGACGTAGGGGGCCAGGCCAAAATCGGTGAGGTACGTCAGGCCAATGCGCCGGGTGAGCTTCTTGTCTTTCTGGCTGACCGTGCTGTGGGCCAACAGGTCGCGGTTTTCCACTTCGGCCCAGTCCTCACGCAGGCCGACGGTGAGGATGAAGCGGTCCAGCTTGATCTGGTCCTGGGCGTACAAGCCGGTCTGCTTGATGGTGTTGTCCCACTTGGTGGTCAGGGTGGGCTGGCCGAGGGTGTGGTAGTTGGTGGGGTTGTACAGGTCGATTATCTCCGAGCCATACAGGTTGTAGCCCTGGTACTTGCGGGTGAACTGGCGGTAATCGACGCCGGTCAGCAACGTGTGGTCCAGGGCGCCGGTGGCGAACTTGAACTGCAGGTTGTTATCGATGGTGTACGCCGAGTTGTGCTGGTTCCAGTCGAGTTTGGTGCGGGTGGCGCGGGTGTCGTCGGTGCTGCCGTCTGCGCGGGTGACGAAACTGTTCAGGTAAAAGCCTTTGTAGCGATCGTTGACGTCGGTGTAGCGCGCGGTCTGGCGGTATTCGAGGTTGTCGTTGAACGCATGCGAAAAGTCATAGCCCAGTACGTATTGATCACGGATGTAGTTATTCCAATCCGAGTCGCCGAGGAAGATATCGCGGTCGATGTGCTTGCCCTGAGAGTTGCGGTACAGCGTGCCAATGGCGGGCAGCGCCTGGTAGTCGGCCAGGGACTTGTCGCGTTGCAATTGGGCGTAGACGGTCAACGTGGTGTCATCATTCGGTGCCCAGGTCAGGCTGGGGGCAAGCAACGTGCGGCTGTCGGTGGCGTGGTCGACCATTTCGTTGCCGTTGCGCGCCAGGGCGATCAGGCGATAGCTGAGGGTTTTGGCCTCGTCGATCGGACCGCTGAAATCCAGTGCGCCGTTAACCCGGTCATAGCTGCCAATGCCGAATTTGACTTGGTGCCGGGCTTCGGTGGCCGGGCGCTTGGAGACCATATTGATCATGCCGCCCGGCTGGTTTTGCCCATACAGCACAGAAGCGGGGCCCTTGAGCACTTCGATGCGCTCCAGGGTGTAGGGGTCGATCTGCGGCGCGCCACCGAGGCTGCCGGCGTATGGCAGGTAGGCGCCATCGAGGTACAACAGGGTTGGGGCAAAACCGCGGCTGGCGACTTCATCGGCGATGGTATTGCGGTCGGTATAGCCGTTGGTGTCGACGCCGGGCGTGTAACGCAACGCTTGGGTGAGGTTGCGTGCGCCTTGCACGGCGATCTGGTCGGCGGTGACCACGTTGACGGTCTGCGCAATTTCCAGGATCGGTGTGTCGGTCTTGGTGGCCGTGCCGCTGCGTGTGGCGACATAACCGTCCACCGGGCCCCAGGCGTTTTCGCTGAGTTGCCCGGTGATGTTGGTGGGGCTCAGGTTCAGTGTGCTGCCTTCGGGCAGCGGGTACAGGCTCCAGGTGCCGTTCTCGGTGACGATCAACCCCAACCCACTGCCCACCAGCGCCTGTTGCACGGCCTGCTCGGGTGTCAGTTGGCCGTGTACGGCAGCCGCGCGGCGCCCTTGCAGCAAGGCTGGCGTAACCGACAACGTGCGCCCGCTTTCGCGGGACAGGCGGCTCAAGGTCTCGCCGAGGGAAGCCGCCGGCAGGTCGAAGTATTGGGTGGTGTCCCGGGCCGCTGCGGGTTGGCCGATAACGGCCAAGGTCATGGCCAGCGTCAGCAGGCAAGGACGGATCATCAAGGGTGCCATAAGGGGTGGATACTCGTTGTCAGGTGGGCGTTCTCTAACCCTGACTCGCGAGACGAGCGATCCCCTCACCGTGGTTGAAAATAATTGCCTAGCGCACGTCGATCAGCGTCAACAGAGGCCCGTAGTGCTGAATACGCAGCGGGAATGTTTGTGCCAGCGATTGCAGGGTGCGCTCGGCATCGTCGAGCGGGTACACGCCATAAACGTGCAACGCCGCCGCCTGCGGGCTGACGCGTAGCACACCACGGCGATAGGGGCGCAGTGCGTCAATCAGCAGGCCAAGGGGTTCGTCGCGGATATCGATGCGACCGTCGCGCCAGTCCACCCGCCCGGTCACCGAGAGTGGCACCGGGCGCACCGCGCTTTCGCTGAACCACGCCGCCTGCCCCGCCTCCACACGCCGTTGGCTGCCGCCCAGTGTGGTGACTTGCACGCTGTGCAACTGCACCGAAGTGAGGCTGCCGACCGATTCCTGGCTGACCATAAATTGCGTGCCCAGTGCCTGCACCTCGCCTTGGGCAGTGGAGATTACAAAGGGCCGGCGCGTGTCGGTCGCTACGTCGACAAACACCTGGCCTTCACGCAGGTGCACGACGCGGCGTTGGTCGTTGAAGCGGATATCCACCGAGCTGCGGGCGTTGAGGCTCACGCGAGTGCCATCGGACAGTTCGAAGGTCTGACGCTCGCCGGTAGCGGTATGCCGGTCGGCCCACACGCCGCCAAGTGGCTGGACGCGGTCAAACACGGCGGCACCGCTGACGCCGAAGAGCATCAAGGCCAACCCACCGCGCAGCACGTTGCGGCGCGAGACGAGATCCGGCGTCATCAACGCGTTGGAGGCTGCGCGTAGCTGGCCAGGGCTATGGGCTTCGACGCGGTGCAGGTCGGCAATCGGTTGTTGCAACAGGCTGCCCACGCGCTGCCAGGCCTCGGCGTGCTGGGGGCTGGCGCGCAACCAGGCGTCGAAGGCTTGATGCAGGCTCGAGTCTTCGCCGGCGGCTTCCAGGCGCAGCAGCCAATCGACGGCGTCGCGGGTGGTGGCGTCAACCTTGGGTTGCGTCATGCCAGGTCCGCCGATTCGGCCAGGCAATGCAGGAACGCCCGGCGCAGGTCACGCTCGACGGTGGCGAGGGAGACGTTCAATTGCTGGGCGATCATCGGTTGGGACAGCCCTTCGAGGCGACTGAGAATAAAGATCTGGCGCACGCGTGCGGGCAAGCCATCGAGCAGGCGGTCGATGCTTTCCAGGGCTTCGCGGACCAGCGCCAGGTCTTCTTCCGATGGGCTGTAGCGCTCCGGCAGCAACGCCAGGCTGTCGAGATAACGTTGCTCCAGGCGCTTGCGTCGCCAGAAGCTGAACAGCAAGCGCCGCGCCACCGTACTGAGAAACGCCCGGGGCTCTTCAAGCTGGGTGAGCTGGCGCGCATCGAGCACGCGAATGAAGGTGTCCTGGGTCAGGTCTGCCGCATCTTGGGGGCACTTCAACTGACGGTACAGCCACGCGCGCAGCCACCGGTGGTTGTCGTCGTAGAGCGCGGCCAGCAAGGCTTTGGGATCAGTAGGTGTGGACACGCAGAGGCCAGACGTTAATGATAATTCATCTCATTATCTACGTGAGCCGTGGCGCTTTGCAATCGCTAAAACACCTGCGTCGTTTGTGCAGTTGTGGTTCTGCGGCCCTCCACTAGACTCAGGGCTCCTCTTACATGGAAGTCCTTTCAATGAAGCTATCCCGCTCCCTGCGCCAGGCCGTTGCCCTGGCCACCTTGCTGTCTGCCGGCACCCTCGCCGCCCACGCGGCGGATATCCCGTTGTCCAAATCCCTGGAAGCCGATGAAGTCACCACCAAAGTGCTGGCGGTGGATGCGGCCAAGCATCAAGTGGTTCTCGCGGGCGCCGAAGGACGTGAGGTGCATGTGCAACTCACCGATGCCGCGAAAGACCTGGGCAACCTCAAGGTCGGTGACCAGGTCAAGGTGCTGACCACCCATTCGGTCGCGGCCGTGCTGGACACCAACGTGGACAAGAGCGCCCCGGACGCCAGTGAAAAAACCGGCGTGGTGCGCGCCACTGCCGACAACCCCAACCCCGGCGGCGCGGCTTTCCGCCAGGTTCAGGTGCAGTTGAAGATCACCCATATTGATCTGAAGAAAAACCAGGTCACTCTGGAGAACCCTGCCGGAGCAACAAAAGTGTTGAACGTTGAGAAACCGGAAATTCGTGCCGGCCTCAAAGACCTCAAGGTCGGCCAGAGTGTGCTGGTAACCTTTACCGACACCCTGGAAATAACCACGGCGCATGAAGGCTGAGCACAATGAAGACGGGCATCAGCGATGATGCCCGTATCGGTCAGCCCCCGCTCAGGTAGGTTTCGATGTTGCCCATTTGCTCGTCCCAGCCACGGGAATTCATCTTGAAGGCTTTCTGCCGCCGCGCCTCGGGCACTGCGTCAAAACCGGACTCGACTACCCGCAGCAGAATGCCGGGGGCACGGTCCTCGATGGTGAACTCGACCAGGGTGGGGGTTTCCTGGTCGTAGTCGACACCCTTCTCCACCGCAAACGGATGCCACCAGAACGAGAACAGTGTTTGCGGCAGGATGCGTTCGATCCTGGCCTTCCAGATCACATGTTCGTAACCCGGATAAGTGATCGGCGCTTCGAGGGTTTCCCCTGCCTTGAAGGTTTTGCCCTTAAGGGCGATGCCGAACCAGTTGCCGAATTGCTCGGCGTCAGTCAGTGCTTCCCAGACTTGTTTACGTGAAGCGTTGAGCAGGACTTTTCGTTCTATGCGATCCAATACGTGCATAAGTCACCTCCTCCATTGACAGTAGGCGACATCGAACAATGCGCAACCTTTGGGTTACGCATTGGCGTTGCTACGGCATCAGAACTTCCACTTGGCGTTGACCATCGCGTTGCGTGGCTCGCCGTAAGAGCCCGAGTTGAACGTACCCATGCCGTCGTAGTATTTCTTGTCGAACAGGTTGTTGACGTTCAGCCCGACGGACAGGTGCTCATCCACCTGGTAGTTGGCCAACAGGCCCACCACCGCGAAGGGATCCTGTACGGCCTTGTAGTACGGCCCGGTGTAGTTGATCTGCGAGGTGGCGTACATCTCGCTTTGCCAGGTGACATTGCCACCCACGGTCAAGCGGTTCAGGGCGCCTGGCAGTCGGTACGTGGTGCCGAGCTTGAACAGGTTGATCGGCTGGTTGACCTGTACGCGCTCACCGTCCTTGGCGTGAGATTCGCGGTAGGTGTAGCCGCCGAACACGTTCCAACCGGCAGCCACCTCACCGGAGATTTCGGTTTCGACACCACGCGTGGTGGTGCCGGCGATGGCTTTGTACACCGTCTTGCCAGTGGCATCGTTGCCCGAGTCGGCAGCAGTGTTTTTCTGTTCGATGTCGAACAGCGCGATGCTCGCGTTCAGCGCACCGTCGAAGAATTCACCCTTGAGACCGATCTCGTAGTTATCCCCTTCCAACGGTGCGAGCGAACCACCGCTGGCGGTTTTATAGAACGTCTGCGGCAGGAAGATGTTGGTGTAGCTGGCGTAGACCGAGTAGGTGTCGTTCAGGTCGTAGATAATGCCCGCGTAGGGCGTGACCACGCCGCTTTTCTTGGTTTTGTCGGTGGCTTGCGAGTAAGGAGCGTAATCCGTCACCTCATCAAGCTGCTTCCACCAACTGACGCGGGTACCGAGAATCAGCGTCAGCGGGTCCATCGGTTTCAAACGCAGTGCGCCGTACACGCCAGTCTGTTGCAGGGTGGTAACCGCGCCGCCAACCTCATTGTAGGAACGGCGCCCAAATTGCCGACCATCCCAACTGAAGATGTTGTCCACGTCACCATAATCACCGTCTTGGTCGGCAGAGGTGCTGCTGTAGTTTGGAAAGTTCAGGTGGGTATGCGACGTGCTTGCGCCCACCACCAGCTCGTGCTCACGCCCACCCAATTGGAACGGCCCGCTGGCATACACGTCGAGCATGTCCTGGGTCTGGTAGCTGTCTAAACGATAGATGAATGCGCCTGCGCCCTGGCCAGTGATCGGGTCCGGATAGCCGCCACTGGCGGAAGCCCCCTGCCCTTTGCGGTAGGAATACTGATGGCTGTAGGCGGTCTTCAAACTCCAGTCGTTGTCCAGTTTATGGTCCAACATCGTGGTGAAGGTATAGGTGGTGTTGTCCATGTAACTGGAGCGTGTAGCCGGGTTGAATGAGCGGGGAAAATTAGTCTGGCTGCCATTGCTGTAGAACAACGGAATATGCCCGTAGCTGGTGCCATTGGCATCGTTGTTCTGGTAATCCAGGCTGGTGCGCAGGGTGGTGGTGTCATTCAGGTCGATATCGAGCGCGCCGTACATCACGCGTTTTTCTTGCTTGTACCACTCCACGAAGGAGTTCTGCTTCTGATACGCCGCGACGAAGCGTCCGCGCACATTGCCGGTCTCGGTCAATGGGCCGGACACGTCGACTTCGGAGCGATAGCGGTCCCAGGCGCCTGCCTCTCCCGAGATATGGGCCTGGAAGTCTTTGGTCGGTCGCTTGCGCACCAGATTGATGACGGCGGACGGCGTGCCTGCACCGCTCATCAAGCCGGTGGCACCCCTCACGACTTCGACACGGTCGTAGATCGCCATGTCGGAAAGCGGCCCGATGTACTGCTGGGATTCGTTGGCGATCTGGGACGGAATGCCGTCGTATTGGAAGTTCTGGATCTCGAAACCACGGGAGTAAAAGGAATAGCGCTCGCTGTCACGGTGGTTGCTGCTGATGCCTGGGGTGAACGTTAATACCTCACTGAGGGTGGACAGGTGCTGGTCATCCATCAATTGACGGGTGATCACACTCACCGACTGCGGCGTTTCGCGCAGTGACAGCGGCAGTTTGGTCGCGGTACTGGCCGCGCCAGTGGTGTAGGAACCACTGTTTTCGGTGGTCAAGCCCAGCCCTTCGGCATTGATGCTAGTAGCACCCAGGGTCAAGGCACCGCCGCTGGCTTGGAGCCCCAGGCGGTAACTGCCGTCGCTGTTGGCAGCTACGGCCAAATTGCTGCCGGCCAGCAGCCGGGCAAAACCTTGTTCAACACTGTAGGCGCCCTGCAGGCCAGCGCTTTGCTTGCCGGCAGTCAGGCCAGAATCGAAGGACAACACCACGCCGGCGTCGCTGGCAAAGCGACTCAATACCGAACCCAGTGGGCCGGGAGCAATGGCGAACGCCTGTTGCTGGCTGGCTGCCATAGCACTGGAGCCCGTGGCGAACATGGGGGCCAGCAGCCCGGTTTGCACCATCAGCGATACGCCAAACAACGCGACCTGCAAGGGCTTTTTGCGAAACAAGCGAAGTGGTTGATTGGCGACTGAGGTTTGCCCTGCGCGCATGTTGACTCCTGGTGGCTCGAAACGAATGAAGGGGGTTTGCAGGAGGAGTCGAACGAGGTGCAGCAAATCGACAATGGCGGTTGAGAATTATTTTCAGTTTCAGGCGCGAGGACCCAATGTCGTCCAATAGCGAGTGTGGGCAGTGAGGCGTATCGGCAGCGCGTGGGTCAGGGCGTTGAGCGTCAAGTCGATATCGTCCAGGGAATAGGCACCCGAAACCGGCAGGTGGCCGATTTCAGTGGCGCACCCCAAGTATCCCGGGCGATAGCGGGCCAATTCCGCCACTAAACGATCCAGTCGCCAATTGTCGACAACCAACCGCCCCTGCGCCCATGCGCCTTCACCGGGTTCGTTAGCCCCAAGGGAGAGCATGCGCTGGGCGTCGAACGTGACCGTCTGCCCGGCAGTCACCACCGTCTCCGCGGGCTCGCGGCCCAGGCGCACTGCCACAGCGTGTTGCAGTACGCTCATGGCGGTGAAGTCTTCGAACTGGCGCACATCAAAACGGGTGCCCAACGCGCGCATTTCCCCATGGGCACTGCGTACCAGGAAGGGCCGAGGGTCGGGGGCGGTGTCCACCAGGATTTCTCCGGCCCGCAAGATCACCAGGCGTTGCTCGGCGTTGTAGCGGATATCCACGGCACTGGCGGTGTTGAGGGACAGGCGAGTGCCATCATCCAGGCGCAGGCTGTGACGCTCGCCCGTAGTGGTGCGTTGGTCAGCCATCCACTGCGGAGCCTGTCGATAGCCAGACCAACCGATGGCACTCACTCCGGCACCGATCAACACGCCCTTGAGCAAGGCACGGCGCCCCAATCGGCGGGATTGGTCGGCGGCAGCGTCCATCACATTGACGGTCAATGCACCGGGCAAGCAGTGGAGTTGATGCCGAAGGTGTTCCACGCGCTGCCACGCCCACTGGTTCAGTGGGGTTTCGTCACGCCAGACGAGCCACGCCGCGTGCAGTGCCGGGTCACCGGGCTCGGCGGCCAAACGCGCGACCCAGTGGGCTGCCGCGCTGAGGGCCTGGCGTTGTGAGTCGTGAGCCACCGTCAAAGCTCCAGCGAGAAGATCAGGCAGTGCTCGGTAGCCTTGGCGATATATTTGGTCACCGAACTCACCGAGACCTGTAGCTGTTCGGCAATGTTCTTGTAGGGCATACCCTGTAGCTGTGAGAGCAAGAAGGCGCGTTTGGCCTTTTGCCCAAGGCCATCGAGCATCGCGTCGAGGTGCTGCAAGGTTTCGATAATCAACAGGCGCTCTTCCGGCGAAATAGCACAGGCCTGCGGCTGTTCGGCCAAGGCCTGGAGGTAAGCCTGCTCAAGGGCTTTGCGACGAAAGCTGTCGATCATCACGCGCTTGGCAATCGTCACCAGAAAGTGCCGGGGCTCTTTTAACTCGGCGACCTGAGGCTGAGTGCGCTCAGCCAGCAACAAACGGATAAAGGTATCTTGGGCCAAGTCTGCAGCTTGATGGGAGCAACCCAACCGCCCACGCAGCCAGTTGACCAACCATCGGTGGTGGTCACCGTAGAGTTGGCCAATAGGTTCGTGGGGGGAACGGGGTACACCAGACAGAGGCATAATAATATTGCGCGTGAATGAGAACGCTTCGCAATTTAGAGTAATGCGGGGATAAGGGCAATGATTTGTATCACTGTGATGCACAGCGTGGCGGCGGAAGGTAGATTGTCCCCCTCCCCCCGAGGTGACGCACCATGACTCAACAGCTCCATGGAAGTTGTTTTTGCAAGGCTGTGCAGTACGAGCTGGATAGCCTGGATATGCCCATCAGCCACTGCCATTGCCAAAGCTGCCGCAAGGTTCACGCTGCGGCGTTCGTCTCGACGGCGGGCGTGATGCGTGAGCACTTTCGCTGGACCCAAGGCGAGGCACTGTTATCGTCGTATGAGTCATCGCCGGGCAAATTCAGGCATTTCTGCTCGCGCTGTGGCTCGCATCTGATGGCCGAACGTGGGCATCAACCTCATGTGATCGTGCGAGTGGCGACGCTGGATGATGATCCGGGCGTCAGACCCACTTCGCACATCTGGACCACCCACGATGTGCCCTGGCTTGCCCATGCGGACGTAGAGCAATGGGACGAGTGGAAAGTGTGACTTAAACCTTCGGATCCCCGGGCGGTTTGGCTGGCGTCGCATATTGCGGCTTCAGGTGGCCTTCCTGGTCAAGCAACCAGGCGTCCATGATCTGCCGCACCACAGGGCCCGCGACACGGCCACCCGCCTCGCCGTTTTCGATCATCACCGAGATCACGATTTTCGGGTGCTCGGCGGGTGCGAAGCCGACGAACAAAGCGTTGTCGCGATGGCGTTCCAGGGTCTTGTTACGGTCGTAGCGCTCGCCCTGCTTGATCGCCACCACCTGCGCGGTACCACTCTTGCCGGCGATTCGGTATTGCGCGCCCTGCGCGGCGGCGCGGGCGATGCCGCGTGGATCGTGCATCACCAGTTGCATGCCATGGTTGACCTGCTCCCAGTCACGCGGATCCTTGAGGACGACGTTGGGCATCGGGTTTTCGTCCACCGGTGGCACGCCATTAATGGTCTTGGCCAAGTGCGGTCGGTTCCACACGCCTTTGTTGGCGATCAGCGCAGTGGCCTGGGCCAGTTGCAGCGGCGTGACTTGCATATAGCCCTGGCCGATGCCGAGGATCACGGTTTCACCCGGGAACCAGGGTTGACGGCGGGTAGCGCGCTTCCAGGCCTGGGACGGCATCAAGCCTGCGGACTCTTCGAACATATCCAGCGAGACTTTCTGGCCAAGGCCGAACTCGGCCAGGTAGTCGTGCAGGCGGTCGATGCCCAGCTTGTGGGCCAGGTCATAGAAGTAGGTGTCGTTGGACCGCATGATGGCCGCATCCATATCTACCCAGCCGTCACCGCTGTGGTTCCAGTTGCGGTACTTGTGGTCAAAGTCGGGCAACTGGTAGTAACCGGGGTCGAACACGCGGGTTTGGGCGGTGACGACGCCACTGTCGAGGCCAGCGATCGCCACTTCCGGCTTAATGGTCGAACCTGGCGCGTAGAGCCCTCGTAGAACCCGGTTGAACAGTGGCCGGTCGATAGAATCGTGCAGCGCGGCATATTCCTTGAAGCTGATGCCGGTAACGAACAGGTTCGGGTCGAAGCTCGGCTTACTGACCATGGCCAGCACTTCACCGGTCTGCGGATCGAGGGCCACCACCGAGCCACGGCGATCGCCCAAGGCTTCTTCCGCAGCTTCCTGCAGATGAACGTCGAGGCTGAGCACGATGTTTTTGCCTGGGATCGGGTCGGTGTGCTTGAGCACGCGCAATACACGGCCCTGGGCGTTGGTCTCGACCTCTTCATAGCCGACATGGCCGTGCAACTCGGACTCGTAGAAACGCTCGATACCCGTCTTGCCGATGGACTGCGTGCCACGGTATTCAACCGAGTCGAGAGCCTTGGACTCTTTCTCGTTGATTCGTCCTACGTAGCCGATGGAATGGGCAAAGTGCGCACCTAACGGGTAATGCCTGACGAATTGCGGCTCGACGTCGACGCCAGGCAAGCGGAACTCGTTAACCGCCAATACCGCGATTTGCTCTTCGGTCAATTCGTAAAACAGTGTCACCGGGACAAAGGGATGACGTGCCTGCTTCAGAGCCTTGTCGAAGACAGCGCGGTCTTCAGCGGGCAAATGCAGCAGGTTGACGATGGCATCCAGCTCGCCCTTGAGATCGGTGGTGCGCTCGCGGGTAATGGTCAAGTTGTAGCTGGGACGGTTGTCAGCCAGCACCACGCCATTGCGGTCGTAGATCAGGCCACGTGTCGGCGTGATCGGCAGCACGTGGACGCGGTTGTTTTCGGAAATCGTGGAGTGATAATCAAACTGTACGACTTGCAAGAAGTACATACGCCCTACCAGGGCGCATGTGATGCCAATTACCAACAGCGCGCAGGCGAGCAGGCGCTTGTTGACCAGGCGGTTTTCTTTTTCGTGGTCCTTGATCGGTATCGGTTCTGGCATTTCTACAGCATCTCGTTGAAGAAGGTCGACGCCGCGTCCTGCGGATAAAAGATCAATCCCTGTGAAAATGTGCTGCACCATACCAAAAATGCAGAAACACTTTGCATCGATTTCCCCAACGGCATGCTGTTTGGTCCGGAGAGGAGCGATTTCGGCTCCAGGAAAGCTTCCAGGCCAAAGGTCCCGTATTCGCGGCCGAAGGCCTGCTGATAAGTCCATCTGGCGCAACCTGCGCGCTACCATTCATCGCATGCTTACGGGCCTCCAGCACCCGTTGGAGAGCTTCTGAGACTGAAGACGCAGAGGCAGACCGCGAGGCGCTATATGTTTTATACGCCAGGCGATAGCGACTCACTGCGCTAGAAAAGCTTCTCTTGCCCAACGCCGGTACAAGATTCCTGCCCAGCGCCAATTACCCAAGTCATTCAGCTCGATCTGACTCGGAGCGCCAGGTATGCCGCTGTGTCGGGTGTTGGGGCGGCTTCGCCATCCGGCGCGGGGCAAGCCCACTCACTACATCAATGAGCTGCGGTGTTGTGGGGTCCACTTTCCGATCGCCCAAAACAAAACCCCTGACTGCGTTAGCAATCAGGGGTTCTGGAATTTAATCTTGACGATGACCTACTCTCACATGGGGAAACCCCACACTACCATCGGCGATGCATCGTTT
>NZ_JAAXCY010000021.1 GCF_014230465.1 Pseudomonas cremoris
TATGCGCAGCCAGCAACGCCACGCCGAACAACGCCAGGGTGTGCACCAGTTGATAGGTCACGCCGGTGTGGAAGATCGCCAGGTACTCGGCGCTCAGACGGTTTTTCAGGCCGTGGGCGGCAAAAGCGCCGAGGGCGACACCGGTGAAGCCAAAAAAGGCAGCCAACATCAGAAAGCCACGCAGCATGAGGAACTCCAGTCAGACGCAATGGGCAGGGTCTGTATAATGGCCCGCTCAACGGGTTCGGCCAAGCCATCTCTATGCTGCGTCTCCTCTTCAAACGCTTTCTCAACGTCGTGAAATGGTTTGCCATCGCCAGTGTGCTGCTGGTGCTGCTGTTCCGCGTCGTCCCGCCGCCGGGCACCGCGCTGATGGTGGAGCGCAAGGTCGAATCCTGGGTCGACGGCGAACCGATTGACCTGCAACGCACCTGGGTGCCGTGGGACGAGATCTCCGACGACCTCAAAGTGGCGGTGATGGCCGGTGAAGACCAACGCTTCCCACAGCACTGGGGTTTTGATTTCGGCGCAATCCAGGCGGCGATCCTGCACAACGAGCGCGGCGGATCCATTCGCGGCGCCAGCACCTTGAGCCAACAGGTGTCGAAAAACCTTTTCCTGTGGGCTGGCCGCAGTTATTTGCGCAAAGGGCTGGAAGCCTGGTTTACCGGGCTGATCGAGATACTGTGGCCCAAGCAGCGGATTCTTGAGGTGTACCTCAATAGTGTGGAGTGGGATGAAGGGGTGTTTGGCGCAGAAGCGGCGGCGCGGCATCACTTTGGCGTGAGTGCCAAGGCGCTGTCCCGCCAGCAGGCGAGCTATCTGGCGGCAGTGTTGCCTAACCCTCGCGTGTGGAGTGCCAGCCATCCGACGGCGTATGTGGCAAGGCGGGCGGCGTGGATTCGGCAGCAGATGAGTCAACTGGGTGGGGATGGCTACCTGCTTGAGCTGAACAACTCCCGCAAGGCCCCTTGGTCCGACTGACACAACACAAAAACAAATGTGGGAGCGGGCTTGCTCGCGAAAGCGGTGGATCAGTCAATATTTCCAGTGACTGACACTCCGCTTTCGCGAGCAAGCCCGCTCCCACATTTTAGACCGAGTCGCGTCTTAGGCGGCGATCGACAGCTTCAGCTTGTTCATCGCGCTCTTCTCAAGCTGACGAATCCGCTCAGCCGACACGTTGTACTTCTGCGCCAGGTCGTGCAGCGTGGCTTTTTCTTCTGCCAGCCAGCGCTGGTAGAGGATGTCACGGCTGCGGTCGTCCAGCACTTCCAGCGCTTCGTGCAGGTTGTGATTGGAGTTGTCGCTCCAGTCGGCATCTTCCAGTTGACGCGCCGGGTCGTACCGGTGGTCTTCCAGGTAGTTGGCCGGCGATTGGAAGGCGCTGTCGTCGTCCGCTTCGGCGGCCGGGTCGAAGGCCATGTCATGACCGGTCAGGCGGCTTTCCATCTCGCGCACTTCACGCGGCTCCACGCCGAGGCTTTCGGCCACGCGGTGGACTTCCTCGTTGTTCAGCCACGCCAGGCGTTTTTTCTGGCTGCGCAGGTTGAAGAACAGCTTGCGCTGGGCCTTGGTGGTCGCGACTTTCACGATGCGCCAGTTGCGCAGAATGAACTCGTGAATTTCCGCCTTGATCCAGTGCACGGCAAACGACACCAAACGCACACCCATTTCAGGGTTGAAGCGCTTCACAGCCTTCATCAGGCCGACGTTGCCTTCCTGAATCAGGTCAGCCTGCGCCAGGCCGTAGCCGCTATAGCTACGGGCGATATGTACAACAAAACGCAGGTGGGCGAGCACCATCTGCCGAGCCGCCCCCAAATCCTGCTCATAGTAGAGACTCTCGGCCAGTTCACGCTCCTGCTCGGGCGTCAGCAATGGAATGCTGTTGACCGTGTGCACATACGCCTCCAGGTTCGCACCTGGGACCAGAGCATAAGCAGGTTGCAAAGAAGTGGTCATACGAAACCTCCGACTTACATAACTCGTGCAGTGAAGCACTGCGAAAATTGACCGGGAACCGTAGGAAAGGTTCCCTAAACCACCAATACGGTCAATACAAACGAAACCACATTAATCTGACATTAACTACTTCGGTGCCAACTCACGTAAATGACGAGCGACCGCAATCCAAGCACCGATATACCCCAACAATACAGCGCCAAGCAAGAGGCTCAGACCATCGGCTACGGGCACGCCGGCCAAGGCGAAATCGCTGCCGTACAAGCCGGCTAGCCCGATAACCGCGTCGTTCAGCCAGTCAAGGCCAAACGCCAGCACGCCCCAGGACAAAATCCCTGCGCCAAAGCCATAAAGCGCGCCCATGTACAGAAAAGGACGACGCACATAGCTGTCCGTGCCGCCGACCAGTTTAATCACTTCTATCTCGGTGCGACGGTTTTCAATATGAAGACGAATGGTATTACCTATCACCAAAAGTAATGCAGACACCAACAGCACCGTCAGACCGAACACAAATCGGTCACCCAGCTTGAGGATCGCCGCCAGGCGCTCCACCCAGACTAGATCAAGCTGAGCCTGTTGCACCTTGGGCATCTCTGCGAGTTTTTGTCGCAGGGCTTCCAGCGCGGGCTTGTCGACTTCGTTCGGGGTCACCAGCACCACGCCCGGCAGCGGGTTCTGCGGCAGCTCCTTGAGCGCCTCACCCAGGCCGGATTGTTGCTGGAACTCCTCAAGGGCCTGGTCGCGGCTGATGTACTCGGCATCGGCCACGCCCGGCAGGTTCTTGATATCGTCACGCAGGGACTCACCGTCCTTGGCGCTGGCATCAATGTTCAGGTACAGCGAAATCTGCGCGGCGCGCTGCCAGGAACCGCCCAGACGCTCCACGTTATTGAGCAGCAGCGACAAACCCATCGGCAGGCTCAGGGCCACGGCCATAACCAGGCAGGTGAAGAAGCTGCCGATAGGCTGCTTGCCCAGGCGGCGCAGGCTGTCCAGCAGGCTGGCGCGATGGCTTTCGATCCAGGCGCGCAGCAGCGTGCCGAAGTCCGGGCCGTCGTCATCGTGGTCGTGTTTTTTCTTCTGCGGTTGTGGGTCGGCGGCTTTCGGCGCCACGCGCTCGGAAACTTTAGGGCTGCGTGTCGCGCTCATACGCCAGCCTCTCCATCACCAATCAGGCGGCCACGTTGCAGGGTCAGCATGCGGTGGCGCATGCGGGCGATCAGCGCCAGGTCGTGACTGGCGATCAATACGCTGGTGCCCAGACGGTTGATGTCTTCGAACACTCCCATGATCTCGGCGGCCAAACGTGGGTCAAGGTTGCCGGTGGGTTCGTCCGCCAGCAGCAGGGCCGGGCGGTGGACGATGGCGCGGGCGATACCCACGCGCTGTTGCTGGCCGGTGGACAGGTCGCCGGGGTAAAGATCGGTTTTATCCGACAGCGCCACGCGCTCCAGGGCCGAATCCACGCGCTTGACGATCTCGGCCTTGGACAGCCCGAGAATCTGCAGTGGCAGGGCAATGTTGTTGAACACCGTGCGATCGAACAACAACTGGTGATTCTGGAAGACCACGCCGATCTGGCGGCGCAGGTATGGGATTTGCGCATTGCTGATGGTGGCCAGGTCCTGACCCGCCAGCAGCAGTTTGCCAGTGGTTGGGCGCTCCATGGCCAGCAGCAGGCGCAACAAGGTACTTTTGCCAGCACCGGAGTGACCCGTTACAAACAAGAACTCGCCCCGGCGTACTCGAAAGCTCAGCTCATGCAAGCCCACATGCCCGTTGGCATAGCGTTTACCGACCTGTTCGAATCGAATCATGAACGCTCCCGCTCGGCAAACAGCGCCTGTACAAAGGGTTCTGCTTCAAAGGTGCGCAGGTCGTCGATGCCTTCACCGACACCGATATAACGAATCGGCAACCCGAACTGTTTGGCCAAAGCGAAGATCACGCCGCCCTTGGCCGTGCCGTCGAGCTTAGTCAATGCCAGGCCAGTCAGTTGTACCGTCTGGTTGAATTGTTTGGCCTGGCTGATGGCGTTCTGGCCGGTACCGGCGTCGAGCACCAGCAGCACTTCGTGCGGAGCGTCTGCGTCGAGCTTGCCGATCACGCGGCGCACTTTCTTCAGCTCTTCCATCAAATTGTCTTTGGTGTGCAGGCGACCGGCGGTATCGGCGATCAATACGTCGATGTTACGGGCCTTGGCGGCTTGCACGGCGTCGAAGATCACTGAAGCCGAGTCGGCGCCGGTGTGCTGGGCGATAACCGGGATCTTGTTGCGCTCGCCCCAGACTTGCAGTTGCTCAACCGCTGCGGCACGGAAGGTATCGCCGGCGGCCAGCATGACCTTCTTGCCTTCGGACTGCAGCTTCTTGGCCAGCTTGCCGATGGTGGTGGTTTTGCCAGCGCCGTTGACGCCGACCACCAGGATCACGAACGGCTTGTTCGGGGTGATCACCAGCGGCGCTTCCACCGGTTTGAGCATGGCGGCCAGCTCGGCCTGCAGGGATTTGTAGAGGGCGTCGGCGTCGGTCAGCTGCTTGCGCGCGACCTTCTGGGTCAGGCTCTGGATGATCACAGCGGTGGCTTCGACGCCCACGTCGGCGGTGAGCAGACGGGTTTCGATGTCTTCCAGCAGCTCGTCATCGATGACTTTTTTGCCGAGGAACAGGCTGGCCATGCCTTCGCCGATGCTGGCGCTGGTCTTGCTCAGGCCTTGCTTGAGACGGGCGAAGAAGCCGGTCTTGCTCGCTTCGACAGCTGCAGCCACTGGCACAGGCTCGATCACCGCAGGCAAAAGCGCTTCGGCAACGACCGGCACCGGCTCAACCACGGCGGGAATCGGCGGCGTGATGTGTTCAGCCTGCACGTCTTCGACCAATGCCACGGGCTCTTCGGCCACCGGCAGTTCCAGCCACGGTTTGTGCTCAGGCTCTGGTTCTGGCTCAAGTGCAGCCTCTACGACTGGCTGCAACACCGGCTCAGCCATCGGCAACACCACCGGCGCTGGGGCTTCAGCAACCGGTTCGGCTTCTACTATAGGGGCTGGGGTCGGCTCAGGCTGAACCTGTGGTTGTTCGTCGACGGTTTCCTGCGGCTTTTTGCGCAGCCATCCGAACAGGCCTTTTTTCTCGCCAGCCGTGGCTGGGGTCTTCTTGTCGTCGTTGGAACCAAACATGGAGACGGCTATCTCAAGGTAGCGACGCGCCAGGGGGGCGCGTCGGTAAATAAAATTCGATGCGTAACAGACTGTTTTTTAGCCAGCTCGTTCATGCGCAACATTTTGTAAGGCCTAAATAGGGCCTAAACAAGACTGCCGCAGTGGCCGTCCGTAAATCCGACCAGTATCCTAGCACCTCCTCGCCCGCCGACGCTAAGACCAAGCGGGCAGCCCAACAGGTTTAAAAACGAATGAATGCTCTAGCCCGCCACGCCGCAGGCCTGCTGTTCAGCACAGTTTGTCTGCCTCTTTCAGCCTTGGCTGCCGACCCACAACCCACCCATGAATTCACCCTGGATAACGGCCTCAAGGTGGTCGTGCGCGAAGACCATCGCGCGCCGGTGGTGGTTTCCCAGGTCTGGTACAAGGTCGGCTCGAGCTACGAAACCCCGGGCCAGACCGGTTTGTCCCACGCCCTTGAGCACATGATGTTCAAGGGCAGCGCCAAGGTCGGCCCAGGCGAAGCCTCGCTGATCCTGCGCGACCTGGGCGCCGAAGAAAACGCCTTCACCAGCGACGATTACACCGCGTACTACCAAGTACTGGCCCGTGACCGCCTGGGCGTGGCCTTCGAACTGGAAGCCG
Source organism: Pseudomonas cremoris (assembly GCF_014230465.1). The sequence continues at coordinate 5,771 of NZ_JAAXCY010000021.1, forward strand.
ACCGCATGGCCAGCCTGCGCCTGCCGGCCGACGAGTTCAGCCGTGAAATCGAGGTGATCAAGGAAGAACGCCGCCTGCGCACTGACGACAATCCAATGTCCAAGGCCTACGAGCGCTTCAAGGCCATGGCCTACCCCGCCAGCGGCTACCACACGCCGACCATCGGATGGATGGCCGACCTGGACCGCATGAAAGTCGAAGAGCTGCGCCACTGGTACCAATCCTGGTATGTGCCGAACAACGCCACGCTGGTGGTGGTCGGCGATGTCACTCCAGATGAAGTGAAAACCCTGGCCCAGCGGTATTTCGGCCCGATTCCCAAGCGTGACGTGCCGCCCGCCAAGATCCCGATGGAACTGGCCGAGCCTGGCGAACGCTTGCTGACCATGAAAGTGCAGACCCAACTGCCCAGCGTGATCCTCGGTTTCAACGTACCCGGCCTGGCCACTGCCGAAGACAAGCGTTCGGTCCAGGCCCTGCGCCTGATCTCGGCCCTGTTGGACGGCGGCTACAGCGCGCGTATTTCCGAGCAACTGGAGCGCGGTGAAGAACTGGTCTCCGCCGCCTCCACCAGCTACGACGCCTATACCCGTGGCGACAGCCTGTTCACCCTTTCGGCCACGCCGAACCAGCAGAAGAAAAAGACCATCGCCCAAGCCGAAGCCGGCCTGTGGCGCCTGCTGGATGAACTGAAAGCCAAGCCACCGACCGCCGCAGAACTGGAGCGTATCCGCGCCCAGGTCATCGCCGGCCTGGTCTACCAGCGTGACTCCATCACCAGCCAGGCCACGGCCATCGGCTCGCTGGAAACCGTTGGCCTGTCATGGAAACTGATGGACACGGAGCTTGCCGACCTGCAAAGCGTGACCCCAGAAGATATCCAGAAAGCCGCGCGCACCTATTTCACTCGCGAACGTCTCAGCGTCGCCCATGTTCTACCCCAGGAGACCGCTCATGAGTGATCGCAAAAGCAGCCGCCTGATCTTCCCCGGCCTGATCGTTGTCACCTTGGTCGCGGCGAGCGCCGTGTATTTCCTGCGCCCGAGTGAATCCGTGGCCAGCCCGGCGCTGGAAAAAGCTCAATCGGCCAACAAGCTGCAGTCGTTGGCGGAGCTGGACGGCAAGGCGCCGACCAACCGCAAGCTCGACGTGCAAACCTGGACCACCGCCGAAGGCGCCAAGGTGCTGTTCGTAGAAGCCCACGAGCTGCCGATGTTCGACATGCGCATTCTGTTCGCCGCCGGCAGCAGCCAGGACGGCGACGTACCGGGCCTGGCGCTGATGACCAACGCCATGCTCAACGAAGGCGTACCGGGCAAGGATGTGAGCCAGATCGCCCGCGACTTCGAAGGCCTGGGCGCGGACTTTGGCAATGGCGCCTACCGCGACATGGCGCTGGTATCCCTGCGCAGCTTGAGCGAGAGCGATAAACGCGACGCGGCCCTGACGCTGTTTGATCAGGTGATCGGCAAGCCTACCTTCCCGGCCGATTCGCTGGCCCGGATCAAGAACCAGATCCTCGCCGGTTTCGAATACCAGAAGCAGAACCCGGCCAAGCTGGCCAGCCTTGAGCTGTTCAAGCGCCTGTATGGCGACCACCCTTACGCTCACCCGAGCGAAGGCACGCCCCAGAGCGTTCCGAAGATTACCCTGGCACAGTTGCAGGCGTTCCACGCCAAGGCTTACGCCGCGGGTAACGCAGTGATTGCCGTGGTGGGCGACCTCACCCGCGCTGAAGCCGAGGCCATGACGGCCAAGGTGTCGGCCTCGCTGCCCAAAGGGTCCGCCCTGGCGAAGATCGCCCAACCGACCGAACCCAAGGCCGGCTTGAGCCATATTGAGTTCCCATCCAAGCAGACGCACTTGCTGTTCGCCCAACTGGGCATCGACCGTGCCGACCCGGACTACGCAGCGTTGTCGCTGGGTAACCAGATCCTCGGCGGCGGTGGTTTCGGCACCCGTTTGATGAGCGAAGTGCGTGAGAAGCGCGGCCTGACCTACGGCGTCTACTCCGGTTTCTCACCGATGCAGGTACGTGGCCCGTTCATGATCAACCTGCAGACCCGCGCCGAAATGAGCGGCGGCACCCTGCGCCTGGTGGAAGACGTGCTGGCCGACTACCTCAAGACCGGCCCGACTCAAAAGGAACTGGATGACGCCAAGCGTGAGCTGGCTGGCAGCTTCCCACTGTCTACCGCCAGCAACGCCGATATCGTCGGACAGCTGGGGGCAATGGGTTTCTACAACCTGCCGCTGAGCTATCTTGAGGATTTCATGAAACAATCCCAGGCCCTGACCGTAGAGCAGGTCAAGGCTGCAATGAACAAACACTTGAGCGCCGACAAAATGGTCATCGTGACCGCCGGCCCGACGATTGCGCAAAAGCCACTACCGCCCCCCACTGATAAACCTGCCGAGCAGCCGCTCGGGGTTCCGGAGCATTAATGGCCAGTTCATCTCGCCCAAAAAAACCTGTCCACAACGTGCATAACGGTGTGGGCCAACTTCGCATCATTGGCGGCGAATGGCGCAGCCGCAAGCTGAGCTTCCCCGACGTGGTGGGCCTGCGCCCGACGCCGGACCGTGTGCGTGAAACCCTGTTCAACTGGCTCGCGCCGTATATCGCGGGCGCCAAGGTGCTGGACCCGTTCGCGGGCAGTGGCGCTTTGTTCCTGGAGGCGCTGTCCCGTGGCGCCGCCTTGGGCCAGGCGTTGGACGCCAGTAATGTGGCGGTTTCAAGCCTCAAGGAACACTTGGGCACGCTGCGCTGCACCACTGGCCAGGTCCAGACCGCTGACGCCCTGCGCTACCTGGAAACCCAGCCGGCCAGCGAATTCGACGTGGTTTTCCTCGACCCACCGTTCAATCAGAACCTGCTGCCGACCGTGTGCGCTCTGCTGGAAGATCGCCAATGGCTGGCGCCGGATTCGTGGATCTACACTGAAAGCGAGACCGCACCGTCCACACTCGGCTTGCCGGCTGGCTGGCGCCTGCACCGGGAACAGAAGTCCGGGCGGGTGTATTACGCGTTGTGGCAGCGCTCCGTGTAGGAGCGAGCTTGCTCACGAAAACGGTTAACGATAACGCTGAAGACGCGAAATACGCGGTGACCCCGCGTTTTTCGCGAGCAAGCTCGCTCCTACAGGACAGGCATTCATGACCCCTTCCGCCGACCTGTTCACCCCGGCCTTTGGCCTCGGCAACCCTCACTTGCAAACCCTGTGGGGGCCGCTGTGGCGACCTACTACCCATATTGAACGCCAACGCGAACGCCTGTGGCTGGATGATGGCGACTTCCTTGACCTCGACTGGCATGGCCCCCATGACGCGCAAGCGCCGTTGGTGCTGGTGCTGCATGGGCTGACCGGCTCGTCCAACTCGCCCTATGTGGCCGGCCTGCAAAAAGCCCTCTCCGGCCGAGGCTGGGCCAGCGCAGCGCTGAACTGGAGGGGCTGTTCCGGCGAACCTAACCTGCTGGCCCGCAGCTATCACTCGGGCGCCAGCGAAGACCTGGCGGCAGCGATTGCCCATTTGCGTGCCAAGCGGCCACTGGCGCCGTTGTACGCCGTGGGGTATTCGCTCGGGGGCAATGTGTTGCTCAAGCACTTGGGTGAAACGGGCACGGCTTCGGGGCTACAGGGCGCTGCAGCGGTGTCGGTACCATTTCGTCTGGACCAATGCGCGGACCGCATCGGGCTGGGTTTTTCGCGGGTGTATCAGAAGCACTTCATGCGCGAGATGCTGGCGTATATCCGCGTCAAACAGAGTCGCTTTCTACAGGACGGTCGCGCCGACGGGCTCAAAGCCCTGGAGGCCTTGGGCTCGCTGGAGAAGATGCGCACGTTCTGGGATTTTGATGGGCGGGTGACGGCGCCGTTGCATGGCTTTCTCAGTGCCGAGGACTATTACCGCCGTGCGTCGAGCCGGTATTACCTGGGTGAAATCCGCACGCCTACGCTGATTATCCAGGCGGCGGATGATCCGTTTGTGTTTGCCCATAGCTTGCCTGAGGCGAGCGAACTGTCGGATTGCACGGAGTTTGAGTTGCTGGCTAAGGGCGGGCATGTTGGGTTCGTTGACGGAACGCTCAAGCGCCCCAGCTATTACTTGGAACGCCGCATTCCCCAATGGCTACTGACACAACACGGTTAAAACTGTGGGAGCGGGCTTGCTCGCGAATGCGGAGTGTCAGTCGATACATGTGTGACTGATACACCGTATTCGCGAGCAAGCCCGCTCCCACATTTGGATTGGGTTTACACGTCGGACAACTCAGTCGCCAGTCGCAATTGCCCGCGCTGGATCAGTGATCCACTCACTCCAAGACCCCGCATACAACTTGCCCAACGGATAACCCGCCAAACTCAGGGCAAACAGGTTATGGCACGCCGTCACCCCCGAGCCGCAATACGCCACCAGTTCATCCGGTGAACGGCCTTGCAGTTGAGCAGCAAAACGCTGTTTGAGCTGCTCAGCCGGCAAGAAGCGCCCGTCACTGCCCAGGTTTTCATTGAACGCCGCACACTGCGCCCCAGGAATATGCCCGGCAACCGGATCGATCGGCTCCACTTCGCCACGAAAACGCGCTTGGGCACGGGCATCGATCAAGGTCAGGCCCGGTTGGCCCAGGCGTTTTTGCAGGTGCTCGGCGTCCAGCAGCAGGTGATTATCCGGTGTACCGGCAAAGGTGCCGGGCTCAATCACCGGTGCATCCAGGCTCAGTGGGAAACCTGCCGAATGCCACGCTTTGAGCCCACCATCCAGAATAAACACACCATCACGCTTGCCCAGCCAGGCCAGCAACCACCAGGCCCGAGCGGCAAATGCGCCGGGGCCGTCGTCATACAGCACTACATCGGTATCGGCGTTGATGCCCCAAGCGCGCAGTTGTCGAACCAGGGTGTCCGCCGCCGGCAACGGATGGCGGCCCGTTACGCCTTTGCTCACCGGCCCGCTGAGATGACGCTCCAGGTCGGCATACTGCGCGCCTTCGATGTGCCCTTCGGCGTAGCTGCAACGCCCGTAATCCGGGTCTTCCAGGGCAAAACGGCAATCAAGGATTACCAAGCCGCCGGCCTTCTGGCGCTCGGCCAATTGCTGGGGGCTGATCAGTTGGGCAAGCGGCATGACGGACTCCAGTAGCTAGATTCGGGAAAGGTCCTACTTCACTTCTTCCAGTGCCTGATTCAACGGCACGTAAAACTCTTTGAACAACGCATCCACCGCATCTTTGGCTTCGGGCGTGACAAAACCCGCCTCCAGCACCAGCACCTGATACACCCCGCGCTTGATCGCCTCGGCGCTCAAGTGGGCGGAGTTTTCATTGGTGGTGCACAAAAACCGTACCCACGAAGTCAGGATGATCCATGCGTTGAGGGTCAGGGCTTCGGTTTGTATCGGGTCCATGCTGAGAATGCCGGCATCGACAAACCCCTGGTAGATGGCATTGCCTTGGGTCAGGCAGCGCTGGGAAAAACGCCGGTAGCCGGTGGCCAACTCCGGGTCGCTCTCCAGCAAGTGCTCAAGGTCGCGGTGCAGGAAGCGATAACGCCACATGCCCGCCAGCACGGCTTGCAGGTAGAAGCGCTTGTCTTCAACGGTCACGGCGCGGCCCTGGGGCGGGCGCAGAAAACTGTCCACCAAGGCTTCGTATTCGCGAAACAGCACGGCGATGATCGCCTGCTTGTTGGGGAAGTGGTAGTACAGGTTGCCCGGCGAAATCTCCATATGGGCGGCAATATGGTTGGTACTGACGCTGCGCTCGCCCTGCTGGTTAAAAAGCTCCAGGCTGGTTTGCACAATGCGCTCGCTGGTCTTTACTCGTGGTGCCATAGGGGAATCAGCTTCTGTACACGTGATGGGGCATCTTACGGCCTATCCTTGCCGGGATAAAACTGCATGTTGCTGCAATGTTATTTGACAATTTAGAGCAATGACTCTAAAAATCGATGCAGACCTATAACAATTGGGAACTGCGCCATGTCTGCCAACATTGCTTACCTGCAAGATTCCCAGGCGCTGGATCAACTCCAGGACCTGTTCGACGCCCAACAACGCGCCTATGCAGCCAACCCGATGCCGCCAGCCGCTCAGCGCCAGCAATGGCTCAAGGCCCTGCGCGACCTGCTCAGCGACGAACGCCAAGCGTTGATCAACGCCATCAGCCAGGATTTCAGCCACCGCAGCGCCGACGAGACCTTGTTCGCCGAACTGATGCCCAGCCTGCATGGCATTCACTACGCCAGCAAACACCTCAAGAGCTGGATGAAACCTTCCCGCCGCGCTGTAGGCATCGCCTTTCAACCCGCGTCAGCCAAAGTCATCTACCAGCCGTTGGGCGTGGTTGGGGTGATCGTGCCGTGGAACTACCCGCTTTACTTGGCCATCGGCCCGCTGGTCGGCGCCCTGGCTGCCGGTAACCGGGTGATGCTCAAGCTCAGCGAATCGACACCCGCCACGGGCGAGTTGCTCAAGGCGCTGCTGGCAAAGATCTTCCCCGAGGACTTGGTGTGCGTGGTGCTGGGCGAGGCCGACGTGGGCATGGCGTTTTCAAAGCTGCGCTTCGACCATCTGCTGTTCACCGGCGCCACCAGCATCGGCAAGCATGTGATGCGGGCGGCGGCCGAGCACTTGACCCCGGTCACCCTGGAACTGGGCGGCAAGTCGCCCGCTATCGTCTCCGCCGATGTGCCGCTCAGGGACGCCGCCGAGCGTATCGCCTTCGGCAAAGCGCTGAATGCCGGGCAAACCTGCGTGGCACCGGACTACGTGTTGGTGCCGGAAGATCGGGTTGACGGCTTCATCGAGGCCTACACCAAGGCCGTGCGCGGGTTCTATCCCACCCTGGCCGATAACCCGGACTACACCGCGATCATCAACGAGCGGCAGCTGGCCCGACTCAACGCCTACGTGAAGGACGCCACCGACAAAGGCGCCACTCTGATCCCGCTGTACGACCAAGGCCAAGCCCGGCGCATGGCCCACAGCCTGTTGCTGAATGTCAGCGATGACATGACGGTGATGCAGGATGAAATCTTCGGCCCGGTGCTGCCCATCGTGCCGTATCGCGACCTCGACCAGGCCTTTGCCTACATCAACCAGCGCCCTCGCCCGCTGGCCCTGTACTACTTCGGCTACAACAAGGGCGAGCAGAACCGTGTGCTCCACGAAACCCACTCCGGCGGCGTATGCCTGAACGACACTTTGCTGCACGTGGCTCAGGACGACATGCCATTTGGCGGTATCGGCCCTTCGGGCATGGGCCACTATCACGGCCATGAGGGGTTTCTCACCTTCAGCAAAGCCAAGGGCGTATTGGTGAAGCAACGCCTGAACGCGGCGAAATTGATCTACCCGCCTTATGGAAAGTCGATCCAGAAGTTGATCCAGAAGCTGTTTATCCGCTGATAACGCCACTCCCGGGATAACAATAAAAATGAACCCAAGCCTGACTGAAACACCTGCGCTATCAAGGCGCGGCGTCTTGAAAATCGGCCTATGCGCCAGTGCCTTCCTGGCCACGGCCGGGCTGGGCGCCAGCCTCAGTGGCTGCTCCGCCAGCACGCCGGCCAGCGGCTTTGCGATGTTGCGCAGCAGTGATTTGCCGTTTCTACGGGCGGTGATCCCGGTGCTGCTGGAAGGTGTGGCCAGCGCCCAAGAAGTGACCAGCGGGATAGAGGGCACGCTTAAAAAGCTCGATTTCAGCCTGCAGCGCTTGTCGCCGGAAATGTTCAAGCTCACCCAGCAACTGTTCGACGTACTGGGCATGGGCATCACTCGTGGGCCGTTGACGGGGATGTGGGGCAACTGGGATACCGCCAGCGCCGAGCAGATCCGCAACTTCCTGCACCGCTGGGAAAACAGCTACTTGAACCTGCTGCGCATGGGCCAGGGCTCGTTGCTCAAGCTGGTGATCATGGCGTGGTACTTCCAGCCGGCATCGTGGGCGCATTGCGGCTATCCAGGGCCACCGAAGATCTAGCCTTGAAAACCCAATCAAAAATGTGGGAGCGGGCTTGCTCGCGAAAGCGGTGCATCAGTGACGAACGTAGCGGCTGACCCACCGCCTTCGCGAGCAAGCCCGCTCCCACATTTAGATTGCAACTTCGTAGCGACCGACACCTATAACAACAAGAGTGCACACCTATGCCCGTACCCGATCTGTTCCGTGAAGGCCTCGCCCGTGGCTGGAAAACCCACAATGGCGCAGCCCTCGACAGCGACCTGACCCTGGAAGCCGACGTCGCCATCATCGGCAGCGGCGCCGGGGGTGGCACCACGGCTGAGATCCTCAGCGCGGCAGGCTACAAAGTGCTGTTGATCGAAGAAGGCCCGCTCAAGACCAGCAGCGATTTCAAGCTGCTGGAAGACGAGGCCTACACCAGCCTGTACCAGGAAGGCATCGGCCGCATGAGCAAGGACGGTGCGATCACTATCTTGCAGGGTCGGGCCGTGGGCGGCACCACCTTGATCAACTGGACATCCAGCTTTCGTACACCCGACGCGACCCTTTCCCACTGGGCCAGTGAATACGCGGTAAGGGGCCACAGCAGTGCCGAAATGGCGCCGTGGTTCGAAAAGATGGAACAGCGCCTCGGCATCGCGCCCTGGGCCATGCCGCCCAATGCCAACAACGATGTGATCCGCAAAGGCTGCGAAAAGCTCGGCTACAGCTGGCATGTAATCCCACGTAATGTGCGCGGCTGTTTCAACCTCGGTTATTGCGGCATGGGTTGCCCGGTCAACGCCAAACAGTCGATGTTGGTGACCACCATCCCGTCCACCCTCGAAAAAGGCGGCGAGCTGCTCTACCTGGCGCGCGCCGAACGCCTCAAATACAGCGGCGACACCATCAGCAGCCTGGAATGCGTGGCCATGGATGCCCTGTGCGTAGCGCCGACCGGCCGCAAGATCACGGTCAAGGCCAAGCACTACGTGCTCTCCGGCGGTGGTATCAACAGCCCGGCGCTGCTGATGCGCTCGGACGCGCCGGACCCGCATTCGCGAGTGGGCAAGCGCACGTTCCTGCATCTGGTGAACTTCTCCGCTGGGCTGTTCGATGAGGTGATCAACCCGTTCTACGGCGCCCCGCAGTCGATCTATTCCGACCATTTCCAATGGCAAGACGGCACCACCGGCAAAATGTCGTACAAGCTTGAAGCTCCGCCCCTACACCCTGCACTGGCCAGTACCCTGCTCGGCGGCTACGGAACCCAAAACGCCCTGGACATGAGCCAACTGCCTAACACCCACGCCATGCTCGCTTTGCTACGCGACGGTTTTCACCCCGACAGCCCCGGTGGCACCGTGGATTTACATGGCGACGGCACGCCAGTGCTCGACTACCAAGTGTCCGACTACGCCTGGGACGGCCTGCGCCGTGCGTTCCACAGTATGGCCGAGATCCAGTTTGCGGCAGGGGCCAAGTCGGTCAAGCCGTTGCATCATGATGCGCGCTACGTCAAAACCCTCGGTGAAGCCCGCACGCTGATCGACGGCCTCAACTTGGAATTGCACCGCACCTGCCTGGGCAGCGCCCATGTGATGGGCGGTTGCGCGATGGGCGAAGACCCGAAAAAAGCGGTGGCCGACAGCCTTGGTCGGCATCATCAGTTGCGCAACTTGTCGATCCACGATGGGTCGTTATTCCCCACCAGTATTGGGGCCAATCCACAATTGTCGGTGTACGGATTGACCGCCCAACTGGCGACAGCCTTGGCCGAACGTCTGAAAACGGCGTGAAAAAACACGCTATTCGTGCTGTCTATAGTGCTTTCTTCTGCATAAGTTGACTTGGCCGACCGGGATGGCTGCGATACCATCCGGTTCCCCAACGGACTCCGCCAGGACGACGCGATGAACCGAGTGTTGTACCCAGGTACCTTCGACCCGATTACCAAAGGCCATGGCGACCTGGTCGAACGCGCCTCGCGCTTGTTCGACCATGTGATCATCGCGGTCGCAGCCAGCCCCAAGAAAAACCCGCTGTTTCCCTTGGAACAGCGCGTGGAGCTGGCGCGTGAGGTCACCAAGCACCTGCCCAATGTGGAAGTGGTGGGCTTTTCCACGTTGCTCGCGCACTTCGCCAAAGAGCAGAACGCCAATGTGTTCCTGCGCGGCCTGCGCGCGGTATCGGACTTCGAATATGAATTCCAGCTGGCCAACATGAACCGCCAGCTGGCGCCGGACGTGGAAAGCCTGTTCCTCACACCGTCGGAACGTTATTCGTTCATTTCCTCGACGTTGGTCCGTGAAATTGCCGCTTTGGGCGGTGATATCACCAAGTTCGTGCACCCAGCCGTGGCCGATGCGCTGACGTTGCGCTTCAAGAAGTAAGGTCCCCTGATCGGCGCCTGCTCGCACTGCGGGCGCCAATGCGGCACAATTGCGCGCATTAGTTTTCAGATGCCCTGGCTGACAGCCCTGGCAGGAGTTTCCATGTCCCTGATCATCACCGACGATTGCATCAATTGCGACGTCTGCGAACCCGAGTGCCCGAACGCTGCCATTTCCCAAGGTGAAGAGATCTACGTGATCGACCCTAACCTGTGCACGCAGTGTGTTGGCCACTATGACGAACCCCAGTGCCAGCAGGTGTGCCCGGTGGATTGCATTCCATTGGATGAAGCTCATCCGGAGTCGGAAGAGCAGCTGATGGAGAAGTACCGGAAGATTACCGGTAAGGCTTAAGGGCCTCTTCGCGAGCAAGCCCGCTCCCACATTAAACCCAGTTCCAACATGAGAATGCGGTCGAATGTGGGAGCGGGCTTGCTCGCGAAGGCGGCATCAGCCATCACACAGCAATCAGCTCTGGCACCTAGGGCAAAACACACTCGCCCGCTGCCCCAGCACCACATTGCGCAGCTCAGTCCCGCAGACCTTGCATGCTTCGCCACCCCGGCCATAAACAAACAGTTCCTGCTGGAAATACCCCGGCTGTCCGTCCCCACCGATAAAGTCCCGCAACGTAGTACCGCCGCGCTCGATGGCAGCGGCCAGCACGCGCTTGATCTCGATCGCCAGCTTCAGATAACGCGCCCGCGAAATACCACCCGCCTCACGACGCGGATCAATCCCCGCCGCAAATAGCGCTTCCGTCGCGTAGATATTGCCCACGCCTACCACCACCGCGTTGTCCATGATGAACGGCTTCACCGCCATCGAACGCCCACGGGACAGTTTGAACAACCGCTCGCCATCGAACAGGTCGGTCAACGGCTCCGGACCCAGGCGAATCAACAACTCGTGGTTGTGCGGGTCCTGGCTCCAGAGCATCGCGCCAAAACGCCGAGGATCGGTGTAGCGCAGGGCCAGGCCCGACTCCAACTCGATATCCACGTGTTCATGTTTGGCCGCCGGCAAGCCGGCTTCAACCAATCGCAGGTTGCCCGACATGCCCAAGTGGCTGATCAAGGTGCCCACTTCGGCATTGATCAACAGGTACTTGGCCCGCCGTTCCACCAGCACGATGCGCTGCCCGGACAGGCGCACATCCAGGTCTTCCGGGATCGGCCAGCGCAGGCGCCGCTCACGTACCACCACGCGGCTGACGCGCTGGCCTTCCAGGTGTGGCGCGATTCCGCGCCGGGTGGTTTCGACTTCAGGTAACTCGGGCATGCAGACCTCTTGAAGAAGGGTTTAGTGGGTGCCCAACTCGCGGATCGACAGCTTCATGCTTTCGAAGTCGTAGTCCGACAGGCCCACGTAGTCCAGCACCATATGGCCAATGGCATTCCACTCATGGTCCACAGCCTGGTTGCCCAGCACGCGGTAGGACGAGCAGATGTGCTCGGCCATCTTCAGGATCGCCAGCAGGTTTTTAAGCTGCGGGTTGCGCGAAGACTCGTCGCTGAATATCGCCAAGGCGTTGTGGTGGTTGGCGATGGCGTCGGTCACGTGCTCCGGCAGGCGCCAGGATTTGGCGGTGTAGTAGCCCACCACGGCATGGTTGGTGTTGAACGCGTTGTTCTCGGTGTCGACCACGCGGCAGTCCGCGCCGGCATTGGCGTAGGCCTCTTCCAGCACGGCCATGTAGTTGGGGAAGCGCTTGAGCATCAACGGCACGCCGCAATCGTGGAACAGGCCCAGGGCATAGGCTTCGTCCACGGCTTGGGAGCCGGTGCGCTTGGCCAGGGTGAGGCAAGTCATGGCCACATCCTGGGCGGTGTCCCAGAAGCGGTTGAGGGTGACGATGGTGTCGTCGCTCATCTCGCCCTTGATCGACTGCGCGTTGATCAGATTGATGATCGAACGACTGCCCAGCAGGTTCACCGCGCGCTGGATCGAGGCGATCTTGTTGCTCAGGCCGTAATACGGCGAGTTGACGATTTTCAGCAATGCGCCGGACAGGCCAGGGTCCTGGGAGATCAACCGCGCGATCACTTCCAGGTCCGGGTCGGGCATGTATTGCTCCATCTGCAGATCCACCATGATCTGCGGTTGGGGCGGCACGCTGATGCCTTGCAGGGCCTGTTGGATCTGCTCGGCGGAAAGCTCTTGGGACATAAGTACACACTCTGGGCTAGGCGGGGATTCTAACCCCGATGGCAATCTGACCGACACCTCAAAAACCTGAACTGAAACCCAATTAAATGTGGGAGCGGGCTTGCTCGCGAAGGCGGTGTATCAGTGAAGGATTAGTTGGCTGACCCGCCGCCTTCGCGAGCAAGCCCGCTCCCACATGTCCGGCGGCGCCGCCAACTCCTACACAACACGGTATACTCCCGCTCTTTTTTCCGGAGCGACGTCATGTCCCTGCCAAGCCTGCGTCTCAAAGCCAACGCCGATCGTCGTTTGCGCAACGGCCACCTGTGGGTCTACAGCAACGAAATCGACGTGGCCGCCACCCCACTCCACGGCTTCCAGGCAGGCGACCAGGCTATCCTGGAAGCGGCCGGCGGCAAGACCCTGGGCATCGTGGCCATGAGCCCGAACAACCTGATCTGCGCCCGCCTGCTCTCGCGCGACATCAAGTTGCCGTTGGACAAGTCGCTGCTGGTGCACCGCCTGAACGTCGCCCTGTCCCTGCGTGATCGCCTGTTCGACAAGCCGTTCTACCGCCTTGTCTACGGCGATTCCGACCTGTTGCCAGGCCTGGTCGTCGACCGTTTCGGCGACATCCTGGTGGTACAGATCGCCTCCGCGACCATGGAAGCCCATAAGGAAGACGTGATCGCTGCGCTGACCCAAGTGCTCAAGCCTAGCGGCATCCTGTTCAAGAACGACTCCGCCGCACGCGACGCCGAAGGCCTCAACCGCTACGTTGAAACCGTGTTCGGCCTGGTGCCGGAGTGGGTTGCGCTGGAAGAAAACGGCGTGAAATTCGAAGCCCCAGTGATTCAGGGCCAGAAAACCGGCTGGTTCTACGACCACCGCATGAACCGCGCACGCCTGGCCCCGTATGCCAAAGGCAAACGCGTGCTCGACCTATACAGCTACATCGGCGGCTGGGGCGTGCAAGCTGCTGCCTTCGGCGCCAGTGAAGTGTTCTGCGTCGACGCCTCCGCCTTCGCTCTCGATGGCGTTGAGCGCAACGCCGCGCTGAACGGCTTCGCCGAGAAGATGACCTGCATCGAAGGCGACGTGTTTGAAGCCCTCAAAGAGCTGAAAGCCAGCGAAGAACGCTTCGACGTGATCGTCGCCGACCCACCGGCCTTCATCAAACGCAAAAAAGACATGAAGAACGGCGAAGGCGCCTACCGCCGGCTGAACGAGCAAGCCATGCGCCTGCTCAGCAAGGACGGCATCCTGGTCAGCGCTTCGTGCTCCATGCACTTGCCGGAAGATGACCTGCAGAACATCCTGCTGACCAGCGCCCGTCACTTGGACCGCAATATCCAGATGCTGGAGCGTGGCGGCCAGGGCCCGGATCACCCGGTGCACCCGGCGATTGCAGAGACGCGCTACATCAAGAGCATTACGTGCCGGTTGTTGCCTAACAGCTAAGTAAATCTAGAACGCAGATCAAAATGTGGGAGCGGGCTTGCTCGCGAATGCGGTGGATCAGTTACAGAGTTGTTAACTGACACACCGCATTCGCGAGCAAGTCGAATCGTCGCACCGCCGCTCCCACATTGTTTTGCGGCGTGTCAGGACCGCTTTTTCGTGCCACGACAATTGAATTCCATTTTCCGCAGACTAGTATCGGTTGCTGGTTCTACTTCCGGAAAACAAAAACAATGTCTGGGCCCACCCTTTCGCGCTTCATCCTCATCACCTGCATCTCCCTGATCAGCTTCTTCCCGATCAATATCCTGCTGCCCTCTTTTCCTGCCCTGTCCGCCCACTTCGATACGCCCACCGCCGATGTCGCACTGTCCATCAGCCTGTTCACGCTGGTTTTTGCGATCTCCCAACTGGTGGCCGGGCCGCTGTCGGATAAATGGGGGCGCAAGGAAGTGCTGGTCGGCTGCATCGGCCTGTCGATCCTCGGTGCCATCGGCTGCGCACTGGCGCAGGACTACCTGGGCTTTCTGCTGTTTCGCAGTGTGCAGGCAATGGGTTGTGGGTTCTTTGTATTGGGCCACGCGCTGGTGGAGGACTTGTTCGATGAGCAAGATCGCGCCCGCATACGCCTGTATTACATGACCTTGAGCGGCTCGTTTGTGGCGCTTTCGCCATTGATCGGCTCCTGGCTGCAAACCACCTTCGACTGGCAAGGCAGCTTCTACGGCTTTGCCCTGATGGCGCTGGGCATGTTGATCCACGCGTTGTGCATCTTGCCGTCGAAGTCCGCCAGCCCGCATCGCGAGCCGTTGTCGATCATCGGCACCCTCAAGGCCGTCATGCGCAATAAGCATTTCCTGCGCTACTGGTGGATCGCCGCGCTGGTCTTCGCCTGCTACTTCGCCCTCATCAGCGTCACACCGCTGATCTTCATGGATGCATTGAAGCTCTCCGAATACCAATACGCTTTGGTGCTGATGGTGTATGGCGTGGCCTACCTGCTCGGCGGGGTCGGGGCGTCGTATTTGCAGAAACGCATCCCCCTGTACCGGCAGATCAATATCGGCCTCGCCTTGCTGACAATCGCCGGTGGGCTGCTGACGTTGATCGTCAGTATGGACGCGATCACCACCGTGACCCTGCTGATCCCGATGCTGATCAGCGCCCTCGCCGTCACTCTGGTGCGACCCGCCGCGATTTCCGCAGCGATGCTACTGTTTTCAAACAGCGCCGGCACGGCGGCGTCGGCGGGCAACAGCATCATGTTTCTCACCGCCGCCGTCAGCAGCGCGGCGCTGGCCCAGGCGGGCGATCATTTGCTGCTGACCATCGCCCTCAGTTTTATCGTGTTCAGCCTATGGGGGCTGGTGACCAACCGCCAGGCTACGGCTCGCGCATCACCGGCGTGAGCAGCATGTCACTGGTCTGCAACTGCCGGTAACGCGGCTTCACCAGCTCGATCCTGCCTATGCGGATGTCGTGGATCAACATCTCGGTGTCCACGTAACCCTCCGGCAGTTGCGTCCAGACCAATGGGCCGCGATCGTCCCACTTGCCCTTCTCATCCAGGGCAAAGATGCGCGGTGGCTTGGAGTCGTGGCGGTAGCCGGTGTTCGGAATCGCCAGCACTTCGGGTTGTCCATCCAGGTCGAGATCCACTGCCCACAACACACAATTGGACTCGCACGGGGAGTGGGTTTCCAGGCTCAGCTCAGCAAACTGCTCGCTGCCTTTGGGCTTGGGGCCGATCCATTCCAGTTCGGCCTTGGGCCGGTTGGCGCGCTCCTTGGCGTATTGCTCGCTGAAGCTCAGCGCGGTGTCGTCCATCCGCTCGCGCAAGACGCGCCGCGAGTCCGCGTCAAGAATACGCTCTTTATCCAGGTCGACCTGCAACTGGGCGTACGCTTCTTCACCCGCCTTCTCCAGGCCGAAACGCAGGTAGTGCGCATCAAAGGCCTCAGCCTTGGTGCGCCCGTCGAGCAAGCGTTGCACCTGATCATTCACACTAATCTGTACCGGGTTGAGCAGCGGCGTGTTGATCAACACCACCAGCGCACAAAACAGCAACGCCAGCGCTGGGTTGGTCACGCGCAAGTTGCCCAGCCACACCGGTTTACGCAACACCACCGCCCACACCGCCGCCAGGCCGTACAAACCGCACAGCAACGCCGCCGCCAGGGCGATGAAGCGTTGCGGCGACAAGGCGTATTGCTCAACCCGCAGCCAGCTCGAATAAAACGCCAGCGCCGCGAGGACCGGCAGGCACAACAGGCTCAACTCGATAAAGCGCGTCAGCCACTGGGGATAGGGCCGGGGCTGCCGGCCATCCTGGAACACCCCGTTGAGCAGGAACAACTGCGCACCCGCCAACACCAACAAAATCGGCGTGGAGTAGCCCGTGGCCCAGATCCGCCCGAGCCCGGTAAACGGCAGGGCCAGGGTAAACAGCACACTGATCAGCGCAATCAACGGCAGCAGCAGGCCACAGGCACTGAGTAGCATGCTGCGCATCTGGCCGATGACCTTCTCGCTGCGCGCCGCCAAGTACATGCCGAGCGCGAACACCAGCGGCAGGGCGAAACACAGGAACAACTCACTCCAGAAGTGCCGCTCGAAAAACTCGATGCCCAGCATCAGGAACAGACGGCTCCACAGCTTGAGCAACGCCATGAACAGCCCCACCAGGATCAACGCATAGAGCACGATAAACACACTGTTCCAGGCTTGCTGGAACAGGTCTTCATAGCGCCAGCGCTGGCCTTTGGCAGAGGGCCAGGCGAACAGGAAGCTGGCACAGACGTAGCTCAGCACCACCACGCTGATAAACCAGGAGTTGATCGCCCAACGATTGTTGTCGATATGCTCGACGCCGTAACACACCCACAGCGTCATGCCGCCCATCAGCAGGGTAAACACCAGCGTCGGCAACAACGAACGCCAGTGTCGGACTTTTTCCCCGAGCAACTGCAACGTGGTGCCGCCCACCAGGGCCAGGGTGTAGGTGACAAAAAACAGCGCTTCGTTTACGCGATAAAGCTGGTCGGAGTAATAGAAGGCGATTCCCTGGACCAGGCCGATCAGCAGGTAGAACCCAAGAAAACGATTGATACCGGGCATTCCAGTTCCTTTGGAGTGGGGAGGGGCAAAAAAGGCCGCCAGTCTAAACAAAGCCGCAGGCCCTGTATTGCCCCGTTCCCTCCAGCCTCCAGCGGTGTAGAATCGGCCCTATTCATCGCCAGTCATCCCCCGGCGGGTTTATGAGCTCGAGGCCCAAGCAAGCGGCGATCCCGCGACGCGAGTGGCAACTTCCGGACACACGGCCATTTTTCGGGTGTTCCAGACGTCAATAGAAGCTCACTCCCCATTGATACCTGATTAGCCGCCCGGAGTGCTCCATGCCAGATTACCGCTCGAAAACATCCACCCATGGCCGCAACATGGCCGGCGCACGCGCACTGTGGCGCGCCACGGGGATGAAAGATGACGACTTCAAGAAGCCGATCATCGCGATTGCCAACTCGTTTACCCAATTCGTACCGGGCCACGTCCACCTAAAGGACCTGGGCCAACTGGTCGCCCGCGAGATCGAGCGCGCTGGCGGCGTTGCCAAGGAATTCAACACCATCGCCGTGGACGACGGCATCGCCATGGGCCATGACGGCATGCTGTATTCCCTGCCGAGCCGCGAGATCATCGCCGACTCCGTGGAATACATGGTCAACGCCCACTGCGCCGACGCCATCGTGTGCATCTCCAACTGCGACAAGATCACCCCCGGCATGCTGATGGCCTCCCTGCGCCTGAACATTCCGGTGATCTTCGTTTCCGGCGGCCCGATGGAAGCCGGCAAGACCAAGCTCGCCTCCCACGGCCTGGACCTGGTGGACGCCATGGTCATCGCCGCCGATTCCAGCGCTTCTGACGAGAAGGTCGCGGAATACGAGCGCAGTGCTTGCCCAACCTGCGGTTCGTGCTCCGGCATGTTCACTGCCAACTCGATGAACTGCCTGGTGGAAGCCCTGGGCCTGGCCTTGCCGGGCAACGGTTCCACGCTCGCCACCCACAGCGACCGCGAGCAACTGTTCCTGCAGGCCGGCCGCACCATCGTCGAGCTGTGCAAGCGTTACTACGGCGAGAACGACGAGTCGGTGTTGCCGCGCAACATCGCCAACTTCAAGGCGTTCGAAAACGCCATGACCTTGGACATCGCCATGGGCGGTTCCACCAACACCATCCTGCACTTGCTGGCCGCCGCCCAGGAAGCCGAGATCGATTTCGACCTGCGCGACATCGACCGTCTGTCCCGCCACGTGCCGCAACTGTGCAAGGTCGCGCCGAACATCCAGAAGTACCACATGGAAGACGTGCACCGTGCCGGCGGGATCTTCTCGATCCTCGGCTCCCTGGCCCGTGGCGGCTTGCTGCACACCGACCTGCCGACCGTGCACAGCAAGTCCATCGCCGAAGGCATCGCCAAGTGGGACATCACCCAGACTGACGACGAAGCCGTGCACACCTTCTTCAAGGCCGGCCCGGCGGGCATCCCGACCCAGACCGCGTTCAGCCAGTCGACCCGTTGGGACACCCTGGACGACGACCGTGAGAACGGCTGCATCCGCAGTGTCGAGCACGCCTATTCGCAAGAAGGCGGCCTGGCCGTGCTGTACGGCAACATTGCCCTGGACGGCTGCGTGGTGAAAACCGCCGGTGTGGATGAATCCATCCACGTCTTCGAAGGCCGCGCCAAGATCTACGAAAGCCAGGACAGCTCGGTTCGCGGCATCCTCGCTGACGAAGTGAAGGAAGGCGACATCGTGATCATCCGCTACGAAGGCCCGAAAGGCGGCCCGGGTATGCAGGAGATGCTGTACCCGACGTCCTACCTGAAATCCAAGGGCCTGGGCAAAGCCTGCGCCTTGCTGACCGACGGGCGTTTCTCTGGTGGCACCTCGGGCCTGTCCATCGGCCACGCTTCGCCGGAAGCCGCTGCCGGTGGCGCGATTGGCCTGGTGCAGGATGGCGACAAGGTACTGATCGACATTCCGAACCGCTCGATCAACCTGTTGATCAGCGATGAAGAACTGGCGGCACGCCGGGTTGAGCAAGACAAGAAAGGTTGGAAGCCGGTTGAGAAGCGTCCGCGTAAAGTGACGACTGCGTTGAAGGCCTACGCCCTGCTGGCCACCAGTGCCGACAAGGGTGCTGTGCGTAACAAGGCGATGCTTGACGGTCTGTAAGACTCGCTCATAAAAATGCCCCGCACATGCGGGGCATTTTTTTGCCTGGCCAAAACCCTCCAGAACACTGGAGATCAAAATGTGGGAGCGGGCTTGCTCGCGAAGGCGGTCTGTCAGTTACAGGTGTGTTGCCTGACCCACCGTCTTCGCGAGCAAGCCCGCTCCCACAGGGGTACTGCGGCGGGTCTTAAAATTGCGGCTTGTAGGTCACGCTGAACATCATGTTTCGCGGGTCGCCAAAGTAGTTGTTGCCCACCAACTGGCTATACGAAGGGATGTAGTAGCGCTTGTCCAAGATGTTGTTCACGTTCACCGCCAAGGTCACTTCATCACTGGCCTCATAGGCAACCCGCGAATTGAAGATGGCAAAACCGGCCTGGCCGAAGTTGCGGTCAAAACTGGTGGTGGCCGTTTGTGCATTAACCCCTGCCCCTAGGCTGATGCGGCTCAAATCTCCTGGCAGTTTGTAATCACTCCAAATCCGCAGCATGTGCTTGGGCACCGCCGTACTGAACACCTTGCCTTTGAGTTCGGTGTCTTTCAAAAACACGGTGGTGTTGTAGGTATAGCTGCTGCTGATCTGCAAACCCGGCGCCAATTGGCCGCTGATCTCAGCCTCCAGCCCCTGGCTGCGCACCTTGCCCGAAGCGGTGGAGCAGTACCAACCACTGCAAGCGTTGGGGCCGTCAATGTCCGTACTGAAATCCGTGACGGCGCGGTTTTCGTGGATATAGCGGAACAGTGCCAGGGAGGTATTGAGACGGCCATCCATCAACTCGCCCTTGATGCCCACCTCGTAGTTGCGCCCCTCAATGGGCGGCAGACCGGTCTTTTGCTGGGTCAGTTGAGTTTGCGGGATAAACACTTCGGCGTAGCTGCCGTACACCGACCACTGGTCATCCAGTGCATACACCAGCCCAGCAAACGGTGTGACCTTGCCATTGCTCTTGACCGAGTTTTTCTCGCCGCCCTCTTCGTACTGACGGGCGTAGTAGTTGTCCTGGTCAAAGGCAAAGTCATACCAGCTGGTGCGGGCACCGAGGATCAATGTGAGGGGGTCCGTCAGGTTGATCCGCCAAGTGCCGTATAGACCTTTTTGGGTGATGTCGTAGGTGCTCAAGGCCAGGTTGGCGCGATCGGCAATGCTGTTGTAGGTCGGCTCCGGGCGGTGATGGTCGATAGCACCAATATCGGCACCCGGCGTGAAGGCGCGGGCATAACCATCGTCGGTGTTGTACTTGGAATAGTTGCCGCCCAGCACCAGGCTTTGCTTGAACGACAGCGCTTCGAAGTCGCCGCTGACGTAGGCGTCGAAGCCACGATTTTTGCCGTAGAAGTCGGTGGAATAGTCGGCGTAGTTACCGCTTTTGGTACTACCCACCGGTACCGCGCCGACGATGAACTGATACGTCGCTTCATTGGACTCATTCATCGCCAACGCCGAAGCGTTGAATTTCCAATGGTCGTTAAAGCGATGCTCAAGATCCAGGTACACCGCGGTCTGGTCGTTGAACGAACGGTTCCAACTCGCCCCGGTGTACGTGGAGCGCGATACATCCAGCGCGCTGCCGTCGGTGTGGCGCGGCAAGGCAATCAGATACGGCCGCCCGTGGCTCTTCTTGTTGCTGAAACCGACGCCCAGGGTAGTGTCGTCGTCCAGGTCAAAGTCCAGCGCACCGTAGACGGTCTGCTCCCAGTTCCACACGTAGTCGGTGAAGGAATGGCCCTTCTCATAGTTGACCACCGCCCGCCCACGGATCGTCCCGGCTTCGTTCAACGGGCCGCCGACGTCCGCCTGGGACGCATAACGGTCCCAGCTACCCGCCTTGGCGCTCAAGGTCACAGTGGGTGCCGCTTGTGGGCGTTTACGCACCAGGTTCACCGCACCGCCCGGACTGTTGGCACCTTGCAGCAAGCCGGCCGCACCACGCAGGACTTCCATACGGTCGTAGATCACCATGTTCTCGGTGATGTAGCTGCCCAGCGCATACACGTTGCGGGGCACCGGTACGCCGTCGTATTGCAGCGATTCAATCTCGAAACCCCGCGCAAACATGAACATCCCCGGCCCTGGCGACTTGACCGACGCCATGCCCGGCACCGCTTCAATCGCTTGGGTCAGGGTGCTGATGTTCTGGTCATCCATGGCCTTGCGTGTCAGCACGCTGACGGACTGTGGGATGTCCTTGAGCTTTTGCGTACCTTTGCCGATGGTCACGGCACCGGTGGTGTAGGAACCGCTACCTTCGGTGGTCGTCCCCAGGTGGTCAGCGCTGATGGTAGTCGCGCCGACTTCGAGGGCGCTTCCAGTGTCCACGCGCTTTTCGAGGGTGACGGTATCGGCATTGATAAAGGCCGCGCTGAGCCCGGTGCCGCCGAGCAATAGGCCGAGTGCCTCGCGCTGCCCCAGATTGCCACTCACCCCTGGCGATACCACACCTTGAGTCAGCTCACCGGACACCAGCACCTGAACCCGCGTCACCGCCGAAAACGCCGCCAGCGCACCGTCCAGGCTTTGCCCTGGAATATCGAAGCGATAGCTCTGGGCCTGGGTGGTCTGAGCGGCCTGCAAGGACAGTGGCGCAGTGCAACTGGCGATGGAAATGGCCAGTGCCAACAAAGGCCGTGCGGCGAATCGGTGTGCCATGGATGATGCTCCCCGGTGCAAAAAGTCTGTGATCGGCGCTGCACTACTTGAGAGTGCTTACTATTTGCGCCTCAGTGATCAAGGACGATGCCGTACGGAGAAACCCTGAAAATATTTTGAAAAAGTTGCACTCAGGATGCTTTGCCTTCGCGCAACACCAACAAATACGGGGTGTAGTGCTCGGCGTGCAGGTTGAGGGTGTACTCCAACGCCTTGATTACTGCATCGGGTTTGTCGATCTCGAACACGCCGGACACCACGCGGTTACGCAACGCATCCCCCAGTACCAACGTTTTTCCGGGCCAGTAGCGGTTCAGCTCGGTGACCACTTCCGACAGCGGCTGCTGGCGAAACACCAATTGCCGCTGACGCCAGGCAAAGCCGCTAGCCGGGTCGAAACCGTGGACATCGGCCAGGTGCTGGTCCTGATATTCCACGGCCAGCCCAGGTTCCAGGTACACCGGTGTGCCGCTGCCGGCACTGACCTGCACCTTGCCTTGGGCCACTTGCACTCGCGTCTGCGCATCACGCCGTGCCACGCTGAATTGGGTGCCGACCACCTTGACCCAGCCATCGCCGGACTGCACCACGAACGGCCGCGTCGGGTCTTTGGTCACGCTGAAAAAACCTTCGCCGCGCAGCAGACGAATCTGACGCTCACCGCCGCTCATACGCACTTGAATCGCGCTGTCGGTATTGAGTTGTAACTGGGAGCCGTCCGCCAATTCAACGGTACGAGACTCACCGGTGCCGGTGGCGTAGTCCGCACGCAGGCGGTCCAGCCAAGGGGTGTTTTGTACGGTCAGCCCCACCGCCAGCAACACGGCGGCGGCGCAGGCCCAACGTCGCGCAGGTTTGCGCCAGGCGGCCTGTTCGGCGCGGCGCACCACCCGAGCCGGCTCACGCAAGCCGCCGAGCAGCGCCTGCACTTCCTGCCAGGCATCATCCTGGGCCTGGCCTTGGCCGAGCCAGGCGGCAAAATTTTCCATTTCGGCTGGGGTGACGTCCTCGGCCTGCAGGCGGAAGTACCAGCCGGATGCTTCTTCGAACAATTCGTCGGCTGTGGGGGTGGCGGTCATGACCGACGTCCTTGTGTGTCGCAGGCGAGCCGCGTCTTGATGTAGGCGCGGCATTCAATCAAGGCGCGACGCAATTGGTATTCCACACTGCGCGGGGTGATGGACAGACGTTCGCCAATCTCGCGGTAGGAAAGTTCGTCGACATGATAGAGCAGGAAGATCTGCCGAGTCGCTTCGGGCAACGCCAGGATTGCGTCCTGCATCAGTTGTTCCTGCTGGTAGGCGGCCAATTGTTCGTCGGCACCAGGGTTGGTGCACGGCAGTTCTTCGCTGGGTTCGCCAGCATCGAGGCGCTCGCGGCGGATGGCCTGGCGCTGGTGATCGCGCACCAGGTTGCTGGCGATGGTGAAGAGAAAGGCTGGGAGGTTATCGATCTTCTCGCCCGAATCCAGGCGCGCCAGACGCAGGAACGATTCCTGGGTCAGGTCAGCAGCCACCTGGGCGCTGCCCGTGCGTCGGGTGACGAAGGCTTCGAGGGCTTTTTTCTGCTCCGCGAACAGGCGCGCGATCTGCGAATTCCAGGAGAGCACGGCACGACCTTGAGAAGAACGAGGGGTTCAGGAGGTGCGCACGCTAGCAGAGGATGAGATTGGTTCGCAATTGATATCTATTTTTTACTGTGGGTTCGGCGGCGTTCTTGAGGCCGTCTTCGCGAGCAAGCACGCTCCCACATTTTGACCGCATTCTCATGATGAAACTCGGTCAACTGTGGGAGCTGGCTTGCCTGCGATGGGGGCAACTCGGTATTACTGAATTTCCTCCGGCTTAACGATCACCCAGTTCTTATCGGCAGTCACCGGCAACCCTTCTTTGGCCTGCGCCGATGCATGCTTGGCCATCATGCCGTTGAGCTGGGTCATGTATTTGTCTTTACGGTTGACCCACAAATGGATGCCACCCTTGGCCACGTCTACATCATGGAACAGCATGTAGCCGTCGCTGCTGGGCGTATCCCCGCCGACGATCACCGGCTTCTTCCACTCGTCGATATAGGTGAGGATCGCCGCATGTTTACCGGCCATCCAGGTTGCCGGGGTCCACAGGTAAGGCGTGAGTTCCAGGCCGAGGTTGGCTTTCTCGTCATATTTTCCAGCGGCGATTTGTTTGCGCGCGGTGGTCAGCTCGCCGGTCTTGCGGTCCTTGAGCAACGTGCTCACACCGATGACGTTCTCGGGTTTGACGTTGTAGCCGTACTTCGGATCGGCGGCGACCATGCGCACCAGCTCTTCCGAGGCGGCGGTCATCACGTACACCTCAATGCCGTTTTCCATCAACTTGTTGTACAGCTCGGCCTGGCCGGTGAAGACCTTCGGCGGCTGCACCTCGGAGTTCTTCACCACGTCGCCTTCGTAATAGGTGACGGGCACGGGCTTGCCGGAGGCCATCAGCTCATCCACGTAGCCCTTGAGTTCCTTGAGGGTGAAGCCGGAAAAAATCTGCGCAACCCATGGGTAGCAGACCATGTCGTCGACTTCGCAGAGGCGATAGTAGTAGCTGAACAGGCTTTCCTTGTGGTCGGCGGTGTCTTTGAACGGGATCAGCTTGAGGGACGGGTCCATGCTGTCGCGGGTGATCAGGCCCTTGTTTTCCAGATAGGGCAGCAAGGACTCTTCGAGGTCGTAGCGGTAGCTGGTGTTGTCCATGTCGAACACCGCAAAGTTACCCTTGTTGGCGTTGGCGGCGATCATTTCGTTCAGTTGCTTGGCGGCAGGCGCCGGCCAGTGTTTCAACTCGGTGGCGGCGAATGCCTGGCTGACAAGGCCAAGGCAGAAGGCGGCGGCAAGCAGTTTTGGCGCGAGCTTCATGAGCGTTTTCTCCCTGAGTGAAAGACATCGACGCTAACAAATCTGTGTGACAGTTCCCGTCCGAGCGCGACCGCTTGCGTCGTGATTGCGCCAATGCCGTACGCCTGGGCTTCAGCGGCTTATTCCAAAAACGACAGTCACCATTCCATCTTGTTATTAATTCATTAGATATCAAGCTGTTAGGCTTTCCGGTTCGCAATCGCAGGCTCACGCGATTGGCAGCCTCTTACGGAGCTTCAATGAATCTGCCCCTGATTCTCAACTTACTGGTGTTCGTGGCCCTGTTACTGGGCCTGGCACAAACCCGTCGTACCAATTGGAGCCTGGCCAAGAAGGTGTTGTTTGCCTTGGTGCTGGGCGTGGCGTTTGGTGTGGCGCTGCATTCGATCTACGGCGCCGGTAACCCGGTGCTCAAGGCCTCTATCGGCTGGTTTGACCTGGTCGGCAATGGCTATGTGCAATTGCTGCAAATGATCGTGATCCCGCTGGTATTTGCCTCGATCCTCAGCGCTGTGGCCCGTCTGCACAACGCTGCGTCCCTGGGCAAAATCAGCTTCCTGACCATCGGCACCCTGCTGTTCACCACTGCCATTGCGGCGTTGATCGGCATCGGCCTGACCAACCTGTTCGGCCTTACCGCCGAAGGCCTGGTGGCCGGCACCCAGGAAATGGCACGCCTGCAAGTGATCCAGAGTGACTACGCGGGCAAGGTCGCCGACCTGAATATCCCGCAACTGCTGCTGTCGTTCGTGCCGTCGAACCCGTTCGCCGATCTGGCCCGGGCCAAGCCGACGTCGATCATCAGCGTAGTGATTTTTGCTGCATTCCTGGGGGTTGCCGCGCTGCAACTGCTCAAGGATGACGTGGAAAAAGGCCAGAAAGTCCTCAACGCCATCGACACCCTGCAAGCCTGGGTGATGCGCCTGGTGCGCCTGGTGATGAAGCTCACGCCCTACGGTGTATTGGCGTTGATGACCAAGGTGGTCGCCGGTTCCAACCTGCAGGACATCATCAAGCTCGGCAGTTTTGTGGTGGTGTCGTACCTGGCCCTGGGCCTGATGTTCGTAGTGCACGGCCTGCTGCTGTCCCTGGCCGGCATCAACCCGCTGCGTTTCTTCCGCAAAGTGTGGCCGGTACTGACGTTTGCCTTCACCAGCCGCTCCAGCGCCGCAGCCATTCCGCTGAGCATTGAAGCGCAGACCCGCCGCCTCGGCATCCCGCAGTCCATCGCCGGGTTCGCGGCCTCGTTTGGTGCAACCATCGGCCAGAACGGCTGCGCCGGCCTCTACCCCGCCATGTTGGCGGTGATGGTCGCGCCGACCGTGGGCATCAATCCGCTGGACCCGCTGTGGATCGCGACCCTGGTGGCGATTGTGACGTTGAGTTCGGCAGGGGTTGCCGGCGTTGGCGGCGGTGCGACGTTTGCCGCGTTGATCGTGCTGCCGGCCATGGGTTTGCCAGTGTCACTGGTGGCGCTGCTGATTTCGGTGGAGCCGCTGATCGACATGGGCCGTACGGCGCTGAACGTGAACGGCTCGATGACAGCGGGGGCGATTACCAGCCAGATCATGGGGCAGACGGATAAGGCGATGTTGGATGCCGATGAGCATGCTGAGTTAGCGCAGGCCTGATAGACCGCATTCGCGAGCAAGCCCGCTCCCACAGTTTGACCACATTCTCATGTTAGAACTCGGTCAAATGTGAGAGCGGGCTTGCTCGCGAAGCTCTTAGGCTTTTTCCCAAACCTCAAAGTTGTACGCCGGTTTGTCACCCTCAGCCGGATTCTCTAGATTCGACACCAGCTTCCACTGCCCCTGATCAAACTCCGGAAACCAAGCATCCCCTTCCGGGCTCAGCGCCACCCGCGTCAAATACAGGCGATCCGCCTGCTCCAGACCCTGCGCATACAACTGCGCGCCGCCGATCAGCATCAGCTCATCAACGCCCTGCGCCAGCGCCCATGCTTCTGCGCGCTCTACCGCTGCATCCAGCGACGGAAAAACTTCCGCACCTTCAAGCGTCAGATCGGTCTGACGGCTGACCACGATGTTCAAGCGCCCCGGTAACGGTCGGCCCAGGGAATCCCAGGTCTTGCGCCCCATGATGATCGGCTTGCCAAGCGTGGTGGCCTTGAAATATTTGAAATCGCCCGGCAAATGCCAGGGCATGCTGTTGTCGACGCCGATCACGCGGTTTTCACCGAGGGCTGCGATCAGGCTTAAAGCGAGAGTTTTTTTCATGGCGACGAGAATACCAGAGCCCCGAGCCAGGGGTTATGCTCCAGGCTCACAAACACAACAGGACAGCGCGTGACTCCTCTGCACACACTCTGGCTGACAGAAACCGTGCGCCTGCGCGAAGAACACGCAGGGCCCCTGGAAGACCTGGAAGCCAATCGCCTGGCCCGCGCGGCCGGTGGCGACTTGCCGACGCGCATTCAACAGCGCGCCTTGCACCTGGCCGAACGTGACGGCCTGACAGTCGCCCTCACCCGCTGGCTGCAAGGGGCACGCCTGGCGCTGGTGCTGCTGGCGATTGTCGCGGTGGTCAGCGGCGCCGGTTTGGCCTTTGCCGCGCTGGGTAACGGCTTGACCCCGGTGAATGTGTTCTGGGCGCTCGGCAGCCTGCTCGGCTTGAATCTGATCCTGCTGATCAGCTGGGCCCTGGGCCTACTGTTTGCCGGCGAGCATGGCGCCAGCCTTGGGCGCCTGTGGTTATGGCTCAGCGAAAAACTCGCCCGTGACGCCAAGGCTGCGCAACTGGCGCCAGCGCTTTTATTGCTGCTGCAACGCCAGAAGCTCAACCGCTGGGCCGTCGGCGTGTTGGTCAACAGCCTGTGGCTGCTGGCATTGCTCAGCGCACTGGTGATTCTGCTTACGCTGCTTGCCACACGCCGTTACGGTTTTGTGTGGGAAACCACCATTCTCAGTGCCGACACCTTCGTCGCGGTGACTCAAGCATTGGGCACCCTGCCCGCCCTGCTGGGCTTCAACGTGCCCACCGTCGAGATGATCCGCACCAGCGGCGATTCTGCCCTGAATATCGAAAGCGCTCGCCAAGCCTGGGCCGCCTGGCTGGTGGGTGTGTTGCTGGTCTACGGCCTGCTGCCGCGCCTGATCCTCGCTCTGCTGTGCCTGTGGCGCTGGAAACGCGGGCGCGCCGCCCTGCGCCTGGACCTCAACCTGCCCGGCTACAGCCATTTGCGCGAACGCCTGATGCCCAGCAGCGAACGTCTCGGCGTCAACGACGCCGCACCCGATCAACTGCACCACGTCACCGGCGGCGTCAGCGAACTGCACAGCGACGGCGCGCTGCTGGTGGCCATCGAGCTGGACGACCAGCACCCGTGGCCGCCCGAGCTGCCCGCCAGCGTGAACAACGCCGGCATCCTCGACAGCCGTGAATCGCGCAACAAGCTGCTGGAACAACTCACGCGCTTCCCACCTGCACGCCTGGCCATCGCCTGCGACCCACGTCGCTCGCCGGATCGCGGCAGCCTGGCGCTGATCGCCGAGCTGGCGCGCAGCGCCACCGAAACACGGGTGTGGCTGCTGCAAGCCCCGCCCGGCCAAGCCCTGGATGCCGAGCGACTGGGCGACTGGCACGCCGCGCTGCAGCAATTGGAGCTGCCCTTCGCCGACAGCGCGCCGCTGAATTGGCTGGAGACCGGTCATGACTAAACCGCTGAAACTGGCCGTGGTCGGCCACACCAATGTCGGCAAGACCTCGCTGCTGCGCACCCTGACACGCGACGTGGGTTTTGGCGAAGTCTCCCATCGCCCCAGCACCACCCGGCATGTGGAAGGTGCACGCTTGTCGGTGGATGGCGAAGCACTGTTGGAGCTGTACGACACCCCCGGCCTGGAAGATGCCATCGCCCTGCTCGATTATCTGGAACGCCTGGACCGCCCTGGCGAACGCCTCGACGGCCCGGCCCGCCTGGCGCGCTTCCTCGAAGGTAGCGAAGCACGCCAGCGTTTCGAGCAGGAAGCCAAAGTACTGCGCCAGTTGCTGGCCTCCGACGCCGGCCTGTACGTAATCGACGCCCGCGAGCCAGTACTGGCCAAATACCGTGACGAGCTGCAAGTGCTGGCCAGTTGCGGCAAGCCGCTGCTGCCGGTGCTCAACTTTGTCAGCAGCAGCGACCATCGCGAGCCGGACTGGCGTGAAGCCCTCGCCCGCCTGGGCTTGCATGCGCTGGTGCGCTTCGACAGCGTGGCACCACCGGAAGACGGCGAACGGCGCCTGTATGAAAGCCTCGCCCTGCTGCTGGAAAGCGCACGACCGCAATTGGAACGCTTGATCCTGGATCAAGAGGCCCAACGCCAGGCCCGTCAGCAAAGCGCTGCCCGCTTGATCGCCGAACTGCTGATCGACTGCGCCGCCTGCCGTCGCAGCGTGGTGACGGAAGATGAGCCGCAAGCCATCAACGAGCTGCGCAAGGCCATACGCCAACGTGAACAAAAATGCGTGGAAGCGCTGCTCAAGCTCTTCGGTTTCCGCCCGCAGGACGCCGCCGCCAGTGACTTGCCGCTGCTGGACGGACGCTGGGGCGACGACCTGTTCAACCCCGAGACCCTCAAACAACTAGGGGTGCGCGTCGGTGGCGGGATCGCCGCAGGCGCGGCAGCCGGTGCCGGTGTGGATCTACTGGTGGGCGGCCTGACGCTGGGCGCCGCCGCCCTCGCCGGTGCGATTGCCGGTGGCGCGCTGCAAACCGCGCGCAGCTATGGCAGCCGCCTGCTGGGCAAAATCAAAGGCCAACGCGAGCTGACCGTAGACGACAGCGTGCTGCGCCTGCTCGCCCTGCGCCAACGCCAGCTGCTCAAGGCCCTGAACCTGCGCGGCCACGCGGCGATGCACAGCATCAAGGTCGACACGCCTCAAGACAAAACCTGGCGCGAAGGCAAATTGCCGGACGCCCTGCACAAAGCCCGCGCCCATCCGCAATGGTCATCCCTCAACCCCCACGCCAAGCTGAGCCAGGCCGAGCGCCAGGAGCAGGTCGAGGCGTTGGCTCAACGCCTAGACGAAGCGTGACCCGATTAATGTGCGTACCACGTTAAGCCTAGAAACGTGGTGCCAAGGGATCGGATCAGTTCCTTGTCGACGTTGTCGGCCACCCCGTTGCGGTCGACGTCGCTGTTGGTAAACGTCTCGAGCACCCCATCGCTGTCTCCGTCATAGGCTGCGGCATTGCAGACCAGCGACGCTTGTCCGCCAGATGTCGTGCTCTCCCGAAAGTCGAACTTGACCGAGTTTGGGCGTCCTTTTTTGCCGAAATGATCCACATACACGACAAGTGTGCGCCGCCAATGGCTGGCTGGATTGAACCAGTTGAGCCTCAAAAAGCTGTCGGCGAAGCTGGCGATCCTGGACTTGTTCAGGTCAAGCGCATCGTGATGGCTACGTCCTGTCCATCTCGCACAAGAGGACATGTCGCTGCCGACGATGTCGTGGATCAATTCATCGGGCCTGCCAACTCGTTGCTGATAGAAGTGCAGAATGACGGTATTGGCGTGACCGTTGCCATGCAGGTCCTGGGCAATAGCTTTCAAATAGCGCATCCGGGTTGCTCCTTTGATTTAAGAAGCAAACACCTTAGTGACACGCTGGCCGATGCTATAGGCGTCGCATCTGCGTTTAGCGTAAGGCCAGTCTATGCAGCTAGTAGCCGGGCGGCCTTGAATTTGAGCAATTTCAAATCCAACACCGGCACGTTCAGTTCCTTGGCCTGTTCATCCCAGTGACGCATGCGCAGACTCACCGCGCACAGAGGGTCCTGTTCGAAGGAGTGGGCTTCGTCCGCGCTCATCACTCCACCCTGATAAGCCAACGTGCGACGGCTGGCTTCGCTCAACCGGGCGTAATAGTCCGGCTGGCTGAACGTCAGGTAACGCTTGGCCTGCACGTGATACTCCACCAGCTTGGCCATGCGCTCGCTGAAGCCTGCGCGACGTAGATAATCCGCCCCCAGCCGTTCATGGCTGACGACACCGTAGCCGCCCATGTTGTCTGCGCCCTGCCCGCAGAGGTGACCGATGTCGTGGAAAAACGCCGCCAGCACCACTTCATCGTCAAAGCCCTCGGCCATCGCCCGTTGCGCGGCCTGGGACATATGCTCGATCTGCGACACCGGCTCGCCGATGTAATCCGCCGCGCCGTGTTGCTCATACAAGCCGAATACGTCGGCAATTGCCTGTTCCGGGCTCATCACACGGCTCCCCACAAAGTGCTGATATTGCGCTCGGCCAGCGCCGGCCCGACGCTCATGCCCACGCCCGTGTGCATCAACGCTGCACTCACCCCCGGTGCCGCGCGCAGGAACGAAAACGGCCCCGGCCCGCGTGAGCCGTACACACCCTGCCAACGCTCCACCACTTGGATCTTGCCGCCCAGGGTCTGCTCGGCCAACTCGATCATCCAGTCATCCACCCGCTCGGCATTGAACGGCGAGGCATCACTGCCGTAGTCGTGGGAGTCGCCGATGATCAGTTCGCCATGGGGCGTCGGGCTGATCAACAGGTGGATGCCGTGTTCATGCAGGTGCGGTACCTCGCGCAGGATCTGCGCCTGCACCGCCGCAGCCTCGGGCAGATCGGCGAAGGCGCCGTAGTGCACGCAACTCAGGCCGGTGAGCAAGGCGTGTTGCAGGTTGAGATTCACCGCCGGTCGGGCACGCAGCATTTGCAGGCGGCAGATGCTCGGGTTGAGCTCGGCCAGCGCGTCGGCCAGCAGGGTTTGGTAGTCATGGCCGGAACACACGATGATCTGCTCGCCACGAAAGCTGCCTGCTGTGCTGTGAAGCTGGCCGGGTTCGACGTCGCGCACCAGCGTGGAGAAGTGAAACTCCACGTTCAATTCCTGGCTGAGGTAGTGGATCAACGCCGGGATCGCTTCGCGCGAATACAGTTGCTGGTCATCCTGGCCGTGCAGTGCAGCGCGGTGATGGCGAAATTGGCCGCCGTACACATCCTTCATCGCCGCTCCTTGCAGCAACTCGACGTTGTAGCCGTACTCTTTTGCGCGGCCGGCGCAGAAGGCTTCCAACAGATGCTCTTCGGCTTCGGTACGGGCGAACAGGTATGAGCCGTTGCGCTTGAGTTGCAGGCCTGCGACCTGGGCCCAATGGCCCCAGATATCGCGGCTTTCCCGCGCCAGGTCGAGCATCGTGCCCGGCGGTTGGCCGGTAACCAGGGCCTGGCCGAAGTTGCGCACCGAAGCGCCCAGCGGCGTGGCGCTGCGTTCGAAGACCTTGACCTTGAGGCCGCGTTTGGCGGCGGCGTAGGCGTGGGACAGGCCGAGGATGCCGGCGCCAACAATGAGCAGATCATTTTGTTGTGTCATGCAGTGATGTCCTGAATTCAAAGCCGCTTTCGCGAGCAAGCCCGCTCCCACAGTTTGATGTGTGAATCCATTCAAATGTGGGAGCGGGCTTGCTCGCGAAGAGGCCAATAGCCCTAACGAAAACCTTACTGACCGGCTACCTTTTCCGACTTCCCGTCATAGCGCTTGCGCCATTCGGTGAGGATGCTGTCGCGGTTCTTCGACGCCCAGGCAAAGTCGTTCTTGATCAACCGTTGCTCATAGTCCGCTGGCAATTCGGTCTGCGGCTTGGCAATCCCCGGCTGGGCGAGCACGGCGAAGTTGTCCTTGTACAACTCCATCGCAGCGGGGCTGGCGGAGAAGTCAGCAAGCTTTTTAGCCGCGTCGGCATGCGCAGTGCCCTTCATCACAGCCGTCGCCTCAATGTCCCAACCCAGGCCTTCTTTGGGCAGGATGATGTCCAGCGGCGCACCCTGGCGTTTCAACTGCACTGCCGGGTATTCAAACGAAATCCCAATCGGGAACTCGCCGGATGCCGCCAGCTTGCACGGCTTGGAACCGGAGTGAACGTACTGGCCGATGTTCTGGTGCAGGTCGTCCATGTACTGCCAGCCCTGCTTCTCGCCGTAGGTTTGCAACCAGGCGCTCACGTCCAGGAAGCCCGTGCCGGACGACGCCGGGTTAGGCATCACGATCTTGCCCTTGTACTCAGGCTTGGTCAGGTCCTGCCAGCTCACCGGCTTGGTCAGGCCCTGCTTTTCGGCTTCGACAGTGTTGAAGCAGATGGTCGCGGCCCATACGTCCATGCCGACCCAGGCCGGTGGGTTGGCAGGGTCACGGTAGTTTTTGCCGATCTTGTCCAGGTCCTTCGGCGCATAGTTATCCAGCATGCCCTGCTGGTCCAGGATCGCCAGGCTGGAAGCAGCCAGGCCCCAAACGGCATCGGCCTGCGGGCGGTCTTTCTCGGCCAGAAGCTTGGCGGTGATGATCCCGGTGGAGTCACGCACCCACTTGATCTCGATGTCGGGGTTGGCCTCTTCGAATGCTTGCTTGTAGGTCTTCAACTGCTCGGCTTCGAGGGCCGTGTACACCGTAAGATCGGTCTTGGCGAAGGCATTCAGGCTGAATGCAGACAGTACGGCAGCGACCAGCGCCAGGGGCTTGAACATGGAACACCTCCTATCGGGATTATTGACCAGGCGCGGTTTGGCGCCAGGCTTGGGAGCGACGCAGTGCGCCACGTGAAGCCCACGCCAGCAGCAGCGAGACGCCGGCCGAGGTGAACAGGATCAGGGTGGACATGGCCGCCGCACCGCCCACGTTGCCGGCGTCGTCCATGTTCAACACGGCGACGGCGGCGAGGATGGTGTCGGGGCTGTAGAGGAAAATCGCGGCGGACACGGTGGTCATGGCCGACACGAACAGGTAGCGCACGATGTCCAGCAAGGCGGGCAAGCAGATCGGCACCGTGACTTTCAGGTAATGGCGGTACAGCGGCGCCTTGAGGGACAACGCGGCCGCTTCGAACTCGGCGTCCAACTGGCGCAGGGCGGTGGTGGCGGTCATCTGTGCGGTGGTCAAATAATGCGCAATGGTGCACACCACCAGCAAGGTCATGGTCCCGTAGAACACGTGCAGTGGGTTGCCATTAAGGTTGAAAAAGAACACGTAGCCCAGGCCCAACACCAGCCCCGGCACGGCCATCGGCACAAAACTGAGCATGCGCAGCGCCAGGTTCAAGCCCTTTTGCCCCTTGGTCTTTTCCATCAGGTAGGCGCCGGTGAAGATCAGCACACTGCCGATCAGCGCCGTGCACAGATCCATGGTGAGGCTGTTGCGATAGGCCAGCCAACCACCGCCAGCGGTGTCTTCAAACTGGTAATGGTTGAGGGACAGCGACAGGTTGTACGGCCAGAACTTCACCAGCGAGGAGTACACCGCCATGCCGAACACCAGCAGCAAAACCGCACAGATCAGCAACACGATGGCCAGGTAGCAGCCGTCTCTCAAACGCGACGGCGCCGGTTGGAACACTTGGGCGCGGCCACTCATGGCGTCGCCATGACGGCGACGCAGCCAGGCATCCATACCAAAGCTGAACAGCGCCGGCAGCAACAACACCATGCCGATCAACGCACCGCGACCGAACTGTTGCTGACCAACGACTGCCTTGTAGGCTTCCAGCGCCAGCACTTGGTAGTCGCCACCGACGACAACAGGCACGCCGAAATCGGTGATGGTCAGGGTGAAAACCAGGCAAAACGCGGCGAACACCGCCTGGCGCGTGGCCGGCCAAGTAATGCTGCGAAATGCCCGGGCCGGGCTGGCGCCCATGCTCGAGGCCGCATCGAACAGTCGCGCATCGGCCAAGGACAGCGCCGACAGCAGAATCATCAAGGCATGTGGGAAGGTGTAGATCACTTCGCCCAGCACAATGCCCCAGAAGCCGTAGATGTTGTCCGAGAGCAACCCGCGCAACATGCCCTGGTTACCGAACAGGTAGACCAGCGCGATGCCCGGCAACATCGACGGCGCCATCAGGGGCAGCAGCGAAATACCGCGCCAAATCGCCTTGCCGGGGATTAGCGTGCGTTGCAACGCGTAGGCAAACAGGTAGGCCAGCGGTACGACAATGGCCGCCACACTCAGGGAAACTTTCAGGCTATTGCCCAGCAGCCAGTGGAAATTGGCGCTGGTTACCAGCTCCCGTGCGGCGACAAGACCTCCGCCCTGCCCGGCTTCGCTGCTGAACCCTCGCCAGAAAATCGCCAGCAATGGCAGCAACACCGCCACGCCCAACAGGCACAGCCAGAGCAGTTTGCCGCCGACCACGAAGAGACGGTCGCCGAGTTCGGCGCGAGACACCTGACGCACAACGGGCAAGGTCATGACAGCGGCCATCTCAGGCAAACACCTGCAGGCTGCGCGGCGGCAAGGCGACCCAGATGTCTTGGGCACCCAGGCGCGGCATGGCTTCCGGTGCCAGTTCGGCCAGCAACGGGTGACCCGGCAATTGCTCCAATTCGAAGCTCATGCGGCAACGGTTGCCGAGAAAGGTGATCTCGCGGACCTTGGCCGGGAACAGGTTTTCTTCATGCACCGGCGGGTTGACGCTGATGGCTTCCGGGCGGCAGAACAGCCGACCGGACTTGGCCACGCCGGCATCCTCGGCCAGACGCATGTTCATCCCGCCGACTTGGGCGTGGCTGGCGCTGTTGCGACTGAACGGCAGCCAGTTGCCCTGGCCGACAAACTCCGCCACGAACGGTGTGGCCGGGCGATCGTAGATCTCCTGGGGCGTAGCGTATTGCTCGACCTTGCCGTTGTTCATCACGGCGATGCGGTCGGCCATCAACATGGCTTCGTCCTGGTTGTGGGTGACCATCAATGTGGTGATGCCCAGGCGGCGTTGCAGTTGGCGCAGCTCGGTGCACAGATGCTCACGAACGCGGGCATCAAGGGCGGACATCGGCTCATCCAGCAACAGCAAAGAAGGCGCCGGCGCCAGCGCACGGGCCAGGGCCACGCGTTGTTGCTGGCCACCAGAGAGTTGGCCGGGGTATTTCTTTTCGCTGCCCACCAGGCCTACCAGTTCCAACATCTGCCCGACGCGCTTGCGCACTTCATCGCGACCACTGCCAGTGAGGCCGTAGCCGATGTTCGCCTCTACCGTCAGGTTGGGAAACAGCGCGTAGGACTGGAACAGAATGCCGTAGTCCCGCGCTTGGGGAGGCAGCAGGGAAACGTCACGCTCGCCCAGGTAAAGTTCACCGCTGTCCTGGCGCTCCAGGCCAGCGATGCAACGCAACAAGGTGGTTTTGCCACAGCCGGACGGGCCCAGCAGGCACACCAACTCGCCGGCGGCGACGTCCAGGGAGACATTGTCCAGCGCAGTAAAGGCGCCGAAGCGTTTCTGGACACCGCGCACCTTCATTGGCGCGCCGGGCTGGGTCAGGAGTGTGTTCATGGGGGCACCTCATCAAACTGATGAAGGCCATGCTAGGCAGGCAATGCGTCGCTCATGTGGCAGGAAGGCAAAAGGGAGTGATAGTGGTATTGGTGGATTTTGTAGTGAGCGGGCCTCGGTCAGAGCGGCGACATTTCCTGCGCCAACCCCAGAAACGCCGCCGGCAACCGCGCGCCCTTTCTTTCCTTGAGGCAGTACAGATACTCCGGAATTTGCGGCGCATTCTCGATGGTCAACACGCGCAGCTGCGGGTCATGGGGCACTTCCTGACGCGCAATGATGCTGATGCCGATATTGCGTAGCACCGCCTCGCGGATCGATTCACGGCTGCCGATCTCCAGCAGCGGCCCGTAACTCACGTTGGCGCCCTGCAGCATCTCCTCGGTCAACCGCCGCGTGGTCGAGCCCGCTTCACGCATCAACAAGGTGTGCCCAGCCAACGCGCTGAGTGGCACATGGTCGAGCTTGGCCAGGGGATGGTTGCGATGCACCGCCAGCACCAGCGGGTCGGTGCCCAGCACACGGCGGATCAGGCGGGGGTCTTCCAGCAGCTGCGAGGATGCAGCCACGTCGACGCGGTAATCATCCAGCGCTTCCAACACCTGCTGGGAATTGCCGATTTCCACCGACACCTCAACCTGCGGCAGACGTTCGCGAAAGGCTTTGACCAGGTCGAGGATGTAATACGGCGCCGTCGCGGCAATCCTCAGCGCGCCCTGAACCTGGCCGCTGTTGCGCAAGAAAAACTCGATGTCCGCTTCCTGCTGCAACAGCGCCTTGACCATCGGCAGCAGGCGCGCACCTTCGTCGCTGACGGTGAGGCGGCGGCCACCGCGATAAAACAGTTCAACGCCGTATTGGCTTTCCAGGTTGCGAATCTGGGTGGTGACCGTGGGCTGGCTCAGGCCGAGTTTTTTCGCCGCCTGGGTAATGCTGCCCAGGCGGGCGACCATGAAAAAAGCCTTTAGCTCGGCACTCAGCACACCACCCTCTCATCCTCTATTTGCGCAGCAAGCGCAGGCCATTGAACACCACCAACAGGCTCACGCCCATGTCGGCGAACACCGCCATCCACATGGTGGCCATGCCTAGGAACGTGACCGCAAGGAAGATCGCCTTGATCACCAGCGCCAGGGCGATGTTCTGCTTGAGGATACTCGACGTTTGCCGCGACAACCGAATGAATGCCGGAATCTTGCGCAAATCATCATCCATCAAGGCCACGTCGGCGGTCTCGATGGCGGTGTCGGTACCGGCAGCAGCCATGGCAAAACCAATCTCGGCGCGGGCCAGGGCCGGTGCGTCGTTAATCCCGTCGCCGACCATGCCGACGCGATGGCCTTGGCCGTAGAGGGTTTCGATAGCCTGCAGTTTGTCAGTGGGCAGCAAGTCACCCTGGGCCTGGTCGATGCCGACCTGGGCACCAATCGCCTTGGCGGTGTGGGTGTTGTCGCCGGTGAGCATCAGGGTCTTGATGCCCAGCTCATGCAACTGCTGGATCGCTTCGCGGCTGCTGTCCTTGACCGTATCCGCCACGGCGAACAGTGCCAGCGGACCGGACTTGTCGAGTAGCAACACCACCGACTTGCCTTGTTTTTCCAGGGCGAACAGTTTTTCTTCCAGCTCCGGTGAGCACAGGCCAAGGTCTTCCACTAGGCGGTGGTTGCCCAGGTGGTAGGTTTCGCCGTTGATATCACCGCGCACACCGCGACCGGCCAGGGCCTCAAAGTTATCCACAATGTGGCTTGGCAGGTTTTTATCCACAGCCGCATTGGCGATTGCCAGCGACACCGGGTGGTCGGATCGCCCAGCCAAACTGGCGGCCAGGGCCGGGGCACTGTCTTCGATGTTGGGGAACAGTGCCAGGTAATCGGTTTGCACCGGTTTGCCGTGGGTGATGGTGCCGGTCTTGTCGAGGGCCAGGTAGTCGAGTTTGTAACCTCCCTCCAGGTACACGCCGCCCTTGATCAGGATGCCTTTGCGCGCCGCCGCCGCCAGGCCGCTGACGATGGTCACCGGCGTTGAGATCACCAGTGCACAAGGGCATGCGACCACCAGCAGCACCAGGGCGCGGTAGATCCAGTCGAACCACGCGCCAGCCATGAACAGCGGTGGAATCAACGCCACACCAAGGGCAAACAGGAACACTGCCGGGGTGTAGACCTTCGAAAAGCTGTCGACAAACCGCTGGGTCGGCGCCCGCGCGCCCTGGGCCTGTTCCACCGCGTGGATGATGCGCGCCAGGGTGGAGTTGTTGGCCGCAGCGGTCACTTTGTATTCAAGGGAACCGGCCTGGTTGATCGTCCCGGCGAAGACTTTATCGCCCACGGTCTTTTCAATCGGCAGGCTTTCGCCGGTGATCGGCGCTTGGTCGATGGTGGACTGACCGGCGGTGACCTCACCGTCCAGGCCGATGCGCTCACCGGGTTTTACCCGCACAATCGCACCTAATTCGATGCTTTTAACTTCTTGTTCCGCCCACGAACCATCGGCCTGTTGCACCGTGGCCTGCTCCGGGGTCATTTGCATCAAGCCGCTGATGGCGTTGCGCGCACGGTCCAGGGACTTGGCTTCGATCAGTTCGGCCACGGTAAACAGGAACATCACCATTGCCGCTTCCGGCCACTGGCCAATCAGCACTGCGCCGGTGACCGCGATGCTCATCAGCGCGTTGATGTTCAAGTTGAGGTTCTTGAGGGCGATCCAACCCTTTTTATAGGTGGTGAGGCCACCGCTGAGGATCGACACCAGCGCCACCAACGCAATCACCCAGGTAGGCGCGGCATTGGTGAAGTGCAGCACCTCGGCACCCAATGCCCCGATGCCGGACAACGCCAGCGGCCACCAATGTTTCTTCGCCGGTGGCGCGGCGGCTGGGGCACCTTCTTCAATGGGGTCGGCTTGCATGCCGATGGATTTAATCGCCTCGATGATCGGCGTGGTGCTCGGCAGGTCGTGGGTCACGCCGAGAATCCGGTTGATCAGGTTGAATTCCAGCTGCTGCACGCCAGCGAGCTTGCCCAGTTTGTTCTGGATCAGCGTCTGTTCGGTGGGGCAGTCCATGGCTTCGATGCGGAAGGTGCTCACACGCGAGCCGGCGGTCGGCGCTTCGCTCAGCGTGACAACGGCAGGCGCCACAGCACCGGAGCAGCAGGAGCCGCCCGCGTGGTCGTGCTTTTTGACCGGCGTCAGTTTGGAACCATGGTCGTGGCTATGGTCGTGGTTGTGATCATGTTTATTCGGGGTGTGGATGGAATCGCTCATTCTGTCGCGTCCGTAAAGGTGCCTGTTGCCAAGTAAAGACCCTGTAGCCACTATAGGGTCAAGCACCCATTTGGAGATTGCTGCAATGAAGATCGGCGAACTGGCCAAACTGACCGACTGCCCGGTGGAAACCATCCGGTATTACGAAAAGGAAGGCCTGCTGCCGCCCCCGGCACGCACAGACGCCAACTACCGCGTCTACACGCAGGCGCACACCGAGCGGCTGGTCTTCATCCGTAACTGCCGCAGTTTGGACATGACGCTGGAGGAGATCCGCAGCCTGCTGGGTTTGCGTGACAGTCCCCAGGACCAGTGCGAGAGCGTGAATGCGTTGATCGACGAGCATATCCACCATGTCAAAGCGCGGATCGATGGGCTGCTGGCGTTGCAGGAACAGTTGCTGGACCTGCGCCAACGCTGTGGCGGCGGGGAGCAGTGCGGGATTTTGCAGCGATTGGAGGTCAGCGGGAGTGTGGCGGCCAGCGAGGCGGAGCCTTCGCATGTGGGCAGAAGCCATGGCCACTAGCCAGGGGTGAAAACCGAATCAAACTGTGGGAGCTGGCTTGCCTGCGATGGCTGAGTGTCAGGCGACATCTATGTCGCTGATCCACCGCTATCGCAGGCAAGCCAGCTCCCACATTTTATGATCGAGGCAGCCTTTAGATAGCGACGTCAGCCTTGATGCTTGGATCCGCGTCATAACCCACAATTTCAAAGTCTTCGAACTTGTAGTCATAGATCGACGCAGGTTTACGCTTGATCACCAGCTCCGGCAGCTTCTTCGGCGTGCGCGCCAGCTGGGTCTGGATCTGTTCCATGTGGTTGCTGTAGGCGTGGGTGTCGCCCGTGGTGACGATGATCTCGTGGGGGATCAGGTCGCACTGCTGCGCCAGCATATGGGTGAGCAACGCCAGGGCAGCGGTGTTGTACGGCAGGCCGAGCAGTTTCACCCCCCACCTTTACCGCACATTACGCTGACTTGTAATGCCTTCCAAGCAACTTTGTATATGTGCATTATAGCGTTTGCACATTACCTGTGCAACCCCCGACACTGGATAAACCATCAGTTTTTTAAAGTCCCGCCCGCAGCCCCCTTTCTCCTGAAGGCCCGAAATACGTGGCCTGTAGCCAAGAAATTGACTCATTCTGGCAATGTGCTATCCATGGTGTCGGGGGAATCAATCGCCCTAGGAACAACTTCAGCACTTCCGCAGCCGCTATGACGCAAACAGCAGGGAGAATTGATGCGCCTAGATCAGATGCCATACCACTCAAGGCCCACCCTGGCCGTGCTTCCATTCCGACAATTCGGGATCGGATGGACGTGGCAACTGCGGGCACTCAAGCTTTTTCCCGAGTCCCAACTGTCCTGGAAGCGTTACTTCTACGATAACGGCAGTGGCCATGCGAGGGCGGCTGTTTTCACCTCCTACGAGGAGGCCATGGAAGCTGCAGACGAATTCAACAGCCGCACCAATGAACTGGTGGCTCAGGCGGTACCGGATCCTGTGCTTCAAAACTCAACCACCCTGAAAGTCGAGAAAGCACTGACGGCGGCGCGCCGCATCCAGGGAGAAGAGGAGCTCATGGAGCGCGAGGCAATCAAGCGGAACGCCCATCTGCCCCGGCTCTCCGCGCAAGAGCTGAAATTGCACAATACGATGGAGAGCTTGCGGCAACCGCTCCACGAGGAACTTAAGCGTGCGCCTTATCTAGAAATAGTTGCCTTGCCGAGATTCAACACGTGCCTTCGCCGTGTCGATGATCAGACATGGGAGCAGATCGGAGCCCTGCCTCCCAAACGCTCGCAGATCTGTCTGCGCGAAGTGACAGCCAAAGGGTTTGGTCTTTCGGGAGCCGACCACTGGGGAAGAACCAAAGCGCAGATACGCGCACTTTTACTCCCCCGAGCGAACCAGCTGCTGCAATTAGCAAGCGTCAAGCAAATGCTCGCAGAGGCGA
This sequence comes from Pseudomonas cremoris, assembly GCF_014230465.1. The sequence continues at coordinate 47,002 of NZ_JAAXCY010000021.1, forward strand.
GGATGCGCGGCCAGAGGGTACTGGTCTGTGGTGGCTTCGTGTTCTGGTATGAGGACGACGGGGTGCCACGGTGGGTGCTGAAAAACACGGGTGGCGAGTCCAGCAGCGAAGAGGGGAACACTTTGTGGCACGAGGGCACGATCCTATCCAAGAACCATGGCCGCATCGTCGTGCTCCCCTATATCAAGGAGAACGGAGAAAAGGTTCAAGGGCACACGAAGAATGCACCGCACGATGGTAAGGCGCTGCCCCGGCACCCTGACCAGTATGTCACCCTCCCTTTTGAGATCCTGGATGGTGACCTCATGATCGGACTGTTTGGTGAACTCCATTATGAGTAACCCACAGACTAATCGGACATACGCGCACCCCATATCCGAAAAACAACGCATTAAGGCTTCTATTGAGTGGCCAAGTGCTATCGTACCAATCTCGACCTGCCGTCTCACTGGGAGCATGACGTCGGCCAGTGGCAGTGGGCAAAACCGACATGTTCCGTATGTCGACGCTCGCTGATTGCCGGGGCCTGTGACTCGCCATGCCTTCAGCATTACGGCGAAACCGGTTTTCACACCATGCAAGGAGTGCAAGATGCAGTACGTGGCTTGTTTACGAGTTGGTCAGAATGACGTTAAGGCGCTGATAAATCTGGAAGACCACAGGCGGGAAGTCGTGGCTCCGCTGTTGGACATGCGAGGTGACGACGACAGACACCTTCAAACATTCCTAGCGAGTTGGACTGAGCATCCTTTTTTCCTAGACGCTTCAAGAATAACGAAGGACGTTGGTGAAGAATTCATTACTACCAATGACCTGCACAATCCTCATGGCGCGTTTGAGAACAAACGGCGCTTCTTCTCCGATGTGGCAGGCATCAACCAGAACGTTATACCGGTGGTCTCCTGGGTTGATGACGACCCTCAACGAGCAGTCATCCAAAGTGCTCTCGCTCTTCAGGGCGATTTCCCACATATAGCCATCAGGGTTACCTGTCCGGAAAACCCCACCGCGACTTCGTGGAACAGATTGCTATCAATCCTGGATGCTCTTGACAGCCCGGACACTGCGACGGTGATTTTGGACTTCGGCGCCACAACTCCGGCCAATACTGCCTCAGGGTCGGATTTCAATGTATCCCTGCGCCAACTCAACAGCTATCAGATACGGAATCTGGTTCTGATGAGCACCTCCTTTCCTATCGATAAGCCAGCCTCAAATACCTCCCGTTCCTCCGCCTGTTACGACGTTGCATGGCAAGGAAGGGTCGACACCACCGGCATAGAGTCAGATATCGTCTACGGGGATTATGCGGCCACCAACCCAACCGCCTCAATGGAATACATACGAGGCATGCCTGTACTTCCTTTCGCCTGCTATTACACCCCAACGGAATGGTGGCAGCGACGCAAAGGCTCGGATAAGGAATTTGTGCGATACATTGAAATCGCCCAAGAGATCAGAGGCTTACCGGGTTATCACGGCGACGACTTCTGCTGGGCCACTCGTGAGTACAGCAGAATTGTCGCCACATCTACCGGCTACGGGAACAACGGAACATGGAATGGATACAGGATCAATCAGCATATCTGCGCCATGATCCAGTCCATCGTAGATACTGACGGCTTCGATGACCTCGACGCCGATGACTTACTCTAACGATAACGTTGTTTCAGGCTGACCAATACATGTGACCTGATCACATTCATGGGAAGGGCGTCGCTGAGCTGGCGGCGCACTTCTTTTATGAGGTCGCGACTTTTCGTTGGCACCCCATGCTGGTTAGCGAGTGCATCCAACTCACTACGCCACAAAAATCCCGTAAGGTGGAATTTATCCTGGAGCTTGTTGGGCTTCGCCTTTCGAATCATCGCCATGCCGGAATAGTCATCGACGACGAGTACGCCAACATGCGGCAGACATGACTCAAGAGCCTTCACCAAGTGCTTTGAATGGCAGCATAGCCAGACTTCGTCAAAGCACGCCATATAGGCCTGCTGCTGGCCCTCCCAGCGAGTCAACGTGTCAGCATGGGACTTGATTTCGAAAGCGGTCAGCTTGCCGTTGGCATGAACGAGATCGGCGCGTCTGGCCTTATCGATGAAGCACAGCTCCTCGATGAAGACGTCACTCTCTTCATGGGACATCGCTTTCGCGACCCACTGCTTGAGGATTGGGCGGATTTCGGTAGGATTCAACATGCGCGGATTATAGACAGACAGTTGAGGCTTCTCACGCTAAAAAAGCGCCCAGTCGTCGATCACCAAGGGCTCGCATGTGTGTGATACCTGTCCGGCAAGGGGTGGAGATGATGACGCAAGGCCAGGCGTGAGCCTGGTCATTCCTGGTTTGATCAGCTTGCCTCTGGCCGATCTCCCTGGCCGACCTCAGACCCTAACGGTGGTCGATTCGCAAGGCAGGCGACGTCCGCGCATTCGCGGTGAGCGGACGATGGTGTGTCGCACTAATGGAGTCCTCCGGGCTTAGGGTCTCGACTTGAGAGGCCCCGTTTCACAGCCGCCCAACCCACATCACCAGCGATGATATGATATTGAAGCGCCATTTAAACCCATAGCCAAGTCATCCTATCGGCCAACCACCGGCGCTCAACGCAATGCACGCCGGCTAAGCTCGCGCTGAAACCGCAGTGGAAGCAACCATGTACAACCCGACGCCGTTCAACCTACTCAGCTCGCTGGATTCCATTTCAGCTGCCAGGCTGTCCTCCTACAGACGTTTTTTCATCCCGGCGTCCGACTCAGAACTGTACGGCCTGTATTGCTGGAACGAGGTTCTATCCACGAATTTCATGCGCTTAACAGGCATCGTCGAAGTAGCGTTGAGAAATCGCTTCCACCTCGCTCTTAGCCAGTATGCGATGGCCCAGCATTCTTCCAGAATCATCGGCAGCGCTGATGCCAACAATTGGTACGAAGTATTGAGATTGAGCGGCAAAAGCTGGGAGAAGGTGCAGGCCGTCACTCACGACAGGTACTGGAACAAGGCTCAAAAGCGACACACCTACACCCCGAAACTCCACCCGGTCAGCCCCAATCAAGTGATTGCGAATATGACGTTCGGCTTCTGGGCACCACTGCTGGATCTCAACCTGTCTTGGGACACGATCATCCCGACGATCTTTCCTCACCATCGCTACGCGAGTAACGCTGGTCACTGGAACAACAAGACGAACGTAGGCACCGTCTACGCCCGCCTTGAGACCGTCAGGTCGCTGCGCAACCGGGTCGCCCATTTCGAGCCGCTGTGGAAAATCCCGGACATCAAAGAAGAGAAGAAAGAAGCCAAGGGGGTAACGGTCAATGTCGAGTATCCGGCGCCCACTACTGAGGTCGAAGTGCTGGCCAGACTGAACATGCTCTATCGCCGAATCACCCAGACGCTCCATTGGCTTTCGAGCGACAGAGCCAGTGACCATGTTCAGTCAGAATTTCATCAAAAGACCTTGTACCTGATGACCCAGGAGGCCTTGGACGGCTTCAAGCGCGGGTACACCCACTCGGACGTCAAGCTCAGCAGCATGACCAAATCCTGGGGCATGAAACTGGTACTCAAGGGTGGCAAACCAATCCAGATCTCGCACCAGCAAAAAGTGATTGGAAATTTCTATCCCACTCACTGAGGCCTCACAGGCGTGTGGCCGTCCGTAAGCGTCCCGCTAATACACGTTGATTTTAGATATGGCACGCGAAGCAATGCCCGCTTCTTGATAGATGCTTAGCTGAAGGGATTAGTAATTATCGTGCCGGCAAAGCCGGCTCGGCGGGACGTGT
>NZ_JAAXCY010000022.1 GCF_014230465.1 Pseudomonas cremoris
ATAGGAACGGCGTGTTTGCTGCATGAAATACCCGCTTAAAAGGATAGAACTGGTGCCCACTTAAATTAAGTGCACACCATGTCTTGCCTTTGCGAGGACGGGTAGATGACTTGGCCGGACGCATACGGCCGTCCTGCTTACTCACCGCCCCCCCCAGAACAACCGCACACAGAACAACCGCCAGGATCGAATCTGGGTGCTTGAACCGAGAATGGGGCGGCAGGGAGAAATGCACTGCAGGCGGTGGTTTGAAGCCAAAAGAGTGGAGCTTCACGCGTCAGCGCTGACGCAGCGGTAGCCTTGGCTTTTCTTGATAGCTGAGAAAGGAAAAGGCCACCCTTTAGGGGTGGCCTTTTCACGTACTTCATTGCCCTTGGATCTTCAGTGGTGCTCTTAACCTGCTGACGATTAAGCCCAAGCGCCTACACCCTCATAGTACACAACGTGTGAGTTGGGTGTCTATCCCTAGTGAGGGTTTTTGGCCTGGCAGCTTCCAAAAATGCATGGTAGTCGCCCAGGTCTCTGCAGCGCTAGGTTGGCCGGGTAGACGTGGCTCGACTAGGTCGCTGCCGCACCCATCGACGTAGGATATCTCGGTAGCGGGGCAGCCCTTCCTGCTGAACGCCCCTAGTCTTACCTGCGCTGGTTTCACGCTTGGCTAGGCCCCAATTAGAGATTGGAGGGGCAGCCAAATACGTCGTCGCCCTAGAAGACACCCCGCCCCACACTCAAAGTGTGACCAACCTTTACCGGGTCTCAAATGAACGAATCTTCGCCAGCGCACGGCTGATTGGAGCGTTTTCCACGCCTGCCGGCACAAAGATATCGTCCTCAGGCTGAATTGCCGAAATCTCCTGGTCGTTTTCATCGATCTCCCAGGCATGAATGACAATTACGCCAGAAGTTATTAGATGGCTAACAAGCTTCCCTTTCGTGTTCACCGTAGCAATATGACACTTCTTGTGCACTTCGTAATCTTTCAAAAATCTTTCAATATTCTCAGAAGAGTTCGGGGTCATAGTATGAAGCCTAGAGAGTGCCGTTTGGATCCTCGAAGACCCATCATCAGAACGATCAAGATTACTTGTGACGGCCACGCGATAATGCGCTGGGTTCTGCCTGCTAATGCCTCGTATCAATGCGATGCGCAGTGCATTATTGGGATCTTTATCCCCGATGGTTTTCGCGATATTTTCGAATATCTTATGCCCAACAGCGGCATTCTCGAAGCCGAACATCAACACTGGAATTTCGCCTTCGCATGTTTGAAAGCCCAGCCCCTTCCAGCCGGCTTGATTCCACAGGCTCTCTTGGATGAGAGAAACAACTTTTAGCTCTCGATGCTTCATTGTTGAAAACTGAAACGGATGTTTTGGACGCTCTTCAGGCACATCAGACTTAGGCCGCCAATCCATGGGCTCTATATTGTGGTGCTCAAACCAAGTCACACGCCGTGTTGGCTTGTGCAATTCAAGGGTAGCTTCCTGATGAGACCCGATGCCAGGGACGGCATCACGCCCCATGAAATAGCTGTCCAATCCAATATTGCAGTTGAAGACGACTGCTCGTTCCAGGGCTTTGTCGTCTCGAAGCATCTCTTCGAATTTCGACCAGCCAATTTGAGGACAGATGGTGGACACAAAGTGAAGGCAGAATTCACTGTAAAATTGCCGGATCGTGCCTCGTTGTTCATCGGTCAAATTGGCGATGCTGAAAGGCGAGCAGAGGATTTCTGCAGAGGTTACCTGCGCAGCGGTGTCGAAGCTGTGCCGCAGTATGAAGTCGTCCTCATCTTCCAGCAGGACATCAATATTCACGGCGGGCACTGTAGCCGCTGCATGGTCTGCCATCATCGGTGCGCAGAAGCTCTCCAGTACAGCCAGCAATTGCTGCGCTAACTCAATGCATGGAGATTTCACCGGAAAAGACACAGACACCTTACAACCGAGGATATATGAGCTTATGGTCGTCCAGCGATCCAGATACAGGTCGAGTGGGGCCACCGGGGCTCCCATATCAATACTGCGCCACATGTTCATAAAGTTAAGATCAATTGGCTCATCCTCAGGCCCCGCTTTATCTTCATGACCTAAGCAAACTAATAGCGCATCTGCACTGAGCCCTAGATCCAGTTGATTCAATTTGTCCGGCAGCCAGGCGATTCTTTCAACGTCTGTAAAATTGGCGTTGAGAAATAGCTTACCAATCAGAACCTCATAATTCATTTTCTGATTTTCTGTCCACGGACTTTCATCCAGCGTTTGAGAGATCAGTTGAGCTAAGTGATACCAGGTCAAAGACTGGCCCACGCGACCTAGCTGACCTTCAATCCACATGAGTCGTTGGTAAATAGCAGCTTGCTTAGCACTGCTTCGCTGTTCCTTCAGTGCGTCAGTGGTTACCACGTAGGCTGCCATCAACGCTGCTCCTCGCGCAGCCCAAAGCAGGCCCTGCTTGTCGTATGCATGCGACAACATATACAGGGCAGCGAAGACTTCTGCCTTGCTTTCACTGCTATACAGCCCATACAGGGATAATCCGAAGCACTTGATCGCCCTGTAGTAGTCCTTTTTATCGCTACTCAGCGCTCCTCGCCTCAGGTACTTATCTGCCTTAATCCGGCTGTTTTCCCGCGCACCGGCATCATCAATGAGCTTATCCATGAGATCTTCGTAGGCCTTGAGATCTCCGAAGGCCACATCGAGTGCTTCGAGCAAATTGACGAAACGAGCCATAGGGTAGCCAATCAGCTTATGAGCACTATCAGCGATTTCGCTCAAAGACCGGAAGGTGTTGTTGGCTTGCTCCTCATTTTCCGCAATCAGCAGATCTAGAAGCGCCAAAGAGGTCTTGGCTTGCAATGCCCCGCTGACCATATCCGCGTTAGCGGCTATCGAGTTCAATCTCTCTCTAATAGTGGTTTCTAGGGAGTCCACATCGAGCGTGCACTTACCGTCTCGATGACTAGTGACCATCAAATTGAACAACGTTACGACTTTCTCCCACACCTCCACGTTTTCGGTCTCTTGAGCCACGCCGAGTGCTTTCTCAAACGTTTCCTCAAAGAGTTCCGCATTTTCCAGCCACCAGTACGCGGCCCAGGTCAGTTGGTAAAGGGCATCGAAATGCTGCCTCTGGGTACCAAACTTTTTCGCCGTCCGCACAGCGATATTGAACTGATGCTCGACGGCAACCGCATCCCGTTCCAGCTCTTTGTAGATGATGGCGCGCTTGGTGTAGAGATCGACCTGAGAGAGCGTCAAATGACCAGGGTCTTCGATCTGCTCGATCTGGCGCTCGATCGCAGTTAGCTGGATTTGCTTGTCAGCATCGAACGGGCCAATCTGAATCTTGCTCTCAATATTGCCTGTGAGACCTAAGTAATCGATGGCAAGATGCTGATTCTTGGGTTGTAGCGTTTTATCAAGCAGCCAGGTTCGATCAAGGATAGTGACCTTGACGTCATACTTTTTGGAAAGCTCGTCTTGCAGCTCCGCTCTGGAGCTGTTCTTGATGAAACGGCTGGTGACACAGAAGATCTGGACGTAGCCACGCCCTGTCGACATGACGCTCTCGACGTCCTTCCTGCATTTTGCCCTCCAATCTTTCTGGGTGCTGACACCGAATGCCCATCGCTCGGACTCCGGGGTCTCGTTTAGCCCCCAGAAAAAGGCGATCTGGCTGGAAACAGGGTAGGTCTCGGTATCGGTTTTTCCGTCTCCACCCGCAGTCGGGCCAGTCTGAGCAACCAGGTTCGGACAAATTTCCCGTTCGCACAGTTTCCGTACGAAGATCTCGAACTCAAGCTCTTGGCTTCGATTATTCAGAGTCTCAAAATGGTACTCCAGCATGGAGCGGTCGATGGTCGACTCTTGTAACTTCACAGAATCTGAGAACTGTTCCGGACGCCTCGCTCGCAGGAAGTCTTGCGGCTTAGGGCCAGCGATCTTGCTAGCCGATTGTTCCTTTTCCATCATCCACTCCTGAAATGACCAATGGCATCGCCCGGCCACCACCGACACTTGGCCCTGGGTCAATAAAGGCTCGACGTCATCGTGTTGGTCTTTGGTTCACGACGCTGCGGGGCGCCCACGCAGACATGGCGGGCGGGCGATCGTTTGTATCAGCCACCGGCTCGAATCTGATGGCTTGCCAAATTTATGGGGCCGGCCTTTCGGACTGCCAGAAATTGCAGCTGAAGTTATTCAAGCCACCGCCGTAGGGACTAGGCCTCACCGCGAACACTTCTGGTACAGCATCCCCATCGCCGCCATCGCGGAAGAACTCTCTCATAGAAAAGAGCGCCTGGGCCTTCAAACGCTCCCATTCTCGGTACCGACTGTCTTCAAGTTCGCTCTCTACCTGAGCGGCGCTGGGTTTGCGCTTGGGCACTGGCAAGGTGTAGCTGGGCTGAGGAGAGAAGTCGTAGACGAATGTCAGATGCCCGTGCTTCCAGTCCGCAGACGGCGACTCTCGCCAGCGAAACGACACTTGCACCGATAGTCGCTTACTGAGATGGAAAGGCGGCCTAATCTGATCATCAATAAAGAACAACTCACCCTCTTTACGCTCAGTTTCGAGCCGCCCTTTCATCTGCTGCAAAGCGTGAATGAGGTCATTGCCGGCATACAGCGCATCTTGCCGAGTGCGTTCGCGCTTGGCATGGGCCCTGGCCTTGCTGTACTCGGCGATCGCTTGTTGAAACGCATTAAGCTTGGCACCCACGTAAGGGCCACAATCACTAAGCCCAAGGCCATGAATCGGCCCCATGCGCTCTTCATCCAGGCACTTGCGCACTGCTGCCCGAAGCACCGTCTCGTCGACGTCGCTGATTGCAGCTTGCTGATTACTGGGCAGGTTAATGTAGGTCATGACCAAAACTATCCTTGTGTAATGGGCCTTGCTACCGCCTTATCCAGGCCGACCCTGCCGGCAGGATGGCACCATATAGCATGACTGAAGGACGTGGCGAAGCCCATTTTTGAAAAGGTCGCCAGTAGCTCGCGCCATACGCCGTGCAGGTAGATGAGTATGACTGGCGCAGCTTTCTTCACGCCGGACGTAGGGCAGCGGAGCACCAGCAGTCGAGCTCAAAACTTGATTTCGTGAGAGGTCGGACGGGCCTGGTAGAGCACACATCTCAGAGCAACGTAGGCCTGAAGGCGCGTGTATAACGCCCAAGAACAAATGGTGGCGGCAAAGCTAGCCATCATAATGCCATGCCAGCTTTGCGGCTAGCAGGCTCTGGCGTTCGACCGAGTGGGATCCACGGGCCCTGGTCACCGTATCTGCAACCGGTGCAGGCCTTGCTTCGACTGCAGAAACCCACGTAGAAACTCGCGGCCACCTTCATCCAACATTCCCGTAAGGCTGCACTACCTCTGTAAGGAATCTGAATGCTGATCGAACTTGATTTAAACACCAACGACGCAGAAGCGCTTTTGCGCCACTGCAGTGAGCACCGGCCAAACTGCGGGGACTTTCGAGAAGACGCTCGCCTAAGCGAAGCAATGGAAACGCTTGCAATTGCGATCAAGGATGCCATGAACCCCATGGAGGCGAAGGAGGCCTTAGATCATCAACTGCTGGATGCGGCGATTAGGTTGTTCGGCGCTAAATCGACCGCTATTGAGTGGCTTTCGAAACCAATGCCAGCACTGGGCCTACAACGTCCGATAGATGTTCCCCTCGAAGAAGCGTTGTCGCTCATTGGGCGACTGGAGCATGGCTTCGGCGCGTGAGGAATCTTGTAAGAGCTGATCAGCCATTTCTAATCGCTAATTGAGAACTCCGGGATGTGAAAGATGCGAGCTTCTCGCTGCCTCCTAGGCCAGCCTACCTGAGCGTCCTGGAGGCCAGTACTAGCCAGGCCATCTCTGAAACCTGTAAACCAATTTTTTTACGTGTAAATGGCAAGGGTTTACAGTGTAAAAATATGGTTTACAGGTCGATTGTCGGAGGGTAAGTCAGGTTACTCGCCTTGCGCTCGGAAAGTCACGGCGACACACGCTTGCAGACGCCTGTTGTCTGACACGGGTGTAATTTCAGACGGACTGATCCCAGCAAAAAAGCCCTATTGGTTTGACGTCAAAGCGTAAGCAGCAGCCTGCGGCTGCAAAGGAAAGCGATTTCTCCTTGGCCCCCGGCCCACCCACTCCAACCTCAGCTTCACACCAGACCCTCAAACCGTGTGATCTAGAAGCCGTAAATATCAGACGTAAAAGCCAGTGGGATCCTGTGAGAAAAGCGGTGCCTGGGCCACTGCCGCTTTTATCTTGCTCTCAAATATAAGAACTCCGTCTCGCTTAAAAATTTTCAAGAGGGGGGGGTGAAAATAAAATGGACATTGCCGACGAACGGTAAATAAATTGCCTATTTGTCAATCTGAGTTTTCACTCAAAAATCCTCGAAAACCTATAAAAAATGCTTTAAAACAGGCGAAAACGCTAACATTTATGAGTTTCGATTCACCAAATGCGAATTTTGATCGCCTACAACCGCGTCCAGTAGCAGATACATTGGCCATGTCGATCATTTGTAACCGTCCGGCCAACTCACCTTCCTATCCACAATTGCTGGGACAAAAATCAGCAATCCTCCCTGGGTCAATTTTCAATCGGCAGGATGGGTCAGTTTTCAATCAGCGCCAACAATCAAACATCTTGCCTAGCCAAAAGGGCCTTCAGATCGCTTGCATGCAGCTGCTCTTGATGCCTATTGATACCATTGGCGCTGATGCTATAGGATCAGATCAGGAGATGGCATTCCTCCTTTAACCGCCTTCGTGCTGATGATGCCTACGTGAACCCTGGACAGGGTGCGTAGGTGCGTCTCCCTGTCCTCCATTTTAGGACAGGCTATGATCTTATCCTCCGAGTTTCCTTTTTCTTTCGGCGCGAGCCGCTTACCAGTTAGTCCACTCAGGTCTGATGAGGTGGGCTCGCCATGCTGAAGTCTTTAATGGTCATCGCCGTTGGCGCTTCACTTGGAGCCTGGTTGCGCTGGATATTGGGCATGAAACTGAATGCTCTGTTTCCTACGATTCCCCCAGGTACTGTGGTCGCGAACATGGTTGGGGGCTACATCATCGGCCTGGCCATCGCCTTCTTGGCCGCTTCTCCTACCCTCAGCCCAGAGTGGCGTCTCCTGATCATCACGGGTTTCTGTGGTGGGCTTACCACCTTCTCTACATTTTCAGCCGAAACGGTTGCCTTGATTCAGGAAGGCAGACTGGTCTGGGCGCTTGGCTCAATTTCGTTGCACGTTGCAGGCTCGTTAGCGATGACCGCTGCGGGGCTTCTGTCCTACCAAATGATTGGTACTCGCTGAGGAGATAGAAATGAAAGGCTATATGGTCGTTTTCTTCACCCAACAAAACCGTCGTTATCAGGGAAAGATGCTAGGCGAATGGATCGTCGACGTGGCTAAAGAAATGGGGTTGCGAGGCGCCACGCTCTGCACCGGAATCGAAGGGTTTGGGCACACAGGAAAACTGCATTCATCGCACTTTTTTGAGCTGGCGGATCAACCCACGGAGATTCGCTTGGCCATCACGGAAGATGAGGCAGAACGATTGTTCAAACGATTGGACTCTGAGGAAATATCGGTGTTTTTCACGAAGACGCCAGTCGAGATGGGCACCCTTGGAAAAATGCCCTCCAGCTCAACACCCTCCACAACTTCGGAGCTATGAACATGAGCTACGCGGACATCCCAGCTGGCAACGCCATCCCCGATGACTTCTTCACCGTTATAGAGATTCCTGCAAACCACTCGCCGATCAAGTACGAGGTGGACAAGCCAAGTGGGCAGATCTTTGTCGACCGCTTCCTCAGCACACCGATGTTCTATCCAGCCAACTACGGATTTATCCCGAACACGCTGAGCGACGATGGTGATCCGCTGGACGTCCTGGTGGTTTGCCCTTATCCCGTCTCACCTGGTGTTGTCATCCGTAGTCGCCCGGTTGGTGTGATGTACATGACTGACGAAGCCGGAGCGGATGCCAAGGTGATCGCAGTGCCTCACGAGAAACTTAGCTCATTGTACACCGACGTGAATGAGTGCTCAGACCTACCTGCGTTACTCCTCGCACAGATCCAGCACTTCTTCGAAAACTACAAAGCATTGGAGCCGGGTAAGTGGGTGAAGATGGGGCGTTGGGGGAGCGCGGATGAGGCGCGGGAAGAGATTCGCAAGTCGGTAGCGGCGTATATCCCCAAATAGGCTTACTCCAGATTCAAATGCCACTGTCGTAGGATCGCGCTGAGGTGCGTGCATTTATGCTGGGCCTCAGTTGCTTCAATCATCAAATATCCGAGGAGCCACACACCTGTAAAGAAGGATCGATGCTCGCTCGCCTAGTGAGGCTATGTGCTTGGAGCGCGCTCCTGCGTTTCATGAGCGAGCCCGTGCCGGGGAACACACTGACGGCTGATTAAGGCTCGGTGTAAATCGTTACAGGCTATGTGCCCTGCCGTGCTGGTAAACCTCGGATGTTAAAATAATCGCTTTGGATCAAAGCGCAAGGACACTGATGACTCATAGTAGAGCTCCCGCAGAAACCCCTAGAGCAGCCGCGATTCTGGCTCGCTTCCTATCGTCGGAATCCGCTGGCGGTCTTGTACTGATGGGCGCAGCACTCGCGGCCCTAATCGTGGCGAACTCGCCTCTCTCGCAAGGTTATTTTGCCGCCTTGCACAGTGTCTGGTTGGGCATGTCTGTGGAGCATTGGGTCAATGATGGCCTCATGGCCATCTTCTTCCTGATGGTCGGCCTAGAGATCAAAAGAGAGGTTCTGGCAGGTGGGCTTTCCACTTGGGGCCAGCGCGCCCTGCCGGGGTTTGGTGCTTTAGGTGGCATGGTTGTGCCTGCGCTGATCTACATCGCAATCAACTGGGGTAATTCTGAGACTTTGAAGGGGTGGGCTATCCCAGCCGCTACCGACATCGCATTCGCCTTGGGCGTCTTGTCGTTGCTGGGGAAGCGAGTCCCTACGTCGCTGAAGGTCTTCCTCGCCGCCTTGGCGATCATTGACGACCTGGGTGCTGTAGTCATCATTGCCTTTTTCTACACCTCTGGTCTTTCCATGCCGATGTTGCTGGCATCGCTCGCAACCCTGGCCATTCTGATCGCAATGAATCGATTGGGCGTCAGACGATTGTTCCCGTATCTGCTGGTAGGTGGTGTGCTGTGGTTCTTCGTGCTGCAATCGGGAGTGCACGCCACCCTTGCAGGTGTCGCTGTAGCGCTGTGTGTTCCAATGGGTAAGCCTGAAGAAGAAGCCCGGTCTCCACTGCTGTTCCTAGAAGAAAAGCTGCATATGTGGGTAGCGTTCGCTGTGGTGCCGATTTTTGGCTTCGCCAATGCGGGTGTTTCATTGGCCGGTATTTCGATGGAAAACCTAGTCGATCCGGTTCCGCTGGGTGTAGCGCTCGGTCTGTTGGTGGGCAAGCAAGTTGGCATTTTCCTATTAGCTGCTCTGGCCATTCGTATGGGCTTGGCCAAACTGCCGGAAGGCAGCAATTGGGCACAGCTTTACGGCGTTGCGCTCTTGTGTGGCATCGGCTTCACCATGAGCCTGTTCATCGGAAACCTGGCGTTTGCTGGATCAGCTCACCTGATCGACGAAGTAAAAGTCGGTGTGTTGATCGGTTCGACCTTAGCTGCAATCGGTGGAGTCCTGATTTTGCGACGCAGCGCTGGGCCCGCCATTGTCGCCGCCACGGTCTCTAAATAAGCGTAAGCGAGCCGGCCACGGAGTTTCTCCCTGACAGAAATCCTGTGGCTGGAACATCGTCTCGCGAAGTGAGGTCATCGTGCTTTACGCCACAAGCTGCTGAGATAGCCCATCAAAGGCTGATTGGCGGCATCAACTCGGACACAACTTTTTTCAGCATGAACGTTTCGCGCTGAATTGACTGCCCCATCGATGACTCCTGACGCTGCATCACGGCTTCATTATGCGTTATGGCCTCATGCAGGTTGATCCAGACAGGCCGCATACCATTCGCGATTTCGTGGCTTTCCATTCTCACGGGCTCTAGCTGGGGCGCTACTTCGCATTGATAAAAATGCGAGGTCATGTGCATCAGATCGTACTGTGGCTTCCAGTAGGGCCGGTACTCCTCAATGTAACCGTAGTGCTGGAGCACCTGTATTTCACGGGCGCCAGTCTCTTCCTCAAGCTCACGCTTCAAGCCTGTGACAATGTCCTCGTCACCGTCAAGGCCGCCGCCAGGAAAGCTGAAGTCGTTATAGCGCTCGGTAAACAGCAACAGGATCTGCTCATGCCGCATCACGATGCCGCGTGCTGCATGTCGACGGAATACTCTGCCCTGCTTTGATGTGAGCTCGGGGTGAACAATTTCAGTTATGAGTTGCATGTGCTCTCGTTACGGCAAGATCAGTTAGTCATCGCCCAGGGTGGCCACGGCATTTCCGCAGTTCTGGAAATACTGTGGCCAGTGGCACTGGCTCAGCGAAGCAGCAATACGGGAAAAGTGGATGTTCGCAGCATCGTCGTGGTCGTGCTGCCTACCAGAAATTGCCTGATGCGTGAGTGCCCGTAACTGTCGGTTCTTCCCCGCTATTGCGGATCAATTCCAAGGTGTTGCGAGAGGTGCCGCATTCGGGGTTGTGGTAGATCGTGATCTGGCTCATATCGCTTCCTCGTGCTGACGTTAGATGGAGCGCTGGTTGACGCGCTTGGACAGGTCTTCGGCGGACTCTTTACGCTCGGAGTACCGATCAACCAGATAATCCTGGCGATCCCGCAACAGCAGGGTGAATTTCATCAACTCCTCCATCACGTCCACCAGTCGGTCGTAGTACGAGGACGGCTTCATACGGCCTGCTTCATCGAACTCGGTGAACGCCTTGGCCACGGAAGACTGGTTAGGGATGGTAAACATCCGCATCCATCGGCCAAGTACCCGTAGTTGGTTAACCACGTTGAAGGATTGAGAACCACCACAGACCTGCATCACAGCAAGGGTTTTGCCTTGGGTAGGTCGTACAGCGCCCATCGCCAGCGGAACCCAGTCAATTTGGGCTTTGAATACCGCACTCATGGAGCCGTGACGCTCAGGGGAGCACCACACCTGCCCCTCAGACCATTGCATCAGCTCGCGCAGCTCAGCGACCTTGGGATGTGTATCGGGAGCGTCATCCGGCAGCGGGAGACCTGACGGGTCAAAGATCTTGGTTTCGGCGCCAAACTCTTCCAACAAGCGCGCTGCTTCCTGAGTCACCAGCCGGCTGAAAGAGCGCTCTCGCGTCGATCCGTACAAAAGCAGAATTCGAGGCTTATGAAGCGAAGGCGT
The DNA here is from genome assembly GCF_014230465.1 of Pseudomonas cremoris. The sequence continues at coordinate 11,325 of NZ_JAAXCY010000022.1, forward strand.
ACGAGGTGCCAGTTGCTCCAACGAAGGAATGTCGATCAGGTCGGCGTGGACGTTCGGCAATGTGTCTTGCATATAAACTCCTACGGCGACGCCAGGTTGGGCACCGCCTCGGTTGATCTCTAAAGTGAACCGATGCGACTCAGTTCAGCTTTCAACTGTTCAGCGCTTATGGTCTTCAGTGGAAGCGCAAGAAATGCGCTCACGCGCTCGTGAATTTTCACGAGTGTGGCTTCAAACGCAGCGGTGATCTCGGCTTCCGACCCGCTAGCCTCAGACGGGTCAGCCAGCCCCCAATGCGCCTTCAAAGCTGGCCCAAAGAAGATTGGGCATGCCTCACCTGCAGCCCGGTCACAGACAGTGATCACGATGTCTGGAGGCGAGCCTTCAAAAGCATCCGAAGCCTTGCTGCTTAAGCCCGCCGTAGAGATACCCGCCGCCTCAAGCGTCTGCAGTGCCCTTTGATTCACCCGGCCACTGGGAAAGCTCCCCGAGCTGACCGCTTCTACGCCTTCAGGCGCCAGGTGATTGAACAGCGCCTCGGACAGGATGCTGCGGCAGCTGTTGTGGGTGCACATGAACAAGACTTTCATCAGAAGATTCCTTGATTCAGAAACTGAGGCGCAATGCCAGGGCAGACAAGGTGGCGACGAGGATAGGCAAGGTCAGCACGATCCCAGTCTTGAAGTAGTAACCCCAACTGATCTTGATGTCCTTCTTGGCCAGCACATGTAGCCACAACAGCGTGGCCAAACTGCCAATTGGGGTGATCTTCGGGCCTAGGTCGCAGCCAATGATGTTGGCGTACACCATCGCTTGCTGAACGACGCCATCCACTTCGGCGGCATGAATGGATAAGGCACCCACCAGAACCGTGGGCATGTTGTTCATGATCGACGACAGCAATGCCGTTAGCATCCCAGTACCCAGGGATGCCCCCCAGACGCCATAACCGGCGAATACGTTCAGAATCTGGGCGATGTGATCAGTCAGGCCCGCGTTCTTAAGGCCATAAACGACCAGATACATACCCAGGGAAAAAATCACCACTTGCCATGGAGCCTCCTTGAGCACCTTGCTTGTGTTGATGGCATGACCACGAGCCGCGATGACATAGAGGACGAATGCGCAGACCGTAGCAATGGCGCTGATTGGCACACCCAGCGGCTCAATGACAAAGAATCCGATCAGGAGTAGTGCCAGCACCCACCAGCCGGCTACGAAAGTGGCGCGGTCGTGAATTGCCTCGTCCGGGTTGTCCAGTTGGTCGAGGTCATAGGTCTTTGGTAAATCTTTGCGGAAAAACCACAGCAGCATGGCTAATGTCGCTGCCACGCTGACGATGTTTACCGGCACCATGATCGAAGCATATTCGTTGAAGCCGATATCGAAGTAGTCGGCAGAAACGATGTTGACCAGGTTGGAAACCACCAGCGGTAAGCTCGCCGTATCGGCGATAAAACCGGCTGCCATGACGAATGCCAACGTAGCAGCAGGAGAAAAACGCAACGCCAGCAACATCGCGATCACAATGGGTGTGAGGATTAACGCTGCTCCGTCATTGGCGAACAGTGCCGACACAGCTGCGCCCAGCAAGACGATGAACGCAAACAACTTACGAGTGCTTCCAGCACCCCACCGCGCTACATGCAACGCAGCCCACTTGAAAAAGCCTGCTTCATCAAGCAGCAGGCTAATGATGATGACTGCGATAAACGTCCCGGTGGCATTCCAGACAATGCGCCAAACCTCTGGTATGTCAGCCAGGGTAACGACGCCTGCCAGCAGCGCCACGATGGCACCCAACGTCGCGCTCCAACCTACCCCGAGCCCCTTGGGTTGCCAGATGACGAGCACGATAGTGGCGATAAAGATCAATACGGCAATCAGCATTTCAGTAATCCGGTTGGGGCGTGAATCAGCTGCACACGCCCTGATTGATAGGGCGGTCGTTCATACCGCACAGGCGTTTAGCCTCGGTTTCCAGCCAATGCTGATTGGCGTCTACGACTTCTTTCAAAACCGCAGTTACCCACGCAGGCAAGTCGGGGTTCAGGCGGTAGTACACCCACTGACCTTGCCGACGATCCATCAACAAACCAGCAGAACGCAGCAGGGCCAAATGACGAGAAATCTTCGGCTGGCTCAGGTCGAGTGCCGCCGTCAGCTCGCAGACACACAGCTCGCCTTCGCTCACGACAAGCAGGGAAATTTTGGCTCGGGTGTCATCCGCCAAGCACTTGAATAACGTGGTGGGGTTCATGGGTTCTGTCATAGATCCTCCAGGTGTTTGGTCTTGACCAAAACGAAGAGCTTGATGCGCTCATGGATGTCGTGGAGCGTGTGGCGAAATGCGCCGGGATCATCGCTCGTTACTGGGTCAGAAAAATCCCAGGCAATGACTTCACCTGCACTGGGCATTGATAGGCACTCGCTGGCGGACTTATCGCAAAGAGTGATGACGTAATCGAATCGATCAGCTTGAAACTCGCTGATGGACTTGCTTCGCAGGCCCGCTGTATCGACTCCAACTGCCTCCAATGCCTGAATCGTGCGCGGATCAATCTCAGACGGTTGGGATCCTGCGCTGAAGGCCTCGAAGCGCGGGTCGGTGTGCCGCAGTAACGCCTCTGCAAGCTGGGAGCGGACTGAGTTGGCAACGCACACGAAAAGAACTTTGATAGCAGGGGTCATGACTGGACTCGATGCATATGGAAAATCGAATATACGCTTTGGCAGATATTCGGTAAAGCGAATATGATGACCGCTGCTCAGGCTTGAGCCATAGCGGTCATGCAAAGCAAGGCATAGGGAATGACAGGGTGGAGACGGAGATGATGATCCAGACAATGCAAATAGCCGGAGGGCAATGGCAGCGCTTTCGCGACGCCTTGGAGTCTGCTGACCTTCCATCAGACGATGTGGATCTTCCGAACCGAACCTTTTTCGAATTCACGCGGGATGGTGAGACTGTTGGGTGGGGAGGGTTTGAAACGCATGGGGCAGATGGATTGCTGCGTTCCCTGGTCGTGGAGCCGGCATACAGATCGACAGGGGTTGGAGCTGAAATGCTTCGAGTCGTTGAAGCAATAGCTGCGAAGCAGGGAAACGCTCGATTTCATTTGCTGACAACAATTGCATCAGGCTTTTTTGAACAGCAGGGATACGCACTAACCAGCGAGACTCTGAGCCGCCTCTGATTGGGAATTGCACCTCACTTGACCAATCGTTTGCATTGCACTTGACCACCTGTTTGCATCGGACTTGACCAGCCAATTGCATTGGATCTGACCACTTGAAGCACGGCGTAAGCCGATCAGAACGAGTTCCATGATGGTCGACCTCAATTATCGATTTACGCTATCGTATATCGATAATTTCATCCAGCCTTGTCAGAGATCAGGTATTGACCATGACTAAAATCACCAAGACTGACCGTAGCCCTTGGGCTGTTTTTTTGATCTTCCTCCGCTTGGGGTTCACCTCCTTCGGCGGCCCAATCGCACACCTGGGCTATTTCCGCGATGAGTTCGTGGTGCGTCGACAATGGTTGAGCGAGCGCAGCTATGCGGATCTTGTCGCCCTTTGCCAGTTCTTACCGGGGCCAGCCAGTAGCCAGGTCGGGATTGCGCTCGGGTTGTCTCGATCCGGCTACGCCGGGGCACTAGCCGCGTGGATGGGATTCACCTTGCCCTCCGCAATCGCCTTGATCCTCTTCGCACTCGGCATCGCCAGTTATGGTGATGCCATGCCTGCTGGCGTGCTGCACGGTCTGAAGGTGGTGGCCGTGGCGGTGGTCGCCCAGGCTGTCTGGGGCATGGCGCGCAATCTTTGTCCCGATGCGCCGCGTATTTCCATCATGGCAGCGGCGACCTGCTTCGTGCTGCTCGTACCCTCTGCCTGGGGGCAAGTGAGTGTCATCATCCTTGCAGCCATCGTCGGCCTGCTGCTATTCAAACCACAGCAGGGCGAGGCCCATGATCCACTACCGATCAGCGTGCGGCGTCGCGTTGGCTTGTTCTGGCTGGCCCTGTTCTTTGCCCTGCTGCTTGGGCTGCCGTTGCTGACAGCTGTGTTCCCGAGCCAGACACTGGCGATGATGGATGCCTTCTACCGCGCCGGCTCGCTGGTATTCGGTGGCGGGCATGTGGTGCTGCCGCTGTTGCAAGCTGAGGTCGTACCAACAGGCTGGGTCGACAACGAAGCATTCCTCGCGGGCTATGGTGCGGCGCAGGCCGTGCCGGGGCCTCTATTCACCTTTGCAGCATTTCTCGGTGCCTCGATGAACCAAGCACCAACTGGCTGGCTTGGCGGGCTGATTTGCCTGCTGGCGATCTTTGCGCCGTCTTTCCTGCTGGTGGTGGGGGCCTTGCCATTCTGGGAGCACCTGCGCCGTAACCTGCGTACGCAGGCAGCACTGCTGGGCATCAATGCGGCCGTGGTCGGCCTGCTGCTTGCTGCTCTCTACCAGCCGGTATGGACGAGTGCGATTCATGGCCCGCAAGACTTTGGCCTGGCCCTCGTGGCACTGGTGGCGTTGATGTTCTGGAAGCTGCCGCCGTGGATGGTCGTGCTGGGCAGCGGTGTCCTGGGCGGGCTGTTGAGCATTGCACTGTGAGATACATCGAGTGACCGACAAAGACCTCTACGGCGGGTTGATCCGCCTGCATATCCTGCACCACGCTGCCGAGGCTCCCATCTTCGGGCTGGCCGTCATCGAGGAGCTGAGCCACCACGGTTACAAGCTCAGCGCGGGCACGCTGTATCCGATGCTGCACGGTTTGGAGAAGAAGGGTTATCTGTGCTCGCACCATGAACGCACTGGGCGCCGCGAGCGACGCATGTATGAGATTACCGATGAAGGCCGAGCCGCGCTGGCAGATGCCAAGGTGAAGGTTAGGGAGTTGTTCGGCGAGTTAATCGAAGGACGCTGATGGTCTTAACCGGAGTGCCTGCGACCAGCTACTTGCTTTCATGACCGCACACTGACCGAAAGCAGTGGCCTATTAGCTACGTACGCTTTTGGCCGACTTCTGCCCGTCAAGGCGTACCCGTGCGCCGGTCAAATTCGATGCAAACAACTGGTCAAGTCGAGTGCAACAGGTGGTCAAGTCCATGCAATTACGCATCTGATCTCACAGACGGAGCAGTTCAGGGGGCTTTGCCCTGGCTCGGCTTGCTACATGTGCAAGGCGTTACCATTCGTCAATGGCTTATAGTCTGCCCACCCGATAGTCTGAAAAGCCAGATCGGAAAAATGTGGCAGTGAAGCTCAGCACACAAGACCACGAATCGCACAGTCTCTGGTGCGGCGGCCCTCACTCGATAGAACGCAACGACAGGCTAGATGGCATTAGGCTCGTATGCCGTGGTCAAGCCGTATAATCTCGTCATGGATAATTGTGAGTCCCATAGGTGTGCACAGCACCCTGCAGGGTGCCTGACGGCCTACACCTACTACAGATCTTACGAGCCATCGCTCCGCCTTCTTTCGGCTTCCAAACACTTCAAGTGCGATTGAGAAGACCTGCTCGTAACGCGTTTCAAAACAGCGATGCCTAGCACTCCAGCAGCCGATCGGGGAGCGAACGCATCGCCCGACAATCCTAAGCTCATTCATGCTTCACCCTCTGGTGATACTGGTCTGGTCGCCGCTCGTACTCTGTGCAGGGGGCATCCCGACAGGGCCACCTCGTGGCGCGGCCCTTTAGCTCAGACGCAACGCTTCCATCGAATTGAAGATCTGCTCCCAGCTACCTATCACTCAGCACTGATTGTGCAAAATGGGAAAGATTGGAAGCCCCGCCTCCATTCCTGCGCAACAGATAACCCTTGATACCAACCTGGCCAGGCCCATCCCGATCACACCTTTCTGAGTCGCCAATCATGACAATCCGCCTCTGACTACTGAGCTCATTTCCTGGCCGAACATCAAGTAGATCGCAGATGTGCTGGTAGATGGTCGCTTGCGGTTTCATAACACCAATGCGATAGCTGAAACCATAGGCCCCAAGGTGCGGGAAAATCCTTTCCACTACGGGGCCGTAAGGCATGGCCAGGTTTGAACACACAGCCAGTCTCAGCCCTGCAGCTTGCAGTAGCCCAACGGCCTCAACCGCGTCTGGATAAGGCCGAATGCTTGCCAGTTCCTCCTCCAGGCATTGGTCGAGAAATGCAAGCTGGGAGGGCGAGATTTTGATACCAAAGTACAGCGCAGCCTCGCTTAGGGAAAGGCAACGGGTCATGATCGCTCGAATGTCATCAGCGCGAGGCAAGCGGCCTTGGCGTCGCCCCTCTCGAAGCAACTGTCGAAACGGATGTGTCGGCTGCTGAATCTCGACCAGCGTTCCGAAGGCGTCAAAGATAACGGCATTGGTCTTCATCTGAGTTTCCTTCGCTGGTCACCGTCCGCAAGACAGCCACTCTAACGAGAATCAAGTTCAACAACCAAAAAACTAAGCTATCGAAGAGTAACGCCAAATTTTGAAAAATCATCCACCAGCGTTTTTCGACCCAGCATTTTCGGAAGCTTGAAGACGTTCCTGTACCCATACCACAAAAACATAGGAATAATGACAAGCCCAACTCCAAAGGTTGCCGTTGCAGCAATAATCCCAGCTGGAACCGCTGCTAGCGAAATAACCACACCCTTTACCAAAGTCGACCTTGCAATAATTCGCAGATCATCCAAGTCGCACTCAACTTTCCCACCAGCCTTCTCAAAAGCGACAACAATTACCGATTTCTTTGAGGCATGCTTATAGTACCAAGTTCGCGGAACATCAGTCGCCAAAGCACCATGCTTCACAAGGTACTTCAGCATCACAACCTCTTTGAAATAGAGAGTAGCGCCGTGCTCATCTTCGTATCTAACACGTCGATAGAGAGCGTCTAGATCACCGCTCCCTTGAGCATCATAGTTCTTAACAGTCAATGTCAGTTTCTTTAACTCGGACATGCTTCCTCCCTTAAACACACATTAACTATTAATGGATTAGATGACGGCGGGGCCTAATTAAGCAGGCTGAGACAGCGGCCTCGACAACGCGGGGGCAATCAAGCGGCGGCAGGCAATCGGCTGACCATGACGTAATGATCGTTGCCTGACACTGTCCGCAATAACGCCATGCCTTCGACCTCCGCTATCACCTCACTAGGGGGTGTGACAATTGTCATCCCATCAGCCAGTTGCCCTGAAAGATCGCCATACACATACGCAACGAAACGATCGCCAACTTCAGCTGCATCTACCAGGTACGCGTCCACTAGTGCACCCCAATCATGGGCCTGCGCGATCGCCAACTTAGCTGACACCAGACTGGGCAGTCGTATTACGCCCTCAACCATCCAGTCCTGGGAATTCAGACAACTCATGGATTCTCCATCACGTTCGAATTTGAAACCTACTCACTTACTGAAAAAGCTAAACGACGGCAGCCCAATCAGTCTTCATACACTGACAACTAGGTCTGGCCGAAAGCCAGTTTCTTCGGTGGGATAACCACGAGGATTACTCACAAACCGAACGCCATTAACCACCTCATCCACAGCTTCGTGGGTATGGCCAAAGATCCATAGATCGATCTTGAAATCCATCAGGCCATCCCAATTGTTTCCATAGGCTGCTCGCAAGTGAGGATCGGCTCCTTGGTCACTCACGAACTTCATAAGGGGCGGATAGTGAGTCACAACTACACGCTTACCGTTGAATGGCAGCGATAGCTGGCCCTCCAACCACTCCTTCGTCTCTCGATTTCTCGCGATCAGATCATCAGGGCGCAAACGCCGATACTGTTCACCGACACGGATTGCGCGAAAGTCATTCAGTGAGTTACGAGCGCACCAAGAAGCAGCTACTGGGTCTCCGGTCGCGGCCAGGCTCGTCCAACCCGTAGCGCAGAGAAACTGCACGTCACGGTGTTCTAAAACCTGATTTTCCAATACGTGGACGTGCGCCTCAGCAGCGTCAAGCAGCTTGCTGTGGGTTCGATCTATATTCCCGCTGTAGTGCTCATGATTGCCCATGGCATATATGACAGGCGTGCTGAAGGTCAGGCTGGCCCACATGGCCCCCCTGGACTTCACGTGGATGTCACCGGCTAATACGACCACGTCACAGTCCACCACAGGGGGGACGAAATCGGCGAACTCACAATGCAGATCAGACAGTATATGAAGCTTCATCCCAAGCCTGCTGACGTCGACTTTCTAATAAATTGATCATTCCCTGGCCCGGTCGCTCGGACGCGGCGAAGCTGCCATCAGTAGGCCCACGATAAACGATGATCGCCATTATTGCTAGCTTTCGATATTTATCGACGCATGGCGCTGTGGCCCTATTCTTCGTTTTGAGCGCTCAGCATGCAGAACGAGATAGCAGCAATAGTCCGAGCTCTGCGCGACCTGAGAGGATCAGCTCAGGAGGAGCTTGCCGAGATCAGTTCCCAAGCCAATCTGTCACGATTGGAGCAAGGGAAAACGCAGGTCTCTTTGGTCAAGCTGAGCAAGATCGCGCGCACCCTGGATTTCGACCTCGTGGCTCTCGTCGCGCTATGTCAGGCCCTCCAGGATGGGTCATCACCTATCGATGTCATGGCGAAGGCTTCAAAGGACTTGGAAGGCTTCGTAGCCCAGGGAGGGTTGCAGGGCCTGAAGAGGCATTGGGACGCTGGTGAAGGGCTGGTGAAGCGCACGCGAGGCAAACCCAGCAGCCCAGATCGAATCCGGGCAGTACTAGAGCTCAAGGCCAGTGGCATGTCGAAGGCGGAGGTGGGTCGAGCGCTGGGGTTGCCTGAAGCGACTGTCAGGCGTTACTGGCTCAAAGAACTGCCTGGCTAGAAAGGGAGTTGTGGGGTGAGAGCAGAGAAGCTCTCCACTTTTCCAATTCGATTTAGCGCGGCGGCAGATCCGTGAAGCGCAGCCGGGGATAGATACGCCTTTCCTCAGCGCATTTGGAAATCTGCAAGAACGCTGACAGCAGTGCATCTTCCGAAGGGCAGTGGCGGGTCATGACCTCGAACTCGTTGTAATCGAAGGCTAGGACGCGAATTCCGACCTCATCCATGAATTTCAAAATCATGGCGCTGTATTCATCGTAGTTGTCGATAAAAAGCTCTCTGACCACGACAACTCCCACCAGGGGGCGTGCAGCAAGATCAATGTCCAAGGGCGTGCCGTCCACAAGCGCTAAGGCTGGATTGCCTTCTCGCCTGATCGTTGAGATGGCGCCACGTAGTTGCTGCAGGCCGTTCTTCAACTGACTTATGGCCTTCTTTCGCTTTCTCTCAAGCGTTGTGTTCATCATTGCTGGCGTATTGGGACTGTCCTTCGCCTGCAGCAGCAAAGTCACTTCATCGCCCATCACCACTACGTCAGCCAGCTCCTCGCCATCGGAAACCTTCAAGGGGCCATGGATGATCCGCTCGGAGGTGTATGCGCGCTGGAGAAGATAGATGATGTCCAACTCCTGAAACGTGCCCGGCTCAGTGCGCTCTAACTGCGTATTGGAGAAGCCTTGGGAGCCTCGAAAGTCCTGGCGGGTCAGGTCGGTGATCAAATAGTCCGAGGGGAACAGATCTTCCTGCAGGAACACCGTTGTGGCACGAGCGTCGTCCTCATAGGTCGTGAGGCTGAACCATCTTTCCGCCTGCTCATACATCTTGGGCCAGTGATCTGCTCCAATGGGGCTGAGTGTACCGAGCTCCTTGCGGAGCTGACCAAGCTTCGCCTGGGCCTTACAACTGAACAGCTCGCGGTTGTGCTCGTCGAAAAAGCACACACTGAATTCGTCAGGGAAGCTCTGCAGTGCCTCTGTGAGAGGGTCACCAGGGATGAGTGGGGTTTTGATCAATAGCGGACTTTGTGGGTCATCAAAGCAGGCTGTGAGAAGCGTAAGCCCCGTCGTTTCGCCTGCCTTGTATGGCGCAAGGTAAAGCTTCAATTCACGCCTTTGCTGAGCGGCCAAGATCAGCTCTTTCCCTGCCTTGATTACCAGCACGAAGCCTTCAGGGCCTTCAACGATCCATAATCCACGGGCTAAGACAGCGATTTGCTGAAGCGCTTGTGGCTTCATGATCGTGAGGTACATTTGAACTCCTTGGCGGTTGCCTGATTGCGTCCTGCAAAACCCGAAGCCTAAAGCGATGAGGCGAGGCCTATGCTTACCATTCAAAATTCCCATCCTGGCCAACCAAAATTTGGCTAGCCAGGCATCGACTCAGTTAGATCGATACAGGAGCAGGAATATGAGGATGTGGGTCATAGCCCACAATCTCAAAGTCCTCAAACTTGTAATCGTAAATGCTGTCCGGCTTGCGCTTGAACTGCAACTTAGGCAGAGGGCGCGGATCACGAGTCAGTTGCAGGTTAACTTGCTCAATATGATTCAAGTAAATATGCGCATCACCCATTGTAACTACAACCTCGCCAACTCCCAAATCGCACTGCTGCGCCAACATATGAGTTAAAAAACTAACCCCTGCTAGGTTATAGGGATTTCCGAGCAATAAGTCTGACGACCGAATGTATAGATGCGCCGACAACTTATTGTTGGCTACATAGAACTGATAGAGCAAATGGCATGGTGGCAATGCCATCTTCCCATTCCGGGCATTCTCTTGTGGACTCACCGATTCATCAGGAAGGTACTCGACGTTCCATCCATGGAAGAGAATCCGACGACTGTTTGGGTTAGTCTTGAGCGTATGAACGACGTAGTCGATTTGATTGATGGCCTTGCCGTCCTGGGTAGGCCAGGCCGTCCACTGCTTGCCGTAGATCGGGCCGAGGTCACCGTCTTCAGTTGCCCACTCATCCCAGATGCTGACACCATGCTCCTTCAGCCATTTGGTATTCGTGTCACCATTCAGGAACCAGATCATCTCGTTGATGATGCTCTTGAAATGCAGCTTCTTGGTGGTGAGGAGCGGGAAGCCATCCTCCAGGTTGTGGCGGAACTGGCGACCGAAGACACTCAGCGTGCCGGTGCCGGTGCGATCGCCTTTCTCGACGCCATTCTCTAGCACGTCGGCCAGCAAATCGTGGTACATCTTCATTTCGGTTCCTCAAGGTTCGCGCTGACCAAATCCAGTGCGTCACGCAATTTCAAAATTTCAGTATCTTGCTCTTTGATCTTCTGACGCAGCTCATCTGCGAGCTGGAGGTAGTAGTCCCTAGACTCGCGGACAGTGTCCAATCTCTTGTCGAGCGTGGCACAAGAGTTCTCAGAATCCTGATACCTATTGAACCAATAAAGCACTTCCAATCGACTCTTTTCAAGGCGTTGCATCAGAATCGTCTTGGGATCCTGCTTCTTCTCAGCCTTGACCCTCTGAGCGAGCACTGCAATGCGGCGGTTGTCCTTGATCGCCTCAAGCCGCTGCGCCGGGAAGTCGCGCTGTCGGATAGTGTTGCGATGAATGCCTGTGATGCGGCTCAGCTCCGCCATCGTCGGCTTCAGTTTCGGATCAGAGGCAATCTGCATAAGCCCCTGAGCCAGCAGCTCAGTGTTCCGGTCGTAGTCGAGCTTATTCTTGGCATCAAACGCCTGGACTGTCATACCTCGACCTCCTCACCCAGATGCTCCAACACACCCTTGGCTTCCTCCATCGCCGCTCGCAACTCCTCCTCAGAGCCTGCTGAGTTCGGAGAGCTCAAGGCCAAGCTGTTCTGCACATAGATCTCCCGCCATTTAGGAGCGTGAGCCTTGGTGACCACGGCGTTTTTGCACCGATTCGGATTGCAACGCAGCGATCCGATGCAGGGCAGAGACTCGTCAAATACCTCACGTTGACCGCCATAACAGAAGCCTTGTCCCACGTTGATGATCGCCATGCGCTTCTTGGCCATCTGGGCGATGATTTGCTCTTTGGTGTAGCCAGCCGCCATGTACCCGCTGAACACCTTTTTCATCCGCGCCTTGTGGCTCTCCGCATTGGGGCCGGCGTAGTTTCCGTCGGGATCGCAGTAGCTCTGGATGTACTCCTCCTCTGCCATTTGCGTCGGCGTCTTGCTAGATGAACGCCCACCCTTGGACAAGATCTCAGCGATCGCTCCGTACCCAAGCGTCACCGCACTGAACGCCTTGTTCTGGCCAGCACCACCGATAAGGTCACCGAAGTGCTTTAGCTGGTGAGAGATGAATGGGAGCCCAAGCTCAGCCCTGGCCATCTGGTAAGCCAGGGTGTGTCGCAACGTGTAAGGCGAGAATTCCAGCGACTCGAACTCCTCGTCCGTCAGAATATCCTCGAAGAAAGCTCTGAACTGGTGAGTGATTCCAAGCGAGGACATTGAGTTTGGTTCGGCGTCCTGCGCGACAGTATCCACATTGGAGAACAGGTAAGGATTCTGCTTTACCTTAGCGATGAGGCAAGCGGCACGGATGGCGTCACGCACAATCGGAATCGCGATCCACTTGTCGTCGAACAGCTTGGCCAAGCCTTGGCGATGCTTGATCACGTTGCTGATCAGCAACCAGTAGTCGCTCTCTTGCTCCATGCACGACTCGACTAGGATCTCGGAGAGCTCTGAGGGCCGCATGCCGGTGTACTGCGCCACGAGATAGCAGGCACTGTACGAGACGAAATTGATGTACCTACGGAAATCATCGTCCAGTTTGGAATCTGAGAGCTTGAGTAACGTTTCGGTCGCCTTAAAATCATGTCGACCAGAGCCAGATTGGAACGTAGATGGAATGCAGCCAAAAGCTGCGGACAGTGCATTCGCCATCGCACCGGAGTCATAGCCTTTTCTCCGCAGCCTCAGCGCTACGTACAACTCGAAATTGTAACGCGACAGCTCTTGAGCGTTGGCTAACGAGTAGCCGCTAGCGTTTTGGCGGGTAAGGGCAACCAGGTCATCCACAGGCTCCCCCAGAGTGCTTAGGAAGTCGACCACTGCGAACGACGCCTCGCGAGAAGCCTTCTCGAACACATCGTTCGGCAGAATACGGTATGTGCGCTCAGAATCAGGGACGTGCTTGAGTACCTTGGCCCAGGCGAGCGATTCCAGCTGAACGTAAGGCAGTGGCTCTTCGAAAATCTGCTCCTCGAAAAATGGCGACCTGACCAAGGTAAAGAACTTCTTGAGATCAGGGCCAAAGGCGTAGGGATGAATGAGCGCTGCCTCCCGGTACATACCCGCATCAAAGTACGTCAGACCATGGTGTCCAACCTCGAAGAACTCATCCGTCATCAGCTGGCGCGCCTGCCCCGACATCGTATCCAGGAAGCTCAATCCAGCCTTCATGCATGAAATGGCGGTGTTGGCTTTGATGTTCCTTGGCGAGGCAAACGAGCGCGTTGCCGCTGGCATCTTCAGCCAGCAATACAGGGCCACCTTGACCTCCAAGACCGCCGACTGGTTGAGCAATGGGTACGAGTCAAAATTGAGCCGTAGCTTGGCTCCTTGGACATTCCTGGCGGCGTTCGGATGATCGTCATTGAAGTCCCAGACGGCGTCGCCCAAGACGGATGTCTTACTGACAGGCAACGCCATCAGCGCCTGGTACCAAGAGAGTGCTTCCAGCGACACAGGAGTCGGATCGGCGATGTTTCTGCGCAACTCAAGCAGCAGGGTGTGAGCAGTTGTACGCCACTGTTTGTACGCAGCGAGTTCAGGGATCAGAGCATGGTTCATAGCGTTACTCCCTCGGTCAAAACACTGACCTGCAGGTTTTCAGAGAGGCGCTCAGCCTTGGTCAGCTCTTCTGCGGAAAAGTCCGATGTCTCAGGATCTAGAAGGTTGTTTAGCACATCAAGGTTGTCCAGGATGACGGCTCCGTAGGGCGTATCGAGCACCCGGTTGACTTCAATCATCCTTTGGTAGTCACGCCGCATGGCGAAGAGCTCCGGCAGGTGCGATACCGTGATGATGCTGTTGCTGCATGAAAGGCACATGTTGAACAGCGTGCAGGGCTTGCTGGGGTCATAGCTTGCCAACGCCTTGATGAAAGCAGGTGGGTCAAAAACGTTCATGCATGTGGCAAGGCCAGAACGCAGTGGCATCGCCTCGGGCGTGGGCTCGATAGTCTTGGTCGGGATCAGCTTCGGAGCCTCCTCTAACGTGTCTTGCTGCATTTCATGGAGAACCTTATTCAGCATTCGGCGCGCCATGGGGTTGAAGTCCATCTGATCCAGATAGGCCATGGTGGTGCTTAGGCTCTTATGCCCCAGGAGAACCTGGATCTCACGTGGAGAGACGCCGCGCTCGATCAGTTCGCTTACGAAGCTAGGTCGGAAACGTGACGGTGAGAGCTTGAGAGGATTACCATCTTCGTCAAGCAGCCCGTGATCCTGAGAGAACTTGTCCAGGGTCTTATTGAGCTGGTTGCCACCTGAGTTCTCAAAGGAATCTACAACCCCGTATTTCCTGGGAGAGCTTGAGCGGTAAATGAAGAGCTTGTTCTGGGCTTCGACAGGCGCACTCAAGCGAATCTCACGGGTCAGGTGCTTCACATCGTCAAAGATTTTCTTGACCACACGGCCTTGAGAGGTGGTCAGCCAAGAGATCTCCGCATGGAAGATATCTAGATGAAGCATCTTCGCGCCTTCAGAACGCTCTTTCCAATACAGCAAGCAAGGCCGATCCGTTAAGTCATGGCGCTCAATGAAATCATCCAGCTCCAGTCCCAGCAGCGAGTCAGCATTCATCCCGGTAACTTGGGCAAGCCGAGCGATGTACGGCGCAATGACTCGACCATCAACCTGATACTGCACGCCCCAGCTTTTATAAACCTCGAAGATCGAAATTGGCGAAGCCGAGATAATCGACATAAACGCCCGTTGATAAAGGTCGTTTTTATCTACGGATTCGAAGTTTAGGGGCTTGCAGTTGAGTTTGTTCTCAAAAATCCACCGTGCGTTATCCAGAGTGTTAAAGCCTCGGCGTACTCTTCCGTCAGCGTTCAGCGGATCTTCCCCTACCTGGCTTGGAACGTAAGCCTGGGCCAAGCGATTGGTTTCATCAATTTCTTGCTCAATGACCTGCGAAATACGGTTTCGGACAGCCTGGGGATAAGGCTTGTACTGGTCAGTTTCACGCTCAGCATCGAAGCCTGTAGCTGCGACGTAGCTGCTCAGCCCGAGACCCTCGATTTGGACTGCGCGCGCCATCATTTTCCGAGCAGAGCTCATCATCGAACTGCTGTGGCTGGTCGACAGCGAACGCTCCAAGATCTTTTCCTGGAGATATCCCCTGAACTTGGGGAGGGAATACGGGGTTACGAGCTCCCTAATGTCCTCCAAGCCTGTGTAGTTGGCATCCTTGAGATAGGCTCGGAAGTTTTTGAAAGCCTCAATGAAATTCGACTGCCCTGACGCACTACTGCTCTTCATTGATGAAGCACTGAAGAGGTGCAGCAGGTGCTGGAAGGGGCGCTCCGGTTCCGGGCTTACGAGGTCGGACAGGCGATGGATGCGGACTGAGCGCAAAGCGTTGAAGCCGTCTCGCAATGACTCAGTCTTTTCGACTACCGTCTTCGAGGCGATACGCTGCTCGACGGTTTGATAGTTAGGGTCAAGAACACCAAGCTTGCGAAGATCATCGAGAATCTCCTCAAACGTGATCCGCACCAGTTCGAAGCTCGCCCTGGCTGATTTGAAGCCAGCCAATTCAGGAATCTCGCTCATGAAGCCACGATCCCTGATGGTATTGGCAGCCACTGGAATCGCCAGCTTCTCCTCCATAGACATGCCTTCGTACCAGGCAAGCAGCCTACGGCGCCAATCGCAGGCGCCAGACGGATGGCCAGGTACGATAATTCCTTCGGCGCGCATCGCCTCGAAGATCGGCTCAAAGCTTGAGACGCGCTTTGAGATCGTACCTGGGTTCAGATTAGTCTGTTCGATGAGGTATTTAGGAGCCACCGCCAACTCGTCCCCCCTGCTCAGACATACCTTCAGCAACGACTCCCGATCATCAGTGGCGCGGGCCACAAATGACTCAATGACGGCGTCTGCCTGAGCGCTAGTCAACCGACTCATTTCATATCTCCCGCATCAATTTTCAGGCGCGTCTGCTGGGAAAGCTCAGCCATCTCGCCTGCTTTCGTCTTGGTTTCAGTTCCGGGGCGTACGAGCTTCTGGTAGAGGTCGTAGGGGATCTGGGTATAGGTTTCCGACGTGCTGAGGCGCGAGTGACCAAGCGTCTTCTGCACGCTCACTAGCCGGTCAAGGTAATCACTACCAATGTCTGGCGTTCTCAACAGGGCATAAGCATTCCCGTGCCTCAACTTGTGGGGAGAGATCATCCTGTCGATTTTCAGCAGGTTCAGCGCTCGCTCGGATGTGCGCTCCAAGAGCTTGGAGATCGAGCGAGGGGTGTACTCACCCCCTTCCGCATTCAGGAAAGCAGGGGTGTTCTCAGCCCCCTTGAATTGACGCTTAGTCATTTTGTACAGCGGCGAAGCATGGTACTTCTTGATGCGCAGCAGCGTGGCGCGGCTGACCAACGTCTGGCGGGGCTTAAATGAGTCCGCAGGGCCTTTGCTTCCATCAATATGCAGCGGGCAGTAGTCCGCGTTTACCGGTTCTGAAACACCAGGCGAGATGAACAACGTGTCCTGGAATCGAAGGGCATCATCAATGGCCTTGAGGGTCACTCGCGGGACTTCTGAGCGGCGCACGCCTGCGTCGTACATGAACTGGAGCAAGCAGCGCTCACGCTCACTCTGCGTAGCCAGGATGAGCTCTCTGAGATCATTCAGGGAACAAGCCACTACCAAGCTCTTGTTGGGACGGGGGGACAGGTAGCCGGCAGTGTAGGGGTTAGGCGCGGTACGAGGCGCGGGTGCGTCGTCCACTCCCCGGCATAGAGAATCATTGAAAAACGCCATCAAAGACGAATCCCGGTTGCGCACCGTCTTCTTGGAAAGCTCCTCGTCCTCGCGCAGGTGAGCGAAGTACTCCTCGATCACGTGGGTGCGGATTTCCAAGAACGCCGAGTCACGCTCGCAATCACGAAACTCACGGCGGTTCGTCAGGTACTCGCAGGTGTACCCAAGGTTGCGACCATAGGTGATGGCCGTCTGCTGGGATATATAGGCTTTCT
This sequence comes from Pseudomonas cremoris, assembly GCF_014230465.1. The sequence goes on from NZ_JAAXCY010000022.1 coordinate 28,368, forward strand.
GAAGCGCGTGGGATAGGTAACCCGAAATCAAAGGCATGAGGCGCTCATCATCATCAAAGACGGCTGTCCCTGTGACGTTCACGGCTTCCTGAATTGGGGATTCTTCGGATGAGTCGTCCCGCCTGGTTGGGGACTCTCTGAAATCTAGGGGGGCGCCCCTAACTGCGATGACCTTCACGGCTTCCTCTCTCTTCAAAGCGGCCCGTACTATACACAATGTGCATTTCGTATTGGGGCACAATAAATGAGCTTGGAAGGTAAAGCCTTACTACGCAGCCATTGCGTAATGTGCGGTTTCGTCGAGGGGGTATAATAGGAACACGTCGGAGCTGCGAATGTACAACTGCATCGACAGGTGACCGTCATGCACGAACGCCTGGTACAGCAGGTGGCACGGCGGCAGGGCTTGCTTGCCGTTGCGTGCGTTTTCCTGGGGGCTCTTGGTTTCGTCGGGCAGGTACTCGACGTTCCAGCCGTGGAACAGGATGCGGCGGCTGTTGGGGTTGGTCTTCAACGTCTCGACCATGTAGTCGATCTGGTTGATCTTGCCACCGTCCTTGGTTGGCCAGGCAGTCCACTGCTCGCCGTACACCGGGCCGAGGTCGCCGTCTTCGGTGGCCCATTCGTCCCAGATGCGCACGCCGTTTTCATTCAGCCACTTGATGTTGGTGTTGCCGCTCAACATCCAGATCAATTCGTTGGCGATGCTTTTGAAGTGAAGCTTCTTGGTGGTCAGCAGCGGGAAGCCGTCGGCCAAGTTATGCCGATACTGACGGGCAAACACGGCCTTGGTGCCGGTGCCGGTGCGATCGCCCTTGGTCAATCCATTGGTCACGACGTCGTTCAGTAGTTCGAGATATTGCTTCATTTTGGTACCCGTATCGTTGAAGCCGGAACCTGTAGGCTCCGGCATTCGAATTTAAAGCGTCGCGCTCTTGATAGGCTGCGGACGGTTGTACGCCCACCACAACAAGCCCAGGCCGCCGAGGATCATCGGCAAGCTGAGGATCTGGCCCATGGTCACCCAACCAAACGCCAAGTAGCCCAGCTGTGCATCCGGCACACGCACGAACTCGACGATGAAGCGGAAGATCCCGTAGAACAGCGCGAACATGCCCGACACCGCCATGGTAGGGCGTGGCTTGCGCGAGAAGATGTAGAGGATAAGGAACAGCGCCACGCCTTCCAACGCGAATTGATACAGCTGCGACGGATGGCGCGGCAATTGTGCCGGGTCGCTGAACGGCGGGAAGATCATGGCCCACGGTAAGTCGGTCGGCTTGCCCCACAGCTCGGCGTTGATAAAGTTGCCGATACGCCCAGCACCCAAGCCAATCGGCACCATGGGCGCGACGAAGTCCATCAGTTGGAAGAACGACTTGCCGTTGCGACGGCCAAACCACCAGGCGGCGATCATCACGCCGATAAACCCGCCGTGGAATGCCATACCGCCTTTCCACACTTCAAAAATCAGCGTTGGCTGCGCGATGTAGGCGGGAAGATCGTAGAACAGCACATACCCGAGGCGCCCGCCGACGATCACCCCCATCGACAACCAGAAAATCAGGTCGGAGAGCTTCTCCTTGGTCCAGGTCGGGTCGAACCGGTTCAGGCGTCGGGAGGCCAGGAACCAGGCACCGCCGATGCCGATCAGGTACATCAACCCGTACCAGTGGATTTTCAGCGGACCGATGGCCAGGGCCACCGGGTCGATCTGCGGGTAAGGCAGCATTGCGACTCCTCGTTAAATCATTCGTTATAGCGACCGGACCATGCCGGGCCGCGATTAAGCCTGCATTACAACAAAAAGTTTAAGCCGACACAGAACAGCAGCCCGGCGAACAGCCGCTTGAGCAACCGCGGCGACAGCTTGTGCGCCAGGCGTGCACCGAAGCGGGCAAACACCATACTGGTCAGGGCAATGCCCAGCAGCGCCGGCAAATACACGAACCCTAGACTATGAGCGGGCAACAGCGGGTCATGCCAGCCCAGAATCATGAAACTTAATGCACTGGCCACCGCGATGGGCAGGCCGCAGGCTGAAGACGTGGCCACCGCCTGTTGCATCGGCACGCTGCGCCAGGTCAAGAACGGCACGGTCAGCGAGCCGCCGCCGATGCCGAAGATCGCCGAAGCCCAACCAATCACCGTACCGGCTAGGGTCAGACCCACCTTGCCCGGCACCGTTCGACTCGCCTTGGGCTTGACCTCCAGGGCCAGTTGCACGGCCACCAGCAGGGCAAACACACCGATGATTTTTTGCAGGTTCGGGCCGGAAATCGCCTCGGCGGTCAACGCCCCAAACCCAGCGCCGACCAGGATACCCACGGTCATCCACACAAAGATCGGCCAACGCACCGCGCCCCGCCGATGGTGCTCGCGCACGGCATTGACCGAGGTAAAGATGATGGTCGCAAGCGAGGTGCCCACGGCCAAGTGGGTCAGCACCTGCGGGTCGAAACCCTGCAAGGTAAAGCTGAACACCAGCACCGGCACGATGATGATCCCGCCGCCCACGCCGAACAGCCCAGCGAGCACGCCCGCACAGGCGCCCAGTGCTAAATACAGCAGAAATTCCATGGGAGCCCCCCAGACAAGTCCGGCATGTTAACGGATGGAAGGCATGCGACCCAACTGGATACGATGGAACGCCCGTGCCCGAGTGCGTAGAGTGGCAAAAAACACAAAAGGGATCGCCTGATGTGCCTGATTGTTTTCGCCTGGCGGCCGGGCCATGCCCAACCGCTGATCGTCGCGGCCAACCGTGATGAGTTCTATGCCCGCCCCAGCCTGCCGCTGGCCCAGTGGCAAGATGCCCCCGATGTCTATGCTGGCCGCGATCAGGAAGCGGGTGGTACGTGGCTGGGGGTCAATGCCGATGGGCGCTTTGCTGCCCTCACCAACATCCGCGACCCGCACCAGCCACCGGCCCGTAAGTCGCGTGGGGAGTTGGTGGCGCGCTTTCTCAATGGAACCCTGCCGATTGACGACTACTTAGCCGACGTTAACGGTCGTTCCATTGAATATGCCGGGTTTAACCTGCTGGTGGGCACGCGTGATGAGCTGTGGCATTACAACGCCAACCAGACCGAGCCGACTCAGTTGAAGGCTGGGGTGTATGGGTTGTCGAACGCGGGACTGGATACGCCCTGGCCCAAGCTGCTCAAGGCCAAGGCGGCGTTGAGCGCGGTGCTGGATGATCCGCAGCCGGAGGCATTACTGGGGATTTTGAGTGACCCGCAGACGGCGCCGTTTGCAGAATTGCCGGATACCGGGGTTGGGTTGGCGACCGAGAGCCTGCTATCCAGCGTGTTTATAGCCAGCCCCAGCTATGGGACGCGGGCGAGTACGGCGTTGATTGTGAATGCGGATGGAACGCGGCGGATGGTGGAGCGCAGTTTTGGGCCGCATGGTGGGCGGCTGGGCGAAGTCGAACTCAACCTCTAGCATCACCGCAAACCAATGTGGGAGCGGGCTTGCTCGCGAATGCGGTGGGTCAGCTTGCATATGTATTGGCTGATCCACCGC
>NZ_JAAXCY010000023.1 GCF_014230465.1 Pseudomonas cremoris
ATAGGAACGGCGTGTTTGCTGCATGAAATACCCGCTTAAAAGGATAGAACTGGTGCCCACTTAAATTAAGTGCACACCATGTCTTGCCTTTGCGAGGACGGGTAGATGACTTGGCCGGACGCATACGTTTATCAGTCATCACGATGAGGTGATCTTGATCGCTGTGCGGGGTACTGCTAGCTCCGCCGATGGGTTGCGGGATGCCAACGCCCATCAGGTGGCTTTCGCCGAAGGTATCGGCAAGGCGCATGAAGGTTTTTATCAGGCCTTCAGCGCCATGCGAGGTTTCGTCCAGCAATACCTCGACCAGTTTTTCGCAGGCCAACGGATAATTATCTGCGGCCATAGCCTGGGCGGAGCAATCGCTTTGCTGCTTGCCGAAGGCCTGCGGCGAACGTCGAATGGCACCTACAACGTCCTCCTCTACACCTACGGCGCTCCTCGCGCCGCCGATTCCGAATTCACCGCCGGCGCTTCAACCCTCGTCCATCACCGCATCGTCAACCACAACGACCCCGTCCCCAGCGTGCCGGCGCCATGGATGAACACCACCGCCAAGCTCTGGGTTCCCGGCGCGGTCACGCTGTTCAGCACGCCAGCGCTAGGCAGCCTGCTGTTCGCCGCCGGGCTGGTGCGCGTGGGTGGCAACCCCTACGAACACCACGGTGAACAACAACACTTCATGCCGCTCATGCTTGCGGATGGCACGCAGTCTTCGGTGTTGTGGAAGCCAGGCTGTGAGTCCATCGAAGAAGCAGGCTGCAATCGGGCGTTGCAACTCCATGGCGACATGCCGGATCGCGAAGGGCTGATCAAACAGTTGGTCGGATACAAGGAGCACTTCATGACCGCGAGCTACATCCCGGCGGCTTGGGCGACCCTGCGTCGTTGGCAGCAAACCCTGGACAGCAGCGGCCCGCTGGTGACGCCGAGGGAGTTCGAGTTGCTTGATCATGCGCTGGCGAGCATGCGCCAGCAATTGCGGGAAAAACGCCTGGAGCTCGCTCGTCGCGCCCCGAGCAATGGGCGTGGCTATGAGCACCACGAACCGTTGAACGCCGAAATCGACCGCTTGCACACCAGTCGCGGGCGCCTCGAAACCCTGCGCTGGCGGCGCCTTGAAGCTCGTGATGTGTATGGCAGTTACGCCCATTCCGCGCAGTTGCAGCCCAGCCTCAAACGTTGGTTCAGCCACCGCGAAAACCGCGAGCGGTCCCAGGTCGCCAGCATCCCCCCGTCTACCAGCAGCGAACGGGGGAAGGTGCACTCGTTGGACATCGATTCGATCGTCTAGACAAACTCTACCTGCGCCGGCTGGCGTTTCATCAGCACCTTGCCGTTGCGGATCGAGTACAGCGGCAGGCCTTGGCTGCGGATAACCTCGTAGTCGCTGTCTGCCGAGAGGATCAGCAGATTGGCCGGGCGGCCAGGCTCCAGGCCGTAGCGATCACCCAGGGCCATGGCCTTGGCACTGTTGTCGGTGACCAGGTCGAGCGCGCTTTGCAGGTTGCGGTAGCCGAGCATGTGACAGATGTGCAGGCCCGCTTCCAGCACTCTCAGGATGTTGCCATTGCCCAGGGGGTACCAGGGATCGACGATGGAGTCCTGGCCGAAACACACGTTCATGCCGGCCTCCAGCAGTTCGTTGACGCGGGTGACACCGCGGCGTTTTGGGAAACTGTCGAAGCGGCCCTGCAGGTGAATGCTCTCGGTGGGGCACGAGACGAAACTGATGCCGGAGTGCCCCAGCAAGCGAAACAGCTTGGCGCAGTAGGCGTTGTCGTAGGAGCCCATGGCGGTGGTGTGGCTGGCCGTGACGCGGGGGCCCATGTCGCGGCTGCGCGCTTCTTCGGCGAGTACTTCGAGGAAGCGCGAGTGCGGGTCGTCGGTCTCGTCGCAGTGCACGTCCACCAGGCAACCGGTGCGTTCAGCCAGGTCCATCAGGAACTTGACCGAACTCACGCCCTGATCGCGGGTGTATTCAAAATGGGGGATGCCGCCGATCACGTCGGCACCGAGGCGGATGGCTTCCTCCATCAGTTCGCGGCCATTGCGGTAAGACTCGATACCTTCCTGAGGGAAGGCGACGATTTGCAGGTCGATCAGGTGCGCGCTTTCTTCACGCACTTCCAACATGGCCTTGAGCGCGGTGAGGTCCGGGTCGGTGACGTCGACATGGGTGCGCACATGCTGGATGCCGTGGGCGGCGAGGGCCTGGATGGTTTTCTTGGCGCGGGTCTTGGTGTCGGCCTGGGTGATGGTGGCTTTGCGTTCGCCCCAGCACTCGATGCCTTCGAATAAGGTGCCGCTCATGTTCCAGCGCGGCTCGCCGGCAGTGAGGGTGGCGTCGAGGTGGATATGGGGCTCGACGAAGGGCGGGATCACGAGGTTGCCGGCAGCGTCCAGGTCGCCGGCGCCCGCTACAGGCGCCGCTGTTTGTGCAGTAATGTTGGCAATCCGGCCGTGTTCCAGGTGCAGATCATGCAGGCCTTCACGGTTGCGCAGGCGGGCGTTGATGATGTGCATGGGCAAGTTCCTCTTGGCTAAAAACAATCAGGCAGACAGCCGCCAGATCATCAGCGCGATACCGATGTCCAGGCGGTCATAAGAATTGTCCAACGTCAGTCCGCACAGGGCTTCGATACGCTGGACGCGGTGCGTCAGGGTGTTGCGGTGCACGGCCAGCCGCTGGGCGGCGGCCACAAGGTTACCATTCTCGTGAAACCAGGCTTCCAGGGTGGGCATCAGGCTTGGGCCATGGTGCAAATCGTGGCGCAGCAACGGGCCTAGGCGCTCATTGAGAAATTGGTCGAGCAGGGCGCGGTCACGCACGCCGCTGAGCAACTTGAGCACGCCCAGTTCGTCATACACACACAGTCCGGCGCGTTCGCTGAACCGTCGCGCGGCGGCCAGCGCCTGGCGTGCTTCATCTTGCGCCTGAGCCAGGCGTGCGGGTGGATGGGCGGCGGCGCTCAGGCCGATAAACAACTTGAGGGGCGCCAGGCGCAGGTTCAGCGGGTTGAGCCAATTGGCGAGTAACTGGCGGTTGGACAAAGCCGCGACGGCATCCGGGGCAGGCAGCAGCACCGTCCATTGCCCGGCCCGTCCCAGTACCGGCAGCCCTGCGCAGAGCTGGCGCAAACGCCGATTGATGCCGTCGTGTTGCCGGGCCAGTTGTGCCTCCACAACAGCAGCATCGCCTTTGGCAAACAGCAATTCACTGCCTTCTAATTGCAGTTGCACCACCTGCCAATGCCCCGCCAGCGACATGCCCAATTGGGCGGCGCGGTGCAGCAGTAACTCCAGGGACTGATAGTCGCCTGTCAGCAAGCGCTCCAGTACGTCGTGCCGCGAGCGCCCCAACTGTTCGGACTGGATCAGCGCCGAGCCGATGGCCTGGGTCACCAACACCATTTTCAACGAATAGGGCTGCTCGATCAGCGGCATGCCGGCCGCTTCGGCAGCGTCGAGCAAGCGCTGGGGGATCGCCTGGATATACGCAGGTCCCGTGAGGATCACCAGCCCGGCCACGTGTCGCTGGCAGGCCTCATCCAGCATTTGCAGCAGGTTGGCCTCATCCCGTGGGTGATTGATGCCGGTGACGAACACTAGTTCGCCCCCCAACACCCACTCGGCGATCCCGCTGTTCTCCGCCACGTATGGCCAGCGCACGGTGTTGTCCAGGCCGCCTTCACCGGCGCGTAGGCGCATGGATTCCAGGCCCGGCAGAGCCAGCACATCGCCGAGGGTCAGGCTCATGCCCGTGCGTCAGCCAACGGCACGCGCAGTACGGCGGTGAGCGCGATGTAGGTCAGCGACGCAGCAGCAATCCCCACCAACGGCGCAACCCACGGCGAGTGGAACGCCAGCACGGTGCCCACGGCATACGCCACCAGCCCCGGCCAGTTGAACGCCGGCAGGCGCGCGTCCGCCAGGCGAGGGTAATGGCCGCGGTAGCGGTAGAAGAAGTCCGCCATGATCACCCCGCCAATCGGTGGGATCACAGTGCCCAGCAAAATCAGGTAGGGCACCAGCATGTCGTACATGCCGAGCAACGCCAGCAGGGTGCCGATCACTGCGCCGATCAGGGTCACGGTCTTGCGGCGCTTGGTGCGCAGCAGGTTGCAGCCAGCCACTGCGAAGTTGTAGATGGTGTTGTCCTGGGTGCTCCAGATGTTCAGCAGCAACATGGCCATCGCCGCCATCGCAAAGCCTTGCAGCAGCAACACTTCCACCACGTCGGGCTGCTGATAGACGATGGCGCCGTACGCACCGATCAGCACCATCAGGCCGTTGCCGACAAAAAATCCGATCAGGCTGGCCAGCACCGCAACCTTGGCCGAGCGGGAAAACCGCGTCCAGTTGGTCGCTTGGGTTGCGCCGCTGACGAAGGTGCCGAATACCAGGGTAATCGCGGTAGACAAATCCAGCTCGCCGGTCGGAACCACCGCCAGCAACCCCTCCAGCCCACCGACCTTGACCGTGGCCACCCACATCGACAGAAACAACAGGATACCCATGGCCGGCACGGCGATATAGGACAGAATCTCCAAGCCGCGATAGCCGATGTAGGCGGTCGCGCAAAACACCAGGCCGAACAGCACCATCAGCGCCAGCACACTGCCTTGGCCCAGCTCGAAATATTTGCCGAGCACCACCGCAGCAGTGGCGGTGCCCCAGGCGTACCAGCCGATCTGGGTGAAACCGAGGATCAGGTCGCTGAGCTTGCTGCCCACTTCGCCAAAGCAGAAACGCCCCATCAGCACCGAATTCAGGCCGCTTTTGAAGGCGATGTAACCCAGGCCTGCGGCGTAAATACCCAGCAACAGGTTACCCAAGGCCACTACGCCGAGCATGTCGGTAAAACTGAACGCCACCCCCAGCTTGCCGCCGGCAAACATGGTCGCGGTAAAAAACGTGAAGCCCAGCAGCACCATGGCGGTGGACGCCAGGCCCTTGCGCGCATGCATGGGAACTTCGCTGAGGGGATAGTCATTACCCGGTTCTTGCTGCGTCATGTGCCTTGCTCCCTGAATGAGTGACGCAGGACTATTGCACCGCGCGTGCCAAATCGGTGGCAGTGACGGGCGCACGATGGGAGTTGTGCACTGTGCACAGTATTTATAGCCAAACCGGGGAGAAATGCAGGAAGGGGTGTTCGTGGTGCCCAATCGGGCACGAAAGCGGTGCAGCGGTGATACAAATTGGATCAGTCGAACAGCGTGTGGGTGGTCTCGCCGCGATGGAAAGCGAATGCCGCCTCCAGATCACTTTCGATGGTGCGTCCACGGGACAGTGGCGGCAGCTCATCCAGGCGGAAAAAGCCGACGTCGGTGGTTTCGAACCCAGCCATTGGCGCAAGCTGGTCCACCCGGTCACACAAGAAGTACAGCTTGTAGAAGTCCCGCACATCCGGCCGGTATAAGCCCTTGGCCTTGTGCGTCACGCTATACAGCGCCCGCGCGGTTACCGTGAGCCCGGCCTCCTCGTGGATTTCCTTGATGATGTTCTCGGCCGCCGACAAACCGATATCGGCATAGCCCCCCGGCAATGCCCAGCAGCCATCGGTCAACTCGCGCACCAGCAGGATTCGGTCACCGTCGATCACCGCGCCGCGCACGTCGATCATCGGCGTCGAGTAGCGTTGGGCAAAGTCTGTGACCAGGCCGGTGATGCGTTCCAATGGCACGTTGCCTAGCTGCGCGAGCATGCTGTGGGCAATCTCGGCGATCTCTTCAAGACGCTCGCGCTCGAAGTCATCGGTGCAAAAGTGCAGCCCCGTGGACGCCAACGCCTGCAGGCGTTTGGCTTGGGCGAGCCAGGTGTTTTCCATGGGGGGCTCCTAAAGGGTCTTGCTCATGTAGACGCGGCGCAGGCCGTGTTCTTCGGCGCGATGAGTCTCGACATAACCTCGACGGCTGTAAAGCGCGATGTTCTCGGTCATCGCTTCATTGGTGTACAAGCGAATGGCCGCGTAGCCCGCGTCAAGTGCCTGTTGTTCGGCAAAGTCCATCAGCACGCGCCCCAAGCCCAGGCCTTGGGCCTCTGGGGCGACGGCCAGATTATCCAGCAACAGCGCGCTGTCGTCCTGCAGCAGGATGATAAAGCCTTGGACCTGTCCGGCATTGTCGAGTACATGCACGCCACCGGCGCTGATCAATTGGCGATAGTCCTCCAGCATCGGGCCCGGTTGACGACCGATGCGTGCGATGTAAGGCGAGTAGGCAGCCTGGACGATGACCTCGATGGCGGCAACATCATGGGCGGTAGCGGGGCGCAACATGACAGCGACTCCTTGTAGGCTGGGAGCCACGACTGTACGGGAGCCGTCCATAAAAAAACCACCGCAAGGGTGGTTTTTTCATAACGTTGGCTCACTCACCGCGATAGATACAACCGCTGGTGCAGGTCTCATGGATGCGAATCGCGCTGAGTTCTGGCAACAACGGTTTCAGCTCATTCCAGATCCACTTGGCCAGCACTTCGCTGGTCGGGTTTTCCAGGCCTGGGATGTCGTTGAGGTAGTTGTGGTCGAGGCGCTCATAGAGCGGCTTGAAAATCGCCTTGATCTCCGAGAAGTCGCGAATCCAGCCGGTATGGGGATCCAGGTCGCCGCTCAGATGGATAGCCACCTTGAACGAATGCCCATGCAGGCGCCCGCATTTGTGCCCTTCCGGTACGTGGGGCAGGCGGTGGGCGGATTCGAAAGTAAATTCCTTGAAGATTTCCACAGTGTTTTCAGCTCGGTCGGTGTCTGGCAGGCGGCGAGTTTAACAGCTTGGCCCCTCGCCGCGCATACCGCTGGATCAAAGGGCCTGCAAGCGCTCGCCCAGGCCACCCTTGTCGGCCAGCGCCAGAAACTCGTCTCCCAGCCGTTGGCTCTCGCTCATCGCGGTTTGCCAGTACTTGTTACGCCTGGAGTCGTCACCCATGAAGCGCTTGAAGTCACTGCGATCTGGCAGTTTGCCGTGGGGCAGGCGGGCCAGGTAGTCCTTGGACGGTGCCAGCAGCAATACGTCCTGCAAGCCTTGTTGGTTACTGCGACGCCACGGCAGGCCCTTGTCGAACCAGCCTGGGATGACCCGGTCGGTGAAATGCGGGTACAGCACGATATCGTCGCCGTGATAGGGCAGGTCGAGGTGGTAATCCAACAGGCCGCCGTCGCGGTAGGTGCCGGCGCCGGCGCCGGGCAAGTCGCGCACGCCTTGCATCACCATCGGGATCGAGCCCGACGCCAACAGCGCCTGGCGCAGGTTTCCCAGGTCCAGGTCGAGGAACCGCGAGGGGAAATCCTTCAGCGCATGCACCGGCGGCGCCTGGCGCGGGTCGTGGATGATCAGCCGCTCGAAGTGCCGCGACAGCCGCGCACGGCCGCGCAGGTTATCGGCGATCACCGATGACAGGCCCAGCCCGAGGCGCCCCCGATGGTCATCGGCGAGCAGGCCGTGGCTCTTGACCACCATGATGTTCAGGCGATAGTCGGGGTTGTCCAGCACCCGCGCATCGCGGCCGGCCAGCAGGTCGTCGAGCATGCGCTGGCAGCTCTGGCTGACCTCGGCCATGGTCACGCCCTTGGCAAAGCGCTGTTCGTTATACAGGCGACCGAGATCGAGCAAGCCCTGCACGGGGTCGGGCAGGCAGGCGCTGGCAAACCGCCAGGAGCCGATGGAGGCGCCGATCAGCGCGCGCTCCCGAGGTGCGCGGGGCAGCCAATCGCCGAACAACGCCAGGTCCAGGCCCTGGATACCCAATGCCTTGGGGCCACCTGCAGCGCCGGGGAGGATGCCGACGTCGGCAGGCCGCAGGCCCTGTTCACGAATGCGTGTGAAGGCGCGTTTGCCGGCCTTGAGGGTCAGGGCGGGAAACTTGATGTGGATGGCTGTCATACCGGTCTCTGTTGAAGCGAGCAGGGCAGTATAAGAAATCTCGCACGTTGAGGGGGGAAGAGCGCTGTAGGCAATTGCCATGGTGGCAATTCAGTTTCAATTAAGTTGTGGCAGGTACGGTTGCCGCTGTAGGAAAAATATCCTGACACGGAGACTCATCATGAAGCGCCTCACCGCGCTGGTCACCGCCGGTATGATTGCCTTCGCGGTGCCTCACGCCTGGGCAGTGGACCCCGACAAACCGCTGAAATTACCCAGCACTGTTACAATTGTCGCCTTTGATCAGTTGGAAGCCACAGCCCTGGCCCTGCATCCCGGCTCGACCCTGCTGGACACCGACCTGGACGAGGAATACGGCAAGTACCTGTACCAAGTCGAACTGGAGGATGGCAACGGCATCGAGTGGGAAGTTGAATTGGACGCGCTCACCGGGCAGGTTCTCAAGAATCATCAGGAAACGTAATGAAGGTAAATTTATCCGCCGGCAGTCGAGTGGCGTTGGTACTTCTGGTTTTATGTTCAAGTGTGGCTGCACGCGATCTTGATCAGGATGAAGCCTTGGCACTGCGCCAGCAGGGCGTGATCCTGCCATTGGAGGCGCTGCTGCAACAAGCCATGGAGCGCCATCCTGGCTCCCGCCTGCTGGAGGCGGAGCTTGAGAAAAAGCACGGCAAGTACGCTTATGAAGTGGAACTGGTCACTGCCGAGGGCGTAGTACGCGAGATCAAGTTGGACGCATCCACGGGTGCGCTGATCAAAGACGAGGAAGACTGATGCGCCTGCTTCTGGTGGAAGACAACGTACCGCTGGCCGATGAGCTGCTGGCTGGCCTGCAACGCCAGGGTTACGCCGTTGACTGGCTGGCCGACGGGCGTGATGCCGCGTACCAGGGACGCAGCGAACCCTATGACTTGATCATCCTCGACCTTGGCCTGCCGGGCCTACCCGGGCTTGAAGTGCTGGCCCAGTGGCGCGTCGCCGCGCTGGCCACGCCGGTACTGATCCTCACCGCCCGTGATTCATGGCCCGAGCGCATCGAGGGGCTCAAGGCCGGTGCCGACGATTACCTGAGCAAACCCTTTCACCCCGAAGAACTGTACCTGCGCATTCAGGCGCTGTTGCGACGCTCCCATGGGAGGGCCAACCAACCGACCTTGCAAACTGCCGGCCTGCACCTGGACGAAGGGCGTCAGTGCGTGCTGCGCGATGGCGCGGAGATCTCACTGACCGCCGCCGAATTTCGCCTGTTACGCTACTTCATGTTGCACCCTGAGCAGATCCTGTCGAAAAGCCACTTGGCCGAGCATCTGTATGACGGCGAAACCGAGCGCGACTCCAATGTGCTGGAAGTCCACGTCAACCATCTGCGCCGCAAACTGGGCCGCAGCGTGATTGAAACCCGACGCGGCCAGGGTTACCGGTTTGGCGCCAACCCGGCATGAAGTCGATTCAACGGCGCCTGAGCCTGGGCCTGATCAGCGTAATGGTGATCGTCGGCGTGGCGCTGGCGCAAACCAGCTTGTGGTTGTTTGAGACTGGCTTGCAACGCTACCTGGAGGCGGGACTGCGCAATGACAGCGAAAGCCTGCTGGTGGCGCTGGTACGTGGCCCCGACGGTTTGCAATTGCATGAGAAGCGGCTGTCGCCGGCTTATCAACGACCGTTTTCCGGGCACTATTTCCGCATTGATTTCGCCGACAAGCACTGGCGCTCTCGCTCGCTGTGGGACCAGGACCTGCCGCATCTGCCGGAGGCCGGGCTCAAGAGCAACCTGCAACTGGGGCCTGAAGGCCAACAACTGTTGGTGCTGCGTGAGGACTACAAGCGCTTCGGCCAACCTATTTCCATCAGCGTGGCCCAGGACTACACGCCGGTGCGTGAAAGCTTCCGTTTGATGCGTCAGATCGGCCTGGTGCTGGGCCTGGCGGCGCTGCTGTTGGTGCTGGTCCTGCAACGTGTCACGGTGCGTCGCGCCTTGCGCCCGCTGGAAACCGCGCGTGAACAGATCGCCCAATTGCAACAGGGCCAGCGTTCCCAACTCGATACCCAGGTGCCGCTGGAGCTGGAGCCGCTGGTGGCGCAGATCAACCACCTGCTGGCGCATACCGAAGACAGTCTCAAACGCTCGCGCAATGCCCTGGGCAACCTTGGCCACGCCCTGAAAACCCCGTTGGCCGTGCTGCTCAGCGCGGCCTCCAGCGAGGCCCTCAAGGATCACCCCGAACTGAGCAAACTCTTGCGTGACCAGTTGGAGCAGGTGCAGCAACGCCTCAACCGTGAACTCAACCGCGCGCGGCTGGCCGGCGAGACGCTGCCGGGCGCGTTGTTCGACTGTGAAAAAGAACTGCCTGGGCTGATGGCGGCGCTGAACATGATCCACGGTGAACATCTGGACCTGAGCTATCACGTGTCCCCTGGGCTGCAATTGCCTTGGGACCGTGAGGACCTGCTGGAGCTGTTGGGCAACCTGCTGGATAACGCCTGTAAATGGGCGGATGCCGAAGTGCGCTTGAGCATCAGTGAAACGGCGCAACATTACCTGTTGGCCGTTGAAGACGACGGCCCAGGCATTCCTGCAACCCAGCGTGACCAGGTGTTCAGCCGTGGCACGCGCCTGGATGAGCAGATCGATGGCCATGGCCTGGGGTTGGGGATTGTGCGCGATATCGTCGAGGTGTGGGGCGGGGTGTTGCAGTTGCAGGAGAGTGAGCAGGGTGGTCTGAAAGTGCTGATTGAATTACCCAAGCACTAACCTCGATCAAAAAAGTGGGAGCGGGCTTGCTCGCGAATGGGCCGTGTCAGCCAATGAATCTGTTGACTGACACACTGCATTCGCGAGCAAGTCCGCTCCCACATTGGACCTGCTCAACTATCAGAAAAAGTGCCGCTCACTCACACCCGGAACTGATCCATCAACCCCTGCTGCTGATTCGCCAGGCTATTCAATGCCTGGCTCACCCGCGCCGACTCATTCGCCTGCTCCGACAACGACTCGGTCACATCACGAATGGTCGCCACATTATTGTTGATCTCCTCCGCCACCGCGCTTTGCTCTTCGGCGGCGCTGGCGATTTGCAGGTTCATGTCGCTGATCACCGTGACCGCGTCCCCGATCTGGCGCAGGGCGGTCACCGCCTCGCCGACTTGCTCGACGCTGCCTTGGGCCTGGCGATAGCTGTTGCCCATGGAGCCCACCACCTCTTCGGTGCCGGTTTGCAATTGCTCGATCACCAGGCGGGTTTCTTCCACCGATTCCTGGGTGCGTCGTGCCAAGTTTCGTACTTCGTCGGCAACGACGGCAAACCCACGACCCGCTTCACCGGCGCGTGCGGCTTCGATGGCAGCGTTGAGCGCCAGCAGGTTGGTTTGCTCGGCGATGCCACGAATCACTTCCAGCACCGAACCGATCTTCTCGCTGTTGGCAGCCAGGCCTTCGACCTGCGTCATGGCGGTGCTCATATCGGCTGCCAAGTGGCCGATATTGGTGGTGGTGCGGTCGATCACAGTCAGCCCGTCGCGGGTGGCCTGGTCGGCATCGCGGGCGGCTTGTGCGGCTTGGGCGGCGCTGCGGGCGACGTCTTGGGCGGTGGCGCTCATTTCGTGGGAGGCGGTGGCCACCTGGTCGACCTGGCGGTACTGCTGCTCCATGCCGGCACTGGTTTCGGTTGCGATCGCGGCGGATTGGTCAGCGGTGCCACGGGCGTCCTGTACCGAACGTTTCACCTCGGCAATGATCGGTTGCAACTTGTCGAGGAACCGGTTGAACCAGCCGGCCAATTGGCCCAGTTCATCTTTTTTGTCGTAGGCCAGGCGGCGGGTCAGGTCGCCTTCGCCGCTGGCGATGTCTTCCAGCATGTGCGCCACGCCGAGGATCGGCCGGGTCACGCTGCGCGCCATCAACCACACCAGAATCAAGCCGAGCACGGCCGCGAACAGGCCCAGGCCCAGTTCCAGCAGGGTGCCCTTGGCATTGTCGGCGTCCAGTTGGGCTTTGAGCGCCTCGGCAGGTGCCACCAGCACTTTCTCCGGTACATCCAGCAACACGCCCCATGGCTTGCCATCCGGGATTGGCGCGAACGGCGCGAGTACCTTGAGTTGATGGTCGGTGCGCAGGCTGCGGATCTGCGTGCTGCTGGCCAGGGCGCTGATCAGTTGCGCGCCGTTGGCGCTGTCGACCTGGTCCAGGCGTTGGCTGAGCTTGCTCGCGTCCGGGCTGTAGCCGGCGAGCAAACCGGTAGGGCTGAGGATGCTGACCTGGGTCTGGCCGTCATACAGCTTGTGGCTGGCCTGTTGGCTGACCGCCTGCAGGCTGTTGAGGTTGATGTCCACGGACAGCGAGGCAATCACTTTGCCTTTGACCGTCAGCGGGAACACGATGCTGGTCATCAGCACGTTTTGCCCGTTGATCACGTAGAAGTACGGTTCGATCACACACGGCTTGAGGGTGGTACGCGGGCAGGTGAACCAGGCGTTGGCCTTTTCACCGCTGGGGCCCACGCTGGTGTCGGACATGTCGCTTTCCGGCAGCGCCATCGACTCCAGTTTGCCCGGGGTCGGCTGTGACCAATAGAGCGCGAAGCGGCCTTTGTCGTTGCTGCCCAACTCCGCCTGGTTGGCGAATAGCTCATCCTTGCCGTCCAGGGCATTCGCTTCGAATACCAGCGACAAACCCAGCAAGTCAGGGTTGGCCTGCAGCGCAGCCTTGACCTGGCGGGTCAGGTCTTCGCGTGTGTCGAAGGCGTCGAGGAAGCGTTTTTCGGCCTGCTCGCGCAAGAACAGCACCTGGCGGGAAAAACCATGGCCGTACTGATAGGCGTCCATGAACTGGCGACGAATGCCCAGTGCCTGCACTTCACCTTGGGCCTCGATGCGCGATTGGGCGGCTTCGTCGAGCATCTGCATGCTGGACGCCTTGACCTGTTCAGAGCTCTGCTCCATGCGATAGAGCGACAGACCCACCAGCAGGGTCACGATTCCCAGCAGGCAAAGGCCGGCGAGCAGGGTGATTTTCCATTGAATGGACAGCTGTCTGAGGGACATCGAGGAGCATCCTTAACCTGAAAACACAGAGAATCAGGTTATCGGCCGATTTTTTCGGATCTTTATTATTTAAACGTTCAATTGAAAGCCAAAAGCGGCACCGTTTTTTGACATGCGGCCCCGCCTGCTGCAAAGTGCGCGCCCTCTAATAAGACCTCCTTCAAGCCTGCACGCTGGCAGCCATCTGTGGCCGCCTGGGCGCGGGCATGCCTGTTTTTATGTTTCTGCTTGAGGTAACCATGATTAACGCAGTCATTGCCGCGGTCGGCACCATGCTGGTGCTCAGCCTGTCCCGCGTGCATGTGGTCATTGCCATCATTGTTGGCGCGCTGGTGGGTGGCCTTACCGGTGGCCTGGGTATCGACGCCACGCTCAAAGCCTTTAATGGCGGGTTGGGGGGCGGTGCAACCGTGGCCTTGTCCTACGCCTTGTTGGGCGCTTTCGCGGTGGCAATTGCCAAGTCAGGCCTGGCCCATGCCTTGGCCGACAAAGCGCTGATGCTGGTGGACCGCCAGGAAGCGACCGGTGGCAGCCACGTCAAATGGCTGCTGATCGGCCTGCTGTGGGTGGTGGCGATTGCCTCGCAGAACATCCTGCCGATTCATATCGCGTTTATTCCGCTGCTGGTGCCGCCCCTGCTGTACGTGTTGACCAAGCTGCAACTGGACCGCCGCCTCATCGCCTGTGTAATGACTTTTGGCCTGATCACGCCGTATATGTTCTTGCCGGTGGGCTTCGGCAATATCTTCCTCAACCAGATCCTGCTAGCCAACGTGGCCAAGAGCGGCGTGGACATCAGCCAGGTCAATGTCACTCACGCCATGAGCTTGCCGGCCCTGGGCATGGTGGTGGGCCTGCTGGTGGCGGTGTTCGTCAGCTATCGCAAGAAGCGCGTGTATGACCTGGAGAAAATCGAGCGGGTGGAGCAAGTGGCGGTGCAGTACAACCCGCTGACCCTGCTGGTGGCCGGCCTGGCGATTGCCTCGGCGTTCATTATCCAGCTGTGGCTGGATTCGATGATCATCGGCGCCCTGGCGGGTTTCCTGATCTTCTCGGTGTCGGGCATCGTGCGTTGGAGCGACACTGACGACCTGTTCACCGAAGGCATGAAGATGATGGCCATGATCGGCTTCATCATGATCGCCTCGTCGGGCTTTGCCGAAGTGCTCAAGGCCACCGGCGACGTGCGTTCGCTGGTGGAAGCCTCGGCGGCATTCATCGGCCATAGCCGGGGCGTCGGCGCGTTGCTGATGCTGCTGGTGGGCTTGTTGGTGACCATGGGCATTGGTTCGTCGTTTTCCACCGTGCCTATTCTTGCCGCGATTTTCGTGCCGCTGTGTGTGCAGCTTGGCTTCAGCCCGGTGGCCATCGTGTGCATCGTCGGCACTGCGGGCGCCTTGGGTGATGCTGGTTCGCCTGCGTCGGACTCGACCCTTGGTCCCACCTCCGGCCTGAACATCGACGGCCAGCACCATCACATCTGGGACACCGTGGTGCCGACCTTCCTGCACTACAACATCCCGCTCCTGGCCTTCGGCTGGCTGGCGGCCATGACCCTTTGACCGCCGAATGTGGTGATTGGGCTGGCGGTGGCAAGCCCGCTCACCACAACAAACCCGTTCATTACAGAAACTTCCCATGCGGCCGTTAACCTCTTAAGTCGCCACTATAAGAGAGAAAAGCCATGCGTCTGAGCCTGAAGGCCAAAGTCCTGTCCCTGGCCATAGTGCCGGTGTTGCTATTTGCCGTGGTGATCAGCCTGACCACCGTGTGGATTCTCCAGGGCCAGGCGCGCAACGAGGTGGACGAAACCCGCCAGCGCCTGCTCAACGACGCCAAGGCCACCTTGCAAAGTTATGTGGAAGTGGCCATGAGCACCATCAAGCCGCTCTACGACGCGGCAGCCCCCGGTGATACCGCCGCGCGGGCCCAGGTGGTCAAGCTGCTGTCCAACACCAGTTATGGCAAGGACGGCTACTTCTTTGGCTACGATTCCGAGACCATTCGCCTGTTCAAGGGCAACAGCCCGGACGGCGTGGGCAAGAGCTTCAAGGATAACCGCGACCCCAACGGCGTGTACGTCAACCGCGACCTGGTCAAGGTCGGCAAGGACGGCACCCACTACCTGCAATACAGCTCTACCCAGCCGGGGCAGACCGAACTGGTGCCCAAGCTCGGCTACACCGAATACCTGCCCAAATGGGACATGGTCATTGGTACCTCGGTGAACCTGGACGGCATCGAAGCCCAGGTAGCGGTGGTTGAAGCCAAAGTCAAAACACGCATGGAAGGCGTCTTGCTGAGCATCCTCGGGGTGGCCGTGGTGGTGCTGCTGGTGATCGCCGCGGTGGGCCTGCTGGTGGCGAATACCATCTTGCGTCCGCTGAACCTGATGAAAGCCAACCTCGACGACATCGCCGCCGGCGAAGGCGACCTGACCCGCCGTCTGGCGATCACCAGCCAGGATGAACTGGGCGATCTTGCCGGCGCATTCAACCGTTTTGTCGACAAGATTCACGGCCTGGTGCGCCAGATCACCGAAATGACCTCGCAACTCACCGGCCTGGTGAGCCAAGTGTCGGAGCAGGCCCAGCGCTCCGAGCAGGCCATGGAACGCCAGCGCCACGAGACCGACCAGGTCGCCACCGCGATCAACCAGATGTCGTCCGCTGCCCACGAAGTGGCGCGCAGTGCCCAAGGCGCGGCCGTCGCCGCGCAACAGACCGACGCCGAAGGCCAGGCCGCCAAGCGCGTGGTGGACGGCAGCATCGTGCAGATTCATGCATTGGTGAACGACATCCGCAGCAGCGGCGTGTCCCTCGACAGCCTGCAGCAAGACGTGTCCTCGATTGTCAGCGTGCTCGGCGTGATCCGCTCCATCGCCGAGCAGACCAACCTGCTGGCCCTCAATGCGGCGATCGAAGCCGCGCGGGCAGGGGAGGCTGGGCGTGGTTTTGCGGTGGTGGCCGATGAAGTCCGTGCGCTGGCCAGTCGCACCCAGACCAGCACCCAGGAAATCCAGGGCATGATCGACCGCCTGCAAAAAGGCACCGAGGCCGCCGTGGACGCCATGCGCCGCTCCAGCGATGCCGGTGACGGCACCTCGGCCCAGGCCAACGAAGCCGGGGCATCGCTGGACACCATGGCCCAGTTGATCGGCACCATCAACTCGATGAACGCGCAGATCGCCAGCGCTGCCGAAGAGCAGACCGCCGTGGCCGAAGAGATCAACCGCAGCGTGCATCAGATCGCCGTGGCGGTGGACAGCGTGGCCGACGAAACCCAACTGGGCGCCCAGACCTCACGCAGCCTGGCGGAGCTGGGTCAACGGCTGGGGCAGTTGGTTGGCCAGTTCAGGATCTAACCTGTGTGGCGAGGACGCTCGCTCCGGCTCGACAGCTTCAGACGTCACGCATCAACAAACCGAAGTTTAAATCCATCTCGGTCGGGAGCGGCACATACACCGTGTGCCCATCCCCCGGTGCCACCTCGATGGCTTCGCCCTTGGCGCTGTACAAACTGGCCAGGTCAAAGTGGAAATTACCGGCGGGGGTCATCAATTCCAGATGATTGCCCACCGTAAAGCGGTTCTTCACCTTGACCTCGGCCAGTTCACCGCGACGCTCGCCGGTCAACTCACCGACAAACTGCTGGCGCTCCGACACTGAACTGCCGTTCTGGTAGTTCTGGTATTCGTCGTGCACGTGGCGGCGCAGGAAACCTTCGGTGTAGCCGCGTTGCGCCAGGGATTCGAGATGGGTCATCAGGTTACGGTCAAACGCGCGACCGGCCACCGCGTCATCAATCGCCTGGCGATACACCTGCGTAGTGCGTGCGCAATAAAAGTGAGATTTGGTGCGACCTTCGATCTTCAGCGAATGCACGCCCATCTGGCTCAGGCGCTCCACGTGCTGCACCGCGCGCAAGTCCTTGGCGTTCATGATGTAGGTGCCATGCTCGTCTTCGAAGGCAGGCATGTGTTCATCGGGGCGGTTGGCTTCTTGCAACAGGAACACCTGGTTGGTCGGCGCGCCAATCCCCAGGGTTGGCGTGTATTCCTGGACGATATCGCCAGTGGCGTTTTCCACCGCAGGTGTGGCCTGGTATTTCCAGCGGCACGCATTGGTGCAGCTGCCTTGGTTGGCGTCGCGCTTGTTCAGGTAGCCCGAGAGCAGGCAGCGCCCGGAATAGGCCATGCACAAGGCGCCGTGCACAAACACCTCCAACTCCATGGCCGGTACTTGCTGGCGGATCTCGGCGATCTCTTCCAGCGACAGTTCCCGCGACAAGATCACCCGGCAGATACCTTGTTGCTGCCAGAACTCGACGCTGGCCCAGTTCACCGTGTTGGCCTGCACCGACAAGTGAATCGGCATCTGCGGGAAGTGCCGGCGTACCAGCATGATCAACCCAGGGTCGGACATGATCAGTGCATCCGGGCCCATGGCGATCACGGGGGCCAGGTCCTTGAGGAAGGTCTTCAATTTGGCGTTGTGGGGCGCGATGTTGACCACTACGTAGAAGCGCTTGCCTTGGGCGTGGGCTTCGTCGATGCCGAGGGCCAGGTTGGCGTGGTCGAACTCATTGTTGCGCACCCGCAGGCTATAGCGCGGTTGGCCGGCGTAGACCGCGTCGGCGCCATAGGCAAAGGCGTAGCGCATGTTTTTCAGGGTGCCGGCGGGGGCGAGCAATTCGGGGGCAAGGATGGGAGGCATGGGCACGGACCACAAAAAAGGCGCGAGGGTAGACGAGGCACGCGGGCGGTTTATTGATCCAGGTCGTTCTTTACGCTTTTTGTATTGCTGTGTATCGGCGCGCGGTTTTTGACATAGGCGCGATACCTCCAGGGTTTCCAATAAGCGCCTCCCTATCGACAAGGTAAACACCATGCGTCCTATCGCACTCCTGTTCGCCGGCCTGCTGCTGATGGTCGCATTGGCCTGCAGCCTGATGGTCAGCCCTGAAACCAAGGCTGATGCCACAACCGGCAATACGCTGGGCCCCATGCCGTCACTGGCGGGGGCGGTTGAATGGCTCAATACCCCGCCACTGACCGGCGAGGCACTCAGAGGCAACGTGGTATTGGTGGATTTCTGGACCTACGACTGCGTCAACTGCCGGCGCACCTTGCCGTACGTAAAGGCCTGGGCGAAGAAGTACGAAAAGGATGGCCTAGTGGTAGTCGGCGTGCACACGCCGGAATACGCCTAC
Source organism: Pseudomonas cremoris (assembly GCF_014230465.1). The sequence continues at coordinate 18,138 of NZ_JAAXCY010000023.1, forward strand.
GAGCACATCACCGCCAACGTCAGGGAGCAGGTGCGCAAGCTGGGGATCACTTACCCCGTGGCCATCGACAACAACTATGCGATCTGGCGCCACTTCGATAATCAGTACTGGCCTGCCCACTACCTGATCGATGCCAAGGGGCAGGTGCGTTACACGCACTTTGGCGAAGGCCGTTATGACGAACAAGAACGGATGATTCAGGCGTTGCTAAGCGAGGCCAAGGCGCAGGAATGATATGGCCCAAGCGTGTTGGATAAATAAGGGCACTCCCAGGTTTCTGCGCGGACTAAGCAACAAGGCCTACGCGGGTCTGCTGCTTTTCTGACATGGACCGGACATGAATCAAACCAACCTGCAATTCAAGACCTTGCTGTTGCTACTGGTGCTGGTGACCATCGCCTTTATCTGGATATTGCTTCCGTTCTATGGCGCGGTGTTCTGGGCGGTGATCCTGGGCATCATCTTTGCGCCAATGCAGCGGCGCCTGCAGTTGCGGACGGGCTGGAACCGCAACCTCACGTCGCTGACCACCTTGGCTGCCTGCCTGGTGATAGCGATTTTGCCAGTGATCATCACCAGCGCCCTGCTGGTGCAGGAGGGGGCAACGCTCTACAAGAACGTCGAAAGCGGCAAGTTGGACGTGGCGGGGTATATCGAGCAGTTCAAGAACGTGTTGCCGCCTTACTTCCAACACCTGCTGGACCGCTTTGGCATGGGCAACCTGGAAGGCTTGCGGGAGAAGATCGTCAAGAGTGCGATGCAGGGCAGCCAGTTTTTTGCGTCCCAGGCGTTCAGCTTTGGCCAGGGGACGTTTGATTTCCTGGTGAGCTTTTTCATCATGCTGTATTTGCTGTTTTTCCTGCTGCGCGACGGCCCGGAGTTGGTGCGCAAGGTGCGCACGGCGGTGCCGTTGGCCGAGCCGCAGAAGCGCCGGTTGCAACTCAAGTTCAATCGCGTGGTGCGTGCCACGGTCAAGGGCAACGTGCTGGTGGCCGTGACACAAGGTGCGCTGGGCGGGATGATTTTCTGGTTCCTGGACATTCCCAGCGCGTTGCTCTGGGCGGTGTTGATGGCGTTCTTGTCATTGCTGCCCGCAGTGGGTGCCGGGATTGTTTGGGGGCCGGTGGCCATTTACTTCCTGTTGAGCGGTTCGATCTGGCAGGGCGTGGTGCTGGGCTTGTTTGGCGTGTTTGTGATTGGCCTGGTGGACAACGTGCTGCGCCCGATCCTGGTGGGCAAGGACACCAAGATGCCGGATTACTTGATTCTGATCTCGACCCTGGGCGGCCTGTCGGTATTCGGCCTGAACGGCTTTGTGATTGGGCCGCTGGTGGCGGCGTTGTTTATGTCGAGCTGGGCGCTGTTTGTCGAAAGCAAGCCGCGAGTCAAGTTGCCGTTGCCGTAGGCTTCAGGCGTGAAGCTTGAAGTTCGCGGCCTGCTGCAGCTGTTTCTCGGCGGCGGACAACGATGTGAGCGGGCCGCTGATGGCTTCGCCGTCGCGTACCAGGTACCAGCAGGCGAGCAGGCCCAGTTCCCGAAGAGGGGCGGGGACGGCGCTGCCGATGACGGACATGATGTGAACAGTGGGCATAAGTACCTCCAATCGCTATGGAGGTCACTTTATTGGGTGAAGCGCTGTAGGAAAAATCACCTGTCTCGATAGTCGACATCGACGCCAGGCGTCAGTCCACGACTTGGTCGAGCATGTTCACCACTTCCTGTTCGCTGAGCAGCCCCTTGCGTACCAGGTTTTCCGCCAGCAGCGCGAGGAACTTGGCACTGCGATGGCCTTCCAGGGCCTTGAGCTCGGTAAGCGCGCTGTAGACCTTGCTGGACGTACAAAGGCCAGCGGTGCGGTGCGGGTTTTGTGTGGGCATGGTCAGTCGTCCTTAATTGTTATTGGGTGGACAGGATCGATAGTGGAAGCGTGCTGTGACACAAACATGACAGCGCGAGCCCCTATCGAGCAAGTAGACAATGGTGTTGATGATGTGCGATTTCGCTTGGGCCATTGTCCTCATAGCGACCTTGGCAGCATAAATCTGGACTTTTCACACAAAAAAAAGGCCCCGCGTATGGGCGAGGCCTGGTTCAGACGTGTCGGTTCAAATTTACCAACCGCGGCCATAGTAGCCGTGGGGAGGGCCGTAGTAGCCACGTGGCGGCCCGTAGTACACCGGCGCCGGACGGTAATAGACCTGTTGTTGCACATACACCGGTGGCGGCGGTGCGTAGTAGACCGGCGGCGGAGCGGCATAGACCGGCTGCGGCTGGACATACACCGGTTGCTGCACGTAGACCTCACGGGGTTGGCTGGCAACCACGGAGCCCACTACGGCTGCGCCGACTAAAGCACCCAATACGGCCGGGCCACCCCAACCACCACCGTGGGCGGAGGCTTGGCCTGCCATAGCGAGTGCGCCAACAAGCAAGGCGATCTTGGGGATTGTACGAATCATGGTCATTCCTCGGTTAGCCCCTGCGCTTGTGGTCTGCAATCAATAGACTCAAGGATTGTCGCGGGGATACTTTTAAGACAACGTATTTCTGGAAAACAGCACGGCCGATAGGTAAAGGTTGTGTAAGGTCTGTACCGATTTGCTTACTTCAAGGAGTTACCCATGCAGATGCACCCCAACAAAGACACCCAACTGTGCATGTCATTGTCGGCGCGTCCTGGAAATTTTGGCTTGCGGTTCCATAACCATCTGTACGAACAGCTGGGTCTGAACTTCTACTATAAAGCGTTCAGTAGCCAGGACTTGCCCGGCGCGATAGGTGGTATCCGCGCACTGGGCGTGCGGGGCTGCGGGGTTTCCATGCCGTTCAAGGAAGCCGCCATTGCCCTGGTGGACGAACTGGACGATTCAGTTCAAGCCATCGACTCCCTGAACACCATCGTCAATACCAACGGCCATCTGAAGGCCTACAACACTGACTACATTGCCATCGAACAACTGCTGAAAAAGCACGCAGTGCCCAAGGACTCCACCTTCGCCCTGCGCGGCAGCGGTGGCATGGCCAAGGCCGTGGCCAGTGCCTTGCGTGACGGCGGCTATGCCAAGGGGGTGATCGTCGCGCGCAACGAGGCGGCCGGCCGGGCGTTGGCGCAGAACCTGGGGTATGCGTGGCAGGCAGAGCTGGGTGAGTTGCGCCCGCAGATGCTCATCAACGTGACGCCCATCGGCATGACCGGTGGCGCCGAGGCAGATGCGCTGGCGTTTGAGGCAGACGCCGTGGATGCGGCAGATACCGTGTTCGATGTGGTGGCGATCCCCGCCGAAACACCGTTGATTGTGCGTGGGCGGGCCCAGGGCAAGCGGGTGATAACCGGGCTGGAGGTGATTGCGATCCAGGCGCTGGAGCAGTTTGTGCTTTATACCGGGGTGCGGCCAACGCAGGAGCAGTTTGAAAAAGCGGTGGCGTTTGCCCGTAACTGAAGCCTTGCCTAGAAACCAATGTGGGAGCGGGCTTGCTCGCGAATGCGGAGTGTCATTCAGTCCATGTCTGACTGATCCACCGCTTTCGCGAGCAAGCCCGCTCCCACATTTTTAAACCGAGTTACGCCTGTTCCAACTGGGCCAAGCGCTCTTCCAATGCTGCAATCCGCGCTTCCAATTCCTCGATGCGCTCGACAGAAACACCCGTCGCCCCACGCTCCACCGGGCTGCCCCGCGCCGCGAGAATCGCCTCGATATCCGCCGGATCCCCCAGCGCATGGGTATACCGGTCTTCCCGCTGCCCCGCCTGGCGCGGTACCAGCACCGCCAAACCACGTGCAATCAGGCGTTCAAGCTGGTGCACCACCTGTTCGGCATCTTCAAAATCATGCATGCGCCCGCTGCGGGTCAGCAGTTCGTTGACCGTCTGCGGTCCACGCAGGAACAACAGGCCAATCAGGATCACCTGGGCCGGCACCAGTTCCAGCGCCTTGTCCACGCGATGTTCCCAACGGTCGGCGCGGCTGCCCATCACCAGGCGGGTAAAACCCTGGCCTTCCAGCACGCGCAGGCTCTGGCCGACCTGGCCCTGGCTGAGGTTGGTCACCGGCTCGCGGCTGGTCTTCTGGTTGCAGGCCAGCACCAAGGCATTGAGGGTCAGGGGGTAGGTTTCCGGGTTGGTCGCCTGTTTTTCGATCAGGCAGCCCAGGATGCGGATTTCCGTGCTGTTCAGGCGCGGCTCAGGGGTGTCGGTGTCGTGCTCGGCGGTCATCGCGCTTTCCCTATGCAGTGAAGTGCCTAGCGTAAGCCGGAAAAAATAAAAGACAAGCGACGGGCAGGTCTATAATCGTTGCCTGTTCAAACCGTGCCATCACCCATGAGACTGCCATGACCATTTCCCTGTACGCCGCTTCCATCCCAGTCTTCAAGCAAATGCTCACCGCCCTGAGCGATGTGCTGAACAAAGCCGAAGCCCACGCCACCGCCAAGAACATCGAGCCCAACGCGCTGCTGCAAGCACGTCTGTTCCCGGACATGTTCCAACTGGTGCGCCAGGTGCAGATCGCCGTCGACTTCGCCAAGGGTGTCTCTGCACGCCTGGCCGAGATCGAAGTGCCTAAATACGAAGACAGCGAAGTCACCTTCGCCGACCTGCAAGCCCTGATCGCCAAGGTGCTGGCCTTCGTTGATACCATCAAGCCGGAGCAAGTCGACGGCAAGGAAGGCATCGAGATCATCACCCGCCCTGGTACTCCTAAAGAGAAGCGCTTCAGCGGCCAGTCCTACCTCCTGACCTATGGCCTGCCGCAGTTCTTCTTCCACGTCACCACCGCGTACGCCCTGTTGCGTCACAACGGTGTGGAAGTGGGCAAGCGCGACTACATGGGCGCGTTCTAAGCCTTGATACGCCAAAGCCCGGTGTGTGCCAGCAGGCGCCACCGGGCTTTTTCATGCCCTTCGTTTGAAGCACTCTGTTAAGATTCGACATCCCTTTCTCATCCTTATCTGTCAGCGAACCCTCGGGTTGTCGTTAATGTTGTCGTTTCTGGAGTTTTTGATGCTGTTCCCCATTCTGCTGTTGTCGGCCGCTGGTTTTACCGTGCTGACCACAGAGTTCGTGATTGTTGGCCTGCTGCCGTCCATTGCTCGGGACTTGAATGTCAGCGTGTCCCAGGCCGGGCTGCTGGTGACCTTGTTCGCGTTTACCGTTGCGGCATTCGGGCCGTTTCTGACGGCGTACTTCGCCCGTTTCCCGCGCAAACGCCTGTTTATCAGCATCCTGATCCTCTTCGGCGTGGCCAATGCCGTCGCCGCGCTGGCACCGAATATCTGGGTGATGGCCCTGGCGCGGTTGATTCCGGCCTTGGGGCTCCCGGTGTTCTGGGCCCTGGCCAGCGAGACGGCGGTGGATATCGTGGGGCCTGAGTACGCCGGGCGCGCCATCGAGAAGATCGGCTTCGGTATCGTCTGCGCCACGGTGTTTGGCATTCCGGTGGGCACGTTGATTTCCGATATGTTCGGCTGGCGTACCGCGTTTGCCATTCTTGCCGTAGTGGCGCTGGCCAAGGCCGTGCTGCTGCTCATCTACTTGCCCGTGACCCAGCCGAAGAACGATGAAGTGACGTTGCGCTCGCAGTTCAAGATCCTGCGCAACCCACTGATGCAGGGCCATATCCTGCTGTCGATCCTGGTGTTCAGCGGCATGTTCACCGCTTATACGTACCTTGCGGACATCCTCGAGCGCCTGGCCGGTTTCGACGGCACGCTGGTGGGGTGGTGCCTGATGGGGTTCGGTGCCGTGGGCTTGATCGGCAACTCCCTGGGTGGCCGTGCGGTGGACCGTCATCCATTGATTGCGTCCATGGTGTTTTGCGGTTTCATGATCGCGGGGATGGTGGCATTGGTGCCGGCGATTCACTCCACCATCGGCCTGGCAGCCGCGATGGCCGTGTGGGGCGTGACCCAGGCGGCGATGTTCCTGGTCAGCCATGTGCGCTTGATGAAGGCCGCCCCCCATGCGCCGGCGTTTGCCGCGTCGCTGAACATCGCCGGGGCTAACCTGGGGATCGGTTTGGGGGCGATGGTCGGCGGGCATGTGATCGACACGCTCGGCTTGGGCAGCCTGGGCTTCGCGGCGTCGGGGTTTATCTTGGTGTCGATCCTGCTGGCGTTGTGGCTGATGACTGCCAAGCAGCCGGTCGCAGCCAACGCCTGAACCGTCAGGGCAGGGCGGTAAACAACTCGCGTCTTGCGCCTTCGGTAATCGCCACGATGCCGGGGTGCTTGACCTTGCGCTCCACCGAGATTGCGTAGAACGACTCGGTGACTGCATCGGTCTGGCCGATGAGCGCCACGCCGTACTGGCGCACCACCTCGTCGGCAATCACGCTGGGGGCAATGAAAATCCCGCTGCCGGATTGACCGAAGGCCTGCATCAAGGCGCTGTCGTCGAACTCGCCGATGATCTTCGGTTGGATCTGCTGCTCGGCGAACCAGCGCTGCAAGCGGCTGCGCACTACCGTCTCCGCCCCAGGAATCAACAACGGTGCTCCCTGCAAACACTTTGGGAAATCGCCGCCGTATGCGTCAGCCAGTGCCTGGGTGGCGAAGAAACTGATGCCACATTCCCCAAGCTTCTGGCTGTAACCCTTGATGTCCAGATGGCTGGGCATCGGGCTATCGGAAATCACCAGGTCCAGGCGCTGGATGGCCAGGTCGGCCAGCAGACGTTCGAGCTTGTCTTCACGGCAGGTGATGCGGATCGGCTCGCTCAACTCCATGGTCGGCGCGATCAAGCGGTAGACGATGGACTTGGGCACCACATCCGCCACCCCAACGCGGAACAGGATCTGCTGCTCGTTGGGCTGCGCCCGCAGCATTGCCTCCAATTCATTGCCGGTCTGGAACATCTGCTCAGCATAAGGCAGCGCCCGACGCCCGGCTTCGGTCAGCTCAAGTTGACGACCGACGCGCTGAAACAGCGCGATACCAAAGGTTTGCTCAAGCAGGCTGATCTGGCCGCTGATGGTCTGGGGCGTGAGGTTAAGTTGCTCACAAGCGCGCACAATGCTGCCGGTCTTGGCCACAACCCAGAAGTAATGCAGTTGTCGATAATTGAGCATGGTGACCATCACTTCGTAAAAATCGAAGTATACGCGAGAAAAATACGAATTTTCCTGAACTGTTGCCTTGCATAGAATGCCTCGCTATCGCGGGGCCACTACTTGGACCCAATGGTTCTAACGAGGAATACATCATGAAACTCAATTCCCTGGGCGCAGCAACGTTGCTTGCGCTTTCATTGGTAGTGATCAGCGGTTGCGATCAGGTTGAAAAGAGCGCCCAGCAGGTGCTTGGCAAGGCGACTGAATCGGCCAAGCAAGCCATTGATGACACTCACAAAGCCGCCGAACAGGCATTGAGTGAAGCAACCCAGGGGCTGATCAAGCCTGAGAAGCAGGAAGAAGAAGCCGAAAACGCTGCTGAATCCGACACCAAAGAAACCTAATATCCCAGCACTATCACGTCAGGACTGACCTATGGACTACCTTTTACAACTGGCCGCCAGCCCCACTGCCTGGGTCGCACTGGCTACCTTGATCGTCATGGAAATTGTGCTGGGCATCGATAACCTGATCTTCATCTCGATTCTCACCAACAAATTGCCGGAGCAGCATCGGGCCAAGGCGCGGCGCATCGGTATCAGCATGGCGTTGGTGCTGCGTTTGGGCCTGTTGAGCACCATCGCGTTTATCGTGCAATTGACGGCGCCGGTGTTTGAAGTCTTCGGCCAGGCGTTTTCGTGGAAGGACATGATCCTGATCGCGGGTGGCCTGTTCCTGGTATGGAAAGCGACCACCGAGATCCATCACAGCATGGACCCGGAGCCCGAGGAGAAGGCCAGTGTCAGCAATACGGTGACAATCGGTTTTGCGGCGGCCATCGGGCAGATCCTGATGCTCGACCTGGTGTTTTCCATCGACAGCATCATTACGGCTGTGGGCATGACCGAGCACTTGCCGATCATGATCATTGCCGTGGTGACCTCGGTGATCGTGATGCTGGTGGCGGCCGAGCCGTTGGCCAAGTTCATCAACGACAACCCGACCGTAGTGATGCTGGCCCTGGGCTTCCTGATCATGATCGGCATGACGTTGATCGCCGAAGGCTTCGGCGCCCATGTGCCTAAAGGCTATGTGTACGCGGCCATGGCGTTCTCGGCGGTGATCGAGTGCCTGAACATCGCACGACGCAACCGCCACAAGCGCTTGCTCGCGGCCCGGCAGTAAGTAGTGAGCGGGCTTGTCCCGCGCTGGGGGGCGAAGCCGCCCCAATAAAAAACGCCGCATTCTGTCTGACAGAATGCGGCGTTTGGTTTTAGGGCGGCTTCGCCCCCCAGCGCGGGAAAAGCCCGCTCACTACATCAGGATTCGGCGCTGACTTGCGTAGGATCCGGGCAACTTGTATCGCCGTTGTTCAAGCCCTGCTTGTAGTTACGGCTCAGCAACGACGCCTTGCCGTTGTGCCAAGTCAGCGTCAGCACATACAGCGTGTCGTAGTCGCTGCCAGACCAGTCGTCGGTGATGGTGTGCTTCTCACCGGAAGCTTCACTGGCCACCTTGTTGATCAACTCCGGCAGATACCCGTGGGACCACGCGGTGTAGATGATGGAGTTGTGGTACTTGTCCTCCACCAGTTCATCGGCGAGGGCGCTGGTGTCATTCGCCGAAAACTTGATGTTTACCGGCAGGCCAAGCTTGATGGCGCTGGGGCTGATGGTCATCAGTGGGCGAATGTAGCTGTAGGAATTATCGAACTCACCTTCCTCGACATTGCGCGTCGGGTTGGCGGCAAACACGAAGTTGGCCTTGCCGAATTTTTCCGGCAACACCGTGGCCAGGTTCATTGCACGGTTGAGACCCTGGCAATTGAGTTGGCCCAGGCCGCCGGCGGGTTTTTCACCGTGGCGCAGGAACACCAGGGTTTGCACGCCGTCCACGGGGTCGGCGCTGCTGATGCGTGACTCCAGGGTCAGCCCAATAGCGCCGCCGACCAGCACCAGCGGCAACATGATGTATGAGTAGCGTTTCAGGCGCAGCGCAAGGCACAGAGGCTTGATTGTCATTAGTGTCGAGTCTTCGGTGCATCGGGTGAGGGCGGACACGCCCGGCCCCAGTGACGCCAAGGGCATCCTGCGGTATTCCCTGTCGATATAACGAGGCGCCTCCATTCACCGTTGAGCGCACTTAAGAGTGCACAAGGGCCTATTGGTTCGCCCTCGCGGGATATTAGCCAGCGGATATTGCGTATTGATGACCCATGCAGGACAGCGTCGGGATGACTATGATGGGGGCTTTCTGCAAAGGGACTTCCCGATGAACCCACTCGCCGCGTTCCCCATCAACAGCAAATGGCCCGCCCAGCATCCCGAGCGCCTGCAACTCTACTCGTTGCCAACGCCCAACGGGGTAAAAGTCTCGATCATGCTCGAAGAACTGGGCCTGCCCTATGAAGCGCATAAGGTCAGCTTCGAGACCCAGGACCAGTTGTCCCCAGAATTCCTGTCGCTGAACCCCAACAACAAGATCCCCGCGATCATCGATCCCGACGGTCCTGGTGGCGTGCCATTGGCACTGTTTGAATCCGGCGCGATTCTGATCTACCTGGCTGAAAAAACCAGCCAACTGCTGTCCGAAGACCCAGCCACCCGCTACGAAACCATCCAATGGTTGATGTTTCAGATGGGCGGGATTGGCCCGATGTTTGGTCAACTGGGCTTCTTCAACAAGTTCGCCGGCAAGGCCTACGAAGACAAACGCCCTCGCGACCGCTATGCCGCCGAGTCCCGGCGCCTGCTGGACGTGCTGGAAAAACGCCTGCTGGGCCGTACCTGGATCATGGGCGACGACTACAGCATCGCCGATATCGCCACCTTTCCATGGATTCGCAACCTGATCGGCTTCTACGAGTCGGGTGACCTGGTGGGCATTGCCGACTTCCCCAATGTACTGCGCGCGCTGGACGGTTTTGTCGCACGGCCGGCGGTGATCCGCGGCCTGAATATTCCGAGCTGAGCCATGCCGACTTTCGCTTTCAAACAACTGGATGTCTTCAGCAGCGTCGCGCTCAAGGGCAACCCGCTGGCCGTGGTATTAGGTGCCGACAGCCTGACCGAGCAGCAAATGGCCGATTTCGCCAACTGGACCAACCTCAGCGAAACCACGTTTTTGCTGACACCGCGCGATCCCCGGGCAGACTACCGGGTAAGAATCTTCACCACCTTGAAGGAGCTGCCGTTCGCCGGGCACCCGACGCTGGGCAGTTGCCACGCGTGGCTGCAAGCCGGTGGCACGCCGAAGGGTGAGGAGATCATTCAAGAGTGTGAAATTGGCTTGGTACGAGTGCGTCGACAAGGTGATGAGCTGGCCTTTATCGCGCCGCCGTTGCTGCGCTCCGGTCCGGTAGAGGCACCGTTGCTGGAACGTGTGCGCCTGGCGTTGGGCCTGAGCCCGCAAGCCATTGTGCGCAGTCAGTGGGTCGACAACGGCGCGGGGTGGTTGGCGCTGATGCTGGAGGATCGCGAGCAGGTGCTGGCGTTGCAACCCAACTATTCACAATTGCTCGGTTTGGCCGTCGGCGTGATTGCTCCTTGCGATCCCGTCCGTGACGATGTGGACGCACAGTTCGAGGTGCGTGCCTTTGTCGCAGGTGACGGTGCGCAAGAGGACCCGGCCACCGGCAGCTTGAACGCCGGCGTTGCCCAATGGCTGCTCGGGGAGGGCCTCGCGCCGGAGCGCTACGTGGTCAGCCAGGGCACGGCCCTGGGGCGTGCGGGGCGAATTCGCGTTGAGCGCCAGGGCGATGAAATCTGGGTCGGCGGCGCCGTCGCGCTGTGCATCGACGGGCAACTACAGCTCTAGATCAATACATTATTACCACCTGAGCAATACACTATTGGCCCTCGGCGTTTGTGTTGCCGAGGCCTCGGAGCATAAGCTTTCGCCCCAACGAATTTTGTCATCATTTCAGGACAGCCATGACCAGCCAGTTCCCCCAAGCCCGCCCACGCCGCCTGCGCCGCTCCCCGGAGCTGCGTGGCCTGTTCCAGGAAACCGAGTTCACCCTCAACGACCTGGTGCTACCGATCTTCGTCGAAGAAGAAATCGACGACTTCGTACCGATCACCAGCATGCCGGGTGTGTTGCGCATTCCTGAGAAAAAACTGGCCGGCGAGATCGAGCGCTACGCCCGCGCCGGTATCAAGTCGGTGATGACCTTTGGCGTGTCCCACCACCTGGACGCCAGCGGCAGCGACACCTGGAAAGAACGCGGCCTGGTCTCGCGCATGTCCTCGATCATCAAGGACGCCGTGCCGGAAATGATCGTGATGTCCGACACCTGCTTCTGCGAATACACCGACCACGGCCACTGCGGCGTAATGCACGGTGCCCATGTCGATAACGACGCGACCCTGGTCAACCTCGGCAAACAAGCCGTAGCCGCCGCTCGCGCCGGTGCCGATGTGATCGCACCTTCTGCCGCGATGGACGGCCAAGTCCAAGCCATACGCCGCGCCTTGGACGATGCTGGCTTCACCCACATTCCGATCATGGCCTACTCGACCAAATTCGCCTCGGCCCTCTACGGCCCGTTCCGCGAAGCCGGCGGCAGCGCCCTCAAGGGCGACCGCAAAAGCTACCAGATGAACCCGATGAACCGCCGCGAAGCCGTGCGCGAATCACTGCTTGACGAACAGGAAGGCGCAGACGCCCTGATGGTCAAGCCAGCCGGCGCCTACCTCGACATCATCCGCGACATCCGCGAAGCCTCGCGCCTGCCGGTGGCGGCGTATCAGGTGAGTGGCGAGTACGCGATGATCAAGTTCGGCGCCCAGGCGGGGGCGATTGATGAGGATCGTGTTGTGCGTGAGACGTTGGGCTCGATCAAGCGGGCGGGGGCGGATTTGATCTTTACGTATTTTGCGATGGATTTGGCGTTGGCGGGTATTTGAGCAAATCCCAAAGTGTTATGGCGAGGAGGCACTCAAATGTTTGTTGGATAAAGGTGAATTTTGGTTGCTTTTACCTCAACAAACCTCGATTCCTGGGTGGATGGCTCGTCGAGTTCGATAAGGATGATTGAATCGCCCAGCTGTAGTGCTGCCCACTCTTCGTCGGCGTTTTGCACGATCTGAGCTGTTATCCGGGTAACGCCGTTTATAATAGTGATATGTGGGGCTTCACGGGAGGAGGGAATGAGGTTTTTTCCCCAGGAAAAAACTTCATTCAAATCGAATTCAACGTCGTGTTCCTCGCCGATAGCGGGTGGGATGCCCATCCATAAGGCGGTGCCACTCCCAGCAGACGAGTGAAAGTGCACACGTATAGCGTTCGCAATAGAAAGTACTTCCCTAACTCGTATCTTCATTTTACTTCTTCGGTAGTGGAACTCTTACGATGGTGTTGTCCACGTTCATAGTGTTGGACGTAAGCTCGAACGTCCATGTTTCCTCATGATAGTGGTGCTTGTTTGATTTGCTGTTCATCTCGTGAGACCCATAGCGAATACTTCTCTTCGCGTCATTGGAAACTATCCTGTCGTGATCAGGCTTGCCAGTGCGTGGGTTTGTATTCGTGTGAGGCTCTGGTCCTAAAAACTCATCCCACTTCTGAGTTGCCTCCTCCGGTTTAATGGGTTTACTAGCATGAGTTTCCTTGTGATATCCCATTTCAGGCGGAGTATTTGAAGTCGTAGGACTGGATGGTTCCGTATCATCGGCTTTTGCCTTCGTGCTTGGGTCTTCGACTTTGGTGGCTGGCTTGCACTTATCTCCACCTGGACAGGTATTCAAGCCCAGCGGGTCAATCCAACCCGTAGGGTTAGGCACGTACTGATACCCGTTGATCCCACCCGCCAACTTCACCGGATCTGGCGTCAGGTAACGACCAATATCCGGATTGTAGTAGCGATGGCGGTTGTAGTGCAGCCCGCTTTCTTGGTCGAAATACTGGCCCTGAAACCGTATTGGGTTGTCGATTTTTCCGATGTCGAGGCGGCTGATTTCGCCGT
>NZ_JAAXCY010000024.1 GCF_014230465.1 Pseudomonas cremoris
TTCCGCTCTTACAGCGGCTCACGTTTGAAGAGCGCAAAAGTAAGCAAAACGCTTCGCCCCACCACTCGGCACCTCGCCTAGGCTCGGTGTGCCCTCTCTCCGGCTTGAATCCGTGGGCCGCCGCGATGGGCCATCCCTGGCCCAGCGCGGCTAACCCGGCGTCCTGCCGGGTTACCCACGGATTCAAGCCTGCGTTCGGCCAGCGTGGTTTAACGGGGCGCCTAGGATCAAGATCAAGATCAAAAACAGAGCCAGAGCCAGAGCCGAAGCAAACCGAGGTCTGCCTGATATATGGAGATCCAAATGTGGGAGCGGGCTTGCTCGCGAATGCAGTGTGTCAGTCAGCAAATTAACTGGCTGATCCACCGCATTTGCGAGCAAGCCCGCTCCCACATTTTTTGACCGCGTCCGGCCTCCATACCCTGTGCAACCAGCTCCTACAGTTTGACCCAATGCGACACACACATACCGGTCGGCTATCAGGCCGCCGCGCTCTTGCTTTTAATCTGAGGCGCCCCGTCAAACACGCTGGCCGAAGTGAGGGCACACCGAGCCTAGGCGAGGTGCCGAGTGTTGGGGCAAGAGCCCTTTGGTTACTTTGGGCTGGGCCGGCATTCCGGCTCTTTTCCAAAGTGACCCGCCGTAAGGGCGGAACCCATATCAGCCGTTACCTAAATAACGGATATGTACACCATCAACACCCCCCCCCCATACAAAGGCAACTCATAAGACTTCTTAACCGTCCTAACCACCAACGTCGACGAATAAGTACGAATCGGAATCTCCCGATAAGTCTCCAGAAACCGATAGATGTAATCGGTGTACTCCGTGGCATCCCTGAACTTGGCAACCATCACAAAATCAAACTCCCCCGTCATCAGGTAGCAGTCCTGGATCTCCGGGTGGCTGGCGAGGATGTGTTGCATCTTGCGGTCAATCCCGTTGCTGTCCTTGTCCAGCTTGATCAAAAAAAACGCGGTCACCTGGATGCCCAACTTGTGCTCATCGAGTACCGCAACCTTGGCCTTAATAATCCCCACGCTTTCCATACGGCGGATGCGTCGGTAACAACTGGTGGACGACAGCCCTACGCTGTCGCTCAACAAGTCCAGGCTCTGGCCGCAATCCTTTTGCAGCCTGCCCAGAATTTTCAAATCCATGGCGTCTGTCATCGGTTGAAAATCGTCCTTGAAAATTGCAATGAATCCGTCGCGAAGACGGGCCAATTTGCACAAATCCTGCGCAGTGGCTCCTTAACATCGATTCAGCTTAGCAGCCCAGCCAACACCTGGCCCCAGGGCGGCATGAGAGGGATCTTATGATAGTCGCGAAACCGACATGGACCGCTGATATCCAAGGACTTTTCAGCGCGCCGTACTGGATACCCGCCGCAGAACGCGCCGCTGTGGCGGCCACGTGGGTGGGCTGCATGAATGCCTACGACGTGTTCCTGGAGGACCTCGACTCGGTCAAGATCTGGTCGCTGACCATTTACCAGCACCTCGCCTCGCGCAACATGCCGCTGACCACTGACGCACAGCAATTCTGGCCCATCGACGCGTTGGAAACCTTTCGCCTGTGGGTCAACCAGGGCTGGCGGCGGGACAGTATTTCGCCGTTTGACCGGGCCGAACGCATCCCGCCACCGGCGCTGCCACACCCGGTCAAGCGGGTGCGCCCGGACATCCGCGCCCTGAGCCCCGAACAACTGAACCTGTACCGCGCCAAGCTGGATGATGTGATGCACATTGGCGATCCAGACGGCGGCTCACCGTGGCAGCGCTACGCCTACATCCATACCAATTGGTGCCTGCATTACCAGGAAGCCTTTGCCCTGTGGCATCGCGCCTACCTGCTGTATCTGGAGGCGTTGATCGACTGCCCGATCCCGTATTGGGACTGGATGGCCGAACATGCCAGCGTCGATGGCAGCCCCGAGGCCGGGTTGCCCCAGGCGTTTCTCGATGAAACCTACGTGCACCCGCACACCGGCGAAGTACGGCGCAACCCGCTGCGTTATGCGGCAGCCAAGGATGGCCGCTCGAAAGTCTGCGCCAGCGGCAGCGTCGACGGTGTGGACTGCCTGTACGTGCAGCGCAATCCGTTGTTCTACACCCAGGGCGAAGTGTTCCGCGTTGAGCGCACCCAGTTGTATGGCATGAGCCGGATCTTCCAACAGCAGGTGATCGACGCCCTCGCCTTCACCACCTTCAGCCAGCCGCAAGGGGTGCCGGGCTATCCGTGGGCCAACATCACCACGTTCGACCCGCCGCAACCGGACAACCTGTACCCCAACCGCGCGTTGAATTTCGACGGGCTTTACGAGCAACCCCACGACAACTATCACGGCTGGATCGGCGGCGACATGGCCGACAATGCCTACACCGCCTTCGACCCGGTGTTTTGCTCCTACCACGCCAATATCGACCGCATGCTGGAGGTGTGGATCCGCGCCAACCCGGCGGCGCAGTACACCACTCAGTGCCTGTTGCAGCCCTTCGCCGGTCACGCAGCAGATGAGGTGACCTTCACCAGCGCCGAAGCCTGGCGCTACACCACGCTGGGTGACATGGCCCAGGACAGCCGGCATATCGGCTACGACTACGGTACGCCGGTGGCGCCACAGTTCGGCGCAGCCAAGCCCGCAGCGTGCTGCCAGGCGCAAGCGACAAACACCGGCCCGTGGGTGGTGTTCGACCATGTGCGTTGCACCCACGACACCTTTCTGATCGACGTCTTTCTCAATCAGCCCGATGCCACCGCGCAGCAGGTCAATTCTGACAACCCGCACTACGTCGGGCGTTTCAGCCGCATCGGCATGGGCCTGGTGGATGACAAGGGCCGTTGCATTACCCAGGGCGTATCGCGCGCGTTGAATGCGGCGCGCAGCACCAAGGCGCTGAACCTGGGACCGAGTGACGCGGCGCAGTTATCGCTGCGCGTAACCCACCTGGAAAGTGGCCAGGTATTGCCCCCCGACGCGTACGCGCCACTGCCTGGTTTTACCGCCCAACTGGTGTGGGACGACCCACGCCACACCTCTGCCGGTCCCGCTCCGGGCGCCGGTTGCTGTGCCACTGCTGCATCTACCCACGCTGGAGAATCGACATGAGCACGCCGTTCAAGCAATTCACCTCGCCCGCCGAACAAGCCCCCAAGGACTACAACCGGCTGGGCCTGGAAAATCAGCTGCCGCAGTTTGAAACGGACTGGAACAACAACGTCACCGGCTGGACCCAGATGTCGGTCATCGGCAACCCCTGGTCGAACCTCAACGACGCCCCGCGCTCGGGGTATTACAACCCGCTGGAAAGCGGCTACGGCACGCTGACCCCAGTGACGATCATCTGGCAACCGTTCCCCAATCGGCTGTGGACGTTCTTCTATAACAATGGCGCCGCCGTGGTGCCCCAACTGAATGGCCAGGCCATGACCCTGGACCAAGTGATGCAGTTGACCGACCACGGCCAGATCACCCTCAACGGCACGCTCTATTCGCTGTACCCGGACCCGGCCGCCACCCAGCTGCAGATCCCCAGCGTGCTGTGCAAGTCCATCAACTGGAACGGCCCCTACGCCGACTTCTCGCCCAATGGCCCACGGGGCTGGCTGGATGAGTATTGCGAGTGGTCGATCACCCGCGACCCCAACGGCAATATGCGCAGCATCCAGTTCACCAGTGAGAACCCGGCGTATTTCCTGACCATGTGGAACATCGACCCGAACGCGGTGCTGGGGCTGTACCAGGGGTACGTCGACCCGCAGGTAAAACTCGAAGACCTGTACCTGCGCTACACCGCCGACGGTCCCACCGGCAAAGCCGGCGACCCGGTGATCGATGAGACCACGGGCCGTCCTGCCTACGACACCGTGAACAAATGGAATTCGGGTACCGTACGGCTGCCGGGTGTATCGGGCGGTGCGATGCACCTGACGTCCGGCCCTAACACCCTGAGTGCAGAGATCTACCTGGCGGCCGCGGCCACGATCCTGCGGCCGATCAAAAGCAGCGCCAACCAGCAAAGCCTGATCTGCTGCGCCCAATATGGGCAGAACTACCGCAACTCCGACCCGCATATCGGTTTTTCCGCCAACCAGGCGGCGGTCAAGAACCTGCTATCCCTGACCAACCCCATCGGCCTGTACCTGCAACAACCCAAGTCCTTCAGCACCTGGAAAGGCCCGCAAGGCCAGGATGTGAGTGGTTATTGGCGCGTCACGCGCGGCAGTGCCGGCACGGGGCCGAACGCGTCCGACCAGATCCTGCAGGCGGTCTTCGAAGTGCCACTCAGTGCAGGGTTCTCGATCAACGACATCACCATCAACGGCACGCCGATCGACTATGTGTGGGTGATCGCCGAGCAGCTCGACGTAGCCCTCAGCGTGACCCCGGCGCCGCTCACCGCCACGCCCGGCGAAAGTGACTGCGTGGCGGCGAACAACACCGATGCGCAACCCTGGCCGGTGCAATTGCTGCCGCTGGACTTGTTCTACGGCCAGTCGCCCACCGACTTGCCCGCCTCGTTGGCACCCGGTTCATCCGGCCAGTTCGTGCTAGTGGTCCAGGGCGCCGACCTCAAGACCACAGCGGCGAACGCACGGGTACAGTTCTCCAACCCAGGGGTCACGGCTCAGGTCACGCAGTTCCTGCCGGATGCCTCGGCGATTCCCGGGCAAACCGACGGAGGCGGTACCCAGGGCTACATCATGACCATCAACGTGAGCAGCACGGCCGCGCCGGGACTGGTTACCGTGCGCGCCCTCAACCCTGCCGAAGCCGCCAACCCCAGCGCCACCCAGCACCCGTGGGAAAGCGGCCTGGCTCTGGTGCCCGACGCCTGAGTGCCACCCGCCGCCCATGCCAGGCATGGGCGGCTTCCCCAAAGCCTTGAGCAAGGAATGCAATCATGTACGGATGGCCTCGCCCGCTTCGCCGGGCACGCTTGAGTATGTTGGGGTGGCTGGCCTGTGCGCTGCTGCCCCTGCTGGCGCCACAACCGGCCAGCGCGTCGGACGCGCAATCGTGCGTCCAGCAACTGGTGTTCAACCCTGCCAGCGGTGGGTTTCTACCCGTCAATAACTTCGGTACCGAGCAAGCGTTTCTCAACTGTTTTGGCTGGCAGTTGTTTATCGCGATGAACTGGCCGGTCAACCCTGGCTGGCCCGCCAACCCGGCCCTGGCGGGAGAGCCCGACCCCAACAGCAGCGCCGCACACTTCGGCGTACCGTCGACGCCCGGCCAACCGATGAGCAACGCGCCGGTATGGGCCAGCTACAAGGACGCCAGCGACATCTTCCTGCCCGGTGCTGCCAAGCCCTCCGGCTGGGGCGTGCAAACCCTGGTGCCGTCCAATTGCACCGCCAGCAACACCCTCAAGGCGTTCTCGTCGGGAGCACGCAAGTTCATCACCGCCACCTCGGAAAGCGCGATCAACCGTGCGCATCGCTTTCACCTGTCCAGCGGCACGCAGGTCACCTTGCCCGATTCGATCATGGAAGCCTCCGGTGGCTGGCTGACGGATCAGGCCGGCAACCTGGTGTTTTTCGAGCGCAAAGTCGGCAAGGCGGAGTTCGACTACATCGTCGACAACGGTCTGTACGACGCCGCCAACCAATTGATCGTGGCGCAGAACAGCGACAACCGGCACCCGGCAGGCCTGTCGTTGCCGGCCGGCAAGCTAGTGCGTGAACTGCCGACCAACGCCCTGCCTCAGGAAGAACTTGGCGCCCTGGAGCTCAAGGCCGCTTGGCGTGTGCTCACCAACCAGCCGCAATTGTATGGACGCTACCTGACCACCGTGGCCTGGCTGCAACGCCCCGACACCCTCAAATGCACCCAGGAAGTAGTGGGCCTGGTGGGCCTGCACATCATCAACAAGACCCAGACCCAGCCGAATTTTATCTGGACCACTTTCGAGCAAGTCGACAATGTGCCCGACGCCGGTGACACGCCGCCGCCCCAGGGCTACACGTTCAACAACCCAGCCTGTACAGGCGACGCCTGCACGCCGAACGTGGCGCGGGTGCAATGCGACGCCACCCACACACCGCCCAATTGCACCCCACTTGAGCAACCGGTGCAGGCCACTCGGGCCAATGCCTTGCCACAGGACATGCAGGCGCTGAATGCGGCAGTACAGCAGACGTTCGCCCAGCAGACCCAAGGGCAATCGGTGTTCCAGTACTACAAACTGGTGAATGTGCTGTGGTCCAAGACGCCCAACGCCCCCAACGAACCAGGGCCGGGGCCGAACGTGAAGACGCCGTTGTCCTATGGGCCGTACGTCAGCGATCAAAGCGTGCCCGTGGCCAACACCACCCTGGAAACCTACGTGCAGAACGACAACTGCAACGATTGCCACCAATACGCGGCCATTGCCGGTAAATCCAACCTGGCCTCGGACTTCTCGTTCCTGTTCGGCAATGCCGATTCGGCGAAAAACACCCGCCTGATCAAGCGCATCGAAGGCTTCAAGACCCTCAAGGATGATCACTAAAAAAAGGGGCGATCATTGATCGCCCCAAACGGTTACATCGAGAGGTCCTTCAAAAGTCCTACAGGCTGATTTGCTTGCGCTCCTCATCCGTCAACCGTGCTCGCGCCTGTTCACCCAGCGGCCCGGCACCCAGCACTTGCACCGGGCTGTTGGGGTTGTAGCCCGAGGTTTTCTGGCCTTCCTGCGGGCTGCGCTCAACCGGCTCGCTGCCAAAGCTCAACACTTCCACCGTGACAATCGAGGGGCGGCCTTGCTTGGCCGCTGCCTGTTGGCTGCGCGCCGCGTCTTCGGCTGCCTGAGACGCCGCTGCGCCCGCAGCACTGGCCGAGCTCATGGCGCCGGTGTTGACGGCGGCTGTCACCGGCACCCCGGAAGACTTGCCTTGAGTCTGGATGTTCGCCGCGTTCACCACCCGCAACGCGGCAATGTTGATGTTGCCCGACACCCGGATGCCCGCCTCGCCCGCATCGATGGTGCCCAACGGGGCGATCAGGTCGATGTCCCCCGCCGGCACTTCCGGAATCGGGTTCAACGTGGCGATCCCCGCGCCGGTGCTCGGCACCGACGGCGACAGGCTCACGTTGCCCCAGTTGTCGTAGACCCGCTTGGGCGGCGTGTACACCACGGTGGTCTTGGAACCCCGCCCGGCGTTGATATCACCCTCGGCGGTCCAGCCCATGATCGAGCCGCCAAAGGTGGTCATGATGCGGCTTTGGCCCAGCAGGATGCTGCCCAGGGAGTACAGCTGGATATCGCCTGCGCCCTGGGTAATCACGCCCGCCGTCGACGGTGGTGCCGCGCCTTCGATACCGAAGGTCTGGCTGCCACCTGGGGTGAGCATCTGGATCGAGCCACCGAAGTTGGTGTGCACGCCCGCGCCGCCGAACATCGTGATGTCGCCTTTGTAGGTGATCGGATTACCGGCCACGTCGCGCTCGGGGAACAAAGCTGCGATCGCCGCGCGGCCCCGCAGGTAACTGCCCTGGCGCACGCTGCCATCCTGGTTGTATTCGCGCCCTGCCGCCTTGAGTTCGGCGAAGTACACGTCGCGGGCAAACACCCGTTGCTGCTCGGCAGGCAGTGCTGCGTAGTAGGCGCGAGCCTGTTCGGCGGTGCCGGCAAAACCGAAGCGCTCGGCGAGCCAACTGACCAGTTCGTTTTCGTAAGTCTTGGCCACTTTGCCGCCCTGGATCGACTCACCCGGTTGCGCCAGGTTGGCAGGGTTCAGGTAAGCCTCGACGAAGCGCAGGTAGTCAGGGCCGCTGGGACCGACACCGGCTTGCATGACGATGCTTGCGCCGGGGCGGGTGTCGCCGGGTGCCACGGCACCCACGCTGTTCACGCCAACCTTGTCTTCCATCAGGATCGTGCGCCCCGCGGTCAACTCCAGGGTGCCGGGGCCTGCGACGTTGAAACTGCTGTAGAGAATGTCACGTCCGGCACTGACCACCGAAATATCCGTAGGGCCGTTATGCACGAACAGGTTGCCGGTGGTGGTATAGAAACCGGTGTTCCCGTCGCCGCCGCTGGCGCCACTGAGCAGGGTGCCGCTCCTGACGATATCGCGTCCGGCCAACATCCAGACCGGGCCCGCGCCCTCGTAATAGGTCTGCCTGTAGCGCGGATCGCTGGATGTCGTGATCGTGATCTGACGCCCACTGTTCACCCCCAGCAGGTCACCGCTCAACGCATAGAACCGTGCAGGTTCCAGGTCATCGCCCCACGCCAGGCTGGCGGTGTTGGCGCCGAAGGCGAACAGCGGATGGAGCCCCAAGCGCACCACGCTGCCATCGCTGGACACGTTGCCGCTGCCCACGACTGGCCGCCCATTTGCCAGGAACCCCATGAACGCCGGGTTCAGGATGGTCGCCATGCTAGCCGGGGCCGCACTGGAGCGGCTGACGGTCAGGTCACCCCCGTAGATCGAATCCCCTGCCAACAATTCCAGTTGCCCATTGCTCGACGGCGCCAGCACCAGCGCTTTGACGGCGGGTACGTTGGCCCCGTCCTGCGCCGCCGCACGTCCGTAATACAGGCTGCCACTGGCGGCGACCGCACGCAGGGTGGCGGGATAGACCGCCGCCATATCGGTTTCCAGCGTCTGGGTCAGTGGCGTGAGGTTGCCCCCTGCGGAGAACAGGTCCACCGCCGTGCGGTCGGTCCACAGGCTGAACCAGTTTTGCGCAAACCCGTCCGCGAAGCCCGAAGCGTTCATTTGTGGCGCCCGCCCAGGGTCGGCCACCTCCTGCACCACCAGGTCGCCACGGGTCGCCAGGCTGAAGGTCGCATCCCCCGGCAGCAGGCTCATGCCGCCGCCCGGCAAGGCGGACGTCGAGCGCAATGGATCGTACGCACGCACCTCGCTGGGGCTCTGCTCTCGGTTCTGATTGCCATAACGCAAGGTCAGGCTGCCCAGCGCACCGCCGGTCAACTGCACATGCCCGCGCAGGTCCACCAACGCCCCATTGAGTTGGTCGATGGCGTACCCGGCGGCCGGGTTCACAACCCCCCCCACCCGCAGGTTCAGGTCGCCACCACCGGTCAGTTGTACGCTGCCGTCAGCCGCTACGCGCCCCGTACTGCCGACCGCCAAGACCAAGCCTTGGCTACGGGCGTTGACAGCGTTGTCGCTGCTGCGCACAGCGGTGAGGACACCCGCATTCCCGTCTACGTCGACATTCAGATTGCCACCGCCCAAGGTCCCAAAGCCGGTGAAACCCACCATCTGGTCGGTCTTGCCCGTTATGCCGGCGGCATAGGACCCGAAGTTGATCCACCAGGCAGTGGCTTGTGCCTGACTGCCGGTCAATCCGTTGCCTTGGCGCCACAGCCAGTTACCGACGTTGACGGAGTCATGGTCAAGATCATTGACCGGGCGCCCGACGCGTACGGATGCCGCACTGAGGGCGTTACCGCTAAGGTTTCCACCCACTTTCAACAACAGGTTGCCGCCCCCATTCGGGTACCAGGCGCGATAGAGGCTTTCGGTTCCGCCATCGACCAGCTTCTCGTTGCCACCCGCCGCATTGCTCAAGACCTTGCCATTGCTGCCCACGGCGCGCTTGAGGTTATACGGGTCATTGGCCGACGTACCGGTGGACGAACTGCCGGCGGTGTAGACACCGAACAGCGACTCCATGCTCAGGTTCCCCGCAGCCAACAGCTCCAGGTCTGCCGCGCCGGTACGCACCACGCTGAAGCGGGTGCTGCCGCCTGACTCCAAGGTGTAGGCACCACCACCCGAAGCGCAGTACTCAGGGAAGTCATCACACATTCCAGGGTATCCATCGTTGTCGAAGTCGATCGGTTCGCCGGCCCTGCTGGCGTCGCCAAACCAGTCGATGGCGCCCGCCTCTGTCCACACCAGCGCGCCTTCGCCAGCCACCCCGAACATCCCGTAATGGCTGTCGGCAAGGCGCAAGTTACCGGTGGATGGATGCGGCTGCAGCAGGCGGCTGTCTGCCGCCTGCGTATCGGCCCCGGCCACCAGGCGTATCGACCACGACTGCGAGCCCTCTTCCAGCATCTTCGCAACCGCCCAGTTTTTGCCCTGGCGTCCGGCATCGGCGACACGCAGCGCTACCGACTCCACGCCGCCCGGCAGTTTGACGTTGGTACCCGACGGCAACAGCGCACCGCGTGGCAGGACTTTATCGCTGGCCAAGGTCAGGTTTGCAGCCAACGGCACGCCTTTGGGCCAGGTCATGCTATCGAAGCTGGCTCGGCTGCCCAGCAGCGTGCCAGCTTCCAGGACGGTGCCAGCGGCGAGCGTCTGGTTCTGGCTCAGCAACGTGCCGGCGGCAAACAAAAGCGTGCCGGATGCATCGTGGATATCCGCCGCCAACACCGTCCCGGCCTGAAGCTCCAGGGTTTGAGTGAGCTTTGCCGCGACAGGCAAGCGGGTTCCCTCAGGCAGCGACAGGGCATTGGTCTGCACATCGAAATTCAGCGTGATACCGGCGGGGAACTGCGTGCCAGCTGCCAGGGTCACGCCGCTGCCCGGCACCACCACCGTGCCGCCGGTGTAGTCAATGCCGGCACGCAGTACCCAGCCATTGTCATCGTCAGTCTCAGCTGGCGTTGCAAAGCCGTCATTGATGCTGCCGTAGATATTCAAGTCGCCACCGGCGCGCAGGGTCAGGCTGCCGGCTTCGGTCAACTGCGGCGATTTGAGGCTGGCATAGCGGTAGCCGGACAGGTCCAGGTCGCCTTGCACCACCAGGTCGCCGTCCGGAGTCTTGCTGATGATTTCCACCCCAGGACGCACGTGGAACACGTCGCCGTAGGTCGCGTTGTTCAAGCCGGCGAGTTTGTTTTGCAGCAGGTTGTTGTTGCTCAGGACCGCCTCGATGAACTTGGTACTCAACTCATGCTTTTTGTCCAGATAGGCCTTGTCGATCGCCTGGTAGGGGCGCCCGCTGGGTGTGTCGTCGGTTTTGGTGGGGGCATCGTCGTAGCTGATCATGCCGTTGAGGGCGATGGAGCGTGCACCCTCGATCGTCAGTTGCCCGCGGGCGTCAATCGCGATGTCATTGCTGGTGCCGTCCGGGTTGATAATCCGCGGGGCGTTCAGCTCCAGGGTGCCACGGTTGCGCCCGTCATTGCCGGTGGCGTCGGTGCCGTGGCGCAGGTCGATACGCGCGCCGTCGGCCAGGGTCAGTTGGCCGTTGCCGGAGCCCAGCACCACAATGGCGCGGTTGGGCGAGTCAATGATCTGGCCATAGCTGTCCACCCGCAATTGCGTGCCGTGGGCATCGAGTACTGCGCTGCCATCCAGGGTCAGGCCGTTCTTGGCCGCCAGGTTGATATTGCCGACCCGCTGGCCGCTGGCGTCCACCCGTCCGGTCACCCGCAGGCTGCCGTTGTCCACCGACACATTGACGGTGTTGGCCTTGACGTCATTGCCGATGACCAGGTCGCCCTGCTTGAGCTGGAAGCTGCGCGCACCGTACACCTGGCCACTGTTGAGACGCTGGTTGAGCGCCGCGAACTGCTCGGTGAGGGTACCGCTGGTGCCCAGGCGTTGGGCCTGGATCTCCACCGTGCCCGCCAGGTACGGCACACGCGTGCCGCCAGCATCGTAGTCACCGCTGCTGCTGGCGACGATCTTGCCCGCCAGGTCGACGATCCCCGCCGCGCCATCCACCGCCACGGCGCGCAGCTTGCCCGCCTGGTTGTGCTGCGCCGACAGGTCGATGCTCGAACCGGCCGCCTGCAACACATTACCCGCGCGGCTTTCCAGCAGCACTTCGCCGCCGGCGCTGTATTTGGTCAGGTCGTTAAAGGCAATGGCACGGCCGGCCACATCGATCAATGAGGTGTCGGTCAACACCACGTCGCCCCGCGCGCCCAGCGTCACCTTACCGCTGGGCAATACCACGGCGCTGGCCAGGCGAATGCTGTCGCCTTGCAGTGAAAGCTCGGCGCCATATCCCTCTGCCTTGCCCACCGGGCCACCCGAGGAACGAACGTCAATGACGCCACCGGCGGTGATGCGATTCACCGAGCCGGCCTCACCGGTCATCAGCGGCGTGACGATGTTCAGGTTGCCGCCCGTGTAGGCAAATCCCTTGAGGGGGTCGTAGGCGCCCTGGCTCTGGTACACCGACAAGCTGCCCTTGTGGTTGGTGGTGATGCGCTGGCTGGCATTCAAATTGACGTTGGCAAAGCCCAGTGCCAGGCGATCAAAGGATGCGGTTCTACTCGGCTGGGCAAAGTCCCCGTAACCGAATTCGATGCGCTCGGCGTTGATATCCAGGCGCCCGCTACCGGTGCCGGCTCCATCGGTAATCGCGGGAATAGGCCGCGCCTCGGCGCCCTGCCAGATCAGGTTGGCGGTGTGGATCGTCGCCACGTCATTGGCGCTGCCCGAACCATAGATCGCCGGAGTGGAGATCATCAGGTTGTTCAGCAAGGACTTGCCGGTCACCGCGTCGTAGGTGTCCAGGGTGGTGGTGCCGTAGAAGTTGAAGCTGTCACGTGCGGACAGTTGCAGGGTTTCCAGCGCCGGGGCGCCGAACTGGGTGTCACCGCGCAGCAAGCGTTCAAGCAACTGCTGGCTGAGGGTCATGCCCGTTGGCAGGCGCTTGCCCGCCGCCGCCTCGGCCAAGGCTTCGGGGCTGCCAACGTTGATGCTCGACACCCCCACGTTCAGGTGACGGGTGCCGTAGCGCAGTTCGTCGCCCATCTGCAGGCTGCTGTCGGTGAGCGCAACAATAGAGCCCTCGGAATACAAGGCGGTCTGCCCCGTGCAAGCTGCACTGTTACATACGCCCAGTTGGATGCCCGCACTGGCGTCAGGTTGCTGCGCACCGATCACGTTAAGCAAGCCGTTAGACACCGCCAACATGTTAGCCACGCTGTAGATGAAGCCGTCTCGCGCGTCATAACTGGCCTTGCCACGGCCAATGGTATTGATCGAGGCACCCTGCTCGACGACGATGTTACCGGTGGAGGTCAGCATCAGCACTTCCGGCGCTGCCAGGGTCGCGCCCTCCCTCAAGATAATCGACCCGGTGCTGCCTTTGGTGGCAAGGATGTAGTTGCCGCCCTGACCGTACCTGACCAATGTCATCCCACCGATCACCAAGCGTGAAGCGCCTAAGGCGTTAAGGCTTTCAGCGGCCACGCTGACGCCCCTGAAATCGGCGCTGGCGCCCTTGCCCGCCGCCACGATCTCGATTCTGTTTCGGGAACCATCCGCGTTGATAAGGGCTACGGTGCCTCCGTAACCGCCATCAGCGGCCTCGAAGCGGCCGATACCCTGGAACGAAAACGCATCAACCCCCGCCCCCGGGCGCAACGCCAATTGCAAGGTCTTGGCATCCACCGGCAGCAATGCGCGCGGTATACCGAGCTTGGCCGCATCGGCTACCGCGTACTGCGCGTAGCTCATTTCGTTGTACTGGGAGTAACGGCGCAGGGTGTCAGCCGACGTCAGGATGACTTGGCTGGCCGTGCTGTTGCTGATGCCGGTATTGGCGATTGACAGGCGCCCAGCGGTGGACCATGAGCCATTGCGCATTTGCTGGGTTGCACCGAGGCTGCCCAGGCCTGCCAGGCCATTGATTTCCACGCGGAAAGCGCCCGGCATCAGGGCATAGGTTGACGGCATCAGGGTATAGGTGCCCGCCGCCAGCCCCGGCACGCCGGCGCCGATGGTGATTTGCTGGCCGATCATCGGGTCCACTGCGCCGCCTTCCGGCGCCACGGGCGCATAGCCTGGCTGCACGCCCGGCACAATGGCATAGACCGGGTTGGTCGCCAGCCCCGGCAGGCTGAAGCCGCCGTTCACGCCAAACTGCACCAACGGGTTGTAGCGTGCATCGGTAGAACCGCCACGCCCGGAAATAAACCCGGCGCCGAGCAGCTCGCCACCACCGGACAAATCCACGGTTGCGTCAGGCTGCACGACCACTGACTGGCCACCCAGAATCATCCCGACATACAAACCGCCTGCTTCGTTTGCACCGCCTTGCCCGAGGAACGTCACCGTCTTGCCGTTGTACTTGTAGACCTGGCCATCCACGGTACCGCCATAAGGCAGCACCAAGCCCTTGCCGCTTACCGAGGTCAAGCTGCCCGGCAACAACTCCACACGGCTGGAACCGAGGTTGCCAATCTCGATCAAGCCCAATGGGGCACGTATTACCCCGCCCTGTTTGATGGTCGCGCCGCCCAACTGCAAGCGACCAAATGCCGAGAACGGGATGGCTGCGTTGCTGTCGCCCGTGCGAGCGATGGTCAAGGTGCGCGTGGGGTCGTAGTTGAAACCCGTGTCATTGGCGGGCTTGCCATTCAGATAACCGGCCAGCACCCGGGCACCGACCTCTGTCGCCGGATACAACTGCGCCGCGCGCAGGGTCATGTCGCCCTGAGTCATCAATTGGGTACTGATCCCCTGGGCAACCACGTCCGCACCGGCGCCAGCGAGGAAGCGCAGGTCACCCTGGCTCGTCAGCTGTACATCATCAAACCCGCGACGTTCCAGGCTGATTTGCGCGTTATTGGCCTGCGCCAGGTTGCTGTTGTTGCCAAACAGCACGCTACCTCGCACATCGATCAGGTTCGCGCTGGCATTGAACTGCGCGGTGGTTGCCAACTGGGACGGGTTGGCCAACGCCGGTACCGCACGCACGTAGGCTTCTTTACCGGTCTCTGCGGGGGCCAGAATGCCGGCCAACAACAGGTACGGCGCCGACAAGTTGACACGCGAATGGCTCGCGGCCCCTTCACTGAGGTTATAGCTGGTGCTGTAAAGCCGCAGGCTTTGGCCCATGTTCAACGTCACATCACCGTCAAAACTGAGCAAACCGTTGCTGAGCAGGGCCAGGTTGTCAAAGCCCCCGGCGGTGATCTGGTCCACGCCGAGGCGGCCATGGCCGTACGCAAGGCTGACGGCGGCGGGGTCGGCATCGCCCGGCAATGCGCTGGCTTGATGGGTTTGACTGAGGACCAGTTCACGCACCTTGAGCACGCGGTCGTTCACCGCGTTTTTGGCGTAATACGGACTTTCCAGCGCCAGCGACAAGCTGCCGCCCGCCGCGCCCGCGCCACCGGCCCGGGCCACAAAGCTGCCGTCCAGATACAAACCGTTGTTGGATGCAAAACTGATGCTGCCGCCATTACTGGCCACCGCCACCCGGCCCTGGCCTGGAACATCAAGCACAGCCTGGGTACCGGACGCGTCTAACCGCGCGCCCTCGCGCACCACCACAAACACATCGCCGGCCTTGGCAATGCCAGTGGCCAGGTCGATCTGGCCGCCGATGCTGATCGTGCCACCGTTGCTGACCCGACCATAAATATCGCCACGGTTGTTCACCGCCGTGATCGCTCGCGATGCGACATCGATCAGCGCGTTTTCGCCCACCCAGATCGAGCGATCATGGCCAATGGCATTGGGCTGTTCCCACGTCTGCTGTGATACCGTCAGGCCACCCAGGCTGACACTGCCACCCCAGGCATTCAGGGTGCCGTTCAAGGTCAACTGGCCGACGCTGCGCAGGCTGATACCCTGGCCGGGATCGACATTGATCACGGCACCGTTGCCGACGGTCAAGGCGGTGGTTGCCAGGTGTGCCGCGGTGGAGTCCTTGGAGCCGGCCGTCAGGGTCAGGCTGGCGCCACGGCGCTGGCTCAACACGCCTTGCACGGGGTTTTCCTGGTAGAGCGCCGGCGTCCAGCGCTCAAGGGCCGAAGCCGGGTCGCTGCCGCTGGGCGTTGCCAACGTCTGCTCACCCAGGTGCAAGACCGGCACGGTGACGTCCACCTGCGTGCCGTCCGTGACCAACAGCCCCTCATTACCGGTGATGTCGTAGGCCGAAAAGCCCTTGTTGAAGAAGTCGCCGGCCAGTTGCAACGTGCCGGTACCCGGCGCCGTGGCGCTATCGCCGATCTGTACTTTGCGCGCCTGCAGGGCCAGGATGCCGCCACCGCTGACGCCATAACCGCGAACCTCGCCGTCCATGGCCAATGAACCCTGCGCTGCCAGGGTCACGTCGCCGCCCTTGCCGCCGCTGAGCTTGCCATCCACACCCAAGGTGGCGCCCGAAGAGGCGTCCACCACACTGCCGGTCGCCAGGTTCACATCGCCGGTGCTGCGCAGCGACACCTTGCCGCCGTTCACATACGCCACGCCGTCGCGATTGTTCGGGTCGAGCACCAGGTTGTTCCAACGCCCGGTGGCATCCAGCTTGACGCCTGCTGCCACATCGACCCGCCCGCTACCAGGCGCGATCACATCCCCTACGGTGTTACCCGAGTTGAGATTGATCTGATTAAGGATGTTGCCCGCGTTGATACTGCCGCCGTGGGCCGTGAGGTTCGCGTTGATAGCGACCCCTGGCCCGAACAGGGTGATATCCCCACCGTCCGCCACGCTCAGTGCGCCGTTAACCGTAATCTGCTGCTTGGCGCCGACCTTGATTGCGCCCAACTGGAAGCCGCTGAGTTGGTCGCTGTCGAGTACCAGCTTGCCCTGGCGATCCGCTGGCAGCGCCGTGGTGAGGTCCAGGCCTTCGGCGATCTTTTGGATATTGCTGTCGATCAGCACATTGTCAGCGGTGCCGTTCAGGGCATAGCGCAGGGTACCGGTGGTCTTGTTGTAGATCGGTGTGTACTGGCCAATGATCAACTGCGCGCGCTGGGCCATCGCCTTCTGCGACTGTTGGTAACCGTCAAGGTTGATATTCGGCGCCTGGGTCTGGCGGTCCCCTTGAAACACATCGCTGATCACCTGGCCTTCCAGCACTGCGCTGCTCGTGCCGACTACCAACTTGCCTGCATCGCGACCCACCGTGTAGCCCGACTCATAGCGACGCTGCTGAGCGACCAACGGATTGTAGAAATACTCGGTCTGGCCCCAGCGGGCGCTGGTGGATTCATAGCCCTTGTAGATGCCCGAATACAGAATGTCGCCCGGCGCGCGTGACAGCTCATACAACCGGCCATCCGGCCCTTTGAGCCAGGTTTGCTGGATGTAACCAGCCTGCACATCCACGGTGCCGCCCGACAGGTTGATGTGCGCGCCCTGCTGAGTCACCACGTCCTTGCCGGTGAAGGTCACGGTGCCGCCCTGGGCCATCCATTCGCCCACCGAATGGCCTTGGGTGCCAAGGTAACCACCGACTTCCAGCAAACCGCCGGCGGTGTACCAGCGGTCTGTTGCGTAGCCATTGGTGCCGGCCGGGACGAACACCAGTTCACGCAGGTCAACCCACACGTCGTTGTTGATCAGTTGCCCATTGTCGCGGTTGACCGGCGCATCACGCTGTTCGTTGCCCTGCACGTTTATCTTGATGTTGTTGGCTTCCATCGACACCTTGACGCCGATGGCGCCCGACACGTCGATCATTGCGCCATCACGCACCAGGCTGCGCCCAGCGGCACTGACGGCAACCTGGCCACCGGTGGCCAAGGTAATCGAGCCTTTCTGGAAGTCCACGGTGCCGCCGCTGACGATCTCGATGCGCGACTGATCGGTACGGTCGGCCACGCCGCTCAAATTGTTGAAGGCCCCAGTGATCAGAGGGTTACCCAAGCCATCAAACTGAGTCAGGCCGTTGTTTTTTTGGCTGTCGAGCGCGGTGCTGCCACTGCTGTCCAGCAGGATGGCGGTGGTGCTGCCCTCCCCCAGGGTCACGCTGCCGGTGGTGTCGGTGGCGGAGTTGAGCAGGTGAATGGTGCCGCGAGTATCCACCGAGGTACTGGCCAGGGCCACGCCGTTCTGCAGCACTTGATGACCGGTCAGGGTGATGTCGCCGGTAGAAGCCATGATCAGGCCGCTGTTGGTAACCTTGCCGGCAGTGCTGCCAGCCTTGAGGGTGGTGGCCACTTCATTGCCACGAGTGGTGGAGCGGTCGTTGCCGCTCGTACCGACGCCCTTGCGGATGTAGAAGCTGTCGCCCGCCGCTAGGGTGGTCTGGCCCTTGGCTGTAATGATGGTGCCGGCGTTCTCTACCTCGGAACCCAGCAACAGGGCGTAACCACCGGAGTCTGTGGAGGTGGCCGGGCTGTGGGTCTGGATCAACGCGCCGCGTTGCACCTCGACCTTGCCCGCCGCATCGGTAAAGGTTGGCTGGGTGCCGGTGGCGTCCACGTAAATGCCGCGCTGGGTGAACTGCTCATCGGTGATGTTCGCGGCGGCGGCCACCAGGTTGCGCACGTTGACCTGGCTGGTGCCGCTGAACACCACGCCGTTGCGGTTCATGATCATCACGGTGCCGGCGCCGTTGATCTGGCCCTGGATCTCACTCGGCCGTGCATTGGGATCGTTGACGCGGTTGAGCACGGCCCAATTGGACTGCTGCTGGAAATCCACGGTGGTGTTACGCCCGACGTTGAAGGTTTCCCAGTTGAGAATCGCCTTGTCGGCGGTCTGCTCGATGGTGACCGTGGTCTTGCCGCCGGATTGGGCCTGGGTCGGGTTCTTGGCGTTGGTCCAGCCTTGGGTGAGGCTGTTGTCGACTTGCAGGCCGCCCTTGCCGAGGCCATCGGGAACGTTCGATACCTGGCCGAACGCAGCTTGTCGCCCTGCCGCCTGCGCTGCCTGCTGGGCGGCAATCGCCGCGACGCTGGTGTTGAGCGTGCTGATTGAGCGCGCCAACTGCTGGTTGACCCGTGCCTGCTCGTTCAACGAAGGAATTCCCGGCACCTGCCCGCCGTTCACGCGTGCCGCCGTGGTCGCTTGAGACGCACCTTTCTCGGCAAACCAGCCGGCACTGAACGCCGTGGCGGCATGGGCGTTACCCGCCACCATCAACAAGGCGATGGCCTGCGCCAG
Organism: Pseudomonas cremoris; assembly: GCF_014230465.1. The sequence goes on from NZ_JAAXCY010000024.1 coordinate 18,781, forward strand.
GGGCTTGAGGCGCAACACAGTCTGGGCTTTGCGGTTTACCGTTGGTTTGCAGCGGACCATCTGGAAATTCCTTGTTTGTTATCGCACATGTGTCATCGCACAGCGGGCAAGACACGCTCACGTATGAGGGTTAGGCGGTTGGCGCAAGGCACGACTGAACTTCTGTCATGCAAAGTTCATATAGGGCTGGTAACGGCAGGCAGAAACGCAAAAATCAGCAACGGCCTGGGCCGTTGCTGATCAGGTGTTGCAGGTCGCTAAGGCGTCGATTACTGAGGACGACCTTTGCCGTTGCAGACGTTGGTGTTGCCGATGCTCAGGGCATTGCTGGCGGTCAGGAAACTGGCACGAACAGCGGCTTTCCAGTTGGATGGCAGCGGTACGAACGCGTTGGCTTCGATGGCGGCATCGTTGTTGGCAGAGGTGCCATAGTGCTTGGTAAAGAAGTCACGCACTTGGCCGGTCTGAGTGGCGTTGGCGTAGCACTGGCTGAAGATCAGGTTGGTGAAGCCCAGGATCGGGTAGCCCGAGTCTGGGTAAGCCACTACACCGCCACCAGTGGTAGCACCGAACACTGGCACCCACACGTCAGGGTTGCCACGGTCAGCTGCAGCTGGCAACGGTACGACGCTGATGGCAGCACTTACGTTAGCAGCGGCTGGCGACTTGCCTTCGACGGCAACACCGTTGACCACGCCCTTGCCAACTCGGGCAACCTTGGTAGCGTCGTCCAGGCCAGCCAGGGTTGGGGCGGCGAAGTCAGGGCTCATGTAGGTGATGCGGCCTTCAGCGACAGTGGTGTCGTTCAAGGCAGCCATTACACCGTCGCTACCGGTAGCGGCAACAGCACCGGCCAGCGGCGTCAGACCGAGGCTGTAGCTGTTGGCGAACGTCGTGGTGACGGCAAAGGTGCCCGGTTCAGTGGTGCACTTGGCGTTCAGGAAACGGGTGAACAACTCAGTGGTGCCGCTGCTTTCAGCGCGATAAACCACTTGGATCGGACCGCTACGGCCTGCGCCGGTAATACCGCTCCAGTCAGCGATACGGCCAGAGAACACACCGCACAACTCTTTGACACTCAGGTCAACCGCGTTGGCACCTGCCTTGCGGAAAGGGATTGCAACGGACGTGGCCACCGAAGGCACTTGGATCAATTTGCCCCAGCCCGGCTCTTTGTCAGCAGCGTAGGTCGCCAGCTCAGTCGCGGTCAGCTTGGAGTCGCTACCGGCCCAGTGAACGTTCTTGGTAGTGTCGGTGCCGAATTGGTTGTACTTGTTTTCCAGGAACGCGATTTTGCCTTTGCCGCTGCCCACGCCGATGTACGGGGCGAAACCGGCAGTCAATACGTCAGGGGTCAAGTACAACTTTTGCGGCAAGGTCGCGCCGCCGCCGTTGATGTCAGCCATTGCAGCCTGGGCCGAGCACAGTGCAGCGAGGGTCATGGATACCGCGAGAACGTTGCGCTTAAACATGAAGAATCTCCTTTCGTCGTGTTTGTACGTTTGGGGTAGATGGCTCTTGCATGACGCCATGGCTTCGGTCCCAAGCCTGAAGCGGGGGTGGCCAGGGGTGAAAACCATGGAGAGAAAGTCGCAGTTTCCGATGACGTTTGTGGGAAAAAACCTCGGGAGGAAATCCTTGATTTTAAAAAGATTCTCGGGTGTTTTGGTCATGGTTTTGAGCGGTTTGGACGCAGGTGACAGCGAGGTTTCAACGGGCACGGTTGGAGGCGGCATAAACCTTGGTATGTGACGGAATGAGGAACCCGAGGTTGGGCGGGAGACTGAAAACACAGAGCTCCCACATTTTTTGATTGCGCGTGTTCAGGTGACGAGCTGGTTGATCTCGATGATCGGCAACAGCACGGCCATGACGATAACCAACACCACCGCCCCCATCACCACGATCATCAATGGCTCCAGCAACGCCGTCATGCCCATTGCGCGGCGTTCGATATCACGGGACAGCGTTTGCGCCGCCCGCTCCAGCATCGGCGGCAGCGAGCCGGTCTTTTCGCCGCTGGCGATCAGGTGGATCAGCACCGGCGGGAACACCTTCTCCACCGCCAGCGCTGGCGCCAGGTTGACGCCTTCGCGCACTTTGGCGGTGGCGTCGCTGACGCACTGATCAAGGCGGTCATTGGACAAGGTTTGCCGCGCCGCTTCCAAGGCACGCAGCAACGGCACACCGGCGCCGCCCAGAATCGCCAGGGTCGAGGCGAAGCGCGCCGTGTTCAGGCCCAACACAAAGCGCCCGATCAACGGCAACCGCAGCACCCGGCTGTGCCAATTCAGGCGCGCCACGGGATTGCGCAAATACAGGCGCCAGCTCCAAAAACCGCCGACGATGCCGGCAAAACACAACCAACCCCAGGCGCGGATAAAGTCGCTGGCATTGAGCATCGCCAAGGTCAGCCCCGGCAGGTCCTGGCGCGCCTGGGAAAACGCGCTGACCACCTGGGGCACCACGTAACTGAGGAGGAAAATCACGATGCCGATGGACACCAACCCCACCACACCGGGGTAGATAAACGCGGTAAGAATCTTGCCCCGCAGGTTGTTGCGCTCCTCGATGTAGTCGGCCAGGCGCTCCATCACCTGGGCCAGGTCACCCGACTCCTCCCCCGCCGCAATCAACGCGCGGTAGATCGACGGGAAGTCCCGTGGCCGTGCGGCCAACGCATCGGCCAGGCGCATGCCGCCGCGCACATCGGCGCGCACCGCGCTCAAGGTCTGGGCGATGTGTTTTTTCTCGGCCTGCTCCACCGTCGCACTCAACGCGGCTTCCAACGGCAGGCTGGCACCCAGCAGGCTCGCCAACTGGCGTGTGGCCCAGGCCAGGTCGTTGTCCGACAGCTTGGCGCTGAACAGGCTACTGCCGCCGGTGGTTGGCTGATTGCCTTCGAGCTGCACCAGCAGTGCGGTCAACCCCCGGCTGCGCAAACTGGCAAACGCCGCGCTTTGGCTGTCGGCCTCCACATGCCCGGACTCGACCTTGCCGCTGGCATCGGCGGCCTCGAAGCGATAGCGATTCATCAGGCGTCCCGTGTTACGCGCAGGATTTCTTCGGGCGCGGTGGCGCCGCTGCGTACCCAGCGCTCCCCGTCTTCACGCATGCTGAACATCCCGGCGCGGCGGGCCGCCACGCGCAGGTCCTGCTCGTTGGCGCCCTGGTGGATCAGGCTGCGTACATCGTCGTCGACGCAGAACAACTCATGGATACCGGTACGCCCGCTGTAGCCGATGCCGTTGCACTGCGCGCACCCCACCGGACGCCAAGTGCCGGGGGCGGCCGGGTCTTCCTGCTTGCAATGCGGGCACAGGCGGCGCACCAGGCGTTGGGCCAATACACCGAGCAGCGATGAGGCGAGCAGGAACGGTTCGACCCCCATATCGATCAGCCGGTTGACCGCCGACACCGCATCGTTGGTGTGCAACGTCGCCAGCACCAGGTGACCGGTCAGCGAGGCCTGTACCGCAATTTGCGCGGTCTCAAGATCTCGGATCTCGCCGATCATGATGATGTCCGGGTCCTGGCGCAGGATCGCACGCAGGGCCAGGCCGAAAGTCATGTCGATCTTGGCATTCACCTGGATCTGGCTGATGCCCGGAAGGTCGTATTCCACCGGGTCTTCCACGGTGAGGATATTGCTGGTGCTCGCATCCAACCGCGCCAGGGCTGCATACAGGCTGGTGGTCTTGCCGCTGCCGGTGGGGCCGGTGACCAGCACGATGCCGTGGGGTTGGCGGATCAACGTGTCCAGGCGCGCCAGCAGTTGCGGCTCCATGCCCAATGTCTCCAATTGCAGGCGACCCGCCTGCTTGTCCAACAACCGCATCACTACCCGCTCGCCATGCCCGGTGGGCACCGTCGACACCCGAATATCAATCGGCCTGCCCGCTACGCGCAGGGCAATACGGCCATCCTGGGGCAGGCGTTTTTCGGCGATGTCGAGCTGGGCCATGATCTTGATGCGCGACACCAACGCGCCGTGCAGGGCCTTGCGGGGTGAGACCACGTCGCGCAGGGTGCCGTCGACGCGATAGCGCACCACGGAGTGGGTTTCGTAGGGTTCGATGTGGATGTCACTGGCCTCGTCCCGGGCGGCTTGGGTGAGCAAGGCGTTGATCATGCGGATCACCGGGGCACCGTCCTGGGTGTCGAGCAGGTCGGTGACTTCGGGCATGTCTTGCATCAGGCGGTCGAGGTCGACCTCGTTTTCGGCGGCGCCCACGACGGCGGCGGCGCTGCCGGTGTCGGCGTAGGCGCTGGTGAGCAGGCCGTCGAGTTCGTCATCGCGGACCTGTTCGATGTGGGACTGGCCGAACTGGCGTTGGACTTCGCTGATGGACCAGCCGGGGGTTGAGGGGCACACCGTGAGTAGCATGCCCTCTTCGTTAGAACGCAGGAGGATGCGTTGGGATTTGGCCCAGGCGTAAGGTAGCAGGCTCATTGGGTTGGCCCTGTTTGTAGGTGTACATATCCGTTGCTGTTGTAACGGCGGCTATTGGTTCCGCTCTTACAGCGGCTCACTTTTGAAAAGCGCAAAAGTAAGCAAAACGCTCTTGCCCCAACACTCGGCACCTCGCCTAGGCTCGGTGTGCCCGGAATTCGACAGGGATGTGGGGGGCCGCCGCC
>NZ_JAAXCY010000025.1 GCF_014230465.1 Pseudomonas cremoris
TTGGTTCCGCTCTTACAGCGGCTCACTTTTGAAAAGCGCAAAAGTAAGCAAAACGCTCTTGCCCCAACACTCGGCACCTCGCCTAGGCTCGGTGTGCCCGGAATTCGACAGGGATGTGGGGGGCCGCCGCCACGCGCCATCCATGGCGCGGGGCGGCTAAACCGGCATCCCTGCCGGTTTACCCCCCACATCCCTGCCGAATTCCGGCCAGCGTGTTTAACGGGGCGCCTAAGATCAACATCTAAAACACAGCGCGGCGGCCTTATAGCCGACCGGGTCTCTGAGGTGCGCGCGCTTCCCTGTAGGAGCCGGGCTTGCCCGCGATGGTGGTTAACGATAACGCAGGAGACCTGATTCAACGCGGCGCCCTCAAGATCTTCGCGAGCAAGCCCGCTCCCACATTTGGGCGGCGGTCGGCAGACAATATCGGTCGGCTATAAGGCCGCCGCGCTTTGGCTTTTGATCTGAGTCGCCCCGTTAAACCACGCTGGCCGAACGCAGGATTTGGAGCGTGGGTAACCCGGCAGGACGCCGGGTTAGCCGCACTGGGCCATGGATGGCCCATTGCGGCGGCCCACGCTCCAAAGCCGGAGTGAGGGCATGTCGAGCCTAGGCGAGACACCGAGTGGTGGGGCGAAGGCCTTTTGCTTACTTTTGGGCCTTTCCAAAAGTGAGCCGCTGTAAGAGCGGAACCATAAGCCGCCGTTACCGCAGCAACGGATATGTACCCGGTCACGGCTGCCCCCCAGAAACAGGCACCGCCCGAATCACCGCCCGAGGCCCCAACTGCCCAGGTATCGCCTTTTCCACCGAAGGCAACTGCGGCGCCTGCACATCCGGCATCGCCCAACTATGCTCCGGCTGCAACCCACCCTGCGCCCGGCGCATAAACTCATAGCGATTCAACGTAATACTGCGCCCCGCCCCACTGTCGCGAATAATATAGGGCCGCAAAAACACCATCAGGTTGGTCTTGCTCACAGCGCGCTTCTCATTGCGAAACAACGCCCCCAACCCCGGAATATCCGACAACCACGGCACCGCATCATTGCTCTGGCTGTAGCCATCCTGCAGCAAACCGCCCAGCACCATGATCTGCCCGTCATCCAACAAAATACTGGTATCGATCGCCCGCTTGTTGGTCACCGTGCCCGCGTCCACCGACGCCCGCGTGTCCACGCTGCTGACCTCCTGGTAGATATCCAGCTTCACCGTGCCACCCTCGGAAATCTGTGGCCGCACATTCAATTTCAGCCCCACTTCCTCACGCTGCACAGTCTGGAACGGGTTGTTACTGGTGCCCCCACCGCCGGTCACATAGCTGCCGGTGACAAACGGAATGGTCTGCCCCACAAAAATACTCGCGGCCTCGTTGTCCAGCGTCAGCAAGTTCGGCGTGGACAGCACGTTGGTGCCGCCTTTGCTCTTCAAGGCTCGGGCCAGTACTTGGAGGTCGAGCACCTTGCCAATGCCGGGGATGTCCACGGTGCCATTGACCAGGCCGATATTCAGGCCCTTGGGCAACACGTCGATGCTGGTCTTGCTGGTCGGCGTACCGTTCAACCCACTGCCCCCCAGATTGACGCCACCAAAACCACCCTTGCCACCCAAATTGCCCGCCTGCCATTGCACGCCGAACTCGGTGGCATCGTCCTCGCTCACTTCAACGATGAGGCTTTCGATCACCACCTGGGCGCGGCGTTGATCGAGCATGTCGATCACTTCCCGCAGGTTGCGGTACAGCGGGTCCGGCGCGGAGATCAGCAAGGTGTTGGTGGTGGCGTCGGCCTGGATAGTCACGCCGCCCGCGCTGAAGGCGGTGTCCTGATCGTTGCTGGTGGTGCCGGAAGGCGTGGCGTTCTGGCTGTAGCCCGGCTGCACCCCACTGCCGGTAGGCGTGCCGCTGCTGTTCTGCGCATTGCTCGCGGTCTGTGTATTTTTGCTGGTACTGCCCATGGCGCTGAGCTTGCCACGGGCTTCGTCACTCACGCCGGAGTCGCTCTCGCCGGTGAGCAAGCCGCGCAACGACTGCGCAAGCTTGCCCGCCTGGGCGTTGCGCAGGTACACCACGTGCATATTGCTGGGGTTGCTCTGCGCATTGTCGAGTTTGTAGATCAGGTTGCGCGCCAGCTCCGTACGCTCGGGACTGCCAGAGCGGATGATGATCGAATTGGAGCGTGGGTCGCCGACCACGTTGATCTTTTGGGTCTGGTCCGCGCCCTGGGTCTCCAGCAACTCGGCGACCATGCCGGCGATGTCCACCGCGATGCCGTTCTGCACCTTCACCACGTCGGTGTCGATGGCGCTGGGAGTGTCGATGCCATTGATGATCTGCGCCACGCGCGCCAGGTTTTCCGCGTAGTCGGTGATGACGATGGTGTTGTTGCCGGGGTAGGCATTGATCGGGTTGTTCGGCGACACAATGGGGCGCAGCACGGGGATGAGGTTCACCGCATTCTCGTATTGCAGGCGAAAGGTGCGGGTCTGCATGCCGCTGCTGCCGGCACTGTAGATCGGCCCGCCGAGCAATTTGGCATCCGCCTCCGGCACCACCTGGGCCACGCCCCCTACATCGACCACGCTGAAACCCTGCATGCGCAGCGCCGCCAGCAGCATGTCGTAGGCCTGATGTGCCGGCACCTGGCCTTCGCTGACCAGGGTCAGGTTGCCCTTCACCCGCGGGTCCACCAGAAATTGCTGGCCGGTGGCGCGCGACAATGCACGCACCACGGCCTGGATATCGGCATCGACGAAATTGAGTTGCACCGGCTGATCACCCAGCGGGTTGCGCGCCTTGACGACTGCCGGCGCGTGGCCACGGGCGCTGTTGGTCACCTGATGCTGTACCGGGGGCCTGGGCGTAGGTTCGCGCTGGCGATCCAGCGCGGTGTCGCTGCGCCGGGTCTCGGCCAACGGCTGGCCGAGTTCACTGTCCACCAGCAACGGTTGGGTGGGCGGGCTGTTGCTGCACGCGCTCAGGGCCAGCACCAACAGCGGTGCGGCCAAACGAAAAGGCGGGACTGACCACTTCATGAAGCTTCCTTAGCGCCAAGCGCCTGATCCATGCGAACGGTCCCGGACACAGTGCCGGCCGAGTTGTCGACAGCCTCCGGTGCGCGCTGCAAACGCGCCTCGGACACCTCCAGGGAAAACACACGAGCGTTGCCCAGTAACCAGTCCACCACGGCATCTGCCGGGGCGTTGTCGAAGCTCAAGCGCCAACTGCCAGAAGCCTCTGCCTGCAGTTGATAACGACCTTGCAGACCGGCGCTGTCCAGGGCCTGGCGCAGTGCGGTTTCATCGGCAGGTTTCGGCGCCGCCACCCCCTGCAACAGAACTTGCAAGGCTTCGGCCTGGGCGCGCAGCTTGGGGGTTTCAGCTTGCCAGTAGTCGATTTTTTTCAACGCGGGCTGGACCAGAGTCAGCCAGGTCAACAGGCCGGCGAGCACAACACCTGCGCCGCCCAGCATGCGTTTTTCACGCAAGGCCAGGCCGCGCCAGAACACCTGGGACTGGCTACGCAAACGCTGCACTTTATTCATCGACGGCCTCCGGTTTTACCGGCCCGATGCTCCAGCCATGGTCCTCTCGGGTGGCGGCGAAACCGGCCTGGGTCAACGCGGCTTGCCAGTCGCCCTCGACGGTTGGGTTGCGGCTGTCGGCGAGTAATTCAAGGTGCAGGCGTCCCTGCTCGAACGTCAGGCTGTCGACGCTGGCGACCATGAACGGAAGGTTGCTGCCCGCCAGTTGCAACAAGTGGGTGAAGCCCTGGCCGCCGCCTGTCTGGCGTGCGGCCAATTGTTGACGGGCCTGTTGCAAGGGATTGAGCACCACCGGCAATTCGGGAAACGCCTGACGCACTTGCTGGCTCATCAACGCTTTGAGCCGCTGGCCCTCATCCACCTGGCGCGCGGCGTACAGGTTGAGGCCAAGGGTCCAGATGGCGGTGGCCAATGCGACACAGCCCAGCGCCCTGCCCCAGCCGCCACTGGCGGGTTGGCTGAGACGGCCATGCAGGCCCCAGGCGGGTGTCGGGCCACTCCAACGCATGGCCGCGTCTACCAACGGCATATCCAATGCCTGCTGCCCCAATGGATGCACCGCGCCTTGTTGCAGGCTGTCGCGCGTCAACAGGTAACCCTCGTCCAACGCCGCCGCACCCACCGGCAAGGCATAGGGCGCCGGGTACAGCCCGCGCAGTTTGAGTTGCAATTGGGCCAACTGCTCCAGCCCAGCCTTGGGCACCCAGGCCACTTGCACACGGCCATCGCTCTCACGTGGGCCATGCGCCACGTGCATCTGCTCCACGGGGCCGAGGATCAGCGCCTGCGCGGCACACGCCACGGCCGCCGCAGTTTTTGCGGCAGGCAACGGTGGCAGCTCCAGGCAGGTCAGCAGGCTGTCACGCGGGTGCAGGAAACACTCCATCGCGGCGCGAGCCTTGCCCAACTGCGCCAGGCTTTCGCAGCCTTCGTTCACCACCACGCCACGCTCCAGCCAGGCAAATCTGACCTGGCTCTGGGCGGTCAATTGATCCAGCGGCGGCAAGCCGATGCGCAAGCGTTTCATACGCCCACCCGCGACCAGATCACCTGCGGCTGACGGTCTTCAGGGCGGTGCAACAACGCATCCATGGTCACCCGCCGCTGCTCCCGCCGCGCCTGGCCCTGTACGCGAAACCACTCGCTGGTAATGCCGACCTGCACCGAGTCCACCGCCACCTGTGGCAAGTGCAGCCGGTTGACGAAGTCGCCACGGTTGATAAACCACTGCCCGTTGTTTCGCTCGGCCACCAGCCCTTGGGCCTGGGACAGGCTGAGTTGGGGCACCACTGCACTGAGCACTTCGGCGCTGGCGGTGTTGCCGTTGACCCAGGTATTGGCGGGCAACACGCTGATGTACGCGTGCATGCGCTGCAGCAACAGCGGGTCGAGACCTTCAAGGCCCGCGAGGTCGTCCAGGCTGCGCAACATCGGGTATTTGGCGGGCGCGATATAAGAGGCGATCACGCGCTGGCTGATCCGCCGACTGACCGCCGGATCAACGCCCATCGTGCGACACAGCCGTTCAAAACTCTGCAGTTGCTCGGCATCCGCTTGATCCCGATCACGATTGACCAGGTTGCGCAGATTGAACTTGCCCTGCTCGTCCTCGATGCGGCTCTCAACCCCACCGCCTTGGGCACGCGCCCAGGGCTGATCGAGGCGAGTCAGCACGTCCTTCTGGCGTGCCTCCCACAACATCTGCCGGCTGCGCTCAAGCCCTGCCTGCAACAGCCATTGGCCCTGGACACGCAGTTGCTCGGCCTCCAGGCTGCGGGTGAACACGGTCTGGCGCGTGAGCATGCTGCCAGCCAGCACCGCCACCACCGCCGCAATCAGCAACGCGCTGATAATCGCCATGCCGCGTTGCTTCGCCGCTGTGGGCGAATGCCGTTTCATGACGTGCCTTACAACTGCCAGGAGCCGATATCGGCGTTGACGCCATCGCCATCCGGTTGGCCATCGGCGCCCAGGGAGAACACATCCACTTCACCGTTGGCACCCGGATTCAGGTAGTGATAAGGGTTGCCCCAAGGGTCGTTGGGCAAGCGATCCAGATAGGCGCGCCAGTTGCTGTTCTTCGCATCTGCCGGGCGCTCCACCAGCACTTTCAGGCCCTGGTTCATGCTCGGATAAGTGCCGTGGTCAAGGCGGTAGAGTTTCAGCGCCTGCATCAAGCCGCCGATGTCCTGCTTGGCCGCCGTGGCCCGTGCCTGGTCCGGTCGGTCGAGGACCTTGGGCACCACCATGGCGGCCAGGATCCCGAGGATGACCACCACCACCATGATCTCGATCAGCGTGAACCCACGCTGGCGACGAGGGCCTGGCAATGGGGACGTTAGGCGCGCGATATCCATCTCGACATTCCTTGGCTTGAGTGCAATTCGTGGCGCAGTGTTGCAAGAACACATGTCAGTCGTATTGAAAATCCTCGGGAGTTTCGGTCGCCAATCGGTCAACTCCCGGCGCTAGTCTGCGGGCCTGTTTCCCGGCTTTGAGAGCGCCATGTACGGCCGTCGCAACGCACAAGGTTTCACCCTGATCGAGGTGCTGGTGGCGCTGGCAATCATCGCTGTGGCCATGGCTGCCGCCGTACGCGTGGCCGGGTTAATGACCCAGAGCAATGGGCTGCTGCGCGACAAATCCATCGCGCTGCTGGCAGCACAAAGCCGCCTGGCGGAACTGCGCCTGGAAGGCCGCCTGCGCAGCGGCAAGAAGACGTTCGACTGCGATCAGGGCCGCCTGAAACTGCGCTGTGAGCAAACCATCAATGCCGAAGGCCGCGTGTTTCAGGTCAGCGTGCAAGTGTTGGACGCCAGCCGCGAAGCCCCGCCGCTGGCGCGCCTGGACACCCAGGTCATGGCCGAGTGAGCGTCGGCAACGCAGGGCCATCGGGCAATTTGTCGAGGTTGACGCGGACCTTTTCGCCAGCGCGCTCGATTTCTACACCGTCGCCTTCGATGGCCGTCAATCGCACACCGGGGCTGAGACGTTCGCCCAATAAAAAACTGCGCGGCGGGCCACCGTTGAGGCTAAGGATGGCCACCGCGCCACGGGCCCCGGCCAGCACCCCCGTGACTTTTACCTGCGGGGTTGTCGCCACTGTGGAAAACCACTGCAACGCCGGGTTATCGCTGCGCGCCGCCAACTCCTGGGGCGTGGCTTGGGGTGTATTGGATTCAGCGGAGGTGAGCAACAGCGGCGTCCACACCACAACACCGGCCAATGCCGCCAACAACGCCAGCGCCTGCACGCCATGGGCGGGTGAAACACGAAGGGCGAATGCCATGGGGAGGACCTCCTGTTTGTCCGTGGCACCAGCCTACAGGCCAATTCGCACGTTTTTATTTCAGCTGTTTTTATTTGAAGCATTCTCCAGCTCCCCAGGGACCGACCGATGAAACAGCAAGGCTTCACCCTGATCGAGCTGATGGTGGTACTGGTGATCATCGGCATTGCCAGTGCTGCCATCAGCCTCACCATCAAACCCGACCCTCTGCACCTGCTGCGCAAAGACGCCGAACGCCTCAGCCAACTGCTGCAAGTTGCCCAGGCCGAAGCCCGTGTCGACGGTCGGCCGATCACCTTGCGGGCGGACGCCAAGGGTTTTCGTTTCAACCGCCGCAGTGATGATGGGCTGGGAGTAGACGCCTTCCAGGGCGACGCTCAACTGCGACCGCGCCTATGGGAAAGCACCCCCATGCAACTCAACATCGAACCCCGGCAAACCCTGGTGCTCAATGCCGAATGGATCAACCCGCCGGTGCGCGTAGTGCTTTCAGACGGGCAACACAGCCTCAGCCTGCAACGCGACGCCGCCGGCGTGATGCGTGTAATCAGCCAACCATGAGCAAGGGAACGGGAATGAATCGACAGCAACGCCCATCGCAGCAAGGCTTCACGCTGATCGAAGTGATGGTAGCGATCATGCTGATGGCACTGGTCAGCGTCATCGCCTGGCGTGGGCTCGATAGCGTAACCCGCGCGGACCAGCACTTGCAGGCCAGTACCGAGCAAACCGAGGTACTGCTGCGGGCCTTGAACCAACTGCAGCGCGACATCAGCTTGCGGGCCAGTGTTGAACTCGTGGCACCCGGCTCACCCGAAGTCGAAGGGCTGGCAGCGGTGACCGTGCGCAGCTCCGACACCCAAGGTTTTCGACTGGACGTGATCCGCAGCGCCCCCGTTGCAGGGGACGGCTTGCAACGGGTGCGCTGGTGGCTCAAGGGCGATTCACTGTACCGGGCCGTGGCGCCAGCACGAGACCGATTCCCGCTGCCGGCGGCCAAGGATGGTGTGGTGGTGTTGACCGGTGTGAGTGACGTGCAGGTACGGGTGTGGGAGATGGATAAGGGCTGGCGGCAGCTGAGCGGGAATCGACGAGAGGACCCGCTGGGATTGGAGGTCAGTTGGGTGCGGGACACGCCGCAGGGCCTGGAGCGGTACCGGCAGGTGGTAGGGCCGTTAAGATAAGCGCACGCCTATGCCTTAACTCAACAACACAACGCCACCCGGCAGCTCCGTGCACTTGGCGCCATAGGCGTCCCGAATCAACAGCGCCACCCCCGCCAGTTGCTGCAAACTGAACCGCGCCTGTACCCGGCGCTGGCCCAGTTCCTTATTCAGCAGCACCAGCATCCCAGGCCGATAACGGTTGATCTCATCCACGACCGTCGCCAGCGTTGCGTTGTTGAACACCAGGATCTGCTCACGCCAGGCCACCACCGCCTGGGTATCCACCACCGCCACTTCACTTACGCCCGCTGCGCCGTAGGTCAACTGACGGCCGCTTTCCAGACGCACACTGCGCCCGGCCACATCCACCGACAATGAACCCTCGATGCAGGTCACGCACACGCTACGGTCGGTATTGCGTACGTTGAACCGTGCTTGCGCCGCACTGACCCAGCCTTCCCCTGCCTGGACCTTGAGCGGTTGGGCTACGTGGGCGAGCACTTCGACTTCGCCTTCGAGCAGTTCAATGCCCTGCCCCACACGGCTGATGCGCGTCTGGGTATTGAGTTCCAGGCTGACGCCCTCGCTCAGCAGTACCTGACGCTGCTCGCCAACTTCGGTGCGGTAGTCGGCCGAGAGCCCGGCGAAACCACCGGGTACACCGACGCTCACCATTACCACTGCGGCCGAGGCGGCAATTGCGCCACCCAGGAAGGCACGGCGGCCGAAGTTGCGCGGTTGGGATTCCTGTTGCAGCGCCGGCGCCAGTTGCTGCCACAGCGCCTTGGCCTGTTCGAACGCCTGCGCGTGTTCCGGGCTCTGGGCGCGCCAGGCGTGCAGTGCCTTGGCGTCGGCGACCGTGGCGCGGCCCGACGTCAGTAGCACCAGCCAGTCGCGGGCTTCATCGTGCAGGGGGCTGGCAGCGGTTTGCCGGGCGGTGGGGAAGCTAAAAATATTCAAGCGCGCACATACTCACGGATTTATCAGGGACTCGACACTAAGACGGTTTTCCGGCCCCGGGACCGAACCGCTGAATCACTTTTCTTTCCAGACGCTTGGCGCAGTGGCCCAGGGCGGCCTTGATTTCCTTCTCGACCATGCGCGTGGAGATGCCGAAACGCTGGGAGATTTCCAGGTGCGGCGCTTCTTCCAGGCGGGCGGCGATGAGGATTTTGCGGCGGCGTGCCGGCAGTTCGTAGAGGGCTTTGACCAGGGACTGGATTTCACGCTGGCCGCCGACTACCCGTGACGGGTCTTGGGCTTCGTCGGCGGTTTGCAGCAGTTCCTCGACTTCACTGCCAGTGAGCAAGCGCGCGTCGGCCTGGCGGCGGTCGGCGGCGATATTCAGGGCCATACGGTAGAGGTAAGCGTTGGGTTGTTGCAGGTTAGGCGGGACGTCCATGCGGTCGACCCGCAGGTAGGTTTCGTGCAGGACATCATTGGCCAGGTCCTCCGAACCCAGGCGCTTGCGCAAACGCACCTTGAAATCTTCGTAGGACGCCAGGAACAAGCTGACCATCGTACTGTGCCCGGTATTTTTCATCCGCCCGAGGCTCCCTTTCCTGCTGTGCATTCCATGCGCGTTCCTGTTGTGTCGGGCATCAAAAGTAAAGTCACCGGCTGGCGCAGCGAACTCGGTGCAGGTCGTTCCACCTGCGTAGTGCCGAGGCTGCGCACCAGTGCTTCATCGCGTTGTTCATCGCCGGTGGAACTGACCAGCCGACTGTGTTCGATCCACCCATCAGGGTTGACCCAGACCTGCACCAGTGCGCGAAAGCTGCCGGGGCGCGTCAGGGGCGAGCGGCACAGGCTGGCCTCAATGGCCTGCTGCAACGCCGTGGCGTAGCTGTTGTTGATCCTCGCGGCATTGCGTGCCGCTGCGCCACGGGCCGCAGGCGGCGGGCTGACCTCGGGCAGTTGCAAGGTGAATGCATCGTTGCGTGCATAACGCGCCATCAGGCCACTCCCTGTCAGCAACATCGCCAGTGCTTCTTGCGCCGTGAAACGCCCGCGCACTCCGATGGAGCGCCGGCCCCGCGTCAACTCGCGGTCCACCAGCACCGCCATCCCGGTGGCGCGGCTGTAGGCTTGCAGTGCATGTTCCAGGTCCTGTGCCGGCAGGTTCAGGGCCAGCAGCGGTGACTGCGCTTGCGCCGCCGTGCCTATGCCCAGCAGCAACAGCAAGACCACGGCGCATACGGCGCGCCTCCAGCCCCCCTGCTCACCCCCTGCGTTGCATCGCTGCACGGCCGACGTGTCCTAGAAAACCGTCATCCTGAGGCTCGTTTATGAACCTGATGTTACGGTGATGGCAAAAAAAACATCACGGTGACGAGAAGCCCACTGCACTACACTTCCAAGCCTAACCGGCCCACCCCCGCGGGCCCGCCAGGAGGCTGCGATGAAGCGTTTGCCCACCCTTGCCAGCGTGTTGCTGTGCAGTGCCTTACCCCTGTTTGCCCTTGCCGACAGCTGCACCGAAGTGTCGGTGGATGGCTACAAGGCACCCGATTACGGCTGCCTCAGCCAACAGATGGGCAGCGATACAAACGCGGCCAAGGCAACGAAGAAAAACCGTGAAGCACAGAACATTCCGGTCGATAAACGCGCGCCGAATGCAGTGGGTTTGTCCACACCGGCAGCCACCAGTGTGCGCATGGGCAATACCTTCGGCACCTCGGTGAAACCGCAGCGGCCTTGAGGGCCACGGAAACAAAAATGTAGCACTCGGTAACATCTCGCCCCGCCTTGGGGCACGCCCACTTGCGCCGTCCCCGTGTCTGCGGGCCCATGAGGCCATGGCGCAGTTCGTGCATCCTCTGCCACTCCCTCGTCATCTGAACCCGCCATGCGCCCCAAGGAATTGAAACTCTGGACCACCGGTGTTGCCCACCTGCTGGACCTGCCTGCCGGCCATGCACGACTGGCGGGGCTCAGCCACTGGTTGCGCCAGGTCTGCCCGGTGGATCACTTCGTGTTGTTTGTCTACGAAGGCAACCACCGCCCGCTGGCGATGTTCGACACGTTCTGCGCTGACAAGCGCGGCGTGTATGTGGACGACTACCAGTGCGGCCCCTACCTGCTGGACCCGTTCTACTTGGCCTGTACCCGTGGCCAGGCGCCGGGGTTGTGGCGGTTGCGCCAGTTCGCACCGGACCACTTCTACCTCGGCGAGTATTACCTCACCTATTACCAACAGACGGGCCTGGCGGAAGAGATCGCGTTTTTCGTCGACCTGGGTGCGGGGGCCACGGCGGTGTTGTCGCTGATGCGCGCCACCGCCAGTTGCGCGTTCAGTCGTGATGAGATGCAGTTGATCGAATGCGCCCATGCGGTGGTGGAACAGGTGATCGGTGAGGCTTGGCGCTTGCGTCAGGCACAGCAACCACGCCCGGCCCAGGACCTGGACTTCAAGATCCGCGAAGCCTTCGACCAGTTCGGCGCGCATATCCTCACCGGGCGCGAGCAGGAGATCGTGCAACTGTTATTGCGCGGCCACTCCAGCGCATCGGTGGCCGAGCAGTTGAGCATCAGCCCCGGCACGGTGAAGATCCATCGCAAGAACATCTACGCCAAGCTCGGCATTGGCAGCCAGTCGGAATTGCTGGGGTTGTTTATTCGCGACCTTACCGGGCAGGAATTGGTGGCGGTCGCCTAACCCTATCTGGAGCAACGCGCTCCCACATTTTTAGATCTTCGCCAGACGCAATCACCGAAAACGACTCTATCCCCCAAGGGATATATACAGCGCAAAACCCCCATTGCTAGTTTGGCCCTCGACGCAAACCCGACTCGAGGAAGCCAGACCGTGAACGACACTTCGCCCAGCGACATCGAATTTTGCAACGTGGTCAAGCGCTATGGCCCGGTGCAGGCCGTAAACGGCCTGAACTTCTCGGTGCGCCGTGGCTCGTTCCACTCTTTCCTGGGCGGTTCGGGCTGTGGCAAGACCACCACCCTGCGCATGATCGCAGGCTTCGAACAACCCACCAGCGGCGAAGTACGCCTCGCCGGCCAGAACGTGGCCGGTGTGCCGGCCTTCGAGCGGCCGGTGAACATGGTGTTCCAGCATTACGCGCTGTTCCCGCACCTGACCGTGGCGCAGAACATCGCCTACGGCCTGCGTTATCGCACCCCGCGCCCCGACAAGAAAACCCAACTGCGCATGGCCGACGAAGCCCTGGAGATGGTGCGTCTGAGTGGCTTTGGCCAACGCAAGCCGAGCGAACTGTCTGGCGGCCAGCAACAACGTGTGGCCCTGGCTCGCGCCTTGGTGAACAAACCCACCGTGTTGCTGCTGGACGAACCGCTGGCGGCGCTGGACCGCAAGCTGCGCAAGGAGATGCAATCGGAGCTGCTGCGCCTGCAACGGGAAGTCGGCATCACCTTCGTGCTGGTGACCCACGACCAGGAAGAAGCCCTGTCGATGAGTGACAGCATCAGCGTGATGCACAACGGCTCGATCATCCAGACCGCCACACCAGAGCAACTCTACGAAACCCCGGCCAGCCGTTACGTCGCCGACTTTATTGGCGAGTCCAACCTGTTCAACGGCACCGTGCGCCGCCTGCAAGGCAACGCGGTGGTGCTGCGCACGGCCCAGGGCCTGGAACTGACCAGCCCGCTGACGCCCACCGGCCAGGCGCTGGGGGCAGACGCCGAAGGTTGCATCGCGGTGCGCCCGGAGTTGATCAGCATCGCCGCCACCGGTGCCGAACTGGCCCGCGAAGTGTCCCTGCCAGGGTGCGTGGAAGACCGCATCTACCTGGGCAATTCCACCGAATACCGCGTACGCACCCAGGCCTTCGGCGTGGTCTGCGTGCGCGTGCCACGCCAGCAGGATCAAGGCCTGCAGGCGTTCGAACACGGCGCAGCGGTCAGCGTCGGCTGGGATCATGCCAATGGCCTGGCCATGGCGTTGTAAATCACTTTTCTCAAACGATTGTGGAGCGTGTCATGGACCAGAAAACCTTTCTCAAAACCCTGCGCAGTTGGCAGAACGGTTCCATCAGCCGTCGTGAGTTCCTCGGCCGCACGGGCCTGGGGCTAGCGGCCGCAGTAGTCGCCACCAACATGCCGGGGTTGCTGACCTCCACCGCCGAGGCCGCCGAACAGCCCAAGCTGGGGGATCGCCTGTCGCTGGCCACCTGGCCCAATTACCACAGCCAGGAAAACCTCGACGCGTTCGCCAAAACCACCGGCGCACGGGTGTCCATGAGCGTGTTCGGCTCCAACGAAGAGATGCTCGCCAAACTGCAAGCCGGCGGCAGCGGTTGGGATGTGTTGGTGCCGACCAACTACACCATCAGCACCTATGTGGGCCTGGGCTTGATCGAGCCGTTGGACCTGTCGCGCATTCCCAACTTCGATGCCTCGGCGTTCCAGCAGAAGTTCATTGCCCAAGGCACCGTGGACGGCAAGGTCTACGCCGTGCCGAAAAATTGGGGCACCACCGGCATGTGCTACGACACCGAAAAACTCAAGAACGGCCCCACCAGTTGGAAGGAGTTCTGGGCCGCCGCCAAAGGCCCGGCCAGCGGTCGCACGATGGTTCACGACTACCAACTGACCGCCATCGGCAACGCCTTGAAAAGTTTTGGCTACAGCTTCAACTCCCTGGACCCGAAAGAACTGGCCGACGCCGAGAAGCTGCTGATCGAGGTCAAGCCGCACCTGTTTGCGATCAACTCGGATATCCAACCGTCGATGCGCAGCGGCGACGCCTGGCTGGCGATGTCCTGGACCGGCGACGCCTCGCAACTGCACCGCGATATCCCGCAGATGCACTTCACCCTGGGCAAGGAAGGTGGCGAATTGTGGAGCGACTTCTTCGCCATTCCCAAAAGCTCGGAGCACAAGGACGCTGCCTACGCGTTCATCAACTACCTGCTCGACCCGCAGCACAACAAGCTCGAAGTGCTGAGCCACGGCTACCCCAGCGGTGACAAGCGCGTCGACGCGCTGCTGCCCACCGCCATGCTCGACGACCCGATCATGTACCCCGCCGCCGAAGCGCTCAGCCCACTGGAGTTCGGTGCCGCCGCCACGCTCACCAGCCCCGCCCGCGCCGAGTTGATGGCGCGGTTCAAGTCCGCCTGATCGTTCAGCCATGGCCACTGAGGAGTCCCCCATGCATGCCGCCACTCACCCGTCCACGGTGACCGCCCTGCCCGCTGCCGCGCGCCCCCGGCGCAGCCTGGGGCGGCGGATCACCCTGCTAATGCTGTTGCCGTCGACCTTGTGGTTCCTGCTGCTGTTGTTGATGCCGCTGGTGATCATCCTGGTGTTCAGCTTTGGCGAACGCAGTGCCGTTGGCGGTTATGCCGGTGGCTTCACCTTGGCCAACTACCTCAACCTGGGATCGCGAGCGGCGGCATTCGGCAACACGCTGATGCTGGCGCCGCTGGGTACCCTGGTGTGCCTGGTGGCGGCTTATCCGTTGGCGTATTTCCTGGCAGTCAAGGTCAGTCGCAACCGTTCGTTATTGCTGACCTTGGTGATCGTGCCGTTCTGGACCAGCTTCCTGATCCGCACCTACGCCTGGATCTTTATCCTCAGCGGCAAGGGCATTCCGGCACTGCTGGCCAGCCTGGGCCTGGAAGATGTGCGGTTGATCAATACGCCGTGGGCGGTGCTGATCGGCATCGTCTACGGCTACCTGCCGCTGATGGTGTTCCCGATCTACGTGAGCCTGGAAAAACTCGACAAGCGCTTGCTGGAAGCCTCAGCCGACTTGGGTGCCAGCGCCTTTGAAAGCTTTCGGCGCATCACCCTGCCGCTGTCGGCACCGGGGATCATCACCGGGGTGATGCTGGTGTTCATCCTGCTGATGGGCGAGTTCCTGATCCCGGCGATCCTTGGCGGCGGCAAGGTGTTTTTTGTCGGCAACGCCCTGGTGGACCTGTTCCTGCAATCGCGCAACTGGCCGTTCGGCAGTGCGCTGGCCATGACTCTGGTGGCGATGATGCTGCTGATCATCGGCGTGTATTTGAAGCTGGTGGCGCGCTACGGCGGCCGCCCTGCCGATGGAGGCCTGTGATATGTGGCTGCGCAGTTATTCGACGTCGCTGTACCTGTTTTTGTATGCGCCGATCGCGCTGATCGTGCTGTTCAGCTTCAACGCCGGGCGCAGTGGCCTGGCGTTCGAATGCTGCTCGGTGCAGTGGTTCGGCCGCGCATTCAGCAACCCGTTCATCATGGAGGCCTTGGGGCATAGCGCGTTTATCGCCTTGTGTTCGGCGCTGATTGCCACGTTGTTCGGCACCCTGGCGGTGTTTGGCCTGCAACGGGCCGGGCCGCGGGTGCGCCTGCTGTTCGATGCACTGACCTACTGCGCGATCATCGTGCCGGGCATCGTGATCGGCATCTCGACCTTGATCGCATTCATCAGCCTGTTCGACCTGATCAACCCACTGCTCGTAAGCTGGATTCCGAGCATGCCGCGCCTGAACATGGGGTTCTTCACGGTGATTGCCGCCCATTCGCTGTTCACCATGGCCCTGGTGATGGTGATCGTGCGCAGCCGCGTCGACACCCTCGACAAGGCGCTGCTGGAAGCCTCGGCCGACCTTTATGCCCCGCCGATGCAGACGTTCTGGCGCGTGACGCTGCCGCAGATCAGCCCGGCGATCATGGCCGGCTTCCTGCTGGCGTTCACCTTCAGCTTTGACGATTTCATCATCGCGTTTTTTGTCGCCGGTTCCGAGACCACGCTGCCGATCTACATCTTCTCGTCGATTCGCCGTGGGGTAACACCAGAGATCAATGCGGTGTCCACCGTGATCATCTGCGTGTCGCTGATTCTGCTGTTCACTTCCCGCCACCTGCAAAACCGCCGTGCCCAGGAGCCTGCCCATGCGTGATCATCTGTACATCAACGGCCAGTGGGTCAGCCCGGATCTGGGCGGTTACCTGGACGTGATCGACCCGGCCACCGAGCAGGTGTTCGAGCGGGTTGCCGCCGGCACCGAAGAAGACATCGACCACGCGGTGCGCGCTGCACGCCGCGCCTTCGACAACGGCTGGAGCCAGACAAGCGCAGAGGAGCGCGGCCAGTGGTTGGACGCCTTGGCGGACGAGCTGGAACGTGCCCAACCGGCCCTCGCCGAACTGGAAGTACGCGACAACGGCAAGCCGCTGCCCGAGGCACTGTGGGATGTGGGCGACGCCATCGGTTGCTTTCGCTA
The DNA here is from genome assembly GCF_014230465.1 of Pseudomonas cremoris. The sequence goes on from NZ_JAAXCY010000025.1 coordinate 16,184, forward strand.
CTACGCGGGGCTTGCCCGTGAACTGGATGCTCGCCAGGACCAGCCGCTGGCCTTGCCGGACGCCCGTTTTCGTTGCCGTATCCGCCACGAGCCGATCGGCGTGGCCGGGCAGATCATCCCCTGGAACTACCCGTTGCTGATGGCCGCGTGGAAGGTTGCGCCAGCCTTGGCCGCCGGTGCCACAGTGGTGTTGAAGCCCTCGGAACTGACGCCCCTAACCGCCCTGGAACTGGCGGCCGCCGCCGACCGTATCGGCCTGCCGGCGGGCGTGTTGAACGTGGTCACCGGCCTTGGCGTGGATGCGGGCAGCCCACTGACCGAGCATCCCGGCGTGGACAAGCTGGCGTTCACCGGCAGCGTGCCCACCGGGGCCAAGATCATGTCGGCGGCTGCGCGGGACATCAAGAACATCAGCCTGGAGCTGGGCGGTAAATCGGCGTTCATCGTATTTGATGACGCCGATATCGACGCGGCGGTGGAGTGGATCCTGTTCGGGATCTTCTGGAACCAGGGTCAGGTGTGCAGCGCCACTTCGCGCCTGTTGGTGCAAGAAAGTATTGCCCCGCGCCTTATCGAACGGCTGGTGGAGGAAACCCGCAAGATCACCATCGGCCCGGGCCTGGAACCGGGGGTGCTGCTTGGCCCGCTGGTCAGCCGGGGTCAGTACGACAAGGTACTTGGCTTTGTCGACCAGGGCCTGGCCAGCGGTGCGCGGCTGCTCACCGGGGGCAAACGCCCTGCCCACCTGGCCGAGGGTTACTTTATGGAGCCGACGATTTTTGATGAGCCGGCGCATAACAGCATCCTGTGGCGTGAGGAAGTGTTTGGGCCGTTGCTGTGTGTGAAGCGCTTCAAGACCGAGGAGCAAGCGGTGCAGATGGCCAACGCCAGCCGCTTCGGGCTGGCGGCGGCGGTGATGAGCGCCGACCCGCAGCGCAGCACGCGGGTGGCCAACCAGCTGCGGGCCGGGATTGTCTGGGTCAACTGCTCCCAACCCACCTTCGTCGAGGCCCCGTGGGGCGGGATGAAGCACAGCGGTATCGGCCGTGAGTTGGGGGAATGGGGTTTGCACAATTATCTGGAGGTCAAGCAGGTGACCGAGTATGTCAGCGACCAGCCGTGGGGCTGGTATCTGTAACTCCATCGGCGACCACGCTTGCTCTGGAGAAATGCAATTCAAATGTGGGAGCTGGCTTGCCTGCGATAGCGGTCCTTCGGTGTACATATCCATTATTTGGGTAACGGCGGCTATTGGTTCCGCTCTTACAGCGGCTCACTTTTGAAGAGCGCAAAAGTAAGCAAAACGCTCTTGCCCCACCACTCGGCACCTCGCCTAGGCTCGGTGTGCCCTCTCTCCGGCTTGAATCCGTGGGCCGCCGCGATGGGCCATCCTTGGCCCAGCGCGGCTAACCCGGCGTCCTGCCGGGTTACCCACGGATTCAAGCCTGCGTTCGGCCAGCGTGGTTTAACGGGGCGCTTA
>NZ_JAAXCY010000026.1 GCF_014230465.1 Pseudomonas cremoris
CGGTGGATCAGTTAGAACATCTTTGACTGACCCACCGCATTCGCGAGCAAGCCCGCTCCCACAAAAGCCCACTCCACATTGGATCTCAGCGGTAGACGAGACCGCCGTCGATCAGCGGCGCCTGCCCGGTCATGTAGTCCGCATCCGGCCCGGCCAGGAAAGAGACCAACCCCGCCACATCCTCCGGCGTTTCCGCCCGGCCCAATGCAATGCCATCCACATACTTCTTGTACGTCGCCCCTACCTCAGCGCCGGTAATTTCAGCCATGCGCTTGTCGATCTCCACCCACATATCGGTACCCACCACACCCGGGCAATAAGCGTTCACGGTGATCCCGCTGCTGGCCAATTCCTTGGCCGCTGCCTGGGTCAACGCACGCACGGCAAACTTGGTGGCCGAGTACACGCCCAGCAACGCGAAGCCCTCATGGCCGGCGATGGAACACGCATTGATGATCTTGCCCTTCTGCTTCAGCGCCTTGAATTTCTTGCCAGCGGCCTGGATGCCCCACAACACGCCCTGCACGTTGATGCCCAAGGTACGCTCGACCTGTTCCGGGCTCACGTCCAGCAGTGAATCGATCTGCGCGACCCCGGCGTTGTTGACGATGATGTCAAAGCCGCCGAGGGTCTGGTGCGCATGCTCGACCGCCGCAACCACTTGCTCACGCTTGGACACGTCGGCGATGAACACCGAGGCTTTACGGCCCAGGGCCACCACTTCGGCAGCCGCCGCTTCGAGCTTGGCGCCATTGATATCCACCAGGGCGATATCGGCACCGTCTCGTGCCAGCCGCAACGCAATGGCCCGGCCGATGCCTTGCCCGGCGCCGGTGACCAGCGCAACTTTTCCAGCAATAGCCATGACACTCTCCTGCAATGATGAGGGAAGCCTTGTCTATCGCAGGTGCATGCCAGGGCTGTCGAGGGCCGGATGAATCGGCGTGGGGGCTGAGACGGGTTGTCTCAAGCCGCGAACCATTCTCGAAAACTTGTAAAAGTGCGCACTTATGCCTAGCTTATGCGCCCCCCGCCCTGCGCTTTAAGGCCTTGCCCCCATGGTTTTGCGTTTTCGTCCCATCGTCACTTCACGTTTCGCCCTCGGCTTGCTGCTCAGTGGTGGTATCGGCAGCAGCTTCGCGGCTGAGCTGGAACTGCCGACTGTGAAGGTCCTGGGCCAGGATGAGTCCGGCCTGCGCAGCGAAACCGCTTCGGTGGCGGGCTTCGACGAAGCCCCCCTGCTCGATACCCCGGCCTCGATCACCGTGATCAACGCGGCACTGATCAAGGACCAGCAAGCGCGCCTGCTCAGTGAAGTACTGCGCAACGATGCCTCGGTGGGCGACAGCTATGCCCCCATCGGCTACTACGAAAACTTTGTAGTGCGCGGGTTCTCGCTGAATGCGGCCAGCAGCTACAAGATCAACGGGCGCACCATCACCGGCGAGCAAAACGTGGCGCTGGAAAACAAGCAGCAAGTGGAAGTGCTCAAGGGCCTGGCCGGTTTGCAGAGCGGGATCTCGGAGCCGAGCGGCGTGATCAACTACGTAACCAAGCGCCCGGAAGATGTGCGTTCGGTGACCGTTTCTACCGATGACCGGGGCAGCGGCTACGTCGCCACCGACGTCGGCGGCTGGTTTGGCAGCGAGCAGCAATTCGGCCTGCGCGCCAACGTCGCCCATGAAGACCTGAATTCCTACGTGGAACATGCCAACGGCCAGCGTGATTTCGTGTCCCTGGCGTTCGACTGGAACATCAGCCCCGACGCGGTGCTGCAACTGGATGCCGAATACCAGAACAAGCAGCAACGCTCGGTGCCCGGTTACCAATTGCTGGGCGGTACCGAAGTGCCCCACGACGCCTCGCCGAAAAAACTGCTGGGGCACCAGAGCGGTTCCAAGCAGGTGGGGATTGATTCGCTGAACCTCAACGGTAAGTTTGAATACCGTTTCAGTGATCAGTGGAAAGGCAGTGTCAGCGCGGCGCGCAGCAAGGTGGTGATTGACGATTACAGTTCGTTTGCCTGGGGTGGCGATACCAACGGCGTCGGCAACTACTTCACCCCAGAAGGCAATTACGACATCTACGACTACCGCAGCCCCGACGACACCCGCCGTGACGACGAAGTACAGGCAGCCATGACCGGGCTGTTCGACACCGCTGGCCTGGGCCATGAACTAACCTTCGGCACCAGCGCGTTCCGCCGCGTGATCGACAAGCGCAAATCGGTCAACGAGTGGATCGGCAGTGGCAACATCAACGCTGACGCACCGACGTTTACGCCCACCGATGTACCGCTGAACGACAGCCATCGCAACCTGGACAGCCGCCAATATGGCCTGTTTGTCACCGATCGCATTCGCTTCAACGAGCAATGGCAGACCATCCTGGGCGGACGCGAAGTGCGCCTGGATGAAAAAGCCTTCGACGGCACCACTGGCAACCAGACACGCCACACCCAGCAATACGTGTTCCTGCCCCAGGCGTCGTTGATCTACAAGCCGGTAGAAAACATCTCGCTGTACACCAGCTACAGCAAAGGCCTGTCCCTGGGCGGTACCGCACCGTGGTTCGCGAAGAACTCGGACGACACGCTGGCCCCCACTACCTCCCGCCAGATCGAAGCCGGGGTGAAATACGACTGGCGCCGTATCAGCTTCGCCGCCGCCGTGTTCCAGACACGCCAGGCGTACCAGTACGCCAAGCCCGACGGCGCGGGTGAATTCACCTACGTGCAACAAGGTGAGCAAAAGAATACGGGCCTGGAATTGTCGGCCAATGGCTGGGCCACCGAGCGCTTGCAGATCGCAACCAGCGTGGCAGCGATTCGCGCCCGGGTCACCGGCAGCGGCACCCCGGAGTACGAAGGCCACCAAGCGATCAACGTGCCCAAGCTGCGCGCCAGTGTGTATGCCGATTATGCGTTGCCGTGGGTCAACGGCCTGGCGGTGCTGGGCGGTGTGCAATACAGCGCCAAGAAGTACGCCAACCGTATTGGGAATGTCGAGGTAGGGGATTACGCGGTGGTGAATGTGGGCAGCCGCTACACCACAAAGGTGGACGGTTATGAAACGGTGTTCCGCCTCAGCGTCGACAACCTGTTCGACAAGCGCTACTGGCGCGACGCGGGCGAATACATGGGCGATGACTATCTGTTCCAGGGCGCGCCGTTGACGGCGCGCTTGAGTGCTTCGGTCAACTTCTGATTACTTAGGCATCTTGCGGAAACCCACCGCCAAACGGTTCCAGCTGTTGATGGTGGCAATCGCTACGCTCAGGTCGATCTGTTCCTGGGCGCTGAATTGCTCGGCCAGTGTGTTGAAGTCCTCGTCCGGGGCGTGGGTGTGGCTGATCAGGGTCAGGCTTTCGGCCCAGGCCAGTGCCGCACGTTCACGCGGGGTGAAGAACGGCGTTTCACGCCAGGCCGACACGGTGTACAGGCGACGCTCGGTTTCGCCACCCTTGCGGGCATCGGCGGTGTGCATGTCGAGGCAGAACGCGCAGCCGTTGATCTGCGACACACGCAGGCGTACCAGTTCCAGCAGCGGCAGTTCGATGGACAGTTTGCCGACTGCGGCTTCCAGCGCCAGCATGGCTTTCATGGCATCTGGGGAGGCAGTGTAGAAATCGGTACGGGTTTGCATGGTGGAACTCCAGAACGGTGGGGATTGGTGACTAGATTAGTCACCGCGCCGTCCGGGAGAAATATCCAATTGTGCCTAAGAACAGGTGACCAATCCGCCTACAGCCCGCGCTTGCGCAACCACTGCAGGAAGCCCTTTTTCACCGGCACCACCGGGGCTTCCTGGGTCAGGGTTTGGGCCGCATGCAGGCGAAAATCCAATAACGCCTTCATCGCCTCGCCAATGTCATGCCGCGCGTCCAGGCAGGGCTTGAGGTATTCCTTTTCGATGCGATACAGGGTGCAAAAGGTCTTGGCGGTGAAATCGGCCAGCGCCGCCTGGTCGGACAGGATCCCAGCCTCGCCGATAACCTCCCCCGGCCCCATGCGCCCGGCTTCGAACTTGTGGCCGTCCTTGATCAACATCACCGAGACCACACCGGTCTCGACGATAAACAAATGATCGCTGACCTCCCCCGCTGGCAAAATCATCTCGCCGGTGCGGTAGGTGTGCAGGGTCATGTTGTGGCTGAAGGTGTCTTTTTCTTCCTGGCGCAGGGTTGAGAAAATCGACGATCGCTCCAGCAACGCCCGCGCTGCCGACATGGTTGGCGGTGCGCTGCTTTCAGTGGCAGACAACAGGCTCACCCCGGCGGCCTGCAAGTGCCGGAAGGCCAAGTCGTAAAGCTGGTTGCGTACTTCACGTTTGAGGGTCATGGCAGGCACAAAGCCGCTGATTTCATACTCCACGCCGCCACTGCCACTGGTTTTGAAGGCCACGCTGGGCGCTGGCTTCGCCAGTAACGGCCGGCACCCCTGCATGGCCCGCTCCAACGCCTCGATCACGGTTTGCGGCCGCGCATGCGGGCTGACTTGCAGGCTGACCGCCAGGCCGAACATATCCGCCGGGCGCGAGAAGTTGATGATCTTGGCCTTGGCCGCCAAGGAGTTGGGAATGACCGCCATGCTGCCTTGGGAAGTCTGCAGGCGCGTGGCGCGCCAGTCGATATCCGTCACCCGGCCCTCGGTGCCGTCGATGGAAATCCAGTCATCCAGCTGATAAGGCTTGGTGGTGTTGAGCACGATCCCGGAAAACACATCGCTCAAGGTACTCTGCAACGCCAGGCCGACGATGATCGCCACCGCGCCGGAAGTGGCGAGCACGCCCTTCACCGGCAGGTCGAGCACGTAGGCCAGTGCGGCGATGATCGCAATCAGGAAAATCACCGCGCCCATCAGGTCCTGCAACAACCGCCCGGTGTGCCCGACGCGCTGCATCATCAGCGTGCCAAGCAACACCGTCAGCGTACGCGCCGCAAATAACCACCAGCCGATCTGCAAGGCGGTGGCCGCCAAGTGCAGCGCGGTGTTGTCGGCGTAAGGCGCGACGAGCATGGGGTTCATGCCATCGTTGAACAGCACGGCGCTGAACACGGCAAAGATCACCAAGCGTGCGGCGAGTTTCCAGTTGGCAAGGTTGACGGAGATCAGGCGCCAAACGGCGATGTCGATGAAGATCAGCGCCAACGCGCAGAGCATCGGGTGATCGGAGATAAATGACGGCATCCAGGCGACTCCAGAGCGAATGTCGTGAAGATCGCATGAAATGGAAGTGCCGGAAACAAATTGTATTTGTGCAGGCTTTTGTAGTGAGCGGGCTTGCCCCGCGCCGGGTGGCGAAGCCGCCCCAAGTCCAGACAACCCGGTATTCCTAAAACACCGCGGTGCCTGTATTTGGGGCGGCTTCGCCACCCGGCGCGGGGCAAGCCCGCTCACTACAGGATTAAATAGTTAATCCTGCATCTGCCCAAACCTGCCCGAGTGAAAGTCCTCAAACGCCTGATGAATCTCCTGCTCGGTGTTCATCACAAACGGACCGTGCCCCACGATGGGTTCGTCAATCGGCTCACCGCTGAGCAACAACACCTTGGCATCGTCGTTGGCTTCCAGGCTGAGCTGACTGCCATCGCGCTCGAACAACACCAATTGGCCCTGGCGCGCGACTTCTTCGCCGTTGACCAACACCGTGCCGCGCAGGATGACCAGAGCAGTATTGCGCCCTGCGTGCAGGTCCAGGGTCACTGGCTTGCCGGCGTTGAGGCGCAAGTCCCACACGTCAATCGGGGTAAAGGTGCGCGCTGGGCCTTGCACGCCGTCGAACTCGCCGGCGATCAGGCGCAGGTGCCCGGCGGCGTCGGCCAGCGGCAGCACGGGGATGTCGCCGTCGACAATCGTCTGGTAACCGGCGTCGGCCATTTTGTCCTTGGCTGGCAGGTTGACCCACAATTGCACCATCTCCAGCGCGCCGCCTTTGCGGGCGAAGGCTTCGGAGTGGAACTCTTCGTGGATGATGCCTCGGGCAGCGGTCATCCATTGCACGTCGCCAGGACCGATGGTGCCACCGGCGCCGGTGGAGTCGCGGTGTTCGACTTCGCCGTCGTAGACGATGGTCACGGTTTCAAAGCCGCGATGGGGGTGCTGGCCTACACCGCGACGCTCAGTGGTCGGGGTGAAATCCGCCGGGCCTGCGTGGTCCAGCAACAAGAATGGGCTGATGTGCTTGCCCAAATTGTCGTAGGAAAACAGCGTGCGCACCGGGAAACCGTCGCCGACCCAATGGCCGCGAGGGCTGGTGTAGATGCCGATCAATTTTTTCATGGTGTACCTCCAAAGTGGGTACACCTTAAATCCGTTGTTGCATTAGCACTAGCGGGCAAAAGCAGCCTGGATCGTTCTACGTATAGGACAATCCATTGGCCTTGCGTTGCCGCAACAGGTGAAACGCCACAAACGCCGTCACCGCAAAGCTCGCCTGGATGAGGATCATCGGCGTGGCGCTGCCGTCACGCAGTTGGCTCAGCAACAGACCGCTGCAAGTGGCACCGAACATCTGCGCAAATCCCATCAAACCTGCCGCCAAACCCGCGCGGTGCGCGTTGGGCATCACGGCACCCGTCACCGAGCCGGGCAATACCAGCCCACCGCCAAGGGTGACCAAGGCAATCGGAATATCCAGGCCTAGCACCGACAGCCCGAACACTTCGTAAATTGCCACTGCCGAAATCCCGCCGACCGCCACCATCGTCACGCCCATCGCCACAATGCGCTGCGGTCCCAAGCGCAGAATATTGCGCCGGGTGTAGGTGGAACCCACGATCAGCATCGACACGATCAGGCCAAAATTGATGCCGTATTCCAAGCTGCTGAACCCCAGCAGGTTGATGAACACCGCCGATGAACCGGCGATCACCGCGAACATCGCACCGTAAGTGCACGCCAAGGCCACGGCGAATGCCCGGTATTGGCGGCCCTTGAGCAGGTCGAGGTATTGCCCGCCGAGGGTGCGCCAGTGGCCGGCTTTGGGGTCCAGGTAGTGGTTGCTCTCTCGGAAGAACAGCAACGCCAGCAACAACACCACGCTGCCAATCACCAGCGCGAGCACGATCGGCGCATGCCAGCCGAACAGCTTGATCAGCAGACCGCCGACCATCGGTGCCACCACAATGGCGTAGAGCATGCCGATCATGGTCAATGCCAACGCAGGCCCCGCCTCGGCCTTCCACACATCGCGCACCACGGTGCGCGCCAGCACCAACGCGGCGCATGCGCCCAGGCCTTGCAGCACGCGGGCGGCGATAAATGGGTGGATATCGCTGACCAACAGCATCGACAGGGTCGCGAGGACATACAGCACCAAGCCACCGATCAATACCGGGCGACGACCAATACGGTCCGACAGCGGGCCGAACAGCAATTGCCCCAAGCCAAAAGCAGCAACAAACGCCGACAACGCCATCAACGCCGAACCCGGCGGCGCCATCAATGCCTGCTCGATGGTGCCCAGGCCAGGGATGATCAATTGGGTCGAGACTTCACCCAGCGCCGTAAGGGCCACCAGCAAAAACAACAAGTTGCGTGAAGGAACAGGAGCATTTGCCATGGTGATCATCCGGGGGCTGGATTAATTTATATTTCGACCATAATATTAGTAAAAAATTATGTCCATAATTTTTTGCCCAATGGTCACCCCCGGAGCCCGCCATGCACCCTCTTCCCCTGCGTCTTCTCACGCCCCTGGCCCTGTTGATTGTGCTCAGCGGCTGCAACAGCCAGGCCGACACTGCCGCCCAAGTACCCACGCCGCGCCCGGTATTGGCGGCCAAAGTTGAAGCGGCCGGCACCCAGCAAAGCGCCTATACCGGCGTAGTGGCTGCACGAACTGAAAGCGACCTGGGCTTCCGGGTCAGCGGCAAGGTCATCGAGCGCAAGGTCGACCCTGGCCAGCACGTCTCCCGTGGCGACACCTTGCTGGTGCTGGATATCGGCGATTTCGAACTCGCGCTACGCTCGGCCAAAAACCGCGTCAACGCCGCCCAGGCCCAACTGCGCCAGCGCCGTGACGATGAAAACCGTTACCAGCGCCTGGCCAATACCGGCGCCGTGTCGCGGCAGATCTTCGACCAGTCGGCAACCAACCTGCGGGTCGCCGAAGCCGAGTTGGCCTCGGCGCAATCCGATGCCAGCCAGATCGAAAACCGCCGCACCTACTCGGTGCTCAAGGCGGATGGCGACGGCATCATCACCGACGTGCGGGTGGATCGCGGCCAAGTGGTCGCCGAAGGGCAGATCGTGGCGCGGCTGGCCCATGACGGCGCCCGTGAAGCCATCGTCAACCTGCCGGAAAACCAGCGCGACCAAGCCTCGCAAAAAGCCCTCGCCTTCCCCTTCGGCGCACCCGATCAAGCGGTGACTGCAACCTTGCGCGAACTGTCCGCCAGCGCCGATCCCACCACCCGCACCTACCGCGCCCGCTATGTATTGCACGGCACCTTTGACCGCTTCGCGCTCGGCTCGACCATCACCGTCCGCCTGCAAGGCAACGGCCAGGCCCAGCAAACCCGCGTGCCTATCGGCGCCTTGCAGGATGCAGGGCAAGGCACGGGGGTGTGGCTGATCGGTGCAGACGACAAAGTCAGCTTCGCCCCGGTGAAGGTCGCCAGCCTCGGCCAGGAAGACGCCCTGCTCGACAGCGGCGTGGCCCCCGGCCAAATCATCGTCGCCCTCGGCGCGCACCTGCTGCACAGCGGTGATGCCGTGCGCCTGCTGCCCGCCCAGGAACTGGCCCTCAACCGTAAGCAGGATCGCTGAGCATGCGCGGTATCAATCTCTCAGAGCTGGCGGTCAAGCACCGCGCAGTCACGCTGTTCCTGATCCTTGCGATCCTCGCCGCCGGGGTCTTCTCGTTCGGCAAGCTGGGGCGTGCCGAAGACCCGTCGTTCACGGTCAAGGTCATGACCATCACCGCCGCCTGGCCTGGCGCCACGGCCCAGGAAATGCAGGAACAAGTCACCGACCGCCTGGAAAAGCGCCTGCAGGAACTGGACTACTACGACCGTGTCGAGACCATCGCCCAACCGGGTTTTGTGTCGATGCGCATGACCTTCAAGGAGTCCACCCTTCCTAGCGAAATCCAGGACCTGTTCTACCAGACCCGCAAGAAGCTCAGCGATGAGGCCGCGAAACTGCCCAAGGGCGTCATCGGGCCGTTTTTCAACGATGAATATTCCGATGTGTACTTTGCGCTGTACGCCCTGGAGGCCGAACACCTGCCCCATCGACAACAGGTGCAGATGGCCGAGGAACTGCGCCAGGGCTTCCTTAACCTGCCGGGAGTGAAGAAAGTCAATATCCTCGGCGAGCAGCCGCAACGGGTGTTTGTCGAGTTTTCCTATGAGCGCCTGGCGACGCTGGGCATCAAGCCGGATCAAATCTTCCAGGCCCTTGCCGCCCAAAACGCCGTGGCACCTTCGGGCTTTGTGGAGACTGCAGGCGCGCGCGCGTATATCCGTATCGATGGCGCGTTCGATAGCCTGTCGTTGATTGAAAACGTGCCGCTGGAAGTCAACGGCCGCGTGCTGCGTATCGCCGATGTGGCCAGCGTCAGCCGAGGCTATGAAGACCCGCCCAGCTATCGCATCCGCCACCAGGGCGACCCGGCGCTGATGCTCGGCGTGATCATGGAGAAACACTGGAACGGTCTGGAGCTGGACAAAAGCCTCAAGGCCCAAGAAGCAAAAATCCAGGCCGATTTACCGCTGGGCGTGAACTTCGCCAAGGTCTCCGACCAGGCGAAAAACATCAGCCTGGCGGTGAATGAATTCATGCTCAAATTCTTCGTCGCCCTGGCGGTGGTGATGGTGATCAGCCTGCTGGCGCTGGGTTTTCGCGTGGGGCTGGTGGTGGCCGCCGCAGTGCCGCTGACCTTGTCGGTGGTGTTTGTGATCATGCTGCTCACCGGGCGTGAATTTGACCGCATTACCCTCGGCGCATTGATCATCTCCCTGGGCCTGCTGGTGGACGACGCGATCATCGCCATCGAGATGATGGTGGTGAAACTTGAAGAGGGTTTTGACCGGATACATGCCGCGACCTTTGCCTGGAGCTCCACCGCTGCGCCGATGCTGACCGGCACGTTGGTGACCATCATCGGCTTTCTGCCGGTAGGGTTTGCGCGCTCCGGCGCCGGGGAATATGCCGGCAATATCTTCTGGATCGTAGGTTTTGCGCTGATTTCTTCCTGGTTGGTCGCAGTGGTGTTCACCCCCTACCTCGGCGTGAAATTGCTGCCGCAGATCAAACCGGTACCGGGCGGCCATGACGCGATTTACGCCGGGAGTTACTACCAGAAACTGCGCGGTCTGGTGGAAGCCTGTGTACGCCGGCGCTGGCTGGTCACTGGTTTGGTGGTGACGGCGTTTGTGTTGTGCGGGCTGGGCATGGGTGTAGTCAAGAAACAGTTCTTCCCTAACTCCGATCGCTCCGAGTTGATCCTGGAGGTGTACATGCCACCGGGCAGTGCCTTCAAAAGCACCGAAGCGGTGGCCGCGCAGCTGGAGAAGGCGCTGCTGCAAGAGCCGCAGACCAGCCTGGTCGACACCTATGTGGGCGGCGGCGCGCCGCGTTTTTTCCTGTCGCTGAACCCTGAGCTGCCGGACCCGGCGTTTGCCAAACTCATCGTACAGACGCCGGACTCCCATGCCCGTGATGCCTTGAAAGTACGCATGCGTGAGCGCATTGCTGCCGGGGAATTTCCCTCTGCGCGCGTGCGCGTGACCCAACTGCTGTTCGGCCCGCCCGTACCGTTCCCGGTGGTGTTCCGTGTCTCTGGGCCCAATGTGGAGGTGCTGCGCAGCGTGTCCGAAGACGTGCGCAAAGTCGTTGCCGCCAACAAACTGACCAAGGACGCCTTCCTCGATTGGGGCGAGCGTACCAGCGGCTATCGCCTGGTGTTGGATCAAGACCGCCTGCGGCTGCTGGGCTTCACGCCCAACGAAGTCAAATCCCAGCTCAACGCCCTGCTCAGCGGCAACCCGATCACCGAAGTCCGCGAAGGCAACCGCACCGTGTCCGTGGTTGCCCGCGCCCAAGGCAGCCAGCGCGAAAACCTCGGCAACCTCAACAACATGACCCTCACCAACAGCACTGGCACCTCGGTGCCGCTGGCGCAGGTCGGGCATTTCCAGGCGGTGATGGAGGAGCCCATCCTCAAGCGCCGCAACCGCGCGGCCACCGTGGAAGTGCGCGCCGACATCATCGACGGCGTACAACCGCCCGACGTGGAAATGGCCGTGTACAAGGACCTGCAACCGCTGATCGCCACGTTGCCCGCCGGCTACCAGATCGACATCGGCGGCCCCGTGGAAGAAAGTGCCAAAGCCAACGTCGCCCTGGCGGCGTTGTTCCCGATCATGATCCTGCTGACCCTCACAGTGATCATGTTCCAGGTGCGCTCGTTCGGCGTGATGTTCATGGTCTTCGCCACCGCGCCATTGGGCTTGATTGGGGCGGTGCCGACCTTGTTGCTGTTCAATCAGCCATTCGGCTTTAACGCGATCCTGGGGTTGATCGGGATTGGCGGGATTCTGATGCGCAACACGCTGATCTTCACCGACCAGATCCGCCAGAATCAGGAACAGGGCATGGCGATTCGCGAAGCGATCATCGAAGCCACGGTGCGGCGAGCGCGACCGGTGATCCTGACCGCGTTGGCGGCAGCGTTGGCGTTTATCCCGCTGACGCTGTCGGTGTTCTGGTCATCGCTGGCCTACGTGCTGATTGGCGGGGTGTTGGTGGGCACGGTGCTGACGCTGTTGTTCCTGCCGGCGTTGTGCAGCCTGGTGCTGGGCCGGGCGAAGACGAAAACTGCCGAAACTTCCCACATAACCGCCGGATAAGCTCTACTCCCCTGCCCTGACAACCTCTGCAAAGTCCCTCGCCTGAATACACAGTGCGAGGGATTGCAGATGGTTTTTCTTGTGAGCGTTTTTGTTGACCGGGTCCTTTCAGACGCTGCTCCTGTAGGGAGCCGTCAAGGATGACCAACACTTCCCACATTACCCATATCGAATTTGAACTCGATGGTTTTCATCAGAGCCTGGCGATCTATCGCCAGCAGATGAACGCCTGGTATTCGCACGCATTGGATTCGGCAAGTCACGCGTTGGATATGCCGTCGTTGCTGGGGATGGATCGGGTGTTGCGGGCGGGGGATTCGCAGCGGTCGGTGAGCATGAGCGATGCTGATTTTTCGACCGTAGCCCGTTGCCCGGTGGGGGGTGAGCTGAAGATCGAGAAGCACAAAGAGCACGTGGATGATGTGCCCGTTTCTGGAAAGAACCCGAACGGGGATGTCACTTCGAGTGCGGATAAAACAGCCACTAATGGCTGCCCGGTGTCGATGGTGACTGGGGAGGAATTGCTCAACCTCCTAAGCGTCGAAGACGGTCACTGGGCTCTAGCCTACGAATACGACGCGCAAAACCGCCTCACCGCTGAGCACCAAGGCTGGGGCACCCTGCGCTATGGCTACGACGCCTGCGGCCAACTG
>NZ_JAAXCY010000027.1 GCF_014230465.1 Pseudomonas cremoris
CTTTTTCACCTTTATAGTATTTTTTGTTCGGATATTTGGACGGCACCCTAATTGGATCAAGGTTGAATGTGTATTCATCTTCCTTAGTGAACCAAAGAATTGTCTCGTGTCTTCCTGACAATCGGTTCTTACAATGTAACCCGTGCTCAAAATGCCATATTATGCGGTTTCTTAGTTTTAGTCCGTGATCTTTGAATAGATGATAAAGAACTATGTCTAGCGGGAAAATTTCGCCCTTTTGGACATGATTACCGACCTGCCAGCATATTGAACCCTGCGGATGAAGCAAACGGACGCACTCAGAAATTACTTGCGTTTGGCCACGTATATAATCCTCAAGAGATGAGCGTTTTTCGTATGACTTTCCGATGTTGTACGGAGGAGACGTAACGATCAGCTTCATTGATTCGTTTTCTAAGCCCCGCATAAAAAGAAGATTGTCTTTATGTACAAGAACGGCGTCTTGGTTATCTGAATTCACTGTATTGGCTTTCATGGTCACCTCTGCGTATTACAAATATACGGCATTCTCTGCTAGAGATCCAGCACTTAGCCGAGCCGTGTGAGGTGTTCGTCGAATAACGGAACCGCTAGTCCTTGTGGATCAACCGCCAATGCTGCTTCGGCAGGTCAAGCAGCAATCCGGAGGTGCCTAAGTGTCCCTCGGTATCATCCTGGTGATCGACGCAGCTATCAGGTACTGCTCGTAATGCAACACCGTCTTTCGCCCAGTCTTACTGGCGGAAGGCCCATTTTTTCCACCACGGCAGCGGTAGCTGCGGTGAATCTGGCACGCCTTCGGGCGTGTCAGGTATGACAGATGGCACAGGATCAGGTTTGTGCTCGATCAAGCGCATCGCCTGGCGAAGTTCGGCGACTTCTTCCCGTAGAGCTTTCAATTCGGCCAAGATCAGGGCCGTGTCTTGTGTGCCAACACCAGTGCCAGCGTGTGCCGGTTTCTCAATCTCAGACTGTGCCACTGGGAGCAAAGTGCCATAGACGCGGATTAGCTCAGACGTCTCCAATCGACGGGCGTTATCACCCTCAGGCGCCCAAGATAGACGGCCTTTAGACATATCCCGGTAGAGCGTTCGACGGCTCTTTCCGGTCAACTGCTGTGCCTCTTGGATAGTGTGCCACGCCATGTGTCACCGCTCCTCGATTTGGTGTGCCACTTTACTCGTGCTTACCTAAACTGCGATAAAGGAGGCGCGCATAAGCTGCGTTATCTGATGCTGTACATCCTCGCATGCTTCAAAGAAAGCCAATGGCGCATCCTCTGTGCCATCGTCCAGGATGCTTTCCATGTCATGGACCAGCGCCCCGAGTTGACGGAGATGCTGTTTAACGTCGGCTAGATTCATTGTCAGTCTCCATATCTTGGATGTCAGAGCCCCTAACGCGGGGCACTTCATCCCTTGTGACTGGCAATAATTCAGCTTGGTCCGGGGGAGGCAAATCGCCGGTAGATATCGGATGTTCGCCGGCCTGAAGAACGGGAACATGGCGCAACTCGACATTATCCCAGTCCTCAACAGGCCTCCCCTGATCGCTTTCGCTGACCACTACCTCGGCGTAGAACGACGCGTATCGCTTGCCGCTATGGTCCCGCCAAACGACCTTGGAGTTGATGACATAGCCGTTAGCTGTCCCGATTTTCACGATTTGGAGCCAGCGCTCTGACTCAAGTAGGCGAATGGCGTTATGTATCGCCGTTCTGCCGTAGTTGAGGATCTGGCAGAGAGTGGACTGGCTGATAACAATCGCGTTGGTCTTATTCATCCGCTCCGTCAGCAGCATGAAGACTTGAAACGCGCTAGGGCTACGCCGAGACAATTCACGAATGTCTCGGATGTAACCACGGGTCAGCATGGCGAAATCAGCGGGGTCTTTTCTGATCTGTTTCAAGTGAACATATCCGTTCGGCCTGGTGAACATGATGTTCAGTATATATGAACGCCGCGTGCGCACAAGATGTTCACTCAGATGGTAAATGTTCACTCAGCTAGTGAACATATATGTTCACCCTAGAGTGAACATATCAAGCAGGTCAAAAAATGGCTGCAGGCCACGTATTTACTGGTGTTCAGACTTTTTCGTCCAGAAGTGCCCTCTTTTTCTTTTAGGAGCGGGGCTAAGTGGTGCCGCCTGCGGCGCCACCGCTTGCGGTCTTGCAGGCTGCGATGAACGCAGCCGCCGACCTCAGTCCGCGTTTAGCCTGTGATTTTGGTGTTGCTTCGAAAAACGTCAGAGACGATATGCTCTATCACGTCCAGGTCGTTCCAAATCGCTGGTCGGGTGCTTTTTCCGGCCAGGGATTTGGGACGGCCCGACAACGAGCGCAGCGAGGCGTCAGTCTGATAGTTATCCACGGAGCGAAGCGAGGTGGGTAACTGTCCCAGACGGCTCGTTGGTGCTCTTTGCCCCGTAACGGCGCAAAGCGCCGGGCGGCCATAGGCCGCCTGTAACTGATTTTTTTAACGGGAATTCGCGAGTTTGAGATCGTGCGAAGCAAGATCAAGCGCCGTTCCAGTCGCTGTGCGCCCGTCTTACACCGCACACAAACTCTAGGCCTTACACGGGCTGCTTCGCTCCTTCACGGCGCTGGCTTACGCCCTGCGCGCTTCGCTTGCGTGTTAGACAGTGAAAGGGCTGTCATCCACTTCCACAACGTCCTTTGGCTCTCAGTCGTCACCCAGATAGGTCGGGAGCCCTTCAGGGTATATCACTGGCCCATGCCGTGGTTTAGTCGCTTCCAACGACACCTGGCAGCGTCCAATCGGGTAGTCGCCCGCGAGATTGATATAGCCCTGCAGATCGGGGAGGTTTTGAAGCTCGGAGGGCATCACGGCCTGTTCCCGCTGGAGCGATTCGGTGGACGATGCGCTTTGCCCTTTCGAGGTGCTGGACAACTTCCAGCGTTCGCGCTCGCCCAATTCTCGGGCCAGCTTTTCCGCTGTCTCGCCATCTACGGAACGCAAAATGAGCTTGTTCGAAAAGCAGTTGAGTAGCGTCGAGGCACGTTCCCTGCCGTAAGTGGACACGAGCTGACTGTAGGACTGGAAGGCTACGACCACACGCACGTTGCGTTTGCGGAGTTTGGTGGTGGCGGCAATCAAGCTGGCTAACTCTCCGAGCGTGTCCAGCTCGTCAATGATGATCCACGTGTTTTGCCCGCCTTCGGCGCGTTCAAGCCCCGCCGATACCAAAATATCCATCCAGCAGGCGATTAGATCGCGGGAGACGCCTAATTCGGACTCCTTGAACGGCACCCACAGCCAACGTGGATCAGTGCTTTGCATATATTCGCGGAGGGAGAAGCCGCCGCCGCGCATGAACTGCCAGCATTGCAACACTGTGCCAAAAACCGAGCGAATATTGGTCAACAGGCGGTCACCACCGTCTTGAGTCAAAACGCTGGACGAGGTGCCCGCAAGCAATGGTTGCAGGGCTTCGGCGCTGTAGCCGGTGGCGATCCGCAACAATTCGGCGTTATCGACATGGGTATTCATGCCCAAGTTAGCGAGCAGCTTTTGCGCCATTTCGTGCCATGCGCGCTCGCTGCCTTGGCCGTCCGGTACGACCGAACGTGTAATGCGCATCCAGTCGTGCGATTCACGGATTTCGTTCACCAAGTTCCAGCCAAGCGAGCGTTTATCGAACGGCGACAGCACCAGGTCACCAGGTGCGCCGAATTCGGCCCCAAATTCGCCGCCGTTGTCGATAACAATGGCGCGATCACCACGCGCCCGAATGTCGGCCAGCAAGCCGCGCAGTGCGACCGACTTACCGGCCCCGGTGCTAGCCGTGATGGCGATGTGCAGGGCCTCATTGGCGGGTGGGATTGGCGTCTGTGCCAGCCTCACCCACCCGTCAAAAACGTTCTTGTCGTGGTATTTGGTCGGATCGCGGCGAAGGTCGTTTTCCGCCTTGCGCCATTCCGGAGTGACATTGCCGCGCTCATCGGTGCGGGTAATGCCCCGTGCCGTCAGTTCTAGTGCACACAGAAGGCTTGCCGAGGTGGAGAGTTCAACCCCCCTTACCACCTTGGGATCGCTGCGACCCTCTGGCAGATATTTTTCTATGAGGACTTTCACGAATCCCAGCCCGTACCAGACGGCGGCGCCCATCACCGCCAGCTTGACCCAACCAGTCAGCGGGGTTGAAAAGCCTAGTTGCTGCGTCCAAGCCCACCAGACGAGCCAGATCAGTGCGAGGTAGCGCCAATGCCATTTCATGGTTTGGCCTCCCGGCGATCTGAGCCTCTGCAAAGACCGCTCGCAGGGCCTCTAGATGTCCATATGGGCAGTTCTAACGGAAAGTTGGGGGCTGTGCTTCGGTTCTTCAGTATTTGCGCATAGGTGGCCGTAGCGGTGCTTACGGCAGCGTGGTCAGTTATGGTCAATCCACGCTGCACTTGGAGCAAGTGCCCCTGCCAATTACGCAAATAGGTTATATGCGCCTCGTTTGGCTTTGCCTTTTTGCGTTCATCAGCTAAATGCTGGGATGCCAGGGCCCTGACATTCCCTATGGTGCTAATGGCTGTTTCGTATTTGGCCAGTTCATCTCTTTCAAATGTCATACGGCAGCCTCTCCATAGCTTTATGTATGTAACGCCATTGCCACCTCATAGTGTTTTATCCAGGGCGGCGAGCTCGTCGATCAGCGGCGCGAGGCGCCGCTGATCGACGTCTCGCTTCACGGTGGCCTGAACCATGCTCAAGAGCCAATGGCGTATTTTTGCGTCCTTGCGCGCTTCGGCCAAAAGCATCCCGCCCAAAATGATTTTTTGCCCGTTTTCGAGCGCCCGGCTCTGATTACGAAGGCGAGCCAATTCGGCTTCCTTTTGTGCGATTTTTTGCTCTATCGTCAGCGCCATTTATCCCGCCTCCTCTCTTTCGGTCGTGCTACGATATCACGCAGCCAGAGAGCGAAGCGAACTGCAAAGTGCGCACTTACGGGTTGCTACGCAACCCAGTACGCCCTGCGGGGCTAAAGCAAAATCAAAAGCACAGGAATCAAGAGCCGTGGCAATTTTCCACTGCACCACCAAACCGATAGCGAGAAGCGCCGGACGTTCGTCCGTTGCTGCTGCTGCTTATCGGTCTGGTAGTGAGTTGGTCGATCAACGCACCGGCTTGATCCACGACTACACCCGCCGGGCGGGTGTCGAGTCGGCTGAAATCCTGATGCCGGACGGCGGAACCGCCGACCGTTCCGAGCTGTGGAACGCCGCTGAAGCCGCCGAAAAGCGTAAGGACTCGCGCACTGCCCGCGAATGGATCGTGGGTTTGCCCGCCGAGCTGGGGGAGGCTGGCCGCAAAGAGTTGGCCCGCGACTTCGCCCGCGAACTGGCCGAGCGTTATCGTGTGGCCGTGGACGTGGCGATTCATCGCCCAGACCAGGAAGGCGACCAGCGCAATCACCATGCCCACATTCTGATGACGACCCGGGAAGTCAGCCGGGGGGTTGATGGCATCGAGCTCGGCAATAAAACCGCCTTGGAGCTGGGCGACAAAGACCGCGCTAAGGCTGGAATTGAGGGGCGCAGCGCGCACGACATCGAGCAGTTGCGCGAGCGTTGGGCCGACCTAACCAATCGCGCCCTGGAGCGCGAAGGCCGTGCCGAGCGGATCGACCATCGCAGCCTTGCCGCTCAGGGCATCGACCGCGAAGCCACCACGCACCTTGGCGCAGTCGCTACGGACATGGAGCGCCGGGGCAAGGCGTCCGACCGGGGCGACGGCAACCGCCAAGTGATGGCGAACAACGTCGAGCGGGAGCGGGTCAGCGCGCAGATTATCGACCTCGCGGCCGAGCGGGAGCGCCGCCGTCCGGTCGAAAAGACCAAGACCGCCGCCGAGATTCGGCAGGACATCGAGCAGTACAAGCGCCGCCATGGCCGTCCGGCGTTCATGGATGCCGCTGACGTTGCAGCTCAGTCGTCGCCCGTGACCACGGCTTACGCCAAGGTGCGCGACCTGACGCAAGAGCGTAACGAGGCACAGGCCCGAAAATACCAAGCGATGGTGGAAATTGAAGAGTGGTCGGAGCGGCACCCCATGCGTGCCAAAATGGCGGCTATTGGACTGAACAAGCCGGATTACTTGGTTGAGCGCGAAAACGCCGTGAAGGCCGCGAACACGGCGCTGGAAGCACTGCCGGCGAAGATCGAGCAGGCCGACAAAGCCTATCTGCAGATCAGGCGCGAAGAGACGGCCAAGATCAAGGCGCAGTATCAGCCACAACGCGAGTGGGTGGCCAATGCTGAGCGCCTGGCCGCTGAGCGTGAACGGATCGAACGAGCTGAGCGCCTAGAAACTGCCAAGCGCGAGAACGATAAGCGTGACCCAGAACGGGAACGCTCACGAAGCCGCAATTTCCCCAGAGAACGCTAGTTCCGTTGATCAACCGCCAAGGCTGGCGTTCCTGTCGTTCGGTTTAACCAGGCCGTGCCGAGTGGGCGTGTAGTGGTCGTGGCCAGGCGCTTTTGAGCTTCACGCTACGGCTCATATCCGCGATAGTGGTGCTTTCGCTTTAGGAGTTACGGAGGGTCAGGCAAAATCGCAGCTCAGATACTGGAGCAGCGATCCAATGAAGCTACTGTTTACCTACGATGATCGTGACGATGCCGAAGAGGCTGCCGAGAAGCTGACCGGTGAAAAACGGCTGGCTAGTGAGCGGGATTCAACAGTCACAATCTATAACCTCTTTGGTATTCCCAGTTGGGGGAATTTTCACCGGCTGGGAATGTACAGACTAGGTGAACTTAAAGACCTGTTAGCTCGCCGCACCGCCTGGCAACAGATAGACCAGGCTAACCATGCAGAGATTATTGCCATGCTAGAAACGGTGGCAAAAAACTATGGTGTTGAGGTTCCAAGTCACTGGTACTGAATTAGGGCGCAATGCCTACCAGGATAATAGGCACTGCTGGAATACCACGGCCTTGCCTCATTAGATTGAACAAATCCCTTTCATAATAAGGAACGCCAGATGACATATCTCGTTCCATGGACTTCATTGGAACAATCTCTATACCAACATCGATGTTGCCGTTGATATAGAAAGACATGTGTTTGACGAAAAGGTCGTGGGCAACAAAAGAATATTTACCAAACTGCACTTCAACCGCAACCCGATCCTTAATGAAGTCGGTTTGATTATAGGTCATGATTGGTTCTTGATTGCCTTCCTCAATAGTTCTTTTCTGGTCATCAGGTTTCAGGTTTACAATCTGACGTAAAATCCTGGTGTCCTCAGATAACCAGTTAGTAACTCTCTCTTCTTTCCAATTGTTTTTTTCAAATAGCTGTTTAAACTCGGCATTCATATCTACAGGCGAATAAAGAGTTTTCCCTGCTTTTCTTGCTTCGGCAGATGCTTTTGTCCTGCACCGTTCAGCATCTACTCCCGCAATAATAGCTTCAACCTCTGCCCATATTTTAGGCTTATGGTACTGAAGGTATTCAAATCCATTTAAGTGGGAGTAGTACTGAACAATTCGCATCTAATGTCCGCCATTGGGCAACGTAGGGTCGTAGACCGGCTTATGCATCGGTCTAGTGTCGAGTGTTCCTGCCCTGAGGGCGTGAACTCGTTCCCATGCTACATCAACGTATTCGCGTATGACATCACATCCATAGGTGCGTCGGTCATGCTTGAGGGCTGCCACTGCGGTAGAACCCACGCCCATGTAGGGATCAAACACTGCATCGCCGGGATTCGTGAGCGAGAGAACCAGACGCTCGACCAGCTCAACAGGGAACTGGCAAGGGTGGATGGTCTTCTCGACGTGGTTATTTTTCACATTAGGAAGTATCCACATATCACCAGGATTTTTACCCAACGGGTTTCCTGATAACTGCCCTGCTTTTTCACCTTTATAGTATTTTTTGTTCGGATATTTGGACGGCACCCTAATTGGATCAAGGTTGAATGTGTATTCATCTTCCTTAGTGAACCAAAGAATTGTCTCGTGTCTTCCTGACAATCGGTT
>NZ_JAAXCY010000028.1 GCF_014230465.1 Pseudomonas cremoris
AAACAAAACCCCTGACTGCGTTAGCAATCAGGGGTTCTGGAATTTAATCTTGACGATGACCTACTCTCACATGGGGAAACCCCACACTACCATCGGCGATGCATCGTTTCACTGCTGAGTTCGGGATGGGATCAGGTGGTTCCAATGCTCTATGGTCGTCAAGAAATTCGGGTACTGAGTCGTGACCTGTTGGCCTCGCTTCAGCAAATTGGGTATGTGACAGCTTTCGGTGTTTTGTGAACGTCGAACTTTCGGTTCATTTCGTCTTCACACACCGCAATCTGGTGCCTTTTCAGGTCAGCAAATTGCTTGGGTGTTATATGGTCAAGCCTCACGGGCAATTAGTATTGGTTAGCTCAACGCCTCACAGCGCTTACACACCCAACCTATCAACGTCGTAGTCTTCGACGGCCCTTCAGGGAACTCAAGGTTCCAGTGAGATCTCATCTTGAGGCTAGTTTCCCGCTTAGATGCTTTCAGCGGTTATCTATTCCGAACATAGCTACCCGGCAATGCCACTGGCGTGACAACCGGAACACCAGAGGTTCGTCCACTCCGGTCCTCTCGTACTAGGAGCAGCCCCTCTCAAATCTCAAACGTCCACGGCAGATAGGGACCGAACTGTCTCACGACGTTCTAAACCCAGCTCGCGTACCACTTTAAATGGCGAACAGCCATACCCTTGGGACCGGCTTCAGCCCCAGGATGTGATGAGCCGACATCGAGGTGCCAAACACCGCCGTCGATATGAACTCTTGGGCGGTATCAGCCTGTTATCCCCGGAGTACCTTTTATCCGTTGAGCGATGGCCCTTCCATACAGAACCACCGGATCACTAAGACCTACTTTCGTACCTGCTCGACGTGTCTGTCTCGCAGTCAAGCGCGCTTTTGCCTTTATACTCTACGACCGATTTCCGACCGGTCTGAGCGCACCTTCGTACTCCTCCGTTACTCTTTAGGAGGAGACCGCCCCAGTCAAACTACCCACCATACACTGTCCTCGATCCGGATAACGGACCTGAGTTAGAACCTCAAAGTTGCCAGGGTGGTATTTCAAGGATGGCTCCACGCAGACTGGCGTCCACGCTTCAAAGCCTCCCACCTATCCTACACAAGCAAATTCAAAGTCCAGTGCAAAGCTATAGTAAAGGTTCACGGGGTCTTTCCGTCTAGCCGCGGATACACTGCATCTTCACAGCGATTTCAATTTCACTGAGTCTCGGGTGGAGACAGCGCCGCCATCGTTACGCCATTCGTGCAGGTCGGAACTTACCCGACAAGGAATTTCGCTACCTTAGGACCGTTATAGTTACGGCCGCCGTTTACCGGGGCTTCGATCAAGAGCTTCGCGTTAGCTAACCCCATCAATTAACCTTCCGGCACCGGGCAGGCGTCACACCCTATACGTCCACTTTCGTGTTTGCAGAGTGCTGTGTTTTTAATAAACAGTCGCAGCGGCCTGGTATCTTCGACCGGCATGAGCTTACGGAGCAAGTCCTTCACCCTCACCGGCGCACCTTCTCCCGAAGTTACGGTGCCATTTTGCCTAGTTCCTTCACCCGAGTTCTCTCAAGCGCCTTGGTATTCTCTACCCAACCACCTGTGTCGGTTTGGGGTACGGTTCCTGGTTACCTGAAGCTTAGAAGCTTTTCTTGGAAGCATGGCATCAACCACTTCGTTACCTAAAAGGTAACTCGTCATCAGCTCTCGGCCTTAGAATCCCGGATTTACCTAAGATTCCAGCCTACCACCTTAAACTTGGACAACCAACGCCAAGCTGGCCTAGCCTTCTCCGTCCCTCCATCGCAATAACCAGAAGTACAGGAATATTAACCTGTTTTCCATCGACTACGCTTTTCAGCCTCGCCTTAGGGACCGACTAACCCTGCGTCGATTAACGTTGCGCAGGAAACCTTGGTCTTTCGGCGTGGGTGTTTTTCACACCCATTGTCGTTACTCATGTCAGCATTCGCACTTCTGATACCTCCAGCAAGCTTCTCAACTCACCTTCACAGGCTTACAGAACGCTCCTCTACCGCATCACTTACGTGATACCCGTAGCTTCGGTGTATGGTTTGAGCCCCGTTACATCTTCCGCGCAGGCCGACTCGACTAGTGAGCTATTACGCTTTCTTTAAAGGGTGGCTGCTTCTAAGCCAACCTCCTAGCTGTCTAAGCCTTCCCACATCGTTTCCCACTTAACCATAACTTTGGGACCTTAGCTGACGGTCTGGGTTGTTTCCCTTTTCACGACGGACGTTAGCACCCGCCGTGTGTCTCCCATGCTCGGCACTTGTAGGTATTCGGAGTTTGCATCGGTTTGGTAAGTCGGGATGACCCCCTAGCCGAAACAGTGCTCTACCCCCTACAGTGATACATGAGGCGCTACCTAAATAGCTTTCGAGGAGAACCAGCTATCTCCGAGCTTGATTAGCCTTTCACTCCGATCCACAGGTCATCCGCTAACTTTTCAACGGTAGTCGGTTCGGTCCTCCAGTTAGTGTTACCCAACCTTCAACCTGCCCATGGATAGATCGCCCGGTTTCGGGTCTATTCCCAGCGACTAGACGCCCTATTAAGACTCGCTTTCGCTACGCCTCCCCTATTCGGTTAAGCTCGCCACTGAAAATAAGTCGCTGACCCATTATACAAAAGGTACGCAGTCACCCAACAAAGTGGGCTCCCACTGCTTGTACGCATACGGTTTCAGGATCTATTTCACTCCCCTCTCCGGGGTTCTTTTCGCCTTTCCCTCACGGTACTAGTTCACTATCGGTCAGTCAGTAGTATTTAGCCTTGGAGGATGGTCCCCCCATATTCAGACAAAGTTTCTCGTGCTCCGTCCTACTCGATTTCATGACTAAGAGATTTTCGCGTACAGGGCTATCACCCACTATGGCCGCACTTTCCAGAGCGTTCCGCTAATCTCAAAGCCACTTAAGGGCTAGTCCCCGTTCGCTCGCCACTACTAAGGGAATCTCGGTTGATTTCTTTTCCTCAGGGTACTTAGATGTTTCAGTTCCCCTGGTTCGCCTCTTGCACCTATGTATTCAGTACAAGATAACCATCTTATGATGGCTGGGTTCCCCCATTCAGACATCTCCGGATCAAAGTCTGTTTGCCGACTCCCCGAAGCTTTTCGCAGGCTACCACGTCTTTCATCGCCTCTGACTGCCAAGGCATCCACCGTATGCGCTTCTTCACTTGACCATATAACCCCAAGCAATCTGGTTATACTGTGAAGACGACATTCGCCGAAAATTCGAATTTCTCAATTAAGAGAACTCACAAATTTTACCTTAGCCTGATCCGTTACCAGTGAAAGTAACGTTCAGTCTATCTTTCTATCACATACCCAAATTTTTAAAGAACGATCTAATCAAAGACTAGAAATCAACATTCACCATCACCTTGATGGAATGCTCATTTCTAAGCTTTAAACTTTCAGAAGCAGTAGTGGTGGAGCCAAACGGGATCGAACCGTTGACCTCCTGCGTGCAAGGCAGGCGCTCTCCCAGCTGAGCTATGGCCCCGTATTTCTACAGGCGTTTCCCACACAAAATTGGTGGGTCTGGGCAGATTCGAACTGCCGACCTCACCCTTATCAGGGGTGCGCTCTAACCAACTGAGCTACAGACCCAATTTCGGGCTGCTTCTTTATCGTCTTCTTCAATGAATCAAGCAATTCGTGTGGGAACTTATGGAGCAGCTGATGTCGTCGATTAAGGAGGTGATCCAGCCGCAGGTTCCCCTACGGCTACCTTGTTACGACTTCACCCCAGTCATGAATCACACCGTGGTAACCGTCCTCCCGAAGGTTAGACTAGCTACTTCTGGTGCAACCCACTCCCATGGTGTGACGGGCGGTGTGTACAAGGCCCGGGAACGTATTCACCGCGACATTCTGATTCGCGATTACTAGCGATTCCGACTTCACGCAGTCGAGTTGCAGACTGCGATCCGGACTACGATCGGTTTTATGGGATTAGCTCCACCTCGCGGCTTGGCAACCCTCTGTACCGACCATTGTAGCACGTGTGTAGCCCAGGCCGTAAGGGCCATGATGACTTGACGTCATCCCCACCTTCCTCCGGTTTGTCACCGGCAGTCTCCTTAGAGTGCCCACCATGACGTGCTGGTAACTAAGGACAAGGGTTGCGCTCGTTACGGGACTTAACCCAACATCTCACGACACGAGCTGACGACAGCCATGCAGCACCTGTCTCAATGTTCCCGAAGGCACCAATCTATCTCTAGAAAGTTCATTGGATGTCAAGGCCTGGTAAGGTTCTTCGCGTTGCTTCGAATTAAACCACATGCTCCACCGCTTGTGCGGGCCCCCGTCAATTCATTTGAGTTTTAACCTTGCGGCCGTACTCCCCAGGCGGTCAACTTAATGCGTTAGCTGCGCCACTAAAAGCTCAAGGCTTCCAACGGCTAGTTGACATCGTTTACGGCGTGGACTACCAGGGTATCTAATCCTGTTTGCTCCCCACGCTTTCGCACCTCAGTGTCAGTATTAGTCCAGGTGGTCGCCTTCGCCACTGGTGTTCCTTCCTATATCTACGCATTTCACCGCTACACAGGAAATTCCACCACCCTCTACCATACTCTAGTCAGTCAGTTTTGAATGCAGTTCCCAGGTTGAGCCCGGGGATTTCACATCCAACTTAACAAACCACCTACGCGCGCTTTACGCCCAGTAATTCCGATTAACGCTTGCACCCTCTGTATTACCGCGGCTGCTGGCACAGAGTTAGCCGGTGCTTATTCTGTCGGTAACGTCAAAACAATTACGTATTAGGTAACTGCCCTTCCTCCCAACTTAAAGTGCTTTACAATCCGAAGACCTTCTTCACACACGCGGCATGGCTGGATCAGGCTTTCGCCCATTGTCCAATATTCCCCACTGCTGCCTCCCGTAGGAGTCTGGACCGTGTCTCAGTTCCAGTGTGACTGATCATCCTCTCAGACCAGTTACGGATCGTCGCCTTGGTGAGCCATTACCCCACCAACTAGCTAATCCGACCTAGGCTCATCTGATAGCGCAAGGCCCGAAGGTCCCCTGCTTTCTCCCGTAGGACGTATGCGGTATTAGCGTCCGTTTCCGAACGTTATCCCCCACTACCAGGCAGATTCCTAGGCATTACTCACCCGTCCGCCGCTCTCAAGAGAAGCAAGCTTCTCTCTACCGCTCGACTTGCATGTGTTAGGCCTGCCGCCAGCGTTCAATCTGAGCCATGATCAAACTCTTCAGTTCAAACATCTTTGGGTTTTTAAGAAACCCTAAACTTGGCTCAGCAATCGTTGGTTACATCTTTGATTTCTCGCGGAGTAACTTGTGATGCTGATAATCTTGTTGACTATCAGTCTGACCCCACAAGCACCCACACGAATTGCTTGATTCAGTTGTTAAAGAGCGGTTGGTTAAGATCTTTCGTCTCAACCGAGGCGCGCATT
>NZ_JAAXCY010000029.1 GCF_014230465.1 Pseudomonas cremoris
CGTATGCGTCCGGCCAAGTCATCTACCCGTCCTCGCAAAGGCAAGACATGGTGTGCACTTAATTTAAGTGGGCACCAGTTCTATCCTTTTAAGCGGGTATTTCATGCAGCAAACACGCCGTTCCTATTCCAAATCCTTCAAGATCCAAGTCATTCAAGAGTGTGCCCAGCCCGGCGCTTCGATTGCCAGCATCGCGCTCAGCCATAGCCTCAACGCAAACCTCGTGCACAAATGGATTCGGGTACACACGCAGAAAAACACGGCACTGCAACCTGCGTTTCTCCCATTACCCCTACCGCTGGCAGGAGCAAACTCGCAAGCGGCATCATCGAATATCTGCGTAGAGATCCAGCACTCGCGTGGCACTGTCAAAGTGAACTGGCCAACAGAAAATGCTGCTGACTGCGCGACCTTTCTTCGAGACCTGCTGCGATGATTCGCATCGACTCCATCTGGCTCTCCACCGAGCCGATGGACATGCGCGCAGGAACCGAAACTGCGTTAGCCAGGGTGATCGCGGTGTTCGGTGCGGCGAAGCCGCACTGTGCTTATCTATTTGCCAACCGCCGCGCCACGCGCATTAAAGTTCTGGTGCATGATGGTTTCGGTATCTGGCTAGCAGCACGTCGGTTGAACCAGGGTAGGTTCCACTGGCCAAGCGTTCGTCATGGCTCTGAAATGCAGTTGGACACCGAGCAACTCCAGGCCTTGGTATTGGGCCTGCCATGGCAACGAGTGGGTTCCGGCGGCTCGATCACACTGCTTTAACGGCTGCCATTAGCCTATCGGTTGATCGCCGCGAACTGCCTGCTCTGGCAAAGTCGGCAGCATGACTTCTTCGCCTAATCTCGACCAAATGTCCCCCGACCAGCTGCGTGCCTTAGCAGCGCAGTTGCTGTCGCAGGTCGAAACCATGGGCAAGAAGATCAACCGCGATCAAACGGTCATCGAGAAACTGACCCACGAGATTGCCCAACTTAAGCGTTTGAAGTTTGCCAAGCGTAGCGAGCAGATGAGTCCTGAGCAGGCCAGCCTGCTAGATGACCTGATCGACACCGATATCGCGGCGATTGAAGCAGAGCTTCAGGCGTTGCAGACAGTGCCAGCAGCGACCGAGAAAAAGCAGAAGCCCAAGCGCACGGCATTGCCGGCAGAATTCCCACGCACGTTGATCCATCACGAACCGGACAACACCCACTGCCTATGCGGCTGCGCACTTAAGCGCATAGGTGAAGATATCAGCGAAAAGCTGGACTACACGCCGGGCGCGTTTACCGTCGAGCGCCATGTTCGTGGCAAGTGGGTTTGCGATGACTGCGAAACGCTGATCCAGGCACCCGTACCGGCGCAGGTCATCGACAAGGGCATCCCGACTGCCGGGTTACTTGCCCACGTCATGATCGCGAAGTTCGCTGATCATCTTCCGCTTTACCGTCAGGAATCGATTTTTGGTCGAGCTGGCTTGGGCATCCCACGTTCAACATTGGCTCAATGGGTTGGCACGACTGGCGTGCAGTTACAGCCGCTGGTCGATGCACTGCGCGACGTAGTGCTCGGGCAGCAAGTCATCCACGCCGACGAAACACCGGTACAGATGCTCGCTCCAGGCTCGAAGAAAACCCACCGCTCTTATGTTTGGGCCTACGCCACCAGCCAGTTCTGCGAAACAGCGGCAGTGGTTTACGACTTCAGCCCCAGCCGTGCCGGTGAGCATGCTCGCAACTTCCTGCGAGGCTGGAACGGCAATTTGGTCTGCGATGATTTTGGTGGCTACAAGGCCAGCTTCGAACTCGGGGTGACGGAGATCGGCTGCATGGCCCATGCGCGGCGCAAGTTCTTCGAACTGCATGCCACGAACAAAAGCACGCTCGCCGAACAAGCTCTTCGCTATATCCAATTGCTTTACGAAATAGAGAGTGAAGTCCGCGACCTGGAGCCAGATTCACGGCAACGAATACGGCAAGAAAAAGCCGTACCGGTGATGGAAAGGCTGCATGCCTGGATGATCGGCCAGCGCGATCTCGTGCCTGAAGGTTCGGCCATCAGCAGAGCCCTGGATTACAGCTTGAAACGATGGGCAGCGCTATCGCGCTACCTTGATGACGGGGCCGTACCCATTGACAATAATTGGGTTGAGAACCAAATCCGACCGTGGGCTCTTGGACGCAAGAACTGGCTATTTGCAGGATCGCTACGCAGCGGCAAACGGGCGGCAGCGATCATGAGTCTAATCCAATCTGCACGGCTCAACAGGCATGATCCGTATGCCTATCTGAAGGATGTACTCACGCGTCTGCCAACTCAGCGCGCAAGTGAGATTGCAGATTTACTGCCACATAACTGGCTTCCGCCACGGAGCCCTTGAAATGGAAAAGATTACAAAGCAGTTCTTTCATTCATGAGCTTGTTTGCTATCGCTCGGCGCTTGATCACGATCCTCAAGACTATAATCTCGAACTACTTGGGCGATGCGCAGGTGATAGTCATCGAAAACCTGCCTACGGCCTGCTAATTGGGCCGAACGATGTATCTCAAGGCCGCGCCACCGCTTAATAGCTTCCTCGTCACGCCAAAATGACAGTGAGAGAACCTTTCCTGGTTCACTTAGGCTTTGGAAACGCTCAACTGAGATGAAACCATCCAGCTCTGCTAGCAATGGTTTCAGTTCAGCGGCAAGATCAAGATACCGCTGGTATTGCTCCTCATGAGGCCATGCTTCAAAGATAACTGCGATCATTGTTGAGTTTCCCGATCACGATAAAAATAAGGGATGCGACCATTAAGGGAGGGCAAATAACTCCACAGATAAGGACGAGGAGATGAGGCTGGTTGTCGATGCAGCCATGCCAAAATCGCCTCAGAGGCGATAGTCAATGCAAGTTGCTGGCCTGGGCATTGATGTCTTCCTGAGCCGAAGCTGAAGGTTCGTCGTTGCGTTCGTTTGACCAAGAGTCTATCGGGGTCTGGGTTCGCGTAGGGATCCCTATTGGCTGAAGCGAGCAACACTAGAACGGTATCACCCGCCTCCAAGACGCTGCTCCCGATAGTGCATCGCTTCGCAACGAATCGCCGGGTGTTTTGCACGGGCGAGTCGTAGCGCGCTACCTCTTCCACCAAGTCTGCAACGAGCATCGGAGTAGATTGCATGTCTTTAATCAGATCAAGGTTACGATGCAACGCTACAAGGGTATTGCCGATCAGGCCTGCGGTGGCTTCGCAGGTCTGTGACAAAAGGCCGATCAGGTTAGCGATCAATGCATCATGATCTGTCCAGGCGGTGGCTTCGCATCCGCTCCAGATATGGCTCAAGAAGCGGCTACTTTCATCGTCGTTACTCAGCAGCGCGCTGAATAATTGACTAAGCCGAGTAGCCCCGGAATTAGCTTCATCGAGTTGAGTTTCGTTGCTTAACGGCGACAGGCAGGCGACAAAATTCCGTGTCAGCCTCGCTACTTCCTGTAGCCGGCTGGATGGAAGGCCTATCAAGGCGGCAATGACGGAAACCGGTAACGTGAACATCAACTCATCTAGGTTTTCGACCGGGTTATCGAGGGTCTCGACCACGCGAGACACGATGTCCGCGATGCTATCTGTCTCGACAGAGGCCAAGGCAGGTTCGATAGCCATCCTGGGGCACAGGTGCTGCGGGCCCTCGTTCATGCGCATCAAACGACCGAAAATCATTCCTGCCACGCCTTGCGCAATGGCAGGAGGTATCGGCTCGTTTAGCGGACGCACCCGACAGTCGGGATGCCCCAGAATGGCTTCGACAGCTATGGCACTACTTGCAATCCATAAACGAAGATCTGTATCGAATAGCAGGCCGTTTTGTCGCCTGAGACCTGAGTAATAAATGTAGGGATCAGTACGGGTAGCTGCTTCAAAAGGCGTCATTCCGGAAGTCCTGTTCACAAAGAACGGCTACTATCGAACATCCTCCATGGTGACGATTCGCTCAGGAACGAAATATGGATGCTGGAAGCAATGACACCGCGATTTCTCGGGTAGCCGGCGCTATTGCCGAACCAGCGAGGACGAAAATGCTTTGTTCGCTGATGGACGGCCACGCCCGTACCAGTACCGAAATGGCCGTCATCGCCGACGTGAGTGCATCCACGGCGAGCGCGCATTTGGCAAGACTAAAAGAGGACGGATTGGTAAGGTTGCACACGCAGGGCAGGCATCGCTACTACAGTCTGGCTGACGCGCAAGTGGCCCAGGCTATTGAGGCCCTCATGGTGATCAGCCAAAACGCAGATACACGATATGTGTCCACGACCCCAACCCGATTGCAGTTCGCGCGTACCTGTTATGACCACATGGCAGGAACACTGGCTGTACAACTGCATGACCATTTCATGGAGTCAGGCTGGTTAACCGTGCCGGTTTCTGGGGAGCCTATGTATCAGCTCACGATGAGCGGCGAAAAAGCCATGACCGATCTCGGTATCGAGATAGAAAAAGTAAGGGCACAACGGCGTCGTTTCGCGTGCTCCTGCCTGGACTGGAGCATGCGGCGCCCTCATCTTGCCGGAGCACTCGGAGCGGCTTTTCTACAGACGGTCATAAGCCGCAAGTGGGTTATCCAAGACCTTGATAGTCGGGCACTCGCATTGACATCCAAGGGACGAAAGGAGCTGTCTGGCCGATTCGGGATCATGTTGGAAAACAAAGAGATGGAGAGATCAGTAGTGCGGAATGCGACACGTCCCGCCGAGCCGGCTTTGCCGGCACGATAATTACTAATCCCTTCAGCTAAGCATCTATCAAGAAGCGGGCATTGCTTCGCGTGCCATATCTAAAATCAACGTGTATTAGCGGGACGCTTAC
>NZ_JAAXCY010000002.1 GCF_014230465.1 Pseudomonas cremoris
ACCCACACGAATTGCTTGATTCAGTTGTTAAAGAGCGGTTGGTTAAGATCTTTCGTCTCAACCGAGGCGCGCATTTTACAGCAGCCTCATTTGCTGTCAAGTGATTATTTTCAGAAGCTTTCGAAGATTTCTTCAACAACTTCAACCACTTGCGCTTCCGATCACTCGTTAGCGGGATGCGAATTCTACAGCGTTACACGCTGCTGTCAACACCTCTTTTTCAACTTCTTGCGGGCTTCGATGAGCTGAAGCAACTGACTGCCGAAACCTACATAACCCATTGTTTACCAAGGAGTTTTCCGTTTCGACTGCGCCGGAAGTGGGGCGAATTATAGGCCTCCAGAATCTGCCGTCAACCTGTTTCTTCACATTTCTGTCATATAGGTCAGAAAACCCCCAAAAACACAAAAGCCGGCCCCAAGGGGCCGACTTTCAGCTCATGTTACAAGCTAGGGAACGCGAACTGCGAGGCTTCATGGCTGGCCCGCTGCGGCCAACGCTGAGTGATCGCTTTGCGACGGGTATAGAAACGCACCCCATCCGGCCCATAAGCGTGCAAGTCGCCAAACAGCGAGCGCTTCCAGCCACCGAAGCTGTGATATGCCACCGGCACCGGCAGTGGAACGTTCACACCCACCATGCCCACTTCAATCTCGTCACAGAACAGACGCGCGGCTTCACCGTCACGAGTAAAGATGCAGGTACCGTTGCCGTATTCATGATCGTTGATCAACTGCATCGCCGCTTCCAGGCTATTCACCCGCACCACGCACAGCACTGGCCCGAAGATCTCTTCTTTATAGATGCGCATCTCAGGCGTTACGCGATCAAACAGGCTGCCACCCAGGAAGAAACCTTCCTCATGTCCGGCAATGCTCAAGCCGCGCCCATCAACCACCAACTCAGCCCCCGCCGCCACACCGTCTTCGATATAGCCACTGACCTTGTCCCGCGCCTGCCCCGTCACCAACGGCCCCATATCCAGCCCGCAAGAGGTGCCGGCACCAATCTTCAGCGCCTTGACCTGCGGCACCAGCTTGGCGATCAACGCATCCGCTACCTGGTCGCCCACGCAGACAGCCACCGAGATCGCCATGCAACGCTCGCCGCACGAACCATAGGCCGCGCCCATCAAGGCACTGACCGCGTTATCCAGGTCTGCATCCGGCATCAACACCGCATGGTTCTTCGCACCGCCCAGGGCCTGCACGCGTTTACCGCGTTTGGTGGCTTCGGAATAGATGTACTCGGCAATCGGTGTCGAGCCCACAAAACTCAGCGCCTTCACCTCCGGCGCTTCGATCAGCGCATCCACCGCGCCCTTGTCACCGTGCACCACGCTCAGCACGCCCTTAGGCAGACCGGCTTCCTGCAACAGTTGTGCAATCAACAGCGTCGAGCTCGGATCACGCTCCGACGGTTTCAGGATGAAACAGTTACCGCAGACAATCGCCAGCGGGTACATCCACAGCGGCACCATCGCCGGGAAGTTGAACGGGGTGATACCCGCTACCACGCCCAGAGGCTGGAAATCCGACCACGCATCAATATTCGGTCCTACGTTACGGCTGTATTCACCCTTCAGAATCTCCGGCGCCGAACACGCGTACTCAACGTTCTCGATCCCGCGCTTCAATTCACCAGCCGCGTCCTCCAGCGTCTTGCCGTGCTCTTCGCTGATCAACTGCGAGATACGCGCTTCGTTTTGCTCCAGCAATTGCTTGAAACGAAACATCACCTGGGCACGCTTGGCCGGCGGGGTATTACGCCACGCAGGAAACGCAGCCTTGGCCGAGTCGATAGCCTGCTGAATAGTTTCACGACTGGCCAACGGCACCTGGTGAATCACTTGGCCGGTGGACGGGTTGTACACATCGGCACTACGGCCGCTGTCACTGACCAACTCACCGTTGATCAAATGCTGGATAAGGCTCATGCAGGGCTCCTGAAAAGTTGTTCTATAAAGAAGGAGAAATCAGTCGATCTTGTTCAGCACTTCGCCGACCGCGTCGAACAGACGATCCAGGTCCTGCGGCTTGCTGTTGAAGGTTGGCCCAAACTGCAGCGTGTCGCCGCCAAAGCGCACGTAGAAACCGGCCTTCCACAAGGCCATGCCGGCCTCGAATGGACGCACGATGGCATCACCGTCACGCGGGGCAATCTGAATCGCACCGGCCAGGCCATAGTTGCGAATGTCGATTACGTTCTTGCTGCCCTTCAAGCCATGCAGCGCATTCTCAAAGTGCGGCGCGACTTCGGCTACGCTCTGCACCAGGTTTTCCTTCTGCAGCAGGTCCAATGCCGCCAGGCCAGCCGCGCACGCTACCGGGTGCGCCGAGTAGGTGTAACCGTGTGGGAATTCCACCGCGTACTCAGGCGTGGCTTGGTTCATGAAGGTCTGATAGATCTCGCTGCTGGCAATGACCGCGCCCATCGGGATTGCACCGTTGGTGACTTGCTTGGCGATGCACATCAGGTCCGGGGTTACACCAAAGCTGTCGGCACCGAACATCGAGCCGGTACGGCCGAAACCGGTGATCACCTCATCGAACACCAGCAAAATGTTGTGCTGGTCGCAGATCTCGCGCAGACGCTTGAGGTAACCCTGTGGCGGCACCAGCACGCCAGCGGAACCCGCCATCGGCTCAACAAACACCGCAGCGATGTTCGAAGCATCATGCAGCTCGATCAGCTTGAGCAATTCATCGGCCAAGGCAATACCGCCTTGCTCCGGCATGCCACGGGAGAACGCATTGCTCGCCAGCAAGGTGTGCGGCAGATGGTCAACATCCATCATTGCCTGGCCAAAAATCTTACGGTTGCCGTTCACACCACCCAGGCTGGTACCGGCGATGTTTACACCGTGGTAGCCACGGGCGCGGCCGATCATCTTGGTCTTGGTGGCCTGGCCTTTTAGGCGCCAGTAGGCGCGCACCATTTTCACCGCGGTATCAGCGCACTCAGAACCGGAGTCGGTGAAGAACACGTGGTTCAGGTTGCCCGGGGTCAGGTCGGTAATCTTTTCTGCCAGTTGGAAGGACAGCGGATGACCGTATTGGAACCCCGGCGAGTAATCCAGGGTGCCCAGTTGCTTGGCAACCGCCTCTTGGATTTCCTTACGGGTATGCCCGGCGCCGCAGGTCCAAAGACCCGACAACGAGTCGTAGACCTTGCGCCCCTTGTCATCCGTCAACCAGCTGCCTTCAGCGGCCACGATCAGGCGCGGGTCACGCTGGAAGTTACGGTTGGCGGTATAGGGCATCCAGTGCGCGTCCAACTTCAGTTGGCTGGCCAGGGACGATGGGGCGTTTTCGGGCATGTTCATCAGCAAAACCTCGCAAGGCAAAAGGCAGCGTCGGGATTGAAAAGCGTTGTTGCAGCTAAATTGCCACGGCGATAAAGTCGGTGAAATTCAACTCTTCTAACCTTCAGTCAGGCCTTTACTAAACTATGAGCAGCCGTCGACCCGATCCACTGGCCCAAGTCAGCGACTTCGACATACGCCTGTTGCGCATCTTTCGCAGCGTGGTGGAGTGCGGTGGTTTCTCGGCGGCAGAAACCGTGCTTGGCATCGGTCGTTCGGCGATCAGCCAGCAAATGAGTGATCTTGAGCAGCGCCTCGGCTTAAGACTCTGCCAACGCGGGCGCGCTGGGTTTTCCCTGACCGAAGAAGGCCGCGAGGTCTACCAATCCGCCCTGCAGCTATTAAGTGCCCTGGAAAGTTTCCGCACTGAGGTCAACGGCCTGCACCAGCATTTGCGCGGCGAGTTGATCATCGGCCTCACGGACAACCTCGTCACCCTGCCCCACATGCGCATTACCCACGCGTTGGCACAGCTGAAGGAGCGCGGTCCGGACGTGCAGATCCAGATCCGCATGATCGCCCCCAACGAAGTGGAACAAGGTGTGCTCGACGGTCGACTGCACGTCGGCGTGGTGCCGCAAGCCAGCGCACTGTCAGGACTGGAATATCAACCGCTGTACAGCGAACGCTCATTGCTCTACTGCGCGGTTGGCCACCCTCTGTTTTATGCCGACAACAAACAACTAGACGACACACGCATCGACAGCCAGGACGCCATCGCCCCCACCTTCCGCTTGCCAGCCGACATCCAGGCGCACTACCAGGCCCTCAACTGCACCGCCAGTGCATCTGACCGCGAAGGCATGGCGTTCCTGATCCTCACTGGCCGCTACATCGGCTACCTGCCCGATCACTACGCCAGCCTATGGGTGCAACAAGGCCGACTGCGTGCGCTGAAACCGGCTACACGTTTTTACGATTTAAGCCTCGCATCGGTCACGCGCAAGGGCCGCCGCCCCCATTTGGTGCTGGAAAGTTTCCTGGAAAGTCTCGCGGCAACCCGCTAACGCGGCGTCGCGGCAAAAAGCTGAGCAGTTGGACAGTTTTTTGCAAGAGCACAAGGACATCGACCTTGAGCTTGCCCGCCATGCCACCAGAATCGTCCAGCAACAGCGACCTGATCTACGGACTCAACGACCGACCAAAACCCGCGCCTGCCTTATTGGCCGCACTGCAACATGTGCTGGCCGCTTTCGTGGGCATCATTACTCCGCCATTGATCATCGGCTCTACCTTGGGCCTGACCGCCCACTTGCCCTACTTGATCAGCATGGCACTGATGGTCTCCGGCGTCGGCACCTTCATCCAGGCGCGTAGGCCGTTTGGTATCGGCGCCGGGATGATCTGCCTGCAAGGCACCAGCTTCGCGTTCCTCGGCGCAGTATTGTCGGCGGGCTTCCTGGTGAAGCAACGTGGCGGCAGCCCGGAAGACATCATGGCGATGATCTTCGGCGTGTGCTTTTTCGGCGCTTTGGTGCAAATCGTGCTGAGCCGCTTCATCGGCCAACTGCGCCGGGTGATCACACCGTTGGTGACCGGAATTGTGATTACCCTCATCGGCATCAGCCTGATCAAAGTAGGCATCACTGACCTGGGCGGCGGTTTCAACGCGCCCGACTTTGGCGCGCCCACCAACCTGGCGTTGGGCGTGTTCGTGGTGTTGACGATCATCTTGCTCAACCGTTCCAACACCCCCTGGGTACGGCTCTCGGCGATCATCATCGGCCTGGCCCTTGGCAGCCTGGCGGCTTGGTTCAGCGGCAAGCTCGTACCCCAAGCCCTGCCCGATCTGCCGCTGGTCAGCCTGCCAATTCCCTTTCGCTTCGGCTTCAACTTCGACTGGAGCGCTTTCCTACCGATCGCGCTGATTTACCTGATCAGCAGCATCGAAACCGTCGGCGACCTGACCGCCAATTGCATGATCGCCCGCCAGCCCATCAGTGGCCCCTCCTATATAAGCCGGCTCAAGGGTGGCGTATTGGGTGATGGCGTCAGTTGCATGATCGCCGCCACGTTCAGCGCCTTCCCCAACACCACGTTTGCCCAGAATAATGGCGTGATCCAACTCACCGGCGTGGCCAGCCGTTATGTCGGTTTATACATTGGCGTGGTGTTGTTTTGCCTCGGATTGTTTCCGTTGATTGGCGCAGTGCTGCAGCAAATCCCCAAGCCCGTTCTGGGCGGCGCAACGCTAGTGATGTTCGGCAGCGTGGCCGCTGCCGGTGTGCGTATCCTGGCCCAGGCGCCGTTGGACCGTCGCAGCATGTTGATCATCGCCACTTCCTTTGGCGTCGGCCTGGGCATCGCCGCCCAACCGAACCTGCTGCACCTGATGCCAACCCTGGTGCAGAACCTGTTCGATTCGGCCATCACCAGCGGCGGCCTGACGGCCATTGTGCTGTGCCTGTTATTACCGGAGGCCAAGGCCAGCCCCATTGCCGCAAACCACACATCGGAAAGCGACACACTCGAACCGCTTTGACGGTTTTATTGCATCGGGACTTGTCTGGGGCTTGAGGGTGGGTTATCTGTGCACACGTCGTCTCTATCGATCAGCACGGAAACCTCCATGAGCCTCGAAGTTCCTGCCCACAGCAACCCCACCGGAAAACCCGCCAGCCGTATTCGGCAAAAGAACGAACAAGCGATCCTCCAGGCTGCTGAAGACGAATTCGCGCGCCATGGCTACAAAGGCACCAGCATGAATACCATTGCTGCCAGTGCCGGACTGCCTAAAGCCAACTTGCATTACTACTTCACCAATAAGCTGGGGCTGTATATCGCGGTACTCAGCAATATCCTCGAACTGTGGGACAGCACATTCAACGCGCTGACCGCCGAGGACGATCCCGCCATCGCCTTGAGTCGCTATATCCGCACCAAGATGGAGTTTTCGCGACGTCATCCCCAAGCCTCGCGGATCTTCGCCATGGAGATCATCAGCGGCGGCGAATGCCTGACCGAATATTTCAGCCAGGACTATCGCGCCTGGTTCAGCGGCCGTGCCGCGGTGTTCCAAGCCTGGATAGAGGCCGGCAAGATGGACCCCGTCGACCCGGTGCACCTGATCTTCCTGTTGTGGGGCAGCACCCAACATTACGCCGACTTCGCCACCCAAATCTGCCGCGTCACTGGCCGTACCAAGCTGACCAAGCAGGATATGGA
Source organism: Pseudomonas cremoris (assembly GCF_014230465.1). Next base: position 6,530 of record NZ_JAAXCY010000002.1, read on the forward strand.
AGACGCCGGCAACAACCTGATCCACATCATTCTCAAAGGCTGTGGCGTCAAGCCGGCCCTATAAACGAAGCGCCTTATGTCTTTCACGCTGACCGGCCTTTGCGAATTTCGTGAAGAAATACGCAAAAGCCGCTTTATCACCCTTGCCGCCCCGATCACCAGCCCGCAAGACGCCCAGGCGTTTTTCGAGCAGCACAGCGACCTGAACGCCACGCACAACTGCTGGGCCTGGAAACTCGCCGACCAATACCGCAGCAATGACGATGGAGAGCCCGGTGGCACGGCGGGTCGACCAATCCTGGCGGCCATAGAGGCGCAAGGTTTTGACCAGGTCGCGGTACTGGTCATTCGCTGGTACGGCGGCATCCAACTCGGCACCGGTGGTCTGGCCCGCGCCTACGGGGGTGGCGCGAACAAATGCCTGCAAAACGCCGAACGCATCGAACTGATCAGCCGGGTGCCGTTGAGCTGCGCCTGCAGTTTCTCCGAATTGAATCTGGTAAAACTGCGTGTCGCCGAACTGGGCGGGCTGGTGGTGGAGGAAACCTTTACCGCCAATGGCGTCGAACTACAGCTTGCCTTGGGTGAAGCACATATCGACACCTTGCAAACTCAACTCGCCGACCTCAGCCGTGGGCGTATCTTGCTACAACGCTGAAACTGCTTACATTGAACTCCCTGAACCGCGACTCCAAAGGAAGCTTTTCATGTCTACGCCAAAAACCGCACTGATCATCGGCGCCTCGCGCGGGCTGGGCCTTGGCCTGGTCAAGCAATTGCTCCAGGACGGCTGGGACGTGACCGCCACCGTACGAGACCCGAGCAAAGCCGATGCCCTGAAAGCCGTCGGGCCAGTGAAGATCGAGAAACTCGACATGGACGATCAGCAAGCCGTGATTGCCCTGAGCCAGCGCCTCAAGGACCGCACCTTCGACCTGTTGTTCGTCAACGCCGGCGTCAAAGGCCCCGCGAATCAGGAACCGGGCCACGCCACCCTGGCGGAAGTCGGCCAACTGTTTTTCACCAACGCCGTGGCACCGATCAACCTGGCCCAGCGGTTCGTCGGGCAGATCCGCAAAGACAGCGGCGTGCTGGCGTTCATGAGTTCGGTACTGGGCAGCGTGACCATCCCCGATGGCTCGGACTTGGCGCTGTACAAGGCCAGCAAGGCCGCGCTCAACTCCATGACCAACAGTTTCATCACCCAATTGGGTGATCAAAAATTGACCGTGTTGTCGCTGCATCCGGGCTGGGTGAAAACCGACATGGGCGGCGAAAACGCGCATATCGACGTCGACACCAGCGTGCGTGGCCTGGTAGATCAAGTGAATGCCTACACCGGTAAAGGCGGCCACCACTTCGTGGACTACAAGGGCGATACCATCGCCTGGTAACCGCCTCCCACACCATCTCGTCCATCCTCCTACAGATGGACGAGATCTCGAACTACACGTAATCTACTCCCTCGCCTTAACCGGCGACCCTGGATCAGCAGACAGGGCAACACTGAGCTGGCAAACCTGAACCCATCATTCAGAGGAGCCGGCCAATGCCTGCGACCCGTATCTGGTTAAAAAACCCCCTCGCAATTTTCACTGCCAATGGTCTCGATGCCCGTGGTGGCTTGGTGCTGCAAGACGGTGTGATCACCGAAGTGCTGGCCTTGGGACAAGAGCCCGCGCAACCCTGTGCACAAGTGTTCGATGCCCGCGAACATGTGATCCTGCCGGGCCTGATCAACACCCACCACCACTTCTACCAAACCCTGACTCGCGCCTGGGCGCCGGTAGTCAATCAGCCGCTGTTCCCCTGGTTGAAAACCCTGTACCCGGTCTGGGCGCGCCTCACCCCGGAAAAACTCGCCCTCGCCACCAAAGTCGCGCTGGCTGAACTGCTGCTCTCGGGCTGCACCACGGCCGCCGACCACCATTACCTGTTTCCCGATGGTTTGGAAAATGCGATCGATGTTCAGGTGCAAAGCGTGCGCGAACTGGGCATGCGCGCCATGCTTACCCGCGGCTCCATGAGCCTGGGCGAAGCCGATGGTGGCCTGCCGCCACAGCAAACCGTGCAGCAAGGCCAGGTGATCCTCGACGACAGCCAGCGTCTGATCCACGAATACCACCAGCGTGGCGATGGCGCGCAAATCCAGATCGCGCTGGCGCCCTGCTCACCGTTTTCCGTCACCCCGGAAATCATGCGCGCCAGTGCCGAACTGGCCGAAAAACTCGATGTGCGCCTGCATACGCACCTGGCGGAAACCCTGGACGAAGAAGACTTCTGCCTGCAACGCTTCGGCCTGCGCACCGTCGACTACCTCGACAGCGTCGGCTGGCTCGGCCCACGCACTTGGCTGGCCCATGGTATTCACTTCAATCCGGATGAAATTGCGCGCTTGGGCGATGCCGGCACCGGTATCTGCCATTGCCCAAGTTCAAACATGCGTCTGGCCTCCGGCATCTGCCCGACCTTGGACCTGCTCGCCGCCGGTGCGCCTATCGGTTTGGGCGTGGACGGCTCGGCGTCCAACGATGCGTCGAACATGATCCTCGAAGCACGCCAGGCCTTGTATATCCAGCGCTTGCGCTACGGCGCAGAAAAGATCACCCCCGAAGGCGTGCTGGGATGGGCGACGAAGGGTTCAGCGCAGTTACTGGGCCGTACGGACATCGGTGAGTTGGCTGTAGGAAAGCAAGCCGACCTGGCACTGTTCAAGCTGGATGAGCTGCGCTTCTCGGGTAGCCATGATCCGATTTCTGCGCTGCTGCTGTGCGGTGCAGACCGGGCGGACCGGGTGATGGTGGCGGGTAAATGGCGGGTGATTGACGGCCAAGTCGAAGGACTGGACCTCAAGGGTTTGATTGCTGATCACACCCAAGCGGCAAGAGCCTTGATCGCAGGAACTTGAGCCTGACGCAGCTCTAAATGTGGGAGCGGGCTTGCTCGCGAAGGCAGTGGTTCAGCCAACTCATGCGCTGACTGACAAGCCGCCTTCGCGAGCAAGCCCGCTCCCACATTGGGCCCTGTTGCGGTCAGTAAATCTGGTTAGAGTCCCAGCAACGACAACATGATAAAGGTGGCAAACAACACAAAATGCGTCATCCCTTCGATGGCATTGGTCTCGCCATCATTGAGGTTGATCGCACTGACAATCAGCGTGATAAACACCATCACCGTCTGCACCGGCGTCATCGCCATCTGGAACGGCTGGCCGGTATAGAGCGCCATGGCTTCCATCACGGGCACCGTCAGGATTACCGTCGACAACGACGCGCCCAAGGCAATATTCACCACCGACTGCATACGGTTGGCCAACGCCGCCCGCAATGCCGTCAGAATTTCCGGCGCCGCCGAAATGGCTGCCACCACAATCGCCGTGATCACTGGCGGCGCGCCCGTGCCTTCCAGGCCCAGGTCCAGGGTCTTGGACATCACCTCGGCCAGCGCACCAATCACAATCACGCCAAACACCAACGTACCGATGGAGAACGCCAGGTTCACCGGCGGCGACTCCTCTTCCTCCGGCTGCTTCTTGCGACGCTTCTCCGGGTAGCTGTAGCTGAAGAAATAACTGTGGGGCCCCACCTGCATCCGCAAGAACAAGGTGTACAACACCACCATCGCGCCGATGGTGAAGGCCGAGTAAATTTTCCAGTCGGCCTCGGGGATAAACTCCGGCACTACCATCGACACGCCCATGGCGGTGAGAATCATCACGCTGTAGCTGCGCGCCGAATCATCGTTGTAGGACTGTTCGCCATGCTTGATGCCGCCCATCAGCGCGGCCAGGCCGAGAATGCCGTTGATATCGAGCATCACCGCCGAATAGATCGTGTCGCGCACCAACGTAGGCGACGGCTCGTTGCTCATCATGATCGCCAGGATCACCACTTCCACCAGCACGGCGGCCAAGGTGAGGATCATGGTGCCGTAGGGGTCGCCGACCTTTTCGGCCAATTGCTCGGCATGATGGGCGACACGCATCGACGCCACCACGATAAACGCGATCAACACCACGCCACCGAGCAGCGCCACGCCCTGTCCGCTGTTGAGCATCCAGTGTTCCAGCGGGTACGCGGCAATGGCGGCAATCAGCGCCAGCAGCATGAATTTTTCTTGCTTGAGGGATGTGAGCATTCCGGGCCTTATCGAACAGCAAATCAGTCATTGATGGGGTGCAGACTACGGCACGCTGCTAACGTTTCGTTACACCTTAGTTCACGCGGCCCTTGTGCGAACGCAACAAAAACGATCCTGCTGGTCAGGTTTTGCCAATTATTTCAGCCATGGCCTGTAGAATGCCGCCATTGCACCTGATGAGAATTTAGAAATGTACGATTGGCTCAACGCCCTGCCCAAGGCTGAACTGCACCTGCACCTGGAAGGCTCGCTGGAGCCTGAGTTGCTGTTCGCCCTGGCTGAGCGCAACAAAATTGCGCTGCCGTGGAACGACGTCGAAACCCTGCGCAAGGCTTACGCCTTCAACAATCTGCAAGAGTTTCTCGACCTGTACTACAAGGGTGCCGATGTGCTGCGCACCTCCCAGGACTTCTACGACCTGACCTGGGCCTACCTGCTGCGCTGCAAAGAACAGAACGTGATCCACACCGAACCGTTCTTCGACCCGCAGACCCACACCGACCGTGGCATCCCCTTCGAAGTGGTGCTCAATGGCATCGCCGCTGCGCTCAAAGATGGCGAGCAGCAACTGGGCATCACCAGTGGTTTGATCTTGAGCTTCCTGCGCCACTTGAGCGAAGCCGAAGCCGAGAAAACCCTCGACCAGGCGCTGCCGTTCCGTGATGCGTTCGTGGCCGTGGGCCTGGACAGTTCTGAAATGGGTCACCCGCCGAGCAAGTTCCAGCGCGTGTTCGACCGTGCCCGTCACGAAGGCTTCCTGACCGTGGCCCACGCCGGCGAAGAAGGCCCACCCGAGTACATCTGGGAGGCCATCGACCTGCTGAAAATCCAGCGAATCGACCATGGCGTACGTGCCATTGAAGACGAGCGTTTGATGCAGCGCATCATCGACGAGCAAATCCCGTTGACCGTGTGCCCACTGTCCAACACCAAGCTCTGCGTGTTCGACGACATGGCCCAGCACAACATTCTCGACATGCTTGAGCGTGGCGTGAAAGTCACGGTCAACTCGGACGACCCGGCGTACTTCGGCGGTTATGTCACCGAGAATTTCCACGCGCTGCACACTGCACTGGGCATGACCCAGGACCAGGCCAAACGCCTGGCGCAGAACAGCCTGGATGCGCGGTTGGTAAAGCCATAAGCCGCACTCACTGGATGAATGCAGCCTAAATGTGGGAGCGGACTTGCTCGCTCCCACATTGGTTTTGTGTTGCCGGTTAAATCTCGGTGAGTTCTTCCAAAGTCTTGCCCTTCGTCTCCATCCCAAACACCCACACCACCAACGCCGCGACCGCAAAACACAGCGCGCCCAGGGCAAACACGCCACCCTGCCCGGTAATCGGAAACACCAGCCCGGTCACCAAGGGCCCCAGCAACGAACCGACCCGGCCAATCGCCGAGGCAAACCCGGACCCCGTCGCCCGTGCCGACGTGGGATATAGCTCCGGTGTGTAGGTGTAGAGCACCGCCCACATGCCAAACAAAAAGAACTGCATCAACAGGCCTGAGGTGATCAGAAGGCCCACGTTGCCGCCAAACACCGCACTCTGCCCGTACAAAAATGCCATTACCCCGCCACCCAGCAGCGTCACGACGCACACCGGCTTACGCCCCCACCGCTCCACCAGCCAAGCCGCCATCAAGAAACCGGGAATCCCGCCCAGGGAAATGATCACCGTGTAATACACCGACTGGGTTACCGCGAAACCCGACTGCTGCAACAGCGCGCTCAACCAAGACGTCAGCCCGTAAAAACCCAGCAAGGCAAAAAACCACACACTCCAGATCATCATCGTGCGTTGCCGGTACTGCGCCGACCACAGTTGCTGGAATGCCGAGAAGAATGTCCCGGGCGCACTCTCCACCCGTGGCAGGCGGATGGGCTCTGGTAGGTCGTGGCGACCTATCGAATCGCGGACTTTTTGCTCGATGCCCTGCAATACCTTGTCTGCCGCCTCATGCCGCCCAGCCTGTTCCAGCCAGCGCGGCGACTCGGGGATAAAAAATCGGATCGCCAGTACAAACACCGCCGGCACCGCCAACACCAGGAAGATGTCGCGCCAGCCAATCACCGGCAGCAAAAAGTAAGACAGCACCCCCGCTGCTACAAAACCCAGCGGCCAGAAGCCGTCCATCAGCGCGATATAGCGCCCACGCCCCTTGGCCGGAATCAGCTCGGACAGCATTGACTGCGCAATCGGAAACTCCATGCCCATGCCAATCCCCAGCAGGATGCGAAACAGCGTCAGCGTCTCCACCGTCTGCGCCGTGGAGCACAGGTAACTGGCGATGCCCCACAACACAATGCTCCACTGGAATACGGGTTTGCGGCCAAAGCGATCGGCGAGCATCCCGGACAACGATGCCCCTACCACCATGCCAAAAAAACTCGAACTGGCCAGCAACCCAGCCTGGGCTGTGCTCAGCCCGAACTCGGTTTTGATCGACCCCAACAGGAAGGTCATCATCGCCAGGTCCATGGAGTCGAAGAAAAACGCCAGGGCGATAATGATGAAAATGATTCGGTGGTAGCCGCTGATGGGCAACCGTTCCAGCCGTTCCGCTGCGCTATAGCCTTGCATACCCATGCCGCACCCCCTGTGTGAAGAATCCCCTCGGCGAGTGTGCGGCATGGTTTTTCCAGGTTATTGCTGGATGCGACCTGATTGAAACTCTGAACGACGCGACCGCTACTACGACTGCTCCGACGTTGCCAATCGCGCGATTTCCGTCAGGCCGATGTCACTTACCGTCAACGCTTGGGAGTCGTGGGCCACGCTGATCCAGTTCGACTGCAAGAACAGTTGCAGCAACCCGGCGCCCAACGCACCTCCCAGGTGCGGATGCTGTTGACTCCAATCGCAGCAGTCACACACCAATGGCATTGCCAGCGCCTGGATGAAAATACCCAGGTGCGCCAAGTGCCGCGCGCCCTTTAGCGTGACCTCAGTCCGATGCTCATAGCGCTCGATCCATCGCCCCGCCAACATCTGTTGGTACAACTGCGCCGCCAACTCGCCACCGAGGTGGCCACGGCATAACCGGGCACGTCGCAGCGACAACGGCGCCGCCAATGCGGGCAGTGCAACCTCTGGCGCGTTGCGTGCCGCGCTGGCCACTGTTGTGCAGGCCAAGGCATCGATAGCGGCGCTGACGTCTGGCGCCGCCATGCGAAACAGTCGCTTGCCGCGCCCGACCTCGACCCGCAGTAATCCGCTACCGATCAACCGACCCAGATGGGCGTTGGCCGATGCCGCTGTCAACCCGACAGACCTCGCCAGCTCCGAGGAGGATTTGGCCGAACCGTCCATCAAGGCCCAGAGCATCGCTGTACGTTTGGGATCGGCGAGCAAGCTGGCGATATGACTGATACAAGGTGCTTCTTCCATCGGTTCACTCCCTGTTAAATCGTTTGACTGCTGCGGTTGGCGTCAAAGTATAGGGGCGCAAACGCACGGTTCCGCAGCGTCCTACAGCGCAGATAGGGACAGCACTTGAGTGAAACTTCTGGAGAGCTTGAAGGCTACTGGCCGGTGATCAATCGCTCCGGCAACTGCGCACTTAATGTCGCACAGCGGGACACAAGCATTTCCCGCAGCAAGTTGATGGGTTTGCTCAACTGGGCGCGATGCGCGCACAACAAATTGAGCGGCGTTCGTTCGCCACGCAACTCCGGCAGGATCAAGCGCAAGCGCCCAGCCAGCACATCGGTGCTGACATCCAGCCAGGATTTGTAAGCAATGCCCACACCGGCTACCGCCCAGCGGCGCACCACATCTGCATCGTCACTGAAACGATCACCGCTGACCGTCAGACTGACTTCGCGCTTACCGTCGTAAAAGGTCCAGTGATCATGGACTCGGCTGCCGAGCATATAGAGCAGGCAATTGTGCTGAGCCAGTTGTTCCAAGTATCTCGGCTCACCATGGCGCGCAAGGTAACTGGGCGCGGCGCACAACACCCGCACATTTTCTGCTGCGACCGGGAGCGCGATGAGACTCGAATCCTCCGGTTCGCCGTAGCGCAGGGCGATGTCCACCGGTTGGCGAAACAAGTCGGCAATGCGATCCCCCAACAGCAGGCGTACGGTCAGTTGCGGGTACTCGCGCTGGAACTCATCCAGCCACGGCAGTAGTTGGTTGCGGCCGAAGTCCGAAGGCGCCGACAGCTGCAGCACGCCGCTGACATGGTCTTGGCCACTGGCCAATAGACGTCGCCCTTCGTCCAAAGAACTCAATGCGGCGCGGGCATATTCCAGGAAACCTTCACCTTCGGCAGTCAGGCGCAAGCTGCGGGTGGAGCGGGCCAGCAAGCGCGCGCCCAGTTGCTGTTCGATGCGCTTGAGCGCCGCACTGGCCACAGCAGGTGACAAATCCATCACCCGCGCCGCCGCCGACAAACTGCCCAAGTCGGCGGCGCGCACAAACAACTGCAAATCATCAAAACGCAGCATATATTTCCGCTCATTATCAATATTTTGTTGAAACAGACCTTTGTTTTAGCCGCTTTTATCTTCGTGGGAAATAGCCAATCATCTGTCCAGCCCGTTTATCACGTGTCTGGAGTCGAATATGTCCACAGCCTTTAACGTCATCGCCACGCTGATCGCCAAACCCGGCCAACAGGTCGTCCTGGAACCCTTGCTGCGCGGCCTGCTGGAACCTACCCGTCTGGAAGCCGGGTGCGAGCAGTACGACCTGCACCAGGACCTGCAACACCCAGAGACCTTCTACATGCTTGAACGCTGGAGCGACGAGGCCGCGCTGGCCGACCACGACCAGAGTGCCCACATCCAGAATTTCCGCGCCAAGGCGGCCGATGTGATCGAACACTTCGAACTCAAGCGCCTGAAGTTTCTTGCCTGATCACCGCCCATTTTCCGGAGCTCCCATGAAAGCCATTGCCTACTACACATCCCTGCCAATCAACGACCCAAACGCCCTGCAAGACATCGAATTGCCCGCGCCGGTCGCCGGCCCCCGTGACCTGCTGGTGGAAGTCAAAGCCATCTCCGTGAACCCGGTAGACACCAAGGTGCGCCAGAACGTCGCCCCGGAAAACGGCGCCGCCAAGGTGCTGGGCTGGGACGTGGCCGGTGTGGTCAAGGCTGTCGGCAGCGAAGTCACGCTGTTCAAGGCTGGTGACAAGGTGTTCTACGCAGGCTCCCTGGTACGCCCGGGCGGCAACAGCGAACTGCACACCGTGGACGAGCGCATCGTTGGCCACATGCCGAAAAGCCTCGGCTTCGCTGAGGCCGCCGCACTGCCGCTCACGGCTATCACCGCCTGGGAACTGCTGTTTGAGCGCCTGCAAGTGCGTGAAGGGAAACAGGATGAAGGCCAGAGCCTGCTCATCGTCGGCGCAGCCGGTGGTGTGGGTTCGATCCTCACCCAACTCGCCAGCCAACTCACCGCGTTGAAAGTGATCGGTACCGCCTCGCGCCCGGAAACCCAGGAATGGGCCAAGGCCTTGGGCGCCGACCTGGTGATCGACCACAGCCAACCGCTGAGCGAGGCGCTGAAAAACGCCGGCCAGGCACAGGTTACCCACGTCGCCAGCCTGACCCAGACCGACCATCACTTGGACCAGCTTGTTGACGCCCTGCAACCCCAAGGCAAGCTGGCGCTGATCGACGACCCAAAAACGCTGGACGTGAGCAAGCTCAAGCGCAAGAGCCTGTCGCTGCATTGGGAGTTCATGTACACACGCTCGATGTTTGAGACAACGGACATGATCGAGCAGCACAACCTGCTCAATCGCGTGGCCGAACTGATCGACGCCGGCACCTTGAAAACCACGGTGGGCGAGCACTTCGGCGTGATCAATGCGACCAACCTGCGCCGTGCCCACGCATTGCTGGAAAGCGGCAAGGCCAAGGGCAAGATTGTGTTGGAAGGGTTCTAAAAGGAGCGCTTGGGTGACGTCCGTTATTCACCAAGGTGATGGACGTCACCATTAGTCCGAAGGTTGACCTTTGTCATATTTGTGAGCGTATTCGGGTTTATATTGGCCGCCTTTGCCGCGTTTCTTTTACGTAAGGAGGTCAGCAATGAAGATCCTGATAAAAGCGTTAGCAAAATCCCCAGGCAACAAATGGCAGGTTCGTCTCGACGGTGATGCGTTCACCTTCCGCACCGAGGCCGAGGCCCGCGCCTTTGCCGACACCCTGCAAGCCCGTATCCAGGCGCCTCACCGCTTCCCACCCAGCCAGCAACGCTCCGCCGCTGGCTGATCGGCTTCCTAGACCTGCGCCTGTGCGGCCCTTGCCCGTTGCAGGCGCTGGGTCGACACCGCAATCGTCACGGCCAATACACCGCACAGGCTGATGACCATTGCCATCGGCATCGCGCTGCCATCGTGCAAGATCCCCACCAACGACGCCGCTCCCGCCGCTACGCCAAACTGAATGCACCCCAGCAGCGCCGATGCGCTACCGGCACGTGCACCCTGCCCGCTCATGGCACACGCCGAGGTGTTGGGCAAAATGCAGCCCAGGCTGGCGATGCAGATAAACAGCGGCACCAGCAATGGCCACAACGCATTGGTGTGCAATGCCGCAACACCGAGCAACGTCACCGCCGCCAACAGATAGACCCACACGCTGCGCGACAGCAAAAACGCTGGGCCGCGCTTGGAAAGCAACCGCGCATTGAGCTGCGCCACCAGGATAAAGCCCGCTGCGTTGGAGCCGAACAGCCAGCCGTAATGCTCGGCGGGCACGCCGTAGAGTTGGATGAAGACGAAGGGGGAGCCGGCGATATAGGCAAACATCCCGGCAATCGAAATACCGCCGGTGAGGGCGTAGCCGAGGTAGACCCGGTCGGACAACAGCGCGCCGTAGCGACGCAGCGAGCCGGACAGCGGCTGGCGTGGCTGATGGGCGGGAAAGGTTTCCGGCAAACCCACCGCGACAGCGATAGCGGCCATCACGCTGAACACGGTGAGCGCGAGGAAGATCGACTGCCAGCCCCACAACCCGACCATCACCCCGCCCGCCAGCGGCGCCAGGATCGGCGCCAGGCCGGTCACCAGCATCAGTTGGGAAAACACCTTGGCCGAACCCACTGCGTCACATTTGTCGCTGACCACCGCCCGGGAAATCACCATGCCCGCGCAACCGCCAAGGGCTTGCACAAAACGCGCGCCCGTCAGCCATTCCAGGGACGGCGCATAGGCACAGGCAAAAGAAGCCAAGGTGAACAAGGTGACGCCACTGAGCAGCGGCACGCGCCGGCCAAAGCGGTCGGCCAAAGGGCCATAGATCAATTGGCCGATCGCCAGGCCCGCGAAGTACACCGCCAGCGTTCGCTGGATATGTTTTTCGTCGGTGGCAAACGCGGCGGCCATCGCCGGGAAGCCCGGCAGGTAAAAATCGATCGCCAACGGTGCAAAGGCGCTCAAGGCACCCAGGATCAAAATTATGCGGAGGTTCATCAGGCACCCAAGTAGGACAGCAGCCCGACAGTCTAGCCGTGCTTGGGTGCCTTGAACATTACGATAGCTCGCTAACTATTAAAAATCAGGAGACGGTGTAGCCTTCTTCGCGGATCAAGCCGGCGATCACTTCCGCGCTCAGCTGGCTTTGCACACTGACTTGCTTGGCCGCGAGGTCCACCTTCACTTCAGCGGCCGGGTCCTGGCTCTGCACCGCCTGGGTCACGGCCCGAACGCAATGGCCGCAGGTCATTCCTTCAACGTTGAATACTTGCATGACATGACTCCTTTGATGAGGTTGGGTGTAATGTCGACCTTGCCATCATGGCAAGGTCAAGTTCTGTAATGTTCGGCCGGGCTGGTATTCGCAGGCGTGGTCGGCCAAGCTTCACCCATCTTGGATATGAACCATGGAGCATTCGCCATGCGCTGGTCGTTTTTTGCCCTTGCGGGCCTGATGGGTTTGTCTGCCGCTGCGCCCCTGGCCAATGCCGCAGAAGACTACGCGGTGCTGATCATTTCCCGCGAACGCCTGGAAGTGCCGACCAACTGCGAGATCGGCTTGTACCTCAATGACCAGTTGGCAGGCCGACTGTTCCAGGAGCAAGCCACCTCGTTCAACTTGCCGGCGGGCAACCTGTCATTGCGCTTGAAACTGCTGCCGGGCCAATCCCCAGGCTGCCTGCCGGGCCTGTTGGCGCCGCCGGCGCAGAACATCACGCTCAAGGCCGGTGACGTACGCAAGTTGCGCATCGCCCAGGGCCCGGACGGTATGTACCTCAAAGCCGCCTCACTGGAATATTAAACGCGCTTGACCTTACCCATAGGTCAAGGTTGATGCTAGGGGCAACTTCTTCTGGAGGACTGCCCCATGAATGGATCGACCACGTTTGACCTGCCCATCAGCGGCATGACCTGTGCCAGCTGTGCCGGCCGTGTCGAGCGCGCGCTGGGCAAGGTGCCGGGGGTGCAAAGCGTCAGCGTCAACTTGGCCAATGAACGCGCCCACGTTGAAGTGCAGGGCCAGTTGGACCCCGCCGTGTTGATCGCCGCCGTCGACAAGGCCGGCTATACCGCCAGCCTGCCCCAAAGTGAAACCACCACAGACGCAAACCAGGCACAACGCCTGCACCGCGAGCGCTGGTCGCTGCTGCTGGCCATTGCGCTCGCGCTGCCGTTGGTACTGCCGATGTTGGTAGAGCCCTTCGGCCTGCATTGGATGCTACCGGCCTGGGTGCAGTTCGCACTGGCCACGCCCGTGCAATTCATCTTTGGTGCGCGCTTCTATATAGCGGCCTGGAAAGCCGTGCGGGCCGGTGCAGGCAATATGGACCTGCTGGTGGCCATCGGCACCAGCGCCGGGTATGGCCTGAGTATTTATGAATGGCTTACCGCGCCAGCAGGCAGCATGCCGCACCTTTACTTCGAAGCCTCGGCGGTGGTGATCGCCTTGGTGCTGCTGGGCAAATACCTGGAAAGCCGCGCCAAACGCCAGACCGCCAGCGCCATTCGCGCCCTTGAAGCGCTGCGCCCGGAGCGGGCGATTCGGGTCATTGAAGGCCGCGAAGAAGATGTCGCCATCAGTGCGCTGAAATTGGGCGACCTGGTCATGGTCAAGCCCGGCGAGCGTTTCCCGGTGGACGGCGAAGTGGTCGAGGGTCAGAGCCACGCCGACGAAGCCTTGATCAGCGGTGAAAGCTTGCCAGTGCCGAAACAACCGGGGGACAAGGTTACCGGCGGCGCTATCAACGGCGAAGGCCGCTTGCTGGTGCGCACCCAGGCCTTGGGCGCAGAGAGCGTGCTGGCGCGAATCATCCGCCTGGTGGAAGACGCACAAGCCGCCAAGGCACCGATCCAGAAGTTGGTGGATAAAGTCAGCCAAGTCTTCGTTCCAGCGGTCCTGGTGCTGGCGTTGATTACCCTGGTGGGCTGGTGGCTGTACGGCGCGTCGATGGAGACCGCGATCATCAACGCCGTCGCCGTGCTGGTGATCGCCTGCCCTTGCGCCCTGGGCCTGGCCACACCCACCGCGATCATGGCCGGTACCGGCGTCGCCGCACGCTACGGCATCCTGATCAAGGACGCTGAAGCCCTGGAACGCGCCCATGAAGTGAGCGCCGTGGTGTTCGACAAGACCGGCACCCTCACCTCTGGCGCGCCGAAGATCGCCCATCTGGTAGCGGTGGATGGCAACGAAGCCCTGCTGCTGCAACAAGCCGGCGCATTGCAACGCGGCAGTGAACACCCGTTGGCCAAGGCGGTGCTGGATGCCTGCAGCGAACAAGGGTTGAACGTGGCAGATGTGAGCGCCAGTCAATCCCTTACCGGTCGCGGCATTGCCGGCACACTCGACGGTCGGCCACTGGCCTTGGGCAATCGCCGGCTGTTGGAAGAAAACGGTTTGAGCACGGGCGACCTGGCCGAGTCGGCCAAGGCTTGGGAAGCCGAGGGACGCACGTTGTCCTGGCTGATTGAGCAAGGTGTACAACCGCGTGTGCTGGGCTTGTTTGCGTTTGGCGACACCCTCAAGCCCGGCGCACTGGAAGCGGTGGAGCAACTCAAGGCCCGGCACATCACCAGCCATTTGCTCACCGGCGACAATCGCGGCAGCGCCCGTGTGGTCGCCGAGGCCTTGGGCATCGATGATGTGCACGCCGAAGTGCTGCCCGCCGACAAAGCCGCCACTGTCGCCGAGCTGAAAAAAACCGGCGTGGTGGCCATGGTCGGCGACGGCATCAACGACGCCCCGGCGCTGGCTGCCGCTGATATCGGTATCGCCATGGGCGGCGGCACCGACGTGGCCATGCACGCCGCCGGTATCACCTTGATGCGCGGCGACCCACGCTTGGTGCCGGCGGCCCTGGAGATCAGCCGCAAGACCTATGCGAAAATCCGCCAGAACCTGTTCTGGGCGTTTGTGTATAACTTGATCGGCATTCCCCTGGCGGCGTTCGGCCTGCTCAACCCGGTGCTGGCGGGCGCAGCCATGGCGCTGTCCAGTGTCAGCGTAGTGAGCAACGCCCTGCTGCTTAAAACCTGGAAACCCAAGGATCTGGAGGATCAACGCCCATGAACATCGGCCAAGCCGCCCGCCAGAGCGGGTTGAGCGCCAAGATGATTCGCTACTACGAATCCATCGGCCTGCTCAAAGCCGCCCACCGCACCGACAGCGGCTATCGGATCTATGGCGCGGACGATTTGCACACCCTGGCGTTTATCAAACGCTCGCGAGACTTGGGGTTTTCATTGGAAGAGGTCGGCAAGCTGCTAACGCTGTGGCAGGACCGGCAGCGCGCCAGTGCCGATGTGAAAGCGTTGGCGCGCCAGCATATCGAAGCGTTGAACCAGAAGATCCTGGAGCTGGGGCAATTGCGCGATACGTTGCAGGACCTGGTGGAGCACTGCCAGGGCGATGATCGGCCGGATTGTCCGATCCTCAAGGAACTGGCGTCGGGGAGTTGCTGCCCCTGAAAGGGCATACACAAAACAACTGTGGGAGCTGGCTTGCCTGCGATGCAGACACCTCGGTGTGTCAGCCACACTGAGGTGATGCAATCGCAGGCAAGCCAGCTCCCACAGGGAACCGCGCCAGCCTCGGGTTAACGAATCATTGCATCCAAGGCGGTGGCGGTTCTTCCGCCGTCTTGCTCGGTGGCGCATCATCCGCCGCACGAATCGCCTGCTTGCGCTCTTCATCCAGCCGCGCCGCTTCGATCTCGCGAATCACGCCGCCCACGTCCGCCAGTTCTTCCGGTTCGTCGAACTCGCCGGTCAATACACTGGCCGGGTGCAAGGTGCCGGCTTCATACAACGCCCACATTTCCTTGGCGTACTTGGTCTTCTTCAACTCCGGGGCAAAGCGCCCGAAGTAGGAAGCCATGTTGCCCACATCCCGCTCCAGCATGCTGAACGCGTGGTTGTTGCCCGCCGCATCCACCGCCTGGGGCAGGTCGATGATCACCGGGCCGGTCGGCGTGAGCAGTACGTTGAACTCGGACAAGTCACCGTGCACCAGGCCGGTACACAGCATCAGCACAATCTGGGAGATCAGGAAGGCGTGGTATTCACGTGCCTGGTCCGGCTCCAGTACCACGTCGTTCAGACGCGGCGCCGCATCGCCGTACTCGTCGGCCACCAGTTCCATCAGCAGCACGCCTTCGAGGAAGTCAAACGGCTGGGGCACGCGAACGCCCGCGCCGGCCAGACGGAACAACGCCGCCACTTCAGCGTTCTGCCAGGCATCTTCGGTTTCTTTCTTGCCGAACTTGGAGCCCTTGGCCATGGCCCGGGCCTGGCGGCTGTTGCGGACCTTACGGCCTTCCTGGTATTCGGACGCCTGACGAAAACTTCGTTTGTTCGCCTCCTTGTAAACCTTGGCGCAACGCAATTCATTGCCGCAGCGCACCACATAAACAGCTGCTTCTTTACCACTCATGAGTGGGCGCAGCACTTCGTCGACCAGACCGTCTTCGATCAGGGGTTCAATGCGTTTAGGAGTCTTCATCAGCTTTTATTGTGGGTCCTTTATTACCAAATACGCGTATGGCACTCGTTATACGGCAATCGGCTCGCCGGTGGGAGGGGCTACCGACCGTTGATCACTTAAGAATGCATCCAATATGCCAGTTTCAACGCTCAATGATCGCCGTAACCCCCTGCCCACCCGCCGCGCAGATGGAAATCAGGCCACGCCCCTTACCTGCCGCATCCAGCAATTTGGCCAAGTTGGCGACGATACGCCCGCCGGTGGCGGCGAACGGGTGCCCGGCAGCCAGGGAGCTGCCCTTCACATTCAGGCGGCTGCGGTCGATAGACCCCAACGGCGCCTCCAGCCCCAGGCGCGTCTTGCAGTAGTCCGCATCCTCCCAGGCCTTGAGCGTGCACAACACCTGGGCGGCGAACGCCTCGTGAATCTCGTAGTAATCGAAGTCCTGCAGCGTCAGACCATTCCTCGCCAACAAACGCGGCACCGCGTACACCGGCGCCATCAACAAGCCTTCGGCACCGTTGACGAAATCCACCGCCGCAGCTTCGCCATCACGCAGGTAGGCAAGGACCGGCAGGCCACGCGCCTTGGCCCATTCTTCACTGCCCAGCAATACCAGCGATGCACCATCGGTGAGCGGCGTCGAATTGCCGGCGGTCAGTGTGCCCTTTTCGCTGCGTTCAAAGGCGGGTTTGAGGGCGGCAAGTTTTTCCAAGCTCAGGTCGGGGCGCAAGTTATTGTCGCGGGTCAGCCCCAGGAACGGCGTGAGCAAATCGTTATGCCAGCCTTCGGCGTAGGCAGCGGCCATTTTCTGATGGCTTTCCAGGGCCAACTGGTCCTGTTCGGCGCGGGGGATCTGCCAGGTTTGCGCCATCAACTCGCAATGCTGGCCCATGGACAACCCGGTGCGCGGTTCGCCATTGCGCGGCAGCTCTGGCTTGAGGTGATTTGGGCGAAGTTGTAACAAGACTTTTAACTTATCCGCCATGGATTTGCTGCGGTTAGCTTGCAGCAGGATCTTGCGCAGCCCTTCATTCACGCCAATCGGCGCGTCCGAGGTCGTGTCCACCCCGCCGGCAATACCGCATTCGATCTGGCCGAGCGCAATCTTGTTAGCCACCAACAACGCCGCCTCCAGCCCGGTGCCGCATGCCTGTTGAATGTCATAAGCCGGGGTTTGCGGCGAGAGGCGCGAGCCCAGCACACATTCGCGGGTCAGGTTGAAGTCACGGGAATGCTTGAGCACCGCCCCCGCAGCCACCTCGCCAATGCGCAGGCCATGCAGGTTGTAGCGCTCGATCAGGCCTTCCAGCGCCGCCGTCAGCATCGCTTGGTTGCTTGCCGTGGCGTACTGCCCATTGGAGCGGGCGAAGGGAATGCGGTTACCGCCGATGATCGCTACGCGGCGCAATTGAGTCATGGAAAGCTCCCTGATAGTTGTAGGTGGAATCATTGAGCCTAGCCTAGGCTGATCGAACGACTACCGCCCCGGGGTGGTCAACCCTTTGAACCCCAGCCTTCGGAGAGCGTTCCATGTCTGACCGTTATATCGACTTCGCCAACTCAAGCCTCGGCCATCGCCTGGTCGCCGCCATTGGCCTGCCGTCACCGGTACGCCTGGAACGCTGGCAAGCCGGGCGCCTGCGCCCGGTGGAAGGTGCACTGTTGTTAGGCGGGGGCGCGTTGGCGAGAGAGGTGCAAGCGTTCGCCCACAAACTCACCGACGCGACTTATACCTACGGCAACGAGGCCTCGACCTGGATTCCTGGCCACGGCCCCAAACTCAAGGCCGTGGTGTTCGACGCCAGTGAGCTGCAACACACCGATCAGCTCAAGCAACTGCGCGAATTCTTCCAACCGCTGCTGAAAAACCTGGATAACAGCGCGCACCTGGTGATCCTCGGCCGTGCCCCGGAAAGTCTCGGCGATCCGTTCGCCGCCAGCGCTCAACGTGCACTAGAGGGGTTCAGCCGTTCGCTGGCCAAGGAGTTGCGCAACGGCGGCGTGTTGCAATTGCTCTATGTGGGTGACGGCGCGGAGGATCAGTTGGAAGGCGCGTTGCGCTTTTTCCTCTCTCCGAAAAGTGCCTACATCAGCGGCCAGGTCATTCGCCTGCAAGCCTGCGCTACACCGGTCGAAGACTGGACACGCCCGCTGGCCGGGCGCAAGGCGCTGGTCACCGGTGCCGCCCGAGGTATCGGTGCGTCCATCGCCGAAACCCTGGCCCGCGACGGCGCTGACGTCATCCTGCTGGATGTGCCCCAAGCCAAGGCTGATCTCGAAGCCCTCGCCGCACGCCTGGGTGCGCGCACCGTGGTGTTGGATATCTGCGCCGAAGACGCCGCCGGCCAATTGGTCGAACATCTGCCCGATGGGCTCGACATTCTGGTGCACAACGCCGGCATCACCCGCGATAAAACCCTGGCCAACATGACGCCGGAATATTGGGACGCGGTGCTAGCGGTGAACCTGAATGCCCCCCAGGTGCTGACCAAGGCCCTGCTGGACAGCGGCACCCTGCACGACAACGCGCGCGTGGTGCTGCTGGCCTCCATCAGCGGTATTGCCGGCAACCGTGGGCAAACCAACTATGCGGCGAGCAAGGCCGGGTTGATTGGGCTCGCGCAAGCCTGGGCACCCCTGCTCAAAGAGCGCGGGATCAGCATCAACGCGGTAGCGCCGGGTTTTATCGAAACCCAGATGACCGCGCATATTCCGTTCGCCTTGCGTGAGGCCGGACGCCGCATGAGTTCCTTGGGCCAGGGCGGTTTGCCGCAAGACGTCGCCGAGGCCGTGGCCTGGCTTGGACAACCGGGCAGCGGCGCGGTCAGCGGGCAAGCGCTGCGAGTCTGTGGGCAAAGTCTTTTGGGAGCGTAAGCATGGAATGGCAAACGTTAGGCGCACCTCCGTTGTTGCTGCCGCTGTACTGGCGCGCGGCACTCAAGCGCAAGATCACCGGCACCACATTGCCCGAGCGAGGGTTGCGTTGCCGGGTGCGCGTCAACCCCAAGGAGGTGGCGACGTATCGCAAGGTGTGTGGGTTTGCTGACAGCCCGATCCTGCCGGCAACGTATCCCCATATCCTGGCGTTTGGCTTGCAGATGCAGCTGCTCACCGACAAAACCTTTCCCTTCCCATTGCTAGGTTTGATCCACCTGAGCAACCGCATCCGCATTCATCGCCCACTCGGCGGTGTGAATGACCTGACCGTCGGCGTGCACGCGCAGAACCTCAAGCCTCACCCCAAGGGCGCGACGTTTGACTTGGTGACCACCGCCGAAGATTCCCTCGGCCTGCTGTGGGAGGCTGAAAGCCGCATGCTGTGTCGTGGCGTGAAGCTGCCCGGTGACGCCACGGAAGACGCACAGCCCACGCCCACTCAGGTCAGCGAGCTGACGCACTGGCCGGCCCACGCCGATATCGGCCGGCGGTATGCATGGGTTTCTGGCGACTACAACCCGATCCACCTCAGTGCCCTCACCGCCAAGCTGTTCGGCTTTCCCCAGGCCATCGCCCACGGCCTGTGGAACAAAGCGCATACCCTCGCCGCCTTGGGCGAACACCTGCCCGCGGCCAATATCGAAATTGCCGTGGAGTTTCGCAAGCCAGTGCGCCTGCCCAGTGAGGTCAGGTTATGGGCCAGCGCGGCCGGCTCCAGTGGCGAGTTATTGCTCAAAGGCGCCGGCGATATTGATCACATGGTAGGTAAATGGCAGCCGATCGCCTGAAATAAACTGATTAATTGTATATATACACCCTAAGTTATAGCGGACCTTTTCAGGTCCGTTATTTTATTCAAGCCATTGATTTACAAGATATATACATCCTGATACATCCTCCCTTTATACCGTTGGTATTAGTCCCTAAGCCATGACTGGCCGCCAGTATATAAATCGTTAATACCAAGTTGAGAATGGTGAGAAAGAGCGCCTGGGATTCTTATGACCTCACGGACAAACACATCGCTACCCCATGAGAAGTAGGGAGTGTTTGAAGACAACCAAGGTTGTACAGGTGCAAGGAACTCACATCATGAAAACTCAAGTCGTGTTTTGGAAAGCAAGCAGCGTGCTGGCCCTGGCAATTGCATTGACGCTCGGCGGCTGCAGCAGCGGTGGTGGTGGACATCACAGTGGTGGCTCCTCTTCTTCCGATACAGCCGCAGGCGGCGGCACGGGTGGCGGCACTGGCGGAGGGACCGGTGGTGGCACTGGTGGCGGTACTGGCGGTGGCACAGGCGGCGGCACAGGTGGCGGCACCACCACCCCACTGGTAACCGCAACCGTAGTAGACACCCTCGGCGACACCGTGACCGGCCTTGGCGGCACCGTCAGCAGCCTGGGTACTACCCTCGGCAGCCTGCCGATTGTTGGCGCAACCGCAGGCGGCCTGGTCACTGCGACCGGCAACGCGGTTGGTAGTATCGGTACCGGTCTGTCGGACGGCCTAGGCTCACTGGGTACCGACAGCAATGCCCTGGGCAAAACCGTCGCTGGCGTGGCTAACGGCGTGGCAGACCTGGGCACTGGTGTCACCACTACCGGTACTAACGTCGCCACGCTGCTGGGCCAAGTGCCTGTGGTGGGCACCGCCGCACCGGTCGTGGGCAACGTCGTCGGCAAGGTGGGCAATGTAGTGACCATGCTTGGCGACACCTTGAGCACCGCCAGCACCACCGGCCCACTGGGCTCGGTCACCAACACCGTTGGCGCAAAAGTCCTGGTGCCTGTGGTCTCGCTGGTAGAGAACACCACCGGAAAAGTCGGCAGCGCAACCGGCCTTGATGCGCCTGTTGGCGGCCTGCTGCAAAAAGTCGGCGACACCGTTGACGGCCTGGGCGACAAAGTTGCCAGCGCAGGCGGCACCGGCAACCCTGTGACCGGCGCAGTGGGCAACGTACTCAATGGCGTCGGCACCGTAGTCGGAAAAGCCAGCGGTTACGTCGACCCGGCTTCGGACGGCAGTGGCAGCGGCGGTTCGGGCGGTAGCACCAATCAACTGGGCCTGGCGGAACTGCTCGGCGGCATCATCGCCGGCGCCGGCAACGGCCTGGATGCAGGCAGCACCAATGGCGTGGTCAGCGCGACCGGTGTCACCGGTGGTAAAGCCGGCAGCACCGTGGCCTCCCTGGGCACTATCCTCGGCGGCAGCGGTGTGCCCAACACCGCAGCGGGCGCACCGGTTGGCCAAGTGACCAGCACCCTCGGCAATGCCCTCAACCCTGTCACCAGCGGCGTCGCCAGCCTGACCCAAAACGTCGGCAGCGCCACTGGCCTGGGCGGCCCGGTCAACGGTCTGGTGACTAACGTTGGCGGTGCCGTGAGCAACCTCGGCGGCGCCATCAGCGGCGCCAACGCCAACCCAGTTACCAACGCCTTGGGCGGCACAGTTACCGCAGTCGGCGGCACCGTAGCCTCCATCGGCGGCCTGGTGACTGGCGGTACCAACACCGGTGGTGGCTTGCTCGGCGGCGGCCTGAACCTGGGGGGTAGCGCATCTGCCTCCGCGGGTGCCAGTGCCGGCGCCAGCGCCAGTGGCAACGGTGGTCTGCTGGGCGGCCTGCTCGGTGGCCTGACCGGCAAAAAATAGAATTGCACCTGGCCGATTAGACGGCCTCACCTACAGCGCCTACGCTTGGTTGAGACGAGAGACCTAATAAGCCTCTCGTCTTTTTTATGGGCGAATGAAACGCCCTGGAAAACACCCGAACCGCGCCCCCAGAGCCCGGCGGGAATCTGCGAAACGCTGCTGCAGTTTTGACCATGGAGTGTCCTATGCGCGCTTTGACGCCGTTGTTGTTGCTCACCCTCAGTACTTACGCTTGCGCCGATACCCTACCCAGCTTCCTTAATAGCAACGACACCATCCGCAACCTGCCGGTGCCCAACCTGCCCGCCGACGCTTACCGCCCGGTCGTCCCTCAAACCCAGTTACCGACGCCCGCTGCCACCGCGGGGCAACCCTTGTTGATGGACACCAAAGTCACCATCCGCAAACTGCAGATCGACGGCGGCACCGTGTACCCGCTCAAGGAACTGGCCCAGGTCTTCGAACCGCTGATTGGCCACGAGACCAACCTGGCGCAACTGATCGAGGCCACTCGCAGCATCACGCGGCGCTATCAGCAGGATGGCTACCTGCTGTCCTATGCGTTCCTGCCGGAGCAACGCTTCGACGATGGCCTGGTGCATGTGGTGCTGGTAGAGGGCTACATCCGCGATTACCAACTACAAGGCGACATCGGTTCGGTCTCATCCTACGTCGACAAGCTGGCGGAAAAGCTCAAGGCCGAACGCCCGCTGACCCGCAAGACTTTCGAGCGCTACACCACGCTGATGAGCGCGATTCCCGGGGTGACCTTGCAGGCCCAAGTGCCTCCGCCGGGTACCACCGATGGCGGCGCCCATATGCAGATCACCGCCAGCCGCAAGCCGTTCACCACCAGCATGAGCCTCACCGAAGCCAGTCGCGGCGGCACGCAGGCGCTGCTCACCGCCACCAGTAACTCGTGGACGTCCATGGGCGAACAACTGAGCATCAGCGGCTTGTTCCCGCCGGGGCATGACAAGGAACATTACTACCGCGCCGCCTACAGCCAGTTCATCAATGCCGAAGGTACACAAGTGGTGGTTTCAGGCGAACGCTATCGCGCCGATCCGCGTACCAGCCTGCAACTGGGCGATGGCCTGGAACTCACGCCCCATCAGGAGATCGACCGTTACTCCGTCGGCCTCAGCCACCCGTTTATCGCCTCGCCAAGCGAGTCGTTGAGCCTGGGCACACGCCTCTACGCGGTGGACCAAACCACCCGCTACAAACTGGAAGGTTTCCCGCAACGCTTCGACCTGGAAACCAACCTGCGCGCCCTCGCCGTCGAAGGAGACTGGCGCAAGGCCGACACCACTCAACTGCGCATTCTCAGTGCCGGTTTATACCAAGGCATCAATGGCATGGGCGCCAAGACCCGCACCGACTTCGGCGGCCTCAAGCCCGACCTGGATTTCTTCCGTGTGCGGCTGTCGGGTGTGCAAAGCAACAAGCTGTTCGATAACTGGCAGGGAGTGCTCTCTGGCGCGCTGTACTGGAGCAACGACAACCTGCCCGACAGCGAACGCGCTACCTTCGGCGGGCAGAACTTCGGCCGTGGCTATCCCGATGACCAGGGTTCGGGCGACAAAGGCTGGGGCGTGGCCTACGAGGTCAACTACAGCTACAACCGTGCCGGCGACTGGGTGAAGATCCTGCAACCGTACGTGGTCTTCGACCGCGCCAAGACCTGGTACAACGACCTGCCCGTCAAAGGCAACGACATGTCCTCGGCAGCGCTGGGGCTGCGCTTTGGCGATGCGAAGTACTACAACATTGCGCTGGAAGCGGCCAAGCCGATGTCGGATGTGGCGTTCGACAACTTTGACCGGCGACCACGGTACTCGCTGAGCTTCAGCTATCAACTGTAACGAGGACGACAACCGTCCAATGTGGGAGCTGGCTTGCCTGCTCCCACGTTGATATCAGATGCACCTATGATCAGTAGCGGGATTTGGGGAGGGGGAAAAGGCTGTTGAGCGTATCGATCAAGCGCACCAAATAGATCGGCTTGCGAAACAGATCGAGCACCTGCAAGCGCAGCATATCGCTCACATCATCCATTTCGGCATGACCCGACATCACGATCACCGGCAGGTGCGCGCGCTCGGTGTGTTCGCGCAAGCGCTTGATCAAGGAAATACCGCTTTCCTCGGGCATGCGCAGGTCGGTGATGATCAGGGCGATATCGGGGTTGAGTGTCAGTTCTTGTAATGCATCGGTTACAGAAGAGGCGGTAAAACACACAAATCCCTCATTTTCGAGGGATTCGGCGAGTTCGATCAGCGCGTCCTCTTCGTCGTCCACCAATAGAATTTGCTGGCGAGGAGAAGACGATTCGCTCATAGCCGTACCTGGAGAAAGTAGTCAGCCTAATTGGGAATAACACGTTGAGCGACGTCAGCTCGCTGTCGTCATTTTGCTAGCCATTGTGTTGAACACCGAGGCTACCTTAGTGCCCAGCCCAGAACCGGCCGCGACAATAACAAGTGCAACCAGCGCAACGATAATTGCGTACTCAATACCCGACGCACCGTCTTTACGTTGGAGGAATGTTTGCGTTTGGACATAAACTTTCAACATCAGGTCAAGGAACATAAGACTTCTCCCTAAGAACGCCACTGAAAGCCGAAAGGGCTCTAGTACCAGATGATCGCGGCGTGCCACTAGAGCATTGTCAACAAATCCCAGGCTCACAACTGTAAGAACGGATTAACCACAAAGTATTAGTCGTAACGTTGGCGCCAAAAACCCTGCCACTAAAAGGCTGCCTTTAAAGTTCAGATAAATTTTTTCTGCGTTAATGGCATTTCGTCCTAGCTGGGCTACCTTCAAATAGCCAAATCGTTAGATGTTCATCACAGCCAGGTTGCGAATTAACTCGTTTGGATTAAACGGGCCTGTAGTGCAACGGGAAAGGGAGAGCCGTCATGAACAGTCGCATCAGCATGATCCTGGCCGGCCTGTTGCTTATCGGGGCGCTGATCGCCGGTTACTGGGGACTGGTGTTGAGTCGCCAACCGGAACCTGTCGCTGCACCTGTCATTTCTGTCGAACGTGCCACCGCCGTGATCGACGACCAAAACCGTCAACCCGTGGTCGTCCTGGCACATGACGCCCCAGCCTTTGTTCCCCTCACTGCTGCCGACCTGGTGATAGAAAAGCTGCGCACGGTGCCCGCCGGCAGCCTGACGCAACTGGATCAAGCCATCGGGCGGATGCCCCAGCGCACGCTGGGAGCCGGCACCTGGCTTACCGAAGAAAGCTTCAACGCCGGCGGCCCGCTGGCCCGCATGATCCGCCCGGACGAACGTGCGCTGGCCGTGTCAGTGGATGAAGTGATCGGTGCCGCCGGCCAGTTGAGCCCGGGCGATTACGTCGACGTCTTGCTGTTCCTGCGCCAGGACACAAGTAACGCCGAGCAATCAGCTCAAATCGTGATTCCGGCCATGCGCTTGCTCAGCGTCGGCGACCAGTTGGGCCTGGCCAATGATGGTAAACCCGCGGTACCACCGCCGGTCACACCCGAAGAGCGCGCCCAAGCCGCCCAACGACGGGCCGCCGCACGTACGGTAGTGCTGGCGGTGCCAGAGCCTTTATTAAGCCGCCTGATGCTCGCGACACAAGCCGGCACCTTGCGCCTGGCGGTACGCAGCGCCGACGAGCAACTGCTCAGTCGTTACTGGGCCGGCGAAAGCGATGCCCCACAAAAACTCGAGAGTGCCAACCGCGACCTTTATCAATTCGCCCAACTGGCTCTGACCGCCCCCCCAAAAAGAGTCGCACCGGCCGGCGCAGCGGCTGGCGTTCGTCGGGGCGTCGAGGTGATTCGCGGCGCACAGACCACTCAACAAACCCCGTGATTGAGCAAGGATGCCTTGAATGAGCCATCGCTACGCACTCATGTTCACTCAGCTGGCCTGGGCCTTGATGCTGTCGAGCTTGCCCGCAGGCGCGGCACTCGCGGCGTCGGGCAATTGCAGCGCCTTGGGCCAATTGCCCGCTGTGGTCGAAGTGGGAGAAGGCCTGCAACAAGAGCTGCAATCGCCGGTGGCAATCACACGCCTGGCCATTGGCGACCCCAAGATTGCCGACGTCCGGGTCAACGGCGACCGCAACTTCCTGCTGACGGGTGTCTCAAGCGGCGCCACCAGCCTCATGGTGTGGACCGCCTGCGCCAGCGCGCCGCGCCAAAGCATGGTGTTCGTCAAAGGCAAGGCGACTTCGGCGCTGACCAGCCTGTCGCTGTCGCCTTCGCAAGATCCAACGCTGCCCAGCCAGGTGCAAACCGATATCCGTTTTGTCGAGGTCAGCCGTACCAAACTCAAAGAGGCCAGCACCAAGTTCCTGGGCATCGGTACCGACTTTTTCCTGGGCAGCCCCAACCTGCTGTCGCCCTCGGAGGGCGTCTTCAAACTGCCCGTGAGCACGACCAATTTCAACGTAGGGTTTGGCGGTGGCCGGGTCAAATCGATGATCAACGCGTTGGAGCGCAGCGGTTTTGCCTACACCTTGGCGCGTCCCAGCCTTGTTGCCATGAGCGGCCAAAGCGCCACCTTCCTGGCTGGCGGTGAAGTGCCGATCCCCGTGCCCAGCGCCGGTAGTGACACCATCTCCATCGAGTACAAGGAGTTCGGTATTCGCCTGACCCTCACGCCCACGGTGATCGACCGCAACCGCATCACCCTCAAGGTTGCGCCAGAGGTCAGCGAGCTGGACTACAGCAACGCGATCGCGATCCAAGGCATTCAGGTGCCGGCCCTGACCGTACGCCGCACCGATACCAGCGTTTCCCTGGCCGATGGCGAAAGCTTCGTGATCAGCGGCCTGATCAGTACCAACAACACGTCCACCATCAGCAAATTTCCAGGCCTGGGCGACATCCCGATCCTCGGTGCATTTTTCCGCGACTCAAACATCAGCCGTGAAGAAAAAGAACTGCTGATGATCGTCACCCCACACCTGGTGCAGCCGTTGGCCGCCAACGCCCAACTGCCCTCGTTGCCCGGCGAAAAACTGCGCAGCTATGACCCGAACTGGTACCGCATGTTTTTCCTGGAAAACGGTAATTTCGACCGCCGCACAGGACTGTCCCAATGAGCGATAGCCTGAGCCAAACCTTCCTCGCGATCACCCGCAACACCACCGACCTTGAGTGGCTGCAGGGCGCGCTCGCGCCCCTTGGCCAGGTCGTCAGCGTTGGTACCGGCAGCCTGGACGAACTGCTGGCGCTGGCAGATGTAACCTTCGCCAACCTGGTGTTCGTCGGCCTGGACCGTGAAAACGTCGTCGCCCAAAGCGCATTGATCGAAGGCGCGCTGGAGGCCAAGCCGATGCTCGCCGTGGTCGCCCTGGGCGATGGCATGGACAACCAGCTCGTACTGAACGCCATGCGCGCCGGCGCCCGAGATTTCGTGGCCTATGGTTCGCGCTCCAGCGAAGTCGCGGGCCTGGTACGACGCCTGAGCAAGCGCCTGCCTCCCGTCACCTCGAACGCGCACCTGGGCGGCCTGACGGTGCTGTATTGCACCCAAAGCAACGCCGATGGCGCGATGCTGGCAACCCACCTGGCAATGGTGGTGCAAAAAAGCGGACAGCAGACCCTGCTGCTGGACTTGGGTCTTCCGCGCAGCGACAGCCTTGCCCTGCTGGGCCTGGAGAGCACCTTCAATTTCGGCGATGCCCTGCGGCACTTGCGGCGCCTCGACACCACCTTGATCAACAGCGCCTTCACCACCGCCCAGGATGGCTTGCGCATCCTGGCGTACGCCACCGGTGACGAGCCACTCAAACTCACCAGTGCTGCCGAACTGTTCATGCTGCTCAGCGCACTGCGCCAACACTTCCAGCACATCGTCGTCAACATCACCGGGCAACCGGACAGCGAAGCCCTGCGCACGTTTGTCAGCCACTGCGACAAGCTGCTGTGGTGCACCGACCAGAGCGTGCTGGACTGCCGTCGCAACCTGGCCGTGCTGAACCGCTGGCGTGACAAAGGCATGAAGCTTGAGCACGCCAAGCTGGTGGTGGATCGCTACATCAAGTCCTGTGCGCCCGACACCGAGGCGCTGGAAAAAAGCTACGGCCTTGAATGCGTCGCCGTGCTGCCCTTGGCCGCCGAGCTGCGCCTGAACGTGAAGAACCAGGGCCAGACCTTGTTTGCCCTGGCCCCCCGCGAGCCCTTGACCCAAGCCGTACGCACCTTGGGTGAGCGCCTGGCAAAACGCTCCGAAGGCATGGAGAAACCGTCCATGCGCTGGTTTGAACGCTTCTTGGGGTCAGGACGATGAACGGCGAAAAACTGTTTGGCGGCCCCGCCCGCACGGCTGGCGGCAACAGCGATCACGATGGCCTGAAACTGGTGCTGCATCGCTACATCATCGACGCCATCGAGGAGTCGGGTAAAAACCTGCTGGAAGGCACTCGCCAGTCCCTCGCGCAATTTGTCATCGACAAAGTGTCCGAGTACATCACGCGCATGCGCCTGGCGATCTCGCGCTATGAAATGGAACGCCTGGCCGAGGAGATCGTCGACGAACTCACTGGTTTCGGCCCCTTGGAAGTGCTGCTGCGCGACCCGTCGGTGACCGAGATCCTGGTCAACGGTCCGCACCGGGTCTTTATCGAGCGCGATGGCCTGCTGCATCAGAGCGACCTGCGCTTTATCGACGACCACCATGTGGAACGCGTGATGCAGCGCATCCTCGCGCCGCTGGGCCGACGCCTGGACGAGTCGTCGCCCATGGTGGATGCGCGCTTGCCCGACGGTAGCCGGGTCAACGCGATCATCCCGCCCATTGCCCTGGATGGGCCCTGCCTGTCGATTCGAAAGTTCCGCAAGGACATGCTCAAAAGCAGTGACCTGGTGGCCATGCAGACCATCGACCACAGCATTTTCGAATTCTTCCAGGAGGCTGTGGGCAAGCGCTGCAACATCCTGATCAGCGGCGGTACCGGCACCGGCAAGACCACCTTGCTCAATATCCTCAGCCAGTTGATCAACCCCCATGAACGCCTGGTGACCATCGAAGACGTTGCCGAACTGCAACTGGGCCACCCCCACGTGGTACGCCTGGAAACTCGCCCGCCGAATGCCGAGGGTCACGGTGAAGTAAGGTCCAGCGACCTGATCCGCAACGCCCTGCGGATGCGCCCCGACCGCATCATTCTCGGCGAGATCCGGGGCGTGGAAGTGCTCGACGTGATGACCGCCATGAACACCGGCCACGATGGTTCGATGAGCACCGTGCACGCCAACAATGCCCAAGACGCGCTGCTGCGCCTGGAAACCCTGGTGGGCCTGACCGGCCGCGTGATCGCGGAAAAAACCCTGCGCCAGATGATCTGCGCCGCACTGGACGTGGTGATCCAGCTGACGCGCATGCCCGATGGCCGCCGTTGCGTCAGCGAAGTGGTGGAGGTGGTGGGCGTGCGTGACGACGTGTATGTCACCAATACCCTGTTCCGCCTGGACCGGCGTACCGGCTTCGGTTTCCTGCGGGAAGCGCTCAACCCGGCCGGCGACAAACTGCGCCGCGAATCGGCCTTGCAGTCATAGGGAGCGCCTGATGAAGGGACCGGTGCTGTTGCTCATCTGCCTGCTGCTGATCGGCCTGTCGTTCTGGCTGTTCCAAAATGGCCTGCGCAAGGCCCAGACCAACCGCGTGCTGGAGCGCTTGGGTGACGGTCAACCCGAGGCACATGAGCAGCAAACCACCTGGACCGGCCTTGAGCGTATGTTCCTGCGTGCCGGGCTGGGTAAACCCACCGAGCGCCTGGGCTTGTGGATCAGTGGCTGGGTGGTCGGCGCCCTGTTCGGCTACCTGTTCGCCGACGGGCTGGGCCTGGTGGTGATGATCGTGTCGCCGCCTGTGGCCGTGCGCATGTACGTTGCCTGGTGTTACCAGCGCCGTGTGCAACGCATGATTGAACAACTGCCGCAGTTGCTGGACCACAGCGTGCGCAGCCTCAAGTCAGGCCGAACCCTTGCCGACGCCGTGCTGGGCGGCATCGAAAACGTTGAAAACCCACTCAAGGAAGCCATGGGCCGGGTGCAGCGCAACGTGCGCATGGGGGTGAGCCTGCCGGATTCGGTCAGCGACTTCGCCGAGTTCTATGAGCGCGACGAATTCCGTCTGTTTGCCCTGGGCCTGAAGGTCAACCACCGCTACGGCGGCAACGCCAGCGAGCTGCTGGAAAACCTGATCAAGATGATTCGCGAGCGCGAACAAGGCGCCCGCCAACTCAAGGCCATGACCGGCGAAACACGCATGACGGCCTACGTGCTGGGCGGGTTGCCGATTCTGATTGTGGGGTACTTCATTGTCGTCAACCCAGGCTACCTGATGACCATGTGGAACGACGACACGGGGCGCAATCTGTTGTTCGGCGCGTTGGCAATGGACGTGACGGGCACCGTGGCCATGTGGCGCATGCTGAGGAGTGTCTGAGATGGCCATTCTCGTCGCAGCCCTGTGCTTGCTTGCCGCTGCGGTGTTGGTAGCCGGCCAGTTGCTCGAACAGCGCCGGCGCGGGCGGCGCATCGCTGATCGCTTGCAAGGACAGATGACCAGCACCGACAAATTCGGTTCGCTGATACGCCAACTGGGCAGCAGCAGCCTGGCACAGCGCTCAGTCAGCCTGGACAACGAGACCCAGGTCCTGCTCAACCGGGTCGGTTGGCGCAAGGCCAGCCAGCGCTCGTTGTTTGCCGCATTTCAGGTCGGTGTGCCCGTTCTGCTGATGGGGCTTACCATTCTTGGCCAACGAATATTCTTTCCCGAAGTGGACCCTGCCTGGATCGCCCCGATCGCTGCGCTCGGCATCGGTTACCTGCTGCCCAAGCGTGTGCTTGCCGCCGCGGCCAAACATCGCCAACAGAGCATTGCCAAGGAAATTTCTACCTTCATTCCACTGCTGCGCATCCTGTTTGAGTCAGGCATGGCAGTGGAGCAATCACTGCGTGTATTGGGCAACGAAGCGCAACGCTTGCTGCCCCACCTGACCCACGAACTGCGCCTGATCCTGGCACGCGTCGACTCCGGGCTGGAGCTGGGCGAAGAGTTGGGCAAGACCGCCCGTTTGCTCGAAGTGGACGAACTGACCGACACCTGCGTCATCCTCCAACAACTGATCCTGCAAGGGGGCGGCGCGATGAAATCGTTGCTGGCCCTCAAGCAATTGCTCGACGACCGCCGCCTGACCCGCTTGCAGGAGTACATCTCGAAGATGTCGGCAAAAATGTCGGTGGTGATGATGGTGTTCCTGTTTCCAGCGTTGCTGATTGTGCTGGGCGGCCCGGCCTTTATCGGCATCGCCCGCGCGCTGAACCACTTTTAAGGAGATGTTGATGAAAGCACTGATTGCCGGCCTCGCCCTGTTGATGCTCGGCGGGTGCGCCACCAACGGCCAATCACCCTGGGCGGCCTTTGGCACACCCGGTAGTTGCAGCAAGCCGAGTTCGGACCAGGACCTGGCGCTGAACATGGCCGATGACATGGCCAACGAAGGCAAGCTGCACGCCAGCCTGGCCAACCTGGAAAACCTGCCCGACGCCCTGCCTCAGGTGCGCCAGCGCAAGGCGCGCGTCTATCGGTTGCTGGGCCGCAGTGAGGCCGAACCGTTGTACCGCAGCCTGCTGGGCACCTGCATGACCGCCGAGGGTGAGCATGGCCTGGGGCAACTGGCGGCCGCCAGGGGCGACAATGTCCAAGCCATGACCCATATGCAACGTGCGGCGCAGCTGGCCCCCACCGATGAAAAAATCCGCAATGACCTGGGGGTGGTGTACCTCAATCAACTGCGCCTGGAAGACGCACGCTTCGAATTCATGACCGCCATCGAGCTTAAACAGGCCGACCCGCTGGCGGCCGTGAACCTGGTGACCCTGTTGATCTACCAGGGCGATTGGGGGCAGGCGGCAAAAGTGGTCAGCCAGCTGGGCCTGAGCCCAGACCAAGTGACCGATGCCCAGTCGCGTGCGGCGAAACTCAAGAGCACCCGCACTGCGACGCGCAAAGTGGCGGTGGTCAGCGATGCGCTGCCCTTGACGATCAAGTGAGGAGTCGATGATGAAAGCCCATTACCTTGTTTGCCTGGCGCTGTTGCCACTGTCGGCATCGGCCATCGAGCCGGGACCTTCGTCGCCGCAGCAAGCTCAAACGGAAAAATGGCTGACGCTGCAGGTCAACGGAGACGCCGCCTCGCAAACGCCGCAAAAAACCACTCCCGCAGAGCGGGAGCACGCGTTGCAGCGATGGCTGGATAGCAACAAGCACCCGATTCCGGAATTTTTCGAGCAGAAAGCAGGCGGAAATGCCTCAGGAGGTGGCAGTAATTAATGCGCCGTCACCCGCTGGCGCATTGCCGAATTGCTGGGCGACAACGCCAGCGCCAACTGGGTGCGGTTATGCATATGGGTCAGGCGCAGCACTTGGGACACATACAACTTGACCGTGTTCTCGGTGATCCCCAGCTCACAGGCGATCTGGTAGTTGGTCTGGCCCTTGCCCACCAAGCGCGCGACGTCGAGCTGGCGCGGTGACAATTGATTGAAAATCGACGGTATTTCCAACGGTCCCGCATCGTCTGCCGATATGTCTGCGTCACTGTCCTGCAAAGGGCTGCGACGGACTTTGTCGAGGTCCTGGTACAGGTCGTTGATGGATTCGGACAGGTACTGCAATTTCTGGTTCAAATGCCCCAGTTGCAGCTCTTTTTGCCGTTCTTCGAGTGCCGCCTCCTGGCGTTGCAGGCCTTCGAGCAATTCGTCGAGGTTGATGGGCTTCTGGTAGTAGTCGGAGATCCCTGCACGCAGCGCCTTGATCACGTCCTGTTTGTCGGCACGGCCAGTCAGCATGATCGCTTCGAACGCCCGCTGCTTGCCCGCGACCTTCTGCATGGCCTGGACCAACTCGATGCCGTCCATGTCGGGCATGTGCAGGTCACACAGCACCAGGCCGATCTCAGTGTCTTCACTGAAACGCTGCAAGGCGTGCCGGCTGGACTCACAAGGGACGCAGCGGTAACCGCTGCTCTCAAGAAACTCACAGAGTTCTTCCACGATCAGGGGTTGGTCGTCGACCACGAGCACTTTTACCGCCGATGTAAGCTTGTTCACGCGCTACTCCATGCCTGGCAAGCCAAAGATTTGACCTATCCTTTTTGACGAAGAATCCAAACATCTACTCAATAAACGTAGACCTACTTTCCGACTATGTACATAGCGATAGAGGCCTTGTGCGACTAATGGATCCAAAGCCAGCAAGCGATGAAACCTGTCAGTAAATACGGTGCAAATGGCTGCTTTCTTGACGCCTGATCGGAGTGATGTGCAACGCGTGCGCTAAGCCCTTGACGCATAACAACCCACACACTCATCGCCACTGCAGAGCCGATCAGCGACCACAGCAAATACTCGGTATGAGTGGCCAACCCCAGTGCGGCCAACAGCTTCACATCGCCCGCGCCAAAGCGGCCCAGCGCATAGCCCGGCAAGCCCAGCAGCAAGGCCAGGGCAAACGCCCAGCCGCCGTCGCTGGCAGGTGCGCCGATCCAGGTAACACCCACCCACAGCAGGTAGGCCAAGGCGAGCAGCCCTGCACCGAGGGTAAGTACATTGGCGATTTGCCGCTGACGCATATCCTGCAACGCGCAGAGCGCCAGCCAGAACACGATTACCAAGCCTTGGGTCACGTAAAAAACATCCCTTTTCGCCGAATGATTCTATGCTGATATCAAGTAGTAGCCGTCAGGGTAGACGTAGTCATGAAAACAGGCCTCCCTAGAAAGCAGAAAGGTGCTGCGGCGATTGAATTCGCCCTGGTCTTCGGGATTTTTTTTGCCGTGTTCTATGGCCTCGTCAGCTATAGCCTGCCGCTGCTGCTGATGCAGTCGTTCAACCAGGCAGCGGCGGAGGCCGTGCGTCAGGCCATGTCGGTCGACCCGGTTACCGCGGGCACCGCGTACCCTACACAACTCACTGCGCGGGCGAAAAACACGGCAATCACTCAGTTGAGTTGGATCCCCACCAGCTTCCAGTTTTCTCCGGACTTCATCACCGCGACCTACGTTGGCACCACGTTGACCGTGGCCATCACCTACCCCTCCAGCAACCTGTACTCGGTGTTTCCGGCGCTGGTGATTCCCGGTGTAGGCACCGTACCGAACCTGCCAACCAACCTCGCCGCCCGTTCGAGTGTTCAATTTTGACCGCTGGGGACAACCTCTTCGGACGTTTGCTGGGTCGCACCAGCGCCATGCCCGCCGATACGCCCGTGGCGAACCTCACTGGCCTGCAACTACAACTGGATCATCTGGGCCGGGTCGTGACTATCAACGGTACCCTGCGCTCGCAACTTGCCTCGCACCTAGGGGGTGACGCCCGGCCTTTATTGCGTGAATTGCTGTGCGCCAGCAGCGCCCTGAGCGTCGAAGGGTCACCCGCCGACTGGCAGCGCCAAGGCCTGGACCTGGACTTTCGTGGCGCTGCTGATCAGGTGCTGCACACCCGTGGCTGGGTCGAGCCCGACGGCGACCACTGGACCCTGCGCCTGGTGGATGTCAGCGACCTGCTGGCGGGTCGGCAATTGGCGGGGCACCGCGAGCAGAACCATCAGCTGTCCAGCCAGATGAGCGAACAACTGCGCGTTTGCACCCTCAGTCGCCTGCCAGACGTTCTCAACGAACATCTCGCCAGCCTGGCCCAACGCTGGCGCATCCCCTGTGTGGCCATGGCGTTGCTCGACGAGGATGACCAGGGTTGGCGGATCTACGGGCAATACACCGCCCACGACGCTCCGGCCTTGTGGCAAGCCGGCCAACGCCTGGGGACAGGTCTGGACAGCGTCAATGGAAACGTACCACTGAGCCTCGCCCAAGGTCGCAGCGACAACCCGCGCCTGCAAAGCGTGTTCGGCAATGCCGACGGTTTTTTGGTGCCCTACCGCGACGGCCAAGGCATCGCGGCCTGGCTGCTATGCGGCGTCTACAGCACGCAATCACAGACCAGTGAGCGCGACTGGCTTAACCTCACCGCCGCCCTTGCCGCTCCGCTGCTGGGCCGCCTGCGCGAGCAACGCCACCATCAGCAACTGGAACGGGTGGAGGCCTTGCAGGGCCTGCTCGGCACAGGGTGGTGGGAGCTGCTGCCGGCTACCCAGGAAATCCAGCTCGCACCGCAACTGCAGCGCAGCTTGAGCCAGGACGACGGTGCAACCCGCCAACCGCTGAGCCTTTGGCTGGAGTTGATCCACCCCGCCGACCGCCAGGAACTCAACAGCCGCCTGCAAGACCTTCAAGCCCTGGGCAAACCCTTGCTGACCAGCGTGCGTCTGCAACGCAGCGACGCCGACCACAACCCCATCTGGTACCGCGTGCAAGGCCAGGTACTGGGCGTTGGCGACAGCCGCCGTTGGATCGGCTTCATGCTCGACATCAGCGACATCAAGAACCAGCAACTGCAAGCCGCCGCCGCCCATGCCCGCCTGGATAACCTGATCGCCAGCTCTCCGGCGGTTATCTATGTGCAGCGCTACGTCAGCGGCGCCCTGCACCCGGCATTCTTCAGCGACAGCCTGCTGCCGTTATTGGGCTGGACCCTGGCCGATTGCGACCACGCCGGCCTGGCCTCACTGATCCACCCCGACGACCGCGACCTCTATTTTGAACGCACCCGCCAACTGCTGCGCGAAGGCAGCGTGCGCAGCCGCTACCGCGTGCGCGACAAACAAGGCAATTACCATTGGTTGCTGGACGAAGCCAAATTGCTGCGTGACGACCTCGGTTTGCCAGTGGAAGCCGTGGGACTGTGGCTGGACGTCACCGACGCAACCCTGGCCGCCGAGCAGGTCAAGCAGAGCGAAGAGCGCTACCGCATCCTGGTAGAGGACTCGCCGGCGATGATCTGCCGCTACCAACCCGACCTCACACTGACCTTTGGCAACACGCCGCTGGCCAATTACCTGGAGTGCCTGCCCGCCCAACTTCCCGGCCTGAACCTGGGCCACTGGCTGTCGGACGAACAACGCCAGGCCTTTGTACAGCGCATCAGCCAACTGAGCGTGGAGTTTCCCGTCAGCACTGCCGAAATCAGCCTGCAACTGCCCGGTCGAGAACATGCCTGGTGGGTGTGGTCAGATCGCGGCGTGTTCGACGAACACGGCGCGTTGGTGGAAGTGCAAGCCGTGGGCCGCGACAACACCGAAGTGCGTCGTTCCCAGCAGCAACTGACCCAAAGCGCCAAGATGGCCACCCTCGGCGAAATGGCCACCGGCCTCGCCCATGAGATCAACCAACCGCTGAACGTGATGCGCATGGCCATCGTCAATGTGCTCAAGCGCCTGAGCAACGGTGATGCGCAGATCGACTACCTCACCGAAAAGCTCCAACGCATTGATGCGCAGGTCCAGCGCGCCGCACGGGTGGTGGACCATATGCGCGTATTTGGCCGCCGCTCGGAAATCGAACGACACCCCTTCGATCCGGCCCAGGCAGTGGAAGGCACGTTGTCGCTGCTCAGCGAGGGCCTAAAGGGTAAAGGCGTGGAGGTGCGCCTGACGCCGGCGGACTTTTCGGTGCAGGTCATCGGTTACGCCGACCAGTTGGAACAAGTGCTGATCAACCTGATGGTCAACGCCCGCGACGCGCTGCTCAGCCAACGGGAAAAACAACCGGATTTACGCCCGTGGATCGCCGTCCACACCGAACACGACAGCCGCCACGTACGCATCTGGGTCGAGGACAACGGTGGCGGCATCGACCCGCGCTTGCTGGAGCGAATATTCGAGCCGTTCTTCACCACCAAGCCGATTGGCGTGGGCACCGGGCTGGGGTTGTCGGTGAGCTACGGCATTGTGGAAAACATGGGCGGACGCCTGAGTGTCAGCAATGGCAAGGACGGCGCGCAGTTTTGTGTAGAGCTGCCCGTCGTAGGCAGCTAGATCACCAGGTAGGCGCGGCCCATGTGGCAGGTGAGGTTGGCGCCAACTTCGGCGTTGCCCAGGCGGATGCCCAGTGCTGAAAGAAGCGTGTTGACGATGGGGTCGAGGACCGGTGCCAGCACAGTTTTTATCAGCGTCACCACTGAATTGGTCACCGTTGTCAAAAGACCTGCGACGCTAGCCAGCGCGCTATTGGACACACTGCCACTGGGTGGCACGTAGGTGACCTGCAGGCCGTTCAAGGTTGCCCCTAGACTGTTAATGATATCCACGGTGGCGGGTGGGCTTTTGTAGGTCGGCAGTGCATTCATTTCGTTCACTGGCGAATAGAGCAATGTGCTGGTTTGCGCCGCCACGGTGGACAAGGCTCTCAAGTTCAAACCGCCGCCGACGCCCGCTGTTCGGGTTGCACTGCACAGCAACCCAGCCACAAGGCAATACCGCTCACCAAAATCGACCAGCCTGATGGGTTGCACCGTCACCGGGGCAGATGAAGAAAAGGCGGCAACCGGATCAACATAGCCAACGCCCAAAGTAGCGAGTGAAGTGGTGGCCGACACCGTCAACGACTTGGTGGCCGGCGTGGCGCAACTGAAATCCGTTACATGGCTTTCGGCACTGGCGGCCTCTATGTAAATGGACAACGATTGAGTGATATCCACGTCAGTGACGTTGCACCCCACGAGGCACAGGATTCCCCCGACCACCGCGGGAATATTCAAGCTCAGCAGTCCACTGACCACCTGCGACACCGGTGTGGCAAGTCCGGTCAATATCGAACCGACGCCCGACACAGCCTTGAGTATCGGCGCCTGGAGAACAACCAGGGTCCTGACTTGCGCCGTCCTTACAGAAATCTGATTGGTGGGTGGATTGTTTGCCAGCCCGGCCTTCGCCAGGGCGGGGTTGCCGATTGCCGACAATTGCGGCGGCTCGATCACCTTGGTCTGGATCGAGAGGCTGGCAAGCCCTGGAAGGCCCACTTGAACAGCCGCACTAACCGCACTCTTGCTGTTGGACAACTGCGCCACCGCCTGCAATAGGTCAAACAACTGCACCGTGGAGTTCAGGGCAGCCATCGGCGTACCCGTCGCCACGTTCAACAGATTACCCACCGTCAGCACCTTGGTATTGGGCGCGATAGCCGCAATCGCCAGTATGTCGTTGACGTTTGCCAACACTCCCGTGCCGCCCTTTTGCAACAACGTCACCGCCGCCTGGACCAAGTCCGTCGCTGACGCAGCAGTGGTCAATAAGGTGGTGTAGTCGCCTGCGGTCACTTTCAACTGGATCGCCAACTGATCCAGGTAGCTGAGCAAATTGACGTTGGTGCCCAATATGCCTTGCCAGCCGGCTGCCGATATCGAGAGGCCACCACCCAGCAGGTTGGCGAACACTGCATTCAATGCTGGGGACTGGCTGGTATCCAACGACAACAGGTTATTACGAATGGTCAACTGCGCCACCGGCGGGGCCTGTGCAGCCACAGCCGTTGCACTCAAGGTGGTCTGCGTGGCGAGTGGCACGCCATTGAACAGATTCCAGATGCCGTTGGCGATACTGGTGGCCACCGCACTCGAGGCCACGACACGGATCGCATCGTTCTTGGTGGCGTCGGGCGTGAAAACCCGCAGGTTGCTGGCATTCGTCACAAGGGTGCCGCAGGTCACGACCAGAGCACGGCTGCCGCCGGCGACGATAGTGAAGCCATTGCGAGCGGCATTCTGCACGGCATACGCATTGGCGGTGGTATTGGAACCACACTGCCCACCCAAGCCCGCAGCTTCGAGGGCCGCGGTGTCGGCGATGGCCTGGACTTTGCGCTTTTCGAGGTACAGGCGCCCGCTATCAACGGCCAGCAACATGAACACCAAGGCCACCGCCATGGTTCCCGCCGCCATCAGGCCAATCGCACCACGCTGCCTGGAACGAAGTCGGGGAGACATCGAGCACTCCTTTAGCGCTTACTCTCCGTAGATGAGTTGGAGTGTAGACAAGGCTTGGTCAGTGCGCTGGCCAGTCGCCACATTAACGACTGACGGAGAACCCCCTGTGGGAGCGGGCTTGCCCGCTCCCACAGGGGGGGTGTGGTGTTTTTTAATGAGGCGGGTAGGTAGAGAGGATTCGGCTTACCGTGGTGCGAATGGCATTACTGCGATCCTGCGGGTTCGGCGTGCTGCTCATCATCTGCTCGTCACTGCCACGCCACACCAGCTTGCCGTCCTTGCCGTCGAGCAGGTCGATCTGGATGGTCGCGACTTTGTAGGTGATGTTGCGCGTTTCGTTGTACATCGGCCCGCCCCAGTAGCCATTCCACGGGCCACCCCAGGCGCCGCCGTAGTTGGTGGTGACTTGTTGCTGGCGGTCCTCGACGATCAGGTAGGCCTGCACGTTCAAGTCAGCCTTGGTGCCCGCCGCTGCCGGGCGCAGGCCACGCTGGTCGAGCTGTTCGCCCACCGCCTGGCGGATGCGTTGTTCGGTGAGGTCACTCTTGATGCGCGGATCATCCGGGCGGTACTGCAGCGCCGGGTCTTTCCAGGCCCAGCTGCGGTAAGCGCCGAAATCTCGGCTGGCATCAAAATCGTGATTGACCTGGCTGGTCTGGCAACCGCCCAGCAGCACTAAAAAAGCGAGGGTCGCGATACGACGAAACATGGTTTTTCTCCAAAGAGCGAACGGCGCTAGGGATGAGAATAGCTGTTAACTGGGCGGATAGGCGGTCATGGCCTTTTGCACGGCCTGGCGCAAGGCATCAGCGCGTTGACTGAGGCTGCCTTGGCTGGCAGTTTCGGCACTGGTGCTCCATACCGGCTGGCCACTGCGCGCGTCGAACAGGTTGACGCGCACCACCGCCACCGTGACTTCATAGGTGCGCACCACCGGTACCGAGTTGTACATGCCATAGCCGTTGCCATACCGGTTGTAGCCGCCATAACCGTAGCCGTAGTCATCCTGGACTTGCTTGAGACGCTTCTCCAGGCGCACATCGGCGCTCACCAACAAGTCCGGTGGACGGTTGTCATGCAATGGGCGCAGGCCGCGCTGGTCGAGGGCGCCGCTGACGGCTTCGGCAATTTGCGCCGAATCGGCCCATGCCGAACCTGCAGGCAGTTGACCGTTGCGCCAGGCCCAATTGCGGTAGGCACCGTAATCGCGCACCGGCGCAGGATAAGCGCTGGCATCGAAGGTGTTAGCCGCCTGAACAGGCGCGGGTGGGATTGGCGCCGAGGCGGCCACATAGGGATTGGGGCTGGAGCACGCCCCCAAACCGAGAGACAACAGGATCAAACAGAGACGACGCATTTCGACCTCCGCAGACTGGGCCGCTTAAACCGGACGGCAGATCCAGTGCAAATAACGCCCAAGTCCGGCAAAGCTTGGGTGACGACGGTGAGCGAGTTCCATCTCCAAAAGATCCTGCACATTTGCGCGGGCCTGGAATTCCACCGGCATGTAGTCGTGGAACACCCGCACACCACTTTGGCTTTCGACCTGCCAAAGGCCTTCGAGTTGCGCCGCCAATTCCCGTGGGTCGAGGGGTTGCTGCGGCGTGAGGCTCTGTTTCTCGCCAGCCATGTCGTTCTTGCGCATTTTACGGAAGTGGCCTTTGAGCAAATTACGGTAGATCAACGCATCCCGGTTGTAGAACGCCAGGGACAGCCAGCCACCGGGCACCGTGAGCTGGTGCAACACGGGCAGGATCGCATGGGGCTCGGCCAGCCACTCCAGCACGGCGTGGCATAACACCAGGTCGTACGGCTCGGTGAGTTGGCCAAGCAGGTCCTGCCACGGCGCATGAATAAAGGTCGCCGTTTGCCCAGCGTCGGCGAAACGTTGGCGTGCACCTTCAAGCATCGGTTCGGCGGGCTCGGCCAGGGTGACTTGATGGCCTTGCTCGGCCAGCCACAACGACATATGGCCCAACCCCGCCCCGATATCCAACACGCGCAATGGGCGCTTCGGCAGCGCCTCGGTCAGGTCGGCCTGCAGCACCGCCAGGCGAATCGCACCCTTGGCCCCGCCATAGATTTTTTCGGCAAAACGCGTGGCCAACTGGTCGAAATGACGATCACTCATGGGCAAACCGCCGCTCGCTGTCGGCCAACTTGGCGCGCACCACCTCGTTCATGTCCAGGCCCAACTCACTGCACAACAACAGCAGGTACAACACGATATCGCCCACTTCCTGCCCGGCATGGGCGAGTTTGTCGGCGGGCAACTGACGGGATTGGTCTTCGGTGAGCCATTGGAAGATCTCC
Organism: Pseudomonas cremoris; assembly: GCF_014230465.1. Next base: position 47,377 of record NZ_JAAXCY010000002.1, read on the forward strand.
ACCAACTCGGACATTTCCACGCTGGCGGCCATGGCCAGGTTTTTTGGGCTGTGGAACTGCTTCCAGTCGTTGGTATCGCGGATGCGGTGCAGGCGTTCGGTGAGGTGTTCGAGGTTCATGCGGGGGCTCCTGAAGGTGTATAGCTTCGGGGGGATCTGGCTTGAAGGCAAGTGAATCTCCGGGTGTTCTTGAGGACGCCTTCGCGAGCAAGCCCGCTCCCACATTTGAGGGTATTCACAAATCCAAATGTGGGAGCGGGCTTGCTCGCGAAGGCGATTCAATCAACGACGCTGAACTCAAGCCTGGCGGTTTGCCCCGCTTCATCGAGCACACTCAACTGATACCGACCCAACTGCTCGAAACTGGCATTGATAAAGTCCTGGCTGGCACTGTCCCCCAGCGGCGCGCCATTGAGAAACCACCAACGCCGACCGCTGCCGCCGAGCGCAGACAGTTTCAGGCGCAGGGCTTGCTGGCTACCCGCCGGCAACCGCAGTTGATCGCCCTCACGCACGCCGACAATCGACAGTGGCGAGGACGCCGCCAGCGCTGGCGGCGGGCAATCGGGATCAGCGGCCGGAATGCGTGCTTCGCGACGTTCGACCCTGGGCAACCACGGTTCCAGCGGCGCAGGCCACAGGGCGATGTTTTTGAGCGCTGCGCCCGGGCAATGGGCATCGACTCGCAGCCCCTTGGCGTTGACCCACACGCTCTCCATCAACCCCACGCTCAACGGTTGATCCAACGCCTGCAACGTCGGTGGCGTAGTGTTATCCAGCGTCCAGGCAAAGCGTTGGCGACGGCAATTGGGATCGGTGCGGCTCATGGGCTGGCCCAGCGGCCAACAGATCGCCGCCACGCCGACATTCGCGGGAGCCGGTTTGACGGGTGCGCTGATGCCGCGCTGGCTGTCGCGGTTGGTCAGCACATCGTGCACTTGCAGCATCAAGGGTGCCGCCGAGGCGAGGCCGAATTGCCCCGGCACCGGTGTGCCGTCCGGTCGGCCTATCCACACGCCAATCAAGTACCGCGGCCCCACGCCAATCGCCCAGGCATCGCGAAAGCCATAGCTGGTGCCGGTTTTCCACGCCAGCACTGGGCGCTGTACCAGCTCCGCACGCGGGTCACGGTCGGGCCGCGCCTGGCCACTGAGGATCCGCCGCACAATCCAGGCGCCACCTGGCGACAACATCGGGCGCTCCCTGAGTTCGTCGTCCGGCTGCAAGCGAATCGTCGCACTCTTGCCGTCGCGCGCGAAGGCGCTGTAGCCGCTTACCAAGTCTTCCAGGCGGCTGCCCGCACCACCCAGGATCAACGCCAGGTTGGGCTCGGCCAATGCAGGCAATGCCAATGGCACGCCGCCGATACGCATCTGCGCGGCAAAACGTTTGGGCCCGTAGGCTTCCAGCAGTTGCACCGCCGGCAGGTTCAGGGAACTGGACAGCGCCGTACTCGCCGGCACCGCACCGGTAAAGCCCATGGAGAAATTGCCCGGCCGGTAATCGCCATACCGCCGGGGTACGTCCTGTAGCAGGGATTCGGAGTGGATCAACCCATCGTCCAGGGCCATGCCATAGAGGAAGGGTTTCAAGGTGGAACCCGGAGAACGCAGCGCGCTGACCATGTCCACATGGCCAAAACGCTTGGCATCGTTGATGTCCACAGACCCGAGGTAGGCGCGCACGGCCATGGTTTCTTCTTCCACCACCAAAATAGCGGCAGAGGTGTGCTCCGGCAGGCGCGCGCGCCAACCCAGCAGCAGGTCTTCAAGACGGCGCTGTAGGGTGGCATCCAAGGTGGTGCGGATCAGCGGCGGGCTGTCGGGACGGTTCAGACGCCGGGCAAGCAAAGGGGCCAGGCTCGGTTCCAGGCGCGGGGCGAGCAGCAGCGGTTCCTCCAGGGCTTCATCGACAGCAGCTTGCGGCCACACCTTGAATTCGGCGAGGCGGCGCAGCACTTTGTCGCGGGCTTCCTGGGCACGTTGCGGGTGGCGGTCAGGGCGCAGGCGGCTCGGCGCTTGGGGTAATACCGCGAGCAAGGCGGCTTCGGCATGGGTCAGCTGGGCCGGGGACTTGCCCAGGTAGGCCCAACTGGCCGCGGCAACGCCCTGCAAGGTACCGCCAAAAGGCGCGCGGTTCAGGTACAGGTTGAGGATTTGCTCCTTGGACAAGTGCCATTCCAACTGCGCAGTACGCCACAACTGACGCAACTTGCCGTGGAAGGTGCGCGAATGCGGGTCCAGCAGGCGGGCCACCTGCATCGACAAGGTACTGCCGCCGGACACCACTCGTGCGCCGGTCAGGTTCTGCCAGGTCGCACGTACCAGCGCCAACGGGTTTACGCCGGGGTGCTGATAGAACCAGCGGTCTTCGTAGGTGAGTAGTGCGTCGAGGTAATAGGGCGAGACTTCGTTGGTTTGTACCGGGTAGCGCCACACGCCGTTGGCATCGGCGAAACGCCACAATGGGGTGCCATCCTCGGCGAGGACGACGCGGGCCAGGTCGTCTTGAGGCAAGGGTAACGGCCAGATGCGGTCGGCGAGCCACAGCAGCGCAAGCACCAACACCCCACTTGCCAAGGCCCAACGCAATAAATGTGGGAGCGGCGGTGCGACGATTCGACTTGCTCGCGAATGCGGTGTCTCTGCCAATGGCGATGTCACTGACCCACCGCTTTCGCGAGCAAGCCCGCTCCCACATTAGACCGAGTACATCCATCACTCTTGATTAATCGCAAACTCAAACGGGCAAACCTCTATGCTTGTAGGGAACTAGCCTGTCGCAATAACAACCAAAGGCACAGATACGCCCACCTTCTCATCAGGACACACATATGCAGGTAGAAAGCTTTTTCGAATGGTTGGGCCAGGCGCTTGGTTCCATCATCCGTTTTATCGTCGACGGGCTCAGCGGGTTGTTCGGTGCCTTGACCCATGCCGGCGGCAATTTTGTCGAAGGCCTGTCGCGTACGTTGGGCATGGACACTTCGATCATCAGCATCATTACCCTGATTGTTGGCCTGCTATTCCTGTATTCGGCGGTGCGCGCCTTTATGCGGGCGTCGATCATCATCGGGGTTATCTGGTTGATGTTGGGTCTTTGGCTGCTGAGCTGGGTGGTGCACTGATCCCCCAGACACCCTCAGTTCCCCGTGGGAGCGGGCTTGCTCGCGAAGGCGGTGTATCAGTATCAGATGTGCTGACTGACACTGCGCCTTCGCGAGCAAGCCCGCTCCCACATTTGGCTTCCATTTCAAACTGAACGATCAGCGCCCCTTGATCACCAGGTCCGCCGGAGTCTCGCCCACCGCCTGCCAGTTCGGCCGATACATCGACTCCACCTGCGGCGGCGGCACACGGTACGTGCCCGGTGTCACCGCACGCGCCAGGTACAGCAAGTGCGTGGTGCCGTACCCATCCAGGTTCAGCGCCGCCACGTAACGATCATCCCGGAACTCCTGGTGCTTGAGCGAAGCGTTCTGCATCGATTCGCGCCATTCCTTCACCTGACTGCTGGCGTTTTCCAGGCTGGCCGCGCTTTGGGCCAGGTTCTGGTTCTCCAGTTCCAGGCCGGCCGGCAACAGGTCGACCACCAACGCATCCGGCACACGCTGCTTGGCGCTCACCGCCAGGTGCACCAGCACCAGGTCGCCGCTGTTGAGGCTACGCAGGTTCAGCGGCTGGCCGTTCATGCCCAGGTAGTCGCGGCGGATGCTCAAGTTATCCCCACCCGCCGTCGGCGGCACTTGTGGATAACCCGAAACGGTCAGTTGCTGATACACCGGCGTCTCGCTTTGATTGGTCAGGCTCAAGTTGCCAGACAGCAGCTTGCCCTCCAGATCCAGGGTCGACTGCTGGTTGTTCAGTTCATGCACGCCGCCGCTGCCATCGAGCAGTACTTTCCAGTCCGCCTCAGGCTTGGCGAACCCCAAGCGCCCGGCCAGGAACAGCGAGTTACGCTCCTGGGTCGACAGGTACGGACTGGCCGCCAACTGGTCCGACAGCGTGAACAAACGCTCCTCGCGCTTGCCCTTGGCCAGGTCGTTCTCTTCCAGCAAGGCCAGGATCATCGCCTGATCGCGTAATGGACTGCCGTAGTCGGCCAGCCATTCATTGGCGTTACGCTGCGTCGCCAGACCGGCCTGCAACGCCTGATCCGCACGCGGTTGATCGCCCATCTTTTGCAGCGCGATCGCCAACTGCACCAACGGCAAACCGGAGCGTGCTTCGGTGCGTCGTTCGAACAGGCTGCGCAACGCGCCCAGCGGCGCTTGCTGGCTGCGCGCCAATACCATGCCGGCGTAGGCCTGCACGGCAAAGCGGGTGTGGTCGGCGTTGTCGCTGTAATCGACCTCGATCAGGTTGCGCTCCTGCACATAGCGCAGCAGGCGCTCGCTGGCCTTTTTCAGGGCCTCAGGCGGCACGGCAAAACCCTGGTCGCGGGCGCGCAGCAGGAAGTCAGTGACGTAAGCCGTTAGCCAATATTCCTCTTCGCCATCGGCGCCCCACAAGCCAAAGCTGCCGTTGTAGCGCTGCATGCCCAGCAGGCGCTCTATGCCAATTTCGATCTTGCGCTTGCGCTCGGCATCCGACTCACCCTTGATCGACAGGCGCTTGAGCAACGCGTCGTCGGCATACAGCGACGGATACAAGCCGCTGGCCGTCTGTTCCAGGCAACCGTAAGGGTAAGCCTTGAGCGCACTGATCTGCGCACCAAGGTTCAACGGTGGCCGGCTCGACAGGCTCAGCAATGCCTCACGTCCCGAGGCGTCGAATTGATCCAGCGCGCCCGGCGGCAGGTTCCACGGCTGATCCTTGAGCACCGCGCGGTAATGCTTGAGCAATGCCGGATACGCTGGGCGCACGCCCAGGGTCCACTCACGGCTGAACGGTGGCAGGTTCTCGCCCGGCAGGTCCAGGCCATTCACCGTGACCCTGACCTTACCCTGCCCCAAGCCGCCCCAGGCTTTCACCGGGATACGCAGCGTGGTGCGCTGGCCTTGTTTCAGTTCGACGGTCTGCGCATCACTGTTGATCAACTCCAATTGCCCTTCGGCGCTCAGTTGCACCTCCAGTTTCTGCGCTTTGCCCGACAGGTTGGACAGGTCCAGCGCCAACGTGGTCTGGTCGCCACCAGCAAGGAAGCGCGGTGCCGACAGTTCGGCAATCAACGGTGCAGCAATCACCGTCTTGGCTTCGGCCATGCCGTAGCGATCATCGCTCCAGGCCTGGGCCATCAAGCGCAGTTCGCCGTTGAAATCGGGAATGTTGACGCTGACTTCGCCCTCGCCTTGCTCATTCAAGGTCACCGGCGCGCTTTGCAGGGCGACGATGGTCACGCTGGTGTCCGGGCGTTTGCCGCCCTTGGCCAGCGCCGCATCGCCACCAAACGCCAGGCTGGCCAAACGGCCCTGCCCAGCTTCGATCAACTGGCCGTAGACGTCGAACTGGTCCACACCGTAGGCCTTACGGCCAAACAGGCTGGAGTACGGGTCGGGCGTCGGGTATTCGGTGATATTGAGGATGCCCACGTCCACCGCCGCCACCAGCACATGCACCTGCTTCGGCACGCTGCCATCGGCATTCTTGGCGGCGATCTTCACCGTCAGTGGTTGTTTGGGGCGCATCTTCTCGGGCGCGGTGAGGGTCAGCCCAAGTTTGCGCTGGGTGCGATCCAGCGGCAGATGAAGCAGGCCGACCGCACGTTTGGGCGTGATATTGGCTTTGCGCTCACCGGGACGAATCACCAGGGCACTCAGGTACAAATCATGACGCGACCATTTCGGGTCGAGCTTCACGGCGAAGGTCTTGCCCTCTGCCGGCACATCGATTTCCTGCCACCACAACGGGCCTTCGGCGGACTCCACCAGCAGGTAGCCTTTGCCGGCAGCGGGTGGGGTGACGGTGACGTTGGCAGTATCGCCATCGCCATACGCCGGTTTGTCCAGCGCCAGCTTGACCTGGTCGGGGCGCACGGCGCCGCCTTCGGTGTTGTCCTGGGCCTGGTAGCCAGCCCAGAAGCGCAGGCTGCTGACCAACCCGGTCTGCGGGTCTTCAACCTCGACACGGTACGGGCCCCACTCCACCTGGAAGCTGACCTTGGCGGTGTCGCCAGCCTTGATGTTCAGGGTCTGCTCATCGAGGTTGAGGAATTTTTCGTTGAAGTGGTAGCTCCAGCCATCGCTCTCGGAGTAGTTCCAGTAGTAGTCACGACGCTCGCGCACCAGGCGCACCTTGAGGTTTTGTGCGGCGAGTTTCTGCCCATCCTGGTTGGCCAGCAACACGTCGAATTCCGCCGGGCCATCGCCATTGGTTTCCTTGCCGTCAAACAAGCCACGCAAGCCCGGCAGTTGTTTGGCCGGCCAGATCGGTTGCACCAAACGGCGAGTGATCGGTCGCCCGCCCGACTCTTGCAGGCTGGCCTGCACGATCAGTTGCAGGGGCGACTTGGCGTCGGCCCATTTGCTTTCCAGGGTCAGAGCTTCCTGGCCCTTGGCGTCGAGGACGCTTTCGTCCAGTTCAAAATCCTGGCTCAGTTCTTCTTCCGTGACAGAGCCGAACTGATAACCCGGCAGTGACTTGACCGCCTCGCGCAACGGCCGCACGTAGACTTGACCGCTGACCCGGTTGCCAGACGCCGGTGCGCCGTAGAGGTAGCGACCGTTGACCTGAATCACCGGGTTATCCGCCGGGCTCAGCGGCGTATCGCTGCCCTTGAGCTCCAATGCGAGCCGCTCGGGCAGGAAGTCTTCGACGAGGAACTCATACAATTGCGGCTTGCCGTCACCCAGGTTGAACACCAACTGCCAGCGCCCGGTCGGCGCTTCGCCGGCCAGTTGCAGCGGATACTGATAGAGACCGGAGGCGTCGGCCTCCCACACAAACTTGCGACTCACCTGTTCATCCGGGCGACGCACTTCGACGCTCACCGGTTGCGGTTTGACGGCGTTGCCATCCTTGTCCCGCAGCAGTGCATTAAGCAGCACGGTTTCGCCAGGGCGATACAGGTCACGCGGGCCGAACACAAAGAACTGCAAGGGATGGGACGGTTGACCACCGATATCGAACTCCGCCAGGTCCAATGCGGCACTGTCCAGGCGCAGCATGCTGGTCTGATCACCTTGCTTGGCCAGCAGCACCTGGGCGTTCTTCGGCAACGGCAACTCGGCATGGCCGCCCTTTTCGGTCTTGCCTTGGCCGACCACTCGGCCATTGGCATCAAGCACTTCAAGGTCAACGCCATCCAGCGCCTTGCCGCCTTCCAGTGCCTGGGTGAAGACATCCAGGCGATGGGCATAGCGGTGCACCGACAGGCCGATATCACTCAAGGTGAACAACGTGGCCGGTTGTGAGTAGTTGTAGGTGCCAGAGGCGCGCATCACTGCCAGGTACACGCCTGGCTGCTGCAATTGCTTGAGGCCGGCGATAGGCAGCAACAGGGTCTCGCGGGTGTTGCGCGCCGGGTTCAAATCGAAACGGCCACCGTAGACCAGATCCGCCATGGGCAGCAGTTCGCGGGACTCATAACTTTGCAGGCTGGTAGTGCGCCCCCACCGCGCCAGGAACGACGGCAGGGAGTCGGGCTTGATGCGGAAGAACTCGACGTCGATCTTGTCGACGTTTAGCGCGATCACCGGCAGGCCTTCGGCCAGGCGCGTCGGCAGCAAGGTGCCACGGCTGGCGAAGCCGACGGTGGCTTGCAGATCACGGGTTTCCAGGCGGGCGATGTACTCGGCGGCGAGTGCGTTGCCATTGACAGCCTTCACGCCAGCGTCGACCGTCAGCACCAGCTTGCGCTGCGGCTCCAGGTGGCGCAGGCGCAATTCCATAAGGTTGTCGGAGAGTTCCCAGGCGCCATCGACCTTGCCCGACTTGCTGTCCACCAAGTGGAGCTTGTCGGCAAACTTCTGATCGGGGTCCAACGGAATGGAAAAACTCACCGACAAGGTACTGGCCCCGTCGAGTTGCACTTCGGACACATCCACCACACTCAACTCACGCCCGGCATAACGCTGCTTCACCGCCGCCACATCCACCGCCGCTTTCGCAGGCTTGGGCGCAACCGTCGCCGCTGGGGCAGTCGGGGCAGCCGGTTTATCGGAAGAATCGCAGGCGCTCAGCAGGGCCAGCGCGCAGGCCAGGAACAATCCTTTGTTAAGCATGGGGCACTCGTAGTGAGAGGGGGCCGAGGGGTGAACTATATATCAGCCTGGGTGGGGCCGATGGGGTGCTGGTCACATTGACCGACGGAGGGTGGATTGGTTCTCAAGCCGAGCCGAATCCTACAAACACATTGGCTCTGCGGTGTTCTGAAGGGACGGTTACAATGCCGCTCCCCCGAGGAGCCTGCATGTCCACCCTACTCTCCGACTGGCGTCACCGCCCCACCCACCGCAACGTCTGGGCCCTGGCTGCGCCGATGATCCTGTCGAATATCTCGGTGCCCTTAGTGGCCTTGGTCGACAGCATGGTCATCGGCCACCTGCCTCATGCCCATCAGTTGGGTGCCGTCGCTGTCGGCGCCAGCTTGTACACATTTCTGGCCTGGGCCATGGGTTTCCTGCGCATGGGCTCCACCGGGTTCGCCGCACAAGCTGCCGGGCGTAATGACGGCGCCGCACTGCGGCAAATTCTGCTGCAAGGTCTGCTGTTGGCGCTGGGGCTGGCGATGTTGCTGGGTACCGTGGGCATTCCGCTGAGCCATCTGGCCCTGGAATGGATGCAGCCCTCCCCCGAACTCAATCAACTGACTCAGGATTTTTTCCACACCCGCCTGTTCGGCCTGCCTGCGGCCCTGGCAAGTTACGCGCTGGTGGGCTGGTTCCTCGGCACGCAAAACGCCCGCGCACCGCTGGCGATTCTGTTGACCACCAACCTGGTCAACATCGCCCTGAACCTGTGGTTTGTACTCGGCCTGGATTGGGGTGTGGTGGGTTCGGCGCGGGCGTCCGTCGTGGCTGAATGGACCGGCGCCCTGCTCGGTCTTGCGCTCACGCAAAAAGCCCTGCGCGCCTACCCCGGGCATATCGCCTGGGCTGCATTGAAACGATGGCAGAGCTGGCGCCCATTGCTGGCAGTGAACCGCGACATTTTTATCCGCAGCCTGGCGCTGCAATCGGTGTTCTTCATGATCACCGTGCAAGGCGCACGCCTGGGTGATGCCACCGTGGCGGCCAATGCGCTGTTGCTCAACGGCCTGCTGCTGACCGCCCACGCCCTGGACGGTTTAGCCCACGCCGTCGAGGCCCTGTGTGGCCACGCCATCGGCGCCCATGACCGCCAAGCCCTGCGCCGTTCACTGGTGGTGGCCGGCGGTTGGTCACTGATCGCCAGCGTCGGTTTTGCCTTGCTGTTCACCGTTGGCGGGCACCTGTTTATCGCCATGCAAACCGATATCCCCAGCGTGCGCGAAACCGCTGATATCTACCTGCCCTATCTGGCTGTGCTGCCGTTGATTGCGGTGTGGAGTTACCTGCTGGACGGCCTGTTCATCGGCGCCACCCGCGCGCGGGAAATGCGTAACGGCATGCTGCTGACGGTACTGCTTACACTGCCATTCGCCTGGGCGCTGCAAAGCGTGGGCAACCACGGCCTGTGGATAACCTTCCTGCTGTTCATGGCCCTGCGCAGCCTTACTCTGTGGGCGATTGCCTGGCGCTTGAATCGGCAGAACCAGTGGCTTGGATAAACCCAGTCACCCGATCCAAGACCGGCGCCAGCCAGCGTAGCGGCCTGGAGATCGAGGCCACCAGCGTCGCATGGCTGGTTTTGCTGAAGTAGAACACCTCAACCGGTACACCGGCTGCCCGCAACTTATTCGCCAAGCCACCGGTATTGCGCGTCGGGTTGACCAGATCGTCATCCGTCGAGGCGATCAACAGCGTGGGCGGTGCACCGGCGCTGACGTGATTGATTGGCTGGGACTCGGGCGGCGAATCCGGATAGAAAAACACCGGCCGAACATCGCGGTTTTCAATCGGCAGGAAATCATACGGCCCGGCCAGGCCGATCCAGCCTTTGAATATCGACGGCGACAAGCCCACCGCATTCAGCCAACGCCCATCCAATGCCAACATCGAGGCGTTGTAGGCCCCGGAGCTGTGGCCCATCACATAAAGCTGTTTAGGGTCTGCGCCGTAGTCGGCGATATGTTGATGTGTCCAGGCCACCGCCTGGGCGCCGTCCTGGAGAAAAGCGGGGTATCGCACCTGCGGGTAAAGCCGGTAGTCGGCGATCACCACCACGATGCCGCGAGAGGCGAGGGCTTCGCCAACAAAACCGTAATCATCCTTGGAGCCTGAGTTCCAACTGCCACCGTAGAAAAACACCACCACGGGCGCATTGGAGATAGCCGGTACAGGGCGGTAGATATCGAGTTTCTGGCGAGGATCATCGCCGTAAGCGATGGCCGAGGTTTTGGTGAAGGTGCTGGAGGGGGTGAGTGCGTTGAGCACTTTGATGGGGGAGCAGGCCGCAAGGAGTGCGGCGATTGCCAGGGTGAATGCTTGTAAGAGTTTGCTCGACATCTCTCAGCCCCCACACAGAAGGTACTACCAAGATGGAGATCCAAATGTGGGAGCGGGCTTGCTCGCTCCCACATTGGATTACCGTCAGCTCAGGTTATGAGGACAGGTACGAAGACCGCGTCAGGCCCAGGCGCAATGCATCCAGGAACTGGGTACGCTCCGACGCACTGATCTTCGCGCTCGCGCACTTGTCACGGTAGTGAGTCATCAACTCCTCCGGCGACAAGTGCACATAGCGCAGCATGTCTTCGATGGTGTCGTGGGTCTCGATACCGGCGCTGTACACCGAACCGTCTTCACGCTGGTAAATGTTCACCGAGTCGGTGTCACCGAACAGGTTATGCATGTCGCCGAGGATTTCCTGGTAGGCACCCACCAGGAAGATACCCAGCAAGTAGTCTTCGCCTTCGTTCAAGGCGTGCACCGGCAAGCTGGTCTCGATGGACTGCTCGTCGACGTACTGCTTGATCTTGCCGTCGGAGTCGCAGGTCAGATCCTGCAATACCGCACGACGCAACGGCTCTTCATCCAGGCGGTGCAGCGGCAGGATCGGCAAGACCTGGCCGATGGCCCAGGTGTCGGGCAGGCTCTGGAAAACCGAGAAGTTGCAGATGTACTTGTCGGCCAGCTTGTCGTTGAGTTCGTCCAGCACTTGGCGGTGCGAACGCTGGCGGGCTTTCAACGAGTTGTGCAGGCGACGGCACACCGCGAAGTAGCATTGCTCGGCCAGGGCTTTTTCCGCCAGGGTCAGCTTGCCATCGGCGTATTGGGTGGCCACGTCACTCATGTAGTGGGTGGCGCGCCAGTAGGTTTCGGTAACCATCTCGATGTCGGTCGGGCCCAGCAGGTCCACCAGCCATTGCACGGTTTCCGGCAGGGCTTCCTTGTTCTCGATCAACGGCACGTCGTCGTTGTGCTTCTCGACGTCGGTGACTTGCACCACCAGCATGGCGTGGTGGGCGGTCAGCGAACGGCCACTTTCGGAGAAGATGTGCGGGTGCGGCAGGCTCTGCGCGTCGCAGAATTCCTTGAGCATGCCCACCACCACGCCGGCGTAGTCGTCCATGTCGTAGTTGATGGAGCTGGCGTTACGCGAGTGAGTACCGTCGTAGTCCACGCCCAGGCCGCCACCGACGTCGATGTGGTCCACCGGCAAGCCGAGGTTGCGCAGTTCGCCGTAGTAACGAATGGCTTCCTTGAAACCGTGCTGGTAGTCGGCCAGGTTGGCGATCTGCGAGCCCATGTGGAAGTGCAGCAGGCGAATGCCCTGGTCCAGGCCCGCAGCGCGGAAGCGCTCGACCACCGACAGCAGTTGCGCCGCCGACAAACCGAACTTGGACTTCTCGCCACCGGTGTCCGCCCACTTGCTCGACGCCAGCGACGACAAACGCACGCGCAGCCCGACCTGCGGCTTGACCTTGAGGCTGGCAGCCTCTTCGATCACCAGGCCGACTTCGGATTCTTTCTCGATCACGATGAACACGTTATGGCCCAGCTTCTGGCCCATCAGCGCCAGGCGGATGAACTCACGGTCCTTGTAACCGTTGCAGACGATGGTGCCGCCCTTCGGTGCCAGCGCCAGCACGGCCAGCAGCTCGGGCTTGGAACCGGCTTCGAGGCCGATGGACACGTTCTGGGTGGCGATGATGTTCTCGATCACCGCTTCCTGCTGGTTCACCTTGATCGGGTACAGCGCGGTGTACTTGCTCTGGTATTCCAGGCGTTCGATGTTCGCATCGAACGCGCCGGTCAGCTGGCGTACACGGTCTTGCAGGATATCGGGGAAGCGCACCAGCAATGGCAGCGACAGACCGCTTTTGCGCAGTTCGTCGACTTGCTCGTACAAATCAACGGGCGTGCTGTTCGGGCCGTTCGGACGGACTTCAACGCGACCGGCATCATTGATCGCGAAATACCCGGCCCCCCAATGGCGAATCCCGTAAACACTGCGGCTGTCCGCAACTGTCCATTGGCTGCCATCGTCTTTGCGTGTGCGTCGTACGGACATCGAAGTCCCCTATAAATGAAGTCGAAGGCACCGCCCCCTATCAGAGGCTGGCGCAGTCTAAAGAATGAAAATGACGATTTGCCTGCGTGCAAGGTAGGACCCCACGCGCAGGACAGAGTTTAGACACAGGTCGGGAAGAGGCTTTCAGCCGCCGGACTTCTTGGCCTTGTACCCGAGCTTGATCAGCTCGGCCAACAGCAACTCGACGTGATCGCCCTGGATCTCGATGACGCCGTCTTTCAACGCGCCACCGGTGCCACAACGTTTTTTCAGCGTGGTGGCCAGCTCCTTCAGGGCATCTTCGGCCAACGGCACGCCGGTGATGGTGGTCACCGTCTTGCCGCCACGGCCTTTGCTCTCGCGTCGCACGCGGGCAATACCGTCGCCTTCAGGGATCAGGGTCTGTTTGCAGGTACACGAATCCACGGGCTGACGACAGTCCGGGCAGTGTCGACCTGCGTCGGTGGAAAATACCAGGCCACCAAGGGCGGCGAAGGATGCGGCTTTTTTGGCCACCGGCAATCCTCTTGGGAGGACAAAGACTGATCGGCACCCGCGAAGGGGAACACCGACCGCGAAGCCCCACTCAGGCAGGGGCAGCGCTACCGGACCGGCCTGCTCCATAGCAGGACGGCTCGGGTGAAAAGTCGCGCAGTGTAACGGCAAAAAGCCGACTTGCTAAGGGCCAAATGGCGCCAATTTATGCAACTTTAGCGACGCGAGGCCAGATAGCGGCGCAAGCCCTCTTGGGCGTCGGGGCAGTAAGGCTTTTGCTCCGCTTCTTGCAGAACGCTTTCGATGGGCAAAAAGCGCGCTTCCATGACTTCTTCGGGCTGTAAATGCAGGGCGCCGTCCCACACGGCCGAGTAGGACGTACACCAGAGCCGGCTGTCGCCATCCTCAAAGTAGAAGTGGTCATGTTCGACCAGCTCCACCCCGCCAACCCCCAGCTCCTCTTCCAGCTCACGGGCTGCCGAATCGGCATAACTCTCCCCCGCCGCCACCATGCCTCCCGCCGCCGTGTCCCAAAAACCGGGGTACATGGCTTTGCTCAGGGTGCGCCGATGCACGCACAGCTCGCCGGCCGAGTTGAACAGGAAGATAAAGGTGCAGCGGCCGATCAAGCCGCGCTGGCGCAAGTCCGACCGGACCAGGGCGCCGAGCAGGTTGTCCTGTTCGTCTACCCAGCAGATCAGTTCAGCATCGGAGGCCGCACGGTGTGCGGCCTCTTTTTGAGTAGCGTCCATCATCAACCCTGGTTGAGGAGCTGACGCAAGTCGATCACTGCAGCGTTTGCCCGGGAAATATAGTTGGCCATCACCAGCGAATGGTTCGCCAGTACGCCGAAGCCACTGCCGTTAAGAATCATAGGACTCCATACCGGTTCCTGCGATGCTTCCAGCTCACGAATGATCTGGCGCACGCTGACGGTCGCGTTCTTTTTCGCCAGTACATCGGCGAAGTCGACTTCAATGGCGCGCAACAGGTGGGACAAGGCCCACGCCTGGCCACGGGCTTCGTAGAACACGTTGTCGATCTGCATCCATGGGGTTTCCACCACTTCTTCATCGACCTGCGGCACTTCACCCGGCGCCAGGGCTTCGGTTTTCAGCGCGGTGTTCAGCTTCACCCGGCCCACGCTGGCCGATAGGCGTTGCGACAGCGAACCCAAACGGGTGGCGACGTCGCCCAGCCAGTTGTTCAGGTTGTCGGCGCGGGCATAGAACAGCGCGCCTTTCTGGTTCGGATCAGACAGGCGCGCTTCATAGCGGCTCAGGGAATTGATGCCTTCCTGATACTCCGATTCGCTGGACGGCAACACCCAGCTTTTATTATCGAAGTTGAAACGCGGCTCGGCCTTGGCCAGATCGGCGTCTTCGGCCGACTGCGACTGCGAACGTGCGAAGTCTTTACGCAGGGCACGGGTCAAGTCTCGCACCTGTACCAGCACGCCGTACTCCCAGCTCGGCATGTTGTCCATCCACAGGCCCGGCGGGAAACGGTCGTTGGAAATGTAGCCACCCGGCTTGTTCAGCAAGGTGCCGACCACGGTCTTGAGGGTTTCGACGGTGGTAAAGCCCACCACCATTTGCTTGCCGTCTTTCTCGGCAGCAATCTGCGCATTTTGCTGGACCGGAAACAGCGCCGGTTCTTCGCTCCAGTACCAACCCAGGGCACCGGTGACCAACAGGTACAAACCCAACACGCTGAGCAAGGCTTTGCTCATCAGCAGGTTGCGAAAGTAGCCACGGTTGGCCGACTTGGGCTCAGGGGCGGGGCCTTTGGCACTGCCTGCACGGTTTTTCCAGTCCAGCATGGCGATATCCTTTCAATCACTTGAGTTCATGCACATCAATTGTCCGGGTGCGTTCAAACACTCCGACCACAACCCTACCCCATCGTGCCCACAGGTGCGGGGCTTTTATAACGAAACGGGCCAGCGTTGGCGTTCGACTATAAAGGATGCAGGTTTTTTACGCAGTTCGACCAGCCAGTCACTAACTGAATTAGGCTGACACGCAGTTTATTGACGTACGACACTCATCCTTTGGAAAAGAGGTGCTAGCATAGAGCCATCAGTTCGACCTCAGCATGCACCCTAACTAGTAGTCAGGATATGACCGAGCCAGAAGACCCCAGCCGTGAGCGCCTCAAGCACCATTTTGCCCAGCGGGTAATTCATCAGGCACGTCAAATTCTTGAGATCTGGCAGCGCCTGCAACGCAGTGAATGGTCCAACACCGACCTCGCCGAACTCAGCGAAGCCAACTTGCGCCTGCTGCGCTTTGCCGAGCGCTTCGAACAACCGGAACATGGCCAGTTGGCACGCAATATCGGTGAATCGCTCAAAGCGGTGGACGAAAACCGCGGGCGCCTCAGCAGCCACCTGATCACCGAACTCAATCGCTTGATGCAACGCCTGTCCCGCACCGGCCTGCGCCAGGGCGACCAGCTTGAGCAAACCTTCCTGCCGCCTATGCGCAAGCCGATCTACGTGATGCTGGCCGATCACGATCGCGCCGAACGCCTGGCCAAGCAGCTGGAATTTTTTGGCATGAGCGCCCAATCCCTCGACAGTGTTCAGGCGTTTCAGGCTTCCATGGCTGAGCGGCTACCGTCAGCAATTGTCATGGATGTGGACTTCTGCGGCGCTGGCCTGGGCCTCAAGCTTGCAGCGCAAGCCCAGGAAGGCCTGGAGCAAAGGCTACCGCTGCTGTTTTTCAGCCTGCATGAAACCGATACTCCGACCCGTCTGGCCGCCGTGCGCGCCGGGGGTCAGGAATTTCTGACCGGTACGTTGGAAGCTTCCAGCCTGCTGGAAAAAATCGAAGTACTGACCTGCGTCGCCCAGTACGACCCCTACAAAGTGCTGATCATCGACGACTCGCGCGCCCAGGCGCTGCACACCGAGCGGCTGCTCAACAGCGCCGGCATCGTCACACGTACCTTGATCGAACCGATCCAGGCCATGGCCGAGCTGGCGGATTTCCAGCCCGACCTGATCATTCTCGACATGTACATGCCGGCCTGCACCGGTACCGAACTGGCCAAGGTGATTCGCCATAACGACCGCTACGTCAGTGTGCCCATCATCTACCTGTCAGCCGAAGACGACCTGGACAAGCAACTGGACGCCATGAGCGAAGGCGGCGACGACTTCCTCACCAAGCCGATCAAGCCACGTCACCTGATCACCACCGTGCGCAACCGTGCCGCCCGTGCGCGCCACCTCAAGGCACGGATGGTGCGCGACAGCCTGACCGGGCTGTACAACCACACCCATATCCTGCAATTGCTCGAAGACTGCAGCTTCCGCGCACGCCGCGAGAAAAAGCCATTGAGCTTTGCCATGCTCGACATCGACCATTTCAAGCGGGTCAATGACAGCCACGGCCACCCCATGGGCGATCGCGTGATCAAGAGCCTCGCGCTGTTCCTCAAGCAACGCTTGCGCAAGACCGACTATATCGGGCGCTACGGCGGTGAAGAGTTCGCCATCGTGATGCCCGACACGGACCTGGACGCAGCCTGCAAAGTGCTGGATGAAATTCGCGGGCGCTTTGCCGAGATTCACTACCCCGCGCAGCCTCAGGATTTGTGGTGCACCTTCAGCGCTGGGTTGGTAGAGCTGTGCGACGGTTCCGACAGCCTGATGATGGCCGCCCAAGCCGACGAGGCGCTGTACCGCGCCAAGGATGCCGGACGCAACCGCGTACAAGCCGCACGCACGTCAAAGCAAAGTGCCACCTTTTCACCGGAATCCACTGATTCCGTCATAACTCTGTAACGGAAACGCAATAACTTCAGGCACTTATCTTTTGCTGTCGGTTGAAACCACGCATGCGCCTGAAGCTGCTGACCAATCTCAACACCCTTCTTCTGGTGGCCGTGTGCCTGGCACTTGGGGCGACGCTCTGGTGGTCGCAACAAGCGCTGGAACGGCCGTATCTGCTGATGGAGCGTTACCTGGGCCTGTCCCAGTCCTTCCAGAACCAAGCCGCGCGTAACATCGACGATTACCTGGCCAGCGGCGACGCCCTGCGTTTGAGCAGTGCCAGCCAGAGCCTGGAAAGCCTGCTGCAACACTTGGACGATCTGCCCGCCGAGCTGGCGCAAAACCTGCGCCCGAGCCTGGTGGACCTGGATACCTTCAGCAAGACCGACCTGCTGGCCGCCGGCAAGCTGGCCGGCGACCCGCAAGCGCTGCTGTTGCAGGCCGAGCGCGAGTTGGGCGCGAACCTGGAGCAACTGAGTCAGTACGCCCTAGGCGTGAATTCCGCTGATGCGGCACGTTATCTGCCGCCACTGCTGGCCGCCTCTCAACACTTGGGCAAGCTGTCCCTGGCCCGCGACAAACTGGTGAGCAGCGGCCGCGCGGAACTGGCCGACGATGTGGAACGCGAAGTCAGCAATATCCGCAGCCAGGCCGACCTGCTGGAACACCTGCCGCTGCTCGGCGTGAAGGCCAGCGCCGAATCCAGCGCCGATGATTTCTCCGCCCTGATGGGCCTGGAAAACAGCGAAAAAGCTGAAACCCAGGACACCGCCGTCGACCTCAAGCGCGAACTCAACAGCCTGCTGACCCGCTACCCCGCCGAACTCAAGCGCACCCGCGAGCAGATCCAGCAACGCGCCGACCTGGCCAACGCCACCCACCTGAAAATCAACGCTGTGCAACACGCCATCGCCGGCCTGGAGCCGGTGGTGCGCGCCCAGCACGGAAAGATCCAGGGCGAAGTGCGGGTAATGCAAGGGGTGATGATCGGCCTGATCCTGCTGATCGCGCTGCTCATCGACACCTTGCAACGCCGCCTGGCCCGCGTGCTGACCAACCTGGCACCCGCCCTGTCGACCTGGGCCGAAGGCGACTTCAGCCAGCCGATTGCCTTGGGCAAGACCAACCGTGAACTGCACGATATCGAAGCCTCCCTGAATCGCCTGCGCGCCTACCTGGTGGACTTGGTTGGGACCATTCGCGGCAACGCCGAGGAAGTCGCCGGCAGTAGCCGCGCATTGGCCGAACTGAGCAGCGGCCTGCACGACGGTGCCGAGCGCCAGGCTGGGGACACTGCGCAGATCCGCGATTCACTCGGCGAACTGGAGGCGACCATCCAACAAGTAGCGGGCGATGCCAGCCAAGCCGCCGATGCCAGCCGCAGCGCGGGTGAAGCGGTTGAACAAGGCCAACGCGTGATAGGCCTGAGCCTGACCGGACTGCACGCACTGGTGGGTGAAGTTCAGCAAAATGCGCAGATGATCGAAAAGCTCGCCGAAGAATCCGCCACCATCGGCGGCGTGCTCACGGTGATTCGTTCGATTGCCGACCAGACCAACCTGCTGGCCCTCAACGCGGCGATTGAAGCCGCCCGCGCAGGCGAGGCAGGACGAGGGTTTGCAGTGGTTGCCGACGAGGTACGCTCGCTGGCGCAGCGCACTGCCGGTGCCACAGCGGAAATTCAGACGCTGATCGCCGGCCTGCAAAGCGCGGCGCACCAATCGGTGCAAGGCATGCGCGCGCAAGTCGAACACGCCGAAGCCACCGCCCAGCAGGCCCAGGCGGCGGACGGTGCGCTGGATGAGATCGTCGGTGCGATCCAGACCATCTCCGACACAGCAGTGCGGATTGCCGATGTGACCGCACAGCAAAGTGGCGCCGTCAGTGAGATTCGCGACAACAGCGAGCGGATTCATCGGCTGGGTGAGGACAACCTGCTACGTATTGGCCAGGGGCGAAACCAGGGGGAACACCTATTGGTGCTCGGCGGCCAGCTCAATACGGCGGTGCAGGCGTTTCGCGTTTAGCCAGATCCATTGCCAAGTGAAGATCAAAATGTGGGAGCGGGCTTGCTCGCGAATGCGGTGGGTCAGTGATGGATGTGTTGACTGATACACCGCATTCGCGAGCAAGCCCGCTCCCACATTTGATCTCCTGCATGTTCAGAACCGTGTTGCCAATGACCGGATCGAGGGCCGTAGTCACAAATTTTGCGCTATCCTCGCTAATCGTGCTGCCTACTGCATAGAACTGGACAGTCACAAAGGCTTTGCGGCATAGTCGCCGGGTTCTGCCGTACCCACATCAATAACAAGGAACAGCCGATGGCGACCTTTCTGGTTCTACACGGACCCAACCTGAACCTGCTCGGCACCCGCGAACCGGGCGTCTACGGGGCAGTGACCCTGGAACAGATCAACCTCGATCTGGAACGCAGGGCCCGTGAAGCCGGCCACCATCTGCTCTACCTGCAAAGCAATGCCGAGTACGAATTGATTGATCGCATCCATGCCGCGCGCGGCGAAGGTGTGGACTTTATTCTGATCAATCCCGCCGCTTTTACGCACACAAGCGTTGCATTACGTGACGCGCTGCTGGCGGTGAGCATCCCATTCATCGAAGTGCATTTGTCGAACGTGCACAAACGCGAAGCTTTCCGCCATCACTCCTACTTCTCCGACGTAGCGGTAGGTGTGATCTGCGGCCTTGGCGCCAGCGGTTACCGACTGGCCCTGGAGGCCGCCCTGGAACAACTTGAACAACCGGCCAAGCGCCCCTGACCGACCCTTGGGAGTTGATGATTCATGGATATCCGTAAAGTTAAGAAACTGATCGAACTGCTGGAAGAATCCGGTATCGACGAGCTGGAAATCAAGGAAGGCGAAGAGTCCGTACGGATCAGCCGCCACAGCAAGACCCCGGCCCAGCAGTTCTACGCGCCGCAAATGCAAGCTCCGGCGCCTGCTGCTGCCCCGGCCGCTGCACCTGCCGCCGCCGCTGCTCCAGCCGTACCAGCCGCTCCAGTGCTGAACGGTTTCGTGGTCAAGTCGCCAATGGTCGGTACCTTCTACCGTACCCCGGCACCGACCTCGCCAGCCTTCGTAGAAGTTGGCCAGACCGTGAAAGTGGGCGACACCATCTGCATCGTTGAAGCGATGAAGATGATGAACCACATCACTGCTGAAAAAGCCGGCGTCATCGAATCCATCCTGGTAGAAAACGGTCAGCCGGTTGAGTACGACCAGCCGCTGTTCACCATCGTTTGAACCGCGGAGCGCCTTCGATGTTGAAACCTGCGAAGAAACTGCAAAAAGTCCTGATCGCCAACCGCGGCGAGATCGCGCTGCGTATCCTGCGCGCCTGTAAGGAAGAGGGCATCAAGACCGTCGCTGTTTACTCGACGGCCGATACCGAATTGATGCACGTGAAACTGGCGGACGAAAGCATCTGCATCGGCCCGCCACTGGCGACGAACTCGTACCTGAAAGTCTCGAACATCATCGCGGCCGCGGAAGTGACCGGCGCTGATGGCATCCACCCTGGCTACGGCTTCCTTGCGGAAAACGCCGATTTCGCCGAACAGGTGGAAAAATCCGGTTTTGCCTTCATCGGCCCGAAAGCCGAGACCATTCGCCTGATGGGCGACAAGGTATCGGCCAAGGACGCGATGATCGCAGCCGGCGTGCCAACCGTTCCTGGTTCCGACGGCCCGCTGCCGGAAGACGAGGAAACCGCTCTGCGCATTGGTCGTGAAGTCGGTTACCCGGTGATCATCAAGGCCGCCGGTGGCGGTGGTGGTCGCGGCATGCGCGTTGTGCACAAGGAAGAAGACCTGATCGAAGCGGCCAAGCAGACGCGCTCCGAAGCGGGTGCCTGGTTTGGCAACCCGATGGTCTACCTGGAAAAGTACCTGACCAACCCACGTCACGTGGAAGTGCAAGTACTGTCCGACGGCCAAGGCCACGCCATCCACCTGGGCGACCGCGATTGCTCGCTGCAACGTCGTCACCAGAAGGTACTGGAAGAAGCACCGGCACCGGGCCTGGACGAAAAAGCACGCGCCGAAGTACTGGCTCGCTGCGTCAAGGCGTGCATCGACATCAACTACCGTGGCGCCGGTACCTTTGAGTTCCTCTACGAGAACGGTCGTTTCTACTTCATCGAGATGAACACTCGCGTGCAAGTAGAGCACCCGGTTTCGGAGATGGTCACCGGTATCGACATCGTCAAGGAGATGCTGAGCATCGCCGCTGGCAACCCGCTGTCCTTCACCCAGGACGACGTGAAGATGCATGGCCACTCCCTGGAGTGCCGCATCAACGCCGAAGACCCGAAAACCTTCATACCAAGTCCAGGCCTGGTCAAGCATTTCCATGCTCCGGGCGGCAACGGCGTTCGCGTCGATTCGCACCTGTACAGCGGCTACAAGGTTCCGTCCAACTACGACTCGCTGATCGGCAAGCTGATCACCTGGGGCGCTACCCGTGACGAGGCCATGGCCCGCATGCGTAACGCCCTGGACGAAATCGTGGTCGACGGCATCAAGACCAACATCCCGCTGCACCGGGACCTGGTCCGTGATGAAGGCTTCTGCGAAGGTGGTGTGAACATTCACTACCTGGAACACAAGCTGGCCAACCAGTAAGTGCTCCACCCGACAAAGCCGCCTTCGGGCGGTTTTGTTGTTTGTAGAGCAGTAAAAAACACCGCTGCCCCCCTGTGGGAGCGGGCTTGCTCGCGAATGCGGTGGGTCAGTGATGGATGTGTTGACTGACACACCGCATTCGCGAGCAAGCCCGCTCCCACATTTGATCGGTGTACTCCCGCTGGACGGTCGTCTTCTTCCTTGCTCTCGCGTAAACTTGCGCGCTTTCGCGACTCACCCGTCGCACATTCAATTTTTTCAAAGGTGCCCGCCATGCCTTGGCTGCAAGTCCGTCTCGCCATCAGCCCAGAACAAGCCGAAACCTACGAAGACGCTTTCCTCGAAGTGGGTGCTGTGTCGGTGACCTTCATGGACGCCGAAGACCAGCCGATCTTCGAACCCGAACTCAACACCACCCCGCTGTGGTCCCACACCCATTTGCTGGCCCTGTTCGAAGACGGCACCGATGCCGCCAGCGTCCTGGCCCATATGGAACTGCTTACAGGCGGCCCGCTGCCGGAGCATCACAGCGAAGTGATCGAAGACCAGGACTGGGAACGCAGCTGGATGGACAACTTCCAACCAATGCGTTTTGGCCAACGCCTGTGGATCGTGCCGAGCTGGCACGCAGCGCCCGAGCCTGACGCGGTCAACCTGTTGCTGGACCCGGGCCTGGCGTTCGGCACCGGCACCCACCCCACCACCGCCCTGTGCCTGGAATGGCTGGACGGCCAGGACCTGACCGACAGCCACGTGCTGGACTTCGGTTGCGGCTCTGGGATCCTCGCGATTGCTGCCCTGCTGCTAGGCGCCAAAGAAGCGGTCGGTACCGATATCGATGTGCAAGCCCTGGAAGCCTCACGCGATAACGCCGGACGCAACAACATTCCTGAAGCCAAATTCCCACTCTACCTGCCGGAGCAACTGCCCCAGGTGCAGGCCGACGTGCTGGTGGCGAACATCCTCGCCGGGCCGCTGGTGTCCCTGGCACCGCAGCTGTCGAGCCTGGTCAAGCCGGGCGGCCGCCTGGCGCTGTCGGGCATCCTCGCCGAGCAAGGTGAAGACGTGGCCGCTGCCTACGCGAAGGATTTCGAGCTGGACCCGATCGCCAACCGCGATGGTTGGGTACGCATCAGCGGTCGTCGGCGCTAGAATGAGCGCTTGCCTGAATCGGATGGCCGCATGACCGACAGTTTCGTCACCCAGTGCCCGCATTGCCAAACCCGCTTCCGCGTCAGCCACGGTCAATTGAACGTGGCCCGTGGCGTGGTGCGCTGCGGCTCGTGCCTGCAAGTCTTCAATGCCGTTCGCCAGTTGATGGAGCAACGTGCTGGCGAAGCAACAGCGCCGGAGCCTGAGCTGCCGCCAGCGATTGAGCCTGAGCCGCCACGGGCAATCAGCCAGAAGCAGTGGACAGCGCAAGAGCTGGACCTGGACAACCTGGACCTGGACGAAGAACTGGCCAAGCTGGAACGCCGCGAGATTCAGCACACGCTACCGGCAGGCGCGGAACGCCGCCAACCCGGCGCCGACCGTCGGCAAAAAGAAGAGTCCTTCAGCGCCAGCCGCGACACGGTCAAGGCCGAAGAGGAAAAGTGGGCCGCCAGCCTCTTCAGCGAACCGCCTGAAGAGCGCGACCACATCGTCGCGGATGAACCCGAGTCGACGAAAGCCCCTGCGACCAAGCAGCGCACCGAACCCTCGATGTCATTCCACATCGACGACATCGATGACGAACCGCCCCTGCGCTCAACGCTGGAAGATGAAGAGATCGACCCGCCGTTCACGCCGCTGACCCAGGCGGCGCAAGAAGCCGAGCCTCAAGAACGCCCCCAACCCCGCCGCAAGCGCGCCCGCGTCGAAGCCAACATTCACGACGATGTACTCCAGGACCTGGAAGACGACCCGCTGCACCTCTACGCGCAAAAACGCCCGTCGAGCTGGGGCCGTCGCCTGATCTGGCTCCTGCTGGTGCTGATCGCTGCCGCGGGTCTCGCCGGCCAGTACATCGCCTATCAATTCGATGACCTGGCCCGCCAGGACGCCTATCGCCCGTGGTTCCAGCAACTGTGCCCGACACTAGGCTGCACCGTGCCATCACGGGTGGATATCGCGCACATCAAGAGCAGCAACCTGGTGGTGCGCAGCCACCCGGATTTCGCCGGGGCGCTGGTAGTGGATGCAATCATCTATAACCGCGCGACATTCTCCCAGCCATTTCCGCTGCTGGAGCTACGCTTTGCCGATCTGAACGGCAACCTGATCGCCAGTCGTCGCTTCAAACCCGCTGAATACCTCAGCGGCGAACTGGCCGGTGTGAGCGAAATGCCATCGCAAACGCCGATCCATATCTCGCTGGATATCCTCGATCCGGGCAATAAAGCCGTGAATTACAGCCTGAGCTTTCACTCGCCCGAGTGAATCGGCTGATGCATCAAGGTTTGACGGCAGATTCTTGACTGGGTCCCGCGCAACCAAACCGGCGGCGATAAAGAAATAACTGTTCAGATTTTATCCAATTCAGCCTTTATCCAGTCATCGAGAGCGGGTATCATGCCAACCCTTTTTCGAACTCTAATGATCCGGCCCCACAACAGGGAAGTCCTATGTCGGCGGTACGCATCGGCCCATACACATTGCAAAACGGCTTGATTCTCGCCCCGATGGCGGGCGTCACCGACCAGCCCTTTCGTCAGCTGTGCAAGCGTTTGGGCGCAGGTCTTGTAGTCTCGGAAATGGTCACCAGCGACATGAGCTTGTGGAACACCCGCAAATCGCGGATGCGCATGATCCACGAAGGTGATCCCGAGCCCCGCTCGGTACAGATCGCCGGGGGTGATGCACAGATGCTGGCGGATGCGGCCCGGGCCAACGTGGAGTTGGGGGCGCAGATCATCGACATCAACATGGGCTGCCCGGCCAAGAAGGTCTGCAACAAGGCCGCCGGTTCCGCCCTGCTGAAAGATGAGCAGTTGGTTGCCGAGATCCTGCAGGCCGTTGTCGCCGCAGTCGATGTGCCGGTCACCCTGAAGATCCGTACCGGTTGGGACCGGGACAACAAGAACGGCCTGACGGTGGCGAAGATCGCTGAGCAGGCAGGAATTACAGCGCTGGCAGTGCATGGCCGCACCCGCGCCGACCTTTATACCGGTGAAGCCGAGTACGACACCATTGCTGCGATCAAGCAGGCAGTGTCGATGCCGGTGTTTGCCAATGGCGACATCGATTCAGCCGAGAAAGCCCGGCGCGTGCTGCACGCCACCGGTGCCGATGGCTTGTTGATTGGCCGGGCCGCCCAGGGGCGGCCGTGGATTTTCCGTGAGATCGAGCATTTTCTGCGTACCGGTGAAGTCATGCCGGCACCGGAGCTGATCGAGGTGGAACGTATTCTGCTAGAGCATCTGGCCGCCCTGCACGCTTTCTACGGAGACGTGATGGGAGTACGCATTGCTCGCAAGCATGTCGGCTGGTATCTCGCAACCCTGCCGGGCGCCAGGGAGTTTCGCGCCCACTTCAATCGTTTGGATGATACGGAAGCACAGTGCGCCAACGTTCGTGAGTTCTTCAGCGAGCGTTACAAGAGCCTGGGGACAGGGGACGGAGAGGGGGTGGCCGCATGACGATGATGACCGAGACTTTAGTGAGTGGAACAACACCCGTGAGCGACAACGTCAATTTGAAACAGCACCTCAACACGCCGAGCGAAGAAGGCCAGACCCTTCGCGGGAGTGTCGAGAAGGCGCTGCACAATTATTTCGCCCACCTAGAGGGCGCTTCCGTCACGGACGTGTACAACCTGGTGCTCTCCGAAGTCGAGGCGCCCTTGCTCGAAAGCGTGATGAACTACGTCAAGGGCAACCAGACCAAAGCCAGTGAGCTGCTGGGCCTCAACCGTGGCACCTTGCGCAAAAAGCTCAAGCAGTACGATTTGTTGTAAGCATTCAATCAAACCAGAAAGGCGCCCGCGTAAAAAACGGTCGCCTTTTTTGCTGACTCCTTTGCTTTTGATGGAAATTGAAATGACCGACCAGACTACCCGCCTGCCGATCCGCCGCGCCTTGATCAGCGTCTCCGACAAGACCGGCATCCTCGAATTTGCCCGGGAGCTGGAAGCCCTGGGCGTGGAAATCCTCTCCACAGGCGGGACCTTCAAACTGCTGCAGGACAACGGCGTGGCCGCAGTGGAAGTGGCGGACTACACCGGTTTCGCAGAAATGATGGACGGTCGGGTCAAGACCCTGCACCCGAAAATCCACGGCGGCATCCTTGGCCGTCGCGGTACCGACGACGCGATCATGGCCGAGCACGGCATCAAGCCAATCGACCTGGTAGCCGTTAACCTCTACCCGTTCGAAGCCACCATCAACAAGCCAGGCTGCGACCTGCCGACCGCCATCGAAAACATCGATATCGGCGGCCCGACCATGGTTCGCTCGGCAGCCAAAAACCACAAAGACGTGGCCATCGTGGTTAACGCCAGCGACTACGCCAACGTGCTGGAAGGCCTGAAAGCCGGCGGCCTGACCTACGCACAGCGTTTCGACCTGATGCTCAAGGCGTTCGAACACACCGCCGCCTACGACGGCATGATCGCCAACTACATGGGCACCGTTAACCAAACGGCTGAAACCTTGAGCACCGAAGGCCGCAGCCAGTTCCCGCGCACCTTCAACAGCCAGTTCATCAAGGCCCAGGAAATGCGCTACGGCGAGAACCCGCACCAGAGCGCGGCGTTCTACGTAGAAGCCAAGCCCGCCGAAGTGGGCATCGCCACCGCGACCCAACTGCAAGGCAAGGAACTGTCCTACAACAACGTGGCCGACACCGACGCCGCGCTGGAATGTGTGAAGAGCTTCGTCAAGCCGGCCTGCGTGATCGTCAAGCACGCCAACCCATGCGGCGTGGCCGTGAGCCCGGACGCTGAAGGCGGTATCCGCCAGGCGTACGAACTGGCCTACGCAACTGACACTGAATCGGCCTTTGGCGGCATCATCGCCTTCAACCGTGAACTGGATGCCGAGACCGCCAAGGCGATCGTCGAGCGTCAGTTCGTTGAAGTGATCATCGCGCCATCCGTAAGCGAGGAGGCTCGCGCCATCGTGGCGGCCAAGGCCAACGTGCGCCTGCTGGCCTGCGGCGAGTGGTCGGCTGACCGCGCTGCTGCCTGGGACTACAAGCGCGTCAATGGCGGCTTGCTGGTACAGAGCCGCGACATCGGCATGATCAGCAGCGAAGACCTGAAAGTGGTGACCAAGCGCGCCCCGACCGAGCAAGAGATCAACGACCTGATCTTCGCCTGGAAAGTGGCCAAGTACGTTAAGTCCAACGCTATCGTCTACGCCAAGAACCGCCAAACCATCGGTGTCGGCGCCGGCCAGATGAGCCGCGTGAACTCGGCACGTATCGCCGCGATCAAGGCTGAGCACGCTGGCTTGCAGGTAGTGGGTTCGGTGATGGCTTCCGATGCGTTCTTCCCGTTCCGTGATGGTTTGGATAACGCCGCCAAAGCCGGTGTGACCGCCGTGATCCAACCGGGTGGTTCGATGCGCGACGCTGAAGTCATCGCTGCTGCTGATGAAGCCGGCATCGCCATGGTCTTCACCGGCATGCGCCACTTCCGCCACTGATCCAAATGTGGGAGTGGCTTTTTGTAGTGAGCGGGCTTGCCCCGCGCTGGGCTGCGCAGCAGCCCCGCTGGATCTCCAGTGAACCTGGCGGGGGACAAGCCCCCTCACTACAAAGAACCTCCCACATTTAAAAGCGCTCCAGCAGCGCCAACAGAATTTGAGGTTTTTGAAATGAATGTTTTGATCATTGGCAGCGGTGGCCGTGAACACGCCCTGGCCTGGAAAGTTGCCCAGGACCCACGCGTCCAGAAAGTTTTCGTAGCACCCGGCAACGCCGGTACCGCCATTGAAGCCAAGTGCGAGAACGTCGCTATCGACGTGCTGGCCCTTGAGCAACTGGCCGATTTTGCTGAAAAGAATGTATCCCTGACCATCGTCGGCCCGGAAGTCCCACTGGTTGCCGGCGTCGTGGACCTGTTCCGCAGCCGTGGTCTGGACTGCTTCGGCCCAACCGCAGGCGCTGCCCAGCTGGAAGGTTCCAAAGCGTTCACCAAGGACTTCCTGGCACGCCACAAGATTCCGACCGCCGACTACCAGAACTTCACCGAGATCGAGCCGGCCCTGGCTTACCTGCGTGAAAAAGGTGCGCCGATCGTGATCAAGGCCGATGGCCTGGCCGCCGGTAAAGGCGTGATCGTGGCGATGACCTTGCAGGAAGCCGAAGACGCCGTGCGCGACATGCTCGCCGGCAACGCCTTTGGTGACGCAGGCTCGCGCGTTGTGATCGAAGAGTTCCTCGACGGCGAAGAAGCCAGCTTTATCGTGATGGTCGACGGCAAGAACGTACTGCCGATGGCCACCAGCCAAGACCACAAACGCGTCGGCGACGCTGACACTGGCCCGAACACCGGCGGCATGGGTGCCTACTCCCCTGCCCCGGTCGTCACCAGCGACGTGCACAAGCGCGTGATGGACCTGGTGATCTGGCCGACCGTGCGGGGCATGGCCGACGAAGGCAATGTGTACACCGGTTTCCTGTACGCCGGCCTGATGATCGACAAAGCGGGTAACCCGAAAGTCATCGAATTCAACTGCCGCTTCGGCGACCCGGAAACCCAACCGGTGATGCTGCGTCTGCAGTCGAGCCTGGTACTGCTAGTGGAAGCCGCCCTGGCCCAGGCCCTGGACAAGGTTGAAGCTCAATGGGACCCGCGTCCGAGCGTCGGCGTGGTGCTGGCAGCCGGTGGTTACCCTGCCGATTACGCCAAGGGCGATGTGATTGAAGGCCTGGACGCGGCTGCTACGCTGGAAGGCAAGGTGTTCCATGCAGGCACCGCGTTGAAGGATGGCAAGGTTGTGACCGCAGGTGGCCGTGTGCTGTGTGCCACCGCGATGGGTGCCAGTGTCGACGCCGCGCAACAACAGGCGTACAAGCTGGCCGCAAAAATCAACTGGAATGGCTGTTTCTACCGCAAGGACATCGGCTACCGCGCCATCGCCCGTGAACGTGGCGAGAACCAGTAAGTAGCAGGCGTCAGTAGCTATCCGTTCGGCTAGGCAAGGGCCTTGGGCCCTTGCCGTACACAAGCCTCCCCGCGCATAGTTAACCCGTGCATCAACCTACGAAGGGATTTCGCCGTGCGCTGGCTCAGGATCGCCATAGGTTTTACTGTCAGTCTGCTGACGCTGCTCTGCCTGTTCCCGGCCCAGGCCGCCGCGCAAGGCAGTGGCTGGGCAGTATTGCTTGATGAGCAGGCCGACCTGCAACTGAGCGACATCCGCTCCCCCCGCTACACCAATCAATTCAGCCCCATCGAACTGGACCGGATTACCGCCGCGCAACCGGACGGAGCGTTGTGGGTACGTTTCAAGCTGCAACCCGGCAAGCACGAACAAGTGTTGCGCGTGTTCGCCCCGGACCTGTCCAACCTGAGCCTGTACGTTCTGGACGGCGACATGCTGGTGGAGCAACAAACCACCGGTACCCACCAGCCCCAGGCTGAACGCCCGTTACCCAGCAGCGACTTCATGCTGCCGATGCCTCAGAGCCAGAGACCCCTTGAGGTCTACCTGCGCCTTGTTTCGGAACACGAGCTGCGCCCCTATATCACCCTGGAGCCGGCGGTACTGGCGGCCGCCGACCAGACCCAGACGCTGATCTACGGCCTGCTGTTTGGCGTCTTGCTGATGCTGATCCTGCATAACCTCACACGCTTCGCCTACCATCGCTCGCGCAGCAGCCTGTGGCTGGCAGCCTGCGAGGTGCTGTTGATGCTCAGCCTGGCGCTGCTGCTCAACCTGGTGGGCCCGTGGTTGCCGAACTGGCACGCGATCCAGACCCCTGGCGCCTACCTGGCCCTGCTGCTCACCGCGCCATGCGGGCTGATGTTTGCCTATCGTTTCTTCATGCCCCTGGGCCCGCACCCGCTGAACAAGCTGTTGATGGCCGATATCTTGGTTACCGTGCTGTGTGGCCTGCTGCTGTTGTTCGTCAACACCTTGCCGCTGAACATCATCACTTACGCCCTGGTGGCATTGGCCGGCCTGAGCATGTTGTTTGTCTCGGCCTATCACTGGCAGAAGGGCTACCGCCCGGCGCGCTTGTTCGTGGCGGCGATGGTGGTGTTCAACATCGGTACCTTGATCATCCTGCCCGCCCTGCTCGGCCTTACGCTGTTGGCGCCACAAGGTTTGATCATGACCCTGCTGGGCTTTATCTGCCTCAGCGGCCTGTTGATGAGCCTGGCCCTGGGCGAGCGTCAGCGCGCGATTGTCGAGGCGCGTTTCAGCCTGAGTCGCGACCTGGCTGCCAGCAATGCCGAGATCGCGGCCAAGGCCGAGTTCCTGGCCAAGATCAGCCACGAAATCCGCACCCCCATGAACGGCGTACTGGGCATGACCGAGTTGCTGCTGGGCACGCCGCTTTCGGTGAAACAACGCGACTATGTGCAGACCATCCACAGCGCCGGCAATGAATTGCTCACGCTGATCAACGAAATCCTCGATATCTCCAAGCTCGAGTCCGGGCAGATCGAACTGGACGACGTGCAGTTCGACCTCAATGCACTGATCGAAGACTGCCTGAGCATCTTCCGCGCCAAGGCCGAGCAACAGAACGTCGAACTGATCAGCTTTATCCAGCCGCAGGTGCCACGCGTCATCAGTGGCGACCCGACCCGTCTGCGTCAGGCGCTGCTGAGCCTGCTGGAAAACGCCCTGCAAAAAACCGATGAAGGCGAAGTGCTGATCGTGGTTGCCCTGGACGACCGCAGCAATAAGCCGCGCCTGCGCATCGCCGTACAAGACAGCGGCCTGCCGATGGAAGCGGCCGAACGTGACGCGTTGCTGCACAGCGAACTGCACAGCAAGAACTTCCTCTCGGCCACCCGCTTGAGCGGTCACCTGGGCCTGGTCATCGCCCGGCAGTTGATCCTGTTGATGAACGGCGAGTTCGGCATCAAGAGCGGCAGCCATCAGGGCAGCACGTTATGGCTGACCTTACCGCTGGACCCGGAACGCCTGGAGCACCCGACCTCCGACCTCGACGGCCCGCTCAAGGATGCGCGCGTGTTGGTGGTGGACGACAACGACACCTGCCGCAAAGTGCTGGTGCAGCAATGCACCGCCTGGGGCCTGAATGTGAGTGCCGTGCCTTCGGGCAAGGAAGCCCTGGCGCTGCTGCGCACCAAGGCGCACCTGCGCGACTACTTCGACGTGGTGCTGCTGGACCAGAACATGCCCGGCATGACCGGCATGCAGCTGGCGGCGAAGATCAAGGAAGACCCGAGCCTGAACCACGACATCCTGCTGATCATGCTCACCGGCATCAGCAATGCGCCGAGCAAGATCATCGCGCGCAACTGCGGGATCAAGCGCATCCTTGCCAAGCCGGTGGCCGGGTATACGCTCAAGACCACCCTGGCCGACGAGTTGACCCAGCGCAGCAAGGGCGGCGCCCCGCAACGTCCGGTCCTCACCGCACCGGCGGCCGTTGCCGTGCCGGCGGACTTCCGCATCCTGGTGGCTGAAGACAACAGCATCTCCACCAAAGTGATTCGCGGCATGCTCGGCAAGCTCAACCTCAACCCGGACACCGCCAGCAACGGCGAGGAAGCGTTGGAGGCGATGAAGGCCCAGCGTTACGACCTGGTATTGATGGACTGCGAAATGCCGATCCTCGATGGTTTCTCGGCAACCCAGCAACTGCGGGCGTGGGAAGTCAGCCACCAGCGTATCCGCACGCCGATCGTGGCGCTGACGGCGCACATCCTCTCGGAACATAAAGAACGCGCGCGCCAGGCCGGGATGGACGGGCATATGGCCAAGCCGGTGGAGTTGTCGCAGTTGCGTGAGCTGGTGGAGTTTTGGGTGGCGCAGCGCCAACAGAAACAAGAGCACAGCCCCGTCTCCTGACCCGAAATATAAATCCCCTGTGGGAGCTGGCTTGCCTGCTCCCACATTTGATCGGTTTCGCCTGATAGACTCTCCACACTTATCCCCCAACGAGCCGTCCCCATGCTCCACGTGTTATTCAGCGTCTACCTGAAAATGCTGGTGCTCTACAGCCCGTTCTTCGTGCTGTCCTGCTTTATCAGCCTCACCCGTGGCTACTCCAACAAAGAGCGGCGGCGGTTGGCCTGGAAGGTGGCATTGGCAACGCTGGTATCGAGCGTATTGCTCTATCTGTTTGGGCGAGTGATTTTCAGTGTGTTCGGCATCACGGTGGATGCCTTCCGCATCGGCGCCGGCAGCGTGCTGTTCATTTCCGCCCTGGGCATGGCCCAGGGCAAGTCGGCGGTGCAGTCCGACAACGTGCAGCAGGATGTGACCATCGTGCCGCTGACCATCCCCCTCACCGTTGGCCCCGGTACCATCGGCGCGCTGTTGGTGATGGGCGTAAGCCAGCCACACTGGGATGACAAGCTTACTGCCATCCTTAGCATCGCCCTGGCCAGCTTTACGGTTGGCGTAGTGTTGTACTTGTCCAACCGTATCGAACGCATTCTCGGTGACCAGGGCTTGCAGATTGTCAGCCGCTTGATGGGCCTGTTCGTGTGCGCCCTCGCCGCGCAAATCATCTTCACTGGGGTGCGCGGTTACCTGGTCCCTTAGATCCGGTACTTGGCGATTGCCAACTGCACCTTGTCGCCGGCGCTCTCACGCATCAGCTGGATGGTTTTCTCGTTGACCACCGAGGTATTCAACACCAGGCAGGTTTGCCCGCTGAAGGCCTCGGAGGACGAGCTGTCCCACTCAAGAAACGGCAGGCCAACTTGCTTGCTCACTCCGTAGGAGCTGTAAGTCACCAGCACCATGGTGACCTCACCCGCGCTTTCAACACAGGAGGCCAGGCCAAAATCCCCGCCCTGATGCACCGTGCTATTACGCTTGAATAACTCAAACGACGCAGGCTGCTGCTTCATGGTCTCCAGCGCGTCCGCCGCCAGCTTGGGCAGCGCCGCGAGCACGGGCCCGGCCAGTGATGTCGAGGCGAGCATTGCTGTAATCATGTTCAGCACCGCCAATTGCACGGTCAGGCCCTTGCCGGAGCGCGAGACCCGCTCAAAACTGCTGCGCATTGGCAGCCAGCCCAGGCTGACCATGACCTTGATAAACTCGTCATACCACGCCTCGGTCCCTCGATGGATCTTCAGCACATCGCTGACGTAACTGCTCGCCAACAAATAACTCTTGCGAATGTATTCCCGGTTCAACGCCGACATGCCCTCGACGAAGGAAATCACGCCGTTGTTGACCACCGCCGCATTAGAGTCATCCGCCATGTCCATCGGCATTGCGCTATTCACTCCCCGTGACCCTGGCAGCTTGTAGGCGGCAATCAACTTGCGCCGTTTCGCACTGATGATCCTTTTGTGATGTCGCTCCATTTTCAGTTCTCCACAAGCACCCCACATGGGGCTTGCTTCCACACTAGTCCAGTGGCCGCCGGGCTTTCCACGCGACAAACATGTCTTGACCGACCTTGCCAGAACCCGGCACCCAGCAATCTCGCAGCACATCCGTGGGCCTTCCGGTTTTCCTTGTACAAAAAAGAAAAAGCCCCGAATAACCACAGGTAAATCCCTGGGCCATTCGGAGCTTTCCGACTGCTGCGAGGCGGTTTTCAGGAGGCTGGTTTTTCGCCATACCAGCGCGGTGTGTACACCCACTCGCCACCACCGGCGCGCGGGAACACGCAGGTCGTGGACGAGCCGATCAATACCATGGTGCGCATGTCCACTTGGTCCGGGGTGAGCAACCCCAAGGTAGTGACACGCAAGGTCTGGCCTGGACGACCGACATCACGGCCCAGTACTACCGGCGTTTCCGGCGTGCGGTGCAGCGCGACAATTTCCAGCGCGCGGCCCAACTGCCAGGGCCGCGAACGGGAGATCGGGTTATAGAACGCCAACGCCAGGTCCGCCTGGGACGCGAGGTCCAGGCGCTTTTCGATGATCGACCACGGCTTGAGGTTGTCCGACAGCGACATCACGCAGAAGTCATGCCCCAACGGTGCCCCCGCCTGGGCGGCGGTGGCCAGCGAAGCCGAGACACCCGGCAGGATCTCCAGGTCAACCTGATGCCAGGCCGGATCGCCGGACTCATGCAGCGCTTCGATCACCGCAGCAGCCATGGCAAACACACCCGGATCGCCGGACGACACCACCACCACCGAACGGCCCTGGGCCGCCAGCTCAAAGGCGTGGCGTGCCCGCTGCATTTCTTCGCGGTTATCCGTGCAGTGTTGCACTTGATCATCGCGAAACGGCCCGGCCATGCGCACATAGGTTTCGTAACCCAACACGTCGGTGCAGCGCGCCAGCTCGGCCTTCACCGCCGGCACCATCAGCTCGGCAGCGCCGGGCCCCAGGCCGATCACGGCGAGACGGCCACGCACACGCCCGACTTGGGACAGGTCCAACGGCTGCTCGGCCACATCGATGACGAGATCTGCTTCCTGATTGACCTCGGTGAAACGCAGCGGCACACCCAGTGCCAACGCGGCTTCATGCAACGACGCTTCGGCCATTTGCGCATCACTGGCCAGCAGGCACGCCAGTGATTGCACGGCGATACCCGCCTCATGCAGCGCCGTACGTACACGCTCAGCCAAGTGCGCACCTGGTTTGCAGGTCACGCTCACATTTTTTGGGTAGATCAGCAATTCATTGGCCGCAGGCGCGCGTTCGGCACTGCCCACGTGAATCGCCAGGCGTGCCTGCTGATCCTGCGGCAGATTGGCCTGGTCCAGCCACGGCGCGGCCCCTTCAATGCGCACGCTTTCGCCAGCCAGCAGGTCGGAGACAAAGCGCTTGCCCAGTTCCAGATCCGCCAATTCATAACCATTCGGCGGGTTGAGCAAGCAAGTGCCAAAACGCAGTTCGCCACTGGTAGTGATGGCAGCCGCCACGTCCAAGGCCGCAGCGATTTCCCGCGCCATGACGTTCACACCGCCCAGACCGCCGAGCAGAGGCACCACGGCACTGCCGTCTTCGGCAACGGCCAACACAGCGGGTTCTTCGCCTTTCTCCAACAGCAGCGGCGCCAGCGTGCGAATGACGATGCCTGCCGCGCACAGGGCAATCAGCGGCGTGCCTTGTTGATACAGCTGACGCAGGGTCGCACCGAATTCGTTGTAGGCCTGGTCCGCACCTTCGACACGGCCCACCAGGCCATGGATCAACGCACCAGGGTAAACCTGCTGGATCCTGCGCGCAGTGGCCAGGCTGCCCTGGCCGAGGATGACAATCGCCGGGCTCATCAACCTTGCCACCGTTCACCGGGCACGATGATCAGCGAGAAGTACGGCGACGACGAAGGATCCACCTGATCCAGCGGCACGATTTTCTGGTTGGCCATGGTCGCGCGCTCCACATACAGCGCGCGTTCGGCCAGGCCAAGTTCTTCAAGTACCTGGCGCACCTTCGGGAAGTTGCGACCCAGCTTCATGATCACTGCCGCATCGGCATCCGCCAGGCGACGCTTGAGATCAACATGGGGCAACACGCCCGAGAGCACCGACAAGCTCTGGTTGCGGTACACCAGCGGTGCGCCGAGTACCGAAGCGCCGCCGAGCATCGAGCACACGCCCGGAATCACTTGGGCTTCGTAGCGCTCGGCCAGACGGTCATGCAGGTACATGTAGGAGCCGTAGAAGAACGGGTCACCTTCGCAGATCACCGCCACATCGCGGCCAGCATCCAGGTGCGCGGCAACATCGACACTGGCGGCGTCGTAGAAGTCGCTGATCACTTGCTCATAGGACATCGGCGCCGGCAATACCTCGGTGGTCACCGGGTACACCAGCGGCATCAAGGTCTGCTGCGGCACCAAGTGGTCTTCGATGATGCCGAACGCGTTGCCCTTCTTGCCCTTGGCCACGAAGTACGCCACTACCGGCGACTCACGCAGCAGGCGCAGGGCCTTGAGGGTGATCAACTCCGGGTCGCCGGGGCCTACGCCCAGGCCAATCAAACGTCCGCGAGCCTGCATTATTCGACCTCCGTGGCCAAGGCATTCACCGCAGCAGCGGCCATCGCACTGCCGCCCAGGCGGCCCTGCATGATCACGAACGGCACGCCACGGCTGTCGGCGGCCAGCATCGCCTTGGACTCGGCGGCGCCGACAAAACCGACCGGGAAACCGAGGATCAGCGCAGGTTTCGGCGCGCCCGCGTCGAGCATTTCCAGCAGGTAAAAAAGTGCAGTCGGCGCGTTGCCGATCACCACCACGCTGCCTTCCAAGTGCGGGCGCCACAGTTCCAGTGCGGCGGCGGAACGGGTGTTGCCCAGTTCACGTGCCAACTCCGGCACGCTGTCGTCGCGCAGGGTGCAGATCACCTCGTTATTGGCCGGCAGGCGTGCGCGGGTCACGCCTTCGGAAACCATCCGCGCATCGCACAGGATCGGCGCGCCAGCAGCCAGCGCATCACGCCCGGCCTTGCCTGCGCCTTCGGAGAATTGCAGGCCGTCGATGGCCTCGACCATGCCACAAGCATGAATCACCCGCACCGCGAGTTTTTCCAAGTCAGCCGGAATACGGTCCAACTTGGCTTCCGCGCGAATAATGGCGAAGGAGTTGCGATAGATCTCCTGACCGTCGCGGATGTAATCAATCATCGGTGTTGCTCCGTGGGCGAGCCCGCAGCAAGGCGCCCGTCGCTTCAATAGAAAGGGTGCGCGCGTGCAGCCGGCCAAAACCTGGGTAGGCTGCATCGCGAAAATAGAGGTCGTAGTGGCCGGGGCTCACCGCCAGTAACGTGACCGGAGCGGTGTGTGCGGCGGCGCAGGAACGCGGGCAGCCCGATAAATGCACGTCTTCACCGGGTTGCAACGCGGCCAGTTGCACGGCGTCGGTCTTGGTGTCGGCCAGGGCCTTGCCGCAGCCGCTGGAACCGGTGCAGGCGGTCATGCGCGCCAGGGGTTGGTCGACTGAACAAAGAAAACCAAGCTGCGCCAGGCGCTCGGTCACCGCGTGAGGTTTTTCGACGTTGGGCAGCAGCACGCCCTGCCAAGGTGTGAAACGCAGCGTACCGTCGCCGTACTCGCTGGCGAGGTGCGCGGCGCCATTGAGCATCGTCGAATCCAAGCGGCCCAAGGGAACAACAGCGGCGACGTAGAACTGATTTTTCTGGACCTGTGGATAAGTTCCCAGGTGCAGCAAAGCGCCGCTGGGCGGACGTTTGAAGCCGTCGATCGGCAGCAGCGGCAGGTCTAAACGGCTCAGTAACTTATCCACAGGCAGCTGGCGCATGCGGGTCTGTTGCGGGGTAGCGACGTCTAGAAACGCCTCCAGCACCGCTACTACCAGTGCATGGCCTTGGTCCAGCGGTACAGACGCCAACGGCGCATCCAGCCCCGGACAACCGGCCAAGCCGAACGCGAGGAGCGTCTGGCCATTGCGTAGGAACGCCGACAGCCACAGGTCATGGTGATGTTCGAGCATCGCCAGGGCCTCGCCGCCATCCAGTTGCACGGCGAACTTGGCCGACAACTCGTGAAAACGCGGGTGGTTTTGCAGGGTGGCCAGGATCTGGTCCGCCAGCGGGCGGGTGTCGAACAGCATCTGCGGGTCGATGCCGGCGCTGGGGCTGAGCATCAGGTTGCGCACGTCGTCACCGGCGGCGTTGCTGGGGCCGAGGCCTGCGGCCAGCAGCATCGCAATCAGGGCATGTTCTTCAGCGCCGATCCCGCGAATCTGCAGGTTGGCCCGGTTGGTCGCCTCGATCACGCCGCCCGCATAGGCCTGGGCTGCGTCTGCGACCGCATGGGCCTGCACGGCGGTGATCGAACCACCGGCCAATTTGATCCGGCAAATCCCGCCATCCAACGCCTGGACAATACGCAGCAACCCCGGACAAGCCGAGGGGCGCAAGGTATTCACAGCGGGCGTTGGGTTCACAGGGCTACCGGTTGACGGGTAAAGGCGCGGTATTATGCCTGCTTTGTCCGGCGGCATGAAAAGCCTGCCCGTCGGATGTCGTTCAAGGAATCTTTATGTCGCCCTGGCTGACGGTTGTAGGCATCGGTGAAGACGGCTTCAAGGGGCTGGGCAAAAATGCCCGGCATGCCCTGTTGCGCGCCACGCGGATTATAGGTGCTCAGCGCCAGTTGGACCTGTTGCCGGTGTGTATTCGTGGCGAACGCGAGTTGTGGCCGAGCCCGTTTTCGCTGGAGGCGGTGCTGTCGCGGCACGGGGAGCCTGTGTGTGTGCTGGCCAGCGGCGATCCGATGTTCTATGGCGTGGGCGCCAGTTTGGCGCGGAAGGTGGCAGCGGATGAGTTGCTGATCTTGCCTGCGCCGTCGTCGGTGTCGTTGGCGGCGGCGCGGTTGGGGTGGCCGTTGCAGGAGGTAGTGACGCTGTCCGTGGTAGCTCGACCGTTGGCGGCGTTGATTGCGCATCTGGCCAGTGGGGTGCGGTTGTTGGTGTTGAGTAATGACGGCGCAAGCCCGGCGTTGATTGCTGCGTTGTTGGCTGAAGCCGGGTTTGGGCCGAGCCGGTTGAGTGTGTTTGAACATCTAGGCGGCACGGACGAGCGGCGCATCGACGGGCTGGCTGTTGATTGGCAACACGCATCAGTCGCCGATTTGAATCTGGTTGCCATCGACTGCGTGGCCGACTCGCAAACTCAGCGTCTGTCACGTCTGGCGGGGATGCCCGACTCAGCCTTCAAACACGACGGCCAACTGACCAAACGCGATGTACGCGCCATGACCCTCGCCCGCCTCGCCCCCATGCCCGGCGAACTGCTGTGGGACGTGGGCGCGGGCAGCGGCTCCATCGGTATCGAGTGGATGCGTGCTCATCCAAGTTGCCGTGCGTTGGCGATTGAAGCCGATGAAGGTCGCCAAGGCCTGATCGAACACAACCGTGATGCGCTCGGCGTGCCTGGGCTGCAACTGATTCGTGGCAAGGCGCCGGACGCGTTGCAGGGTTTGGAAGCGCCAGACGCCATCTTCATCGGCGGCGGCGTTACCCGCGACGGCGTGCTCGACACCTGCTGGCAACACCTGAAGCCGGGCGGCCGGTTGGTCGCCAACGCCGTGACCCTGCAAAGCGAAATGACCTTGATGGACTGGCGGGTGCGTTATGGCGGCGAACTGACGCGCATTCACGTGGCCCAGGCGCAGCCGCTGGGGGAGTTTGATACGTGGCGGCAGGCGTTGCCGATCACGTTGCTGGAAGTGGTCAAGCCGCTATGAAGCGCATCCTGCTGCTGGGCGGCGTGACCGAAGCCCTGGCCATCGCCCGCACCTTGGGCCCGGAACATATCTACAGCCTGGCTGGCGTTGGGCGGGTGCCGACTGACCTGACGTGCCAGTTGCGAGTGGGTGGTTATGGTGGGGCTGAGGGGTTGGCGCAGTTTGTTCGGGATGAAGGGATTGGCCTGATTCTCGACGCAACCCATCCGTATGCCGCGCAGATCAGTCGCAATGCGGCCGAGGCTGCGCAATTGAGCGGCGTGCCGTGTTGGGCATTGCGCCGACCGGCGTGGCAACCGCAGGCGGGAGATGATTGGCGCGAGGTCAGCGATTGGACCTCGTTGATTGAAGCGCTCAAACCCTTCAAGCGTCCGCTGTTCACGTTGGGGCGTGAGCCGTTGCAGCACCTGGATGAAATCCCACCGGAGCAATTCTGGACGCTGCGCGCGCTGGATGTGTATCCGGGGAATGAGCGTTGCGAAGTGATCGGCGCGCGTGGGCCGTTCTTGATTG
Source organism: Pseudomonas cremoris (assembly GCF_014230465.1). The sequence continues at coordinate 86,612 of NZ_JAAXCY010000002.1, forward strand.
AGGATGAACGGGCATTGTTTGCACGGCGTGGCATTGATGTGTTGATCAGCAAGAACAGTGGCAGCACCGCGACGGAACCTAAGCTTGAAGTGGCGCGGGAGCTTGGGGTGCCGGTGTTGGTGTTGAAGCGGCCAGTGTTGGCGGCGGTGGAGCGGGAGTTCACCAGCGTGGCTGCGGTGCTACAGGCAATCACCGTTTTCTGAACGACGACTATCCCCTGTGGGAGCGGGCTTGCTCGCGAATGCGCTGTATCAGTCACCTGATGTATTGGCTGACACACCGCTTTCGCGAGCAAGCCCGCTCCCACATTTGACCTGTGTTGTCAGGCTGCGGTTGTCGCCGGTCCGAAACCCGTGTGCACACGATCCGCGAGCAACTGCGCCAGCTCAATCAATTGCGCAACGCCCAGCAACTCCTCTCGTTTCGAGCTTTCCAGGTTGAATGCGAGATCGCAGCTCAGAGCATTGGCCGAGGCAAGGGTTTCGCTGAGGTTGACCAGTAGGTCTTCGGTGCTGATGCCGTTGGCTACGGTGAATAGCCGCTGGGGGGGATTGGGGGTGGGTTTGATCATTGTGAAGCTCCTTAGGAAAGTGGAGCTGCCACTGATTCGCCGCGACGCGATAGGTGGTGGCAGCTGTACGCAGGTTCGCGGACCGGTCCTAAGGAAACCCGGCATACCCGAAGGTATCCCGCGCACAGCCGCCATAGCGCCGCACAGTAGACGATAAAAAAGCGCCAACTGAAAGCAGACGATGACGCTTGGCGTCCATAGGAACCCGGGCCGCGACGCCCGACCGCTGAGTTTGCAGCGGTGTACGGAGACTAGAGATCAAGTGTCCTAGGGACAACCTCAAAGACTTGTCGGAAATTTCTGCTTATTCAATTAACCCGCCTAACCGACACCCACTTGGCCTCGCCTCGAAAAGCCGAATTCCCCTACAAACCCTTCCGAACTAGCTGGCTAGCTCAGCCAAAAGCCCTCGCCCTAACCTCCCCGCTCGCGGTTTTGAGTCAACCAGCCGCAGTGGGGATGCCTGTTTTTTTGCAGCGCGTCGCAACTTGCCATCGTGTATCCCAAGGAATACGATCAAAGATGATTCATTTCAAGAAATCCAAGGAGTTTCAGGAGTGGCTCGTTTCATTACGCAGAAATCCTGCCCGCGCCCGCGTGATGACAAGGTTAGATAACGCAACGTATGGCAATTTCGGCGACTGCGTTTCAGTAGGCAACGGCGTATCAGAAATGCGCATCCACTATGGTCCTGGGTATCGGATTTACTTCACGCGTAAGGGCGATGTGGTTTACCTACTGCTGATAGGAGGCGATAAATCAACACAGAAGCGCGACATCCAACACGCGAAAAAAATTGCTGAAGACTTTGAAAAAAGGAGTAACCCATGACCGAATTTACTGATTTCGACGTCGCGGAATACCTCAAGACCCCCGAAGACATGGCCGAGTATCTTGAAGCCGCTTTCGAAGAGGATTGCGGGGATGGACTGCTGATTCGTACGGCCCTGAACAACATCGCCCGCGCCCAAGGCATGACCCAAGTAGCCCGCGACGCCGGCCTCGGACGAGAAAGCCTATACAAAGCCCTATCCACCACTGGCAATCCCGAGTTCGCGACTATCATGAAAGTCATGAAAGCTTTGGGCCTCAAGCTCCACGCCACAGCGATCTGATAGCACTGCGACACCAAACCACATCACCCCTTTTTACTTATCCCCTACGATCAGGCTAAATACCCCCCTGATCGTTTAACCCTACGGATTGTCCGCCATGGCCCGTCAACGCTTTGCAATCGTCTGGATCGCCTGCTTTGCAGTGCTGTTCAACGCCTTTGCCATGCCGATGGCCGGTGCGATGCAACAGTCCCAGGACCCGGTGCAGCAATTGCTGTGGGGCAGTTTCTGCTCCTCTAATGGCGCCAGCCTGAAGACGATTGCGCTGGGCAAGCTGGATATTCCGGCGCCGCAGCAGGACGACCATTCGGCCATGCAGCATTGCTGGTGTTGCTCAGGTTCGGCGCCGTTGGTGGCGTTGCCGGGGCATGTGCCGCAGTTGTATGTCACGCGGTTCGAAGCCCTGCAGAGCTTGCCGCCCCCCTCACTGCAAAACCCTACACCGCGCCAGCAATGGCCAAGCCTCAACCCCCGCGCCTCTCCTACGGTCTGATTTCTTCGCAAGTGAACTGCGTTTAGAACCGTTCTGGAGAACTGCCATGCTCAAATCTTCCCTGCTTCTGGCCGCGTTGTTGCTGCCGGTGTGCGTTGCTGCCAATGCCGATGACTACAAGGCCGGCGACCTGCTGGTCAGCGATCCCTGGTCCCAGGAGTTGCCGCCGAATGCGCCCACCGTCGCGGCGTATTTCGTGATTCACAACACCGGCGAAACGCCGGATCGCCTACTTAGCGTCGACACGCCCGTGGCCGACAAGGCCGAGCTGCATGAGCATGTGATGCAGGGCGACCTGATGAAGATGCAGCAAGTGCCCAGCGTGACTGTACCGGCCAAGGGAGAGCTGACGTTTGCGCCCATGGCTTATCACGTGATGCTGCTGGGTCTTAAAGACCGCAGCCTGCTGGCCGATGGCAAGCAATTCCCGCTGACCCTCACCTTCGAAAAAGCCGGCAAGGTCGAGGTCGAAGTGTCGGTGCAAAAGGTGCCGCCAATGGCCAGCCACGAGCACAAGCACCCGCAATAGACTGACACTCGATGGGCGCCCCTCGCGCCAGGTTCTCTCCACACGCCCGCTTGAGACGCGGCAGTTGGATCAGCCTGTTCGCCATGTTGATGATCTTTATCGGTCCGCTGATTTCCCAAGCGATGCCGATGGACCATCACGCCGGTATGTCGATGGACATGCCGATGGAGCACTGCGAACCGCATACCCCAAAAGCGCCTGACGAACACCACGCGCTCTGGTCCAAGTGCGGCTATTGCGACCTGCTCTACAGTTGCCCTGCCCTGCCTGGCGGCATTTCAACGTTCACCCTGAGCAGCCCACCGCCGGCCAACGCCCTCACCCCTGCCACACGCCTGGGCCATGCCCGGCAGAGCATCTTCCCCGGCGCCCGCAGCCGCGCGCCGCCCATCATCGCGTAAGCACTTCACAGCGTTACTTCACCCCGGCCGACTCTAGACAGACAGCCGCAGGCTGCTGGCCGTGTTGTTTACGATTGATTGATGGAATTTTTCATGTCCAGGTTTTCTGCTGACACCCGTTTAGCCGTACTGTGCGGCGCACTGTTGGTCCCTTTGGCCCACGCTGACGAGCACGACGAGCATGAACTGAGCCCCACAGTGATCACCGCGATCGCCCCCAGTTCACCGCTGACCGTGATCACCAACCCCAAAGACCCGCGCCAACCGGTGCCCGCCAGCGATGGCGGCGACTACCTCAAGACCATCCCCGGCTTTGCCCTGGTGCGAAACGGCGGCACCAATGGCGACCCGGTGCTGCGCGGCATGTTCGGCTCGCGCCTGAACATCCTCACCAACGGCAGCATGATGCTCGGCGCCTGCCCCGGCCGCATGGATGCGCCTACCTCATACATTTCCCCGGAAACCTACGACAAGCTCACCGTGATCAAAGGCCCGCAAACCGTGCTCTGGGGGCCGGGTGCATCGGCCGGCACGATTCTGTTCGAACGCGAGCCTGAGCAGTTCGGCGAGTTGGGCACACGCCTCAACGCCAGTGTGCTGGCCGGCTCGAACGGGCGCTTCGACAAAGTCATCGACGCCGCCGCCGGCGGGCCATTGGGCTACGTGCGCGTGATCGGCAACCAGGCCCATGCCGACGACTACAAGGACGGCAACAACGACACCGTGGCCTCGCGCTACGACAAGTGGAACGGCGACGTGGCCGTCGGCTTCACCCCCGACGCCGACACCCTGCTGGAGCTCACCGCCGGCCGTGGCGATGGCGAAGCGCGCTATGCCGGACGCGGCATGGACGGCTCGCAGTTCCTGCGCGAAAGCCTCGGCCTGCGTTTCGAGAAATCCAACATCGGCGAAGTACTGGACAAGGTCGAAGCCCAGGTCTACTACAACTACGCCGACCACGTGATGGACAACTACAGCCTGCGCACGCCGTCCGGCACCGGGATGATGGCCGGGCCCATGGCCTCCAACGTCGACCGTCGTACCCTTGGCGCACGGGTCAAGGCCACCTGGCGATGGGAGGATGTGCAACTGATCGGCGGCCTGGATGCCCAGACCAACGAACACCGCCAGCGCAGCAGCATGGGCATCGACACTTACAAGGACCTGCCCCGGGTCAAGGACGCCAACTTCCATAACTACGGCGTGTTCGGCGAACTCACCTGGTACGCCGCCGACCGCGAGCGCCTGATTACTGGCGCCCGTTTGGACCGCGCCTCGGCCAAAGACTTTCGGCAAACCAGCGCCACCGTCGACAAGACCCGTGCCGATACGCTGCCCTCAGGCTTTGTGCGCTATGAGCACGATATCGACAACACCACCCTCTACGCCGGTCTCGGCCACTCCGAACGTTTCCCCGACTACTGGGAGCTGTTTTCGCCAAACACTGGCGCAGTCGGCTCGGTGAATGCCTTCGACGGTGTAAAGCCGGAGAAGACCACCCAACTCGACTTCGGCGCGCAGTACAAAGCTGACGACCTCGAAGCCTGGGCTTCGGGCTATATCGGCCGGGTGCAGGACTTCATCCTGTTCGACTATAAGCCCGGGATGATGGGCACCACCTCCCAAGCCCGCAACGTCGACGCCCGCATCATGGGCGGCGAATTGGGCGCCGCGTACAAGCTGACGCGCAACTGGAAAACCGACGCCACCCTCGCCTACGCCTGGGGCAAGAACAGCAGCGACGGCAAGGCCCTGCCACAAATCCCGCCGCTTGATGCTCGCCTGGGCCTCACCTACAGCGAAGACGACTGGAGTGCCGGCGCCTTGTGGCGGCTGGTCGCGGCGCAAAACCGCATCGACCAGAACAAGGGCAACGTCGTCGGCAAGGACTTCGACAAGAGCGCGGGCTTTGGCGTGTTCTCGCTGAACGCGGCGTACCGCATCAACAAAAATTTCAAGGTCAGCACCGGCGTCGACAACCTGTTCGGCAAGGCCTACGCCGAGCACTTGAACCTGGCCGGCAACGCCGGGTTCGGCTACCCGGCCAACGACCCGCAGTCCATCAAAGAGCCCGGGCGAACCCTGTGGACCAAAGTTGATATGAGCTTCTAAAAGCTTCGCGAGCAAGCCCGCTCCCACAGTTGGAATGCATTTCAACTGTGGGAGCGGGCTTGCTCGCGAAGGCGGCATAACAGACAAAAATTCTTAAAGCCTTGCGGAGCCCCTGATGAACACTCAAAAAGTCTCTTTCTACAACCTGGCCTGGCGCTGGCACTTCTACGCCGGGCTCTTCGTCGCCCCTTTCATGGTGCTGCTGGCCCTGACCGGCATCATCTACCTGTTCAAACCTCAACTCGATCCGCTGATGTACGGCGACTTGCTCACCGTCCCGGCAGCCGAACACTCATTCACCGCCGACGAGCTGTTGCAACGCGCCCAGGCCGCCTACCCCCAAGGCGCGATCAGCAAATACCTGCCACCGGCCACCGCCACCAGCAGTGCGCAATTCGTGATGCATAACGAAGGCCGCGAAGTGACGGTATTCGTCGACCCGTATCGCGGCACCGTGCTCGGCGAGCAAGACGCCAAATACAACCTGCAAGCCATCGCCCGCGCCCTGCACGGTGAGCTGATGATCGGCACCGTGGGCGACCGCCTGGTAGAACTCGCCGCCGGTTGGGGCGTGATGCTGGTGGTGTCCGGCGTGTACCTGTGGTGGCCGCGCGGCAAGTCATCGGCGGGAGTGTTGTGGCCACGCTTCAACACGCGTGGCCGGGTGTTCTGGCGTGACCTGCACGCCGTCACCGGTTTCTGGGGCGCAGCCTTGCTGTTGGTGATGCTGCTCAGCGGCATGACCTGGACCGGCTTCTGGGGCAAGCAGTACGCCGAGTTGTGGAATAAATTCCCAGCCGCCATGTGGAACGACGTGCCGCAGTCTGACCAACAGGCGCGCGTGCTCAACACGGCGAGCCAACAGACCGTGCCGTGGGCCATGGAAAACACGCCCATGCCGATGTCCGGCGACCATGCCGAGCACATGAATCACGGCGCCATGCACGCGGGCCCCGCCGCGCCCAACGTGCGCCTGCAACAGGTGGTGGACCTGGCCACCGCGCGCAACGTCGAACCCGGCTACAGCATCACCTTCCCCACCACCGCCACCGGCGTGTTCACCATCGCCGTGTTCGCCGACGACCCGCGCAATGACGCCACCCTGCATGTCGACCAATACACCGGCAAGGTCCTCGCCGATGTACGTTGGGAGCACTACAACCTCGTGGCGCGGGCCACCGAGACCGGCGTGATGCTGCACGAGGGCAAGATGTTCGGCGTGGTTAACCAGATCATCGTGTTGCTGATTTGCCTGATGATTTTGCTCAGCGCCGTCAGCGGCGTGGTGATCTGGTGGAAGCGCCGCCCCCAAGGCGCACTTGGTGTTCCGCCGTTGCGCCATGACCTGCCGAAGTGGAAAACCGCCATGGTGATCATGCTCGGCCTGGCGATCATTTTCCCTCTGGTGGGCGCGTCGCTGATTGCGGTGTGGGCGTTGGATCGCCTGATCCTGTCGCGTTTTTTCCGCCAACATGAATCTGCCTCAGGTTCGGCATGAACGCAGTGAGATGCCCGAGACAGAGCACTTCTGTAGCCTTGCGCGACTTTCGCCGCGCAGCGAATAAGTGTTAACTTATAACACTTTCTGCGTTATCGTTGCTCGCCGCCATCAGCGGCGAGCATCCCTCCAAGAAGACTGATTGCCCCATGAACAAGTACCTCGCGTCCGGGCTGTGCCTGCTCGCCTTGCATAACAACGCCCAGGCCCTGACCCTGCCCGCCAGCTCCGTCAACGCAGTGGCCGTGGATGACGAACGCGTCGACCCCAAGACCCCGACCACTGCGGGTTCACGCCTGAACCTCACCGCCCTGCAAACCCCGGGCAGCGTCGAAAGCCTGACCGGTACGCAGATCCGCGAGCGTGGCGACGCCAGCGTGCAGGACGCGATTTCCCGCGCCACCGGCATCAGCCGCACCGGCACACCGGGCGATGGCGGTACCTCGTTGTCGGCCCGTGGTTTCACCGGCCAAGGCTCGGTGATGCAGTTGTATGACGGCAACCGCATGTACATGGGCATGGGCACCTCGACCTTCCCGGTGGACACCTGGTCGGTGGAACGCGTCGATGTGTTGCGCGGCCCAGCGTCGGTTCTGTACGGCGAAGGCGCCACCGGTGCGGTGGTCAATACGTTGCCGAAAAAGCCGTTTGAAGGCGAAATCGAAAACCACATCCGCCTGGGCTACGGCTCTTATGACCGCCAGCAACAGGCTCTGGACAGCGGCGGCTCGCTGACCGACACCCTGAGCTATCGCCTGAACCTCAATCGCCTGCGCAGCAACGGTTTCATCGACCATGGCGACTCCAGCAGTGATTTCGTCAGCGGCGCCCTGCGCTGGCAAGCGGCCGATAACCTGAGTTTCACGTTGGCCAGTGACTACGGTGACCAGCGACCGCAAAACTACTTCGGCACACCGTTGATCAACGGCCAATTGCACAAGGGCCTGCGCGACAAGAACTACAACGTCAGCGACGACATCCAGCACTACAACGATCAATGGACACGCTTGACCAGCGAGTGGCAGATCAACGATAGCGTCAGCGCTACCAACGAGTTGTTCTACCTGAAAAACCAGCGCCGCTGGCAGAACGCCGAGAACTACAACTTCACCGACGGCCAGCTCACCCGCAGTGGCAACTTCGGCATCAAGCACAACCAGGAACAAGTGGGCGACCGCCAGACCTTCACCTTCAAGCACGCCCTGTTTGGCCTCGACAGCCAGACGGTGGCCGGCGTGGAATACAACCGTATCCGCTTCCGCCTGGCCAGCAACACGCCGTTCAAGGATGTGCTGGAAGATGGCCAACCCATCGATATCAACCACCCGGCGCCCGCCGCGTTCGACAGCCAAAGTGCGTTCAGTCCGGTCTTCGCCACCACCACCAAAACCGTCGCCGGCTTCGCGGAAAACCGTCTGCAACTCACCGACCAGTTGTCGTTGATCACCGGTATCCGCCGCGACTACGCCCACGTCGACCGCGATGATTTGCGCACTGGCGCCCAGTCCGACAAGACCCTCACCGGCAATAACTGGAAGGCTGGACTGGTTTACGCGATTACCCCGGACACCTCGATCTACGGGCAATACTCCACCAGCACCGACGGTGTCGGCGGCCTGATTTCCCTGAGCCCGAGCCAGCAACAGTTCGACCTGTCGACTGCCAAGCAGACCGAAATCGGTATCAAGCAAGCGTTCTGGAACCAGCGTGGCGAATGGACGTTAGCTGCGTATCACATCGTCAAGAAGAAGCTGCTCACCGACATACCGGGCGACCCGATCCATCAGCAGCAAGTCGGCCAACAATCGTCTCGCGGCCTGGAAGCCAGCCTCGACCTGCAACTGCCGGATGCCTGGCAGTTGCAAGCCAACGCGGCCATCGTTCACGCGCAGTACGACGACTTCAATCAGGACGTCGACGGCGTGCAAGTCTCTCGCGATGGCAACCGCCCAGTCGACGTTCCGCGCCGTACCGCCAACCTGTGGCTGAGCAAGGCCGTGACCGACGACATCCGCGCCGGTGCCGGCGTGCGTTATGTGGATGCGCGTTACGCCGACATGGCCAACCAGAACGAGCTGCCGAGCTACACCGTGGTCGACGCGACGGTATCGTGGAAGGCGATGCGCAACACCACGTTGGGCCTGCAACTGAACAACCTGTTTGACCGCACGTACGCGGTAAGCCAATACAATGACGGCCAACAGTGGATCCTGGGCGAACCGCGCTCGTTCTTTGTGACGGCGGACTACACCTTCTAACCAAACAAAACACAGACCCCATGTGGGAGCGGGCTTGCTCGCGAATGCGGTGGATCAGTGACGAATGTATTGGCTGACACACCGCATTCGCGAGCAAGCCCGCTCCCACATTTTGATCGGTGTTGAACCTGAGAGTATTGATGACTTCACTCACCCTAAGCGACCTCAACTGGTCCCCCGTGGAGCACTGCCATCACCAGTTCCACTTGCGTGACGCCAGCCTGCAGGTCGGAGCGGGTGAGTTCGTCGGGCTGATCGGGCCCAACGGCAGCGGCAAGACCAGCCTGTTGCGCTGCGCCTATCGCTTCACCAAACCCGAAAAAGGCGACGTGCTGCTCGACCATCAGAACGTGTGGAAGCAAAGCGCCAAATGGTGCGCGCAACGCATCGCCGTGGTGCTGCAGGAATTCCCCGATGCCTTCGGCCTGCGGGTGGATGAAGTCGTCGCCATGGGCCGTACGCCGCACAAGGGCTTGTTCGACAGCGACACCTTGCACGACCAGCAACTGATCCAGCAGGCGCTGGAGTCGGTGGGCATGCAGGGCTTCGAAGACCACGCTTTCGCCACCCTCTCCGGCGGTGAGAAACAACGCGTCATCCTCGCCCGCGCCCTGGCCCAACAACCGCAGTTGCTGATCCTCGACGAACCCACCAACCACCTCGACCCGCACTATCAGCTGGAGTTGTTGCGGCTGGTCAAGCGCCTGAATATCGGCACCCTCGCCAGCATCCACGATCTCAACCTGGCCGCCGCGTTCTGTGATCGCCTGTACGTGATCAACCACGGGCGCATCGTCGCCAGCGGCACGCCCCATGACGTGCTCACTGCTGAGCTGCTGCGCGATGTGTTCGGCGTCGAAGCACTGATCGACACTCACCCCCTTTCCGGCTACCCCCGAATCACCTGGATAACCCAACCATGATCCTGCGCGCCCTGTTGTCCCTGACGTTGCTGCTCGGTACGGCGCAAGCCTTCGCCGAAGCGACTCATTACCCGGTCACTATCAAAAGCTGCAACCGTAACGTGACCTTCCAGGAAGCGCCCAAACACGCGGTCAGCCACGACATCAACATGACCCAAATGATGCTCGCCCTGGGCCTCAAGCCACGCATGGCCGGCTACAGCGGTGTGACGGGTTGGAAGTCGGTGTCCCCGGAAATGGCCAGCACCCTCGACGGCCTGCCGGAGCTGGCGAGCAAGTATCCCTCGCCGGAAACCCTGCTCAACGCCAACGTGGATTTCTTCTTCGCAGGCTGGGACTACGGCATGCGCGTAGGCGGCGACCTCACGCCTGCCACCCTGCAACCCTTGGGCATCAACGTGTACGAGTTGACCGAATCGTGCGCCTTCGTCATGAAGCGTCCGGCGGCAACGCTGGAAGACACCTATAACGACCTGCGCAACCTGGGCAAGATCTTCGACGTGCAAGACCGCGCCAACGCCCTGATCGCGCAGATGCAGGCGAAAATTGCCGAGGTGCAAAAGGACCTGCCCGCCGACAAGCCACGGGTGTTCCTCTACGACAGCGGTGAAGACCGCGCGATGACATCAGGTCGGCTGGGCATGCCGCAAGCGCTGATCGAGGCAGCCGGAGGGCACAATATTCTCGATGACGTGGATGCCAGCTGGACCCGCGTCAACTGGGAGACGGTGGTGGAGCGCAACCCGCAGGTGATCGTGATTGTCGACTACAGCGAGATCACCGCCGAGCAGAAGCAGGCATTCCTGATGAACAACCCGGCGCTGCAAGCCGTGGATGCCATTAAGAACCAACGCTTCATCGTGATCCCTTACGTGCAAGCCACGCCGGGCATCGACAACGTGTTGGCGGTCGAGACCCTGGCCAAGGGGTTCCACGGCGAATGATCACGCGTCGCTATGCCTTGCTGCTGGCCGCCCTGGCTGCGGTGTTGCTGGTCTCTTGCGTCATCTCGCTGGGCTTCGGCCCTGCGCGGGTGCCGGTGGATGTGGTGTGGCGGATCGTGCTGTACAAGGCCTTTGGGATTGGCGAGGTGAACTGGCCGGCCGGGCAGGAACATATCGTCTGGCTTATTCGTGTGCCGCGCATGTTGCTCGGCGCGCTGGTGGGGGCCGGGCTGGCGCTGATCGGCGCAGTGTTGCAGGCAGTCACGCGCAACCCGCTGGCGGATCCACACCTGCTCGGCGTCACGTCCGGCGCCACATTGGGCGCGGTGATCGTGGTGCTGCATGTGGGTGAAATCGTCGGCCTGCTGACCTTGCCCATCGCCGCCTTTATTGGCGCCTTGATGAGCATGCTGGTAGTGCTGGCGGTGGCCAGTCGTAATGGTCGGCTGGAGAGTGATCGCCTGTTGCTATGCGGCGTGGCGGTGTCGTTCGTGATGATGGCGGCGGCCAATCTGTTGCTGTTCATGGGCGATCATCGCGCAGCGTCGGCGGTGATGTTCTGGATGCTCGGCGGCCTGGGCCTGGCGCGTTGGGAACTGCTGGCGATTCCCGCCGCCACAGTGCTGCTGGGCCTGTTGGTGCTGCTGGGCATGGCCCGCCCGCTGAATGCACTGATGGCCGGCGAACAGACCGCCGTGACCCTGGGCCTGAATGCGCGCAACGTGCGGCTGAAGGTATTTTTGGTGGCCTCGCTGATGACCGGTGTGCTGGTCTCCATCAGCGGTTCCATCGGCTTTGTCGGCCTGATGATCCCGCACATTGCCCGGCGCCTGGTGGGCGCCGAGCATCGGCGGTTACTGCCGGTGTGCGGGCTGCTCGGCAGCCTGTTCTTGGTCTGGGTCGATGTGGCTGCGCGCACGCTGATCGCCCCCGAAGACCTGCCCATCGGCGTGGCCACGGCAGCGATCGGCGGGCTGTTTTTTATCGGGCTGATGCGCAGGCACTGAGATTAGAGTTCGTCTTTTGCACGCCCATACCAGGGCTCGCCGACCTCCCCACTGACCGTTGCCCATTCGACCCCCAGCACCCCTCGCCTTTTCCAGAACGTGTCAGTGATCAATACCGACAAGCTGCCCACACGGCACAGATGACTGACCAATGCACTGGGCGCAGGCTCCGGCCGAGCGCTAAGCAGTGTCGACTCCGCGCTCGACACTGCGGGTACGTACTTGAGCAGGCCACCCCCCCGGCAAGACAGGTAGATGCATTGGGCATCAGGGAGATTGCTGATGACCACCGACAGGTAGTTGTTCAGATCCTGCGTGGAGACAAAATTGGGTAGCAGGCTGATGTCCAGTGGTTTGAGACTGCTGGTGTACGGGATTGATTTGAAGAACGCATGCACCGCAGCAATTTTGTAGTCATGCAGGTCGTGACTCGCCGGTACGTCGAACCCGGCATGCCCAGGCCAGAAGAACCACTCCAGCGAACTGTTGCCAAGCCCGGGCCGATCTTCCACCGGCTCAATCGCAACAAACCCCGATAGGCGCGGGGGCACCAGCAAGGCCCCCAGATACGTCTTGGCCTGAAACGGTGCGATCAACTGCTGGGCATAACGCGCGGCGTCGTCGGCAAAGAAAAACAGCGGCCCGCAGAACGAATGGAAATAGGGATCGCTGGTAAACGTGTGGGCCACCCGCTTGGGCTGCCACTGCGTAGTGACGCGCTCCTTGCGCCCCCATATTTCACTGGTGAGCCTGACTTGCAACTCACCCAGTTCAGCCAACTTGACGACATAGTCACGCACCGTCAGCGTGCCATCTCGCAGTTGCGTGGCGTCCTGACTCACCTTGCTCAGGCGTTCCGACACGGACGCCGTCTTGGGCACCGTATACCAAAGCAGTGCGCCGTCAGCACATAGCAGGTACAACGGCAACGTGTTCCCGTTGCGAGGCGTGGTCATGAACTGCAGCGCTTGGGCAATCCTCGCTGGTGCGAAAAAATGCTGGGCCATTGCATCGTCAGCCGTCGCGATCGTTTCGGTCGACGCACACAAATACACGCCAGTAATCGAATAACCCTGAGGTACTTTTCCTTCGAGGAAAATCGCCCTCAAATTCTCATAGCTATCTCTGAGCAGGGGCTGGGTTGCCATGTAAAACTCCCGCCCGAAGGCCTTGAGTACATAACCGATAGCAACACGCGCCTGTGGCTGCCAATGGCGCTGAATATGCCGCACAGCATCCAAGGCACGGGTAAAAATCGGACCGCACGGCGCATCAGCAACTGCCGAGATAACCTCCCATGGCTTGGCCTGATATTGATTCAGTGCAAACCTGGATCTTAATAGCCTGGGGCTACCCCACAAGGTATCGCCCTGCACCACGCGCAACTCGCCGGCGCGGACCACACTCTCGACGAAGTCCTGAGGCAGCAGGGCTTGGGTACGCATTTTCTGTTCGGCGAAATTGTCAACGAAGTCGCCGGTGTAGCGGCCATTCAGATTCAGGCTTTTTTTGAGCTGCGCCTCATCAATAGTGTCTGACAACTGATAGCTGAGTATCGAACCGGTGGGGCCGAATACGTATTGACGTTTGATCTTAGTGGTCTGGCGCAGTAGATGAGCCAGTACCTCAGTGGGCATCATGCTTTGGTAAACGGCCTTTTGCGTCGGCGACAGCAGTATGGGCACCTCTCGCTCCGGCAAAGACCGGTAGTTGGCAACGAGGGTACTGCCGCCAGGGTAAAGCCCGGTAGCAATCGTAGCATCGGGGTAGACCCAACTCAGTGTCGCGCCCTGAGAAGGAATCAGCAGGGGCTCTGTCGCTACAAACAGCCCATTGACCAACTGCAGGACGACGCCGCCATACGTGCGTTTGTGCCCATTACCGACCAATGTCTGGGCGTGGCGCACGGCATCATCGGCAAACGCGAAACACGGGGTCAAACGGCGCGGCGCAATGTGCTCATAGCCGTTCCACTCAGTACCGACCAGCCCGACCTTGTCCCAGTAAAGGCTGACACGCACCACATGCAGGTCGCCCCTGGCCGCCCAGTCCTGGATAAACGCCTGCGGTGTCTTCGCACCGGAAGCCAGTTGGGTTTTTGCCTCCCCCAGTAACCGGTCGGCCTCGCCACCCTTTTCCAGGTTTATAGGTGAGGGTCTGTACCGTAACAGCGCGCCGTCAAGTGTGGAAAAGTAAATCGCCATGCGTGCATTTTCATCCTCCAGGGCGCGAGTGAGCGCGGCCATCAATACGTCGGGCATGACGAAATGTTGTGTTAACCAGCCAGAGGCGCCGGACAGCCAGTGAGGCGACCATTGCTGCGAGCGGAATAAGGAATGCAGCCTAAACCCCTCGGGCAGTTGGTAGAGGTCCCGCCGGTGTACACGGGGAAACAGACGGTTCAGTTTGAACAGATGTTCTACAGTGCGCGCGCCAACCACTTCGGTGGCGATGAACTGTGGCCGGCTTTCATGCTTGAGCACAAAGGCAAAGCACGCCTCTTGCGGCAACCGACGCCCCTGCACGCGCGCTTGCAGGTCTCGAGCCGCTTCATCGGCGCTGGTAAAGATACCGCCATAGGTTATGTAATCAGGCGGGCCGGATGGTGGAGCATAGGTAAAATTGGGCGACCAATCGCTGTAGACCACCGAGCGTGGACCCCACAATGCATTGCCCTGAACGATCTTGAACTCCCCAGCCACGGCCAGGCGCCGCACCCAATCGCCCGGCCGGATCTCGCCGCGATCGAGGCGCCGCCCCAGGCTGTTCTCCCCGGCACCAGGCGCGATATTGGCCAGCAGCAACGCTTCTTCAGGCGACTGATTCGGCGTGTACTCCAACAGGCAGTCCTCAGCCCCGGACACGTACGCCACCCGTCGATCCTGAATGATCGAGTACATCTCATCGGTGGAAAACACCTGCAAGTTAATCAAGGCTTCGTCCCGTGACCAGCCCCGCTGTTTGACCCACTCGGGGTCGACCATCGACAGCGCCGTGTGGGAGCCGTAGCGAGCATGCAATTCGTAAGGCTCTGGCGGAATCAGCGGGCCGGGTTCGTTCACTGGGAAAAACAGCGTGGACGCAAAAGGATGCACCACACTTTCCAGCGGTTGGGTGATCACAAAACGGCCATCCGTGCCCTTTAGTACATAGCCTCCGTAGTAGAAGCTGCGTTGATGACCGACTTGCTCATGGGCATACACCGCCGCATCACGGGCGGAGAAAAACGAGTGACTCAGTGTGGCCGAGTAAAGTGGGCTCAACAACGCCGAGCGATTGTCCACCCTGCCCACTTCATGCCACAGCCCTCCGGACTGCACCACCCACAGCGGCGTGGCGTCGATCACCCTGCGCACATAGTTGCGTGGGCTCAAGGTGCCTGCGGTCAGCGCCGCCTGGGCGCCGTTGTCATTGATCGTGCCGTCACTCCCGCGCTTGAACAACTCGGTAGACAACGCCGCCGAAGGAACCTTGAGTTGAAGTAGGGTGTGGTCCAAGGCTCGCATGTACAGGTCCAGCCCGCGGCTGGGAGCGTGCAACTTCTCAGTGCTTTGCCCCTGTTGAATCGCCGCGACCACCTGTGCCGGGGAGAAAAACACACTGGCGAGCCAGTCTTCCCGGGCCGACACCTCCTCTTGGGCATACCAGTCGCTGAAGTAAATGGCTTCCAGGCGATAGTCGATCGGCATTTGCGGTGTACCGTCAGGGCCTTTTGGGAACACGGCATCCAGCGCAAACAACGGCGCATGCCTGGGGGCTGCCACGGTAGCCACGTAGCGTTCCTGGGTGAGGTGCTTGAGCACAAAACCCACCTGAGCCTCTGGCGCCGGCGAAGGTAGCGCCCTCATCACCGCCAGCTTCGCCTGATCAAAGACACTTGAACACAACGGCTGCTCGGTGACGTCGGAGGAGGTAAAGGGTTCGAACACCACCCAATCCGCCGGTACGCGCCCGACGGAGCCGCCCCACCACTCGGTTGACACGATAAAGCTCAGCGAACCGAAGCTGGAAACCTTCTTGATGAATTCATCAAAAGGACCATAAACCCCGACAGGGTTGTTGGCTGGTTTACCGGCCTGCACCCACAATGCAAAACTGAATTCCGCCGGCGAACCGCTGGGGGTGTGACGAATCAGGGAACCGTCCGGGCCGGACAAATAAGCAGAGGGAAAAAAATTGCGCTCATACACATCCGAGTAAAAGTCCGTACCGGAGAAAAACCCAAGAAATGCCTTGGTCATGCGCTCATCGAAACTGGGGTTTCGACTGCTGATATGCGCATGTTGAGCAGGATGGGAGTGGTAACTGGCCACACAGGTATAGCCCGGCGGCTGTAGAAAGAGGCCATCGTCTCCCAACGCCAATATATCGCGCAGATCAAACTGCATGGTCCCACCTTGGAACGGGTAACTCGCGAAATACAGGCCGGCTGAATCGCGCACGATCACCCCGCCGTACTCCACATCACGGCGTTCGCCGATGTGCATATGCGCCCAGTAGGCCGCATCGGTTTCCTTGATAAACGCCGGGCTTAGCGTGGGCAACTTTGCAGCCCCACGGTTCGAGCTGGCTGCCCGCTCTTCGCGTGACAATCTGATAGCCATGACCACTCCTTGAGATGATGCCAGGACACAATGTCCTGGCGCTTCATTCTCGGCACGGGCGCGACGTTAAATCGGTAGATAAGTAGTCCGGTTGTTCGTGGGGCTGCTGGCGTGCGCTACACAACGCCAGCAGGCACCACAACAGCCCATCGCCATGCACACGAGCGTTCAACAGGCTCCACAATGGTGCGCACCATGGTCCTTCCCGCCCCTCTCTGCCCCTCACCTGCCAGGCTTTGACAACTTCGGCACAGCCTTTGCTATCTCCTCTGTAACAGCCATCCAAGAAAAATCGGTCACGGAGATCGCACCATGAAGCGTCGCAGCTTGATCAAGGCTTTCACTCTTTCGGCATCCATTGCCGCCATGGGCATGACCTGGTCGATCCAGGCCGCCGAGACCATCAAGGTCGGCATCCTGCACTCGCTGTCGGGCACCATGGCCATCTCCGAAACGTCGCTCAAAGACATGGCGCTGATGACCATCGACGAGATCAACGCCAAGGGCGGGGTGAACGGCAAGATGCTTGAACCAGTGGTGGTCGACCCTGCCTCGAACTGGCCGCTGTTCGCCGAAAAAGGCCGCCAGTTGCTGACCCAGGACAAGGTCGCCGTGGTGTTCGGTTGCTGGACATCGGTGTCGCGCAAATCCGTGCTTCCCGTGTTCGAAGAACTCAACGGCCTGCTGTTCTACCCGGTGCAATACGAAGGTGAAGAGATGTCGCCGAACGTGTTCTATACCGGTGCAGCGCCGAACCAGCAGGCGATCCCTGCCGTTGAATACCTGATGAGCGAAGAAGGCGGTGCAGCCAAGCGTTTCTTCCTGTTGGGCACCGACTACGTGTACCCGCGCACCACCAACAAGATCCTGCGTTCGTTCCTGCACTCCAAGGGCGTAGCCGATAAAGACATCGAAGAGGTCTACACCCCGTTCGGCCATGCCGACTACCAGACCATCGTGGCCAACATCAAAAAGTTCTCGGCCGGCGGCAAGACAGCCGTGATCTCCACTGTGAACGGAGACTCCAACGTACCGTTCTACAAAGAGCTGGCCAACCAAGGCTTGAAGGCCACCGACGTGCCGGTGGTGGCGTTCTCGGTGGGTGAAGAAGAGCTGCGTGGCATCGACACCAAGCCGCTGGTAGGCAACCTCGCCGCCTGGAACTACTTCCAGTCGGTAGAGAACCCGGTGAACAAGAAATTCGTCGCCGACTGGAAAGCCTACGCCAAGAAACACAACCTGCCGGGCGCCGACAAAGCCGTGACCAACGACCCGATGGAAGCCACCTATGTGGGCATCCATATGTGGGCGCAGGCGGCGGAGAAAGCCAAGTCCACTGACGTCGACAAAGTGCGTGAAGCGCTGGCCGGGCAGACCTTCGCTGCGCCGTCAGGCTTTACCTTGACCATGGACAAGACCAACCACCACCTGCACAAGCCGGTGATGATTGGCGAGATCCAGGCCGACGGGCAGTTCTCGGTGGTGTGGCAGACAGACGAGCCGATCCGTGCACAGCCGTGGAGCCCGTACATTCCGGGCAATGACAAGAAGCCGGATTACGCCGTCAAGAGCAACTAAGCCCGACCCGGTTTAAAAAATGTGGGAGCGGGCTTGCTCGCGAATGCAGTGTGTCAGCCAATGCATCTGTCACTGAGCCACCGCATTCGCGAGCAAGCCCGCTCCCACATAAAGCCAGTCCGCGCATGATCAGGACACTTTGTTATGCCCACTGCCCTGTACCGTTTCATCCTCACGGCCTTGCTGTTGCTGCCCTTGGCCGCACACGCCAGCGACGCCGAAGACTTCCTGGCCGCCAACCCGAGCCAACAAGCCAAGCTGCTGCAAGACTGGGCCGCCCAGCCAGATCCTGCACGCATCGAGTTGGTAGACGCCCTGCAACAAGGTCAGCTCACGGTCAACGGTGAGACCAAGACCGTGCGCCTGAACAACCGCCTGCGCAGCCTGATCGACAACGTCCAGGCCAGCCAACAACTGCTCGCCGCCGACCCCAAGGTACGCCTGGCCGCAGCGCAAACCCTGCAAAAAAGCGCACAACCTGCGCAGCTCAAATTCCTCGACCAACAGGTTGCCAGTGAGACCAACGAGGACGTACACACCGCCCTAAGCCTGGCCTTGGCAAACCTGCAATTGGTGGACCCCGACCCGGCGGTGCGCCTCGCCGCCGTGCGCTTGCTGGGCAGTACCGGCGACCCATTGGCCCGCACACGCCTCGAAGCGCTGCTCGCCCCCGGCGTCGAATCAGACGCTGCCGTGCACACCGCCGCCGAAACCAGCCTGGCCCAGGTAAAACGTAAACTGATGCTGGGTGAAATCCTCGGCCAAGCCTTCAGCGGCATGTCCCTGGGTTCTATCCTGCTGCTGGCGGCGTTGGGCCTGGCGATCACCTTTGGCCTGCTCGGCGTGATCAACATGGCCCATGGGGAGATGCTGATGCTCGGCGCGTACTCCACTTACGTGGTGCAGTTATTGATGCAGCGTTATGTGCCGCTGGCCATCGAGCTCTACCCGCTGGTCGCGCTGCCGGTGGCGTTTTTTGTCACCGCCGCCATCGGCATGGCGTTGGAACGTACGGTGATCCGCCACTTGTATGGCCGACCGCTGGAGACCCTGCTCGCCACCTGGGGCATCAGCTTGATGCTGATCCAGCTGGTGCGCCTGGTGTTCGGCGCGCAGAACGTCGAAGTGTCCAACCCAGCGTGGTTGTCTGGCGGCATTCAAGTGCTGCCCAACCTGGTGCTGCCATACAACCGCATCGTGATCATCGCCTTCGCGCTGTGCGTGGTGGTGCTCACCTGGCTGCTGCTGAACAAGACGCGCTTGGGACTCAACGTGCGCGCCGTCACCCAAAACCGCAACATGGCGGCCTGCTGCGGCGTGCCCACCGGGCGTGTGGACATGCTCGCGTTTGGCCTCGGTTCCGGCATCGCCGGTTTAGGCGGCGTGGCGCTGAGCCAAATCGGCAACGTCGGCCCAGACCTGGGCCAGAGCTACATCATCGACTCGTTCCTGGTCGTGGTGCTTGGCGGCGTCGGCCAACTGGCCGGTAGCGTCATGGCCGCCTTTGGCTTGGGCATCGCCAACAAAATCCTCGAACCGCAGATCGGTGCCGTGCTCGGCAAGATCCTGATCCTCGCGCTGATCATTCTGTTTATCCAGAAACGCCCGCAGGGACTCTTCGCACTGAAAGGACGGGTGATCGACTGATGAACCAACCATTGATGCTGACGGCCGCGCAAAAGGCCGGCCCCAAGGTGACGATTGCAGTGGGCGCGGTGATCCTGATCCTGCTGCTGGTGCTGCCATTGTTTTCGTTGTTGTCGCCGGATAATCCGCTGCATGTGTCGGCCTACACGCTGACGCTGGTGGGCAAGATCCTCTGCTACGCCATCGTCGCCCTCGCGTTGGACCTGGTGTGGGGGTATGCGGGGATGTTGTCCCTCGGCCACGGTTTGTTCTTCGCCCTCGGCGGCTATGCGATGGGCATGTACCTGATGCGCCAGGCCTCGGGCGATGAGTTGCCGGCGTTCATGACCTTTTTATCGTGGACCGAATTGCCCTGGTACTGGGTGGGCACCGAGCACTTCCTCTGGGCGATGTGCCTGGTGGTGTTGGCGCCGGGATTGCTGGCGTTAGTGTTCGGCTTCTTCGCTTTCCGCTCGCGAATCAAGGGCGTGTATTTCTCGATCATGACCCAGGCCCTGACGTTTGCCGGGATGTTGTTGTTTTTTCGCAACGAGACCGGTTTTGGCGGCAATAACGGCTTCACTAACTTTCGCAGCATCCTCGGCTTTGGCATCACTGAGCCGGGCACGAGGGCGGTGCTGTTCGTGGCCACGGTATTACTGTTGGTGGCGAGCTTGTACATCGGCTGGCGTCTGGCCCAGAGCAAATTCGGCCGCGTGCTGACGGCGCTGCGCGATGCAGAAAACCGCCTGATGTTCTGCGGTTACGACCCGCGCGGCTTCAAGCTGTTCGTGTGGGTGTTGAGCGCAGTGTTGTGCGGCTTGGCCGGGGCGTTGTATGTGCCGCAGGTGGGCATTATCAACCCCAGCGAAATGTCGCCGACCAATTCGATCGAAGCGGCTGTGTGGGTCGCGCTCGGCGGGCGCGGCACCTTGATCGGCCCGCTGCTCGGCGCTGGCGTAGTCAATGGCATGAAGAGCTGGTTCACCGTGGCCTTCCCGGAATACTGGCTGTTCTTCCTTGGGGCGCTGTTCATCATCGTCACGCTGTACCTGCCCAAGGGCGTTATCGGCCTGCTGAAGAAATGAGGAACGTCATGCTTGAACCTATTTTCGACGCAGGTACTGGCCGCGATGCCATCGGTATTGGCCAGGCGGCGGGCAAGGGCCTCAATACCCGCCACGGCACCATCCTGACCCTGGAAGACATCAGCGTCAGCTTCGACGGCTTCAAGGCGCTCAACAACCTGAACCTGTACATCGGCGTCGGCGAACTGCGCTGCATCATCGGCCCCAACGGCGCGGGCAAGACCACGCTGATGGACGTGATCACCGGCAAGACCCGGCCCAGCCACGGCAGCGCCTGGTTTGGTGAAAGCCTCGACCTCACAAGCATGAGTGAAGTGCAGATCGCCCAGGCCGGCATTGGTCGCAAGTTCCAAAAACCCACGGTGTTCGAAGCCCTCAGCGTGTTCGAAAACCTGGAGCTGGCGCAGAAGACCGACAAGTCCGTATTGGCCAGCCTGCGCGCACGCCTGAGCGGCGAGCAGAAGGACCGTATCGACGAGGTACTCGACACCATCCGCCTGACGGCCTCGGTGCAGCGCCCGGCCGGGCTGCTGTCCCACGGGCAAAAACAGTTCCTGGAAATCGGCATGCTGCTGATGCAAGACCCACAGCTGTTGCTGCTGGACGAACCGGTGGCAGGCATGACCGACGCCGAAACCGAATTTACCGCCGAACTGTTCAAGGGCCTGGCGGGCAAGCATTCGCTGATGGTGGTGGAGCACGACATGGGGTTTGTCGGCTCGATTGCCGACCATGTGACCGTGTTGCACCAGGGCAGTGTGCTGGCCGAAGGGTCGTTGGAGCAGGTGCAGGACAATGAGCGGGTGATCGAGGTTTACCTTGGTCGCTGACCCAGACACGCACTTGCTTTATGTGGGAGCGGGCTTGCTCGCGAATGCGGTCGGTCAGTAACAGATGTATGAACTGACACACCGCATTCGCGAGCAAGTCGAATCGTCGCACCGCCGCTCCCACAAGGGAATTGAGGAGAATTTGGAAATGCTGCAAGTCGACAAGCTGCACCAGTACTACGGCGGTAGCCACATCCTGCGTGGGCTGTCTTTTGACGTGAAGGTCGGCGAAGTCACCTGTCTGCTCGGCCGTAACGGCGTGGGTAAGACCACCCTGCTCAAATGCCTGATGGGCTTGCTGCCCTCCAAGGAAGGTGTGGTGAATTGGGAGGGCAAGGCCATTACCGGTTACAAGCCGCACCAACGGGTGCACGCCGGTATTGCCTATGTGCCCCAGGGCCGGGAGATTTTCGGGCGGCTCACCGTTGAAGAAAACCTGCTGATGGGCCTGGCCCGCTTCCCCGGCTCCGAAGCTAAGGAAGTGCCTGCATTCATCTACGAACTGTTCCCGGTGCTGCTGCAAATGAAACACCGGCGCGGCGGCGACTTGTCCGGCGGCCAGCAACAACAATTGGCGATTGGCCGCGCCCTGGCCAGCCGCCCACGCTTGCTGATCCTCGATGAGCCCACCGAAGGCATCCAGCCCTCGGTGATCAAGGAGATCGGCGCGGTGATCAAGAAGCTCGCCGCCCGTGGCGACATGGCGATCCTGCTGGTGGAGCAGTTCTACGATTTTGCCGCCGAACTGGCCGACCAGTACCTGGTGATGTCACGTGGCGAGATCGTGCAGCAGGGCCGTGGAGAAAATATGGAAAGCGAAGGTGTACGCGGCCTCGTAACGATCTAATCTGTAGCGTCCTAACGATAAGCACAAACCATGAACCTGCCCGTTACCCCTGCCCTGTTCACCCCCAGCTGGCACGCCGAGCTGGAACTCGGCTACGCGCGTTTCGGCGACACCACACGCCCGGTGATGCGCCGTCACCTGGGCCCGCTGCGGGTGCAAAAGCACCTGTACGCCGAAGGCCCCGAGGTGTGCCAGCACATCATCGTGCACCCGCCTGGCGGCATTGCCGGTGGTGATCGCCTGGACATCCGCGCCCATGTCGGTTGCGGCGCCTGGGCCCAATTGACCAGCCCCGGCGCGGCCAAGTGGTACCGCGCCAGCGGCCCGGCGTATCAGCAACTGGACCTCAAGGTGGAAGCCGGCGCCACGCTGGAATGGCTGCCCCAGGAGACCATCGTGTTCAGCGCAGCCCAAGCCGAACTCAGCACACGCATCGAGCTGCAAGGCGATGCGCGACTGTTCTACTGGGACGTGATCGCCCTCGGCCGCCCCGCCAGTGGCGAGCGTTTTAACCTGGGCCACTTTCAATCCCACTTGGATATCCGCCGCGACGGCCAATTGCTCTGGCATGAACGCCAGCGCATTGTGGGTGCCGATGGCTTGCTCGACTCGCCCATCGGCCTGGACGGACAGCCGGTGTTTGCCACCTTGCTGCTGACCGGCGATATCGACCCTGAGCTGCTCGAACAATGCCGCGCCCTGCCCCATGCGGTGCGTGGCGACCTGAGCCAATTGCCAGGTTTGCTGGTGGCCCGTTGTCTGGCAGGTGAAGCGCTGTTGGCGAGGGCTTGGTTGATTGCTTTATGGAAACTGCTACGCCCTGCCGTACTGGGCCGAGAAGCGGTACCACCCCGAATCTGGAGCACATGAAGATCAAAATGTGGGAGCGGGCTTGCTCGCGAATGCGGTGGGTCAGCAACAGATGTATCGCCTGATACACCGCGTTCGCGAGCAAGCCCGCTCCCACATTGGATCTCCAGTGTTTTTATGAATGTTGTTTGAAGGATCTTGAACCATGGACCTGACCCCACGGGAAAAAGACAAACTGCTGATCTTCACCGCTGGCCTGGTGGCCGAGCGTCGCCTTGCGCGGGGCGTGAAGCTTAATTACCCGGAAACCATCGCCTACATCTCCGCCGCGCTGATGGAAGGCGCTCGCGATGGCCGCACCGTGGCCGACCTGATGCACTTCGGCACCACCCTGCTCAGCCGCGAGCAAGTGATGGAAGGCATCCCGGAGATGATCCCGGACATCCAAGTGGAAGCCACCTTCCCCGACGGCACCAAGCTGGTCACCGTCCACCAGCCGATTGCGTGAGGTTTGATGATGATTCGTGACGCAACCCAAAACGACTTGCCGGCGATCCGGGCGATCTACAACGACGCGGTGCTCAACACCACGGCGATCTGGAACGAGCAGCCGGTCGACCTGGGCAACCGCCAGGCCTGGTTCAGCGCGCGGCATGCCCAGGGTTATCCGATCCTGGTCTCAGTGGAAAACGATGAAGTCACCGGCTACGCCTCGTTCGGCGATTGGCGCCCCTTCGAAGGCTTCCGCTACAGCGTCGAGCACTCGGTGTACGTGCGCAGCGACCAACGTGGCAAGGGTGTAGGACCGCGCCTGATGGAAGCCTTGATCGAACGTGCACGCACCTGTGGCAAACACGTGATGGTCGCGGCCATCGAAAGCGGTAACCACGCCTCGATCCGCCTGCATGAACGCCAAGGTTTCATCACCACCGGGCAGATGCCGCAGGTTGGCATCAAGTTTGGCCGCTGGCTGGACCTGACCTTTATGCAACTGACCTTGAACCCGGGCGCCGAACCGCCCAAGGAGTGACGTTGATGAACACCGCGCAACTGCGTCGAGTCAATGCTGAAAGTTTTGCCCACTACCGCGTGGGCTTGATCGAGCTGTTGCTGGACGCGGTCAAGCACGGCGCCTCTGTCGGCTTCATGGCCGACTTCGACGAGGCCCAGGCCCGCGCGTACTTGGCGGGCGTGCAGGCGAGCATCGAAGACACCAGCCTGTTGCTGTGGGTGGTGGTGCGCGATGAGCAGGTGATCGCCAGCGTGCAATTGGCGCTGTGCCAGAAAGCCAACGGCCTGAACCGCGCCGAGGTGCAAAAGCTGCTGGTCCACACCCGCGCACGCCGCCATGGCCTGGGCCAGCAATTGATGAATACCCTGGAACTCGCCGCACGCCAGCACAAACGCGGCCTGCTGTACCTGGACACCGAAGCCGGCTCACCCGCCGAAGCCTTCTACCAGTCGCTGCGCTACACCAAGATTGGTGAGCTGCCTGACTACTGCCAAAGCCCGGACGGGCGCTACACCCCGACCGCCATTTACTTCAAGACCCTGGGGCAACCCTCATGATTCCTGGTGAATATCAGATCCAGCCTGGCGACATCGAGCTCAATGTGGGCCGTCGCACCATCAGCCTGAGCGTGGCCAACAGCGGCGACCGGCCAATCCAGGTGGGCTCGCATTATCATTTTTTCGAGACCAATGACGCGCTGACGTTTGATCGTGCGGCGAGCCGAGGCATGCGTTTGAATATCCCGGCGGGGACGGCGGTGCGGTTTGAGCCGGGGCAGAGCCGGGAGGTTGAGTTGGTGGATTTGAGTGGGGGCAGGCGGGTGTTTGGGTTTGCCGGCCGAATCATGGGTGATCTTTAGGGCCTCATCGCAGGCAAGCCAGCTCCCACAGGTGAACGCATTCCAAATGTGGGAGCGGGCTTGCTCGCGAAAGCGGTCTCACATTCAACACAAATTTCTCAGGGCAAACACATGAAAATCAGCCGCCAAGCCTACGCCGACATGTACGGCCCCACCGTCGGTGACAAGGTCCGCCTGGCCGATACCGAGCTGTTCGTCGAAGTCGAACAGGATTTCACCGTCTACGGAGAAGAAGTCAAATTCGGCGGCGGCAAGGTCATCCGCGACGGCCAGGGCCAAAGCCAATTGCTTGCCCATGAAGTAGTCGACACCCTGATCACTAACGCACTGATCATCGACCACTGGGGCATCGTCAAAGCCGACGTCGGCCTCAAGAATGGTCGCATCCACGCCATCGGCAAGGCCGGCAACCCAGACATCCAGCCCGGCGTGACCATGGCCATCGGCGCCAGCACCGAAGTGATCGCCGGCGAAGGCATGATCCTCACCGCCGGCGGTATCGACAGCCACGTGCACTTCATCTGCCCGCAACAAATCGAAGAAGCGTTGACTAGCGGCGTCACCACCATGATCGGCGGTGGCACCGGCCCGGCAACCGGCACTAACGCCACCACCTGCACCTCCGGACCGTGGCACCTGGCGCGCATGCTCCAGGCCAGCGACTCGTTCCCGATGAACATCGGTTTCACCGGCAAGGGCAACGCCAGCTTGCCGGAGCCGTTGATCGAGCAGGTCAAGGCCGGCGCTATCGGTTTGAAGCTGCATGAAGACTGGGGCACTACCCCGGCGAGCATCGACAACTGCCTCAGCGTCGCCGACGAATACGACGTGCAGGTGGCGATCCACAGCGACACCCTCAACGAATCGGGCTTCGTCGAAACCACCCTCGCCGCCCTCAAGGGCCGCACCATCCACACCTACCACACCGAAGGTGCTGGTGGCGGCCATGCGCCAGACATTATCAAGGCCTGCGGCTTTGCGAACGTGCTGCCCAGCTCGACCAACCCGACGCGGCCGTTCACCCGCAACACCATCGACGAACACCTCGACATGTTGATGGTCTGCCATCACCTGGACCCGAGCATTGCCGAGGACGTAGCCTTCGCCGAAAGCCGCATCCGCCGCGAGACCATCGCTGCCGAAGATATTCTGCACGACCTCGGCGCGTTCTCGATGATCAGCTCCGACAGCCAGGCCATGGGCCGCGTGGGCGAGGTGATTACGCGCACCTGGCAGACCGCCGACAAGATGAAAAAACAGCGCGGCGCCCTACCCGGCGACGGCCCTGGCAACGACAATTTCCGCGCAAAGCGCTACATCGCCAAGTACACCATCAACCCTGCGATCACGCACGGCGTGAGCCATATCGTCGGTTCAATCGAGGTGGGTAAATGGGCCGACCTGGTGCTGTGGCGCCCGGCATTTTTTGGCATCAAACCGACCCTGATCCTCAAGGGCGGCGCCATTGCTTCAAGCCTGATGGGCGATGCCAACGCGTCGATCCCGACGCCACAGCCGGTGCATTACCGCCCGATGTTCGCCAGCTTCGGCAGCTCACTGCACGCCACCAGCCTGACCTTTATCAGCCAGGCGGCGCAGGACGCCGGACTGCCCGCAGCCCTGGGTTTGAAAAAGCAGATCGCCGTGGTCAAGGGTTGCCGCAACGTGCAGAAAACCGACTTGATCCACAACGATTACCTGCCAGACATTGAGGTCGACCCACAGACCTACCAGGTCAAGGCCGACGGGGTATTGCTGTGGTGTGAGCCGGCCGAGGTGCTGCCGATGGCGCAGCGGTATTTCCTGTTTTAACCCCCGTGCCCGCTCGCCGAAAGACCGGGCTGGAGATAGTCATCCAGCTCGGTCGTCGCCAACTACCCGACAAAACTTGTGCTCGGCTGGTTGGGGTCTAGCGCGGCCGGATTTAACGCTGCGTCCGCCCTGCGCGAAAGGGCCATCAGGGTTTGGGTTTCATCCGCCAGCAATTGCACATTGAGGGTCTCCAGCCCCGTGACATAGCCCGGCTCGTTGACACTGTCATAAGCGTCTTCAAGGGCATCGCGTCTCTGCGCGTTGCGTTGCTCCAGCGCGACAAAATCCTCTGGGTATTGCTCCTTGAGGTAGTCCACCCAGTAGTCACGACTGATCAGGTTTTCATGAAACACATCGGTCTTTTCCATGGCCTCGATGGCGCGCGCCTCGGTTTCCATGGCGGCGCCGCTGATGGGAATGGCAAAGCGCATTTTTTCCGGCACGCCTTGCAGGTCAAGGCGCCGTCGCAGGCCGATCAGGTATTGCAGACGCACCTCGGCGGCATCGGACTGAGGTCTGATGTGCCTGGCCGCGAGCTTTTCAACCTGCTCCAGACGGAACAGGTTACGCGATAACGACAACAGTGCCGGCCCCTTGCGCGAGAGGTCAGCCGGG
Source organism: Pseudomonas cremoris (assembly GCF_014230465.1). The sequence goes on from NZ_JAAXCY010000002.1 coordinate 114,144, forward strand.
TCAATTCCGCTCAAGGTATCGAACTCCAGCACCTTGATCTCGAGGGCACTGAACGTCAGGATCCGCCCGTCACTGCAGGTGCCATGCGTATTGGACATGCCGAACAGCGTCTCACGCAATGAGGTATCGCTGGCCGCTGCTTCAACCACCCGCCATACCCGCGTGGTCAGCGAGGCACGGGCCAGATCGAAGTCTTTGGTCTGGGGCAACAACGACAGAAGGTTGAAGAACGCCGCATTGTCCGGCTCTCTCGCCAATGCGTCCCATAGAATGGCCAACCGCACCTGCTCGTCAGACGACAGGTTCTGCAACCAGGGCGCGCGCGCGCCAGCGTCGGAGGATGCGCTCCCAAGTACCTCATCGGGCAACGCCAGGGCAACGTCATCGTCCTCACTGGCGCTGTCGCTATCACCGCTGGAAGGCTGTTCAAGTTCGTTGATTTGCTGCTGCATGTCCGCGCGGCTCATACCCAGCGCCGCATCAGTTTCAAGGCGTCGCGAATACGCCTGCAGCCGACGGAGGTCTTCAAGAGACAGGCCGAAGTTATCGGAAAGATCCGTACCGGCCATCAGTGCATCATGCTCACCCTCCAACGCTTGCGGCGGGATCGATTCAAGCTGGTTGCTGCTCGGGTCAAGGGTACGCAGCGTCCTCGCCTCCAGCACACCGTCGGGCCACTGGGTCAGCTCATTGTTGTTCAGGTTCAGGGATTCAAGGTTACTCAGGGCGTCGACCCGGAAAGTCTCCAGGCTGCAATAGCTCACGTCCAGCCAGCGCAAATGCTCGATGCGTGCCAGCGTCGGGTACAACCGCTCAGGGTCACTGATGCCTACCGCCGATAAGTCCAGCCTCTTCAGAAGGTACATGTCCTCAAGTGCCGCAGGCAGTGACTCAAGGCCGTTGCTGCTGAGGGTCAGGGTTTCCACCTCGGGGAAAGCTCGCAAAAAAGCGTCGGAGCCCGGCCCTGTGAGCTGAACCCCACTGAGATTCAAGCGCTCGACGTGCCTCAAGACGACCGGCAGCGCCGGCATTTCGCCCAGTGTCAGGCCATGGAAGCTCAGCTCTCTGGCAGCGGCTCCCGGCGGCACGGTCAAGCCCGCCCGCCAGGTGTCGAGAATGCGTTGAGCTGCGATATGACGCGTGCTGGCCGTCACTTTCACGTCACGACGCGGGGTGAACTCACGAATAAACAGCCAACTGTTCAAACGCCGAGTCAACACTACTTCGGTGGGGTCGGTGGAAGTCAGCGGCAACAGTTCACGAGCGATGGTGCTGCCACTTCCGTAGGCCGGAAACACGTCACTCGGCGGTTGCTGTTCGAAACGGCTCAACGTGCCGTCCTCCAGCCCCATGCTCTGCTCAACGCGTTGGCGCGCGGCGATCAGCTCAGCTTGCGCCTGCGGTGTCAGGGGCAAGCCCGCCAATTGGCTGTCGAGCAGCAGGCGGTCGTCGGCCAAAGCCGACGCTGGCAGTTGGATTATGCGCGTGTCGCGCAGATCCAGCCAGGTCAAATGCGGCAATTGCTCTGCTCCTGTTGGCCAGGCGCGCAAAGGGGTACCGCGAAGGTTGATGGCCTGCAGTTGGCTAAGTCCGCTGATATCCAGCGATGTCAGCGCGGTGCTACCCAGGTTCAGCACTTCAAGTTCCGGCCATTCGCCGGGCGCCAGAGCGAGCTCGGTCAGGCCGCTGCCATGTACATCCAGGCTGCGCAGCCCCCTGAAGCCACGAACAAAACGGCCCAGTTGCGACGATGGCACCGTGGTGTTGGGCATACGCAGCTCCATCACATGGTCGAACGCGCCAGCAGGCAGTTGAGGCAATTCGCTGACCACCAGGCTGGGCAAGCTCAAGGAGGTAGATCCGGCCCCCCCGTAACGCTGCATCAGCCCTTCGTTCCACCCTCTGCGCAGCGCAACGGCAAGCTCGGTGCGGGCAAAAAACTCCTGATGACGGGTGTCACGGATGAACCAGCTGTCGAGGCTTTGAGTCAACTCGGCATACTCGTCGCTCAGAGCCTCAATGGCGTCGTACTGTGCCTGGGCAGTGGTAAAACGCCCGAAAAACAGATTTTTGAGCGGTCCGCTAAGCGGTGTATTGAAGGTGAGCGTGCGGCCAAGCCCCTCATTGAGCAGCCCGGTGCAGTATTCGCGCACCATTTGATCCTGGTCCACCAGGTGTTCCGGCTGGCTGCGCACGTAGTCGTAAGCCGCCCTGAAGCGTTCGCGGCTAAAGCGCGACCAACTCATCGACAGCCCGGACCACACGCGCTCATGGCCTGGCGCAAACAGCTGCGCCGGCAACTGGTCGATGGACGATGCTTGCAGGTCCAGGCGGTTCAACTCGGGAAGATCAAGCATACCCAGCGGGAAATCCCGTTGCCCGCCACCCGACAGCCTCAGGCTGCGCAACGCGGTCAAGCGGCTGAGGTCCAGCGGGCGAGTGGACGAGAGGGATGAATGTACCTGCAGCTCCTCGAGGCCGGTCAAGCCCTCCAACCGGGTCAGCTCTTCGGGGGTCAATTCAGTGCCGGAGACCAGTTTCAGACGCCTCAGCCCACCCATCCTTTCCAGCGCTTGAGGGACGCTGGACGATGGCCGGTCGGCGCCTGCCAATGTCAGTTCCTGCACCTCTGGGAAGTACCCCAAGACCTGCTCGATATGCCCTTCGATCATCCCGCGCCCACTGACACTCAACGTACGCACATGTGAAAAGTCTGCACTCAATGGCGGTAACGGCACCTCCCCCGCCAAGCGTAGTTCAGCGCGTCCGGGCAATTCAGCTAAAGGTGCGTTGCGCCAACAGGCCTTGAGCGCATGCACGATGCCTGGGCGTGAATCCAACTCTGGATAGCGGCGGATAAACGGATCTGCCAGCTCAGTCATCATCCAGCCGTTGAGCGTCGACTCCAACGCCTGCCACTCCCTCAGCCGATTGTTGAGCAAGCTGAAGATCTGTGTATCCGTCCTGTCTGCAAGTATTTGCTTGAAAATAAAACCGTTGGCCTGGTCGTCAGTCATTTGTGGGTAGACGTCCCGCACACGACTGACCAGCGAGGGCGACACCCCCTCGCCGCGACCACTGGCCGGATAGCCCAGCAATTTCGGTGTAATGCGTTGCGGCGGCTTGAACCAACGCGCTGGAGATACACGCTGCTCAACGATTCGCGCTGACGCTTGGCGATGTTCGGTGGCGTAATCGATGATTGCGCGGCGTAGGTCAAGGCTCTGCCCCACATGGGGAATACCGAGTGCCTGGCGTGTTTCGTCGGGCATCGCGTGCATCAGCGATGCGTAGAAGTTGTCGCCGTCGCGCGGCAGGTTGTTCAGTGCCTCGCCACGCTCGTTGAACGCCTGGTACTGCGGGCCACGCTTGACCAGGTATTTGCGCGGGGTAGCTGTTTCGTTGCCAATGCCGTCAAGCAGCTCGCCGCTGATACCGCCCTCGCGCACTTCCAGGCGCAGTTGATCCGACCAGCCGGGCAGTTTGCTCAGCGACTGCAGGGCCAGGCACTTGCTGTCGGCCGAGGTGAGGCTTTCCATATGCAGGCCAGCATAGGCGCGCGCCAAGCGGCCCTGACTGACGTGCCAGCGAGCGTGTTCCTGCATGGCCAGCGGCACGCGGCCGGTGGCGCGCAGACGGCCGAGCTGCTCGGCATCGGCCTCGGCGAGCAATTGTTGCGCGGAGTACTCACTCAGGCCGGGATACAGGCGTTGCAGCTTGGCAACCAAGGCACCGGTCACCTCCGTGCCCTTGTAGAGGCTGTCAAACAATGCCGGCTGACGGGTTCGAGCATAGTCGGCCAGTTGCAGGCGTAACTCCTGGGGGCGATTTTCACGCACGCGCGCCGGCTCCCCACCGAGCATCGCAACGATTTCCGATTCATCCAGCGCCGCCAGAACCTGCGCTGGCAACTGGCTGCTCAGCACATCGGCGCGGCTGACACGGATCGGCGCCCTAAGTTTGACCCCGTGATACAGGCGTTCGGTGCCATAGCGCTGTACGCGGCCGGTGAGACCCGGCCCCTCAAAGACTTCCAATACCCGGCCCACAGGCCAACGCGGCATTTCCGTCAGCAACGGCAAGGCGTAAAAGTAACGACCATCTACCGCTTTGCCGGAGCTGACTTGCTCGAGTACCTGCGCCACCTCCTGGTCGGCTTTGAACAACCGCAGCGTGTCGGCCAATGCAGGCGGTGGCGGTGCGTCGTCGAGGTGCATCTGGCGCAAGGTGCCATCTTGGACGCCGCTGATATCGGCTATTTTCAGTAATTGGGTATCGTCGAACGTATCCGTCACCGGCCCCAAACGACGCATCAAAGTCGGGCGGTCCCAGGCTTGCGGTCGCTCCAGGGTGAGGCGCCAGGCACCCATGCCGTTATGGCTCAGCGGTGGCTGGTAGGCGCCGGGGTCGGTGGGATGGCGGATACGCCAACGACCAAGGGCTTCGTCGTAAGTTTTTTCATAGAACTTGCCAGATTGACGAATGTAGGTTTTGCCGGCGTGCAGGTATTGACCCTGGGTATTCGGTGCAGCACTCGTCGGCAGGCTATCGGGGCTTTCGTAGCCGCTGAGGTCGGGCTTCCATAAACGGGTTTGGCCATTGGGCAACGTGACGGGGTCAAGGGCTTCAATCAGCGGCTCAGGCTTGGCAGCCGCCAGCGTTGACAGGCCTTTGCCCACACCCGCCATCACCGCCAGGAACGCCAGGTTCTCGGCAACGTCCAGCAGATGCCCTTTGGCCGCACGGCGGTCGCCTTCGGCCCATTCAAGGCTGCCTTCTAAGGTTTCGTACAACAACTGGCCAGCCATCACCACCATCATCACCTCGCCCAGCACCGGGACAAACATCGACGCTACGTTCAATATCAGCAGGCCGATACCCAGCAGCCTGGCGATTTTTTCGGAACGCACCCGCGCGTCCACTTCGGCGGTGGGCACCGCATGGCTGCTGGCGTCGGCAATTAGCTTGTCGCGATGCCGCTCAAAGTGGTAATCCCACAGGTCAAGGTTATCTTCCCAGCCGATTCGCCCTTTTTGATTCATCGTGCTCGGGTGCAGGAATGGGTCCGGGTTAAGCCGCTTGATCGGTGCAGGGTCGGGTGGCAGGTCACGGACAACCGCGAACATCGAAAATGGATTCAAGCCCCTGAGAAAATCATCCAACAACGGAAAATAAGGCTTCATTCCGGCAACGGATCCAGGCGCTGGAGTGACGGTGGTAAGCTCAGTGAAATACCCAGGCAAGTCACCGTACCTGACGAATCTGCTGAAAAAGCGCTGGTACGCCGTCGGGCGGCCATCATCAGGAGCCGAGGTATCGCGCGCGGCGAAACGCGCTTTGAAGATCGCCTGCATCTCGTCCCAGGTGACACGTTTCAACGGGTGATGCGGGTCTTGGGGAATGTAAAGGATCAGGTCGTTACTGTAGCGATACTTCTCGCAAATTACGAAGGCCATGCATCCGGTCATGCGCTTCCTCATCAGCCCGAGATCGCGGAACCACACCTGCCGTTTGCCCATCCACGGATGATTTTCGCCATTGATCACCGAGACAATCATCTGGTAATCGTCAGGCCCAATATCCTTTGTCAGCAATGCCTGCTCCGCCGCCGCCGCCAGGTCGGCTTTGCGTGCCGCAATGAATGTGTGTCGTAGCGCCTGCTCGGTCGCCGAGTCGGCGGGGTGCACGAAGTCTTTGAGATAGCGTTGATACTGCGCGCCAATATCCAGCGAGCGACATAGCCCGGTGAATTGCGCAATGGTCAGTGAGGTCTTGACCGCCTCAAAGGTATCCGCCTGCGATGTCTCAATAACAAACCCCGACGACGAATCAAACGCCCCGTCTTTGCATTCCCACTCTTCAAAGTTGTGCAACGCCGCCTGCAGCAGAGGCAGGCGTACGACATCAAAGGTGCGAAAAGTAACAGCCGGCAGCCGGACTTCGACCCGCGTGCGCAGTTGCAGGATCGTCTTGTTGACATCCAACTGCACCTTGAATTGTTCCCGCAGCGCTTTGACCAGCAACGGTTCGGCGAAGGCGTCGATGTCTTGCAGCGATGCAAAAGCCTTGTCGAGCGCCGTTTGGGCGGTGAGGCTGGCGGTGTACTTCTCAGCCAGCACTTTTTGCTGTGTCGGTGATGCGCGCAGGTACCAGTCCGGCATCTGCGAAGGAGCCGCCTTGAGTTGCTGACGCCGAGACGACGTTGCGCTGACCAGCCAAGACGGGCTGGAACGTTCGAGAAACTCTCGGTGAATACTCTGCGTTGCCGCCGGGATGGCGGAGGGAAGATCGGCCATGATGTCGCTCCTGTCAAAGGGAGCGTCAGCACATCATGACCGATGCGGGCAGCCGCGCTAGATAGTTAGCGCAGGGCCGCTATTTTCAGAAGCTTTCGCGTGGGTTGAACGCGGCTTTTTTCGCCAGCTCCTGCCACAGGGCGATGGTTTCGTCATCGGCTTGCTTGGGCATCACAGCCTTGAGCTGGATGTACAAGAACCCTCGCTCGCCAGCTTTGTTCAGCAAGCCGTGACCCTTGGCGCGCATGCGCTGGCCGTTCTGGCTACCGGCGGGCACCTTGAGGTTGATCTTGCCGGTCAGGGTCGGCACTGCCACTTCTGCGCCCAACGCCAATTCCCACGGTGCCAGCGGCAACGTGATCACCAGGTTCTCGCCTTCTACTTCGAACTTAGAATGCGGCGCAAACTTGATGATCAGATACAGGTCGCCATTGGCCCCACCGCCAATGCCCGGCGCACCCTGGCCTTTGAGTCGGATGCGCTCACCGTCGGCCACGCCGGCGGGGATCTTCACGTTCAGGCTCTTGGTTGTGTTGCTCACGTGTCGGCCCGACGCGTCGTATTGCGGCACCTGGAAGCTGATCTGCTTGGACTCGGTAGACAGCGTCTCTTCAAGCGACACGGTCAGCTGCATCTCCACGTCCTGGCCCTTACGCCCGGTTGGACGACGCTGGCCGCCACCAAAGGCATCGCCACGCGAGCCGAAGATCGAGCTGAAGAAGTCCGAGAAGTCGCCCGCGTCCTGACCGCCGCCAAAGCCGCCACGGCTCTGCCAGCCCGGTGGCCCCTGGAACGGTTGGCCATGCTGGCCGTATTTGCGCAGTTCGTCGTATTCGGCGCGCTTGTCGGCACTTTTGAGCGCCTCGTAGGCTTCGGACGCGTCCTTGAATTTCTCTTCGGCGTCTTTTTCCTTGCTGACATCCGGGTGATATTTACGCGCGAGCTTGCGGTAAGCCGCCTTGATTTCCTTGTCATCGGCGCTCGGCTCAACACCCAATATCTTGTAGTAGTCTTTGAAATCCATCGGCGGTTCACCATCCTTAATCGAGATCGCACAGCCCAGGGCACAACGTGCGCTGCTTTGCACCTGTTGAGTGGTGTGGCCTGGGGGTGCGTCAAAGTGTTATCGGCACTTGCCGTATGCATCAGATGTGGGGGCGAATCGCCAGGTTTCAAGCAAGATTTAACGGATGGTCGGCCTACGCATCCGCTCTCGACTGGAATACACTGCGCGGCCGTTTTTCAACCGGAACCTGATTGTCATGGAAAACCCATCCCCAGCCCGTGCCTGCGGCATCGACTTTGGCACGTCCAACTCCACCGTCGGCTGGATCCGCCCCGGCGAGGAGACGCTTATTGCGCTGGAGGACGACAAAATCACGCTGCCGTCGGTGGTGTTCTTCAACTTCGAGGAACGCCGCCCGGTGTACGGTCGCCTAGCGCTGCACGAGTACCTGGAAAACTACGAAGGCCGGCTGATGCGCTCGCTCAAGAGCCTGCTGGGTTCCAAGCTGATCAAGCACGACACCAGCGTGCTCGGCACGGCGATGCCGTTCACTGACCTGCTGGCGCTGTTTATCGGCCAACTCAAGAGCCGTGCCGAAGCCAACGCCGGCCGCGAGTTCGAAGAGGTGGTACTGGGCCGCCCGGTGTTTTTCGTCGATGACGACCCGCTGGCCGACCAGGAAGCCGAGAACACCCTGGTCGACGTAGCCCGCAAGATCGGCTTCAAGGACATCTCGTTCCAATACGAGCCGATTGCGGCGGCATTCGACTACGAGTCGACCATCGAGAAGGAAGAACTGGTACTGATCGTCGACATCGGCGGCGGTACCTCCGACTTCTCCCTGGTGCGCCTGTCCCCGGACCGTCGTCACAACGACAACCGCCACGATGACATCCTCGCCACTGGCGGCGTGCACATCGGCGGGACCGACTTCGACAAACAGCTCTCGCTGGCCGGCATGATGCCGCTGTTCGGCTACGGCAGCCGCATGAAAAGCGGCGCCTACATGCCCACCAGCCACCACATGAACCTGGCCACCTGGCACACCATCAACTCGGTGTACTCGCAAAAATCCCAGCTGGCCCTGGGCAGCATGCGCTACGACATCGAAGACACTGGCGGTATCGATCGCCTGTTCAAGCTGATTGAAGAGCGCGCCGGGCACTGGTTGGCCATGGAAGTGGAAGAAACCAAGATCCAGCTGACCCACGAAGACAGCCGCCATGTACCACTGGACCGGATTGAAGCAGGCCTGAGCGTAGACCTCAGCCGGTCGCTGTTCGAGTCGTCCATCGATAACTTGCTGGAGCGTGTGCGCGGCAGTGTCACGCAGTTGCTCAACGACGCCTCGGTGAGCGTGGAGCAGGTGGACACGGTGTTCTTTACTGGGGGCTCCAGCGGGATCCCGGCCCTGCGCCACAGCATTTCGGCGATGCTGCCCAAGGCTCGGCATGTGGAAGGGAATATCTTTGGCAGTATCGGCAGTGGTCTGGCGATTGAGGCCAGCAAGCGGTATGGCTACTGAGTTTTAACTCAAACACCGCGGCGCCCCTATCGCGGGCAAGCCCGGCTCCCACACTGACTGCGTTCACAAATCCAAATGTGTAAACCCAGTCAATGTGGGAGCCGGGCTTGCCCGCGATGGCGTCAGCCGAGGCAACACAAGCCTTAAACCATCCCGCCGAGCTTCAGCTCACTCTTGAGATACGCATAATAAATCGGCCCCGCCACTACACCGGGCAGCCCGAATGCCGCCTCAAACACCAGCATCGCCAACAACAACTCCCACGATTTGGCACTGATCTGCCCGCCCACGATCCGCGCGTTGAGGAAGTACTCGACCTTGTGGATAACAATCAAATACCCCAGTGCCGCCACCGCCACCCAGATCGACAGCGACAGCGCGACGATGGTGATCAGCGTGTTGGACATCAGGTTGCCGATCACCGGCAGCAGGCCGAGCAGGAAGGTCAGCACGATCAGGGTTTTGGTCAACGGCAAGTGAATCCCGCACAGCGGCAGCACCACGGCGAGGAACACGGCGGTGAAGGCCGTGTTGAGCGCGGCGATCTTGATCTGGGCGAAGACGATGTTGCGAAAGGCTTGGACCAGCAGGTGCAGGCGGTCGAACAGCGCGGCGGCCAGGGGTTTGCGTTTGGTCAGGTCGGGCACGCGCTGCAGGGCGATGATCGCGCCCAGCACCATGCCGATCAGCAGGGTGACGAACATGTGGGCGGCATCTTTGCCCACCAGTTGCAGTTCGCTCAGGTGCTTGCTCAGCCAGTCGCCAATGGCCACGCGGAACTCGGCAGCGCTGGCGGGCAGGTAGGCGTCGAGGAACGGCGGCAATTGGCCGCGCGCGCGGTCGACCACGCCCATGAATTTGTCGAGGGAAGCCCCGGGGTTTTCCGCTTCGTGGAGCAGGAAGCTGATGGCACCGGCGAAGATCAGCGTCAGCACGCTGACGATCAAGGTGCCGAGCAAGGCCACCGCCAGCCAACGCGCGCGCCGGCCTTCGATCAGCCGTTGCAGTTGGGGAGTGAGCATGTTGACCAGCTCAAAGACCAACAGGCCGGCCAGCAGGCTGGGCAGCAACTTGAGCGGCAGCACCAGCAGCAGTCCGCCGAAAATGATGATGTAGCTGGCCAGCAATATCACGTGACGCTGAGAAAACGTTGGCATACAGCCTCAAAACGAACGGCGTTAAAGGATGTGTAGGAGCGAGCTTGCTCGCGAAAAACGCAAGAACGCCGCGATTTAGTCTGAGTACACGCGTTATCGTTCAGGTTTTTCGCGAGCAAGCTCGCTCCTACAGGCGGCTGTGTGCGAGTGTCGCAGCCTTCTATGGCCTGGGGCTATTATTTCTTCAGGCAAGTGCTCATAAAGGTTTTACGCGCGTCGCCCGCCAATGCTTTGGTCTTGGCGTCGGCATTGCAGTCTTTCATCTTCTGCTGCTGCGGCGTCAGGGTCTTGGCGGGAGCCGCCTTGAGGCACGTACTCATGAAGGCTTTGCGTTCATCGCCTTTGAGGGCCTTGGTGGTGGCGTCGGCATTGCAGGTGGTCATTTTATTTTGCTGGGCGGTGTCAGCGAAGCTTTGGGAACACAGCAGCAGGCCGACCATCAACAGCGGAATACGCAGCATCTTCATGGAGTTTTCTCCCTGTTACCGTGCCGAAGGGGCACGGCCTGCCCAGAAGTGTAGTCAAAGCCTGTTACATCTTCACCGCCCGCGAATATTCGACCGGCGGTATTGCTCCGGCGTGCAGCCGGCGTGGCGTTGGAACATGGCGATAAAGGCCGAGGCGGTGCTGTAGCCCAGGTCGAACGCCACGTGTTGCACGCTGTGCTCACTGTCCAGCGCTTCGATGGCCGCGAGGTAGCGCAGGCGCTGGCGCCATTCGCCGAAGCTCATGCCCAACTCCCGCACGAACTGGCGTGCGAGGGTGCGCTCACTCACATGAACCTGCTCGGCCCAGTGCGCCAACGGGCGGTTGTCGGCTGGATCCGCCTGCATGCCTTCCAGCACACCGAGCAGACCGGGGTGGCGTGCGTAAGGCAAAAAGCAATCGTGGATCGGCGCCTGTTTGAGTTGGTCCACCAGCACGTGGGCCAGGCGGATATCGGCTTCGGTCTGCGGGATATTCACGTCACGCTTGGCAAAGTCGCTGAGGATGGCCTTGAGGATGTCACTGATGGCCAGGGTGCAGGGCTGCGGTGGCAGTTGCTCACACAGCTCCGGCGCCAGTCCTACCGAGTGGTAGACGATTGCCTCGGCGTTATACGAACTGTGTTCCGTATGGGGAGGCACCCACACTGCATACTGCGGCGGCGACATGAAGCGGTTGCCGGCCACTTCCATGCGCATGACACCGCTGGCGGAATAATCCAGCGAGCCCCAGAAATGCTGGTGCGGCGTGCACTCGGTGTCGGGGGCAAAATCCGAATAACGAAAGTACACCGGGCTTGGCAGCTGGCGGAAATCCGGGAGGCGTACGTTGTGCTTGGCCATATTGTCTGGATACAACGGTCGTTTGTCTGGATCGCAGTATAGGCTTCGATCCAGACAATGGATAATCCTGCCTCAACAACACACCTGGTTCCTTGCGATGCAATACGCTTATCCCCTGCTGGCCATTCTTATCTGGGCTGGCAACACCGTCGTCAACAAGTTGGCCGTGGGGTCGATCTTCCCTGCAGAGATCGGCTTTTACCGCTGGCTGCTGGCGGCGCTGCTGTTTACGCCGTTCATGCTCAAGCCGGTGATCGCCAACTGGGCGCTGATTCGCCCGAACCTGGGCAAGATCACCCTCCTGGGTGTGCTGGGCATGGCGGTTTACCAAAGCCTGGCGTACTACGCCGCGTCACTGACCACCGCCACCAACATGGGCATCATCCTGTCGCTGATGCCGCTGATGGCGCTGACGGCCGCAATCATCAGCCTCGGCCAGCGCCTGACCTACGGCGCCCTCACGGGTGCGGTGCTGTCGTTTGGCGGCGTGGTTGTGGTGGTGTCCGCCGGCAGCCTGGATGCGCTGTTGCAACACGGGGTCAACCTCGGCGACGGCATGATGCTGGTGGCCACCCTGGCCTACGCCGTCTACAGCACCCTGTTGAAAAAATGGCAGCTGCGCCTGCCGCCGTTGGTGTTGCTGTATTTGCAGATACTAGTGGCGGTGGTGGTGCTGTTTCCGCTGTACCTGTTTTCGTCGAAGGCTGGCCTGGGTTGGGCGAATATCCCGCTGGTGTTATATGCGTGCTTGCTGGCGTCGATGTTGGCACCGTTGGCGTGGATGCATTCGGTGAAAACGTTGGGCCCGAGCCGGACCACGCTGTTTTTCAACTTGCTGCCGCTGATTACGGCACTGATTGCCGCCGCGGTGTTGAAGGAAGAATTGGCGCTGTATCACCTGGTGGGCGGTTTGCTGACGTTGGGCGGGGTAATTCTTTCGGAGCGTTGGACTACACCCGTACGTGCGGGCTGAATGCAGTCCCTGTGGGAGCGGGCTTGCTCGCGAATGCGGTGGTTCAGCGAGCTCATTCGTTATTGACACACCGCATTCGCGAGCAAGCCCGCTCCCACAATTGGACCGCACCCGCCTCCTAAACACCTGCCGCCTTCAGCCTTTGCGCATGCTCGACAAACAGCCTGATCGGCTCAGCGCCCTTGCCCACCAGTCCCAGGGACTGGTTGACGATATCGAAGTGATCCAGCGGATAGTCATCACCGATCACCACCCCCAAGTGCGAGCTATAGCGCCCGACCATCCCGTCGCACTGGCCTTTCTCACGCACAAAGCTGCGGGCGAACAGGCGACAGCTGCGGTTCGTGCCGTCGAACAGGTTGCGGCCCCGGTCGGTAATGCCCGGCTGCAACGTGCCGGACCACGAGTAGTAGCGCACGCCATTGACCTCTTCTGCGCCCTGCCCGCCCCACGTCTGCGGCAAGCCCTGCGGATAATCGCGATTGAACAGCGCAACCCCTTCGCTGGTCAGCGAGCGGTGGGAGGCATGCAAATCAGCCTTGAATCGCGGCCCGCGATAGCCGGTTTCCAGCAGCCCCATCACCCAGGCCGACAGGTAAAACACCGCACTCAGGATCCGGCCTTTCACACTGTGAGTCGGGTAGTGGGTGTGGATATGGTCGGCCAGCTCCGAGCCATGGTTGGGCCCGGCCACGGAGGTCACCGAGGCCACCCACTCCGGGCGTTTTGCCGCCGCGTATCGCGCAGTGAGCGAGCCCTGGCTATGGCCGATCAGGTTGACCTTGTCGGCACCGGTCTCGCGGCGAATCCGTTCGATCTGCACCAGCAACTGCTCGCCGCGCACCTCACTGGAATCCAGCGGCGCCACCTGCACCGGAAATACCTGCGCCCCGCCTTTGCGCAGCGCAGGGACAATACCGTACCAATAGGGGAACCACCCCAGCCGCACAAAACCGAGCATGCCGGGCACCAGGACCAGGGGGTAACGCGTGGCTAATGACTGCGGCATGGGCCGAACGTCCTTGTTCAAGAAGGATCCCTGGAGGCTAGCGCAGTCCCGCGACGAGCTTGTGACATAAATCCGATAAAACTTTTTGCGTTGCGCGGGACTCACAACTTGGAGCGATCACGCCGGCAGAGCGTGGCGTAAAACCGGATTAGCACCAGGAGATTGAGATGACTGAAGCACACCTGACTGACGTTGCAACCCTGCGCAGCCGCGCCCGCCAGAACGTCGAAAATGGCGCCGTGACCGAAGGTTATGACGCTGACCGAGAAGAAATCATCCGCTTGCTCAACGAGTCGCTGGCCACTGAGTTGGTCTGCGTGCTGCGCTACAAGCGTCACTACTTCATGGCTAGCGGCATCAAAGCCTCCGTTGCCGCCGATGAGTTCCTCGAACACGCCACCCAAGAGGCCGAGCACGCCGACAAGCTTGCCGAGCGCATTGTGCAGTTGGGTGGTGAACCAGAGTTCAACCCGGACCTGCTGACAAAAAACTCCCACGCTCAATACGTAGCGGGCAAAGATCTAAAGGAAATGGTCTACGAAGACCTGGTGGCCGAACGGATTGCGGTAGACAGCTATCGCGAGATCATCCAGTACATCGGTGATAAAGACCCGACTACCCGCCGTCTCTTTGAAGAAATCCTGGCCCAGGAAGAAGAACACGCCGACGACATGGCGGACATCCTGGAAAGCCTGTAACTAACAACACTGCGAGCCCCCTGTGGGAGCGGGCTTGCTCGCGAAAGTGGAGTTTCAGTCAACACATTCATCGACTGATCCACCATTTTCGCGAGCAAGCCCGCTCCCACATTTCAGGCCCTGGTTTATTCAGTTAGCCTTTCACAGTTTTCGGCGCCTTGCCCTCACGCATCTGCTGCAACAACGGCGCACACTGGTTCGGCTCATCGCCACTTGGGGCCACCAACGCCAGCAATCCGGCTGCAGGCCCTGCTATCACACCCAGCGCCACCATCCCCGCACCTCGCAGCATCAACGGCACGGCTTTCACGCCCGCATTGGGCTTGATAAACGGCCCGTTGACGTACAACGGTGAACGCAGGGAGAACAACCGAAAGCCTTTCGATTCTGGCGTGATGGTCAGGTCCAATTGCTCCGTGGCCATGTTCGCCGTGCCATCGATGTAGATAATCGCGTTCTCGGTGTCGAACACAAACAACCGCGTCGTGGCCAAGCCGGTCTTGATCCCGAAGTCGGCCGCCGCGCAGTTGATCTTCACTTCCTTGTCGCCAAACAGGCGACCCACCACGTAGTTACCCACATTGAGCCCGGCGATTTCCATCAGGCCACGGCTGATGGCGCCGTCATTGATCAGCATCTTCAAGTCGCCGTTGGAGGTGCCCAGCAGTGCCGCCACAGAGTTGCCGCGACCGGAAATATCGGCATCGCCATTGAGCTCACCGAAGCTGGTTTTCATCGGTTCGAAGGTCGGGAACAGCTGTTTGAGCTTGAAGTTGCGCGCCGTCAGTTTGGCGCGGCCTTCCATCGGCGTGGTGCGACCGTTCAGGCGAATTTGCGCATCCAGCTTGCCACCCGCCACGCCAAATCGCAGGGGCTCAAGGCTCAGCTCGCCGTCGTTGAGCACCAGGTGGGTGTAAAGGTCGGTAAAGGGCAACTCGGCGCTGTGCACGATGCGTTTGCCGGTGAATTCCACATCGGCATCCATGTCACGCCAGCGCTCGGTACGAAACTCTTCCACCGGCAGCACTTTGGTCGCCGGCTGTTTGCTTTCACCGCCCCGCGCCTTTTGCTTGGCATTGGAGTCGGCGCCGATCAGCGGTGCGAGGTCGGTCATCAGCAGTTGGTTGGACACCAGCGCGCCGGTGAGCTTGGGCCGAGGCTGGCTGGCGACGTAACCCAGGTTGCCGTGGATATCACTGTTGCCGATCTTGCCGTTGAAGTTTTCATAGCTGAATGATGCGCCAGTGGGCTCGTGCAGCTTGGCGATCAAGTGACCATCGGTAGAGTAGGCCGGCGAATCCGGCAGGGTCACGCCGGTGAGCGGATACAGGTTGCCAAGGCTGCTACCCGCAAGTTTCAGGCGCAGGTCGAGGGCGCCAAGATTAAGCGGATCGGTGAGGGTACCGGCGAGCGCAATGCTGGTGTCGGCGATCTTGACCTGGGCCTGCAACGGAAACGGCTTGGCCGCGTCCTGCAGGGCCAGCAGGCCGCCGATCTTGCCAGTGCCATCAAGCTTCTGTCCGTGGTATTGGCCTTTGACCTTGAGACCAAACGCGTAGTCCTGCGGCGCCGAACCTTTTTCCAGGGCCTTCTTGGCATCGGCGTCGCCGACGATTTCACCAAACGGGATCGGTTTGCCGAGCGGATCGATGATCACGTCCAGCTGTGTCTTGAGGGTCTGGTCGTCGAGGGTCACGTGGCCTTTGTCGAAGCCAATGGCGCCAATGTCCACGACCCAGTTGGAAGGCTCGGCATTCGGGTCCTTGGGGTCGAACTTGAAGGTCCAGTTGGCGCGCCCATCCGCCAGACGCTGCAACTGTGCACTCGGTTCGGTGAGGTCGATACGCGGGATCACCACGCGCTGCACCAGCAAGGCCAGCGGCGAGATGCGCAGCTCCACTTTCTTGAGCGTGACCATTTGCGGGGTTTTCGACCAATCCGGATTGCCCAGTGTCAGGTCTTCGGCAATCACATGGGGCCACGGCACCCAGGCGCGCCAGCCACCTTCATCGGGCTCCCGCGCCCACACCACGGCCAGGTTGCCATTGATGGCAAACGGGCGATGCAGTTCTTCGGAGACCTTGGCGTTGAGGGGCGGCTTGATGCGGTTCCAGTCAAAGAACACCAGGACCAGCACCACCACGGCGATTAACAGAACGAAGCTGGCGCAGCTCCAAGCGACAATTTTACGAGTGCGCGTCATTGCACAGGACTCCTGAATACGACTACGTAGCTGAACTACAGCTCATATGGGTACGACTGGCAAACCGCCTGGGGGTTTAACCCGATCACCGATTTAACCGCAAAAATCTATTTTCCTGACCATCTAGACAGGTTAAAGCCATCGACGGCGCACCATTGTTACCCAGCTCCGTGTCGAAAATACCCACCACGGTGCAAAACCGCGGGCTTGAGAGGCGCGTGCTAGAGCCTCCGCAGCGAACAATCAATTCTGTTGATTATTACCATTGTATTTATGAACTTTTATATCGACTTATCGAGAGTAGCATTAGCCCTGTACCCACTTTATCGCCCTCCCAAGGAGCAACCATCATGAAACGCCAATTACTCGCTACCGTCCTCTTGTCTGTCCTGGCTTCCAGCGCTTTTGCCCTGCCAGCCGCAGAACAAGCGACCCCACAGAATAAAGCCCAAGCCGTTCAATCCAGCCAAACCCTGGCTCGCAGCGGTTCGCAAGAAGAAGAGAACCGTGACTACGCCAAAGGCGGCGTTGCTGAAAACGGCTCGGAACAAGCCAACAAACGCGCTTACACCGAAGGCGTTGCTGAAGGTGGCCGTGATCGCCTGGAACAGAAAGGCCTGGTTGAAGGCGGTGCTGAACAAGCCAACAAACGCGCCTACACCGAAGGTGTTGCCGAAGGTGGTGCTGACCGCCTGAAAGAACTGCACGAAGCACAGAGCTAAGCCTGTGGAGGCCGATAAAAAAGCCCGATCTACCGATCGGGCTTTTGCTTAGCTGTAGACCCACTCACGCACATCCCCCGCCAAGTTCGACGCCGATGAAGCTGTTTTGCTAGAGTGCGTCGCTGTACTTGTCGACTAAGCCTGCCCGCCAATGCTGCCCCGTGCCGAACAGAAGCAACAGACCCGCCTCGCCCTGATGGACGCAGCCCGCCATCTGATGGAGTGTGGCCGAGGGTTTGGCAGCTTGAGCCTGCGGGAAGTGGCAAAGACTGCGGGTATCGTACCCACCGGTTTCTATCGTCATTTTGCCGACATGGACCAGTTGGGCCTGGTGCTGGTGAGTGAAGTCGGCCAGACCTTCCGCGCCACGATTCGCCTGGTACGCCACAACGAATTCGTGATGGGCGGCATCATCGATGCCTCGGTGCGGATCTTTCTCGATGTGGTCTCGGCCAACCGCTCACAATTCCTGTTCCTGGCTCGCGAGCAATACGGCGGCTGCCTCGCGGTGCGTCAGGCCATCGGCGCCCTGCGCGAAGACATCACCCGCGACCTGGCGGCCGACCTGACATTGATGCCAAAGCTGCAGCACCTGGATGCCGAAGGCCTGCACGTCATGGCCGACCTGATCGTCAAAAGCGTGTTTGCCACCCTCCCCGACATCATCGACCCTCCGGCTCAGGCCCTGCCTGCCCACCTTACGCCCCAGGCGAAAATCACCCAGCAACTGCGCTTTATCTTTATCGGATTGAAACACTGGCAAGGCCTGGGTAGCACCGAATAGGCCAATCAGCCCGCCGAATGGAAGCGCTTGGCGGTGGTGTAGTTTTTGTTCCAGTAAGTGTTGTTCAACGAGTCGATGCGCACGTTCTTGCCGGTACGCGGCGAGTGAATGAATTTGCCCTCGCCGATATAGAGCCCCACATGGCTGACCTGGCCGCGACCATTGCCCTTGAAAAACACCGCGTCGCCAGGTTTCAGAGCGTTGCGCTTGATCGTTGCGGCCTTGGAGCGATGCATCGCCACCGTGATGCGCGGGAGGTGGATGTTGGCTTCGGTCTTGAACAGATAAACCAGGAAACTGCTGCAATCAAAGCCCTGGTCCTCCGAGGTCCCTCCCCATTTATAAGGTGTGCCCAGCAACTCGTGGGCGCGGTCGACCACATTGTCGATCACATCGGTGATCGCAGGCTCGTTTAGCGACTCGATGAACATAGGACGGGGTTGCAGACTGGCCGAAGCCGATGAAATAACCAAAGACAGGCTGACAATGACTAAACAATAAAATGACTTGAGCATGATGAACGTCGCAGTGAATTGAACACGGCGCAAAGCCTACTTTTCCTGCACGTAACGTAATGAACGGCGAATCCTCAGGTCGCGTAGGACAAATCCGAAAACGCTCGCCGCGAGTGCAACGAACGGAACCGCGCACCATGTTGACGCACGAAAACAGACCTCCCGCGCCCTATTTAGTGGCGCTTGCACAAAGACCTACAGGCAATTCCTACTCTCCCGCGGGGTTGGCAAGCCCCTTGCTCTAGCACTTGCATCGCTCATCGCTGGAAGCTTCCTCATGCTGGTGATCCATCGCCGAATCGCCCCCCAAGCCCTCTGGGCCGCCGAGCTGCTGCTGAATTTCGAAGCACGCAGCAAAAGCCGCCTGCGCTGTTTCAGTGCTGACGGTGAAGACGTCGGCCTTTTCCTGGAGCGCGGTCAACCACCGTTGCACGATGGTGAATTCCTACAAGCGGAAGACGGACGTGTCGTACGCGTCTGTGCCCGTCCTGAACAGTTGCTGCACGTCACCTGCAACAGCGCGTTTGAACTGACCCGCGCCGCCTATCACCTGGGCAATCGTCACGTCGCCTTGCAAGTCGGGGATGGCTGGCTACGCCTGCTCGATGACTACGTACTCAAGGCCATGCTGGATCAGTTGGGCGCCACCACAGAGACCCTTGAAGCGCCGTTCCAACCGGAACACGGTGCCTATGGGGGCGGCCATCATCATTCACGGCATGGCGACGAGGATTTCAACTACCCACCCAAGCTGCATCAGTTCGGCGTGCGCCCATGAACCCAGCCTGGGCGCTGCTGCGTCTGGCCAGTCCGCAATTGCCGATTGGCGGCTACAGCTATTCCCAGGGCCTGGAGATGGCCGTGGAAAATGGTCGCGTTAACGACGCAGCCACTGCCCGCCGCTGGATCAGCGATCAGTTGCTGCTCAACCTCGCCCGCTTCGAAGCACCGCTACTGCTCGCCCATTGCCGCGCTGCCGCTGATGAGGACTGGTCGTGCCTGGCGCAATTGTGCGAAGAGCACCGCGCCAGCCGTGAGACCCGTGAGCTGTATCAAGAGAGCCGGCAAATGGGCTACTCGTTGCAACAATTGCTCAACGGTCTGCCGGAATTGGACGGCGCCGCCCGCGCCCTTCTTGAGCAGTGCAGCGAACCCCACCTTGCGCTGGGCTGGGCCCTCGCCGCACGCGCCTGGAACATCAAGCCCGACGATGCGCTAGCCGCTTGGCTGTGGAGTTGGCTGGAGAATCAACTCGCGGTGCTGATGAAAACCCTGCCCCTGGGCCAGCAAGCCGCCCAGCGCCTGACCAGCGAACTGCTGCCACTGCTGCAACAAGCCCAGCAGGACGCCGCTCGCATCGACCTCAACCATTTAGGCAGCGCCGCGTTTGGCCTGTCGCTGGCGTGCATGGCCCATGAGCGCCAGTACAGCCGCCTGTTCCGTTCCTAGGAGAAGAAGCACATGAACACTCAACCTCTGCGCGTAGGCATCGGCGGCCCGGTGGGTTCGGGCAAGACCGCCCTGACCCTGGCCCTGTGCCTCGCCCTGCGCGACCGCTACAACCTCGCCGTGGTCACCAACGACATTTACACCCGCGAAGATGCCGACTTCCTGGTGCGCAACCAGGCCCTCGCGCCCGAACGAATCATTGGTGTGGAAACCGGTGGCTGCCCGCACACCGCGATCCGCGAAGACGCCTCGATCAACCTCGAAGCGGTGGACCAACTCAACCGCCGCTTCCCCGGCCTGGACCTGATCCTGGTGGAGTCCGGCGGCGACAACCTGTCGGCAACCTTCAGCCCGGAACTCTCGGACCTGACCATCTACGTGATCGATGTCTCCGCCGGCGACAAGCTGCCGCGCAAGGGTGGGCCCGGCATTTGCAAATCCGACTTGCTGGTGATCAACAAGATCGACCTCGCGCCACTGGTGGGCGCCTCGCTGGAACTGATGAACAGCGACACCACCCGCATGCGCAACGGCAAACCCTTTGTGTTCAGCAACCAGAAAACCGGGATCGGCCTGGATGAGATCGTCGCTTTCATCGAACGCCAAGGCCTGCTGACCGCTGCCTGATCAACCCATAAGGAACCTGTCCATGAGCCTCAAGAAACTCTTCGCCGCCGCCACCCTATTGCTCGCCCCGGCCCTGGCCTTCGCGCATCCGGGCCATGGCGACAACGGCCTGGTGGCCGGTATCAGCCACCCACTCAGCGGCATCGACCACTTGCTAGCGATGATTGCCGTCGGTTTGTGGGCTGCACAACAGAAAGGCTCTGCCCGCTGGGCGCTGCCGTGCACGTTCGTCGGCACCATGCTGATTGGCGGTGTGCTCGGTTTTGAAGGGATGCAATTGCCAGCGATGGAAAGCGGCATCGCTGCATCGGTATTGGCCCTGGGCCTGGCAGTGGCACTGGCGGTGCGGCCGCCGTTGTTCGTGGCGGTGGGTGCGACCGCATTGTTCGCGCTGTTCCACGGTGTGGCGCATGGTTTGGAGCTGCCGGACATGTCCAGCCCTTGGGCGTATGCGGCTGGGTTTGTGGCGGCAACGGCGGTGTTGCACGCGGCCGGTTATGCAGTGGTGCGCTTTCTGCCGGCGGCGGCAGCACCGTTGGTGCGGATTGCCGGGGCAGCTTCGGCGGCGACTGGGGTTTGGTTGCTGGCGGGCTGAGTATTGCAGCGCTTGTGAGGGCCTCTTCGCGAGCAAGCCCGCTCCCACAGTTGACCGAGTACATCCTTGGAATACGGTCAAACTGTGGCAGCGGGCTTGCTCGCGAAAGCGCTCGACCAGACACCACAGTTCCCAAGCCTGCTACCATGCGCGCCTACACCCCTGCCGTGACGACGCCAGCCAATGCCCACCGCTCCAAACTCCGCCCTGAACGCCGTGCTCACGCACTTCCACAGCCTTATCGTGCCGCTCTGGCAGGGCCCGGGCTGGAACGCCGAACTGGCGTTGCCTTATGAAGCACTGGACGCCGATCACCGTCCATTGCCCCCACAACGTTACCGCGCCATGGCTTGCGCCCGGCAGTTGTACCTGTTCGCCAGCCTGATCGGCGAGCCCGGTGCAGCCTTCGCCGAAGAGCGCGCAGCCGCGCTGTTCCGCTCCCTGCAACGGCACTTCCACGACGCCGAGCACGGCGGCTGGTTCTACAGCATCGACCCGGCCGGGCAGCCGCTGGACAAGCGCAAAGACCTCTATACCCACGCTTTCATCATCTTCGCCTGCGCCCATTACTGGGCCAAAGTGCGCGAGCCGTTGGTGGAGTCGGTGCTCAACGCCGCCCTTGAAGTGGTCGCCCAACGCTTTTCCACAGGCGACGGCCTGTTTGAGGCGGAGTTGGAGCGCAATTGGTCATCCTTGAAGTCCGGCCCGCTGCAAAACCCGTTGATGCACCTGGCCGAAGGCTTCCTCGCCACCCTCGCGGTGCGTGAAGACGCTGACGTACAAGCGGCCCTGCTGGCCTTGGCGAAGGCGATGCAGCAGCGCTTCATCGACCGCCAGCAAGGCGTGATGATGGAAAAACCGCTAGGTGCTGTGGATAACTGGTTTGAACCGGGGCACCAGTTTGAGTGGTTCTTTTTGCTGGAGTCTTCGGATGTGCTGCGTGGCACGCCGCTGCATGCTTCGCTGACGCGGGCGTTTGCCTATGCCGAGCAAACCGGTGTGGATAAGTCGAGCGGCGCGGTCAGCGGCATGCTGGCGTTGGACGGCAGCGTACGCGACGGCACCCAGCGGATCTGGGCCCAGGCGGAATACCTGCGAGCACTGACCTTGCGGCCCAATAGCGAAGCCGTGTTGCAGCGCCAATTGCTGGCGCTGCAACGGCACTTCTTGCATGAGAAAGGCTGGAATGAATGCCTGGATGCCAAGGGTGTGGTGAGCCGTCGGGATATGCCGTCGACTACGCCTTATCACTTGGCGACTTGCTATCAGGGTCTGATCCAGCATCTCGGGTGACTTCAAGGGCCTCTTCGCGAGCAAGCCCGCTCCCACAGTTGACCGCATTCCAAGGATGTACTCGGTCGAAATGTAGGAGCGGGCTTGCTCGCGAACGCCTCACCTCGGTCTAACTGCCTGTCACGCAATCCACTTACGATCCCCGGTAAAGCTGATCGTCAGCCACCTCGCCGCATCCGCTTTGCCCAGCCCTGTGGATATCTCCTCGCGCAACCCATCCAGGGTCGCAACGCTGTCCACCGGGTAATCCGCCGGCAGCACCACGTGAATCTCGATAAACCGCGCCCGTCCGTGCTTTTGCACGTAGGACACATAATCGTCAAACCCATGCTTGGCCTGGGCCGCATCCATCACTTCGCGCACCTTGTCGTCCAACTGGTCCGGAGCAATCCCCAACACCTCGCGCAACGCCGGGCGCAGGATCTTGAACGCCGGCGCCAGCATGCTCAGGGCCAACAGGATCAGGATCAATGGGTCGACATACACCGCCCACTCACCGTAGCCCTGGGACTTGAGCAACAGTGCCGCCAGAAAGCTGATCAGCAAGCCCACCGACAACATCGCATCCACCAGCCAACTGATGTTGTCGAACTGGATCAGCGATGACTTGAGCGTGCGATTGCGATAACGCACGTAGAAGAAGTAGGCGAACTCGACGACGGTAAACACCGCCGCATAAATGATCACCAGCCCCAACTCGATCTCGCGTCCGCCATTGATAATGCCGAACACACCGTTGAGGAACGCATAGATGGCAATCAGCAACAGGAAGCTGCCTTCGATCAGCAGCACCATGGGCTCCAGGTGCCAATAACCGAACTGGAAACGCTCGTTGCTTTTCTTGGCGATCAGCTTGGCCGTGATCAGCATCAACACCTTGATGGCGGTGGCGATCAGCGAGAAAAAGCCATCGAACAGAATGGATTGGGCGCCGGATATCACACCCGTGACAATCCCGGCGATCGCGACTGCGAACATCAGGATGGTCGATTGTTTGAGCAGGGACTGCTCACCTCGGTTACTCACATTTCCTCCCGTCAAAACCTTAAAACCGCACAGTGCGGAGGGGTTTTCAGGAGGAGAGTGTACCTTATGGCCTGTTTTGGCCGATCTGACGCCTTCGCGAGCAAGCCCGCTCCCACATTTTGACCGAGTACATCCTTGAAATGCGGCCAAATGTGGGAGCGGGCTTGCTCGCGAAGCAGGCGACGCGGTTTAAAGCCTTACTTCGCGCCACGCTCAATCGCAAACCCAGCCCAGGTCTGGCTCACCGGCATCAGCTCCAGGCGGTTGATGTTCACATGCGCCGGGGTGTTCATGACCCAGAAGATCGTGTCCGCAATGTCCTGCGGCTGGATCGGCTCGGCACCGGCATACGTCGCGTCGTAACGCGCCTGGTCACCACCAAAGCGCACCAGCGAGAACTCGCTCTCACACAAGCCTGGCTCGATGTTGGTCACACGCACGCCGGTACCTTGCAGGTCGCAACGCAGGTTCAGCGAGAACTGCTTCACGAACGCCTTGGAGCCGCCGTACACGTGGCTGCCCGGGTACGGGTAGTTACCGGCGATGGAGCCCAGGTTGATGATGCCCGCGCCACGGCCGTGTGCAATAAGGCGTGGCAGCAGCAAGTTGGTGGTGGTCAGCAGGCCCTTGATGTTGGTGTCGACCATGGTTTCCCAATCGTCGAGGTTGCACTTGGGTGCTGGGTCGGTGCCTACGGCCAGGCCCGCGTTGTTGATCAGCCCGCGCAGCTTGGCAAACGATGGCGGCAGGTTGGCAATGGCCTCTTCCATGCCTTTGCGATCACGCACGTCCACTACCAGGCCGTGCACTTCGGTCTGCTTGGAGAGTTCTTCGACCAACGCATTCAGGCGGTCGGCACGACGGCCAGTGAGCACCAGTTTCCAGCCGGCTTCGGCAAAACGACGGGCGCAGGCTTCGCCGAAACCTGAGGTTGCGCCAGTAATAAACAGCGTGTCGGACATGGTGTTCTCCTTGCGGGCATCGGGAAAAAAATCAGCCAGCAGAATGCCCGTACGCCGCGGTTGCGGCAACCGCTATGCGCAGAACTTCATGTGTTGCTGATCAGTTTTTAACCATATCTCGCAAAGCCTTACAGAACGTGGTCTGCAGCCATGTGCGCGCAGGTTATCCACAACTGCGCCCACAGTCTTTGGGGGCAAGTGCGAAACACCTGAAGCCTCTGTATACGGGGCTTGCAGGCGATTTTAGAAAGTTTTTTGCTTGACCTGCAGAGGGGCGTATGTAGCCCCATGGGCAAGAGGTAAATCCGAACGATGGCTACAGGCCAGACATTCCGGCCTCTGCGGCAGTCTTTCCAGAGTTTAATCACAGACTTATCCACAGGCTCAAGCGACATAAATCAGTCATATACCTGTGTCTTTAAACAGGTTGACAAACCCCTTCGCCGGTCGCGTAAAACCCACTGATCAAAAAACAACCACGCTGCTGGAGGCCACGGTTTTAAAGGCGTTCAGCCAGCTACTACCACGTTACCCACAGCCGGTTCCACAGTGGATGGGGACAAGTCAAAACTGTGACAAAACAGGGATTTGCGGCGGCTATATGTCGCGCTTTGGGAGGTGGCTGGATTTGTTTTCCACAATTTGGTATCGGCCTTATGAACACCGTAAAACAAGTGTGGGAGCGGGCTTGCTCGCGAAAGCGGTGGGTCAGCTGCAGATGTACTGACTGACACATCGCTTTCGCGAGCAAGCCCGCTCCCACAGGGGTTTTGCGTCAAGCTTTAGATCAGTGCCCGCCGAGGTAGGCGTTGCGCACTTCCTCGTTCACCAACAGCTCTTTACCGGTACCGGTGAGGCGAATCTCCCCGTTAACCATCACATACGCCCGGTCCGACAGGCGCAACGCATGGTTGGCGTTCTGCTCCACCAGGAAGATGGTCATCCCGGTAGCCGCCAGCTCACGCAAGGTCGAGAAGATCTGCTTCACCACAATCGGCGCCAAGCCCAGGCTGGGTTCGTCCAACAGCAACAGCTTGGGCC
Organism: Pseudomonas cremoris; assembly: GCF_014230465.1. The sequence continues at coordinate 139,353 of NZ_JAAXCY010000002.1, forward strand.
GGCTCATCAGCGCACGAGCGATGGCGAGCATTTGCTGCTCGCCACCGGACATGGTCATGGCCCGCTGGGTGCGCCGTTCCTTGAGCCGTGGGAACAGCTCGAACATGCGCTGCATGTCTTCCTGCGCAAACTTGTCGCCAATGGGGATAGTGCCCATCAGCAGGTTTTCCTCAACCGTCATGTCGGGGAACACCCGTCGCCCTTCCGGCGACTGCGCAATGCCGTTGGAGGCGATGTAGTGGGAGGATTTGTGGGTAATGTCGACGCCGTTGTACAGAATCTGCCCCGACTCGGCCCGTGGCTGGCCGAAGATCGACATCAGCAACGTGGATTTACCCGCGCCGTTGGAGCCGATCAGGCTCACCGTTTCGCCTTCGTTGATGTGCAGCGAGACTTTTTTCAGGGCCTGGATCGGGCCGTAGTACACGTCCAGGTCCTTCATTTCGAGGATAGGTGCACTCATACCAGCTCCTCTTCGTCTGCGCCCAGGTAGGCAGCAATCACTTTCGGGTCGTTGCGGATCGCGTCCGGCCCACCCTCGGCAATCACGTTGCCGTGGTCCAGCACCACAATGTGGTCGGAAATACTCATCACCATGCCCATGTCGTGTTCGATCAGCACGACCGTGAGGTCGTGTTCGTCGCGCAGCAGGCGAATCATCGCGCTGAGCGCTTCGGTTTCCTGGGGGTTGAGGCCGGCTGCCGGTTCGTCCAGGCAGATGATCTGCGGACGGGTGCACATGGCGCGGGCGATTTCCAGACGGCGCTGTTGGCCGTACGAGAGTTCACCGGCCAGGCGGTTGGCGCAGTCCACCAGGTCCACTACTTCCAGCCAGTAGAAGGCGTGGTCGAGGGCGTCGCTTTCGGCCTTGCGGTAGCCCTTGGTGTTGAGGATGCCTGCAAGCATGTTGCGGTTGACCCACATGTGTTGGGCCACCAGCAGGTTTTCCACCACGGACATTTCCTTGAACAGGCGAATGTTCTGGAACGTACGGGCCAAGCCTGCGCGGTTGACCAGGTGGGTGCCGCCGAACATCTTGTAGTACACCCGGCTGAGGAAGCTTTTGGGCGAGACAAAGTCGGTGGGCTGGAAACGCTCGCCGAGCAATTGGATCACGTCGGTCTGCTTGCCGCGTACGTTGAGATTGATCTTGCCGCCGCTGGCTTTGTAGAAGCCGGTGAGGCAGTTGAACACGGTGGTCTTGCCGGCGCCGTTGGGGCCGATCAGGGCGAAGATCGAGTTGCGTTCGACCTTGAGGCTCACATCGCTCAAAGCCTTGATGCCACCGAAGTGCATCATCAGGTGTTCCACAGAGAGCACGACTTCCTTGCTCATGGCGCCACTCCTTTACGTGGGGTCACACCGGTACGGCTGATGCGGATCAGGCCGCGTGGGCGCCAGATCATCATCACCACCATCAACACGCCAAACAGCAGCACGCGGTACTCGGAGAAGCTGCGCAGCAGTTCCGGCGCAACGGTCAACACGAACGCCGCGATCACCACGCCCACCGTCGAGCCCATGCCGCCCAAGACCACGATGGCCAGGATTAGCGCCGACTCGAAGAACGTGAATGACGACGGGTTGACGAACCCTTGGTAACTGGCAAAGAACACCCCGGCCAAACCGGCGGTGGAGGCACCGATGGTGAACGCCGAGAGCTTGACCAGCACGTGGTTCAGGCCCATGGAGCGGCAGGCGATTTCATCTTCGCGCAAGGCTTCCCAGGCACGGCCCACCGGCATGCGGGTCAGGCGATGCTTGATGTACAACACGGCCAGCACCACCAGGAACAGCACGATGTAGATGAACATGAACTTGATGTTGGGGTTGTAATCAATGCCGAAGAACTCGTGGAACGGAATCCCGCCGTCCTTGGCCTTGCGCCCGAATTCCAGGCCGAGGAAGGTCGGTGAAGGCACCGGCATACCGTTCGGGCCGCCGGTAAACGACAGCCAGTTATTGAGCACCAGGCGGATGATTTCACCGAAACCCAGGGTCACGATGGCCAGGTAGTCACCGTGCATTCGCAACACCGGGAACCCGAGTATGCACCCCGCCAACGCCGCCGCGATGGCCGCCAGTGGCAGCACGGTCCAGAAGCCCAGGCCGAGGTATTGATAACCCAGCGCCAGGCCGTAGGCGCCGATGGCGTAGAACGCCACGTAACCCAGGTCGAGCAGGCCCGCCAGGCCGACCACGATGTTGAGGCCCAGGCCGAGCAATACGTAGATCAGCCCGAGGATCACCACGGTCAGCAGGTACTTGTTGGCGAAGATCGGGAACACGATGGCGATCACGATCAGTGCCGGGATGATCCAGCGCAGGCGCGACTTGTAGTCCGGCGCCAGCACGTGCACACCCGAGCCACTGCTCTCGAAGCCCTGCAGAATCTTCAGGCCTTTGGGGGTTTGCAGGAACAGGCTCATGGCGAAGCGGCCGACCATCACGATGGCCACCAGCAGGCCCACACGGGCCGGTTCCAGGTTGAAGCTGTAGCCGTCGAGGACCACGCCGACGATCGGACCGAACACGATCAGCGAAATCAGCCCGGCGAGGACCGTATCGACCACACTTTTCTTGATATCGATGGGTTTGGCAGCAGACATGTTTACACCTTAGCCACGAGTGGGCGACCCAGCAGGCCCTGGGGACGGAAAATCAGAATCACCACCAGCAGGGAGAAACTGAACACGTCTTTGTAGTCAGAGTTGATCAACCCCGAGAACAGCGACTCGGAGATGCCGAGGATGATCCCGCCGAGCATCGCCCCAGGCAGGGAACCGATGCCACCGAGTACCGCCGCGGTAAATGCCTTGATGCCAATGATGAAGCCGGCATAGAAGTCGAAAGTGCCGTAGTTGAGGGTGATGAGCACGCCGGCCAATGCCGCCATGGCCGCACCGATGACGAATACATAGGAGATCACCCGGTCGGTGTTGATACCGAGGATCGACGCCATCTTGCGGTCTTGTTGGGTCGCGCGGCACATGCGGCCGAGCTTGGTGTACTTGATCACGTAGGTCAGCAGGGCCATGCCCGCGAAGGCGGCGACCAGGATGAACACCTTGGTGTACGTCAACTGCACGAAGCCGCTGCCGATGTCGACACGCCAGGCCCCGGCCAGCAGGGTGGGAATACCTTGTTGCTTGGCGCCCTGGGCGATCTGCGCGTAGTTCTGCAGGATCAGCGAGATGCCGATGGCGCTGATCAGCGGTGCCAAGCGGGTGGAGTTGCGCAGCGGTTTGTAGGCGACACGCTCGATGACCCAACCGTATACGCCGGTGACGACCACGGTGAAGATCAAGGTGCCGAGAATGAGCAGCGGGAAGGATTCGATGCCGAAGTAAGCCAGCAGTGCCAGACTGATCGCCGCGAGGTAAGCGGAAATCATATAAACCTCGCCGTGGGCGAAGTTGATCATGCCGATGATGCCATAGACCATTGTGTAGCCGATGGCGATCAGGCCATAGACCGACCCGAGGGTCAGGCCGTTGACCAGTTGCTGCAGGAAAATACCATCCATAACGCAATCTCACGCGGTGAGCACCTGCACACCTGTGGGTGTGCGGCGCTTCTGGAGGAAAAGACAGATCTCGATCACAGCACAGTCCCCCTGTGGGAGCGGGCTTGCTCGCGAATGCGGTGTGTCAGAAACACATTCAGAGACTGACACTCCGCTTTCGCGAGCAAGCCCGCTCCCACATTGGGTCCGTGGTGCTTGTAATTACTTCTGTTTTTCCAGCTGATGGTATTTACCGTCTTTGTCCCACTGGTAAACCACGTAGTCGGAGACTTTCAGGTCGCCCTTGCCGTCCCAGGCTTTTTCACCCATGACGGTTTTCACCGGGTGAGCCTTGAGCCACTTGGCGGCGTCTTCGCCCTTGTTGGACTTGGCACCGTTGAAACCAGCGGCCAGGGCCTGGATCGAGGCGTAGGCGTACAGGGTGTAGCCTTCCGGCTCGACGCCCGCCTTGCGGAATTGCTCAACGACGGCCTTGCTGTCTGGCAGCAGGCGCGGGTCGGCGCCGAAGGTCATGTAGACGCCGTCGACGTACTGCGCGCCGCCAGCGGTGGCAACCAGTTCGTCGGTGACAACGCCGTCATCGGACATGAACTTGACGTCTTTCAAACCGGCTTCACGGATCTGGCGAACCAGTGGACCGGCTTCTGGGTGCAGGCCGCCGAAGTACACGACGTCAGCACCGGTGGAGCGGATCTTGGTGACCAGGGCGCTGAAGTCTTTTTCGCCACGGGTCAGGCCTTCTTCCAGCACCGGCTTCACGCCGCGCTTGGTCAACTGGGCAGCGGTAGCGTCGGCCAGGCCTTTGCCGTAGGTGTCCTTGTCATTGATGACTGCGACTTTCTTGCCCTTGAGCACGTCGACGATGTAGTCGCCGGCGACGATGCCTTGCTGGTCGTCACGCCCGCACATACGGAACACAGCGCCCAGGCCACGCTCGGTCACCTGTGGGTTGGTGGAGCCCGGGGTGATCATGATGATGCCCGCTTCGTCGTACACCTCGGAAGCCGGGATGGTGTTCGACGAGCAGAAGTGCCCGACCACGCCGATCACTTTGTCCTGGTCAGCCAGGCGGTTGGCCACGGCCACCGCTTGCTTGGGTTCGCAGGCATCGTCACCGGCAACCAGCTTGATCTGCTCGCCGTTGACGCCACCGGCCTTGTTGATTACATCGGCTGCCGCCTGGGCACCCTTCATGTACTGCTCACCGAAAGCAGCGTTGGCACCCGTCATGGGCCCCGCGACGCCAATCTTCACATCAGCTTGAACAAACGTAGAAACACCCAGTGCCGCTGCAACGGCGAGGGCCAGAAAACCTTTCTTGTAAAACGTCTGGGACATGAGTGGTGCTCCGATATTTTTGATTTTAGGCACTACAACTTGCGTTCAAACTTTCCACTGAAAGCCCAGAGCAAGCCTCGTGCCATTACGTTTTTATTCTTCAAAAAGACACGGTGTCATTGTTATTACGGGCGTTTCGGCTCCGCTTGCCAGGACGTGCAACCCTCTAGCCTCAGGAGGTGCAACCGACAAGCCAAAAAAGTACAACCCTGACAGGTCGCACCTGCAACCAGACGGAGAAACGACAGTTCCTACAGCTGTAACAGACTGCGTAACGGAACTGCACATTTACAGTGCGTGATTGCTACGACTTGCACCAATACAGATTAGTAGCCTGCTAAGAAAATGCAGGCTTTTGAAGGGTATTTCGCTGATCAGATCACGATCCTCAGGCATTGCCCGGCGTGATAGAGCGAGAATCCAGCCTCATAAAGACAGCTGCGCAGGCCAACGCCGGCCAACGGCTGCATCGGCGCGAAGGGAATCGGCAAGGCCTGGGGATTCTGGTGACACAAGTAGTCGGCAAACGCCTTGCCGACCACACTGCCGGTGGTGACGCCGCGCCCGTTATAGCCCGTAACGGCCACGAGGCCCGGCGCCGGTTCGAACAGACGCATGAGGTGATCGGGGGTAAAGGCGATGCAGCCAGTCCAGGTGTATTCCCATTGCACCGATTTGAGGTACGGGAAGTAATGCTGCTGCACCCGATCGGCCCACGCCTTGAGGAACCACGCCGGTTTCTGGTTGCCATTGCCCAGGCTGCCGAGCAACAGGCGGCCATCGGCGTCGCGGCGAATACTGCTCAACACTTGGCGTGTATCCCAAGAGCCTTGACCGCCAGGCAGGATCTGCTGGGCGGCGTCATCTGTCAGCGGGGCCGACGCGACTTGGTAGTAGTAACCGGGGAAGAAATTGCGCCGAAGCTCGGTCCACTCTCCTTCGGTGTAGGCGTTGGAGGCGATTACCACTTGTGCAGCCTGCACCGAACCCTGAGCAGTTTGCACCGACCACTGCGCGCCTTGGCGCTCCAACTGAGTCACCGGGGAATGGTCAAACAGCTGCCCGCCAAGGCCTGCGGCAGCGTTGGCCAAACCACTGGTATAGGCCATCGGGTTTAGGGTGCCAGCACGCCGATCCAGCAAGGCCGCTGCAATTTTTTTTGTGCCCGTGGCGTGCTCGCATGCCTGGCCGGTGAGCAATTCTACCGGCGCGCCACGGCGCTTCCATTGTTCTTCACGGCTGCGTAAATCCGCCTCGCCACGCGCGTTGTGCGCCATGTGCAAGGTGCCCTCGCGGCGCAATTGGCAATCGATGCTGTATTTGTCGATCAGGCTGAACACCAACGAGGGTGCCGCGCCCAACATGCGGTTGAGCTGACTGCCCACCTCTGTGCCGAAACCGGCTTCGATGTCATCCGGCGGGATCCACAGGCCGGCGTTCACCAAGCCGACATTGCGCCCCGAACCACCGTGGCCGGTACGATGCGCTTCCAGCACGGCGACGCTTTTGCCCTGCTCCAGCAGATGAATGGCCGCCGACAAGCCGGTGATGCCGGCGCCGATCACGCACACATCCACCTTGAGTTCGCCCTTGAGTGCGGCGCGATCAGGCCGACTGGGGGTGAGGTGTTCCCATAAACATGTTTCGCGTAATGCCATTGCCAGACTCCGATGAGACCTAACAAACATCTATTCCGAACGGTAAATGCAATCAAATGTGGGAGCGGGCTTGCTCGCGAACGCGGTGTGTCAGTCAACAGATGTACAACTGATCTACCGCATTCGCGAGCAAGCCCGCTCCCACATTTTTAACCGCGTTAGTCGAACGTGATGCCCTGCGCCAGCGGCAACTCCAGCGAGTAGTTCACGGTATTGGTCTGGCGACGCATATACCCACGCCATGCATCCGACCCCGATTCGCGCCCGCCACCGGTCTCTTTCTCGCCACCAAACGCGCCGCCGATTTCCGCACCGCTTGGGCCGATATTGACGTTGGCGATGCCGCAGTCACTGCCCACCGCCGACATGAACTGCTCGGCTTCACGCACATCGGTGGTGAAGATGCACGACGACAAACCTTGAGGCACCGCGTTGTTCAGGCGCAGGGCTTCGGCGAAGTCGGTGTACCCGACCACGTACAGGATCGGCGCGAAGGTTTCGGTACAAACCACGTCGCTTTGCTCGGGCATTTCCACGATGGCCGGCGACACGTAGTAGGCATTCGGGAACTTGTCTTCCAGTTGGCGCTTGCCGCCGAACACCTTGCCGCCTTCGCTCAAGGCTTGCTCCAAGGCATCCTGCATGTTTTCGAAACCATGCTTGTCAATCAGCGGGCCGATCAGGTTGCCTTCCAGCGGATGGCCAATGCGCACTTTGGAATAGGCGGCCTTGAGGCGGGTAACGATCTCCTCCTTCACCGACTCATGGGCGATCAGGCGACGCAGGGTGGTGCAGCGCTGGCCGGCGGTGCCGACCGCACTGAACAGGATGGCGCGCACGGCCATGTCCAGGTCAGCGCTTGGGCCGAGGATCATCGCGTTGTTGCCGCCCAGTTCGAGGATGCTGCGGGCAAAACGTGCAGCGACCTTCGGCGCGACTTCGCGGCCCATACGAGTACTGCCGGTGGCGCTGATCAGGGCCACACGCGGGTCATCGACCAACGCGGCGCCGGCATCGCGGCCGCCGATGATGACTTGACTGAGGTATTGCGGGGCATCGTTGAAATTCTTCAGCACACGTTCGAACAGCGCCTGGCAGGCCAGGGCGGTGAGCGGGGTCTTTTCCGAGGGTTTCCAGATCACGGCGTTGCCGCACACCAGCGCCAGGGTGGTGTTCCACGCCCACACGGCCACCGGAAAGTTGAAGGCGCTGATCACGCCGACCACGCCCAACGGGTGCCAGGTTTCACGCATGTGGTGGCCTGGACGCTCGGAGGCGATGGTCAAGCCGTAGAGCTGGCGGGACAGGCCGACGGCGAAGTCGCAGATGTCGATCATTTCCTGCACTTCGCCCAGGCCTTCCTGGGTGATCTTGCCGGCTTCCCACGACACCAGTTCGCCGAGATCAGCCTTGTATTCGCGCAGCACGTCGCCGAACTGGCGCACCAGCTCACCGCGACGCGGGGCCGGCACTTTGCGCCAGGCGTCGAATGCATGCTCAGCGCGACTGACCTGTTGCTCCACTTCGGCGGCACCCTCCCACTGCACACTGCCGATACGGCTGCCGTCAATCGGCGAATGCACGGGGTGTTTGCCCGACTGGTACAACGCTGGGTTTACCCCGAGACGATCAAGCAATGCGGCAACCATGGGTCACTCCTTCAATCTGCAAACAGAAAATTCGCGCCGCGGCCCGCACGGCGATCCAGACCTTATTTGTAGCTGGCCCAAGACTTGCCAACAAACGACGATTAGGCGAGATATCATTCCGTTTATTCATGCAAAGCATAAAAAGAGGCACGCCGTGCTGAACAAAAGACATTTGCCCTCGATCACCGCCCTGCAGTGCTTCGAAGCCGCCACCCGCCACCTGAGCTTCACCCGCGCCGCCGAGGAGCTGAACCTCACGCAGAGCGCGGTGAGCAAGCAGGTGGCGCAGTTGGAAGAATTACTCCAGCACCTGCTGTTTCGCCGCGTGCGTCGCCGCTTGCAGATGACCCCTGCGGGCGATTTGTACTTGGTGGAAGTGAGAAAAATCCTCACGCAGGTGGAGATGTCCACCCACTACCTGCGCTCCTACGGTGGCGAGACCGAAGTGCTGCGCGTCTCTACGCCCTACACCTTCGGCGCACGCTGGCTGGTGCCGCGCCTCAAAGGCTGGCGGCTGCGTCACCCGCAAATCCACCTAGACCTGTGCAACGAACAGGAACCGGACGAACTGCTGCAAGGCAAGGCCGACATGGCCTTCTACTTTGGCCAGGGCTCACGCCCCGGTACCGAGAGCCTCAAGCTGTTCAGCGAAGAGCTGGTGCCGGTGTGTGCGCCGGAGAGCCTGCCTGCGCGGCCATTTACGGACCCAACGCAACTGAGCGACCTGGTGCTGCTGCAAAATGCCTCACGGCCTCAGGGCTGGCATGACTGGTTTGCCAGCCAGGGTTACCAGACCGAGCACAGTTACCACGGGCCGCGTTTCGATACGTTCTATATGTGCATTCGTGCGGCGCAGGTGGGCTGTGGCGTGGCGTTGTTGCCACGATTCCTGGTGGAAGAGGAATTGGCGGACGGCAAGCTGGTGATCCCGTGGCAGCATGCGATGCCGAGCCAGGATGCGTATTACTTGGCTTACCCCGAGCATTCGGCGGAGGTGCCCAAGGTGCGCGAATTTGTGAAGTGGATGATGGAGCAAGTGATTTAGCGCCTGAAATATCGCCTTCGCGAGCAAGCCCGCTCCCACACTTGGAATGCATTCCAAAATGTGGGAGCGGGCTTGCTCGCGAAAGCGTCAGCAGCCACAACGCAAAAAATCACTGGCAAAACCCTACAGGTCTATGCGCCACTAGCCCCCTTCCTTAATTGTGCGTAAAGGTCGGCGCCCATCGCCGACTCGTCTGGAGATTCCCGTTATGAGCGAGAGTGTGTTTGCCGATCGCATCGTGCAGAACCTGCTCGACACCGACTTCTACAAGCTGACCATGATGCAGGCGGTGCTGCACAACTACCCGAACGTGGAAGTTGAATGGGAGTTTCGTTGCCGCAACAGTGAGGACCTGCGCCCGTACCTGGCGGAAATCCGCTACCAGATCGAGCGCCTCGCCGAGTTGAGCCTGAGCCCCGATCAACTGGGTTTCCTGGAGCGCATCAGCTTCATGAAGCCGGACTTTCTGCGCTTCCTCGGGCTGTTCCGTTTCAACCTTCGTTATGTGCAGACCGGCATCGAGAACGGCGAATTATTTATCCGCCTGCGCGGGCCGTGGCTGCATGTGATCCTGTTTGAAGTGCCGATGCTGGCCATCGTCAGCGAAGTGCGTAACCGCTACCGCTACCAGACCGTGATCCTCGAACAAGCCCGCGAGCAGCTGTACCGCAAGTTCGATTGGCTGACGGCCAATGCCAGCAGCGAAGAACTGTCCGAGCTGCAAGTAGCCGACTTCGGCACCCGCCGACGCTTCTCGTACCGGGTGCAGGAAGAAGTGGTCAGCGTGCTCAAGCACGATTTCCCCGGGCGTTTTGTCGGCACCAGCAACGTGCACCTGGCACGAGAGCTGGACATGAAGCCGCTCGGCACCATGGCCCACGAGTGGATCATGGCCCACCAGCAATTGGGCCCACGCCTGATCGACAGCCAGATCGCCGCCCTCGACTGCTGGGTCCGCGAATACCGTGGCCTGCTGGGCATCGCCCTGACCGACTGCATCACCACCGACGCGTTCCTCGGCGACTTCGACCTGTACTTCGCCAAGCTGTTCGACGGCCTGCGCCACGACTCCGGTGATCCGGTGCAGTGGGCAGAAAAAGCCATCGCCCACTACCATAAGCTCGGCATCGAGCCGATGAGCAAGACGTTGGTGTTCTCCGACAGCCTGTCGCTGCCCAAGGCCTTGGAGATCTTCCGGGCGCTGCGCGGGCGCATCAATGTGAGCTTCGGCATCGGCACCAACCTGACCTGCGATATTCCAGGTGTGGAGCCCATGAGCATCGTGCTTAAAATGACTGCCTGCAATGGCCAGCCTGTCGCCAAGATCTCCGACGAAGCGGGCAAGACCCATTGCACCGACCCGAATTTTGTCGCCTATTTGCGGCACGTTTTCAAAGTACCTGCCCTTTCCAGCAAGGAGTGAATCATGCAAGCCGTACAGCGTGAAATTGCGCAGCAGCTCAAGGTTCAAGCACCGTTCCAGGACCAGGCCGCCCTCGAGGCCGAGGTTGCCCGGCGCATCACCTTTATCCAGGATTGCCTGCGCAATTCCGGGCTCAAGACCTTGGTGCTGGGCATCAGCGGCGGCGTCGACTCCCTGACCGCAGGCCTGTTGGCCCAACGCGCGATGCAGGAACTGCGCGCCAGCACCGGTGATGAGGCCTACCGTTTTATCGCGGTACGCCTGCCTTACGAAACCCAGTTCGATGAGATAGATGCCCAGGCCTCGGTGGACTTTATCGAGCCGGACGAGCGCCACACCGTGAATATCGGCCCGGCGGTAAAAGCCCTGGCCAGTGAAGTGGCGGCGTTTGAAGGCAAGGCGGCGGTGTCCCGTGATTTCGTGCTGGGCAACACCAAGGCACGCATGCGCATGGTCGCGCAGTACACCATCGCGGGCGCGGCCAGCGGCCTGGTGATTGGTACTGACCATGCGGCGGAAGCGGTGATGGGCTTTTTCACCAAGTTCGGTGATGGCGCGTGCGATCTGGCGCCGTTGAGCGGGCTGGTGAAGAACCAGGTGCGGTCGATTGCACGGCACTTTGGTGCACCGGAATCGCTGGTGGAGAAGGTGCCAACGGCGGATTTGGAAGACCTGTCGCCGGGCAAGCCGGACGAAGCGTCACATGGGGTGACCTATGCCGAGATCGATGCGTTTTTGCATGGGGAACCGGTGCGCGAGGAAGCGTTCCGGATTATCTGTGAGACGTATCGCAAGACTGAGCACAAGCGGGTCATGCCGTTCGCGCCGTGAGGTGAGCCTGGTAGTTATGCGTTGATTGCCAGGCCGTCTTCGCGAGCAAGCCCGCTCCCACATTTTGACCGCATTCTCATGTTGGAACTCGGTCGAATGTGGGAGCGGGCTTGCTCGCGAAGAACGATAACGCGGTCTTACTTCAGAACCACCGCGCCTTTCATCATCGAGTTGTGGCCTGGGAACGAGCAGAAGAACTCGTATTCAGTGCCCGCCGCCAGCTTGGACACATCGAAGGTCACCGAATCTTTCTCACCAGCACCAATGATCTTGGTGTGGGCAATCACGCGGGTGTCGCCTTCCTTCAGGTAGTTCTTGTCGATGCCAGCGGCCATGCCGTCGGTGGCAACGCCAGCCATGTCGGCTTTGGTGGTCAGCACCCAGTTATGGCCCATGACGTTTTTCGGCAAGCTGCCCGAGTGTTCCAGGTTCACGGTGAAGGTCTTGCAGCTCTTGTCGATCGTGATTTCCTTGGTGTTGAAGGACATCTGGTCGGTGGAGTCGACGGTGACTGCGCACTCTGCAGCAAGCAACTGGCCGCTAGCCAGAGTCAGCAGGGAAACAGCAACGAGTTTGGCGAACATGTGAATCTCCAAGGCAGGGTTTAGAAAACGCGTATTGCGACAAGGGTGCCCGATACGGGCGTGAATTCTTATGATCTGAGTCAACGGATTGTATACAACTTTAGGCTATCAGACTTATCAACACAATCTAACAGCCAAAGTAGTACGACCTTCCTATGATCGGCCCATCCCCCACTGGAGTCCGAGCCATGCACCTCGACCAACTGTTCAACGGCCTGCTGGCCGCGTACGCCTGCGGTAAGTGAAGGCCAAGCGCGCTGCTAAGCTGCTACCATAGCGACCCAAGGCAGCTGCGCGCCGCCACCCTCACCTTCGACCCTAGAGGATCGCCCATGGCCAAACCTAATTACTCCTTCGCCAAACGTCAGAGAGACTTGGCCAAGGAGCAGAAGAAAGAGGAAAAACTGCAACGCAAGAAAGCCGCTGCAGAAGAAGAGGCCAATGGGCTGAACGCAGATGTTGATGGTGAAGAAACGAGCGACGAGACCGAAACACCAAAAGATCCGGCTGAATAATTTCCTTTGTGGTGAACCGGCTTGCCCGGTTCGCCACAATCTGCCGTTATTGCAGCGGCATCACCGTCACCCGAACCTCCGGGTCATGGTTCCCTCCCCCCAGAATCACCCCCCGCAACGGCGACACATCAGAGAAATCCCGGCCCCAGGCCAAGGTGATGTGCTCCAGTGCCGGCTGCACATTATTCGTCGGATCAAAATCCACCCAACCCGACACCGGGCAATACACCGAGACCCACGCATGGGATGCATCGGCACCGATCAGCCGTGGCTGGCCGGGCGGTGGCTGGGTGAGCAGGTAGCCGCTGATGTAACGCGCCGCCAGCCCGCGTGAGCGCAGGCAGGCGAGCATCAGGTGAGCGAAGTCCTGGCACACGCCACGACGGCGCTCCAGCACTTCCACCAACGGTGTGGCGACCTGGGTGGCCTCGGCATCAAAGGTGAACTCGTCAAAGATTTTCTCCATCAATGCCTGCACACCCAACAACAGCGGGCGTCCCGGCGGGAAGCAGCTTTCGGAGAATTCGACGAAGGTTTTTTTCAGGTGTACGTAGGGCGACTCGAAGCGGTAGCGACAGGCTTCGATCAGCTCATCGGTCATCGGCTGGCTGCTGTAGGTCAGGCGGTCACGGGTCTGGTCCCAGGCTGGCGACTGTTGGAAGTCCAGCGCAGGCCGAGCCAGCACTTCAACGGTCAGGCCCGCATTCACCAATAATTCATCGTGGGGCCGTTCGAACGCCAGCCGCGTGATCGGGTTGCCAAACACGTCCAGCTCATCCCGCCGAGAGGACGGCTGCGGGCTGATATCCAGTTGCTGCGCGCTGCAACGCTGCCAGGCACACGGCCGTGGCCACAGGTGCGCCAACTGCTGCGCCAGGGACACCGGGCTGTCGTAGTGGTAATGGGTATCGTGGAAAATCTGGTAGCGCGCACTCATCACACCGACACCGTTTGCTGGCTGACATCATCCACATGGGCAAAATGGCGCAGCGCCAGGCGATCCGACACTTGCCCACTCTCATCGGCCACCGCTTGCAGCAGGTCGGCCAGACCGTCCAACGCGGCACGCACGCTGGACTCGCCAAACAGCGGGTTCTCCAGGCAACCGAGGTCGAACCGCGCCAAGCGCTCCACCAACGGCCCAAGACCGGTTTCCCGGGGCACGCCAAAATCATCGTTGAGACGGCGCAACGTACGGCTCACCAGTTTCAACTGGAACAACACCGCATGGGGGTTCTGCTCGTCCAACAGCAACAGGTCGAGCACCGGGATCAACTGCGGCACCGCCAAGTAGCGCGAGCGATAGGTGATGCTGCTGTTGCCCAGTTCCAGCAACCACTCCAGCCCCGCCTGATCGAACACCGCCACGCCACGCAGGAACGCTGCGAGGCTGCTGCTGAGGAATTGCAGGCGCTCGATGCGCCGCCCCATCATCAAAAAGCGCCAGCCTTCATCGCGGGTCATGTCGTCCAGGGCAAACCCGGACAACGCCGCCAGGGACATCACCAGGCGGTTGAGGAAGTCCAGCAACTCGCCAAAATCCGGGGTTTCACTTTCCAGCTCCATGGCTTCGCGTTGCAACTCCACCAGGGCCTGCCAGTTCTCGCGGGACAACTTGCCGCGCACTTGGGAAGCCGCCCACTGCAAGCGCTGCAGGTTGGCGCGCAGGCTCGACGGCCAGTCATCGCCCAGCAGCGCTGCCAACAGACGCTCGGGCAACTCGCCCTCCTCCGGCAGCAAGCGCAGGGTTTCGCCCAGTTCGACAGCGGCCTGCAACGCCAATGGGTCATCACCATCCACATAGCGTGCCAGCACGATACGCAGCCAGCGCGCGCTGTCATCGCAGCGCTCGCAATAACGACCAAACCAGAACAGGTTCTCCACCACGCGGGATGGCAAGTACGGATCGCGGCGCACCAGGTCATGGGCGCCAATCGCGCGTTGCGCACGCCAATGCTCGCCACCGGTGGCGCGTTCGCCGAGCACCCAAGTGTCTTTGCTGGCCCCGCCGCGCTGCATCGACACCACTTCGGCATCGGCTTCTGCGGCTACGCGGGTGAGCCCACCGGGCAGCACGCGATACCCTTCATCGCTGGCCACGGCGTACACCCGCATGCCAATGGCGCGGTGTTGCAGATGATCTTCCACGGTGTGCCACACCGGCGCCTGGGACAACTGCGCCAGCTCCTGGGCAACATAGGCGTAAGGCCGTGCGCGCATGCGTTCAGCCAGGGCCTCGCGTTGTTTTTCGTCCAGGTCGCGACCGAACACCGGGCTAAAGCTCTGCGACGGAAACGCTGGCTTGATCAGCAGTTCGGGCAGTTTTTCCAAGGCTTCGGCAAGCACCGGCGCTTCACCGCACCACCAGGTGGCGATGGACGGCAGGATCAGTTCCTCGCCGAACAAAAATTCGTTGATCTTGGGAAGAAAACCAAGCAAACCGGGGGACTCCAGCACGCCGCTGCCCAAAGCATTGGCCACTAGCACGTTGCCCTGGCGCACGGCATCCAGCAGCCCCGGCACGCCGAGGGCTGAGTCAGTGCGCAGCTCCAGAGGGTCGCAGAAATCGTCGTCGAGGCGCCGCATGATCGCGTGCACGCGGCGCAGCCCGCTGAGGGTTTTCAGGAACACGCAGCTGTCGCGCACCGTGAGGTCGCCCCCTTCTACCAACGGGTAGCCGAGTTGGCGGGCGAGGTAGAGGTGTTCGAAATAGCTTTCGTTGAAACGCCCCGGTGTGAGCAACACGATCAACGGCGGCTGGTCATCGACGGGCGCCTGGCGGGCCAGGGTTTCCTGCAAGGTACGGAAGAAACCCGTGAGGTGCTGCACCTGCAAGTCACGGTACAGGTCCGGGAACGCGCGGGACACGATGGTACGGTTTTCCAACGCGTAACCGGCACCCGACGGGGCCTGGGTACGGTCGGCGGTGACCCACCAGCGACCATCCGGCGTGCGCGCGAGGTCCACGGCGTAGAGGTGCAAAAACGCTCCATCCGGCGGCTGGATGCCCTGACACGGCCACAGGAAATTGTTGTGACCGAACACCAGCTCAGCCGGCAACAGGCCTTCCTTGATCAAGCGTTGCGGGCCATACAGATCGGCCAACACGGCATTGAGCAAGCGCGCGCGCTGGGCGATCCCCGCCGACAGCTGCTGCCATTCTTCGGCCGCCAGCACGTGGGGCAGCAAATCCAGCTCCCATGGGCGGTCGGCGCCCTTTGGGTCGGCGTAGACGTTGTAGGTCACGCCGTTTTCCTGGATCTGCCGGGTCAGCAGCGCTTGGCGCTGGGCCAGTTGCGCGGGAGTGCTGCGTTGCAGGTGGTCAAGCAGGCGCTGCCAATGGGCACGCACCGCACCGCTGTCATCGAGCAGTTCGTGATAAGTGCCCGCGGTCAGCGGGTAACGGTCGAGCAAGTCGGACATGGAACGCTCGGCAGAGGCAAAGAAGGTCAAGGTCAGCACAGTCTAATGTGGGAGCTGGCTTGCCAGCTCCCACATTTTGGATCGTGTTCAATCATTTTTATGGGGGAAACGCCGCAAGTCTAATGTCATCGGCAACTCATCATTGATGACAACCTGTGGCACCGGCTGCTTGCCGGGCGTATGCCCCAACCGGAAAAACCGCGCCATCCGCCGGCTCTCCGCTTCATTGGCATTCACCGGCAAGCTGTTGTAATTACGACCACCTGGATGGGCAACGTGGTACTGGCAACCACCCAAAGAGCGCTGCATCCAGGTATCCAACAGATCAAATACCAACGGCGCATGCACCGGGATGGTCGGTTGCAGGCAGTTGGCCGGCTGCCAGGCGCGGTAGCGCACACCAGCGACAAACTCGCCCACCCGGCCAGTGGCTTGCAGCGGCACGGGGACGCCATTGCACGTCAGCAGATAGCGTTGCGGTGCCAACCCGGTCAACTTCACTTGCAGGCGCTCCAGGGACGAGTCCACGTAGCGCACCGTGCCGCCCACTGCGCCCTCCTCGCCCAGTACGTGCCAGGGCTCCAAGGCCTGGCGCAGTTCCAGTTCGATGCCGCTGACGGCGTAGTCGCCCACCTTGGGGAAACGGAACTCCAGGTGCGCAGCAAACCATTCGGCGCGCAATGGGTAGCCAGCGGCATTGAGTTCGACGATCACGTCGGCAAAGTCCTGCTCGATGAAGTGCGGCAACAGGAAACGGTCATGCAACTCAGTGCCCCAACGCGCCAGTTTCTGCGGCGCATAGGGTTCGCGCCAGAACCGCGCGACCAGGGAACGCAGCAACAATTGTTGGGTAAGGCTCATGCGCGCATGCGGCGGCATTTCAAACGCGCGCAGTTCCAGCAGGCCCAGTCGGCCCGTGGCGCCATCCGGTGAGTAGAGCTTGTCGATGCAGAACTCGGCGCGGTGGGTGTTGCCCGTCACGTCGATCAGCAGGTTGCGCAGCAAACGGTCCACCAACCACGGCGGGCATTCCTCGCCCGGCTCGGGCATTTGTGCGAAGGCGATTTCCAGCTCGTACAGCGCGTCGTTGCGGGCTTCGTCCACCCGCGGTGCCTGGGAAGTCGGGCCGATAAACAGACCGGAAAACAGGTACGACAGCGAGGGATGGTTGTGCCAGTAACTGATCAAACTGCGCAGCAAATCCGGGCGGCGCAAAAACGGTGAATCCTTGGGCGTCGCCCCCCCGAGTACAAAGTGGTTGCCGCCGCCGGTGCCCGTATGGCGCCCGTCGATCATGAATTTTTCAGTGGTGAGGCGGGTTTGCCGCGCTTCTTCGTAAAGAAACTCGGTGCGTTCGACCAACTCATCCCAGGTGGCGGACGGCTGCACATTCACCTCGATCACACCGGGGTCCGGCGTGACACGGAAGTTGCTCAACCGCGTATCGGCCGGTGGCTCGTAGCCTTCCAGCAACACCGGGCAGTGCAGTTCTTCGGCGGTGCCTTCGATAGCAGCGACCAGCTCAAGATAATCCTCGACCCGCTCCAGCGGCGGCATAAACAGGTACAGCCGGCCTTCCCGCGCTTCGGCACACAGGGCGGTGCGGGTGAGCCAATCGGCGGACTGGTCCACCTTCGGCACACGCTCATCGACGGGCGCGGCTTCATCATGGCGCTGCAGTTGTGCGGTGGTCGGCAGTTCCGGCTGATCCTGGTTAGGATCGGTGGGGTGCACAAACGGATATTCCGCCGCCGTCACCCAAGGCTGCGACGCCAATGGCAAGCGATAGCCTAGCGGCGAATCGCCGGGCACCAAGCGGCAGTGATTGTCGCGCAGGTACCAGCGCCCGCTCTGCCAGCGGTCATTGGCGGCAGTACGCGCCAGCGGCAGCACCTGACCGATGATTTTATCCAAGCCCTGGCTGAATACTTTGCGCAGGCGCTCGCGCTCCAGCTCATCGCTCAGGCGCGGGTCCTGGGCGGTGACGTTTTGCGGCAGTGCGCCCTCACGCCACAGATAGTAAAAATTGTCTTCGAAGGCCGGGAATACAAAGCGTGCCGGTAGCTTCAAGCGTTCAGCAACGCTCGCCAGGAAACGCCCGGCCATCGTGCCGTCCGCGCCATAGTCTTCTCGCTCGTCGGCGATCAGCGCGCTGTTATGCCAGATCGGCACACCGTCGCGGCGCCAGTAGCAATTAAGCGACCATCGCGGCAATTGCTCGCCGGGGTACCACTTGCCCTGGCCGAAGTGCACCAAGCCTTTTGGCGCGTAGTGCTTGCGCATACGCTGGAACAGCTCGGCGGACAGGCGACGTTTATCCGGCCCAAGCGCCGCGGTGTTCCATTCGGCGCCATCAGGGTCGTCAATGGACACGAAGGTGGGCTCGCCGCCCATGGTCAGGCGCACGTCATCCTTGAGCAGGTCGCCGTCGATCTGCCGGCCCAGGGCCTGGATCGCCAGCCATTGTTCTTCGGTGTAGGGCTTGGTGACGCGTGGCGCTTCCCAAATCCGCTCTACCGACATTTCGTGGGTGAATTCACACTCGCAAGGCTCCACCAGCCCACTGATTGGCGCAGCAGACGATGGATCGGGACTACAGGCCAATGGGATGTGGCCTTCACCGGCAAACAGACCGGACGTGGCGTCCAGGCCGATCCAGCCGGCACCGGGTAGATACACCTCACACCAGGCGTGCAGGTCGGTGAAGTCCACCTCGGTACCGGACGGACCGTCGAGGGCTTCGACATCAGCGGTGAGCTGGATCAGGTAACCCGACACAAACCGTGCCGCCAGCCCCAGATTGCGCAGAATCTGCACCAACAGCCAAGCCGAGTCGCGGCACGAACCGGAAGCGTTTTCCAGGGTGAATTCCGGGGTCTGCACGCCCGGCTCCATGCGGATCAGGTAACCGATATCGGCGGCCAGGCGCTGGTTGAGACCCACCAGGAAATCCACCGCCGGCAGTGGCGTACGGTCGATACCCGCCAGGTAGGCGGCAAACTTTGGCGTGAGCGGCAAGGTTTCCAGGTAGGGCGCCAGCTCACGCTGTTCATCGGCGGCGTAGCTGAAGGGGATTTTTTCAGCGTACGGTTCCAGGAAAAAGTCAAACGGATTGAACACCGCCATCTCGGCGACCAGGTCAACTTCGATACGCAGCTCGTCGGTCTTTTCCGGGAATACCAACCGCGCCAGATAATTGCCCTGGGGGTCCTGCTGCCAGTTGATGAAATGCTGTTCGGGCAGCACTTTCAACGCGTAGGACAAAATCCGCGTGCGGCTATGGGCCGCCGGGCGCAAGCGCACGATCTGTGGGCCGAGCTCAACGGCGCGGTCGTAGCGGTAATGCGTAACGTGGTGCAACGCGACATGAATCGACACGGCGGCCTCCTGCGAGCCAGGGCATGGGCTTGACGCGCGCAAGACTTATGCCAGAGCGGCAGTCATTGCGCTTTATCGTAAGACCCGGTGCAGTACAGCACCAAAACGGCGCGAACGGTGGCGCCATGGTGCAAGCGTCGCACCTATTTGTACCGTCTGTGTGACGGCGGGTGGTGAATCTACCCAACCACATGCGTGGGTAGCCTGGCGCAACCGACGCACTGTCACTGGAAAGCACGCCAAAAAAAAACGCCAGCATCAGGCTGGCGTTTTTTTGTTCAGGCTGCGATCAACGCGGCACCACGGGCTTGCGCGCAGGTTTGCCGCCCTTGCCCTTCGCGGCATCGCTACGTTCCTTGGCAGCCTGCTTGTTACGTGCCTGGGCCGCAGCCTTGGCTTGCTCACGCTTGTCCCATGGGTTGCTGCCATCGCTACCGCGCGGAGGCAAACCGGTGTGCTGAGTGAGGATCTTGGTGGTGGTTTCCTTGGCGACCTTATGGCTGCCAGCCGGCGTCGAGTTCTTGCGACGGGCGCTCTGGTAGCTGTCGGTGGACGGCTGGTGCAGCGGGATCAACTGGTCCTTGCCCGGGCCGATCAGATCACCGCGCCCCATGCGGGTCAACGCTTCACGCAGCATCGGCCAGCCTTTCGGGTCGTGGTAGCGCAGGAACGCCTTGTGCAGACGGCGCTGCTCTTCGCTCTTGACGATGGTCACCGCGTCGCTCTTGTAGGTGACCTTGCGCAACGGGTTCTTGCCCGAGTGGTACATCGCGGTGGCAGTGGCCATTGGCGACGGGTAGAACGCTTGCACCTGGTCGGCGCGGAAGCCGTTGCCCTTGAGCCACAGGGCCAGGTTCATCATGTCTTCATCGGTGGTGCCTGGGTGGGCGGCGATGAAGTACGGGATCAGGTACTGCTCCTTGCCCGCTTCCTTGGTGTACTTCTCGAACATGCGCTTGAACTTGTCATAGCTGCCAATGCCCGGCTTCATCATCTGGTTGAGCGGACCTTCCTCGGTGTGTTCCGGGGCGATCTTGAGGTAACCACCGACGTGGTGGGTGACCAGTTCCTTGACGTATTCCGGCGACTCGACGGCGAGGTCATAGCGCAGGCCGGACGCGATCAGGATTTTCTTCACCCCCGGCAATGCACGGGCGCTACGGTACAGCTGGATCAACGAGGAGTGGTCGGTGTTCAGGTTCGGGCAAATGCCCGGGAACACGCACGATGGCTTGCGGCACGCGGATTCGATTTCCGGGCTCTTGCAGGCGATGCGGTACATGTTCGCGGTCGGGCCGCCGAGGTCGGAGATCACACCGGTAAAGCCCGGGACTTTGTCGCGAATCTCTTCGATTTCGCGAATGATCGACTCTTCGGAACGGTTCTGGATGATGCGACCTTCGTGCTCGGTGATGGAGCAGAAGGTACAGCCGCCAAAGCAGCCACGCATGATGTTCACCGAGAAACGGATCATGTCGTAGGCCGGGATCTTTTCCTTGCCGTACGCCGGGTGCGGGATACGTGCGTAAGGCATACCAAACACGTAGTCCATTTCTTCGGTAGTCATCGGGATGGGCGGCGGGTTGAACCACACGTCCACTTCACCGTGTTTTTGCACCAGGGCGCGGGCGTTGCCTGGGTTGGTTTCCAGGTGCAACACGCGGTTGGCGTGGGCGTAGAGCACGGCGTCGCCGCGGACTTTTTCCACCGATGGCAGGCGGATCACGGTCTTGTCGCGGGTCATTTTCGGGCTGGCCAGGATCTGTACGACCTTGGCTTCTTCCGGGTCATCCACCGGGCCTTTCTCTTGCTCGATGGCGCAGGCCTGGGTGTCCTGGGTGTTGACGTACGGGTTGATGATCTTGTCGATCTTGCCCGGGCGGTCGATACGGGTGGAGTCCACTTCGTACCAGCCCGCCGGAGTATCGCGGCGAATGAACGCGGTGCCGCGCACATCGGTAATGTCTTCGATCTTGTGGCCCCACGACAGGCGTTGGGCAACCTCGACGATAGCCCGCTCGGCGTTGCCGTACAGCAGGATATCGGCGCTGGCGTCGATCAGGATCGAGTTGCGCACGCGGTCCTGCCAGTAGTCGTAGTGGGCGATACGGCGCAGGGAGGCTTCGATGCCGCCGAGTACGATCGGCACGTGCTTGTAGGCTTCCTTGCAACGCTGGCTGTACACCAGGCTCGCGCGGTCCGGGCGTTTGCCGGCCATGCCGCCAGGGGTGTAGGCGTCGTCGGAGCGAATCTTTTTGTCGGCGGTGTAGCGGTTGATCATCGAGTCCATGTTGCCGGCCGCGACGCCGAAGAACAGGTTCGGCTCGCCGAGCTTCATGAAGTCGTCTTTGGACTGCCAGTTCGGCTGGGCAATGATCCCGACGCGAAAGCCCTGGGACTCCAGCAGCCGGCCGATAATCGCCATGCCGAACGACGGATGGTCAACGTAGGCATCACCGGTAACGATGATGATGTCGCAGGAATCCCAGCCAAGCTGATCCATCTCCTCCCTGCTCATCGGCAGGAATGGCGCAGGACCGAAACATTCGGCCCAGTACTTGGGATAGTCAAATAACGGCTTGGCTGTTTGCATGACGGTGACCGGTGTTGAGATGAAAAATCGCGGGCGCGGAATATAGCACAATTTTTGACCAATTCCGACGGTAGTAGTCGGAATTATGGAGAGCTAAAACTACTCGTCGTCGTCGAAGTTGTAGCTGCCCGGCGCGAGGTTTTCGAAACGTGTGTACTTACCGATGAACGCCAGGCGGATAAAGCCGATCGGCCCGTTCCGCTGCTTGCCGATGATGATCTCGGCAATGCCTTTGTGTTCCGTTTCGGGGTGATAAACCTCGTCGCGGTACACGAACATGATGACGTCGGCGTCCTGCTCGATCGCACCCGACTCCCGCAAGTCGGAGTTCACCGGGCGCTTGTTGGGACGTTGTTCCAGGGAACGGTTGAGCTGGGACAGCGCCACTACCGGACAGTTGAATTCCTTGGCCAGGGCCTTGAGGGACCGGGAAATCTCGGAAATTTCGTTGGTGCGGTTGTCACCGCTGGAACCCGGAATCTGCATCAACTGCAGGTAGTCGATCATGATCAGGGCGATGTCGCCATGCTCACGCACCAGGCGGCGGGTACGCGCGCGCATCTCCGACGGGCTGATGCCAGCTGTGTCATCGATGAACAACTTGCGGTCGTTGAGCAGGTTGACCGCGGAGGTCAGGCGCGGCCAATCGTCGTCTTCCAGGCGGCCGGCACGGACCTTGGTCTGGTCGATTCGACCGAGGGACGAGAGCATCCGCATGACCAGCGATTCACCTGGCATCTCCAGGGAGTACACCAGAACGGTCTTGTCGCTGCGCAGTACAGCGTTTTCCACCAGGTTCATCGCAAAGGTGGTCTTACCCATGGATGGACGGCCGGCGACGATGATCAGGTCAGCCGGCTGCAGGCCACTGGTCTTCTCGTCGAGGTCGGTGTAGCCGGTGGAAATACCGGTGATGGCGTTGTCGGTGTTGAACAGGGTGTCGATACGGTCGATAGCCTTGGTCAACAACTCGTTGACGCCCACCGGGCCGCCGGTTTTCGGACGGGCTTCGGCAATCTGGAAGATCTGGCGCTCGGCTTCGTCAAGGATCTCGGCAGCGGTGCGGCCTTCGGGGTTGAAGGCGCTGTCGGCGATTTCGGTGCTGATGCCGATCAATTGGCGCAGGGTGGCCCGCTCGCGGACGATCTGCGCATACGCCTTGATGTTGGCCACGGACGGCGTGTTTTTTGCCAGCTCACCGAGGTAACCCAGGCCGCCGACTTGGGAGGTCTGGCCTTCCTTATCGAGCTGCTCGGCCAGGGTCACCACGTCGATCGGTGAGTTCTGGTCGGCCAGCTTGGCAATGGCGCGGAAGATCAGGCGATGGTCATGGCGATAGAAATCACCGTCCGAGACTTGATCCAGCACGCGTTCCCAGGCGTTGTTGTCCAGCATCAGGCCACCGAGCACGGCCTGTTCGGCCTCGATGGAATGCGGCGGCACCTTCAGGGCAGCGGTTTGCAGATCGTATTGCTCAGGAGCTGAAATATCGTTCATGGCCACTTGGAATTAGGGATTTGTAGAAAAACAAAAGGCACGACCTGTAAACAGGATCGTGCCCGATGTTAACCGCCTGGCACGCGAGGTGCCAGTCAGTTAGGTGTTGCTTAAGCTGCTACCACGACAACGCGTACGGTGGCTTCAACTTCGGCGTGCAGGTGCACGGCTACGTCGAATTCGCCTACGTTGCGGATGGTGCCGTTCGGCAGACGAACTTCGCTCTTCTGCACTTCAACGCCGGAGGCGGTCAGTGCATCAGCGATGTCGTGAGTACCGATCGAACCGAACAGCTTGCCTTCGTCACCGGCGGTGGCAGTGATAGTCACTTCCAGCTCAGCCAGTTGGGCAGCGCGAGTTTCGGCCGAAGCTTTTTTGTCTGCTGCTGCTTTTTCCAGCTCAGCACGACGCTCTTCAAACGCAGCCAGGTTGGCAGCGGTTGCAGCGGTGGCTTTGCCGTATGGCAGCAGGTAGTTACGACCGTAACCGGCCTTAACGTTCACTTTGTCGCCCAGGTTGCCCAGGTTGGCGACTTTTTCCAGAAGGATCAGTTGCATGTGAAAATCCTCTAACTTTTAACCTTCACCGTTCGCGTTATCGGCGTCTTTCGACGCCAGACGACCGCGAAAATCAATCAGGCCGTCGACAATGGCCAAAACCACGAGTAACGGATAGATCAGCTGCATGAACAGCAACAGCGTGACGTACAACCCCACCAGCCAAAATTTGGCCAGGCGCTTTCGCGCAACGAGCCCATGAATCAGGGCCAACCCGGCAAACACCAGCGGTACGCTGCAAATCGGCGCCAGCAAGGCCATCTGAGGGCCGAAGTTCGGCCCGACAACCATGCACGCCAGCAGCAACATCGCCGGCCCCGCGGGGATTCTGATACTGCGAAACTCGCGACCAAAACCACCCGGGTTGTACAACAACGCCTGCCAATAACGCCCAAGAATCAGGCTCAGCACGCTGACGACCTGCAACAATGCCGCAATCAGGCCGGTCAAGACCGGGGCAATCAGTGACGCAAACCGCGCTCGCTCATCTACCGTCAACTGCTGGTAGAGATCCCCGAGAGCCAGCGGCAGGATCTTGACGATCTCTTGCGCCAGCGCCTCGATTTGCGGGCGGAAAGCCGCGCCAAGCATCACTGAGTACACCAACCCCAATGCCACGCTGACCAGCAGCGTGCGGACCCAGGACTCACTTGCGCGTAAAACCAACGCAAGGCTCGATGACCCCAGCAGTACCAGAAGTACCCGTGGATCACCCAATTGCAGCCACCAGATCAAGGCCGGCAACAATCCCAGGGCAAGAACGCCAAGAGCGTCCTTCAAACCGCGCCGCAGCAGCACAAGGCAACCTGCGGCAGCACCCAACCAATAAAGCAACGGCAATGCCGCACATCCAGCCACTACCAGAGTGGCCTGCACACGACCGCGCATGATGAACTCAGCTAAGGCGCGCATGCATTCAATCCCTTACTACTTGTCGACTGCCCGGTCTCAGCGGCCGTGGCTGTCGGTGTAGGCCAGCAGGGCCAGGAAGCGGGCGCGCTTGATAGCGGTGGCCAGCTGACGCTGATAACGTGCTTTGGTACCGGTGATACGGCTTGGAACGATTTTGCCGGTCTCGGATACGTAGGCTTTCAGAGTGTTGAGATCTTTGTAATCGATCTCTTTCACGTCTTCAGCGGTGAAGCGGCAGAATTTACGACGACGGAAGAAACGTGCCATTTGATAGGCTCCTTAAAAGGTCCGTGGATTACTCGTCAGCGTTATCGCTGTTGTCGCTGTCATCACCATCAACGCCTTCGGCGTCGGAGTGCTCAGGACGGTCGCGACGCTCACGGCGCTCACTGCGGTTTTCTTCAGCCTTGAGCATCTCGGATTGGCCGGTAACGGCTTCTTCGCGACGGATGACCAGGTTACGGATCACTGCATCGTTGTAGCGGAAGTTGTCTTCCAGCTCGGCCAGGGCCTTGCCAGTGCACTCAACGTTCAGCATCACGTAGTGAGCCTTGTGAACATTGTTGATTGCGTAGGCCAGTTGACGACGGCCCCAATCTTCCAGACGGTGGATTTTGCCGCCGTCTTCTTCGATCAGCTTGGTGTAACGCTCAACCATGCCGCCGACTTGCTCGCTTTGATCCGGGTGGACCAAAAAGATGATTTCGTAATGACGCATGAATGCTCCTTACGGGTTGTAGCCTGCCGCTCAAAAACGGTCAGACAAGGAGTGAATGACACTTATGGATCTTGCCGCAGGGAGGCACATCAGTGCCTGCCAGGAAGGCAAGGGGCGCAATTGTAGAGAAGGGGGAGGATGCGTGCAAGGTGATTGGTGATTATTTGAACAATCACCCTATCTGGCTAAACACAAAACCAATGTGGGAGCGAGCAAGCCCGCTCCCACATTTTGAACTGCGCCAGACGTTGTTACTTCTTCGGCTTGGCCTTGGCCTTTGCGCCACGCTGACGCTGGGCCTCAAACAGGCACACGCCGGTGGCAACCGACACGTTCAAGCTGCTGACGCTACCGGCCATCGGCAAATGCACCAGGTAATCGCAATGCTCGCGGGTCAGACGACGCATGCCCTTGCCCTCAGCACCCATGATCAGAATGGTCGGGCCGGTGAGGTCCTGGTCATAAATGCTGACCTCGGCCTCCCCCGCCGTGCCCACGACCCACAGGCCGCGCTGCTGGAGTTTCTCCAGGGTGCGCGCCAGGTTGGTCACGGCCACCAGCGGAATCACTTCCGCCGCGCCGCAGGCGACTTTACGCACCACAGGCGTCAAGGTAGCCGACTTGTCTTTAGGCACGATCACCGCCAGCGCGCCGGCAGCATCCGCCGAACGCAGGCAGGCGCCTAGGTTGTGCGGGTCGGTCACGCCGTCGAGTACCAGCAGCAACGGCGCGCCCTCAGTACGGTCGAGCAGCTCGTCAAGCATTGCCTCGCCCCAGACCTGGCTCGGACTTACGTCCGCCACCACGCCCTGGTGAACGCCTTCAACCCATACGTCCATTTCACGACGCTCAGCCTGGCCGATGGCAACCTTGTTTTGGGTGGCCAGCTCAACCAGCGCTTGTACACGCGGCTCGCTGCGACCTTCTGCCAACCACACCTGCTTGACGCGTTTCGGGTGGTGACGCAGCAGTGCTTCTACGGCGTGCACGCCGTAGATTTTTTCCAGACTCATGACTTGGCCTTAGGTTTGCGCGACCCACCGCTTTTCGCGGGAGCCGAACCCGCTTTTGGCGGGCCTTTACGGTGTTTACTGGGCTTGCTCGACGGTTTTTCCGCCCCGTGGGACTTTCCCCCAGACGCCGCTTTACCACCGCTTTTGGCTTCGTTGAGCAGCTGCTGCTTCAACTCACGGCTCTTGCGCAGCTCGGCGTTTTTCGCCGCAGCGTCGCTTGGGCGGTAGGCTTCGGGGGCCTTGTCCTTGGCAGACGAGCGACGACCCGCCTTGGCTGGCTCGGGCTCAGCCGCTTTCGCGGGAGCGCCCTTGCCTTTGCTGGCAGGTGCGGTCGGTGTGCTGCCACGCTTCTTACGGTTGCCCGGCGACTCAGCAGGTTTGTCGGACATACCGAAATCGATCTTGCGCTCGTCGAGGTCGACGCGCATGACCTGCACTTCCACGGTGTCGCCCAAACGGAAGCTGCGACCGGTGCGCTCGCCCGCCAAGCGGTGATGCACAGGGTCGAAGTGGTAGTAGTCACCCGGCAAAGCGGTAACGTGCACCAGACCTTCGACGTAGATATCGGTCAGTTCGACGAACAGACCAAAACCAGTCACCGCAGTGATCACACCAGGGAACGACTCGCCCACGCGATCCTTCATGAACTCGCACTTGAGCCAGTTCACCACATCGCGGGTGGCCTCATCGGCACGGCGCTCGCTCATGGAGCACTGTTCGCCCAGCTGTTCCAGGGCCGCTTCGTCGTACGGATAGATCCGCGCCTTCGGAATGGTCATGGCACCGGCGCGCTTGACGTGCGGGGTGTTCTGCTTGGAATGGATCACGCTGCGGATCGCCCGGTGCGTGAGCAGGTCCGGGTAACGGCGAATTGGCGAGGTGAAGTGGGTGTACGCCTCGTAATTCAGGCCGAAGTGGCCCTGGTTGTCGGCGCTGTACACCGCCTGGCTCAGCGAGCGCAGCATGACGGTCTGGATCACGTGGTAATCCGGACGGTCCTTGATGCTCGCCAGCAATGCCTGGTAGTCCTTCGGCGTCGGGCCGTCCTTGCCTTTGTGCAGGGACAGACCCAGCTCGCCGAGGAACGCGCGCAGCTTCTCCAGACGCTCCGGCGGCGGGCCATCGTGCACCCGGTACAACGCAGGAATTTCGTGCTTTTTCAGGAATTCAGCGGTGGCCACGTTGGCCGCCAGCATGCATTCCTCGATCAGCTTGTGTGCATCGTTACGCGTGGTCGGGGTGATTGCGGCGATCTTGCGCTCGGAACCGAAGACAATCCGGGTTTCCTGAGTTTCAAAATCGATCGCGCCACGGGTGTGACGTGCGCCCAGCAACACCTTGTACAGCGAGTAAAGCTGCTTGAGGTGCGGCACCACGCCAGCGTATTCAGTACGCAAGGCCTTGGCCTCGCTGGTCTTCGGCGTTTCCAGGATGGTGCTGACCTTGTTGTAGGTCAGACGTGCCTGGGAGTGGATCACCGCTTCGTAGAACTGGTAGTCGGTCATTTCGCCGGTTTTCGAGATGGTCATCTCGCACACCATGGCCAAACGGTCGACTTTCGGGTTCAGGGAGCACAGGCCGTTGGACAGCTGCTCAGGCAGCATCGGAATCACGCGCTCAGGGAAGTACACCGAGTTGCCGCGCACCTGGGCTTCGTTGTCCAGGGCCGAACCGATCTTCACGTAGCTGGACACGTCGGCAATCGCGACGAACAACTTCCAGCCGCCGGAGAACAGGCGCAACTTGCCAGGCTTGGCTTCGCAGTAGACCGCATCGTCGAAGTCGCGTGCATCTTCACCGTCGATGGTGACGAACGGCAGATGGCGCAGGTCGATGCGTTTTTCTTTGTCTTTCTCTTCCACTTCCGGCTTGAGCTTGCCGGCTTCCTTGAGCACGGCTTCAGGCCAGACGTGAGGAATATCGTAGGTGCGCAGTGCAACGTCGATTTCCATGCCTGGCGCCATGTAGTTGCCGACCACTTCGACGATATCGCCCTGTGGCTGGAAACGCGCGGTTGGCCAGTGGGTGATCTTCACCTCGACGAACTGACCGACCTTGGCGGCGCCATTGCGGCCCGGGGTGATCAGCACTTCTTGCTGGACCTTCGGGTTATCCGGCACAACAAAGCCGATGCCGCCCTCTTCGAAGTATCGACCGACGATGGACTCGTGAGCACGGGAAACGACTTCGACGATCACGCCTTCACGGCGACCACGACGGTCGAGGCCGGAAACGCGCGCCAGGGCACGGTCGCCATCGAACACCAGGCGCATTTGCGCCGGGCTCATGAACAGGTCGTCGCTGCCGTCGTCCGGGATCAGGAAACCGAAGCCGTCACGGTGACCGGCGATGCGGCCCAGGATCAGGTCAAGTTTATCCACAGGCGCGTAGGTGCCACGGCGGGTGTAGATCAGTTGAGCGTCGCGCTCCATGGCACGCAGACGGCGGCGCAGGGCTTCGAGCTGGTCTTCGGTGGTCAGACCGAATTCTTCAACCAGCTGCTCACGGCTAGCAGGCGAACCCCGATCGGCGAGATGCGCCAGGATCAGTTCACGGCTAGGAATAGGGTTTTCATATTTTTCCGCTTCACGAGCGGCCTCGGGATCGAGGGACTGCCAATCGGCCATTAGAGAGTTTTCACCTTGTCTATATGCGGGTTAGTTTGGCATACGCGTATTGAAACGGGAAATTTCAGACGTCAACAAGCCTTTAAAAGCCCTTTGCAGCCCCCGATGAACACCTTGCACGACCATTGGCGAAATTTTCCAGGATTTTTTCATGGCGGGGGTTTACAGCTTAATATGCCCTCCGTATAGTGCGCGCCATCGACGACAGCAACGTTGTTGATGTTGCCCAGGTGGTGAAATTGGTAGACACGCCAGCTTCAGGTGCTGGTGATCGCAAGGTCGTGGAAGTTCGAGTCTTCTCCTGGGCACCAAATTCAGATCAAACCCGCGAAAGCGGGTTTTTTCGTTTCAGGCCTTTGATTTATAACGCGAAACTCGATTTATTTTTTTGAATCAGGGGTTTACAGATCAAAAAGGCCTCCGTATAGTTCGTCCCATCAACAGCGGCAACGTTGCTTGATAATGCCCAGGTGGTGAAATTGGTAGACACGCCAGCTTCAGGTGCTGGTGATCGCAAGGTCGTGGAAGTTCGAGTCTTCTCCTGGGCACCAAATTCAGATCAAACCCGCGAAAGCGGGTTTTTTCGTTTCCGGGGTTTAAAAACTTCCCCATCGATTTCCCCCTCGTCCGCACCTGAGAAACTTTATCGTTTATCCTTGCAATGATTTGTTGCACTCAAGTGAGGAAAACCCCGGATGATGATCCGCGATACCCGTCTCAAGACATCCCTTCTGCGTGGCTTGACCATCACCCTGCTCGGCCTGACCCTGCTCTCGCCCGCCGCTTATTCCGCCGACAAGATCTCCCTGACCTTGTACAACGGCCAACACAAAGAAGTCGGCGACGAACTCGCCAAGGCCTTCGAAGCCAAGACCGGCATCCACGTCAACGTACGTAAAGGCAGCAGCAACCAGCTCGCGAGCCAAGTCGTGGAAGAAGGCGACCGCTCCCCGGCCGATGTGATCTACACCGAAGAATCGCCGCCGCTGAACAAACTTGGCGAACAAGGCCTGCTGGCCAAGATTGACGCCAGCACCCTCGACGTACTGCCCAAGGATTATGTCGGCAGCAACGGCGACTGGATGGGCGTGACCGCCCGCACCCGCGTCGTAGCCTTCAACCCGAAATTGATCGCCGAGAAAGACCTGCCCAAGTCGGTACTCGATTTCGCCAACCCCGAGTGGCAAGGCAAGGTCGGCTTCGTGCCCACCAGCGGCGCGTTCCAGGAACAAGCCGTGGCGATCATCAAGCTGCACGGTCGCGAAGCTGCCGAAGAATGGCTAACCGGCCTGCGCGCATTCGGCAAGGTGTACAGCAACAACATGGTCGCCCTCAAAGCCGTCGAGAATGGTGAAGTGGCCACGGTGCTGGTGAACAACTACTACTGGTTCGCACTGAAGAAAGAAAAAACCAACCTGGACTCCCAGCTGCATTACTTCACCGACGGCGATGTCGGCGGCCTGATCACCGTGTCTTCGGCTGCCGCACTGAAATCCAGCAAGCACCCGAAAGAAGCCCAGCAACTGCTGGCGTTCATGGCCAGCGAAGAAGGCCAACGCGTGATCACCAATACCTCAGCTGAATACCCACTGCGCAAAGGCATGGAATCGAATCGAGGCCTCAAGCCATTCAGCGAGCTGCAACCACCGAAAGTCACCCCCGCCGACCTGGGCAACGCCGAAGAAGCCCTGGACCTGGAACGTGACGTTGGCTTGAACTGATGAACCCATCGCTACCCGCCCCCGCCCTGCGCGGGGGTTTCAGCCCGAGGCGCAAACGGCCTTCGATCTGGCTGCTGCTTCCCGTCCTTTTCCTGGTGGGCTTGAGCCTGCTGCCGTTGGCGTATGTCGCCACTAAAGCCTGGCAAGCGGGCTGGGCCGAAGCGGTGCACCTGCTATGGCGGCCTTACGTGTTCGGGCTGCTGCGCAACACGTTGGCGTTGATGGTCGGCGTAACGGTGGCGTGCGGCGTGATCGGCCTGTCGCTGGCCTGGCTGCTGGAACGCAGCAACCTGCCGGGACGACGCATTTGGGGCGTGATCCTGTGCCTGCCGTTTGCGGTGCCTGCGTTCGTAAGTAGCTTTACCTGGGTCTCGCTGAGCGCCAATTTCGAAGGGCTCGGCGGGGCGATCCTGGTGATGACCCTGTCCAAATACCCCTTAGTGTTTTTGCCAGTGGCAGCAACCCTGCGCAATCTCGACCCCTCCCTTGAAGAGTCGGCCCGCACGCTGGGCCTGAATCGTTGGGGTGTTTTTTTCCGCATCACCTTGCCGCTTTTATGGCCGTCGCTGCTGGCCGGGGCATTGCTGATCGCACTGCATATGCTGGTGGAATTCGGCGCACTGTCGATCATCGGCCTGCAGACGTTTACCACGGCGATCTATCAACAATTCGAACTGGAGTTCAGCAACGCGAATGCCGCGATGCTTTCGGCGGTGCTGCTGGTGATGTGCTTGACCCTGTTATGGCTGGAGCTGCGCGCACGCGGCAAAGGTCGACACGTACGCATCGGCCAGGGCGCGGCGCGGCATGCCGAGCAGGTTCGCCTGGGCAAGTGGACCCCGCTCGGCCAGGCGTATTGCCTGGTGTTGGCGATCATCGGCAGCGGGATTCCGCTGGGGATGCTCGGCTACTGGCTGGCAGTGGGCTCGTCGGCAGCATTCCCGGTGGCCGAGATTGGTGAGGCGCTGCTGTCTTCCCTGGCGCTGTCCTTGGGCGGCGCAGCACTGTGCCTGGTACTGGCGGTGCCAGTCGGGCTGCTGGTCGTGCGCTACAAGGGCCAGCTGGCGATCTGGGCCGAACGCCTGCCTTACCTGCTGCACGCCCTGCCCGGCCTGGTGATTGCGCTGACCTTGGTGTATTTCGCCCTGCACTACGTACCAGCGCTGTACCAGACCTCCGCTTTGTTGCTGATCGCTTATGCATTGCTGTTTTTGCCGCTGGCCCAGGCGCCGATCCGCACGGCGCTGAACAAGGCGGCACCGCAGCTGGAAGAGGCTGCGCGCACGCTGGGCGCGTCGTCTTTCAGCGCGTTTTGCCGGGTCACGTTGCCGATTATCTTCCCGGCATTGGGGGCGGCGTTTGCGCTGGTGTTCCTGGATGCGATGAAGGAGTTGACGGCGACGTTGCTGCTCAGCCCGACGGGGTTGAATACCTTGGCGACGGCCGTGTGGGCGCACACCTCGAATGTGGAGTTCGCGGCGGCCGCGCCTTATGCGGCGTTGTTGATTTTGGTGTCGGGGTTGCCGGTGTATCTGCTTACGACTCGGATGTATCTGAGCCGCTGAGACCGTCTTCGCGAGCAAGCCCGCTCCCACATTTTGACTGCATTCCATAGTTGGAACTCGGTCAAAATGTGGGAGCGGGCTTGCTCGCGAAGGGGCCGGCACA
Organism: Pseudomonas cremoris; assembly: GCF_014230465.1. The sequence continues at coordinate 172,029 of NZ_JAAXCY010000002.1, forward strand.
AACGACGCTAAGCCCTAAACTGCCCCAAGCTCGCCTTCAACTGCGCCGCCAACCCGTCCAGCACTTTGCCACTGGCGGTCGTCTCCACCACTGCCTGCGCTGCACGCTCGGCCTGTGCATGGATCACCTCGACCCGGCCACGCACCGCATGCGCGCCTTGCGCTTGATGCTCGGCAGCGCGAGTCGCCAAACCAATCGCCGCGTGCACCTGCTCAACCGAGGCCTGCACCGTCTGCTGCAAGCGCACGCTGTCGCGCAGCACCAGCAAACCTTCATTGGCCTGGCGCCCGGCCTTGCCAATGGTTTCCACGGCTTCACGCGCGCCCTGCTGCAACGCCACGATATGCGCCTGGATATCACCGGTGGAGCTTTGGGTTTTGCTGGCCAGGGCGCGCACCTCATCCGCCACCACCGCAAAACCACGCCCGGTCTCACCTGCGCGTGCCGCCTCGATAGCGGCGTTCAGCGCGAGCAAGTTGGTTTGCTCGGCAATGCCGTGGATGACCGTCAGCACCACCTCAATCTGCTCGCTTTGCTGGGCCAACCGCTCGATGACCTTGGATCCCGCCTGCACCTGCCCCGCCAACGCCTCGATCAAGCCACCGACTTCCGCCGAGGTGCGCGAGTTCTCATCCGTGGCCTGGCGAATATCCACCACCTGCTGTAACGCTGCCTGCATGGCATGACTTTCGGCCTGAGCCTCATCGGCCATCTGCGATAACGCACGCAAGCTCTCTGCAACCTCGTCGCGCTGCAAGCCTGCCGCCGCATCCGCGCCGGCGTTGCGCAAGGTCATCGCGCCGATTTCCACGCCAGTGCGCTGGGCCACATCGCCCGCCTCACGCACGATGGGCTGCAACTTATCCACAAAGCGATTGACCGCCGAGGCCATGTCGCCGATTTCGTCCTTGCTGTTGATCTGCACGCGCTTGGTGAGGTCGCCCTCGCCCGCTGCCAGGTCATCCATGGCTGCAATCAGCAACTTCAGGCGATTGACCACGCGGCGCCCCAGCACGATGGCGATCAGCAGCAATACGCCAAACCCGACGACAGCGAGCCCCATGCCGATACGCCAGCGCAGCGTGCCGGCGGCTTCCTGTACGGCGCCGGTGGTATTGGCGGTCATCTGGGTCGCTGTCGCTTGGGCCGACTGCAGGCGCGCGCCCATGGCCGTCGCGCTGTCTGCGGCGGCGCCCTTGAGGCTGTCGCCGACCAACTGATCACTGCTGGCGATGAGTGCCGCAAAACGCTTGTCCAACTCGACCAGGTCGGCCTCTACCGAGGCCGTCGACACCCCCATGATCACTTTGCCGATTTCCACGCCATTGGGGCTGATGGACGCTTCGACGTAGTACACCGACGGATCGCTCTTGGCCGCGCTCAAGACTTTGTCCAGGGCGCGGTCGCCCTGGCCTTTTTCCAACAGGGCCTTGTTGATCGGATTTTCGCGGTTCAGGTAGCGGGTCAAATGCTCGCCCGCCGCATCGTCATAGACCACGAACAACACATTGGGATTGCGCTGCGCGCGCCGGGCAAACTCCGACAGAGTCGGCACATCGCTGTCCCACATGGCACGCGGCGCCACTGAAGCCAGCAGTTGAGCCATGTCATTGGCGGAGTCTTTCAGGTCTTTTTCCAGGGTTGCACGCAGCTGCTTCTGCTCGTCCTGCAAACGGGCCGAAAGCCCCGCCGTCAAACGCTGACGGGTGCTGGTGGAAAGACTATCCAGGCTCGACGTGACTTCCTTGCCCGCTTGCGCCAACTCGCCAGACAGCCTCTGGCTATCAACGCCCAGGCGATTGCCCAAATCAGCCTCCAGTGCAGTCACTGTGCTCCGCGTCAGAGCGACCGCAACCAACACCTGCACCAAAAGGGCGATACCTAGGGTAACGAACACCGGCCGCAACAGACGGCTTTGTAACAATGAGAGAACGGCAGACATCGGGAATCCCTCCACCACGGGTGCCATTAATTTGATAGCACCGCGAAAGAGAGAACCCAAGCAAGGGGCGTGCCGCTTGGCAAGCGAAAACGACAAAGGGCTCCCGAAGGAGCCCTTTGCTTTTTACATCAACAGCTTATTAAGCGAACGGGTGACGCAAGACGATGGTTTCGTTGCGGTCCGGACCTGTCGAAATAATGTCGATCGGCGCGCCGATCAGTTCTTCAACACGCTTGATGTAGGCACGAGCGTTAGCTGGCAGTTCTTCCAGGGTCTTGGCACCCACGGTCGATTCAGTCCAGCCCGGCACTTCTTCGTACACAGGCTGTAGGCCTACGTAGCTGTCCGCGTCAGTCGGAGCGACGTCCTTACCTTCTGCATCTTTGTAGCCGATGCAGATATTGATGGTTTCCAGGCCGTCGAGTACGTCCAGCTTGGTCAGGCAGATGCCCGAGATGCTGTTCACATCGATAGCGCGACGCAGGATAACGGCGTCAAACCAGCCGCAACGACGCGCACGGCCGGTGGTTGCACCGAACTCGTGACCTTGCTTGGCCAGGTGAGCACCCACTTCGTCGAACAGTTCAGTCGGGAATGGACCCGAACCTACACGAGTGGTGTAGGCCTTGGTGATGCCCAGGATGTAGTCCAGGAACATCGGGCCAACGCCCGAACCCGTTGCAACGCCGCCAGCGGTGGTGTTGGAGCTGGTCACGTACGGGTAGGTACCGTGGTCGATGTCCAGCAGGGAGCCTTGGGCGCCTTCGAACATGATGTCCTTGCCAGCGCGACGCAGGTCGTGCAGCTCGGCCGTCACGTCCAGCATCAACGGCTTGAGCAGCTCAGCGTATTCCTTGCACTCGGCCAGGGTCTTTTCGAACTCGATGGCCGGCTCTTTGTAGTAACCCACCAGCATGAAGTTGTGGTAATCCACCAGCTCACGCAGCTTGTCTTCAAAGCGCGGCATGTTGAGCAGGTCGCCCACACGCAGGCCACGACGTGCAACCTTGTCTTCGTAGGCCGGGCCGATACCGCGACCGGTGGTGCCGATCTTCAGCTCGCCACGGGCCTTTTCACGAGCCTGGTCCAGCGCAACGTGGAAGGACAGGATCAGCGGGCAGGACGGGCTGATACGCAGGCGCTCACGCACCGGTACGCCTTTCTCTTCCAGCTTGGTGATCTCGCGCAGCAGGGCGTCAGGTGCGACCACCACGCCGTTGCCGATCAGGCACTGCACGCCTTCGCGCAGTACGCCCGACGGGATCAGGTGCAAGACGGTTTTTTCGCCATCGATGACCAGGGTGTGGCCAGCGTTGTGGCCACCTTGGTAGCGCACTACGGCAGCGGCATGTTCGGTCAGCAGATCAACGATCTTGCCTTTGCCCTCATCACCCCATTGGGTGCCCAGGACTACGACATTCTTACCCATAACACTTGTCCTCATTCGCGCAAACTTGGTGCCGGCGATGGCCGGCAGGAAAACTCAAGAAGCCAGTGGCGATACTTGCCAAAGCCCGTTCTGCAGAATCAATTGCTGGTCGCAGTCCGCTTCACGGGCGGCGGCCAATGGCTGTCCAGGCAAGGCCTGGACGACACGCTGACCCTCACTGCGCAACTGGCAAACCTGCTGCCAGAGTGCTGCGTCCGTACTGTCGGGCATCCAGATGCCACCAGACGGCAGCTCGACCTCAGCACGCCCCAGGGTCACCAGGGTTTTCAAATCGGTGGAAAAACCGGTGGCCGGACGCGCACGACCGAAGTCGGCGCCGATGTCGTCGTAACGACCACCTTGGGCGATGGCTTGGCCAACACCCGGCACAAACACGGCGAACACCACACCCGTGTGGTAGTGGTACCCGCGCAATTCACCCAGGTCAAAATACAGCGGCAACTGCGGGAAACGCGCCGACAACTGCTCGGCAATCGCCAGCACGTCGTCCAATGCAGCCAGAACCGGGGCCGGTGCATTCGCCAGGCGCTCACGCGCAGCCACCAGCACTTCACGGCCGCCGCACAGGTTCACCAGCGCACGCAGCATGCCGGCGAGATCCGCAGGCACGCCTTCGGTCAGGGCGATGACTTCGTCGATGGCCTTACGCTGCAGGGCATCGAACAACTGTTGCTCCACTTCTCCGGACAAACCAGCCGCACGGGCCAGGCCGCGGTAGATACCCACGTGGCCCAGGTCCATGTGCACATCCGGCACATCAGCCAATTGCAGCATGGCCAGCATCAAGCTGATCACTTCAACGTCACTGCTCGGGCTGGCATCGCCGTACAACTCGGCGCCCAACTGGATCGGGCTACGGGAAGACGACAACGCGCGCGGCTGTGCATGCAGCACGCTGCCGGCGTAGCAAAGGCGGCTCGGGCCTTCGCGACGCAAGGTGTGCGCATCGATGCGCGCCACTTGCGGCGTGATGTCAGCACGGAAACCCATTTGCCGGCCCGATTGCGGGTCGATGACCTTGAAGGTGCGCAGATCCAGGTCCTGGCCCGCGCCGGTCAGCAGGGATTCCAGGTACTCGATATGGGGGGTCACGACAAACTCGTAACCCCAGCTCTGGAACAGATCCAACACCTGGCGGCGCGCTACTTCAATGCGCGCAGCTTCTGGTGGCAGTACTTCTTCGATGCCATCTGGCAGCAGCCAGCGGTCTACCGTTGCCATTACGCCATTCCCCTTTGATCCGGGCGGCCAGCCCTCGGCCGAGCCTTGAGTGAAGCAGAAAATGCCCGCCCCCTGCATAAACCACGCGCAAGAGCGACGTGACGAACGGCCTGCTAGCGGCCTCGTCGGGCACTTTCCTCGAAAAACCTGTCACGCCTGCCGAATCAAACATGCAGACGCAAAAAAGCCGGGAATTTCCCGGCTGCCGCATCATACACCCGTTTTCTGAAAGGATCACCCCGCCAGGCGTTTTAGCCGCCCGACGGAGTGCGTCCTACAGAGTCACAGGCTGGTTACTTGGACTTTTCCAGGTAGCGGAAGAAGTCGCTGCTTGGGTCCAGCACCATGACGTCGGTTTTGTTCGCGAAGCTTTCACGGTAGGCACGCAGGCTACGGTAGAACGCGTAGAACTCCTGGTCCTGGCCATAAGCCTTGGCGTAGATCGCCGCAGCCTGGGCATCACCATCACCACGGGCCTCTTCAGACTCGCGATAGGCTTCTGCCAGCAGTACACGACGCTGACGGTCGGCATCCGCACGGATACCTTCAGCCAACTCGTTACCCTTGGCGCGGTGCTCACGGGCCTCACGTTCACGCTCGGTGCTCATACGTTCGAACACGCTGCGGTTCACTTCCTTCGGCAGGTCGATGGCCTTGACCCGAACATCGATCACTTCGATGCCCAGCTCTTTTTCTGCCATGGCGTTCAATGAACGCGTGATGTCAGCCATCAGCGCGTCACGCTCGCCAGAGACCACCTCGTGCAGGGTGCGCTTACCAAACTGGTCGCGCAGACCCGATTCCAGACGGCGCGACAAACGCTCGTCGGCAATCTGCTTGAGGCCGGAGGTCGCGGTGTAGAAGCGCTCGGCATCCTTGACGCGCCACTTGGCGTAGGCGTCAACCATCACGGCTTTCTTTTCCAGGGTCAGGAAGCGTTGTGTCGGTGCATCCAGGGTCATCAGGCGGCCATCGAACTTGCGCACCTGGTTGACGTAGGGGACTTTCACATGCAAACCCGGCTGGACATCCGCCTGGACCACACGACCGAATTGCAGCAACACCGCGCGCTCGGTCTGAGACACGATGTAGAAGCAGTTCCAGGCAGCGATGACCACGACGACACCCACAATCAGGGCTGTCAGCGATTTATTGCTCATCAACGACTCTCCCTGGTACGTGTTTGCTGTTGCAGCAAGTCAGCGGCCGCACGTGCGCTCGCTTCATTGGCAGCGGCATTCGAACTGGTCGACGGCGCACTGGTGCTGCTACGACCACCTTCGATCATCTTGTCCAGCGGCAGGTACAGCAGGTTGTTCTGCCCACCTTTGCTGCCGGTCACGAGAACCTTGCTGGTGTTGCTGAAGACTTCCTGCATGGTGTCCAGGTACAGACGCTCACGGGTAACTTCAGGTGCCTTGCGGTACTCGGCAACCAGTTTGGTAAAGCGGTCCGCCTCACCCTTGGCGCGGGAGACCACTTCGTCACGATAACCGTTGGCATCCTCAAGGATACGCTGGGCCTGACCACGAGCTTCCGGCACAACACCGTTGGCGTAGGTTTCAGCCTGGTTACGCGAACGCTGCTCGTCTTCACGGGCGCGGATCACGTCATCGAAGGCTTCCTGTACTTCGCGCGGTGCAGCTGCGCTCTGTACGTTGACCTGGGTCACGGTGATACCGGTGCGATAAGTGTCGAGGAACCGTTGCAGGCGCTCCTTGATCTCGCTGGCCATCAACTCACGACCTTCGGTCAGCACCTGGTCCATGGCGGTAGAACCCACCACGTGGCGCAAGGCGCTTTCGGTTGCGTGTTGCAGGCTGATTTCCGGCTGATCAACATTCAGCACGAAGTCCTGCAGGTTGCTGATCTTGTACTGCACGGTCAGCGGCACTTCGACGATGTTCTCGTCTTCGGTCAGCATCTGGCCCTGCTTGGTGTAGGCACGCTCACGCGTGACGTTTTCCATGTACTTCTTGTCGATCGGCGGGAAGTAGATATTCAGGCCCGGGCCGACAGTCTCGTAGTACTTGCCGAAGCGCAGCACCACGGCTTGCTCCTGCTCGTCCACCACGTATACGGCGCTGTACAGCCAGACCGCCGCCAGTACCACAAGACCAAGACCCAGCAGGCCGTAGCCGCCGCCCTTGCTTGTGCGACCGCCGTCGTCACCACCACGTTTTTTTCCACCACCGAACAACCCATTCAGGCTTTCCTGCAGCTTTCGGAAGGCCTCGTCGAGATCTGGTGGCCCCTTGCGGTCGCCATTATTGCGGCGTTTACCACCCCAAGGATCCTGATTATTCGAGTTGCCACCCGGCTCATTCCAAGCCATAGCGCTCTCCATCTGATAAAGCAAAGACGCACCCACGGCGCGCCGACCAATGCTACAGAATGCCTGCTACTGCGGCACAACCGCTTTCGGAGGCTTTTATTGCAAAGTGTGTTGTTCGATGAACTCTGTCGGTACAACGCCTTCACGGCTAACCAGCCGATTCAGCTCCGAGCGCGGCAATCGAACGGCCAGCAAGCTGACACCTTCTTCGTCATGTTCTTCTTTCTGTACCGCGCCTAACTCGAAAAACTGTGCACGCAGTCGAGCAAAACGCTGGGGCAAGCGCAAGGTGCCGACGAACAAATCGCTGCCAAGCAACTCGGCAATGGCTTGTTCAAGCAGCTCCAAACCACTGCCATCACGCGCCGACAACCAAACCCGCTGGGGCTTGCCGTTCTCGTCACGCTGGATTTGTGGCTCAACGCCTTCAAGCAAATCGAGTTTGTTATAGACCTCAAGGATCGGCAAGTCCTGGGCACCAATCTCGCCCAACACCAACATCACCTGCTCAATCTGCAACATGCGATCCGGTTCGGCCGCATCGATCACGTGCAACAGCAAGTCGGAATTGCTCGACTCTTCGAGCGTAGACCGAAATGCCTCGACCAGCTTGTGCGGCAAGTGACGAATGAAGCCCACGGTGTCCGCCAGGACTATCGGCCCCAGATCGGCCAGGTCCAGGCGGCGCAAGGTCGGGTCGAGGGTGGCGAACAGTTGGTCGGCCGCGTACACGTCGGACTTGGTCACGTTGTTGAACAGCGTGGATTTGCCGGCGTTGGTATAGCCCACCAGAGACACGGTCGGGATATCCGCACGGGAACGGCCACGTCGCGATTGCTCGCGCTGGCTGCGGACTTTTTCCAGGCGGCCCTTGATCTGGCGCAGGCGAACCCGCAGCAGGCGCCGGTCGGTTTCGAGCTGGGTTTCACCCGGACCACGCATGCCGATACCGCCACCCTGACGCTCAAGGTGAGTCCAGCCGCGGACCAGCCGGGTGCTCATGTGGTCAAGCTGGGCCAGTTCGACCTGGAGCTTGCCTTCATGGGTACGGGCGCGCTGGGCGAAAATATCGAGAATCAGGCCGGTACGGTCGATCACGCGACACTCGAAAACACGTTCGAGGTTACGTTCCTGACTGGGCGTGAGGATGTGATTGAAGATCACCAGATCGGCTTCTTCGGCGTGGACCAGGTCGCGAAGCTCCTCGACCTTGCCGCTGCCAATCAGGAATTTGGCGGTTGGCCGATGACGCGGTACGTTAAAAAACGCAACGGTCTCGGCGCCGGCCGAATTTGCCAACTCCTGAAACTCCTGCGGATCTTCGCGCGCCTCAGGGTCCTGTCCATCCAAGTGAACGAGGATTACCCGCTCACCACCACCGTGGCGCTCAAAGAACAAAGGAGACTCCTATCAGGCGTTACCTGGCTCAGCGTCACCCACTTCGTCACCGGCTGCGCTAGGCAGGCGAATCGGACGAACTGGAACCACTGTCGAGATAGCGTGCTTGTAAACCATCTGGCTGACGGTGTTTTTCAGCAGGATCACGAACTGGTCGAACGACTCGATCGTGCCTTGCAGCTTGATACCGTTGACCAGGTAGATGGAAACCCCCACTTTCTCTTTACGTAAAGTATTCAAGTAAGGGTCTTGTAGCGAATGCCCTTTTGACATGTGCCGCACTCCTTTAAGGATCAATAATAAAAAATCGGAAAATAGATAGCTTATGACCGTCACACCCCCAAGGATAGACGGCAATTGCAAGGACTCAGCTCAATATGGAGACCGTTCCCAAGTATTTCAAGGCGCGTGACAGATTGTCGCTGTCCAGGCTGTCCAACCAGTGCAAATCGCTCCAGCTGCGCAGCCAGGTGAACTGGCGCTTCGCCAATTGGCGCGTGGCGATGATGCCGCGCTCCTGCATCTCGGCTGACGACAGCTTGCCATCCAGATGATCCCAGACTTGGCGATAGCCTACAGCACGTATCGAAGGCAACCCTGGGTGCAGGTCACCTCTGGAACGCAGTGCTACGACCTCGTCCACGAACCCCTGTTCCAACATAATTGTGAATCTTTGTGCAATTCGGTCATGCAGCACCTGGCGATTTGCCGGGGCAATGGCCAGATTCGCCACAGTATAGGGCAATTGTGACTGTCCAGATGCGCCTGCGTCGGCACTTTGCGCAGTTTGTTTCAGCCTATGTTCAGTCATCGTCTGGCCACTTACACGCCAGACTTCCAACGCGCGCGTGAGGCGCTGGGGGTCATTGGGATGAATTCGCGCAGCCGACACCGGGTCCACGGCGGCCAACTGGTCGTGCAGGGCTTGCCAGCCAAGGCGCGCAGCCTCTTCTTCAAGCTCGGCACGTACCTGTGCATCGGCTGGCGGCATGTCCGCCAGACCTTCCTGCAAAGCCTTGTAGTAGAGCATCGTACCGCCCACCAGCAGCGGAATATTGCCGCGTGCGGTGATCTCGGCCATGGCGGCCAAGGCATCGGTACGGAAATCGGCCGCCGAATAGCTCTCGGACGGGTCGATGATATCGATCAGCTTGTGCGGATACTGCGCCAACAACGCTTTGGAAGGCTTGGCCGTACCAATATCCATGCCCCGGTAAACCAGGGCAGAATCGACACTGATCAGCTCGCACGGCAGCACCTTGGTCAGCTCGATGGCCAGGTCGGTCTTGCCAGCGGCCGTAGGGCCCATCAAGAAAATCGCGGGGGGCAAGGCACTCATCAGCGACCGCGCAAGAACAGTTTGTCCAGATCGTCCAGGCCCATCTGGGTCCAGGTCGGCCGGCCATGGTTGCATTGACCGCTGCGTTCGGTGTTCTCCATGTCGCGTAGCAGGCCGTTCATTTCTGGCAAGGCCAGCCGGCGATTGGCGCGGATTGCACCGTGGCAGGCCATGGTGCCGAGCAGCTCGTTGATATGGGCCTGGACGCGGTCACTGGTGCCGTACTCCATCAGGTCGGCCAGTACGTCGGCAACGAGCCGGTTGGCCTCGGCCTGCTTGAGCAGCGCGGGAATCTGGCGGATGGCCAGGGTTTCCGGGCCCAGGCGCTGCAATTCAAAGCCAAGGCTCTGGAATACGCCGGCATGCTCTTCGGCGCAATCGGCTTCACGCTGGCTGACCGCCAGGGATTCGGGCACCAGCAGCGGCTGGCCGCTGAGACCTTCGCTGGCCATAGCGATCTTGAGTCGCTCGTACATAATCCGCTCGTGGGCGGCGTGCATATCTACCAGCACCAGGCCGTGGGCGTTTTCGGCCAGGATGTAGATACCCTTGAGCTGCGCCAGCGCATAGCCCAGCGGCGGAATATCACCGCCGCCTTCCGGCAACGCCACCGCACCAGGCTCGGCACCCGGCAGCGGCGCGAAAAACTCGCGATAGGCCGCCTGGGCCTCCGCCACCGGAACCGCCGATTGCGGACGCGGCGTGTATTGATACTGGTAGCCGGCCCCCGAACCCGAACCCGGTGCTGTATACGCAGGCTGTGGCTGCGGCGACTGCAACAGGTTGCCCGCCAGGCTCATCTCGCCCTGAGGCCCGAACTCGCCAGCCTCCGGGCCGCTTGGCCGCACCACTGCCGTCACAATCGGCGCAGACAGCTGGTCATCAGGGCGCACATCGCCCAAGGCGCGGTGCAAGGTGCCGTAGAGGAAGTCGTGCACCATGCGCCCATCACGGAAGCGCACTTCGTGCTTGGTCGGGTGCACATTGACGTCGACCACCGACGGGTCAACCTCGAAAAACAGCACAAACGTGGGATGACGACCGTTGAACAGCACATCGCGATACGCCTGGCGTACCGCGTGCGCCACCAGTTTGTCGCGCACCGCACGGCCATTCACAAAGAAGTACTGCAAGTCCGCCTGGCTGCGGGAGAAGGTCGGCAAACCAACCCAACCCCATAAACGCAGGCCATTGCGCTCGATTTCGATCGGCAGCGCCTGCTCCAGGAAACCCGAGCCACAGATAGCCGAGACACGGCGCGCGCGCGCGGCATCATCATGGGCTTCGTGCAGGCTGAGGATGGTCTTGCCGTTGTGACGCAGATGAAACGCCACGTCAAAACGCGCCAAGGCCAGGCGCTTGATGACTTCTTGCAGGTGATCGAATTCGGTTTTTTCAGCCTTGAGGAATTTGCGCCGCGCCGGGGTGTTGAAGAACAGGTCGCGCACTTCCACCGAAGTGCCCACCGGGTGGGCGGCCGGCTGGACCCGAGGCGCCATATCGCGGCCTTCGGTTTCCACTTGCCAGGCCTGTTCGGCGCTGCGGGTGCGCGAGGTAAGAGTCAGGCGTGCCACGGAGCTGATGGAGGCCAGGGCCTCACCGCGAAAACCGAGGCTCATTACCCGCTCAAGGTCTTCCAGGTCGCGAATCTTGCTGGTGGCGTGACGGGCCAAGGCCAGCGGCAGATCATCGGAGGAGATGCCGCTGCCGTCGTCACGCACCCGCAGCAGCTTGACGCCGCCCTGCTCCACATCCACGTCAATGCGCTTGGCGCCGGAGTCGATGCTGTTTTCCAGCAACTCCTTGATCACCGATGCCGGGCGCTCAACCACCTCGCCTGCAGCGATCTGGTTGGCAAGGCGCGGGCTGAGCAGCTCAATGCGCGAGCCGTTGTTCAATACGGATTCGCTCATTACTGCGCCGCCAGTTCAGTGCCAGGGATGGTCAGCACCTGACCCACTTTCAACTCATCGGTTTTCAAGTTGTTGGCGCTGCGCAAGGTAGCCGCCGAGACCTGGAAACGCACCGCCAGCATGGCCAGTGTGTCGCCGGGCTGCACGCGATGGTCACGCGGGCCCTGGGCAATCTTGCCGGAGTCGCGCAGCCAGGCGATATACGTGCCTGGCGGTGGGTTCTGCTGGAAGAACTGCCGGACACCGGCGCTGATGGAGCGCGCCAGGGCCTGCTGGTGGCTGGCACTGGCCAGCTTGGACGCTTCGTTGGCGTTGGAAATAAACCCGGTTTCCACCAGGATCGACGGGATGTCCGGCGACTTCAACACCATGAACCCGGCCTGTTCCACACGCTGCTTGTGCAGCGAGGTCACGCGACCGATATTGCTCAGGACCTTCTGGCCCACGTTGAGGCTGGAGGTCAGCGAAGCAGTCATCGACAGGTCGAGCAGTACGCCAGCCAGCATCTTGTCCTTGTCATCCAACGATACGTTGCCGGCCCCGCCGATCAAGTCTGAACGGTTTTCGCTGTCGGCCAACCAACGAGCGGTCTCGGAGGTAGCACCGCGATCCGACAGGGCAAACACCGAGGCACCAAATGCAGCGGTGGACGGTGCCGCGTCGGCGTGGATCGAGACGAACAGGTCGGCGCCCTTCTTCCGGGCGATTTCGGTACGGCCGCGCAACGGGATGAAGTAGTCACCGGTACGCGTCAGCTCGGCGCGATAGCCTTTCATGGCGTTGACCTGGCGTTGCAGCTCACGGGCAATCGCCAGCACCACGTCTTTTTCGTGCTGGCCACGGGAGCCGGAGGCGCCTGGGTCTTCACCGCCGTGGCCGGCGTCGATCACCACGATAATGTCGCGCTTGCCTGCCGGAGCTGGTGGCGGCGGAGGCAATTTGACCTGCGGCTGCGATGGGTTGACCGGCACCGCTGGCACCGTCGCGACGCTCGGGGGCGGTGCTGGCGGCGGGTTGGCATCGGCGGCGTTGTCGAACAGATCGACCACCAGGCGGTTGCCGTACTGGGCGTTCGGCGCCAGCACAAAGCTTTTCGGGGTCACGGTCTTTTTCAGGTCGATCACGACGCGCAGGTCGGTCGGCGTACGTTGGGCCGAGCGCATGGCGGTAATCGGCGTGTTAGCGGTGGACACTTTGAGCGGCGCGGCCAGGGTCGCACCGTTGATGTCGATCACCAGGCGATCAGGCGCCGTCAGGGTAAAGACACTGTGCTGGACCGGGCCAGACAGGTCGAACACCAGTCGCGTGTTATCCGGCGCTCGCCACAGGCGAACACTCTTCACCTGTGAAGCAGCCAGAGCATTGACAGTCATTGCCGCAAGCAACACCCCTACGACAGCAACCAACGCGCGAAAGCGCATACCTAACCCCACCAATTATTTGAATTCCAATGCCAAAGCGGCGCACCACGACTGGCCTCGCGCGCCCTGGGGCAACAACTTCAGCTGACGTCCTGATTCATGCGGCGTAATGGTAATGGTCAGGTCCGGCTTTGGCAAAAAGCCTGTGCCTTTATCTGGCCACTCGATCAGGCACAACGCATCTTCATCGAAGTAATCACGGATGCCCATGTACTCCAGCTCTTCGGGGTCTACCAAGCGATAGAGATCGAAGTGAAAGGCGCGAACGTCGCCAATCTCGTAGGGCTCTACCAGGGTGAACGTCGGGCTTTTTACCGCGCCTGAGTGGCCCAATCCGCGAATGATTCCCCGGGACAACGTGGTCTTGCCCGCCCCCAGGTCACCTTCGAGAAAGATCAGCCCCGTTCCGGCCGTGACCTGAGCGATGCGATGACCGAACGCCACCATGGCCTCTTCATCGGCCAGGAATAGGATTACTTCAGGCACGGCGACTGCTCCTCCAATAATTGACGAATGGCAGGTATCAGGTCACTGGCCGCCAGCCCGCGACCAAAGGTGCCCTGGCGATCCCCGGCGGTGGCGTGCAACCACACGGCCAGACAGCTGGCCTCGTAAGCCGGCATGCCTTGGGCCAGCAAGGCACCCACCAGGCCGGCCAGGACATCCCCCAGACCTGCCGTTGCCATCGCCGGATGACCTTGGTCGCATCGCGAAACACGCCCGTCCGGGCTGGCGATCAAACTGCCAGCACCCTTGAGGATAGCCACTGCATTGAATTTCTGGCTGAGCGCGCGCGCAACCTTAAGGCGATCGGCCTGAACTTCGGCTGTCGAGATGCCCATCAAACGGGCGGCTTCGCCTGGATGCGGCGTAATCACCGAGTTGGCCGGCAGGCTGATACCGCCCTTGGCCAGTTGATTCAGCGCGTCGGCATCCCACACTTGCGGCTGCCCGGCGTTGGCGGCGGCGGATAACAGGCTTTTGCCCCAGGAGGCCTCACCGAGCCCTGGGCCGATGACAATCACCGAGATTTTTTCGAGCAACCCCATTAACTGGTTGGCCGAGCTCACGCCCACGGTCATGACCTCTGGCAAACGGGCCAGCGCAGCGGGCACATGCTCAGCTCGCGTCGCCAGGGAAACCATGCCGGCCCCACTGCGCAAGGCGCTCTCGGCGCTCAGCAGCGCGGCGCCGCCAAAGCCGCGATCACCGCCGATGACCAATAGGTGGCCGAACTGGCCTTTGTGAGCGTCTGGGGAACGGGCAACCAGCTGCGGCAGATGGCCGTGCAACAACGGTTGAACGTCGGGAATTTCGTGTTTTGTGTGCGGCATGCGTCTTCAAGCTCCGATGTCTGGCAGAATTATACGCATCTAACCTGTGGTTTCCCGTGTCTCATGCCTGCTATTACGTCCGATCTGCCCGCCCTCGCCCAATCGATCAAAGACTGGGGTCGCGAACTGGGTTTTCAACAAGTCGGCATCAGCGGCCTGGACCTGGCTGAGCATGAACAGCACCTGCAACGCTGGCTCGACGCGGGCTACCACGGCGAGATGGAATACATGGGCGCCCACGGCAGCAAACGTTCGCACCCGGATGAACTGGTGCCAGGCACCTTGCGCGTGGTCTCGCTGCGCATGGACTACCTGCCGGGTGACACGCAAATGGCCCAGTTGCTGGCCAAGCCGGAGAAGGCCTACATCTCGCGCTACGCCCTGGGCCGCGACTATCACAAACTGATCCGCAAGCGCGTGCAGCAACTGGCCGACCGCATCCAGGCACAGATCGGCCCATTCGGCTTTCGCGCGTTTGTCGACAGTGCACCGGTGCTGGAAAAAGCCATCGCCGAACAGGCCGGCCTGGGTTGGATCGGCAAAAATACCCTGGTGCTCAATCGCAAGGCTGGCAGCTATTTCTTTTTGAGTGAGCTGTTTGTCGACTTGCCACTGCCGGTGGACGCCCCCCACAGCACCGAACACTGCGGCCGCTGCACCGCGTGCCTGGACATCTGCCCCACCAATGCCTTCGTCGGCCCTTATGTGCTGGACGCCCGGCGCTGCATTTCGTACCTGACCATCGAACTCAAGAGCGCGATCCCGGAAGACTTGCGCCCACTCATCGGCAACCGCGTATTCGGCTGCGATGACTGTCAGATCGTGTGCCCGTGGAATCGTTTCGCTCGCGCTACCGCCGAAAGCGATTTCAAGCCACGGCACAACCTGGACAACGCCGAGCTGGCCGAGCTGTTCATGTGGGACGAAGATAAATTCCTCAGCAGCACCGAAGGCTCGCCCCTGCGTCGCGCCGGTTATGAGCGCTGGCTGCGCAACCTGGCGGTCGGCCTGGGCAACGCGCCGTCAAGCATACCCGTGCTGGAAGCCTTGAAGGCGCGCAGGGATTACCCTTCTGAACTGGTACGCGAACACGTCGAGTGGGCACTGAACCAGCACGCCACGCGCTAGTGCACGTCGTCGCTGTAGACAAACTTGGGCATTTCCCAGTGAAAGCGGATCGCCAGCAAACGCAATAGAAAGCCGCTGAACAGGGTCAGCAGAATCGATTGCTCACTGGGCAATTCGAGGTAGAGACACAGCATGTAGAACCAGGCGGCGAGGAACGACACGCTGGCGTAGAGCTCACGGCGGAAGATCAGCGGAATATCGTTGCAGAAGATATCCCGCAGGATGCCGCCAAACACCCCAGTGATCACCCCACTGACCGAGGCCACCAGCATGCCGTGGCCCATCTCTAGCGCGGTCATGCAGCCGATCAGGGTGAATGCCACCAGTCCCACGGCATCGAGCGCCAGGAACAGCGAGCGCAAGCGGCGCATCAACGGGGCAATAAAGATCGTCACCAGCGCCGCGATAGAGGTCAACACCAGGTATTCCGGGTGTTTGACCCAGGTCAACGGGTAGTGCCCCAGCAGTACATCGCGCACCGAACCGCCGCCCAGTGCCGTCACGCAGGCAATCAGCACTACGCCAAACCAGTCCATGCCGCGCCGCCCAGCAGACAGCGCGCCCGTCATGGCTTCGGCGGTGATGGCGATGAGGTAGAGCATCAACAGCATGATGGCGATCCTTGCGATTAGGCCGGCAGTCTAATCATTTGGTGAGGGCACCAAAAGGGGGCGCTAGGCGAAAGACCGAGTAGCGCCCTTCGCGAGCAAGCCCGCTCCCACACTTGACCGCGTTTATCCTGGCGAAACGTGGTCAAGTGTGGGAGCGGGCTTGCTCGCGAAGGCGTAAGGCCAGGCGCCGCTCAATCAAGCCTTGATGAAGTGCTTGCGGTAATGCTGCAACTCGGCGATCGACTCACGAATATCATCCAGCGCCAAATGCGTGCTGCCTTTATGGAAGCTGTCTTTGATTTCCGGCGCCCAACGCGCAGCCAACTCCTTGAGCGTGGACACATCCAGGTTGCGGTAGTGGAAGTAGCTTTCCAGCCCCTTCATATGGGTATAGAGGAAGCGGCGATCCTGGCAGATGCTGTTACCACAGATCGGCGACTTGCCCTTTGGCACCCATTTTTCCAGGAAAGCGATGGTTTCGGCCTCGGCCTCGGCCATGCTGATACGGCTGTCGCGCACGCGCTGGGTCAGGCCGGAATTACCGTGGGTGCGGGTGTTCCACTCATCCATGGTGGCGAGCACGGCGTCGTTGTGGTGGATCGCGATCACTGGACCTTCGGCCAAGGTATTGAGGTTGCTGTCGGTGACAATCGTGGCCATCTCAATGATGACGTCGGTGTCAGGGTTCAGACCGGTCATTTCCAGATCGATCCAAATCAGGTTCTGTGGGTTTTGCATGGTTTGATTCTCTTGGCACCTTGGCGTAGCTGCGCAGTTTAGCAGGCAGGGGCGTGCTAGACTCGCGACCGTTTTACCTAACCTTTGCATTATCGACACGGAACACCAATGGCCAAACGCCAGCTCAATCGTCGCCAAAACTGGCGCATCGAAAAGATTCAGGGTGAACGCGCCGCTCGCGCCGCCAAACGTGAATCCTCCGCCGTGGAAGCGCTTGAAGGCGGCGACCTGGGGCCTGAACAAACGGGCCTGGTAATCGCGCACTTTGGCGTGCAGGTTGAAGTCGAGGCGCTGGAAGGCGAACTCGCAGGCCAGGTGTTCCGCTGCCACCTACGTGCCAACCTGCCGGCGCTGGTCACCGGCGACCAAGTGGTATGGCGTGCCGGCAACCAAGGCATCGGCGTGATCGTCGCCCAGCTACCGCGCACCACCGAACTGCGCCGCCCGGACAGCCGGGGCCAGCTCAAGCCAGTGGCGGCCAACGTCGACATGATCGTGATCGTGTTCGCGCCGCTGCCCGAGCCTCATGCCAACCTGATCGACCGCTACCTGGTGGCAGCCGAACATGCTGGCATTCGCCCGTTGTTGCTGCTGAACAAATTCGACCTGATCGACGAGCAGAACGCCCCGGCGCTCAACGCGTTGCTGGCGGTGTATCGCACCTTGGGTTATCCGGTGCTGGAAGTGTCGGCCCATCACGGTAATGGCATGGAACAACTGCAACAGCAGTTGGACGGACGCATCAGCGTATTTGTCGGCCAGTCCGGCGTGGGCAAGTCCTCGCTGGTCAACAGCCTGCTACCGGAAGTCGAAACCCGCGTGGGCCCACTGTCGGAACTGTCCGGCCAGGGCACCCACACCACCACCACCGCGCGGCTGTTCCACTTCCCCGGCGGCGGCGAGCTGATCGACTCCCCGGGCATTCGTGAATTCGGCCTCGGCCACGTCAGCCGCAGCGATGTGGAAGCGGGCTTTATCGAGTTCAACGACCTGATCGGCACCTGCCGTTTCCGCGACTGCAAACACGACCGCGAGCCGGGTTGTGCATTGCTCAAGGCCTTGGAAGATGGGCGCGTGCAGCAGCAACGGATGAACAGCTATCGGTCGATTATTGCGAGCTTGCCAGAGAGCAGTTACTGAGCCTTGTGGCGAGGGAGCAAGCTCCCTCGCCACAAAAAGCTCACTCACAAACAGCAAGGCCGCGATGATCGCGGCCTTGTTGTTTGTGTGGCTTAGGAACCCGTCTTAGGCGCCGTAGGATCCTTCACCCCACCATCATCAAACAGGTTCAGCTTCTGCCGCAGCTCATGAGCCGGCAGCGGTTCCTGGCCTGGCGGAATGGCGTTCGGGTCGGCTGGCACTTCACCTGGCGCGCCTGCACCTGGTGTCGGCGCCGGCGGCGGTTGATCACCCTCGATGGCACGCTGGGCCTTTTTGGTCAGCACTACGATATCGATTCGACGGTTGACCGGGTTGTAAGGGTCCGCATGATCAAACAGCTGCGAGGACGCAAACCCCACCACCCGCGCCACTTGCGGATCAGGATAGCTGCCCGCTACCAGCGCGCGGCGTGCGGCGTTGGCGCGGTTGGCCGAGAGTTCCCAGTTGCCGAAGTCGCCCTGACCCGCATAAGGCTTGGCGTCGGTGTGGCCACTGATGCTGATCTTGTTCGGCACCGCCTTGATGGTGTCGGCCATGGCCAGCAGGATGTCTTCGAAGTACGGCTTCAGGCGCGCACTGCCAGAATCGAACATCGGCCGGTTGGCGGCGTCGGTGATCTGAATGCGCAAGCCTTCAGGCGTGATTTCGAAGGAGATCTGATCCTTGAACTTCAGCAGTTGCGGGTTTTCCTCAACCTTGGTCTGCAGCTCTTGTAGCAGCAGCTCAAGGCGCTCCTGCTCGACTTGCTCGGCCATGGCCTCGACGGTGTCGCGCTCGATCGGGATTTTTTCCTGGGGCGCTTCGGTCTTGATTTCCGGGTTGATGGTGCGCTCAGGCGACAACTGCGGGGAACCGCCGAGGTCGATCACAAAGGGTGTACCGCTCTCCGAGAAACCAATCGGGTCTTTGAAGTAGCCGGCGATGGCGATCTTCTGTTCCGGAGTGGCGGTGGACATCAGCCACAACACCAGGAAGAACGCCATCATCGCCGTCGCAAAGTCGGCGAAGGCGATTTTCCAGGCGCCACCATGGTGCCCCGCAGCGAAGCGCTTGACGCGCTTGATGATTATCGGCTGGTTGTTTTCCATGGCTTAGCGACCGCGAACCGCTTGTTCCAGCTCGGCGAAGCTTGGGCGATGTTTCGGGTATAGCACCTTGCGACCGAACTCCACCGCCAACGACGGTGGCATGCCGGAAGCGGAGGCTACCAGACTGGCCTTGATCGATTCATACAGGTTGATTTCTTCCTTGGCGTCATGCGCCAGGGAGGTCGCCAGCGGACCGAAGAAGCCGTAGGCCGCGAGAATACCGAAGAAGGTACCCACCAGTGCCGCACCTACGTGCATACCGATGGCTGCCTGGTCGCCCTCACCCAGGGAGGCCATGGTCACCACAATACCGAGTACCGCCGCCACGATACCGAAGCCGGGCATGCCGTCGGCAATACCAGTGACGGCGTGGGACGGGTGCTCCAGTTCTTCTTTTAGGCTGAACAGTTCCATGTCGAACAAGCCTTCCAGCTCATGGGGGGCCATGTTGCCGGAGGACATGATGCGCAGGTAGTCACAGATGTAGGCGGTCATGCGCTCATCTTTGAGCACGGCCGGGTACTTGGCGAAAATCGGGCTGGCGGCGGCGTCTTCAATATCAGCCTCAATGGCCATCATGCCTTCGCGGCGGCTCTTGTTGAGGATCTCGTAGACCAGGCCCAGCACCTCTAGATAGAAGGTGTGGGTGAAGCGTGAGCCGAACATGCCCAGCGACTTCTTGATCACGTGCATGGTCATGTAGCCGGGGTTCGCCTGCAGGAACGCACCCAGTGCCGCGCCACCGATGATCATCACCTCGAAGGGCTGGATCAGCGCAGCAATTTTGCCGTGGGACAGGACGTACCCGCCGAGCACGCTTGCGAAGACGACGATGATGCCGATAATTTTAGCCATAGGAGATGAGTACTTGCGCCGTCGGGTTCATGGACATATTTGGGGGAACTGAAAAACTCTTGTTCTACTTATCGGCAAAACTGCGCCAGACTATAGCCCGTTAAGGCGAAAAGCCAGTTCGGCCCGTTCCGGGCGTGTTGACCGCAAGTGATGATCGCGCCCCTACCATGGCTAATGAAACGACAGTCCTATCTGTAAGACCTTTCTCTCTCGCCGCTTGGATCAAGCGCCTGGACGACGTGTTGCTGCCTGTGCCGCAGGCAAGCCACGACCGCGTAAGCAAAGCCATCCGCGATAACCGCAGCTCATTACGAGATATTGCCGAGCTGATGCAAAGTAGCCCGGCGCTGGTGCTCAGCGTGATGCGTGAGGCCAACAGCCACACTCAAGGCAGCCTGGCGGAGCCAGCGGAAAACCTTGAAGTAGCGCTCAATCGACTGGGCCTAAAGCGGGCCGAAGAACTGCTGGCGCGCCTGCCCTCAGTGCCAGCCCAAGAAATTCCCGTTGCGCTGCGCCAGCTATTGCTGGTGAGCCAGCATGCCTCGCAGCAAGCCAACGGCTTGTTCGGTAGTCGCCTGGCGCGACTGTGGCAAGACATTCACTGGGGCAGCCTCCTGTTCTTGTCGCCACTGTGGCCGATGGCGGTGGCCTATCCCAAGCTCCTCGAAGAGTGGGAGTTGCGGGTTATCCACAAGGGCCAGTCGGCGCGCGAGGTCGAGCAAGAACTGTTCGGCGTACGCCTGCTGGACCTGTGCGTGGGCCTGACCGAGGCCTGGCACCTGCCGATCTGGGTTTCCCAGGGCTATAACCTGTTGCTGAACGAACAGCGCTTGCTGGTCAAGGCGCTGCATATCGCTCGCGAAGACGACCCACTGCGCCACCAGCAATTGCTCGATGCCGAACCCAACCTGCGCCGCTGGCTGAACCAGCCCGCCAATACAGTGCTGCTGGCAAACGGCTTGGCAATGTCAGCCCAGGAGTCCTGGACCTGCCCGCACACCGAACGCTGGCAATACCTGACCGCCCTGTACCTGCAACAGCCACTGGGTGAAGTGCAGCAACAGGTTCACCAGCAAGCCGTGACCAGCGCGCGCACCACCGTGATGCCCGACCTTTGGCACCCCGCGCTGTCGCTGATCTGGCCGTGGCATGTGCAAAAGATTCATCGCGGCCTGCTGCCTGCACCGCCGCCCACCGCCGAAGCCTTGGCCATCTGGCGCAAACGCTGCACCGAGCTGCTGGTAGAACCCAGCCGCTTCGCCAACGCCATGCACCTGACCACCTGCGCCAAGGAAGCCCTGGTGGCCAGCGGCATGCAGCGAGTCATGCTGCTGATGACCGATCGCGCCCAGAGCACCTTGCGCGTGCATCAGGTAGACGGGCTGCCGAAGGACGCTGCCAACCTGAGCCTGGATGTGGTCCACAGCACGCTATTGCAGCGCTTGCTGGAAAAGTCCGCCCAAGTGCGCCTCAACCCCGACAACCACGCGCAGTTCTCCGCACTGCTGCCGCCGATCCTGCGACGCCTATTCAACGGCGAACACCTGCTACTGCGCTCCCTGAGCTGCAACGGCAAAGTCGTGATGCTGATGGTGGCCGACCAAGGTGGCGGGCCGTTCTCGGAAACCACCGTGCAGGCCTTCGGCAAAACCGCCCAATGCATCGAAAAAGCCCTGCACTGCTTTACCAACCGCAGCGCCTGATGCTTGCGCTACAATCGCGGTCCTTTATCGCCAACATTTGTGCCCAGGAGACCTCACATGCCTGACTTCTCTGGCTTGCCGCTGGTGATCGAATCCAGCGACCTGGTCGGTCGCCTCGATGCCGAACACCTGATTCTGGTGGACCTCACCAGTGCCGCCCGCTACGCCGAAGGGCATATCCCCGGCGCGCATTTCGTTGACCCCAAGCGCACCCAACTGGGCCAGCCGCCGGCCCCCGGCCTGCTGCCGCACAAGGCTGACCTGGAAAAACTCTTCGGCGAACTGGGCCACACACCCGACGCGACCTACGTGGTCTACGACGACGAAGGCGGCGGCTGGGCCGGCCGTTTTATCTGGATGCTCGACGTGATCGGCCACCAGAAATATCACTACCTCGACGGCGGCCTGTTGGCTTGGCTGGAAGAAAAGCACCCGGTCTCCACCGAGGTGCCCGCTCCGGTCGGTGGCCCGGTCAGCCTCACGCTGCATGACGGCCCAACGGCTACCCGCGAATACCTGCAAAGCCGCCTCGGCGCTGCTGACCTGGGTATCTGGGACGCACGCGGCCCACTGGAATATTCCGGTGAAAAGGTGCTCGCAGCCAAAGGCGGGCACATCCCCGGCGCCGTGAACTTCGAATGGACCGCTGGCATGGACAAGGCACGCAACCTGCGCATCCGCCGTGACATGCAGCAGATCCTCGAAGACCTCGGGCTGACCAAAGACAAAGAAATCATCACCCACTGCCAGACTCACCACCGCTCTGGCTTCACCTACCTGGTGGCCAAGGCGCTCGGTTATCCGCGAGTCAAAGGTTATGCCGGTTCCTGGGGCGAATGGGGCAACCACCCCGACACCCCCGTTGAGATTTAAGGTTTAAAGGACAGTCAATGAAAAAGCAGTTGTTCATCCTCAGCCAGTACTTGCTGCCACACCACTTGCTATCGCGCCTGGCCGGCTGCGTTGCCGAGTGCCGTGTGCGTTGGTTCAAGAACGCCTTCACCACGTGGTTCGCCAAACGCTATCAAGTGGATATGTCCCAGGCCCTGGTTGAAGACGTGACCGCCTACGAGCACTTCAATGCGTTCTTCACCCGTGCCCTGAAAGACGGCGCCCGCCCGCTGGACCAAACCCCTGGCGCGGTGTTGAGCCCTGCCGATGGCGCGGTCAGCCAACTGGGCCCGATCGAACATGGTCGCGTGTTCCAGGCCAAGGGCCACAGTTTCAGCGTGCTGGAACTGCTGGGTGGTGATACCGCCGTGGCAGCACCGTTCATGGGCGGCGACTTCGCAACAGTTTACTTGTCGCCGAAGGACTACCACCGCGTGCATATGCCACTGGCCGGTACCCTGCGCGAGATGATCTACATTCCGGGGCGCATCTTCTCGGTGAACCAGACCACTGCGGAAAACGTACCGGAGCTGTTCGCACGCAACGAACGTGTTGCCTGCATTTTCGACACCGAACGCGGCCCGATGGCCGTAGTGTTGGTGGGCGCGATGATTGTCGCCTCGATTGAGACCGTGTGGGCTGGCTTGGTGACGCCGCCCAAGCGTGAGCTGAAAACCTTCCGCTATGACGAAGCCGCGCGTGCGCCGATCCATTTGGAGAAAGGTGCAGAGCTGGGTCGCTTCAAGCTGGGTTCGACCGCGATTGTGCTGTTTGGGCCGGATCAGGTTAAGTGGGCCGAAGAACTGGCGGCGGGCACTGCGGTGCAGATGGGTCAGGGTATCGCTGCACCTAAAGCCTGACGCAAAACCCAATGTGGGAGCGGGCTTGCTCGCGAAAGCGGAGTATCAGTCGACACATCTGTGACTGAACCACCGTATTCGCGAGCAAGCCCGCTCCCACATTTTTTTCCGCGTTTCTTCAGTGACTAAAGCTGACCATCCCGGTCGCGAAAGCCCAGCAGATACAACACCCCATCCAACCCCAACGTCGAAATCGCCTGCTTGGCCGACTGCTTCACCAACGGCTTGGCGCGGAACGCCACACCCAGCCCGGCAATCGCCAGCATCGGCAAGTCATTCGCGCCGTCACCGACCGCAATGGTCTGCTCCAGACGCAAGCCTTCCTTGTGGGCCAATTCCTTTAGCAAATCGGCTTTACGCTGTGCGTCGACAATCGGCTCCACCGCCACGCCCGTCACTTTGCCATCCACCACTTCCAGTTCGTTGGCGAACACATAGTCGATGCCCAACTTGGCCTGCAATTGCTTGGCGAAGTAGGTGAAGCCGCCAGACAGGATGGCGGTCTTGTAGCCCAGGCGCTTGAGTTCGGCGAACAGGGTTTCGGCGCCTTCGGTCAGGCGCAGCGAGGCGCCAATGGAGTCCAGTACGCTGACGTCCAGCCCCTTGAGCAGCGCCAGGCGCTCCTTGAAACTGGCGCGGAAGTCCAGCTCACCGGCCATGGCGCGCTCGGTAATCTCGGAGACTTGCTCGCCCACACCGGCGGCCTTGGCCAACTCGTCGATGACCTCGGCCTCGATCAGCGTGGAGTCCATGTCGAACACCGCCAGGCGGCGGTTGCGACGGAACAGCGAGTCTTCCTGGAAGGCGATGTCGACATTCAGCTCCTGGGCCACGCTGAGAAACTCGGCGCGCAGGGCCTGTGGGTCAGCGGGCTCGCCGCGCACGGAGAACTCGATGCAACCCTTGCCTTTGTCGGCTGGCGTATCCAACGGCATGCGACCCGACAGACGGTCGATATGGTCGATATTCAAACCGTATTGCGCGGTAATCGAGCTGACTCGCTGCAACTGCTCGGCCGTGACCTTGCGGGTCAACAGCGTCACGATGTGGCGTTTCTTGCCTTGGCCGGCGACCCATTGCTGGTAATCGGCTTCGGACACCGGGGTGAACCGCACCTGTTGATCCAGCTTGTACGCCGTAAACAGGATGTCCTTGAGGACCGAGGACGCCTGTTCATTGCTCGGGATCTCGACCAGGATGCCGAACGACAGCGTGTCGTGGATCACCGCCTGGCCAATGTCGAGAATGTTCACACCACCTTGGGCCAGAACGCCGGTAATGGCGGCGGTGAGACCCGGGCGATCTTCACCGGTGATGTTAATCAGGACAATTTCGCGCAAGGCGCACCCCCAGGCTGGAAAAAAACCGCATTCTACCCACTTTCAGTGACCATCGGGCACAGCCAGCGCTTTGCCGGTTCTAGGGCTGTCGCTATACTGCGCGTCAACTTCACGGACCAAGAGCCGAGCGCAAGTGAACCGGCCCACGCCAGTAAAAACCGATAACTTCTTCCTGCTGATCTTCCGGGCACTGCGCCACCGCCGTGTACCGATCGCATTACGCATCGCCAGCCATAACGTGATCCTGGTCGCCTTGGCCCTGGTGATCTATGCCTGCGTGATGGGCTTGCAGTTCAAACAGGCCATGCACGAGCAAGCCGACGCCCTGGGCGAGAGCCTGACCACGCAAACTGCCACCTCGGCGACCGAGCTGTTGGTGTCCAACGACATCCTCAGCCTCAACGTGCTGCTCAACAACCTGACCAAGAACCCGCTGGTGGCCCACGCCGCCATCTACAGCGTGGACAACCGGATCATGGCCGAAGCCGGGCAGCGCCCGAAGAACGGCCTGCTGGGTGAAGCGGAAGGGTTGTATCAGAGCAACATCACGTTCCAGGACGTGAAGGCCGGCCAACTGCGCATCAGCCTCGACATGCAGCAATTCCAGCAGCCAATGACCATCAGCCTACAAAGCATGGGCATTCTCAGTGCAATCCTGCTGGCATTGGCCCTGGCGTTGAGCCTGCGCCTGGGTCGACATATCTCCACGCCATTGATGCAATTGCGCATCTGGCTGCGGGACATCGACGAACACACCCCGGCCACCGACCGCCAGGATGAGATCGGCGACCTCGCCCGCCAGCTTCACGCCAGCTTTGCCCCAGAGCCTGTGGTGCGCGAGGTTGAGCCCGAGCCTGAGTTCGACGACACCGACTACGACGACGAGCCCGAGTTTGAAGTGCGCGACCTGCGCGAGCCGGGTTTCGACGAAGCCCCTCCTGTGGCGGGCCTCAAGCCAGCAACCCGCAAGGCGATCCAGGCCGAAGAAGACGAATTAGACGACGAAGACCCGTTCGCCGATTTGCGCGACACCTCGGACGGCAACCCTGCCACCGCCCCCAAAGCCGCGCCGGTACCGGTGAGGAACGCCGAGCCCCAGCACAGCGCCGTGCTGGCCGTGCAACTGGGCGCTCAGGACCAACTGCGCCGCCTGCCGCGCGCACGCCTGACCGAGTTGCTGGAGCGCTACCGTGACTGCCTCGACCAGGCCGCCTCGCTCTACCAGAGCGAACTGCACACCCTGAACGACGGCAGCACGCTGATGCTGTTCCACAGCGAAGACAGCGGCGAAGATTACCTGACCAATGCCATCTGCTGCGGCGAGCTATTGCGCGCCTTGGGCCATGCCCTGCAGATCGAAGTAGCGGACAGCGGCATCACCCTACAACTGCAACTCGGGCTGACGGTGAGTGATGACCTGTTCGGCATGAGCCAGATCGACCTGCTGCTCACCGAGAGTGCACAGGACGCCCTGGCCCTGTCCCAGCACAGCCGCAACCTGTTGTTGGTGGAGCGCAAGATCAGTGAAGACTCGCTGATCCGCCAGCGCGCCCGTATCCGCCCGATTGCCAGCCCCGAGGGTGCAAGCTGTGTGGAGCGGTTGATGGAGCCTTATCCGTCGATGCTGGAACGACAGCTGGCACGGATGCACGAGACCCGCACAAAAAGTTAACTATGCGGGCTCTGTAGTGAGCGGGCTTGCCCCGCGCTGGGTGGCGCAGCCGCCCTAAAACCTGACACCTGGTTCTAGCGGGACAAACTCAGTGCCCGGATTGGGGCGACTGCGCCACCCAGCGCGGGGCAAGCCCGCTCACTACACCCCCCAACAAAAAGGCCCGCTGAGTCAGCGGGCCTTTTTTGTATCTGCGGTTCGGCTTAGAACCTGAACACTTCCATATCCGTACGGATCGGCGTGGCCATCGGCATCTTCGGCTTCTGTGGTTCAGCCGGCTTGGCCTGGACCGGAGCCTGCTTGCGTGGCGCCTCGGCAATCGGCGGTTGGTTGGCCAATGGCTTGAGAGCCACCGACAACTGCTGCGCCAAGTGCTGCAACAACACGCCCTGGGCCTGGACCTGGGACGCAGTGGTGCCGGTGTGTTCTTCCTGCAAGTGTACGATGCGGTTATCGCGCACCTGGCCACGGCGGTCGATCAAGCGCCATTGCGCATCGAGGATCGCTGGCTGCGACGTGCCGGAGTCGAGCCTGGTAATGGTCAACAAGACCTGCACATCCGGCGTAAAACCCGCTGGCGCAGGCGACAGGACCACACGCTGGCTGTCCAGTTGACCAGCCACCTGACGCAACATCAATTGGTTGATGTCGGACGATAAGCTGCCCGCCCAACGACCATCAGTGGAACCTTGCAGGCTGCCGTCGTTCTGACGTTGCAGCAGGGTTTCGCGTTGCAGGTAGTCAGCAACGACCACCGGACCCAGCAAGACAGCCATGCCAGCTGTTTGTGCTGGCTGAGCCGGACTTCCGCTGTCCAACTGGTACAGCGACACCGGTTGGTGTGTGCTGCAACCCGCCAGCCCCAGAAGGCCAGCGAGCATAAAAATTAAAGGAAGGCGTGGAGCAGTCATCATCCCATCCAGGTGGCTGCCACAAGGCGAACCACAATGTAATACTAAAAATAACCTAAACACGCTCGGCCACGCCGGCGCTGGAAAGGCCATATCATCCGTGAATATGCGCCATGACTCCAGCGCCAAAGCGCCGATCTACGCGTTAAATCGTAGATCGGGGGCTCTAATACGCCTTAAACCGGCGTTTCCACTAACAACGCATCCACTCGTTGGAAACCACGTGGCAATTTGTTACCACGTCGACCGCGCTCGCCCTTGTAGTGCTCCAGGTCGTCCGGCCGCAGCGAGAGCGTGCGTTTACCGGCTTGCAGCACCAGGGTGGCGCCCTCTGGGATCACCGCAATGTCAGTCACATACTCCTCGCGACTGGCCACCCGCTCCCCGGGAATACCAATAATCTTGTTGCCCTTGCCTTTGCCCAACTGCGGCAGGTCGCTGATCTTGAACACCAACAAACGCCCTTCGGTGGTGACCGATGCCAGCCAGTTGCTCTCGCGGTCGTCTACCGGACGCGGCAGGATGACCTTGGCGTTATTCGGCAGGCTCAACAGCGCCTTGCCTGCCTTGTTCTTGGCCTGCAGGTCCTCGCCCTTGACCACAAAGCCGTAACCCGCATCAGAGGCAATCACGTACAGCGCGTCATCGTCCGGCAGCAGCACGCACTCGAAGTTCGCCCCCGGAGGTGGCGTAAGGCGTCCGGTCAACGGCTCGCCCTGCCCCCGTGCGGAAGGCAAGGTGTGTGCCGGCACCGAATAGCTACGCCCGGTGGAGTCAATAAACACCGCAAACTGGTTGGAACGCCCGGCCGCAGCGGTTTTAAAGCCGTCGCCCGCCTTGTACGACAAGCCAGTGGCGTCAATATCATGCCCCTTGGCGGAACGAACCCAACCCTTTTCCGACAGAACGACGGTAATTTTCTCGTTTGGCAGCAGCTCGGTTTCTGTCAGCGCTTTCGCTTCCGCGCGCTGGACGATCGGCGACCGACGGTCATCGCCGTAGGTTTCGGCGTCTTTGATCAGCTCACTGCGTACCAGCTTCTTGAGCTTGGCTTCGCTGCCCAACAGGGCTTGCAGCTTGGCTTGTTCCTTGAGCAGCGCGTCTTGTTCGTCGCGCAACTTCATTTCTTCCAGTCGCGCCAACTGGCGCAAGCGCGTGTCGAGGATGTAGTCAGCCTGGATCTCGCTCAGCTCGAAACGCGCGATCAGCTCGGCTTTCGGGTGCTCGGCGGTACGGATGATGTGAATCACTTCATCCAGGTTGAGGTAGGCGATCAACAAACCGTCCAACAGGTGCAGACGACGCTCGACCTTGTCCAGCCGGAATTGCAGGCGGCGGCGTACGGTTTGTACGCGGAACTCCAGCCACTCCACCAGCAGGTTGCGCAGGTTTTTCAACTGCGGCTTGCCGTCCAGGCCAATGATGTTGACGTTGACCCGGTAGCTCGACTCAAGGTCGGTACTGGCAAAAAGGTGCTGCATCAGCACTTCGTGGTCAACCCGGCTGTTGGTCGGGATGATCACGATGCGGCAGGGGTTTTCGTGGTCGGACTCGTCACGCAGGTCGGCGACTTGCGGCAATTTCGACGGCTTGGCCTGCATCAACGCGGCGATCTGCTCCAGCACCTTGGCGCCAGACACCTGGTGCGGCAGTGCGGTGACGATAATGTCGCCATCTTCAACGTGGTACACGGCGCGCATGCGCACCGAGCCCTTGCCGGTTTCGTACATTTTCAACAGGTCGGCGCGCGGCGTGATGATTTCCGCTTCGGTCGGGTAGTCCGGGCCCTGGATATGCTCGCAGAGCTGTTCCACCGTGGCCTTGGGCTCATCGAGCAAACGCACGCAGGCCGTGGCGACTTCCCGCAGGTTGTGCGGCGGTACGTCAGTGGCCATGCCCACGGCGATACCGGTGGTGCCATTGAGCAGGATATTCGGCAAACGTGCTGGCAATACCAGCGGCTCATCGAGGGTGCCGTCGAAGTTCGGACCCCAGTCCGCAGTGCCCTGCCCCAGTTCGCTCAGCAAGACTTCCGAGTAACGCGACAGGCGCGCCTCGGTGTATCGCATGGCGGCGAAGGACTTGGGATCATCCGGCGCACCCCAGTTACCCTGGCCGTCCACCAGTGTGTAGCGGTAGCTGAACGGCTGCGCCATCAGCACCATGGCTTCGTAGCAGGCTGAGTCGCCGTGGGGGTGGAACTTACCGAGCACGTCGCCGACGGTACGCGCCGACTTCTTGTGCTTGGAATCGGCGTCCAGGCCCAACTCACTCATGGCGTAGATGATGCGCCGCTGTACCGGCTTCAGGCCGTCGCCGATATGCGGCAAGGCACGGTCCATGATCACGTACATGGAGTAGTTGAGGTAGGCATTTTCGGTGAAGTCAGCCAGCGACCGGCGTTCTACGCCATCTAAGCTGTCTGCGAGGATGTCACTCATGCGGGCCTCATCATTGTTTGGTAAGACGCAGCGCAAATGTCGCGGCGTCGGGTCAATTCAAGAAATTCAAACGTCATGGCCGGGCACTCCAGCCACCGGCCGGGGCGGCGAAACGATAGACCACCGGACGCTTTTCACCATCGGCACGCGGGCCGAAGTTGTTGTCGATACCCAGCCAGGCACCGTCTGCGTCTACCACCAGGGCTTCGGCCAAGCCATAAGGCTGGGGATACCTGCGTTCAGGCGTCAGGGTCTCGTCGGCAAACGACCAGCACAGCTCGACCTTGGCCGTGACCGCATCACGCCGGCAAATCTGGAACGCATTGCGCTCCAGGGTAAACAGCTTGCCGTTGAACAGCGCCAAGTCGGCAAAATCCTTGGATACGGCCTTGGCGTTGGGAAACTGGGCCGGTTGCATTTCCTGGCCGGCCTCGCTTAACAACACACAGGGGCCATCGCAATTCCACAGGCTTTGCCCGCGCTTGATCGAAACAAGCCCGCGCCGCTCACGCTCCGCTGCCAGCCATATCTGATTGCCCTCGGGGTTGATCGCCAAGCCTTCGAACAGGGCATTGAAGTGCAGCAACATGCCACTGGCGCGCGCTTCACGCACCATGCCCGGAGCAATCTTCAACCACTCGGGTGCGCCACTCACCGGCACTTGCAGCACCGCCGCGTGGGCTTCGCTGACAATGTAGCGATTACCGGCGGCATCGCAGGTGATGCCTTCAAAATCCAGGTCGCCACCGCGAATGAACGAAGCGGCCTTGGTGCGCGAACGCAGCCCCCAGGGCAGCCCGGACTCCGGCACCGGTGGTACCTCGATTTTCACCGTTTCGGCCTGCCAGGTCGGCGCACTGATATCCAGGCGATAGATCTGGTCGTCATCGCGGTCAGAAACCGTCCACAACGCCTTGCCACATTGTGCAAGGCCTGACAGGTTCCCGCCGCGCATGCCGTCCACCGGGTGTTCGGACACCAGTTTCAACTCAGCCACGGGCGCGGCGGCCACCTCGGTGGCCGCCAACACGCTGAACATCAGGATCGCCAGGGCGAAACCTGTGCGCATCAGCCCAGAACCTCGGCCAGGTTGCCTTTGGATTCCAGCCAGGACTTGCGGTCCGGCGCGCGCTTCTTCGCCAGCAGCATGTCCATCATTTCCGACGTTGCGGCGTAGTCTTCCAAGGTCAGCTGTACCAGGCGCCGGGTGTTCGGGTCCATGGTGGTTTCGCGCAGTTGCGGCGGGTTCATTTCACCCAGGCCTTTGAATCGCGTGACCTGTGGCTTGCCGCGTTTCTTCTCGGCCACCAGGCGGTCGAGGATGCCATCGCGCTCGGCTTCATCGAGGGCGTAGAAAATCTCCTTGCCCAAGTCGATGCGGTACAGCGGCGGCATGGCGACGTAGACGTGACCGGCATCCACCAACGGGCGGAAGTGCTGGACGAACAGCGCGCAGAGCAAGGTGGCGATGTGCAAACCGTCGGAGTCGGCGTCGGCGAGGATGCAGATCTTGCCGTAACGCAGCTGGCTCATGTCCGCTGCGCCCGGGTCAACACCAATGGCAACGGCGATGTTGTGCACTTCCTGGCTGGCCAGGACTTCGCTGCCATCGACTTCCCAGGTGTTGAGGATCTTGCCGCGCAACGGCAGGATCGCCTGGAACTCCTTGTCCCGCGCTTGCTTGGCGGAACCACCGGCGGAGTCACCCTCTACCAGGAACAGTTCGGAGCGCATCGGGTCTTGCCCGGCGCAATCGGCCAGCTTGCCAGGCAATGCCGGACCCTGGGTGATGCGCTTGCGCTCGACCTTCTTGCTGGCCTTCAGGCGACGGCCGGCGTTGTTGATCGCCAGCTCTGCCAGAGCCAGGCCCAATTCAGGGTGCTCGTTGAGCCACAGGCTGAACGCGTCCTTGACCACACCGGAAACAAACGCCGCGGCCTCGCGAGACGACAGGCGCTCTTTGGTCTGACCGGAAAATTGCGGCTCCTGCATCTTCATCGACAGCACGAACGCAATGCGCTCCCACACGTCTTCCGGCGCCAGCTTCACACCGCGCGGCAACAGGCTGCGGTATTCGCAGAATTCGCGCATGGCATCCAGCAAACCCTGGCGCAAACCGTTGACGTGGGTGCCACCCTGAGCTGTCGGGATCAGGTTGACGTAGCTTTCCTGCACGCTGTCGCCGCCTTCGGGCAGCCACAGCAGCGCCCAGTCGACGGCTTCTTTATTACCCGCCAGGCTGCCGCAGAACGGCTCGTTGGGCAGGCGTTCAAAGTCGCTGACGGAGTCTTCCAGGTAGGAGCGCAGGCCGTCTTCGTAGTGCCACTCAACCTTCTCGCCGGTGCCTTTGTCTTCAAAGGTCACCAGCAGGCCTGGGCACAACACAGCCTTGGCCTTGAGCACGTGCTTGAGGCGACTAATGGAGAATTTCGGCGAATCGAAGTATTTCGGGTCCGGCGCGAAGTACACGCTGGTGCCGGTATTGCGCTTGCCAACGGTGCCGATCACCTCCAGGTCGGTGGCTTTGTAGCCATCGGCGAAGGTCATCTGATACTCGTTGCCGTCGCGCTTGACCTTCACCCGTACCAGTGTGGACAGGGCGTTGACCACCGAGATACCCACCCCGTGCAAACCACCGGAGAACTGGTAGTTCTTGTTCGAGAACTTACCGCCGGCGTGAAGTTTGGTGAGGATCAGCTCGACGCCCGGCACACCCTCTTCCGGGTGGATGTCCACCGGCATGCCGCGACCATCGTCGGACACTTCCAGGGAATGGTCAGCGTGAAGAATGACATGCACCGACTTGGCGTGGCCCGCCAGGGCTTCGTCGACGCTGTTGTCGATGACTTCCTGGGCAAGGTGGTTCGGCCGGCTGGTATCGGTGTACATGCCGGGGCGTTTGCGCACCGGGTCGAGGCCCGAGAGGACTTCGATGGCGTCGGCGTTATAAGAGCTAGCGCTGGGAGTGGCCATGGGGTCTCGTCGTGAGTCGTTCGATTAAAAAGTGACCTGCGATTTTTACAGTGACGAAAAATCGAAGGATTGATACTGATCTGCGCCAATGCCGGCAAAGCTGAGCAGCGCCGGCAGTTGCTGGGCGAACCCTTGGTAACCATGGTCGCCACCGGCCTGGATGCGCAACGCGCAGGCCCGGTAATACTGCTGGGCGAGGCGATAGTCCAGCGTTTCATCGCCGGTCTGCAGCCACACCTGATAACGCGCCGCATCCTGGGGCGCCGCCACTTCCAGCTCGGCCAATGCCGTGACGTGGTCGTGGGTCAATTCCCAGGTTTCATCGGTGTAGAGGTTCTTCTGGGTGCCCAGGTAACCGTCGAACATCCGATGAGGGCTGACCGCCGGGTTGACCAGCAGCGCCTTGAGGCCATGGCGTTCGGCAAGATGGGTTGCATAGTAGCCGCCGAGTGAGCTGCCGACCAGCAGTGGCCGCCCCAGTTCAGCGATAGCCGCCTCCAACTGAGGAATTGCCTGACGGGGATGGTGATGCAGGGCCGGCACGCGCAGCTGGTCGGCCAGGCCGAGGGTGTCCATCACCGTGATCAACTGGCAGGCCTTGTTGGACGCAGGCGCACTGTTGAAGCCGTGGATATACAGGATCGAAGCGGACATGCCGGGCTCTCCGTGCTTCAGCCAAAGAGGCGCAGTTTACAGGGATCGAGGTTGAGTGTGAGCACCCTATCGTCCAGCCAAAACAGAACCCATGTGGGAGCGGACTTGCTCGCGAAAGCGGTGGGTCAGCCAGCACATCTGTCAACTGTTACACCGCATTCGCGAGCAAGCCCGCTCCCACATTTTTGATCAGTGTTTACGCAGGTTAATAACCGTTGCTACCGTAATCCACGGTAAAGGCGAAGCCCTGGACCCGCTCTACCCCTGTCTCCAACCGTCCGTCGGCATGCAGGCGCAGCCAGCGATAGCCCGGCGCCTGTTCGCTGACTTTGAAGTCCTCGCTGCCCGGCGCGAACTGGATGCAGGTGGACGGCGACGCCAATAAACGCACGCCGTTACGCTCGCGGTCGATTTCCTGGTGCACGTGCCCCCAGAGTACCGCCCGCACCTGCGGAAAACGGTCGAGCACGGCAAACAGAGCCTCAGGGTTGCGCAGGCCGATGGGTTCCATCCACGCACACCCGATAGGCACCGGGTGATGGTGAAAACACACCAGATGATGACGACTTGGCGCTTCGCTGAGCGCCTGGGCGAGCAATTGCAGTTGCTGGTCTTGCAGATAACCCGGCACCGAACCCGGCACGGCGGAATCCAGCAAAGTGATGCGCCAGTTACCAATATCGACCACCGGCTCCAAAAAATCACTGTGCATAGCAGCGAGGGCCATGACCTGCGGTTCGTCGTGATTGCCAGGAATCCAGCGTGCCGGCACGCCGATTTGCTGGGTCATATCGCGAAATTGCTGATACGACTCCAGCGTACCGTCCTGGGACAGGTCCCCTGTGGCCAGCATCAAGTCGATCTGCGGCTGCTGCGCACGCACCAAGTCGATCACCCGTTGCAGGCTTTCATGGGTGTTCATGCCCAGCAGCGTGCCGTCGGCCTCGGCAAACAGGTGGCTGTCGGACAGTTGCACCAGCAACGCCGGCGCATCGGGGGTCACGGTGGATACGCTCGGCAAGGCGCTCTCCCAAGGCAATCACAGGAATGGACGTGTGGCGTGATTATGCTGGGCAGCACACCAAAGAGGAAATACAAGGAATCAGATGCAGTTCACATCTACCGCACGACTTCGAACTCATGGCCCAAGGCCAAGCAATGGCTCAACCATTCACCGAGGAACACATTGAGCTGTGCTTTCTCATCGGGCTGGTGCATGAACACGTTCGGGTAAGGATAGATGCTGCGAAAGCGTCGTGCATGCTCGGCGCTGATCACTTCGGCCATCCGCGCGTCGTGGTACACCTGCACTTCCAGTTGCGGCACCGGCAGCCATGGCAGGCTGTGTTCCTGGCGCACGCGCAGGGTCGTGGTGTACGGGCAGTTGACGATCACTTCCAGGGTCAGCACGCCGAGCATCTGGTCGCCATGGGTCACGCCAATACGCCGCGCCGCAGGGGCATGGCGCATGTCCGGCAGCAGACGCATCAGCCGTGCATAGTTGGCCTCGCAGGCCGCTTGCAACCCAATGAGGTCAACTCGATAACGTTCCCGTGCCTTTACTGCCATAACCCCCTCACTTCCGCGCGATTAAGCGCAAGCCATTGCAGGGCGATAATGCTGGCTGCGTTGGAAATTCTGCCGTCGCGCACCGCTTGCAGGGCATCTTCGAACGCCCAGGTGGTTACGCGGATATCTTCTGCCTCTTCTTCCAGTCCATGGACGCCACCCACCCCTGTGCTGTCGCAACGGCCCAGGTACAAGTGCACATATTCGGTACTGCCGCCCGGCGATGGGAAATACTTGGTGATCGGCCACAGCGCGGAGAACGTCAGCCCAGCTTCCTCCTCGGCTTCGCGGTGCGCAACCTCCTCCGGTTCTTCATCCCTGTCGATCAGGCCGGCAACCATTTCGATCAACCAAGGGTTGTCGGTACGGCCCATGGCGCCAACGCGAAACTGCTCGTTCAACACCACTTCGTCGCGTTGCGGGTCGTAGGGCAATACGCATACGGCATCATGACGAACGAAGACTTCGCGGTTGATCACCCGACTCATGCCGCCCACGAATTTTTCGTGGCGCAGTTGCACGCGATCAAGCTTGTAGAAGCCTGTGTAAGCATTGTCGCGCTGAACGATTTCAATCTTGCTCGGCGTCGATTTTGCGAAATCCGTCATGTCCCTTCCTCGTTGTGCCTGCGCATTTGGCGCCATCCTAACGCGCTCGCACCCGTTGGTGCAGCCCCTTTCCGGTTGCCGGGATAGACGGCGGGCGTCAAACTCACTCTAATCAGCTTAGTGGCGAACTGACTGCTTTGTTGATAGTCGAAGCTCCACAAATTTCGCTCTTATCGCTAGACGAAGGACATCCATGTCGCTTTTAAAAATCGCCTCCGTGGCCTGTGTTGCCTTGACCCTGGGTGCTTGCCAGAGCCTGTTCCAACCCAGCTACCTCAAGCCGCTGGACACCCAGCCGGATGCCTCGGAGCAGATCAAGCCCGGCTGCGACAGCCCTGACTGCCCGCTGGTGAACATCGACACCGTGCACTTCCCCTCCGAGCCGCAACTGGACACCCTGGTGGAGCAGCGCCTGCTGCAAATGACCCGCACCACGCCAGGCGCCAGCGTACCGGCCACCTTGAATGCCTATCGGGACAAGTTCTTGCGTGAGTCGGCCGACCGCAACAGCATGTACTTGCAGGCCAAGGTACGTGAGCAGCATGACGGACTGGTGATCGTTGAAGTCTCCAGCTACCTGGACACCGGTGCCGCCCATGGCGAGCCTGGCCGGGGATTCATCAATTATTCACGCATCTTGCACAAAGAGCTAAGCCTGACCGACATGTTGCTGCCGGGCCAGGAGCAAGCCTTTTGGAATACCGCCAAAGTCGCCCACAACAGTTGGCTGATCAACTCGCAGATGGACCGCGACCCGGAGTTCGTGAAGAACTGGCCATTCCAGAAAACCCCTAACGTGGCCCTGACCAGCAACGGCGTGGTGCTCAAGTACAACGTCGCGACCATCGCACCGTATGCATTGGGGCTGATCGAGATGACCATCCCCTATGCGCGCCTCACCGGTGTGCTCAAGCCTGAGCTGGCGCCCGCGCGGCACTGAAAACCCGGCCAAGGATGAACTGCAACAGCCCTGCCAGCACAAGCGCCGGCAGGGTCGCGCCAACATCCGGGTACAGGTTGGCCAGCAGGTGGTAGGTTGCGATGCCACCCAGCCAGGCCAACAGCGCCGACCAATGCAGGTTCGCGACCAAGCCCTGGCCACGGCGACGCAGGATGAAATGATCCACCAGCACCACGCCAAACAATGGCGCGAACACCGAGCCGATCAGCAGCAGGAAGTTCTGGTACTGGGCCAACGGCGCAAAGCAGGCAATCAGGGTGCAGATCACACCGATAGCCAGGGCCAGGTGCTCGACCTTCAGGCGCAACAGAATGCCGCTGGACACTGCCGCCGAGTGAATATCGGCAAAGGCATTTTCCGACTCGTCCAACAGGATCAGCAACAGCGGAATTCCCAGGCCCGCACCGGCCAACGCCAGCAACAGCGCATTCACTTCACCGCTTGGCGCAAATGCCAGGGTGTAGGCCACGCCCAGGCTCATCAGCCAGAAGTTACCGATAAAGAAGCCCAATGCGGTCCCGCCGAACACGCTTTTTGCACGTTTGCCGAAACGCGAGTAATCGGCGATCAGCGGCAGCCACGACAGCGGCATCGCGATGGCAATATCAAAACCCACTGCAAACGGCATCGAACCGTCACCGGCCTGGGCCCAGAGCGTAGCGAGGTCAGCTTTGGCAAACAGGTTCCAGGTCAGCCATAGGCAAGCGGCGAGCAGCAACCAGATACCCCATTTGCGCAGGATCTGGCGCACGAAGGTCAGCGGACCACTCACGGCCAGCAGTGTGGCCAAACCACCAAAAAACAGTGTCCACAGCAACGGGCTGGCCAGCAGGCTACCGTCGCTGAACGCGCGTGCGCCCAACAAGCTGGCGGCGTCGCGCATCACGATGATCTCGAACGAACCCCAGCCGACCAGTTGCAGCAGGTTCAACAGCGCCGGCAGGCTCGCGCCTTTGGCGCCTAGGCTGAGTTTCAGGGCAGCCATGGCAGACAGGCCGGTGTCGCTGCCGATCACACCGACGGCGGCCAACAGCAATACGCCGACCAGCGTACCGAGGAAGATGGCCAGCAACGAGCCCGACAAGCCCAGGCCCGGCGCGAGCAAGGCACCGGTTTGCAGGACCATCAGGCCGATGCCGAGGGAGAACCACAGGGAGAACAGGTCGCGGGCGCCGAAGACTCGTTTGTCACTCGGCACTGCAATGTCGGGGGAGTAGGTACTCGGTTGAATGCTCAAGGGGGTCATCTCTGATGGGACATGTGTTGTTTGGGAGATTGCTTTCGCGAGCAAGCCCGCTCCCACATTTGGAATGCGTTTCAAATGTGGGAGCGGGCTTGCTCGCGAAGAGGCCGGTACAGGGGCCGACAATCCCGGGTCAGACCTTTTTGTACAGCTGGCTCCCTTCCTGCTTGAACCGCTCCGCCTGCTCCGCCAAGCCCTTGGCCACATCCACATCCACCGCCTCAATGCGCTGGTTGGCCGCGTACTCACGCACTTCCTGGGTGATCTTCATCGAGCAGAACTTCGGCCCGCACATCGAGCAGAAATGCGCGACCTTGGCCGAATCTTTCGGCAGGGTT
The DNA here is from genome assembly GCF_014230465.1 of Pseudomonas cremoris. The sequence continues at coordinate 210,127 of NZ_JAAXCY010000002.1, forward strand.
TCATCGTGGTATGAACGCGCCGTGTCCGGGTCCAGGCCGAGGTTGAACTGGTCTTCCCAACGGAACTCGAAGCGCGCCTTGCTCAAGGCGTTATCGCGAATCTGTGCGCCCGGATGCCCCTTGGCCAAGTCCGCCGCGTGGGCCGCAATCTTGTAGGTGATGATCCCGGTCTTCACGTCATCCTTGTTCGGCAGCCCCAAGTGCTCCTTCGGCGTCACGTAGCAAAGCATCGCGCAGCCGAACCAGCCGATCATCGCCGCACCGATACCGGAGGTGATGTGGTCGTAGCCCGGTGCAATGTCGGTGGTCAGCGGGCCGAGGGTGTAGAACGGCGCCTCGTCGCAGCACTCCAACTGCTTGTCCATGTTCTCCTTGATCAACTGCATCGGCACGTGGCCCGGGCCTTCGATCATGGTTTGCACGTCGTGCTTCCAGGCGGTCTTGGTCAGCTCGCCGAGGGTTTCCAGCTCGCCGAATTGCGCGGCGTCGTTGGCGTCGGCAATCGAGCCCGGGCGCAGGCCGTCACCGAGGGAGAAGCTGACGTCATAGGCCTTCATGATTTCGCAGATTTCGTCGAAATGCGTGTAGGTGAAGTTCTCTTTGTGGTGCGCCAGGCACCACTTGGCCATGATCGAACCGCCACGGGAAACAATGCCGGTCACGCGCTTGGCGGTCAGCGGCACATAGCGCAGCAAGACGCCGGCGTGGATGGTGAAGTAGTCGACGCCCTGCTCAGCCTGCTCCACCAGCGTGTCGCGGAACAGCTCCCAGGTCAGGTCTTCGGCCGCGCCGCCGACTTTTTCCAGTGCCTGGTAAATCGGTACGGTGCCGATCGGCACCGGCGAGTTGCGGATGATCCACTCGCGGGTTTCGTGGATGTGCTTGCCGGTGGACAAGTCCATCACGGTATCCGAACCCCAGCGGATGCCCCAGGTCAGTTTCGCCACTTCTTCTTCGATGGACGAGCCCAAGGCGCTGTTGCCGATGTTGCCGTTGATCTTCACCAGGAAGTTACGGCCGATGATCATCGGTTCCAGTTCGGTGTGGTTGATGTTGGCCGGGATAATCGCGCGGCCGCGGGCGATTTCTTCGCGCACGAATTCCGGCGTGATGATCTTCGGCACGCTGGCGCCAAAGCTGTGGCCGGCATGTTGCTGGTCCAGAAGGCCGGTGGCGCGGGCTTCTTCGAGCTTCATGTTTTCGCGGATGGCGACGTATTCCATCTCGGCGGTGATGATGCCTTTGCGCGCGTAGTGCATCTGCGTGACGTTGGCGCCGGCCTTGGCACGGCGCGGGTTCTTCACGTGGGCAAAACGCAGTGCGGTCAGTTCAGCATCGCTGAGACGCTGCTGGCCGAAGTGCGAGCTGAGGCCCGGCAGGCGCTCGGTGTCGTTGCGCACTTCGATCCACGGCGAGCGCACGTCGGCCAAGCCTTTGCGCACATCGATGATCACATTGGGGTCGGTGTAGGGGCCGGAGGTGTCGTACACAGTGACCGGCGCGTTGATTTCACCGCCGAAATCGGTGGGAGTCACGTCCAGGCTGATTTCTCGCATGGGCACGCGGATGTCCGGGCGAGTGCCCTGCACGTAGACTTTTTGCGAACGGGTAAACGGCTGCACGGAACCGGAGTCGACCTTGGCCGATTCACTCAAATGCACGGTATTTTTTAGTTTTGTCGTCATCACGGGCTCTCCAACTTATCCAGGCGGTGGATTTTTGTCGGAGCGAACCTGTGACGGATGGACGCACTGAAACCAGTGCTGTGCTTGGCGCACGAGGGCTGTTCATTTTTTGAACAGCATCCCGGACGAAGCACAAGAGGACTCGCCGGGTGACGAGAAATCTTGTTCCCTACGCAGGCGCTAACCTGATCAGGTTCAACGGGATCCGGTATTTACCGATCTCAGCCTTCCAACAAGGCACCCCGACAAGAACGCGGCCAGTCTAGACCATGCCGTGGGCAAATTGCCAATAGCGGTGCATTCAGCGTGATGAATGGCGTGATTGCGGGATTGTTGCGCAGGGTCAGCGCCACTACACTCGGGCACTGCCACAATGCTTGACGCCAGGAATGGCCAGCCTTAGCCTTGGGCGCTAAATTATCGCCGTAATATTAAAACTAGGGATCGACTCATGCTGCGCAAACTCTCACTGGCGCTCGCCGTGTCTTGTGCGACCAACGGAATGGTCTGGGCAGCAGAAGCGCCCTTGTCCGCCAAAACTGACCTGGTCAGCGTCTATCAGGAAGCAGTAGACAACAACGCCGACCTGGCCGCCGCCCGCGCCCAATACGGCGCGCAAAAAGAAGTGGTGCCCCAGGCCCGCGCCGGTTTGCTGCCGAATTTGTCGGCAGGCGCTGACAGCAACAACGTACGTACCCAGATCTCGCAGCCTGCGGCCACGGCCAATCGCGATGCCCACTCGTGGCGCGCAACCTTGAGCCAGCCGCTGTTTCGCGCCGACCGCTGGTTCCAATTGCAAGCAGCCGAAGCTGTCAACGAACAGGCGGCCCTGCAACTGTCGGCCACCGAGCAGAACCTGATCCTGCAGAGCGCCGAAAACTACTTCGCCGTGCTGCGTGCCCAGGACAACTTGGCGTCGACCAAGGCCGAAGAAAACGCTTTCAAGCGTCAGCTCGATCAGTCCAATGAGCGCTTTGACGTTGGCCTTTCGGACAAGACCGACGTGCTGCAATCCCAGGCCAGCTATGACACCGCCCGCGCCAACCGGATCCTGGCGCAGCGCCAGGTGGAAGACGCCTTTGAAGCGCTGATCACCCTGACCAACCGCCAGTACAACTCGATCCAGGGCATCGTCCACACCTTGCCGGTGCTACCGCCGGCGCCGAACGACGCCAAGGCGTGGGTCGAAACTGCCGGTCGCCAGAATCTCAACCTGTTGGCCAGTAACTATGCGGTAACCGCCGCCGAAGAAACCCTGAAACAGCGCAAGGCCGGCCACGCACCGACCCTCGACGCCGTGGCGCAGTACGAAAAAGGTGACAACGACGCCCTCGGTTTCAGCAACCCGAACCAGTTGCCGGTGCCCTACGGCGGTGATGTGTCCCAACGCACCATCGGCTTGCGCCTGAGCATCCCGATCTACAGTGGCGGCCTCACCAGCTCGCAAGTGCGCGAATCCTATTCGCGCCTGGACCAGACCGAACAGCAACGCGAAGGCCTGCGCCGCCAGGTGGTGGAAAACACCCGTAACCTGCACCGCGCGGTGAACACCGATGTGGAACAGGTACAGGCGCGCCGCCAGTCGATCATCTCCAACCAGAGCGCGGTGGAAGCTACGGAAATCGGTTATCAGGTGGGCACGCGCAATATCGTCGATGTGCTGGATTCACAGCGCCAGCTGTACTCGTCGGTGCGCAACTACAACAACAGCCGTTATGACTACATCCTCGACAACCTGCGTTTGAAGCAGGCGGCGGGCACGTTGAACCCGGGGGATCTGCAGGATCTGGCGCGATATCTGAAGGCGGACTACAACCCGGATCGGGACTTCCTGCCGCCGGACCTGGCCAAGGCTGCGGCTGAGCAACTTAAAGCCCGCCCAAGCTATTAAGTACAACGCATAACCCATGTGGGAGCGGGCTTGCTCGCGAACGCGGTGTATCAGCACCCGATGTACTGGCTGACACACTGAATTCGCGAGCAAGCCCGCTCCCACATTTGTTTCAGTGTGGCTTCAGGAGTTTGCCCAAGCCATCCAGTAAACGCTTGAGCGCCCCCTGGTTGGCTTGCATCACCTTCAACCCCGCCTGCCCCATCTTGCGTGCATCCTGCGGCAGTTCGAACAATTGCCGCACCGCCTCGGCCAGCCCTTCGGCGTCATCCACGGCTCGCAATGCCCCGGCTTCGCGCATCATCGCGGTGATTTCGAGGAAGTTGAACACGTGCGGCCCCATGATCACCGGCAAGGCCAATGCCGCCGGTTCCAGCGGGTTGTGCCCTCCGGTGGGCACCAGGCTACCGCCGACAAAAGCGCTGTCGGCCAGGGCATAGAGGAACAGCAATTCGCCCATGGTGTCGCCGAGCAACACCGAGGTAAGCGCGGTCACCGGCTCACCACTGGAGCGGCGCACAGTCGCAAAACCTTCCCGCTCGCTCAGCTCGAACATCGGACCGAATCGCTCCTGATGCCGTGGCACCAGGATCAGCAATGCGTTGGGGTAGCTGTCGAGCAATTGGCGATGGGCCGCCAACACCACTTGATCTTCGCCTTCATGGGTACTGGCCGCGATCCACACCGGGCGCTCGCTGGCGCCCCACTGTTCGCGCAGCGCTGCGGCGCGTAAGGGCAATTGAGGGTCGATGGTCAGGTCGAACTTGATCGAACCGGTGACGTCCACGGCTTCCGGGCGGGCGCCCAGGCTGAGGAAGCGTTGGGCTTCAGTTTGCGTCTGCACGGCAAGCAGGCTCATCTCTGCCAGCATCGGCGCGGTCAGTTTGGCAAAACGCCCGTAGCCCTTGGCCGAACGTGCCGACAACCGCCCATTGGCCAGTGCCACGGGAATCCCGCGCTGAGCGCAAGCGTGGATATGGTTGGGCCACAGCTCGGTTTCCATGATCACCGCCAACTTCGGTTGCACGCGATCAAGAAAGCGCTTGGCGGCGCACGGCAAGTCATACGGCAAATAGCAGTGCTGGATGCGCGGCTCGTTGGCGAACAACGCCTGGATCCGCTCGGAACCGGTGGGTGTCATGCAAGTGACGGTGATGGGTAGGGTCGGATAACGCTCCAGCAACCCGCGCACCATCGGTGCGGCGGCGATGCTTTCGCCCACCGACACAGCGTGCACCCAGATCCCGCCCGGCTGCAGCACCGGCAAGCCATAGGAAAACCGCTCGCCGACGCGCTTGGCGTAGGCCGGCGCCTTGCGTGCGCGCAGCCAAAGACGTAAAGCCACCAACGGCAGCGCCAGGTAAAACAGACAGCTGTAGAGTGTTCTATTCATGGCGGCGGAGTTTATCGGCTTTTTCAGTCAATCGCGCGCAAGCACTCGGCAAAACGTTCGGCCAGGAAGCGCGCAGCCGGGCCCAGATGCTCGTCGCGCCGCCAAACCAGCTCCACCACCAGGGCCGGAGGGGTCCACTCGCTGTCCAGTTCGATCATTTGTTGTTGGTAAGTCGGGTACTGCACGATATGCCGGGGAAGCCAGGCCCAGCCCAGGCCACTCATCAGCCATTCGGCCAACACGTAGAAACTGTCGGCACGCCACACCAAGGGGCTGGCGGCTTCGCTGCCGGGGTAGACACTGGTCTGGGTCGACATCAACAACTGGCGAAACTGCGCCAAGCGTTTGCAGTCCACATATGTCTCCTTGGCCAGCGGGTGATTCACCCCGCACACCGTGACCATTTCCACACTGCCGACCACCCGTCGCTCAAGGGCTTCGGGGATCTGGTCGTGATAGAACAACAGCCCCAGATCGGCCTTGCGCTCCACCAGCTTGCGCGCCACATCGCCCTGGGCGGCGCTGGAAAGCTGTACTTCCAGATGGGGAAATTGACCAGCAAGCGCTTCAAGGCTGTCGAGCACCGGCTGGAACAGCATGGCTTCATCTTGGGCCAGGCGCAGGCAGGCTTCTTCGCCGCGAGTCAGTGACAAGGCCCGGCCATTAAGCCGCTCACACTGGCGCAACACCTCACGCGCCTCCTCCAGCAGCACGCTGCCGGCTTCGGTCAGGCGCGGCTGACGGCCGCTGCTACGCTCAAACAGGCTCAGGCCCAGGTCAGCTTCCAGCAAGGCAATGCCAGTGCTGACCGCCGACTGCGCCTTGCGCTGTTCCCGCGCTACCGCCGAAAACGAACGCTGCTCAGCGACGCTGACAAATAGGCGCATCTGCTCCAGATTCCACTGCACGCTCATGGTTCAACCCATCTTCAATCCAGATAGGTAATGACTTTATCCCATCTTCTGAAGCGTTAGAATGGCGACCTTATTAAGCACGACCCACACCGAGGATTACCCCATGAATGCCGCCTACCTCTATCTGGCCATTGCCATCTGCTCGGAAGTGATCGCGACCGTCTCCATGAAAGCCATCAAGGGCTGGAGCACGCCGATCCCGCTGTTGCTGGTGATCGTCGGGTATGCCACGGCCTTTTGGATGCTGACCCTGGTGGTGCGCACCATTCCCGTAGGCGTGGCGTATGCGGTGTGGGCCGGGATGGGGATCGTGATGGTCAGCATCGCCGCGCTGTTTATCTACGGGCAGAAGCTCGACACTCCGGCGATCATGGGCATGGGCCTGATCGTGCTGGGCGTCGTGGTGATTCAACTGTTCTCGAAAACCGCCGGGCACTGACCGCCACTCAACAGCCTGTATACTGCGCCTCTTGTCTTGAACACTGAGGTCGCCCATGCCATCCGTTATTTCCACCGACGTCCTGATTGTCGGCGCCGGGGTTGCTGGCCTTTGGCTGAACGCGCGCTTGCGTCGCCAGGGGTTTTCCACGGTACTGGTGGAAAACGCCACCTTGGGCGGCGGGCAAAGCGTGAAGTCCCAGGGGATCATTCACGGCGGGGCGAAGTACGCCCTGCATGGCGCCCTCACCGGCGCATCCGAAGCCATTGCCGACATGCCGCGCCGCTGGCGTGAAGCGTTGGCGGGCACCGGAGAACTGGACCTGGCCGGCGTGCGCGTATTGTCCCAAGCCCATTACCTGTGGTCGCCCGGCACCCTCGCCGGCAACCTCACCAGCTTCTTTGCGAGCAAGGCCGTGCGCGGTCGCGTCGACCAGGTCAAGGGCGATGACCTGCCCCCTGCCCTGCAAGACCGGCGCTTCAAGGGCAAGGTCTATCGGCTGGCGGAACTGGTGGTGGACGTGCCCAGCGTGATCGAACGCCTCGCACAACTGGCTGGCGACGGCCTGCTTGCCGGTCAGCGCATCGAACCGCTGCTGGAAGGCAACAAGCTAGTGGGCTTGAAGGCGGATGGCCGCGAGATCCGCGCCCAACGCATTGTGCTGAGCGCCGGGGGTGGCACCGCCGATTTGCTCAGCGACCTGGGCCTGAGCAAGCCGGCCATGCAAAAACGCCCGCTGCACATGATCATCGCCAAGGGCCCCGGCCTTAAACCGCTGTACGCACACTGCCTGGGCGGCGGTACCAAACCACGTATCACCGTCACCACCCATCCGGCCGCCGATGGCAATTGGGTGTGGTACATGGGTGGCGACATTGCCGAGGCTGATGGCGTGGCACGCACGCCAGCAGAACAGATCGCCACTGCGCAGAAAGAGTTGGCGCAGTTGCTGCCATGGATCGACATGAGCCAGACCCAATGGGCCACCCTGCGCGTGGACCGCGCCGAGCCCCTGCAATCGGGCCTGACGCGTCCCGACAATGCCTTCGTCTTTGAAGAAGGCCGCCTATTGGTGGGATGGCCTACCAAACTGGCCTTGGCACCGGATTTCGCCGATCGCGTGATCAACAGCCTGGAACGTGACGGCATTCGCCCAAGCGTCGCCGAGCCGTTGCCGGAGCTGCCAAAACCCGCCATTGGCGTACCGGCCTGGGAGCAATTGCTTCCATGAGCCTGCCAACCTTGCACGACCTACATCGCCCCCTGGGCAGCACTGGCCTGTTGGTATCACCGCTGGGCCTCGGCACCGTCAAACTGGGCCGTGATCAGGGGGTTAAATACCCCAATGGCTTCCAGATTCCCGATGATGACGCCGCACGCATGCTGTTGCGCCAGGCTCGCGAGCTGGGCATCAACCTGATCGACACTGCGCCGGCCTATGGCATGAGTGAAGAACGCCTGGGGCCGCTGCTGCGCGACCAACGCAAGGATTGGGTGATCGTCAGCAAAGTGGGCGAAGAGTTCGAGAATGGCGTGTCCAGCCACGATTTCAGCGCCGCCCATACCCGGATGTCGATTGAACGCAGCTTGAAACGACTTGAAACTGATTTTATCGATCTGGTGCTGGTGCACTCCGACGGCAACGACCTGCACATCCTCAACGACTGCGAGGTCTACCAGACCCTGGCGGCATTGAAACAGGAAGGCAAAATCCGTGGCTTCGGCTTCTCCGGCAAAACCGTCGAAGGCGGCGTGAAGGCTCTAGAACAGGGCGATTGCGCGATGGTGACCTACAATTTGAACGAACAGGCCGAGAAAGCCGTCATTGACTATGCAGCGGCGAACGGCAAGGGCATCCTAGTGAAAAAGGCGCTGGCCAGTGGCCACGTTTGCCTGGAGCCCGGGGTGGATCCAATACACGCCAGTTTCATGTTGTTGTTTGCGCAAACAGGTGTCGCCAGTGCTATTGTCGGGACCATTAATCCGCTGCACCTGGCCCACAACGTGGCGACTGCTGCCAAGGTCATTCGTCAACTCTGATGCCGCCGACGCGGCCGACCCCGTCGCAAGAAGGAGCCGACATGCCGCGAACGCTCATAAGAAAAAACCCCAGTAACTTTAAAACACTGCCGCTGCACGTCGAAGCCACCCCCGAAGGCCTGAGTTACCAGAGCGTCGGCATGCCGCTCAACTTTGCCCAGACCCTGCAACGGCGCAAGCCGGTGGAGGTGGCCGACCCCGAGCGTTTCGCACTGGAGTTGGCGAACCTGGGCGTGTCGGTACGACTGACCCTGCATTGGCAAAACAAGGATTACTGGGTGCTGGTGCGCCAACGTCGCCAGGACCGTGGCGACGTAGTGCTCAAGCTGATCTCCGGCTACGTCCCCGCCCACGAACTGAACCTGCCACTGCACACCGCCATCCAGGAAATCGCCGAAGAATGCCTGCTGGAGACGCCTGAGGGCTGGCTCAGCGGGCGCTTCAACGACACTTGGCTGCCCGCGCCCTATTCCGCCGCGTTGCATTACCGCGAAGCCCTGCCATTTCGCCTGAGCCCGCTGTCCGGCGCCGCGCGCCCGGTGCGTTGCGCCACCACTCAATTGATCGAGCGCCCACGGGCCTACGTGCACCTGCCCACGGCGTCGTTGCAGTTGATCTATGACCTGCGCCTGGAGGTGCCCAAGGAAGCCAAATCCTTGAGCCTGTTCCATGTGGACGAGCGCCTGGAAGGCGACCAACTGGTCGCGCGCCTGGACCGCCAGCGTCCGGACCTGTACCTGATGCCACTTAAGGACGGCCAACCGCTGGCTGAGCTGTACACCGTCAAGAAAGACCAACTGTACCCAGCCAGCACACGGGGTTTGTACCTGGCGGAAAGCTTCGCCCAACAGGAAGGCTGGCTGGTGCGTGAGGAGCGGATTCGCTGGAAGGATTGGCTGCGCCAGCAAGGCTTGGCGGAGCCGGAGAAAGAGTCGAAATTGAAGCGCCTGGCACAGCGGGTGCTGCGCAAGATCGTGCCGAAGAAAAAAGCCAGTCGCTAAAACCAATGTGGAAGCTGGCTTGCCTGCTCCCACATTCGATTGCATCAACCCTTGAGCAAGCGCTCCAGGCCGACCTTTAGAGGTGTCGGCTCGGGCAACGTGAAACTTGCCAACAGCCGCTGGTTATTCGCCCGCGAATGCTTGATGTCTCCCGAACGTGGCGGGCCGTAAGTCACGGTGGGCAAGCTGCCGACCGCTTCTTCCAGCGCCTGCAATACCTGCTTGAGGGTAGTCGTGCGGTTCCAGCCCACGTTGATCGCCCCCAAAGGCGCTTCTTGCGCTTCGATGGCCTGCACCAACACCTTCACCAAGTCCTCCACATACATGAAGTCTCGGGTTTGCTCGCCATCGCCAAACACGGTGATCGGCAGGCCCTGTTGCGCACGCTCGCTGAAGATACTGATCACGCCGGAGTACGGCGATGACGGATCCTGGCGCGGGCCAAATATATTGAAGAAGCGGAAAATCACCGGCTCCAGGCCATGCTGGCGGCGGTAGAAATCAAAGTAGTGCTCACCGGCCAACTTGTCGGACGCATAGGGCGTCAACGGTGCCTTGGTGGTCGCTTCATCAATCGAAGCGCCTTCACCGTTGTTGCCGTACACCGCCGCGCTGGAGGCGTACACCACGCGCTTGACGCCGGCTTTGCGCATGGCTTCGCAGAGGTTCAAGGTGCCAATGAAGTTGCTCTGGTGCGTGCTGACCGGATCGTCCACCGAAGCCTGCACCGACGCCACCGCGGCCAAGTGCACGACCGCGGTCATACCCACGGCAGCACGCGCCACCCGCTCGGCATCGGCCACGTCACCTTCCAGCAACTCGACGCGAGGATTGTCCAACGGCAGGTTGCTGCGCTTGCCGGTGGAAAGATTATCCAGCACCCGCACTTCATAACCCAAGGCGAGCAACGCATCCACCAGGTGCGAGCCGATAAAGCCCGCACCACCGGTGATGAGCACCCGCTTAGTCATTACCGCGGATCTTCTCGACAATTGCCGTGGTCGAGCTGTTTTCAACCAGCCCCAGCACTTTGACCTTGCCGCCATAGGCGCTGACGATATCGGCACCGACCACTTGGTCGACGGAATAGTCACCGCCCTTGACCAGTACGTCCGGCTTGACCTGGGCCAGCAGGTTTTCCGGGGTCGCTTCAGGGAAGCTGATCACCCAGTCCACCGCGCCCAGGCCTGCCAGCACCGCCATGCGTCGGTCGACGCTGTTGATCGGACGACCCGGCCCTTTCAGGCGGCTGACCGACGCATCGTCGTTGACCGCAACGATCAGGCGATCGCCTTGGGCGCGCGCTTGCTCCAGGTAGGTCACGTGACCGGCGTGCAGAATGTCGAAGCAGCCGTTGGTGAACACAATGCTTTCGTTGTGGGCACGCGCATCGTCAATGGCCAGCAACAATTGTTCGATGGTCAGTACACCGCGCTCCGAGCCTTCGGAACGCTGGATAGCCCGGCGCAATTCAGGCGCGCTGATCGCAGCGGTACCCAACTTGCCGACCACGATACCCGCCGCCAAATTGGCCAGGGCCACGGCGTGGGGCAGCTCTTCGCCGGCCGCAATCGAGGCGGCCAGGGTGGAGATTACGGTATCACCGGCACCGGTGACGTCGAACACTTCACGGGCCCGCGCTGGCAGGTGCATCGCCGGGTGGCCGGGACGCAGCAGGGTCATGCCGTGCTCGCCACGGGTTACCAGCAAGGCGCCAAGGTCGAGATCGGCCATCAGTGCCGCGCCCTTGCTCACCAGTTCATGCTCGTCGGCGCAACCGCCAACGATGGCTTCGAACTCACTGAGGTTCGGGGTGATCAGGCTGGCTCCGCGATAAATCGAGAAGTCCTTGCCCTTGGGATCGGCCAGCACAGGAATACCCTTGGCCTTGGCGGCCTGGATCAACACCTGGTGGTTCCTCAAGGCGCCTTTGCCGTAGTCGGACAAGACCAGCACCTTGATGCCTTCGAGCAGCTCGTCGACCTGGCCACTGAGGGCCAGGGCGTCGGTGGCGAAGGGTTCTTCGAAATCGATACGCAGCAATTGCTGGTGACGGCTCATGACCCGCAGCTTGACGATGGTCGGCTGATGGGCGATGCGCTGGAACAGCGCGCGCACACCAGCACCGCGCAGGCTGTTGGCCAGGCTGTCGGCGGCTTCGTCGTCGCCGGTCACACCCACCAGGGAAGCCGGGGCGCCGAGCGCGGCAATGTTAAGGGCAACGTTGGCAGCGCCACCTGGACGGTCTTCGATTTGCTCGACCTTGACTACCGGTACCGGTGCCTCAGGGGAAATCCGTGAGGTACCGCCATGCCAGTAACGGTCGAGCATGACATCGCCGACCACCAAGACAGGGGCTTGATCGAATCGCGGCATGGACAACTTCATGGAGCAACCCACATACAAAATGAACAGGGGCGCGATATTAGCACAGGGTGAGCGCCGCCTAGTTCGAGAGCTTTATCTGTAAAGCATCGGGCGGCGCAACTGATCATTTTTTAAACAAGGTCGCCAGAATATGCTCCACGGCGTCGGCCAGTTCGACCTCGTCAGTGTTGACCTCGCAGTCGGCCTTGATCGGCGCCTCATAGGGGCTGTCCAGGCCGGTAAACGCTTTGATGCGCCCTTCCAGTGCCAAGCGGTACAGGCCCTTGGGGTCGCGCCGTGCGCACACCTCGAACGGCGTGCTGATGTAGACCTCGTGGAATTGCCCCGGTCCGAACAATGCCTTGGCGGTCGCCCGGTCGGCGCTGAACGGCGAGATGGCCGAGACGATCACGATCAGCCCCGCATCCACCATCAGCCGTGCGACTTCGCCAATACGCCGGATATTTTCCTTGCGCGCGGCATCGGTCATGCCCAGGTCATTGCACAAACCAGTGCGCAAATTATCGCCGTCGAGCACAAAGGTGTGACGCCCCTGCTCGTTAAGTTGCACCTCCAGGGCATTGGCCAGTGTCGACTTGCCGGACCCGGACAACCCAGTTAGCCACAGGCAGCAAGGTTGCTGGTGCTTGAGCGCCGCCCGTGCAGCCACCGACAACGACAAGGCAAAAGGACGGATGGAAGCAGACCCCAAGGAAAGCGACTGACTATTCATAACCCAGGACCTCGTAGTCACGTTGATAGGCACGCCTGACCAGACGGCGCGTACGCAGGGTGCAAAAATCCCTGACCGGCTCGTTGCGACGCGCCAGGGAAACATTCAAATGTGGCAGGGAGCCGTCCACGCCAAGGCGCTCGCACAGGTGTTGGAAGTCCTGTTGCAAGGACTCCTGGCGCCCAAGGAAATCCATGGCCATCTGGCCCATGTGATCGACCAGGAAGTCGGTCTGGGGTGCGAAGTGCAATTGGCGGCGCAGGTTGTCCGGGTGCAGCCAACCTGCAACAAAATGGTCGAAATCACGGTAATGGGAAACCAGCGCCTGGGCTTGCAGGTCGCGCTCGCCCATGCGGTTGTTGCGCAAGTAGGTGTACGCCGAATAGGCACGCTCAAGCGGATCACGCACGAAGGCAAACTTGAAACTGCGTGCGCAGTGCTCGGGGAATTGTTGCTGGTACCAGTAGTACGGCAGGTGCCCCGGCCAGCGCCCGTCCATCAACACCGAACACACGCTGCTGCCGGCGCATTTGGGCACGTGGATAAACACGCATTTGTGCCGCTCGAAAGCCGCGGGAAGTGTGGTGACTGCCGACAGGGATTTGTTCACCGCCTGCCGATCCACCACCGACAAACGCCCCAGCAGGAACACCCTCTGATGTTTGGGAAGCAGTTTCCAGAACAGACGTTGCAACATTCCATTACCCACGCAAGAAGGTTAACCCTCTCGTTCGTCATTCGAATCGAGAAGGCCAACATAACAAACGATAGGCAGCGAACTATTTAGCTTTGGTCAAGGCTGTAAGGGTTTGGATACAAAAAACGGGGCGCATTGCGCGCCCCGTCTTGTCAGGTGATGTTGGCCGTTGCCGGCTCGTCCAGCCCCATGGCGTGCAGGCGGGAGTAGTAGCCTCCCATGGCCAGCAGTTCGACATGCGTACCACGCTCGACAATTTCGCCGTGATCCATCACCAGAATCAGGTCGGCTTTCTCGATGGTGGACAGTCGGTGCGCGATGACCAGGGTAGTCCGGCCCTTCATGACCTTGTCCAAGGCCGCCTGGATATGCCGCTCGGACTCGGTGTCCAGCGCCGACGTCGCTTCGTCCAGGATCAGCAACGGGGCATTTTTCAGCAGTGCCCGTGCGATCGCCAAGCGTTGGCGCTGCCCGCCAGACAGCAGCACGCCGTTTTCACCGACCTCTGTGTCCAGACCGTTAGGCAGCTCGGAAATGAAGTCCATCGCGTAAGCGTCCGTGGCCGCTTTTTCGACGTCTGCACGCGGCGCATCGGCCAGGTCGCCATAGGCGATGTTGTTGGCAACGGTGTCGTTGAACAATGTTACGTGCTGGGTTACCTGGGCCACGTGCCGACGCAGGTTGCGCAGGCGGTAGTCTTCGATTTCCACTTCATCAAGCAGAATCTCGCCGTGCTCGTGGTGATAGAACCGTGGGATCAGCGCGGCCAGGGTGGACTTGCCACTGCCCGAACGCCCGACCAACGCCACCATCTGACCCGGTGCGGCCGTGAAGCTGATGTTCTTGAGCACTTCACGGTCAGTGCCGGGGTAGGTGAAGCTCAGGTTACGTACGTCCAAGCGGCCGTTAACCCGGTCTTTCTCCACGGTGCCGGTGTCTACTTCCGGCTCGACATCCAGTTGCTCGAAGATGCTCTCGGCACCGGCGACGCCCTTCTGGATAGTCGAACTGACTTCCGACAACTGCCGAATCGGCTTGGGCAGCAAGCCCGCTGCGGTGATGTAGGCCACCAGGTCGCCGGCGGTTGCATCGCCACGCAGGAACAGCACCAGGAACATCAGCGCCGCCATCGCGGTGTAGATCACCAGTTGCAGCATGGGGGTGTAGACCGCGCCGGTCTTGGTCATGCGCATCTGTTTTTCGGTGTTGCTCATGCTCGCCTTGGCAAAGCGCTGTTCTTCGTAGGTTTCCCCGCCGAAACTGCGCACCACGCGGTAGCCCTGGATCGTTTCAGAGGCTACGTGGGTCACGTCGCCCATCGCCACCTGGATTTTCTTGCTCTGCTTGCGAAACTTCTTGCTGGTGCTGCCGACCATCATGGCAATCACCGGCAGGATCGCCAGCATCACCAGGGTCAGCTTCCAGTTCATCCACAGCAGGTAGCCGAACAGGAACACCACCGTCAGCCCTTCGCGGATCACCACCTTGATCGCATCCGTGGCGGCGCCGGTGACCATGGTCACGTTGAAGGTGATACGGGAGATCAGGTGCCCTGAGCTATGGGTGTCGAAATAGCGGTTGGGCAGCACCAGCAACTTGTTGAACAACTGCACCCGCAAATCGTGGACCAACCCCAGGGAGACCTTGGCCAGGTAGTAGTTACCCAGGAACGAGCCCAGCCCCTGCCACGCCGCGATCAGTACGATCAGCAGCGGCACGGCCATCAGCAGTTTCAAGTCCTTGAGGTACGGGACATTGGGGAAAAACACCACGTCCGGGTTGCTCAAGCCATCCACGAAGTATTTGAGAATCCCGGCCAGCATGGGCTGGGTGGACGCGAAAATCACGAAACCGATGATGCTCACCAGGAACATGCCGATATACGGTTTCACATAGCCCAGCAGCCTGAAATAGATTTTCAGGCTGGATTCCTGTTCCGCTTTAGGCGGTGCGTCACTCATTGTTGAGCTCACTGATTAGGTAGGGCGGCAACTTTATCACAAGCGCCAGGTTTGGCCCGAGCCCAGACCAACACACTGGCCAGCGCAATCGGTAGCCACGAGATGAACCACTCGGCCCGTGGGGTGCCCGTCAGGCTGGCCGCGTCGAACTGCATGGCCAGGAACGAAAACACCCACATGCCGATGATGCCCTTGCCGTAGAGCGTGTCGCGGGCTTTCCAGGCTTGCCACAGTACGCCGAACCACAACCCGCACCAAAGCAGCAGACCCGGCAGGCCGAGCTCGATACCGACATGGGTAAACAGGTTATGGGAGTGATCAAAATAAAGATCATCGGCAAATACCCGGTAGTCACCGCCCAATCCCAGGCCGGTCCACGGATGCTCGGAAATCATCTGCACAGCGGCCATGAAGATCTGCGGCCGGTAGGAAACACCCCGAGCCAACATCAGCGACTCCATGGCAAAGAACACCGCCAACGCAGCAACGACTGCTCCAATGGCAGTTACCACGGTGCGCCGGTCACGACACCAGAGCGGCATTGCCACGATAGTCAGCAACAACGCAAGGGCTGCACCCCGGCTTTGGCTCAATACCACGAAAAGCCCAAGGAAACCGACGGACAGCACCCATGCCGCTTGCATCCAACGGCCACGTGGCAGCCAGTGCAGCAGCCAGACAGCCGCCAGGCCAATCACGTAGGCACCGAGAATCGGATGCCCCAACTGGCCCAACCCGCCCAGGCGGGCGTACCAGGCATTATGCTCAAGACCGTAGAACTTGATCATTGCCAACAGCGACGACAAGGCCAGCCCAAAGCCGCCCCATTGCAGTACGCGAATCACGCGCTCGCTGTGACCACAAGCGAACACCGGGAAAAACAGCAGGAACATGCCGATATACAGCAGGCGCTTGGCCTCCCGCGATGGGTCTTCGGCATTGGTCCACAACAAACTGATTACGCCCCAGGTGGCGAGCAGGCCGATCATCAGGCAAATCCAGCGTTGCTCGCGCCAGACTTCCTTGAAGCGCTCACGGGCCGACCAGGCAAACACCACTGCCGGCAACCAGAAAAACAGCATCAAGCCCTGCTGGTAAATCTTGTTGGTTGGCGCAAAGGCAATTGCCAGCAAAAACCAAAGTAACCCAAAAATCATCCATACCTGTGCCCAACGACTTGCCTGCATCACCCGCTCCTGAATACGCCCAACCCGCCAACCCGGCATGGTTAAAACTTAAAACTTTCGGCATTATTGCCGATCACTGTGCCCGCGACTCCTACAAGGCTTTCCGACGATGCAATGTTCAAGGCTTCCCCAAGCCGATTTAACCGCAATGATTGAAGGTGCCCGAATCCTGGAGAAGGACAGCTACGGCCCCAAAGTCTACCTGCTGACCGACGGGAATATCCTTAAACTGTTTCGACGCAAACGCCTGCTTTCGTCAGCGCTGTTTCGCCCCTACTCCAAGCGGTTCATCGACAATGCAGTCGAGCTGCAAAAACGTGGCATCCCCACCCTGACCGTACTCGCGTTCTACCAGCTCGCGGCTCCCGGCATGACAGCCGTGCTGTATCGCCCCCTGCCAGGTGAAACCCTGCGTCAGATTTCCAACCAGGAAGGCTTTGACTGGCAATCGAACCTTGGCCCGTTGGTGGCCCTTATCCGCCGCCTGCATGGCGCCGGTATCTACTTCCGGTCCTTGCACCTGGGCAATATTGTCGTGACACCCGACAATGAACTGGGGTTGATCGACGTCGCCGACATGCGTTTTCTTCGCGCGCCCCTGAACCCTGGGCTCGCTCGGCGCAACCTGCAGCATTTCGCCCGCTATATTGCGCGCGAGAAGCTGAACGAACGCTTTCCAATGCAAGCGCTGGAACAAGCCCTCTTACCGGGCTGAAAGCAGTCGGCACGCCGTTGCGGTGAAGTCCTGCCAGGCCTGCTCCGGCGCAAGGGCCTGCAATTGAGCCGCCACGGCCGCTTGCGGCCCAGCGGTAAAGGCGCGCTCCATCAGGCGCGTCCAAGCGTCTACATCCTCAACCTCTGCGTACCAGCCAGCGTCAGCCAACTGCTCGCGAAAAACCGGTAACTCGCTGGTCAATACCGGAACACCGGCCATCACCGCCTCTTGCAACACCAGCCCCAACCCCTCCGATGACGAAGGAATCGCCACCCAATCGAACGCACGGTACAAGCATGCCGCTTGCGCCAGGTGCCCGGGCAGGAGGACTTTTTCACGCAAGCCAAGATGCTCGACCTGCGCCTCAAGGGCCTCCCGTGCGGCGCCCTCGCCAATAATCACCAAGCGCGCACCCGGTCGTTGCGCCGACACACTGGCGAACGCGTCCAGCAAACAGGCGAACCCCTTGCTGTCCACCAGCCGGCCAACGGCGCCCAACACCGGTTCACTGTCCAGCGACAGGCCAAGCTGCGCGCGCGCCTGGTCACGGGGAAGCGTGGCCGTGCGAAAAGCCTCAGGGTCGAAAGCGCTGCGCAGCACCGCCACAGGGCGCTGCAAATCGCGCTGCAACGAAGCGGCCAGGGTCTGCGACACGGCCGCCACCGTCAGTCGAGATTCTGAAAACTGCCCGAACAGTTTTTGATCGGCAGGCCGCAGGCGCGTCACACCATGGAACAGCACCACTGCACGCACGTGGGGCAACATCTTGAGCACCGGCAACAGCACCCGCGCAACGCCGATACCATCGAGCAGCACAACCTTCACATCCTCAGGCAACGCCTGTCGGAAACGTGCATGCATGCGCGGGATCAGCAACTTCCAGAAGTGTCGCCCTTTGAGTTGAGCGGATGAGTAATTCCACTCGACAGCCGCCTCGCCCGCTTGCGCACCGCCCTGCAGCAACCAGGTATGAATCGGTGCATCACAGTCGACACTGGCAAGCACCTGCTCATGAACTTTCTGCACGGAGGAAAATGCAGAGCCACCGGCCCACATAATGTTGAGGATGCTCATTGAATGATAAGGACCTTCTGCGACGTTCTAGAGGCGTGTTGTACGTAATTCAAGCGATCAACCAGCCGAGGCCGAGGCCCAGCAACAACATCAACACCAGTTTGACCCGCTCGCGCCGCTTGCGCCGTGCCTTGTTCAAGCGCTCGGCCGAGGTCGACACATGCAAGCCAAAACCGGTGTGCAGCACCGCATCCCCCTCAAGGCTCACAGCTGTCAGGTTCAACTCGGCATAACGCCGGGACAACCCCTTCTCACCCTCGAACCCCGCGTATGGCGCGCACAACGCGTACTCCCTGAGACGCCGCAAACCGGGGTTCAGGGAAAATGCCTGCCACTCCGGTTTATCGGAAATCAGCGGATAACACGGCACCGAGCCTATCAACTCACGCGGCCCCCGGCGGATATAGGGGCTGTGTACCTGCAAGTCATAGACAAAGTTGCGCAGCCACACCTGAAGAATATCCGGGCGCAACTCCAGGATTGTCTTGGAGTCTTCGACGAAACTTGGGCGATAGAACTCCCAGTCATCTTCGCAATGGAAAATGTAGGGTGTCTTTACCGACGTATAGGCCAGGTCGATGGATGCCAGTTGCCCCAACTTCGGGCGGTTGACAAAGAAAGTGCAATGTTCCTGCCAGTGAGCAGGAATCGCCTGGCGCACGGCTTCGTCACCGGAGTCTTCAGTAATGAAGACTTCACGAATCGCCGCCGTATTGAACAGGTCGAAGCTCTCGAGTGTGCGCTTCAACAAATCGAAGCGACCGCAACTGGTCACTACGAGTGTTATGTCGCTTTGATCGGAGAATTGCATTCCAGTCTCGATAATATCACATGGCCACCATTCGCGACCCGACCGATTTCAAACGCCCAGTTTCAGGCGCAACCTTTCCACAACACTCAACGGCGCGCGTGGCCGCAACGGCGGCTGGAGCGCTTCGACAATACGCTGGCCAATGCGCGCAAAACTGAACTGACTGACGGCCAACGCCTGCCCACGACGTGCAATATCTGCTGCCAACTCGGGGTTGGCTCTCAACACGACCAGTTTTTCCTGCAACTGGGGTATGTCCTTGTAGAACACCACATTGACCATGTCTTCAAAACCAAGGGCTGCATTTTCCGCAGCCCCCTGATCAAACGCCAACAATACACAGCCACAGGCCATGGCTTCGAAATTCTTGATCATGTATTCGCCCATGCCCACGTCGGCACTGACGAAAAAGCGTATGCGGTTGAGGGTCGCACAGTACTCCTCACCGGACTTGGTGCGCGTGACCACCAGCGGCTCAACCTGTGCCAGCTCATCGAGCAACGCCTTGCGCCCACTGTAGGCAACGCTGTTGGTACTGCCGACGAACGCCAGTTCGATATCACGCTCGCGCGCTTGCGGCTGCAACAGCGCCTGATCGTAGCCCTTGGGCACGAATACCGCATCAAAGCCTTCCGCACGCAGGCGCTCGGTGACCATATAACCCGAACTGATGACCCGTGCCCACGGCAAGCGGCGGTAATGCGCACTGAATTTCCCCGTGTACTTGCAGGGAATGTAGTTCTGGTACGCGTCGTGTTCGAGGATCACCAGGTTGGGGATCGTGCGGATAAAACCGACCTGGCGGATTTCCTGCTTGAAGCGCAGGAAGAACACGATACGGTCATAGCGGGTAACGTCGACCTCGCGCCGGAAATAACCACGCAGGTTGCGCTGCTCATCGCTGCTCAACCAACGGATATCGCACTCGCAATGTTCGGCCACACCGTCGTACAGCCGATCGAGGATGGCGCGCTGTTCTTTCTGCACCAGAAATAAAACTTTCATGCTCTTCCTTTCACAGGTCACAAACGCCAGAACAATTCGTGTCGCCGTACCGCCTTGCGGAAAAATTCGTTCTCCCCATAGGGCGAGCGCGTCCGGCCGGCCAATGCTCGCTGCAACCAGCGACGCACGCGCCGCTTGAAGGGCGGCGCCGGTTGCAGGTCATGCATCATGCCCAGCGCCATGGCCTTGTCGAGCTGTTGCGCCAATGTCAGCGGCAGGCTGCAGGGGTGCAGCTCCTGAGTCGCGTCGAACAACGGCGGCAAGGCGATACCGGTGCCAGCATCGCCCATTGGCCAGCGGTCATTGTCGTGCAAATGATTGGCGTAGCCGAGCACGGTGGCCGGCTGCCATTCCAGGCCTTGCAAGGCTTGCAAAACGGCTTGCTGCGCACACACGTGATCGGGGTGTGGGTCCAGGACCGGATGGGGCAGCACAATGACCTCGGGGCGCGCCATCAACAACACGTGGCGCAGGTCGGCCAACAGGTTGTTCCACGTCGGCTGGCCATCGGCATCCGACGGCAACGGGAATGGATTGAACTGACGGAACGGTCGAACATCCGTCAGCTCGGCTTCGCGGGAAGCAAAGGGCAAGTCCGGTGCAGCTTGCATCGCCTGCAATTGCAGGCAGAAGTAGCCCAGTTGCACGCAGTGCGCTTGCGGCACACCGGCCCAAAGCGGCACGGCAATGCTGTCCCAGGCGCGCAGGCGGCCTTTGATACGTGCGGCTTCCACCTCGCTCAGGCCCATCTGCTGGTAATGCTCGGCTTCAATTTCGCCAGCGGTGAGGGTCACGATCCACGGTTTTTCCGCCTGGCTGTAAAGGCCGAAAGCTGCCAACTCTGCATCGTCGGCATGGGGCGCGATGACCATCACCCGCTGCTCGCGATAGTCCGGCTGGGTCCAGGCCCAGAGGCGAGGCGTTCCGAGCAGGCGGCAATGGCGACCCCGCAACTGCAGCCCACTCAGTTCCAAACCGCTGAGGTTCAGGTAACGCAGCCCGTTGACGCCACGCTCAAAGGTTTGGCGGTCGCCCCCAAACGCCACGCTCGGGTCGAGAAAACGCCCCAGCCAGTTGCTCTTGAGCTTGATCGCCAGCACCAGCGTTGCGTCCGGCGCCGGCAACGGGTCAAGCAGCAAACGCCCGCCTTCAAAGCGCACGCCGGTAAGCTCGGCATCCGCCGAGAAACGGTATTGATAATCTTCGTTGGGCGCATAAAACAGGTGGTCGGCAAACCAGGCCTCATGGGCAACCCAGGCCAGCACCGCGAACACCAGCGGCAACCACCAGGCCACCAGGATGCCAACCAGCACCAGCAACAACACACCAATCATCAGCGCCGCGCGCTTGTTACGCCGATGGCGCTTGAGCAATTGCTGCTTGCGGGTCATACGCACAATACCTGCACGGGGTTGCACCAACGGTCCTTGTATTCGCGATCGGCGCGGCCAAAGGAAAAACGTAGCGGCTTGCCAACTTCGCGTGCCTGCTCCCAAGCGCTTTGCGTATTGAGAAAACTCAGCACGCTGCCAGGGCTGAACGCACGGGTTTCAGGATCAACTCCGCCGTTGACGTACTCCACGCTGATCCATTCTGGCGACTCGACGCGGTACACCAACTGAATCGCGATCGGCGCATCGTTAAGGAAAATCACCGAGCCGATCAGCCACTCGCGCAGCAGTTCGATCACCTCGGCCAGACGCTCGGCCCCTGTGGCCACAAAGCCCCAACGGCGCAAAAACAAATCGCAGTAGATACGCGCCAGTTCAGCGCTGGAAAACTCGCTGACCGGCCGCACCACGCCGCCCGCCTCTTCCAGCAAGCGCAGCTCGCGGCGTTGGTTGTAGCGGAATTTCTTCGACAGTTCTTCCGGCGTGCGCGCCATGGCCAATTGCTCGGCCTGAGGCTTGAGACCGCTGAAACGGCCTTCGTTGAGTACCGACAAGTAACGCGCACGCTGGCGCAGGGGGGCTTGTGCATCGGCGGCGGCAGGCAGGATCACCTCGGCATTGCCCAGGTCGAACAGGCCTTTCTTGCCGCTGCGCTTGAGCACGTCCTTGGACAGGGCCAGGTCGCGCCCCCAAGTGGCGATGCATGCCTTGAGTTCACCGGCCTGCTCCCAGGCCAGGTAACGCACCGGGATCTGCGCCAGCCCAGCCAGGCGCTCAATCACTTGCGGATGCGTTGCGACGCTGCCGCCAAAACGCTGCCAGGCCTCACTGTAGGCGGGCGCATCGACGACGGACCAGCCACGCTCGCGCCAGCCTTGGAATCGATTGAGCATCAAGCCCTCGCGGTCAGTTCAATAACGTGTGGCAATTGCCAGAAAGTATCGCGTACCGCCTGATCCGAGAAACGCGCGTGCAAACGCTCCAGCATCAGCTCGGCGCACTGGCGCTGCTGGTGTTGATCCATCGCGGCCAGGTGCCCCAAGCCTTGGGCCAGGTGCTCGGCATCGCCGAAGGGGAACAGGATGCCCACGCCTTCGACCACTTCCCGTGCGCCGCCACAAGCGGTAGCCAGCAACGGTACGCCAGCGGCCATGGCTTCCAGCAGCACCATGCCGAAAGGTTCGTGGTCGGAGCTCAGCGCAAACACGTCAAAGGCACGGAAGTAGCGGCGTGCATCCGGGACTTGGCCGAGGAACAGCACCTTGTCGGCAACCCCTAGCTCGCGGGCCAGTTCCTTGAGGTCCTGCTCCAGACGCCCGGTACCGAGGATGACCAGGCGGCTGTCGGCGGGCAACTGCGGCAAGGCCAGGGCAAAACCCTTGAGCAGCGTGGCCTGGTCCTTGTCCGGGTGCAGGCGACCGACATTGCCGACCACCCATTCGTCCGGCGAAAGCCCCAGGGCATCGCGCGCGTCGTCCTTCGACACTTGCAGGGCCTGCATGGCCTCGACATCGATGCGGTTGTACAAGGTCTGGATAGGCGCCGCCGGCCAGTTTGGCAGGCAACGACGAATGTCATCGCGCACGGCGTCGGAAACGCCCAAAAGGCTCAGGCGCTTGCGAAAAATCGAGGCAAACAGGCGGCGGCCTCGACGCTGGTAATCACCAAAGGCATGGTGCACGCCGATCACCTGCAAGCGCGTGGCGAGCAAAGCCACGTAGATCGGCTTGGCGCGGTGCGCAATGCAAAAGCTGAAGTTGCGCGATGCGGCAATCTTGCGCATCTCGGCGATGGCACCCAGCTTCAGGCCACGAATGGCCTTGGAACTGAATTCCATGAACAACACTTCATCGCTGGCACAGCCGGCGGCCACCTCGGGGTCGGCGACCCCGGTGAGGAACACCGTGGTCACCTTGTAGCCAGAACCGGCAAACAGGCTGGCGTACTGCCGCGCGCAGTCAAGGAACGGCCCGTCATAGCCGTGGCAGAACTGCAGGACGTGGCGTTCAGCCGATCGCGTCATAAGGGTCCACGCCGTCTTTGACGACCAGGATGTCTTCCATGATCAGGTACTGCAGGTCGGAGCCGAAGAACATGTTCAACGCGTCGGTCGGCGAGCAGATCATCGCTTCGCCACGACGGTTGAGCGAGGTGTTCAGCGACACGCCGTTGCCGGTCAACACTTCCAGCTCTTTCATCATGTCGTAGTAGCGCGGGTTGTACTCGCGCTTGAGTACCTGGGCGCGGGAGGTGCCATCTTCATGGACCACTTCCGGCACACGGGTCTTCCACTCTTCCGACACTTCGAAGGTGAAGGTCATGAACGGCGCCGGGTGATCGACCTTGATCATCTGCGGGGCCACGGTGTCGAGCATCGATGGGCAGAAAGGCCTCCAGCGCTCGCGGAACTTGATCTGGTGGTTGATGCGGTCAGCCACGCCGGTGGCACTTGGGCAACCGATGATCGAACGACCGCCCAACGCACGCGGGCCAAACTCCATGCGGCCCTGGAACCAGGCCACCGGGTTGCCGTCGACCATGATCTTGGCGATGCGCTTGGGCATGTTCTCGATCTTGCGCCAGTTCGGCTTGCTCTCGTGCTTGGCGCACGCAGCGATCACGTCTTCGTTGCTGTAGGACGGGCCGAGGTAGACGTGTTCCATTTTCTCGACCGGTACGCCACGGGCGTGGGACACGTAGGCTGCAGCGCCCACTGCGGTGCCGGCATCGCCGGAAGCCGGCTGCACGAACAGCTCTTTGACGTCATCGCGGGCAATGATCTTCTGGTTCAGCTTCACGTTCAACGCGCAGCCACCGGCGAAGGCCAGCTTGCCGGTGTCCTTGAGGATGTCGCCCAGGTAGTGGTCGATCATCTGCAAGGCCAGTTTCTCGAACAGCGCTTGCATGCTGGCGGCGTAGTGGATGTACGGCTCGTCGGCGATGTCGCCTTCGCGTTTCGGGCCCAGCCACTCGATCAGTTTTGGCGAGAAGTAGAACCCTTTGCCCTTCTCTTTATAACGACGCAGGCCGATAACGTTGGCGTAGTCGGTGTTGATCACCAACTCGCCGTTTTCAAAGGAGGCCAGGCGCGAGAAATCGTATTTGCTGGCGTCGCCGTAAGGCGCCATGCCCATGACCTTGAACTCGCCGTCGAGCATCTCGAAACCGAGGAACTCGGTGATGGCACCGTACAGGCCACCCAGGGAGTCTGGATCGTAGAATTCCTTGATCTTGTGGATCTTGCCGTTCTCGCCGTAGCCGAAGAACGTAGTGGCATACTCACCTTTACCGTCGATGCCGAGGATCGCGGTTTTCTCCTGGAAGCCGGAGCAGTGGTAGGCGCTGGAAGCGTGGGCCAAGTGGTGTTCAACCGGTTCGATCTTGATTTTCTTCGGATCGAAGCCCAGTTGCTCCAGGCACCAGACGATCTTGTTGCGATAGCGTTTGTAACGACGGTTGCCCATCAGGATCGCGTCGAGGGCGCGGTCCGGGGCATACCAGTAACGCTTGGCGTAGTGCCAGCGCGCCTCGCCGAACAGGCTGATCGGGGCGAACGGGATCGCCACAACGTCAACGTCGGAAGGCTTGATACCGGCCTGTTCCAGGCAGAACTTCGCCGATTCGTAGGGCATGCGGTTCTTTGCATGTTTGTCGCGTACGAAGCGCTCTTCTTCGGCGGCCGCGATCAGCTTGCCGTCGATATACAAGGCTGCGGAAGGATCATGGCTAAGGGCGCCGGACAGGCCAAGAATCGTCAATGCCACAGGGGTCTAGCCTCTTTTAGTCTGCATGCAGGCGGGTCGCGCCTGAAAAAAGTGTGCTTCCTGCCTGGGCAGGAAACAGCTAAAGGGCGGGATTATAGCGTAAAAGCGGTGGGAAGCTGTTAGCGGCAAGCGCCAAGAGCGGTCAGCGGTAGATCTCGATACTGCCGTCCCTGCTCTGGCGATAGATCGTATAGGGCAGGACCAGCGTGTCCAACACGCCAGAGGCGACGAACTCGATGGCGACCACCGGCAGGAGGCTACCCGCATGGTCCGATAGGCTGATGTTGCTCAGGCTTTTTTCAGGTTGGGGTTCGCCATTGAGGGTACAAAAACCGTAAACCACCCCGCTATAGATACGTGGCACGTTTTCGCAGTGACTGCGTGAGTCCTTGAGGTTCTGGCTGGTCACGGCGTCAGGGCGAAATACCGTATTGACCGTGCCGCAACCGGCGAGTGACATAAACGCTACGACCCATAGGACTTTCGAGGTAACCCTCACGAACCACTCCTTTTGACACTTTGGCCATTGTCGTCGACAGGGCTTGCCACGCTACCATCGACGACCAAGACAACCCAGGGTACGTAAGCCGATTTGCAGCGTAGGGCGATTCTCAAATGATTAAAATCACCCAAATCATTAAACTCGCGCCTTTTTTGCGCGTTTAACTCCAAACGCCACGGATTCTGGCTGACTCATGAAAACCCTCGCTCACTTCACACTGTTGCTGCCCGGCTTGCTCGCCCTGAGCAATACCGCGCGGGCTGACGACACCGCCTTGATCCTGGACCCCAGCGTGGTCACCGGCTCACGCAGCGCCAGCCCGACCTTCGACCTGCCCTACTCGGTCGACAGCATCAGCCGCGAACAGATCAGCGATGGTCAACTCGGCATCAACGCCTCCGAAGCGCTGTCCCGCGTGCCAGGCCTGGTGGTGCAGAACCGCCAGAACTATGCCCAGGACTTGCAGATTTCCTCCCGTGGCTTCGGCGCCCGTTCGGCCTTTGGCGTACGCGGTATCAAGCTGATTGCCGACGGCATCCCCGCCAGCACCCCGGACGGCCAAGGCCAGGCGGCCACGTTCAACCTCGACACCGCCGAGCGCATCGAAGTACTGCGCGGCCCGGCCGCCACCTTGTATGGCAGCAACGCGGGCGGCGTAATCCAGATGTTCTCCCGCGACGGCGAAGGCCCGCCGCGTATCGGCGCCGAAACGCTGGTGGGCAGCGATGGCATGAGCAAGAACCACCTGACCGCCGAAGGTGCCGCCAATGGCACGGGCTTCGTGCTCGATGCCTCGCGCATGGACACCGACGGCTATCGCGACCACAGCAGTGCACGTCGCGACCAGACCTTCGCCAAGCTCAACTTCCAACCGGATGAAGACAGCAAGCTGGCGCTGATCTACAGCAGCCTGGAGCAGAACGGCACGCAGGATCCGCTGGGGCAGACGTGGAGTGCGTACAAGGCTGACCCGCGCTCGGTGAGCAGTAGCGCCCTGACGTACAACACGCGCAAAAGCATCGATCACCAACAACTGGGGACGAATTACGAGCGGTACTTCGGCGATGCAACGTTGCAAGTGAATGCGTATACGGGGCGGCGGAGCGTGATTCAGTACTTGTCGATTCCCGACAAGTTCCCCAGTGGTGTCACCAACCCGGCCAACGCGCGCGGTGGCGTGGTGGCCTTCGACCGCAAGTTCTACGGCGGCTCCGTGCATTGGCTGCAGCCCATCAGCAGCGCTCCGGGCGACCTGACCCTGATCGCCGGCCTCGACTACGACCGCAGCGAGGATGATCGCCAAGGCTACTCCAACACCGTCAACGGTGTGCACGGCGTCAAAGGCGCGTTGGGACGCGATGAAATCGATACTGCCACCAGCCTCGACCCGTTCCTACAAGCCAACTGGCTGTTGGGCGACTGGACCCTGCAAGCTGGCCTGCGCCACAGCACCATGAAGATGGACGTGGACGACCACTTCATCACCAACGTCGACGGCGACGACAGCGGCAGCAAGACCTACCAGAAGAACACCCCGTCTGTCAGCGTGATGTACGCGTTCACGCCCGACTTGCATGGCTATGTGAGCGCGGGTAAAGGCTTCGAGACCCCGACGCAAGCAGAATCGGCGTACTCCAGCACAAGCAATGGTTTCAACTTCGCGCTCAAACCATCGGTCAGCACACAATATGAAGTGGGCTTGAAAGCCCGTGTCGGCCAGGACACTCGCATCAATGCAGCAGTATTCCAGATCACCACCGAAGACGAATTAGTGGTCAGCCAATCCAACGGTGGTCGCACCACCTACCAAAACGCCGGCCGCACGCTGCGTCGCGGCTTCGAACTGGGCATCGAAAGCCAACTCAGCGAACAGTGGAGCACGAACCTCGCTTACACCCGCCTGCAAGCCACCTACGATAGCGACTTCACCAACAGTGGAAAGGCTATCGAGAAGGGCAACTACCTCCCCGGCGTACCGCAAACCACCCTGTTCGCCGAACTCAACTGGAAACCCCGCGACTGGGTCAGCACCGCCATCGAGGGCATGTACCGCAGCAAGGTTTATGTCGAAGACACCAACAGCGAACGTGCCGCACCGGCCTACAGCGTGTTCAATTGGCGCGCGCGCTTCGAACAGAAAGTCGAGCACTGGACCTTCCACCAGACCCTGCGCCTGGATAACCTGCTGGACCGCCAGTACGTCGGCTCGGTAATCGTCGGCGACAGCAACTTCCGCTACTACGAAGCCGCCCCCGGCCGCTCGTGGTATGCCGGCGCCGGTGCCGAGTACCAGTTCTAACCCCCTACGGTGGGGCCATGTAGCGAGCGGGCTTGTCCCGCGCTGGGTGACGATTCGACAAGCCCGCTCACTACAAAAGTCTATGCGGCTGGCAAGCGCTGATCGATGAGTTTGTACAACGCACTCTCCGGCGACCAATTACGCATGAACCGCGCCCGGTCCTTGGCATACGCCAAGGCGAAACTGGCGTCGGAACTGTGTTGGCACATGGCATCAAGGTCGATCATCGACCAGCGATCCTTGTCCCAGAACAGGTTGTGCCCCTTGAAGTCGCCATGGCTGATACGTTCACGGATCAGTTCGGCGAACAAGTGGTCAAGCGCCAGCAACTCTGCTTCCGGCGCATCGCCGTTTTCGACGTAGGGCGCAAAACGCTCGATGATGTCCGGGCCCGGCAGGCACTCAGTGATCAGGTACGCACGGCTGCGCAGCCAAAAGAAGCGCTTTTCCAGCACGGCCAGCGGCTTGGGCGTGGCAATGCCGAGGAACGCCAGGCGGTTGCCTTCGCGCCAGGAGTGCCAGGCGCGGCTCGGACGCCAGAAGCGTTTGAGCCAATGGGCGAAACCCTTGATGTTGTAGCGCTTGATCACCAAAGGGCGGCCTGCCACCTCGGTACGGGCTACCGTCGCCGCACCGCCAGTCTTGTAAAGGTGGCCTTGGCCCAGCAAGGTGTCGGCCTGCGCCAGTACCGGCAGCATCTCGGCTTCTTCTTCACGCCGGATCGCACGCAGGGCGAACGGCCCTCGCAACACGCTGAACAAAGTGCACTCGCGGCCAACTTTGTTAAGAAAGTCCTTCAACCGCCAGGCGCTGACTTTACGTACCTGCTTTTCCAGGGCCTCCAGAGGCAAGGCGTGCTCGCCATTGCCCAGCAGGTAATACACCAGCAATTCTTCGGTGAAAGGCTCGAGGTTTTTAGGCAACTGGGCGAAGAACACGCCGAGGTTTTCCAGCACGCGATTACGCGACAGCGGCTTACCGGCCTCTTCGACGCGAATCCCGGCGCCGTCAATCAAATACAGTTTGCCGTCCTGGCGCAGCAGGTTGTCCAAGTGCAGATCTTCCTGCCACAGGCCTTTGGTGTGCATTTGAGCGATCGCACCCAACGCTTCGGCCAGTACGGCGGTTTGCTCGTCCGCCAACGGCGGCAATGCTTCGACGGCGTGCCAGGCATCGCCCAGGCTTTCGGCGCCTTCGATAAATTCGAAAAGCAACCAACCACCCTCGCCTTCCCGCAGGCCGTCTGCCAGCAACAGTGGCGTGGTCAGGCCTTGCTCGGCCAGCAGGCGTACGCCCGCCAGTTCACGCTGAAAATGCCGCGCTGCCTTGTTGCCGACCAACAATTTGGCCAACACCGGTCGACCGCGCCATACCGCTGCACCAACGTAGCGTTCGCCCGGCAGTACCCGCAGCAGGCTCAGCAGTTGCAACTGGCCTGGGCCCGCCGCATCGGCAAGCTCAACGGTCAAGGGCAAGTCGGGTGTACGACCGGCAGTTTTCAGCTCGGACAAACGCATCAGCGGTTTTCCTTGTGGCTACGACGGGCGCTCAGGCGCTGATACCAAGTGTCGACCAACGCACTGCCTTCAGGCTGATCCAGATACGCCGCCAACAGTTGGCGCACCTGAGCATCTGACCATTGCGGCGCGCGGCGCAGCAGCGGCTCCAGATCCTTCACCCGATCACGCCAGCCGAACAACAGTGGGCGGGTTTTCTCCAGGTCGATCAACTGCGCGGCGTAGCCGTCGCCGGCGGCCTGCAAGAAAATATGTTTGGGATAAAAACAGCCGTGCACCTGCCCAACGCTGTGCAATTGACGAGCAAGCTGCCCACACGCCAACAGGATCGCGCGGTGCTGGGCATCACTCAGTTGTGGCCATTCTTCGAGCAGTGAGTCCAGGTCATTCCAACCGTCCAGGGCGCGCGTCAGCAGCATGGCTCGGTGCTCGCCATCCACTTTGCGCTCACCGTAGAACGCGGCCTGCAACGCGGGAATGCCGAGATTGCGGTAACGGCTGATATTGCGAAACTCGCGGGAAAAACTCGGCTCGCCAAACGGCCGATGCAGGCTGCGCGTCAAGTAGTTGCTCTGGCGCTTGAGGTAGTAACCCTGGCCGTCGAGCTCCAGGCGAAACACGCTGCTCCAGCCGCCCCGACTGGTATTGGGTTCGTCCACCGCGTCCAATTGCTTGGCCCACAGCGAGTCGAATGTGGCGAGGCCATGGCGCTCTAACAGCGCACGGTCCTCAGCCGCCAGAAAATCACTCATTCGCGCCCCTCAAAAAACTTCACGACATGACGAATACGCTGCTTGTCCGACGCAGTCAGGTGCCGGCGCTGGCGATACTGCATGTAAAAGCGCAGGCGCTGGGTGGCCGACAAATGATACTTGGCCACCTTGTCCAGGCAGGCCAGGTCTTTGGTGATGCGATATTTAAGCCAGAAGCCGCGCCAGAAATCACCGTTCGGGCAGTCGATCAGGTACAGGGTCGACTGGTCATCCACCAGCAGGTTGCGCCACTTCAAGTCGTTGTGGGTGAAACGGTGATCGTGCATGGTGCGCGTGTATTCGGCGAGCTGACGGCTTACCGCGTCGACCCACTTGGGGTTGCGCAGGCGCGCATCGTTACGCTCGGCCAACACCGACAGGTCTTCGGTCCTGGGCAACTCGCGTGTGATCATCGCGCCACGGTCATAGGCCAAGCCATTGCGCTCCAGCCCCCAGGCAACTACGTCAGCGGTAGGAATGCCCCACTTGGCGAAGCGCTTGAGGTTCTGCCATTCGGACTTCACTCGCGGCTTGCCCAAATAGCGTCGCAACCCTTTGCCGGCGCCGGTGTAGCGCTTGACGTAATAATTGATACCGCCACGCTCCACACGGATCACTTCGGACAACGGATCATGGGTCAGCTGTACACCTTGTAGGGCAAACACAGCTTCAAGGCTGCCAAAGTCATCTGCCAGGTTGGCGTAGGCAGGTTCCAGGTTCCAACCCGCCATCAGATCGCATCCCCCAAGCGCTGCTTGCGCGCGTAAAGCTTGTCGGCCTTGCGCTGCAACAGGCTCAACGACGCCGATTGCTCCGCCAGGATCTGGCGCAACGGCTGACGGAAGTAACCCTTGAGGAAGCGCAGCTTGTCACGACGAGTGAGGCCAATGTCCAGGGCCGAGTAGTACAGCGCGGAGAGGTCCTTGTCGCGCCAGCGCAGCGGCAAATGGGCACGCAGTTGGGCGCGATGCAGGTCGATCACCGACAGCTTTATGTTCTTCGCGTCGATGGGCTGCGCGGTGTCCAGCAGGAAGTGGCACAGGTAGCAGTCGCGATGATTTACGCCGCCACGGTGCATGTCGCCGACCATGCGCGCCAACTCGGCAGTCAGGGCATGACGCAACGCAGGGGTTGGCGGTTCGGCCACCCAGTTGATTGTCAGGTCTTCAAGGCTGACGGTCGGCGCCAGCTCTTCGGTGATGATGAACGAATGCTGGTCTGCCGGGTTGCTGCCCTTTTCGCCGAAGGCTACGCCAGTCATGGTCGGCACGCCGAGATCCTGCAGGCGATGGATCGCCGCCCACTCAAGGCCTGCGCCCAGTACCGGCAGCTTGGCGGTGATCAGGTTCTTGAAGATCTCTCCCCAGCCAATGCCACGGTGGATCTTCACGAAATACGGACGCCCAGCCACCACGGTACGCAAGGTGCGACGCGCCGCCAGCTCACGGAATACTTCGCCTTGCAGTTTCTCGACTTCGGCAAAGGCATCAAGCCCGGCCCATAACGTCTTGAACGGTTCGGCAAGAATCAACTTCATCGTTTTGGCTCCGCCAGAATCACATCCGCAGCGTGCTGCGGCATGCTGTAGAGGTCGGCCGTCTCGGCGAAGGCCAACCCATTGCGGCCCCAGGCCGCGCGCTGTGCAGTGTCGGTGAGCATCTGTGTCAGGTACTGGTTGAGCTGGTTCTGCTCGAACGGCTCGTCCAGCACCAGGCCGCAATCGGCTTCGGCGATGTAGTGGGCATAACCACACACGGCCGAGACCAGCACCGGCAACCCGGCCACCAGGGCTTCAAGCAGCACAGTGCCGGTGTTTTCGTTGTACGCCGGGTGGATCAACAGGTCGGCGCCCAACAGGAAACGCGGGATATCGCTACGCCCCTTGAGGAACTGCACGTTATCCCCCAGGCCCAGCGTGGCGCTTTGCAGTTGGAATACTTTGGGGTCGTCCTGGCCGATTACAAACAGGCGCGTGCGCTTTTTCAGCTCCGCCGGCAACGCGGCCACGGCCTTGAGGCTGCGGTCGACGCCCTTGGTCTTGAAGCCCGAGCCGATTTGCACCAGCAACAAGTCGTCGTCGCCCAAGTTGAATTCCTTGCGGAACCCTTCGCGGATTTCAGCCGCATTCGGCGGCGCGCGGCGGTCCTGAGCAATGCCCGGCGGCAGCAGGTGGAAACGCTCGAGCGGCGTGTCGTAATGCTTGATGAACAGCGGCTGCTGCACTTCAGAGATCATCAAGACTTCGGTCTTGGCGTCCTTGGCGAACACCGCGCGCTCATAGTCGGCAAAGTGTTTGTAGCGACCAAAATAACGGTACAGACCGTGGCGCAGGTTTTGCGCCTTGTCTTCAAAGCAGCCATCGGCGGCGTAATACACGTCCAGGCCGGGCATTTTGTTGAAGCCGATCAAGCGGTCCACCGGGCGTTTGGCCAGGTCGGCCTCCATCCAAGCGCTGAGTTTTTCATTGCGCCGATGATTGAAGAACGCCTTGACCGGCGCCACCAACACCTCAAAACCGGGCGGAATGTCACCTTCCCAGATCAGCGTGTAGACACGAATTTGATGGCCGCGCTGCTGGCACTCCAGGGCGATGCGCATGAAGTCGCGCTGCAAGCCACCGAAGGGGAAGTATTTGTACAGAACAAAAGCCAGTTGCATCAGTGCAGCTCCTCAGCCAGTAACAACGTGCTCAGTCGGCTTGCCACACGCTCAGGGTTCAAGCGCGTGAAGCACAGGGGCGACTCGCGCTTGATGTCGAACCGACGCAGGTCGTCGGCCGTCGGTTGATAGGTACATTGCTTTTGCAGGCACGGTGCGCAGGCGAAGTCGCTGGCCAAGTGAATCTGGCCCTTGCCATAGGCACCCGTGAGACCAGGGTTGGTTGGGCCAAACAGCGAGATAGTCGGCACATCCAGCGCGGCGGCGAGGTGACCAAGACCGGTGTCCACCGCCACGCAGGCACGCGCACCGGCCAATACGCGAGCCACACCGGCCAGGTTCAACTTGGGCAGCACTTCGGCGTTTTTCAGGCCTTGGGCCAGGCGCTCGGCACGGGCTTTTTCGACGGCATTGCCCCAGGGCAGTTTCACGTCCACGCCCAGGCGACCCATGCGCTCGGCCAGCTCGCGCCAGTAGGCTTCGGGCCAGTGCTTGGTGTCCCAGGTGGTGCCGTGCAATAGCAAAACGAAAGGCTTTTTCGGCGGTAGACCGATCAGTTTGTCGACACTCAGACCGTAATCGCCCAAGGCCTTGGGCAGGTCATAGCCAAGAGCCACCGCGAACAATTGGCGCAGACGCTCCACCGCGTGCTGCCCACGGGCCACGGCCAAGCGGCGCGAGTAGAAACGCGCGGCGATGGGTTCACGGGCGGAGTTTTTGTCAAAGCCGGCCACCGGAGCACGCACGTAGCGGGTCAGCCAGGCGCTCTTGAACAGGCCCTGGGCATCGATCACCAGATCATATTTGGTCGATTGGACTTGCTGCTTGAAGCGCCGCCATTCGCCGCTCTTGATGGTCTGCCAGATATTTTTGCGCCAGCGACGAATCGCTACCGGGATCACCTTATCGACCGCCGGGTGCCAGGTCGGGATTTCGGCAAAGCCTTCTTCCACCACCCAGTCGAATCGAATGCCGGGGATCGCCCGCGCCGCGTCGGTCAATGCCGGCAAGGCGTGGATCACGTCGCCCAGGGATGAGGTCTTGATTACCAGAACGCGCAAACTATCGGACCTCGTCCGCAGGACCTTGCAGCCGCTGCAAGGCTTCGTTCACCGGCTGCGGCAGCAACTGGCGCATGCAGTTGTAGTGGCCGAAACGGCAGGTGCGCTCGAAACACGGGCTGCACTCCAGCCCCAGGCGCACCACTTCAACCTTGTCGGCCAGTGGCGGCGTGAAGCCTGGTGAAGTAGAGCCATACACGGCCACCAGCGGGCGGTTCAGCGCAGCGGCTACGTGCATCAGGCCGGAGTCGTTGGACACCACCGAATCGGCACAGGACAGCAGGTCGATCGCTTCGGCGAGGGATGTATCACCACTCAGGTTGACGGCTTCCTCGCGCAGGCCTGGTATCAGGCGCTGGCGAATATCTTCACCGACCGGGTGATCCTTTTTCGAACCGAACAGCCACACCTGCCAACCTTCGCGGATCTTGGCCTCGGCAACTTTTGCGTAATGCTCCGACGGCCAGCGCTTGGACTCGCCAAACTCGGCGCCTGGGCACAGCGCCAATACCGGACGATCCAGGGTCAGGCCGAACTTGGCCAACGCCGCGTCGCGGCTCACCGGGTCGATCTGCAAGCTCGGGCGCGGGTACGGCTGCGGCAACTCGGCGCCCGGCGCGTAGGCCAGAGCCATGAAGCGCTCGATCATCAGTGGGTAGCGGGCCTTGTCCAACGTGCGCACATCGTTAAGCAGCACATAGCGAAACTCGCCGCGCCAGCCGGTGCGCTTGGGGATGCCGGCAAAGTAAGGCACCAATGCGGACTTGAGCGAGTTGGGCAGCAGTATTGCTTGGTCGTACTGGCCGGCCAGGGATTTGCCGATGCGACGACGCGTAGCAAGCTCAAGGGCACCGTGGCCGAGCGGAAAGCTCAAGGCCGCGCGCACTTGCGGCATACGCTCAAGGATCGGGCGGCTCCACTCAGGGGCGAGCACGTCGATCTGGCAGTCGGGATGACGCTGTTTCAGGCACTGGAACAGTGTCTGCGCCATCACCATGTCACCGACCCAACTGGGCCCAACGATCAGAATATTCATGTAGTTTCCACAAACGATGCGGGGAGGCTTATGCCTCCCCGCCCTAATAGTGTTTCAGCTCAACCCCAGCTCCTGCCAGATTCGCATCACCTGGCGCCGTTCGTCGGCGAACTGATCCCCGGCCACCGTACCGGCCTCGTTTTGCAAGGCTTGGCGGTGCGCGGCGGAACGGTAGGCCTTATACACCTCGCGCAGCAGGTGGGCATCGGCGGCGGGCATCAAGCCCACCTGCTCCAGGCCTTCCAGAATGCGGATATTATCGGTGTAGCGCAGCAACGATGGATGTTGCGCAGACCACGCCAAAGCCGCGTATTGCACCATAAATTCAATATCGACGATACCTCCGGCGTCCTGCTTGAGGTCGAACGCCGCCGTGGCCTCGAAGGCATTGGCGCCGGTGCCGGCCGCCGTGGTCTTGGTGCCCAGGTTATCGCGCATCTTGGCGCGCATCTCGCTGACCTCTTGGCGCAGCTTGGCCAGGTCGCGCTCACGGCCTAACACGTTTGCCCGCACCTGCTCGAACGCATGGCCCACATCCTGGCTCCCCACCAGCACCCGCGCGCGGATCAGGGCCTGATGCTCCCAGGTCCAGGCTTCATTTTGTTGATAGCGATCAAACGCCCCCAGCGAACTGACCAAAAGCCCGGAAGCACCGGAAGGTCGCAAGCGCATGTCCACTTCATACAACTGGCCGGAGTTGGTCTGGGTGGTCAGCAAGTGAATGATCCGCTGGCCCAGGCGCGTGAAGAACTGCGCACCATCAATCGGCTTGGCGCCATCGGTTTCCGCCTGCGGGTCACCATCGTGGATAAACACCAGGTCCAGGTCCGAACCATGCCCCAATTCGATGCCGCCGACTTTCCCGTAACCGACAATGATGAACCCAGGGTCGCACAAGGTGCCGTCCAACCGCTGCGGCGAGCCATGGCGCGCCACGGTCTGGCGCCAGGCCAGGGCCAGCACTTGTTCGAGGATGGCTTCGGCGAGCCAGGTCAGGTAGTCGCTGACTTTCATCAGCGGCAGGCTGCCGGCGATTTCCGAAGCGGCCACGCGCAGGCGGTGGGCCAGCTTGAAGTGACGCAGGGCTTCCATTTGCTGCTCAAGGTCATCCTCAGGGATGCGCGTAAGGCGTTCGCGCAACTCGGCGGCCAACTCCGGCGCCAGTGGCGGCTTGAATAGGCGCCCCTCGTTGAGCAATTCGTCCAGCAGCAGCGGGAAGCGGGTGATCTGCTCGGCGATCCACGGGCTGGCAGCGCACAGGGTCAGCAGTCGGCGCAGGGCGTCGGGGTTTTCCGTGAGCAGGACGAGGTAGGCGGAACGTCGGGCCACGGCTTCCACCAGTGGCAATACGCGCTCCAACACCAGGTCCGGGTTGGCGTGTTCGACAGCCTGGGCCAGCAGGCGCGGTATGAACGCATCCAGGCGCTCACGTCCGAGGCGCTGCATGGCGCGCAATTGCGGGCTGTTGCGCAGACCGGCCAGGGCCTTGAGGGCCTTGGTGGCATCGGTAAAGCCGCCTTCGGCCAGTTGGCGGCAAGCGGCCTCTTCATCTTGAGATTCTTCCCACAACGGCAGCCACTCACCGCCTACCACCAGCTCGCTTTCCTCGCCTTCCTCTTCATCCGGGTCGGCGATGACTTGGCGGAAATGCCAGTCCACTCGGCCACGCCAGTACATCAATCGCTCGTGGAACGCAGCCCAATCGTCAAAGCCCAGCATAAAGGCAATGCGCGCCTGGTCTTCCGGACTGTCTGGGAGCATCTGGGTCTGGCGGTCGGCAATCGCCTGGATGGCGTGCTCGGTGTAACGCAGGAATTCATAGCCATCGCGCAGTTCAGCGATCACTGCCGGCGGCAGGTAACCCTGGCCTTCCAGGGTGCCGAGCACCTTGAGCAGTGGGCGTTGTTGCAGGCTGAGGTCGCGACCGCCGTGGATCAGTTGGAAGGCCTGGGCAATAAACTCGACTTCACGAATACCGCCCGAGCCCAGCTTGATGTTGCCGGCCATGCCTTTGCGCCGCACTTCCTGCTGGATCAGCTGCTTCATGGTGCGCAGCGCTTCGATAGCGGAAAAATCCAGGTAACGCCGGTAAACAAACGGTCGCAACATGTCGAGCAACTGCGCGCCGGCCACCTGATCACCCGCCACCACCCGCGCCTTGATCATGGCGTAGCGTTCCCAGTCGCGGCCCTGATCCTGGTAGTACTGCTCCAGCGCGTTGAAACTGAGCACCAGTGCACCGGCCGAACCGTAGGGACGCAGGCGCATATCGACACGAAACACGAAACCATCGACGGTCATCGGGTCGAGGGCCTTGATCAGTTTTTGACCAAGACGGATAAAAAACTCCTGGTTGTCCAGGGAGCGCTTCACGCCCACGGTTTCGCCGCCCTCGGGGTAGGCGAAGATCAGGTCGATATCAGATGACAGGTTCAACTCGACCGCGCCGAGCTTGCCCATACCCAGGATGACCATGTGCTGCGGCTCACCGCTACGCCGACCGGTAGGCGTGCCGAACTGCACGCAGTGGCGCTGGTACAACCATTGATAGGCCTGGTCGATGCTGGCGTCGGCCATATCGGAGAGATCGCGACAGGTTTGCACCAGATCTGCCTGGCGCGTCAGGTCGCGCCAGATGATGCGAACCTGTTGACGCGTGCGCTGGCGGCGCAGCACACGGCCCAACTCATCTTCTGTTTCGGCTTGTTGCACAGCGCCGGCAATTTGCCCGCACAGCTCGCCGGGGGCAAAACCTCGGTCCAGCTCGCCCCAGGCCACCAGCTCCAGCAACATCAAAGGGTCACGAACACTCTGTTCAATGACGAAATCACTGGCGGCGCACACGCGGGCGAAATCGGCCCAGCGTTGCGGCGTCCAGGTAGAAAGTCCATGATCGTCGTCCAGCGCGGCCACTGCGTCACGAAATGACTGCTCGGCCCGCTGGGCTTTTGGCAAGAGAATGGCCGGCAGTTCGGCCAGTGTTGGAAGGCTCATGGTCTATCCTTGATCGGCGTGTAATTGGCGACTTGTTGTGAACGCAAGAACCACGCTCGGTGAAGGACTGTCGAACAAAGGTTAGAAATAGCTGAAATTAATTTCATTTTGGCAGCCAACATCAAGCTTTCACCTTTTCTTGTTCGCAAAAGATCAACAATAACGATTATGCTCACCAGCCAGACCGAGCCATACGCTCGGTCTTGTGTAGTTTTACTACTCGTATATACATTCGAAAGGCTGAAATGGCCGACGATTTGTAGTAAAACTACAGGACGCCGAAGCAACCTTCGGCCATCCAAGAATTTATGTCGTCTGCCCACAAGGCCAGTCGCAAACTTCAGGCAACCGATTCTGGTAGCCTTTCCGCCCTGGAGCAAGCCATGCAAGACCTCGATCCCGTCGAAACCCAGGAATGGCTGGACGCCCTGGAATCGGTTCTCGACAAAGAAGGCGAAGACCGTGCTCACTACCTGATGACCCGTATGGGTGAACTCGCAACCCGCAGCGGTTCGCAACTGCCCTACGCCATCACCACGCCATACCGCAACACCATCCCCGTTACCCACGAAGCACGCATGCCTGGCGACCTGTTCATGGAACGCCGCATTCGCTCGCTGGTACGTTGGAACGCCATGGCGATGGTAATGCGCACGAACTTGAAAGATTCGGACCTGGGCGGTCACATCTCCAGCTTCGCATCCAGCGCAACCCTGTATGACATCGGCTTCAACTACTTCTTCCAGGCCCCGACCGACGAACACGGCGGCGACCTGATCTACTTCCAGGGTCACACCTCGCCAGGCGTCTACGCCCGTGCGTTCATGGAAGGCCGCATCAGCGAAGAACAAATGAACAACTTCCGCCAGGAAGTCGACGGTCAGGGCCTGTCGTCCTACCCGCACCCTTGGCTGATGCCTGACTTCTGGCAGTTCCCGACTGTATCCATGGGCTTGGGCCCGATCCAGGCGATCTACCAGGCACGCTTCATGAAGTACCTGGAAGCGCGTGGCTTCATCCCTGAAGGCAAGCAGAAAGTCTGGTGCTTCCTGGGCGACGGCGAGTGTGACGAGCCGGAATCCCTGGGCGCCATCTCCCTGGCTGGCCGCGAGAAGTTGGACAACCTGATCTTCGTCATCAACTGCAACCTGCAGCGCCTCGACGGCCCGGTTCGCGGCAACGGCAAGATCATCCAGGAACTCGAAGGCGTGTTCCGCGGTGCTCAGTGGAACGTGACCAAAGTCATCTGGGGCCGTTTCTGGGACCCACTGCTGGCCAAGGACGTCGACGGTATCCTGCAACGTCGCATGGACGAAGTCATCGACGGCGAGTACCAGAACTACAAAGCCAAAGACGGCGCGTTCGTACGTGAACATTTCTTCAACACGCCTGAACTCAAGGCGATGGTTGCAGACCTGTCCGACGACGAGATCTGGAAACTCAACCGTGGCGGCCACGACCCGTACAAGGTCTACGCGGCGTACCACGAAGCGGTGAACCACAAAGAACAACCCACCGTCATCCTGGCCAAGACCATCAAGGGTTATGGCACCGGTGCCGGCGAAGCGAAGAACACTGCGCACAACACCAAGAAAGTGGATGTTGAAAGCCTGAAACTGTTCCGCGACCGTTTCGACATCCCGGTCAAGGACGAAGAGCTGGAAGACCTGCCGTTCTTCAAGCCAGAGCCAAACAGCGCCGAAGCCCGCTACCTCAGCGAGCGTCGCACTGCACTGGGCGGTTTCGTGCCACAGCGCCGCGCCAACAGCTTTGCCGTACCGACCCCGGACCTGAGCACGCTCAAGGCAATCCTGGACGGTTCGGGCGACCGTGAAATCTCCACCACCATGGCTTTCGTGCGCATCCTGGCGCAGCTGGTCAAGGACAAGGACATCGGCCCGCGCATCGTCCCGATCATCCCGGACGAAGCCCGTACCTTCGGTATGGAAGGCATGTTCCGTCAGTTGGGCATCTACTCCTCCGTCGGCCAGCTCTACGAGCCAGTCGATAAAGACCAGGTGATGTTCTACAAGGAAGACAAGAAGGGCCAGATCCTCGAAGAAGGCATCAACGAAGCGGGCGCCATGAGCTCCTTCATCGCTGCCGGTACTTCGTACTCCAGCCACAACCAGCCGATGCTGCCGTTCTACATCTTCTACTCGATGTTCGGCTTCCAGCGTATTGGCGACCTGGCTTGGGCCGCAGGCGACAGCCGTACCCGTGGCTTCCTGATCGGCGGTACCGCTGGTCGTACCACGCTGAACGGCGAAGGCCTGCAACACGAAGACGGTCACAGCCACATCCTGGCTGCCACCATTCCGAACTGCCGCACTTTTGATCCAACCTACGGCTATGAGCTGGCGGTGATCATCCAGGACGGCATGAAGAAGATGACCGAAGAGCAGCAGGACGTTTTCTACTACATCACCGTGATGAACGAGTCCTACCAGCAGCCAGCCATGCCGGCTGGCGTGGAAGAAGGCATCATCAAGGGCATGTACCTGCTCGAAGAAGACACCAAGGAAGCAGCGCACCACGTACAGCTGATGGGCTCCGGCACCATCCTGCGCGAAGTGCGTGAAGCGGCGAAGATCCTGCGTGAAGAGTTCAACGTCGGCGCCGACGTGTGGAGCGTCACCAGCTTCAACGAACTGCGTCGCGACGGCCTGGCCGTAGAGCGCAGCAACCGCCTCAAGCCTGGTCAGAAACCTGCGAAGAGCTACGTCGAAGAGTGCCTGGCCGGCCGTAAGGGTCCAGTCATTGCCTCTACCGACTACATGAAGCTGTTCGCCGAACAAATTCGCCAGTGGATCCCGTCCAAGGAATTCAAAGTCCTGGGCACCGACGGTTTCGGCCGCAGTGACAGCCGCAAGAAGCTGCGTCACTTCTTCGAAGTCGACCGTCACTTCGTGGTGTTGGCAGCCCTGGAAGCCTTGGCTGACCGTGGTGAGATCGAACCCAAGGTGGTAGCAGACGCTATCGTCAAGTTCGGGATCAACCCGGAAAAACGCAACCCACTGGACTGCTGAGGAGACTTTTTGTGAGCGAACTCATTCGCGTACCTGACATCGGCAGCGGTGAAGGTGAAGTAATCGAGCTGTTTGTGAAGGTCGGCGACACAGTCGAAGCCGACCAGAGCATCCTGACCCTGGAATCGGACAAGGCGAGCATGGAAATTCCTGCTCCCAAGGCCGGCGTGGTCAAGAGCCTGAAAGTGAAGCTGGGCGACCGCCTGAAAGAAGGCGACGAACTGCTGGAACTGGAAATCGAAGGTGCCGCTGATGCGGCCCCTGCGCCAGCGGCTGCTCCGGCTGCCGCTGCTGCACCCGCTGCTGCCGAGAAGCCAGCCGAGGCCCCTGCGGCCCCGGCTGCTGCTCCTGCTGCGGCCTCTGTTCAGGACATTCACGTCCCGGACATCGGCTCGTCGGGCAAGGCCAAGATCATCGAGCTGCTGGTTAAAGTCGGCGACACCGTCGAAGCCGACCAGTCGCTGATCACCCTGGAGTCCGACAAGGCCTCCATGGAAATCCCTTCGCCGGCTGCCGGCGTGGTGGAAAGCATTGCGGTCAAGCTGGAAGACGAAGTCGGCACTGGCGATTTCATCCTCAAGTTGAAAGTACAAGGTGCTGCACCAGCTGCCGCTCCAGCACCTGCGGCGGCTCCGGCTGCCAAGGCTGAAGCTGCTCCTGCTGCCGCTCCTGCGCCTGCTGCAAAAGCTGAGGCCGCTCCGGCTCCAGTCGCTGCTGCACCAGCACCAAGCGGTGCCAAGGTTCATGCCGGCCCTGCCGTGCGTCAGTTGGCCCGTGAGTTCGGCGTTGAGCTGAGCGCCGTCGCAGCCAGCGGTCCTCACGGCCGTGTGCTGAAGGAAGACGTGCAGGTTTACGTCAAGAACATGATGCAGAAGGCCAAGGAAGCTCCGGCTGCCGGCGGCGCTACCGGTGGTTCGGGCATTCCGCCGATCCGCACCGTGGACTTCAGCCGCTTCGGCGAGACCGAAGAAGTGCCGATGACCCGCCTGATGCAAATCGGCGCGGCAGGTCTGCACGCCAGCTGGCTGAACATCCCGCACGTGACCCAGTTCGACCAGGCCGACATCACCGACCTGGAAGCTTTCCGCGTTGCGCAGAAAGCCGTGGCCGAGAAAGCCGGCGTGAAACTGACTGTGCTGCCACTGCTGCTTAAAGCCTGTGCGCACCTGCTCAAGGAACTGCCGGACTTCAACAGTTCGCTGGCACCAAGCGGCAAGGCGATCATTCGCAAGAAGTACGTGAACATCGGCTTCGCGGTAGACACTCCTGACGGCCTGCTGGTACCGGTCATCAAGAACGTCGACCAGAAGAGCCTGCTGCAACTGGCTGCCGAAGCCGCTGCGCTGGCTGCCAAGGCCCGCGACAAGAAGCTCACCCCGGACGACATGCAGGGCGCGTGCTTCACCATCTCCAGCCTCGGTCACATTGGCGGTACTGGCTTCACGCCAATCGTCAACGCGCCGGAAGTGGCGATCCTGGGTGTGTCCAAGGCCACTATCCAGCCAGTGTGGGACGGTAAAGCGTTCCAGCCGAAGCTGATGCTGCCGCTGTCGTTGTCCTACGATCACCGTGTGATCAACGGCG
This sequence comes from Pseudomonas cremoris, assembly GCF_014230465.1. Next base: position 252,627 of record NZ_JAAXCY010000002.1, read on the forward strand.
CTGCCGCTGCACGCTTCACACAGCGTCTGAGCCAACTGCTGAACGACATCCGCACCATCTTGCTGTAAGTCTCCACGGGCCGCCTTTTCACCGAGGCGGCCCTGCTGCACCGATTTCCGAGCGCCACGCTCGTACCTCAACCCCGCCACTTGGCGGGGCTTTTTTTGCGCACTTTTCGGACAGGAAATTGGACAGGTAAAACAGGTTTGTACACCTTCCATCACCTCGACTGTAGAAATCCCTCGCGCGGCCGATAACACCCTTATAGCACTTAGCCTTCATCCTCTCTTGTCAGCCCGCGCCGCATGATGCAACCTTGCCGCAGGCAACAGAAAAGAGGGCGTGAGCCCGGCGCCGTGCGCGTTATTTCAAGTGAGTTCCCCCCATGAAAAGCCAACCCGATGTCGCCCGTATGGCGGCCGAGGTAGTGACGCAATTACCGGTGCCTTCGCGCCTCGGTATGCTGCGTTTCGAGCGGCTTAATGAGGCGAGCTGGGCCCTGCTCTACCTCGACCCCAATTGCGAGCGCCAATTCGGCCTGCCAGCGGTCGAGCTGTGTGCCCTGCTCGGCACCCCCTACGCTAGCCTGATGGAGCCCCAGGCGCGCTATCAATTGCACGACACTATCCAGCAGCAACTGACGCAGAGCCCTCACTACCTGGTGCGCTACACCCTGCACACCAGCGACGGCCCGCTGAGCCTGCTGGAAATGGGCGAAGCCTACAAACAACATAATCGTCACCTGCTGCGCGGCTACCTCATGGTGGTCGACGGACTGTTCAGCGAAATTCCCGCGCCTGCCCCGACGGCAGACCTGGAGAGCCAGAACAGCCGCCTGCAGATCGCCCTGGAGCTCAACCAGCGCGCACAACAGGAACAGCTGCAGCATCTGGAGCGGGTGCGCGCCCAGCAAGAGCTGATTCTGCTGCTGGCCCGCCAGCGCTACACCACCCACAATTCGCTGCAAGAAGCCGCTGAGCTGATCACCCGTAGCGCGTGCGATATCTACCAGATCGACTGCGCCAGTATCTGGAACCTCGAAGGCCAGCGCCTGGTGCCGATCTCGGCCTACCACCGCGACGACCAGCAGCACCACTTGCCCGAGCCCATCGATGCCAGTTGCTTCCCGGACTACCTGGAAGCCTTGCACAGCAGTCGGGCCATCGACGCCACCAACGCCATGCGCGACCCGCGCACCCGGGAAATGGCCGACAACCTGCGCGCCAAAGACATCCACGCCATGCTCGACGCCAGCATCCGCGTCGATGGCCAGGTAGTGGGCGTACTGTGCCTGGAACAGGGCGGCAGCTCACGGGCATGGCAGGCTGACGAGATCGCCTTTGCCGGTGAACTGGCGGACCAGTTTGCGCAGGTCATCAACAACCACAACCGCCGCACGGCGACCAGCGCCCTGCACCTGTTCCAACGTGCCGTGGAGCAAAGTGCCAACGCCTTTCTGCTGGTCAATTGCGACGGGGTGGTGGAGTACGTCAACCCCAGCTTTACCGCGATTACCCAGTACAGCGCCGAGGAAGTCCACGGCCATCGCCTGGCCCAACTACCGGCACTGGAGAACCTCAGCGAGTTGCTGTTCGATGCGCCATCGAGCCTGGCCAAGAGCAACAGCTGGCAGGGTGAATTCAAGAGTCGCCGCAAGAACCTAGAACCCTACTGGGGCCAGCTGTCGATTTCCAAGGTGTATGGCGACAACCGCGAGTTGACCCACTACATCGGCATTTACGAAGACATCACCCAGACCAAACTGGCTCAGCAGCGCATCGAGCGTTTGGCGTACACCGACAACCTGACCAACCTGGGCAACCGTCCGGCGTTCATCCGCAACCTCGACGAACGCTTTGCCCGCGACAGCGACAGCCCGATCAGCCTGCTACTGGTGGACATCGACAACTTCAAGCGGATCAACGACAGCCTTGGCCACCAGACCGGCGACAAGTTGTTGATCAGCCTCGCGCGGCGCCTGCGCAACAGCTTGAGTGCCGGCGGGAGCCTGGCGCGGTTTGCCAGTAACGAATTTGCGGTGCTGCTGGACGATACCGACCTGGAAAGCGGCCAACAGGTCGCCAGCCAACTGCTGACCACCCTCGACAAACCGATGTTCGTCGACAACCAATTGATCAGCGTCACCGGCTCGGTCGGCCTGGCGTGTGCGCCACTGCATGGGCGTGACCCGCAGACGCTGATGCGCAACGCCGGTTTGGCGCTGCACAAGGCCAAGGCCAACGGCAAACACCAGGTACAGGTGTTTACCGAAGCGCTTAACGCCGAAGCCAGTTACAAGCTGTTCGTGGAAAATAACCTGCGCCGCGCCCTGACCCAGAATGAACTGGATGTGTTCTACCAGCCCAAGCTGTGCCTGCGCAGCGGTCGCCTGCTGGGCATGGAAGCGCTGTTGCGCTGGAACCACCCGGAAAAGGGCATGATCCGTCCAGACCAGTTCATCAGCGTGGCTGAAGAGACCGGGCTGATCATCCCCATCGGCAAGTGGATCGCACGCCAGGCGTGCCGCATGAGCAAGCAATTGAGCGCCGGCGGCATGGGTAACCTGCAGGTGGCGATCAACTTGTCACCCAAGCAGTTCTCCGACCCGGACCTGGTGGCCTCGATTGCCACCATCCTCAAAGAAGAAGACCTACCGGCCAACCTGCTGGAACTGGAGCTGACTGAGGGATTGCTGCTGGAAGCCACCGAAGACACCCGCCTGCAACTGGATCAACTGAAAAGCTTTGGCCTGACCCTGGCCATGGACGACTTCGGCACCGGCTACTCGTCGCTGAGCTACTTGAAAAAATTCCCCATCGACATCATTAAGATCGATCGCAGCTTTATCCACGAAATCCCGGATAACCAGGACGACATGGAAATCACCTCGGCGGTGATCGCGATGGCTCACAACCTCAAGCTCAAGGTGGTCGCCGAAGGCATTGAGACCGCCGAGCAACTGGCGTTCCTGCGCCGGCACCGTTGCGATGTGGGCCAGGGTTACCTGTTTGACCGGCCAATCCCCGGGGCAGAGCTGCTGGCGATGCTCAAACGTTATCCGCGCGGGCCAATCGCCTGACAGCGCTGTAACACTCGGGCACACTGGCTGTCTGAATCTTTACCGCTAACTCAACCTGACGAGAGGACTGATCATGGTCTTGCGCTCGGAAATTCTGGTGAACAAAAACGTGCTGCCTACTCAAGAACAAGCTTTGCCTGGCCGTGAAACCCCGATGGCGCTGCCGGAGACTCACTTCGTCAACGGCAACCCGCTGCTGGGCCCCTTCCTCGATGACGTCGGCTTTGCGATCTTTGGCCTGGGTTGCTTCTGGGGCGCCGAGCGCAAATTCTGGCAGCGTGATGGCGTGGTCAGCACCGTGGTCGGCTACGCCGGCGGCTTCACGCCGAACCCGACCTATGAAGAGGTCTGCTCGGGCCTGACCGGCCACAGCGAAGTGGTGCTGGTGGTGTACGACCAAGCCAAGGTGAAATACGAAGACCTGCTGAAAATGTTCTGGGAATTGCACAACCCAACCCAGGGCATGCGCCAGGGCAATGACATTGGCAGCCAGTACCGTTCGGTAATCTATGCAACCACGCCGGAGCAATTGGCCGCGGCGCAGGCCAGTGCCGATGCCTATCAGGGCGAGTTGACCAAGGCGGGCCTGGGCACGATCACAACGGAAATCGATCAAGCGCCAACCGTATTCTTCGCCGAAGCGTACCACCAGCAGTACCTGGCAAAGAATCCGCAGGGATATTGCGGCATCGGCGGCACGGGCGTGACCTGCCCGATCTAAGAGAGCGCCGCGAATCACAATGTGGGAGCGGGCTTGTGTGGGAGCGGGCTTGCTAGCGAAAGCGGTGGGTCAGTCACCTGATTCTGTGACTGACACTGCGTATTCGCGAGCAAGCCCGCTCCCACATTTGGTTCTGTGTCTGGCCGTCGAGCTGATTACTCGGCGATGAGCCAATCCATCTGCCACCCACCCTGGGTTTGCCCAAGCTTCTTGGACAACCACGGCAGCAGCTCACGCAATTCCTCTTCCAGGCCCCATGGCGGGTTGGCAATCGCCAGGCCCGAGCCGGTCAATGTGTTCGGCGTGTCCAATGGATGCACCAGCAATTCCACCCGCAACAGCTTCGGCGCGCCGGTGCCGGCCAGGTCCTGGTAGAAGCGGCGCAACAGGCGCTGATCCTTCACTGGGTACCAGATGGCGGCGACCGTCTGACGCATGCGGCTCACGGCCTCTTTGAGGGACGCGGCACAGCGCTGCATCTCGTCGAGCTTCTCGAACGGCGGGTCGATCAGCATCAGCGCGCGCTTCTCCGGCACCGGCAGCAAGGCACGCGGCACATGCCAGCCTTCGCCCAGGTGCACTTTGACGCGGCGATCACCTTTCATGTTGTCCTTGAGCAGCACGCCGTCTTCCGGATGCTTTTCATTGAGCAACACACGATCCTGAGGCCGTTTGAGACGTCGCGCCAGTTCCGGCGAACCAGGGTAGTAACGCAACTGGCCGTCCGGGTTCATCTCGTGCAGCACCCGCATGTAGTCGGCGGTCAATGGCGGCAGGTCGTTCTCGCCCCACAGGCGTGCAATGCCTTCCAGGTATTCACCGGTGCGGTTGGCCTGGTCGCCCTGCAGGTCGTACAGACCGATACCGGCGTGGGTGTCGAGGTAGGCGAACGGCTGCTCCTTGCGCGACATCAGGGCGATGAGGCGGGTCAAGGTCAGGTGTTTGAAGACATCGGCGTGGTTGCCGGCGTGAAAGGCGTGACGATAATTCATGGTTGCTCCTGCGCAGGGGGCGAAGTTTACCTTTTACGCAGGCTTAGGTGCAGTGCGGCGTGCCGGGCGGCGCTTATGTCGAAAATGTCGGGTGAAGGCTGAAAAAAATCTAAATGCCCGGATTGGAGCAGATTTATTGTGGCGATCCACTATCCAGGGAGGTCTACAACAATCATGAAAGACGCCACCATCGCATTGCACCACGGCTTCAAGTCGGACCCGACCACCAAGGCCGTCGCCGTGCCGATCTATCAGAACGTCGCCTTCGAATTCGATAACGCCCAACACGGTGCCGATCTGTTCAACCTGGACGTGCCCGGCAATATCTACACGCGCATCATGAACCCCACCAACGACGTGCTCGAGCAGCGCATCGCCGCCCTTGAAGGCGGTATCGCGGCGCTTGCAGTCTCAGCGGGCAGCGCAGCGATTCATTACGCGATCCAGACCCTCACCCGAGCCGGTGACAATATCGTCACCACGCCGCAACTATACGGTGGCACCTACACCCTGTTCGCCCATTTGCTGCCGAGCTTCGGTGTAGACGTGCGCTTTGCCCGCGACGACAGCGCCGAGGCCATCGCCGAATTGATCGACGACAACACCAAGCTGGTGTACTGCGAAAGCATCGGCAACCCGGCGGGCAATATCGTCGACCTGGAGGCGTTGGCCAACGTTGCGCATGCCCGTGGCGTGCCATTGATGGTGGACAACACCGTGGCTACCCCGATCCTGTGCAAGCCGATCCAGTTCGGCGCCGATATCGTGGTGCATTCGGTGACCAAATACATCGGCGGCCACGGCAACTCCCTGGGCGGTGTGATCGTCGACAGCGGCACCTTCCCATGGACCGATTACCCGGAGAAATTCCCCGGCCTCAATAATCCTGAGCCTGCCTATCACGGCGTGGTCTACACCGAAAAATTCGGCCCTGCCGCCTTCATTGCCCGTGCCCGCACCGTGCCATTGCGCAATACCGGCGCGGCACTGGCACCGATGAACGCTTTCCTGCTGCTGCAAGGCCTGGAAACCCTGGCGCTGCGCATGGAACGCCATACCGAGAACGCCTTGAAGGTTGCGCAATTCCTGCAAGGCCATGCCGATGTGGAGTGGGTCAGCTATGCAGGTCTGCCGGATCACCCGCACCACGAACTGGCGCAGAAGTACCTGCAAGGCAAGCCATCAGCGATCCTGTCGTTCGGCTTGAAGGGCGGCTACGAAGCCGGTGTGCGTTTCTATGACGCGCTACAAATTTTCAAGCGCCTGGTGAACATCGGCGACGCCAAGTCCCTGGCCTGCCACCCGGCATCCACCACCCATCGGCAGATGAACGAGCAGGAACAAGCCAAGGCCGGCGTGAAGCCGGAAATGATCCGCCTGTCAGTGGGCATCGAGGCGATCGAAGACCTGATCGAGGACCTGCAGCAGGCGTTGGGTTCAACTCAGCTCTGAGGCCAGGTAATCAGCCAGCGCCTCATGGCTGATAGCCGGGTTGCGCGCGAAGTAGGCGACCTTGTGCTGCAAGGTCGTCGGCGTGAAGGCAGCGTGCAGGTCGGGGCGTTGTTCTTCCAGCCCTTGCACCAGGTTGTCGATGAGGGTGTGTGGGGATTGCCCGGCCAGGTGCTCCAGTAACGCTGCAGGGACTCGCCACCAGGGGCTGGCTTTGGCGGCTGTGACTGGGCTGCTCGTAACGCTCAACGGCTGGCCATTGATCAGGTAACGCCGGAACACCGGCAATATCTCACCCCCCGCCTGCTGGAGGATCGGTAGAAACTGCGCACCGTCCCAGAAGCGCAGGAACACCTGCTTGCCATCGGGCAGGTACACTTTGGTCAGGCCTTGCAGATGCCCAACCACGGTTTCCAGTGGACAGGAAGAGACGGCCAGCCAACCCCAATCCAACGCTTGCGTGGACAGCGCCCAACCCAGGAAGGGGCTTCCCGGTTCGACGATGCCCACATAAGGCATCACCTCATCCCACCCCGCGTAAGCCGTGCCCGCCCACAGAGGATGCAGCGGCGCGCCGGCCGCCATCGCCTGCCAAGCCTCCAATGGCTTAGCGTCACTGGCGGCGCCCAGCACAGCAAAGATCTGTTCACCAGCAATCAAAGGTTGCAGCATCGACATAACGTCCTTTTAAAGTAAAAGATCAGGCGATCTCGCACTGGCCATTCCTGCAGCGTTCGCACTCTTCGCAAAACGGTGCACTGCGTTTGAAGGAATTCACTTGCACGCGACTCAACGGCGCAAGCAACGACTGCGGCAGTCCAGTCACCAAGGGCACAGCGGCGCCGGCAAGTTTGATCGGTATGCTGCTGAAAATGCCGGCCGCAGAAATGGAAATCGAGTGACCTCCGGCCTGGATCGTCACGCTGGCGCCAGCGTCGATCACCACGCTTTGTCCCGCCCCCATCTGAATGGCTCGCCCGGCGTTCACCCGATGGTCATGCAACACGTCCTGGGTCCAATCCCGCTGAGCGCGCAGGTAGATCTCCTCGGCACCCTGCCGGTCTTCGATGCGCAGCTCGTTGTAGCCACCACCACCGGGGCTGCTCTGGCTGCGGAAGATACTGCGGGTCTTGTCCGCCGGTAGGTCCAGCGGCACGGGCGTTGCCGCGTTGGGCAGACAGCCCACCACCACCGGCATATCCATATCGCCGTTGACGAAGCCCACCAACACCTCCATGCCGACACGCGGGATCAGCACCGCGCCATAGCGGTCATGGGCCCACCCGCTCGCTACACGTAGCCAGCAACTGGAATGGTCATTGTGTTCGCCGCTGCGGTCCCAGGCCATTTGCACCTTGACCCGGCCGTACTCATCACAGTGAACTTCACTGCCTTCGGGGCCGGTGACCACTGCATTCTGGTAGCCCGCAATGCTTGGTCGCAGCTGTGTTGGCATGGCCGGGCGGAAAATCACATCCCACGGTGCAGCACGGAACTCGTTGCGGTAACCCTGGCGCAAATCCCCTCCGGCGGACTCGGTCACGGCCTCTTCCAACACCTGGGGTTGCTGGCCTTCATGAGTGACATGCGTCACCAGCCACAAGTCATTCCAGTCTTCACGAGGATGACCCGACAATTGGAGAAAGCGGCCACTGAGCAAAGCCGTCTCGTCACCGCTGCCATGGGCGATTCGATAATCGCTGCGGTGGCGCTCCAAACCGCGCTGCGCAAGGTATTTGCCATGGGCTCGGTCGCTGAAACAACCCGGGTAACCCTGCTCTTCCAGGCGTGGCACATGCTCGTCAGACACCGCGCTTTCCAGTGCCAAGCGCGGCTTGCGCAAGTCGTAATCACGCAAGTTCACGGCTGTCGTGCGGGCTTCCAGTTGCACCGTAAAGCGCTTGATCGCAGGCGCGTCCGCAACCATTCCGGAACCCGGCGAGTAAGGGGTGGGCTGCTCCGCCTGAGCGAACACCGTCTGGTCATCCCCAAACACCAGCAGGTGCCGCTCGGCCGAGTGCTGGAAGTGATAGTGGATCCCCAACTCAGCACACAGCCGCTGAATGAACGCCAGGTCGGTCTCACCAAATTGCACGCAATACTCGCGCTTGGGATAAGCGCCACTGAGGCGGAACTCAAAGCAATCGCTCTGGATACCCTGCCCCACCAATACCTGCGCAACGATCTGCGGCACCGTCAGATGCTGAAAAATACGCTGGTGGCTGCTGTGTTTCAGATAGGCCAACTGCGGCACAAGGCTGATCTGGTAGCGCGTCAGGCGCCGCCCGGAATCACCTTGCGCCACACGATGAACCAAGCCGTGCACGCCCCGATCCTGATCATCGAAGCCTAAATACACCGGGCGGTGCAGCAGGCTTTCCAAGTCAAGATCGGGCTGTTCGCCGACCAGTTCAAGGTCGAAGCAGTAAGGCTGGCTGAGCGCCTCGGTCCCCTTGAAGCTGTAGACCTTGAGATCACTGGCAACCCCATCCAGGGTCAGGTTGAAAGCACTTTGATTGGCAGGAGCGAACATCCGGTGTTTCTCTGCGAGGGGTGGGTGAGGGATTCTGCATCACGGCTAACCCCTGCTGAACACACCCCAGACAAATCAGTAAAACCCTACGCCGCGGCGCGTGAATCTTCTTCGAAGCGACTCAAATCAAACGCAAAAAAAGGCCCGCAATCCGTAGGATGCGGGCCTTTCTTTCTATTCATCGAGCGCCAAACGCCCGGCGAATTACTTGTTGAGGTTGTAGTCCTTCTCCGCCGCATCAAAGCGCTCGACCATACCCGCAGTCGGTGCGCCCATCTTGCTCACGAAGTAGATCGCCAGGCTGGCGAAGATAAAGCCTGGGATGATTTCGTACAGACCCAGCAGCTCGAAGTGTTTCCAAACGATCACCGTGATCGCACCCACCAGGATGCCGGCCAGTGCGCCGTTACGAGTCATGCCTTTCCAGATCACCGAGATCAGCACCACAGGCCCGAATGCAGCACCGAAGCCGGCCCAGGCGTAGCTCACCAGGCCCAACACGCGGTTGTTCGGGTTGGCGGCCATGGCGATGGCGATCAGGGCAACCACCAGCACCATGGCGCGGCCGACCCACACCAGCTCAAGCTGGGAGGCGTTTTTGCGCAAGAAGGTCTTGTAGAAGTCTTCGGTCAGGGCGCTGGAGCACACCAGCAATTGGCAGCTCAGGGTGCTCATCACCGCCGCCAGGATGGCCGACAGCAGCACGCCAGCGATCCACGGGTTGAACAGCAGCTTGGCCAGTTCGATGAACACACGCTCGTGGTTCTCGTTGACCGGGCCCGCGACTTCCGGGTGCGCCGAGAAGTACGCGATACCGAAGAAGCCCACCGCCACGGTGCCGCCCAGGCACAGGATCATCCAGGTCATGGAGATACGACGCGCGTTGGCAATCGACTTCACCGAATCCGCCGCCATGAAGCGCGCCAGGATATGCGGCTGGCCGAAGTAACCCAGGCCCCAACCCATCAGCGAAATGATGCCGATGAAGGTGGTGTTTTTCAGCATGTTGAAGTTGTCGGGGTTCTTGGCTTCGATGGCCAGGAAGGTGGTGTCGACGCCACCCGTGGCCAGCAGCACGATGATCGGCGTGAGGATCAACGCAAAGATCATCAGGGTGGCTTGTACGGTATCGGTCCAGCTTACTGCCAGGAAACCACCGACGAAGGTGTAGGCAATGGTCGCCGCAGCACCGGCCCACAGCGCAGTCTCGTAGGACATGCCGAAGGTGCTTTCGAACAGGCGGGCACCGGCCACGATGCCGGAGGCGCAGTAGATGGTGAAGAACACCAGGATCACGACGGCGGAGATAATCCGCAGCAGGCCGCTTTTATCTTCGAAACGGCTGGAGAAGTAATCCGGCAGGGTCAGGGCGTCGCCGTTGTGTTCGGTCTGGACCCGCAAGCGACCGGCCACGAACAGCCAGTTGAGGTAGGCACCGACGATCAGGCCGATGGCGATCCAGCTTTCCGACAAGCCGGACATGTAGATGGCACCTGGCAGGCCCATCAACAACCAGCCGCTCATGTCGGAAGCACCAGCCGACAAGGCTGTGACCACGCTGCCGAGGCTGCGACCGCCGAGGATGTAATCGGAAAGGTTGTTGGTGGAGCGATAGGCCATGAAGCCGATCAGCACCATTGCTGCGATGTAGATCACAAACGTGATCAGGGTTGGATTACTAACGCTCATAAGAGTGACGCCCTGGCTTTGTTTTTATGTAGCAGCGGTCTGTCAGACGGCCATCCACTGTGAAGTAGGTAGACGTAACTGCGTGCCGCGCATTTATGACTGACGTTTCCCCAGGAAAGCCGTCAGCCGATGAACCGACTCGTTGAGGTGGTTGCACCTTGGGCGCGAATGCTATTCAACAAAGCAAATAGGGTGCAACCAGTTTCTTGAGAATAAGTTGCACCTTGATGTGAATTGCAGAAAACACCGCGTTTTTGCTCCTTTTCGGAGCAAGAACAGCCGAACTCATAAGCAAACGCACCACCGTAAAGCAGATTCTGCTGAGGCTGCGTTTTTTCATGCACCCCTCTGAAAATTTCATGGATAAAAAGGGTTGCACCCGGTTGCACCTCTTCATGGGCAAAGCTAATCTTGCCGCCAGCTGATGCCACTCGGTAGTGGCACCCATGAGGATAAGAAAATGGCTACGACCACCCTTGGGGTCAAACTCGACGACCCGACCCGTGAACGCCTGAAGGCGGCCGCGACCTCCATTGATCGCACGCCGCACTGGCTGATCAAGCAGGCGATTTTCAATTACCTGGAGAAACTGGAGGGTGGTGCAACCCTGAATGAGCTCAATGGCTTGAGCACCAAGGACGCTGACGACGCAGGCGAGGTCCAGACCGACCACGCTCACCAGTGCTTCCTGGAGTTCGCCGAGAGCATCCTGCCGCAATCCGTGCTGCGCGCCTCGATCACCGCCGCTTACCGTCGCCCAGAGCCGGAAGTGGTGCCGATGCTGATCGAACAGGCCCGCCTGCCGGCGCCAATGGCCGAAGCTACCAACAAGCTGGCCGCTTCGATTGCCGAAAAATTGCGTAACCAGAAGAGTGCTGGCGGCCGCGCCGGTATTGTTCAGGGCCTGCTGCAAGAGTTTTCCCTGTCGTCCCAGGAAGGCGTGGCGCTGATGTGCCTGGCCGAAGCGCTGCTGCGCATCCCGGACAAGGGCACCCGCGACGCGCTGATCCGCGACAAGATCAGCACCGGTAACTGGCAGCCGCACCTGGGCAACAGCCCGTCACTGTTCGTCAACGCCGCCACCTGGGGCCTGCTGCTAACCGGCAAACTGGTCGCTACCCACAACGAAGCAGGCCTGACTTCGTCCCTGAGCCGCATCATCGGCAAAAGCGGCGAGCCGATGATCCGCAAGGGCGTCGACATGGCCATGCGCCTGATGGGCGAGCAGTTCGTGACCGGCGAAACCATCGCCGAAGCCCTGGCCAACGCGAGCAAATTCGAAGCCAAGGGCTTCCGTTATTCCTACGACATGCTCGGTGAAGCCGCACTCACCGAACACGATGCGCAGAAATACCTGGCCTCGTACGAACAAGCCATTCACTCCATCGGCAAGGCGTCTCATGGCCGTGGGATCTATGAAGGCCCAGGCATCTCCATCAAGCTCTCGGCCCTGCACCCGCGCTACAGCCGTGCGCAGTACGAGCGTGTGATGGATGAGCTGTACCCGCGCCTGCTGTCCCTGACCCTGCTGGCCAAGCAATACGACATCGGTTTGAACATCGATGCCGAGGAAGCCGACCGCCTGGAGCTGTCGCTGGACCTGCTCGAACGCCTGTGCTTCGAGCCGCAGCTGACTGGCTGGAACGGCATCGGTTTCGTGATCCAGGCTTACCAGAAGCGCTGCCCGTATGTGATCGACTACGTCATCGACCTGGCGCGCCGCAGCCGCCATCGCCTGATGATCCGCCTGGTAAAAGGCGCGTACTGGGACAGCGAGATCAAACGCGCCCAGGTCGAAGGCCTGGAAGGCTACCCGGTGTACACCCGCAAGGTGTACACCGACGTTTCCTACATCGCCTGTGCACGCAAACTGCTGTCGGTACCGGAAGTCATCTACCCGCAGTTTGCCACGCACAACGCCCACACCCTGTCGGCCATCTACCATATCGCCGGTCAGAACTATTACCCCGGCCAGTACGAGTTCCAATGCCTGCACGGCATGGGTGAGCCGCTGTACGAGCAAGTTGTAGGCAAAGTCTCCGATGGCAAGCTGAACCGTCCGTGCCGTGTGTACGCGCCGGTTGGCACCCACGAAACACTGCTGGCTTACCTGGTACGTCGCCTGCTGGAAAACGGCGCCAACACTTCGTTCGTCAACCGTATTGCCGACCAGTCCATCTCGATTCAGGAACTGGTGGCTGATCCAGTGGCCAGCATCGAGCAAATGGCCACGCTGGAAGGCGGCTTCGGCCTGCCGCACCCGCGCATCCCTTTGCCGCGTGACCTGTATGGCAGCGAGCGCGCCAACTCGGCCGGTATCGACCTGGCCAACGAACACCGCCTGGCGTCGTTGTCATGCGCCCTGTTGGCCACCGCACACAACAACTGGAAAGCTGCGCCGATGCTCGGTTGCGCCTCCAGCGAACAGCCAGCGGCGCCGGTGCTGAATCCGTCCGACCTGCGTGACGTGGTTGGCCATGTGCAAGAAGCCACCGTTCAAGACGTAGACAACGCCATCCAGTGCGCCATCAGCGCCGGCCCGATCTGGCAGGCCACCCCGCCCGCCGAGCGCGCCGCGATCCTGGAACGCGCTGCCGACCTGATGGAAAGCGAGATCCAGCCGCTGATGGGCCTGCTGGCCCGCGAAGCTGGCAAGACCTTCGCCAACGCCATCGCCGAAGTGCGGGAAGCCGTGGACTTCCTGCGTTACTACGCTGTGCAGGCACGCAACGACTTCACCAATGACGCCCACCGCCCGTTGGGCCCAGTGGTGTGCATCAGCCCGTGGAACTTCCCGCTGGCGATTTTCAGCGGTCAAGTCGCTGCTGCATTGGCCGCCGGCAACCCGGTATTGGCCAAGCCTGCCGAGCAAACCCCGCTCGTCGCCGCCCAAGCCGTGCGCATCCTGCTAGAAGCCGGTATTCCGCAAGGCGTGCTGCAACTGCTGCCGGGCCAAGGCGAAACCGTGGGTGCCCGCCTGGTGGGCGATGATCGCGTCAAAGGCGTGATGTTCACCGGCTCGACCGAAGTAGCGCGCCTGCTGCAACGCAACATCGCCGGTCGCCTGGATGCCCAGGGCCGCCCGATCCCGCTGATCGCCGAAACCGGTGGCCAGAACGCGATGATCGTCGACTCCTCGGCACTCACCGAACAAGTGGTGATCGACGTGGTGTCCTCGGCCTTCGACAGCGCCGGCCAACGGTGCTCGGCCCTGCGCGTACTGTGCTTGCAGGAAGATTCGGCAGACCGCGTCATCGAAATGCTCAAGGGCGCCATGGCGGAATGCCGCCTGGGCAACCCGGAGCGCCTGTCGGTCGACATCGGCCCGGTGATCGACGCCGAAGCCAAGGCCGGCATCGAGAAGCACATCCAGGCGATGCGGGACAAAGGCCGCAACGTTTACCAGGTGGCGATTGCCGACGGCGAAGAAATCAAACGCGGCACCTTCGTGATGCCAACTCTGATCGAACTCGAAAGCTTCGACGAACTGCAACGGGAGATCTTCGGCCCGGTGCTGCACGTGGTGCGCTACAAGCGTAAAGAAATCGACCAGCTTATCGGCCAGATCAACGCTTCCGGCTACGGCCTGACGCTGGGCGTGCACACCCGCATCGACGAAACCATCGCCAAGGTGATCGACAACGTCCATGCCGGTAACGTCTACGTGAACCGCAACATCGTCGGCGCCGTGGTCGGCGTGCAGCCGTTCGGCGGCGAAGGCCTGTCGGGTACTGGTCCGAAAGCCGGTGGCCCGCTGTACCTGTACCGCCTGCTGTCGACGCGCCCTACGGATGCCATCGAGCAATCCTTCGCACGGAACGACAAGTTGGCCGCACCGGATGTACGCCTGCGGGATGCCATGAGCCAGCCGCTGACCGCCCTCAAAACCTGGGCCGACAGCAACCAGTTCAGCGACCTGAGCGCCCTGTGCAGCCAGTTCGCCGCGCAATCGCAAAGCGGTGTCACCCGCCAGTTGGCCGGCCCGACCGGCGAGCGCAACAGCTACGCCATTCTGCCCCGCGAGCACGTGTTGTGCCTGGCGGAAGTAGAGGGCGATCTGCTGACTCAGCTGGCGGCGGTGTTGGCGGTAGGTGGCTCGGCGGTATGGCCGGAAACTGACCTGACCAAAGCTGTGTTCCCACGCCTGCCTAAAGAGATTCAGGCGAAGATCAAGCGCGTGGCCGACTGGACCAAGGACGAGGTGGTGTTTGATGCAGTCCTGCACCACGGCGATTCCGACCAATTGCGTGCGGTGTGCCAGCAAGTGGCGCAACGTGGCGGAGCGATTGTTGGGGTACATGGTTTGTCACAAGGTGAAACGGCGATTGCGCTGGAACGCCTGGTGATTGAGCGAGCGTTGAGTGTTAACACGGCAGCCGCAGGTGGTAACGCCAGCCTGATGACGATCGGCTAACTGACACAACGCGGTCAGACATGTGGGAGCGGGCTTGCTCGCGAATGCGCAGTGTCAGTCACTGAATGAGTTGACTGACCCAACGCTTTCGCGAGCAAGCCCGCTCCCACATTTGGGCCGCGCTTTTCTCCCCCATCCGCGTTTTGCAGCTCCATCACCCAGATCAATCTTGCTATCCACCCTCCATTTGCGCACTTAGACTCGGCCCTATTCCCACCTAGGTAAGCCGCCATGTCCGAGACGCTGCTCAGTTCCCGCAATCTGGCTTTCGAGCTGTACGAAGTCCTCGATGCCGAGGGCCTGACCCAGCGCGAGCGGTTTGCCGAGCACAATCGGGAAACCTTCGATGCCGCCATCAGTACGGCGCGCAACATCGCGGAAAAGTACTTCGCCCCCCACAACCGCAAGAACGACGAGAACGAGCCGCGCTTTGAGAATGGTAAGGCGATCCTGATCCCGGAAGTGAAACCCGCCGTGGACGCTTTCCTTGAAGCCGGCTTCCTCAACGCGGCACGCAGTTTCGAAGCGGGCGGCATGCAATTGCCGACGCTGTTGTCCCAAGCCTGTTTTGCACATTTCCAGTCGGCGAACGCAGCCTCCACGTCCTACCCGTTCCTGACCATGGGCGCCGCCAACCTGATTGAAAGCTTCGGCACCGAGGAACAAAAACAACGCTTCCTGCAGCCGATGATCGACGGTCGTTTCTTCGGCACCATGGCGCTGACCGAGCCTCATGCCGGCTCGTCACTGTCGGATATTCGTACGCGTGCGGAGCCGGCGGCTGACGGCACCTATCGACTCAAGGGCAACAAGATCTTCATCTCCGGCGGCGACCACCCCCTGTCGGAAAACATCGTGCACATGGTGCTGGCCAAGTTGCCGGACGCACCCGCCGGGGTGAAGGGCATTTCGCTGTTTATCGTGCCCAAGTTCCTGGTCAACGACGATGGCAGCCTGGGCGAGCGCAACGATGTGCTGCTGGCCGGGCTGTTCCACAAGATGGGCTGGCGCGGCACCACGTCTACTGCGTTGAACTTCGGCGATAACGGTAACTGTGTCGGCTATCTGGTGGGCAAGCCGCACCAGGGCTTGAGCTGCATGTTCCAGATGATGAACGAGGCGCGCATCGGCGTGGGCATGGGGGCGGTGATGCTCGGCTATGCCGGTTACCTGTACTCACTGGAATACGCTCGCGAGCGCCCACAGGGCCGTCTGCCCGATAGCAAAGACCCCACAACGGCACCGGTCTCGATCATTCAGCACGCCGACATAAAACGCATGTTGCTCACGCAAAAAGCCTACGTCGAAGGCGCCTTCGACCTGGGCCTGTACGCCGCGCGCCTGTTCGATGACACCACGACGCTGGGAACCGAGACCGAGCGCAAACAGGCCCACGAACTGCTGGACTTGCTCACG
Source organism: Pseudomonas cremoris (assembly GCF_014230465.1). Next base: position 268,920 of record NZ_JAAXCY010000002.1, read on the forward strand.
CCCATCGTCAAATCCTGGCCTTCGGAGTTCTGCCTCAAGGCCAACGAACTGGCGATCCAGATCCTCGGCGGTCACGGTTATACCCGCGAATACCCGGTGGAGCAGTACTACCGCGACAACCGCCTGAACCCGATTCATGAAGGCACTCATGGCATCCAGTCCCTGGATTTGCTCGGGCGCAAGCTGGCGCAGAACGGTGGCGCAGGGCTCAAGCAACTGATCCGCCTTATCGCAGAGACCGGTGCCCGCGCCCAAGAGTACCCATCACTCACCACCTTGAGAGAACCGCTGGAACAACTGGTAGCCCGCCTGCAACAGGTCACCCTGGGCCTGCTGACGGATCTCGCCCAGGGCAAAGTCAACAGCAGCCTGGCGAACTCGGCGCTGTACCTGAAAGTATTCGGGCATACCGTGATTGGCTGGCGCTGGCTGGAACAAGCGATTCGCGCAGAAGAGGGCTTGGCCAAGGGCAATGCGGCCGATGTGGCCTTCTATAAAGGCAAGCTCCAGGCCGCCCGTTACTTCCTGACGTGGGAAATACCGGGCTGCCATCATGAACTGGCGATTCTGGAAGCACGCGATGATACGTGCCTCGCGATGCAGGACGAGTGGTTCTAAGGCTGTCCGATCGCCTTGGAAATCACATCAACCGTGGCGCTGACTTGCTCTTGGTAACGGTCGAGTTCTTCTTGATGCGCCTGCTGCAATTCGATTTGCTCGGCGCACAGGTTCAGCGCCGCCAGCACCAGCAATTTGTCCCCAATCAGCGTCGGGTACTTTTTCTTGGTGGTGGCCAGTGAGGCCTTGAGCATGGTCACGGCGTGCATCAGGGTTTTGTCTTCCCCGGCTGGCGCCTTGATCGAGTAATCCTCTCCGAGAATTGAAACGACCTTTATCCCTTCATTCATGCGCCGACAGGACCTGCGCTCACACGCTCAACCAGCGCTTGAATGCGAGCGGCGGTGGCGCCGTGCTTTTCTTCCTGCTCCATCAGGTTCAGTTGCAGGCTGTCGTTCTCATCCTTGGCGCGGGCCAGTTCGGCCTTGAGGGATTCGTTGCTGCCCAGTAGCTCCTGATTCTGCTGTACCAGGTCGCTGACCAGTTGTTCCAGTTGGCTGAGGGATGCTTCTAACATTTTGATTTCTCGGGCTTTTTCAAAGGGCGGTGACGATAAAGAAAATTCACCTCGGATGCCAGGGTTATCCCCGGCGCGCAGCCCGATTTTTAGGGGCCGGGCCGCACTTTCGAGCCTTAGTGACTGCAATTACCCGATCTGGTTCCTGAATCGGCCAAACCCCTCGTCAGATGCGACAAAAGCGCACGCCCCTTTAAGACTTTAGTCGTATGGCCGATACGCGATGCATACCCCGTATCACGGCCGCACGGATCGCGCTTCTCCCCAGGATTCCAAGATGTCCCTTCGTAATATGAATATCGCGCCGCGCGCCTTTTTAGGCTTCGCATTGATCGGCGCACTCATGTTGTTTCTCGGTGTGTTCGCCTTGAACCAGATGAGCAAGATTCGCGGCGCCGCTGAAGAGATCACGCTGTCCAGCGTGCCAAGCATTCGTGCCCTCGACGAGTTCACCCAACTGACCCTGCGCCTGCGCGTGCTGTCCTACCGTTTGCTGACCAACCGCGAGCCGGATGTGCAGCAAAAGACCCTGGAAACCTTTGAACTGCGCGACCAGCAAATCCGCGCCGCCCAAGGCATCTATGAAAAACTCATCGATACCCGCGAAGAACGCGCCACGTATGACGAATACGTCAATCTGCTCGGCCAGTACCGCCAGATCGAAGCACGTATGAAGAGCCTGTCGCGGGCCAACCAAGTGGAAGACCTGCGTACGCTGATCAACACCGAACTGCTGAGCAATTCCGAGAAGGTCAACGCGGTATTGGCGCGCCTGCTGGAGATCAACAACCAGATGGCATTGGTCACCAACCAACAAGCCAAAGACCAATATGACTTGGCCTTCAACCTGGTGGTTGGACTGTTGGCACTCGCCACGGCACTGACCGTGCTGTTCGCCTGGCTGCTGACCCGCAGCATCACCGTGCCCATCGCCCAGGCCCTGGAAGCGGCCGAAGAAGTTGCCGAAGGCAACCTGACGCGACCGATCAAGATCGACGGCAACGACGAAGCCGGGCGTCTGCTGGCGGCCATGGCCAAGATGCAGGACAAACTGCGCGACACGCTGCAACGCATCGCCGGCTCCGCCACCCAGCTTGCGTCTGCGGCGGAAGAACTGAACGCCGTCACCGACGAAAGCGCCCGTGGCCTGACCCAGCAGAACAACGAAATCGAACAGGCCGCTACCGCCGTCAACGAGATGACCAGCGCGGTGGAAGAAGTCGCACGTAACGCGGTGAGCACTTCCGAAGCTTCGCGCAATGCCACCACCTCCGCCGGCGACGGGCGTGACTTGGTGCAGGAAACCGTCAGCGCCATCGAGCGCATGAGCGGCGATGTGCAAGCCACCGCGACGTTGATTGGCGACCTGGCGAATGAATCCCGCGATATCGGCAAGGTGCTGGATGTGATTCGCGGCCTGGCCGACCAGACCAACTTGCTGGCCTTGAACGCCGCTATTGAAGCGGCGCGTGCGGGTGAAGCCGGGCGTGGTTTCGCCGTGGTGGCCGATGAAGTGCGGGCCCTGGCCCATCGCACCCAGCAATCCACCAGTGAGATCGAGCGGATGATCGGCAGCATCCAGGCCGGCACCGAGCACGCGGTGGATTCGATGCGCAACAGCACCGAGCGGGCGGAATCGACGTTGAATATCGCCAAAGGCGCGGGGATTTCGCTGGACACCATCAATACCGCGATTGTCGAGATCAACGAACGCAACCTGGTCATCGCCAGCGCGGCGGAAGAACAGGCGCAGGTGGCGCGGGAAGTGGACCGTAACCTGGTGAATATCCGGGATCTGTCGGTGCAATCGGCGACAGGGGCCAGCCAGACGAGTGCCGCTAGCAGTGAGTTGTCGCGGTTGGCGGTGGATCTGAATGGAATGGTCGGACGCTTCAGGCTCTGACTGACACACCTCGGTCAAAATGTGGGAGAGGGCTTGCTCGCGAATGCAGTGGATCAGTCGCCAGATGTATTAACTGGCACACCGCTTTCGCGAGCAAGCCCGCTCCCACATTGGACCTATGCCAACTTGCAAAAGCTTTTTGACAGCGCAGCAATTCAACAGGTTAGAATCGCTGGCACGCAGACTGCATGGTCAGTTTGCGCCCCGTCTTGTTTACTCATGGAGTACTGCCTTTGAATGCGACGACCATCAACAGCCTGTTCTTGATCGGCGCGTTGCTGGTGAGTGCGAGCATTCTGGTGAGTTCTCTTTCGTCCCGCCTGGGGATCCCGATCCTGGTGATCATCCTGGCCGTGGGCATGGTCGCCGGCGTCGATGGCGGCGGCATCATCTTCGATAACTACCCGACCGCCTACCTGGTGGGCAACCTCGCGCTCGCGGTGATCCTGCTGGACGGCGGCTTGCGCACACGCGTGGCGAGTTTCCGCGTGGCACTCTGGCCGGCGTTGTCGCTGGCCACGGTGGGGGTGTTGATCACCACCGGCCTGACCGGCATGGCCGCCGCCTGGCTGTTTGACCTCAACATCATCCAAGGCTTGCTGATCGGCGCCATCGTCGGCTCCACGGACGCCGCCGCGGTGTTCTCGCTGCTAGGCGGCAAGGGCCTGAACGAACGGGTCACCGCCAGCCTGGAAATCGAATCCGGCAGCAACGACCCGATGGCGGTGTTCCTCACCGTAACCCTGATCGACATGCTCGCCAGCGGCCAGACCGGCCTGCATTGGAGCCTGCTGACGCACTTGGTGCGGGAGTTCGGCATCGGCGGCATCGTCGGCCTGGGCGGCGGCTGGCTGATGCTGCAGATGGTCAACCGCATCAACCTGGCCACCGGCCTGTACCCGATCCTGGTGATCGCCGGCGGCCTGTTCGTCTTCGCCGTGACCAACGCCCTGCACGGCAGCGGCTTCCTCGCCGTGTACCTGTGCGGCCTGGTGATCGGCAACCGCCCGGTGCGCAGCCGTCATGGCATTTTGCATATGCTCGACGGCATGGCCTGGCTGGCACAAATCGGCATGTTTTTGGTGCTGGGCCTGCTGGTCACGCCCCATGATCTGTTGCCGATTGCCCTGCCAGCCCTGGGCCTGGCGCTGTGGATGATCCTGTTTGCGCGGCCGCTGTCGGTGATGGTCGGCCTGCTGCCGTTCAAGGCTTTCCACGGGCGCGAAAAAGCCTTTATCGCCTGGGTTGGCTTGCGCGGCGCGGTACCGATCATCCTGGCGGTGTTCCCGCTGATGGCCGGCCTGCCCCATGCGCAGCTGTACTTCAACCTGGCGTTCTTTATCGTGCTGGTCTCGCTGCTGGTACAGGGTACGAGCCTGCCGTGGGTGGCCAAATTGCTCAAGGTGACCGTACCGCCAGACCCTGCGCCCATCTCCCGCGCGGCCCTGGAAGTGCACGTCACCAGCGAGTGGGAGCTGTTCGTCTACCGTCTGGGCGCCGAAAAGTGGTGCATTGGCGCCGCCCTGCGCGAGCTGAAAATGCCCGAAGGCACGCGGATCGCCGCACTGTTCCGAGGCCAGCAACTGCTCCATCCGTCGGGTAGTACGGTGCTTGAAGTCGGCGATCTGCTCTGTGTGATCGGCCACGAACACAACCTGCCGGCCCTGGGCAAGCTGTTCAGCCAGGCGCCACAGCGCGGCCTGGATTTGCGCTTCTTCGGCGACTTCGTACTGGAAGGCGACGCCCAGCTGGGCGCAGTCTCGGCCCTGTATGGCCTGAAGCTGGAAGGTATCGACCCGGATATGCCACTGAGCAGCTTCATCACCCAGAAAGTCGGTGGCGCGCCTATCGTCGGCGACCAGGTGGAATGGAACAACACCATCTGGACCGTCGCGGTCATGGACGGGAACAAGATCGGCAAAGTGGGCGTCAGATTCCCCGAAGGAAGTCGCCCGGGCCCCGGACTCTTCCTCTAAACTGCGGGGCGACAACGCCCCGATTCTTCACCTTGCTCGACCGGTCTCTATGCCAATCCTGCGCACGTTCCTCGCCACTGCCCTGCTGGGCCTGACCCTTTGTGTCGGCACCGTACACGCGGCCGACCCGCCCAGCGCCGACGCCATCCAGCAATCCCTGGACAAGCTGCCCGACCGCAAACTGCCCGACGCCGACATGAAGGCGCTGCAAACCATCCTGCAGCAGACCCTGACGTACCTGGGCAACAAGCAGGATTACGAGCAGCGCCTCGTCGACCTCAAGCGCCAGCTGGAAGACGCGCCGCGCCAAACCGTCGAAAACCAACGCGAACTGGCGCGGCTCAAGGCCACCAAGGTCATCCCGGTGGCACAACGCTACGCCACCCTGCCGGTGCCGCAGCTTGAGCAACTGCTGGTGCAGCGCACCACCCAGCAAGGCGACCTGCAAAAAGACCTGGCCGATGCCAACAGCCTGACCATTGCCGCACAAACCCGCCCCGAGCGCGCCCAGACCGAGATCAGCAGCAGCCAGACGCGCATCCTGCAGATCAATTCGATCCTCAAGAACGGCAAGGACAATGGCAAAACCCTCAGCAGCGACCAGCGCAACCAACTGAACGCCGAACTCGCCGCCCTTAACGCACTGATCCCGCTGCGCCGCCAGGAACTGGCCGGCAACAGCCAACTGCAAGACCTGGGCAACAGCCAGCACGACCTGGTGCTGGAAAAAACCGCGCGCCTGGAGCAAGAGATCCAGGACCTGCAAACCCTGATCAACCAGAAACGCCTGGCCCAGTCACAGCAGACCGTGACGCAGCAGTCCATCGAGGCGCAAAAAGCCGGCGGCAGCAGCCTGCTGGCCACCGAAAGCGCGGCCAACCTGAAGCTCTCCGACTACCTGCTCAAAAGCACCGACCGCCTCAACGACCTGACCCAGAAGAACCTGCAAACCAAGCAGCAACTGGACACCGTGACCCAGAGCGACGCCGCGCTGGACGAGCAGATCAATGTGCTCAAGGGCAGCCTGCTGCTGTCCAAGATTCTCTATAAACAAAAGCAGGCCTTGCCACGCCTGACGGTGGACCGCGACCTGGCAGACGACATCGCCAACATTCGCCTGTACCAGTTCGAGGTCAACCAACAGCGCGAGCTGATCAGTTCCCCCAGTACCTATGTGGATAACCTGCTGGCCAACCAGCCGCCGGACGATGTCACTCCGCAACTGCGCCGCACCCTGCTGGAGCTGGCGATTACCCGCAGCGACTTGCTGGAGCGCCTGAGCCGCGAGCTGAGTGCGCTGCTCAATGAATCCATCACCTTGCAACTCAACCAGAAACAACTGCTGAGCACCGCTACCACGCTGCGGTCGACGCTGGACGAGCAGATGTTCTGGATCCCCAGCAATAAGCCGCTGGACACCGAATGGCTGGAAACCGTCCCGGCGCACCTGAGCAAGCAAGTCACCACCCTGCCGTGGGCGTCCAGCGTCAGCGAACTGTACGACGGCCTGACCCAACGTCCGCTGCTGTTCCTGCCGCTGCTGTTGTTGATCGGCGCGTTGCTGTGGCGGCGCAAGAACCTGTATCAGCGCCTGAACAAAGTCCACCAGGACATCGGCCACTTCAAGCGCGACAGCCAGTGGCATACGCCCCAGGCCATTTTGATCAATATCCTGCTGGCAATGCCAGTCGCGCTGGGCCTGGCGCTGTGTGGCTACGCGTTGCAGATCGACGCCCGCGGGCAAAACGCCAACCTGGGCGCCGCGCTGCTACAGATCGCGCAGGCGTGGATGGTGTTCTACACCGCCTACCGCATCCTCGCGCCGGGTGGCGTGGCCGAGTTGCACTTCCGCTGGGAAAAGCCCCAGGTCGAGTTCCTGCAAGGCTGGGTGCGTAAACTCGGGCTGGTGGTGCTGGCGCTGGTGGCGGTGGTGGCCATTGCCGAGCATCAACCGGCGGCGCTGGCCGACGATGTACTGGGCATCGGCGTGGTGCTGCTGTGCTACGCGCTGATGGCCTGGCTGTTGGGCCGCCTGCTGCTCAATAGCCCCACCCACGAAAAGGCTTCGCTGTTTCGCAAAGCGGTGGGCCTGGTATTTACCGCCCTGCCCATCGCGCTGTTTATCGCCGTGTGTTTCGGCTACTACTACACCGCCCTCAAACTCAGCGACCGCTTGATCAACACCCTGTACCTGCTGATGTTCTGGCTGGTGATCGAAGCCACCTTCGTGCGCGGCCTGGGCGTTGCCGCACGGCGCCTGGCCTATGCGCGTGCCCTGGCCAAACGCCAGGCCGCCAAGGAAGCCGGTGAAGGCGAGGTGGTGATCGAAGAACCGACCCTGGACATCGAACAGGTCAACGAGCAGTCCATGCGCCTGATCCGCCTGGCCTTGCTCGGCGGTTTTATCGCGGCGCTGTACTGGGTCTGGAAGGACCTGATCACCGTGTTCTCGTACCTCGACAACGTGACCCTCTACGAATACACCAGCGGCACTGGCGCCAATATCAGCATGGTGCCCATCAGCATCGGCGACTTGCTGGGGGCCTCGATCATCGTCGGCATCACCTTTGCCCTGGCGCGCAACTTGCCCGGCTTGCTTGAAGTGCTGGTGCTGTCGAAACTCGACCTGGCCCAGGGCAGCGCGTATGCGACCACCACGCTGCTGTCCTATGTGATTGCCGGCGTGGGCTTCGTCTCCACCCTGTCCACCCTCGGCGTGAGCTGGGACAAGTTGCAATGGCTGGTGGCGGCGCTGTCGGTGGGGTTGGGCTTCGGGATGCAGGAGATCTTCGCCAACTTTATCTCCGGCATCATGATCCTGTTCGAGCGCCCGGTGCGGATTGGCGACACCATCACCATCGGCAACCTGTCGGGCACGGTGAGCAAGATCCGCATCCGCGCCACCACGATCACCGACTTTGACCGCAAGGACATCATCGTCCCGAACAAGACGTTTATTACCGGGCAACTGATCAACTGGTCGCTGACCGACACCATCACCCGAGTCACCCTGAAATTGGGCGTGGACTACGGCTCCGACCTGGACCTGGTGAAGGAGCTGTTACTCAAGGCCGCCCGAGACAACCCGCGAGTGCTGAAGGAACCCGAGCCTCATGTGTACTTCCTCAATTTCGGCGAAAGCACTCTCGACCACGAACTGCGCATGCACGTGCGCGACCTCGGTGACCGCAACCCGGTAATCGATGAGGTGAACCGCTTTATCAACCGCGAATTCAAGAACCACCACATCAACATCTCGTTCCGCCAGATGGAGGTCTACCTCAAGAACCTCCACGGCCAGGAATACAAACTGGTGGAAGTCGAAAGCCCGGCCAAGCCCGCCAACGACGGTGGCGTACAAGAACCGCCACCGAGCAAACTCGACTAACCGCGCTATCCCCAGCAGAATGCTCGGACATTCTGCTGGAGATGGCCGGTGAAAGCCCTCGACGAACTGACCTTCGACAACCGCTTCGCACGTTTGGGCGACGCGTTCTCAACCCACGTTTTGCCCGAACCCCTCGACGCACCGCGCCTGGTAGTGGCCAGCGATGCCGCCATGGCGTTGCTCGACCTCGACCCGGCCGTGGCCGAAACACCGGTGTTTGCCGAGCTGTTTGGCGGGCACAAGCTGTGGGCGGAAGCGGAGCCGCGGGCGATGGTCTATTCCGGGCATCAGTTTGGTGGCTACACCCCCCAATTGGGTGATGGCCGGGGGTTGTTGCTGGGCGAGGTCTACAACGAAGCAGGCGAGCATTGGGACCTGCACCTCAAGGGCGCGGGGATGACACCTTACTCGCGCATGGGCGACGGCCGCGCGGTGTTGCGCTCTTCGATCCGCGAGTTCCTCGCCTCCGAAGCCCTGCATGCGCTGGGCATCCCGAGCAGTCGGGCACTGTGCGTGATCGGCTCCGACACCCCGGTATGGCGTGAGAAACAAGAACGCGGCGCCATGGTGCTGCGCATGGCGCCGAGCCATATCCGCTTCGGGCATTTCGAATATTTCTACTACACCAAGAAGCCCGAGCAGCAGGCTATTTTGGCCGAGCACGTACTGAACCTTCACTACCCTGAATGCCGTGAGCAACCCGAACCGTACCTGGCGATGTTCCGTGAAATCGTCGAGCGCAACGCCGAATTGATTGCCAAGTGGCAAGCTTATGGCTTCTGTCATGGGGTGATGAATACCGACAACATGTCGATCCTGTGCATCACCTTCGACTTCGGGCCGTTTGCGTTTCTGGATGATTTTGACGCGCATTTCATCTGCAACCATTCGGACCATGAAGGGCGTTACTCCTTCAGTAATCAGGTGCCGATCGGGCAGTGGAACCTCAGTGCGTTGGCGCAAGCGCTGACGCCGTTTATCAGCGTGGATGCTTTAAAAGAAGCGCTGGGCTTGTACTTGCCGCTATATCAGGCCAATTACCTCGACTTAATGCGTCGACGGTTGGGGCTGACCACCGCTGAAGACGACGACCAGAAATTGGTGGAGCAGTTGCTCAAGCTGATGCAGAACAGCGGCGTGGATTACACCTTGTTCTTCCGTCGCCTGGGGGATGAGTCGGCGGCGCTGGCCGTGACGAAGCTGCGCGATGATTTTGTCGACATGGCCGGGTTTGATGCCTGGGCTGAGCTGTACAAGGCCCGGGTTGAACGAGACGGCGATTACAGCCAGGAACATCGTCGTGAGCGCATGCACGCGGTGAACCCGCTGTACATCCTGCGCAACTACTTGGCACAGAACGCCATCACTGCTGCCGAGTCAGGGGATTACAGTGAAGTGCGGCGGCTGCATGAGGTGCTGAGCAAACCGTTTGAGGAACAACCGGGGATGGAGCAGTACGCGCAGCGGCCGCCGGATTGGGGCAAGCATTTGGAGATTAGTTGTTCGTCCTAAGAAGTCGCTCACCCAGGGCCTTGATCGCAGTCAGATGAACATGTCCACCGGCACCTTGAAGAACTCCGCCAGCCAACGAATCTGCCGAACGTTGAGCTGGCGTTTTCCACTCAGTATTTCCGAGACAACCGATTGAGCGCCGACTCCAGGCAAGTCACTTTGTGTCAAACCATGCTCCTGCATCATTGACCGTAATACGTCGACACCGCTCACCTCGGGCATTGGCCAATGCTCTAAGTCATAGGCCTCAACCCAATCACCGATGATATCGACCAGCCCCATCAGCGGATGAGCTTCGTCCTCGCCAACGATGTCCAACAATTCATCCAGCGCCGCCACCAGAACATCGTAGTCAGCCTCGGTTTTAGGCTTGCGCAGCAGAGGCGCCACGAATTGCCAATGCTCAGCTACTTGCTCGATCAATGCTGTCACTGCACTCACTCCTTCCATTTACCCTTGTCATATTCCCGATGGTCCAACACATGCCGAATATAGAGGCGTTGCATTCGATAACGCACAACCGCAATAAGCCGCAACTTGTTGCCACCTATATTGAAGACGTGCAACGCGCCCACCTTATCCACTGCGGGGAAAACCGATCTCAACGCTGCAAAATCTTCAGGGCTGATGACCTTGACCTTCCGATACCACTCATCTAATGCACTGGCTGAATATGGCCATTTTTCCTTGGCATTTCGGATTTGCTTCGCACTGATTACTCGCATGCAACGTCCTTATCGCATCCTGCTATGAAGGTTAAACCCGAACGCCAACTATCGCAATTTGCTATAGCCTCGAACGGACCAATGGTGCTTTGTCGAACACGCCTTCACAGCCTAGATAGACAGGCGCAATCTCCACCGAAAAATCTGTGAGCATATGCAACGCCAACTTGAACTTGATAACGCTCGAAAACGACTCCAAATAAGACCTTTATGGTCTGTTTTTTGGAGCCCACCATGTCCGACCCTCTCGTCATTCCTTGCCCACGCTGCAACGGCCTAAACCGCATTCCCGGCGAACGCCTGGGCGATGCGCCCAAGTGCGGGCGCTGCAAGCAGCCGGTGTTGTTGAACAAGCCTTTCGAACTGAAACAAGGCGACTACGCCTGCCAGATCAAGGGCGACCTGCCGTTGCTGGTGGATGTATGGGCTGACTGGTGCGGACCGTGCAAATCGTTTGCGCCGGTGTTTGAGCAGGCGGCTGGGCAGTTGGAAGGTAAGTGCCGGCTGGCCAAGCTGGACAGTGAGGCCAATCAGCAGTTGTCGGCGCAGTTGGGGATTCGCTCGATCCCCAGTTTGATTCTGTTCAAGAATGGCCGCGAAGTGGCGCGCCAGAGCGGGGCGTTCCCGTTGCCGCAGTTGATGGCGTGGCTGGGCAGCCAGGGCGTGTAACTCGGTCAAATGTGGGAGCTGGCTTGCCTGCGATAGCTATGGTGAATTCACCACTGCCATCGCAGGCAGCCAGCTCCCACACTGATTGCATTGCAGGTTTAGGCCAGCGGCGCTTCGCGGTCCATCATCTGGCCGACCAACATGACGCCCAGCTCACTCAATTGATGGATCGCCAGGGCCACGTCGCGGTGTTCGCCGGTGAGGTCGTCGGACAGGTTGAGTAACAGGGTGCGCACGGAAGAGAAGGTTTCGTAGCTGTTGAGCACGAGGGTTTCGGTGGGGAGATTGGGCGTGACGGTAAATAGCATGCTTTTCGTTCTCTGATAGGGCCATCACCTACTCGCTACTAAACGAGGGCGGCAGCTGTACGCAGGTTAGTAGACCGGGAACGAAAGCAAAAACCGGCGCACCCGAAGGTGCCCTGCGCACAACTGCCATGATGATGGAGCGGCGCACATTCTTTCGTCTGATTGGGCTACTAAACCCGATCACTGAACATTCAGCGACCGGCGAACCTTAAGAGACACCCCTCCAGACGCACAAGCCGGCGGATTCTGGCTTACCTGTAGGCAACGATACAAGGCACAACTCCTATTGCCAGACCCGTCCTACAGCCTCTGTGGGATAAATCCAGATTTTCCAGCTGGAATGCAAAAAAATGTGGGAGCGGGCTTGCTCGCGAATGCGGTGTGTCAGTAGTAGATGTGCTGACTGACACACCGCATTCGCGAGCAAGCCCGCTCCCACAGGGGATTTCAGTTGCCTGTCAGATCAGGCGTTTTCCAGCAGGTTATGCAGCTCCACAAACTGCAACGTCAGCTTGTGCCGTGGGTCCAGGTGGATCAGCGGTTTGCTCTCCTGGTGCGACTCACGCATACGCACGGAGCTTGCCAAGTACACCGGCAACACTGGCAAACCCTCGGCAATCAACTCATCGAGCATCTGCTGCGGCAGGCTCGCCCGGGCCTGGAACTGGTTGACCACGATGCCTTCCACCTCGAGGCCTTCGTTGTGGTCGTCCTTCAACTCTTCGATTTCACGCAACAGGCCATACAACGCCTGGCGCGAGAAGCTGTCGCAATCGAACGGGATCAACACACGATCAGCGGCAATCAGCGCCGAAACAGCATAAAAATTCAATGCCGGAGGGGTATCCAGGTATATACGGTCGTAATCTTCACTCAGATCGTCCAGCAGCTTTCGCAGCTTGTTGATCTTGTGCTTGGCCTCAAGCTTGGGCTGCAGGTCCGCCAGCTCTGGGGTCGCGGTGATGACATGCAGGTTGTCGAAGGGTGTTTCGTAGATATCCACCTTGTTCTTCTTGGAAAACGGCCCGGAAGACAGGGTTTGCTTGAAAAAATCCGCGATACCCATCGGGATATCATCGCCGGTCAACCCAGTGAGGTATTGGGTTGAATTGGCTTGTGCATCGAGGTCGACCAACAGGGTTCGATAGCCTTCGCTGGCACTGACCGCCGCCAGGTTGCAGGCGATGCTGGACTTGCCAACGCCGCCTTTCTGATTGAACACCACACGCCGCATGGAAAAACCTCCGTGTATCAATGAATGTCCGAGTGTAGAGGGCAAAAGCGCCTGTTAGCTACCTCGTTCATCCATGCATTACTGCATCAAAGGCCTTTGGCGCTTTGGCTGTCATACGCCACCGACAAATTAAACAGAACAGTCCGACAATCCAACTCGGCTTCAGGTAAAGGACAATCTGTAAATCTTTCCAACCAAATTGTAATCAGCCTTGAACAAATCTTTACCAAAGTTTGCTAGAAGCCCACGGCACCGGGATAATGCGCGCCATTCGGCTATTGCTCCCTGTCCCGGTATTCGGGGCCAACAGCCGCACATGGAAGCCCGCAGGGGCGGGATAACTTCTCAGTGATCACTTTCAACATCGCCCAATGGCGCGCATGGGCTCCTGGGCTCGAAAGCGCGGCCGCCTGGCAGGCTTGGTGGCAGGCCCCGGTGTTGCTGCCTGCAAGCGAAGCTGCCCCCGACGTGTCATTTCTGCCAGCCATGCAACGTCGTCGCCTCAGCCGCCTGGCGCGCATGGCGTTCAGCGTGGGCTGGCCGCTGGCCGAAGGCCTGCAGGACCTGCCACTGGTGTTCATCTCCCGGCATGGCGAAACCCCGCGCACCCTCGACATCCTCAGCGACCTGGCCAATGACCAGCCGCTGTCGCCGACCCAGTTCAGCCTGTCAGTGCATAACGCAGTCATCGGCCTGTGGTCGATCCTGCGCAATGAGACCGCCGAAATGACCGCCCTCGCTGCCGCCGGTGACGGCCTGGAACACGGCATCCTCGAAGCCGCCGCGCTGCTCGATGAAGGTGCCCCAGCGGTTTTGCTAGTGATCACCGAGGAACAGCCCCCCGAGGCCTATGCCAGTTGGATCGTCGATGTGCCATTTCCCTATGCCCTCGGCCTGTTGCTGACACCGGGCGACGAGTGGCAACTGGAACTGAGCGCGGGCACTGTCCAACCCACTCAAACCCAGTGGCCCCACGCCCTGAACCTGCTGCGCACCCTGCTCACCGAGCAGGCCACCTGCCAACATGCCTGGAAGAACCGTGTATGGAACTGGCAACGCAAGCCGTAACCGACAAGCCAAGGGACGCCTACTACTGGCGCCTGTTCGCCACCGCCGCCAGCTTCTTCCTGTTTGGCGTCGGGGGCCTGTGCCTGCGCTTGCTCGTGTTCCCGCTGCTCAGTTGCCTGCCAGGCAGTGCCGAACAGCACCGTCGCCGCGCCCGCCACACCATCAGCAAGCTGTTCTGGCTGTTTATCCGTCTGATGCAACGCGCAGGCGTGCTCACCTACAGTGTTGAAGGCGCGGAAAAGCTCGGACGCCCTGGCCAGATGATCATCGCCAACCACCCGTCGCTGATCGACGTGGTGTTCCTGATCGGCCTGGTGCGCCAGGCCAATTGCGTGGTCAAGCAGAGCCTGTGGCAAAACCCCTTCACCCGTGGGCCGGTGCGTGACGCCGGCTACATCAGCAACGACGGCAGTGCCGAGATGCTCGACGCCGCCGCCGGCGCCCTGCAAGCGGGCCAGACCCTGATCATCTTTCCCGAGGGCACGCGCACCACACCGGGCGCGGCGCCTGCCTTTCATCGCGGGGGCGCCGCCATTGCGCTGCGCGGTGCGACAATCATCACCCCCGTGGTGATCAAGGTCAGCCCTACCACGCTGACCAAGGCCGAACCCTGGTATCGCATCCCAAAATGCCGCGTGCACTTCAGTTTGCGGGTGGGTGCCGATATAGAACCACAGGCGTTCGCAACACTGGGGCCCGCGCCCCAGGCCTCACGCAAGCTCAACGATTACCTGCACCACTATTTTATTAAGGAGCTCGCCGAAGATGAGCGACAGACACCGCCTTGAGCACGACATAAAGGCACTGATCATCGAGGCCCTGGGCCTGGAAGACATCAGTGTCGACGACATCGGCAGCGACCAGACCCTGTTTGGCGAAGGCCTTGGCCTGGACTCGGTAGACGCCCTGGAATTGGGCCTGGCGATCCAGAAAAAATACGGCATCAAGATCGATGCCGACGCCAAGGACACCCGCAATCACTTCACCAACGTGGCCAGCCTTGCGGCGTTCGTCACGGCCAGACAGGCAGCTTGAGACCGGACCATGCAAACTCGTGACGATATTTTCAACACCCTGCGCGATGCCTTGGTGGAACTGTTTGAACTGCCGCCGGAACGCGTCACCCTGGATGCCAACCTGTACCAGGACCTGGAAATCGACAGCATCGATGCCGTCGACTTGATCGACCACATCAAGCGCCAGACCGGCAAAAAGATCGCCGCCGAGGAATTCAAGGCAGTGCGCACCGTAAACGACGTGGTTGAGGCGGTGTACCGTCTGGTCACGCCTGCCGCATGAGTCGGCTGATCGGCCTTGGCCTGTTGTTGGCGGGGCTGCTGTACCCCTTTGCGGTGTATTACGGCACTGAACACTTTGCCCCGTGGCAATTCGGTCTGCTGCTCGGCAGCCTGTGGTTATTGCGCGCGCTCACCGGCGCTCGCCGTCCCGGCAGCCGCTGGATGGCGTTGGCGGTGATTGTGTTCTGCCTGCTGTTGGCCTGGTTCGATAACCCGCACTTGCTGCGCTGGTACCCGAGCCTGGTCAGTGCGTTCATGTTGTCGCTGTTTGGCTTGAGCCTCAAATACGGCCCGCCGATGGTGGAGCGCCTGGCACGCATGACCGATCCGGTGCTGCCACCCCACGCGGTTGTGTATACCCGCCGGGTCACCGTGGTGTGGAGTGTGTTTTTTCTCTGTAATGGCCTGCTCGCCGCTGCCCTCACCTTATGGGCGCCGCTGAGCTGGTGGACGTTGTACAACGGCCTCATCGCCTACGGGTTGATGGGGCTGTTGTTTGCCGTGGAATGGCTGGTACGACAAAGGGTTCGAGGCCGCGTATGAAAGGGTTGAAACTTGAGCACTTGCTGCTTGAGCCGTTGGAACAGCGCTGGGTCACCACCGAACCTGCGATGAATCATGCACAACTGTGGGAGCAATCCCTCAGCCTCGCGGCAGGCCTGCAAGCGCGCGGCATCCAGCGCCTGGCCGTGCACCTGGAAGACGCAGGCCTGCTGGCGGTTGCCCTGCTCGGTGCCTGGCGGGCCGGCGTCGGCGTGCTGCTGCCTGCGGACCTGCAACCCCAGACCCGCCAACGTTGGGATGGCGCGGTTGACGCCTGGTTGACCGAAGCCAGCGACCTCGACGCGCTGTATCAGGCGCCGCTGAGCCCTGCCTCGCTCGATCTGGATACCTGCCAGCTGAGCCTGTGCACCTCCGGTTCCAGCGGCGAGCCCAAGCGCATCGACAAAACCCTGCGCCAACTGGCCAACGAAGTCGACGCCCTGGAAACCTTATGGGGCCCGGACCTGAAAGACGCGTGCATCATCGGCAGCGTCGCCACCCAGCATATCTACGGCTTGTTATTCCGCGTGCTGTGGCCGCTGTGCGCCGGTCGCACCTTTGTGCGCAAGCAGTTGGCCTTCCCCGAAGACGTGCAACGCGCCAGCCGTGAACATGCACAGTTCGCCTGGGTCGCCAGCCCGGCGCTGCTCAAGCGCATGGGCGACAACCTCGACTGGCCGGCGCTGAGCCAGGTGTCGCGGGTATTTTCCTCCGGTGGCGCCTTGCCCATCGAGGCCGCCGGCGAGCTATACGACCGCTTGCAACAGTGGCCGACGGAAATCCTCGGCAGCTCGGAAACCGGCGGGATCGCCTGGCGTCAGGGCGCGCAGCCGTGGCAGCCGTTTGCCGACGTGGTGCTGAGCCAGGACGCTGACGGCGCATTGCGCATCGCCTCGCCCTACCTACCTGCCGGACACATCGAGCAGACTGCCGACGCCGCGCGTATCCACGCCGATGGCCGCTTCGAACTGCTTGGCCGGCTGGACCGAATCGTCAAGCTGGAAGAAAAACGCATCTCCCTGCCCATGCTTGAACAGGCATTGATGGCCCACCCGTGGGTCGCCGAAACACGCCTGGGCGTGGTGCAGGAAAACCGCGCCTCCCTTGGCGCCCTGGTGGTGCTGAGCGCCGACGGCCTGCATGCCCTGCGCAATCAGGGCCGTCGTTCCCTCACTCAAACCCTGCGCCAACACCTGAGCCAACACTGCGAAGCGCTGGCCCTGCCCCGTCGCTGGCGTTTGCTGCGCCAATTGCCCCTGACCAGCCAGGGCAAACTGCCCCAGGCGCACGTCGAGGCATTGCTGCTGGCGTCACGCCCCAAGGCGCCGGAAGTCTTGGAACAGGCCGAAGTCAATGGCGAATTGACCTTGCAACTGAGCATCCCGCCGGACCTGGCCTATTTCAGCGGCCACTTCCCAGTAACACCGGTGCTGCCGGGCGTGGTGCAGGTGGAATGGGCGTTCAACCTCGGCCAGCAGCTGCTCAACCTGCCGGCCCGCTTTGCCGGCATGGAAGTGCTCAAGTTCCAGCAGTTGGTGCGCCCAGGCGACCGGATCGAACTGCACCTGCGTTTCGACCAGGAGCGCGGCAAGCTGTACTTCGCCTATCGCAATGGCGTCGCTGCGTGCTCCAGCGGTCGCATTCTGTTGGAGGCCGCGCATGCATAACCCCTGCGCCCTGATCCCGGTCTACAACCACGAAGCGGCCGTACCCTCCGTGGTCCAGAGCCTGTTGAACAGCGGCCTGCCCTGCCTGTTGGTAGACGATGGCAGCAGTGCGGCCTGCGCGGCGGTGTTGGCGCAATTGGCCACCCTGGATAACGTCACCTTGCTCACCCTGCCAAGCAACCAGGGCAAGGGCGGCGCCGTGATGGCGGGTTTTCGCGAAGCCGCTCGCCTGGGTTTTACCCACGCCCTGCAAGTGGATGCCGACGGCCAGCACGACCTGCGCGACGTCATCGGCTTCCTCGATGCCTCGCGTACCCACCCCAACGCGATCATCTGCGGCTACCCGGAATACGACGACAGCGTGCCCAAGGGCCGTTTGTACGCGCGCTACCTGACCCACGTATGGGTGTGGATCAACACCCTGTCGCTGCAAATTCGCGACTCGATGTGCGGCTTTCGCGTGTACCCGCTGGCTCCCGTGCTGGCGCTGATGGACTCGGCCTACATCGGCACGCGCATGGATTTCGACTCCGACATCCTCGTGCGCCTGGCCTGGCGCAACCAACCCATGCGTTGGCTGCCGACGCGGGTGCATTACCCCGCCGACGGTTTGTCGCACTTCCGTTTGTTCCGCGACAACGTGCGCATCTCGGCCATGCACACCCGGTTGTTCTTCGGCATGCTGGTGCGTGCGCCGATGATCCTGTGGCGACGGTGGCAGGCATGAGCGACAGCACCAAGCACTGGGCCGACCGCGAGGAGCGCGGCAGCTACTGGCTGATGAAACTCACCGCCTTCGCCGCCAAGGTCCTCGGCCGGCGCCTGTTGAGCCCGGTGCTGTACGGCATCGTGTTGTACTTTTTCCTGTTTGGTCGCACCGCGCGCCAGAGCGCCTGGCAATACCAACAGCGCCTGGCGGACTGGAGCGGGCGTGATGAACTGCGCCCTACTCATCGGAGGGTCTTCGGCCAGTTCATGGCCTTCGCCGACTCCCTGCTCGACAAGCTCGACGTGTGGAACGGCAAGCTGCGCCTGGAACAGATCGAGATCAACGACCCCGCGAAATTGCGCGGGCAACTGCGAGGCGAGCGCGGGCAGATGCTGGTGGGTGCGCACCTGGGCAATCTGGAAGTGTGTCGTGCGCTGGCCGAGATTGGTGAGCAAGTCACCATGAACGTGTTGGTACACACCAAGCACGCCGAGCAATTCAACCGGTTGCTGGGCGAAGCCGGCGCGACCCATTTGCGCCTGATCCAGGTCAGCGAGCTAGACCCCGCCACCATGTTGCTGCTGAGCCAGCGCCTGGACGACGGCGAGTGGCTGGCCATCGCCGGCGACCGCGTGCCGCTGCACGGCGGGCGCACGGTGCGCGTGGACTTTCTCGGCCACGACGCCGCGTTCCCCCAAGGCCCCTGGCTATTGGCCGGTTTGCTCAAATGCCCGGTCAACCTGCTGATGTGCCTCAAGCACAAGAACCGCTACCGACTGACCATCGAGCCTTTCGCGCAATTGATCGAATGGAAACGTAACACCCGCGAGCAGGTCATAGCCCTGTGGACCGCGCGCTACGCCGCACGCCTGGGCCAGTTCTGCCTGGAAGCGCCCCAACAATGGTTCAACTTTTACCCTTTCTGGAAGACCGATGACGACGCATCTTGAGCCGGTAACCTTTGGCGAACGCCCTTTGCGCATCGAAGACGTGCTGGCCCTGGCCAACCGTCAGGCGCCTACCCAATTGCAGAGCGATGCCGCGTACCGCCAGCGCATTGCCAAGGGCGCGCAGTTCCTCGACTCGCTGCTGGACAAGGAAGGCGTGATCTATGGCGTGACCACCGGCTACGGCGATTCGTGCGTGGTGGCGGTGCCGTTGCAGCACGTCGAGGCGTTGCCGCGTCACCTGTACACCTTCCACGGTTGCGGCCTGGGTAAATTGCTCGACGCCCAAGCCACCCGCGCCGTGCTGGCCGCGCGTTTGCAGTCACTGTGCCACGGCGTGTCCGGCGTACGGGTAGAGTTGCTGGAGCGCCTGCATGCATTTCTTGAACACGACGTGCTGCCACTGATTCCCGAAGAAGGCTCGGTGGGCGCCAGCGGCGACCTGACACCGCTGTCCTACGTGGCCGCGACTTTGTCCGGCGAACGCGAAGTGATGTTCCGTGGCGAGCGTCGCCACGCCTGCGATGTGCACCGCGAACTGGGCTGGGACCCGTTGGTCCTGCGCCCCAAAGAAGCCCTGGCCCTGATGAATGGCACCGCCGTGATGACCGGCCTCGCCTGCCTGGCCTTCGCCCGCGCCGACTACCTGCTGCAACTGGCCACGCGTATCACCGCGCTGAACGTGGTGGCGCTGCAAGGCAACCCGGAGCACTTCGACGAGCGCCTGTTCGCCGCCAAGCCGCACCCGGGGCAGATGCAAGTCGCCGCCTGGCTGCGCAAGGACTTGGCCATCGATGCGCCGACCGCGCCACTGCACCGCCTGCAAGACCGTTACTCGCTGCGCTGCGCACCCCACGTCCTCGGCGTGCTGGCCGACAGCCTGAACTGGCTGCGTTCGTTCATCGAGATCGAACTGAACAGCGCCAACGACAACCCGATCATCGACGCAGAAGAGGAGCGCGTGTTGCACGGCGGGCACTTCTACGGCGGGCATATCGCCTTCGCCATGGACAGCCTCAAGACTCTGGTGGCTAACGTCGCCGACCTGCTCGATCGCCAGCTCGCCTTACTGGTGGACGTGCGTTACAACCACGGTTTGCCAAGCAACCTGTCCGGCGCCCCGGCGGATCGCGCGATGATCAACCACGGCTTCAAGGCCGTGCAGATCGGCACCAGCGCCTGGACCGCCGAAGCGCTGAAAAACACCATGCCGGCCAGCGTGTTCTCGCGGTCCACCGAATGCCATAACCAGGACAAAGTGAGCATGGGCACCATCGCCGCCCGCGATGCGATCCGTGTGCTGGAGCTAACCGAACAGGTCGCCGCCGCCACCTTGCTCGCCGCCAACCAAGGCGTATGGCTGCGCGCCCAGGCCGAAGACGCTCGCCCGCTGCCTCCAGCCTTGGCCGCGATGCATGAGGAACTGGGCAAAGACTTCCCGCCAGTGATCGAAGACCGCGCCCTGGAAGGCGAACTGCGCCTGTGCCTGCAACGCATTGCCGAGCAACACTGGAGGCTGCATGCGTAGCCCCGGCGTGCTGCATTGCGACACCGAAATCCTCGTGCCGTTTTTTGACGTCGACACCATGAACGTCGTTTGGCACGGGCACTACGTGAAGTACCTGGAAGTGGCGCGTTGCGCGTTGCTGGACAAGCTCGGCCACAACTACACGCAGATGCTGGAGTCGGGCTATGCGTGGCCGGTGATCGACATGCAGTTGCGCTATGTGCGCGGCGCCGTGTTCGGCCAGACCATCAATGTGCGCGCCAGTTTGGTGGAGTGGGAGAACCGTTTGAAGGTCAATTACCTGATCACCGATCTGGCCAGCGGCGAGCGTTTGACCCGTGCCAGCACCGTGCAAGTGGCCGTGGAAGTCGCTAGCCGCGAGATGCAACTGGCCTCCCCCAAAATATTCACAGACGCCGTCGAAAGGGCCTTGAAATGAGATTCCCTGTGGGAGCGTTAATCCTGTTGTTAAGCGTTTCAGGCTTGGCCCATGCCTTCGACCTGCAACAACTCAGTGACCAGCTTGCCAAACCCTCCGTGATCCACGGCAGCTTCATCCAGGAAAAACACCTGCGCGCCCTGCCCCAACCCCTGGTCAGCAAAGGCACCTTCGTGCTGGCCAAGGACCACGGCCTGCTGTGGCTGCTCAAAACCCCGCTGCAACAGGACTATCGCATCAGCGCCCAAGGCATTGCGCGCCGTGACGCCAACGGCTGGCAATTGCTGCCAAACAAGAGCGCAGGCGCAGAACAGAATCGCCTGTTTCTCGCTGTGCTCCAGGGCGACAGCAGCGGTTTGCAGCGTGACTTCGAACTGCAACTGCAAGGCGAAGCCAGCGGCTGGAAATTGACCCTGATCCCACGCTCGCTGCTGCTCAAGCAGGTGTTCACCCAGATCAATATCGACGGTGGCGAGTTGGTGCAAAAAATCGAACTGCTGGAGACCCAAGGCGACAGCACCGTGCTGCGCATGCAGGACAGTTCGGCCAGCCAACCCTTGAGCGAAGCGGAGCAACACGACTTTGCCCAGTGAGCGCCTGCTACCGCGCCTGTTCCTGATCCTGCTGGTAGCCGTGCTGGCCCTGGCTGGCTGGCAGTGGCGCCACGGTGCCCCGCTGTCGGCCAACCTGATGGAACTGGTGCCGGGCAACACGCCGGATGCCCTGGAACTGCAAGCCGAACAGCGCATGCAAGAGCCGCTCAACCGCGAAATGCTGGTACTGGTGGGGCATGCCGACCGCCAGCAAGCAGTGGCGGTAGCCCAGCAGTTGGGCGAGCGTTGGCAGGCCAGCGGCCTGTTTGAAAAGGTCCAATGGAACCTGCAAGCCGACTTGCCGGCGCTGCGTGAACAACTGCTGCACGGCCGCCTGGCGATGCTCTCGGCCAAGGATCGCAAGCAACTCATCGAGCAACCCGACGCGTTTATCCAGCAGCGCGTGCAGGCACTGTTCGACCCCTTCACCGGGTTCAGCCTGGTACCGAGCCAGGACGACTGGCTGGGCCTGACCGGACGCATCCAGAACAGCCAACCGCAACATGGCTCGGTGCAATTGGATATCGGCAGCGGTGCGTTGATCGCCGATGCCGACGGCAAGAGCTGGGTGCTGTTGCGTGCGCGCACCACCGGCAATGCCTTCGATATGAAACTGCCGTTGCAAGTGGCGGACCTGCTCCAGGCCAGCCGCGAACAAGCGAGCGGGCAAGGTGCGCAATTACTCGCGGCCAGCGGGCTGCTTTACGCCGCCAACGGCCAGCAGCAAGCCACGCGTGAAATCACCTGGGTAGGCGGCGGCGCCACCGTCGGCATCCTGCTGTTGCTGTTGCTGGCGTTCCGTCGCTGGCGCGTGCTGCTGGCATTCGTGCCGGTGCTGGTGGGCATGCTGTTTGGCGCGGTGGCTTGTGTGGCACTGTTCGGCCACATGCATGTGATGACGCTGGTACTGGGCTCCAGCCTGATCGGCGTGGCCGTGGATTACCCGCTGCACTACCTGTCCAAGAGCTGGAGTATGCAGCCGTGGCGCAGTTGGCCGGCGTTGCGCATCACCTTGCCGGGGCTGAGCCTGAGCCTGGCCACCAGTTGCATCGGTTATCTGGCGTTGGCGTGGACGCCGTTTCCGGCACTGACCCAGATCGCCGTGTTCTCCGCCGCCGGCCTGGTAGGCGCGTACCTGTCTGCCGTGTGCCTGCTGCCGGCGCTGCTCAAGGGTATCGAGTTGCGCCCAGCGCAATGGCCGCTGCGGATCGCTGACGGTTTGTGGCAGGTGCGAGCGTCGTTGCTCAAGCGCGTGTCAAGCCCAGTGTTGCTGGTGTTGCTGCTGCTGTTTTGCGCAGGGGGCCTGTGGCACTTGAACAGCAAGAACGATATTCGTCAGTGGATCGGTGCACCGCCGCAGTTGCTGCAAGAAGCGCAAGCCGTGGCACGCATTACCGGGTTCCAACCCACCAGCCAGTTCTTCCTGGTGCGCGCAGAGAACCAGCAACAGTTGCTGGAGCGTGAAAGCGCCCTGGGCCAACGCCTGGATCAGTTAGTGAACATGGACAAGCTCCAAGGTTATCTGGCGCTCAACCAGCTGGTCAGCCTGCCCGCCGAGCAGCAACAGGTGCGCGACGCATTGAACGCGTTGGCGCAGCACTGGCAACCACTGCTGGACCTCGGCGTCCCTGCCAGCGCCCTGCAAGCCGAGGTCGCGCAACTGCAGGCGCTGCCCACCCAAGACATCGACGCCGCATTGGCAGGTCCACTGGCCGAGCCTTGGCGCACGCTGTGGCTTGGCCCGGTAGACGGCGGCGTGGCGGCGATGGTCAGCCTGCAAGGCTTGAACAACCCGGCGCTGCTGCGGGTGCAAGCGCTAGACCTGCCTGGCGTGCAACTGGTGGATCGCCTGGGCGACTTGAACCGGGTATTTGCCAACACGCAGATCAGCGCCGCCGAATTGAAGTTGATGTCGTGCGTGCTGATCGTGCTGTTGTTGATCCTGCCGTTCGGCTTCGGCGGCGCCCTGCGCATCGTCGCGCTGCCGCTGCTGGCAGCGCTGTGCAGCCTGGCGAGCCTTGGTTGGTTGGGCCAGCCGCTGACGCTGTTCAGCCTGTTCGGCCTGCTGCTGGTCACGGCCATCAGCGTCGACTACGCGATCCTGATGCGCGAGCAGATCGGCGGCCCTGCGGTCAGTCTCTTGGGCACGCTGCTGGCGGCGCTGACGACCTGGTTGTCGTTTGGCCTGCTGGCGGTGTCCAGCACACCGGCCGTGAGCAATTTCGGCTTATCGGTCAGCCTGGGCCTGGCATTCAGCTTTATGCTGGCGCCCTGGGCCGGGCAACAGAAACACGCCTTATGAATGTGATTATCGCCAAAGCGGCAAGGAGCCCTCGTGCCCACAGTTGAAATGGAACGTCGCCAGGTGGTGGTGATTGGTGCCGGTCCGTCCGGGGCCATCGCCGCTGCGCTGTTAAAGCGCAAAGGGCATGATGTATTGATCATCGAGCGCCAGCATTTCCCGCGATTCTCGATTGGCGAAAGCCTGCTGTCCCACTGCATCGACTTCATCGAAGAAGCCGGCATGCTTGACGCCGTGCAAGCTGCCGGGTTCCAGTTCAAGACCGGTGCGGCATTCGCCTGGGGCGAGCGTTACAGCGCGTTTGATTTCAGCGACACGTTCAGCAACGGCAAGCCCACCACCTTCCAGGTGCAGCGTGGCGAGTTCGACAAGTTGCTGGCCGACCAGGCCGCGCTTCAAGGCGTCGAGATCCGCTACGGCGAAACCATCGTCGGCGTGGACTTCAAGGGCGACTGCCGCTACCTGCACGTACGCCGCGAGAACGGCAGCGAGTACCACCTCAAGGCCAAGTTCGTGCTCGATGCCAGCGGCTATGGCCGCGTGCTGCCGCGCTTGCTGGAGCTGGACTTGCCGTCTGACTTCCCGGTGCGCCAGGCGGTATTCACCCACGTCGAAGACCGCATCGAACACCCAGGCTTCGACCGCACCAAGATCCTGGTGACCACCCATCCAACGAAGCGCGATATCTGGTTCTGGACCATCCCGTTCAGCAATGGCCGTTGCTCGGTGGGTGTGGTCGCCGCCAAGGAGCACTTCGACGGCCGCGACAGCGACCTCGATGCCTGCCTGCGCGGTTTTATCGACGAGACCCCAAGCCTGTCCGGCGTGCTGCAAAACGCGGTGTGGGATACGCCGGCGCGCACCATCGGCGGCTACGCGGCCAACGTCAAAACCCTGCACGGTCCAGGTTTCGCGCTGTTGGGCAATGCGGCGGAATTCCTCGACCCGGTGTTTTCTTCTGGCGTGACCATTGCCATGCGCTCGGCGAGCATGGCCGCCGGTCTCTTGCATCGCCAGCTGACGGGCGAAACGGTGGACTGGGAAACCGAGTTTGCCGTACCGCTCAAGCGCGGTGTCGACACCTTCCGCTGCTACGTCGAAGGCTGGTACGCCGGCACCTTCCAGGATGTGATTTACCACCCCGATAGCTCGCCGGAAATTCGCCGGATGATCTGCTCGATCCTCGCCGGTTATGCGTGGGACGAGCGCAACCCGTTTGTCAGCGAACCCAAGCGGCGGTTACGGATGTTGTCGGAGATTTGTGCAGGGGATGCCGCATGAGCAGTCAGTACCTAAGTAAGAACTACGTCGAAGAAACCAAGTTCGGCTTCTGGTTCCTGCGCAGCCACACCTGGCAGCACCACGTGTTACGCGTGGCAATCAACGACCTGCGTAGCCTGTTTACCGACCCGTTGCCACAGGCACCCGTGTTGCTTGACGCCGGTTGCGGCCAGGGCAAGTCGTTCCAGTATCTGCAGCAGGTGTTCGCCCCCGCGCGCCTGATCGGCCTGGATGCCGACCCCCACAGCCTGGAGCTGAGCAAGGTCGAAGCCGCGCGCCAGGGCCTGGATATCGAGTTGATCGGCAGCGACTGCGCCACCCTCGATGTGCCGGATGCCAGCGTCGATATCCTGTTCTGCCACCAGACCTTCCACCACCTGGTTGAACAGCACCGCGCCCTCAAAGAGTTCTACCGCGTGCTCAAACCGGGCGGTTACCTGCTGTTTGCCGAGTCCACCGAGGCCTATATCGACACGTGGGTGATCCGTTGGCTGTTCCGCCACCCGATGCACGTGCAGAAAAGCGCCGAAGAGTACCTGGAGATGATCCGCGAGCAGGGTTTTGAGTTCGGCGCGCAGAACGTTTCGTACCCATACTTGTGGTGGAGCCGTTCCAGCGATTTCGGCCTGCTGGAACGCTGGGGCCTGCGCAAGGCGCCACCGGTGGGCCAACGCGAAGAAACCCTGGTGAACTGCGTGGCACGCAAGCCCCTGGCGAGCGCCACCCCATGATGCGCCTGTTGCTGATCGGCTGCCTGTTGCTGCTGAGCGCCTGCGCCAGCCAACCGCCGCTGCCCGAGAAACCCCCGGCCCTGGCTTTGCCGATGCAACTGCATGTGCAACGCCTGGCCGATGGCCAAAGCCAGGACTGGTTGTTGGTGATCCAGCGCGAAGGCGGCGGTATTCGCTGGTCGATGATGGACCCGCTAGGCATCCCACAGGCCCGGCAAAAGCTGATCAATGGCCAGTGGCAGGCCGACGGCTTGCTGCCGCCCAATCCTCAGGCGCGCGAGCTGTTCGCCGCGCTGCTGTTTGCACTGGCCTCGGCAGATGACCTGCGCGCGCTGTACCCCAACGCACAAGCCATGGACCTGACGCGCACCCTGCCCGGTCATTGGCAGATCGTGTATCAGTCTTCCGAAGTGTTCAGCGTGAACATCAGCGGGCAACCGTTGAGCTACCGCATCACGCCACTTGGGGCTGCCCAATGACCGCCTACCTCAATGCGCTCGGCGTGATCTGCGCCCTTGGTCGTAGCCAGGCCGAGGTCGCGCGCAGCCTGTTCGCCGGCGACTGCTCGGGCATGCGCGCCGAAAGCGGCTGGGTGCCGGAGCGCGTATTGCCGGTGGCCGGCGTGCACGGCGAGCTGGCGACCATCCCACCGGAACTGGGCCAGCAAAGCAGCCGCAATAACCAGCTGCTGCTGGAAGCGGCGTTGCAGATCGAGGATGACATTCGCCAAGCGATCCATCGCTACGGCGCATCGCGCGTGGGCATCGTGCTGGGCACCAGCACGTCGGGCATCGACGAAGCCAGTCGCGGTATCGCCCATTACCTGCGAGAACATCAGTTCCCGGCCGACTACGACTACCAGCAGCAAGAACTGAGCGCCCCAGCCAACTTCCTCGCCGACTGGCTGCAACTGAGCGGCCCGGCCTATGTGATCTCCACCGCTTGCACCTCCAGCGCCCGTGCGCTGATGAGTGCCCAGCGCCTGCTGGCGCTCGGGGTGTGTGATGCAGTGATCTGCGGTGGCGTCGACAGTTTGTGCAAGCTGACCCTCAACGGGTTCAGCTCGCTGGACGCCGTGTCGAACGAGCGCTGCAACCCCTTTTCGGTGAACCGTAACGGCATCAACATCGGCGAAGCGGCCGTGCTGTTCCTGATGACCCGGCAACCGGCGCCCATCGCCCTGTTGGGCAGTGGCGCCAGTTGCGATGCGCACCATATTTCCGCACCCGAGCCCAGCGGCAAAGGCGCTCTGCAGTCGATGCGCAAGGCCCTGGCCAGCGCAAAGCTTGCACCCGAGCACATCGGTTACCTGAACCTGCACGGCACCGCCACCCAGCACAACGACGCGATGGAAAGCCTGGCGGTTGCCAGCCTGTTCCCCAACGGCGTGGCCTGCTCGTCGACCAAGCCCATGAGCGGCCACACCCTGGGCGCCGCCGGAGCGCTGGAAGCGGCGTTCTGCTGGCTGAGCCTGGCGCACGGCGTCATGCCGCCGCATGTGTGGGACGGCCAGGCCGACCCGGCATTGCCCGCCTTGCAATGGACACGTACCGGTGAACCCTTGAAAAAACGCCGCCTGATGAGCAACTCGTTTGCCTTCGGCGGCAACAACGTCAGCCTGATTATCGGAGAGGCCCCATGATCGATTGGCCACTCGCTGAACTGCTGCCCCATGCCGGCGACATGATCCTGATCGACCAGGTGCTGTCGTTCGATGAAGAGCAGATTCATACCCGCGCCACCGTCACCCCTGGCGGCCTGTTCAACCGCCCTGACGGCAGCCTGCCAGCGTGGGTTGGCATCGAGTTGATGGCGCAAAGTGTTGCCGCCTACGCCGGTTGCCGCGCGCGCCAGAAAGGCGAAGCGGTGGAACTGGGCTTCCTGCTGGGCACCCGTAAGTTCGAATGCAACGTGGAGCATTTCCCGGCCGGTGCCGAACTGACCATCCACGGCCTGCGTTCGCTGGAAGACGACAATGGCATGGGTGTGTTCGAATGCCATCTCACCGGTGACGGCATCCAAGCCAGCGCTCGCTTGAACGTATTTCGACCGCCCCAGGCGGCCAACTATTTAGATGAATCGAAGGACGAAACGCCATGACTGAATCCGTACTGGTCACCGGCTCCAGCCGTGGTATCGGCCGCGCCATTGCCCTGCGCCTGGCGCAGGCCGGCCATGACATCGTGCTGCATTGCCGCAATGGCCGTGCCGAAGCCGATGCAGTGCAGGTCGAAATCGAGGCCCTGGGGCGCAAGGCGCGGGTGCTGCAATTCGATGTGGCGGATCGTGCCGCGTGCCAGCAAATCCTGGAAGCGGACGTTGAGAGACACGGCGCCTATTACGGCGTGGTGCTCAACGCTGGCCTGACCCGTGACGGCGCGTTCCCGGCCTTGTCGGAAGACGATTGGGACGTGGTAATGCGCACCAACCTCGACGGTTTCTACAATGTGCTGCACCCGGTGATGATGCCGATGATTCGTCGTCGCGCCGCTGGGCGCATCGTTTGCATCACCTCGGTTTCCGGCTTGATTGGCAACCGTGGCCAGGTCAACTACAGCGCCTCCAAAGCCGGCCTGATCGGTGCGGCCAAGGCCCTGGCCATCGAGCTGGGCAAACGCAAGATCACCGTCAACTGCGTCGCACCGGGTTTGATCGACACGGCCATGCTCGATGAAAACGTACCGGTGGAAGAACTGATGAAGATGATCCCCGCGCAGCGCATGGGCACCCCGGAAGAAGTCGCCGGCGCGGTGAACTTCCTGATGTCGGCCGAAGCCGGCTATATCACTCGCCAGGTCCTGGCCGTGAATGGAGGCCTGTGCTGATGAAGCGCGTCGTAGTCACCGGCATGGCCGGCATGACCTCCCTGGGCGGCGATTGGGACACCATCGCAGCCAACTTCCGCGCCAACCGCAGTGGCATTCGCCGCATGGATGAGTGGGACCGTTTCACCGAATTGAACACGCGCCTGGCCGGACCGATCGACGATTTTGTCGTGCCGGCCCACTGGACCCGCAAGCAGCTGCGCAGCATGGGCCGCGTCTCGCGTCTGGCGGTGTGGGCGGCGGAGCAGGCGTTGCAGGACGCCGGTTTGCTGGGCGACGAGTCGATCAAGGACGGGCGCATGGGCGTGGCCTGCGGCTCATCCACCGGCAGCACCGACGAGATCAAGGCGTTCGGCAACATGCTGCTGAACTCGGTAGCCGAGGGGCTCAACGCCAACTCCTACGTGCGCATGATGCCCCACACCACAGCGGCGAATATCAGCATCTTTTTTGGCCTGACCGGGCGGCTGATCCCCACCTCCAGTGCCTGCACCAGCGGCAGCCAGGGCATCGGTTATGCCTATGAAGCAATCAAGTTCGGCCGCCTGCCGTTGATGCTCGCTGGCGGCGCCGAAGAGCTGTGCCCCACCGAAGCCATGGTGTTCGACGCGCTGTACGCCACCAGCCTGAAAAACGATGCACCGCAGACCAGCCCGCGGCCTTACGACAGTGGCCGCGATGGCCTGGTGATCGGCGAAGGCGGCGGCATGCTGGTGCTGGAAGAACTGGAACATGCCCTGGCACGCGGTGCGCACATCCACGCGGAACTGGTGGGTTTTGGCAGCAATGCCGATGGTCAGCACACCACGCGTCCGGAGCAGAAAACCATGCGCCGCGCGATGGAGTTGGCACTGGAAGACGCCGGGCTTACCCCGGACGCCATCGGCTACGTCAACGGTCATGGCACTGCCACCGACCAGGGCGACATTGCCGAAACCCTGGCCACCAGCAGCCTGTTTGGCAGCCGCATGCCCATCAGCTCGCAGAAGAGTTTCCTCGGCCACACCCTGGGCGCCTGCGGGGCGTTGGAGTCGTGGTTCAGCATCGAGATGATGAACCGCAACCAGTACGTGCACACCTTCAACCTGGACGCCGTCGACCCACAATGCGGCGAGTTGGATTACCTGCAAGGTGAATTCCGCGAGATGCACAACGACTACGTGATGAACAACAACTTCGCCTTTGGCGGCGTGAACACGTCGCTGATCTTCCGCCGCTGGTCCTGACTTTTTAATCGATTGGAGAATACGGAATGTCTTCCTTGCTACGCGCTACCTTGATCACCCTGGCCCTGTTGACCACCGCCGGCTGCACCAACAAGCCGATCCTCAACACCCAGCATGAGCTGCCGGTCGACAACCAGGTCAGCGAAGAAAAGATGAAAACGATCATCGTCAACGCCCTGCAAAAACGCGACTGGACGGTAGAGCGCCTGAGCCCGCAACTGGTGCAGGCCGAGATCAACGTGCGTAACCAGTATTACGCCGCTATCGACATCCGCTACACCCGCAACAGCTACGCCATCACCTACCGCGACAGCCGCCAACTGGGCTACAAGGACGGCAAGATCCATCGCAACTACAACCGTTGGGTGAGCATGCTGGACCGCGACATCATGGCGGCGTTGCGCAGCAATGGTACAAACGAGGCGGGCTCGGCGGCGCAGTTGTTCGAACAAACCGGCACTACTAAGTAAAACGGGTACCGCTTCCTCGCCATCAAACGAATTTGGGTTCAACAGAAACGACAAAGGGCGCCTTTCGGCGCCCTCTTCACAAACAGGTTGGCTTGTCATCGCCGCTTCCTGCCTGGCTCTGCGATGGCTGGTTGCCCAGGATCCTCAGAGTCTCACAAGCCCCTTTCGGGAACGTGGCCAGTATGCCCGAAAACTCCTTGCCCGCAATCAATGGCAAAGCGCCGCCGGTCTGTCGCAAAACTCAGTGCAGTCCAAGCGCACTGCGCACCGCTGCTTTTATCGCGCGAAACTGTTCGCGGGTGAGTTCTGCGATTTTGTAAGTTCGTTTGCCATGGCGATCTTTACTTTTGATTCTATCGAGCCGGCCCAGGCTCACCGTCGCCACAATGTCGCATTTCGCCCAACAGATCGGACTCGCTCCTTGAAGATGGCTGTCGAGTTGCAAATGATGGTCCAGAACCGTCTGTGGAGCGGTAGTACTCAACGGAACCACCGTCACCAGCAGTTTGTTGGTTCGGTGCTTGCGAATCACTATAACGGGCCTGATCTTGATGATTTCCGGTACTTCATAGCCTCGAAAATCACAAATCAACACACTGCCCTCCTTGGGCTGATAAAGAAGTGCCATCCCTATCACTCACTTGAAAAAAAGCGATTCTGCGCAATTTTCCGGACAATCACTAAGGCGGATGCGTTACCCGATATGTGACCCTGCCTACACCGCCACTTTACGCGTCAACAACTCCACAAACGCCTGCGCCATTGGCGTTTGCACGCCCTTGCGCTGCACCAGCCACACCGCCGTCACCGCCTCGGGGTCCAGCAAAGTGCGGTACACCACGCCGTCAATGCGGATGCGCTGGTAAGACGCCGGCAACACCGACACCCCCAACCCCGCCGCCACCAACCCGATGATGGTCATCGCTTCCCCTGCCTCCTGGGCGAAGTGGGGGCTGAAACCGGCATCACGTGCCAAGTTGATCAACTGCGCATAAAGACCACTGCCGTAGCTTCGCGGGAAAAACACGAACGGTTCCTGTGCCAACTGCGCCAGAAGCAGGCCACGCTCACTGCCCTCGACCAGCGGGTGGCCGGCATTCATCACGGCCACCAGCGGCTCGCGCATCAACTCGACCACGCTCAAGGAGTCCGGCAACGGCAACGGACGCATCAGCCCGACCTGGATCGATTCATCCACCAGTGACTCGGCCACTTGGGTGCTGCTCATTTCCTGCAGGTTCAGGTGTACCGAGGGAAATGCCTGGCGAAACGCGAAGATCGCCTGGGGGATGCTGGAGTTGAAGGGTGCCGATGAGGTGAAGCCGATCTTCAACTCACCCAGTTCACCCAACTGCGCACGCCGCGCCACATCCGCAGCCTTGTCGACTTGTGCCAACACCAATCGCGCCTCTTGCAGGAACAAGCGGCCCGCCTCACTCAGCTCGACCCGACGATTGGTACGCTCAAACAAGCGTGCCCCCACCTCCTGCTCCAGCGCCTGGATCTGCTGGCTCAAGGGCGGTTGCGAGATGCCGAGCACCTGCGCGGCCCGGCCGAAATGCAGTTCTTCGGCAACGGCGATGAAGTACCGCAGGTGGCGTAATTCCATGCAAACCTCATTAGGTCGTAAAAGCTATCAAACAGGTCGAACAATATATTGGAAAGAATCATTAGCCAGCTATATTCTTTTTTGCATTGCCGGTCCTGGCACGTTCTTCCTCCCCGAGGTCCCCGTGAATTCTGCTGTCGCTCCACTCGCCCAAGAAGTCCCGCCTACCGCCCTGGATGAGGTGGTGGCCCAGCTCAATGACGCCTACATCGAAAAGGGCACACCGATGTTCATGCGCACGGTGCTGGCGCTGTTCTCCGGCGGCTTTGCGACGTTCGCCCTGCTGTATTGCGTGCAGCCGATGATGCCGGCGCTGTCCCACGAGTTTTCCATCAACGCGGCCCAAAGCAGCCTGATCCTCTCGGTTGCCACCGCGATGTTGGCGTTGGGCCTATTGATCACCGGACCGATATCCGACCGGCTGGGACGCAAACCGGTGATGGTTTCCGCGCTGTTCTGCGCAGCACTGGCAACCATCGCCAGCGGCTTGATGCCGACATGGGAAGGGATCCTGTTGATGCGCGCGCTGGTCGGCCTGTCGCTCAGCGGCCTGGCGGCCGTGGCGATGACCTACCTGAGCGAAGAGATCCACCCACAGCATATCGGCTTGGCCATGGGCCTCTACATCGGCGGCAATGCCATTGGCGGCATGAGCGGACGCCTGATCATCGGCGTGTTGATCGACTTTGTCAGTTGGCACACCGCAATGCTGATCATCGGCGCCCTGGCGCTGATCGCGGCCACGGTCTTCTGGAAAATCCTCCCCGAGTCGCGCAACTTCCGCGCCAGTAGCCTCAAGCCGCGCAACCTGCTGGATGGCTTTGTCATGCACTTCAAGGACGCGGGCCTGCCGTGGTTGTTCCTCGAAGCCTTCCTGCTGATGGGCGCATTCGTGACGATGTTCAACTACATCGGCTATCGCCTGCTAGCCGATCCGTATGACTTGAGCCAAGCGGTGGTCGGCCTGTTGTCGCTGGTGTACCTCTCGGGCATCTACAGCTCGGCGAAAATCGGCTCCCTGGCCGACCGCCTTGGCCGCCGCCGCGTGTTGTGGGCCACCATCGTGCTGATGCTCGCCGGCATCGCCCTGACCCTGCTCACCCCGCTGTGGCTGGTGGTGCCAGGCATGCTGATCTTCACCTTCGGCTTCTTCGGCGCCCACTCGGTGGCCAGCAGCTGGATCGGTCGCCGTGCGGTGAAGGCCAAGGGGCAGGCGTCGTCGTTGTACCTGTTCTGCTACTACGCGGGGTCCAGCGTGGCCGGTACGGCTGGCGGGTTTTTCTGGCACTTTGCGGGGTGGAACGGGATTGGGGCGTTTGTCGTTGCTCTGCTGATCGGTGCGTTGCTGGTGGCGTTGAAGTTGGCGAAGTTGCCGCCACTCGCTCGCGCCTAAAGCGCCGTCGTTTCAAGGTCCCGGACCTTGAACGACATCCGCGCCATCACCCGTTTGCCACGTTTCTCATGCAGTACCACCGCGCCGATATGCAGGACCAGCATCAACAACAGCAACACGCACGACAGCACATGCACTTGGGTAAACCTGGCAATGGTTGCGGGGTCACTGAGGAACGGGGAAATGGCGAACAGGTTAAACACATTGATCGACCGATCCATCATCAGCACGCCCGTCGCCAATACCACCGCCAACACCAGGTACATGGCCTTGTGGACGAATAACGCCATGTACTCCTGCAGCGAGCGCCGGGTGGAAAAATCCAGGCCGTGGGAGAACGAGCAATAAACCCGCAGCACAAAGACTGGGATATACAACGTGGTCAACGACACGTTAAAAAAACCGACCCACGCCTTGATGGCGGCAGGAACGGTAAATACGGCTACATAAAAACCCGACAACAACGACCACACAATGATGACGGCAGAAACCCAGTGCAGGACTTTCTGGCTCATCGAATATTCGGTAACGCTCATTGGGTTATCACCTCTTCATCAATGCCAATCATCGGCGAGTGAATTCGCGGCGGATTCTTGACGAAAGAGCGCCCTTTGGACTTAGGAACAATTCCAAAGACTACGAAAGGGCAGCGCGAGAATGCTGAAAGCGCCGTTTGCTATACCGTCGGTCGACACGTTTGGGCCAACACCTAAAGCACCAGGCGTGCCTCTAGCCGCTGCTCGCGCTTTTGCAGCGTCAACGTGAGCAAAGGCGTGCCATCGCGCTCCAGATCAGCAAGCCAGCTCAACAGTGCGTGCGCTTCTCCGCTGATGCTCAGGCGCAATTGGTCGCCATCCACTTCCATCTGATGCAGATCCAGGCCTGCCGCCGTTGCGCGTTCACTGAGCCGGGCCGGCAAGGGTTGCGTGGCAACCGACATCTCTTGTTGGGGTTGAGCAAGCAACACTCGCCGCGAGAGGACCCACTGTTGCTGGTAAAGGCGCTCGGCACCGGCCAACTGTTGCTGCGTGGGTTGCCACAATAATGAGTAGAGCAATCCGCAGAGCAGCAGCAGTGCCATGCAAATAAGCAAGTAGCGCTCGCGCAACGACAGACTTTTCCAGGCGCGTAAGGTCGACTCAATCCGGCGCTTCACAACGACTGCTCCCACATCAACACCGCCTGTACCCGGTTTCCATTCTTACTGGCATTGCCGATACGCACCGGTATCCCGCTCTGCTGCCCACGCTCACGCAGTCGCTCCAGTTCATTGAAACTGGAGGTCGTCAATTGCACCTTCCAGCCATCACCCGCCTGAAAATCGATGCGCTGCACGTCCACATCCCCACCACCGATCACCTGCTCGGTGAGCCACACTAGATGTGCGAGCGCAGTGGTCGAAGCGGTCGCGCCCTGCCTCTGCAACGCATCGAGCTGCGCAGAAAGATCTACGACACGGGTCTGCTGCGGATACAGCGCTTGAAACCGTTGCAGGCTTTGCGCATACAACTGCTGCGCCTGCCCTTCGAGGGTTTGAATACGCACCCGCTTGAACCCCCAATCCACCATGAACAGCAAGGTGGCCGCGAGGGCCAACGTCACCCAAGGCCAGGCCCGCCGGGCGCGACCGAACTCACCCTGCAACAGGTCGATCGATTGGCCGTGTCCACTCCACAGCGCCGCTTCAATCAGCATCCGGCTGTCGGTGTCGCCGAGCCACTGCAACGGCTCGACAAGCAAGGGTTCAATGGCCTTGAGGCCCTGTGGGGAAAGCGCCACGTGCAGGTTGCCGCCGACTACGCGACGGTCAAGCCAGTCGACGGCATCGGTGGAATCGTCGAGTAATAGATTGGCGTCCACCTTCACGCTACGGACTTGAATACCCAGTGCCGCCAGTAAATGCAGCAACGCCCTGAAACGCGCTTTATGCGTGACCAGCACCGGATAACGACCCTGGCGGTCACGGCGCCCGGCACACACGTGCACCCCCTCCAGGTCTTCACCCAGTTGTTCCTCAATGGCGAAGGCGATCGCCTGGGCGTCCGGTCGACGTTTTGACGGCCAAGGCTCTGTGCGCAAGAAGCTGCACATTTCCATTGGCAGCAACAGATCGACAGGTTGCCCAGCCAGGCGCTGCGCGGCTTCGGCCAACCGCATCCGCTCGCAGTCACCTGCGGCGCGCCACAGCAGACACGGCCACTCGTCAGAAGGCGCAGCGAGGCCTTCGGCGCTCAAATGAAGCCAGTTTTTCATAAAGAGTTCTCGCTAGAAATCGGAGGAAGGAAACGTCGCTGCACCACGCGCCAGCGCCCGGTTTTGCGCTCACGCTCAACCTCGCTGACCAAACGTAAGCGATTGGTGCCCAGGCTTACCTCGACACTGACGCGAAACCAGCGACTGCCGATGCCCAAGCCCTGACTGTTGATTCCCAGCCCCGCGATCAGCGGATCATGGGTAAACGCCTGGACGCTGGCGTAACCGTCGTCGGATCGTTGGGCCACCAGTGCCTGGGCAGTCGCCATGGACACGCCGTCCAACATTGCCAACACCTGCGCCGGAGCAGTATTGATGTTCAACGCGGCGTCCTCTGGCAGGGTCGCCACCCAAGGCTCCAGCCTGCGCAAGAGCGCACCGTCGATACCCGGCAGCACGCGCAACTGGCTCAGTTCCTGTATCGCGCCGGTTGCCGGCAAGTCCAACGGACTCAGCCCCAGGGAGCCGAGCAGCCGCGTCCAGCGCTGTCCTGCCACCCTATCCACGCGCCCTTCGCTCAACAGCGCGTTGAGGTTGAAGCGACCGGAAAGGTCTTCGATGTGCAGATTGATCTGCGCGCCGTCAGTCGCGAAAGGCCAGACCACATGGGCCCACGGTTGGGCTGTGTGTACCCTCTGCCTGTCATCCTCGGTCGCCTCCAGCGCGAGCTTTGCCCAGGCTTCCGCCGACAGTGCCAATTGCCGAAGCTGTACCTGGTGCAAGTGACGCGTGCTGCCTTGCAACATCAACAAATGGCTACGCAGCATGGCCGCCGTCAGTAACAACGCCAGGCTCATGACCAGCAACACGCTCAGCAACGCGACACCGCGTTGGCGACGCTTCATGGATGCCCCTGGGGCAATGGCCATACGCGGCGTATTCGCTCGAAACGATCACTCGACAGCACCACTTCGAGTGCTTGCGGCGGCGTGGTCGCTGCGCCTCGCCCCACTGGCCACGTGGCACTCCAACCGGTTTCGGGGTCGTACAATCGCCAGGTGAACTCGTGCACATCATCGAGCAGTTTCTGTCGCTCCACCGTGGGTGAATCCAACCCTCGGCTTTCACGCCAGAGCACGCGGTTTTCCAGGCGATAGAGCACATGCTGACGCCCGCTGCGCGGCAGGTCATGTGGGTTGCGCCAGTTGCTGCGCACCAGCTGCAAGGTGGTGGGGCCAAGGACCATGACCGATGACGCTACGTGCAACGCATCCCGCTCAATCACGCCGAGCACCCGCTGCAGGCGACGCAGTGACTGTTCGTGGCTGGCCACGCCTTGTTGTGCGCGTACGGTCGTGTCGAACAGCCGCCAACTGGCCAGCCCCAACAAGGCAAAGATAGCCAGGGCAATGACCAATTCCAGCAGGGTAAAACCACGTTGCTTATTCATGCACGGCAAGCACCCAACTGCTGGTGCTGTAGGCCGGCTGATCGCTGCCTTGGCGCGTGACGCTGATATCGACCTTGAGCATTCGAGGGTCCGTATCCGGCGTGATGATCTGCTCGACCACCCAATCACTCTGGTCAAAGTGCCGCAGCAATTGCTGGCGCCCAGGCGACGCAGCCTGCAAGCGCAATTCGCTGAGTTGGTTATCCGCCAGCCACACGCATTGCATCTGCTCCTTGAGCCGGCTGTTCTGCTGCAATGAGTAATGGCCGGCCGTGATCACGGCGGCGGCCAACGTGGCGAAAATTGTCAGGGCAATCATGACCTCCAGCAAGGTGAACCCCCCGGCCGTCTTGGTACGTTTTCGATTGCGCCGGTGTTTACCCTTCAATCCAAGGGTCTCCCGCGCCGTCACTGACCACGCTCAGCCACGTCTGCTCCATCGACTTGAAGTACAGGACAAATGCACTGAGTTCGTCGTTGCTGAGCATCAGCAATTGCGGCACGGTACCGTCGAGGTTCAGTTGCTGACCTTCCTGTTCGAGGTGCAAGTACAGGCCCTCGGGCAACCGGTGCACGGCACCGGCAGGTTGCCAGCCCTCGTGTTCAAGGCGCGCGACGCGATATTCATCACGCTGTATGCGCACACCGTATTCACGCCCCTCGAGCACGGCTTGCTCGCGCAGTTGCTGGACCACTTGCAGCAGTTGGCCGGCCTCCTGACGTGCCACGCGCCCGGGGCTGTTACTGGTCGACAGGCTGACGACACCCAGCACGATGCCGATCAGGGCGATCACCACCATCAGTTCCAGCAAGGTAAATCCACGGCTGCGCCTAGGCATCCGATCAGCCTCCCCAGTTGCCGATATCCGCCGCGTGGCCTTCGCCACCGGTTACGCCATCGGAGCCCAATGAGTAGAGGTCATAGCCGCCATTGGCTGCGCGCACGCCAGGATTGAGGTATTGGTAGGGCGTACCCCAAGGGTCCACCGGCAGGCTTTTCAGATAGCCCTGAGGGTTCCAGTTCCTAGCGGCCGGTGTGCCTGTCGGGCGATGGATCAAGGCCTCCAGGCCTTGCTGGGTCGAGGGGTAATAAGCGTTGTCGAGGCGATACATTTCCAGGCTAGTGGAAATTGCCTGGATATCCGTCTTGGCGGCCGTGACTTTCGCCTGGTCGGGTCGGCTCATGAACTGCGGCACCACAATGGCGCCGAGCACGCCGATGATGACCACCACCACCATGATTTCAATCAGCGTAAAACCGCGTTGGCCCTGGGGCATTTTGCGCATTCAGTTCACCAGTTGGTTAAGGCTTAAAATCGGCAACAGAATCGCCATGACGATCAGCAGCACCACGCCACCCATCACCACCAGCATTGCCGGTTCGAACAAACTCACCACCAGCGCGATACGAGCGGCGAGGCTTTTTTCTTGTTGCTCGGCGGCGCGCGCCAGCATGGCGTCGAGTTCACCAGCGCTTTCGCCACTGGCGATCATGTGCAACATCAGCGGTGGAATATCGCCGCCCGCTTCAAGCCCGCGGGTCAGGGTTCCGCCCTCGCGCACAGAACGGGCGACATCGGCCATGCGCGCTCGAATGGTCACGTTACCAATCACGGCAGCAGCGATTTCCAGGGCGTCCACCAACGGCACGGCGCTTTTCCCGAGGATCGCCAGGGTGCTGGCGAATCGCGCGGCTTCCATTGCGCGCAAAACGCCGCCCACCAGCGGAATACGCAACGCCAGGCGGTGCCAATACCAGCGCCCGCGCGTTTGCTGCAGACTCCAACGCAGCCCTATCACGATGCCGGCCAGTACCACCAACAGCACCAGTCCGTAGGCACGCAGGCCATGGCTTACAGCGATCATGGCCTGGGTCAGCCGGGGCAGCGGCTGGCCACTGTCGACAAAGATCTTCACCACATCCGGCACGACGTACCCGAGCAGAAAACCGACGATTGCCACACAGGCCGTCATCAGTAACGCCGGATAGACCAGGGCCAGTTGAATCTTCTGGCGCGACGCCTGGCGTGCTTCGGTATACGCAGCCAACTGCTCAAGCACGTGGCCTAGATGCCCCGAGCGCTCACCGGCAGCGATAGTCGCGCAAAACAACTCTGGAAATGCCCGAGGAAATGCCCCTAGCGCAGCGGCCAGTGAATGACCTTCCATCACACGGCCGCGCACCTGCACGAGCAGACGGGATACGCGACGTTTCTCGCTCTGCTCGGCCACCGCTTTTAGGGCTTGCTCCAGCGGCAAACCCGCTTGGACCAGGGTCGACAGTTGCAAGGTCAACAAGGCGAGGTCAGCGGCATTCAGTCCCAGCGCCAATCCCCTGCTGTCACGCACACTCGCTGCTTGCACCCGGCTCGGCAGCAGGCCTCGCTCACGCAGCAATTGCCTGGCGTGACGCGGGCTGTCGGCCTCTTGCCGACCTCGGCACGTACGGCCCTGACGGTCTCGGGCTTGATAGTCAAAGGTGGGCACGACTAACTCTCCTGGATGACCCGCAGTAGCTCATCCACGCTGGTCAAGCCTTCGAGTACCAGCCGACGACCGTCCTGAAACAGGCTTGGCGAGTGACGTCGCGCTTCGGCCAGCAACGCCTGCTCACCGGCCCCCTGGTGAATCATCCCGGCCAGTTGGGGGGTCACCCGAACCAACTCATAGATGCCAACACGCCCGCGATAGCCCTGCTGGCAATGCTCGCAGTTGCAGGGATCGATGCTGGCCAGACGTCGGCAAGCTCTGCTCACGCAGGTCCTGATAACGCCGCTGGCTGATCCCGGACAGGTCCTGGCCACTGCGCACGATGGTCGGGCGCAGGAACACCATCAGGTTGCTCTTGACCTGGGTGTCGCGGCTCCAACGAAACAGCGCGCCGAGATAAG
The DNA here is from genome assembly GCF_014230465.1 of Pseudomonas cremoris. Next base: position 308,912 of record NZ_JAAXCY010000002.1, read on the forward strand.
GAATGTCGCGCAACAGCGGCACTCCGCTGTGCTGGGTACGCACGCTGTCCTTGATCAACCCGCCGATCACGATGATCTCGCCATCGTCGGCCAGGATCGTGCTCTTCAGCGCACGCTTGTTGGTAATCAGGTCGGATGAGTCCACGCCTGACACGGCCGGGGCGATGTCGGAGACTTCTTGCTCGACCTCCAGGCGCAGGGTCGAGCCTTCGTTGATGTAGGGTTTTATCTTGAGGCTGATACCGACGTCCTTGCGCTCCACTGTGGTAAAGGGGTTATCCGCACCACTGCTGTTGGTGGCGTAGGAGCCCGTCTTGAACGGCACGTTTTGACCAACGATGATTTCCGCCTCCTGGTTGTCCAGGGTCAGCAGGCTCGGCGTCGATAAGAGGTTGCTGCGACTGTTGCTGGCCAGGGCGGAAATCAGCGCGCCAAAATGGTCCCCACCCAGTTTGAGCAATGCCCCCTCGGGCACCACGCTTTTCTCGTCGAACTTCAAGCCGCCGATGATCGGCAACCCAGTGCCAGGAAAGTTGATCAGCCCCGACGCACCGCTACCGTTGAGCGCCCACTGCACACCGAGCGCTTCGGCGATGTCGCCGGAAATCTCGACAATAGCGGCATGGATCAGCACCTGCGCACGCGGCCGGTCCAGCTCGCGCACGATGCCTTCGAGCGTTGCCAACTGAGCCGGTTCTGCCACCACCACGAGGGCATTCTGGCTTTCATCAGCGCGCACCATGAAAGGCGCGTTGGCGGTGGTGTCTTTGAGCCCTAAAGCGGACAGCGGCGATTTGCTGCCTTGCCCCATGGTGTCCAGCACTTCGGCCAGTTGCTTGGCATCGCTGTAGCGCAGACGGATAACACGGGCATTGTCCAGGCGCTCGGGGGCGGTGGTATCCAGGCTGCGGGCCAACTGCACCAGGCGCTGGCGCACGGCCGCTGTGCCGACGATCACCAGACGGTTGCCGCGCGGATCGGCCAATACTGAAATGGCACTTTCCGCATTTTGTTTGCCCAGCGTGCCTTCCATCAACCGAGCGATATCCACCGCGACGCCATGGCGCAGCTCCACCAGTTCATGGGTATTCTTCGCGCCCGAATCCAACTGCCGCACGACCTCACTGATACGCCGTACATTGCGCGCCGTATCGGTAATCACCAAGGCATTGGCCGAAACGGAGGGACCGACATAGCCATTGGTGGAGATCAAGGGCCTGATGAGCCCGGCCAGATCAGAAGCGTTGCTGATGCCCAATGCGATGACTTGCGTCACGAACTGCTCGGGGGCCGCCGTGGGCTCCTGCGCATCGGCCGAGAGGGACTTGGCCTGGGCAACCGGCACCACAAGGATCTGATCGCCCTGGTCAATCACACTGAAACCATGGGTATCGAGCACGCTGTAAAACAGCCGTCGAACACCTTCACGGTCCAGCGCCTGGCTGGACATCACGGTGATCCGGCCCTGCACTTTGGGGTCGAGGATCACCGTCTTACCCAAGATGCTCGATATTTCTTCGACCACATCACGCAGCTCGGCATTGTTCATGGTCAACTGCCAGCGCTCTTGCGAAGCCGACACGTAGCCCGTGGACAACGCTGCGAACAGGGTCATTGCGCCAAAGACGCCGCATAAGGTGCGCTGCCCGATGATGCTGTGCATGGGTTTACTCACTTGCGGGATTGTTCGGCGGTTGGCTTGAGATGAAGGCTTCTTGCCTCCTTGCGATGTGCATCCACAACCTGCAGAAACCTCTCGCCCGCAGGACGGAGCATCAGTAGTTCCTCACGACCCTGGCGCCACAGCACAACGTGGGCCGGTTCAATGCGCCGCAGCACACTACTTGCCGACAACCGCTCGCCGGCACGGTAGAACCGTTCGCCAGCGGGCCCGGCCAGCAACGCCCGCGACTCGCCAGTGCCGACTACCGTGGCCAGCAACGTCAAGGGTTCAGCACTGCTTACCCTTGCGCCCGGCGAGGAAAAACCAAGCACTGTCGCCACCGCCAGGGTGTTGAGCGGCGCCGGTACCGCTATGGGCACGGTAGGGACTGGTGTCGGTAAGGGCGCCTGTAACCCTTGGCGAAACACCCTCTCCTGCCACGCCAGCATCAGGCCATAGCCCAAAGGCAGTGCCAGGAAGAGCACCCGGACCCAGGACATGCGTAACGTCATACGCACCTGCGTACCGTGCATTCAATGAAAAAAGGGGGGTGGGTATACAAAGAAAACACCTGAAAAAAACAACAAATACCCATTAAAAAAAAGACCGGAAACTTAAAAACAAAAGTACCGAGCACACAAATATTTGCTTCCCAAGTTGATATGACCGGGCAAGCTAAACCACACACTTGCTTCATTTAATTTACGCCCACAGACAGCCAATCCACTCCACTTAAAAAGCCCAAGGAAAGTTCTAATTTACTTACCTCGGGCTTTCTCAACTAACGCTTACAGTTGGTTCCACGCGGTTTGCCAGTGATGGCCAACACCTGGCTCGAAGCCCGTGGCGGTTGGTGTGTACTGCTTGCAGTAGCCCGACTCGGGGAACGGCTTGCACTCATAAACTTCACCCGTTTGCGGGTGCAGTACACGGGTACCGGCGTCATAGGTTGTCAGGCCTTCCGGGAATACGAAGTGGTAGTCCTTCGCGCCACCTTCACCTGTCATGTTGACCGGCTGGGTATCCTGAAGCGTGGTACGCCCGTCTGTGGTAGTGCCCACCAACGTCATGTGGTGAGTACCGGGTTCCGAACGCACATCCATTTCAAGCCAAGTGCCGGAACCCTGTGCCAGGGTTTTTACAGAACCGACGGCTTTGTTGCTGGCGTTGAACAAGGTGGCTTCGACGTTCATCTCACGGTTGGCGAGCATGGTGAAATTCAGGGTCGCGCGACCTTTGTCCAGGACGTATTCGGTAGCAAATGACGACAAGGCCATTTTTGCACTTTCGTCCTGCTTCATGTCCAAAGCGACTTCGTAACGAACCACGCCGCTATCTTTCTGGGCATACAGGTTGTTCTGGCCTTTGACCGGCGCAACATTGCCCTGCTCGTCGCGGATACCCGCTTGAATCAAGGTCTGGGTCTTGTTGATTTTATCCGCCAGCTTGAACGCCCAGTTCTCAGGCACGCCCTCTTCGGCGTTATCAATGCTGATTTCAACCGAGTGCGACGCACTCTCACCGTCAGCAGTGAAGGCGCGGGCCTTGACCTTATCCCCCGCCAACAACTGGGTGGACGCAGCGATACTGCCAACATTGCTCCACCCGCCAGGCAACTCGGCTTCGGCAATGATGTTCACGTCAACAACGTTGTAAAACGCCGCATCGGTGTCACCCACGGTCCAGATACCGAGAAGTACGTGAGAACCGTTTTTGTCCTGTGGAATGACACATTCGTGCTTGGTGCCTGGCGTCGGCAGTACGTTGCCACCGTCGACCGAACAGAACGGGGTACTTTCGAACGAAGCGCGCGCGAGTGGCTGGTTAGGATTCCAACCATTGCGAGTGATGAAGTACTCATGCTTGGTCACCGGGTGCGGCGCCGTGTACTTCCAATCGAACTTTACAGTGCGATCCTTGATTTCAGTCTTGTACCAACGCGTGGCTGACTGGGCGTCAACCGCAGAAAACAGGCCATGACCACCACTGGCGATCTTCCCGTCAACCGGCCCCTGCAACGGCGCGCCGCCTACTCCGGCCGGAAACCCCTTGAAGGTTTCACCCACGCTTTGCGGTTCGTACTGAGCACCGCCGCAGTCTTTGTTCAGGCCTTTCTGGCACTGGAACGCCCGGGAAGGTGGGTCATTCAAGAAGCCATGAGCGATGGCGTTCTGTGCTGGTAGTAGCAACGCACTTGCTAGGGCCAACGAAGAAGCGCCGCCCCATTGCGAAATATTTTTTTTGATCACGATTTTTATCCCACGATTAAAACTTGGTAAATAGTGCACACACATGGCGCGAACGATGCCTTGAAGAGTTACCGAACAACAACCGGCCGCAATATTCGCGGAAGCAACAAACAATGACTGTAAGAAAAGTCTTAGCGTTAACTTTCAGGCGCAAAAAAAAGCCCAACTACGTTAAGTAACAAGTTGTCTTTTAAAAATACAAATACTTTGATTCAGGCAATAAAAAACCCATCACTCCACGTACGCGAAGTGATGGGTTTCAGGCGGAAGTTGTTACTGGTGGTATTGCGCGGACAACTCGTGCACGGCCTGCAGGAACGCGCCGGCATGCTCCGGGTTCACTTCCGGCGTGATGCCATGGCCCAGGTTGAAGACATGCCCGCTGCCCTTGCCATAGCTGGCCAGGATGCGGCCGACTTCGGTGCGAATCGCTTCCGGCTTGGCGTAGAGCACAGTTGGGTCCATGTTGCCTTGCAGCGCAACGCGGTTACCCACGCGCTGGCGGGCCTCGCCCAGGTCGCAGGTCCAATCCAGGCCCAGCGCGTCTGCGCCGGCGTCGGCAATGCTCTCCAGCCAAAGGCCGCCGCCCTTGGTGAACATGATCACCGGCACTTTGCGCCCTTCGTGTTCACGGATCAGGCCGCTGACGATCTTGCGCATGTAGGCCAGGGAGAACTCCTGGTACGCCGCCGACGACAGGTTGCCACCCCAGGTGTCGAAGATCTGCACCGCTTGTGCACCGGCCATGATCTGGCCGTTGAGGTAGGAAATGACCGACTGCGCCAGCTTATCCAGCAGCAGGTGCATGGCTTGCGGGTTGTCGTACAGCATGGCCTTGGTCTTGCGGAAGTCTTTCGACGAACCGCCTTCGACCATGTAGGTGGCCAGGGTCCATGGGCTGCCGGAGAAGCCGATCAGCGGCACGCGGCCATTGAGCTCGCGGCGGATGGTGCTGACGGCGTCCATCACGTAGCCCAGATCCTTGTGCGGGTCGGGGATCGGTAGAGCCTCGATGTCGGCCAGAGTGCTGACGACTTTCTTGAAACGCGGGCCTTCGCCGGTTTCAAAGTACAGGCCTTGGCCCATGGCATCAGGAATAGTCAGGATGTCGGAAAAAAGGATGGCCGCGTCCAGTTGTGGATAGCGGTCCAGCGGCTGCATCGTGACTTCGCAGGCGAACGCAGGATTCATGCACAGGCTCATGAAGTCACCGGCATTGGCGCGACTGGCGCGGTACTCCGGCAGGTAGCGACCCGCCTGGCGCATCATCCACACAGGGGTGACGTCCACGGGTTGCTTGAGCAGGGCACGAAGGAAACGGTCGTTCTTGAGGGCAGTCATGTCGGCATCCGCAAAAAAAGTGCGGGCATTTTCTCAGAGCCAGACGCAAAAGGCACGGAATGCGCCGTGCCTTTTGTCTATAGGGTTGATTTACGACAATTACTTGAACCAGCACAAATCAAATGTGGGAGCGGGCTTGCTCGCGAATGCGGTGGGTCAGTCAACACATCTGGTGACTGATCCACCGCATTCGCGAGCAAGCCCGCTCCCACAGTTTGATCCCATTCCAAGTTTGGACTGGGGTTAGACGCCGAGGTAATCCAGGATCCCTTCGGCGGCATTGCGGCCTTCGAAGATCGCCGTCACTACCAGGTCAGAACCGCGCACCATATCGCCACCGGCGAAGATTTTCGGGTTGCTGGTCTGGTGCTTGTGCTGGCCCTGTTCCGGGGCGACTACACGACCCTGGCTGTCGGTCTGGATCTGGAACTGCTCGAACCACGGCGCTGGGCTTGGGCGGAAACCGAAAGCGATGACCACGGCGTCAGCCGGGATGATCTCTTCAGAACCCGGAATCGGCTCAGGGCTGCGACGGCCACGGGCGTCCGGTTCGCCGAGACGGGTCTCGACCACTTTCACGCCTTCGACGCGGTCTTCACCGACGATAGCGATTGGCTGGCGGTTGTAGAGGAATTTCACGCCTTCTTCCTTGGCGTTCTTCACCTCTTTGCGCGAGCCGGGCATGTTGGCTTCGTCACGACGGTACGCACAGGTCACCGACTTGGCACCCTGGCGAATCGACGTACGGTTGCAGTCCATCGCGGTGTCACCACCGCCCAGCACCACGACCTTCTTGCCCTTCATGTCGACGAAATCTTCCGGCGACTTTTCAAAGCCCAGGTTGCGATTCACGTTGGCGATCAGGAAGTCCAAGGCGTCGTACACGCCCGGCAAATCCTCACCGGCAAAGCCGCCTTTCATGTAGGTGTAGGTGCCCATGCCCATGAACACGGCATCGTATTCTTCGAGCAGTTGTTCCATGGTGATGTCTTTGCCGATTTCGGTATTGAGACGGAACTCGATACCCATGCCGGTGAACACTTCGCGACGGTTGCTCAGTACGGTTTTTTCCAGCTTGAACTCGGGAATACCGAAGGTCAGCAGACCGCCAATTTCCGGGTTCTTGTCGAACACCACCGGGGTCACGCCGCCGCGCACCAACACGTCGGCACAGCCCAGGCCAGCAGGTCCGGCACCGATGATGGCGACGCGCTTGCCGGTCGGCTTGACCTTGGACATGTCCGGACGCCAGCCCATGGCGAACGCGGTGTCGGTGATGTACTTCTCCACCGAACCGATAGTCACCGCGCCGAAACCGTCGTTAAGGGTGCACGCACCCTCGCACAGACGGTCCTGCGGGCACACCCGGCCGCACACTTCCGGCAGGGTGTTGGTCTGGTGCGACAGCTCGGCGGCGGCGAGGATGTTGCCTTCGGCCACCAGCTTGAGCCAGTTGGGAATGAAGTTGTGCACCGGGCACTTCCATTCGCAATACGGGTTACCGCAACCCAGGCAACGGTGGGCCTGGTCGGCCGAGTGCTGGGGTTTGAAGGGTTCGTAGATTTCCACGAACTCTTTCTTGCGTTGACGCAACAGTTTCTTCTTCGGATCTTTGCGCCCGACATCGATGAACTGGAAGTCGTTATTCAGACGTTCAGCCATGTTAAAACCTCATCAAACTCTTCAGGCGCATATCACTGCGGGTTGGCACGGATGCTGGAAAGCAACGATTTCAGGTTGGCAGCCTTGGGCTTGACCAGCCAGAAACGACGCAGGTAATCATCGAGGTTTTCGGCGAGGTTACGACCCCATTCGCTGCCGGTCTCCTCGACGTACTCGTCCAGCACGTGCTGCAAGTGGTTCCGGTAGGACTCCATGGCTTCGCCGCTGATCCGCTGGATCTCGACCAACTCGTGGTTGACCTTGTCGACGAAGGTGTTGTCCTGGTCGAGCACGTAGGCGAAACCGCCGGTCATGCCCGAACCGAAGTTGTAACCGGTCTTGCCCAGTACCGCGACAAAGCCCCCGGTCATGTACTCGCAGCAGTGATCGCCAGTGCCTTCCACCACGGTGTGGGCACCGGAGTTACGCACGGCGAAACGCTCACCGGCCGTACCGGCGGCGAACAGCTTGCCACCGGTGGCGCCGTACAAGCAGGTGTTGCCGATGATGGCACTGTCCTGGGTCTTGTAGACGCTGCCTTTAGGCGGAACGATCACCAGCTTGCCGCCGGTCATGCCCTTGCCCACGTAGTCGTTGGCATCGCCTTCCAGGTACATGTGCAGGCCGCCGGCGTTCCACACGCCGAAGCTCTGGCCGGCAGTGCCCTTGAAGCGGAAGGTGATTGGCGCTTTCGCCATACCTTGGTTGCCGTGCTTGCGCGCGATTTCGCCGGAGATGCGGGCGCCGATGGAACGGTCGCAGTTGCAGATATCCAGTTCGAATTCACCACCGCTGGCGTCGCTGATCGCGCCACCTGCGATTTCCACCATCTTCTCGGCCAGCAGGCCCTTGTCGAATGGCGGGTTGCGCTCGACGCCGCAGAACTGTGGCTTGTCGGCCGGGATGTGATCGCTGCCCAACAGCGGCGTAAGGTCCAGGTGATGTTGCTTGGCGGTCTGGCCTTCGAGGATTTCCAGCAGATCGGTACGACCGATCAGTTCTTCCAGCGAACGCACGCCCAGCTTGGCCAGCCACTCACGGGTCTCTTCGGCGACGTAGGTGAAGAAGTTCACCACCATGTCGACGGTGCCGATGTAGTGATCCTTGCGCAGCTTCTCGTTCTGAGTGGCGACGCCGGTGGCGCAGTTGTTCAGGTGGCAGATGCGCAGGTATTTGCAGCCCAGGGCGATCATCGGCGCGGTGCCGAAGCCAAAGCTTTCGGCGCCGAGGATCGCGGCCTTGATCACGTCGAGGCCGGTTTTCAGGCCGCCGTCGGTCTGTACACGCACCTTGCCGCGCAGGTCGTTGCCGCGCAGGGTCTGGTGGGTTTCAGCGAGGCCGAGTTCCCACGGTGCGCCAGCGTACTTGATGGAGGTCAGCGGCGAAGCACCAGTGCCGCCATCGTAACCAGAGATGGTGATCAAGTCGGCATAGGCCTTGGCCACGCCGGCAGCGATGGTGCCAACGCCAGCTTCTGCCACCAGCTTCACCGAGACCAGCGCCTTCGGGTTGACTTGTTTCAAGTCGAAAATCAGCTGCGACAAGTCTTCGATCGAGTAGATGTCGTGATGCGGTGGCGGCGAAATCAGGGTCACGCCCGGCACTGCATAACGCAGCTTAGCGATCAGACCGTTGACCTTGCCGCCTGGCAACTGGCCGCCTTCACCGGGCTTGGCACCTTGGGCTACCTTGATCTGCAGCACCTCGGCGTTGACCAGGTATTCCGGCGTTACACCGAAACGACCCGTGGCGACCTGCTTGATTTTCGAGCTCTTGATGGTGCCGTAGCGCGCCGGGTCTTCACCGCCTTCACCGGAGTTGGAACGCGCACCCAGGCGGTTCATGGCTTCGGCCAGGGCTTCGTGTGCCTCAGGCGACAACGCGCCCAGGGAGATACCGGCGGAGTCGAAGCGCTTGAGGATCGATTCCAGCGGCTCGACTTCGCTGATGTCCATCGGCGTGTCCAGGGTCTTCACCTTGAACAGGTCGCGAATCATCGACACCGGGCGGTTATCCACCAGCGAGGTGTATTCCTTGAACTTGGCGTAGTCACCCTGCTGCACAGCGGCTTGCAGGGTGTTGACCACGTCCGGGTTGTACGCGTGGTATTCGCCACCGTGCACGAACTTGAGCAGGCCACCTTGCTGGATCGGCTTGCGCGCGCTCCAGGCTTCGGCTGCCAGGGCTTTTTGTTCGGCTTCGATATCGACGAAACGCGCACCCTTGATGCGGCTCGGCACGCCACGGAAGCTCAGCTCGCAAACCTCTTCAGACAGGCCGATGGCTTCGAACAGTTGAGCGCCGCGATAAGACGTGACGGTGGAGATACCCATCTTCGACAGGATCTTCAACAGGCCTTTGGTGATGCCTTTGCGGTAGTTCTTGAACACCTCATAGAGATCGCCCAGCACTTCACCTGTACGGATCAGGTCACCCAGCACTTCGTAAGCCAGGAACGGGTACACCGCCGAGGCGCCGAAGCCGATCAGCACCGCGAAGTGATGCGGGTCGCGGGCGGTGGCTGTTTCGACCAGGATGTTGGAGTCGCAACGCAGGCCTTTTTCGGTCAGGCGGTGGTGCACCGCGCCGGTCGCCAGGGATGCGTGGATCGGCAACTTGCCTGGAGCGATGTGTCGGTCGGTCAGCACGATCTGGGTACGACCGGCGCGCACGGCTTCTTCGGCCTGGTCGGCGACGTTGCGCACAGCGGCTTCAAGGCCGAGGCTCTCGTCGTAGTTCAGGTCGATGATCTGGCGGTCGAAGCCTGGGCGGTCCAGGGTCATCAACGAGCGCCACTTGGCCGGCGAAATCACAGGCGAGCTGAGGATCACACGGGAGGCGTGCTCAGGCGATTCCTGGAAGATGTTGCGCTCGGCACCGAGGCACACTTCCAGCGACATCACGATAGCTTCGCGCAGTGGGTCGATCGGTGGGTTGGTCACCTGGGCGAACTGCTGGCGGAAGTAGTCGTACGGCGTGCGCACGCGCTGGGACAGCACGGCCATCGGCGTGTCATCGCCCATGGAGCCTACGGCTTCGTAGCCTTGCTCACCGAGTGGGCGCAGCACCTGGTCGCGCTCTTCGAACGTGACCTGGTACATCTTCATGTACTGCTTGAGCTGGTCGACATCGTAGAAAGCCGAACCGTGGTCGTTGTCTTCCATGGTCGCCTGGATGCGCAGGGCGTTCTTGCGCAGCCATTGCTTGTACGGGTGACGCGACTTCAACCGGTTGTCGATGGCGTCGGTGTCGAGGATCTGCCCGGTTTCGGTGTCCACGGCCAGGATCTGGCCAGGGCCAACACGGCCTTTGGCGATGACGTCTTCGGGCTTGTAGTCCCACACGCCGATTTCCGACGCCAGGGTGATGAAACCGTTGGTAGTGGTGACCCAACGCGCCGGGCGCAGACCGTTACGGTCGAGCAGGCACACCGCGTAGCGGCCGTCGGTCATGACCACGCCGGCCGGGCCGTCCCACGGCTCCATGTGCATCGAGTTGTACTCGTAGAACGCACGCAGGTCCGGGTCCATGGTTTCGACGTTCTGCCACGCGGGCGGAATGATCATGCGCACGCCACGGAACAGGTCGATGCCGCCGGTGACCATCAGCTCGAGCATGTTGTCCATGCTGGAGGAGTCGGAACCCACACGGTTGACCAGCGGGCCGAGCTCTTCCAGGTCCATCAAGTCGTTGGCGAACTTGGTGCGACGGGCCACGGCCCAGTTGCGGTTGCCGGTGATGGTGTTGATCTCGCCGTTGTGGGCGAGGAAGCGGAATGGCTGGGCCAGCGGCCATTTCGGCAGGGTGTTGGTGGAGAAGCGCTGGTGGAACACGCAGATTGCGGTTTGCAGGCGCTCATCGCTCAGGTCTGGGTAGAAGGCGGTGAGGTCCGCCGGCATCATCAGGCCTTTATAAATGATGGTCTTGTGGGAAAAGCTGCAGATGTAGTGGTCGGTGTCAGCGGCGTTGGCCACCGACGAGCGGCGACGCGATGTGAACAGCTTGATCGCCATGTTCTGGTCGCTCAGGCCGTCGCCTGCGATGAACACTTGTTCGATCTGCGGCAGGCGCTCCAGGGCCAGGCGGCCGAGCACGCTGGTGTCGATCGGCACTTTGCGCCAGCCGACGAGCTGCAAGCCAGCAGCCAGGATCTCGCGGTTCATGTTTTCGCGAGCGGCTTCGGCTTTGACCGGGTCCTGGTTGAAGAACACCATGCCCACGGCGTACTGCTTGGGCAGGTCAACAGCGAAATGCTCTTTGGCGACAGCGCGCAGGAACAGGTCGGGCTTTTGAATCAGCAAGCCACAACCGTCACCGGTCTTGCCGTCGGCGTTGATCCCACCGCGGTGGGTCATGCAGGTCAGGGCCTCGATGGCCGTTTGCAAAAGGGTATGACTGGGCTCGCCCTGCATATGGGCTATCAGGCCGAAACCACAGTTATCCTTGAATTCGTCGGGTTGGTACAGACCTGCTTTCATAGACACTTTCTCACCAGGCTGCCTCTTATAACGAGGCAAATTTCTTTTCAATTCAACCGGTTACCTTCCACGTCGAACGTACGCCGACTTAGCGGGGGCAAAAGGGAGGTCATTGTACACACCGACACAGACGCTCACAAATTTAGCGACGAAATGTCGCAAATCTATGTCGCATTTATGAAAGGTTTAAAGCGATACGCTGTGCTAGTCAAAACTTTTTTAATTTTGACTGCCGCGACTCAAAAGCCACTGTGACGCAGACACCACAAAGCGCGCGGTCCTTGCGGGACTGCACGCCATGCGATTTATTTTGAGGTGCTGGGAGGGCGACCTGGGTAAGGTCGCCGGATCTTCAGCGAGTTGTTGCCAGTTCTTGTTGAACGCTGGCGACAGTGCGAGGCCAAGGTTTACCAGCCTGAACCTTCGCTGGCAAGGATTTGATCGCAGAATCAGCGGCTGCACGGCTAGAGAAGTTGCCGTAGGTGATCACGTAGAGAGGCTTGCCGTTGAGCACTTTCTTGAAATAACGGTACTCGCCGCCCTGCTCTTTCACGAAAGCTTGGGCGTTGGCTTCGGAGCTGGTGCCAAGGATCTGCACGACGAAATTGCTGGCTGGTTGGCTGCCATACCAGCCACTGCCAGCTGCGCCTGCTTTAGCGACGGCGACAGGTTTTTCAGCAGGCTTGGCCGCTGGGGCCGGAGCAGGCTTGGCAACTGGCGCAGCGGCGACGGGCTTGGTCACCGGTGCCGGCTTGGCGGTGGCAACAGTCGGTGCTGGCGTTGGCTTGGCCGCCGGCTGACCTGCAGGCACACCCACAGGTGGTGCAGTGGTAGTCACGGTTGGCGGTGTAGCGCTCGAGCCTTCCACCGGCACACCGTCGTCGCCTTCGGAGATGCCGCCGGCTTCTTCGGCGAGTGGGCCACGCATCACAGGCTGGCCAACCATAGGCAGGTTGGTCGGTTGCCCGGAATTGGCGAATTCGACGTTTGGCGTGGGCTTGCCCAGTGGCAATTGCGCCTGTTCGGTTGGCGCGCCGGCCGTGGTTGGTGCCTTGCTACGACCTGGAATCAACCAGGCGGCGGCAACAGCGACCACGACAACGGCGGAAATAGCCAATACGTGCTTCTTAGGCATGGTGAACCCCATCTTTGGACGCTTGACCGCAGAGCGGCTGGCAATCATGGCTTCGATCATCGCATCGCGGGCGACCTGGTTGATGGTGCCAGGCCAGCCGCCTGCGCTGTCGTGAATATCAGAGATCTGCGCAGCGGAGAAAAGTTCGATACCCGCCCCTGCGCCTTCCAGGCGTTGAGCCAGGTATTCGCGGGTTTCTTCTTCTTCGTAAGGCTGCAATTCGATGACGTGGAACAGCTCTTGTTCGCCGCTGATCTGCTCCAGATCGGCGATCAACGACGACTCACCAAACAGGAACACATGCGGGCGACCTTCCGGCGTACCCGCTGCCAGTGCCAGCAGCGCTTCCAGGGCAGATTCATCAAGCTGTTCGGCGTCATCCACCAACAAGTAGACTTCTTGGCCCGTCAGGCCCAGTTGCACAACCTGCTTTAGAATCGCGTTCGGCTCGGCAGTGGCCACGTCCAGCGACTGGGCAACCTGGCGCAAAACGCCTGCCGCATCACCGACACCACGGGCCGACACCACTACGCTCTGAACCGATTGCTTGTTGGTGCTGGCCACCAGGGCCTGGCGCAGCAGGGTCTTGCCGCTGCCCAACGGCCCCGTCACGACCAGCAGAAGTTGGCTGTAGCGTGCAAGGTGATGCAATTGCCCAAGCACCGGCTTGCGCTGAGCCGGGAAAAACTTGAAACCAGGCACCCGTGGAGCAAAAGGGTCGTGGCTTAACTGGTAATGGCCGAGGAACGCCTCGTCGGCATGCAAACTAGTCATCGGGATCTGGTTAACCTTTCAGCTGAGCCAGGGCACGGTAATCCGCTCCCAGCGTGGCTTGTAAAATCTCTTTTGGATAATCGTCGGTCACCACGGCTTCACCCATGTGGCGCAGCAGCACCAGTCGCAGTCGACCGTCGATCACTTTCTTGTCTATCGCCATATGTTCCAGGAAGTCAGCCTCGGTCATTTCCTCAGGCGGAATGACCGGCAAACCGGCGCGCTGGAACAGGCGGATACCGCGATCCCGCTCCTGGGCGCTGATCCAGCCCAGGCGTTGCGACATCTCCAATGCCATCACTGTGCCAGCCGCTACGGCCTCCCCATGCAGCCACACACCATAGCCCATGTGAGTTTCGATCGCATGGCCGAAGGTGTGGCCCAGGTTCAAGGTGGCCCGCACACCGGACTCCCGTTCGTCGGCATTCACGACCAATGCCTTGGCCGCGCAGGAGCGCGAAATAGCTTCGGTGAGTGCAACCTGGTCCAGGACGCGCAGGGCATCAACATGCTCTTCAAGCCAGGTCAGGAACGGCTCGTCGCAGATCAGCCCGTACTTGATGACTTCCGCCAGGCCCGCAGACAGTTCGCGCGGCGGCAGGGTATTGAGGGTGGCGGTATCAATCAGAACAGCCTGTGGCTGGTAGAACGCGCCAACCATATTCTTGCCCAGCGGATGGTTGATACCGGTCTTGCCGCCCACCGACGAGTCAACCTGGGACAGCAACGTGGTCGGCACCTGGATAAAGTCCACGCCACGCTGGTAGCAGGCGGCCGCGAAGCCGGCCATGTCACCAATCACACCGCCGCCCAGGGCGATCACGGTGGTGCGGCGATCATGGCGCGCGGTGAGCAGGCCATCAAAGATCAGTTGCAGGGTTTCCCAGTTCTTGTGAGCTTCGCCATCAGGCAGGATCACGGAGATCACCGAGTACGCTGCCAGGCTGCGGCTCAGACGCTCAAGATACAGCGGCGCGACCGTTTCGTTGGAGATGATCGCCACTTGCCGCCCAGCAATGTGCGGCGCGAGCAGCTCGGGCTGGTCCAGCAGACCTTCGCCAATATGGATCGGGTAGCTGCGCTCGCCTAGATCGACCTTAAGTGTCTGCATGTGTCCCCGCGTTAGAGATGTATTGACGACCGGCAACGTCAAGATCTGACGCCGCCTGATGGCTCTACGCCACACTCCAGAAGAGAATGGCGCGCCGCCGAGAATAGCGCATTTCGGGCCTGGCTTTAACGGGGTGGCAGCCGTTGCAGGCGCTCAAGAATATCGAGAACCACCATCCTGGGTGGTCGCTCATCGGTTTCCACCACCAGGTCGGCGATCTCCCGATACAGCGGATCGCGCAGCGCCAGCAGGTCCCGCAAGGTTTTTTCCGGATTAGCCGTGCGCAGCAACGGGCGATTGCGATCGCGGGCGGTACGGCCCACCTGCTGCTCGACCGAGGCATGCAAATAGACCACCCGACCACCGGCATGCAGGGCACGACGGTTTTCTTCGCGCATGACTGCGCCACCGCCGGTAGCCAATACCACGCCGTCGCAGCCGCACAGTTCGGCGATCATCGCCTGCTCGCGGTCACGAAAGCCCAGCTCGCCTTCCTTATCGAAGATCCATGGGATATTGGCACCCGTGCGCAATTCAATTTCCTTGTCGGAATCTTTGAACGGCAGGCGCAGCTCTTTGGCCAGCAAACGGCCGATGGTGCTTTTTCCAGCCCCCATCGGTCCTACAAGAATCAAATTTCGCACAGAATCAACGACTCACAGCAATCGCCTGGTTATTCATAATACGCGGAGTCAGGAATACCAGCAGCTCGGATTTTTTCTCCGCCAGCACATCGCGCCGGAAAAGGCGGCCAAGATACGGCACATCGCCCAAAAATGGCACTTTATCTACCACTTTGCTTTGGGTATTGGAGAAAACCCCACCAATGACGATGGTCTCGCCATCCTTGACCAGCACCTTGGCGTTGACTTCGTTCTTCTTGATCGGCGGTACATCGTTGAGCTTGTTCAGGTAGTCCGGCTCGTCCTTGGTGACTTTGACCTCCATGATCACGTGGTCGTCGGGAGTGATTTGTGGGGTGACTTCCAGGGAGAGCGAGGCCTCCTTGAACGACACCGAGGTGGCGCCGCTGGAGCTGGATTCCTGGTACGGGATCTCGGTCCCCTTGAGAATCCGCGCGGTTTCCTTGTCGGACGTCACCACCTTGGGCTGGGAGACGATTTCCCCGTTGCCGGTTTTCTCCATCGCGGTCAGCTCAAGGTCCAGCAGCAGGTTATCGGTGATATAGGCGATACCCAGGCCCGACGACCCCGTTAAAGAACCTAAGTCGACAAAGGGTGCAGAGGGCGGATTTTCCGGAGGCTCTGCGCCCTCGCCCAGTGATTTGCCAACGCCGCCAGCCCCCCACTTGCCGCGAGTGAGCCGCCCGCCCCAACGCGCGCCGAGGCTTCTGTCGTAATCGACATTGGCCTCGACAATCCGGGCCTCGATCATCACTTGGCGCACCGGGACATCCAATTGCGCAACGATTCGCCGCAGCTCTTCAAGGCGCTCGCCAGTCTGGTAGGCAACGATGTTGTTGGTGCGGTCATCCACGGCCACTGAGCCACGCTCATCGGTGGTGCCTTCCAGGCCGGCCACCGATTGGAACAGCTTGGCCAGGTCTGCCGCCTTGGCGTAATTGACCTGCAACAACTCCCGACGCAATGGCGCCAGTTCAGCCATCTGCTTGCGCGACTCCAATACCAGCAATTCTCGGGCTGCCAACTCCTCGGCGGGCGCCACCAGCAACACGCCAGCCTTTACTCGCTTATCCAGGCCTTTGGCTTGCAATACCAGGTCCAGCGCCTGGTCCCATGGCACATCCTTGAGCCGCAGGGTGATCGAACCCTGCACATCGTCCCCGGCGACCAGGTTGAGGCCTGCCACGTCGGCGATTTGCTGCAATACCGTGCGCAGTTGGATGTCTTGGAAGTTGAGGCTCAGCTTATCGCCGGCGTAGACGCCCGAAACCGCATTGTCAGGAGGCGGCAGATGAATCAGGTCGACGCGATTGGGCACAGCGGCAGCCATCGGTGCCGTGAACGCTATCCATAGCGCCACACCGACGGACAAGAAAGTCCTTTTCATGGGTTCGATTCCGTTATGAGTTGACGTTTAACACCAGGGTTCGCGAGCGCTCCAGCCAAGCGCCCTGTTTATCGGGGAACAACTCGACCAGCTCGACGTGGCCATCATGAATAGCCGTGATCCGGCCATGGTCTGGTCCCAGGTAGTCGCCGACCGCCAGGCGGTATACCTGGTTAGCGGCACGTAGCAGGACGAAGGACTGCATGCCTCGGGACAATGTGCCGACCATTTCGCACTGCTCCACCGCGAGGTTTTCCAAGATCCCACGCGGCCTTTTCAGATCCGGCGCAAGGGCCGGACGCCCAGGCGCGTGTTCGGCCTGCAACGCCAGCGGCTGGAACGGATCGCGCAGGCCGGATGAGTCATAGGTAAACGATTGGGCTTGCAAGATAGGCTCAGCCGAACGCGCACCTTGCTGCGTGCGCCAATAGGCCTTGGCCAACACATCGAGGCGCAGCAACCTGCCATCCCCTCGCAAGGCAACATCGTGCGTGGTGGCGATTCGCGTAAGGCCTCCCAGGCCGCTCACGAACATCGCAAGGTCGTGATACGCGCCCGTCACGCCAATTTGCACGGGCTGCTCGATATAAAACGAATGAGGCTGTTCATCCAAGGGTGTGACGCTTTCGACCAGCAAGCCATTGGCCAGCGCCAAGCGCGCAATATCCTCCAACAACCCAGGCATAGCGGACTCACTCGGCAACTGTCGCAGAAGCGTGTCAACCCGACCTTGCCTAAGCAGTAGCTGGCGGTTGTGTTCTTCCAGGCTGGCAGACTGGGCGGTTTTTTGCGCAACTTGCTGCTGCAGGGACACTTCCCGCGCCGCGACCTGATACAACCGCCCCCGTGAGGGGCTCAAGTAAGCAAGGTCGCCGACCACCCACACCACACCCGCCAGCGCACAACCCAGCAGGGCCTTGCCGGGAAGGGGCCATTTTTCAGTGTTGTGAGTGAGTGCGCGAAGTTTGAGCCACAGCAGGCTCAAGGCTGAGCCTCGGTGGAATCGCCCTGACGCACCATCAGCTGGAATTCATTGTTGCCGCGAGCGCCTTCTGTGCGCACATGTTGCAGCCGAGTGGCGTGGGCGCCTTCGGAGGCTTCCAGGCTACGCATCAATTGGGCGATGTCCTGGCTGGAGTCGGCACTGCCGCTGATGCTGACCGTGTCACCCTTCGCCACCACCTCATGCAGATGCACGCCCTCAGGCACAGCACGCGCCAACTGGTCCAGCAACTGGGCACTGGACGAGCGCCCATCGTGCAAGTCCTGCACGACCTTCATGCGCTCCGCCAACTTCTGGCTTTGCAGTTGCAGGTCGTCGATGGTCTTGATGCGTGAGTCCAGGACGGCGACGTCCTTATCCAAATGGTTATTGCGCGTCACTTGCCGATCAATGGCCCGGTCGATCACTTGGTCCGCCAGCCACACGGCCGCGAGCGCCACACCGGCGAACGCCAGCAGAAACGCAAGGAAATACTTGCGCCGCCGCTCTGCCAAGGCCTGACGCCAAGGCAACAGGTTGATTCGTGTCTTCAAGCGAAACTCCTCAGGGCCAACCCACAAGCAATTCCCATCCCGTGGGCATCCACGGCCCATTGTGCGCCATCGACTCGATGGCCCGGCGTGAAGCTGGCGAAATCCTGACTGCAAGCACGCGCCAATGCAAACGCTTCGACATCAATCACCTTCGGCACCAGCCCTGCCAGGGCCAAGACCGCCTCGCGCGCTTCGATATGCTCCTTCAGGCAGGCTGCCAACAGCACCTCGACGCGATCAGGGTCCTGGGCCGAGCGCCCCTGGACCTGAAAGTCGATGGCCACCTCGTCCAGCGGGTACGGAATGTACTGGTCCGCTTCTGCCTGGATCATCCATGCCATCTCATCGTCGCTGAGCCCTGCTGCCATGTCGATGACCCGCGTAATCACTGAAGGCCCGGCCACGGCAACCGCAGCGCCACGGGCTAACGTGTGCAACCGAGGCAGCATCGCGTGCAAGGCACGCCCTATGCTTTCCAGATCCACAAGCGTGCCATCGACCACCGCGCGGGCGGGCAGTGCCTGGGTGGCATAGCCCTGAACACTGTAACCGTTGCCAGAACGGCCCAACTCAACCAGCCGAATGGCCGTGTCATTGATATCGACACCCAGCAGGGCGTCGGCTTTTCGCGTGAAAAATCCCTTTCTCATAAAACTCCCTAAAACTTTGCCTGTCATACCGCCTGATTGCTGCTGGGCGCCATGCATTCGGTCGACTTGTTGAACAGGCGCGAATGACGCCCCAAGCCGAAAAATGCTTTAATGCCCAGCGTTTTTTCCCGCTTTATCTGCAGCTCGGGTTGATCCATCGTTTGCCATGCATGCCCCGACGCCTAACTCATTCTTTTCTCTGGAAATCCAAAAGCCTTGATTCGTCTGCTGAAGTTTTTCGGGTACTCCATTGTCGCGATTGTCTGCGGGCTGCTGCTCGTACTCAGCGGTGCCTACCTCTACCTTAGTCCGGGTTTACCCTCCGTAGAGGCCCTGAGAAGTATCCAGTTGCAGATTCCTTTGCGGGTCTACAGCAGCGATGAAAAGCTGATCGCGGAGTTCGGCGAAATGCGCCGCACACCGATCCGTTTTGCCGACATTCCACCCAATTTCATCAGCGCCCTGCTCTCGGCCGAAGACGATAATTTCGCCAACCACTACGGCGTAGATCCCAGCAGCCTGGTGCGCGCCGCCACGCAACTGGTAAAGAGCGGACACATTCAATCCGGTGGCAGCACCATCACCATGCAGGTGGCGAAGAACTTCTTCCTCACCAGCGAGCGCAGCTTCTCGCGTAAAGCCACCGAGATCCTGCTGGCGCTGCAAATCGAGCGTCAGCTGACCAAGGACGAAATCCTTGAGCTGTATGTCAACAAGATCTACCTGGGCAACCGCGCCTACGGGATCGAGGCGGCTTCGCAGGTTTACTACGGCAAGTCGATTCGTGATGCCAGCCTGGCACAGATGGCCATGATTGCTGGCCTGCCGAAGGCGCCTTCGCGCTTCAACCCCCTGGCCAACCCGGCACGCAGCAAAGAACGCCGCGACTGGATCCTCGGCCGCATGTACAAGCTGGGCAAGATCGACCAAGCCGCCTATGAAAGCGCAGTGGCCGAACCGCTGAACGCCAGCTACCACGTGCCAACGCCGGAAGTGAACGCGCCGTATATCGCTGAAATGGCCCGGGCCGAGATGGTCGGCCGTTATGGCAGCGAGGCCTACACCGAGGGCTTCCGCGTCACCACTACCGTGCCAAGCGACCTGCAGGACTTTGCCAACAACTCGGTGCATTCCGGCCTGATCACTTACGACCAGCGTCACGGCTACCGAGGCCCTGAATCGCGCTTGCCGGGCAAGACCTTGAGCGCATGGACCACAGAGCTGGGCAAGCAACGCGCAATCAGCGGGCTGGAACCGGCCATCGTGACCCAAGTGCAAAAAGACGGCGTGCAGGTCCTGACCCGTACCGGCGAAGCGCACGTGAGCTGGGACAGCATGAAGTGGGCGCGACCGTTCCTGAACACCAACAGCATGGGCCCGATGCCCAAGCAGCCGTCGGACGTGGCGCAGGTGGGTGACTTGATCCGCGTGCAACGCCAGAAGGACGACAGCCTCAAATTCAGCCAGGTGCCGCTGGCCCAGGGTGCCCTGGTTTCCCTGGACCCACAGAACGGTGCAATCCGCGCACTGGTCGGTGGCTTTGCCTTCGAGCAGAGCAACTACAACCGTGCCACCCAGGCCAAGCGCCAGCCGGGTTCCAGCTTCAAGCCGTTCATCTATAGCGCCGCGCTGGACAACGGTTATACCGCTGCCAGCCTGGTCAACGACGCACCAATCGTGTTTGTCGACGAATACCTGGACAAGGTCTGGCGCCCTAAGAACGACACCAACACCTTCCTCGGTCCTATCCGTATCCGCGAGGCGTTGTACAAGTCGCGCAACCTGGTGTCGATCCGCTTGCTGCAAGCGATGGGTGTAGGCAAGACCATCGACTACATCACCCGCTTTGGCTTCAACAAGTCGGACCTGCCGCCTAACCTGTCGCTGGCCCTGGGCACTGCGACCCTGACACCGATGGAAATCGCCACCGGCTGGAGCACCTTTGCCAATGGCGGCTACAAGATCTCGCCGTACTTGATCGACAAGATCGAAAGCCGCAATGGCGACACGCTGTTCACCGCCAACCCGCCACGCGTGCCGGGTGATGTGGTCAACGGCGTAGCCGCCACCGATGGCCTGGCCGCGCCGAGCCATGGCGGCATCACCATCGAGCCGACCCCAGGTGCCGCGCCAGCCGCGAACACCACCGCGCCAGCCGAGCCACAAGCCCCTGCCGTTGCTGAGCGCGTGGTGGATGGCCGCACCACGTACATCCTCAACAGCATCCTTGAAGACGTGATCAAGAAGGGTACCGGCCGCCGTGCACTGGCACTGGGCCGTGCGGACATCGCGGGCAAGACCGGTACCACCAACGACTCCAAGGACGCCTGGTTCTCCGGCTACAACGGCGACTACGTGACCACCGTATGGACCGGCTACGACCAACCAGAAAGCCTCGGCCGCCGCGAGTTCGGTGGTACCGTCGCCTTGCCGATCTGGATGAGCTACATGGGCGCAGCCTTGAAGGACAAACCGCTGCACACCCAGCCGGAACCGGAAGGCATTCTCAGCCTGCGGATCGACCCGGTCAGCGGCCGCGCGGCCTCGCCAAGCACGCCGAATGCGTACTTCGAACTGTTCAAGAGCGAAGACACGCCGCCGTCGGTCAACGAACTGGGCAATGGTGTTGCACCGGGTAGCCCGTTGCCAGCAGATGAAGCGGCACCGATCGATCTGTTCTAACTCAGGTTCTGTAGTGAGCGGGCTTGTCCCGCGCTGGGTGGCGAAGCCGCCCTAAAACCAGACAACCGAGTTTTGCCTGGAAGACTGCGGTGACTGGATTGGGGCGGCTTCGCCACCCAGCGCGGGACAAGCCCGCTCACTACAAAAGCCCCCGCAGCTAGGCACAAAAAAGCCCCGGCTCTCACGAGCCGGGGCTTTTTGTTGGTGCGCTACAACGGCTTAGCCGTTGAACACATCATCCACGCTTTGCAGCGGGTAGTTCTTCGGATACGGCAGGGTGGCCACGCCGGTCTCGATGGCGGCTTTGGCCACGGCATCGGAGATCAGGGTGATCAGGCGCTTGTCCATTGGTTTCGGAATGATGTACTCACGACCGAATTCCAGCTTGGCGCCACCGTAGGCGTCGCATACGTCCTGAGGTACCGGCAGTTTGGCCAGTTCACGCAGGGCGTTGGCGGCAGCCACTTTCATTTCTTCGTTGATGCGCTTGGCGCGAACGTCCAGGGCACCACGGAAGATGAACGGGAAGCCCAGCACGTTGTTGACCTGGTTCGGGTAGTCCGAACGACCAGTGGCCATGATCACGTCGCTACGGGTGGCGTGAGCCAGCTCTGGCGAGATCTCTGGGTCCGGGTTGGAGCAGGCGAACACGATTGGGTTGGCCGCCATGGACTTCAGGCCTTCAGCGCTCAGCAGGTTCGGGCCGGACAGGCCGACGAACACGTCTGCACCGTCAAGGGCGTCAGCCAGAGTGCGCTTGGACGACGGGTGGGCAAACATCGCCTTGTACTGGTTCAGGTCGGAACGCTCGGACTGGATCACGCCCTTGCTGTCGACCATGTAGATGTTTTCCAGCTTGGCGCCCATGCTGACGATCAGCTTCATGCAGGAGATGGCCGCAGCGCCAGCGCCCAGGCAGACGATCTTGGCATCAGCCAGGGTTTTGCCAGCGATTTCCAGGGCGTTGATCATGCCGGCCGCGGTAACGATCGCGGTGCCGTGCTGGTCATCGTGGAATACCGGAATGTCGCACTGTTCGATCAGGGCCTTTTCGATCTCGAAGCACTCAGGTGCCTTGATGTCTTCCAGGTTGATGCCACCGAAGGTGATGGAAATGCGCTTGACGGTGTCGATGAAAGCTTGCGGGCTCTCGGAGTCGACTTCGATGTCGAAAACGTCGATACCGGCAAAGCGCTTGAACAGCACGCCCTTACCTTCCATGACTGGCTTGGAAGCCAATGGGCCGAGGTTACCCAGGCCGAGAATCGCGGTGCCATCAGAAATCACTGCAACCAGGTTGCCCTTACCGGTGTACTTGTACGCCAGCTCAGGGTCGCGGGCGATTTCACGTACGGGCTCGGCCACGCCAGGGCTGTAGGCCAACGACAGGTCGCGGGCGGTGGCGGTGGCTTTGGTGAGCTCTACACTCAGCTTTCCTGGACGAGGATTGGCATGATATTCGAGAGCGGCAGTTTTCAAATCAGACATATCGGCATTCCGCTTTTACTGTTGGTCGACGGACCGCCGAGGATACGCGTGTCGTAAAGTCCCTACAAGACTGGGTAGTCACCGGTGTCAAGGCCCCAAACCGCCGTACTTTGGTCTAAGGCCACGGGATACAAGGGCTAAACTGTTCACAATCACATAAAAAAATGTCTACAATTTTTTATTAATTCGTCGAATTGAGCATGCTGGGGTCGCTCAGCGGCAGTAACCAACGAGCTTGATCGCGCTTCAAGCTGCCGCGCCTGGCACGATCGTGCACCCAACCGCGCGCCTCGATTGTCTTGCCTTGCAGACCACTCAGCATGGCGCTGTCGAACTGGCTGGCCAACGCAGGGGCAATGCGCAATACCAGTGAGCCCTGCACTTCGATCCAGACACCACCGCGATTACGCTCGACCTTGCTCACCTGGCCGCTGACCAGAGCGAAGCCGGACTGTTTGAGTTGCGCCACACGCTGCACTGGCGACTGCCGCCACAACCCCAGGCGCGCCTTGCGAGCACTGTTCTCGGCTGCCCGCTGGCACGCAACAAGATCGACATTCGGCGCTACGCCTACCTGAAACCCCAGGCCCTCGGCCAACAGTCGGGCTTCCAGGTTCTCTCCATCCACACCATAAAGATGGGCCAGGGTTCGGCCATAGCGATCTTTGCTTTCACGCCCCACCACCAGGCCGACGCGACCGCCGCTGGCCTGCACCAACGCCTGCAAACGCTGGCGGGCAGCGACAGCATAAGGCTCGTCGGCAAGGCCCTTCTTGCCGGTTTCCGGGGCATTGAGGCCGATCATGCGTACGCTGCGACCGTCCTTGAGGCGTACCGTGTCGCCATCCACAACGCGCTGTACGTGTACCTGAGCCAATGAGGCCGGCGCCGGGCAGAACACTTCGGCCTGGGCTGCCGACAGCCAAATCCCAGGCACAAAAAAGGCGCCCACAAGGGACGCCTTTTTCAACAGCTTGCAAAAGCCCATAAGGCTCTTGAGCCTTACTCTGCTGGAGTAGCAGCAGGCTTCTTGCCGAAAGCACCAAAGCGATCTGCGAAGCGCTGTACGCGGCCGCCGGTGTCCAGAGTTTTCTGCTTACCGGTGTAGAACGGGTGGCACTCGTTGCATACGTCAGTACCCAGTGGCTTGCACAGGTTCGAACGAGTTTCGAACTTGTTGCCGCAGCTGCAGGTTACTTCGATGGTTTCGTACGCTGGATGGATATCGGCTTTCATGGCACTTCCTCGGGCTAGCGTGCCGCCACTCGACACTATTGTCGAATACCGCACGTAATTAGGCCGCGGATTCTACCAGACCTTTTTAAACGCGCAAGCGGCGCTGAGGGTGTGAATCGTCCTTTCATCAGAAATCCACGGCATACCCAAGCCACCCCTCGTCTGCTAGGCTCCCGCCCTTGCGCCACCGCCTGCCTTATATGAGACCCCCCGCGTGCCCGACGCCATTTTGCGCCTAGCCCTGCCCTCGCCCCTGCGCCGCCTGTTCGATTACCGGGCCCCGGCCGGTGTGCTGCGGGCACAGTTGCAGCCAGGCATGCGCGTGCGCGTGCCGTTTGGTCGAAGGGAGATGATCGGGGTTTTGGTGGAAGTTGCCGACCACAGCGAAGTCCCGGCCGAGAAGCTCAAGCCTGCACTCGCGATACTCGATGCCACGCCACCGCTGCCACCCGCGCTGTTCAAGCTGTGCCTATGGACTGCCCAGTATTACCAGCACAGCCTCGGCGATACCTTGAGCTGGGCGCTGCCAGTGTTGTTGCGTCAGGGCGAACTCGCCGAGGCGCGCCAGGAGCGTTTCTGGTCGATGGTTCCCGGCGCACGCCTTGACGACCCACGCATCGCTCGCGCCCCGCGCCAGCGCGAAGCCTTGGCGACCCTGGCCCAGCACCCACACGGCGTAGCCCATCAGTTGCTAAGCAAACTGATGCTGAGCAAAGACAGTCTCGACCTGCTGCTCGCCAAAGGCCTGGTGCAGGTGGAAATCCGCAAGCACGCCCCCGACCCGCGCCACGAACACTGGTTGGCCCAGCCGGAACTGCCGCTGAACCCCGAGCAACGTGCGGCCTACGAGGCAATACGCGCTGGCTTCGACAGTTTCCACGCGTTCCTGCTGGCCGGCGTTACCGGCAGCGGCAAGACCGAAGTGTATTTGCAACTGATCCGCGAAACCCTGCAGGCCGGCAAACAGGCACTGGTGCTGATCCCCGAGATCAACCTGGGACCGCAGACCCTGGCGCGCTTCGAACAGCGCTTCAATGCGCGCATCGCCCTGGTGCACTCGGCGGTCAACGACCGTGAACGCCTGGAGTCCTGGTTGGCCGCACGGGATGGCGAGGCCGACATTATTATCGGCACCCGCTCGGCGCTGTTCACTCCGATGAAAAACCCCGGGCTGATCATCATCGACGAGGAGCACGACGGCTCCTATAAACAGCAGGAAGGCCTGCGCTACCACGCTCGCGACCTGGCGCTGGTGCGGGCGCGCCAGGAAGACATCCCGATTGTGCTGGGCTCGGCCACACCGTCTTTGGAGAGCCTGCACAACGCCTACACCGGTCGTTATGGTCTCCTACGTCTGAACGAGCGTGCCGGCGGTGCCAAACAACCGCGCTTCCTGCGCCTGGATGTAAAAAGCCGCCCACTGGACAGCGGCATTTCCGGGCCGATGCAACAAGCCATCGGCCAGACCCTCGCCGCCGGCCAACAGGTTTTGGTATTCCTCAACCGTCGTGGCTTTGCGCCAACACTGCTCTGCCATGACTGCGGCTGGATGTCCGAATGCGAGCGCTGCGATGCGCGCATGACCGTGCACCAGCGCTACGGCGAACTGCGCTGCCATCATTGCGGCCATGTAGAGCGGGTACCGCGTCACTGCCCGCAATGCGGCAAAGTCGACCTGCGACCAGTCGGCGCGGGCACCGAGCGCGCCGAAGAGCGCCTGGGCATCCTGTTCCCTGACTTTCCGGTGCTGCGGGTCGACCGCGACAGCACGTCGCGTAAAGACGCGATGAACCAACTGTTCGCCACCATCCAGAAAGGCCAGCCGTGCATCTTGATCGGCACACAGATGCTTGCCAAAGGGCATCACTTTCCACGGGTAACCCTGGTGTCGATCCTGGATGCCGACGGCGGCTTGTTCTCCGGAGATTTCCGCGCAAGCGAGCGTATGGCGCAGTTGATCGTACAAGTCGCAGGCCGTGCAGGCCGCGCCGAAGAACCGGGCAAAGTGATTATCCAGACCCACTTGGCCGACCACCCGCTGCTGATTCAGCTGACAGAGCAAGGCTACTTTGCTTTTGCCGAACAGGCGCTGAGTGAGCGCCGCGCCGCCGGCCTGCCGCCCTTCTCCCATTTAGCACTGCTACGGGCCGAAGCGCACAAACCGGGGCAGGCCGAAGGTTTCCTGGACGAGGCCTGCAGCGCTGCCGAACGTTTGCTCGGCGAACTGGGCCTCATCGGCATCGAGCTGCTCGGCCCGGTGCCAGCCCCCATGGAGCGTCGCGCCGGCCGTTACCGTGCTCAGCTACTCTTGCAGGCGACGTCTCGTGCACCGCTGCATCGGCTATTAAGTAGCTGGTTGCTTGCCCTGGAGCAAATGCCCAGTGGTCGGCAGGTGCGATGGTCGTTGGATGTAGACCCGGTAGATTTGTATTAAGCCTGGCCATAGGTCCTGCGAAGGTTGGCAAGCCCGCCCTCGCCACGGATAATGCCCAGTTTTTCCACCTGCGCATCGCGCGCCGCCGCTTGCGGTCGAAAGAGAACACCATGAAAGACACCATTCGCCAGCTGATCCAACAAGCCATCACCCAACTCGTCAACGAAGGTGTGTTGCCTGAAGGCCTGACGCCGGCGATCCAGGTGGAGAACACCCGCGACAAGACCCACGGTGACTTCGCCAGCAACATCGCGATGATGCTGTCCAAGCCGGCCGGCATGAAACCCCGCGACCTGGCGGAAAAGATCATCGCAGCCCTGCCTGCCGACGAGAGCATCACCAAGGCCGAAATCGCCGGCCCAGGCTTTATCAACTTCTTCCAGAACACCCAGGCCCTGGCTTCGCGCCTGGATGCGGCCCTGGCCGACGCCAAGATCGGCGTACGCAAGGCCGGCCCGCTGCAACGTGTGGCCATCGACCTGTCGGCGCCGAACCTGGCCAAAGAGATGCACGTAGGCCACCTGCGCTCGACCATCATTGGCGACGGCGTGGCGCGCGTGCTGGAGTTCCTCGGCGACACCGTGATCCGCCAGAACCACGTAGGCGACTGGGGCACCCAGTTCGGCATGTTGATGGCCTACCTGCAAGAGAACCCGATCACCAGCAACGAGCTGTCGGACCTCGAAAACTTCTACCGCGCCGCCAAGAAGCGTTTCGACGAATCCGAAGAGTTCGCCGACCGTGCCCGTGGCCTGGTGGTCAAGCTGCAAGCCGGTGACAAGGAATGCCTGGAGCTGTGGAGCCGCTTCCGTGACATTTCCCTGTCCCACTGCCAGGAAATCTACGAACTGCTCAACGTGAAGCTGACCATGGCCGACGTGATGGGCGAAAGCGCCTACAACGATGACCTGATCAACGTGGTCAACGACCTCAAGGCCAAGGGTCTGCTGGTTGAGAGCAACGGCGCGCAGTGCGTGTTCCTCGAAGAATTCAAGACTGCCGATGGCGAGCCGCTGCCGGTGATCATCGTCAAGGCCGATGGCGGCTACCTGTACGCCACCACTGACCTGGCGGCCGTGCGGTATCGCAGCGGCGTACTCAAGGCGGATCGTGCACTGTACTTCGTCGACCAGCGCCAGGCCCTGCACTTCCAGCAGGTGTTTGAAGTGGCACGTCGTGCCGGCTTCATCACCCACCCGATGCACATGGAACACATGGGTTTCGGCACCATGAACGGCGCCGATGGCCGCCCGTTCAAGACCCGCGACGGCGGCACCGTGAAGCTGATCGACCTGCTGAACGAAGCCCAGGAACGTGCCTACAACCTGGTGAAGGAAAAGAACCCGGAGCTGGCCGAGGCCGACCTGCGCAACATCGCCCGCGTGGTGGGGATTGGCGCAGTGAAATACGCCGATTTGTCCAAGCACCGTACCAGCGACTACAGCTTCAACTTTGAGCTGATGCTCAACTTCGAAGGCAACACTGCGCCGTACCTGCTGTACGCCTACACCCGCGTGGCTGGTGTATTCCGCAAATTGGGCAAGGACTTCAGCGAAGTTGAAGGCCATATCGTGCTGGACGCACCGCACGAACAGGAATTGGCCGCCAAACTGGCACAGTTCGGCGAAGTGCTGAACAGCGTCGGCGAGAAAGGCACTCCGCATATCCTGTGCACCTACCTGTACGAAGTCGCCGGTCTGTTCTCCAGCTTCTACGAGAACTGCCCTATCCTGACCGCCGACGACGAAGCCCAGAAGCAAAGCCGCCTGCGCCTTGCCGCCCTGGCTGGACGGACCCTCAAGCAAGGCCTGGAACTGTTGGGCCTGGAAACTCTGGAGCGTATGTAAGTTGGCTGCCAAGAAAAAACCTGCACCCAAGCGCGGCGCCAGCCGCTACCAGGCCCCGGCGAAGAAGCCGATCCCGGGCTGGTTGTGGATGGCCATCGGCCTTGCTGTCGGTGCATTCGTTGTCATCCTGATGAAGCTGGAGCCGGGCAAAGGCGACGACGTCAAACGGGTCAAGCAAGAGCAGCAGAAAGCCACGAAAATGGCCGAAGCCAACAAGACTGCGCCGAGCCCGACCGCACCGGTAAAGCCGAAATACGACTTCTACACGCTGCTGCCGGAATCGGAAGTGATCGTGCCGCCTGACGCCGTGCCGGAAAAAACCCTGCCGACGCCACAAGTGCCGACCACCCCGGTTACTCCTGCGGAAGCCGCGAAGATCGACACAGCTCGGGCACAGGCCGCGCTGGCCGGGATTACCCCGCCGCCTGCGCCACCGGTTGCCGAGACCAAGGCGGCACCGGTGACCAAGTTCTTCCTGCAAGCGGGCTCGTTCCCGAAACAGGCGGATGCGGATCGCGTGCGTGCACAGATCATTTTGCTTGGCCAGTCGGTGACGGTGGAATCCGGCACGGTCAAGGATGCGACCTGGTATCGCGTGCTGGTGGGGCCGTTCAGCAACCGTGAGCAGCTGACCGTGGCGCAGAAACAATTGGCGGGTGCAGGGTTTAGCAACCTGTTGTTACAACAACGCCAGAGCCGCTAAGTCACAGGCAACATAGATCACAATGTGGGAGCGGGCTTGCTCGCGAATGCGGTGGATCAGTCAGTATTTTCGGCGACTGACACACCGCATTCGCGAGCAAGCCCGCTCCCACATTTGTTTTTCATCGTTCTCAGAACCGAGCCCGACACATAAACGCCACTCGTCCGTCCTACCTTCCTACAGTTGAAATCCCCCCCGCCACCCCCATATGAGTTTCCATCAGGGCATTTTCGCCCCGCTGCGTGGAGACTCTCCCCTTGACCACCATCGTTTCAGTACGTCGCCACGGCAAAGTCGTCATGGGCGGCGACGGCCAGGTTTCCCTTGGCAACACCGTGATGAAAGGCAACGCCAAGAAAGTGCGTCGCCTGTACCACGGCCAGGTTCTCGCGGGCTTTGCCGGCGCCACCGCCGACGCCTTCACCCTCTTCGAGCGCTTCGAAGGCCAGTTGGAAAAACACCAGGGCCACCTCGTTCGCGCCGCCGTTGAACTCGCCAAAGAATGGCGTACCGATCGCTCTCTCAGCCGCCTGGAAGCCATGCTGGCCGTTGCCAACAAAGACGCCTCTCTGATCATCACCGGTAACGGCGATGTGGTTGAGCCCGAAAACGGCCTGATCGCCATGGGTTCCGGCGGTGGCTATGCCCAAGCTGCGGCCAGCGCACTGTTGAAGAAAACCGACCTGTCGGCCCGTGAAATCGTCGAGACCGCCCTGGGCATCGCCGGCGACATCTGCGTGTTCACCAACCACAATCTGACCATTGAGGAGCAGGACCTCGCGGAGTAAGCCGTAGGCTTATTCCCGCTTGAGGCCGCCAAACACTATGTCCATGACTCCCCGCGAAATCGTCCACGAACTCAACCGCCATATCATCGGCCAGGACGATGCCAAGCGCGCCGTTGCCATCGCGCTGCGTAACCGCTGGCGCCGGATGCAACTGCCCGAAGAACTGCGCGTTGAAGTAACGCCAAAGAACATCCTGATGATCGGTCCTACCGGTGTCGGTAAAACCGAGATCGCCCGTCGCTTGGCCAAATTGGCCAACGCACCGTTCATCAAGGTCGAAGCCACCAAGTTCACCGAAGTGGGCTACGTGGGCCGCGATGTCGAGTCGATCATTCGTGACCTGGCCGACGCCGCGCTGAAGCTGCTGCGCGAACAGGAAATGACCAAGGTCAGCCACCGCGCCGAAGACGCCGCCGAAGAACGCATCCTCGACGCCCTGCTGCCACCGGCACGCATGGGTTTCAACGAAGACGCCGCGCCGGCCTCGGATTCCAACACCCGTCAGCTGTTCCGCAAGCGCCTGCGTGAAGGCCAGTTGGATGACAAGGAAATCGAGATCGAAGTCGCTGAAGTCTCCGGCGTCGATATCTCCGCACCACCTGGCATGGAAGAAATGACCAGCCAGTTGCAGAACCTGTTCGCCAACATGGGCAAGGGCAAGAAGAAAAGCCGCAAGCTCAAGGTGAAGGACGCACTGAAGTTGGTGCGCGATGAAGAAGCCGGGCGCCTGGTGAATGAGGAAGAACTCAAGGCCAAGGCCCTGGAAGCCGTTGAGCAGCATGGCATCGTGTTTATCGACGAGATCGACAAAGTGGCCAAGCGCGGCAATTCCGGCGGCGTCGATGTGTCGCGCGAAGGCGTCCAGCGCGACCTGCTGCCGCTGATCGAAGGCTGCACGGTGAACACCAAGCTGGGCATGGTCAAGACCGACCACATCCTGTTTATCGCCTCCGGTGCGTTCCACCTGAGCAAGCCAAGCGACCTGGTTCCGGAGCTGCAAGGCCGCCTGCCGATTCGTGTAGAACTCAAGGCGCTGACCCCGGGCGACTTCGAGCGCATCCTCAGCGAGCCCCATGCGTCGCTTACCGAGCAGTACCGTGAACTGCTGAAAACCGAAGGCCTGGGGATCGAATTCCAGCCGGACGGCATCAAGCGCCTGGCGGAGATCGCCTGGCAGGTCAACGAGAAGACCGAGAACATCGGGGCGCGTCGTTTGCACACGTTGCTGGAGCGTTTGCTGGAGGAGGTTTCCTTCAGTGCTGGCGATTTGGCTGGGGCGCAGAATGGCGAAGTGATCAAGATCGATGCTGACTACGTCAACAGCCACCTGGGCGAGTTGGCGCAGAACGAAGATCTGTCGCGCTATATCCTCTAAGGCTAACGCAGGACCGCTTTGCTTTAATGTGGGAGCGGGCTTGCTCGCGAATGCGGTGTATCAGTAGCAGATGTGCTGACTGACACACCGCATTCGCGAGCAAGCCCGCTCCCACAGTTTTAAGCCGGTTCCTTCAGGACTATCTCCGAGCGGTTCTCCAATGTCCAAATTCCCCACCGCTGTAAACCTGCACAAAACCTCCAACACCCTCGGCCTCACCTACGGGCCCGACGAGGTGTACCAACTCCCCGCCGAACTGCTGCGCACCCACTCGCCTTCCGCCGAGGTCCAGGGCCACGGCAAACCCATCCTGCAATTCGGCAAGCTCAATGTCCGGTTGACCAAGATAGAACCGGCCGGTCAGTACGCACTTAAATTGACCTTCGATGATGGTCATGACAGCGGACTGTTCACCTGGGACTACCTCTACCAGTTGGCCGTGCGCCAGGATTCGCTGTGGGCCGATTATCTGGCCGAGCTGAAAGCTGCCGGTAAAACCCGCGACCCGAGTGAGTCGGTCGTGCGCCTGATGCTCTAGCCCAGGCGTCTTGCTCTTTAGAGGGCATTTTCTAATTTCATCTGCTTGAATGCCCTGTCGCGTGGCCAACGATTGGCCCGCTTGCGAAAAAAATTAAACTCGGGTAACCAATGGAACTGGCAAGTTCCCTGCATTTGACGATGCGGTATCAACGGTCACCCGAGTCGCAGTACCAGGCTTGTGTTGTGTATCGAAATTGGGTGCACAGCGGTACCCGGTACTCGTCTTTCGGACAATGGAGCGTCGTAGATGAGTAACAAGAACAACGATGACTTGAAACGCCAGGCCTCGGAAAACACCCTGGGGCTCAACCCGATCATCGCGTTACGGAAAAAGGATTTACTCGCCTCGGCGAAGATGGTGCTGACCCAAGCCATCAAGCAACCGTTGCACAGCGTCAAGCACGTCGCCCACTTTGGCGTCGAATTGAAGAACGTGATGTTCGGCAAATCTGCGCTGGTGCCCGAAAGCGATGACCGTCGTTTCCATGACCCGGCCTGGAGCCAGAACCCGCTCTACAAACGCTACCTGCAAACCTACCTGGCGTGGCGCAAGGAACTGCACGACTGGATCGGCGACAGCAACCTGTCGGAACAGGACATCAGCCGCGGTCACTTCGTGATCAACCTGATGACCGAAGCCATGGCCCCCACCAACAGTGCGGCCAACCCGGCAGCGGTCAAGCGTTTCTTTGAAACCGGCGGCAAAAGCCTGCTCGACGGCCTGTCCCACCTTGCCAAAGATATGGTGCACAACGGCGGCATGCCGAGCCAGGTCAACATGGGCGCCTTTGAAGTGGGCAAGACGCTGGGCACCTCCGAAGGCGCCGTGGTGTTTCGCAATGACGTGCTGGAGCTGATCCAGTACAAGCCGATCACCGAACAGGTGCACGAACGCCCGCTGTTGGTGGTGCCGCCGCAGATCAACAAATTCTATGTCTTCGACCTCAGCCCGGATAAGAGCCTGGCGCGCTTTTGCCTGCGCAACGGCCAGCAGACCTTCATTGTGAGTTGGCGCAACCCAACCAAGGCCCAGCGCGAGTGGGGCCTGTCGACTTACATCGAGGCGCTCAAGGAAGCGGTGGATGTGGTCACCGCGATTACCGGCAGCAAAGACATCAACATGCTCGGCGCCTGCTCCGGCGGTATTACCTGCACCGCGCTGCTCGGCCACTACGCCGCGCTGGGTGAGAAGAAGGTCAATGCGCTGACCCTGCTGGTGAGCGTGCTGGACACCACCCTGGACACCCAGGTGGCGCTGTTCGTCGACGAGCAGACCCTGGAGGCGGCCAAGCGCCACTCCTACCAGGCCGGTGTGCTGGAAGGCCGTGACATGGCCAAGGTGTTCGCGTGGATGCGCCCCAACGACCTGATATGGAATTACTGGGTCAACAACTACCTGCTGGGCAACGAGCCGCCGGTGTTCGACATCCTGTTCTGGAACAACGACACCACCCGCTTGCCAGCGGCGTTCCACGGCGACCTGATCGAACTGTTCAAGAACAACCCATTGGTGCGCGCCAATGCACTGGAAGTGTGCGGCACACCGATTGACCTCAAGCAGGTCACCGCCGACATCTACTCACTGGCCGGCACCAATGACCACATCACACCGTGGCAGTCTTGCTACAAATCGGCGCAGCTGTTTGGTGGCAAAGTGGAGTTCGTGTTGTCCAGCAGCGGGCATATCCAAAGCATCCTCAACCCGCCGGGCAACCCCAAGGCGCGCTACCAGACCAGCGACAGCCTGACGGCGACGCCGCTGGACTGGCAGGAAAATGCGACCAAGCACACGGACTCCTGGTGGCTGCACTGGCAGGCGTGGCAGGCGGAGCGGGCGGGCAAGTTGAAGAAGGCACCGACGACTCTGGGTAACAAAACGTACGCCGCAGCCGAAGCGGCCCCAGGCACCTATGTACACGAACGCTAGATTGAAATGAGATCAAATGTAGGAGCGGGCTTGCTCGCGAATGCGGTGGCTCAGATAAAGCACCTGTGAATGACACGCCGCATTCGCGAGCAAGCCCGCTCCCACATTTAGACCGCATTCCGGCTTTCACACTTCGCAGGGCTTGAGCATGCCGCAACCATTCATCTTCCGTACCATCGACCTGGATGGCCAAACCATCCGCACGGCGGTACGCCCGGGCAAGCCTCACTTGACGCCGCTGCTGATTTTCAACGGCATCGGCGCCAACCTTGAGTTGGTGTTTCCGTTCGTCCAGGCCCTGGACCCGGACCTGGAAGTGATCGCCTTCGATGTACCGGGCGTCGGCGGTTCGTCAACGCCCAACCGGCCGTACCGCTTTCCTGGGCTGGCCAAGCTCACGGCGCGCATGCTCGACTACCTCGACTACGGGCAAGTGAATGCAGTGGGGGTGTCGTGGGGCGGCGCGCTCGCGCAACAATTTGCCTACGACTACCCGGAGCGTTGCAAGAAGCTGATCCTGGCCGCCACGGCAGCGGGTGCGGTGATGGTGCCGGGCAAGCCAAAAGTGTTGTGGCTGATGGCCAGCCCACGCCGCTACATTCAACCGTCCCACGTGGTGCGCATTGCGCCGATGATTTACGGCGGCTCGTTCCGCCGCGATTCCAAACTCGCCGCCGAACACGCCAGCAAAGTGCGCTCGGCGGGCAAGCTGGGTTACTACTGGCAACTGTTCGCCGGGCTGGGCTGGACCAGCATCCATTGGCTGCACAAGATCCGCCAACCGACGCTGGTACTGGCCGGGGACGACGACCCGCTGATCCCGTTGATCAATATGCGCATTTTGGCCTGGCGAATTCCCAATGCACAGTTGCACATCATCGATGACGGCCACCTGTTCCTGATCACCCGGGCCGAGGCCGTGGCGCCGATCATCATGAATTTTCTCGAAGAGGAGCGCATGCGTGCGGTGATTCATCCGCGACCGGCAGTGTAAGGACTACACCGCCGCGCAACTTGCCAGGAACCGACTATGGTTCTGAATTGGCGTGCCTGTTTGATGGCTTGACGAAGGAGTGTTGGCTCATGCGAGAAAGACCCGTGACGAACCCGGCGCCCACCCCCGCTGCGTTCATCAATGCGCAAAACGCGATCACCGGCCTGCGAGGTCGGGATTTGCTATCGACCCTGCGCAGTGTCGCTGCACACGGCCTGCGCAACCCAGTGCACACCGCGCGCCATGCCTGGGCGTTGAGCGGTCAGTTGGGGCGGGTGCTGCTGGGTGAAACCGTGCATGAACCCAACCCCCACGACAGCCGCTTCAGCGACCCCACCTGGAAACTCAACCCCCTATACCGGCGCAGCCTGCAAGCCTATCTGAGCTGGCAGAAACAGACGCGCCACTGGATCGACGACAGCTCATTGAGCGCCGATGACCGGGCACGTGCGCACTTCGCCTTCTCCCTGATCAACGATGCCGTCTCGCCGTCCAACACCCTGCTCAACCCACTGGCCATCAAGGAGTTGCTCAACTCCGGCGGCAACAGCGTGGTACGCGGTGTGACCAATCTGGTCGAAGACCTGCTGCACAACAATGGCCTGCCACGCCAAGTGAGCAAGCACGCCTTTGAAGTCGGCAAGACGGTGGCAACGACCCCAGGCTCAGTGGTGTTTCGCAATGAGCTGCTGGAGCTGATCCAGTACAAGCCCATGAGCGAAAAACAGTACGCCAAGCCGCTGCTGATCGTGCCGCCGCAAATCAACAAGTACTACATCTTTGACCTGAGCCCATCCAACAGCTTTGTGCAGTACGCCCTGAAAAACGGCCTGCAGACCTTTATGGTCAGTTGGCGCAACCCGGATGTGCGCCACCGCGAATGGGGCCTGTCCACCTACGTTGCGGCGCTGGAAGAAGCCCTCAACGTATGCCGCGCGATCACCGGTGCCCGCGAGGTCAACCTGATGGGAGCCTGCGCCGGCGGGCTGACGATTGCTGCGCTGCAAGGCCACCTGCAAGCCAAGCGCCAGCTGCGACGCATCTCCAGCGCCAGCTATTTGGTTAGCCTGCTGGACAGCCAGATCGACAGCCCTGCCACCCTATTCGCCGACGAACAAACCCTGGAAGCCGCCAAGCGCCGCTCCTACCAGCAAGGCGTGCTGGACGGTCGCGACATGGCCAAGGTATTCGCCTGGATGCGCCCCAACGACCTGATCTGGAACTACTGGATCAACAACTACCTGCTGGGCAAGGAACCGCCGGCCTTCGACATCCTGTACTGGAACAACGACAACACCCGCCTGCCTGCGGCCCTGCATGGCGACCTGCTGGATTTCTTCAAGCACAACCCATTGACCCATCCCGGTGGCCTCGAGGTGTGTGGCACGCCCATCGATTTGCAGAAGGTCACGGTAGACAGCTTCAGCGTGGCGGGCATCAACGACCACATCACGCCGTGGGACGCGGTGTACCGCTCCACCCAACTGCTGGGCGGGGACAAACGCTTCGTGCTGTCCAACAGCGGGCATATCCAGAGCATCCTCAACCCGCCGGGCAATCCCAAGGCCAACTACGTCGAAAACCCCAAACTGAGCAGCGACCCTCGCGCCTGGTATTACGACGCCAACCACGTCGAAGGCAGTTGGTGGCCGCAATGGCTGGAATGGATACAGCAACGCTCCGGCGTGCAACGCGAAACCCTCACTGCCCTGGGCAACCAGAACTACCCACCGATGGAAGCAGCGCCAGGCACTTACGTGCGGGTGCGCTGAGCTCAACGATCACATTAAGAAGACTGGATGAAGACCCGCGACCGTATCCTTGAATGTGCCCTGCAGTTGTTCAACCAGAAGGGCGAGCCAAACGTGTCGACCATGGAGGTGGCCAATGAAATGGGGATCAGCCCCGGCAACCTCTACTACCACTTCCATGGCAAGGAACCGCTGGTGCTTGGGCTGTTCGAACGTTTCCAGAACGAACTGGCGCCGCTGCTCGATCCACCGGCAGATGCTCAATTGGAGGCACAGGACTACTGGCTATTCCTGCACCTGATTGTCGAGCGCATGGCCCATTATCGGTTTCTGTTCCAGGACCTGTCCAACCTGGCGGGGCGCTTGCCGAAGCTGGCCAAGGGCATTCGCAACCTGCTGACGGCGCTCAAACGGACCCTCGCGTCGTTACTGGCGCGGTTGAAAGCCGCCGGGCAGTTGGTCAGTGACACCCAAGCCTTGGGGCAACTGGTTGAACAGATCACGATGACCCTGCTGTTCTCCCTGGACTACCAACGAATCCTCGACCGTGAAGGCGAGGTACAGGTGGTGATCTACCAGATCATGATGCTGGTGGCACCGCACCTGTTGCCGCCTGCGCGCCAGGCAACTGAGCGATTGGCCCTGCGTTACTTGGATAGCCCCATTTAACTTACAACAATAAGAAAAAATTCTTACACTTACCGCATCAACCAGCCCCGCCAAATTGCTGAGTAATTTTAAACAGTTCGCTGTCAGACTTTATACCCAACTTCCGATAAGCCGACTGTTTCTGCGTACTTATCGTACTCGCACTTCTCGAGAACTTTGCCGCAATTGAGTTCACTGACATACCGTCCAGAAAGCAACGCAGCACCTCCTGCTCTTTTGGCGTAAGGCTGGCGTTCAAGCGCACAGGAGAAGATATTTCCATCTTCGATTTTATACTGGCCACCTCCAACATCGACTGCGCCCCCTGCAGTGCAGGCAACATGCAGGGTTCCAAGTAAATGCGCCCTTGGGCCACCGTTCGAATCGCTGTGATCAATTCAGTCAGGTTTCGAGTCTTCCCCAAAACACCCCAACTTCCCGCCTTCAATGCCAGTGAAACAGTTGCTGGAGTGTAGTGAGAAGACACAACAATACATTTGCATTTGCTAAAGCGCCTACTCAGCGTCTGGATCAGGCTGAGGCCGTCGATGTCCGTCGGCCCCAGGACAAAATCCATGACCACCACGTCCACAGGACGCTGGGCCAGGGCCTCCAATAATTCCCTACCGGTGCCGAAGGAACCGACCACATCAAGGTCAGCTTCTTTGCTCAGGCCCAACTCGATCCCCTGCCGGACCATTTCATGGTCATCCAGTAATATGACGGTGTGCATCTTAGAAATTGAACTCGCCATCAGGAAACCCGCATAAGTAAATACCGCCAACCCCAAGTAACGTCGAACTATTACTAACACGGTATATCCCAGCCACCCACAGGTATCAATACGGCAAAATAATAAGTCCTATTCTTTCAGGAGAGTCTTACAGTCACGTCTTACATCGGAAAGTCAATTCAAATAATTTCATAAAATAGGCGATTTTCGAATAATCACGAGATAAACATCGTTTCTTCTCTATAGGCAATTACATGCGCATTAGACAAAAATTCCTTCCGCCAAGCCGACGCCTTCAACGCACGTTTAGAGGCACGGGTCTATCACGACCTGCGGCGGGCCTCACCGATAACTCAAGATTGGGAATACTATGAAATTCAACGCGCTCTCCACTGTTGTGGCAGCTCTAGCCTTGGCCGCCGCTGTATCGCAATCGGCACATGCAGCGATTGACGGCAACATCAATTTTTCCGGACAGGTAAACGATACGACTTGCACCGTCGAAGGCGTTGCACCAGGCACGGGGGCTGTGGTCAAGGACGTCAACCTGGCAAGCGTCTCTGCCTCACGCCTGGCAAACCCGGGTGATCGCGCCAACCTGACCGGTTTCACCATCCGCGTGGGTGGGCCTGGCCAAGGCACTTGCACCAACGGCCGCACCGCTTTGGTTCTGTTCGACCCAACCAGCCCGGCCATTGACGTGGCAACCGGCCGCTTGAACATCGATGGCTACGATGACCCGTCCGATACCACCAACGCCAAGAACGTCCAGGTTGAGGTGACCAACCGTGACGGCTCGCCGATTCACGTTTACACCGAAAAATCCCAAGGTGTGGTGATCGCCGATAACCAGGCGGTTATCCCAATGGCCGCGCAGTTCTATGCCACCGCACCTGCCACCGAGGGCTTGGTCAAGACCCGTGTTGGTTTCACGGTCGTGTACGCCGACTAAGGGGCGAGCGGGCTTGCCCCTGCAAGCCTTGCATGCACCGGACCTGCGGTAACTACGCAGGTCCTTCCCCTGTTTCGATGAGACTTTGCGACTATGAAAAAACTGGCCTGCCTCGCGCTTGCCACCTGTGGCCTTGGATTGTCATTGCTGCAAGCGCTTCCCGCCCATGCAGGCGTAATCATTTACGGTACCCGCGTGATCTACCCAGTCGAACAACAGGAGGTTGTGGTACGGCTGGAAAACAAAGGCGACCGCCCGGCGCTGGTACAAACCTGGCTGGATGCGGGCGACATTCGCTCGACGCCGGCAACGGCGCAAACGCCTTTTACCCTTTCGCCACCGATCTTTCGCATCGAGCCTAACCAGCAGCAGGCAATGCGCCTGCGCTATTCCGGCGAGGCGGCGCCCACCGACCGTGAAAGCCTGTACTGGCTGAACGTGCTGGAAGTGCCACCGGTTACCACGGGCTCCGAGCAAAACAACCTGATCGAATTGGCGTTTCGCACCCGCCTGCGGGTGTACGTACGGCCGTCAAACCTGCCCTACCCCGTCGGCAGCGCGCCGTCAAAACTGCAATGGCAACTGGTGAGCCACAACCAGGGCTTTGCGCTGCAAGCGACAAACCCTACGCCTTACCATATTTCCCTGACATCGGTGGACTTGTTGAGCGACGGCAAGCGGTTCAGCAAAGCGCCGAACCAGGAGCCCAACGACAGCCTGTTGCTGCCTGCCGGCGACGTGAAAGTGTTTGCGTTACCCCAACTACGTGATCGACCCAACGGCACGGTCAAAGTCGAATTCACCAGCGTCAGCGACTACGGTGCCCGCGTGCGCCATTCAGCTGGCCTAACCCCTACTGCCTCGCGGTGACCGCTGTATGAATGCCATCTTCCATCTGCCCATCAAGCTCATGACCTTGGCGTTTGCCCTGTTCGGCGCCGTTGCCGTGCACGCAAGCGTTGTGATCAACAACACCCGGATCATCTACCCGCAGAACGACAAAGAGGTCACCGTCAGGCTTGAGAGCAAGAACCAGGCGCCGGTGCTTATCCAGGCGTGGCTGGACAGCGGCAACGAGCATTCGACGCCGGACTTGGCCGGGATCCCCTTTATTGCCACGCCGCCGGTCTTTCGCATGGAGCCCGGAAAGCAACAAGTCGTGCGCTTGGCGTATACAGGCGAGGCCTTGCCCCCCACACAAGAAAGCCTGTTTTGGTTCAACCTGCTGGAGGTCCCTGCGCAATCGCAAGGTGCCGAGCAAAGCAATCAATTACAGCTCGCCTTCCGCTCTCGGATAAAACTGTTTTTCCGCCCCAAGGGCCTGCTTTACGGGGTCGAGAGTGCTCCCGAGAAACTGGAATGGCGCCGTGAGACAACCGAGCAGGGCCAAATCCTGGAGGTCTATAACCCGACGCCCTATCACGTGACATTCGAGCAGGTCGAATTACTGGATTCAAAACAGCGTCACGCCCGCAAGGCCGCCGCAACAAGCGCAGAAAACATGGTGGCGCCAGGGGGGCGCAACCGCTACGAACTGCCCAGCCTCAAGTCGCCACCGGGCAATGCAGCCACCATAGAGTTCCAGACACTCGACGACTTCGGTGTAAAGGTCTCCCACAGCGCCAAGCTTTCAACATGACCGACGAGACCTACCGCACCCCATAGCGTCCTGATCGCCTAACCCACTTCATTACACACGTTCGGTTGATGCCCATTTTTCAGGGTAGGGCTTCCCGTTGCCCGAATTCAGACAGCACCTCTTTTTGGAAATGGTAAACATGAGTTTCAACACGCCCGCCAGCACTGGAATTTGGTCCCTGACACGCCCTCGTTTGACGTTTACCGCGCGCTGCCTGTTGCTGCTCAGTGGGGCTCAGGCGATGAGCGCCCAGGCCGTCGAAAACGTCGAATTCAACCCGGCCTTTTTTCCTGACGGTGCAGGTGGCCAGCAGGTCGATATTTCGAAATTCAGCCAAGGCAACATCGTGCTGCCCGGCAGTTATCGCACCGACGTCTACCTCAACGGCCAGTGGCTCGGCCGCGAAACCTTGTCCTTCGTTGCCGTTGAAGGCAAAGATTCTGCACAAATGTGCCTGGAGCGTGATGCACTGCTGCGGGCAGGCGTTGACCTGGACGCGGTGCAACAACAATCTGCCGAGACCGGCGCGCCACCGCCGCCGCCGTTTGACCGCTGCGCGAACATCGCCACTTACCTGCCAGGCGCCACCAGCCAGTTCGACTCAGGCGAAAACCGCCTGGACCTTCAGATTCCACAGATCTACCTGACACGCAAGGCGCGCGGCTACGTGGACCCCAAACACTGGGACAGTGGGGTCGATGCCGCTTTTGTACGCTACAACGCCAACACCTTCGCAACGAGCACCAACGGTCGCTCGTCCAACTCTCACTACCTGGGCCTGAACACCGGGCTCAACCTGGGCGATTGGCATTGGCGCCACAATGGCAGCTTCAGCCAGACCGACGCTGGCTCGGGCTACCAAAGCAGCAGCACCTATGTGCAGCGCGAGTTGAGCCCACTGCGCTCGCAAGTGGTGATAGGCGAGATCTACACCCCTGGCGAACTGTTCGACAGCGTGCGCCTTCGCGGTGCCAGCCTGTTCACCGATGATCGAATGCTGCCCGACTCCCAGACGGGATTCGCCCCGGTCGTACGAGGCATTGCCGAGACCAATGCCCGGGTCACCGTACGCCAGCGTGGCGTGTTGCTCGATGAAGTGTCGGTCGCGCCAGGCCCGTTTGTGCTCAACGACCTGTTTCCCACCGGCTATGGCGGCGACCTGACCGTCACGGTGACCGAAGCCGACGGCCGTCAACGCGAATTCATCGTACCGTTTGCCGCCAACGCCAACCTGCTGCGTGCAGGCCACAACCGATACTCCTTAAGCTTCGGCCTGCTGGACGAAATTGGCCTGCAAAACCCGCCCAAGCTGATGCAAGCCACTTACCAACACGGCCTGAACAATTTGCTGACCGGCTACACCGGGGCGGTGGTGGGCGAAGACTATCGCTCGCAATTGGTGGGTACGGCCTTCAACACCCCGTTTGGCGCACTGTCTTTTGACCTGACCAACTCCAACGCCTACCTGCCGGGATACGGTTCCCGCGAGGGACAAAGCGTGCAGTTGCGCTACAGCAAGAACTTCACCGATACCGGGACCCACTTTGCCCTTGGTGCCTATCGCTATTCCACCGAAGGCTTCCTGACCGTCGGCGATGCGGCGCGGGTTCGGGACCTGGCCATCGAGGGCCGCAGCCTGGACAACCTGTCGCGCATCCGCGACAGGATGGACATCAGCCTCAACCAGAGTCTGGGCAACGGCTCGGTGTACCTCACCGGCTCCTCGCAAAACTACTGGAACCGCTCCAGCGGCAACGTGACCTTCACGGCAGGCTACACCAGCAGTTGGAAAGGCATGAACTACACCCTCAGCGCCCAGCGCACCACGGACCTGCTCAGCGACAGGGTCGACAAGCAAGTGGAACTGAGCGTGAGCCTGCCGCTGGGCAGCGACGCACGTGCGCCGACCTTGACCACCACGGCCTACCGCGGCAACCAAAGCAGTGGCGAGCGGGTGAACCTCGGCGGCACCCTGGGCGAGCGCAGCGAGTTTAGCTACGGGCTGGGTGGCACCCGCACCCAAGGTAGTAGCAACACGATGTCCGCCGATATGAAGTACCAGGCCAGTCATGGCGTGTTGTCCGCCGGTTACGGGCAAAGCAACGCCTACCGCGCAACGTCCTTGGGTATTACCGGCGGCATCGTCGCCCATGCAGGCGGCGTCACCTTTGCCCCGGAACTGGGCGACACCATCGGCATCGTCCAGGCCCCGGATGCCCAAGGTGCGCGGATCAATGGCAACCATGGTTCCCAAATCGGTAAGAGCGGCTATGCCGTGGTGCCACACCTCACGCCGTATCGCCAGAACGTCGTGGAACTGGACCCCAAGGACCTCTCCGTGGACGTGGAACTCAAGACCGCCGCGCAAAACATCGCGCCTCGCGCGGGGTCGGTGGTGAAGCTGCAGTTTGAGACCACCAGTGGCCAGGCGATCTTGATCACGGCGTTGCGTGAGGATGGAAGCCTGTTGCCGTTCGGTTCGGATGTGTTTGATGAAGACGGAGCCAGCGTCGGAATTGTCGGGCAAGGCGGTAAAGCGTTCGTGCGCGTATCACGGCAGCAGGGGCAACTGACCGTCAAGTGGGGCCAGAACGCCAATGCCACCTGCCGACTCCACTACGCCTCTGCCGAACGACCTGATGCCGATGGCGCCCGCCGTTTGAGCCATCTGGAT
Source organism: Pseudomonas cremoris (assembly GCF_014230465.1). The sequence continues at coordinate 351,953 of NZ_JAAXCY010000002.1, forward strand.
GCCGGTGTTTGCCAGGCAGACGCCCCAAAGGAACAATGATGAAGCATTCTATTAAGTTCATTTCAACAGTGCTGATGCTTGCGTTGCCACTTGCAGCTCATGCGGCGTGCGACACCTACATGAACTCAGATCATGGCGTCACCCTTCCAAGCACCATCACCGTGCCTGACAGCCTTCCAGTGGGGGGATTAATTACTCGTCAACCATTCACTGGCGTCGTCCCAGACCGCTTCATCACCTGCCGGACCGCTACCATCATTTCGCTCTTCGGTCGCTATCCACGAGGGACAGACCCGCTAACCCAAGCCTATCCCACTGAGGCTCCAGGCGTTGGCATGCGTATCTCAATCAGGGATTCGCGCCCGGCGACAAACTTTTTTTCGATAGTCAGCGGCCAACAAGTACTACCGTCCGGAACACACCCCATCTTCACAAACGCAGAAGTGTACTTCTACAAGATCGGGCCGATAACGGGCGGCACTGTGCCGAGCGGAAGCATCTTCGATTACAAAATGCACAACGGTGGAGGCGTGTTCCCAGGCCGTTTTATCCTGCGGCTCAACAACTCGGTGCGTTTTGTCAGGCTCGCGGCCACTTGCGACCTGGCCGCCGGTGATGTCAGCCGCACCATCACCTTCGCCCCAATAAAAACCACCGACCTGAAAGACGTCAATGTTGCCGGCATGCAGAACTTCAACCTAACCGCACACTGTACCAACGCCAGCAACGTCACCTTTCGTTTCAGCGGTGCCCCTGCCGCAGGAAACAATCTGCTCTTCGCAAACACTGGCACGGCCAATGGGGTAGCCCTGTGGATGGCTTCAAACCTGAGCGGCGTCCAGCAGACCATTTCACCCAATGCCAATAACGTGCGCACGGTGCCCGTTGCCGGCAATGTCGCGATCTTGCCGATGGTCGCCGCCTACCACAAAAACGGCACGGTCGGCGCGGGCACGCTCGTAAGTAACGCCACCGTCAACATCACTTACAACTGATGGCGCCAGCCTCACATGCCTCATCGCGGAGTTGAAAAATGAAGTTGTCGGTTAAATGTCTTTTGATACTGATGTGCCTCGGCCTGCCGGTTGCCGCCCAGGCTGCCTGCAATAGATACCCCAACTCGCAAAACAGTGTTTCTTTTCCAAGCACCATTACGGTGCCGGAAAGCCTGGGAGTGGGCCAACTCATCACCAGCCAGACATTCGCGGGGCCCTATCCGACGTTTTACATGTACTGCCATTCACCCACCCCAACATTCCTCACCGGCCGGTTTTCAACCGCGGTGTCGGCGCCAGGTGGGCTCATCTATCACACCAACGTCCCAGGCATTGGCATGCGCGTGATGGTGACGCTGACTTCCGGCGCGCCCTACTCCGCCAAGCTCCGAACTGAAAGCCTCGTATCAGCCCCAGGAAACATCCTCTGGGGCGCGACCCGGTTGGTCGCGCAGTTTTACAAACTAGGGCCCGTCACCACCGGAACACTGCCGAGCGGTGAGATTCAACATAACAACTGGGACGGTGGCAAAGGTCACTACCGCATGATCCTTAACACCTCCATACGCTTCGTCAACCCAGCTACCACCTGCGACCTCGCGACGGGCGATGTCAACCGCACCATCACGCTCCCCACAGTGCGCGTCTCAGACTTCAACGACGGCGTAAACACAGGCGCCCGCGACTTCGAACTGACGGCCAATTGCAAAAGCGCCTCCAGCGTCACCTTTCGATTTACGGGAACCCCGGCCTCAGGTAACCCCACACTTTTCGCCAATACCGGATCGGCTACCGGGGTTGCGGTGTGGCTTTACTCACGTATCAGCGGCGCGCCGCAAACCATCAGCCACAACGGCACCCGCACGGTCGCTGTTTCCAGTAATCGCGCAGTGTTGCCACTTGGCGCCGCTTATCACCGAAACGGCACGGTTGGCCAAGGCACGCTGGCCAGTACGGCCACCGTGAACATCACCTACAACTGAGAACGCAAAGCACAGGATTGAAAATTTAGCTGCCGAAGCCCTCCTCCAATGAGAAGGAGGGGTCTATAGCCCTTGGAGAAAAACAAAAATGGAACCGGCTATAAAATTCATTTCAATAACGCTGATTTTTGGGTTGCCGCTTACCTCCCACGCGACGTGCGGCAGGTATCAAAACGACACGTTTACACTCAATCTGCCGGCGACTATCGCTGTGCCAGACAGCCTTCCTATCGGCAGTGTCATAACCCGCCAGGCATTCAACGGCACGGCTCCCAACTGGAGCACGACCTGCATCCTGGCTACCCGATGGGTCAATGGGCGCTACCCTAATAATCACAATCAGGGTGTCCACCCTACCGAGGTACCAGGCATCGGCGTGGCCGTTCGAATGACATTTGGCAACGGAGGCAATGCACTATTTACGCTTCATAACATAGCTGCGCTCACCTTTTCCGGACCGTCATCGAGCTTCACTTCGGCAGAAGCAACTTTCTACAAGATTGGCCCAGTCACCACAGGAACAGTGCCCAGCGGATACTTCTTCGAGCAGAAGTGGACTAAGACTTCGAGCACGTTTCGCCTGCAACTTGGCAGCCCGGTGCGCTTCATCAGGCCTGCCGCCACCTGCGACCTGGCGACTGGTGACGTCAACCGCACGATCACGCTCCCCACCATACAAGCCAGGGCCTTGAATGATGCCGTCTCTGCGGGCGCACTCAACTTTGAACTGACGGCCACTTGCACCAACGCCAGCAACGTCACCTTTCGCTTCACCGGCACCCCCGCCATTGGAAACAACGCGCTGTTCGCCAATACCGGCGGTGCCGGTGGCGTGGCGTTATGGCTGTATTCACGCATCAGTGGCCCTCCCCAAACCATCAGCCACAACGGCACGCGCACGGTCGCTGTTTCCGGCAATCGTGCGGTGTTGCCGCTTGGCGCCGCTTACTACCGAAACGGTGTGGTTGGCCAAGGCACGCTGGCCAGCACGGCCACTGTGAACATCACCTACAACTGAAACCAGAAGGAAACCCTGATGAAACTGCGACACCTCCCTTTAATACTGGCCATCACGGCAGGCATGGCCGGCACGGCTGCCCAAGCGGCGACCACAGGCAATTTGCAATTTGCCGGCACGGTCAACGCGGGCACGTGCAACCTGGCGGCTGGCGATGAGAATCGCACCATTACATTGCCAACGATCAAGGTCCCAGATCTCGATACGAGCCCGTTCGCGGGGAGTTTTGATTTCGAGATATCTGCCGACTGTGAGTCGGACCTGCGAAATGTGATTTTCCTGTTCACCGGTACTGCGTCTTCCGGCAACGGCCTGCTGTTTTCCAACACAGGAACCTCCGGTGGCACAGCCCTTTGGTTGACGTCTCGGTTACCAAACCTTCTAACCATCCCTGCCAACGGCACACCCGCCCAGCGAAGCCGAACAGTAGCTACAAGCGGCAACAAGGCAATACTTGCGCTCAGAGCGGCCTACCACAAAACCGATGTTGCGGTAAGCCAAGGCACCCTGGCCAGTGCCGTGACGGTCTCTATTACTTACAACTAGAAGGAGCGCCTGATGAAATTTCGACATCTTCCCTTCCTGTTCGCAATCACAGCAGGCCTGGCCAGCACGGCCGCCCAAGCGGCGACCACTGGCACATTGCGCTTTGTTGGCCAGGTCAACGCGGGCACGTGCAACTTGGCGGCTGGCGACGTGAACCGCACCATTACATTGCCGACAATCAAGATTTCAGACTTAGCGTCGACAGTTTACGCCGGAGCTCACGACTTCAATATCACTGCCGACTGCGAATCAGACATTCGCAACGTGATTTTCCTGTTCACCGGTACAGCCTCTAACGGAAATGGCGCGCTGTTTTCAAATACAGGAACCTCTCAAGGTATAGGCTTGTGGCTTGCAGACCGGACTGGGACCGGCCACTCCACCATCCCCGCGAACGGCAGCGTCCCCCAGCGCAGTCGGACAATTGCGACGAGCAGCAGCAAAGCAATCCTGCCGCTGACAGCGGCGTACTACAAAACGGGTTCAGCCATCACCCAAGGTACCCTGGCCAGTGCGGTTACCGTTTCCATTACCTACAACTGACGGGATGATTGCGAGCACAAAAAAATGCCCAGCCTCTACAGGCCGGGCATTTTTTGTGCCCTGAAACAGTCAGGACTGACTGGACGGCATCGGCGTTACCGGCGTTGCAGTCGCAGTGGCGGCAGGGGTAGGCGCGGACACCGAGTTGGCTGTCGAAACGCTGGGTGCCGAAGTGGCTGGCTTGGCAGCAACAGCGGGCTTGGCCGCCGCAGGCTTTTTGGCCACCGCTGGTTTTTTCGCCACGGCAGGTTTTGCCGCAGGCTTAACCGCTGCCGGCTTGGCGGCCGGTTTCGCGGCGGCTGGCTTGGCAGCAGCAGGTTTGGCCGCTGCGGTTTTAGCCGCAGGCTTGGCTGCTGCTTTGGCCGCAGGTTTCGCCGCGGGCTTGGCAGCCGCCTTAGCGGCCACAGGTTTAGCAGCAGGCTTGGCGGCCGGTTTGGAAGCGGCGGCTTTTGCCACAGGCTTGGCAGCGGCTTTTGCTGGGGCCTTGGCCGCCGGTTTTGCAGCCGGCTTGGCGGCAGCTTTTACCAATGGCTTGACTGCAGTTTTAGCGGCGGGTTTTGCAGCAGCGGTTTTAGCGGCAGGCTTGGCAGCCGGTTTGGCCGCTGCGGCTTTTACCGGCGCCACTTTGGCGCCGGTGAGTTTTTCGATTTGCTTGGTCAGGGTGTCGACCTTGCTGTGCAGCGTCTTCAGTTCGGCTTTGCTAGGCACGCCCAGTCGCGAAATGGCACTGTTGAGGCGCTTGTCGAACGTTTCTTCCAACTTGCCCCAGGCGTCAGAAACGCTCGACTTGGCGGAGCCGGCAGTTGCCTTGGCCGCTTCAACTTTTTTACCGACGGTGCTTTTGGTCAATTTCTCGGCCTTCTCGCCGTCCTTGACCAAAGTCTCGAAGTATTTGCCGCCGTCACTGCTAACCTTCGAGTACACGCCTAAACCAGCCAGCCAGATCTTACGGGAATATTTTTCAACTTCCCCGACCCACGAGCTGCCTTCTTTCTGAGTAGTCTTTTTAACAGCCATCCCGATGTCTCCTTAGTGTTTACGCGCGACACGTTCGAGCAATGCCGTCAGCTCTTCGAGCTTAGCAGAGAGTGTCTCCACGTCATGTTTAGACGCAATGCCGATTCGATTCAAGGCACTTGCAACACGAGTATCAAAAGCTTTTTCAACTTTATCCAGCTGAACTTCTACCAGACCTTTGACGGAGGAGACATTACTCTTTACTTGGTCAATCTGACTGTTGGCGGCCTCAAGTTGTTCAACTGCAACTTTTTTGCCTTTACTTTCAATATGTTGACCAGTTCTAACCAGCTCTTTGAAGTACTCGCTGCCCTCGCTTCCGACCTTGGCGTAGGCACCAAGACCCGCCAGCCAAATCTTGCGGGCGTAGGATTTAACGTCGCTCAAAGCACTGGTTTGGGCGTCGATTTTTTTCTTCAAGATAACTTTGGCCATGGTGCACCTCACGCAAAAAAGGGGGGAGGAACGGCCCACAGGAGTTGAGGGCGTGGGCACAAAGTAGGAGGAAAAATTAGAATCGGCACCCTAGAACACCACGATCAAGCCAACGCTTTGTCCAAGGCTTTCTCGATTTCGGACTTGATGGTGCCACTCATGGCTGACATCAACAGCCCCAGTTCCACATCAATGCGCAGTGAATCATCGGCCACTAGTACCGTGCCTTTAACTCCCGAACGCTTGAGGTTCAAGGTATCGCCGGACCACGACGGCTCCAGGCCATATTGCTCCTGAAGTTTTTGCGCCAACTTGTCGGCCTTCGCCCGCGCGCCGTCTTTACCCAGGGAATGTGCACGCTCAACGGTAATACGGGCCATTGCAATGACTCCTCTTTATAGCTGTATGGATACCTTCTATGCGGCAAAAGGTCTCGGTGGCCGTCATTCTATACCTTGTAGTGAGCGGGCTTGCCCCGCGCTGGACTGCGAAGCCGCCCCAAAACCAGGCAACGCGGTTCTTCCTGGAAGAATGCGCCTGCCGAATTAGGACCGCTTCGCAGCCCAGCGCGGGGCAAGCCCGCTCACTACAAATGAGCCTTGCCAAGACAAAGCAAGCCTTGGGGATTATCATGTCCCGCATTCTCTTTTGGTGACAGCGATATGACTGATCAGCGCAAAGGCAGCAATGCCGAACCCACCACTCACTTCGGCTTCAAGAACGTCCCGGAAAGCCAAAAGGCGGAAAAAGTCGCTGAGGTGTTCCACTCCGTTGCCGCCAAGTACGACTTGATGAATGACGTGCTTTCCGGCGGCATGCACCGCCTGTGGAAGCGTTTCACCATCGAGTTGTCGGGCGTACGTACCGGCAACCGCGTGCTGGACATCGCCGGCGGCACGGGCGACCTGGCGGCCAAATTCTCCAAGCTCGTTGGCCCGACCGGCCAAGTGGTGCTGGCGGACATCAACGGTTCGATGCTCAAGGTCGGCCGCGACCGCCTGCTGGATAAAGGCGTGGCCGGCAATATCGAATTCGTCCAGGCCGACGCTGAAAAGCTGCCGTTCCCCGACAACCATTTCGACTGCGTGACCATCGCCTTCGGCCTGCGCAACGTCACCCACAAGGAAGACGCGATCCGCTCGATGCTGCGCGTACTCAAGCCGGGTGGCCGCCTGTTGGTGCTGGAATTTTCCAAGCCGACCAACGCCATCATGTCCAAGGTCTACGACACCTACTCCTTCGCCTTCATGCCATTGATGGGCAAGTTGATCACCAATGACGCCGAGAGCTACCGCTACCTGGCCGAATCGATCCGCATGCACCCCGACCAGGAAACCCTGAAGTCGATGATGGTGGAAGCCGGTTTCGACCGCGTGACCTACCACAACATGACGTCCGGCATCGTCGCCCTGCACCGTGGTATCAAGCCCTGATGCTGCTCGCCGGCCTTCTCGCCAGCGTCGAACATGGCCTCAACCGTGTACTTCGCCTGGACAGCACCGCCCTGGCGCGGCTTGGGCACCTGAACGGCAAGATCATTGCCGTGGATTGCACGAGCCCTACCTTGCAGCTGTTTATCCTGCCCAGCGATGAAGGCCTGCTGCTCGCCAGCGAGTGGGCAGCCGAGGCCGACTGTACCCTGCGTGCGCCGGCATCGAGCCTGCTGCACCTGGCCCTGAGCCGCAACAAGACTGCGATCCTGCACAGCGCCGAAGTGGAGCTGGAAGGCGACAGTTCAGTGCTGATGGACCTGGCCGCGGTGCTGCAAGACCTGGAACTGGATTGGGAATACGAGCTGTCACGCTGGATCGGCCCGGTGCCCACCCAGTTGATCAGCGGGCACCTACGCAGCCGTAAACGCTGGTACCAGCAAGGGTTCGCCAGCCTCAACCAGAACCTTGCCGAATACCTGAGCGAAGAATCGCGCACCCTGGTCGGGCAACGAGAGGCGCAAGCGCGCTTTCGTGAACTCGACAAGGCCAAAATCGACCTGGAACGCCTTGAGGCACGCTTCGAGCGCCTGAGCCGTTCCCTTGATCCAAGCGATAACGCATGAAGCTGCTCGCCGTCCGACGTTTGTTTCGTATCCAGCGCGTCGTAATCCGCTATCAACTCGATGACCTGCTGTTCGCCCTCCCGTTGCCGTGGTTCCTGCTGGCGGTACGTTACGTGCTGCCGTGGCGCTGGTTCCCGCGCAAGAAGCTGGAGCTGAGCCGTGGCGCACGACTACGTCTGGCGTTGCAGGACCTGGGACCGATCTTCATCAAGTTCGGGCAGATCCTCTCGACCCGTCGCGACCTGCTGCCTGAGGACATCGCAGACGAGTTGATGCTGTTGCAGGACCGCGTGCCGCCGTTTGACTCGCAGCAGTCGATGAAGCTCATCGAAGAGCAGTTGGGCCAAAAGATCAGCGACGTGTTCAGCCGTTTCGACGTTGACCCGCTAGCCTCGGCCTCGGTCGCACAGGTACACGCGGCACAGCTTAAGACCGGCGAAGAAGTGGTGGTGAAGGTGATTCGCCCCGGCCTCAAGCCGATCATCGGCCAAGACCTGGCATGGCTGTTCATCCTCGCCCGCGCTGCCGAGCGTTTCAGCGCCGATGCGCGTCTGCTGCACCCGGTGGACGTGGTCGCCGACTACGAAAAAACCATCTACGACGAACTCGACCTGCTGCGTGAAGCAGCCAACGCCAGCCAGCTCAAGCGCAATTTCGAAGGCTCGCCGTTGTTGTACGTGCCGCAAGTGTATTGGGACTGGTGCCGCCCCAAAGTGCTGGTGATGGAGCGCATCTACGGCGTGCAGGTCACCGACCTCGCCACCCTGGCCGACCAGCGTACCGACATGAAGATGCTCGCCGAGCGTGGTGTAGAGATCTTCTTCACCCAGGTGTTCCGCGACAGCTTCTTCCACGCCGACATGCACCCTGGCAACATCTTCGTCAGCACCGTCAACCCGTGGAGCCCGCAGTACATCGCGATCGACTGCGGCATCGTCGGCAGCCTGACCCCGGAAGACCAGGACTATCTGGCCCGCAACCTGTTTGCGTTCTTCAAGCGCGATTACCGTCGCGTGGCGCAGTTGCACATCGATTCGGGCTGGGTGCCGGCGGAAACCAAGCTCAACGAATTCGAAGCGGCGATTCGTACCGTGTGCGAACCGATTTTCGAAAAACCACTGAAAGACATTTCCTTTGGCCAGGTACTGATGCGCCTGTTCCAAACGGCGCGTCGCTTCAATATGGAAGTGCAGCCGCAGCTGGTCCTGCTGCAAAAAACCTTGCTGAACATTGAAGGCCTGGGCCGTCAGCTGTACCCGGACCTGGACCTGTGGAACACCGCACAACCATTCCTCGAGCGCTGGATGCGCGAGCGCATGAGTCCGAAGACCGTGCTGGGCAACCTGCACAGCCAGATGGAACAGCTGCCGCACCTGGCCAATATGACCCGTGACCTGCTGGAACGCATGTCCCAGCCCCACGCCAAGGACCCCGCGCCACCATGGCAAAAGCGTAAGGACGACTGGTTCTTGCGCCTGCTGGGCGCCGCGCACCTGGTCGGTGGCGTGGTACTCGCCATCGGCGGGCCGCTGAATGAGTTGGGCCACTGGCCGGCCGGCATCATGGTCGCCGTGGGTGTTTATCTGATCGTGCGTCGATAGCCAATCCGGTTATACACTGTCGCAAATTGCCGGAGCCGAACATGAAAGACTGGCTGGACGAAATCAAGTGGGACAGTGACGGCCTGGTGCCGGCCATTGCCCAGGACTACAAGACCGGGCGCGTGCTGATGATGGCCTGGATGAATCGCGAGGCCCTGAGCCTTACTGCCACTGAGCAGCGCGCCATCTACTGGTCACGCTCGCGTGGCAAACTATGGCGCAAGGGCGAAGAGTCCGGGCACGTGCAGACCCTGCACGAGATGCGCATCGACTGCGACGCCGACGTGGTCATCCTGATGGTTGAGCAGATCGGCAACATCGCCTGCCACACCGGCCGTCACAGCTGCTTCTATCGCGTATTCGAGAATGGCGAGTGGAAGACCGTCGAGCCGGTGCTCAAAGACCCGCACGCCATCTATTCGGCAGGACACTGAACATGAGCGATACCCTGAACCGTGTGGCCCAGGTGCTGGAAGACCGCAAAGGCGCGGACGCCGACAGCTCCTATGTCGCCAGCCTGTACCACAAGGGCCTGAACAAGATCCTGGAAAAACTCGGCGAAGAATCCGTCGAGACGATCATCGCCGCCAAGGACGCGCAGATCAGCGGCGACTGCAGCGACGTGATCTACGAAACCGCCGATTTGTGGTTCCACAGCCTGGTCATGCTCGCCCAACTGGGGCAGCATCCGCAGGCAGTGCTGGATGAACTGGACCGTCGCTTCGGCTTGTCCGGGCATGCCGAAAAGGCCTCGCGCCCGTCCGCCTGACTAACTTTCACAGAGGAATTGCAGCATGGGCATTTTTGACTGGAAACACTGGATCGTCATTCTGGTGGTGGTGGTACTGGTATTCGGCACCAAGAAACTCAAGAACCTGGGCACTGACGTAGGCGAGTCGATCAAGGGCTTTCGCAAGGCCATGAACGACGACGAAAAGCCGGCTGACCCTGTCGCAAACCCGGTTCCGCCAGCGCAGCCTGTACACCCGCAGGCCACCCAGCCGATCACCGAGCGTCGCACCTTCGACGTGCAGGCTGAGAAAGTCGAAGAGCCGACCCGCAAAGACTCGTGAGCACTGACTAATGTTTGGTATCAGCTTCTCTGAACTGCTGCTCGTCGGCCTCGTGGCCCTGCTGGTGCTGGGGCCGGAACGCCTGCCCGGTGCCGCACGCACGGCCGGCCTGTGGATCGGGCGCCTGAAACGCAGTTTCAACGCCATCAAACAGGAAGTTGAACGGGAAATCGGCGCTGACGAGATCCGTCGGCAATTGCACAACGAACATATCCTGTCGTTGGAGCAAGAGGCACGCAAGATTCTGTCGCCGGTACAGGAGCCCGCCAAGCCGGTGGAACCTGTGCCCGAAAACAGCATCGCGCCAGCGTCTGACACCGCCCCCGTGGCACCGCCTGCTCCCACCGAGCCTGCGCCGGCGCCCGTTGCGTCGCCCGCTCCCCATGACCCTACATTGCCGCCGCGAGCCCCATGAGCGCTGATAAACCGGAAAACGACCAGCATATGCCGCTGGTCTCGCACCTCACCGAGTTGCGCACCCGCCTGCTGCGTTGTGTAGCGGCCATCTTCATCATCTTTGCCGGGCTGTTCGCCTTTACCCAGCAGATCTACACCTTCGTCTCGACACCCCTGCGCCAGTACCTGCCAGCCGGTGCGACGATGATCGCCACCGATGTGTCATCGCCGTTCCTCACGCCGTTGAAGCTGACCATGATGGTCTCGCTGTTCCTGGCGATCCCGGTGATCCTGCACCAGATCTGGGGCTTTATCGCGCCGGGCCTGTACAAGCATGAAAAGCGCATCGCGGTGCCGTTGCTGGTGTCGAGCATCTTGCTGTTCTACACCGGCATGGCGTTCGCCTACTTCCTGGTGTTCCCGCTGATCTTCAAGTTCTTCGCCGCTGCTACCCCGGCCGGCGTGGAAATGATGACCGACATCACCAGCTACCTCGACTTCGTGATGACGCTGTTCTTTGCCTTTGGCGTGGCCTTCGAAATTCCGGTGGCCGTGGTGCTGCTGGTGTGGATCGGCGTGGTCGACGTGAAGTACCTGAAGAAGATCCGCCCGTACGTGATCATCGGCTGCTTCGTGGTCGGCATGATCCTGACGCCGCCAGACATCTTCTCGCAGACCCTGCTGGCTGTGCCGATGTGGATGCTGTTTGAGATCGGCATCCTGTTCAGCGGCTTGATCAGCAAGCGCGGCGACCATCCGGACGACCAACCCGAAGACGATCAACCGCCAGCGACCCAGCCGTGAACCTGCTGCTGCTGGAGGAGGCCGACTTTATCGCGGCCGACCGGGTGGTGCTGCGTGATCGCCGCTTGGTGCATATGCAGGAAGTCCACCGCGCCGCCGTAGGCGACAGCCTGCGCGTCGGGCGCATCGGTGGGCTGATGGGCAATGCCCAACTGCTGCGCCTGGAGGCCGGCGAAGCCGAACTTCAAGTGAGCTTCGACCAGCCACCGCCGACCAAACTGCCCCTGACCCTGCTGCTGGCCCTGCCCCGCCCGAAAATGCTGCGCCGGGTGCTGCAAACCGTAGCAGCCATGGGCGTACCCAAGGTGGTACTGGTCAATAGCTACCGGGTCGAGAAGAGCTTCTGGCAAACCCCATTCCTGGAGCCCGAGGCGATTCGCGAGCAACTGATCCTTGGCCTGGAACAGGCGCGGGACACGGTATTGCCCGAGATCATCATCGAGAAACGCTTCAAGCCGTTCGTCGAAGACCGGCTGCCGAGAATGGTTGACGGCACCCTGGGCTTGATCGGCCACCCCGGCGATTACCCGCCGTGCCCACGTGGGTTGGATGAGCCGGTGACCCTGGCGATTGGCCCCGAGGGCGGCTGGATTCCCTACGAGGTCGATCTACTGACCAAGGCTGGCATGCAGCCTGTACAGCTCGGCGCACGCATCCTGCGGGTCGAAACTGCCGTCACCGCCCTGCTCGCCCGGCTCTTCTAGCCACAATGCCCTTTGTAGTGAGCGGGCTTGCCCCGCGCTTCGATTTACCAGGCACCCCACATGTACCTGACACACCGCAGCGCGGGCCAAGCCCGCTCACTACAAACACCCCATTTCCTACAGAATTGCTGACACATGCCGATACGCTCTGAATAAGACCAAGCCTTGTTCCAGGGGAGATTGCAGCATGTATCGTTGGTTAGCCGAAAAGCTGGGAAATGTCAGCGTCAAATCCAAGCTGGGCATAGGTTTTGGCCTGGTCTTGCTGCTCACGCTCATGATCACCTTCACCGGTTGGACCGGCCTGGGTGACGTGATCAGCCGTGGTGACAAACTGGGCTTTATCTCCAGCCTCAACGGGCTGACCAAGGACTTGCGCCTGGCACGCCTGGACTTCGAAATGCGCCGAGGTGAACAAGGCACGAGCGCCGTCAACGATCTGATTACCCAACTGGACAACGGCCTGAAAACTGCCGCAGACCTGATCGAACAACCTGACGACAAGGCCCTGGTAGAACAGCAACAGGACGCTTTGAACCAGTACAAAAAAGCGTTCGCCGCGATGGTCCAGGCCGGTCTCAAACGCGAAGGTGCACGCAGCAAGCTCGGCGACACGGCCGACAACGCCGTGGCCAAGACCAACGACATCGAAAAAAGCCTCCTGCAAGGTGACAGCGTCAGCCAATTCAACAGCGTGGTCGACCTGAGCAAGCTGATCCAGCAAGCACGCTTCCAGGTTCGCGGCTACACCTACAGCGGCAAAGTCGAGGCCGAGCAGCCCGCGCTGGATGCCATCGACAATGCCCTGAAAAAGATCACCGAACTCGAAGGCCAACTGCCGGCGCAGTTCCAGACCAACCTGCAAGAGGCCAGCACTTCGCTGCAAGCGTACCGTGCGGCTGTCAGCCAGTACCGTGACTCTCAAGTAGCAAACACCGCTGCCCTGAAAATCGCGACCGAACAAGGCGATATCTTGCTGGGTCACAGCAACAAACTCACCACCTCGCAAACCGCGGTGCGAGACACAGATGCCGCGCAGGCCAAACAACTGCTGCTGCTAGCCACTGCACTAGCCCTGATCTTCGGCATGGTCGCCGCCTGGGCCATCACCCGTCAGATCACTATTCCGCTGAACCAAACCCTCAAGGTCGCAGAGCGCGTTGCCTCAGGTGACCTGAGCCACAACCTCAACTCGACTCGCCAGGACGAATTGGGCCAACTGCAACGTGCGATGCAGAGCATGAGTGTGGGCCTGCGCGAACTGATCGGCGGCATCAGCGACGGCGTGACCCAGATCGCCAGCGCTGCCGAGCAATTGTCGGCCGTGACCGAGCAAACCAGCGCTGGCGTGAACAGCCAGAAGGTCGAGACCGACCAAGTGGCCACCGCTATGAACGAAATGGCAGCGACGGTGCAAGAAGTGGCGCGCAACGCCGAGGAAGCTTCCGAAGCGGCTGTAGCCGCCGACCAGCAGGCCCGTGAGGGCGACAAGGTCGTCGGCGAAGCCATCGCCCAGATCGAACGCCTGGCCACCGAGGTGGGCAACTCCACGGTCGCCATGGGCGATCTGCAACGCGAAAGTGACAAGATCGGCAGCGTGCTTGATGTGATCAAGTCTGTGGCCCAGCAAACCAACCTGCTGGCCCTCAACGCTGCCATCGAGGCGGCACGGGCCGGTGAAGCCGGGCGCGGCTTCGCAGTGGTGGCCGATGAAGTGCGCAGCCTGGCCCAACGCACCCAAAAGTCCACCGAAGAGATCGAGGAACTGATCGTCGGCCTGCAAAGCGGCACCCAGCAGGTGGCGACCATCATGGACAACAGCCGCAGCCTCACCGACAGCAGTGTCGAATTGACCCGCCGCGCCGGCAACGCACTGGGCAACATCACCCGCACGGTCTCGACCATCCAGGCGATGAACTCGCAGATCGCCACCGCTGCCGAACAACAAAGCGCCGTGGCGGAAGAGATCAACCGCAGTGTGTTGAATGTGCGAGATGTATCGGAACAGACTTCTTCGGCCAGTGAGGAGACTGCCGCGTCCAGCGCCGAACTGGCGCGCCTGGGCATCTACTTGCAAACCCTGGTGGGGCGCTTTCGCATCTGATCGGCTGTTCGCGGCGGCCGACCTCGACCGCCGCGAACAGTATCTTGTGAAGTTTCCTACGCGTTTATCATCCCTTCCTTTCCCCTCCCGCCGCCAAATCGAATTAGCGTTTGCATTGAACGCTATTGCTGATTTGGAGGCTCCCCATGTTTCGTCGGCTGACCCGCCTGCTGGGCAATGCCAGCGTCACACTTAAACTGGCCCTGGGCTTTGGCCAGGTGCTGATCCTCAGTCTCATCATCGCGGGCACCGGCTTGCAGGCTCTGAACGCGGTGCTCAACCGCTCGAGCAACTTGACGGCATTGGCGCAATTGGCCGTGGTCGCGGAGGCCATGCGTGCTGATCGCATTGTGTACCGCACGCTTAGTGACACCGCCAGCCTGGGCAAGTTAACCGGCCAGATTGAGAAGATCGAACAGCACCTCTCGTTCCTCTCCCACAATATGAAGGCGCCGGCAGACCTGCAGCGAGTCCAGGATGCGACACGTTTGGCCGAGAGTTTCAAGGCCGCGCTGGCGGAGCTTCCAACCCTGATAGAGCGCCGGGAAAACGCGCGTGCGCCGTTGAGAAAGACCGCCGTCCAAGCCGGAGATACCCTGGCCCAACTGGCCAGCGAATTACCCGACCAAGATGATGAAAAGGCCCTGGACGCGATTGAAAACCTACGCCAGGCAATCAGCCAGGCCGAGGACGGTGCGCAAGCTCCAGCGTGGTCGAGCGAATCGCTGGAGGCTTATGCGCTGAATGTCAGCAAAGCACTTGATTCGCTGCAGGTTGCGCTGAACGCCGTTATCGCTTTACCCGTTGACTCGACCTTGCTCAAGAGCGATCTGGAGGCGTATCAAAACCAGCTTTCAGCGCTCAAAGAAGCACAGCTGAACACTGAAAGCGTGCAGAACCGCTTCGAACAACAGCTCAACCAATTGCTTGAACAAAGTGATGAGTTGAGCCTGGGCCAGACGCAAAAACGTGACAACGAAGCGGATCAAACCCGCACATTGCTGATGGGCGTCACCCTGGCAGCCCTGCTGCTCGGCAGCCTGGCTGCCTGGTGGATCGCCGGGCAGATCGTGCGGCCGCTGCGCAAGGCCCTGGCCACGGCCAATCGCATCGCCGAGGGCGATCTGAGCCGCACCACGCAAGTAGTGGAGCGCCGCGATGAACTGGGCCAATTGCAGCAGAGCATCGCCCAAATGGCCCACAACCTGCGCCACCTTATCGGAGGCATCGGTGACAGCGCCCGAGAGATCGCCAGTGCGGCCACCCAGTTGTCGACAGTCACTGAAAAAACACGGGATGGGATCAATAACCAAAAAGATGAAACCGATCAGGTCGCCACCGCGATGAACGAAATGCTCGCGACGGCCCAGGAAGTCGCCAGGCATGCCGAACGGGCCTCGATCGCGGCGATTGAGGCCGACCTGCAAGCCGGTGCCGGGAACAAAGTAGTGGCGCAAGTGGTTGAGCAAATTGGCCAACTGGCCGACGAAATGGCGCTCTCGGCCCGTGCGATGGTGGCGTTGCAACAGGAAAGCCAAAAGATCGGCAGCGTGCTGGACGTCATCAAATCCGTATCCCAGCAGACCAACCTGCTGGCACTGAATGCCGCGATCGAAGCGGCACGAGCCGGCAATGCCGGCGAAGGTTTTGCCGTTGTGGCCGACGAAGTGCGCAGCCTCGCGCAGCGTACCCAGGAGTCCGCCGAAGAAATCGAAGGGCTGATCAAGAGCCTGCACGCTGGCACCCAGCAAGTCGCTGACATCATGGACGGCAGCCGCAACCTGACCGACTACAGCGTAGGCCTGACGCGGGATGCAGGCGATGCACTGGCGGCGATTGCCCGCACGGTGGCGGTGATCCAGGAAATGAACCCGCAAATCGCCGCCGCCGCCGAGGAGCAGAGCGCGGTGGCCGAGGAGATCAATCGCAGTGTATTGAAAGTGCGGGATGTGTCCGAACAAACGGCCGCCGCCAGCGAGGAAACCGCGGCGGCGAGCGTTCAGTTGAGCAAGTTGAGCCGGGACTTGCAGATGCTGGTGGGCAAGTTCACGTTATAGGACTTGGCGCAGGAACGCCTGGGCCCGAGGGTCTTTCGGTGAGGCGAAGAACTCGGCCGGTGCGGCGTCTTCAAGCAACTTGCCGTGATCGAAGAACAACACACGGTCGGCCACTTCACGGGCAAAGCCCATTTCGTGGGTGACGCAGACCATGGTCATGCCTTCCAGGGCCAAGGTCTTCATCACGTCCAGCACTTCGCCGACCATTTCCGGGTCGAGGGCCGAGGTAGGTTCGTCAAACAGCATCACCTTGGGTTCCATCGCCAGGGCACGGGCAATCGCTACCCGTTGCTGCTGGCCACCAGAGAGACGCGATGGAAACTCATTGGCCTTCTGTGCAATGCCGACCTTTTCCAGCAGCGCCAACGCCTTGGCCTCGCGCTCTTTCTTGCCGCGCTTGCGCACGACTTTTTGCGCTAGGCAAAGGTTCTCCAGCACCGTCATGTGGGGGAACAGGTTGAAGTGTTGGAACACCATGCCGACTTCGCGGCGATAGGCGTTCACATCAGTCTTCGGGTCGGCCAGTTGCAGGCCGTCGATGCTCACCGAGCCCGAATCAAACTCTTCAAGACCATTGAGGCAGCGTAGGAAGGTAGACTTGCCGGAGCCGGACGGGCCGATCACCACCAGCACTTCGCCCTTGGCCACCTGGGTGGTGACATGGTCGACCGCGCGCACGATATGGCCACGGGTGTCGAAGACTTTTACCAGATCGCGGACTTCAATCACTTTGTGCGAGCCTCCGCTCAAGCCGGCTGGCCATTTTCGACAGCGGCAGGTTGATCAGCAGGTACAGGCCTGCCACACAGAACAGGATCTCGAACGGCGAGAACGAGGTGGTGATCACTTCACGACCGCTCTTGAGCAGTTCGGTGATGGCAATCACCGAGACCAGCGAGGTGTCTTTAACCAGACTGATGAATTGACCCGCCAGCGGTGGCAGCACGCGCTTGAACGCTTGCGGTAGCACCACATGGCGCATCGACTGGCTGGCGCTCAGGCCCAGGGAGCGAGCGGCTTCGTTCTGGCCACGGGTGATGGACTGCACACCGGCCCGCACGATTTCCGCCACATAGGCACCGGTAAACAGCGACAGCGCAGCGATTCCGGCGAATTCCCGGGACAGGTTGAGCACCGTGCCAATAAAGAAATAGAAAATGAAGATCTGCACCAGCAGAGGCGTACCGCGTACCAGTTCGACGTAGATCGTCGACAGGTCCCGCAGGGTCGGGTTGCTGGACAGGCGGCACAAGCCGGTCGCCAGGCCAATCGCCAGGCCCAGGATGCCGGACACCACCGACAGCCACAGCGTGGTCCACAAGCCCCACATCAACGGCCCCAGCGCCCAATGCCGGGTTACGCCGATCACATCACCTTCGGCCACGTCATCGCCGCGTGCCACTTGCAGGCTGTTGTCGGCCACAGTGAGCTTTTGCTCGGCACCCGCATCATTGCGCAGGGTCACTTCGGCGACGTCGCCTTTGCGCACCAACTCGACCACGGTGGAGATATCCGCCGCACGCTGGGAGGTTTCAGCCTGGTAGGCGAAGTACTGCGGCACGCGGTTCCAGCGCCACTCGTAGGACATCAACGAGGTGGCGTAGTACAAGGCGCCAGCCAGGCCGACCAGCACGACCACGGTCAGCAGGTGCCAGGGCCATTGGGCTTTTTTCTGTTTCATTTCAAGTTCCGGGATTGGTGTTGCTTGTCAGGCCGTCTTCGCGAGCAAGCCCGCTCCCACACTTGACCGAGTTCCAACATGAAATGCGGTCAACAGGTGGGAGCGGGCTTGCTCGCGAAGGGCGCGACTCGGTCTAAACCTTTATTCCATGTCCTTGAGCCACTCGGAGCTCTTGAACCACTTGTCATGGATGCGATCGTAGGTGCCGTCGTTACGGATCTGGTGCAGGAAGTTGTTGATGAAGTTGATGCTGTCGTAATCGCCTTTTTTCAGGCCGAACGCCAATGGCTCAAAGGTGAACGGTTCTTCGAGGAACACCAGCTTGCCATTGCCGACTTTCTTCTCGGCAACCACGTTGTACGGTGCGTCATACACAAAGGCATCAGCCTTGCCGTTGACCACGTCCAGTACGCCCTCCTGTTCGTTGTCATAGCCGTGGTACTTGGCTTTGGAGATCAACTTTTTGGCGACCATCTCACCGGTGGTACCCAGCTTGGAGGTCAGGCGGTATTTCTCGTCGTTCAGGTCTTTATAGGACTTGATGGTGCCTTCCAAGTCCTTGCGAATCAGCAGGGTCTGGCCAACCACGATGAAGGGTTCGCTGAAATTCAGGCGCAGGTTGCGCTCCTGGGTCAGGGTCATGCCGCTGCCGATCATGTCGAACTTGCCGGTGAGGAAAGCCGGAATGATGCCGTCGTAACCGGTGGAGACCAGCTCCAGCTTGACGCCCATGGACTTGGCCATGGCCTTGAGGATGTCGACTTCGAAGCCGATGATTTCACCGCGCTTGTCTGTCATTTCGAACGGCATGTAGGTCGGGTCCATGCCGACTTTCAGCGTGCCGCGCTTGACCGCATCATCGATGGCACCGGCCTGGGCCGCATTGGCCGCGACCAGCGCAGTGACGCCTAGCAGCAGCATCGAAAGATACTTTTTCATCATCAAGTCCCCTGAACGATTCTTATAAGGTCGGCGCGCAAAAGGGCTGCACCATTTCGGGGTGCGATCCTAACCCACTCGTCTCCTGTCACAAAGGTTTCACGGGTATTTGTTGTCGACGTATGTCGGAAAAGCCCCACAACGGAGCAACAAAGCGCAGGAGTAGACACTTGCGTGGGCCGTGCGCCCGAATGACTGATGTGTAAGCAGTTATGAATTTCAGTCCATTTCCGCCATCCAGGCCGTGTCCTTGAACCACTTGTCGTGGAGTCGATCGTAGGTCCCGTCTTGAGCGATCTGGTTAAGGAAATGGTTGATCCAGTTGAGGCTGTCGTAATCCCCTTTCGTCAGTCCGAACGCTAGGGGTTCGAAGGTAAAAGGCTGCTCCAGCATCAGTAACCTGCTGTTTTCCGCGCGGCTCACGGCGATCAGGTTATAGGGGGCGTCATAGACAAAGGCATCCGCCTTGCCGTCCACCAACTGACGCACACCCTCTTCCGGCGTGGCAAAGCTGCTCAGGCGAGCGGCGCCCAGAAACCGCTGGGCCGCTGCCTGTCCGGTGGTGCCCTGGATAGTTGCAATACGGTAGGTGGCGTCGTCCAGGTCTTCGATACTGGCGACCTTGCCAGCCAGGCTGGGATGCAGCAACACGGTCTGGCCTACCACGATAAAGGAGTCGCTGAAATTCAACTTGAGATTGCGCTCTTGTGTGACAGTCATGCCGCTGCCGATCAGATCGTATTTCTTCGCCATCAGCCCTGGCAACAGTTCGGTGTAGGGCACTGCGACCATCTCCAGCTCTACGCCCAGTGCGCGGCTCATGACCCGCAGCAAATCGACTTCAAAGCCAACGATGCGACCCTGCTTGTCCGTCATTTCGAACGGTACGTAGGTCGGCGTGGTACCGACCTTCAGTACACCGCGCCGGACAGCATCGTCGAGTGCGCCGGCCTGGGTTGGGCCACCGTAAAGCCATACGACAGCGCCAAACAGCAATGCCGAACCATACCTTTTGATCATGAATTCCCCCGTGGCGAGTCAGATTTGGGGGGCGATGCTACTCCTGCCGCGAGCACGGCAGAACGCTTCGAACAAAGGTCTTTTGTTTCGAAATAACAATAAGTTAAGTCTGACAGGAAACGTCAGGAAGCGCCGTAGGACCAGCGTTCGAATGCCCCCGAGGAGAACCCTCGGGGGCGTCTGAATCAGGCCGGTTGGGCCTGGGAGGACAGCGGCTGCAGCGGCAGCAATGGCGCGTGCGGGTCGGACTTGATCGAATCACGCCAAGCGGCGAGCCACTCGGCATGCCCTTCGCTCCAGACCTGCTCGTGCAAGCGAGCCAGAGCGACTGGATCACTGAGCAAGGCCAGGCGTTCGCTGTTGTTGAGACCTGCAGGGCCGACTTTCAACGCATGACGAACACGTTCCACACGCAGGTACTCGATTGGCTCCGCCTCACGGTGACGCGAGGTCGCCAAGGCGCAGGCCAGGGCGTTCTGCTGCGGGTCGACCACTGACCGCACGAAGCCGTCATTGAGCGCATGCCAACGGTTTTCGTGGGTGTACTTCTCGGTGGAGAGCAACGCTTGCGGCGGGTTGTATTCCTCAGGGATCAGGAACAGGCTCTCGTCGCGGGACTTGAGGCCCAGCTTGACCCGACTGGAGATCACCGACACCGGGATCGACAGCATCAACGAGCCAACGATGGGCACCAGCCACCACAGGAAGCTTGGGTTCAACCACACCACCAGCAGCGCCCACAAAAAGCCCAGCACAGTTTGCGGACCGTGGCGCTTGACCGCTTCGCTCCACGGCGTCGAGTCGTCGTCACGCTGCGGCGAGTTCCAAGTTGCGGCCCAGCCAAGGAACGCGGCGAGCACGAAACGGGTGTGGAAAATCATCCGCACCGGCGCCAGCAGCATGGAGAACAACATCTCCAGCAGCATCGACAAGGTCACCTTGAACTTGCCGCCAAACTCTTTCGCGCCCTTGGCCCAGATCAGGATGATGCTCAGCAACTTGGGCAGGAACAGCAATACGATGGTGGTGGAGAACAGCGCCACCGCCTTGTCCGGATGCCATTGCGGCCACAGCGGGTACAACTGGCGCGGGGCCATGAAGTACTGCGGCTCCATCAGGGTGTTCACCGCCAGCAAAGCCGTGGATAACACCAGGAACAGGAACCACAACGGTGCCGACAAGTAAGACATTACGCCGGTCAGGAACACCGCGCGGTGCACCGGGTGCATGCCCTTTACCAGGAACAGGCGGAAGTTCATCAGGTTGCCGTGGCACCAGCGGCGGTCACGCTTGAGTTCGTCCAACAGGTTCGGCGGCAGTTCTTCGTAGCTGCCCGGCAAGTCGTAGGCAATCCACACGCCCCAGCCGGCACGGCGCATCAGCGCGGCTTCGACGAAGTCGTGGGACAGGATCGCACCGGCGAACGCACCTTTACCCGGCAACGGCGCCAGGGCGCAGTGCTCGATAAACGGCTTCATGCGGATGATCGCGTTGTGACCCCAGTAGTGGGATTCACCCAACTGCCAGAAGTGCAGGCCGGCGGTAAACAGCGGGCCGTACACACGGGTGGCGAACTGCTGCATGCGCGCATACAGGGTGTCCATGCCCGACGCACGTGGCGCGGTCTGGATGATCCCGGCATCCGGCGTGGCTTCCATCAGGCGCACCAGGCTGGTCAGGCATTCGCCGCTCATCACGCTGTCGGCGTCGAGCACCACCATGTACTTGTATTCACCGCCCCAGCGACGGCAGAAGTCGTCGAGGTTACCGCTCTTGCGCTTAACGCGACGGCGGCGACGGCGGTAGAAAATCTTGCCAAAACCGCCGGCTTCGCGGCACACGTCGAGCCAGGCTTGCTGTTCGGCGATGCAGATGTCGGCGTCATTACTGTCGCTGAGCACGAAGAAATCGAAGCGGTCCAGGTCACCTGTGGCGGCCACCGATTCGAACGTAGCGCGCAGGCCGGCAAATACCCGAGGCACGTCTTCGTTGCAGATCGGCATGACCAGTGCGGTGCGGGCGTCTTTCGGAATCGGCTCGTCACCGGCACTTTTACCGGAGATGCGGTACTTATCGTGACCGGTGAGCAATTCCAGGAAGCCCATCAACGCCGTCCAGAAACCAGCCGAGACCCAGCAGAACAAGATCCCGAACATGATCAGGATGCTGGTTTGCAGGGCGTAAGGCAGGACCTGGGTGGCGGTTTGCAACAGGGTCTGGTTGCGGATCTCGTCGAAGTCCACCAGCGACCAGCCCTGGTACGGCATGATGCCTTTCATGTACCAGCCAGCAACGATGGTCTGGCCAAGCATCAGCACCAGCAGGATGTAACGACGGATCGAACCCACCGTACGCCAGCGTGCAGCGGGCAGGACCCGTTCGTCCTTCGGCGGCTTTGGCGGGTTGGTACGCCCGGTCATCCGGCGCCAGCCGCGGACCAGGATGTTGGTGCGCCAAGGCTCAGGCACGACCTTGGTACGGCGAATCGGCGGCGTGGCCTTGAGGCACACGCGACCGCTGGCATCGAGCGCGAGCATTTCGGCGTCTTGCAGTTCTTCCGCGGTGCTCAAGGTCAAGCGGCGGCCAACCGACGCTTGGGCAGCGTCGACGGGCGCGTCGAAAGTCTTCGAGGACAAACGCTCGTGCAACTCGGTGAAGGATGTGCAGCCCGCCAGTTCGGCGCGCTGCTCAGCGGTCATCGGTAGATGCGCCAGGTACTCGGACAGAGTTTCTGGCTGGACTTGAGAATTACTCATCGGCAGGCAACTGATAGCTCCAGGTTTCGGTCAGGACTTGTTCGGTCTTTTCCGGCTCCGGTGTGGCTGGGGCAGCTTCTGGCTGCTTGGCTTCCTTGTCCTTCGCGTCTTTCTTGGCCTGCTTCTCGTGCTGCTTGGCCAGCACTTTGTCAGCCTTGAGCACTTGGCTCGAGACCTTCTCAGGCTCAGGCTTCGGAATATCCTGGACCAGAGCAGCACGCATTTCGGTCGGTTTGCCTGCGTCCTTGATCTTCATGCGCAAGGTCAGGCGCCAGCCTTTGGTGTGCTCGTTGTAGCGCACGCTGTTCTCGACCACTTCGGCGTTGTCGCCAACACTGACTTGGCTACGCACCGGTGCGTCCGAAGGCAAGGCCTTGAGGGACGGGCCTTCGAAGTCCACGAGGTAGGCCACGCTGCCGTCTGGCTGACGGATCAGGTTGGACTGCTTCACGTCGCCAGTGGAACGCAGGGTCTGCTTGACCCAGGCGCTGTCGGCTGGATGCAGGGCTTTTTCGTCCATGGTCCAGTGCAGACGGTAGGCGACGTCCAGCGGCTTGCCGACTTCCGGCAGCTCTGCAGGGCTCCAGAACGCAACGATGTTGTCGTTGGTTTCATCGGCAGTCGGAATCTCTACCAGGTTGACGGTGCCCTTGCCCCAGTCGCCCTCAGGCTCGATCCAGGCGCTTGGGCGCTTGTCGTAGTTGTCGTCCAGGTCTTCGTAGTGGCTGAAATCGCGACCGCGTTGCAGCAGGCCGAAACCGCGTGGGTTTTCTACGGTGAAGTTGCTGACCGACAGGTGTTTAGGGTTGTTCAGCGGACGCCAGATCCATTCGCCATTGCCGGCATGAATCGACAGGCCACTGGAATCGTGCAGCTCACGGCGGTAGTTCAGCACTTTGGAAGGCTGGTTCGCACCGAACAGGTACATGCTGGTCAACGGGGCAACGCCCAGCTTGCTGACTTTGTCACGCAGGTACATCTGGGATTTGACGTCGACAATGGTGTCGGTGCCCGGGCGCAGGGTCAGGCGATAAGCGCCAGTTGCACGCGGCGAGTCCAGCAAGGCAAAGATCACCAGTTGCTTCTCACCCGGTTTTGGACGCTCGATCCAGAACTCGGTGAAGCGTGGGAATTCTTCGCCGGACGGCAATGCAGTGTCGATCGCCATGCCACGGGCGGACAGGCCATACGACTGGCCCTTGCCGACGACGCGGAAGTAGCTGGCGCCGAGCATGGTCATGATTTCGTCTTGCTTGTCGGCCTTGTTGATCGGATACAGCACACGGAAACCGGCATATCCCAGTTGTTCGGTGGCTTTAGGATCGAATTTCACATCGCCAAAATCGAAACGGCTTGGGTCGTACTTGATTTCGTTGACGCTGTCGGCAGTGACTTCGTTGATTTTCACCGGCGTGTCGAAGTGCATGCCCTGGTGATAGAAGGACAACTTGAACGGCGTGTTCTGATCGGCCCACTCGGCTTTTTCGTTGCGGAAACGAATCTTCTGGTAGTCAGCGAACTTCATTTCGCGGAATTCGTTTGGCAGATTGCTGCGCGGAGCTTCGTATTTCTGCCCGGCCAGCTCTTTTGCCTTGGCCGACACATCATCCAGACTGAATGCCCACAGTTGACCCGCGCCGAACAGGCAAAACAGGGCGGAGCCCGTCACCAGTACGTTTCGTAACCGTTTGGCAGACAATTTTGGTGCATTACAGGGACTAACAATCACGAGCAACCCTCGCCGAAAACAGATCAAAAAACCAACGGCCAGCTATCTATATGCCAGGTTGGCGAGCATTGTTCCGACTCCCCCGGGGCAAAATGATTCCCCATTGGCTGTCGGACAAGTCTCTACCTAAGTCAAAAATGGACCAAACAACGCTGATCCCCGTAGCGCGCGATTATCTAGTAGCCCGCGAGACAACGCATCAGGGACAACGAAGTATTTGTAGCGAAACCCTGCGTTTTTAGGCATTAAAAGTCGTTTTTAATACAATCACGTCTGTAGGAGGAAGGTCACAGGGCCATCATTGACCAAATGCACCTGCATATCGGCGCCAAAACGCCCCGACGCCACCTTGCCATGCAATTGTTGCGCTTGTAACAACAAGTGGTCGAAAAGCGCCGCTCCCAGGGCCGGCGGGGCCGCTGTGGAGAAGCTTGGCCGTAGCCCGCTCTTGGTATCCGCCGCCAGCGTGAACTGCGACACCAGCAACAAACCGCCACTCACGTCCTTCAGCGACAGGTTCATCTTGCCCTCGTCGTCGCTGAACACCCGATAGTTAAGCAGCTTGTGCAGCAGTTTGTCGGCGCTCTCGGGGGTATCCGAAGGTTCAACCGCCACCAGCACCAGCAAACCCTGGTCAATCGCGCCGACGATTTCGCCCGCTACCTCGACGCGGGCGCCACGCACCCGTTGCAGCAGGCCCTTCATGCTTCTTCAGGCGGCAGGTCGAGCAAACGGCGGGCCATTTGGCTGGTCGCGCGCACCAAGGCATCGGTGATACCGGGTTCGGATGCCGCGTGGCCAGCCTCGCGGATCACCTGCAACTCGCTGTTGGGCCAAGCCTGGTGCAACTCCCAAGCGTTATCCAACGGGCAGATCATATCGTAGCGCCCGTGGATGATTACGCCAGGCAGATGGGCGATCTTGTGCATATCGCGAATTAGCTGGTTGGGCTCCAGGAAGGAATTGTTGGTGAAGTAGTGGCACTCGATCCGTGCGATGGACAAGGCGCGCTGCGGCTCGGAAAACCGCTCCACGTGCTGCGGGCTCGGGCATAGGCCCAACATGCGCCCTTCCCAACCGGACCAGGCCTTGGCCGCATGCATCTGGGCGATCTGGTCGTTGCCGGTGAGGCGCTTGTGGTAGGCCGCGACCATGTCGTGGCGCTCGTCCAGCGGGATTGGCGCGAGGTAGTCCTGCCAGTAATCCGGGAACAGGCGGCTGGCGCCCGCCTGGTAGAACCACTCGATGTCCTGCGGGCGCGCCAGGAAGATGCCGCGCACGATCAAGCCATGCACACGCTCGGGATGGGTTTGCGCGTAGGCCAGTGCCAGGGTCGAGCCCCAGGAGCCGCCAAACAGCACCCACTTGTCGATGCCCAGGTGCTCACGGATGCGCTCCATATCGGCGACCAAGTCCCAAGTGGTGTTGTTCTCAAGGCTGGCACGCGGTGTGGAGCGCCCGCAGCCACGTTGGTCGAAAGTGACGATGCGGTACAGGTTCGGATCGAAATAGCAGCGGCTCTGGGCGTCGCAACCGGCGCCAGGGCCTCCATGGATGAATACGACGGGCAAGCCTTCGGGGGAGCCGCTTTCATCGACGTACAGGGTATGGGTGTCGTCGACGGCCAGATCGTGCCGGGCGTAGGGTTTGATCTGCGGGTACCAAGTCTGCATTGCGCGCTCCGTAGGGGGTCGGGTTCATCCCTGGGGGGACGTCGATTATTTTTGCCGTCTGGCACTATAAACCCGAATTGTGCAATGAGCATGTCCTTGAGCGCTTAGACCTGTGTCATCCCTTCGCTCCTCAGGTAATCCAGCAGGTAGTCGTAGAGCCGGTCTACCTCCGGCACCTGGCGCCGCGCCCGCAGACAACCGTGGACCAGGCCCTTGCCGGGGTAGAGCAACGTGGTCACGCCAGCCGCTTGCAGGCGTTCGGCGTAAAGCATGCCGTCATCACGCAGCGGGTCGAATTGGGCCACGGCGATAAAAGCCTCTGGCAGACCGCTGAAATCCTTGGCCAGCAACGGCATGGCGTAGGCCGACGGTTTCTCGGTGCCCAGCAGGTACAGCGCCAGGTAGCAGTCGGTGTCGGCGCTGCTGAGTAGCGGTGCATCCATGCAATCGCGCCGCGATGGCAGATCAGCCGGACCACCCAGGCCTGGGTAGACCAGCACCTGGGCTCTCGGTAGCGGTTGCCCATCGTCCCGCAACCCCAGGCACAACGCCGCCGCCAGGTTGCCGCCCGCACTGTCGCCCGCCACCACCAGGCGTTGCAGGTCGATGGCGTATGGCCCCTGCCCGGCCTGGATTGCCTGCCACACAGCGCGGCAATCGTCGTAGGCGGCTGGGAAAGGGTGCTCGGGGGCTAGCCGGTAGTCGATGGCGATGACCAGCACCTGCAAGGTATTGGCCAGCTCGAAACAGATGAAGTCGTGGGAATCCAACCCGCCGACGACCCAACCGCCGCCGTGCATATATAGAAGACAGGGCCAGCCGTTGGGTGGCGTCGGGGTAGTGGGCAGGTAACTGCGGACGTTGACGCCGGCCAGGCAGAAGTCTTCGATTAGCAGTCCTTCCGGGCGTGCGGGGGTGAATACCTGGCACATACGGTCATAGTTCTGGCGTAAACCGGCCAGGGATGAGTCGTCGCTGGTGAAGGATTCGGTTTTGGCGACAAAGGCGGCAAGCTGCGGAGAAATCGGATACATACGCGAATATCCTGAACGCTGAAAATCTAAAAATGTGGGAGCGGGCTTGCTCGCGAATGCGGTGTATCAGTCGCACATGAATCGACTGTCACGACGCCTTCGCGAGCAAGCCCGCTCCCACATTTGTCCGGTGTTGTTGAGTCTGACAAGCACGACTCAAGGTTTTAGGCTGGCCTGTATAGCTTCTACACCGTCCTTGCCATCAAACGCCGTGACCCCGGCCAACCAGCGTCGCAAGTCCTCGGGATGATCACGTAACCATTGCTTCGCTACGTCCTGGGGCGACTGGCGCTCCATGATCGGCACCATCAACTGGCTTTCCTGGGCGGCGGTAAACGTGAGGTTTTCCAGCAAGCGGTTGGCATTCGGGCAACGCTCGGCGAAGTCGGGCGCAGTCACCGTAGACACGGTGGCGCGGCCTTCGTCGGGACCGAATACATCTTCGCTGCCGGTGAGGTAGGCCATCTTCATATTGATGTTCATCGGGTGCGGGGTCCAACCGACGAACACCACGAACTCCTTGCGGTTCACCGCCCGCTGCACGGCTGCCAGCATGCCCGCCTCCCCTGAGGCCACCAGCTTGAAGCCGCCGAGGCCGAAGTGGTTGGTATCGATCATTTTCTGAATGTCGGTATTCGCGCCGCTACCGGGTTCAATGCCATAGATCTTGCCGCCCAGCTTGTCCTTGAAGCGGGCAATATCGGCAAACGTCTTCAACCCCGCATCGGCCACGTATTGCGGCACGGCCAGGGTGGCCTGGGCATCGGCGAGGCTAGGCTTATCGAACACCTTGACCTGCTTGGCCGCCACGAACGGTGCAATGTTGTTGTCCATCGCCGGCTTCCAGTAGCCGAGGAAGATATCCAGGCGCTTGTCGCGAATACCGGCAAAGATGATCTGCTGCACGGCGCTGGTCTGCTTGCTGTCGTAACCCAGGCCATTGAGCAGCACATCGGCCATGCCGGAGGTGGCGATCACGTCCGTCCAGCTGACCACGCCCATGCGGATGTTTTTGCAGGAGGCCGGCTCGGCGGCCATGACTTGCGCACTGAGCAGTGCGGCACCGATGAAGGGCAACAACAGTTTTTTCATGGGGATGGGCTCACTCGGCTGTTTTTATTTCACAACCTTACGCAGTGAGACCTTGGTTAACACGAACTGTGGCGACGGGCAGTTGCACTGGGGCGACTGTGGGGCCGTCTTCGCGAGCAAGCCCGCCCCCACACTTGACCGAGTTCCAACTTTGGAATGCAGTCAAATGTGGGAGCGGGCTTGCTCGCTAAAGCAATTTCAGCCGTAACGCTTCTGCCCCCAGGCTAACAACCCTTCCAACAACTGCTTCAACACCACCCGCGTCGGCTCGGCCAGGTCTGCGCGGTACCGGAACGGCTCAAACTCTTCCATATACGTGCACTGGCCCAGTTCCAACTGCACCGCATGAATATCCTGCGCCGGGTTGCCGTAATGCCGGGTGATATGCCCACCCTTGAAGCGCCCGTTAAGCACATGGGTGTACTGCGGATGCTCGGCGCAAATGGCTTCCAGTTGGCTGGCCAATTCGGGATCACACGCGGCGCCGTTGAAGGTGCCGAGGTTGAAGTCCGGCAACTTGCCGTCGAACAGGTGCGGGATCACCGAACGGATCGAGTGCGCATCGAACAGCAACGCGTAGCCGAACTCGGCCTTGAGCCGCGCCAGCTCGTTTTGCAGGGTCTGGTGGTACGGGCCCCAGATGCGTTCAAGGTAGGTCGCGCGCTCGGCCTTGCTCGGTTCCAGGCCCTCACGGAACAACGGCACACCGTCGAACAGCGTGGCCGGGTACAGGCCAGTGGTGGCGCCGACGTACAGCGGTTTATCGTCGGACGGCCGGTTCAGGTCGATCACGAACCGCGAGTACTCCGCCGCCAGGGTGCTTGCACCCAACGCTTCGGCAAAGTCATACAGCGTGGGGATGTGCCAGTCGGTGTCCGGCAGGCTTTGGGCCTCGGGGATCAACCCGGATTGCACGGTGGGTGTCAGGCGCAGGCCGGCGTGGGGCATGCTGATCAGCAGCGGTACGCGGCCTTGTTTGAAGTTCAGAACCTTATCCACAGCAGTATTCCTCTCAAACCGTGACGTCGGCGCCATGGCGCACGACGCGTTTATCCAGCTCGCCACCCAGCCAGTAGGCAAGGTCAGCGGGACGATCAATCTGCCAGGCGACGAAGTCCGCAACCTTGCCCACTTCCAGCGAACCATGGGTAGCGCCCATGCCCAGCGCGGTGGCGGCATGTTGCGTAGCACCGGCCAAGGCTTCTTCCGGGGTCATGCGGAACAGGGTGCAGGCCATGTTCAGCATCAGGCGCACCGACAACGCCGGCGAAGTGCCGGGGTTGAGGTCGCTGGCGATGGCGATCTTCACGCCGTGCTTACGCAGCGCTTCCATGGGCGGCAATTGGGTTTCGCGCAAGAAGTAGAACGCGCCCGGCAGCAACACGGCGACAGTGCCGGAGGCGGCCATGGCGATGGCGTCTTCTTCGGTCATGAACTCCAGGTGATCCGCCGACAGCGCGTGATAACGCGCAGCCAGGCTGGAGCCGTGCAGCGACGACAGCTGCTCGGCATGCAGTTTCACCGGCAGTCCCAGTTGCTGCGCAACCTTGAACACGCGCTCCACCTGTTCGGTGGAAAACGCCAGGTACTCGCAGAACGCATCCACCGCATCCACCAGCCCTTCCGCCGCCAGGGCCGGCAGCATGTCGGTGCAGATATGCTCGATGTAGTCGTCGGCGCGGTCCTTGTACTCCGGTGGCAACGCGTGAGCCGCCAGGCACGTGGCACGCACGCTGACCGGCAGCGCTTCGCCGAGACGGCGTGCCACCCGCAGCATCTTGCGTTCGTTGGCCAAGTCGAGGCCGTAGCCGGATTTGATTTCCACCGTGGTCACGCCGTCGCGCAGCAAACTGCGCAGGCGTTTGTGGGCGCTTGCGAACAGTTCATCTTCGCTCGCCGCACGGGTGGCGCGCACAGTGCTGGCAATACCGCCACCCTTGGCTGCGATTTCGGCGTAGCTCACGCCTTCGAGGCGTTGCTCGAATTCGCCGCTGCGATTGCCACCGAACACCGTGTGGGTGTGGCAGTCGATCAGCCCGGGGGTCACCCACGCGCCTTGCAGGTCATGCACCTGGGCATAGTCTGCCGTTGGCACTTGGCTGCGGGGGCCGATCCACTCGATGAGCGAACCGGCTGTGACCATGGCGGCATCCTCGATGATCGAGTATTTACCCTGGGCCATGGTTGCGACGTGGCAGTGTTGCCAAAGCGTTTTCATCAACGCCTCCCTGAAT
This sequence comes from Pseudomonas cremoris, assembly GCF_014230465.1. The sequence continues at coordinate 382,443 of NZ_JAAXCY010000002.1, forward strand.
TAACGATGAGACAAAGCCGGGTCATAGTGGACCTTGGCCGCTTGCCCGGCGGCGGGTTTTACCCACAGCAGGTAGGCAACGACCAGCAGCACGATCCATATGGCACCAACCAACAAGGCTGCCTGAGTGTCCGGGAAGTAACCCAGCACGCCAAACACGAACAGCATGAACACGATCGCCGCGGCTGGCGCATAGGGCCAGAACGGTACCGGGAATTTCAATTCAGCCACCTGCTCAGGCGTCATGGAGCGGCGCATGGCGACCTGGGTGAACAGAATCATCAGCCACACCCACACGGTGGCGAAGGTGGCAATCGAGGCGATCAGCAAGAACACGTTTTCCGGGATCAGGTAGTTGAGCACCACACCACCCAGCAGCGCCGCGCCCATGACCACCACGGTCATCCACGGCACACCTTGCTTGGACAACTGGGCAAAGCCCTTGGGCGCCTGCCCCTGCTGGGCCAGGCCGTACATCATGCGGCCGGCGCCGAAGATGTCGCTGTTGATGGCCGAGACCGCCGCCGAGATCACCACGATGTTGAGGATGGTGGCCGCCGAGCCAATCCCCAGGTTGCTGAAGATCTGCACGAACGGACTGCCCTGGCTGCCGATCTGCGGCCACGGATAGATGGCCATCAGCACAAACAGGGTCAGCACGTAGAACAACAGGATACGCAGCGGCACGGCGTTGATTGCCTTGGGGATCACGCGTTGCGGGTCCTTGGCTTCACCGGCAGTGATGCCGATGATTTCGATGCCGCCAAAGGCAAACATCACCACGGCGAACGAGGCGACCAGGCCACCGACGCCGTTAGGCATGAAGCCGCCGTGGGCCCATAGGTTGCTGAGGCCACTGGCCTGGGTGTCGCCGGCAGAATGAATACCGAACAGCATGATGCCAAAGCCGCCGAGGATCATTGCGACGATGGCGCCTACCTTGAGCAACGACAGCCAGAACTCCATTTCGCCAAACACTTTGACGTTGCACAGGTTCAGGCCACCGATCAAAAACACAATGCCGAGTACCCACACCCAGCGCGCGACTTCGGGAAACCAGAAGCCCATGTAGATGCCGAAGGCGGTCACGTCGGCCAGGCAGACGATGATCATTTCAAACGCGTAGGTCCAGCCGAGGATAAAACCGGCCAAGGGGCCCAGGTAGGTGCTGGCGTACTGGCCGAACGAACCGGACACCGGATTGTGCACGGCCATTTCACCAAGGGCGCGCATCACCATGAACACGGCGGCGCCGCCGATCAGGTAGGCCAGCAGCACAGCGGGACCGGCCATCTGGATAGCTGAGGCAGACCCGTAGAACAGCCCGGTACCAATCGCGGAACCGAGTGCCATAAAGCGAATATGTCGGGCGCTTAGGCCGCGTTTCAAACCCTTTTCTTGCTGGTGCATTTCTCGTCCTTAATTATTTTTATCCTGAGAAAATTCGAATATGCAGAAGATCAAGTGTGGGAGCTGGCTTGCCTGCTCCCACATTGGAGCCGTGTAGCGGCTTAGAGGCTTGGCAGCAACTTGGCCGATACCAGCTCATTCAGGCAGCGGCTGGCGAGCAGTTCGCTGGCGGCGTTGATGTCCGGCGCGAAGAAGCGGTCCTTGTCGTAGAACGCGACTTTGCTGCGCAGAATGCCGCGCGCTTTTTCCAGCTTGGGCGAGGTTTTCAGGCCTTCGCGCAGGTCCAGGCCTTGGCACGCGGCCAGCCATTCCACGGCGAGGATGCCACGGGTGTTCTCGGCCATTTCCCACAGACGCTTGCCCGCAGCCGGCGCCATGGAGACGTGGTCTTCCTGGTTGGCGGAGGTCGGCAGGCTGTCCACGCTATGGGGATGGGCCAGCGCCTTGTTCTCGCTGGCGAGTGCGGCGGCGGTCACCTGGGCGATCATGAAGCCGGAGTTGACCCCGCCGTTGCCCACCAGGAATGGCGGCAACTGGGACATGTGCTTGTCCATCATCAGCGAGATGCGGCGCTCACTCAGCGAACCGATTTCGGCGATAGCCAACGCCATGTTGTCAGCGGCCATGGCCACCGGTTCGGCGTGGAAGTTACCGCCAGAGATCACGTCACCTTCGGCGGCAAACACCAGCGGGTTATCCGACACGGCGTTGGCTTCCACGACGAGCACTTCGGCCGCCTGGCGGAACTGGGTCAGGCAGGCGCCCATGACTTGTGGCTGGCAGCGCAAGGAGTACGGGTCTTGCACCTTGTCGCAGTTCTGGTGCGACTGGGACACCTGGCTGCTTTCACCCAGCAGGTCGCGGTAGGCCGCAGCCGAATCGATCTGCCCACGCTGGCCGCGCGCCGCATGAATACGTGCGTCGAACGGCGAGCGCGAACCCAACACTGCTTCCACGGTGAGGCCGCCACACGCCAAGGCGCCCGCGAACAAATCTTCGCCTTCGAACAGGCCACGCAGGGCGTACGCGGTGGACACCTGGGTGCCGTTGAGCAGCGCCAGACCTTCCTTGGCGGCGAGGGTCAGCGGCGCAAGGCCGGCGACTTTCAGCGCCTCGGCGGCTTCCAGCCATTCACCTTTGTAACGCGCCTTACCTTCACCCAGCAGGACCAGGGACATGTGCGCCAACGGCGCCAGGTCACCGGAGGCGCCCACCGAACCTTTCAAAGGAATATGCGGGTACACCTCGGCGTTGATCAGTGCGATCAGCGCGTCTATCACCTGGCGACGAATCCCGGAGAACCCACGGCTCAGGCTGTTGACCTTGAGCACCATGACCAGCCGCACCAGCGCGTCGCTGATCGGCTCACCCACGCCAGCGGCGTGGGACAGCACCAGGGAACGCTGGAGGTTTTCCAGGTCTTCGCTGGCGATGCGGGTCGAGGCCAGCAGGCCGAAACCGGTGTTGATGCCGTAGGCGGTGCGGTTCTCGGCGAGAATCTGCTCCACGCAGGCAACACTGGCTTCGATCTGCGCCGTGGCGCTGTCATCCAGACTGAGAGTCACCGGCTGCTGGTAGATGGCCCGCAGTTGGGCAAGGCTCAGTTGGCCTGGAATCAGATTTAGCGCAGTCACATTCATACTCCTTTGAAATTGTTATTCAGTGCAGATTCGGTAAGGCAGTGGCTTTGAGCAAGGTGGCGGCAGCTGCAATATCGGGTGCCAGCCAGCGGTCCTGCTCATAGGCCGGGACCACTTCACGCAACAAGCGCCAGGCACGGTCGGTGCCGACGCCAAAACGCTGGTCCTTGAGAAACTCAAAGGCCTGGGCGGCCAGCAAATATTCGATGGCGAGGATCTGGGTGACGTTGGCCAGCACCGAGTACAGCTTCAGCGCGGCACTCGTGCCCATGCTCAGATGGTCTTCCTGCAGGCCCGAAGTGACGAAGTTATCGAGCACCGCGGGTTGCGCCAGTTGGCGGTTTTGCCCGCACAGGGAGGCGGCGACGTACTGCACGATCATCATCCCGGAGTTGACCCCGGGGTTGCTCACCAGGAACGCCGGCAGGCCGCTGACGTGAGGGTTGATCAGGCGGTCCAGGCGACGCTCGGCCACCGAGCCGATTTCGGCCATGGCAATGGCGAGCATGTCTGCCGCCAGTGCGACCGACTGCCCGTGCGGGTTGGCCTGGGACACGACGCGGTAGTTGTCTGGAGTGCCGAGTACCAGCGGGTTGTCGGTGGCGCTGTTGAGTTCGGTCTCGACCTGGCGAGTGGCGTGCTCTACCTGGTCGCGGGCTGCACCGTGGATCTGCGGGATCGAGCGGATGCTCAGCGCGTCTTGGGTACGAATGCCTTTGCTACTGGCGATCACTTCACTGCCGTCGAGCAATGCACGTAGGTTCATCCCCACGAGTTGCATGCCGGGGTGCGGCTTGAGGGCGATAATTTCTTCGTCGAACGCATCAATCTGGCCACGCTGCGCTTCGAAACTCATCGCGCCGATCACGTCGGCCCATTGCAGCAGATGATGCGCGTCGGCCAGCGCCAGGCTACTCAGGCCGGTCATACACGGCGTGCCGTTGACCAGGCACAAGCCGTCTTTGGCACCCAGCACCACCGGCTGCAAGCCTTCGGCGCTCAAGGCCTGTTGCGCCGGGACGATCTGGCCCTTGTAGCTCACGTTGCCCACACCGAGCAACGCCACGCCGATGTGGGCCATGTGGGTCAGGTAACCCACCGAGCCCTGGGACGGCACTTGCGGCGTAATGCCGTGGTTGAGCAGCGCCAGCAGCGAGTGCACCACCTGCGGATGCAGGCCGGATTTGCCGTGGCTGTAGTTGATGATGGCCGCGCAGATGATCGCGCGGGTTTGCTCATCGCTCAGCACCGGGCCCACGCCACACGCGTGGCTCAGCAGGGTATTGCGCGACAGTTGGCTCAGTTGTTCGCCCTTGAGCGACACGTTGCACAACGCACCCAGCCCGGTGTTCACGCCGTAGGCGCGTTCGCCGCTGGTGACAATGCGCTGCACGATAGCCTGGGCATTGTCGATGCGCGCCCAGGCCTGGCCCGAGAGTTCGAGGACCGCGCCGTGGCGGGCCACGGCGACTACGTCCTGCCAACGCATAGGGGCGTTGGCGATGATGATTTTTGTTGGCTGGGACATCTTCATACCTTTCTTAACTCTTGCGCAGCCTTACCGGCCTCTTCGCGAGCAAGCCCGCTCCCACATTTGGAATGCATTTCCCCTGTGGGAGCGGGCTTGCTCGCGAAGAGGCCAGCCGGCTCACCACACAATCCGGATCAAACCACCGCCGCCCGCCGCTGAACAAACCGGTCCACATACTCATCCGCCGGCGAATGCAGGATCTCGCGCGGCGTGCCGACCTGGATCAGCTTGCCGTCCTTGAGAATCGCGATGCGGTTGCCGATGCGCACGGCCTCGTCGAGGTCGTGGGTGATGAACACGATGGTTTTGTGCAGGGTCTTTTGCAGCTCCAGCAACTGGTCCTGCATCTCGGCGCGGATCAACGGGTCGAGGGCGCTGAACGCTTCGTCCATCAGGATGATGTCGGTGTCCGCCGCCAATGCGCGGGCCAGGCCGACACGCTGGCGCATGCCGCCCGAGAGCTGGTGCGGGTATTTGTTTTCGTACCCCTTGAGGCCCACGGTTTCGATCCAGTGCAGGGCGCGCTCGGCGCAGACCTGCTTGGTTTCGCCGCGCACCTTGAGGCCGTAGGCAACGTTATCGAGCACGCTCTTGTGGGGCAGCAGGCCGAAGCTCTGGAACACCATGCTGATCTTGTGCCGACGGAATTGGCGCAGGGCTTCCATGTCCAGCTGCAGGATGTCTTCGCCGTCCACCAGGATCGCGCCACTGGTAGGGTCGATCAGGCGGTTGAAGTGGCGCACCAGCGTGGATTTGCCGGAACCCGACAGGCCCATGATCACAAAGATCTCGCCGGTGCCGATGCTCAGCGACAAGTCGTTCACGCCGACCACGCAACCGGTTTCGGCCAGTACCTGGTCCTTGGTCTTGCCCTGGCCGATCAGCGACAGCGCGTCCTTGGAACGGGCGCCGAAGATCTTGAAGACGTTTTTAACTTCAATTTTGCTGACAGTAGTCATTTGCTCGCCTCATGCCGTGGACGACCATAGGCCTGGGTAATGCGGTCGATGACCACTGCGAGAATCACAATCGCCAAGCCGGCTTCGAGGCCACGGCCGACGTTGAGGGTCTGGATGCCGACGAGCACGTCTTCACCCAAGCCACGAGCGCCGATCATCGAGGCGATCACCACCATCGACAGCGCCATCATGGTGGTCTGGTTGATACCGGCCATGATGCTGGGCAGTGCCAGCGGCAGTTGCACGCCGAACAGTTGCTGCCAACGGTTGGCACCGAAGGCATTGATGGCTTCCATGACTTCGCCATCGACTTGGCGAATACCCAGGTCGGTCAGGCGAATCAGCGGCGGCGCGGCGTAGATCACCGTGGCGAAAATCGCCGGGACCTTGCCCAGGCCGAACAGCATCAATACCGGGATCAGGTACACGAAACTCGGCATGGTTTGCATGATGTCCAACAGCGGCATCAACACCGAGCGCAGGCGATTGCTGCGCGCCGAGAGAATGCCCAGCGGAATGCCGATCAACACCGAGATCACCGTGGCCACCATCATCAAGGCAAGCGTCTGCATCAGCTTGTCCCACAGGCCAACCGCGCCCACCAGGAACAAGAGGCCGACGATCACCGCCGTGGTCACCACCTTGCGGGTGGCGTGCCAGGCGACAGCGCCGACGATGGCCAGCATCAGCCACCAGGGTGCTGCGCGCAGCAGCCCTTCCAGGTTGACGATGGCCCATAACAGGGTGTCGGAGATGTGCCGGAACACATCGCCGTAGTTGGTGACCAGTGAGTCCACCCAACCGTTGACCCAGTCGGCGATGGAAAACGTAAAACTCTCAGGAAACATATCGTGCTCTCGATCCAATGGGTTGTGGCCAGGCGCCCGGCCAACCCATCAGGGTAGCCGGGCACGCTTGACCTACAAGGCCGCGTCGATTTTCTTGGCTGCGTCGTCGCTCACCCATGCGTGCCAGACTTCAGGATGTTCCTTGAGGAAAATTTTCGCCAGTTTTGGCGACTCAATTCGCTCTTTGGCCATGCGACCGAGGTTCTGGTTAAGCAGGTCGATGGGTAGGTTGACCTTTTCCAGCACGGCCACCAATTCCGGGGCCTGCTCGTGGAAGGTCTTGGACAGACCGACCTTGATGCTCACGGTTTTATCCACGCCGGGTTTTTCTTCCAGCTTGACCAGGTCGACCTGGCCCATCAGCGGAGTTGGCGACCAGTAATAGAACAGGATCGGCTCGCCACGCTTGTAGCTCGACAGCACTGCCGCATCCAGCGCCGGGCCAGTGCCTGGGCGGAAGTTGGTGTAGGTGCTTTCCAGGCCGTAACTTTTCAGCATCTCGGTGTTGTCCAGCTCGCAGGTCCAACCGGCTGGGCAGTTGTAGAAACGGCCCTTGGACGGTTCTTCCTGATCCTTGAACACCGACGCGTACTTGGCCAGGTCGGCGATGCTTTTCAGGTCCGGCGCCTTGGCTTCCAGCTTGCGCTTGGCATCGCCTTCGATCACGTAGCGCGGTACGTACCAGCCTTCGACCGCCCCTACCACGGGCGCGCCGACACCGACGACTTTGCCGGCCTTCTCGGCCTTGTTCCAGACTTCGCTGCGGCCCACCCACTCTTCGGCAAACACTTGGATGTCGTTGCTGCTCAGGGCGTTTTCCATGGTGATGGAGTTGCCCGGCAGGCTGTCGGTTTTGCAGTCGTAGCCTTTTTCCAGCACGGTTTGCAGGATGTCGGTAAGCAGCATGCCGCTTTCCCAGTTCAGGCCTGCGAATTTCACCGGCTTACCGGACTCGCACCAGCCGGCCGCTTGGGCGCCGACAGAAGCCAGCACGCCCGCAGAGAACAGTGTGGCCAACAAGGTTTTATGCATTTTCATTGTTGTGACGCTCCCAATCTTGAAATGGATTACGGCAGTCAGTAGGCATCCTGCCCTGTCCACGTCCCATCAGGCCTGTGCAGCCAGCCCGTTTGTCGTCGTTGGTGCAGCGCCCTGCTCTACCGGCAGGATCAGGTGTTCAGGAATTGCGCCGTGCCACTTTTTCGCGGCCCAGTAGTAAAGCGCCGCCGGTACCACCAGACCGATGATCCAAGAGATATCGGTGTCGCCAAGGCTGGCGACCAGGGGGCCGGTGTAGAAGTGCGTGGAGATGAACGGCATCTGGATCAGCACGCCGAACACATAGATGCTGATGCCCATCACGTTCCAGCGACCGTAGCGACCGTTGGGGTTGGACAGCGCCGGAATGTCGTAGCGCTCCTTGGTGATGCAGTAGAAATCCACCAGGTTGATCGCGCTCCACGGAGTGAAGAACGCAAGCAGGAACAGGATGAACGCGGAGAAGTCCTTGAGAAACGAGTCCTTGCCCAACAGCGCCAGCGCAGCAGCAATCGACACCATCAGGAAGATGTACAGCAGGCGCACCGCACTCGAGATGTGCCGGCTGCCACGAAAACCGCTGATGATCGTCGCGATGGACATGAAGCTGCCGTAGGCATTCAGGGTGGTCACGGTGACCTTGCCGAAGGCGATGCTGAAATACAGCAGCGCCGCGACAACCCCGGTACCGCCCAGGCTGACGATGAACGACACTTCGTGGTGGGCAAATTGCGTACCCGCCAGGGCCGCGGCGAACACGCCAAATACCATCGACGCCTGCGCACCGATCACCGAACCCAGGCCAACGGCCCAGAAGGTTTTCGACGCGGACGTGCTACGTGGTAGATAGCGCGAGTAGTCCGCCACGTAAGGGCCGAACGCAATCTGCCACGACGCCGACAACGAGATCGCCAACAGAAAACTGCTGAGGGAAAAGTGCTTGTTGCCCAGCAGCGCGCCAACGTCGTTACCTGCCAGCAATTTATAGAACAGGTACACAAACGCGATGACGCCGAGCACGCTGGCCACGCGCCCTATGCCGTGGATGACGCGATAGCCGAAAATGGTAAACACCATGATCAAGCCTGCGAACAACACGATGCCGACCCAGTCTTCCACGTGCAGCAACTGCGCCACCGCTTGCCCCGCCAACAGCGAACCGCTGGCGGAAAAACCGATGTACATCAGGCACACCAACACCAGCGGGATCACCGCGCCATACACGCCAAACTGCACGCGGCTGGAGATCATCTGCGGCAAACCCAATTGCGGACCTTGCGCGGCGTGCAACGCCATCACGCCACCGCCCAGCAGTTGGCCGATCAACAGACCGATCAACGACCAGAACACATCACCGCCTAGCACCACGGCCAAGGCCCCGGTGACAATCGCAGTGATCTGCAGGTTGGCACCCAGCCACAGGGTGAACTGGCTCAATAGACGACCATGTCTTTCCGCTTCCGGGATGTAGTCGATCGAACGCCTTTCGATCAACGGGGTGGTGTCATTTGCAGCCATGGGTGTTCAACCTCTGATGGATTGTTTTTGTGTGCAACGCCGATCAAATGTGGGAGCGGGCTTGCTCGCGAAAGCGGTAGGACAGCTGGCGATTCCGGCGACTGGCACACCGTATTCGCGAGCAAGCCCGCTCCCACATAGGGTTATTTGATCATCGGGAGGTTGAGGCCCTGCTCTTTGGCGCAATCGATCGCGATCTGGTAACCCGCATCGGCGTGACGCATGACACCGGTAGCCGGGTCGTTATGCAGCACACGGGCAATGCGCTCAGCCGCTTCATCGGTACCGTCGCAGACGATGACCATGCCGGAGTGCTGCGAGAAGCCCATACCCACGCCGCCGCCGTGGTGCAGCGAAACCCAGGTCGCGCCGCTTGCGGTGTTGAGCAGGGCGTTGAGCAGCGGCCAGTCGGACACAGCGTCGGAACCGTCCTGCATGGCTTCGGTTTCGCGGTTCGGGCTGGACACCGAACCGGAGTCGAGGTGGTCACGACCGATCACGACCGGTGCCGACAGCTCGCCGCTGCGTACCATTTCGTTGAATGCCAGGCCGAGCTTGGCGCGTTGGCCCAGGCCAACCCAGCAGATACGTGCCGGCAGGCCCTGGAAGCTGATGCGCTCGCGCGCCATGTCCAGCCAGTTGTGCAGGTGGGCGTCGTCCGGGATCAGCTCTTTGACCTTGGCGTCGGTTTTGTAGATGTCTTGCGGGTCGCCGGACAGTGCTGCCCAGCGGAACGGACCGATGCCACGGCAGAACAGTGGGCGGATATAGGCCGGTACAAAACCTGGGAAGTCGAATGCGTTTTCCACGCCGACTTCTTGCGCCATCTGGCGGATGTTGTTGCCGTAGTCGAAGGTCGGGATGCCTTGTTTCTGGAATTCCAACATGGCTTTGACGTGAACGGCCATCGACTGCTTGGCGGCCTTGATCACTTCGGCCGGCTCGGTCTTGGCGCGGGCGCGGTATTCGTCCCAGGTCCAGCCGGCAGGCAGGTAGCCGTTGAGTGGGTCGTGGGCGCTGGTCTGGTCGGTAACCATGTCCGGGCGCACACCGCGCTTGACCAGTTCCGGCAGAATTTCGGCCGCGTTGCCCAGCAAGGCGATGGAGATGGCCTTGCCTTCCTTGGTGTACTTGGCGATGCGCGCCAGGGCGTCGTCGAGGTCGGTGGCTTGCTCGTCGACATAGCGGCTGGCGAGGCGGAAGTCGATGCTGACCTGCTGGCATTCGATGTTCAGCGAGCAAGCGCCAGCCAGGGTCGCGGCCAGAGGCTGGGCGCCGCCCATGCCGCCGAGGCCGGCGGTGAGCACCCAACGGCCAGTGAGGTCGCTGTTGTAATGCTGGCGACCGGCTTCGACGAAGGTTTCGTAGGTGCCCTGGACGATGCCTTGGCTGCCGATGTAGATCCAGCTGCCGGCGGTCATCTGGCCGTACATGGCCAGGCCCTTGGCATCCAGTTCGTTGAAGTGCTCCCAGCTGGCCCAGTGCGGTACCAGGTTGGAGTTGGCGATCAGTACGCGTGGAGCGTTGCTGTGGGTCTTGAACACACCAACCGGTTTGCCGGACTGCACCAGCAGGGTTTCGTCGTCATTCAGGTTAGTGAGGCTCTCGACGATCTGGTCATAGCACTCCCAGTTACGCGCCGCGCGGCCGATGCCACCGTACACCACCAGTTCCTTCGGGTTCTCGGCCACTTGTGGGTCGAGGTTGTTCATCAGCATGCGCAGCGGCGCTTCAGTCAGCCAGCTTTTGGCGGTGAGCTTGTTACCGCGGGCGGCGCGGATTTCAACGTCACGGTATTTTGTAGGCTTGGTCACAGCTAAGACTCCTCGGCGATCGATGCGCGAACATTGATGGTGCGAAGGAGAGTCTTACGCACACATCTTTACTTGTACATACAAGCATATGCAATCAAGCGGCCAACTTGTTGAGGACGTTGTTGAGATTTTTTGGGAAAGGGGGCGCGAGCCTTGGAAATTAAGGCCTTTGGACTTGATGAAATTTCTTACAGAGGTTGTTGGTCGTGCAGAGGGGTTGTAGCGAAAGGAAGGTTTTGCGCCACGCTGGGGCATTCGGTAACAAATTGGTGCGGAGGCGGGAAACAGATTTTGTGAACACCACAAAGCAAATGTGGGAGCGGGCTTGCTCGCGAATGCGGTGGATCAGCCAGCTCATCTGGCACTGATACACCGTATTCGCGAGCAAGCCCGCTCCCACAGGTGTTAACCGAGTTGGGTCAGTTCGATAATGCAGCTGCGGCCGCTGACGGAAATATCCAGCAAGCCAGTGTTACCGTCGACTTGCAGGCAGTCGTGGTGACCGAGCTTGTGCTCCAGCACCTTCACTTCATCCGCCACGCTAAACACCAACACCGTCTGCGCGGTGGTGAAAAAGCGCTGTTCGCCATCAATCCACTGCAACCGCGCGTGATACCGCGCTGGCGAATAGATCAGGTTGAAGTCACGGATCGGCCCGGTGATGAGGCGGCATGAGACCTGGCTGTCACCCTTGAACGCGAACGCTTGCAGCGGTAACAACCCGCGCTGCTCCTCGCCATCGACGGTCAATACCATGCCCGCGCCCTGGATTACGGTGATCACCCGCTGGTAGCCGGCGAACGTGGAGAAGCCACCCGACTCGGCGATATCAGCAATCGACAGGCGCCAGCCAAAGCCATCCAGACCCGCACCGGCGTCACGGGTGATCTCTTCGGTGCTGCCACCGCCGTTTTTCCACGGCATGCGCACGTAGTCAGCGGCGCGCCAGACTTTCACTTCACTCATTTGCTGAAACGTCCTTCCAGGCTGTGACGGGAACCGGGGTGGATCAAGCGCGCAGCGGTCACCGGCTGGCGGCCGGACCAGGTGCGTCGGCGAATCAACAGGCACGGTTCGGTGGGTTCGATCTGCAACAGCGCGCACTCGGACGCGTCGGCCAGGATCGCCTCGACCACGTGCTCGCCTTCTGTAAGCGGCGCCACCTGGTTCAAATACGCGTAAGGCGTCTGTTGGGTGAAATCCTGTTGCAGGTATTCCGGGGCGACCAGGGCGTTGACGAAGCGGTCTTCGATTTGCACGGGAATATCGTTTTCGAAGTGCACGATCAACGAGTGGAACACCCGCCCGCCTTCACGCATTTCCAGGGCAACGGCGCGTTCGGAACCGGCGGCCTCTTCGCCCAAGGTAATCACCTGGCATGTGTGCCGATGACCGCGGGAGGCGATCTCATCGGCAATGTTGTGCACTTCAAACAGCGCCGACTGGCTCTTGGGCTCGGCGACGAAAGTCCCCACGCCTTGCATGCGCACCAGCAGACCTTCGGCGGTGAGTTCACGCAGGGCGCGGTTGATGGTCATGCGGCTGAAACCCAGCTCGCTGACCAACTCACTCTCGGAAGGGACGCGGTAATGGGGTGGCCAGTTGCCGTTGAGAATCTGCTGGCTGATCATCTGTTTGACGCGGGCATACAAGGGCGCCGGACTTTCGTCCATGTGGGCAGCCAGCGAAGAGTTGGCGGGCGGAGTCGGCACGGGGAATCCTTGCAGAGGGAAAAGATGCGTAGATTGCCGGAGTTTACCGAGCAGGCAAACGTCTGTATATGTATATACAAATAAACACACGACCGGGGTGCCTTGATCATGTCCGCTTTCTTTGCCGAACGCGCACTGCTGCCTAATGGATGGGCCAATGATGTACGTCTTGAAGTCAGCGCCGATGGCCTGCTGACAAAGGTTGAGGCCAATGCCAGCTTCGAAGGCGCAGAACGGCTGAGAGGCCCGGTTTTGGCGGGCATGCCCAACTTGCACTCCCATGCATTTCAGCGCGCGATGGCGGGCTTGGCCGAAGTGGCCGGTAACCCGAATGACAGTTTCTGGACCTGGCGCGACCTGATGTACCGCATGGTTGGCAAGATCAACCCAGAGCAACTTCACGTCATCGCCCGCCAGCTGTATATCGAAATGCTCAAGGCCGGCTACACCTCGGTGGCCGAGTTTCACTATGTGCATCACGACGTCAGCGGCCAGCCGTACGCCGATCGCACTGAGCTGTCGCGGCAAATCAGCCAGGCGGCCACCAGCAGCGGTATTGGCCTGACGTTGCTGCCGGTGCTCTATACCCATTCCGGGTTTGGCGGCCAGGCGCCGAATGACGGCCAGCGTCGGTTTATCAACAGCACTGAGCACTATCTGGACCTGCAGGCGCAGCTGAAACCCATCCTGGCCGCACAACCTGCGCAGCAACTGGGCCTGTGCTTCCACTCCCTGCGCGCTGTGACACCGGAACAAATCCAAGCCGTGCTGGCTGCCAGCAACAAGGCTTGCCCGGTGCATATCCACATCGCCGAACAGCAAAAGGAAGTCGACGACTGCCTGGCCTGGCGCGGCAAGCGTCCGCTGCAATGGCTGTACGACAACGTTGAAGTCGATGAACGCTGGTGCCTGGTGCATGCCACCCATGCTGATACAGATGAGGTGACGCGCATGGCCAAGAGCCGCGCGATTGCCGGTTTGTGCCTGACCACCGAAGCCAACCTGGGCGACGGGATTTTCCCAGCCGTGGACTTCCTGGCGCAGGGTGGACGCATGGGCATCGGCTCCGACAGCCATGTGTCATTGAGCGTGGTGGAAGAGTTGCGCTGGTTGGAGTACGGCCAGCGGCTACGGGATCAGCGACGCAATCGCTTGTATCGCAGCGATCAGCCGATGGTCGGGCGCACGTTGTTTGATGCGGCCCTGGACGGCGGCGCGCAGGCGCTTGGGCAACCGATTGGTCGATTGGAAGTGGGCAAACGCGCGGATTGGTTGGTGCTGGACGGCAATGATCCGTACCTGGCAACGGCCACAGAAGATGGAATTCTCAATCGCTGGTTGTTTGCTGGCGGGGATCGGCAGGTGCGCGATGTGCTGGTGAACGGGAAATGGGTGGTGCGCGATGGGCATCATGCTGGCGAAGAAAAAAGCAGCCGGGCGTTTACCCAGGTTTTAAGAGATTTGCTGAGCTGACTGGCGACACATAACAAATGTGGGAGCGGGCTTGCTCGCGAATGCGGTGGTTCAGTCAGAACATCTGATACTGATACACCGTATTCGCGAGCAAGCCCGCTCCCACATTTTGATCGGCGGTAGCCTCAGGTTTACTGCGAAGTCTTCGCCATCTCTTTGTCCGACGTACGCCAGATCAGTCGCGTGGTGTCATACCCCTGCTGCCGCGCCCTGCTCAGCAGGTCTTCGCGGGTGTCGGTGTTGACGGTCGGTGTACGCGACAGTATCCACATATAGCGCCGGTTAGGGCTGCCGACAATCGCGGTCTTGTAGTCATCACTGACGTACAACACCCAGTAGTCACCCTTGGCAACACCCGGTAGCAGCGAGGTAAACCAGTTATTGAATTCCACCCAGAGCTTGTCGGTCTTGCCCGGCACTTGCGGGGTGGCGGTGCCCTTGGCTTCTTCCCACTTCCATTCGGTCGTCAGGCACCGGTTGAACACCGACATGTCGCCATCAGGCAGCAAGGTGTAGCGGGCTTCGGACTGTGCGCAGTTGCGCTGGAAGTACATCGGCAATCGGGCCAACTCATACCAGGTGCCCTGGTAACGCTTGAGGTTGACGTTGCTCGCTGTCTTGGGTTGCAGATCATCGCCAGAATGGCTGGCGCAGCCCGCCAAAAACAGGCTGGCGCAAAGGAACAAAACAAAACGCATCATTCTTCTTCTCCCGCAGGCTCGCGCCCCGGTTTACTTCAGGCCTTGCCCGGAAAACATCAGAACTTTGTCACCGGCGTATTGCACGCTGATAAAGCTGTTTTTATCGCCCCACGTGCAACTGGACATGCCCAGTGCGCCGGAGCAATCGGTCGGCTTACCCAGCAACGACTCCACCTCGGCCTTGGCCATGCCGGCCGACAACTTCGCGTAGTTTTCTTGGTTGACCTTGCTGCACGCGGCCAATAGCACGCAAAAAGCCAGCAGGGAGAGACGGCGTAAAGACATGGAAAAGCTCCTGGAGAGACAAGCAGCTGGGGTATCTGCCAGAAGCTTAGAAGGGAAAAGAGGTGTCTGGTTCCCGATGAGCAAAAACAAAAAAGCCCCGAAAACGCTGAAACGTTTCGGGGCTTCTTTTTAAGGTGATCCGGCTCACAACAACGCGGATAACCTATCGCTGCAATTTACTGCTTGTGATACGCCGTCACGCGCTCGACTTCTTCCTTCGAACCCAGGAACACCGCCACACGCTGGTGCAGGCCTTCAGGCTGGATGTCGAGGATGCGCTGGTGGCCGTCGGTGGACGCGCCGCCCGCTTGCTCAACCAGGAAGGACATCGGGTTGGCTTCGTACATCAGGCGCAGTTTGCCCGGTTTGGAGGGCTCGCGGCTGTCACGTGGGTACATGAACAGGCCGCCACGGGTCAGGATACGGTGCACGTCAGCCACCATCGCTGCCACCCAACGCATGTTGAAGTTCTTCTTCAACGGGCCTTCTTCGCCTGCCATCAACTCGCCGACATAGCGGGTCACCGGCTCTTCCCAGTGGCGCTGGTTAGACATGTTGATCGCAAATTCCTGGGTGGACGCAGGAATGGTGATGTCTTCGTGGGTCAGCACGAAACTGCCCATCTCGCGGTCCAGGGTGAAGCCTTTGACGCCATCGCCCAGGGTCAGTACCAGCATAGTCTGTGGGCCGTAGATCGCGTAGCCGGCAGCAACCTGCTGGGTACCAGGCTGCAGGAAGGCTTTTTCGTTCAGCGCTTCGTTCTGGCTCAGATATTCGTTCGGGCAACGCAGTACCGAGAAGATGGTGCCAACCGGTGCGTTGATGTCGATGTTAGACGAGCCGTCCAGTGGGTCGAACACCAGCAGGTATGCGCCTTTCGGGTATTTGCCCGGGATCTGGTAGGCATTGTCCATTTCCTCGGACGCCATGCCGGCCAGGTGACCGCCCCATTCGTTGGCTTCGAGCAGGATCTCGTTGGAGATCACGTCGAGCTTCTTCTGCACTTCGCCCTGCACGTTTTCAGTGCCCATGCTGCCCAGGACACCACCCAATGCGCCTTTGGACACGGCGTGGCTGATTTCCTTGCAAGCACGCGCCACCACTTCGATAAGGAAGCGCAGATCGGCAGGCGTGTTGTTGCTGCGGGTCTGCTCAATCAAATAGCGACTCAAGGTAACGCGGGACATGTAAGGCTCCGGAGAATGGGGGGCTTAAAAACCCGCGCAGTTTAGCGCGAGTCGGGGCGTATTTCCTCCTATCAGAGGATTTAAACCCAATAGAGTTCATGGACTTTATTTAACGTGCCACCGGCGGCTTGCGCAGCAAACTGTAGGCCATGGCGCCCAATGCCGCCACGCCGAGCAGCAGCACGGCCCAAAGCCCGAGCTTTTTCCAGTTTGTTGCGGCGTCCACCGCCGCTACAACAGCAGGCGAAGTGAACGCTACCTCTCCGTCTACCTTGGCCAACCCCAATGTAGTGAGACGCTCGGCTTTGTAGTCCGGAATCAGCGTCGAAAGCGGCAGGTTCGCTGCCCTGGCCGACGCATTCCCCAGCGCGAGGCTGAACGGCGGCTCGCCCCGCGCCAGGAACACCAACTGCGTGGCACGTACGGCAAACCGCAAGGCCGGCGCTTCGATGCCCAGGCCGCCGCCGCGCTCGTCCACCTGCAACTTGAGTTCGGTGACGGTCTGTCCAGGCAGCTGCAATTGGTCCTGCACCACGTCCCGGCCGTCCTGGGTCAGGCGGTACAGCAAACCATTGCTCAGGGGTTGCCACGCCTGCTTGTCGTCCCGACGCCCAGACAGCGTGACTGGCGCCAACGTGTTGGGCTGTTTCAGCTCGATACGCAGACGCTCGATGCTCAGCGCGGCAGGCAATCGCCAACTGTATTCCCCCGCCTTGAGCCGCGCCCCCGCCAGCGGCTGTGACCACACCAACGGCAGCGGCAGGCTGCTGCTGGTGGCGCTCGCCAGTTTGGCTGATGTCAGCAGTGGCGCCGCCTGGCCTTGCCACACCAGGCGCAGGTACCGCGCCGATTGCCCAGGCAAGCTGACGTCGTGCTGCTCCACCCGCTCGTCGGCAAACGACAAACGCGCCACTTGCCCATCGCCCCAGGCCTCCCAATGCTGCAGGTCGTTGCTGGCCTCAATGCTGAAACGCTGGAAACCGTCCCTCTCATGGCTCCAATCGAGGGTCAGTTGCTGCAACGGCACCTTGATCGCACTGGCATCCAGCACCCAACCGCGCAGCACTTGCTGGCCGTTGACCGAGGACGGGCGAATCTCCAGCAGTGTGCCGTCGGTGGTGGCTTTCATCACCACGCCCGGCAAGGCTTCGTGGGTATCGGCGGCATACAGCGGGAACCACTTCACGTCGGTGACGTTGCGGCTTTCGGTGCGTTGCGAGGCTTGTCGCGACAACGCATAAGCCTGCGGTTCACCCGCCGCGTTGAATACCCGCACGTCACTGAGATCTGCCTGGCGGGCGTTCAATTGCACCGCCAATGGCAATTCCAGGCGATACCAGGGGCCGTTGCCACTGATGGCCAAAGGGACGTGAGTCGCGAAATCTGCCGGTGTTTCTTGTGCATGCACCGCTGAACACAGGATCCATACGGCCAACCCACTCAGACTCACTTTGCCCATCAAGAAGGTGCTCCCTCGGTTTCAACGCGCTTGGGCGGCAGCGGCGCAAAGTAACCCACCACCAGCAACAACCCACCCACCCCAATAAACGACACGATCCGCGCCAACCCGCCACGGTTGCTCAACTCGACAAAGAACAGCTTGGCCACCACCACGGCAATCAGCGCCGCACCGATCAGCCACACTTCGCGACGGCGACGCAAGTGGCCGCCGATCATCAGGCCGAGGGCGATCAGCGTCCACACGATCGACAGACCGGCTTGCACCAACATCGACTCGAGCAACGCATCCAGCTGGAACGGCACACCGCCCCAATGGTGTGCGGTGCGCATGACCAACGCGGTAAAGAATGCAAACAGCGAGAGCCCCGCCACACCTTGGGCGATCAATTCAGCCTGCGGCCCGCGCTGCGGTGCCACGCCTCGCGACCACAGGTAGATGCCAAACAGTGCGAACAACAGGCCCACGTCCAGAGGATTGAGCAGCGGCAGATAAGGCAGCGGCTCGGCCGTACCGTCACTGAAGATAGTTGCCAGCCAGAACCAACCCAGCATCAATACCGCCAACGGCAACGCTGCGAGTACGCGGTACTCGTGCGGATACGCCGACACCGGCCACGGCCAACGGCGCGGCGCAGCGGCCAGCACCAGGTACAGACTCGGCAGAATCGCCCAGCCCAGCCAGCGCCAGGCGTTGTATTCGCTCGACAGCATGAGCAGGCCGTAACGTAGATCCAGTGCCAACACGCCGATCAACATCCAGCAGCCCAGTATGTGCGCCGCGCTCAGCACCTTGGCGGGCAGCAGCGCCGCCAAACGTCGCAGCGAGACGAAATGCACGCCAAACACCGCCAGCCAAGCCAGCCAGCCGAACTGCGCTGCCGGGTGGTAGTACCCATCCCATGCGCCCAACAGCACCAAACCTGTTGCCGGCATCAGCAACGTAGCAGCCACCCCCAGAGCTACCCAGCACAGGCGCAGCGCAAGCACCGTCCAGAGCGCCGCGCTCAATGCAGCGGCGAGCAACAACAACGTGGTGTGCAACGTATAGGGCGCCGAGCCAACCACCTCGCTGACCCAAGCCAGCGCCCACCACGCAACACCCCAGGCCAACAGGGCGTTGGACAAACGGCCACGCGGCAAGCGCCAGGCGCCCGTCAATGCCGCCAACGCAATGATCAGCGGTGTCCACAGATGGGCCACCGGGTCGAGCAGGAACAGCCCACCGGCGAGCAACTGCACGGAGACGCCACAGCGCACCATCGCTTGCGAGCCAATTCGGTGGCCTGCCCACAGCGTCGCAACACCGGCCACCGCCCAACTGATGACACAACCCTGGGTCGACAGTAGCAGCGGCGCCAGCAAATACGCGCAGCCCAAACCAAGGGCAGCCAACCAAGGAGCGCCCACGCGCTCCCAATGCCGCGTCTGCTCCGACGTTGCCTTGTGAACTTGATAAAACGTGAACAGCAGCGCCGCACCAAGCAGCAAAGCGCTCAACGGCGGACCTTCCAGCAAGGTGTCCTGGCCACTGCGCAACTCACTGAGGAATGCGAGCAGCGACCCCAGTTGCAGCAACAAAGCGAATATCCGCGCCATCGGTTTGTGCTGGCGCAAGCCCAGCCAAAAAATCCCCGCGCCCTCAACGGCCCACGCCGCAGCGGTCCAGCGCGCATCAAGGCCCAACGGAATGGCCAGGCTGGCGAAAATCACGCCAAGGGCCAGGCAGGTTTCCCCCAGCAACGCAGCGCGGCCGCCACTGAGCAATCGGGCCAGCACCATGTAGATAATGCCCAGGCTCAATGCACTGAAGGCGGCGCCGAACTCCAGATGCTGCACCAACGCGAACTGCAGTCCAAAGCCCACCAGCGGCGGCCCGAACAGCAAGGTGCCGTCGACATAATCACCCTTGCGCAGTTGCGCCCCCAGGCTGTCGCCCGCGTCCGCCTCCATCAGCTTGCGCCGGGCATACAACAGGCCGATACCCAGGTACATCACAAAGAACAGCACCAGGAAGGGCTCGGTGCTCCACAACAATTCCGGTGTATAGCCGCGTGCGCCCCAGGCGAAGCCGATGCCAAAGGTGCCGACAAAACCGATCACATTGAGCAGGCGCCAGGCCTTGAACCAGGCGATGGCGAGGATGCCGGCATTGAGCAACGCAAAGTAGCTGAACAACGCCACGTGGCTGCCAGCACCAGTGGAGGCGAGGATCGGCGCCGCAAAACCGCCGAGCGCCGCCGCGCAGGCCAGCCCCAGCGCATTCTGGGCAATGGCCAGGATCGCCGAGAACACCGTAACCGCCACCAGCAAACCAAACGCAGCACCGGGGTCGATCAACGGGTGCAGGCGCATCGCCGCGAACACCGTGAGGTACAGCACGGCGATCCCGGTTCCTTGCAGCATCAACCCATAGTTGCTGTTACGCAGGCGCAGCCACCAACCCAGGCCCAATAGACCAATGGCCGCCGCCGCCACACCGGCGTAGCGCATTTCAATCGGCACCACCATGCCTTCGGTGGCATAGCGCAACAGGAACGCCAAGCCAAGGAATAGCAGCACCACACCGACCCGCAGCACGGTGTTGCCACCCAACAGCCAGTTGCGCGCAGCAGCGAAGGCGCGCTCGATCAGGTTGGGGCCACGAGGGATGGCAGGCTCTTTGGCAGGCGGCGTCGATGTCCAGGCGTCGTGTGGCAACGGTTGGCTGGCTTCGGCGGCAATGGCAACCGGCGCCAATTCAGCCGGCAACTCCCAGACAAGGTCAGGAACCTTGGGGGCTGGTGCGGGTTCAGAAATGGGGGATTCGACAATGACACTGCTTGTAGCGACTGGCACTTCCAGTTGCCGCAAGCGGTCACCCAGCGCGATCAGCGCCTTCTGCGTGGTTTCCAGCTGACCTGCTTGCTTGTCCGCCTGAGCCGACAGCTGCGCCAGGCGAATCGCCTGGCCAATGCCCAGGCCCAGCAGTGCACCGACGCCTGCGTCGCTGAACGACTCATCGAGCGTCCAGCCGAGCACGAGGCCAATCAGCATGAAAATCCATTGCATGGTCGATATTCCCTAAGCAAACCTGCACTCAGTATATCGACGCAGTACTAATGTGGGAGCGGGCTTGCTCGCTCCCACAGGGTTTTGTGGTGTTTAATCGAGCGCTTTCCAGATCTCCGTGGCGTACTCGCGAATGGTCCGGTCCGAACTGAACCAGCCCATCCGGGCCGTATTGAGCACCGCCGAACGCCACCAGGCCTTCGAATCGTGCCAATGCCTTTCAACCGCCGCCTGGGCGTCCCAGTAGGAGTCGAAATCGGCACACACCAGGAACCGGTCGTAGTCGACCAACCCGTCGATCAGCCCCACATAGCGACCTGGATCATCCGGTGAGAACACCCCACCGCGGATCGCTTGCAGCACATCGTTGAGGCGATGGGACGCGGCAATTTCCGGCCCGGCGTTGAATTCGCCGGCGTGCTTGCGGGCTTCCACCTGCTGTGCGCTGAGGCCGAAGATAAACATATGCTCGGCACCGACGCGCTCGTGCATCTCCACGTTGGCGCCGTCCATGGTGCCGATGGTCAGCGCACCGTTGAGGCCGAACTTCATGTTACTGGTGCCCGAGGCTTCAAAGCCGGCGGTGGAGATCTGCTCCGACAAATCCGCCGCCGGAATGATGCTTTCCGCCAGGCTGACGTTGTAGTTGGGCAGGAACACCACCTTGAGCAGGCCGCGAACGGTCGGGTCGTTGTTGACGGTACGGGCGATGTCGTTGGTCAGCTTGATGATCAATTTGGCCTGGTGATAACTGGCTGCCGCCTTGCCCGAGAAGATCTTCACGCGCGGCACCCAGTCGGTGCCCGGCTCGGCTCGGATCGCCTGGTACAGCGCCACGGTGTGCAACAGGTTGAGCAACTGGCGCTTGTATTCGTGGATGCGTTTGACCTGCACGTCGAACATCGCCGCCGGGTTCACCGAAATACCCAGGCGCTCGTGAATAATGTCTGCCAGTGCACGCTTACTGTGCAGGCGCTGTTCGGCGAAGGCTTTGCGGAACGCCGGTTTTTCGGCGAACGGTTCCAATTCGACCAGGCGCTGCTCGGGCGTGTCGAGGATATCCGGCCCCAGGGCCTCCACCAGCATCTCGGTGAGCTTGGGGTTGGCCTGGTACAACCAGCGGCGGAAGGTAATGCCGTTGGTTTTGTTGTTGATACGTTCCGGGTAGAGCTTGTGCAGTTCGGAGAACACCGTGCTGCGCATCAATTGGGTGTGCAAGCCGGATACGCCGTTGACGCTATGGGACCCAAGGAACGCCAGGTTGCCCATGCGTACGCGGCGGCCGTTGTCTTCTTCGATCAGCGACACCGCGCGCAGCACATCAAAATCGTGGATGCCTTTGGCGCGTAGCGAATCGATATGCTGGGCGTTGATCAGGTAGATGATCTGCATGTGCCGGGGCAGCATGCGTTCCATAAGGCCGACGGGCCAGGTTTCCAATGCCTCGGGCAGCAGGGTGTGGTTGGTGTAGGACAGGGTTTCGACGGTGACGTCCCACGCCGCTTCCCACGGAATATCGTGCAGGTCCACCAGTTGGCGCATCAACTCAGCCACAGCGATGGACGGATGGGTGTCGTTGAGCTGGATCGCGGCGTGTTCGCCAAGGCTCAGCACGGAGCCGTGCATGTTTTTGTGGCGGCGCAGCAAGTCTTGCAGGGAGGCGGCAACGAAGAAGTATTCCTGCCGCAGGCGCAGTTCCTGCCCCGCTTCGGTGCTGTCTGCCGGGTAAAGCACTCGGGAGATGCTTTCAGCGCGAGCCACTTCGGCAACCGCGCCCAAATGGTCACCGGCGTTGAAGCGTTCCAGGTGCAGGTCTTCCACCGCTCGTGCACGCCACAGGCGCAAGGTGTTGACGCTGGCACCACGCCAGCCGACGACCGGGGTGTCGTAGGCAACGGCGCGCACGGTTTCGCTGGGCGTCCACACCTGAATCATCTTGCCGGAAGCGTCCGCTTTGGTTTCGACGCTGCCGCCAAAGCCAATCGGGTAAATCACCTCGGCCCGCTCGAACTCCCAAGGGTTGCCGAAATCCAGCCAGCGCTCGGTCTGCTCCTGCTGCCAGCCATCGACGATCGCCTGGCGAAACAGACCGTGTTCATAACGAATGCCGTAGCCG
Source organism: Pseudomonas cremoris (assembly GCF_014230465.1). The sequence continues at coordinate 405,183 of NZ_JAAXCY010000002.1, forward strand.
TGGCCGGCAATGCCCAAGGTCGACATGCTTTCCATAAAGCACGCCGCCAGACGACCCAGGCCACCGTTGCCCAGCGCCGCGTCGGGCTCCAGCAGGCGGATGCGTTCCAGGTCGACGCCCAATTCCGACAACGCTTCACGAGCGATCTCCAACACGCCGAGGTTGCTAAGGCTGTCGTAGAGCAAGCGCCCAATGAGGAACTCCAGGGAAAGGTAATAAACCCGTTTCTGGCCTTTGCGGTAGATGCGCCGGGTGTGGTCCATCCAGTGATCGACCATTTGGTCGCGCGCGGCCAGGGCAATCGCTTCGAACCAGTCGTGGTCGAAGGCGTGATCCGGGTCCTTGCCCACCGCGTAGGTGAGTTTGGTCAAGACAGCATCGCGAAATGCGGCTACCTCTGCTTCTCGTGCAAGCGGTTCCTGAGACATCGATGCGACCTCGGGCGAGAGTGAAGGAGTTGCTAGAGCCTAGTCGGTCTGACAGACGGTAGACGCTCTGGTTCGTCACTTTTTTAACGCATTTACCTTTGCGGGTTTTTGATGCATTGGCCGTGCCTGCTTTTACTGCCCGCACGCCTTCTGGCTGAAACCCACAAAATATTGTTCAAAAAATCACCAATCCCGGTATGATCGCGCGCCCGGATACAGCCCCACCTTTTGGAACCCTGATGAAGCCTCAACTGATCGCCGCCGCGGAACTCGACCGACTTGAAACGTGGCAGAAATATTCCGCGCATATGTGCGGTGGCTGCGTGTCCAGCTGCTGCACGCTACCGGTCGAAGTGAAGATCAAGGACCTGATCCGCATCGGCATCGTCGATGAGTTCGAGCGCGGCGACCCGCCGAAGAACATCGCCAAGCGGTTGCAGAAGGAAGGCATCGTCGAGCGCTTCAATTCCAAGTCCGAGATTTTTACCCTGCAGCGCATGAGCAACAACGACTGCCTGTACCTGGATCGTAAGACGCGCTTCTGCACTATTTATGACAAGCGCCCGGACACGTGTCGCAACCACCCGAAAATCGGGCCGCGGCCGGGGTATTGCGCGTATAAGCCGAAGGAAGTGGTGCGCGAGACTAAGTTCAAGACGCTCGATAAGTTCTGATCCGCATTTTGTATTGCTTGGGCCACCGCTTTCGCGAGCAAGCCCGCTCCCACATTTGACCGAGTTCCAACATTGGAATGCATTCAAATGTGGGAGCGGGCTTGCTCGCGAAGGGGCCAGTAGAGACACCACACAAATCGCAGGCACAAAAAAACGCCCCCGGCCTTTCGACCGGGGGCGTTTTTCATTCAGCCTGAGTTAACTCAGTTCTTGGCTTTCTTGGCAGCGCGGGTACGCTCGCCTTCGTCCAGGATCTTCTTACGCAGGCGGATCGACTTAGGCGTAACTTCGCACAGCTCGTCGTCCTGGATGAATTCCAGGGCCTGTTCCAGGGTGAAGCGAACAGGTGGAACCAGAGCGATGGTTTCGTCTTTACCCGAAGCACGCATGTTGTCGAGCTTCTTGCCTTTGGTTGGGTTGACGCCCATGTCGTTGTCACGGCTGTTCAGACCAACGATCTGACCGTTGTAGATCTCTTGACCGTGTTCAACGAACAGCTTGCCACGCGCCTGGAGGGTTTCCAGGGAGTAGGTCAGCGCCTTGCCGGTTTCTACCGATACCAGAACACCGTTCTGACGGCCGGACATGTCGCCGGACTTCATGGTGTCGTAGCGATCGAAGATCGAGGTCAGGATGCCAGCACCGTTGGTCAGGGTCAGGAACTGGTTACGGAAACCGATCAGACCACGAGCAGGGATGTTGTATTCCAGACGCACACGGCCTTTGCCATCCGGCACCATGTTGGTCAGGTCGCCTTTACGCAGACCCATCTCTTCCATCACCTTGCCCTGGGATTCTTCCGGGGTGTCGATGGTGACGTTTTCGAACGGTTCCTGCTTCACGCCGTCAACCTGACGGATGATCACTTCTGGACGACCAACGCCCATTTCGAAGCCTTCGCGACGCATGGTTTCGATCAGTACCGAGAGGTGCAGCTCACCACGGCCGGAAACCTTGAACTTGTCAGCCGAGTCGCCTTCTTCAACGCGCAGAGCAACGTTGTACAGCAGCTCTTTGTCCAGACGCTCCTTGATGTTACGGGAGGTGACGAACTTGCCTTCTTTACCGCAGAAAGGCGAGTCGTTTACCTGGAAGGTCATGGAAACGGTTGGCTCGTCAACGGTCAGAGGCTTCATCGCCTCGACGGTGTCCGGGTGGCACAGGGTGTCGGAGATGAACAGCGAGTCCATACCGCTGATGCACACGATGTCGCCAGCAGCCGCTTCTTCAACGTCGATGCGGTGCAGACCGTGGTGGCCCATCAGCTTCAGGATACGACCGTTACGCTTCTTGCCGTCGGCGCCGATAGCAACAACCGGGGTGTTCGGCTTGACGCGACCACGAGCGATACGGCCAACGCCGATAACACCCAGGAAGCTGTTGTAGTCCAGTGCGGAGATTTGCATCTGGAACGCGCCGTCACGGTCAACAGCCGGTGCTGGTACGTTGTCGACGATCGACTGGTACAGCGGGGTCATGTCTTCAGCCATGTCGGTGTGATCCAGACCGGCAATGCCGTTCAGGGCCGAGGCGTAGACGACTTTGAAGTCCAGCTGTTCTTCGGTAGCACCCAGGTTGTCGAACAGGTCGAAGATCTGGTCCAGAACCCAGTCCGGACGCGCGCCTGGACGGTCAACCTTGTTGATGCACACGATCGGACGCAGGCCGGCTTCGAAAGCCTTCTTGGTCACGAAACGGGTTTGCGGCATAGGGCCGTCTTGGGCATCAACCAGCAGCAGAACGGAGTCAACCATCGACATTACACGTTCAACTTCGCCGCCGAAGTCGGCGTGGCCCGGGGTGTCCACGATGTTGATGTGGTAGCCGTTCCAGTTGATAGCGGTGTTTTTTGCCAGGATGGTAATACCGCGCTCTTTTTCCTGGTCGTTGGAGTCCATCACGCGCTCGTCGTTGAGCTCGTTGCGCTCCAGGGTGCCGGATTGACGCAGGAGTTTGTCTACCAGGGTGGTTTTACCATGGTCAACGTGAGCAATGATGGCGATGTTACGTAGATTTTCGATCACTTGTGTATCTCGATCAGAGGATTCGGTGTGCTGACAGGTCGTGGCAGCGATTAACAGTAGAGTCAGGCCTTGCCGTTACAGCTTGACGGCAGAGTCGGGGGGCCGGTGACGCAGGCCACAGGCAAACAGCCCCGGGCTCTTAGCTCGGTCGATAAACGCGCACATTGGCATGCCCCTCACTGAGCAAATGGTGGGCATGCAGGCGACTCATCACGCCTTTGTCGCAATACAGCAGGTACTGACGGCTGTTATCCAGTTCCTTGAAACGCGCGTTCAATGCATAAAACGGCAGCGTTTGTACGTCGATGCCAGCAATTTCCAGCGGCTCATCTTCCGCGGCATCCGGGTGACGGATGTCGACGACGATCTGGCCGGCCAGGGCTTCGCTGACTTCTTCGATCTTCACATCCTGGCCCAGTTCGTCGATCACGCGATCGATCGGGACCAGCTTGGCGTTCTCGAGCGCACGCTCCAGAATCGCCATGTCGAATTCTTTCTCTTCATGCTCCACGCGGTGACGCTTGGCGTGGGTCTTGGGATTCACCGAAATGACCCCGCAGTACTCAGGCATGTGCTTGGCAAAGTCGGCGGTGCCGATTTCTTCGGCCAGGTCGATGATGTCCTGCTTGTGGCTGGCGATCAGCGGGCGCAGCACCAGCTTTTCGGTGACGCAATCGATGATCGACAGGTTGGGCAGCGTCTGGCTGGACACCTGGGAGATCGCTTCACCGGTCACCAGTGCGTCGATTTGCAGGCGGTCGGCAATCTGCGACGCAGCGCGCAACATCATACGCTTCAATACTACGCCCATATGACCGTTATCGACTTTGCCGAGAATTTCGCCCAGCACTTCCTCGAACGGTACGCTTACAAATAGCACGCGTTGGGAGCTGCCGTATTTCTTCCAGATAAAGTGCGCAACTTCCATCACGCCCAATTCGTGTGCACGCCCGCCCAGATTAAAGAAGCAGAAGTGGCTCATCAGGCCGCGACGCATGATCTGGTAGGCCGCCACCGTGGAATCGAAACCGCCGGACATGAGGACCAGGGTCTGTTCCAGGGCGCCCAGCGGGTAGCCGCCGATGCTGTTGTGCTGGCTGTGGATCACAAACAACCGTTGGTCGCGAATTTCCATGCGCACTTCAATTTGCGGTGCTTTCAGGGAAATTCCAGCGGCGCCGCATTCGCGACGCAGCTTGCTGCCGACGTATTTCTCGACGTCCATGGAGCTGAAGGTGTGCTTGCCGGCACGCTTGCAGCGCACTGAAAAGATCTTGCCTTCGAGCTCACTGCCGTAGTGCTGTTTGCACTTCTCGGTGATGTCGTCGAAGTCGCCCAGCGGGTACTCGTCTACCTGCAGGAAATGCGCAATGCCTGGCATGCAGCTCAGGCGCTCGGTCATGTCCTTCAAGGCTTTGGCGTCGGTAATGCGGGTTTCCAGCTCGAGGTTGTCCCACACGCCGTTCACCACCACAGCCGGGTCCAGGTCTCGGAGCACGGCACGGATGTTCTTGGCCAATTGACGGATGAAACGCGTCCGTACCGGTCGGCTTTTGATGGTGATCTCGGGGAAGACTTTAACGATTAATTTCATGGAAACAGCGCGCGCCGGGCCTGCTGAAAAAGGGGGGCGCGGATTATAGCGGAAATCGCTCAAGGTTTAACCAGTTAATATGCAAAGGACTGATCGCGCACTAAAGAGGTGCATTTTCACGAATTCACGCCACATTGCGGTGCGCCATTTTCACGCTTTTGTCGCATTGCACCTTTATAGGGGCGTTTTTGCACCAAAAAACCCATGTTGGCGCACTGGCATGCAATTTGCTCTCTTGTGAGGCAGGTTGCCATGGCGGAGTATCCGCGCCGGCATCACCCACATTCTAAGGGCTAACTCCACTACCCCAGCCCGAAGCCACCCGGAGGACACTATGTCGAAGTCGGTTCAACTCATCAAAGATCATGACGTTAAATGGATTGATCTGCGCTTCACGGACACCAAAGGCACTCAGCACCACGTGACCATGCCGGCTCGCGACGCGCTGGATGACGCTTTCTTCGAAGAAGGCAAAATGTTCGACGGCTCCTCCATCGCTGGCTGGAAAGGCATCGAAGCTTCCGACATGATCCTGATGCCGGACGACAGCACTGCCGTACTGGACCCGTTCACCGAAGAGCCAACCCTGATCCTGGTTTGCGACGTGATCGAGCCTTCGACCATGCAAGGCTACGACCGCGACCCACGTGCGATCGCCAAGCGTGCCGAGGAATACCTGAAGTCCACCGGTATCGGTGACACCGTATTCGTAGGTCCAGAACCAGAATTCTTCATCTTTGACCAAGTGAAGTTCAAGTCCGACATCTCCGGTTCCATGTTCAAGATCTACTCCGAACAAGGTTCGTGGATGTCCGACCAGGACGTGGAAGGCGGCAACCATGGCCACCGCCCAGGCATCAAAGGTGGCTACTTCCCAGTTCCGCCGTTCGACCACGACCACGAAATCCGCACCTCCATGTGCAACGCCATGGAAGACATGGGCCTGGTCATCGAAGTGCACCACCACGAAGTGGCCACTGCCGGTCAGAACGAAATCGGTGTGAAGTTCAACACCCTGGTTGCCAAGGCTGACGAAGTTCAAACCCTGAAGTACTGCGTACACAACACTGCCGTTGCCTACGGCCGTACCGCTACCTTCATGCCTAAGCCTCTGTACGGCGATAACGGTTCGGGTATGCACGTTCACCTGTCCATCGCCAAAGATGGCAAGAACACCTTCGCTGGCGAAGGTTATGCCGGCCTGTCCGACACCGCCCTGTACTTCATCGGCGGTATCATCAAGCACGGTAAGGCCCTGAACGGCTTCACCAACCCGTCGACCAACTCCTACAAGCGTCTGGTCCCAGGTTTCGAAGCGCCAGTAATGCTGGCCTACTCGGCTCGCAACCGTTCCGCCTCGATCCGTATTCCTTACGTGTCCAGCCCTCGCGCTCGCCGTATCGAAGCTCGCTTCCCGGATCCAGCAGCCAACCCGTACCTGGCCTTCGCTGCCCTGGTAATGGCCGGCCTGGACGGTATCCAGAACAAGATCCACCCTGGCGATGCCGCCGACAAAAACTTGTACGACCTGCCGCCTGAAGAGGCCAAAGAGATCCCACAAGTGTGTGGCAGCCTGAAAGAAGCCCTGGAAGAGCTGGACAAGGGCCGTGCGTTCCTGACCAAAGGCGGCGTGTTCAGCGACGACTTCATCGACGCGTACATCGGCCTGAAAAGCGAAGAAGAAATCAAGGTTCGCACCTTCGTACACCCACTGGAATACGAGCTGTACTACAGCTGCTGATCCGGTAGCGCTGCTTAACGTGGCGTGATGAGAAAGACCTCCTTCGGGAGGTCTTTTTTTGCCTGGGATTTGTCAGGTGGCTGCTTGGTGGTCGAGTATCCGGCTGACGCCGCTGTAGGCCTGCAAACCCCATTAAAAATGTGGGAGCGGGCTTGCTCGCGAAAGCGGGGTATCAGTCACCGCAAATGTTGACTGAACCACCGCATTCGCGAGCAAGCCCGCTCCCACAAGGAGATCTCCGTTGAAATATAGTTTTGCATTCGCCCTACTGTTCGCCAGCGCCGGTGCATCCGCTGCGCCTACCACTCTTGAGCCTCTGCTCAACAGCATCGCCGAACGCCTGGCCATTGCCGACCAGGTCGCCCTGAGCAAATGGGACAGCAAAAAACCCGTCGAGGACAAAAAACGCGAACAAGAGGTCATCGCCAGCGTTGTCGCCCAGGCACCGAGCTACAAGCTGACGCCTGCCGCCGTCGAACAATTCTTTTCGGCGCAGATCGAGGCGAACAAATTGGTGCAATACACCCACCTGTCCGACTGGCAGCTTCTAGGCAAGGCGCCAGACGACCCGCGCCCTGACCTGGTCAAGCAAATACGCCCGCAACTGGATCAACTGCAAAAACGCCTGCTGCAACAACTGGCCGACTTCGCCCCTCGGCGCGCCGACCCACAATGCCCGCAATGGCTGGCTCAAGCAGTGCATGAGCCGCTGAATGACCCCATGCGCCAACTGGCGATGATCCGTGCCACTGCAGAGTTGTGTACTCGCCCTACTTGATTCGAAGCACCGTCCTGCATCCAGCCTCCTGTCGGTAGAGATAGCCTGACCAGCCACTTACCGATCAGGATGGAACCATGGACACCCACAAGTGCTTGATTGCAACAGCGATGGGCTTGTCGTTGCTGGGCTGCGGCACCCAGCCAAAGGACGCTGTACACATCGAAAAAGAGGTATTGCTCGAACGCAGCGAGTCGTGGGATGGCGTGCCTTACAAAGCCTATCCCTCCGGCCCACCGCAGCTCACGCTGATACGCCTCAAGATTCCTGCTCACACGCAATTGCCATGGCACACTCACCCGATGCCTAACGCCGCCTACATCGTTTCCGGGGAACTGACGGTTCAAACCCATAAAAGCGGAGTGACTCGCACCTTGAAACAAGGGCAAACCCTCGCCGAAATGGTGGGCACCGAACACCGCGGCTTCACCGGAAACTCTGCCGTAGAGCTTCTGGTCTTTTACGCAGGCACTCCAGGCATGCCGCTGTCCGAACAACATTGACCCCCCTCACGGATCGTTTGCAGTACGCCCTGAAAACGATCCGCGCACTTCCTGAACAACCTTCACAAAACCGCACTATATTGGTGCGATAGGCTGCACCCTACCCACCTGTCCAGCCCATTTTGGTTCGAAACTTCCCGAGCAAGCTGGCAGAACGCCACAGTTTCGCGCCTAAAACCCCCATTTCAGGGGTTTCGCGCTTCTTTTCGGAGCCTTGGTTTGGTTTTTGCATTTTCCTTGTATCAGCGTGTGCCTCAAGCCCGCGCCTTGCTCCAAAAGAGGTCCTGATGACCATCAGCGATGCACTGCACCGTTTATTACTCGACAACCTGACCACCGCGACCATCTTGCTCAACGACGACCTGCGTCTTGAGTACATGAACCCGGCGGCGGAGATGCTCTTGGCCATCAGCGGCCAGCGCAGCCATGGGCAGTTCATCAGCGAATTGTTCACCGAGTCGGCCGAAGCGTTGAGCTCGTTGCGCCAGGCGGTGGAGCAGGCACACCCTTTCACCAAGCGCGAAGCGATGCTCACCGCCCTCACCGGCCAGACGCTGACCGTCGACTACGCCGTGACCCCGATCCTGAGCAACGGCGCCACCCTGCTACTGCTCGAAGTGCACCCTCGTGATCGCCTGCTGCGTATCACCAAGGAGGAAGCGCAGCTGTCCAAGCAGGAGACCAGCAAGATGCTGGTGCGCGGCCTCGCCCATGAAATCAAGAACCCGCTGGGCGGGATCCGTGGCGCGGCGCAGCTGCTGGCCCGTGAACTGCCGGAAGAGCACCTCAAGGACTACACCAACGTCATCATCGAAGAAGCCGATCGCTTGCGTAACCTGGTGGACCGCATGCTCGGCTCCAACAAGCTGCCGTCCCTGGCGATGACCAACGTGCACGAAGTGCTGGAGCGCGTTTGCCAATTGGTGGAGGCCGAAAGCCAAGGTTGCATCAACCTGGTGCGCGACTACGACCCGAGCATTCCCGACGTACTGATCGATCGTGAACAGATGATCCAGGCGGTGCTCAACATCGTGCGCAACGCCATGCAGGCCATCAGCAGCCAGAACGAGCTGCGCCTGGGCCGCATCAGTCTGCGCACGCGCGCCCTGCGCCAGTTCACCATCGGCCACGTGCGTCATCGCCTGGTGACCAAGGTCGAGATCATCGACAACGGCCCGGGCATTCCTGCGGAACTCCAGGAAACCATCTTCTTTCCCATGGTCAGTGGCCGCCCGGACGGTACCGGGCTGGGCCTGGCCATTACCCAGAACATCATCAGCCAGCATCAGGGCCTGATCGAATGTGAGAGCCATCCTGGCCACACCACCTTCTCGATCTTTCTGCCACTGGAACAAGGAGCCCCATCGACATGAGCCGTAGTGAAACTGTCTGGATCGTCGATGACGACCGTTCTATCCGCTGGGTCCTCGAGAAAGCCTTGCAACAGGAAGGCATGACCACCCAGAGCTTCGACAGCGCCGACGGCGTGATGAGCCGCCTGGCGCGCCAGCAGCCGGACGTGATCATCTCCGACATCCGCATGCCCGGTGCCAGTGGCCTGGACCTGCTGGCCCGTATTCGTGAGCAGCACCCGCGCCTGCCGGTGATCATCATGACCGCGCACTCGGACCTGGACAGCGCTGTCGCGTCTTACCAGGGTGGTGCGTTCGAATACCTGCCCAAGCCATTCGACGTGGACGAGGCGGTGGCGCTGGTCAAGCGCGCCAACCAGCACGCCCAGGAACAGCAAAGCCAGGAAGCGCCACCGACCCTGACCCGCACCCCGGAAATCATCGGCGAAGCGCCGGCGATGCAGGAAGTGTTTCGCGCCATCGGGCGCTTGAGCCACTCCAACATTACCGTGCTGATCAACGGTGAGTCGGGTACGGGTAAAGAGTTGGTGGCCCACGCCCTGCACCGTCACAGCCCACGGGCAGCCTCGCCGTTTATCGCACTGAACATGGCGGCGATTCCCAAGGACCTGATGGAGTCCGAGCTGTTCGGCCATGAAAAAGGGGCCTTCACCGGTGCGGCCAATTTGCGTCGCGGACGCTTTGAGCAGGCCGACGGCGGCACGCTGTTCCTGGATGAAATCGGCGATATGCCGGCCGACACCCAGACGCGCCTGCTGCGGGTATTGGCGGATGGTGAGTTCTATCGCGTGGGCGGGCACACGCCGGTCAAGGTCGACGTGCGCATCATCGCGGCGACGCACCAGAACCTGGAAACCCTGGTGCACGCAGGCAAGTTCCGTGAGGACTTGTTCCACCGCCTCAACGTGATCCGCATCCATATCCCGCGCATGTCGGATCGCCGCGAAGACATCCCGACCCTGGCCCGCCACTTCCTCAGCCGCGCCGCCCAGGAGCTCGCCGTCGAGCCCAAGCTGCTGAAAAGCGAAACCGAGGAATACCTGAAGAACCTGCCGTGGCCGGGCAACGTGCGCCAGTTGGAGAACACCTGCCGCTGGATCACGGTGATGGCGTCCGGGCGTGAAGTGCACATCAGCGACCTGCCGCCGGAGCTGCTGAGCCTGCCGCAGGACTCGGCACCGGTGACCAACTGGGAGCAGGCGCTGCGCCAATGGGCCGACCAGGCCCTGGCACGCGGCCAGTCGAACTTGCTGGACAGCGCCGTACCGGCGTTCGAGCGGATCATGATCGAGACGGCCTTGAAACACACCGCCGGGCGCCGTCGCGATGCTGCGGTGTTGCTGGGTTGGGGGCGTAATACCCTGACGCGCAAGATCAAGGAGCTGGGGATGAAGGTGGATGGTGGGGATGATGACGAGGGTGAAGACGCCTGAGCCTCAGATTCACTGTTGATCTCGTGTGGGAGCGGGCTTGCTCGCGAATGCGGTGTATCAGGCACAGCTATTTTGTCTGACCCACCGCTTTCGCGAGCAAGCCCGCTCCCACATTTGGATCTCCATACGATTCAGGATCGTGCACCGCTTGAATGCACCATGAACCGGCATCGGGCACCAACCCAATTCCTGAAACATCCGCCCAACAACAAAATCCTTAAACCCCAAAACCACCAAAGCCCCGTATTCCGGGGCTTTGCGCTTTCTAAGTATATTTTTTAGCGTAACCAGACAACTCTGGCACGCGCCCTGCAATAACCCCTGTACAACCCAGTTTCGGGGACCTTGGTACAGGCAGGCCGAGAGTCCCCTCTTTACACCCGGGGTGCTTGATGCGAACCGCGTCGCGCTCCATACCGCTTTGGGGAACCTTGGTACAGGCAGGCCGGGGATTCCCTCTTTAACACCGAAGCCCTTGCGGCTTCACCCCGTTTTGGGAGCCCTGGTACAGGCAGGCCGGGAACTCCCTTCTTTACACCCGGGGCTTATGTGGCACAGCGCCCATAGCTCCAACCCGTTTTGGGGACCTTGGTACAGGCAGGCCGGGGATTCCCTCTTTTATTGCTCTTGGAGATGGATCTCCAGCCGCCAACGGCCTTCGGCCTTCTCGCCCCTCCACTCCCCTCGCAATGGCCGAGCCGCCACCAGGTTCAGCAGCAAGCCGCCATCGGTTTTGCGAATGCGCCAATTCACATCCTTGTCATTGACCTTGAGTTGCCCGCTGGCGGTTTTGCCCTGGGCGTCGAACAGCAGCGCCACGGTGCCGTCGATATGCTCGCCGTGCAGCTTGGGCTCGCTGTTGAACCACACCACCACACCGTCCGCCGCTGTATCCACCTGCTGCAGTTCGATGGGGTCCGGGGTGGTGAGGCGGCCAATCATCAGGCCCACCATCACGCCGACAATCGCCAAAGAGCCCATGACCTTCGGCATTAGCTTCGGTCTTGGGTCCTCTTCGGGGGTAGAATGCAGCGCATCTTTACCTTCGGAGCCGTGCATGTTTCACGTCATCCTTTTTCAACCAGAAATTCCGCCGAATACCGGCAACGTTATCAGGCTGTGCGCCAACAGTGGCTGCCACCTGCATTTGATCGAGCCTTTGGGCTTCGACATGGACGACAAACGCCTGCGCCGCGCCGGGCTGGACTACCACGAGTACGCCACGCTCAAGCGCCACGCCGACCTGGCCAGCTGCCTGGAGAGCCTGGGGCATCCACGACTGTTTGCGTTCACCACCAAGGGCTCGCAGCCGTTCCATGATGTCAGCTTTGCCGAAGGCGATGCCTTCCTGTTCGGCCCGGAAAGCCGGGGCCTGCCAGCCGACGTGCTGGATGCCCTGCCTGATGGCCATCGCCTGCGGTTACCAATGCGCGAAGGGTGCCGCAGCTTGAACCTGTCCAACACCGTGGCGGTTGCCGTCTACGAAGGCTGGCGCCAATTGGGCTTTAAATAACACTGCTGAACAAATGTGGGAGCGGGCTTGCTCGCGAATGCGGTGTGTCAGTCAACGAAGATATCGACTGAAATACCGCATTCGCGAGCAAGCCCGCTCCCACATTTGATCGGTGTCGTTATTCAGAACAGCTTACTGAACCGTCGACGAACCTTCCTGTTGCATGCGCTGCAGCTCTTGAGCGTACAGGGCATCGAAGTTCACCGGAGCCAGCATCAGCGCTGGGAACGAGCCACGGGTGACCAGGCTGTCCAGGGTCTCACGGGCATACGGGAACAGGATGTTCGGGCAGAACGCGCCCAGGGTGTGGCTCATGGACGCTTCGTCCAGGCCCTGGATCAGGAAGATACCGGCCTGTTGCACTTCAGCAATGAAGGCCACTTCTTCACCGTTCTTGACGGTGACCGACAGGGTCAGCACGACTTCGTGGAAGTCACCTTCCAGCGGCTTTTGACGGGTGTTCAGGTCCAGCGCAACGCTTGGGGTCCATTCCTGGCGGAAGATGGCCGGGCTTTTCGGCGCTTCAAACGACAGGTCACGCACGTAGATGCGCTGCAGCGAGAACTGTGGGCCTTGGTCTTGCGCAGCTTCGGTGTTCTGTTGGTCAGTCATCGCAGATCCTTGTGATCTTGGGGTCTTTTAGGGGTTAGGCGAGCAGCGCATCAAGTTTACCGGCGCGCTCCAGGGCAAACAGGTCGTCGCAACCACCGATGTGCTTGGCACCGATCCAGATTTGCGGCACGGACGTGCGCCCCGCCTTCTGGGCCATTTCGGCGCGCACCTGGGGTTTGCCGTCGACCTTGATCTCTTCGAAGGCAACGCCCTTTTTCTCAAGCAGGGCCTTGGCCCGCATGCAGTAAGGGCACCAATCGCTGGAGTACACGACAACCTGGCTCATATCACTTCACCAGCGGGAGGTTATCGGCTTTCCAGCTGCCGATACCGCCGGACAGCTTGGCGGCGGTGAAACCGGTCTTGAGCATTTCGCGGGCGTGGGTGCCGGCGTGCTGGCCTTGGGCGTCGACCAGGATGATGGTCTTGGCTTTGTATTTTTCCAGTTCGGCCAGGCGCGCGATCAGCTTGTCCTGTGGAATGTTCAGGGCACCGACGATGTGGCCGGCGGCGAATTCCTTGGCCGGGCGGATGTCGACAACCACGGCTTCATCCTTGTTGACCAGCGCGGTCAGCTCCGCCGTGCTCAGGCTGCGGCCACCGCGGCTCAGCTCGTGAGCGATCAGCAGTGCCAGCAGGATGACGAAGGCACCCACAAGCAGGTAGTGGGCAGTGGCAAATGCAATCAGGTGATCAACCATCAAGGAGGTTCCAGGGCGTTAAAATGGCGGTAAGTATACACAGCCGCCATGGGGGGCCAACCCCCGTAAAGCGGTGACGTGGTCGGAACTTCGCTTTAAACTGCCACTCCCTTTTCAATTGTCTTCCTTATTAGCGCCGCGAGAGGATCTATGACTACTACGCCTAAACCTTTGGTCCTGATAATTCTCGATGGCTTCGGACACAGTGAAAGCCACCACGACAACGCGGTGTACGCGGCCAAGAAGCCGGTCCTCGACCGCCTGACCGCTACCGTCCCCAACGGCCTGATCTCCGGCTCCGGCATGGATGTAGGCCTGCCGGACGGCCAGATGGGCAACTCGGAAGTCGGCCATATGAATCTGGGCGCCGGACGAGTGGTCTATCAAGACTTCACTCGCGTGACCAAAGCGATCCGTGATGGCGAGTTCTTCGAGAACCCGACCATCTGCGCCGCAGTCGATAAAGCCGTGGCCGCCGGCAAGGCCGTGCACTTCATGGGCCTGCTGTCGGACGGTGGCGTACACAGCCACCAGGACCACTTGGTTGCCATGGCCGAACTGGCGTTCAAGCGCGGCGCCGACAAGATCTACCTGCACGCCTTCCTCGACGGCCGTGACACCCCGCCGAAAAGCGCGCAATCGTCCATCGAATTGCTGGACGCCACCTTCGCCGCTCTGGGCAAGGGCCGCATCGCCAGCCTGGTCGGCCGTTATTTCGCCATGGACCGCGACAACCGCTGGGACCGCGTGTCCCAGGCTTACAACCTGATTGTCGACGGCCAGGCTGAATTCCACGCTGCCACCGCCCAGGAAGGCCTGGAAGCCGCCTACGCCCGTGGCGAGAGCGACGAGTTCGTCAAAGCCACCACCATCGGCGAGCCGGTGAAAGTGGAAGACGGCGACGCTGTGGTGTTCATGAACTTCCGCGCCGACCGCGCCCGCGAGCTCAGCCGCGTATTTGTCGAAGACGGCTTCAAAGAGTTCGAACGCGCACGCCAGCCAAAGGTGCAGTACGTCGGCCTGACCCAATACGCCGCCAGCATTCCAGCGCCTGCCGCTTTCGCACCGGGCAGCCTGGAAAACGTGCTGGGCGACTACCTGGCCAAGAACGGCAAGACCCAGTTGCGCATCGCCGAAACCGAAAAATACGCGCACGTGACCTTCTTCTTCTCCGGTGGCCGTGAAGAACCGTTCCCGGGCGAAGAGCGCATCCTGATCCCGTCGCCAAAAGTCGCCACCTACGACCTGCAGCCGGAAATGAGCGCGCCGGAAGTCACCGACAAGATCGTCGACGCCATCGAGCACCAGCGTTATGACGTGATCGTGGTCAACTACGCCAACGGTGACATGGTCGGCCACAGCGGCAACCTGGAAGCGGCGACCAAGGCCGTGGAATGCCTGGACCTGTGCGTGGGCCGCATTGTCGACGCCCTGGACAAGGTCGGCGGCGAAGCACTGATCACCGCCGACCACGGCAACTGCGAGCAGATGTCGGACGAATCCACCGGCCAGGCCCACACCGCCCACACTACCGAGCCGGTGCCGTTCATCTATGTCGGCAAGCGTGATTTCAAAGTGCGTGAAGGCGGCGTGCTGGCGGACGTGGCGCCCACCATGTTGAAACTGATGGGGCTGGAGAAGCCAGTGGAGATGACCGGCACTTCGATTCTGGTCTGATCCAAAGCGCACCACAAAACCAGTGTGGGAGCGGGCTTGCTCGCGAATGCGGTAGTTCAGTCGATATTTTCGGCGACTGACACACCGTATTCGCGAGCAAGCCCGCTCCCACATTGGTTTCGTACAGTTTTCAAAGATGTCTTTTTGCCATACCTCCACCACTCGGCACCTATCTTGCTCTCTCGCCCGAATTGGGCGTTTTTTTTGCAGCAGTTGGCGGGCATACTAGGCCGTCCATTTCCCTGGTGTCGCCCGCCTCTATGCTTCGCGCCTTGATTACCCTCGCTCTTGTCTGCCTGCTCCAACCGGCGTTTGCCGATGAGCGCGCACAAACCCAACAACAGTTGGACGCTACGCGTCAGGACATTACCGAGCTGAAGAAACTGCTCGGCAAGCTCCAGGAAGAGAAATCCGGGGTGCAGAAAGACCTGCGCGGCACGGAAACCGAGATGGGCAAGCTGGAGAAGCAGGTCCAGGAGCTGCAAAAAGAATTAAAGAAGAGCGAGTCGGAACTGGAGCGACTCGACGCTGAGAAAAAAAAACTCCAGAGCGCACGCGTTGAACAGCAACGCCTGATCGCAATTCAAGCTCGCGCCGCCTATCAGAGTGGCCGCCAGGAATACCTCAAGCTGCTGCTCAACCAGCAGAACCCGGAAAAATTCGCCCGCACCCTCACTTACTACGATTACCTGAGCAAGGCTCGCCTGGAGCAATTGAAAAGCTTCAACGAGACGCTGCGCCAGTTGGTCAATGTCGAGCAGGAAATCGCCAACCAGCAATCGCAGCTGGAAGACCAGAAAACCGCCCTCAACGCCCAGCGTGACGAACTGGACAAGGTGCGCAAGGAACGCCAACTGGCCCTGGCCAAGCTCAATGACGACGTAAAGGCCCGAGACGCCAAGCTGCAAGCCCGCGAGCAAGACCAGGCCGACCTGGCCAAAGTGCTCAAGACCATCGAAGAAACCCTGGCGCGCCAGGCACGCGAGGCCGAAGAAGCGCGGCAAAAAGCGCTGATCGCCCAGCAGGAAGCCGAAAAAAAGCGCCAGCGTGAGGCCGAACTGGCAGCCACCTCGGACGCCCCAGCACCGCGTAAACCGGCGCATGCAGCCCCTGGCCCGCTGGTTTCCAGCGCCGGCGAGAACTTCGGCGGCCCTTTTGCTTCAGCACGCGGCAAACTTCCATGGCCAGTTGATGGTCGATTACTGGCACGCTTTGGGGAAACCCGTGGCGATGACACCCGTGCGAAATGGGATGGCGTGATGATCAGCGCCTCCGCCGGCAGCCAGGTGCATGCCGTTCACGGTGGGCGCGTGGTGTTTGCCGATTGGTTGCGGGGCGCCGGTTTGTTGGTGATTCTTGACCACGGTAATGGCTATTTGAGCCTTTACGGCCACAATCAGACTTTACTCAAGTCGGCAGGTGATGTTGTAAAAGCCGGTGAATCCATCTCCACTGTCGGTAACAGTGGTGGCCAGGACACCCCGGCGCTGTACTTCGCTATTCGTCAGCAGGGTCGCCCAAGCGATCCTGCACAATGGTGCCGTTCCCAAGGATAGGGCCGCATCTACATTAGGAGTTCGTTCGACATGCTGCATTTGTCCCGCCTCACTTCGCTGGCCCTGACGATCGCCCTGGTGATCGGCGCGCCTCTGGCATTTGCCGACCAGGCCGCCCCAGCCGCACCCGCTGCGAGCGCCGCGACCACCAAGGCGCCGTTGCCGCTGGACGAGCTGCGCACCTTTGCCGAGGTCATGGACCGCATTAAGGCCGCGTATGTCGAACCCGTAGACGACAAGACCCTGCTGGAGAATGCCATCAAGGGCATGCTCAGCAACCTTGATCCGCACTCCGCCTACCTGGGCCCGGAAGATTTCGCCGAGCTGCAGGAAAGCACCAGCGGTGAATTCGGCGGCTTGGGCATCGAAGTCGGCTCCGAAGACGGCAACGTCAAGGTCGTGTCGCCCATCGACGACACCCCAGCGTCCAAGGCCGGCATCCAGGCCGGCGACTTCATCGTCAAGATCAATGGCCAGCCAACGCGCGGCCAGACCATGACCGAAGCCGTCGACAAGATGCGCGGCAAGATCGGCCAAAAAATCACCCTGACCCTGGTACGCGACGGCGGCACGCCGTTCGATGTGACGCTGACCCGCGCAACCATCACGGTCAAGAGCGTGAAGAGCCAGTTGCTTGAGTCGGGTTACGGCTACATCCGTATTACCCAATTCCAGGTCAAGACCGGCGACGAAGTGGCCAAGGCCCTGGCCAAGCTGCGTAAAGACAACGGAAAGAAGCTTAACGGCATCGTGCTGGACCTGCGTAACAACCCAGGCGGCGTGCTGCAGGCAGCGGTAGAAGTGGTCGATCACTTCATTACCAAAGGCTTGATCGTGTACACCAAGGGCCGTATCGCCAACTCCGAGCTGCGTTTCTCGGCCACCGGCAACGACCTAAGCGAAGGCGTGCCACTGGCCGTGCTGATCAACGGCGGCAGCGCCTCGGCGTCAGAAATCGTCGCCGGCGCCCTGCAAGACCAGAAGCGCGGCGTGCTGATGGGCACCACCAGTTTCGGTAAAGGCTCGGTGCAAACCGTGTTGCCGCTGAACAATGATCGCGCGCTGAAAATCACCACGGCGCTGTACTACACGCCGAACGGCCGTTCGATCCAGGCCCAGGGCATCGTGCCGGACATCGAAGTGCGCAAGGCCAAGATCACCAGCGAGTCCGACGGCGAGTACTACAAAGAGGCGGACCTGCAAGGTCACCTGGGCAATGGCAACGGCGGTGCCGACCAGCCAACCGGCAGCGGCACCAAAGCCAAGCCGATGCCGCAGGACGATGACTACCAACTGGCCCAGGCGCTGAGCCTGCTCAAGGGCTTGAGCATCACCCGCAGCCGTTGATATGCGTTTTGCCCTGATCATCGCTGTGCTGTGCAGCCTGGCCGGAGTCGCCCACGCGACTCCGGCCAACGAGCCGCACAAAGCCTACCTGACCCTCATCATCGACGACCTCGGGCAAAACCTGCCCAGGGATCGTCGTGTGCTGGCCCTGCCTGGCCCGGTGACCACGGCGATCATGCCGGACACACCTCACGCCGCCGAATTTGCCCGCGAAGCCCACAAGGCCGGCAAAATCGTGATCCTGCACATGCCCATGGACCCGGCCACCGGCCCGTTCGCCTGGCACCCCGACCTGCCCATCGAGGAACTCGGCAAGCGCCTGGACGCCGCGTTCAAGGCCGTGCCCTACACCGCCGGCATCAACAACCACATGGGCAGCCGCATGACCGCACAGCCCGCAGCCATGGCGTGGCTGATGGCCGAGTTGCAACGGCGCAACAAGTTCTTCGTCGACAGTCGCACCAGCGCGCAGACCGTGGCCGCTGCCGAGGCGCAGAAGATCGGCCTGGCCAGTGTCTCGCGGGATGTGTTCCTCGATGATGAGCGCACCGAGGCGGCAATCACCACGCAGTTGCAGACCGCAATCAAGCTGGCCCATAAACAAGGCTCGGCGGTGATGATCGGCCACCCTTACCCGCAAACCCTGGCGGTGCTGGAGCGTGAGCTGCCCAAGCTCAAGGCCCAGGGCGTGGACTGGATCGATATCAAGTTGATGATCAGTGTGCGCAGCAACCAGGCAATGGCCGGCCACGGCAAAGATGGCACTTACCTGACCCACGGCAAATAACTACCGCCCCTTCCAATGTCGATCCTTTGATAGTTGATGCCAACCCCAGAACCCTCTGGGCCAGCTCACTTCAACGGATTGATCCATGAATAGACCTTACTCACTGCTGTGCTGCGCATTGCTGGCAGCCTTATCGTTGCCTTTGTGGGCAACCCCCGGCGATTTCGGCGAAGGCCTCACCAGCACCAGCCCGCCACGACTGCTCACCAACGCTACCCGGCAACACAACCACTGGAGCGGCGTGGGCCGCATCAGGAATGACTCCTTCGCGCTCTGCACCGCGACGCTGCTCGATACCCGCGATGAACGTGGCAATTCCGGCCCCGCCTATGTCATCACCAGCAGCCATTGTATTCACCGCCTCAGCGGTGCGGTGATCAAGGACCGACCACTCAAGGGCAGCATCACGTTCAATTACTTCGAGGACACCCTGGAAAAGCTCAAGATCTATCCACTCAAGACCCTGAAATGGGGCAGCAGCCAAGGTGTCGACCTGGCGCTGATCGAACTCGAAAGCCCGCTGGCCACCTTGATCAACGACGGCATCGAACCCTTGAAGCTCGCCGACGCAGTGCCCGCCGACGGCACCAACATCCTGGCCCTGAGCGCGCCCGCCTGGAACACGCTGCACCTGTCGGCGTGCGTTCAACAAAGCTCCGAAGAAGTGGTTGAGCAGCCGTTTGTCTGGCGTGTGACCATGAAAAACCAATGCCAGGGTATCGAGTCCGGCGCATTCGGCGGACCGCTGCTGGACCGCGCCACCAACACCCTGTTCGGCATTCTCAGCGCGACCACCATCGGCCGCGACGCCGAAAAAAAATGCCAGCGCGACACGCCGTGCGAAGTCAAGAACGGCCAGGCGAGCTGGCATGCCGACAGCAACTACGGCAGCCCTGTCACGTTTCTCAAACAGTGCTTCGTCAAGGGTGTGCTGACTGCCGATGCACAGACCTGCGATCTTTACCCCGCCACCTCGATCACCTTCACAAAGCACGAGCCGATACAGCAGTACTTCGTGAAAACCGCCAAAGACCAGGGCCAAAGCATCACGCCACGCTGGAACCTGGCGTTTACCGCCAACACCGCGCTGTACCGTTACAAGGCCACACGCCGGGCCAGTGAATGCGAAAGCCCACTCAATTACAGCGCTCCACTCCCAAGCAAAGATGCCGTGATCAGAGATCCGATCGGCCCCCAGACCGGCATGCACTTTTTATGCATCCTGGGAGTCGAATCAGACCAAGGAGTGAGCAGGAACTCGATGCGAAACGCCGTGACCGTGGCCGTGGAGCTGGTGGAGCCAGCGACAGCGCGCAAACCGGACGTAAAGGTCGTACTCGACAAACACGTCTTGCAGAACTACACAGTGCTCTGGCACCTGGCACCGCCGCTCATAAACCGCGTCATCTATAAATATGGCCCGGCAGCCGAGACCGATTGCGCGGTGCACGAGGGCTACCAACCACTGCCGCCTACCGAAAGCGATGACCTGGATGAAGCCCTGGACCTCTACGGCATGCCCCCACAAAATCAGGCTCCGGACGCCCCAGCGGAAAAATATGCACAGTTCATTTCGACTCGCAACCAACCGATAAAAGTCTGCACCTACGCGTACGATCAGGCCGATCAGCGCTCGGCCCTGCGAGAAGACCTGCTCAAACCGCGTTAAGGGCTAGAGATAGCGCGCCATGATTTGGTCCACAACGCCCTCTTCACGCAACTGATCGAGCGCCAGCTGCAGTTTGGCCACTACCTCGTCCGGCACCTCTTTGTTCAGCGCCAGGTACAACTGGGCGCTGTTGAAGCGCAAGACCGTCTTGAGTTGGGTCACCCCGACTTGACGGGCCAGGTAGCGGCCTGCCGGATCACCGGTGGCCCACAGGTCTATCTGGCCATCCACGAGCTTTTGCGCATTGTCCTGGTCACGTAACGCAACGACTGGATTGAGCCCCTGCTTTTCCAGGGTTTCGGCAATGGCATCGCCCTTGTAGGCGCCGATCTTGTAGCGCCGCGCCTGCTCCAGGTCGCCCAGCTGAATCTTGCTGTCGGCCTTCGCCAGCATCACCCAATCGTCCGGCCCGATAGGACCGACCCATTTGAACAGGGCTTCACGGTCCGGCAGGCGAGCCATCACGAATACGCCATAGCCGGGCTTTTCCAGGGCGAGTTTGTAGATTCGTTCCCAGGGGAAACGCAGGGTGAGGTTGTAGGAAATGCCGGCACGCTTGAAGGTCTCGCGCACGATGTCCACGGCGATGCCTTCGATGTTCTCTTCTTTGGCGAAGTTCTTGCCGTTTTTCGCCATGTTGTAGGGCGGGAAGTTTTCCGTCAGCAGCACCAGGGCGGCGCCAGACGGCTCCTCGGCACGGGCCGAACCCACCAAGAGGATGGACGTACTGGCGAGGGCAAGCAGCAAGTGTTTGAACATGAAGGTTACCGAAATCCATGGCAAGCGCAGAGAGTGCCCCGCGCCTGCCATGGTGTCCAGCAGCGTTTAGCGAACGACGATACCGCGCGCGGCCATGTAGGCCTTGGCCTCAGGAACGGTGTATTCGCCAAAGTGGAAAATACTCGCCGCGAGCACGGCACTGGCGTGGCCTTCGATCACGCCGTCGGCCAGGTGTTGCAGGTTGCCGACGCCACCCGAGGCGATCACCGGAATGCCTAGCGCATCACTGATGGCGCGGGTCACGCCCAGGTCGAAGCCGTTTTTCATGCCGTCCTGGTCCATGCTGGTCAGCAGGATTTCACCGGCGCCCAGGCCTTCCATCTTCATCGCCCACTCCACCGCGTCGAGGCCGGTCGGCTTGCGACCGCCGTGGGTGAAGATTTCCCAGCGCGGGGTTTCGCCCGGGCCGGAAACCTTCTTGGCGTCGATGGCCACCACGATGCATTGCGAGCCAAAGTGCTGCGCGGCCTCGCCGACAAACTCCGGATTGAACACGGCGGCGGTGTTGATCGAAACCTTGTCCGCGCCGGCATTGAGCAGGTTGCGGATGTCTTGCACGGTGCGCACGCCGCCGCCCACGGTCAGCGGGATGAAGACCTGACTGGCCATGCGCTCCACGGTATGCAACGTGGTGTCGCGGCCGTCGACGCTGGCAGTGATGTCGAGGAAGGTAATCTCGTCGGCACCTTGCTCGTCGTAGCGACGGGCGATTTCCACCGGGTCACCGGCGTCGCGGATGTTCTCGAACTTGACGCCCTTGACCACGCGACCGTTGTCGACGTCCAGGCAAGGGATGATGCGTTTGGCCAGCGCCATGGTCAGTCCTCAGCCGTTGTAGGCGTCGCAGTAAGCCTGGGCTTCGGCAACGTCCAGGGTACCTTCGTAGATCGCACGACCGGTGATGGCGCCGATGATGCCAGGCGCCTTGGCGTCCAGCAGCGACTTGATGTCACCCAGGTTGTGGATACCACCGGATGCAATCACCGGGATCTTGGTAGCCGCGGCCAACGCAGCGGTGAACGGTACGTTGCAGCCCTGCATCATGCCGTCTTTGGCGATGTCGGTATAAACGATGGCGGACACGCCGTCGGCTTCAAACTGCTTGGCCAGGTCGATCACCTGCACGGTGCTGATCTCAGCCCAGCCGTCGGTGGCGACGAAACCGTCCTTGGCGTCCAGGCCAACGATGACCTTGCCAGGGAACGCGCGGCACGCTTCGGCGACAAAGGCCGGGTCTTTCACCGCCTTGGTGCCGATGATCACGTAGCTCACGCCTGCCTTGACGTAGTGCTCGATGGTTTCCAGCGAGCGAATACCGCCGCCGATCTGGATCGGCAGGTTCGGGTAGCGCTTGGCGATGGCGGTGACCACCTCGCCGTTGACCGGCTGGCCTTCGAAGGCGCCGTTCAAGTCCACCAGATGCAGGCGACGGCAGCCTCCTTCTACCCATTTGGCAGCCATGCTCACCGGGTCATCGGAGAACACGGTGGAGTCTTCCATGCGGCCTTGGCGCAGACGGACGCAGGCGCCGTCCTTGAGATCGATAGCGGGGATAATCAGCATCTGGCAAACCTTATTCGATATTCAGCAATGCTTGGGAAATCAGGGTTTCTCAAGCGACCACAAGTCGCTTTCGATGCTTTCGAACCTTTCTTTAAGGAGCGTCTGCGTGTCGAAAATCGCCTTGTTGTAATAGTGCGGAGCAACTTCGGTGGTGAACAGTTCGAGGATCTCGGCAACCTCGAACGAACCCAGCTTCAGCTCGAAGCGATCTTCCATGAAACGCTTGATCTTGAGGGTAGCCTCACTCTCCTGTTCGGGCGTGAGGTTCAAGACCGGCAACTTCGGCTTGCGGCTCATTTACCAGCGCCCGTCCCAGGCGGCGAAGTTCTGCAGCAATTGCAGGCCATGGGCATGGCTCTTCTCCGGGTGGAACTGCACGGCAAAGCGCGAACCTTCGGCCAGCGCAGCGGCGAAGTCGACGCCGTAGTGCCCGCCACCCACCACCTGGCCCGGCTTGCCGGCGGCGATGTAGTAGCTGTGCACGAAATAGAAACGCGCCATGTCCGGCACGTCGTGCCACAGCGGGTGATCCACGGTCTGGCGCACTTCGTTCCAGCCCATGTGCGGGACTTTCAGGTGTTCGCCATCCTCGTGCAGGTCCTTGCCGAAGAACTTCACCTGGCCCGGGAACAAGCCGATGCAGTCGACGCCGTCGTTTTCTTCACTGCTGTCGAGCAAGGCTTGCATGCCCACGCAGATGCCGAGGAACGGGCGGTCCTGGCTGACTTCGCGCACCAGGCTGTCAAAGCCCAGGCGGCGGATCTCGGCCATGCAATCGCGAATCGCGCCGACGCCGGGGAATACCACCCGGTCAGCTTCGCGAATCACCTGTGCATCGCTGGTGATCAGCACCTTGCCGGCACCTACGTGTTCGAGGGCCTTGGCCACCGAGTGCAGGTTGCCCATGCCGTAATCGATAACCGCGACCGTCTGCATTACAGGACGCCCTTGGTCGAGGGCATTTGCCCGGCCATGCGGTCATCGAGCTCAACCGCCATGCGCAGTGCGCGGCCGAAAGCCTTGAACACGGTTTCGATCTGGTGGTGGGTGTTGGTGCCGCGCAGGTTGTCGATGTGCAGGCTGACAAGCGCGTGGTTGACGAAACCCTGGAAGAATTCCTGGAACAGGTCGACGTCAAAGCCGCCCACGGTGGCGCGGGTGTAGGGCACGTGCATCTGCAGGCCTGGGCGGCCGGAGAAGTCGATGACCACACGCGACAGCGCTTCGTCCAGCGGGACATAGGCGTGGCCGTAGCGACGGATGCCTTTTTTGTCGCCGATGGCCTTGGCAAACGCCTGGCCGAGGGTGATACCGACATCCTCCACGGTGTGGTGGTCGTCGATATGCAGGTCGCCCTTGCTGACGATATCCAGGTCGATCAGCCCGTGACGGGCGATCTGGTCCAGCATGTGCTCAAGAAAAGGTACACCGATATCAAATCGGGCCTTTCCGGTGCCATCCAGGTTAATCGAGGCTTTGATCTGGGTTTCCAGAGTGTCGCGCTCGACGGACGCCTTACGTTCGGCCATCACCAGCTCCGCAAAATCATTGGGCGAAAAAGGCAGCCATTATAGGGGCGCGGGCGCCAAACAGAAACATCGAAGGGGATAAGACTGATGGAGTGCCGGTGTTAGACATGTGCATACAACTAGACGCCCCAGGATGGTGCGCGCCAAACAATTACCCGGAACCCCATGACGGCTTCGCTGTACCATAAACTCAACGTTTAAACCTGATGAATACTGAACCGTGACGATACCGAACGCCTTACGGCGCACTGGCGTGCTTTTCCTGTGGGCCCTGGTCTACTACGTGTCTGGCGTTGCGTCGCTGGCCTTTGAAGATCCCGTCTCGAACATGGCGATTATCTGGTTCCCGGCAGGCGTTTCGGTGTCGGCGTTCCTGAGTTCCCAGCGCAACCATTGGCCGATGCTGTTCGTGGCGCTGCTGGCCGCGAGAGTGTTGCTGGGCGAGCATGGGTGGCACGCTTTGCTACCCACCCTCGCGTTTTCAGCGGTGGCGCTGGCGGGTTCGGTGGCCATCGCCTGGCTGGTGCGCCACTTCGCGCGGCGGGGCGATGACGTGCATGCCATCGTCTTGTGGCTGTTGGCAACGGTAGCGGTGTGTGGCGCCCAGGCGCTGATCAGGAAAACCTGGTTGTTACTGGCCGGGGAGGCTTCGCAACACACGTTCCTGAGCAACTGGATGTCCGGCGTCAACGGCGTGTTCTTCGCGACGGTGGTGGTGATGAACGTGCTGAACAGCAACCTGCGCGACTTCCCCACCTCGGCGCGGGAAAAAGCCGCTGGCGGCCTGTGCCTGCTGCTTCTGGCACTGAACACCTGGTACATCTTCGGGGCCCCGCCGGATTGGCTCACCAGCATCCTGGACACCGACGCCGGTGCGGCGGTGTATTTCCTCCTGGCGTGCCTTCCCATCGCGCTGACGCTCGCGGTCTGCGTGGCCTGGCGCAGTCCCGGCGGCTCCCTGGCGTTGCTGGTGCTGGGCAGCATCGTGGTCAATTACACCGACCAGAAGACCGGCCCGTTCTATGTGCCCGGCCTGCTGGAAGGCGAGCCTTTGCTGCTGGCGCAAAGTTACCTGTCGATTACTGCGCTGCTGGTAGTAGCGGTACGCCTGATGACCCAATCCAACAAGCCCTACGACCCGGAAACCGGGCGGCTGCCGGGTGAAGGCGTGATGTACCAACTGCACCCCGGCACGGGCGAGATTCTGTGGGATGACAACCTGGCGACATTGCTGGATGTTGGCGTGCAGCCGATGAACACCGTGCAGCACGTGCTGAACCGTGTGCACCCGGAAGATCGCGACAAGCTCGAACGCCATTGGTCTGCGGACGTCGGCCTGCGTGCATCTTCGCTGGCCTTTCGCATCGACAAGGGCAACGGTGACTGGCTCACCCTCTACGACCAGAGCCCCGGAGCCCTGAGGGATGCCACCGGACAAGTGATTGTCGGCAACTGGCAGACCAGCCGTTATTCCTGATTTTATATCGTTGGCAATCCGCGTTTACCTGTACGAGTGTGTTCATGATTCAGATTGCTTTACTGCTGTTCGGCGTTGAATTCGTCCGCTCCAAATTCTGGTTTCTCGGCCTGGTTGGCATCGTCTGGGGCGCGCTGGGCCTGGGCGTCATGATCGACGGGCTGGATGGCGAGTTGTACTTCCCGCTGCGCGCGTTCGGGTTGCTGTTGCTGCTGGAAAGCATTGTGACCCTGAGCGTGGCGTCCAGCGGCGTCGGCACTCAACGCGCGGTGCTGTTCTTCAAGGGTGGCATCTGCTTTTTCGTGGCGGTGCTGATCCTGGCCGACAAGGTCTACAGCAACCTGCTGCTGGCGATCATCTTTGGCTTTACCTACTTTGTGATCGGTTTGTTGGCGATCACCTCGGCCTGGGTGGTGCGGTTTCCACGCTGGCGTTCGGCGCTGTTCAGCGGTGGCGTACAGGTGGTGTTCGCGGTGCTGCTGGTGAGCCCATACCCGATCAGCAACAGCGCAACCGTGTCGTTTTTCCTGGGGGCACTGATGATTGTCAGCGGCTTGAATACCGTGCGTATCGCTCGTCGCGTACAGCGCTTGCGCCACGGCACCTCGACCTTCGAATTGCTGGCGCCTCGAGACCTGTTGTCGGACTTCAAACAGCTGCCACCCGAAGAACCACAGCCGGAACAACCCGAGCCAGAGGCACCTGGCAACGACCCTCTGGTGGTGCACATCTGGACACCAGAAGGCACGGCCAGCGCGGCCACAATCCCCCGCCCGATCATCAATCGCTACATTGCCGCGGTGGATGCGCAGGGTGTGATTTCAACCGGTCACGCGGCCATTGAGCTGTCGCCATCGGTGTATTTGAGCCTGTACCCGGTCGCGGATATCGATCGCTCACCGTCGGAGTTCTTCCGCATCCTCAAGGCCACCCGCAACAACGATGTGCCCGGCACTTTCCTGCCGGACTACGCCACCGAAGTGGCCAACTGGTGCGATTCGGACCGCAAGATCGTGTTCCACCAGTACAGCCGCAAGGCGCTGATTGAGTTCTCGAATAATTATCGTCGGCAAGCCACCTACAACCTGACCTACCGCAATTGCTCAAGCAGCGTGGCATTTGCCCTGGAAGCGTCGATGGATGGGGTGTTGTCGGAACGCTCGCGGCGATGGCGTTCGGTGCTGCAGACCCTGCTCATGCCTGAGCTGTGGATTGCTGCGCAAGTGCGCAAACGGGCCATGACCATGGCCTGGACGCCCGGCCTGGTGATGGATTACGCACGCGCCCTGCGGGTGATTGTGCACCCGGTGCCACGGCCATGGTTCCAGCGGATCCCATGGCGTGGCGCTTCCAGCAAGTCCTTGCCGGACAAGAAGCAGGACTAGTACCGGGGCCTCTCACCTTGCGTGAGAGGCCGCGTGTATCAGTGGAACAGTACCGCGGTTTTTTGCAGGGTCACCCACACACCCCACGCCAACGGAATACCGACCACCAGCCAGGCAGCAATCGCCAATGGCACGCTACCGGAAGCTGCTTTCCACTCCAGCGAAGTGGTCGCATCGGCGCCTTTGTCATGACCCAGCGCTTGCTCAGCCGCCAGTTCGGCGTCGGTCATGAAGTACTTGTCGGCCACCGGGCGCACCAGCAAGTTGCAGATGAAACCCAGCACCAGCAGGCCGGCGAGGATATACAAGGTGATGTCGTAAGCGGCTGCGCGTTCAACGCCGATGCTCAGTTGATATTCACGCAGGTAGTTCACCAATACCGGGCCCAATACACCCGCGGCCGCCCAAGCGGTTAGCAGGCGACCGTGGATCGCGCCCACCATCTGCGTGCCGAACAGGTCGGCCAGGTACGCCGGCACGGTCGCAAAACCACCGCCGTACATCGACAGGATGATGCAGAACGCCGCCACGAACAGTGAAACGTTGCCCAGATGGCCGAGGTTCGGGATCAGCGCGTACAGGGCAAAACCCAGGGCGAAGAACACAAAGTAAGTGTTTTTACGGCCCAGGTAGTCGGAGAACGACGCCCAGAAGAACCGGCCACCGATGTTGAACAGGCTCAGCAGCCCAGTGAAGCCCGCAGCGATGGCCGCGATGGAGGCCAATTGACCGGCATCCAATTGGCCAAACGGCACATCCACACCCAGCAGCTTGCCGCCGAACACTTCCTGCAGCAGCGGCGAAGCCATGCCGAGGATGCCGATACCGGCAGATACGTTCAGGCACAGCACCAGCCAGACCAGGCGGAATTGTGGGGTTTTCCACGCCACATTCACGTGGACGTGACGGTGGGTAATCATCGCGTTGCTGGCTTTTTTCGCCGGCGCGGTCCAGCCCTCAGGCTTCCAGCCGGTTGGCGGAACACGATAGGACAATGCACCGCCAATCATGAACACGAAGTAGATCGCGGCCATCACCAGGAAGCTCTGCCACACGCCTACGCTGGTTGGCGTAGCGAAGTGGCCCATCAATGCTGCTGCCAACGGGGCGCCTACCATCGCGCCGCCGCCGAAGCCCATGATCGCCATGCCGGTAGCCATGCCGCGCTTGTCCGGAAACCACTTGATCAGGGTCGACACGGGCGAGATATAGCCCAGGCCCAGGCCGATACCGCCAATGACCCCGGAGCCGATCCACATCAGCCAGATCTGGTGGGTATAGATGCCCAACGCCGAGATCAACAGACCGCCACACCAGCACAGTGCCGATACAACGCCAGCCTTACGCGGGCCGGCATGTTCCAGCCAGCCGCCCCAGATCGCTGCCGAGCAGCCCAGGAAGATGAAGAACAGGGTGTAGATCCAGCCCAGCATGGAGATGGGCCAGTCGCATTGGGACGAGAAGACTTGTGCGATGAAGCTCATGTCCGGCGCGCAGGCGACCGGCTTGGTGACGCCCAGTGCCTTGGACAGTGGCAGCCAGAACACCGAGAAACCGTAGGCCATGCCGATGCACAGGTGGATGGCCAGCGCGGCCGGTGGAACCAGCCATCGGTTGAACCCGGGCTTGGCGATAATGCGTTCCTTGGACAGGAAAGCAGGCTGCGCGGCAGTTGAAGCTGCCGCAGTGCTAGTGCTCATTGGTGTTTCCCCCAGTTGTTAGTATGTGTCCGTCAGGCGCTCTCTCCCTCGGCCTTGCACGCAGAGCGTTGGCCGTTGTTTTGAGTAAAGCTCCATTTGAGCGCGACGCTATGTCGCAGAAGGCAGACGAACCGGCGCAGATTAGCACCTGCGGATGACAGAAAAACCAAACTGATATCACCTTTTTCGGAATATCTGTTTTGTTTGACGCCAAATTCCCGTTTTGCTGGGGCTGGATACAATGTAACGATCTGCGAACTGACGTACGGTTAGCGGCGTTATACTCTGCGGCTAAATTTTGAAATCGACATACAAGGACTCGCCCATGAAAGCGTTCGGCAAAATCCTGGGTCTGGTACTTCTCGGGCTGTTGCTGATCATTGTGGCTCTGGGCTTTGCCCTGACCCATCTCTTCGATCCCAACGACTATAAAGACGAGATTCGCCAGATTGCCCGCGACAAGGCCCACATCGAGCTGACGCTCAATGGCGACATCGGCTGGAGCCTGTTTCCCTGGCTCGGCCTGGAGCTGCACGAAGCCAGCGTGGCGACCCTGACCAATCCAACCCAACCGTTCGCCGACCTGCAGATGCTCGGCCTGTCGGTCCGCGTGCTGCCGCTGCTGCGCCGTGAAGTGCAGATGAGCGACGTGCGCGTCGAGGGCCTGAACCTGCGCCTCAACCGCGACAAGCAAGGCCACGGCAACTGGGAGGACATCGGCAAGAACGTGACCCAGACGACTGCCGGCGCCCCCGCCACGGTAGAACAACCGGCCGACGAGCCTGAAAAACCATCCAAGCCGATTCGCCTGGACATCGACAGCCTGACCATCAACAACGCCCGCGTTGAATACAACGACGAGCAGACCGGCAAGCAGTTCAGCGCCGAAAGCATTCAGTTGAGCGCCGGCGCCGTGCACGAAGGCGCCAGCATTCCGGTAAAACTCACCGCCTTCTTCGGCAGCAACCAGCCGGTGATGCGCATCAAGACCGAACTCAACGGTAACCTGCGCATCCAGCGCGCCCTCAAGCGCTACCAGTTCGAAGACATGAAGATCACCGGCGAAGCCACGGGCGAGCCGCTGCAAGGCAAGACCGTGACCTTCTCCACCCAGGGCCAACTGCTGCTGGACCAGGCGGCAAACATCGCCGAGTGGACCAACCTGAAACTGTCGGCCAACCAACTGCGCGCCCTGGGCGAATTGAAGGTCAACAACCTGGACAAGACCCCGCAATTCAGCGGCGCCCTGTCCATCGCCCAGTTTGACCTGGCCAAGTTCCTCGACAGCGTTGGCCATCCGCTGCCGCCTATGGCCGAAGGCAGCCTGAGCAAGGTCGAGCTGGTCAGCCGCCTCACCGGCACGCCGACCAGCGCGGCCTTTGAAGACTTGAACCTGAAACTCGACGGCAGCACCTTCACGGGTCGCCTCGCCGTAGACGACTTTGCCAAGCAGTCGCTGCGGGTCCAGCTCAAGGGCGATACCTTCAACGCTGACAACTACCTGCCGGCCAAGTCCGAATCCGCCAAGGGCGCGGCCGCCGCACGCCAGGCCGAAGTACAGAACAGCGAGGCCGGCGCCATGGCCGCCGGTGGCACCACCCCGCTGCCGGATGCCCCGACCAAAGGCGCCTGGAGCACCGACAAGCTGTTGCCGTTGCCTCGCCTGCGCACGCTGGACGTGAACGCCGACCTCTCCTTCGGCCAACTGACCTTGAGCAAGTTGCCAATCCAGAACGCTGCGCTGAAAGCGTCCGGCATTGATGGCCAGCTCAAGCTCGACACCCTCAGCGGCGGTCTTTACAACGGTACTTTCCAGGCCAACGGAACCCTGGACGTGCGCCAGGATATTCCGGTGCTGGCGCTGCAAAGCCACATCAAGCAAGTGCCGGTCGAACGGATCCTGCAAGCCCAGGGGCAAACGCCGCCAGTGAAGGGCCAGATCACCCTCGACAGCAATCTCAGCGGCCGTGGCAACAGCCAAAAAGCCCTGATCGACAGCCTCAACGGCACTGCCAGCTTTGTGATCAATAACGGTGTGCTGCTCAACGCCAACCTCGAACAGCAACTGTGCACCGGTATCGCCCTGCTCAACCGCAAGACCTTGAGCACCACGCCGCAGGGGAAAGACACGCCATTCCAGGAGTTGAAGGGCAACCTGACGTTCCGCAACGGCGTCGCCAGTAACCCGGACCTGAAAGTGCGTATTCCTGGCCTGACGGTGAACGGCAACGGTGACGTCGACCTGCGCGTACTGGGCATGGATTACCGCGTCGGCATCATCGTCGAAGGCGACCAGCGCGACGTACCGGACCCTGCCTGCCAGGTGGGCTCCAACTTCCAGAACATCGAAGTCCCGCTGCGCTGCCGCGGCCCGCTGGAACTGGGTGCCAAGGCATGCCGCCTGGACAAAGATGGTTTGAGCCAAGTGGCGATCAAGGCTGCTGGCAACAAGCTCAGCGAGAAGCTGGAAGAGAAGCTCGACAAAGTTAATCCACAACTCAAAGATGCTTTGAAAGGCCTGTTCAAGCGATGAGAAACGAGCAGTTTTCAACGGCGGTGCTGGACTGGTACGACCGCCACGGTCGCCATGACCTGCCCTGGCAACAGGGCATCACGCCCTACCGGGTGTGGGTCTCGGAGATCATGCTGCAACAGACCCAGGTGAGCACCGTGCTCAATTACTTCGACCGGTTCATGGCCTCCTTGCCGACGGTCGAAGCCCTGGCCGCCGCGCCCGAAGATGAAGTGCTGCACCTGTGGACCGGCCTGGGTTACTACACACGAGCACGCAACCTGCAGAAGACCGCGAAAATTGTCGTGGCCGAGTACGGCGGCGAATTTCCCAGGGACGTGGAAAAGCTCACCGAATTACCGGGCATTGGCCTGTCCACCGCCGGCGCAATCGCCAGCCTGAGCATGGGCCTGCGCGCACCGATCCTCGACGGCAACGTCAAGCGCGTGCTGGCGCGCTTTACCGCGCAAGAGGGCTACCCAGGCGAACCCAAGGTGGCCAAACAGCTGTGGGCCACTGCAGAACGCTTCACGCCCCATGATCGGGTCAACGCCTACACCCAGGCGATGATGGACATGGGCGCCACCCTCTGCACCCGCAGCAAGCCCAGTTGCCTGCTGTGCCCGCTGGAAAAAGGCTGCGAAGCCCACATGCTCGGCCTGGAGACGCGCTACCCCATCCCCAAGCCGCGCAAGACCATCCCCCAGAAGCGCACGCTGATGCCCATGCTGGCGAATGCCGAGGGCGCGATTCTGCTTTACCGTCGTCCATCGACAGGGCTGTGGGGTGGACTGTGGAGCTTGCCGGAATTGGACGACCTGCAAGACCTGGAACACCTCGCCCACCAGCACGCATTGGAACTGGGCAAGCAACAGGAGCTGCCGGGGTTGATCCACACCTTCAGCCATTTCCAACTGGCGATCGAACCCTGGCTGGTCCAGGTCGAGGAATCCGCCCATCACGTGGCCGAGGCCGACTGGCTCTGGTATAACCTCGCCACCCCGCCGCGCCTGGGCCTTGCCGCCCCGGTAAAAAAACTGCTGAAGCGCGCGGCCGACGTATTGAATGCAGGAGTGTCGTCATGACCCGCACCGTAATGTGCCGCAAGTACAAAGAAGAACTGCCAGCCCTGGAGCGCCCTCCGTATCCGGGCGCCAAGGGCCAGGACATCTACGACCACGTCTCTGCCAAAGCCTGGACCGACTGGCTGAAACACCAGACCCTGCTGATCAACGAAAAACGCCTGAACATGATGAACGCCGAAGACCGTAAATATTTGGCGGGCGAGATGGACAAGTTCTTTTCCGGCGAGGATTACGCCAAGGCCGACGGCTACGTGCCGCCTGCTCAATAATTGATCAAAAACCGGGGTCGGCACGTAAGCGACGGTAATAATTAAATATTTTTTGAAAACTTGCTTGACGACCCCCTGAAAAACCCGTTTAATGCGCCCCGTTGCCCAGATAGCTCAGTCGGTAGAGCAGGGGATTGAAAATCCCCGTGTCGGCGGTTCGATTCCGTCTCTGGGCACCACTAATTAGTTTTAGGTGGTGCCAGCGCCATCTGAAACACACAAAAAACCCGCCTAGTGCGGGTTTTTTGTTGCCTGCGATTTATGAGCCGCTTTAGGGTGACGTCCATCACCCCATCGCAGACCCGGTTCATCACTTCAGCAAAAACACCATCAGCGGATTGTCATTCAACCGCCCACTGAATACCGGCACCTGATTCTCCAGCGGCGTCCCCACCAGCAATGCCGTTTCCTTGCGCGCCACGATCACCCATGCAGGCCTTGGCAACGCGGCTAACCGCCCAACCTCACTCCCCCCGACAAACAGCGGCTGCTCGTCGTGGTCCAGATTCATCATGTAACGCACCGCCCAGGTGTCCCGGCCGAGATTGACAAACACCAGCGACCCCGGCTGCGTGACCCGTAGCGCCTCGACATGGCCAACGAAGGTACGGGTGTCGAATTGCAGATCCTTGGCAGGGTCGACCACTGTCACCAACACCAGCCATTGCGCAATCAATGCGATAGCGCTGAGCCAGACCAGCCTACCCACACGGCGCCAGGCGATGACAGCCACCACTTGCAGGATCACCAGTGCGCCGATCAACAACGGCAACGAAACGTCCGGCCAGTAACCGTGCTTTTGCCACCCATGCCGACAGACAAAGACTACAACCACGCACAACGCCGGCAGCGCCGCGACAAGCCACTCGTAACACCGACGCACGCCAATGAGCCAGTTTTGCGCCTGGAGCAGCCCATAGGCGGCGACAGCAGCAAACAGCGGCACCATCGGCAGGATGTAATAGGCGCGCTTGAAGTGCGGTACCGACAACCCCAGCAAAATCATCAAGCCACAGGCGCCGAGCCGCACCACCATCTGCACGTCTTCATTCACGAACCGCTCAGACCAGCGATGGCGCAGCGCGATCAACGTGGCCAGCGCCAGAGGCACCACCGGGAAGTAACGGTACACACTCAATTGGAAGTAGAAATAGAACGGCTCGCCGCTTTCATCGAGGCGCCCACCGACTTGCATCTTGAACACCTCGTCGGCAAAAGCATCGCCACCGCTGATTCGCGCCAGCTTCACCAGCAGCCACCAGCACGCCGCCAACAGCAGCAGGCCGACAACGCCATGGATCAGCACCTGCTTGACCCGCTGCCCCGGACGGCTCAGCGCCCAGTACACGCACACAACGCCACACACCTCGATCAACCCCAGCGGCCCACGAATCGCGAACCCCAGGACGAACAACGGGAACACCGCCAACTGGCGCAGCCGAGACCCCAGGCGCTCGCCTGTGTGTAACAGGTAGAAACTGCCTACGCATAGCAGCGACACCATCTGATCCAGGCACACCGAGCGCGACTTATCGAGCAACTGCGCGGTGAGCAGCGTCAGCAGCACCGTCAGCAGCGCCCACTGGCGACTCGACGGGACCAGCAAGCGGTAGATCAGCGCGACAACCCCAGCGGACGCGAGGGCCGTGGGCAGGATATTGGCCAGATGGTTGGGCGCACCGAATAATCGGGCAAAGACATAACTGAAGAAGGTCGCGGTACCAGGATAGTCCGCGTAAGGCTGCCCGTAGGTAGTGGGGAAAAAGCTCGCGCCATGGCGAAACATTTCTTGCAGGAACAGCGCCCAACGCCCGTCAAACCCCTGGGGCTGCTGATCCCAGATACCCAGGGTAAACAACAACAAAGCAATCAGGAAAATGCCCAGGGACTCCAGGCGAAAGCGGTTGCGGTGATCCATCGATAGACCTGTCAGGTAAGGGGCGCCGACTCATGGTGCCGAACGCATCCCTGAATAGCGCCTGAACAAACCCGAACAATCCTGGGTTTACCGACCTGCGGGCCACACCAGTGCCGGGATTAGACGGATGTAGAGTAGCTCGCCAATCAGTTCTACAAGGGTCTGCAGGATCACCGCCGTTGCAGCCAAGCCGCGCACCTCTTCTGGCAATGCCAACGCCAAGGGCAGCACCACCAGCGAGTTGCGGGTCGACGCGCTGAATGTCACTGCCCGCGCGGTCGCCGCTGGCAACGCAAACACGCGCGAAGCCAACATCCCCATCAACGGTGCCAACACCAGAAAGCCCACATAAACCGGGAGTACCGGCACCAGAAAGTTGATATCACGCACCACTGAAGTGATCTGCGAGCCGATCACCACCAGCAGCACCAGCGCCATGGCCGGTACCGGCAACCAGGCCCAGGCGTTGTTCCATGCGCCAACAGTCGCCGATTTTTTCGCCAGCGATGTGGTCAGCACCGCCAGAACCATCGGCACCACAATCAACAACAGGAACGCTTCTACAAACGGCCCCGCCGCCACCACAACATCCGATTGCGCCCCCAGCATCAACCCCAGGTACACCGGTAAAAGCGCCAACTGCAACAACAGCAACACCGGCGTCGCCGCCAGCATCAACCGCGAATCGCCCTTACCGATATGGGTAAACACCACCACGTAATCGATACACGGCGTCAGCAGCACCAGCAACGCCCCCACCAGCAACGCCGGGCGCTCCACCAGGCCACGAGTCAACGCCCACACCAGCAACGGCACCAGGATGAAGTTGGCCAGTAGCAACGCCGACAGGAAGCGCCTGTTGCCCAGGCCTTGGCGTAGCTCCAGAAAGGGGATTTGCAGGAACATCGCGTACATCAGCACTGCGATGGCGGGCGTGACCAAGACGTTGAGACCTTGCGCCAATGAGGGTGCGAGCAGACCGAAGATGATCGCCAGCAGGACGACGACGAAGTAGAGGGGGATCTGGTTGTGCTCAAGACTGTCGCGGGTCATAAAAGCGCTCTGGCTCATCGCAAAAGTGCAAGCCTATGCATCTACTGGCGTGAGGTCGAGTGGTGCTGCTTGAACCTATCAAGGATATTAACAAGCAGCACGACGAGACTTGCGCCTTTCCTCCAACACCCTTTTGACTTCCGCCATAGCCTCATCATGCGGAATGCTCGGACGAGGATCATCAATAGACGCCTGCACCTTGGCACGAACCCAGCGATCGTAGCTGGCGGCCTGTTCTTCTATTTCAAACGCTGAAACGATGGGCGAAAGTGGGATGCTCATAGAGACCTCCGCACTGGGCGCCGCAGAGTAGTGAACCCACCAAAGCGCACACAAGTGCTGGCAAACTGGGCAACTGTTACTAAAAAATAAAAATGAATACAGGCCGAGAAACAATGAATCTGAACGACGCGCCCACCGGGATGCCTGCCTCCACACCCACGCTCAGTCAAAGCGAACCCTTCGAGGAGCACGCCAGCGACGGCCACCCAATCGGCGGCTTCACCTGGCGCCACGTGCGCACAGACGTTGAACGCCCCGTAGTGATCATCAACGCCGCCACCTCCCTACGCTGCCGCTATTACTCGCGCTTCGCCGATTACCTGTTCGCCAACGGCCTTGATGTGATCACCTACGATTACCGCGGCATCGGCGAATCCCGTCGCGGCTCGCTGCGGGGTTTCAAAGCCTCATGGTCGGATTGGGGCGTGCTGGATTTCGAGGCGATCGTGCAGCGGGCACAGCGGGAGTTTCCAGGGCAACCCATTGATGTGGTCGGCCATAGCTTCGGTGGCTGCGCGGCCGGGCTGGGTGCATCGGGCGCGGTGATTCGGCGGATCGTGACGGTGGGCGCGCAGTTTGCGTATTGGCGAGACTACGAGGCGAAGAGCCGCTGGCGCATGCTTGCAAAATGGCATGTGGTAATGCCGCTGGTAACTGCCCTGTGCGGCTACTTCCCTGGCAAGCGCCTGGGCTGGCTGGAAGACACGCCAGCAGGCGTGGTGCGGGACTGGAACACGCCAACACCCCGCTATGAAACGCGGCCCAGTGGGCGGAGCTTGGGTGAACTGCCCTTCAGTCGAGTGAAGGCACAGTTGCTGGCTATCAGCATTACCGATGATCCCTTTGGGACCGTGGCAGCCACCGAGCGATTACTGAGTTACTTCGACGGTAGCGAACGCACCCATCTGAGGATCGCGCCCGAAGATATCGGAAAAAAACAGATCGGGCACTTCGCGTATTTCCGTAGCGAATATCAGGACCGCTTGTGGCCGATTGCGCTGGCGTGGTTGCAAAGTGGCCAATTGGCGACGGATACCCTTGGGATTTCCCCCCACCTGCGCTTCAATACACCACCCAGATCCACAACCCAAGGACGTTGAGCCCATGGCCTCGCCGAACAAGCAGCAAAAACGCGCCCAACGCGCAAAGACCAAGGCCAAGCAGAACCGTACCCAACGCGCCGTTGCGACCAAGCCGGATGCATTTGCAGGCGATGACAGCCGAATTGATCTTGAGTCGGTGGATTTGACCGAGCTGTTCGTCGAGATGCGCGCTGCGGGCGAGACCAGTCAGCAGGCGTTGTGCGCGGCGTTCCTGTCGCACCCGTTGCTGGCGTTGGTGCTGGAGCAGGAAGGCGAAGAAGAAGCCACCGACTTTATCCTGGCGGCACTGATCGAATATCGGCAATGGGCCACGGACAGCGATGATGAAGCGGCCGCCCTGGCGTGGATCGAGTCGCCGCAGTTCCAGGCGGATTACGTGGCGGCATCCCAGGCGCTGGCCAGTTCGGAAGACTGACCCAGAACCCAATGTGGGAGCGGGCTTGCTCGCGAATGCGGTGCGTCAGCCGGCTTATTCAGTGACTGACACTCCGTATTCGCGAGCAAGCCCGCTCCCACATTTTTTACCGCGTTGCGTCAGTTGAGTACTGCAGCGCCTACTTTCTGGGCTTTGCGGCGGCTCGATACCATCAAGCCCGCCACCACCACCAACAAGCTCAGGATACCGGTCGCAATGATTTCGACCCGGTGCGCTTCCTGGAACAGCATGATGGTCAGCGTACCGACGATAAACACCATCACCGCGTACGTCAGACCCGGGAACAGCCACATCTTGAACACGATCTTCTCGCCCGCCGCCGTGCGCTTCTGGCGCATGCGCAGTTGCGACACCGCGATCACCAGGTACACCAGCAGCGCGATAGCGCCGGAGCTGGCCAGCAGGAATTCGAATACCGCCGCAGGTGCCACGTAGTTGGCGAACACCGCCAGGAATGCCGCGCCAGTCGACAGCAGCACTGCCCAGTAAGGCGTACCGCTCTTGTTGGTGCGCTTGGCCACGGCCGGCGCGTCACCGCGACGACCCAGCGAGAACAGCATGCGCGACGCGGTGTACAGCGCCGAGTTCAGGCAGCTGGTTACGGCAACCAATACCACCAGGTCGACGATCAGCTTGGCGTTCGGGATGCCCATGCGCTCCAGCACGGTCTGGTAGGAACCTACGGCCGCCAGGGTCGGATCGTTCCATGGCACCAGGGATACCACGATGAAGATCGACAGCAGGTAAAACAAACCAATCCGCCAGATCACCGAATTGGTGGCCTTGGTGATTTGCTGGCCTGGGTTTTTCGACTCAGCGGCAGCGATGGTGACGATCTCGGTGCCCATGAACGAGAACATGGTGGTCAGGATCGCTGCCAAGACCGCGCCCATGCCGTTGGGCATGAAGCCTTGGGTGTCAAACAGGTGGGAAACGCCGCTGACTTGGCTGGTAGGCAGGAAGCCAAAAATCGCGGCCAGACCGAGGATCACAAAGCCCACGATCGCCACAACCTTGATCAGTGCAAACCAGAACTCGAACTCGCCGTAGTTCTTCACGCTGAACAGGTTGGTTGCCGTCAGCAGCAAGGTGATGATCAGGGTAAAGGCCCAGATCGCAATATCAGGGAACCAGGCATGCAGGATGGTTGCGGCTGCGTTGGCTTCCAATGGAATCACCAGCACCCAGAACCACCAGTACAACCAACCAATGGTGAAACCTGCCCAGTGACCAATCGCGCGGTCGGCGTAGGTGGAAAACGAACCGGTGTCCGGCGACGCCACGGCCATCTCGGCCAGCATGCGCATCACCAGCACCACCAGCGTGCCCGCAGCGGCATACGCCAGCAGTACGGCCGGCCCGGCGGCAGCAATCGCGTGGCCGGAGCCAACAAACAGACCGGCACCAATAACGCCGGCAATCGACAGCATGGTGACGTGACGCGGTTTGAGCCCCTGTTCGAGGTCATTGGAGCTTTGCGTACTACTCATTGACACACCTTTACGAGGAATTGCGAAAACGGTCGGCCCAGCCCGGGATCTTTCTCGTGAAAAGAAACCAACAGAGCGTTCTTTATTTTTTACGCAAGATTTGCGCCAAAATGTTACAGACTCCCGATTGACGCGGGCTGCAGCGCGATTCAACAGTTCATGCAAGTCATTGAGATTAATGGCATTCCGCTATAGCGTTACCGAGCGACTCACTTTCAGGACGAATAAACGCACCAAAAACACACACAAAAAGTGCGTGACGCCCCATATAAGGGCTGATATGCACCGTTTGCCCGATTGACCCTTCCAACACCCGGCCAAAGCTGGCACCATCGCGCCCTTTTTTACGCGAAGCCTGCGGTTTTCCGGGTTGAAACGGTTGTTTGGTTGTTGATGGCGCGACACGCTGCTGTGCCGATGCGACACCCTGCCGCACACCGCCCGTTTACCGCCCGCCGCGCTGTTGGCTGTCATATAAACGCTGTGCTAGCTTGGCGCCTCGCCAGGAAGGCGGCCCAACAGCAGGATCGCAACGAACACAATGAGGACCCCACATGGCCGAGGCCACGCCCGCGCTTGAAATCCGCAACTTGCATAAACGCTATGGTGAGCTGGAGGTACTCAAAGGTATCTCGCTGACCGCTCGCGACGGCGATGTGATCTCGATCCTGG
The DNA here is from genome assembly GCF_014230465.1 of Pseudomonas cremoris. The sequence goes on from NZ_JAAXCY010000002.1 coordinate 444,847, forward strand.
GTTCCTCCGGCTCCGGCAAGTCCACCTTCCTGCGCTGCATCAACCTGCTGGAAAACCCGCACCAGGGCCAGATCCTGGTGGCCGGCGAAGAACTCAAGCTCAAGGCCGCCAAGAACGGCGAGCTGATGGCCGCCGACGGTAAGCAGATCAATCGCCTGCGCAGCGAAATCGGTTTTGTGTTTCAAAACTTTAACCTGTGGCCGCACATGAGCATCCTCGACAACATCATCGAGGCCCCTCGTCGTGTGCTCGGCCAAAGCAAAGCCGAAGCCATAGAAGTGGCCGAAGCCCTGCTGGCCAAGGTCGGCATCGCCGACAAGCGCCACGCCTACCCTGCGCAATTGTCCGGCGGCCAGCAACAACGTGCTGCCATCGCACGCACCCTGGCAATGCAGCCCAAGGTCATCCTGTTCGATGAGCCCACTTCGGCCCTTGACCCGGAAATGGTTCAGGAAGTACTTAATGTGATCCGCGCGCTGGCCGAAGAAGGCCGCACCATGCTGCTGGTCACTCATGAAATGGGCTTCGCCCGCCAGGTGTCCAGTGAAGTGGTGTTCCTGCACCAGGGCCTGGTCGAAGAGCAAGGATCGCCACAGCAGGTGTTTGAAAACCCGCTTTCGGCGCGCTGCAAACAATTCATGTCCAGCAACCGCTAACGGAGCAACATGCATGCAGAACTATAAAAAATTCCTTCTAGCTGCGGCCGTCTCGATGGCGTTCAGCGCCACGGCCATGGCAGAAACCTTGAAAATGGGGATCGAAGCGGCCTACCCGCCGTTCAACAATAAAGACGCCAGCGGCAACGTCGTCGGCTTCGACAAAGACATCGGCGACGCCCTGTGCGCCAAGATGAAAGTCGAGAAGTGCGAAGTGTATGTGTCCGACTGGGACGGCATCATCCCGGCCCTGAACGCCAAGAAGTTCGACTTCCTGGTGTCCTCACTGTCCATCACCGATGAGCGCAAGCAGGCTGTCGATTTCACCGACCCGTACTACTCCAACAAGCTGCAGTTCATCGCACCTAAAGCCACCAAGGACTTCAAGACCGACGCTGCCTACCTCAAAGGCAAAGTTATCGGTGCCCAGCGCGCAACGTTGGCCGGCACTTACCTGGAAGACAAGCTGCCTGAAACCGAAGCCAAGCTGTATGACACCCAGGAAAACGCCTACCTCGACCTGACCTCCGGCCGCCTCGATGGCATGCTGGCCGACAAGTACGTGCAGTACGAATGGCTCAAGAGCAAAGACGGTTCGGCCTACGAGTTCAAAGGCGACCCGGTTGTAGAAAGCGACAAGATCGGTATCGCCGTACGCAAGGGCGACCCACTGCGCGAGCGCCTGAACAAAGCCCTGGCAGAGATCAAGGCAGACGGCACCTACAAGAAGATCAACGACAAGTACTTCCCTTTCAGCATCGAATGATCTGAACGGTATGCCCGGCGCGCTCACTTGAGCGCGTCGGCTTTTTGCAATGCCTGCCGCGATATGAAAACACCATGAATTTCGATCTCTACGGATTCGGCCCGGCGCTTGCCGCTGGCGCGCTGATGACCGTCAAACTGGCGCTCACGGCCCTGTGCCTGGGGCTGGTGCTCGGCCTTGCCGGCGCCTTGGCCAAGACGTCCCCGTACAAGCCGCTGCAATGGCTTGGCGGTGCTTACTCGACCATCGTCCGCGGCATTCCCGAATTGCTATGGGTGCTGCTGATTTATTTCGGCACGGTCAACCTGATGCGTGCCCTCGGTGAGTTCTTCGGCAACCCCGACCTTTCCCTCAGCGCCTTTGCCGCCGGGGTGATCGCCCTGGGCCTGTGCTTCGGCGCCTACGCCACGGAAGTATTCCGTGGCGCGATCCTCGCCATTCCCAAGGGCCACCGCGAAGCCGGTGTGGCGTTGGGGCTGTCGAAGTTTCGGATTTTCACCCGCTTGATCATGCCGCAAATGTGGCGCATCGCCCTGCCTGGCCTGGGCAACCTGTTCATGATTTTGATGAAGGACACCGCACTGGTATCGGTGATCGGCCTGGAAGAAATCATGCGCCACGCGCAGATCGGCGTAACGGTCACCAAGCAACCGTTCACCTTCTTCATGGTCGCGGCCTTCATGTACCTGGGCCTTACCGTATTGGCCATGACCGGTATGCACTTCCTGGAAAAACGCGCCGCCCGCGGCTTTGCAAGGAGCACCCAATGAGCGGCGACTACAGCTGGCTAGCGCATTTCGACCTAGGGCTGAACTGGGCCGTGATCATCAAATGGCTGCCCAAACTGGCTCAGGGCGCGACCCTGACCCTGGAGTTGGTAGCGATCGCCGTGATCGCCGGCCTGCTGCTGGCGATTCCGCTAGGCATCGCCCGCTCCTCGCGCCGCTGGTATGTCAGCGCGCTGCCCTACGCGTACATCTTCTTCTTCCGCGGCACGCCACTGTTGGTGCAGTTGTTCCTGGTCTATTACGGCCTGGCGCAGTTCGACGCCGTGCGCGAGAGTTTCATGTGGCCGTACCTGCGCGATCCGTTCTGGTGCGCCACCGCCACCATGACCCTGCACACCGCCGCCTACATCGCCGAGATCCTGCGCGGCGCAATCCAGGCCATCCCGCCGGGTGAGATCGAAGCCGCGCGCGCCCTGGGCATGTCCAAGCCCAAGACGCTGTTCTACATCATCCTGCCCCGCGCCTCGCGCATCGGCCTGCCGGCGTACAGCAACGAAGTGATCCTGATGCTCAAGGCCAGCGCCCTGGCCAGTACCGTAACGCTGCTGGAATTGACCGGCATGGCGCGCACGATCATTGCCCGCACCTACTTGCCGGTGGAGATCTTCTTCGCCGCCGGGCTGTTCTACCTGCTGATGGCCTACATCCTGGTACGCGGCTTCAAATTGCTGGAACGCTGGCTGCGTGTCGATGCATGCCAGGGACGTTAGAGCACGCTTCGAGGCGCTGGATGCGTTTCTGATCGAGCACCAAGGGCTGTGGAAACCACGGCCCTTTACTCATCTTCAACTCGCTTGGGAATCCCAACATCCCGAGCTTGCACACTGGTTGCGCCAACGCTCGCTGGATGACGCCGAAACCAGCCACAACACCCCGCATGACCTGCCGGCGCCCGCGCCTTTCCCACAGCTTGCCGCGCAGGCTCGCCAGCTCAGCGCTGTGGATAAGTTACCGACCCAGCCCATTGCGCCCGCCCGCCATCGCCTGAATGTCGATGTACCTGGCCGCAAGTGGCAGCAGATCGAAGCCTTCGGCGCCGCGCTGCAGTTTGCGCAAACACCCACACACTGGCTGGACTGGTGCGCTGGCAAGGGCCACCTCGGTCGGCGCCTGCTGCAGACCGGGCAACAGCTCACCTGCCTGGAATATGACCCAGCACTGATCGCCGCAGGCCAAACCTTAAGCGACCACCATGGCCTAGCGGTAACCCACCGTTTGCAAGACGTGATGGGCGATGTGGCGATCAGCCCCGAGCACACTCCCGTTGCCCTGCACGCCTGTGGCGACCTGCATGTGCGCCTGCTGCAACTGGCCAGTGCGGCCGGCTGCAAACAACTGGCGTTGGCGCCCTGCTGCTACAACCGCATCAGCGCAGACGCCTACCAGGCGCTATCCAGCGCAGGCCGCGCCTCAGCCTTGCAACTGTCGGTGGATGACCTGGGCCTGCCACTGAGTGAAACCGTCACCGCCGGCAACCGGGTGCGCCTGCAACGGGACACTTCCATGGCGCGACGTCTGGGTTTTGACCGACTGCAACGCCAACTGCGCCAGTGCGATGAGTACCTGCCCACACCGTCCCTGCCCGCCAGCTGGCTGGACAAACCCTATTCTGACTACTGCCGCGAGCTGGCAAGCCTCAAAGGGTTATCCACAGGTGAACAGGATTGGGTGGCGCTGGAGGCGTACGGCTGGCGTCGCCTAGCCGAAGTAAGGAACCTGGAATTGCTGCGTGGCCTGTTTCGGCGCCCGCTGGAGTTATGGCTGGTACTGGATCGGGCATTGTTTCTGGCCGAAAGCGGCTACAAGGTCGAGATAGGCAGCTTCTGCGAAGCCGTATTGACGCCGCGCAACCTGATGGTGCTTGCCGAGCGCGATTAAGGGGCAAAATTGTCGCAGGGCAGCCTGTGGATAACTCTGTTGATGAATTCTTGACGGGGCCTGTAATCATCTACGCTACCGGACCAGAGCCAGGCTGATCATTTTTTGTTCACAAAATAAAACACCCGTAAAACAGGCAGTTGCGAGGTGATGAGAACGGCTCCACAAAATGGCCGTTTCGTGACAGGCGCATCCAACCGATTGTGCATAAGCATCTGGCATTAAGCATCTATACGCGCCTTACGCGCAGTTTTTCGGCGCCTTCAACAACCGGCAAAGGTCGTTGATATCGTCAGTGGCCAAACTCATCACGCGGCTGTCCAACGGGTCAGTGCCAAAGGCCAGGGCTTCGCTGATCGCCATATCGCGATGCACTTCCAGCGGCGCGCGCTCCAATCGCTGTGTGAACGCCTCGACCATGTCCAGGTTGAAGGCATTGCTGTCATCCAACTGGTTGATCACAAAGTGCACGCGCGGTGGATACTCACGCTCAAGGTGCGGCGCCAGCATTGCATCCAGTTGGTCCAGGGTCCCCAGTGAGGCAGCGTCGGCCTGGGCGACGACTACCACCACATCGGCCACGCTCAGCGCTTGCTGGCTGTACACGTTATTGCCGGCGGGGGTGTCAATGATCAGCGTGTGGCGTTCAGTCAGGCCCAAGGTCGAAACGCGTTGCGCCAGCCAATTCGAATCACGCTTAAGCCAGCGCTGCAGGTTTTCGCGCTGCTGGGTGTCGGTATCGCCAAAGGGGATCACCTGGCAACCGGCAAACCCGGCCTGCTGGATCAGTTTCCACTGTGCATTCTGCAAGCTGGTGCGACCAATGCCCGGCAAGCCAGCGCTGACGCCGAAGTGATGGCGCAAGGCGTTCTGCGGGTCCAGGTCCAATGCCACGACAGTTTCGCCTTGGCGCTGCAAACCGCTGCTCAAGGCAGTGGCCAACGTACTACGACCGACGCCGCCATTGACCGACACCAACGCCACCACTTTCGGGCGCGGCGTTACGGCATCCACTGGCAGCGTATGTTCATTGGCACTGGGAATTTGTGAAGGAAACGGGGTGCCGTCATCGACGGGAATGCTGCCAAAAAAGTGCAGCCGTGCATTCAGCCCTTGGGCATCTCGAGTGACGTTCTTACCGAACAGCACCAAAAGCTCATCAGTGAAGCTCATTACCCAAACTCCCACACGACGCGGCTTAAAGACGTGAAGGGTCGGCAAGGAGAAGGCTTACCGCAGGTCTTTTTGTAGGCGTCTCTGTGGAAGCATTCTGTGACAATGCAGGCAATGTGTCATTATTTTGATGATATTACTGTACATTTTTTAGACAAGCGGCGAGTCGTCAATTTAATGACCAAAAAACCCTCAGCCATAGGTATTTTTAATCAATTCGCCGAAGCAGCGTGCGGCACAACGCATTGATGTCCTGGCAACCGATGCTATTGATGGCAGGGTCAAGCGGATCGCGACCGTAGGCTTGGGCTTCATTGAACGACGGATCGCGGCGGATCGTGCCCAATAACGCATCGCCCAGGCGCAACTTGAACACCTCAACCATGTCCTGGCTGAAGTAATGGGCTTCGTCCAACTGGTTGATCACATAAAACCGATGGGGCGATTTGGCGTGCATCAGGTACGGCGAAAGGAAACTATCGGCCTGAGCCAAGCTACGAAACGACGCGACGTCGGGCTGTACCAATACCAAGACAACATCGGCGACTGACATCGCTTGGCCCAGGAACACGCTGTCGCCCGCAGGCACGTCGATGACCACCGTATCCTGGCCATTAAGCCCGAGCCCCGACAAACGCTTGGCCAGAAACTCACCATCCTGGCCCAGCCAGCGGTTCAGGCTTTGCCGTTGCACGGAGTCGGTTTTGCCAAACGCGACCAGGCGACAACCCGCAAAACCTCGAACAGGTAGCGCCGCCCACGCTTGATGAAGCAGGCTCGTCGTCCCGATCCCGGGCACGTCGGCGGCCTGGCACGCGTGATGGCGCAGCGCATTTTGCGGGTCCAGCTCCAGGGCAAGCGCAGGGTGCCCCTGGCGCTGCAGGCTACTGGCAATCGCCGCCGTCAGCGTGGTACGCCCCACGCCGCCTTTAGCCGACACCACCACCACAACCCTGGGCGCAGATTGATCCGAGTACACCTGCCCATGGGGCCCCTCTACCAATTCAGGCGGATGCAAAAGGCCCGTTGCGCCCAGCTTTAAATCGTCGAGCAAACGCTGCAGGGGAGGCGACGTCGGCTCGCCCAGACCCGACGGATCAACAGGAGGGTTGGCAGCCAGCGCGTTGTATAACTTTGAAATGTCATGCTCACGATTCAATGCCTGCCCTCCTTTCAATCGACGGGAAAATAAGACGCGCATTGTGTGATATCAGATTGGCAGTGTCAGTATTTTGATGATTTACGATAATTAGTTTCAGATGAACGGCATTTCGTCATTTTTATGGCTTATTACTTTATTCAAACAAATCAAACAGTTAACTAAACTTAACGACCAATCCATTCCATTTTCGCCGAACTCACCCCACTTCGTATCTGCATGTAGCCGCATTGCAGACACAAACAATACGAAACAAAACCCACCACCCCACGACACAGACCAGATACCTCCCAAGCGCTCAATAGCCCCACACCCACTATTGATCCCAAGAGGACATCGCCATGAACCCCAACAACTGGAACATCTTCATCGCCTCCAGCCTTCTGGCCCTCACCTTCAACGCCCAAGCCAGCGCGAAGCCGGATATCCAAAGCGTACTGTCGACAGTCGAAGACAGCAGCACCGCCTGCGGCGTGGTGAACGCACACATGACCTACCTGGATTCCCATGGGCAAAAGCAGGTGCTGGACTACAGTAAATTCGCCAGCAACTGCGCAGACGGCAGCTAATGAAAACGGCCACTTTTCAGGCGAAAACCCAAGTGCCGTGAAAAAACCTGTCATTTCGCAAAAATAGTCAGAATTCAGGGGTTTACAGAACCTCGCCAATCGCTATAATCGTCGCCCTAACACGCCGGTATAGCTCAGTTGGTAGAGCAACTGACTTGTAATCAGTAGGTCCCGGGTTCGACTCCTGGTGCCGGCACCATACAAAACAAAGGCTCGCAGCAATGCGGGCCTTTTGTTTGTCTGCAATACGTAACAACGCACGTAACAAAGGCCTCCAGCAACTGCTGTCTGACTACGTAAGGACACGTCCATGTCATGGTTTGATACCAATCTAAGCTTCCTTTCTCCTGGATGGGTTGGCTCATTGATTGGGCTGATTGGCGTGCTAGGTGGCGTGATCGCCTACTTTCGCTCGCGAAAGCGAACTAGCTTAAGTTTTGCGTACCTCGGTGAACATCTGCTGGGTAGCGAGTCCTCCGCTCTACCTGAAGGGATAAGTGTTCAGTATTACGGAGAGGATATTCCTCGCCTGACTCGGTCTGTAATCGTCCTCTGGAACAGCGGTGAGAACACGATATTGGGTACAGAAGTGGTTGATATCGACCCACTTCGATTCTCCGTCGGAACAGATGGCAAATTGTTGTCTGCGTCAATTTTGAAAGCGAGCCGGCCGGTGAACGATTTCAGAATAAGGCCCCCCTCCGCGCAAGCACCAAACGAAGCGGTCGTGGAATTGAATTATTTCGATTCGACGGATGGTGTGGTGGTCGAAATTTTGCACACCAGCACAAGCCGGCATCCAGACATAAAAGGAACAGTTCGAGGCCTGCCAAACGGGTTGAAATCTTTAGGCAGAATGTCCCGCTCGCCTGACATCATCAAACGAATCGGCCCACATCGTTGGTTCCGAAGCTTCTTTATCAGCTTGACCATCTGGATTCCAATCATCTTAGGGATGGCGTTCATGCTCGCTGCGTTGTTCGGAAGTCCTGAAACGCTAAAGTTGATAATGACGTTCAACGTTGAGAACTTAAGTACTCCTGTGATGACAATGGGCTGTTTTTACATAGTCATGGGGTTGATTCCTCTTTATCTTTTTCGGCGAAAACACCCTAAGAACTTACACATCGACGCGCTCGAGTGATCAAGCACCCGTAACCTTTGAGCGTAATGATCGGCGGCAGGGCAAGCACAATATCTAGAAACGAATGCTGAATTATCAGGCAGGTACGTGGCTGCTTAGGGTAGCGCGTTGGACGGGTAAGATGAGGTAGTCCGGGCTAGCCAATACCCCGCCAAGTTGAACGCCGCCGAAGTGTGTCCACGCATCAAGCGTCACCCCCTACGACACACGGGAATTTTTTTCCGGTGCACCCATCAAAAGTGCGTAAGAAGTGTAAGTGAGATTTTTAATCTATCTCTATCCCTTATATTTCAATAGCTTAAATCCATTTCTAAACCGTAAGTAGACTGTCAGATCAGTGTCTGCGCCGAACAGTTCATGACTGTAAGTGAGAACGCCAGCAACCTACTGTTTTTAAAGGTTTTTTTAATTAGATTTCCTAGCTTACACTTTTTGACGACATGACTGTAAGTGACTCCCCCCAATGAATCCGGGGCTTTTCAGACGTTTTTCGACCCGCTGACGCCACTTACGTGTCAGGAGGGGGTGTACCTGGAAAAAGTTTTAAGCAGCCGTTCAGGCACGCCACACCAGACTGCTATCGCCTCGTGACTTTGATCCGGAAAACACCATGACAAAACCCAGCTCCGTCGCTCCCATTCCAAAAATTGAAGTCGTCAAGAAAGGCGCCCTGTGGGAGGTCCATTGGGACTACCAGGAAGGACCGGCCAGCCTGATTCTGTTCAACCGTGCTGACTACCTGCGAGGCTATATAGATGGTGCGCTGGACATCCTCGGGATTGATCCCGATTGCGTGTGCTGCGCCAGCGGCGTGACCGGCACGGTAAAACGACTGACTCAACATCAGGCCGACACACTTTATGGCTCATTGAACCAATTGCTGGTCCCGTTGGTAGAAGCGGAATTCGCCCGCATGGAACGCCTCGGCGCCCTTCCTCATGTACGCGGCGCCGCTGCAAAAGTTTGAAACCCCTCTCCCCCATGTAATCATGCCTGCCAGGCCCAGCCGGCGGGCAACTCCCTGCATATCCTGAGACACGCCCTGTACCTGCAACTACGTGCACTTTCGACCGGTTGCGATTCTGAAAACCGCTTGGTTCGAATGTTTTAAAATTTTCGACCCAATGAAACCGGGCCCTCCAGCCCTGACCCGTTCGTAGTCGTCTGTTGCACCGCAGTGCAACCGCACTGCACTTCTCTTCAAAACTTTGCAATCTATGAAACTGCCGGTCGCCCGCAGAGCGCCCCAGCCAGCCTGGGCTGCCGGTTCGTTTGCACTACATCCGGGTTTGCACAAAAAAAGGACGCAAACCCCGTCGGCGGGAGGGGGATAAGTGCTTTTTCTTCCAATTTTTTCTTGCTGAAGCAAATTCAGGGCTGCTTCCAGAGCGACACCTCATCGGATCACCGCGCAAGCAGTCAGGCCTCGGAATATACTGTTTGCATATACAGTATCAGTGACAGGCGAGCGGAGGCGAAATGATGACGAGCACAATTGATCTCATCCAGAACGGGGTGACCTTTTCATGGTTAAAGTTGCTGCGGGATGAGGTGGCCTTGATGCGTCACCCAGGGGCACACCATAAAAAGCTGATTGATGGGGCGTACGCGCTTTATCGGGCACAGCTGATAGACCCCAATGAGCTTGCTGATCTACTTGAGCAAGCGGATGGGGCACTGGAGTACGCCGTAGAGGCGCTCCTGGATGAACCCAGCGGCGACTAAGGCAGACCAATCATGCACATGCTCGTGACCCCGATGCGATGCAAAGGCGTAGCCTTGGACCCACAAGAAAGGAAGCGTTACCCGGCAATTAGGGGTGACGTACTTGTAGCACCCGCGACAAGCACCGAGCTTGGCCGAAGCTCAAATGTAGCGCGAGTATCGAAGGGGATGCCATTGGAACCTGACCCACTGCCCCGGCTGCTGGATGCGGCATTGTCCGGGATGGCTCCTACAGGATTTGTGCTGAGTGGGATTGAGTATGTCGAGGGATGTGCATACGCTCAATCTTGGTGGTGCCGTTTGGCGTAAATGTAACGTATCGGCATAGTAGGCAATTGCAGTACATTAAACTGCTATTAAGTATGAATTTAAGAACTAAGGATAGGCAGCTGAGTTAGCAGCAGCCCTGGATAAAGGGAACACCCATGACAGAATTCATGTACAGATTTAGGCCCGTAAAGAGGCTGCTTGGTGAAAGCGACAAAGATGGAGAGCTGGAGGGTCAGTATATTTACTTCGCATCCCCACAACAGCTGAATGATCCGCTGGAGGGTTATAAAGACATCTACTTTGATGGCGATAAAATAGTATGGAAAAACCTTATCAAGCATTACGTCAGATGCCTAATAAATAGCTGTCTAGAGCTTATACATAGAATAGATGAAGTCCCGACGAGAAAAATCAACGTATTCGCTTCCGCAGACACTTCCATCACAGAGCTTAATGAATTAAATCAGGAGATATTTGAATCGCTCACGTCAGAGCAATGCATACAGAATTTTATTTCAAACATTGGAATAGGGAGAAAACTCAAACGATGGGAGCTATTAGCTCACCTGCAGATACTACATTTTTATTTTTTTGAAAGCATATTTGAAATCTTTTTCACCAAAGGGTTTCTAGCCAAGCCTTACAAAAAAAATTCAGAGGAACGAAATGAAATACTGATAATTTTGAAAGAACTACTCCCACAATTGCTAATTGATGCAAGTTCGGCAAAAGCACAAGAGTCCGAATTCTTACAAACATATAGAAAAAACAGTGAAAAGCTACTATTAAAAAGATACAAGACACACAAAACAGGAAAAGAGTATTTGTTTTTTGTGAATTTTGAATTCCCTGAAGCATACTGTAGAGAGATTGAGCGACTGTTATATCCTAGCTGGTACACCGCTTGCTTTATGTCTTCTTGCTCGGACTCTTCCATTTGGGGAAGTTATGGTGGATACCACCAGGACGTGTGTTTGAAATTCAGGACAGAGAAGGTACAGGATTACACCGCACTGACACTTACCTCGCCAAGTAGCGAGGACAGAAGTGGCATCGTATGGCGCCCTACACAATTTGAATTTCGTGAAGTTTCTTATGATAAATCTTTCGTAAATATAGATTTCTTCAAGTCGATGGGTAACCTACCAGTTCCAGTACTACTCAACACGTGGTTCAAGGGAGAAAAAGGCGAAATTAGCTCCTGCGCTGAAGAAATGCTCACTAGCGAGCAAAAATGGCGAGAGCATTATTGGGACAATTTTAATCACTCTGCCACCGTTAAACTTCGCGCTTGGAGTCAAGAAAAAGAATCCAGACTAATCCAATATTCAATGATGAGAAACTTAGAAGATAACGAGCTGCGCAAATTGCGCTACGACTTCAATTCACTTGAAGGCATAATATTTGGCATTAATACAACCATGGAAAACAAAATAAAAATAATAAGCAAGATTGAATCCCTATGCGCAAAACATAAGCGAAGTAATTTCAGCTTCTATCAAGCGAGATACAATGAAGACTCGAGAGAAATTAGCCACGACAAATTAGAAGCCATTCAAATTGGATATAAAGAACCTGAAACATAGTGAGGAGCATTAAATAACTATCGACTTAGTAAGCAGTGAAAGATTCTCGACTTGCGCTGCATAGCCAACGAATGCAGCAGAATTACCAGGGGGCGGGGTCGGCCCATGGGTATGTTCGGAGAGCTGAATATTCATCTGCTGCACCAAGTCGAGCAAATCGCAAAGTACCTGCAACACGTTTAGGCTTTCGGAACCCAGCCAAGTCTTAGGCGAGACAATCCGCTGACTGACCGCCGCAACGCTTTTACGCAGCCCCTGAATCCGTTCCTCCATATCCCCACCCACCATGGCATTGTGTTTCTGCCCGACCACCAAGTTTAAATCCCGCCCAGTCGCCTGGTGTAAATCATCCACTGCAGCTAGGCTCGCAGATCCCCCCGACAGCAGCTTGAGCGCACCCAGCGCCTCGATCTTCTTGATCCCACCCACCGACTCGCTTGAATGGTCATCCACCGTCCTGGTGTGGCTCTGGAAGCTCTCCGTGTTCTGCATCGCCTCCACTTCCCGCTCGATCGCCTTATCCTGTATTTTGCCGTCCGTTTGGCGCAGCCAGTTGCCGTCGGCGTCGACACGCTGTTGGCATGCCTCGCTGTGCTGCCACACCTGGTCACCCTTCGGCACCCGGGGCAGGCTCAGGCCGTGGGGAAGGATCTGCGTGATAAAGGGCTTATGTGGCAGGCCGTAGGCGAAGCTGACCACCACAGTGGTGCCCTCTTCCGGGAAGCCAAACATACCCGCCTCTTGCCCGCCCATCGGCGCCGGCAGCGGCAGGCCGGTCAGAATCGGGAGCGCGGAATCTGGCTCGCCATCGGGCAGCAGCACTTCCACATCGACGCCAAAGCGCGGCCGGAAGTCGTCGCACAGACCAGGTGCGGCCGGTGCATCGGGCACGGCCACTACGCGGCCAAAGCGTGGCAGGTGGTAGCCGCCGGTGAGTTCGGGGAATTGTCGCTCTACGCTGCGACGGATTGCGTCGTCCATTTGATCGCCATTTGGTTGCCGGCAAGGGTCACGCTGGTGATCCTCTCGCCCTGGTTGATGGTTGCACCTGGGCGCAGTCCTGGAAGGGCCGCGATCATTGCGCTCTGGTTGCCCTGGTAGCCGTCAAACAGTTCGACCGGCATCTGCAGCGGCGAACGGAGGCCAAAGAAGCTGTCCGCCCAACGGCCCACAAACACCTCACCGTCGCCCTGCTGCTGCCAGATAAAGTCGGGAATGTTGAACACGCTAGCCAGGCTATCCATGGCTAGGTAGCCGGCTGCCAGGCTGTAGAAGAAAGGCGCCTTGACCTTGGCATAGGCCTGGTCCGGCACGCGGAAGCGCAGGCCGGTCTTGTCGCTGACTTCGGCCAGCACGCCCTGCAGGTCGACGTGGCGCAGGTTCAGCGGCATAGGCTGCGACAGGATCGCGGCCAGTTCACGGCAGACCAGGATCTGCTGCACGCGGTTGATGGCCGTGGAGCGCTCAACAAAGCCGATGAAGTGACGCTGCAGCGGGCTGTCGTTGTAACCGACATCGAGCATCACCAGGCCTTTGACCGGAGCATCTGCCTGGATGGTGAACGTCGCCCGGCCGGGGCTTTTGATCTCCAGCCGAACCTCATCTTTGATCAGCGGGTAAGGCGTGCCGCTGATCGTCAATACCTTGTGTAGTTTCATGTCGTCGGGGCCAGCCAGTCGTCGACCCGTTTCAGGGTCCGTTCAAAGCCGCTCAGTTCCTGGGGCTTATCCTTGCCGTCATCGCCACTGGCGCCGCCGACAGCCGAACCCGGGCCAGACTGCGACGTAACGCCATTGCCGGCGCGCCGATTCTCCACGCGCTCGGGGTTGGAGAGCTTTTCCGACAACGTGAACTGCACCAGCCAGAGGTTTAGCGAGTCATCTTCACGGGCGCTCACACCGTCCGAAAACTGCACTTCGCGTATCCCGAAGGCGGCAGCGGTGTCATTGACGATGCGGTACATCTTGAGTTGGCCACCGCTGCCCGTTGCCTCTGCCAAGCGCATCAGGCTGCGCAGTTGGGAGTGGTCGACAAAGGGGATCTGCAACGAAACCGCCAGTGTCTTGGGCTTGAAGCCCTTGTGTGCTGTCTCGCTGTTGCTGGTCTGCCCCGAAAGATCGTCGCTTTCAATACGCAGGTTGGCCGTAATTTTCAGGCGTTTGCCCAGGATCTGCTGGCCATCGAGTAATAGCGTCATAGGCCAACCAACTCCCGAACAAAGCTCAAACCATCCAAGGACCCCACCAGCAGCACGCCGGCGCACAGCACCCACTCATGACCAGGTGCTTCGCCCTGCAGCAAGGCACGGCGCAGCTCGTTGTTGTCGCCTGGGCCCAAGATCCGCGCACGCATGCTGTGGTCAGCGTTGCCATCGGCCAGCAGGGCTTTCAAATCATTCAGCTGTTTGTCGCGGTCCAACTGCTGGGCAGCTTTGCGTCCAGCCAATGCAGCTAAGTCGCCCAGGGGCGAACTGTCGGCGGCGTAGCTTTCCAGGACGGCGATCTGACCAGCCATGGATTGCTTCGCCGCTTTGACCACCGTGCAACGCTCCAGAGGCAGCGCAGACCAGCGCGGCAAAGGCCCAGCGCTAGGGATCTCCCACTTTTCGGCCTCCAGCCGCGACAGGTTGCGCGCCCGACGTTCAGCACGCACCAGGTCAGGGATCGGCAGCAGCGAATTGAAGCGCGCCAGGGTCGCGGCGAACTGATCCAGACGCGTGCCTAGGAACATCAGCGACAACGCATATTGAGGGCCAGCCGGTCGACCGCTGTCAGTGGCGTCGACCAGTTTGGCAGCCAACTGCTGCAGCAAGTTCGGCGCCGACAGAAAACGCTGATGGCCACGGCCCTGGCCGACTCCGCTTTGAAACGGAGTCACGGCCAGACACGCAGGTGCTTCGCCCATCTGCCCAGCCAGTGCGGCACGGCCGGCCTCGATCGCGCCCTTCGCCGCATCACCCACCGGCCCCGGGTTGGTGCTGGCCATGCCATCCAGTCCGGCCAGGCGTAGGCTAGTGCTGGCCAACTCACTGCCCGCCAGTGCCTGGGTCGCTGCCAGATCGCCCATCCATTGGGTGGACTGCTCGGGCCAGCGCATCGTTACCGGTGTCCACGTCATGGCTGCGAAGCTTCCCAGGTAATGGACTCCAGCGCTGCAGGATCTCGATCTGCCAACGCCTGGTCCAACACTCGCTTGAGCCTGTCGGCCTTCTGCAGCAACTGCAGCTTGAAGGCAGTGAAGTCGATTCCGACTTGGCGCAGTTGCTCAGCCGTATGCGAGCGAAACGCTTTCACGCCTAACTCATCGTTACATGGATAGAGAATATCCATTGCCCCCAGGATTGCGCTGGTCAGATTCATTTGATCATCCAACTGGCTGCTGTACTGGTAGTGACCGCCGAGCGCATCAGACCAGAAGCCGCCGGTGATCGCCCGTTCACAGCCCAGATTGATCTCCGCTACCTTGGCGGCGTGGGCCGCTCCCATGCTCGATGCGGCAGAAGGCTCAAAAGCTTTTCCGTCCCACAGCCAGCCCTGGGCAACCTCAGCGTTGCATGCAGCCCACTCATATGACGGATGAAAGCGGCCCGCTGGATCTTTGTCGGTCAGTTCCACGACTAACCCGTTATCAATTCTTGCCCACATAGATGTGATTCCTTACCAACGAATAATGACCGCGCCATGCGCACCAGGTGCGCCACCGCCTCCTGCCCAGCGACCGCCACCTCCATATCCTGGGTTACTCGGGCGTCTTGGATCGCTAGAAGCAAATCCACTTTCACCACCTGCTCCCGAGCCGCCGTAGAAAGACCCTGAGGGCACAGATAGGGCGGGGTTACCGCTACCGATAGACGTGTTCATATCTCCACCAGTACCAGTACCGCCGCTTGCAGTGCTGGCATCCACCCGCCCTCCGCCGCCTCCAGACGCAGAGCAAAATTCACCAAACGATGAGCCTCCGCCATTCAGGCCTGGGTATCCGTTGGCCACTGATCCGTTGCCGCCTGTCCCCACCGTGATGACAACCGAGTTAATCCCAGTTAGGTCGACAGCCTTTCTGGCAACGCCACCACCTCCACCGCCACCCGGCCCTGGAGAGCTTCCATAAAAAGCACCGCCGCCACCGCCTCCGGTGACTTCAACCCAACATTTTTTTACCCCTGCTGGAACGTTCCAAGTGGATACACCTGCAGTGAGAAAAAGGGCCTGCCCATTCACGGGCATTTGGTCGAAGATCTTTTTGGCCAGCTTGGTTGTGGCCAGCACGTCGGAGCTGTCTGAGTCCCAGCTATCGCTTTTTGCATTCGGAAGTTTCCCCAGGCCCACGTCTTCTTTGGTGGTCTTTCGAGCCCGCATTTCCAGGTGATCACCGATGACGATCAGCTCATACAGGGCTCTTAGTGCCTTGGTGGTAGCAAGGATTTCGCTGTCCGATACGTTGGGGTCGTCGCTCTTTGCGTTGGGAATAGCAGACAACCCTACGTCTTCCTTGGTCGTGGCCCTGGCGCGCAGTTGCTTGTAGTCACCAATACGCAGTGCAAATTGCTGGACCAGGGGGCCGTCGATCGCCTCGACCGATCGCCGATCCGTAATGCCGGCAGTGGCCAGGTCTGCGATAGCCACGCAGTAGTGCTTCACGCCGAGGGCGTCGGTGTAGTCCGCCTTGTTCGCCCCGAAAATCAACGTCCAACTGGCCACCACATCGCTCAGCTCCCGCTGCAGCACTACGTCCAGCCAGACTGTGGTGGGCAGTGACGGCGGCGCGATAGGCAACGCAGCCGATTGCACAAGGCGCATACCTTCGATGTAAGCAATGCCCGACTTGAGCTGATAGGCACTGCCGACCTTTATCACCTGCAGCGAGCTGCCGAAGAAACAGGCTCGCCCGTACACGTCGCGATTGCTAAGGCGCTCGCGCTCATCGATGCCGGCCAGGCGCACGGTGAAGTCATGCTGCCAGGTGCTGGCATCGATGGTGATGCCGGTCAGCGCCAGGGCGCCGTCGAAGGCCACCAGGAAGTTTCGGGTCAGGTTGTTGCCGATCTGCAGCGGCGGGATGTTGCGGCGCTTTTGCTGCACAGGCACATACGCCACCGCAAACAGCACACCCTCAGTAGTTTCCAAACCGATCCAATTGAAGTCCCAGTCGCCAACGTCGGAGCCGATCTGCGCGCTGTACACCACCTGATTGGGGTTCACGTAGCCCGCATGCTCGGCAGGGATCTCGTGCACATTGACGATCTGACCCACTGGCGGTTTTGGCGCCGCCCGGTCCACCGGCGCATTGGGATTCAACCCGGGTACGTTGGCAAAAATGAATCGACTCACTTTGAGCCCCGCGTTTGCGGCTTGTTTCTGCGCGATCAGGTTTTCACCTGCAAGGGTAATACTGGCTCCCATGAGGGCTCCTAAAGGCGGGCGACCAGCGTTTGCTGATCGTCGTGGAAGTGAACAAGGCCGATCCGCACCGGAATAGGTGTGATGGTGGAAAAGTCATAGCGCCGGCACGTGCGGCCGTATTGCTGGATCAAAACCCGCAACAGCTCGGGGTTTTGCGACAGCTGGGAATCGGAGAAACGCAGCAGCACCACGTCCCAATCCCGATCGGGCTGACGCTCCTCGATCTCGACGTAACCCACGCCCAGGCGCACCAGGATGCGCTTCATGCCAGCCGTACTTCCGGCGTCCACCGCGTTGATAAAGGCGTGCTTGACCCGAAGCCGATACAAGCTCTCAGGTTCCCCCTTGAAACGGGTGATATCGCGCTGCCAGGCCAGCAGGTCCAGCACGGCGATATGGCAGGTGTCCGCGTCCATCTGCAGCAGTGGCCAGCGCAACCAGCCCTCGACGCGCTCCCACCAGGACTGGGCCGCCGTTTTGAGCTTGGCCAGCTCGGTGCCATCAAGCCAGAACGGCAGATCGATCTTAATCATGCAGTTGCACCTCCAGGCTCTGAATCCGTGGAATGTTCAGTTCGGCAATGATGTCGGCGGTGGCAAAGCGCAGTGACTCGATGCCGGGGAACTGCTGATGGAGTTCTTCGCCCAGGCGGCTAAATGAAAACCGCGATTGGGGATAGGTCAGCGTCGGTTGGTAGTCGGTGGCGGTGCTGTCGCGGAACGCCGCACGGATAAACAGCGTGGCGTTGTCCTTGAGCGTTTCACGCTGCTCGGCGGTCAGCGTAGAGCGCGGCCAGATCTCCAGCTGCAGCGCGTGCTGGGTTTCTGGCATGACCATTACCAACAGATCATCACCGTGGCCATGGTTGCCCTGGTCACGGATATGCGCGTTGATTTGCTCCAGGTACGTCGCCGCCGGCACGTCCGCTTCAAACAGCACATAGGCATTGGCGCTGCCTGGCCCACGTGGCGCGCCGTGTTCGAAGTAAACGCCGTCTGGGCGTACGCCCGGGAAGGCCGAGATCATGGCGCGATATACCGCGTCGGTGTGCCATTGGTTGACCGCTGAAAACTGGTTGCGGGTGCGCAAACGCAGCTCGTCATTGGGCTCAGGATCCGCACCTGGTGTGGTCAACCAACCGTCGCTGTTCACCACCTGGGCAATGCCCGGTACCGGCACCGGCAAAATCGCGTAGTAACCCGGGGCCAGATTGAAGCCGGCGCCGGTGTCGACCGCCTCTACAGGGATCTGCAATTGCATCAGCCCATCAGCGAAGATGCCCACCGCCGTGGTCACTACCTGGTAGATATGCCCGTTGATGGAAGCGGACTGCACCAGCGTGCCCGCTGGCACTTCCAGAGCGCCGCCGGCGGCCTCGCGGGTGAACAACAAAAAGCCCTTGGCCTTAGTCGCGCCCTTGCGTTCGACGTTTACCGCCCAGGCGAGCATGTCGAGCCAGGCGTCTACAGCAGTCTTGACGAAAAAGTTCGGCAGCACCGTGGCCACGAAAAAATCCAGGATCCACAGAACCGGCTTGGTGACCAGGGCGCGAACCACGCGCCAGAACGGTGAATAGGCGCTGGTGTTGCTTAGCTTGCTGCCCTGGGCGGCTACCTCTTTTTCCCAAGCCTGCAGCAGCCCCGCCTCGGTGGTCGGGATGCCGGCGTCAGTCAGCGCCTGTTTAAAATCTACGTCACTCACAAAGCCACCTCGATGTTGCCAAATTTCAGGGTTGTCGCCGTGACCAGGTACTGGCCAGGCTGCAGCTGGGTGATCTGCGTCGTGCCCGGTACCAGGCGCTCGTCGGCCTCCACCAGCAGCTCCAACTGCTGGATGCAGTCGCGCTGCTTGAGGCGATCGCGCTCGGCCACCAGGGTGACCAGCAGGCCGCTGTCGCGGATCATGTGGGCGATGTCTTGGGCGATGCTGGCCCGGTCATCGATCAGCAGCGGTTGGCGGGACGGATCCAGCACCAGGTCGTTGCCGGCAATCAGCAGATCGATGTACTCGCTCATCCGCCCACCGACATGGCCATCATGTTTTCCATCTCCAGGGGGCTCATGGGCTTGCTGGTGTGGATCTCGACTTTCTCCACCCGAGTACCTTGATTCTGGTTCTGAGTGTTCTGGATGCTGGTCAGCAAACCGCCAGGCGGCACCGCGTTAGGGCGCGCCGGCGATAGGTTCGGAATGGCCGCATTGATGCTTTTTTGGGCTTTTGAGGCGCGGTCGGCCTGCTCAGCTGCACCCATGGCCACGTCGACACCTGGTGCATCAGGCACCGCGCCGAATGTGGTCTCGATGTTGACGCCAGGGATCTTGTTCATCATCGCGATCAGGCCATTGATCGCGCTGTAGAAGATCGAGGCGATGCTGTTCCAGGCGGCTTGCACCATGCCCGACCAGCCGCCCATGGAGTCGAACCAGGCCGACAAAGCGGTGAGCTGCTCGCTGACCCACTTGAACGCCTCGCTATTGAGTAGCGCGGCAGTCCATTCATCCCAATAGATAACCGCTGCTGCGACCGCTGCCACCAGCAGAGCGATGCCGGTGATGATCAGCCCCACGGGGTTGGCGGTCATGGCGATATTGACCAGCCAGATCGCGGCCTGCCAAAGCATCATCGCGCCGCGCACAATGCCCATCCAGGCGACCATAGCCACCAGGCTAACCACGAAAGCCGTGATCATGACTGCGTGCATCAGGAACATCGCAATGCTGCGAAAGCCGGTCCAGGTAAGGAGTTTCCAGACCGTGATCATGCCCAGCCAGACCATTTTCGACAGGCCCACGGTGAAGGTGAGCAACGACATAGCCGCGACGATGCCCAGTGTGGTCAAGCTGGCGATGCCGACAACCCGGGTGATGTTCGGGAACAATTGCGTCCAGCGGGTGAGCGTTGAAGCCACGCCCGCTAGCTTGTTCATCAGCGGCGTGAGGATCGGCAGCAAGGCTTGCCCAAAAGCAATGCGCAACGCCTCGACGGCGGCGGCGAACTGCTGCCACGGGTCCACCATGGCCTGGGCCATCTGCTCGGCGTTCTCCAGGCCCCGGACCTTGCCCAACTGATCCATACCGTTTTTCAAACGGTCGGTGTCGCCCATCAGCGTGGTGATCAGGCGCGCCGCCTCGCCACCGAAGGCATCGCGAAGCTTCTTGCCGTTGGCCTCGATCGACAAATCCCCGAACTTGCCTTTGAGCTTGTCCAGGATGTCCATCATCGGCAGCAACTTGCCCTGTTGGTCGACAAACTTCATGCCCAATTTTTCGGAGGCGCCACTGATGTTCTCAAAAAACGACTTGTACAGGCCGCCGGCCTCGCCGCCGTCCATGGTGCTGCCCAGGGTGCCCAGGACTGCCATCTGCTCGGCCAGGTCGACGCCTGCTGTGCTGGCCAAGCCGCCGGCGGACTTGAACGCCTCGCCGATCTGCTCGCCGCTGGTGCGGAACAGCTTCACCGCCAGCGCCGTTTGGCCGGCTAGGGATTCAACCCACTGCCCCTTGCCCATGGCATCGGCCTGGCCCTTGAACAGGTTGTACATCGTGCCGACGTAGGTGCCCATGGTGTCGGCATCGGACTTGGTGGCCTTCGCCAACAGATTGCTGGCATTGGTAAAAGTCGCCAGCTGGTTGCCCGTCAGGCCTTTGATTGCACCCTCAATGTGGTATGCCGAGGCGACAAAATCCCGAGCGTTTTCGCCGTAAGCCACCGAAAACTCCAGTGACTTGCGGTTCAGCGCGTCCAACGCATCCTCGGCCACGCCCAGCGATCGGACCTCGCCCAGGGCGCGATTCATTTCCAGGGCTGGCTGCAACGACTCAGTGATGGCCATGCCGGCGCCCACCATCCCAGCCAGGCCTAGGCCCATCTTGGTGATGTTTTTCTGCCCCTGTTCAGCCAGGTCAGAAAAGCCCATTTTGACCTTGCCCAGGGGCGCAGTGACCTTGTCGGTCAGGCTCAAAATAAAGGCCAGTCGGGCGCTGCGGTCAGTCATGCCGGGTTATCCGTTCAAGGCATGGGCGATACCGTTTGCTACGGCGATCTCCATGCGTCTCCAGTATTCGTCGTCCAGCCACTTGGCTGATCCCATGTTTTCGATCGTGGGTTCAGCACCAGGCAACCAGCGCTGGGTCAGGGCGAACAACTGCCCAAACCCGTCCTCAGTCAGGCGGTCAGCGTGGCCGAGGGCTTTTTTACGATGATTTCAACGTCCGGCGCGTACTCTTCCACCAGGGTGCCGGCCAGTTGCATGACCATGACTGGGTTGCCCAGCAACACCTTCAATTCGTCTTTTTGCGCCGGCAGGATGGTGTTGGCCAACAAGTTGTTGGCCGGGGCGACCTTGTTGGTTTGGGTCAGGGCGTTGAAGTACTTGGTGATGTCCTGGGGCGTCAGGGTGAAGGTGAATTCCTTGTCGCCGACTTCCAGGGTGATATCGCGCTTATGGGTCATTGGTGTTGCTCCGTGGTTGATTTAAAAGTGGGGTAACGATCAGCGCAGGCAAACTCGGCGCACGTGGTCCTGCAGGCCCAGGATCATTTGCTTGCTGAGGGCAAGCTGATCTCTGAGGGTGAAATAATCTTGTCGAGCGTCTTCTGTGAGTTCGGCGGATCCGCCATCAGCCAAGCCGCCGGCGCCGGTGATACCGGTCGTGGGGGCGCTGCAGGTGGCGTTGACGCGCAACCGCTTAAGGCCAGTGCGAACAGCGAGGCGCAGGCCGTCGTTTTCCATGCGTTCATCGTTCAATTCCTGGGTACGTTGAAGGTCGATAGCGTCGCGCTCGGCCAACATCTCGCCGCTGATGCGCGCCGCTTCGCGAAGGCCGGTCACCTCGAATACAGCGGCGTCACGCTCGATGCGTGCGGTATCACGCTGGCCCTGTAAGAGGTCAAAGCCGAGCCAGGCCACTAGGCCTACCACCAGGGGGAAAATGGCATCACGCATCACAGACCCGCCTTGCACAGTTCGGCCTCTGCCAGCCGACGCCGGTGTAAGCCACGGACAAATTCCTTCTGCCCCGGAGCAGTGGTGACGTAGGCCCACACAGGTGTTTTGCCATCCGCCGCCCAGGCCAGTGCGTTACAGCCGTCCTTGATTCGACCGGAGTTGATCAACCCGACGGCCCGACTGGCGCACGTGCTTGGCATGCCAACGTTGTGGCCATGACTACTCAGCGCGTCGAACGTGTTCTGGCCAACCTTCTGATTGGTGATGCAGTCGGCCAGCTGCAGTTGCCCTTTGCGGATCACCAGCTGTTCCACCTCGCTGCAGTGAGCGTCCGACCAGTAGTCACCGATAATCACCGGGTACGGGCTGGTGTAGCGGGTGATGCCTTTGCACACGGTCGGCAGGCCCTGAGCCAATTTGTCGGCATAAACGGTGTTCTGGCCGTTGCCTTCCCAGGTGCCCAGGAACAGCACCAGGACTGAACTACAAAGCGTGAGTCCGCCGGCGGCGATCTTGCCGCGCAGGCTCATGGGAAAACCACCCGAAGCAAGGTTGGGCCGATCATCTGCAGCACGGCCCACAAGGTGCTGGCCACAGCCAGCGCCCAGGTGATTTTGGTGCCAAGGCCGGACACAACGCTGGTCAGCTTCTGCTGGCCCTCGTTGAGTTCCGAGAGCTGGCCAGCAAGGTGTTCAAATTGCTGTTCCAACTTGGTGACGCGCGTCGGGACCGTTTCCATTTGGCCCACGCGGTGTTCGACCACGGCCATTTTTCGCTCTAGGCGCCCCAGGCGTGCGGAGTTCGCCAGGTCGGGTGTGGTTGCATCGGTCATCGGCGGTAGCTCCGCTCGTGTAGGGTCTGGCAAGGCACGCAGCGGGTGATACCGCCCAGCGCCTGGCGCGCTGCAGGGATTTCGTTATCGCAGTCGATGCAGTCGGGCAGGCTTGGCCCTGAGGGGCGCGGACGAGCGAGCTGTGCCTGAATCGACCGCTCGCGCTCCAGCTCCTCGATCGCCTTGGCGTCGTCGAGCCAATCGCCCATTAGCGCAGGCCCTCGATCTCAGATGAGTCCAGGTACGGCACACCGTTGATGCGAATAAAGTCCGGGCTAGTAACCTCAAAAGGCAGTTTGTGCTTGGTCTTCTCGCCGCCCTTGGGATCGATGCTGAGCAGGCTGGACACCTTCAACTTGCAGCCGAAAACCTCGATGCGCAGTTCTTCATCGCCGGCCTTGGCAAAGAAAACCACGTCGAACGCTTCCAGCTTGCGGAAGCTGCCAGCAGTGCGCGCAGCTTCGATAAGCAGGTTGAAATTGGACGAGTCCAATTCAAAGTCGCCAGCTGCTGCCACGTCGCCGTCGACGTAGCCGTCAGGCACGCCCCGGGTTTGTGCGGTTTTACCGTTGTCGGTGATATCCAGGGTGCAGCTTTCAACGTGTACCTGCATATCGCCCAGGTTCACGTCGAAGTTCTTGCCGCCAATACGTGACATGGGGGCTTACTCCTAATCGTCGTTGGAAAGGTCCAGGGCGATGTTCGCCGTGAGGTCTTTAGGGCAGTTGAGCGGGGTGATCTTGATGTACACCTCCACCTTGGTTTTGCTCAGCCACACCAGGACGATGTCGCCGTCCTTGGGCGCAAGGATCTCGCCTGGGAACACCTGGCCAGCAAAGGTCGCGGACTTGGCCATCGCACGCAGCGGGGCCATCAGCGCGCTGACGGCAGCGGCCATGCTGTTGGGGGAGTTGTTCAAGCGCCGATCGGCAACGCGGCGAATCAGCAGTGGGCGCACCTGGCGAGCGGCCTTGTCGGCCAAACGCAAGTACTCGACTACCTGGAAGTCGCTCGCCGGCGCATCGAGCATGTTGCCGTCGCCCCAGTACACGCCCGGGTAATCGGGGTAGGTCTGCGAGACGGAGAAGCGCGCATTGTCCAGCTCGGCACGGATCGCCGATGGCAACGGGATGTTTTCAGAGTCGGTCGGCACGGGCCCCAGGCCCAACAGTGAGCCGCTGGCTACACGCATCGGGCTGTCGGCAATGCTCACGGCGGCATTCGCTAAGCGACCTGCCAGCACGCCCAGGTCATTGCCGTGCAACTGAGGCACGACCAGTACACGCGGGGCCAACAGGTCTTTGGTGATCGCCTTTTGCTCGACCAGGTAGTCCGACCAGGTCTTGGCGGCAGCGATGCCGGCAGACGCTGCCATCACAAAGACACGACGGCCATAGGTGCTATTCAATTCCACGGCGGCGTCATGCATCGCCGACAGTTCGGTACCACTGTTCACCGGTGTTGTGATCACCGCAGCTTCGATGGAATAGCCCTGTTGCTGGGCGGTTTCCAGGGCGATCGCCCATGTCCCATCTGCGCCGATCGGAGCCGCCAGACACGACCAGCGATCGCCGCCATTGAGGCGTGCGGACTTGACCTGGGTTTTCAGGTCGCTGTCCGGGATGCCCAGTTGGGCGTCCAGATCGCTGTCGGTGTTGAGCGGGATCAATTTGCCGGCGTTTTTCGGACCGGCGCCGATGAACAGAAAATAGCGCTCGATCTCAGTCACGCCACCTTGGCCCAGATTGAGATTGTTAACGCTGACTTTGCCAAGTGCCATGCTGTGCCTCGTTAGCGGGGTGAATTAAGGATTTGCTGCAGCACCTGGTTCACCAGTTCGCTGGTGTCACGTTCGCTGCTAACACCGATGAACTGGCGTTTGGGCAGGGTGATGTCCCAACTCTGTGCGCCAGTGGATTCGGTTTTTTCGTCGTTCAAAATGCGGATCAACAAGCCGGCCTGGGCGTAGTTAACGTGGTCTTGAATCCAACCCATCGACGGCCTGGTCAGGCTTTTTTTACCCTTCTGCCGGGTGCGAAAACCCAAGCGGCGCAAGCGCTTGGCCTGTTTGTCGGTGCAAGCAGTGCCAGCGGGCACCTTGTTCCAGCGCTTCATCTGCGCAGCCGTACGCCGCTCGCTGACACCGTTGTGTTGCTGGGCGGCGACCCACCTGGTGAGCGCGTTACGCCAGCCCAGCTCGGCTTCATCAGCGCTCAGCCGGGTGACCTCCATCAGTTTGGCCAGGCCGGACTCCATCTTCTTTTTGCCTTTGCCCGAACCCTTGCGGGCCTCGAAAGGCGAGCCGTCCAGGTTCTGCTGGTCACGCACACGCTTACGGCCCATGGTCCGCACACGCTTGGAGACGTTGTTCAGCAGGCGCCGGCGTAACTGCGGCGGCAGGCTCAGCAGCGCCAACTGCTCACGCACGCCTAGGTAGCCGCGTGCGTCCAGCTCCAGGGTGCTACGCGCCATGGCTGCGGACCTCGCCGTGTTCTGCTGTCCACAGCACGTACGGGATCAGTCCGTACTGCTTGCTGCCGACCTTGATCGGGCCGTCTGGATCCTCGGTCAGGTATTGGCCTTCCTGGAATTCCAGCGTTAGCTCGACATCGAACAGATCGTTGTCCAGCGGCTCCACAGTGAAGTTGGGCGCCGGCAAGTCGTCTCGATCGGGATCAAAGGTTTCAAGCCACGCCCCAACAAGGGCCATCAGCAGCACCGGGTTTTCGGCGAACCGCTCCATCACGATGACGGCGCGGTAACGCATGTCACCCATGTGCATACCGCTTTTCCCGGGCTTCCAGATAAGGTCCAGGGTCACCTGCTCGGTGAAGCTGTCCAACTGTTCCGGGGGCACCAGGTTCTGTTCGATGAGGTACGCCGTCAGGGCTCGCAACTTGTTCACTGCAAAGACGCCGTGATGCGACCACGACCCTGCAGAGCGCGCACGGCCTGCTGGCTGAAAGCGAGGAAGGTTTCCGCCCGCTCCGGGGCTTCCTTGCCGGTGTTCTCGGCGCTTTCCCTGCGCGTAACCGTGGCGAACTGTGGCAACAGATTGGCCTTAGTGCGGCAATACACGGCGCGCTTGTAAAGCTTCACCTTGAATGCACGCTCCTGTAGCAGCACCGTGTCTGCTGCCTCAACGTTGTTGATGCCGAAGGCCTGCCACCGGGCCTTGCACTTGGCCAGGTCACCGTTGACCTCGATCATGGCCACGGCCAGATCACCGCCCAGCAGCTCTACCAAGTACTCCGCCGGCAGGCGGTATTCCTTCTGGAATTCGGACAGGGAGAGGTTCGGCCAAAAACCGTCGTTCTCGATTGTCTGTTCCACAAAGGTGGTGGGTTTCCCGGAAAAGCTCATTGCTGGGCGCTCAAATAGGGCGGGGAGCCTGTTTTCAGTGGGACGGTCCATAAATGGGCGGCTCACTTCCACAAGTCCCCGCTGGGGGGGTAGTTGGTTATTCGGTGGCCGGGTTAGCGGCCGCTTGTTTTGCCAGGGCCTTGCGGACCTTTTCGATACGGGTGTCGTTGCCGGCCTGGGCGTACAGCTCGGTCGAACGCTCCAAGTGCTTGAGCGCGGTTTCCAGCAGCCCGGCTTCCAGGGCACGAATCCCAATCAACTTGTGGTACTTGCTCGGGATCTGCTCCGTGAGCTGCCACTCACCGTCAACCAGCGGCAGCAGGTCGGAGAGGTAAGGCTCCGGGCTGCGGCTTGCTTTGTATTCGGCGTAGGCCCACTCGCACACGGCGTCGGCCACAAAGGTCTGGATGTCGCGGCGCTTGAAACGCTCCGGCATCTGCTGGCCCTGCTCGATCAGGAAGTCGGCCAGCTCCAGGGCGTCATCGAACTGGGCGGTATCGAACAGCCAGACCATCACCTGCACCGCAACACGGTTCGGGAAGTTCAACCCCGACTCGCAGTAACGCTGGACGTACTCTTGATACTTGGGCAGCAGCTCGTCGCGCTTGAGGGCCTGGCGTCCGGCCAGGCCGTTGATTGCGCTGATGCGCTCCAGGTCCTGATCCAGTGCGGCTTCCTGCAGCAGCAAGTGCTTTCGCGCATTGGCGGGGCTGCTCAGGGCTTCCGCCGGCGAGTAAGGAAGAGCTGCGGAGGCGGCAGCCGCCGTAATGGCGGCGCTTCCCAGTGCGATGGTGCGCCGCTTGTGCGCAAGGGCCAGACTCACGCCAGAAGCTCCACGTTTTCGGTCATGGCGAACTTTTCCAGTTGCTCGATCACATAACCTTCATTGCGGCTGTTGTAGTCCTCAACGCGGGAGCGCTTTGGATTGTCGACGGTCTGCTTGCGCCAGCTGGAGTCCTGGAAGTAGATCGAAAGGTTGTCCCAACTGGTGACGACCACGCCGTTGACCGGGAAGAACGGCACGCTAAAGCTCGGCAGGCCGCCGTAGGTGGCGATTACCTGGGCTTCTTCGATGCGCTCTTTTTCGGTCGGGGTGTCGCCCTGCTTCGAATACAGCTTGGCCTTGTCAGCGGCCAGCAGGTCGGTGCCGATGATCGCGATCAGGTCGCCGGCGTCGCGCAGACGCTCGTCCACCAGTTGCTTGGTGTCGTGCACCAGAGCATCGAGGTTGGCATAGTCGCCACCAGCGCCGAGGGTTACCTTGCCGGCGTCCTTGCCTTCCTTGAGGACCTGGGCCGGGATCTGTTCCCGGGCCTGTTGCAGCCAGCCTTTGTTGACGTCCTGCAGCATCGGGTATTTATCGATGTCGGTCTGCACGGCAGCATGGGTGCCGTGGAAGCCGACCATAATGCGGTCCAGCGCGATCTGTTTCTGCACAGCTGCGGAGTAACGCTGATGGAAGTCCGGGAATTTGGCCCAGGCATCGATCTTGGCGTAAGGCAGGCCCACATCGGACTCGGTCGACGACAGCTCGTAGGTGTCCTGATCCAGCGACGACGCATCTTTGGCTTCGCGATCGGTGGTCTTGGTGTTGGTGCGGCCTGTGACCGGCCCCGACACGCCAATGAAGACCTTCTGGCCTTTGATCTCGGTCACCGGAATGACGTTGATCCGCTCCAGGAAGTCCGACTTAGCCGTGATGGCGTCGTTCAGCTCTTGGGCAATGGTCGGGTCGACGCTGAACATCTTGGTAGCCAGGTCGACGCCATAGCTTTCCGCGATGGCGAGTTGTAGCTCCGCGAACATTTGGGCGCCGAAGGCGCTCAGTGAATAGGCCATGTTAGAGCACCCGCTTTTTGACGGTGGTTACCGGGCCCGGGTTGCGCGGCAACTGGCGACCGGCGGAGGTGTTCTGCAGTGCGGTGAATTGCTTCTGCAGAGCGTCCAGCTTCGCCAGCACGGACTGATTGCCCTTCCCTTTGCGGCGGAACTCGCGCTCTTCCTCGGCCGTGGCCACGATGTCATCCACGGCAGTGCTGACATCATCGATCAGGTCCTGGTCAGGCTCGGGGGCGTCTGCGGCGGCAGGCTCAATGACAGCCTGGAGGCCGGCAGCGACAACCAGCAGCTGCGCCACCAGGGCCGTCAAAGCCGTTGCTGTAGCTTCATCCATTGGGGGTTTGCTCTCTGTGTTGGGTGGAGTGGTTTCGGTGGGCAGGGATTCGGCGGCGAAACGCTTGAAAAAACCGGTCAGAGCATTGATCAGGCCGGTTTCGGCGCTGGCCTGGCTGTCGTCCTGCAGGCGGCCGAGTTCGACCGAGGCGGCGTAGTACGATGCACGGGTGTTCTTGTGGGAGAAGTAGAGTTCCTGGGTGCCCACACTGGCCGGCTGATCGGTGACTCCCATGCCAGTGAGGTAGGCTTTGCCCTTGCCACGGAAGTCCGGAGTGATCTCGATGCTGGTGAACAGCTTCTGGCCCTGATCATTCAGGTACAGCAGCCGGTCGTTGGGCTTCAATTGAGCTTCCAACGCGACTTCGCCCGGCTCCAGGTCGTCGGCTTCTTCCACCAGTCGCACCGCATAGACGGTGCCATGGGAGCCTGGCCAGCGTTCGTGATCGCACCAGATCACCGCCGTGTAGAACGACGGCTTGTAGGTTTCAGCGATATCGCGCAGTTCCTGGGGAAGGATCACGCGCCCATCAACGGTGGCTCCGCTGGTGGCGACACGTTTCCAGAACGAAACAAGGGAACGGGGCATGGATTTGACTGCGCTCAATCACTGAATGAGCCGCCACGATAGGGAGCCGCCAAGCCCCAAACAAACGATTCAAATGCGCGTTTCTCCTATATTAGCGATATAGGTGGATCACGGAATTTAACCCCGCGTTTCCAGCGTTTTCGCCGCATAGACTGCGGCCCATGTACTACTCGACCGAAGTTAAAGAAGCCGCCAAACGCCTGTTCCTGCGCCGCTGTAAGGCCAAGGAAATTCAGGCGCAGCTCAACCTGCCCAACATCCGGATCGTCTACTACTGGATCCGCCAGGGCGGGTGGGAAGACATGCTGTCGGACGAAGAACCGCTGACCGCCGTGGGCCGGCGAATCACCCTTCTCCTGGACAAAGCCAGCAACCTGACAAAGGACGAGCTCAACGAGCTGGATCGACTGACCACCGTTCGCGAGCGTCTGTTAAAGCAGGCAGCCAAGCCGACGCCGACGCCGATCGGGGAATCTGCCGGCGAGCCCCAGGAGCGTCGCCCGGGGCAGCGCGGCGAGCGTTCCAGTCGTGGCGACGGCGGCGGCAAGAAGCGCGAAAAGAAGGTGAAGAACGATGTCAGCGAGCTGACCGAAGTCGACTTCTTGGATAAGTTCATCAGCAAGATGTACCGCTATCAGCAGGAACTGTTCGCCGCCAAGCAAAACCCGCTGACCTGCCGGATCCGGAACATCCTGAAAAGCCGCCAGGTCGGCCTGACCTACTATTTCGCCGGCGAAGCGTTCATGGACGCGGTGCTTACAGGTGACAACCAGGTCTTTCTCTCCGCCAGCCGCGCCCAGTCCGAAATCTTCCGCAGCTACATCATCGGCTTTGCCCAGGAGTGGTTCGGCATCGAACTGACCGGCAACCCGATCACGCTCAGCAACGGCGCCGAGCTGCGGTTTCTCAGCACCAACAGCAGCACCGCCCAGGGCTACCACGGCCATGTGTACGTGGACGAATACTTCTGGATCCGCGACTTCGAAAAGCTCAGCACCGTGGCCAGCGCCATGGGCACCCACAAGAAGTGGCGTAAAACCTACTTTTCGACGCCCAGCGCCGTATCACACCAGGCCTACCCGTTCTGGTCGGGAGAGGAGTTCCGCAACAGCAAGCGCGGCAAGAAGGCCGGCGGCACCTGGCCCACCGAGGCGTCATATACCCAGGGTGCCCTGTGCCCCGATGGCCAATGGCGCAAGACCATTACCATCGACGACGCTATCGCCGGCGGCTGCGATCTGTTCGACCTGGAACAACTGCAGCTGGAGTACGACGAAGACAAGTTCCAGCAGTTGTTCTACTGCAAGTTCATCGACAGCAGCCAGAGCGCATTCGGCCTCAAGGATCTGGAGCGCTGCTATTCCGACCTGACGTTGTGGGAGGACTACAACCCGGATCTGGATCGTCCATTCGGCAACAGCCCGGTGTGGCTTGGCTACGATCCCAGCCGGACCCGCGACGACGCCACGTGCGTGGTGGTCGCCCCGCCGCTGGAACCCGGGGCGAAATTCCGCATCCTGGAGAAGCACAGCTGGCGGGGGCATTCGTTCACCTACCAGGCCGCCCAGGTCAAAAAGCTTACCGAGCGTTTCAACGTCCAACACATCGGGATCGATATCACCGGCGTGGGCTATGGCGTGTTCGACCTGGTGCGCGACTTCTACGCGAAGGCAACGCCGATTCACTACAGCCTTGAGACCAAAAACACCCTGGTGCTCAAGGCCCAGGACACGATCCAGGGAAGCCGCATCGAGTGGGACGCCGGCTGGACGGACATCGCCCAGGCGTTCCTGACCATCAAGCGCGGCACCACCAACAGCGGCCAGGTCACCTACAGCGCTTCGCGCACAGACGCCACAGGTCACGCCGATATCGCCTGGGCCGTCATGCACGCCCTGGCCAACGAACCCCTGAATACCAACAAGCGGCGCCGTAGCCGCTACGTCACGAGCGGAAACAATGCCCAAACCACGACGCAGAAAGCCCCAAGCCAACCAGCAGGTACGACAGCAGCAGCCCATGCGGGCGTTCACGTTCGGGGAACCCGAACAGGTACTGTCCGGCAACATCGGGGAGTACCTGGGGGTGTTTCCCAGCGACGACGGCGAGATCTACAAGCCACCGGTGTCACGGGCGGGCCTGGCCAAGCTGCTGCGCGCCAACGCGCACCACGGCGCCATTCCGAAGTTCAAACGCAACCTGTTGCTGCGTGAGTTCATTCCATCCGAGGGCTGTAGCACGCAGACCATGGGCCGGGCCGGCCTGGACTACATGGTGTTTGGCGAATCCTATTTCTATCGCGACGCCAACGCCTTCGGCGAGGTCCTGGAGCTGCAGCACCTCCCCGCCATCAACATGCGGGTGAAGGTCGACGGTGGTTTCAGGATGCTGCTGCCAGACAGCAAATTTATGGACTTCGACCAGGACGAAATTGAACACGTCCTGGACTACGACGTGGAACAGAACATCTACGGCGTGCCCGACTACCTGGGCGGGCTGCAGGCGCTGTTGCTCAACGAGGCCGCAACCCTGTTCCGCCGGCGCTACTACAGCAACGGCGCGCACGCGGGCTACATCTTCTACACCAACGACCCGGACCTGACCGAGGAAGACGAAGAGAACCTGCGCGCCCAGATCAGTGCCAGCAAGGGTGTGGGTAACTTCCGCTCGATGTTCGTCAACATCCCCAACGGCAAGGAAAACGCGATCCAGATCATCCCCGTGGGGGACTTTCAGGCCAAGGACGAACTGGAGAAGGTGAAGAACATCACCCGCAATGACGTGATTGCTGCCTGGCGTATGAACCCAGCACTGGCGGGCATCATCCCGGAAAACAGCGGGGGATTTGGCGATATTGAAAAGATCGATCGCGTGTACACCAGCAATGAGATCAGGCCGATCTGTCAGCTGTTCAACCAACTGAACGACACACTACGAAATGATAGGAGAATTAGCTGGCAAGAAGCCGGATCACTAGCTGATAACACTTCATATACGAACTGAAGCAGCTATTACCACTACAAATTGTGGCAAAATAGTGGCTATTGGCTGCCCTGGGGAGGGACACGATGAGAGTTATCTGCAAATGCGGGAACAAGGGCCGGATTGCTTCTAGAGAAGAGCTTTCCCGAGACTTTGCGAAGTTGTATTGCCAGTGCCTGGACGCAACTTGCGGGCACACCTGGGTAGCAAACTTGACGTTTTCGCACACCCTTAGTCCTTCGGCTCAGTCATACGAAAGAATGTTATTCGACCGTTTGAGGGATATGCCCAGGGCGAAACAGCGAGAGCTTTTTGATCAGCTTGGCGCCGCCTGACGAGTCGACAAAGCGCCAGCTATACGGGGGCCGGCGCTAAATTTAAGGTTAAAGGGAAGCGGCCTGAAGCATCAATCCCAGGACATCATTCAATATCAGAAGGCTGTGCAAGGTATCCGGCTATACGCCGAACTTGTTTGCGCTCTTTTTCCGGTACTTGTCGGTACAGCTTTATAAGCCGGACTTCGAGATCCGTCAGCTCTAGCCATTCATGGCCAACCGACCCGCGATAACTGCTTTCAAGTATCTTGCGATCCAACATGCGTACTGCTCCGTTAATGCATTTGCTGAATCGACGGTATTGGGGCAGCCATCGCGTTCTAACGCAGGCATTTCGATGGAGATACGTAAATTGTTACAACTTAATTGGAGCCTTCGTCTGCCTCAGCGGCCATGGACTTAACGATTCGTCGCACAGTTTTTTGATCATCCAAAGGCAAGCGCCTGAACTGCTCGATCAGATCAGCTTCTGCAGGCTCAAGCCCCTGACCAGGTGGTGGAGATCGATGCCCAGAAAGCACGTATCCCGCGTCAACCTTATGTTCCGCCAGCGCCGAAACGTAACGAAGATCCAATGAATTGGCACCTTGCTCGTAATTTTTTTGAGTCCCACGGCTGACTCCTAACAATGTCCCAAAATCAGTTTGATTCAAACCTAAGCGCTCGCGCTCTTCCCTTAGGCGATCACCTACTCCGTCAGCTATGAGCATTTTTTTATTCACCACACTTGACCTGATCAAATATTTGACCAAGAATCACCACAGACAAACAGAAACAACCACAAACGAACAGAGTAGACATGATGCCCGCCACCATTACACCCGAGCAAGCCCGGGCCGCTCTTGATCACAAGGGAGTGAGCATCGCGGAGTTCAGCCGTAAGCATGGGTTGAATAAAAATTTAGTCAGCGACCTATTGAACGGTCGGATCAAAGGTCGCCGGGGGGAGGCACATCGCGCCGCCGTGTTACTCGGTATCAAAGACGGCGTGATTGCACAGTAATGGCCAGGTCTCTGAGGGAACAGCAGAAAATGAAAAGTCAGGTTCTAAAAACACGCCGCGAAGTCGTAAGTGCGATTATTTGCGCCTACGAAGGTGGGCGCGAATGCGCCGCTGCTCGTATTGGCCTGCAGCTTAAGAAGTTCGACAACCACGCCTACGAGAACAACAACTGCCGTCCGCTGACAGATGCGCAGATCTTCCAGCTGGAGCAAGTCACCGGCACGCAGCACTTGGCCAACTACGTCGCATCGATGTACGGCGGCATGTTTGTACCGGTGATCCACCCGGACAGCCTGGACAATGTGGAGATGTATTCACGGGCTATGCAGAGTTCCGCAAAGCAGGGCACGGTCGATCAGATCATTGCCCAAGCGCTTGAGGACGGTGTGATCACCGAGAACGAAGCAGAACTAATCATCAATGCTCACACCCTGCACATGGCTGCACGCACAGCGGAAGTGTATGCCGCCATTGATCTCTATCGCGCCAAATCGGGGAAAGCTCAATGACCGCTCAAACCAACGCCATGGACTACAAGGAATGCATGCAAAGCGCCGCACTGGCGTTCCTTGAGCGTCATCAAGCCGAACACCTTGCCGACCTGTCCGCACTACTCAATCGCACGATCGATCACCTAGTCATCAGTTTCGACGTTACCGAATCGGTTGCAACCAAACTGGTGTCCCTTGCCCACATCGAGCTGACGGAAATCGCTTTCCGCCAGCGCCTGCTCCTGGACTACAGCACCGACACCGTCGTGGTGATCAAGGATCCCGTGAAGGGTCATTGCTGGTCTGTCCCGGTCAGCCTGATTTATGAACGTGTCCTGAACACCCCGGACAACGTGCGTTTGCGCTCCGCAAACTCGTAACACCAACCCAACCAATCGCCTGCCCCACGTCCCATGGGTTTGGGTGAGCTGTGCCCGAAATCGAGGTTTAACGATGGCAAACGCCGTAATTGTCACCACTCAACTGCCCCCGGCCGAGGCCGAGGCGTTGCTGGCCGCGCTGCGTGAACAGTATCGCTTGAGCCTCAACGAACATTGGTACGACGACCAGTTCCGCCTTGTTGCGAACGGTCTGCGCCACGGCGCAATTCTCGCCCACGTCCCTGTGATGGCAGCACAAAAACGCCTTATGGCCGCCCTCTCTCATAGCCTAAAGGCAGCGAAATAATGTCCACAATGAAAGATGATATCCGCGCCCAAGTCATCGAGCGGTTGCAGTTCGATTTCGACTTGAAGGTCCGTACCGGCTCCAACTACATGCGCGGCGGCACCTGCCCAAAATGCAAAAAGAAAGAGCTGTACGCCCGCCACGACAACCCTTGGCAGATCCGCTGTGGCCGGCCTGAACGCTGTGGCCACATCGAGCATGTCAAGGATCTGTACGACGACCTGTTCGAGGACTGGAGCAAGCGCGCACCGGCAACAGAAAACGATCCGACGGTAACGGCGCGTACATACCTGGAGTTTGCACGCGGTTTCGACATAGGGACGTTGACCGGCTGGTTCACCCAGGAAAACTACGTAAACCACGAAACGGGCGAATCCAGCGCCACGATTCGGTTTCCGCTACCAAACGAGGGCTATTGGGAAAGGCTGATTGATCGGCCCGCTCGCTTCGGCAAGATGAAGGCTCGCTTCAAGCCCAAGTACAGCGCCCTGGGTCACTGGTGGTGCCCTCCGACTGTCGACTTGGCCACCGTTAAGGAGCTGTGGATCGTTGAGGGGATCTTTGATGCCGTTGCCTTGCTGCACAACGGGATCGATGCTGTGTCCGCGATGTCGAGCGTCAGCTATCCCGCGAACGCCCTGGAGCAACTGGCAGAACAACGTAAAGGCAACCTCCCGCGCCTGGTATGGGCTCTGGACAATGAGCCGGCGGCCCGCGGCTACCTGCAGCGCTGGGTAAAGATGTCCCGCCAGCTTGGATTCAGCTGTGCCGCTGCCCTGATTCCACAACGCGATGGCCGCAAGGTTGACTGGAACGACCAGCATCAGCGCTGGAGCTTTGAAGAAGCTGACAAGCGCGATCAGCGCCGCAGCCGTGACCTTGAAATCGCACGCCATGAAGGTGACCTGCTATTGGCACCGTCGCCACGCGATAAGGCCATCCTGATGTACACCTGGGAGGACGCCACATCCGAATTCCACTTTGAGTTCGGGAGCAAGATGTACTGGGCGAAGTTCGACCTGTCGAAACTGGAAGATGAACAGCGCGCTCTTCTCAACAGCGACGATCACGACGACCAACAGCTAAACGATCGGCAGGCACGCAACAAAGTGCTGGAGTCCGTCTGCGGACTAAAACTGATCGCCAACTGTAATTTCCAGGCTCTGTATAAGCAGGTAAACGAAGTCACCGGCGACGCCTGGTTCTATTTCCAAGTGGATACTCCCAGCGACAATGCACCCGAAAAACACACGTTTACCCCTAAGCAGATCTCCTCCAGTAGCGAATTCAAGGCCCGCCTGATGAACGCTAGCGCGAGCTGGCTCGGCACACAAAAGCATCTGGACCAGATCATCGTCCGTCAGACGGAACGCTTGAAAACCGTCGAGACAATCGACTTCCTCGGATACAGCAAAGAGCACAAGGCATACATCTTCAACGACATCGCGGTACAGGCCGGGAACGTCTACAAGGCCAACGACGAAGACTACTTTGAATTTGGCCAGGTTCGCGTCAAGTGCCTGATGAAGTCGATCAAAATCAACATGGCAAGTGCTTCGAAAGGCTACCGCGACGACTGGTTGCCCAACCTCTGGTTGTGCTTCGGGGAGAAAGGCCTGGTAGCGCTGACATACTGGTTCGGCTCCCTGTTCGCGGAGCAGATCCGTGCCGACTACGAAAGTTTTCCATTCCTGGAAATGTCTGGCGAACCCGACTCAGGCAAAACCACGCTGATCAAATTCCTCTGGAAATTGTTCGGTCGCCTCTATGAGGGTTTCGACCCGGCCAAGGGCTCTATTTCCGGTCGAAGCCGAGCAATGGGCCAGGTATCGAACATCCCACTGGTATTGCTTGAGGCCGACCGTAACACCGATGCAGAGAATGCGAAGTCGTTCGAATGGGATGAATTCAAGGACTACTACGGCGGCGGTCTGCTGCGGACACGTGGGGTGAAAAACAACAGCAACGACACCTACGAGCCCCCATTCCGTGCGTCCATCGTCATCGCGCAGAACGCCGGTGTGTCGGGCCATGAAGCGATTCTGAGCCGGATTACGAAACTGTACTTCGCGAAGCCCAACATCACCGAAGAAAGCCGCAAAGCAGCGGACGCCTTGGTGCAGACCGAGGTGGGCGACGTCAGCCACTTCATGGTCAAGGCGATGAAGGCTGAACCGCAGGTCATGAAACGGTTTGCGGAGGCCTACCCAAAGTACCGGGCCGAATTGTGGGCCAGTAAAAAACTCTCATCCGATCGAATCATCCGCAACCACAGCATGTTGCTTGCCCTGGTCGACTGTCTGCAGCTCGTACTGCAGGTGCCTGATCACATGGTGCGCGAAACACGCAAATACATCACAGGGATGGCCAACGATCGCCAGGCGGCCATCACCACCGACCCACAAGAACTGAACGACTTCTGGCAGGTGTACGACTACCTAGAAACTCTCCCGGGTAGCCCGCTGGTCAACCACAGCAAAAACCCTTGCGTCATCGCCATCAACCTCAACCAGTTTGCCGAGGTCGCTCACGAACACCGCCAGCGTATCCCCGACCTTGCCACACTGCGCCGGATGCTCAAGGACGGAAGGACCCACAAGCTGATCGATGCCAGCAAACCCACCGAAAGTGCTATTCGCGCAAACCTGCAGGCGCGTACCCCACTGCAACCGGTGCCGCAGTCAGTCCGGTGCTGGCACTTTAAGGTTTGAGGTGCACGACATTCAGCGTCACCGACCCAATAGATCCAGCAGTTTGCATCCCAACTTCTAACAACAATGCCCCGGCCGCAGCGCTAGACTGCCCGGGGTGCTCCAGCTTACAGAGGGCTAGCAATGAACTCCCGATCGGACAGCGTCCTGCTATTCACTGACCTGCAGCGCATCACTGGCTACCAGCGCCGTTCTGATGTTGAACGGTCACTGATCGACCAGGGCGTTCGCCTGTTCCGTGGCCGCACAGGGCCGTGGACAACGCTGGACCTTATTAACCAAGCCGCAGGCATGACGCCTGCCGCTACAGAGCGATACGACGCCGACATCCTATGAGGAAAGCAAGGAAGCGGAAGCATAATCCGCACATCCCCTCTCACATCGATCAGGCCGCTCTCCCAGCGGCCGTTTACTTTGATCAGCGAAACGAAGGGGTTTGGTACACCCTTCATCGTGACGAGACGGGCACGCAGCGCCGGCGCAACATAGCGCCGGCTACCGTTTCGCTGGCAGAGCTACACCAAATCATGGACGAGGCTTCCAACGTCGACCGGGGAACGCTCCGCTACGTTTGTGCGCAGTTCCACGACAGCGATCGATACAACAAGCTGAGTTCGAAAACCCATGACGATTATTGCTACTCCCGCGATGTTCTCCTGACTATTCCCACCAAGCTGGGAAAACCGTTGGGGGATCTGGCCGTTCGGAAATTCACTTCTGCCCTGGTGCAACGAATCGTTGACCGACTCGCGGACGAAGGCACGCCATCGAAGGCCGCACATGCACTCCGCTACCTGCGCCGTGTGCTGCAGTGGGGCCGCAATCGTGGCTTTCTGGAAGTGAATCCGGCCCTGGGCATTGAGGCGCCCGTAGAGCGCAAACAGCGCCGTCTACCCAACCACCAGGTCATGGACAACCTTATCGACCGGGCGACTGCCAGGGGGCTGCTGCAACGCAATGAGAAAGGCGGCTGTCCCGAATACCTGGGCTACGTAATGGAACTGGCCTACCTCTGCAGGTTGCGCGGCATCGAGGTCGTGACCCTTACTGACGAAAACGAGCTGGAGAGCGGAATCCTGACCAATCGCCGCAAGGGCAGCCGCGACAATATCGTTCGTTGGACCCCAAGGCTTCGCAAAGCTTGGGACCATGCTAAGGCCTATCGAACCAAGATATGGGCCAAGCGCAAAACCGCAATCCCGATCATGCCATCGCGCCGGAACATCATCGTGGCCAGTCACGGTGGCCCCCTCCGCAAGTCCAGTCTCGATACAGCTTGGCAACGTTTCATCACATTGGCTCTTGCAGACGACATCATCACTCCAGAACAACGTTTCGCACTCCACGACTTGAAGCGACGTGGCATTACCGACACGACCGGCAACCGCGCGGATAAACAGGAGGCCAGCGGCCACCGTGACCCCAAGATGATGGACGTATACGATCTGAGCATACCTACCGTATCCCCCTCTGCAGACTGAGCAAAAATCTACGTGATGAGGCATTTAGCTCACATGCGTGGAGAGTGAGGAAATCACCTGCTCAGTTGCGACTGGCGAAGGCCTACACTTAATCAAAATGACGATAGCGGGAGATAAGCTGATGCTGTATCAACGAATGGAAGAGCTTGAAAGGGAATTCGACCTGCTGATCGGGCTCATGGGAGACATGATCACTGCGCAGGCAACGCTGCACGATCCGACAGCCGACTCTCCAGGGTGGATGTACAGTCAGCATGACCTGGCGAAGAAACTCTTCCGTCATATGTGTTCCGCACGGACATTACTTGAGCCCTCTCCCTTTCAAAGTCAGACCGTCCCAGCGCACGGTTTTATTGACCACTCATCAGTAGCAGTTCTGACTCGCACATCGCTTGAGAACTACTTAGTGATGAGCTGGCTTCTCAGCGGTGGAAATAAATCGCTACAAGAATTCCGACATAATGTTTGGGAGTATTGTGGGTGGAAAAAGCGAAGCAAATTCGCCGCAACGACCGATGAGGCCCGGACCTCTCGACAGGCAGCCGAAGATGATGCTTCCGCTTTGTGGCCTGTGATCCAGGAATCCCCACTTTTCCAAAACTATACTGAGTCCCAGCAACAGCGATTGCGCAAGGGTGATTGGGGTACAGGCTGGCACTGGAACGACCTCGCAGAAGAGGCTGGTTTGCACAAAACCTACTTCACCTCGACCTATCCCTTCTTAAGTGGACATGTACACAGCGACTTCATCGGAGCACTCCAGAACGGCCAAGCGGTCACGCTGGACAATCAGTACATGTTGGGGTCAGGTTACCTGCAGGTTATCGTTATGCTGATGGGCCATTTCGCACATCATTACGCGAACCTGTTCCCCCCAGCCAACAATGTGTTGCTTCATGCCGGAGAAGTACGCGAGATCGCGGAAAAGTGGAATCTTCGCGCCGAGGACATGGATTTCCTTTACCGGCCAAGAGAATGACTTAAGCCTCCTATCGCTTTGTAATTTACCTACGAGCAAAAATCCACGTAACAAGCGAATCAGAGCCCGCTATCTATGCGGGCTCTGGCGTAACTGCACGTAACAAGAGGTCTCGTAAGTCATTGATTTGTTTGTTTTGAGCACCTAGCTTGTAATCAGTAGGTCCCGGGTTCGACTCCTGGTGCCGGCACCATACGCAGTATCAAAAAAGGCTCACCGCAAGGTGGGCCTTTTTTGTTTTCCCACTTTCACAATTTCGCTCACACCAGCATCCAAATGCCGCGTGCCACTCCAACTCCCGTCACTACCGCGGCAAAGGCAGTGTTCGATCAATCCGGTGAGGGAATCGAACTGGCGACGAAGTGGCACATCAGGGCTGAAACCATGGCCCATATTTATGACCATCTGGACCTTCAAGAGCCTAAGCTCTGACCCGAAAGCTCATGAGGCAGGAAGCGAATAACCTCCTCCCCCAGAAATTCATTGATCTACGCCAGTCTAGCTTGAACCGGTTCCAGCTCGTTGAACGCCCACACCTGGGCGGCGTCGCGGATCGACCCGCCCCCCCGAAGACTCCGAGAAAAACCCTCCCATCAACATTCCCGATTGCTCCCCATCCCCCACCAAGCTACTCTCCCGCCGTCGCTGTCAATTCAGCGATCGGGCCTGAGAACCCGGCAAGATGCAGGCGCCACAGCGCCGCCCATTCGCACGATTACGAATGTGGTAGCTCTCACTCGATATGGGAGTTTTACCGATGACCACTACACACCCATCAGCCTTAACCACCCTCGGCGTCACCCCTTTTTCCTTTCACTCCGACCAACCTCTGTTCCGCGTTAACAGCGGTGTTTCCCTGCCTGACGCTCTGCACCACGCCTCCAACCTGCTGCACGTTGCCGAGTTGCTCGCAGAAGACGCGGCCATGACGCGTGATACGGATCGCTACGCCTGGGCATCGCACTTCTTGCAGGAGATGAGCAAGGCGGTGATTGATGATGTGGTGAAGGTGCTGGAGTCGCCTTGCCATACCGAGCAATAACCAATCCCTGAGCAACAAAAAAGGCACTTGCCGCTATCCGCCAAGTGCCTTTTTTTCGTCGCGCTTAACGCCAATCACCGCGCCAGCATAAACGTCTCATACTCCAAATCTTCCAGCGTCGACGACAACCGCGCCAGTCCCAGCAACACACACACCAGCAGCGACAACGTAAACCCATACCCAAAGAAACTCGGCCCCAGGTGCATGCTGAGCAGTGTCAGGGCGCCGTTGAGTACGGCGAACAGTACGCACAGTTCCAGCACGACGCGGCGTTTGTCGAGGTAGAAGAAGACGTTGAGCAATGCCATGAACACCACCTGGATGCTCACGCCGATCAGGTCGATGTAGAACAGGGGCAGGTAGTAGCTGGAGATGCCGATCCATTCCAGCAGGCGCGGTGCGAAGAGGAACAGCAGCACCACGGTGAGGCCCTGGACCTTGCAGATTTCCAGCAGGCCTTGGCGGATCGATAGGGTCATTTCGGTTTTCAGCGAGCCGATGTGCTGCAAGGTTTCGCCGTCGCGAATGGCGCGGAACAGTCGGTCGTACCATTCGGCAAAGTCGGTCTCGATACGCACCAGGAACACGGCCATGCCAGGGATGATCGCCAGGTAGGCGATGAAGATGGGCATGTCGTACAGGATCGAGGCGCGCAGCGGGCCGATGACGGCGTTGGAGGTGCCCGGGTTGAACCAGAACAGGATCTTGTCGACCCAGATGCCGAAGTTGTAGAAGAACCCGGTCACCAGCAGGCTAAGGAAGACGTTGCGACGATTGAGGAAATCGAAGGCAATCATCTTCTCGGCACGGTATTCGCGCAGGATGTCGTACAGGTACAGGAACAGCAGGCTACCGTGCCCGATCAGCAATGCCAGCAACAGGCCGGGCATCTTCAGGAAGCTCAGCGCGTAGGCGCTTGCGACCATCAGCGCGTAGCCCACCACCATGACCATGAGGATGCGGTTATATTTTTTCATCCCCGACAGGAAGATGATCACCAGCCACAGGTTGCACAGCACCACGAAGTTCGACAGCACCAGCACGCGGTAGATCAGCGGCTGATCGAACAGCAGCGCCAACACAATGACCCCCAGCACGCCGGCGCCAATGGTGACCAGCAGCAACACGCCCAACAGGTTGGGCAGGATCTGCTCGTACTTGTGTTCAAACAATTGGTCGGACACAAACCGGGTGAAGAACAATTGCAGGCCACCCGTCAGGATCAACGAGCTGGCCATCAGGTACGTCACCGTGACCAGGAACTGCCCCACCAGTGAGTTGGGCAACAACAGGCCCAAGCTGATGATGCCCACCAGCATCACGCTGATGATCGACAGCACCCACGGCCCGGAGCTGATCAAGCCGGCGTACACATACGCGTGCAGGGTAGCGGTGTATGAGTCGCGCGAGAGGATCTTGCGCAGTTCGAAGCCAATACCGGCCATTTAATTGTTCTCCATGGCTGCTTGGTACAGGTCGCGATAGCGCTGCAGCATCAAGGCTTCGGTGTAGTAACGGTTGACCCGCAACAAGCCGCTGGCCTGTGCAGCCTTCCAGCGCTCGGGGCTGCGCAGCAGTTCGAGGATGGCGGCGGAGGTGGCTTGTGGGTCGGCAATCGCCACCACCTTGCCTGCAACGCCCAGGTCGCGGTCTTCGGCGCTGCCGCCTTCGATCAATTCGCGGCACGAGCCGACGTCGCTGCTGATGACCGGCGTACCGGCGGCCCAAGCTTCGAGGATCACCAGGGGTTGTGCCTCGCTGATCGAGGTCAGCACCATCAGGCCCAGTTTCGGCAGGATGTCCTGGATGCGTTGGAAGCCCAGGAAGTGCACCCGGCCTTCAAGCCCAAGGCTCGCCATCAAGCTGCGGCATTCGCTGACGTATTCCGGGTCTTCCTCTTCCGGACCGACAATCCAGCCCTCGGCGTGCGGCATGGCGCTGATCACGCCGCGCATGGCGCGCAGGAAGGTTTTCACGTCTTTGATCGGCACCACACGCCCGATCAATCCGACCACGGGCGCGATGCCCGGCTCGCGGGTTTCCATGGCGCTGGCCCACTGCGACAGGTCGATGCCGTTGGCGATCAACTGCGTGCGAGCGGGGTCGGCACCGTCTTTGATCTGGCGCTGACGGTTGCCGTCATACAAGGCAATGATGTTGTCGGCACTGTTGTAGGCCAACTGGCCGATCCGTTCGAAGTAGCGCACCCACAGGGTACGGATATACCCCGAGCCACCGTCGAGGCTGCGGTTCAGCGCCTGGCCGGAGCTTTCGGCGATCCACGTGGCCTGGGCCAGGTCGATCTTGCGTTCCTTGGTGTAGATGCCGTGTTCGCTCAGCAGGTACGTGCACTTCCAGCGATGCTTGAGGATACACCCCAGCAGCCCGGCGTAACCGGTGGAAATCGAGTGCAACACCCGCGCTGGCGGCATCTTGCGTGAGGCTTCGGCGAGCATCAGCAAAGGCGACTGCAGCGAGCGCAGGGTCCAGAAATAGTTGACGAAAGAAGGGTCGGCGCAGTGCTGGCGGTAACCTTCGCTGAGGGTTTCCCAACTGGCGCGGCTGCGCAGTACGTCGTCGAGGGTCATGTGGCCCTCGGCGATGCAATTGAGCATGCGCTCACCCAGTTCCCGCTCGGGCTGGTCCGGGTGATGCAAAAAGCGATACAGGTCGGCCAGCTGTTGCGGGTCGGCATCACGCGGCGTGCCGCGGGTGTCGGTGGGGTGTGTCGCGTCTTCGAGGAACACTTCCTCGATGTGCAATACGTTCGCCGGGATTTCGTAGCGCCGCGAGGTATAGGCCGAGCGCTGGCCGCCGATGAACATCACCGAAAAGGTCAGTTCCGGCAGGCCGAGGATCATCTGGTGAATCCAGCTCGATACGCCGCCACGCACGTACGGCCAGGTGCCTTCCAGCAACAGGCAGATATCGGCCGTCGGTGTCGCTTCCTTATGATTCATTCCAGCTCCTCACCAACTCAGCGAAGGGTGGCCGCTGGCGGGTTTTTTCCGGAAGGCTGGCGAGCAACCCGGGAATTTCGTGATAGCGACCCGACTCAAAGGCCAGTTCGGCATGGAAGGGCAGCAATTGCGCAGCACCAAGACCGTTTCTCTCCGCTTCGTGCAGGAGGGCTTCGGCTCGCTCATTCTCACCGCGCTCCAAGGCAATACGGCCCGCCAGCAACAACAACTCACCGCCCTCGCCCGCCGCCAGGCCCTGCTCGGCGTGTTCACTGGCTTGGTTCAACACGTGCTCAAGCACACTGCCTTGGGCAAGGCCCAGGTAGGCCAACTCCCAATACCAGCGCGCCAACATGCTGTGCACCGGGCCCGCGGCTCGCGGGCTGACGCCGGCCAATTGTTCGAGGGCCATCTGGATGTGCAGGTTGATGTCGCTTTCCTGCTTGTCGAGCATCGAGTACGCCAAGAGGCGCACGTCATCGCTGGGGTCACCCAAGGCCAACTTGAGGATGGGCACGGCGTCCTTGCCCGGCATGCGTCGAGTTGCCAACAAAGCGGCCAGACGTTGATCGGGGTTCGGCGCGTGACGCAGCACATCCTGCAAACCGCCGTCGGCGAAGATCGGCGTGCGGGTCTGGGCCTGCGCGCGGAACGGCAGGTCTGGGATGCCAACGGCCTGCCAGGCTTGCTGGTCGCGTTTGCGCGGCAGGTACAGCGCCGGGAAGATCGACGCCACCACGCCCAGGGTACCGATGACCGGCACGAAGAACGCCAGGCTGAAAATGAACAACGGGCTCCACGGCAGCGGCGCACGGTAGCGCGCCGGCAGCAACAGCCAGACCGCGCCGCTGAGCATCACGCAGGCGAGGCCGTGACTGAAGGTGAACACCAACAGTTGGTGCAACTGCGGCGCGTCGAGCCACAAACTGGCCCAACTGCCCGCCTCTAGCAACACGGCGCCGCTAAACAGCCACTTGCTGATCATTCAGGCCACACTCGTTGTAAAGGAAGTTACGCAGCCCGTTGCGATCACAGCCAGGCTCCAGGTTGAAAGGCATGACCCGCACACCCAGGCTGTCCAAATCGGTGTCGATGCCAAAGTGTTCGTGCAACAACAGGCCGATACGCGCGAGGTAGCCTTGGGTGCCTTCCGGACTGGTCAACGGCAACAACACCAACAGCAGATGGTGGTCGCGGTTGTTGCGCACCGGCAGGTGCAGGTCCA
This sequence comes from Pseudomonas cremoris, assembly GCF_014230465.1. The sequence goes on from NZ_JAAXCY010000002.1 coordinate 489,759, forward strand.
GGCCACGCTGGCTGCGCTCCATCAAGCGCGACAGTTCGTCGTTGGCACGCGTCATCTCGAACGCGAACAACCCGGCCGGCAAGGTGTGCTGTTCCACATCCACCAGCGAACGCTTGAGCTGCAACGTGAATTGCTGGGCATCCGCATCGGGCAGGCTCAGCACTTGCGGATCGCGGCGCAGCAGATCGGCGATGTGGCCGGCCAGCAGCGACAAGAGGCTCAACGTGCGGTCCTGGAACGCGAAGAACGGCATCTGCCGCACCGCCAGGATCGCCAGCAAACGCCCTTCCGCGTCGATCAGCGGGATACAGGCCTGCAACGATGAGAACTGCGCGGAGTTACCCGAGTCGATCAGTTCCTGACGCACGCTGACCAGCTCGCCACGCTCCAGGCACAGCTTGATCAAACCGTCGTCGGTGCCCAATGGGCCCATGACGCCGATCATGGCCAAGGCCTGCGGCAGAACATTCTTTTCGCTCTCGTCGACGCGGTACAGCCCCGCCACGCGCAAGGCGCCGTACTGTCCCAGCATCGCCACGATCGGTTCTGCCAGTTCGTTCAGCGCATCGCCTTCGACCGACATGCCGCGCAGTTTTTCTCGCAGCCCCAGCAAGGAGCTGCGCAGGCTCTGGTCGCTGCCGGCGACACGTTGCTCCAACAGGTCGTGAGACACCCGCAAGATCTGGTGGGCACGGGTGAATTCGTCGAGACGGTACTGACGGTATTCGTTGGCCATCTGCAGACGCTCCAGACGGCGCACCCACAAGTCGCGAACCTCACCGACCAGCATCCCGCACACCAGCACACCCACGATGAAAGACGGCTCCAGCTGGGTGTAACCCTCATGCCCGCTGTAGCGCAGCGCGAACAACGCGGCCACTAGCAAAGCGGCGCTGAACAGACCGCGCACAAAACCGTAACGCACACCCAACAGCAGCGGCGCCAGAATCGGCCAGGGGAAACCACCGTGCATCTGCAACGGGTCTTCAGGGGTCAGCCAGAAGCCAAGACCAATGGCCAACCCCGTCACCAGAAGCGTTTCCAGCCAAGACACCGGCCCGCTGGCGCGAGGCGCCAGGCTGTAATCCATGTGTGGAGAATTCATTGCGTTCACTCGAACCGAAGGGCGCCAACAAGCTTGTCGATAACCGTCTGAGCATTGCCCGCCAGGCTTTCACGGGACCAGCCGGCGCGCGCGCCACTTTTGCTCCAGAGCACGCGACCGCTGTTGGCTTCCAATACCCGCAGGCTGATGCCGACTGCCGGCTCGCCGTCCAGGCCGTTCTTGTACTGCCACTCTTCCACGCTACCGGCCACCACGTAATCGAGCTTCTGCTCACGTGCCCATTCAAGGGCGCCGTTCAGGCGCTCGTTGTCGTCCATCAGCGCTTGCTCGCCCTGGGTGCTGGTTGGGTACACGCGCGGTTGCAGGCCGTGGCTGCTGAGCACACTGAGCAGAATCTGCTCGCTGCGCTCACCGGCTTGCGGGGTCTGGGAATAGTTGACCATCGGCACGATGCCCCACTGCGCGTTGCGCGGCAGGTTCGGGCTGTTTTCACTGGTGAAGCTTGAGCAACCGGCGACGAACAGTACTGTCAGAGCCAAGCTCAGGTTACGAATTGCTTGCATAGGTTTTTCTCCCGTAGATTCTGTAATCAGCGCCCGAAACGCACGCCGTAGCTCATACCCAGTGTGCCGCCGGACTTGCCATCCCCGCCCTGTGGCGCAGATTGGTAACCGAAGGTGAGGGCCAGTTCGTCATCACCCAGCACTTCGAAGCCGACCCCGGTGTTGATGCCGTAGTTAAAGGTTTGGTCCGTCCATTGCCAGCCTGCCGTCATGTCCACCAACCAGGTGTATTGCGGCTTGCTGCGCACCAGGGCGCCCGGTATGCCACGACGCCAGGTGGTGCCGACGTAGAGTTGGCCGTAGCGGCTTTGCAACAGGTCGCCAGCGGTAACGGTTTCCACGTCGAGCGGGTCCGGCAGGTTAGTGTCCGGGTCAATCGACTGAGGCGTGATCTTGATCGGGCCACCATTACGACTGGAGAGGTAGTCCAGGTCACGATCCTTCACGTTGTTCTTCTGGTAATCCACACCGCTGCGCACGGTCCAGTTAGGCCCGGCGAATTCCAGCGTGTGGTTCAACTCCAGCTTCACGGCCTGACCGGTGCCCAGGGAATCCCCGGCACGGGTCGAGAACGAGCGCTGCGCCACTTCCCAGCTCAACTGGTCGCGTGCGGTCAAACCATGACGCCCACCGACCCAGGCCCGGTCCTGCTCGCCAAAGGCGCGCATGTAGCCGCTGTCATCGCTCTTGCGATGCCAGTCCAGGCCGGTCTCGATCTGGTGGCTGGAACCCAGTTGCCACATACGTGACAGGCCCAAGCCGTTGCGGTCGTCGTCCTTGCGCTGGCTGGTATCGGCAAATAATTTCCAACTGCCGTTTTCCACCGAGCGAACCAGGGTCAGGGCTGCGTTGCTCTCGTCACCGATTTTCGATGAGATCACATCGTCGCCTTTGTAGTTACCGTGTTCCACTTCAAGGTCCGCGTACCATTTGTCACCCAGGTTATGGGCGATTTCCAGGCGCGGCGAATCAAACGAGAGGCCACCAAAGTCTTGCTTCTGATACGACAACAGCGCGCCTTGCGGTGTGCTTTCGTGAATCTCCACGGCCTGGCGACGCAGTTGCTCGCGCACCGCCTCTGGCTGGTCGTCACCGAGTGCAGACAGGTTGGTTTCCAGGGCCTCGTTGTTACGTCCCAAACGGCTGAGTGCCTGGGCACGTTGCGCCGGGTTCAAGTCGCTGCTGGCCAACAGGGTTTCGACCTGGGCTTTATTGCGGCTGCGCAGGGCTTCCTGGATCTGCTCGTAACGGTCGACCTTGATGCCTTGGGTACGCGCCCAGGCCAGCCAGTCATCTTTCTGTGCTTGCTGGTTGGTTGCATCCAGGCGAGCGACCAGGCGTTCGAACCACAGTTGCTTCATCGACGGCGAACCGTCTTTCCACTTCAGCAGTTCTTGCTGGGCTTTTTGCGGCGAGTAGCTGCTGGACATCAAGCGCAGCCAGATCGCGTAGCGCTGCGACGACGGTTGCAGGTTCTCGGCCTCAGGGCTGCGCAGCAACTTCAAGCGCAAACGCTGAGCGGCGTCCTGGTAGCCGGAGGTATCCAATGCGTCGGCATACGCGGCCTGCACCAGCCAGTCGTTCGGGCTGAGCTTGAGGTACATGCGATACCAGGCCAACGCCTCGGTATCACGCCCCAATAGTTGGCTGGCACTGGCGAACGGCAGCCACAGCAGGCGGTCTTCCCGTGCGTAGGGGCGCCATTTGGCCAGCAACGGCTTGAGCTTCGCCGTATCGGCCTGGTCGACGTACAGCCAGGTCAGGCGCTCGCGAAACAGGTTGTCATCGGGGAACCGCGACAGCCCCAGCAGATACAAACGCTCGGCCTCGGTGGTGTCGCCCTGCTCCACCGCCAACGCGCCGCGCACCGCCAGAACCTGGGCTTGCTCGTAGGCATCCGGGTATTTCTTGGCGTCTTCCAACAAGGCGACGACCTGGTCCCACTCCTGCAGTTCCTGAGCCAGTTGCAGCGCTTCGACCAACCGCTGCGGGTCTTGGGCGCGGTGCCAACTGTCAACCATCAGCTTCAGGGCGCGCTGCGGGTCACTGGTGCGATACAGGGTGATCAACTGGCTCTCATCGCCACTGGTCAGCTTGCCGTTAAGGGACAGCAGCTTCTCCAGCGAGACGCGCAAGTCTTCATCACGCTCCAGGTCCCAAGCGAGGGCCGCGCGGGTGCGCCAGTATTCCGGGTCATCAATGGCAGGGTTATCCGACTTCACCACTTCCCAAGCGGCTTGCTCATCAAACAGCTTCATTTCGGTGCTGGCCCAATCGACCAGTTCTTCGGTGGTCAGCTTGTAGCTTTTTGCATAGTCCTTGTAGACCTTGCCCTTGGCCGCGAATTGCCCGGTGTTTTCCAGGTTTTGCAGCAGGCGTGTCCAGGCCAGACGATGCGACGGGTATTTACGCAAGTAGCCGCGCAACCAGGCTTCGGCTTCGACGGGGGTACCGCGCGATTCGTGACCGTAGATCAACGCATCCAGTTCGATGTTCGTGAGCGCACGCTGTTGCATGATCTCGGCGAGCAGCGGGATCGAGCGGTCAAAGTCGAATTGCTGGCTGGCGAGACGCCAGGCATGTTCGCGGGTTTTCGGGTCTTCCTTGAGCTTGAGCAAGCGGATCCAGTAGCTCAGCGCCGCTTCGTTGTCGCCGCGCCATTCACCGAGCTTGGCCATTTGCTCGAGCAATTCGGTGTCATCCGGGTAATCGACCACCAGTTCCTGGCCGGTCTCCCACGCACCCGCCAGGTCATTGATGGCCAGGCGTACCTGGAACTCCTTCACGAGGATTTTGCGGTTGTCGGGCTCCAGGTCATGCCACTGCTGGAGCACACGCTGGGCAAGCTCAAATTGCTTGGTCGCAACGGCGATATCAACGCCCTGCTCCAGCCATGCCACATCGGTTTTTGCGTTCGTCAGCGTGGGCAATTCGTCAGCCAACACCTTAGCGGCCTGCTCGTCACGGCCGGCCGAAAGCAGGCTATTGAACGCCAGCTGCGCGTACTCGCGCTGCTCGCCTGGCTGCTGGGCGTCACGCTTGAGTTGCAGGTAGATGTCGGCCGCACGTGCCGGTTGCTCACCCGCTAGGTACCACTGCGCTGCCGATTTAAGGGCCTCGGTATGTTGCGCCGGGTCACGCCCTGCGATTTCTTCGAACACCGTGGCGGCAAACGCCGGCGCCTGCAGGGTTAGCGCCAGCTTGGCCAGGCTTTGCAGTTGGGCCACCGGCAACTTGCGATGATCAAAGCTTTGCAAACGCTCGACCAGCGCATGCTGCGCGATCAGATCGTTGCCATTGGCGGCGATCAGCGCGTCCAGTTCCAGGCGGTAGTAGGCCTGGATCTCCGGCTGCGGCTTGGGCCAGGCATCCACGTGCTCACGTGCCTTGGCGTAGTCACCCAGGCGAATCAGCAAGTCGACCAATTGCAGGCGCAAGCGGTCGTCCTCGGGGTGCGCTGTCAGCAACAGCTCGGCGTAGTTGGCAGATACCGCATCGGGCTCGCGCCCGTCGGGCTGGAACACTTCTTCACGCTGGAAGGTCGCCCACAGCAAACCTCCCACGGCAACCGCGACTACCGCCAGTGCCCAAGGATTGAGCAGGCGGTTATTTTTAGTTGCAGAGGAGTTGACCATTACTCACCTGCTTCATAGGTAGTTGAAAAGTCCAAAGGCCGGCCGAAGCCTTGCCCGCAAATCGCTGCCCATCGACTTCTACGCGGCAGGCTGTAGCCGAGCGCACGGAGAAGGTCAGGTCAAACTGACCGGCAAACGCGAAACTCACGCGACGATCATCCAGGTAGCGCCAATCGAGCAAAGGCACGTTAGCCTCCTCCAACGCAGGGCGAGGATCCCTGTCCGAACGCAGCACCAACAGCGCTTTGTCGCTGCTCAGGGCCACGTAACGGCCTTGCGGCAAGTCGCGCACGCCGGCGATATTTTGTGATTTGACCAAGTCCGGCCAACCCATTTGTGCATCCAGGCGCACGGTACGCAGTGCGTCCATCCCACGGATCTGCCAGGCGCCATCGGCGGTACGCGCCAAGCTCGACTGGTACAGACCATGCAGGCGGTCGACGTAATCGCTCATCCACAACGACATCGGCTGTTGATCACGCATGTAGCCGTAGATCTCGTGCATGGCCTTGATCGAGGCTTGCTTGGTGCTGGAATAGAAGTGGTAGTAGAGGTGCAAGCCGCGCAGGCGACGCGGGCTGTCGGTCAGCTGGAAGGTGTCGATCAACTCGCGGAAGCCGTAATACGGGCCTTTCCACAGGTTGGTGTAGAGGTTTTCGTTGATGATCGGCGCGTAGTACTGCAGGCCACCCGGGGTTGGGCGCAGCAACGGGTTCAGGCCCGTCAGCGATGGGTTGGCCTTGGTCATGATGGTTTCGGCGCCATTGACGTTTTTCAGGCCGGCGTCATAGGCCAACTTGATGGTGTCGGAAGACGGCAGCGCGTCGCCCGGCCAGAACACCATTTTCACCGGCTTCTGCGGGGTGGTCAGGTTCTGGTTGATGTAGTCACGCGAACCAAAGATCTCGCGACGAAAATCGATTTTGTTGTAGCCGGCGATCTTCATGTTCAAGCCGTATTCCGGGTTGAAGTTCTCGCGCTTCTTGGCTTTGTCCGGCTGCATGAAAAACGGGTGGCTGAACGTGTGCGTCGCCACTTCGACTTTCGGGTTGGCAAAGATCTCGCGGGCAATCGGCTCAAGCTCACGGGCCAGGAACGGGAACGCACCACGCGGCGAAATCTCACCTTCGATGATCGAGACCGAGGTCAGGAACGGGTTGGGCTTGATGTAGTCGTCCAGGGTGTGGCGACCCGCGTACGGCGTGCCCCGCACTTCGGCGCGGGATGGGAAGCCATCACCGTCGATGTGCACGGTCGCGATGCGACGGCCATTTTCGGTGGTGGTGTCCGGGCGTGGCTGGTCCGGCAGGCGCAGGCTGGCGGTCAGGAAGGCGAACGGATCGAGAATCCACCGGCTGCGCTCGTTGTTGATCTCAAGGATATAAGGCGCCAGTGCCAGGCCACCCCATTTGCCGACCACCACCGGGTTGAACACAGCGCCATTGGCACCGCTCAGGGACAACGCCGGGGTTGGGCCGTTAGGCAACACCGAGACGGATGCCAGGTCGCGGGAGCGCGGTACAACCGGCGCTTCAAATGAGCCCAGCAATGCCTTGTCCTGGTGAGTGATGGTCAGCACTTGGGTGGCTGGCGGCGCATCACGCTTCAGGCCCAGGCGCTTGAGCAGCAACTTGTCTTCAACCGGCAGGCCACTGAAAAACACCACCGGGACGTTTTCGTCCAGGCGCGCGTTGAGAAAACGATTGAACGCGGGCGTGTCCTGCGGCGGGCCGCTGGTCATCCAGGTGACCACACCTGCGTACAAACCGCTGAAGCCGTATTGCGGCAGGTCACTGTTGGCGGGGAGGTAATCGACGCGATAGCCGAGATACTCCAGCAAGCCGCCCAGGTTGCTATGTCCAGCAGCATCTTCGAGCGCGCCTTCACGCGGGTCGTAGATCATTGCGATACGGCGCGGCTGAACCTCGATGCTGCTGATGCCCAGGGTGTTGAGATCCGGAGTGCTGATGTACGGAATGAAGCCCTCGTCACGCAAACGCTTGGCGAGCTTGCGCGCTTCTTCGCGGCGCTCAGGTGGCAGGTAGTCGATGGCAACCAGCGGGATGCCCTTGGCGCGCAGCGGTTGCAGGTGCGTCTCGAGCCACTGGCGGTCGGACTCGGACACCGGACGATAGCGCTTGGCGGAAGCATCCCAGCCCGCATGAATCGACTCGACGGCGACTGCGGCCGCCACGCCATCCAGCTCTGGCAGCACTTCGAAGCCGCGGTTGAAGAACAGCTTCAAGTTAGGCTGACGCTTGTGCAACTCACGCAGCAAGCTGGCCAAGCCAACGCGCTGTGCTTCACGGGAGGCTTGTGGCAGCAGTTGGAAGCTGTCGAGGGTGTCCAGAAACAGGCCGGCATAACCTTGCGCTTCGAGGGCCTTGGCGCGACCGAACAGGTGCTCACGCCAGGCCGTCGAGGTGAGGTCCATCACCTGACTGTTCCAAGAGTCGTTGCGCACCGGGGAAATCGCTTTGCTCAGCCCGGCTTTCTCGACTTCGGCCTTGTTGCCATCGAACTCACCGATGGACAAATAGGCAAACGGCTGGCTTCCCAGTGCCCGCAAGGTTTTCACATCGCCCGGTGTCATATGGCCCGGCTCGACCACGGCCCAATCGAACTGCGACAGTTCTGGCAGCGGTGGTTGGTCGGCGTACCAGAACGCCACGCTGGCCGGTTGAGGCAAAGCAGCAGCGTGGGCAACTGGCCCTGCAACGAACAATGCTAGAGCAGCGAGTAGCCGCTCGGCGATCGCGCGCAAACGCGTCCTGCGGAAAACGATTTCCATAATTCACTCTTGAAAATGACTGGGCCGATACTGCGTTAACGTCGGGCGAACTGACCGTCGAATTACAAACTACGCAAGAGCTGTGCTAGACCCTGGCCGATTGAAGTCGGTTCCGGGAGAGCAAAGCGTTCCAGCAAACGGGCGTTGTTGGCGCGCGAATGGCGAATATCACCTTGGCGTGGCGCTTGGTAGGTCACGTTCAACGGGGTGCCCGTGGCATCGCCCAGTTCAGCGATAAGATCGTTGAGGCTGGTGGCGCGGTTAAGTCCGACGTTGATGGCCCCTAGGGCCGGCTCGTTGGTCTCTACCGCCTGGACAAGAATGCTCACCAAATCTTGCACAAATACGAAGTCGCGGGTTTGCTCGCCGTCACCAAATACGGTGATGGGCTTACGGGCCAGTGCGCGCTCGGTGAAGATGCTGATCACGCCGGAGTAAGGCGAGGAAGGGTCTTGGCGTGGGCCAAAAATATTGAAGAAGCGGAAGATCACCGGCTCCAGGCCGTGCTCGCGGCGATAGAAGTCCAGGTAGTACTCACTCGACAACTTGTCGCTGGCATACGGCGTCAGCGGGGACTTAGGCGTGTCTTCATCAATGGCGGTGCCTTCGCCATTGTTGCCGTAAGTGGCAGCGCTGGACGCAAATACCACGCGCACCACACCGGCTTTCAACATGCTTTGGCAAACGTTGAGTGTGCCGACAAAGTTGGCTTGGTGGGTGGCGACCGGATCGTCTACCGAGGCCTGGACCGACGCGACGGCTGCCAAGTGCACGACCGCGCTGCAATCTCGCATGGCGCGCTCGACGACGGTGCTGTCTGCAACATCACCCACCACCAGTTCCAGGTCGGCATTGTCCATTGGCAGGTTAGTCACCTTGCCGGTGGACAAGTTATCCAGCACGCGAATCTTGTAGCCCTTGCCCAACAAGGCATCGACCAGATGTGAACCGATGAAACCTGCACCACCTGTAACCAGAACGCGTCCTACGACCATGAAGTTTTCTTCCTAAAGACTCTACTGCAGACGTGAATCAAAGAGCCTGCGAACAAGGTAATTGTGTTTAATGGGTACCCCGACTGACGCCACTTGGCCATCAGGGTCCAAGCCGCAACATCCCGACCTCTTTAAGAACAACAGCATGGGACGAATCTGCGCTATTAATGTCATTTTAATGGCTTAGAGCCATCAAAACCGTCGCAAATAATGTTGGATCCATTTGGAACTGTCAACGTTTTGTCTTGCCTGCCGCCAAACGGTCACTCCAGGCTCGATTCACGCCATTTATTTGACAGCGTAAAACCAGCAAAGCCACTTCCGCCGCCTGTTGGACGCCCGCTGATTCGGTCATCCCACCGCACAAAAGCCTCTTGCATAAAACCACGCCATCACAATAATGAGAGCAATTACCATTTACACATCGGTAGCACGCTCATGTCGGCCCTTGATCATTCAGCGCTTCATCAGTTGTACAGCGACCACAACAGTTGGCTTAAAGGCTGGCTGCGGGTACGGCTGGGGAACGCGGCGGATGCGTCTGACCTCGCGCAGGACACTTTCCTGCGCGTGATGACGGCTCGCAACAGCGCGCCGATCCGTGAGCCGCGTGGCTACCTGAGTGCGATCGCACGTTCGTTACTGATCGATAAATCCCGCCGTCGCGCCATCGAGCAGGCTTATCTGCAGGCGCTGGCGCTGCGGCCGGAGCCGGTGGAAGTGTCGCCGGAGGTGCGTTTGTCGATCATCGAAATGCTGGTGTCCATCGACAGCCTGCTGGATGACTTGGGGGTGCGCACGCGAGAGATTTTCCTGGCGGTGCAGCTTGAGGGCTTGAACTACGTCGCCGCCGGTGAACGCTTTGGGGTGTCGGTGACCACGGTGAAGAACCATCTGATCCGCGCCATGACGCAATGCCTGTTGCTGGTCGAGAGCTGATGAAGCCGTCCCTGGATTTAAAGACGCTTGAAGCCGCCGCCACCTGGTACGTGCAGTTGAATGACGGCGAGGCTGACGAGGCACGCACACAAGTTTGGCAGGCCTGGTTGCAGGCCTGCCCACAGCACGCAGCGGCGTGGGGGCGAGTCGAGGCGCTGCAACAGCAATGGGCAAGGATGCCTCAGCAAGCCGCCCTCTCCGGCCTCGGCGCCGCCCAGAAACAACGCCGTGAGGTGTTGAAGATCCTGAGCATGCTGATGGCCGTCGGCGCGTGTTCGTGGCTGGCGGTGGAGCAGGTTCCGTACCGCGCCCTGATGGCCGAGCAACGTACCGGTACCCGTGAACGTCGCTCACTGCGCCTGGATGATGGCACGCAATTGGAGCTGAACGCCGACACGTCGCTGGACATCCATTTCGACGCCAACCAACGACTGATCCGGCTCTATCAGGGTGAAATCCGGGTGCAAACCGCCAAGGATCCAGCCCTGCGGCCGTTCATCATCACCACAGGCGACGGCAGCATCAAAGCCCTCGGCACGCAGTTCAGTGTTCGCCAGTTCGACGATCACACCCAGGTCGGTGTGCTGGAGTCCGCCGTTGAAATACGCCCGCGCCGACAATCGGGCCACGTGTTGCGTTTGGAGAGCGGCCAGCAGGTCGCGTTCGACCGTGATGCCATCCAGAACCCCTCGGCCCTGCCAGCAGGCTCCACCGCTTGGGTGCATGGCATGTTGAGTGTGGACGACTGGCGCCTGGGGGATTTCATTACGGAGCTCAGCCGTTATCGCCCTGGCGTGCTGCGCTGCGACCCGGCGGTGCAAGGCTTGAGCATCTCGGGCGCGTTCCGTATCGACGACACCGACACCGTGCTGGAAAACCTGGGCAAATCCCTGCCGGTGAAGGTGCGGTATGTCACCCGCTACTGGGCCACTATCGAACCCGCGTGAAAATTGTTGTCGGGCAACCTTGCTGATTTTGATTCTCATCCGTCAATGACACAAACCGCTATTGCAGCGACTTTCTGCCAGCTCAACGGAAGGATCACCGAATGCCCCCGCTTCCTCTCTTCGCCAACACGTCCATGACGCGCGCCGTGCGTCTGGCGCTGTTTGGCTTGACCCTCGCCAGCCTGCCCGGCCTGGCGTTGATGCCAACCCCTGCGTTGGCACAAACCCAGGCAGCCTACGCCATTCCAGCGGGGCCGCTGGGTAAGGCACTGACGCAATTTGGCGTGCAGGCGGGCGTGACGATTTCGTTCGACACCGACCAGGCTCGACACCTCACCAGCACCGGTCTGAACGGTTCGTACACCGTTGAAGACGGTCTGGCACGTTTGCTGGCCAACAGCGGCATGCACGCCGAACGCCAGAGCAACGGCGGCTACATACTGGTCGCAAACGCCGAGCAGAGTGCATTGCAGTTGGGCGCCACGCAGGTGACCACCAACCAACTCGGCACGGTGACCGAAGGCACGGGTTCCTATACCCCCGGCACCATCGCCACGGCCACGCGCCTGGTGCTGACGCCGCGCGAAACGCCGCAGTCGATTTCCGTCGTCACGCGCCAGGCCATGGACGACTTCGGCCTCAACTCCATTGATGACGTGATGCGCCACACCCCCGGCATCACCGTGTCGACCTATGACAGCGAGCGCACCAACTATTACTCGCGCGGTTTCTCCATCAACACTTTCCAGTACGACGGCATCCCGACCCTGCGTGACGCCCAGTATTCCGCCGGCCAGACCCTCACCGACATGGCGCTGTACGACCGCATCGAAGTGCTCAAGGGCGCCACCGGCCTGCTCACCGGCGCTGGCGGCGTGGGCGGCACGCTCAACCTGATCCGTAAAAAACCGACTGCCGACTTCCAGGGCAGCATCGAGTTGGGCGCCGGCTCCTGGGACAACTACCGCTCGCAGATCGACGTCAGCGGCCCGTTGACCGAAACCGGCAACATCCGAGGCCGTGCGGTCGCCGCCTACAATGACAAGCACTCATTCCTCGACCACTACTCGCGCAAGACCAGCGTGTTCTACGGGATTCTAGAGGCCGACCTGGACGAAGACACCCTGCTGACCGTCGGCGCCGACTATCAGGACAGTGATCCAAAAGGTTCCAGCTGGACCGGCAGCCGCATGATCTTCGACGCCGAGGGTAAAGAACTGGACTTGCCACGCTCGTTCAACAACGGCCCGAAATGGGGTTCATGGGCGCAGTACACACGCACCGCCTTCGCCACCTTGGAGCACAGTTTCAGCAATGGCTGGGTCGCCAAAGGTCAGTACAACCACCAGATCAACGCCTATCACGCGCCGCTGGGCGCCCTGTCCCAGGACTCGGGCAACCAGAGTTCGCTGTTTGCACGTAAATACGTGGGTGAAACCACCAGCGACAGCCTCGACGCCTACGCCACCGGGCCGTTTGAACTGTTTGGCCGCGAACACGAACTGGTGCTCGGTCAGTCGGTGGCCATCAGCACATGGAAGAACAAGGCCTACAACGCCCTGTTTGCAAGCGGCACCAACTCGGCTGATTTCTACACGTGGGATGGCGACATTCCGGAGCCGGCGTGGGTTAAATATCGCGACTTCGACCAGACCACTCGCCAGACCGGCAGCTACCTCACCAGCCGCTTTAGCGTGACCGACGAAATGCACCTGTTGCTCGGCGCTCGCTTGGCCAACTATCAAGTCACCGGCAACAGCAAATCCAAGGAAAGCGGCAAAGTCGTGCCTTATGCTGGCCTGACTTACGACCTGAACGACAACTTCACCGCCTACACCAGCTACACCGAAATCTTCCAGCCGCAGACCGACTACCGCGACCGCAACGACAAAATGCTCGAACCGGACGAAGGCAAAAACTACGAAGTGGGCATCAAGGGTGAGTTCTTCAACGACGCCCTGAACACCAGCCTCGCCTACTTTGAAGTGCACGAGACCAACCGCCCGGAACTCGACACCTCACCTGGCGCCGCCCTGATCAACGACTCGCCCTACTACGGCACCAAGTCCAAGACCAAAGGCTACGAAGCGGAAATCTCCGGCGAACTGGCCACCGGTTGGCAGTTGCAAGCGGGCTACACCCACAAGATCGCGCGCGACGACAACGGCAAAAAAATCGCCACGTGGGAGCCGGAAGATCAGATCAACCTCTACACCACCTACAAGCTGACGGGTTCGCTGGACAAACTCACCCTTGGCGGTGGCGCGCGCTGGCAGAGCGAAGGCTGGAAGTCGATCAGCAATGCCGGCCTGCGCCGTTCCGAAGTGCTCACCCAGGACGCGTACTGGTTGGTGGACCTGATGGCGCGCTACCAGATCACCGAGAACCTGTCGGCGACCCTGAACGTCAACAACGTGTTCGACAAGAACTACTACACCAACATCGGCTTCTACGATTCGGCCTACCCTGGCGACCCACGCAACATGATGGTCACCACGCGCTGGAATTTCTGACGCGGGCTAAATGTGGCGAGGGAGCTGGCTCCTTCGCCACACTTCTATCCGCACTAGTGACCGGCGCTTTGCCCGCCATCGACATGCAGGATCTCGCCGGTCACAAACCCGGCGTTCTCCAGGTAGACGATGGCCTGGGCAATATCACTCACCTCGCCCATATGCCCAACCGGGTGTAACTGCCCCAACGCCTCGTGGGTGTGCTCGCCGTGCATCGGCGTCTTGATAATCCCCGGGCTCACCGCATTTACCCGAATCCCACGTTTGGCGTATTCAATCGCCAGGGATTTGGTCGCCGAATTCAACCCACCTTTGGTCAGGCTGGCGAGCACCGACGGCACCCCGTCAATGGCATGGTCGACGAGGCTGGTGGTGACGTTGACGATATGGCCGGCACGCTGCTTTTCCATCTCGGCGATAGCCAGTTGGGTGATGTAGAAAAAACCATTGAGGTTCACCGCCAGCACATTGGCGTAGTCCTCCTGGGTATAGGCGGTGAAGGGTTTGGCGATGAAGATGCCGGCATTGTTGATCAGGCTGTCGATGCGCCCGAACGTGGCCAGGGCTTCGCGAATGACGCGCTGGGCGGTGGCAGGGTCGGCGATGTCACCGGCGACCGTGAGGATGTTGGGATCGGTGGATGGCTGGATCGAACGCGAGGTGGCGACCACGCGGTAATCAAGGGCGCGATAGGCCTGGACCACGGCGGCGCCGATGCCTTGGGAGGCGCCGGTAATGATGACGACTTTGCTCATGATGATGCTCCGGTAGGTGTTCAGGCTTGGGACTTGCGGTATTCGGTGGTGGTGATGCCGGCGTAGCCCCAGTTATCGGTGTCGACTTCTTCGATGACGATGTGGGTCAGGTCAGGGCGTTTGTGCAGGACGCGTTCGAGGGTCTCGGTGAACTCGGCGATGACCTGGGCTTTTTGCTCCGGGGTAACGCCGTCACGGGTGATGCGCAAGCTGACAAAGGGCATGGCAGTGGCTCCAGTGGCCGACCATCGGGGTGATGGGCGGGCGGTGAGGCCAATCTAGAAGTTCGCTAGCTGGGGATAAAGGTGGGGCCAGGTACTTCATTAATGACGCGGCGTAACAAGTGCATGCCCTGCTGACTGGCTCGTGCCCATCCCGCGTCCAACGTTTTTTCTGTATAACGCCGTCACTACTTTTGCGTTGCGAATGGATGCCAATGAACGCGTTGAAACTGATTGCCCTATTGATCGTCTTCCCTTTATTGCTGGCCGCCACCGGCGCCTGGGAACTACAGCGAATCGACATGGACGCCATGGGCGTTGCCCACGGCTTGAACCGTGTGCAGCTGTTACTGGCACCCGGCGTGGTTTTCTTCGGGCTGCTGTCGGCCTTGATCGGCGCAGGAGCGCTGGCGTGGATCCACCGCGCAGGCAAACGGGCGCAGCAGTCTCAAGTGATGCTGATCAGCGCGTTCCTGGAGGGGCGACAGCTGCTTCCAGGTTGGTTGGTGGGGCATATCGTGACGGTCTCGGTGGCGGTCGTGCTGGTTTTGGCCTACGAGTGCCTGGCGCTGTGGAAACAAGGGAGCCTGTCGAGCTTCGAGGTCAAGCTGGCACTGTTGGCCCTGCTGGGAGAAGCCTTTTGTGTGTACGGCGTATGGCTGTTGCTCAAACGATGCCGCGGCTTGCTGAAAATGTTCGAACCGACGCCACGGCAGATGTTCGGCCAGTTGGTACGCCCGGACCAGGCGCCTCAATTGTGGCGTCAGGTAGAGGCATGGGCCGGTCAAATGGGCGCGCTACCGCCCGAGCATATCGTGGTGAGTTTGTCGCCGGGTTTCCATATCACCGCCTGCGAGACCTGGTTGTATCCAGAAGGGTTGGCCCTGCAGGGACGCACGTTACATCTGCCACTGTGCTACCTGGCGCTGTTGAGTCGCGAGGAAGTCGGTTCCATCGTCGGGCATGAATTGGCACATTTCGTGGGGGACAAGGCCGAGTACAGCCAGCGCTTTCTGCCACTGTTCGACGGGGCACGGCGCAACCTGGAAAACCTGGCCGCCAACCTGCAGGAGTGCTCGCCCCTCGAAGCGCGCCTGCTGAAACCTGTGGCGCTGTTCGGCAATCACTTCCTGGCTCAAATGCACAACGCTGCCCTGGCGCTTGGCCACAATCGCCACTATGAAGCGGACGCAGCGGCCGCGAGCCTGGCAGGCAACACCACACTGGCCTCGGCGCTGCTGCGCATGGCGGTGCTCGGCCCGCAGGTCAAGACGTTGCTGGAGACCTATCTCGACCTGAACAAGCACAACTGGCCAGCCGTTGAAGACATTGCCTGGCAAGCGATCACCGAGTTGCAGCACCGTGAGTTGAAGCTGTCCAACCACGACCTGATCAACCCCCTGCCCCATCCTACCCACCGCTTGCCGGCCACCGGTGAACGGCTCAAGGCACTGGGTGTGCCGGTGCAGGACGTACTGGCCAGCGCAACCCGCAGCACCAGCACACCCGTGGCGAACGCGGCGCTGGACGCCTGGTTCAGCGATGCGTTGACACTGTGTCGGCAACTGTCGGTTGAGCGGGTCACTGCGGCGGTCAATCAAGACACGCAATACACCGAAGAGCTTGAGACGCTCGCCAGCGCCGTCGAAGGCGAGTTCACCTTGCATGAAGGCGCGCGACTCAGAGGCATCGTGATCGTGGCGATCGCGTTGCCGTGCGCCGCGCTGCTGCTGTTCCTGCTGATGTTGAATGGCTTGGCACCTGGGCGGTTCAGCGAGGATAAAGTCCTGGCGTTCTGGGTTGCTGCCGGGCTCGCATGCCTGGGTTTGGTGTGGGGTGCCCGGCTGATCAAACGTTCGCCGCTCACCGCACTGCGCATCACGCCGGATCACCTGTTCTACAACAACTTGGCGCAACCGTTACCGATTCGGGACATTGCCAAAGTGGAGGTGGTGGATAGTGCTGGGCTCTACGTGTTTGTGCATCTGGAACCCGATGCACCTTGGCCGGCAGCGCGTGCCACAGGTTTTGGCGTACCCGGCGTGTGGCGTCAGAAGTGGCATCGCGTACTGACCTTGCGCACCGAGTACCTGTGTATCGACGGGGAGCGTGTTCACAGCAGCGACGTGCTGAACCTGCTGGTCGACTACATCAACGCTTCACGAGCCCGCGAGCAATTGCAGCAACAGGCACCACGCGTCCCCGAGGCAGCCACGCAGCGCGATTTTTCGGTATAACCAGGATCATCGCGTTGTGAACGGACTCCCATGAACGCCCTGAAGCTGATCTTACTGCTGGTGATTTTCCCGTTGCTGCTGGCCACCTTGGGGGGCTGTTCGCGATCAGCCGCCCCTGGCTCGCCCCGGAACGCCTGAAAGGCACACCACTGTCAGCGCTCGGCGCAGCTATGTGCCTGGGCATTTTTGTGATGGGCTTTCTATGGCTGGGCAGCACCGCGAGGACTGATCCACCGGCATAAAAAAACCCCGAACCAGTCGGGGTTTTTTATCGCCTTGAATCAGGCGCTACACACGATCACTTAGAAAACGTTGATCGGGTAGTCGGCGAACAGACGCAGTTCGTTACCACCTACGTTGTAATCGCTGGCGTTGCTGGACACACGCAACCACGAGGCACGAGCACGCAGGCTCAGGTCTTTGGCTGGGCCGCTCTGAACGACGTATTTGAACTGGTTGAAGATTTCACGCTCGGTGCCATTGCCACGGCCAGAGCCGTCGTCAATGTTGGTACCGCGCACGTAAGCAACGTTGTAGCTCAGGCCAGGCACGCCGAAGGCGCTGAAGTCCAGGCCGTAGCCTGCTTGCCAGGAGCGCTCGTCCTTGCCGTTGAAGTCAGACCAGTAGGAGTTGGCCAGCAGGATGGTGTTGCCACCGTCGCCGATACCGGTGTCCTTGGTATTGTCGCGGTAGCCGCCGTACAGGTAGCCAGTGTCGCCGGTGCTGCGCTGGTGAGCCACGGTAAAGCTGTGCGGGCCGACAGCCCAAGTAGCGCCCAGGCTCCAGATCTTGTTGTCGCGCGCGTCGCCATCGCCACGCTGCTCGGCAAAGCTGCGATCCAGCTTGGTTTTGTAGCCGTTGAAGTCAAAGGTCAGCGACTGCTTCTCTGGCAGAGCCAGCACGTAGTTGACGTTGACGTATTGCTTTTTCAGCACGTCCTGCATGTTGGAGGCGTACAGCGCAGCCGACAGGCTTTCGGTGAATTTGTAGCTACCACCGAGGTAGTCGATGCTCTTCAGGTTGCCGCTGTCGGTGCCTTCGGCACTCTTGCGAGCTTCCTTGGTGAAGTGACCGGCGTCCAGTTGCAGGCCTTCGATCTCTTTGGAAACGATCGAAGTACCGGTGTAGGTTTCCGACAGCAGACGGGAGTTGTCGTACTGCAGAACCGGCACGGCCGGGAACTGGTCACCGTATTTCAGCACAGTGTTGGAAACACGGAATTTGACGGCTGCGCCGCCCTTGGCCAGATCGTCGGCCGCTTCGCCGTTGCGAGTGGAGCCATCCGCGCGCGTGGTGCTTGGGCCGGTCTTGAAGAAGTCGATACCACCCGCGCCAGCGCGGCCTCGGCCACCGTCCAGACGGATAGCGTATTGGCCGATCACGTCCACACCCACACCAACGGTGCCTTGGGTGAAGCCGGACTCGAACTTGCCGATGAAGCCTTGGCCCCATTCGGCTTTATCTTGCTTGTGGTTCTTGTAGTCGCGGCTGATGTAAGCGTTACGTGCTGCGATGTTCAGGTGGCTGTCTTCGACGAAACCCTTGGATTGCTCCTGGTCGTTTGCCATTGCGGCCGATGCGCTCAAAATCCCCAGAGCGATCAGACTCATCCGTTGCTTCAACATTTTCTTGTATTCCTTATCACTGGTTGAGTACGCGCTGTAACACCAGGCTCCGTGTTGCTTTTCTGGTGTCGACTTTTTCCGGAAAAAAGAAGGCCCGCGGACGACTTAACATGCCGCGGGCCTTTTTTTATTGGATGAGTCATGGCGGTTAGCCACAGGCGTTGGGCGCAATCCTAGTCGCGCGTTGAACTATGTGTCAATTTCGTGAATCGTCTGTATTTAGGCGAAATAATTCTAAGCAACGGCCTATAGCCTTTCTGAAAACGACCAAAACCCCTTCCTTACGACCCTTAAAACACATTTCGTAACATATTTCAAAGCCGATACATTTGGGAACTCGTTACGCGCGCAAATGCAAAGCATTACCATTCACGCGTAATTTCCTCCCTAATAATTCGGATACATTCCCCCATGCCTGCCCCTCGCCTGACGCCCATGACCCTTGGGCTTTCCGTTCTGCTGTCTGCCGGTTTTGCCTGTGCGGCCACCACCTTGCCCGAGACCTCGATCAGCGCTGAAGCGGACGAAGACGACCCTCGCGTCAAGGAAACCAGCACCGCTACCCGCACGGCCACGCCGGTTCGCTACGTGCCCCAGGCGATCGATTCAGTGAAGACCGAAAGCCTGCGTTCCTACGGCACCAATGACCTGGGCCAGGCCTTGAGCGGCATTCCCAACGTCAGCAGCGGCGCCGACACGCGCTTCGACAGCTTGCGCATCCGGGGTTTCGACGCGAGCAATGACTTCTATCTGGACGGCATTCGCGACGACAGCCAGTACGTGCGCGACTTGCACAATATCGAGCGCATCGAAGTGCTCAAGGGGCCGGCCGCTGTGCTCTACGGGCGAGGCGGTCAGGGAGGGATCGTCAACCGTGTGAGCAAGCTGCCGATGGCGGGGCATAAATCCAGTATCGAGGCCCAAGGCGGCAGCAACGATTTGCGTAGTCTGTACGCGGACCTGAGCACCGATCCCACCGATAACATCAGCCTGCGCTTGAACATGGGCAACCAGGACAACAACAGCTTTCGCGATGGTGTCAGCGGCAATCGCCAGCTGTTCGCGCCGTCGATGAGCTGGCAGCTCACGCCGGACCTCAACTGGTTGGTGCAATACGAATACAGTCGTTACAACCGCACGCCCGACCGCGGTATTCCAGGCGTCAACGGTCGCCCGGCAGATGTAAGCCGCAGCACCACTTACGGCGACAGCCGCGACTACATCGACGACAAGTCCCAGTCCCTGCGCTCCAAGCTGACCTATGAGCTCAGCGACAACTGGCAACTGCGCCAGACACTGGGTGTGTTCAAGCTCGACAGTGATTTCGACAACACCTACCTGACCGCTTATGTCCCAGCGACCAACCGCGTCACACGCCAACGCTGGCAGCAGGACTTGACCACCCTCAACCTCTTCAACAACGTCGAGCTGGAAGGCGGTTTCAGTACCTACGGCCTGGAACATCGCCTGCTCACCGGCCTTGAACTGGGCAATCAGCGTCGTGACCCCAAACTCTATACCGGCACAAACGTGCCAAGCCTGGATCTCAACAAGCCCAATCGAAACCTCAGTCACACCGGGCGGATGAACGTATGGAGCAACGCCCACACCGAAGTCGAAACCCGTGCGGTTTACGTGCAGGACCAACTGCGCCTTAACGATCAGTGGCAAGTGCTGGCCGGCCTGCGTTACGACCACTTTGAAGTGGACACCAAGAACAAACTGACCAACGCCCAGCAGGCTGTCGCAAGCCACAGCACCAGCCCGCGTTTCGGCCTGGTGTGGACGCCGCTCGAGCATCACTCGTTCTACGCCTCGTGGAGCAAGACGTTTTCCCCGGCGGGGGGCGGCGTGATCGGTATCACCCCGAACGCCTCCGGCAGCGTCAACGACCTGAGCCCGGAACTGACCAAGCAGAAGGAAATCGGGGTCAAGAGCGACTGGCTCGACGACCGCCTGAGCACCACCCTGGCGGTGTACGAACTGGAACTCTACAACCGCCGCACCGCCGACCCGCTGGACCGTACCATCACCCTGCTTAGTGGCTTGCAACGCTCACGTGGCGTAGAGCTGACCGCCACCGGCAAGATCGTTGGCAACTGGTACGTACGCGGCGGTATCGGCCTGCAAGACGCCACGGTGGTGAAAGACAACAACGGCTTTGAAGGCAAGCGCGTCAGCGACGTGGCCAAGCGCAATGGCAGCCTGTTCATTACCTGGAAGCCGGAAATGGGCTGGTACGCCGAAACCGGCTTGACCCTGGTGGGCGACCGTTACGCCGACAGCCTCAACACCGTGGTGCTGCCGGGTTATGGACGCTGGGATGCGTTGGTCGGCTTGCGCCAGAAGGAATGGGACGTGCGAGCAGCGCTGAACAACATCGCCGACAAGACCTACTACGCGTCGGCGACCAGCGTGGCGCAGATTCAGCCGGGCGAGCCGCGTAGCCTGGTGGTAACGGGCACCTACAGTTTCTAAAGCCGGATACAGTCCAAATGTGGGAGCGGGCTTGCTCGCGAATACGGTGTATCAGTCACTTATTTGGTAAATGACGCACCGCATTCGCGAGCAAGCCCGCTCCCACTGTTTTGACCGACGTGTTGTTCAGTTATTCAGCACGTCACACAACACACGCACCTCATCCTCACTGAACAACCCCACCGGGTAGCGTTCACTCATCATGCTGCGCAGATCGGGCTGCCTGACCTGCCGCGAGCCGTTTTCCTTCAACCAGAGCCCCAGCGCATGGATCGCGTCGCCGTTGACCCGCAAGGGGTGGAACGTGCGCGTGTATCTCAGGTTGATATCGGCATTCATTTCAGCGCTCTCTCCTACTGCGTGAGCGGCTAACTTACTCAAGGTTTATTACAGAACTGTGCGGTCATCGCCTTGGGTCACTGTTGCAACACCGATACAAGAGCTATGCCAATGTGCCGTGTTTATAGGCATACGGACACAAAAAAGCCCGCGACCTTGCAGGGCCGCGGGCTTGGCTTGTGCGTTGAAACCGGTCAGTCCCCGGTCACCGCCGTTGTGATGTTACAACTGCACTCAATTTTTGTGCGGAGCTGGCTGTTGCTGGGTCAGGCAATGGATATTGCCACCGCCCAGTAACAACTCGCGGCCCGGCACCATCACCACTTCGTGCTGCGGGAACAGATTCTGCAGAATCGCCTTGGCCTGGCTGTCCAGCGGATCGTCGAAACTCGGCGCGATAATGCCGCCGTTGACGATCAGGAAGTTCACGTAGGAACCAGCCAGCCGCACCGTAGGGTTACGTTCCTGGGTGCCGTCCACCGGATCGACACCGGCGCATTCTTCCTCGGTGGCATACAGCGGCCCCGGAATTGGCATTTTGTGCACTGTGAACGGGCGCCCCTGGGCGTCGGTGCTGCTTTGCAGCACGTCCATGGCAGCGTGGCAACGTGCGTAGTTCGGGTCTTGCGCATCGTCAGTCCAGGCCAGCAGCACTTCACCCGGACGCACGTAGCAGCAGAAGTTATCCACATGGCCGTCGGTTTCATCGTTGAACAAGCCATCCGGCAACCAGATGATCTTATCCACAGCCAGGTTGGCGCTCAGTACCGCCTCAATCTCGGCACGGTCCAGGTGCGGGTTGCGATTGCGGTTCAGCAGGCACTCTTCGGTGGTAATCAGGGTGCCTTCGCCATCGACGTGGATCGAACCGCCTTCCAGCACAAAACCTTCGGTGCGATAGCGCGGCGCGCGCTCGATTTCAAGGATCTTGCCGCCCACCTGGGAATCACGGTTCCAAGGCGCGTACAGGCCGCCGTCAAAGCCGCCCCAGGCGTTGAAGTCCCAGTTCACGCCGCGGACTTCGCCGCTGTTGTTGATCACAAACGTCGGGCCGGTGTCCCGTACCCAGGCGTCATCGCTGGACATTTCCACCACGCGAATATTCGGCACATCCAGGCGCGCACGGGCGTTTTCGTACTGACCGGCGGAAACCGCAACGGTCACTGGCTCAAACCGCGCAATGGCTTTTGCCACCGCGACGTGCGCCGCCTGCGCCGGCTTACCGCCCAGGCGCCAGTTGTCCGGGCGCTCGGGCCAGATCATCCAGGTTTGAGTCTGTGGCGCCCATTCGGCAGGCATATGAAAGCCATCGGCGCGGGGTGTGCTGTGCAGGGTGGTCATGGCGATCAGGGCTCCGAATAGGGGTGAGGTCGACTTTATAACGGATAAAAATCGGCTTTAAAAGCCACCAAAGATGATAGACAGTAAATATGACAGAAGATAGCCGATAACAATCGACTAATTACAGCTGCTCATCCAGCACCTTCGACAGCATGTCGACAAAGAAGTCCACGCTGCGCCTGGAGGTGACCATCGGCGGCTTGATCTTGAGAATGTTCAGATAGTCACCGGTGGGCTGCATGAAAATCCCCAGTTCCCGCAGGCGATCACACAGCACTGCGGTTTCTTCGGTGGCCGGTTCCAGGGTGTTTCGATCCCGTACCAGCTCCAAGCCCAAGTAGAAACCCGAGCCATGCACCGCACCCACCAGCGGATGACGGTCGATCAGTTCTTCCAATCGCGCCTTGAAATGCCCCCCAACCACCTGGGCGTTTTCCCACAGTTTTTCTTCCTCCATCACATCCAGCACCGCCATGCCGATCCGGCAACTCACCGGACTGCCCCCTGAGGATGAGAAAAAATACCCTTCGGCCTCCAGCGCCTCGGCGATTTCGCGACGGGTGATCACAGCGCCCAGCGGCTGACCATTGCCCATGCCTTTGGCCATGGTGATGATGTCCGGCACCACACCTTGCTCCTCAAAACCCCAGAAGAAGTGGCCCATACGGCCGTAGCCCACCTGCACCTCGTCGGCGATGCACACGCCGCCTTGGGCACGAACCAACCCATACACCTGCTGCAAATAGCCCGGTGGCAAGGAGATCCCCCCGGCGTTACCGTAAACCGGCTCACAGATGAAGCCGGCAAGTTGGCGTTTGCTTGCGGCGATTTTCGCCAAATTGTGTTCCACGCTTCGTACGTAATCCGGCGCGCTGTCCTGCCCTCGGAACTCACCGCGATAGGTATTCGGTGCGGTCACCGGGTGCACCCAATCCGGACGGCTGCTCAGCGCCTGGGGGTTATCGGCAATCGAGGTGGACACCGCATCCGCCGCCACCGACCAGCCGTGATACGCCTCCAGCACACTGAGCATGTCGCGCCCGCCACTGTAGGCCCACGCCAGGCGGATCGCCAGGTCATTGGCCTCGGTGCCGCTGTTGACCAGGAACACCCGGTCCATGCCATCCGGTGCCAGCGCCAGCAAGCGCTCGGAGAATTCGGCAATCGCCGCATAGTGGAAACGCGAGTTGGTGTTGAGCAGCGACCACTGCCGCGCCGCCACGGCCGCCATGCGCGGGTGGCCGTGGCCGAGCACGGCCACGTTGTTGAGCATGTCCAGGTAGGAGCGGCCCTGCATGTCGATCAAGTGATTGCGCCAGCCGCGCTCAATGCGCGGAGGATCGGCGTAATAGTGCTTTTGCGAACGGGCGAAACTGGCGTCGCGACGGGCCAGCAGGGCCTCGGGGTCCAGCTCCGGTTCGGCATCACAGGCCAGCCCGAGCAAGGCGGCTGGCGATGGGCACAAGACCTGCCACGCCTGCGCCCGGGACGGCGTGCAGAACAGCGGCGCCGGCAGGTCTGTGCGGCAAAGCTGGACGGTCAGCGGGCCGGCCACTTCACCGATCACTTGGCCCTTGAGTACGGCGGCGCCGGGCTGCAACAGCGCCGTGACGCCCCACAACCGTACATTTGCCTCACGGTTGTGCACCCGCAACTCACCTTCGCGCCCCAGGCGCACAGTGCCCGCAAACGGCGCCTCGACGGCGGTACCCTGCGGCACATGCAGCTCGACATGCAGGGGGAAAGTCGCTGGCTCATGGGCGCTGTCAGGCTGGGTGCGCGACAGCCGGTATTGCCCATAACGACTCGCCGCCAGGCCATGCACCGCTGCTGCCTCCTGCAACAAGCGTTGATCAATACCGGCCTGCTCCCAGTTCCCCGCCTCGAAATGCGGGCTGAGTACCCCCAGGTCGATCAACGCAAATTCGCGCCCCACCAATCCAGGCAGCAAAGGCACAAAGCCCTCACTGGCCAGTGGTGCCGGCGTGTGCCCTACGCTGCGCAGAATCGCCGCTTCCATCAGTTCAAAGGGCACCGACGTCGCCACATGGAAAATTTCCCACTCATGCTCGGCGTTTTTCAGCAGGTAGCTATTGTGCGGGTCGAGGCGCTGCTGCTGTTCGCTGCTGAGCACGAGCACGGCGGCACGGGCGACGATCAATGGCCACAACGCCTGCAATTCTTCGTGCTGCAACGGCGTAATCGCGTGGCACGCCTGGATCGCCGGCAAGATCGCAAAGGGGTCGCCCTCGGCATGGTGCAGCAGAGCCGCGCAGGTGACCGACAGATCGGCAATGCGCCAGGTGTGCACCAGGTCGCCAAAGTCGATCACGCCCTGAAGCTGCCAATGGCGCTCGGCATCGCGCTGCCACACCACATTGTCATCGGTGATGTCCATGTGCACCGCTTGCCAAGGCAGGTGTTCGACCAAGGGCCGGATGCGTGTTTCGACATGGGCGACTACGTGTTCCAGCGCGGTACGGTGGGGCAGGTTTTCCAAGGTCGCCAGCAGGTGCGAGATCAATTCAATGGCATGACGCGGGTCCCATTGCAGCGTGCGGTCCAGGCCAGGGTGTGTAAAAGACGCCAGCGCCTGGCTCATGCGGCCACACAGGTCACCAAAACCTGCGATCACGTCGCGGCCCAGGTGCGGCAGATGAGTCAGGGGCTGGCCGTCGATGTAGTCCAGCACCCGCAGGTGCAACGTTTGGCCATCGACCGTCACCGTCAGCAACTCTTCGCCGTTGAGCGCCTTGATCACCTTGGGCACACGCACAGCCTGCAGGGCATTAAGCGCAGCGTGCTGGGCCTGCAACTCCACGGCGGCATAGTCGCCCCGGCAGATTTTCAGAACAAACCGCCCGCGAGCACTGTCGACTTTGTAGTTGAGGTCTTGCTGGCTTCCCAAAGACTGCAAGGTGCCCGTGAGGCCGTAATACTGCTCAAGCAATCGCGCCGCCTGGTCGGGGCCTACTTGCGGGCAGGGTAGACTGGCACGGTGGATCAGCGTGGCGAGCAGCATTGTTGTGGCCTCTATTTTTTTAGACGTGTATATCGCCATTGTTAGGGTGGGTTAGGCAACCCCTGCACAGACCGAACTTGCGTCCCCCCTTCGCACAACTCAAGCTATGCTTCATTCGCTTAATGTCCGTCTAAGGAAAAGGCCCTCCGACATGCGCATTCTCATCACCGGCGGCGCTGGGTTTATCGGCTCTGCCCTGATCCGTCACTTGATTCAACACACCGAGCATGAAGTGCTCAACCTCGACAAACTCACCTATGCAGGCAACCTGGAATCGCTGTCCAACATCGCCTCCAACAGTCGCTATGAGTTTGTCCAGGCCGATATCATTGACCAGCCCACAGTGAGTGCCGTGCTGGCGCGGTTCGAGCCACAGGCGATCATGCACTTGGCAGCGGAGTCCCATGTCGACCGCTCGATTGACGGTCCGTCGGATTTTATCCAGACCAATATCGTCGGCACTTACAGCCTGTTGGAGGCCGCCCGCGCTTACTGGCAGAAACTGGCCGAACCCGCCAAAAGCGCCTTCCGTTTTCATCACATTTCCACTGACGAAGTGTATGGCGACCTGCATGGCGTCGATGACCTTTTCACCGAGAACACACCCTACGCGCCCAGTTCGCCGTACTCTGCGAGCAAGGCCGCTTCCGACCATCTGGTTCGCGCCTGGCAGCGCACTTACGGCCTGCCGGTATTGCTGACCAATTGCTCGAACAACTACGGACCGTTCCACTTCCCGGAAAAGTTGATCCCGCTGGTCATCCTCAACGCCCTCGCAGGCAAGCCATTGCCGGTCTATGGTAATGGCTTGCAAGTACGTGATTGGCTTTTCGTAGAAGACCATGCACGCGCACTGCTGAAAGTCGTGACCGAAGGTGTCGTGGGCGAAACCTACAATATCGGCGGCCACAATGAGCAAACGAACATCGATGTGGTACGTGCTATCTGTGGGCTGTTGGAAGAACTGGCACCTCAGCGCCCGGCGGGCGTTGAAAAGTTCGCTGACCTGATCACCTTCGTCAAAGATCGTCCAGGTCACGATCAGCGTTATGCCATTGATGCCAGCAAGATTGAGCGTGAACTCGGCTGGACCCCCGAAGAGACTTTCGAGACAGGCCTGCGCAAGACCGTGCTGTGGTATCTGGATAACCTGGAATGGTGCCAAAGGGTCCAGAACGGTAGTTATCAGGGCGAACGATTGGGTAACAGCGAAATAAAGGATCTGATTGCATGATGAAGGGAATCGTATTGGCAGGAGGTACCGGCACCCGCCTGCACCCCATTACCCTGGGCGTGTCCAAGCAACTGCTGCCGGTTTACGACAAACCGATGATCTACTATCCGATCTCGGTGCTGATGCTGGCGGGGATCAAAGACATTCTGGTGATCTCCACCCCGGCGGACTTACCGCAATACCGCAATCTGCTCGGAGATGGCAGCCAATTCGGCGTGCGTTTCACCTATGCGTTACAGCCCACGCCGGACGGCCTGGCCCAAGCCTTTATCATTGGCGAAGAATTCATCGGCAATGACCCGGTGTGCCTGATATTGGGTGACAACATTTTCCACGGCCAGTACTTCGGCGAACAACTGCGTGCGGCCGCCAAGCGACCTTCCGGAGCGACGGTATTCGGGTACTGGGTCAAAGACCCGGAGCGTTTTGGCGTCATCGACTTTGACAAGGAGGGTCGTGCCCTCTCCATCGAAGAAAAGCCCCTGAAGCCGAAGTCGCCTTATGCCGTGACCGGACTGTACTTCTACGACAACAACGTGATCGAGATCGCCAAGGCTGTCAAACCTTCACACCGAGGCGAGCTAGAGATTACCGACGTCAACAACGCCTACCTCAAGCGCGGTGACCTGCATGTGGAACGCTTCGGCCGAGGCTTTGCCTGGCTTGATACGGGCACCCACGACAGTCTCCTGGAAGCTTCGCTCTACGTGCAAACCATTGAACACCGCCAGGGTCTGAAAGTGGCGTGCCTGGAAGAAATTGCTTATCAGAATCGTTGGATTGACCGTGAGTACCTGCTGGAGCGAGCCAAATATTTTGGCAAGACCGGCTATGGTCAATACTTGTTCACCCTCGCAGGGGATAATCCATATGAATGTATCCGCCACTGAGTTGCCCGGTGTATTGATCATCGAGCCGAAGGTATTTGGCGATGAACGCGGTTTTTTCTATGAGAGTTTCAATGCCCGGGATTTTGCTCAAGCCACCGGGCTGGAACAGCAATTTGTGCAGGACAACCATTCGCGCTCGCAAAGAGGCGTATTGCGCGGACTGCATTACCAAGTTGAGCATGCGCAGGGCAAGCTAGTGCGCGTGACTGCTGGTGAGGTGCTGGATGTCGCGGTCGATATCCGAAAGAGCTCACCGGCCTTCGGCAAGTGGGCAGGCGTTAGACTGTCGGCCAACAATAGCCGCCAACTGTGGATTCCACCTGGGTTTGCCCATGGTTTCGTGGTACTCAGCGAGTACGCCGAATTCCTGTATAAAACGACCGACTACTACACACCGTCAGCCGAGCGCTGCATTCGTTGGGACGACGCGGAACTCAATATTGACTGGCAACTCAACGGCGCTCCCACGTTGTCCGCCAAGGATCAAAACGGCAAGAGTCTCAGAGACGCGGATCTATTCCAATGACCGTGCCCCTGAAAACCCTCATCACCGGCCAACACGGCCAAGTCTCCCAAGCGCTGCAACAGCAACTTCAAGGCCTAGGCGAGTTGATCGTACTGGGCCGCGACCAACTGGACCTGGCTAACACCGACCAGATTCGCACGCAAATCCGCGCCCACCAGCCCGACCTGATCATCAACGCCGCCGCCCACACCGCCGTCGACCTGGCAGAAAGCGAGCCAGATGCGGCCTTCGCCATCAACACCATCGCCCCTGGCATCCTCGCCGAAGAAGCCAAGGCACTGGGCATTCCACTGATCCACTACTCCACCGACTACGTGTTCGACGGCAGCAAACCCACGCCCTACAACGAAGCCGATACGCCCAACCCCCTGGGCGTCTACGGCCAGAGCAAGCTGGACGGCGAGCGGGCGATTGTGGCCGTGGGCGGCGAGTACCTGATCCTGCGCACCAGTTGGGTCTACTCCAACCACGGCAAGAATTTCCTGCTGACCATGAAGCGTCTGCTGCAAGAAAAACCCCACATGCGCATCGTCGCCGACCAGATCGGTGCACCGACCTGGGCTGGCACCATCGCCGCCAGTACCCGTGCCCTGATCGAGCGCTGGCAGTCCGGTGAAGCTGGGGCGTGGGGTATCTACCACCTGACCGCCCAAGGTGAAACCTCGTGGTTCGGCTTTGCCGAGGCAATTGGCGAACACCTGCGCGCCCAGGGCAAGGCATGTGCTGAGCTGGAGGCCATCCCTTCCAGCGCCTACCCAACGCCCGCCAAGCGCCCACTGAATTCGCGGCTCGATTGCAGCCGCCTGCAACAGCAATGGCACGTCAGCCAACCGCAGTGGCAAGACGCATTGCGCGAGTGTCTTGCAGAGCAGCACTAGGCATAATGCGCCTGTACCCACAGGCGCACGACTCCCATGACTCCACCCCTTCCGCGAAGACCCCGTTGGCGCAGCCTCGCCTTGCTGGCGCTGTGCCTGGCGCCGCTGCTGTGGCCGCTGGAGCACTTGGCCGAGCGCTATTACCGCAGCGAACTGGCTGGGCAAAACCGCCAGACCCTCGACCTGTACGTCGCCAACCTGTTGGGAACCCTGCACCGCTACGAGGTGTTGCCGCAAATCCTCGGCGATTTGCCGGCGCTACGCACCGCGCTGGACGCACCCGACGTCAGCACTAACCTGGTGAACGCCAACCTGCTGCTTAAGGATGTAGCAGCCCAGGCCGGGGTGGAAGTGATGTACCTGATGGACACCACCGGCAAGACCCTCGCCGCCTCCAATTGGGACAAACAGGACAGTTTCGTCGGACGCAATTTCTCGTTCCGGCCGTATTTCAGTGAAGCCATGGCTGGACGCCTCGGGCGGTTCTTTGGCCTGGGCACCACCTCGGCCAAGCGCGGTTACTTCTTCGCCGCCGCCGTACGCGATGGCAACACCATCATCGGCGTGCTGGTGGTGAAGGTCGACCTGGACCATACCGAAAGCCTGTGGGGCAACACGCCAGAACAACTGCTGGTCACCGACCATAACGGCGTGGTGATCCTCACCTCGCGCCCGCAATGGCGATTCCGAGCCACCCGACCACTGACCGCAGAAGAACGCCAGGCCATTATCGCGATCCAGCCCTACCCGACCCGCGACCCGCAGCCGCTGACCCTGAGCAGCACCGCCTGGCTGCGCCAGTCCACGGCCATCGCCGAGACTGGCTGGAATGTTGAAATCCTCGCGCCGCGTTCGCTCATCACCCGTCCCGTACGTACGGTGGTTGCGGTCGGCGGCGCGACATTGCTGGTGCTGATGTTGCTGCTGGGCCTGATGATGCAACGCCGTCGACACTACCTGGAACGCATCGCCTTCGAAGCCAAGGCCCGCCGTGAACTGGAAGCGCGGGTAATCGAGCGCACCAGCGATCTGGAAGGCCTCAACCGACGCCTGAAACAGGAAGTGTTGGAGCGCGAACATGCCCAGCAGGAGTTGGTGCGCGCCCAGGATGACCTGGTGCAAGCCGGCAAACTCTCGGCGCTCGGCACCATGTCGGCAAGCATCAGCCACGAGCTCAATCAACCGCTGGCGGCGATTCGCAGCTACGCGGAAAACGCCGAGATCTTGTTGGACCACGAGCGTACCAGCGATGCCCGAGGCAATCTCAAGCTGATCAGCGAACTGACCGGGCGCATGGCCTCGATCATCGCCCACCTGCGCGCCTTCGCCCGCCGCGACCGCCATGCGCCGGAGAGCGTGGCCCTGCAACCAGCACTGGACGATGCCCTGGCATTGCTGGCCAAGCGGCGGCGCTCGATGGAAGTGGAACTGATCCGCGATTTACCCGAGGCAACCTTGTGGGTACAGGCCGGCGAAACTCGCTTGCGCCAAGTGCTGGGCAACCTGCTGGCCAACGCCCTCGACGCCCTCACCGAAAAAGGCCCGCCGCGCAAACTCTGGCTGAGTGCCGAAACCACCGAACAGGGCGTCAACCTGTACATTCGCGACAACGGCCCGGGTTTTTGCATGGAGGCGCTGGGGCGCGCCAGCGAGCCGTTCTACACCACCAAGACCCGCACCCAGGGCCTGGGGTTGGGCCTGGCGATCTGTGACACGTTGATGCGCGCCTTTGGCGGCGAACTGCTGTTTGCCAACCACAAGGAAGGCGGCGCGCTGTTAACCTTGAAATTACGTGCCGGCTCGCCGGGCGTCAGTCTGCAACCGTCCGAGGACCGCAGCGTATGAGTATCGATAACGGGATTCAGGTGGTGTTGATCGACGACGATCCACACCTGCGTCAGGCCCTGTGCCAGACCCTGGACCTGGCTGGGCTGAAAGTCCTGACCTTGGGCGAAGCCACCGGCCTGACTGCGCGCCTGTCGCGGGACTGGCCGGGCGTGGTGGTCAGCGACATTCGCATGCCCGGCATGGACGGCCTGGAGTTGCTCGCCGAACTACATGGCCAGGACCCGGAGCTGCCGGTGCTGCTGATCACCGGCCACGGCGACGTGCCACTCGCCGTGCAAGCGATGCGCGCCGGCGCCTATGACTTCCTCGAAAAGCCCTTCGCCAGCGACGCCCTGCTCGACAGCGTGCGCCGCGCCCTGGCCCTGCGTCGTCTGGTGCTGGACAACCGCAGCCTGCGCCTGGCCCTCAGCGATCGCCAACAACTGAGCACGCGGCTGGTGGGGCACTCGCCACAAATGCTGCGCCTGCGCGAGCAGATCGGCGCATTGGCCGCGACCAAGGCAGATGTGCTGATCCTCGGCGAAACCGGCGCCGGCAAAGAGGTGGTCGCGCGCGCACTGCACGACCTGTCGAGTCGGCGCAGCGGCCCCTTTGTGGCGATCAACGCCGGCGCGCTGGCCGAATCGGTAGTGGAAAGTGAACTGTTCGGCCACGAACCCGGCGCGTTTACCGGCGCGCAAAAACGCCGTATCGGCAAGTTCGAATTCGCCAACGGCGGGACGCTGTTCCTGGATGAAATCGAAAGCATGAGCCTGGATGTGCAGGTCAAGCTGCTGCGCTTGCTGCAAGAGCGGGTGGTGGAGCGTTTGGGGGGCAACCAGCTGATCCCGCTGGATATCCGCATCATTGCCGCCACCAAGGAAGACCTGCGCCAATCCGCCGACCAGGGCCGTTTCCGCGCCGACTTGTATTACCGGCTCAACGTTGCGCCGCTGCGTATTCCGCCGCTGCGCGAGCGTGGCGAAGATGCGTTGATGCTGTTCCAGCATTTCGCTGACGAAGCCAGCAGCCGCCACGGCCTGCCGCTGCACGAACTGCAGCCCGGACAACGCGCGTTGTTGCTGCGCCACAGCTGGCCCGGCAATGTAAGGGAATTGCAGAACGCCGCCGAACGCTTTGCCCTCGGCCTGGAACTGGCGCTGGATGCCACGCCGGACAACCCTTCCGCCAGCGTGCTGACCTCCACACCCGGCGGCCTGAGCGAGCAGGTCGAGCAGTTCGAAAAAAGCCTGATCGCTGCCGAACTGACCCGCCCCCACGGCTCCATGCGCAGCCTCGCCGAAGCCCTCGGCGTACCGCGCAAGACCCTGCACGACAAATTGCGCAAGCACGGCCTGAACTTTGCCAACCAAAGTGCCGACGACGAATGAGCCCCTCTAAAGAGTTCACCATGAACCGCGACAGCCGTTACCTCGAATCCGTCCTTCACCATGACATCCCCCTGACCCGGGAGATGGGCCTCAAGGTGCGTGACTGGCAAGATGCAAGGCTGGAACTGCATCTACCCTTGCAAGCCAATATCAATCACAAGAGCACCATGTTTGGCGGCAGTCTCTACTGCGGCGCCGTGCTGGCGGGCTGGGGTTGGCTGCATTTGCAGTTGCGTGAGGAAGGTATTGAAGACGGGCATATCGTGATTCAGGAAGGGCAGATCAGTTACCCGCTGCCGGTCACGCGCGATGCGACCGTTGTATGCCAAGCGCCGGAAGATAAGGTGTGGAAGCGGTTTGTGGCGACGTACAAGCGTTACGGCCGAGCACGGTTGACGCTGGAGACGTGGATTGTGAATGAGGGCAGCGAGGAGCGGGCAGTAGCCTTCACCGGCCAATACGTCCTGCACCGCTAGAAGCCTTCATACAAAACCAAATGTGGGAGCGGGCTTGCTCGCGAATACGGTGTATCAGCAACACATTCAGTGACTGACACTCCGCGTTCGCGAGCAAGCCCGCTCCCACATTTTAAATCTGCTGAGGGCTTAAGACCGTGCCAGGCTGAGCAAGCGCTCTCGCCACGCAGCCTTCGCTGGCAACGCCAAAAAGAACGGGTTCAACAACGATGCCCGCGCCGGATAACTGAACGGCTCACCGCTTAACTCCAGCACCTCGCCCCCTGCCCCTTCCAGCACACCTTGGGCGGCTGCGGTGTCCCACTGCGAGGTCGGCGCCAGGCGCGGGTAACAATCGGCACTGCCCTCGGCCAACAGGCAGAACTTCAACGAACTGCCGATATTCGCCAACTTCAACGCGCCCAACCCTTCGCTGAGCCCCTCCAGCAACCGCTCCTGCTCGGGGCTGGAATGCCGGCGGCTGGCCACCACGGTGAACGACTCACCGGTCGCCGGCGCTTCACGCACCTGGATCTGCTTGGGCGGCTCACTCACATCCGAACGCCAGGCGCCAAGCCCAGCACCACCGAAGTAGCAACGACCACTGGTAGGCATCGACACCACGCCAAACACCACGCGACCCTGTTCGATCAGGGCGATATTGACGGTGAACTCCTCGCTGCCGGCGATAAATTCCTTGGTGCCATCCAGCGGGTCTACCAGCCACCAGCGCTGCCAGCCTGCACGTACGCTCTGATCGATATCCGCGTCTTCCTCGGACAGCACCGGAATGCTGGGGTCGAGTGTGGTGAGGCCTGCAAGGATCAGGTGATGGGCCGCCAGATCGGCAGCTGTCACCGGTGAATCGTCAGCTTTGGAGGTCACTGCCACATCGGCGCGCCAGTAGGGCAGGATCACTTCACCGGCCTGGCGAGCCAACTCGATCACGGGCGCAATAAACGGGTGGCCTAAAAACAGTTCGCTCATGCGTTAAACACTCCACGCTGGGTCAACAGATCGCGTACCAGGTACAACGCAGCCAGGGCACGGCCTTCGCTGAATTGCTCGTTTTGCGCAAGCATCGAAAGCTCACGCAGATTGACCTTGTCTACACGCATTGGCTCGGGTTCATCGCCTTCAAGGCGTTCTTCATAGAGGTCGGTGGCCAACACCACCTGGATTTTCTGGCTCATGTAGCCAGGAGACAGCGAGAGCTCGGTGAGGTGTTCCAACTGGCGCGCGCCATAGCCGGCCTCTTCCTTGAGCTCGCGGTTCGCCGCCGCCAGCACATCCTCGCCGGGCTCGATCAAGCCTTTGGGCAAGGAGAGTTCATATTCATCGGTACCGCCGCAGTACTCTTCCACCAACAGCGC
The DNA here is from genome assembly GCF_014230465.1 of Pseudomonas cremoris. The sequence goes on from NZ_JAAXCY010000002.1 coordinate 523,800, forward strand.
GTGATCGTCATCGATCATCGCCACGATCATCACCGCACCGTAACCGGCACCGCGACCTACCAGGCGTTCGTAGGTCCGTTCAACGCCATTGGAAAAGCGCAATTGCACTTCCTCCACGCGGAACAAACGGCTACTGGCGACTATTTCGCGGGCGAGGACGGTGGGTTTCTGGCGCATAAGCGGCTCCTTGGCGTGATCGGGTTACTATACCGTGGCTTTTCCGATTGTCTGTGTCGGATATCTTTACTTACATGAGAACTGCCCATGCCCTCTTTGCCCTGGCACGCCATCGATACTGTCCTGCTGGACATGGACGGCACTCTGCTCGACCTGCATTACGACAACCATTTCTGGATGGAGCATCTGCCCCAGCGCTACGCCGAGTTGCATGGAGTGAGCCGGGCCATGGCCGAGATGGAACTGCAGCCGCTGTTCGAGCGTAATGCAGGACAATTGCAATGGTATTGCCTGGACTTCTGGAGCGCGGAGTTGAAGCTGCCGGTGCGCGAACTCAAGCTGGAAACCGCCCACCTGATTGCCCTGCGCCCGGATGCAGACACGTTCCTGGCAGCGATCAAACAGGCTGGCAAGCGGGTGATCCTGATCACCAATGCTCATCGTGATTCGCTGTCATTGAAGCTGGAACGCATTGAACTGGCGCCATATTTCGAACGTTTGATCAGCTCCCACGACTACGGATTCGCCAAGGAAAACCCGCAATTCTGGGATGCACTGCAGGCCGATATCGGATTCGACCCAACGCGTAGCCTGTTTATTGATGACACGTTGCCGATTCTGCGCAGTGCCAAAGCGTACGGCGTGAATCATTTGCTGGCGGTCAAAGAGCCTGACAGTAAAAAAGGTGCCAAGGACACAGGTGAGTTCGAGGCAGTCGATGACTACCGCGACCTAATTGCCGGACTCTGAACCCAACGTGGGAGCGGGCTTGCTCGCGAAAGCGGTGTATCAGACACACATTCCGTGACTGACACTCCGCTTTCGCGAGCAAGCCCGCTACCACATGTTGGTCTGCGTTTTACTCAGGAATACGCAATGTCTGCCCTGGGTAGATCTTGTCCGGGTGCGACAACAGCGGCTTGTTCGCCTCGAAAATCTTGTTGTACTGGTTGGCGTTGCCATACACCGCCAGGGAAATCGCGCTCAACGTGTCGCCCTTTTTCACCACGACAAAACGTGCCGCCGCAACCACCGGGCCGGAGACCGTAATCTGGTCCTCCACGCTAGCAACCCCAGCAATATTGCCCGCTGCCAGAATGATTTTTTCTTTCTCTTCCTGGCTGGCCACTTCACCGCTGATCGTCACCTTGTCACCGTCGACGGTGGCGTGCACGTTCGGGTTGCCCAGCCCCACATCTTCAATATGCTTTTTCAAATCATCACTGGCGTTGGCATTACCGGGTGTCAACAGCTTGACCAGCTTCTCGCCAGCTTCCTTAACAAAGCTAAAAATGCTCATAGTGCGCTCTCCTTGGTATTTGAATTCCAGATGCCCAAGACTAGACCAGTCCTACGGATTTGGGTTCCAGGCCGGCCAAAGACCTAAACGCGCTAGAATCCCCCCGCCATTGGAATAAGCCCTGGAGCGAAGATGGACATCAAACAGCTGAAATTCCTCATCGCCCTCGACGAGACCCGTCACTTCGGCCAGGCAGCGGCGCGTTGCCACATTACCCAGCCAACGCTGTCGATGCGCCTGCGCAGCCTCGAAGAAGAGTTGGACTTGCCGCTGGTCAATCGCGGCCAGCGCTTCGAAGGCTTCACCGCGCCAGGCGAGCGCGTCCTGGCCTGGGCGCGCACGGTGCTCGCCGCCTACGACGGCTTGCAGGCCGAGGCTGCGGCCTGCCGGGGCAACCTGGTGGGCACACTGCGCCTGGGCGTGGTGCCGCTGTCGAGCTTTGACCCCTTGGCACTCATGCAAAAGCTGCACAAAGAACACCCAAGCCTGCGCTTCGAACTGTCGGCCCTCAGCTCCGAGCAAATCCTTGAGCAGTTGGCAAGCAATCGCCTGGACTTGGGGGTTTCCTATCTGGAACGCCTGGACAGCGAGCGATTCGACTCACTGGCCTTGGGCGAAACCCGTATGGGCCTGCTCTACGACCAACGGTTCTTCAGTTTCGGTGACAAGCCCTTGAGCTGGGAGGCGCTGATCGAATTGCCCCTGGGCATGCTCACCGGCGGCATGCATTTTCGCCAATCCATCGACCACAATTTCCACAGCCGGGGGCTCAACCCGCAGCCGCTGCTGCAAACCGACGCCGTGCATCAATTGTTACAAGCTGTGCATGGCGGCCTGTGCTGTGCGGTCATGCCGCTGGACGGAGGCCTCGACGCCTTGACCGAACACCTGCGCCTGCAACCTATCGCAGATGCGCACACCCTGGCTCGCTTGGGCCTGATCATGCGCCGCAGCGCACCGCGTTCCGCGCTCGCAGAAGCGTGTTTTGCGCTGTACCAAAAATCGCTGCAGGCGTCTTGATCGACGGTATCTATCGGTAGATCAGTACTGACGATTAGACGCGACCCTTTGTCGCGCCTAGTCTAAACATTGATCAATCCGCCGGTGGTACTGCCCCATGAACGCCAAGCGCCCAGTTTGCGCGGCGCCCGCCCTCGCAACGCCCGCGCCATCCGCCAGCCAGAGCTACCAGTTTTGCAATCTCGAACACACTGAAGTCGCCAGCACAGCGTTGGCGGAAGAAGTGGCGTTGGCGATTGCCTACAACGACATCAGCCAGGCGGTGATGCTGGTGACGCCCACCGACCTGGAAGACTTTATTGTCGGCTTCAGCATCGGTAGCGGCATTATCGCCGACGTTAGCGATATTTATGACCTTAAACTCAGCGGATCGGGCTCAACTCAATACGCCCAGGTGCAGATTTCCAGCCGCTCGTTCTGGAACCTCAAGCAGCAGCGCCGCCAACTGGCGGGTACCAGCGGTTGCGGTCTGTGCGGTGTAGAGGCGGTGGAGCAAGCCCTGCCAGACCTTCAAGTATTGCCCCGCGCGCCCTTGCCGCCCGCTGCATGGCTTGATGGCCTGCGCCAACGCATCAGCGCGTTTCAGCCTTTGGGCCAGTACAGCGGCGCGGTGCACGCCGCCGTGTTTATGAACAATCAAGGCGAATTGCTGCTGGGCCGCGAAGACATCGGGCGGCATAACGCCTTGGATAAGTTGATCGGCGCACTGATCCGCCAAAAGATTCCGACCGAAGGCGGCCTGGCGATTGTCACCAGCCGCTGCAGCCTGGAGCTGATCCAGAAGGTCCTGCGCGCCGGCATCCAGACCCTGGTCAGCCTGTCGTCACCCACCGGCCTGGCCCTGCAATGGGCCCGTCGGCATAACCTCAATCTCATTCACCTGCCGCAGAAAAGTGCGCCGCGGGTCTACAGCCCCGCGATGGAGAACCAGCCGTGAGCAATCATAATCAAGCCGACCAAACCCCAACCCCGCGCTACAAGCCCTACAAAGGCGCGGCCGGCGGCTGGGGTGCATTGATCAGCGTGGCGCAGGCCTGGCTGACCAGTGACAACGCGCTGAAAAACCTGCGCATGATGCTCAAGACCAACCAGAACGGCGGCTTCGACTGCCCGGGCTGCGCCTGGGGCGATTCGCCAGAAAGCGGCATGGTCAAATTCTGCGAAAACGGCGCCAAAGCCGTTAACTGGGAAGCCACCAAGCGTCGCGTAGACGCTGCGTTCTTCGCCAAGCACAGCGTCACCGCGCTGCTGGAACAGAGCGACTATTGGCTGGAATACCAAGGCCGCCTGACCGAGCCAATGCGCTACGACGCAGAAACCGACCGTTACGTACCCGTCAGTTGGGAAGACGCGTTTGACCTGGTGGGCAAGCACCTCAACGCATTGCCAAGCCCGAACATGGCTGAGTTCTACACGTCAGGGCGCGCCAGCAACGAGGCGGCCTACCTGTATCAGCTGTTTGTGCGCGCCTACGGCACCAACAATTTCCCGGACTGCTCGAACATGTGCCACGAGGCCAGCGGCGTGGCCCTGGCGCAAAGCGTGGGCGTCGGCAAAGGCACTGTGACCTTTGATGATTTCGAACATGCCGATGCGATTTTTGTGTGGGGCCAGAACCCTGGCACCAACCATCCACGCATGCTCGAACCCTTGCGCGAAGCGGTAAAACGCGGCGCCCAAGTGGTGTGCATCAACCCGCTGAAAGAGCGCGGCCTGGAGCGCTTCCAGCACCCGCAACACCCGATTGAAATGCTCACCAACGGCGACAAACCAACCAACACCGCCTACTTCCGCCCGGCGCTGGGTGGCGACATGGCTATCTTGCGCGGCATGGCCAAATTCCTGCTGCTGTGGGAGCGCCAGGCCCAGGCCGAAGGCAAGGAAGCGGTGTTCGACCACAACTTCCTCAACGAACACACCGCCAACGTGCTGGATTACCTGGGCAAGATCGACGACACCTCCTGGGATGAAATCGTCGAGCAGTCCGGCCTGACCCTAGTTGAGATCGAGCAAGCGGCGCGCATGTACGCCAAAGGCAAGAACGTGATCATGTGCTGGGCGATGGGCATCACCCAGCATCGCCACTCAGTGCCGACCATTCAGGAAATCGCCAACCTGATGCTGCTGCGCGGCAACATCGGCCGCCCAGGCGCGGGGCTGTGCCCGGTGCGTGGCCACAGTAACGTGCAGGGCGACCGCACCATGGGCATCAACGAACGCCCTCCGGTGGCGTTCCTTGATTCCCTGGAGCGTCGCTTCCAATTCCAGGTGCCGCGCGACAATGGGCACAACGTGGTCGAAGCGATTCACGCCATGCTTGAAGGCCGCTCCAAAGTGTTTATCGGCCTGGGCGGCAACTTCGCCCAAGCCACGCCAGACAGCCCGCGCACTTTCGAAGCCCTGCGCAACTGCGACCTGACCGTTCAGATCAGCACCAAGCTCAACCGCAGCCACCTGATGCACGGTAAAGACGCGCTGATCCTGCCTTGCCTTGGCCGTACCGACATCGACATCCAGGCCGACGGCCCGCAGGCGGTGACGGTCGAAGACTCCTTCAGCATGGTGCATGGTTCCAACGGCCAACTGCAGCCGCTGTCGAAGCTGATGAAGTCCGAGCCCGCCATCCTCGCCGGCATCGCGGCTGCGACGCTGGGCAGCAAACCGGTGGACTGGAATTGGCTGGTGGCCGACTACGGGCGCATCCGCGACCTGATCGCCGATACCATCCCTGGGTTCAAGGACTTCAACGAGAAGATCAAGAATCCTGGCGGCTTCTACCTGGGCAATTCCGCCGGCGCACGTCGCTGGAACACTCCATCGGGCCGCGCCAACTTCCGCCCGAACATCCTGCCCAAAGACCTGATTCACGAACGCACTCATGCCACAGGCCAGGTGCCGGACTTGATCATGCAGTCGATGCGCTCCCACGATCAATACAACACCACCATTTATGGCCTGGACGATCGCTACCGTGGCGTAAAAGGTCAGCGCGATGTGTTGTTCGTCAACGAAGCCGACATTATCCGCCTGGGCTTCAAGCCGGGGCAAAAAGCCGACATCGTGTCGCTGTGGGAAGACGGTCGTGAGCGTCGTGTGAAAGGCTTTACCTTGCTGGCATTTGATATTCCAGCGGGGCAGGCTGCGGCTTACTACCCAGAAGTAAACCCACTGGTGCCGCTGGAAAGCACGGGCGATGGCAGCCATACGCCAACGTCGAAATTCGTGGCGATCCGATTAGAGGCAGCGAGTGACAACGGGCTAATCATGGCCCGCTCGGCCTGATGTAGTGAGCGGGCTTGCCCCGCGCAGGGGGGCGAAGCCGCCCCAATAACGGCGTCGCGGTGTTTCAGGTAGACCGAGGCGTCTGGATTTAGGGCGGCTTCGCCCCCCAGCGCGGGGCAAGCCCGCTCACTACAGATGTTAAATTTCGGACACAAAAAAGGCCGCTTTTGCATAAAAGCGGCCGTTCCGAAGTAGTTAAAGACCCGCCAAATCGACTTAAGTTCCCCAGTAAAAACAGTAACTTATAGAATTGTGTACAACTCGTGTTACTGGTCGGATTTCTATTGCCACAATCTCGATACAACCTCAGGATCGCGCCGTCATCCTCTTGAGGTCTCCCTATGAAGTTCTCCTCGATTCTCTTGTTGTCCCTTGGCCTGGTCAGTGGCGCAGCCATGGCCGGTGGCACCACCGAAGCCGGTGTAGGCGGCGCATTGGGCGGGGTTCTAGGTTCGGTTGTTGGCCAGCAGATTGGCGGTAACACCGGTTCCGCCATCGGTGCAGCGTTGGGCGGCGCGGGCGGTAGCGCGGTCGGCGCGGACAAACGCAGTCGTGGCGAAGCGGCCATTGGCGGTGCCCTGGGCGCAGCCGGCGGCAACGTGGTCGGCCGCAGCATGGGCGGCAACACCGGCAGCCTGATCGGCGCAGCCGCCGGCGGTGGCGCAGGTGGCGCACTGGGCAACTACATGGGCAACAAGAGCGATGACGACGACCGTCGTTCTCGCGGCCGCGACAACCGTCGTTATGACCGTGATGATCATCGTGGCCGTGGACATGCTTATGGGCATCGCAAGAACAAGCACCACTATCGCCATCGATAAGCCCGCGGGCTAACATGCGCCATAGGTCCATGTGGGAGCGGGCTTGCTCGCGAGTGCGGAGTGTCAGTCACTGAATAATTGGCTGATACGCCGCATTCGCGAGCAAGCCCGCTCCCACATTTAGCTCCCTGTATTCGCAAGCTATGTGTCAAACCACCAACCGCTGCAACGCCTCGCGCAGCATCCCCGGAATGGCCACCGGCTGGTTAGACCCTCGGTCCACAAACACATGCACGAACCTTCCTGCCGCACAGGCCTCGTCCTCGCCCGCCTTGAACACCGCCAACTCATATTGCACTGAGCTATTGCCCAACTTGCCCACTCGCAAACCGACTTCAATGCGCTCGGGAAAGGCAATCGACGCAAAGTAATCACACGCCGAACTCACCACAAACCCCACCACTTCGCCGTCATGGATATCCAACCCGCCCTGTTCGATCAGGTAGGTGTTTACCGCTGTGTCGAAGAAGCTGTAGTAGGTCACGTTATTCACATGACCATACACATCATTGTCGTGCCAGCGGGTGATGATCGGCTGGAAGTGAAGGTAGTCGGCACGCTGTGGCACTGAATCAGGCATGGGCACATCTCGTGAAGGTGGGTTTACAAGTCATTCAAATGGGTCTCGGCCCACTCGCGCACTTCGGCGTAGGGATAGACTTCCAGCGCAGCAAAACCCGGAATCCCTCGCGCCTTCAACTTGGTGAACAACGGCACGCTGATGCCGCCGAGAAAACGCGTCAGGCGCTCCGCACCAGGCAACTGACCGGTGTGTTCATGATGCCTGTGGATAAAATCACCGCACAGCCCCATGAAGTTTTTATCCACAAGCAACGGTAACCCGGGCGCTTGCGGCAGTTGCGCAACGTGACCGTGGCAAACCGAGCAATGCCCGCAACGCTGGGGCGCTTTTTCATCACCAAAATACTGCGCCAGACGCTGCCCCAGACAGCGTTCAGTGGCGAATAGATCAAGCATGGCGTGGATCCGCGCCACCTCCCCGACTTCGTGTTGCTTGAAGCCTGTGTATAACTCGGCGCTCAGTACCTGTGGGTCAAAGTCAGTGTTCAGCAAACTGTAGACTTCGGTCATCTGCTTGCTTTCCAACTCGATCAGGCCTTGCTCCTGGAAATAATCCAGCGCCTTCACCACTCGCCCGCGCTCGGCATTGTGCTGTTGGTACAGCGCGTCGAAATCCACGGTTGCCCAGGTTCTGGCCCGTTTGCACACTTGGACAATTGCCGCGACAAACTGCTGCCGCTCGCCGGAAAATCGAGCTAGCAATGCCTCGGGCTCGACCAAGTACTTGAAACGGTATTCGGCATAAAACGCGTAGCGTGGCGCGATCACGCCCCTGAGTTCCAACTGCACCAGCAACGTCTTGAGCGGCAACTCGCGGATGTTGCTGTCGTCCGATAACGAGCGCAGTAAAAACTCCCACTGCCCATCGCCTCGTGCCGCCTGTAATTGCTCCAGCACACGAAGAATACCCTCCTGCTCTGGCGTGTCGCCGTACACGAAGTTTTCCAGCACATTCAGGCTGTCGCGATTGGCCAACACCAGGCAGTCGGACGGCTCTCCATCACGCCCCGCACGGCCGATTTCCTGGCTGTAGTTCTCGATGGACTTGGGCAGGTCAAAATGCACCACGTTGCGGATATCGCTCTTGTCGATGCCCATGCCAAACGCGATGGTGGCGACGATGCAATTGGAGCGCCCACCCATGAAGCGCTGCTGGATACCCTCACGCTTATCAAAGGGTAAACCTGCGTGGTAAGCCTCGGCCTGGATGCCGTTACGGTTCAAATGCTCGGCAATCTGCTCAGCGGTTTTTTGCAGAGTGACGTAGACGATGCTCGGCTGATCCGCACGCTCGCTCATCCATTGCACTAGCCGGCGGCGCTTGTCCGCACCGGACACCGGCTCCACCAGCAGGTTGAGATTGGGCCGGTAGAAGCCCGTGGTCACCACATCGTCGGGCGCAATGGCAAACTTCGCCTGCATATCGGCAATCACCTTGGGCGTCGCTGTAGCCGTCAGCAGCAGTGCTTGTGGGATATTGAACTGGCGCTGGTAGTCCGGCAGTTTTAGATAGTCCGGGCGGAAGTTGTGGCCCCACTCGGAAATGCAGTGCGCCTCATCCACCACCAGCAGCGAGATCCGCACGCTTTGCAAGAAGTTACGAAAGCGCTCGTTCTTTAGGCGCTCCACGGAAACCATCAGGATCTTCAGCTCACCGGAACGTGCACGTGCCATTACGTCGTTGGCCGCATCGCGGCTCTGGGCCGAATCGATACTCCCCGCCGAAATACCGTGACGCTGCAGGAAGTCCAACTGGTCCTGCATCAACGCCAAGAGCGGCGACACCACCAGCGTCAGGTGCGGCAACAACACCGCAGACAGTTGGTAACAAAGGGACTTGCCTGAACCCGTAGGAAAAATGGCTGCCGCCGAACGACCGGCCAATACGGCACTGACGGTTTTTTCCTGGCCCAAACGAAACTGTGGGTAACCAAAGACCTGTTGGAGGGTGTCGTGCATAGGCTGTCACTCCGTTGACCGCTGTATCGAGTCAAAAACATAGATCAGCGACCGAGAAAGGCTGGGGATAAAACGCTACAAACTGATACAGAGAAAACCAGCAGGCCCGCGCAAAAACGCAGACAGTAGCACGCCTGATCAACCGGCTCACAAGGAGTCAGCCATGCACCCACCGCTCTACAACACACTACGACGTGCCAGTCTGTTCGCCCTGCCCCTGGTTCTGCTCGGATGCGCCAACACTCCAGTCTCTGCACCTGAGAAGCTCGACACCCGCGCTTTTGAAACCCCAGAATATTTCGCGCAAAAAGCCTTGCCCATCGTCAAGGCCTCCTCCCTATATGCCCGTGGCGGTACTGGCCAGGGCGTCAGGGTGGCGCTGATAGATTCGGGCTTGAACAGGCAATTGCCCGAGTTCGAGGGGCGCGTTGCCGATCCGGGCTTTGACTTTGTGCGCAAGGTCCCCGGCACCATCGACACCAAGGGCCACGGCACCCAAATGGCCGGCATTCTTGCCGCCAACAAAGATGACCAAGGCATGCACGGCATTGCCTTCCAGGCCCAACTGATCCCCATGCGGTTTGGCGACGATAAAGAACCCTTTTACTTCGACACTGAAATCGCTCAAGCCTGGACCCAGGCTTATGAAAAAGGCGCACGCATATTCAGCAACTCATGGGCCAACCCCATTGAAGCCAATACCAACGAACTACCGATCTATGAACGACTGATGGGCGATTCGCTGGAGGTCGCCAAGAAGCTGGTGGCCAATGGTGCCGTGTTCGTCTTTTCCACCGGAAATGAAATCAAGCGCGAACCCCTCGCCGAGCCCGGCCTTCCCGCACTGGCGCCCGAATTGGAAAAGGGTTGGATCGCCGTCATGGCACTCAAGAGCGATGGCACCGCTATCAACCAGAAGTCCAATTACTGTGGCCTGGCCGCTCATTGGTGTATCGCCGTACCGGGTGGTGATGGAGGGGCCGGTTTATTAACCACCAGCAAGGACGGAGGCTATGGCCCGACTGCGGGCACCTCGCCAGCCGCTGCGCTGGTTAGCGGAGCATTGGCCGCACTGCAAAGTCGCTACCCGCATATGAGCCCACAACAACTTCGCGAGCGCCTGCTCAGCACCGCCAATCGAACGGGTATCTACGCCAACAGCGAAGCCTATGGGCGCGGCTTGATGGACTTGGAGGCGGCTTCACGGCCTTAAATCGACCATTACGTATGTTCACGCACAAAACCCTAGTCAGTGGTTCTACCTAACTGTGTTTGTATTCCTGATAGGCTTGGCACTCTTCATCACTCGAAGCAAATACCGTCCTCACCCACTCCTGCGTGCCCCCACCATGAACCTGGCTCCCGACCTCCCCGATGACCACGAGATGCAGCAACTCCTGCAGTTGCTCCACGAAGAAATCGGCCTGCCTCAACACAAGGCCGTCCGCCTGCAAACCTCGATCAACTTCGACCTGGGCTGCGACGGTGACGAGGCCAAGCAATTCATGGAAGCCGTGGAGCAAGCGTTTGAGCTCGACCTGGGCGACTACGATGCTTACCGTTACTTCAACCCACCGGTATTCGATGTATTCCTCAAACACCGCGCCAAGGGCCGTGGTAAAAAAATCCCGCTGACCATTGGCATGCTGTACCTGGCTATCAAGACCCATGGCTGGGACACGCAGACCCTCGAAAAACTGGGCTAATCCAAAGCACAACGTAGATCGAATGTGGGAGCGGGCTTGCTCGCGAATGCGGTGGATCAGTCGACCTCTTCAGTGACTGAAACTGCGCATTCGCGAGCAAGCCCGCTCCCACACTTGTTTTGCGTTAACCTGACGAGCTGCGCTTACAACACCAAGGACCTTACATGGACGTAACAATGGGCCTGCTGGCCGCCCTGCTCTGGGGCGGTACGGATTTTCTCGTGGGCCTCAACGCCCGCGCCGTCGGCGTAAAGCGCGCCGTGTACTTCGGCCAAGCCCTAGGCTTCCTGATCATGACCCTGCTGTTGGTCATCGTTCCTACCTTCCTGTCCAAATCCCTCGACGCCCCTCTAAGCGTCTGGCTGTTGGGTATTGCCGCCGCCCTGCTCACGGTGTCTGGTGCCCTCGCATTGTCCAAGGCCTTCGCCCTGGGCAAGGCCGCCATCGTCGCGCCGCTGGTGACGTCCTACGGCGTAGTGACCACACTGCTGTCGTGGGCCAGCGGCGAACACATCAGCCTGATCCAACTCGGCTGCATCGCCCTGTGCGTGGTAGGCGTAATACTCTCCAGCATCCACAAGGACAACGGCACGCCCCACAACAACCCACGCCTGTCCATCGCCTACGCCATGCTCGCCGCCTTGCTGTATGGCACCAGTTTCTGGTTGCAAGGCCGCTACACGCTGCCGGCACTTGGGCCGATCACCATGCTGTGGCTGGGCTACCTGGTCGGCCTGTGCGTATTGGTAGTGATGGTATTGAAGGTCAAAGACGGCCTGAAAATCCCGCCACTGAAAAACTGTGCGACGTTGACCGGCGCCAGTTTGATGAACCTGGGTGGGTTCTCGGCGTTTTCATGGGGGGCGATGGCGGGGTCGGTGCCGGTGGTGACGGTGATCAGTACATTGTCGGGCGGGATCGCGGCAATTCTGGGGTATGTGTTTTTCAAGGAGCGGTTATCGGCGGTGCAGGTGCTGGGAGTCGTATTAGTGCTGGTCGGCGCGGTGGTCTTGCACGTCGCTGACTAACCTCTCGCGCACAAAAAAGCCGCCCACAAGAGGCGGCTTTTCCACAACGGCTGAATCTTACAACTTAGGACCGGCAGCCTTGATCGCATCGCTCACTTCGAACTTCTTGAAGTTCTCGATGAACAAGCCAGCCAGTGCCTTCGCCGCTTCATCGTAGGCAGCTTTGTCAGCCCAAGTGTTACGTGGGTTCAACAGGCCAGTCTCAACGCCCGGTACGGCCAACGGCACGTCGAGGTTGATGGTGTCGAGGTGTTCGGTTTCAGCACCGATCAACGCGCCGCTCTGGATCGCTGCGATCACGCCGCGAGTGGTCGGGATGTTGAAGCGGTTGCCGACGCCGTAGCCGCCGCCGGTCCAGCCGGTGTTGACCAGGTAGACCTTGGAACCGAAGCCGCGAATGCGCTTGATCAGCAGCTCAGCGTATTCGCCAGCTGGGCGCGGGAAGAATGGCGCGCCGAAGCAGGTGGAGAAGGTCGACTTGATGCCGCCGCCGGAGCCCATTTCGGTCGAGCCCACCAGAGCGGTGTAGCCGGACAGGAAGTGGTAGGCCGCTTGTTCTTCGCTGAGGATCGACACCGGTGGCAGCACGCCAGTCAGGTCGCAGGTCAGGAAGATCACAGCGTTTGGCTCGCCGCCCAGGTTCTGCTCGGAACGCTTGGCAACGTGTTCCAGCGGGTAGGCGGCACGGCTGTTCTGGGTCAGGCTGACATCGGTGTAGTCAGCGTGCTTGGCGTCGTTGATCACGACGTTTTCCAGCACAGCGCCATGCTTGATGGCTTTCCAGATAACCGGCTCGTTCTTCTCGGAGAGGTCGATGCACTTGGCATAGCAACCGCCTTCGATGTTGAACACCACGCCTTCGCCCCAACCGTGTTCGTCGTCACCGATCAGGTAACGGCTTTCGTCGGCGGACAGGGTGGTTTTACCGGTGCCCGACAGACCGAAGAACAGGGTCACGTCGCCTGCTTCACCAATGTTGGCGGCGCAGTGCATCGGCAGCACGTCGGAAGCCGGCAGCAGGAAGTTCTGCACCGAGAACATGGCTTTCTTCATTTCACCGGCGTAACGCATGCCGGCAATCAGCACTTTCTTCTGGGCGAAGTTGAGGATCACGCAACCGTCGGAATTGGTGCCGTCACGTTCTGGCACGCATTCGAAGTTGGCCACGTTGAGCACTTGCCATTCTTCACGGCCGGCCGGGTTGTACTGGGCCGGGTTGATGAACAGGCAACGACCGAACAGGTTCTGCCAGGCAGTCTGGGTGGTCATTTTCACGGCCAGGTAGTGGTCTTGCGCAGCACCTACGTGAACGTGGGAAACGAAATGCTCTTGCGCGTTATTGAAGGCCTCGACGCGAGCCCACAGGGCATCGAACTTGTCGGCCGGGAACTTGCGGTTGATCGGGCCCCAGGCGATAGCATCCTGGGTAGTCGGCTCTTCAACGATGAAACGGTCGACTGGCGAACGGCCGGTACGGTGACCGGTTTCTACGACCAGCGCGCCAGTATCGGCAAGCACGCCTTCACCGCGCTGCAGGGCTTCTTTGACCAGATCGTCAACACTCAGATCGGTGTATACGGCGTTATTGGCTTGCGTCATGAGGTTCCCCGTCGGCCTATGGCCGAGTGCTCCAAACGTTTTGTAGTAGAAAGTTGCGCACTACTACCGCGAAAAAAGTGGGCCGGATTATGCCAGAAAAGCCCAAAAAGAGTAGGGCCCTCCCGTCAGAACTGCGCTAATCCGGCGTTTGTCAGGTGATTTACCTGTGCTTAAACGTTTTAGTGGCGGGTGTCGGAAGGGGTGTCGATGCCAGCCCCTGCAAACAATTGCACTACATCGGCAGCATCGAACAGGTAGCGCTGGTTGCAGAACTGGCAGTCGATCTCGATGTTGCCACCGTGCTCCACCACCAGGTTCTGCGCGTCTTCCAGGCCCAAGCTGACCAGTGCATTGGCCGAACGCTCGCGCGAGCAGCTGCAGTGGAAGCGCAGGTTCTGTGCGTCAAACAGCCGCACGGCTTCCTCGTGATAGAGACGGTGCAGGATGGTTTCGTTGCTCAGGCCCAGCAATTCTTCGGCCGTGAGGGTGCCGGCCAGGGCAGTGAGGCCGCGCCAGCTTTCCGCACGATCGTCGTCATCCTTGATCCGGTCGGCCGGCAACTGCTGCAGCAACAGGCCGCGAGCGCGGTGGCCATCGGCGTTGAGCCAGAAACGCGTGCCAACCTGCTGGGACATCACGAAATAGTTGGTGAAGCAGTCCGACAGGGTTTCGCCATCGAGGTCGACAATGCCCTGGTAGCGCTGGCCTTCAGTCGGGTCGACGGTGAGCGCCAGGACGCCGTTAGGCATCAGGTCCGACAGGGTGGCATCCGGGGCAATCAGGTCAGCCTCGTAACGGGCCAAACCACGGATGTCACGCTCGCTGGAACACTCGATCATCAGCAACGGGATCGGGCCTTCGGAGCGCGCTTGCAAGATCAGCAAACCGTCAAACTTCATGGTGCCTACCAGCAGCGCAGCCGCCGCCATCAGCTCACCGAGCAGTTGCGCGACCGGCTCCGGATAAGGGTGCTTGGCAAGGACTTCGGCGTAGCTGCGCTCCAGCGACACCAGCTCGCCGCGGGCGTCGGTCTCGTCGAAGATGAAGCGTTGGGTGAAGTCGGTATCCGGTAGATCAGTCATAGGTCTGGGTATCTGAATTGATGACAAATTGATTACAAGGTTTATAGAATTAAACGCTTTAGCACCAATTTGGTGCGGTTTTTTTAAAGCACAGAGGGACAGTTTATGAACAATCCGGGTTTGTTCCAAGCCAAGTGGAACCTCGGGCGATGGGCCGTTTGCAATCTACTCGCAATCGGGTTGTTGTGTTTTTGGCTATGGCCCACGGGCCAGATGCTGTGTGTGGTATTCGACGAGTGGCTGTTTCATCTGCTCAATGACCCGCTGGCGACCAATACAACCTGGCTACACGTGTGGGCCGTCGCCAGTTTGCGACCGTTTGATGCAGTGGTCGGCGTGATCCTGCTGACGCTGCTGATTCGCGCAGATTGGGTATTCAAGGCCGTGCAGGTGCGTCAGGCGGTGTTAGGTTTTGTCGGCATTTTGTTGCTGCTGCTGTTCATCCGCATGCTGTTTTCCAAACTCGCCGCACAAATGGGCTGGCAACACCATAGCCCGTCGATGGTGATCAGCGGCGCAATCCAGATGAGTGACTATTTCCCAGGGCTGGAAAAGACCTGGGAATTGAAGGACCGTTCGAGCCAGAGCTTTCCGGGGGACCATGCCTCGGTGTTGTTGATCTGGGGAATGTTCATGACGGTGTTCGCCAAGCGGATTGGCCAGGTGCTGGTGATCTGGGGCCTGGCGTTGCTGTTCATGATGCCGCGTCTGGTGGCAGGTGCGCATTGGGGGCAGGACGACTACATCGGCGGGGTGTTGCTGGCACTGTTGGCGCTGGGGTGGGGGTACTACACGCCGTTTGCGGCGAAGGTGTCGCAGGGGTTGTTACGGCTGACGGCACCGGTGTTTGGAATACTTAAGCGCGTGCCAATGATCAACCGACTGAGCGTCATACGCGTGTAGTGAGCGGGCTTGCCCGCGCTGGGGGGCGAAGCCGCCCCAACAAGGACGCCTCGTCGTGTCAGGTACACCGAGGTATCAGAATTTAGGGCGGCTTCGCCACCCAGCGCGGGCAAGCCCGCTCACTACACGGTCAGTCGTCGTTGCCACTGCCGCGGAACTTGAACAGGTCGCGGCGTTGCTTTTTGCTCGGTTTGCCGTCGGTGCTCAAACCCATGGCGCCAGCCTTGCGCATCGCCGCCGCATTTTCGCGCTTGGCGATGCTGGCTTCTGTTTCAGCGTACAGCGCCTGCGCCTCGGGCGCGCCGCGGCGCACGATGGAAAGTGCCTGCACTACGACGGTTTTTTCATCGAAGCCAGTACGAATCTGGAACTCATCGCCGATACGCGGCTCTTTGCCCGGCTTGCAGCGTTCACCGCGATGGTGCACCTTGCCGCTCTCGATGGCGGCCTTGGCCAGGGCACGGGTTTTATAAAAACGCGCCGCCCACAACCACTTGTCCAAACGGACCTTTTCTTCCTCTTCCTGCTTTTGAGCCACTTGAATTCCTCGCTCTGAAAAATGTCGCAACTTTACCGTTGAAACCCTTCGACGCATAAACCTCAAGGCTCACCTAAGATACGCCAGACACCGCGAGATTTGCGCGGCTTTCCCATCCGGCGGCTGATTACCGCAGCCTGAGAGATATCTGTCGCCATTTACCGAATATTCTGCGTGAATACCGCGAATTCGGCACCGAACCCTCAACGAAGGTTTGGCGATTGTCACAATCCGTGAGCAGTTGGACGTTACTGTCCTCGACGACTACGAAACATTTCTGAATTACCGGTTACCCATATTGAAGACATTTGACCATTTGACCGTTGTCGGTCTGCGTGAGTGGGTGGCACTTCCCGATTTGGGAGTGGCTGGCCTGCGCGCGAAGATCGACACCGGCGCCAGCACCTCCAGCCTGCACGCCACCGATATCGAGCCGTTTGAGCGCGACGGTGAGAAGTGGGTGCGCTTTACCGCGCACCTGGGCAGCGTGGTGCAACTGCGTCACCGTCGCTGCGAAGCGCCCCTGGTGACGATGAAAACCATCAAGAGCTCCAACGGCCATGCGCAGGTGCGCTATGTGATCAGCACCACCCTGGCGTTGGGTGATCGGGTATGGCGGGTGGAGTTCACCCTGGCCTGCCGCAAAGCCATGCGTTATCGCCTGCTGCTCGGCTCCAAGGCGCTGATTGACGGCCAATTGGTGGTCAACCCCGGCGTCAAGTACGTTCAAGACAAGCCGGTGTTCCCGGTCTCTACTATTTCTGCCCCAGGTGCTGCATGAAGATTGCTGTGCTGTCGCGAAACCCGCGTCTGTATTCCACCCGCCGCCTGGTCGAGGCCGGCACCGAGCGTGGCCACGAAATGGTGGTGATCGACACGCTGCGTGCCTATATGAACATTGCCAGCCACAAGCCGCAGATCCATTACCGGGGCAAGCCGCTGGAAGGCTTCGATGCGGTGATCCCGCGCATCGGCGCCTCGGTCACCTTCTACGGCTGCGCCGTATTGCGCCAGTTTGAAATGATGGGGGTATTTCCTCTCAATGAATCCGTGGCCATTGCGCGCTCGCGGGACAAGTTGCGCTCGCTGCAACTGCTGTCGCGCCGTGGCATCGGCTTGCCGGTCACCGGTTTTGCCCACTCCCCGGACGACATCCCCGACCTGATCGAGATGGTCAACGGTGCGCCATTGGTGATCAAGGTGCTGGAGGGCACACAGGGCATCGGCGTGGTGTTGTGTGAAACCGCAACAGCGGCGGAGTCCGTGATCGAAGCGTTCATGGGCCTCAAGCAGAACATCATGGTGCAGGAGTACATCAAGGAAGCCGGCGGTGCGGATATCCGCTGCTTCGTGGTGGGCGACAAGGTGATCGCCGCTATGAAACGCCAGGCCAAGCCCGGTGAGTTCCGCTCCAACCTGCACCGTGGCGGCAGCGCCAGCCTGATCAAG
This sequence comes from Pseudomonas cremoris, assembly GCF_014230465.1. Next base: position 541,246 of record NZ_JAAXCY010000002.1, read on the forward strand.
ATCACCCCGGAAGAACGCATGACCGCGCTGCGGGCGGCCAAGGTGATGGGGTTGAGTGTGGCGGGCGTGGATATCTTGCGTTCCAACCACGGGCCGCTGGTGATGGAGGTGAATTCATCGCCGGGGCTGGAGGGGATTGAAACCACCACGGGCAAGGATGTGGCGGGGATCATCATTCAGCACTTGGAGAAGAATGGTGGACCGAATATGACCCGGACCAAGGGCAAGGGCTGACAACACATAGCTTTCGAAACACTGCAAATCAATGTGGGAGCGGGCTTGCTCGCGAATGCGGTGGTTCAGTTGAAGTATCTGTGACTGATATACCGCATTCGCGAGCAAGCCCGCTCCCACACAAGCCAGCTACCACATTTGATTTGCAGTAATCGTTAGACCGCGTCCCTGGGCAACATCAGACCCAAAGGCAAGCGTACCCGCGCTTCCAGCCCCCCGCCTTCACGGTTGCGCAATTCAACATTGCCGCCATGCATCGAAGCAATCCGCCGCACAATCGCCAGGCCCAGGCCTGTGCCCTTGCCACCCCGGGCTCGGTCGCCACGGGTAAACGGGTTGAAGATACCTTCCAGCTCATCCGGGTCGATACCCGCCCCGCGGTCCATGACACTCAGCACCACATAGGGCGCGGCGCTGTCACCGGACACGTACGCCGCCACTTCCACATCCGAGCCGGCATGGTGCAAAGCGTTGCCGATCAAATTGTTCAGCAGGCGTTTCATCGACACCCGGCGCAAGGCAAACGGCTGGATCGGCTCCAGGCGCGTGCGCACCTGTTCGCCATTCTGGTTGTACGGCGCAACCACCTCGCGAACCAAATCGGTAAGGTCGACTTCCTCAACCACCTCATCACGGCCATCACGAATAAATGCCAGGAACTGGTCAAGAATCGCGTCCATGTCCTCGATGTCGCGGACCATATCGTCGGTGAGATCGTTATGGTTACCCATCAGCTCCAAGGACAGCCGTAAACGCGTGAGGGGTGTGCGTAAATCGTGGGACACCCCCGCCAGCATCAGTTCGCGCTCGCGTCCGGCCTGTTCGACGTCCTCCGCCATTTGATTGAAGGCGCCGTACACCTCAGTCATTTCACTGGGCGTATCACTGACCGGAAGACGCACGCTACGCCCCTGTCCGAGTTGGCGCGCTGCAAATACCAGGCGTTTAAGGGGTTGGTTGAGCTGACGCACAAAAATCCACGCAGACGCCGTGGATAACAACCCAATCGCCAGGAACCAACCCAGCACGTTCCAGATCTTCTGCCCCCGCAGCGGGTGCGGATACAACGGCACTTTCAGCCAGTCCTCGCCCAGACTCGGCGCACGCACCCACAGCGCGGGGGACACATGCATCCGCAACCGCACCTCGGTGTCTTCACCGAGTTCTGCCTGCATCTGGCGTTGGTAAATCTCGCTGTAGGGCCAGTGCTGCTCGCCCTCTGGCACGCCGGCGCCCGCGACGCGTACCAACGTCGCTGCCTTGGCGATTTTCTCGCGGTTTTCAGGGTCGGCCGCCCAATACGCGCGCAGCGTCAGCGCGACGCCGTGGCTGTACTGTCGGTCCACCAACACGTCTTCGTTCATCAGCAGATAAACCAACGTGAGTGCCTTGGAAAACAGAACGACGATCAGCACCAGCCAAAGGGTGCGGGAGAAGAAACTTTGCGGGAACCACAGAGGGGTTTTCATAGAAGACAGCTAGACACCTTGCAGGAACGAGCGGCGCTCGCAGAATTGCAGACGCCGGGCACCCCGTCGCCCCTCATGGAGCCAAACGCCAGGATACCCGCCTCTGCAAATCATCGGTCACTTTGTTGCGGTGCCATCCGGCACAAACACATAACCCACGCCCCAAACCGTCTGGATATAACGCGGCTTGGACGGATCCGGCTCGATCATCCGGCGCAAACGGGAGATCTGCACGTCGATGGAGCGCTCCAGGGCATCCCATTCGCGACCACGGGCCAGGTTCATCAGCTTGTCGCGGGTCAGCGGTTGGCGTGCGTTCATCACCAAGGCCTTGAGCACCGCGAATTCGCCGGTGGTCAGCATGTGCACTTCATCGCCACGCTTGAGCTCACGAGTTGCCAGCGACAGTTCGTAGTCGCCAAACGTGACGCTCTCATCTTCGCTGCCTGGCGCACCCGGCACCGGCGGCGCCTGGCGGCGCAGTACTGCTTTTACGCGCGCCATCAACTCGTCAGGGTTGAAAGGCTTGGCCAGGTAGTCATCAGCGCCCAGCTCCAGGCCCTTGATACGGCTCAACTCATCGCCCTTGGCGGTGAGCATGATGATTGGAATCTGGTTGTTCGCGCCGCGCAGGCGCTTGCAGGCGGTCAGGCCGTCTTCGCCGGGCAGCATCAGGTCGAGCACGACCAGATTGAATACTTCACGCCCCAACAGGCGGTCCATCTGCTCGGTGTTTGGCACCGCGCGGGCACGGTAGCCCTTGGAGTTGAAGAAACGCTCCAGCAGGCTGCTCAGCCCAGGATCGTCATCAACGATGAGAATTTTTTCGCCTTCAGCAGTTTGTACAGTGCTGCTCATTGGATGCTCCTCTTATCTCGGCGCGCATTATGGCGTAGCTGCCGTTATACGCACCGTGTGCATTGTTAGCAGATTTTTCCTCTACCGCCAGCGAACACGTGCCCTGCAACCGCTGGCGCAATCCCCCCCAAGGGCAGAACGCTGGTTATAATGCGGCGCCTTCGTGCAGGGCAACGTCAGATCGTTACCATTTACTGCCGGGCTTTTTTTCACCCGCTTGTCGTGATTTTTTCGATTTCGAGGGTCAATAGGCTGCCTCTTGACCCAGGCAGCGGCGCCAGTCGGGCCGCTCAACCAGCACCGCCGGGCCTTGTTTTCCGGGCCTGCCGGGCTGCTTTCAGAATTTCAGGTGGTTTTATGGACAGCATCAACAGCCGCATCGCCGAAGAACTCGGCGTACGCCCACAACAGGTCGAAGCGGCCGTCGCTCTACTGGATGAAGGCTCCACGGTGCCTTTCATTGCCCGTTACCGTAAAGAAGTGACCGGCAGCCTCGACGACACCCAACTGCGTCACCTGGAAGAGCGCCTGCGCTACCTGCGAGAACTCGACGAACGGCGTATCAGCATCCTCGCCAGCATCGAGGAACAGGGCAAGTTGACCCCGCAGCTTGAGCGCGACATCAAGCTCGCCGACACCAAGACCCGCCTCGAAGACCTGTACCTGCCCTATAAACAGAAGCGTCGCACCAAGGGCCAGATCGCCCTGGAAGCTGGTCTGGGCGAGCTGGCCGACGGCCTGTTCAACGACCCGTCGCTGACCCCGGACACCGAAGCCGCACGCTTCATCGACGCTGAAAAAGGCGTTGCCGATGTCAAGGCTGCCCTCGAAGGCGCCAAGTACATTCTCATGGAGCGCTTTGCCGAAAACGCCAGCCTCCTGGAAAAACTGCGTACCTACCTCAAGCAGGAAGCCATCCTCAGCGCCCGCGTTATCGCCGGCAAAGAGGAAGAAGGCGCCAAGTTCCGCGACTACTTCGAGCACGACGAACCGCTCAAGAGCATGCCGTCCCACCGTGCACTGGCGATTTTCCGTGGCCGCAACGAAGGCATTCTCAGCTCTGCACTCAAAGTCGGCGACGAACTGCCGGGCACCATGCACCCGTGCGAAGGCATGATCGGCCAACAATTCGGCATCCAGAATCAGAACCGTCCTGCGGACAAGTGGCTGGGTGAAGTCGTGCGTTGGACCTGGAAGGTCAAGCTCTACACCCACCTGGAAACCGACCTGCTGGGTGAGCTGCGCGACGGCGCAGAAACCGAGGCGATCAACGTATTCGCCCACAACCTGCACGACCTGCTGCTGGCTGCACCGGCCGGCCCACGTGCCACCCTGGGCCTGGACCCGGGCCTGCGCACCGGCTGCAAGGTCGCCGTGGTCGACTCCACCGGCAAGCTGCTGGACCACGCCACCGTGTACCCGCATGTGCCACACAACAAGTGGGACCAGACCTTGGCAATCCTGGCTGCGCTGTGCGCCAAGCACGCCGTGGATTTGATCGCCATCGGCAACGGCACCGCCAGCCGCGAGACTGACAAGCTGGCCGCCGAACTGATCAAAAAATACCCAGCCATGAAGATGACCAAGGTCATGGTCTCCGAGGCCGGCGCATCGGTGTACTCGGCGTCGGAACTGGCCTCCAAGGAATTCCCGGACCTGGACGTGTCGATCCGCGGTGCAGTGTCCATCGCCCGTCGCCTGCAGGACCCACTGGCTGAGCTGGTGAAGATCGACCCTAAATCCATCGGTGTCGGCCAATACCAGCATGACGTGTCGCAATTGAAACTGGCCCGCGGCCTGGATGCGGTGGTGGAAGACTGCGTGAACGCCGTGGGCGTGGACGTGAACACCGCGTCCGTGGCGTTGCTGGCACGTATCTCCGGCCTCAACGCGACCTTGGCGCAGAACATCGTGACCCACCGCGACGAAAACGGCGCGTTCAAAACCCGTGCCGCGCTGAAGAAAGTCGCGCGTTTGGGCGAAAAAACTTTCGAACAAGCTGCCGGCTTCCTACGCGTTATGAACGGCGACAACCCGCTGGATTCGTCCGCCGTTCACCCGGAAGCCTATCCGCTGGTGCAACGCATCGCCGCCGAGACCGATCGTGACATCCGTTCGCTGATCGGTGACGCCGCGTTCCTCAAGCGCCTGGACCCGAAGAAGTACACCGACGAAACCTTCGGCGTGCCCACCATCACCGACATCCTGCAAGAGCTGGAAAAACCTGGCCGCGATCCGCGCCCCGAGTTCAAGACCGCCGAGTTCCAGGACGGCGTCGAAGACCTCAAGGACCTGCAGTTGGGCATGATCCTCGAAGGCGTGGTGACCAACGTGACCAACTTCGGCGCGTTTGTGGACATCGGCGTGCATCAGGACGGTTTGGTGCATATCTCCGCGCTTTCGGAGAAATTCATCAAGGACCCACGTGAAGCGGTCAAAGCCGGCGACGTGGTCAAGGTCAAGGTCATGGAAGTCGACATCCCGCGCAAACGCGTTGGCCTGTCGATGCGCATGAGCGACACCCCCGGCGAAAAAATCGACGGTGCCCGTGGCGCCCGCCCAGGTTCTGCACCGCGCCAGTCGCAAAACAATGCACCGCGCAAAGAAACGACAGCCGCCGCGCCGAGCAACAACGCCATGGCCTCGCTGTTCGCCAACGCCAAGCAGCTGAAGAAACGCTGATGGAGATGCCGGCCGGTTTGACCCAGAGCGCGTTCAGCGAGCTGATCGGCTGCCGCCTGCAACGCCTTGAAGAAGGTGTTGCCGAGGTGGCCCTGACCTTGGAGCCGCACCTGCGCAACCGCGCGGGCAAGCTCCACGGCGGGGCGATTTTCAGCCTGGTAGATATAACGATGGGACTGGCCTGTTCCAGCGCCCATGGTTTCGACCAGCAAAGCGCGACCATCGAATGCAAAATCAACTACATCCGTGCCGTGGAAAACGGTGACGTGTTGTGCACCAGCCGAGTGATTCACGCTGGCCGACGCACCTTGGTGGTCGAAGCGGATGTGTACCAGGACGAAAAACTGGTCGCAAAAGCACAAGGCACCTTCGCTGTCCTATAGCTCCCCACCCTCGATTTGAGTTAATTTCGGCGCTGCACACACGGCGTCGGAATTTTCTTGCTGCGCTATAGCCCAATTCATGGAGTGAAGTCGGCTTTTTCAGAGCGGGTCAAATCGACTGTTAACCAGGCGAAAACGCCAGTTTTAACTTCACCCTTGTAGACCGTCCTGCCCACCCCCATATTGGGGCGACTGACGCGTGAAGGAATCCAACTTGAGCGAACTTCTCAACCGCCGCCTGGCTCTGCTTGGCAAGCGCGAACACCTCTCCCTGCTAGAGCAGTGCTTGCACGGCATCGAGCGTGAATGCCTACGCGTGACAGGTGAAGGTCGCCTGGCGCAAACGCCGCACCCTGAAGCACTGGGCGCCGCGTTGACCCACGAACAGATCACCACCGACTACTCGGAATCGCTGCTGGAGTTCATCACTCCCGCCCTGCCTAACCCGGCCGACACCCTGAGCAGCCTGGACAAGATCCACCGTTTTGCCTACAGCAAGCTCGGCAGCGAGTACCTGTGGAGCCCATCGATGCCGTGCCCGTTGCCGGCCGAGGAAGACATTCCGATTGCCTACTACGGCACCTCCAATATCGGACAGCTCAAGTACGTGTACCGCAAAGGCTTGGCCCTGCGCTATGGCAAGACCATGCAGTGCATCGCCGGCATCCATTACAACTTTTCCCTGCCGGAACAGTTGTGGCCATTGCTCAAGGAGACTGAAGGATTTGTCGGCACCGACCGCGATTACCAGTCCACGGCCTACATTGCACTGATCCGTAACTTCCGTCGTTACAGCTGGCTGCTGATGTACCTGTTTGGTGCTTCGCCGGCCCTGGACGCCGGTTTCCTGCGTGGTCGCTCGCATCAGTTGGAAGTGCTGGACCCCGACACCCTCTACTTGCCGTACGCCACCAGCCTGCGCATGAGTGACCTGGGTTACCAGAGCAATGCCCAAGCCGGTCTCACGCCGTGCTACAACGATTTGAACAGCTACACCGACAGCCTGCGCGAAGCGGTGGCAACGCCCTACGCGCCGTACGTCGAAATCGGCACGCATAAGGACGGTGAGTGGGTTCAGCTCAACACCAACATCCTGCAGATCGAAAACGAGTACTACTCCAACATCCGCCCCAAGCGCGTGACCTACACCGGCGAGCGGCCGATCCAGGCGCTGATGGCGCGCGGCATCCAGTACATCGAAGTGCGTTGCCTGGACATCAACCCGTTCCTGCCTATGGGTATCGACCTGCAAGAGTCGCGCTTCCTCGACGCGTTCCTGCTGTATTGCGCGCTGAACGACAGCCCGCTGTTTGCCAGCAATGAGTGCGGTAACGCTACCTCCAACTTCCTCAGCGTGGTCAAGGAAGGCCGTCGTCCAGGCCTGCAACTGCAGCGTCAGGGCCAGCCTGTGGACATGAAGGAATGGGCTACCGAGCTGCTGGAAAAAATCGCACCGCTGGCTGCCCTGCTTGATGAAAGCCACGGCATCACCGAGCACAGCCAGGCAGTGGACGCCCAACTGGCGAAGGTCAAGGATCCCTCACTGACGCCGTCAGCCCAGGTGCTGGCAGCGATGGCCGAGCGTAAAGAGAGCTTTGCGCAATTCTCCCTGCACCAGAGCCAGGTGCATGCCGAACACTTCCGCAGCGAACCGTTGCCGGCAGAGGAACAGGCACGTTTTGAAACGCTGGCGCGTACATCGCTGGCGCAACAGGCGGAACTGGAGCAGAACGAAGTGGGCGATTTTGATGTATTTGTAGGGTCGTACCAGGCAAGCATCCTGGCGATCAGTAACTAAGGCCACACGCAAAACCCTTGTGGGAGCGGGCTTGCTCGCGAATACGGAGTATCAGTCACCCAACGTATCGACTGATCCATCGCATTCGCGAGCAAGCCCGCTCCCACATTTGTTCAATGCGCCTTCAAGATTCGCGCTCACTTCTCCTAATAAGCTAATTCGAAAATGTTATTTATTTTCGAGTTCTTAGATCATTTATTCTCCTCACACGCCGACCCTCGGCCGCCTGATTGAGGAGCTTTCCCCTTGAAACTACTGACCCCTCTGCGCCTCTTGGCGGCGCTCTCCCTGGCCGGTGCCAGCCTGTTTGCCCAGGCGGCGGATGTGACCGTCGCTTACCAGACCACCGTAGACCCGGCCAAAGTTGCCCAGGCCGACGGCGCGTATGAAAAAGCCACCAACGCCAAGATCAACTGGCGCAAATTCGACAATGGCGCCGACATCATCGCCGCCATCGCCTCCGGCGACGTGCAGATCGGCTACCTCGGTTCCAGCCCGCTGACCGCTGCGATCACCCGTAAAGTGCCCGTGGAAACCTTCCTCGTCGCCACCCAGATCGGCGGTGCCGAAGCCCTGGTCGCCCGCAACGGCTCGGGGATCAACAGCCCGCAGGACCTGATCGGCAAGAAAGTCGCCGTACCATTCGTGTCCACCGGCCACTACAGCCTGCTGGCCGCCTTGAAACACTGGAACATCGACCCCTCGAAAGTGACCATCCTCAACCTGGCTCCGCCGGCAATCATCGCCGCCTGGAAACGTGGAGATATCGACGCAACCTACGTATGGGACCCGGCCCTGGGTGTGGCCAAGGAAAACGGCAAGGTGCTGATCACCTCCGGCGAACTGGCCAAATTCGGCGCGCCGACCTTCGATGCCTGGATCGTGCGCAAAGACTTCGCCGAGAAGCACCCGGAAATCGTCACCGCCTTCGCCAAGGTCACGCTGGATGCCTACGCCGCCTACCGCAAAGACCCACAAGCCTGGATCGCCGACAAAGGCAACGTCGACAAGCTGGTAAAACTCTCCGGCGCCAAGGCCAGCGATATTCCGCTGCTGCTACAAGGCAACGTCTACCCACTGGCCGCTGACCAAGTGACCCTGCTGGGCGCCCCGACCACCAAGGCCGTGACGGATACCGCTGCGTTCCTCAAGGAGCAAGGCAAGGTCGACGCCGTGCTGCCGGACTACGCCCCTTACGTCAGCGCCAAGTTCATTACCAACTGATCAGGAGTTCATCGCGATGGCCTTGCTACAACTGGAGCGCATCAGCGCACAGTACCCAGGCGCCACAGAACCGGTACTGTCTGACATCTCAATCGACCTGGGGCCCCAGCAATTGCTGGTGGCCCTCGGCCCGTCCGGCAGTGGCAAGACTTCGCTGTTGAACCTGATTGCCGGATTTGTCGAACCCTCCTCCGGGCGCATTACCCTCGACGGCGTGCCGGTCAAGGGCCCCAGCGCCGAACGCGGCGTGGTATTCCAGGACGACGCCCTGCTGCCCTGGCAGGACGTGCTGGCCAACGTCGGCTTCGGCCTCGAACTGGCCGGCGTGCCCAAGGCGCAACGAGAAGTACGTGCCCGGGAAATGCTGGCATTGGTTGACCTGGCCGGTTTCGACAGCCGCCGTATCTGGCAGCTCTCCGGCGGGCAGAAACAACGCGTCGGCTTGGCCCGCGCCTTGGCCGCCGACCCGCGCGTGCTGCTGATGGACGAGCCCTTCGGCGCCCTCGACGCCTTCACCCGTGAACAGATGCAGGAGTTGTTGCTGCAAGTCTGGCGGCGCACGGCCAAGCCGGTGTTCCTGATTACCCACGACATTGAAGAAGCAGTATTCCTCGCCACCGACCTGATCCTGCTGGCGCCCAACCCAGGGCAAATCGTCGAACGCCTGAGCCTGGACTTCGGCCAGCGCTACGCCGCCGGTGAGTCGGCACGGGCGATCAAGTCCGACCCGCGCTTTATCGAAACCCGCGAACACGTGCTGGGCAAAGTGTTCTCCCAACGGCAGGTGTCCGCATGAGCAGCTACGAACTTCCCGCCACCGCCGCCAAGCCGGTGGTACACGCGGTTATTCCGGTACGCCGCAGCCTGAGCACGCGGTGGATCAGCGTGCTGACGCTGGTCACTTTGTTGGCGCTCTGGTGGGCCGTGACCGCCACGGGTTTGATCGAACCGCTGTTTCTGCCACCACCGTCTGCCGTGCTGCAAAAAGGCTGGCTGCTGGTGACCACCGGCTATATGGATTCCACCCTGTGGCAGCACTTGGGTGCGAGCCTGGGCCGTATCGGGCTGGGCCTCGGTTTTGCCGTACTGACCGCCGTGCCGGTAGGGATTGCCATCGGTTCCAACCGTATCGCCCGTGGCATTCTCGACCCACTGATCGAGTTTTACCGGCCGATCCCGCCCTTGGCCTACCTGCCGTTGATCGTGATCTGGTGCGGCATCGGCGAACTGTCCAAGGTGCTGCTGATTTACCTCGCGATCTTTGCACCGATCGCCATTGCCACCGCGACCGGCGTGCGCACCGTCGACCCGGCCAAGCTGCGCGCAGCGCAGTCGTTGGGCGCCACCCGCGCCCAGCTGATTCGCCACGTGATCCTGCCGAGCGCGCTGCCCGACATCCTCACGGGCGTGCGCATCGGGCTGGGCGTGGGCTGGTCCACTTTGGTCGCCGCCGAATTGATCGCGGCCACCAGTGGGCTGGGTTTTATGGTGCAGTCGGCGGCGCAGTTCCTGGTCACCGATGTGGTGGTGCTGGGCATTCTGGTTATCGCCCTGATCGCCTTCGCCATGGAAATGGGCCTGCGTGCCCTGCAGCGTAAATTGGTGCCGTGGCATGGCCAGGCACATTGAGTGAGAACCGCATGAGCAGCCTGACCGTTACCCCAATAAGCACCGCCTTGGGCGCCCAGATCAGTGGCGTCGATATCACCCAGCCGCTTAACCTCGAACAGCGCGACGCCATCGAGCAGGCGTTGCTCACGCACTCGGTACTGTTCTTTCGCGGCCAGCCAATTACCCCGCAGCAACAAGCGCGGTTTGCGGCGAATTTCGGCGACCTGCATATTCACCCGATCTACCCCAACGTGCCGGAACAGCCCGAAGTGCTGATCCTCGACACCGCCGTCACCGACGTGCGCGACAACGCCGTGTGGCACACCGACGTCACCTTCCTGCCCACCCCGGCGCTCGGCGCGGTGCTCAGCGCCAAGCTGCTGCCGGCGTTTGGCGGCGACACGTTGTGGGCCAGTGGGATTGCCGCGTATGAGGCACTGTCGGAGCCGTTGAAGCGGTTGCTCGATGGGCTGACCGCTACCCACGACTTCACCAAATCCTTTCCGTTGGAGCGCTTTGGCAACACCGCCGAAGACCTGGCGCGCTGGGAAGAAACCCGCAAGAAGAACCCACCGCTGTCGCACCCGGTGGTGCGCACGCACCCGGTGAGCGGGCGCAAGTCGCTGTTTGTCAGTGATGGGTTCACCACCAAGATCAACGAGCTGGAGCCGGCGGAAAGCGAGGCGATTTTGAAGCTACTGTTCGCCCACGCGACGCGTCCAGAGTTCACCATCCGCTGGCGCTGGCAGGAAAACGACGTAGCGTTCTGGGACAACCGCGTGACCCAACATTACGCGGTGGATGATTACCGGCCGCAACGGCGGGTGATGCACCGGGCGACAATCTTGGGCGACGTACCGTTCTAAGCCACACTGAAGAACAAATGTGGGAGCAGGCTTGCTCGCGAATGCGGCGTGTCAGTCAACAGATTCAGCGACTGATACACCGCATTCGCGAGCAAGCCCGCTCCCACATTGACCGCGTACTGCCTTTTACTCAGCAGTGGATGGCTTTTCCCACAAGTTGATACCGCCTTCCTGCGCAAACCGATCAATCTCCGCCAGCTCTTCTGCACTGAAGCTCAAGTTCTTCAAAGCACCGACGTTCTCGATAATCTGCTCAGGCCGGCTCGCGCCGATCAGTGCGCTGGTCACCCGTGGATCACGCAGGGTCCAGGCCAATGCCAACTGCGCCAAACTCTGGCCACGACGCTGGGCGATTTCATTCAGTGCACGCACGTGGGCAATGTTCGCTTCGGACAAGTGCTTGGTCTGCAACGACCCGCCGCCCGGGCGGTTCACGCGTGCATCCGCCGGTACGCCGTTGAGGTATTTGTCGGTCAACAAACCCTGGGCCAACGGCGTGAATGCAATCACCCCGGCACCGAGTTCTTCAGTGGTCTCCAGCAGGTCTTTTTCCACCCAACGGTTGAGTAGGTTGTAGGCCGGTTGGTGGATCAGCAACGGCACTTTCCACTCTTTGAGCAGGGCCGCGATTTCGCGGGTTTTCACCCCGGAATACGACGAGATACCGATGTACAACGCCTTGCCTTGTTGCACGGCAGTGGCGAGGGCGCTGGCGGTTTCTTCCAGTGGGGTGTCGGCGTCATAACGGTGGGAGTAGAAGATGTCCACGTAGTCGACGCCCAGGCGTTGCAGGCTCTGGTCCAGGCTTGCCAGGATGTATTTGCGCGAACCTCCGCCCTGGCCGTAAGGGCCTGGCCACATGTCCCAACCTGCCTTGCTGGAGATGATCAACTCATCGCGGTAGTGCTTGAAATCTTCGCGCAGCAAACGGCCGAAATTGATCTCGGCGCTGCCGTACGGGGGGCCATAGTTGTTGGCCAGGTCGAAGTGGTTGATACCCAGGTCGAACGCGGTGCGCAGCAGCGCGCGCTGGGTGTCGATCGGGGTGCTGTCGCCAAAGTTGTGCCACAGCCCCAGGGACAGTGCAGGCAGCACTAATCCACTGCGGCCTACGCGGCGATACGGGATAGATTCATAGCGGTTTTCGGCAGCAATGTACGTCATCGAATCCTCTCTGGGCTTAGGGCAAATAAGGCCTGGGAATAAGGTTATTCCCAGGCCTTTTAAGCCGCTGAATCGCTTAAGTCTGCCCTTCCGTTTTACAGCAATTTCCTACCAGAGTGGAACGACGTAGCTGACATAAAAGCGGTTTTCATCCTGCACGGTGGCACCGGTAATGTCCGGGCTGGCATGGGCATTTTTCCAGGTCACGCCGAGGCCTTTGAGGGTCCCTGTGGGCACTTGGTACGCCACGGCAACGTTGCGTTCCCATTCGCTGGTGTTGCCTTGCGCGGTGCGGATGTCGTCGCCATGGGCGTAGGCGGCGGAGAACGTCAGGCCGTTGAGGCCGAGCTTGCCGAAGTCATACTTGTACTGCGCCAGCCAGGTGCGCTCACCCGCGTGCTGGAATTTGTTCAACTGCATGTTGGTCAGTGCCGGGGTGTCGGCGCCTGAGCCTGGGCCCTGGCGGTTATCGCCGCTGTTCAAACCAGAGTCGAGGTACGGGAAGTCGCTGTCGCCGCTGTTCTTCTGGATACCCAGGCCGACGGTATGCCCGTCCAGGCTGTAGCTCTCAAGCAAGCTGGCGGTGGTCTGGTTGATGCGGCCCTTGTTCACGCCGTTCTCGTAGAGACCGCTGGCTGCATAATCCTTGTCGCCATCGGCGTTGCCGCCCACACCGAGACTGCGGAACACGCGGATATCGGTGTCGATCGCGCCCACCGACAATGCGTCATGCCGCTTGGCGCCGAGGAAGAACTGCTGGTAGTAGTCCTCAAGGTTCGAATACCACAGGCTGACCGTGGTGTTCTGGATGCCGGTGTAGTCAGCGCCGCCGAACAGGAAGCGGTCGCTTTCTTTGGTACCGCCGGCCGTGATCATGCCCTGGTCGCCGGTTTCGTTGCGGATCTTGGTCTTGAGGATATCGCCGCCGGTGAAGGTGAAGTCGCTGAGGTCCTTGGACACCAACTGCACACCGGTGTTGGTCTGTTGGTACAGGCGACCGTCGGTGTTGGCCAGTACCGGGTTGTTGCCGTACAGCGTACCGATGCGCAATTCATCCTTGGCGAAACGCATCTTGAACGTCGGGCTGAGCACGCCGAACTGGTCGGCGGATTTGCCGTTGTCCAGCGGGAACATGCTGCCGGGGTAACGGCCCTGGTGATCCTTGTCGTTGAGGTCGCCGCCGGAATCCAGCTTCAAGCCGTAGAACGCCTGCAAATCAAGACCAAAACCCACTGGTCCGTCGGTGTAGCCGGACTTGAAGTTGAACTCGAACCCCTGGCCCCAATCCCGAATGCTGTGAGCCTTGGCGTTGCTGTTCACCACATCACGACCTTGCTGGTTGAGATAGCGATTGAGCAGGGTCACATCGGCGTGGCTGTCATCGATAAAATCGGCATGGGCGGACAGCATAAAGCTCGCCATGGCGGCACCCACCATAGGGCTTAATAACGTCTTCATTGTTACCGGTCTCCGTCACTGTTCTGAAATGAAAGCGTCAAACGCTTCACACAATTACGCAGTGGCCAGATGACAGTTGCGCGTCAAAACGCGGTTATGACGGATGAAATTATATTTAAGAAATCCCCGTATAACGGGGCTTTGCGAGGTTTTTGACAGGTTATTAGGCTAGCGCACCAAGTGCAAAAACTGCAGGTGTCGTTCGTACTGGTCGAGGATGTCGTTGATGATCTGCTCCTTGGTGTAACCCACCAGATCGTAGTCTTGACTGCCCTCGGCCAAGTGCACTTCCGCACGGTAATAGCGACGGTTGTTGATCTCTTTGGAGCCCATGCCACCCCGGGCAAACGACGGCGTGAAGTAGCCGCGCATCTGTACCTGGTAGACGAACGGATGCTCCTCGCCATGGCCGATTTCCAGGCTGACACTGTCGTTGGACGGGTCGGGTTGCGTGACCACATTCAGGCCTTTTTCGACGAACACCGCGGTCACTTCTTCAATGGCCGGGCGCACTGTCGATTCGAGGAAGCGATACACCTCATCCCGCGACGGGAAGTGCACCGCCTGGCTCAAGCGCTGGCGCCAGCCGCCACGGCCCTTGCGTGAGGCCGAGACCGGTGCCAGCGAATGCAGTTGGGCAATCTGCTTTTGCGACTCCAGGTAGAACGCCTTGTGCAGCCCCCACATCATCAACAACAGGATCATCGAGAACGGCAACGAGGTCAGCACCACCGCGGACTTCAACGAATCGATGCTGCCGGCAAACAGCAGTGCACTGGTGACCAGCCCGGTCATCACACCCCAGAACACCCGTAGCCATTTGGGCCCGTCTTCATCGGCGTTGCCGCCCTTGGACGACAGGGTCGACAGCACCACCGTGCCGGAGTCGGCCGAGGTGACGAAGAACACGAAGCTGATAAACACCGTGACCGCGATCACGACCTTGCTCCACGGGTAGGTTTCCAGCAGCAGGTAGAGGCTCATCGACGGATCATCGATGGCCGACTGACCGAGCGCCGCCATGCCATGGTTGAGCACTTGGTCGATGGCGCTGTTGCCGAAGATCGACATCCACGCCAAGGTGAAACCCAGCGGGATCAACAGCACGCCGAACACGAATTCACGGATGGTACGGCCCCGGGAAATACGCGCGATAAACAGGCCCACGAAGGGCGACCATGCGATCCACCAAGCCCAGTAGAACACGGTCCAACCGCCCAGCCAGTCGCTGGGTTTGTCGTAGGCGTATACGTCGAAACTCTTGGTCGGCAATGCGCCCAGGTAGTCCCCGAGGTTCTGGATCAGGGTGTTGAGCAAGTGCTGGGTGGGCCCGGCGAACAACACGAACAACAGCAGCGCACAGGCCAGCAACATGTTGATGTCGGACATCACCCGCACGCCCTTGTCGACGCCCGCCACCGCGACAATGATCGCGGCGCCCATCATCAGGGTGATCAAGCCGACCTGAATCCACTGGGTATGGGCAATGCCAAACAGGTAGTCGAGACCGGAGTTGAGGTGCAGCACCCCAAAGCCCATGTCGGCGCCGAGGCCGAACACCGTGGCGATGATGCCGAAGCCATCCACCGCGTAGCCGATGGGGCCGTTGATGCGCTTGCCAATCAGCGGGTACAGCGCCGAACGCAGCGCCAGCGGCAGATTATGCCGGTAGGCAAAATACGCCAGGGCCATGCCGACAAACGCAAACACGCCCCAGCCGTGCAGGCCCCAGTGCAGAAACAGAATCTGCATGGCCTGGCGCGCGGCATCGGCGTTCATCGGCGCGCCTTGGGGCGGTTGCACCAGGTGAGTCAGCGGCTCGGAGACGCAGAAGAAAAACAGCGTGATGCTGATCCCGGCGGCGAACAGCATGCCGGCCCAGGACAGGTAACTGAATTCGGGCTCGTCGTGGTCGGCACCGAGTTTTATCTTGCCGTAGCCCGATAACGCGGTGACCACCACGAAGACCAGATACAGGGTCATCGCTAGCATGTAGTACCAGCCGACCGTGTTGGCCGCCCAGTTTTGCGCAGCCAGCAGCCAGGCACCGGCCTGTTGCGGGATAGCGATGACAATGACACCGAACAGCAAAATGAACGTTGCAGCGAAGTAGAAGACCGGCGCATTCATGCGCACCAGGCCGCTTGCAGGGGTGGACGATGCACTCATGAACGATGCACCCCGAGGGTAGGGAATGTGGCTGTATAAAACGGACTCAGCAAAGGTAAGCCTCCTGTTGTGAGCGGGCAGCGAACCACCGGGTTTAACTTGAACGAGCATTCAAGTTAAACATGGATAGGCGGTTTGGGACTAATCGCAGGGCTGAGTGGTAGGTAATTCCTACACTAGCTCAAGGAAAGGTATGACGTGTGCGGCTGACAAATCGTTCAGCGACTACGCATGCAAAAACGTGGAACGCGGTAAAAAATGTGGGAGCGGGCTTGCTCGCGAATGCGGTGGTTCAGCCAACTGATTCAGTGACTGACACACCGCATTCGCGAGCAAGCCCGCTCCCACAAGGTATTTGTGTAGGCTCGTTACTTTTGCGTACCGTCATCGTGTTGCAGATTGGCCTGGGTGATATTCGCCCCTGCCGGTACGCTGCGGGTCAGCCACACGTTGCCGCCAATCGTCGAACCCTTGCCGATGGTGATACGCCCCAGGATCGTCGCACCGGCATAAATCACCACATCGTCCTCGACAATCGGGTGGCGCGGATGGCCTTTCTGCAACTGCCCGTCCTCGTCCGCCGGGAAGCGCTTGGCCCCCAGGGTCACGGCCTGGTAAATGCGCACACGCTCGCCAATGATCGCGGTTTCGCCGATCACCACGCCGGTCCCGTGGTCGATAAAAAAACTCGGGCCGATCTGCGCGCCAGGGTGGATGTCGATACCCGTCGCCGAGTGAGCAATCTCCGCACTGATGCGCGCCAGCAACGGCAGCCCGGCGCGGTACAGGTGGTGCGCCAGGCGATGGTGAATCACCGCCAGGATGCCGGGGTAGCACAGCAGCACTTCATCCACGCTGCGCGCTGCCGGGTCGCCGTGGTAAGCGGCGAGTACGTCGGTGTCCAACAGGCTGCGCAGGGAAGGCAAGGCCAGGGCGAAATCCTGGATCAGGCGGATGGCCAGGGCATCGACTTCGCTGTCATCCTTGGCGCCTTGTCGCGCGGCGTAGCGCAGCTCCAGGCGGGCCTGGGCGAGCAACGCATTCAACGCCACATCCAGGGTGTGGCCGACGTAGAAGTCTTCACTTTCTTCACGCAGGTCCACCGGCCCCAAGCGCATCGGGAACAGCGCGCCGCACAACGCTTCAAGAATCTGCGCCACCGCCTCGCGCGACGGCAATTCGCGGCCGCCATGCTCGCCGCTCAAACGGCCATTGCGCGTTCGCCACTGGTCCCGGGCGCCGCGCAACTGGCTGACGATGGTCTGTAATTGCCAATGACTGGAACGCTCACTCACGGTATTCACTCCTGACGAAATGCCCATCACTTTACGGTATGCACCCTGGCCGCCCTTAAGAACCAATGGTGTGATGCTAAGAACCATCCGGCATAACGTGATTGGCGGTTGCCCGATGAAAAGTGCCTGCCTATAGTCGCCCCATCACTTAGCAACCGTGCGTAGCCATGATCAAACAACAGCTCGACCGCTTTAACCGTCTGGAACTGCTGGGCGGCGCCACTGCCCTGGAAAAACTTGAACGGCTATCGGCCTGGCTGGGCCGGGACATCTACGTCAAGCGCGACGACACCACGCCCCTGGCCATGGGCGGCAACAAGCTGCGCAAGCTCGAATACCTCGCCGCCGATGCCATCGCCCAAGGCGCCGACACCCTGGTGACCGCTGGCGCGATCCAATCCAACCACGTGCGCCAGACCGCCGCGCTGGCCGCCAAGCTCGGCCTGGGCTGCGTCGCCCTGCTGGAAAACCCCACCGGCACCGAAGACCCCAACTACCTGGGCAACGGCAACCGCCTGTTGCTGGAGTTGTTCGACGCCAAAGTCGAACTGGTCGAGAACCTGGACAACGTTGACGACCAACTCAACGCCCTCGCCGACCGCCTGCGCAGCAACGGTAAAAAACCGTACCTGGTGCCTATCGGCGGCTCCAATGCCCTCGGCGCGCTGGGCTATGTACGTGCCGGGCTGGAATTGGCCGCACAGATCGAAGACAGCGGGATCGAATTTGCCGCCGTGGTACTGGCCTCCGGCAGCGCCGGAACCCACAGCGGCCTGGCGCTGGCCTTGAGCGAAGTACTGCCGAACCTGCCGGTGATTGGCGTCACGGTGTCCCGTACCGACGAAGCCCAGCGCCCTAAAGTTGAAGGCTTGGCGGAACGCACGGCCGAGTTGCTGGGCGTGGATATTCCCGAGGCATTCAAGGTGATCCTGTGGGACGAATACTTCGGCCCGCGCTACGGCGAGCCGAATGCGGGTACCTTGGCGGCGATCAAGCTGCTGGCGAGCCAGGAAGGCCTGCTGCTGGACCCGGTCTACACTGGCAAGGCCATGGCGGGTTTGCTGGACGGTATTGGGCGTCAGCGGTTTGAGGACGGGCCGATCATTTTCCTGCATACCGGCGGGGCACCGGCGTTGTTTGCCTACGATGCAGTTTTTAGCTGAATAAACTCGGATAAAAATGTGGGAGCGGGCTTGCTCGCGAATGCGGTGTGTCAGTCGCCGGATTCGCTAGCTGATCCACCGCTTTCGCGAGCAAGCCCGCTCCCACATTGGAAAATCGACATATTCCACAAAGGAATAACAAGTTTATTTTATATTATTTTCAAGTCTTAAAAACCCGCTCTATCATCGCGCCGTAGGCGAAGACGCGCTACGCGCTTTAAGGCAGGATACGACTACTGCGTCACCTGCTTCGCACAACACAAAAAACACAGGGGCTCTTCATGACTATTTCTGTATTCCGTCGCACATTGCTGGTGGGCACTTTGGGCCTGGCACTCGGCGCTGGCCTGATCGGCCAAGCGGTCGCGGGTGAACAGCTGGACAACATCAAGAAAGCAGGCGAGATCAAGATCGGCCTGGAAGGCACCTACCCGCCGTTCAGCTTCGTCGATGAAAGCGGCAAGCTCAGCGGCTTCGAAGTGGAGCTGTCCGAAGCCCTGGCCAAGGAGCTGGGCGTGAAGGTCAAGCTGCAAGCCACGCCATGGGACGGGATCCTCGCGGCCCTGGAATCCAAGCGCCTGGACGCTGTGGTCAACCAAGTGACCATCTCCGAAGAGCGCAAGAAGAAGTATGACTTCTCCAAGCCTTACACCGTCTCCGGCATTCAAGCGCTGACCCTGAAGAAGAACGTCGACACCATCAAGACTGCCGACGACCTGGCCGGCAAGAAAGTCGGTGTGGGCCTGGGCACCAACTACGAACAATGGCTCAAGGACAATCAGCCGAAAGCCATCATCAAGACCTACAACGATGACCCAACCAAGTTCCAGGACCTGCGCATCGGCCGTACCGACGCCATCCTGATCGACCGCCTGGCCGCCCTGGAATACGCCAAGAAAGCCACGGACACTGCCGCCGCCGGCGCTGCCTTCTCCCGCCAGGAAGCCGGTATCGCCCTGCGCAAAGACGAGCCAGAACTGCTCGACGCGGTGAACAAGGCCCTCGACAAGCTGCGCGCTGATGGCACCTTGAAGAAGCTGTCCGAGAAGTACTTCAACGCTGACGTCACTCAATAATGGAAGCAGGTTTCCAACTCGCGCTGGACTCCGCGCCCTTTCTGCTCAAGGGCGCGTATTACACGGTGATCCTCAGCCTCGGCGGGATGTTCTTCGGCTTGCTGCTGGGCTTCGGCCTGGCCTTGATGCGTCTTTCGCGCTTCAAGCTGGTGAGCTGGCTCGCCCGAGTCTACGTGTCGTTCTTTCGCGGCACGCCCTTGCTGGTACAGCTGTTCTTGATCTACTACGGCTTGCCGCAAGTGGGCATCGAGCTGGATCCGATCCCGGCGGCCATGATCGGCTTTTCGCTGAACATGGCCGCTTACGCCTGTGAAATCCTGCGTGCCGCCATCGGTTCCATCGAGCGCGGCCAGTGGGAAGCTGCGGCCAGTATCGGCATGACCCGCGCGCAGACCCTGCGCCGGGCCATCCTGCCGCAAGCTATGCGCACGGCCTTGCCGCCGCTGGGCAACAGCTTTATTTCGCTGGTCAAGGACACCGCGCTAGCCGCCACCATCCAGGTGCCCGAGCTGTTCCGCCAGGCCCAACTGGTGTCTGCACGAACCTTCGAAATCTTCACCATGTACCTGTCCGCTGCCCTGATCTACTGGATCCTGGCGAGCCTCCTGGCGCATTTGCAAAATCGTCTGGAAGACCGGGTCAACCGGCATGACCTGGAGTCTTGAAGCATGATCGTGGTTGAAAAACTGACCAAACAATTCAAGGGTCAGGTGGTGCTCAACGGCATCGACCTTGAGGTCAAGGAAGGCGAAGTGATCGCCATCATCGGCCCCAGCGGTTCCGGCAAGACCACCTTCCTGCGCTGCCTGAACTTCCTCGAACAACCCACCAGCGGTCGCATCAAGGTGGGCGACATCGAGATCGACACCAGCAAGCCGATCAACCAGCAGCAAGGCCTGGTGCGGCGCCTGCGCCAACACGTGGGTTTTGTGTTCCAGAACTTCAACCTGTTCCCCCACCGCACGGCGCTGGAAAACGTCATCGAAGGCCCTACCGTGGTCAAGAAGATGCCGCACGAAGCGGCGGTCGCCCTCGGCCGCAAGTTGCTGGCTCGGGTGGGCCTGGCGGGCAAGGAGGACTCATACCCAAGGCGCCTTTCCGGTGGCCAGCAACAGCGCGTGGCGATTGCCCGGGCGTTGGCCATGGAGCCGGAGGTGATTCTGTTCGACGAACCTACTTCCGCCCTGGACCCGGAGTTGGTGGGTGAAGTGCTGGCGACTATCCGCAGCCTCGCCGAAGAAAACCGCACCATGGTCATCGTCACCCACGAGATGAGTTTTGCGCGGGATGTGGCCAACCGCGTGATCTTCTTCGACAAGGGCGTGATCGTCGAGCAAGGCGAAGCCAAGGCACTGTTTGCCAACCCCAAGGAAGAACGCACCAAGCAGTTCCTGAGCAAATTCCTGGCGCACTGAGCCAGTGCTCTATTTGGAATTCCCTTGCACCCCAAGCCTGGCACAACTCCAAATGTGGGAGCGGGCTTGCTCGCGAATGCGGTGTATCTGCCAACTGATTCAGTGACTGACACTCCGCATTCGCGAGCAAGCCCGCTCCCACATTTTTAACTGCATTCCAACCGGTAAAACACCCCGCCACACCTGTCCAGAAATCCCCCTCCCCGTCAGACCCTTCTGAATCTGCTCCAACCCACCGATTAGCCTTTTGCCGCCATTGACGCTCCTTGACCAACCCTCTTATCTAACGCCCAGAGGATTGGATCCTATCCCGGCTATTCACTGAATCGTTCTTTTCGGCCCCTTCGCGCACCCGCGCCAAAAGCCGGAACGATTGCTGCTGGCTGCATCAAGGAGATTACTTATGACGCACACCCCGCTCACCGCCCCGACGCTGCCCCAAGCCTTGCGCAACGGCATCAATGCCCTCGCCGCCGCCCAACTGCAGGTCGACATCGCGCCCTATCCCGGCATGGGTGAGGGCGACTTGATCGAGCTGTTCTGGAACAACTGCTTTGCCGCCTCACGGCGGGTGACCGCGTGCAAGGTCGGTATGCCTACCCATCTGCGGGTGCCAGAGAGTTTCGTGCTGGATGGCGCAGCGCAGGTGCATTACCAGGTCATGCAGGTCGGCCGCTGTCCTGCCCGTTCGGCAGTGACCCGGGTGCGCGTGAAGACCCAGTATCCGGGTGGCCAGCCCTTGCCGTTGTACAGCGATGAAAACCAGAGCCTCGCACCTGTGGGCCTGCCCGACAGCATTCGCCGTTACGGCGTCAACGCCAGCCAGGTCGGGCGCGGTATTCCGCTGACCATCGAGCCCTATCTGAACATGAGCACCGGTGACGCCATCACCCTGCGCTGGGGCGATGCGCGCCTGGATTTGCCGAAGGTCCAGGCCAAGAACGTCGGCTTGGCCGTACAGGTGTGGGTGCCTGGGGCGCTCATCATCGAAGCCGGTGATGACAGTCGGCTGGACGTCACCTACTGCATTCTGGATCGCGTGGGCAACAACTCACGCTGGGCGCCAGCGCGCACGTTGCGCATCGCCGCCACAGCGTCATCCCGCAGGGCTGGGGCGATGTTGATCTACCAGCCTCGCACGCTCGGCTCACCGTGTGAGCCGGGGTAACAGACCTTCTATGCTTATTCCAAAACGCACGTTTATTTAAATATTTAACGCGCTTAAGGTATATGCACCGGACCACCGGACATCTCTGATTTTTCTGTTTTTATTTCATTGAATGCGAGGTCGGTATGGTCAGAATTACCCCGGTGCATAACGCCAGGGCATTACGTGCAGCCAAGGAGCGGCGCTGATGTCTAACTTGGCTCAAACACCCCCCCAGAGCGATCTGGATGTAGCCCCGCTGTTGTTGCCTGCCACCGTGCTGCGCAACGACGCCGAGGCCCTGAACGCAGCTCATGCGCTGGCCCAGGCGGCGCGCTTGCAAGCCGCCAAACGCGATCAGCAACGCAAGCTGCCATGGGCACAGATCGAGCAGTTCACCCGCAGTGGGCTGGGCAGTATTTCCATTCCCCGCGAATACGGCGGCCCCCAGGTGTCCTTCGTGACCCTGGCCGAGGTGTTCGCGATCATCAGCGCGGCAGACCCGGCCCTCGGCCAGATCCCGCAGAACCATTTCGGCATCCTGCACCTGTTGCAGGGTGCCGCCACCGAGCGCCAGAAAAAGCAGCTGTTCCAGAGCGTCCTCGACGGCTGGCGCATCGGCAATGGCGGCCCGGAGCGTGGCACCAAGAACACCCTGGAACTCAAGGCGCGTATCACTGCCCAGGGTGACGGTTATGTGATCAGCGGCCAGAAGTTCTACTCCACCGGCGCGCTGTTTGCCCACTGGGTCGCGGTCAAGGCGCTGAACGATGACGGCAAACAGGTCATGGCCTTTGTACGCCGTGGCACCGAAGGGCTGCGCATCGTGGATGACTGGTCCGGCTTTGGCCAACGCACCACCGCCAGTGGCACAGTGCTGCTGGACCAAGTGCCGGTGGACGCAGAACTGGTCGTTGAAAACTGGCGCATCGGCGAAACGCCGAATATCCAAGGCGCCGTTTCGCAACTGATCCAGGCCGCCATCGACGCCGGCATTGCACGGGGTGCGCTGGATGACACCATCGCCTTCGTCCGCGAGCGCTCGCGCCCCTGGGTCGACGCCAAGGTCGAACGCGCCAGCGATGACCTGTATGTGATCGCCGACATCGGCAAGTTGAAGATTGAATTGCACGCCGCCGAAGCGCTGCTGCGCAAGGCCGGCCAGGTGCTCGACCAGGTCAGCGCCGCGCCGGTCACCGCGCAATCCGCAGCCCGTGCCTCGATTGCCGTGGCCGAAGCAAAAGTGCTGACCACCGAAGTATCGCTGCTGGTCAGCGAAAAACTCTTCGAACTGGCCGGAAGCCGCGCCACCCTCGCTGAATTCAACCTCGACCGTCACTGGCGCAACGCCCGGGTGCACACCCTGCACGACCCGGTGCGCTGGAAGTATCACGCCATCGGCGCCTTCCGACTCAATGGCACCCTTCCGGCCCGCCATTCCTGGATTTAACCGACCAGACCTCTGGAGAAATACGCATGACCCTTTCTCATCACGTCGCGGTCATAACCAGCGATGAACAAGCCCTTATTGTCGCCAGCGACCTGGCCGAAGACTTCCGTCGCGACAGTGCCCAGCGCGACCGCGAACGCCGCCTGCCCCTGCCCGAACTGGACGTGTTTTCACGCTCCGGCCTGTGGGGCATCAGCGTGCCGAAGGAATACGGCGGCGCAGGCGTGTCCAACGTCACGCTGGCCAAAGTCATTGCGCTGATCGCCCAGGCGGACGCCTCGTTGGGCCAGATCCCGCAAAACCATTTCTACGCACTCGAAGTGCTACGTGTGAACGGCACGCCAGCGCAGCAAAAACGCCTGTACGCCGAGGTGTTGGCCGGCCAGCGTTTCGGCAATGCGCTGGCCGAACTGGGAACCAAGACGGCCCATGACCGCGTCACCTCCATCACTCGCGACGGCGATGGTTTTCGCATCAGCGGCCGCAAGTTCTACTCCACCGGTGCGATCTATGCCCAGCGCATCCCAACGTCCGTAGTGGATGAACAGGGCGTGCAGCAACTCGCGTTCGTGCCGCGTAACAGCGAAGGCTTGACGGTGATCGACGACTGGAGCGGCTTCGGCCAGCGCACCACCGGCAGCGGTTCGGTGGTGTTCGACAACGTGTGGGTC
Source organism: Pseudomonas cremoris (assembly GCF_014230465.1). The sequence goes on from NZ_JAAXCY010000002.1 coordinate 565,379, forward strand.
GCCGCCCACGATGTGATTCCATTCCAGAGCGCCTTTGAGCGTCCGACCACTGTCGGCCCTCTGGCGCAGATCCTTCACGCCGCCATCGACACCGGCATCGCCCGCGCCGCCTTCGAAGATGCGCTGCACTTTGTGCGCACCAAGACCCGCCCGTGGATCGATTCCGGCAACGACAAAGCCACAGAAGACCCGCTGACCCTGAAAAGCTTCGGCCACCTGAGCATCCGCCTGCACGCCGCCGAAGCGCTGCTGGAACGCTCAGGTGAATTTCTCGACCGCGCCCAGGCCGACAGCAATGCCGAGACCGTCGCTGCCGCCTCGATTGCCGTCGCCGAAGTGCGTGCCCTGAGCACCGAGATTTCACTGGCCGCTGGCAGCACCTTGTTTGAACTCGCCGGCAGCCAGGCAACCCTGGCCGAACACGGCCTGGACCGCCACTGGCGCAACGCCCGTGTGCACACCCTGCACGACCCGGTGCGCTGGAAGTACCACGCGGTGGGCAATTACTACCTCAACGATGAAAACCCGCCACTGCGGGGGACCATCTAAATGGCCAAGAAAAAAATCCTGCTCAATGCCTTCAACATGAACTGCATCGGGCATATCAACCACGGGATGTGGACGCATCCACGGGACACATCGACCCAGTACAAGACCCTTGAATACTGGACTGAATTGGCGCAAACCCTGGAGCGCGGCTTGTTCGATGGCTTGTTCATCGCCGACATCGTCGGCGTGTACGACGTCTACCAAAACTCCATCGACGTGCCGCTTAAAGAGTCGATCCAGCTGCCGGTCAATGACCCGTTGTTGCTGGTCTCGGCGATGGCTGCCGTGACCAAGAACCTGGGCTTCGGCCTCACCGCCAACCTCACCTACGAACCGCCGTATCTGTTCGCTCGGCGCATGTCCACCCTCGACCATCTGAGCCGTGGCCGGGTGGGCTGGAACATCGTCACCGGCTACCTCGACAGCGCCGCCAAGGCCATGGGCCTGACCGAACAAGTCGAACACGACCGCCGCTACGACCAGGCCGACGAATACCTGGAAGTGCTCTACAAACTCTGGGAAGGCAGTTGGGAAGACGACGCGGTGGTCAACGATCCACAGGCGCGGGTCTACGCCCAGCCGGGCAAGGTGCACAAGGTCGAGCACCACGGCGAGTTCTACCAGGTGGAGGGTTATCACCTGTGCGAACCCTCACCGCAGCGTACGCCGGTGCTGTTCCAGGCCGGCAGCTCGGATCGCGGCTTGCTGTTCGCCGGGCGCCATGCCGAGTGCGTATTCATCAGCGGGCAGAACAAGGCGTCGACCAAGATCCAGGTGGACAAAGTGCGCGCCAGCGCGGTCGAGGCCGGGCGCAACCCGGATGACATCAAGGTGTTCATGGGGCTCAACGTGATCGTGGGCGCCACCGAAGAATTGGCCTGGGCCAAGCACGCCGAGTACCTGAGCTACGCCAGCGCGGAAGCCGGCGTGGCGCACTTCTCGGCGTCCACGGCGATCGACTTTGCCCAATACGAACTGGACGAACCGATCCAGTACGTGAAGAGCAACGCGATCCAGTCGGCCACCAAGAACTTGCAGAACAACGACTGGACTCGGCGCAAATTGCTGGAGCAGCACGCCTTGGGCGGTCGCTATATCACCCTGGTCGGTTCGCCTGAACAGGTGGCGGATGAACTGGAATCGTGGATCAGCGAGACCGGGCTGGATGGCTTCAACCTGACGCGGATTGTGACGCCGGAAAGCTATGTGGATTTCATTGACCTGGTGGTGCCGGAGCTTCAAAAGCGCGGGTCGTACAAGACCGCGTATGAGACCGGCACGTTGCGCGAAAAAGTCTTCCACAACACCGCGCGCCTGCCCGAGCAACACACCGGTTCCAACTACCGACACTAATCAAAAATGGATCTTCATTGTTTTCACCAATACCTTATGACTGGAAATTGATAATGAAAAAGACACTGCTCTCCCACCCAGTCAAAGCACTGGCCCTGGCTTTTGGACTGTTCAGCTCGGCTGTATTCGCCAGCGACGCGCCGTTGAAAGTCGGCACCACTGCCGCTTTCGCCATCCCGTTGGAAGCCGCCGTGGCCGAAGCCGGCAAGCAAGGCCTGAAAGTCGAACTGGTGGAATTCACCGACTGGATCGCTCCGAACGTCAGCCTCGCCGCCGGCGATATCGACGTGAACTACTTCCAGCACATCCCGTTCCTGGAAAACGCCAAGGCCGCTGCCGGGTTTGACCTGGTGCCGTATGCACCGGGCATCATCAACAACGTCGGCCTGTACTCGAAGAAGTACAAAAGCATCAATGACCTGCCCCAGGGTGCCAGCGTGGCCATCGCCAACGACCCGATCAACAGCGGTCGCGGCCTGCAACTGCTGGCCAAGGCTGGCTTGATCACCCTCAAGCCGGGCGTGGGCTACAAGGCCACCGAAGAAGACATCGTCAGCAACCCGAAGAAGATCAAGATCTTGCAGGTCGAGGCCGTGCAACTGGTACGCGCCTATGACGATGCCGACCTGGTGCAGGGCTACCCGGCGTATATCCGCCTGTCCAAGACCTTCGCTGCCGAGTCGGCGCTGCTGTTCGACGGCCTCGACCACCCGGAATACGTGATTCAGTTTGTCACCCAACCCAAAGGCACTACCGACCCACGGGTGATCAAGTTCGTCGACATTTACCAGCACTCGCCGGTGGTGCGCGCCGCATTGGATAAATCCCTCGGCAAGCTCTACCAAGTCGGCTGGGAAGCTAAAAAATGACCGCCGCCCACTCTCAACTGCGCGACCTGGGCACACCGCCCAGGGACGCCGAGCAGACAGAACTGCACCCTGACCTGAACCGCGCCCACGTGCGCTTCATCAACCTGGGCAAGAGCTACGACGGCAAAGTACAGGCCTTGCAAGGCATCGACTTGGCGATTCAACGCGGTGAGGTGTTCGGCATCATCGGCCGCAGCGGCGCCGGTAAGTCCTCGCTGATCCGCACCATCAACCGCCTGGAGCAACCCAGCAGCGGGCGGGTGCTGATCGATCAGGTGGACATCGGCGACTTCGACGAAGACCACCTTGTAGCGCTGCGTCGGCGCATCGGCATGATCTTCCAGCACTTCAACCTGATGTCGGCCAAGACCGTGTGGCAGAACGTCGAGTTGCCGCTGAAAGTGGCCGGCGTGCCCAAGCTGCAACGCGAGCGGAAGGTGCGTGAACTGCTGGAGCTGGTGGGTTTGCAAGACAAGCACAAGTCCTACCCGGCGCAGTTGTCCGGCGGGCAGAAACAGCGCGTGGGCATCGCCCGCTCGCTGGTGCATGACCCGCAGATTCTGCTGTGCGACGAGGCCACTTCGGCCCTCGACCCGGAGACCACCCAGTCGATCCTCGGCCTGCTGCGCGAGATCAACCAACGCCTGGGCTTGACCATCGTGTTGATCACCCACGAGATGGCGGTGATCCGCGAGATCTGCGACCGCGTGGTGGTGCTGGAGCACGGCCGTATCGTCGAGCAAGGCCCGGTGTGGCAAGTGTTTGGCAACCCGCAGCATGAAGTCAGCAAGACCTTGCTGGCACCGCTGCAACACGGCTTGCCGGAAGAACTGCAAAGCCGTTTGCAGGCTACACCGGCATCAGCCGATGCCGCCGTGGTGCTGCGTTTGCAGTTCACCGGCAGCGATACCGACGAACCGGACCTGGCCGCCCTGTTCAGCGCCCTCGGTGGCCGCGTGCGCTTGCTGCAAGGCGGCGTGGAACGCATCCAGGGGCATGCCTTGGGGCAATTACTGTTGGCGGTGAGTGGCTCGACCCACAGCGCTGAGGAACTGCGCAACCGCGCCGGCAATTGGGCACAACAGGCAGAGGTGCTGGGCTATGTGGTTTGATCGTTTATTGCAGGGCGCCATCGACACCCTGTTGATGGTCGGCGTGTCGTCGCTGATCGCGTTGCTGGTGGGCATTCCGCTGGCGGTATTTTTGGTCACCAGCGACAAGGGCGGCATCTACCAGGCCCCAGCACTGAATCGTGTGCTGGGAGCGTTCGTCAATCTGTTCCGCTCGATTCCGTTTTTGATCTTGATGGTGGCGTTGATTCCGTTCACCCGGCTGATTGTTGGCACCACCTATGGCGTGTGGGCCGCCGTCGTACCGCTGACCATCGCCGCCACGCCGTTCTTTGCGCGAATCGCCGAAGTGAGCTTGCGCGAAGTTGACCATGGTTTGATCGAAGCGGCGCAAGCCATGGGCTGCCGCCGCTGGCACATCATCTGGCATGTGCTGCTGCCGGAGGCGCTGCCAGGAATCGTCGGTGGGTTCACGATTACGTTAGTGACCATGATCAACTCGTCGGCCATGGCCGGGGCAATTGGTGCGGGCGGCCTGGGCGACATTGCCTATCGCTATGGCTACCAGCGGTTTGACACGCAGATCATGCTCACCGTGATTGTACTGCTGGTGATTCTGGTGGCGGTGATCCAGTTGGGCGGCGACCGCTTGGCGCGAGTACTCAACAAGAGGTGAGGTATAGTCGGGCCATTCCAGCGCCCGGTATTACCCACCATGACCCTCAAGCCCGACGACCTCGACCAGATCACCTCCACCACCCTCGGCCACTACAACAAGGTGGCCGAGGACTTCCGCGAAGGCACCCGCGACCACGATGTGAGCCAGAACATCGATGCGTTGTTGCGGCATATACAAGGCTCAGCGCCATTTACCGTGCTGGATTTCGGCTGTGGGCCGGGGCGGGATTTGCAGACCTTTACCCGCATGGGGCATATCGCCGTGGGCCTGGATGGCTCAGAGCGGTTTGCGCAGATGGCACGCGAGGACAGTGGGTGTGAGGTGCTGCAACAAGACTTCCTGAAACTGGATCTGCCGGCTGAACGCTTCGACGGGATCTTCGCCAACGCCGTGCTGTTTCATATCCCCAAGCAGGAGCTGCCGCGTGTACTCAAGCAATTGCAGGGGGCGTTGAAGCCTGGGGGCGTGTTGTTCAGCTCCAACCCTCGGGGTGAGAACCAGGAAGGTTGGAATGGACCGCGGTACGGGTCTTATCACGATCTGACGGCGTGGCAGGCACTGCTGGCCGAGGCGGGTTTTGTGGAGTTGGAGCATTACTATCGGCCGGCGGGGTTGCCCCGCGACCAGCAACCCTGGTTGGCCAGCGTCTGGCGCAAACTTTAGGTTGCCTGGTCTGACGCTTTCGCGAGCAAGCCCGCTCCCACATTTGACCGAGTTCCAAGTTTGGAATGCGATCAAATGTGGGAGCGGGCTTGCTCGCGAAGGTCTCGAAGGCGCGGCTAATCGACCTGATACACCACCGGTTCCTGACCGACCACCTGTGCAGTCACACTCCGACCGGCGTAACCAACCTTCGCGGATGCAGAAAAATTCGCCACCAACCGCGTCCCATCGGCAAACGTGGTTTCCTGCACCTGCCTATCCGCCGTCAACCACCGAAACCCGGTCATCGCCTGCATCGCCAAGCGCTGGTGCAACGGTCGGAAAAACCGGTCCTGACGCTCAATCACCGGCAATCGCTGCTTAACCGTCGCCGCACTCAAGTGATACAGCGGGGGCACGTTGTAGAGCAGTTGGGTCAGTTCATTCTCAGCCTGCACATTGCTCAGTTTCAGGCTGTCGAACAGCCAATGATGGGTGGTGATCACCGAACCGTGAAACACGGCTTGGTATAACGGCAGACGCATGCTCGGCTCGAAATGCACGGTGCGCAACGGTTCGTTGAGCGGCACCGGCTTAAAGAACACCGTCGGCTGCTCGGGCGGGTACCAGTTGCCCACGTAGTAGGGCGATTGCTTGTCCTGGGTCATGGCAGGATCACCCCAGCCAATCACCGGCGTCTGCATGCCATGGGCGAACAGAATGCCTTGGGCGGTGATGGCATTGCCGTCTTCAGAGCCGGCGGGCAGTTTGAGCGTGGTATTGAGCCAACGGGACGCATCGATATTGCCTTCGGCGTTTTGCGCCTGGGTCATTGAGGCGCCATGACGATAGCTGTCGAACACCATGCTGGTGGCGTAGGCATCCAGGAACCAGGCGTTGAAGCCAGCCTTGGCTTGGACTGCCTTCACCCTGGCTTCGAGCAACGGCCGCACACAGCGCGGGTCGGTGTAGTGACCCGATTGCTGGAAGCCGGTTTTCAGCTTGCCGGTGCTCAACACAATCGCGCAGTCACGATAGGCCTTGCTGCCCAGGTGGGCCGTGGTCCAGTCGGGGTTTTCCGTGGTGGACAAGGCCGTTTCGTAAGAATCGTAAGGCGCCATCAGGAACCCTGCAGCGACACCCGCGCGGATCGCCTCCGGGTGCCAGAGCCCACCCTCCCAGCCCTCGCCCAGGGTCACCAGCAAGCGTGAAAGGTCAGCGTTGACCAACGATTGAATCGTGGTGCTGCCCCAGGTATCAGGGGTATCACTCAACGCGCCGGCAAACGCGACCGCCAGCTGATCGCGTAGCTCACCATAACGCGCAGCGAGGCGCGACATATCAGGCTCGTCTACCTGCCAACTCTGCCGTGCTTTTTTGCTGATCGCGCCATTGAGCCCACGCAGCAGCACCGTTTGCTCATAGCGATTCAACGCAGTGTTTTGCACCAGGACTTTCGTGGCTTCCTTGTCCAGCAAGCCTTTGAGTTCGTGATTGCGCAGCCGCTTGAGCAGCAGCGGCCAGTCGCGCACGTCCTGCGCGGCCAATAGATCATTACCCCACACATAAACATGGCTCGCGCCCAGCAGCTTTCGCGCTTCGGGTGTCTGGCGCAGTTTGTCCGCCAGGGGTTCATAGCGCCCCTGCTCCACCAACCACTGGCGATAACGCTTGGCGCCGGCCAAGGGATCGGCATCGCCCAGGTGCAACAACAGCGTCATGGGCGCAGCAGGGTCGAGCACCGTAAACTCATGAGCCACTGACAGGGCCTGGCCGTCCTGCCAGTGCAGGCGGTTGTTGTAGGGGTTAGTCAGCAGCCAATTCAAGGTGAAGCTACCGTGGTCCATACCCCACAGCGGCAGGCTCAGGTCCTGAGTGGTGTTGAGGTTGCCTTGCGCTTGCAGAAATGCCGTCCATGTTGCATTGCCCGCCGGCACGTAATGGCCTTCAGCTAACGGCCAGATCAAACCCTTGCCCATGGCACTGGCCGGTTGTTGAAGGATCGCCAGTTCGCCAGGCTCCCGCGCGCGGATGGTTAGCGTTAAGTCACGTTGTTCAAGGGCGGCGTTCACACGAAAGGCGCCTTCATCCCATTGCCAATCCGCTTGCAAGGCACTTTGCGAAAGCTGACTGACAACGCGGGCCACTACGCCGCTGGAGGCTTGCACCGGCGATTGGCCGCTGGGCGTGACGCGAATGGCGAGGGTGGCGGGGTCGAGTTCGACGCGCCACAGGGCGTTTTCCAGGACGGTAGCGGCAAAGGCCAGCGGTGAGATGAGGAACGTGCAGACCAGTAAAATAGGACGTTGCCAGTTCATGGTGTTCGACCGGGTGGGGTGGAGGTCGGGAGGGTAGAACACTGCGCGGCCTCAAACGACAGTGGTAAAGATTCCAGGAGGTTTCCCACAAACCATGTGGCATGTGGAGATCCCAATGTGGGAGCGGGCTTGCTCGCGAATGCAGTGCGTCAGTCAGTACATCTGATACTGCTACACCGCTTTCGCGAGCAAGCACGCTCCCACATTTTTAACCGCGTTTTTCCTGTTGGTCTGGCTTCGGCTCGCGGATCTTGTACCAGGCCACATACAGCGCCGGCAGGAACAGCAGCGTCAGCAATGTGGCGATGATAATCCCGCCAATCATCGCGTACGCCATCGGCCCCCAGAACACTTCGCGGGCGATGGGGATCATGCCCAGGCTCGCCGCAGCGGCCGTCAGCAGGATTGGCCGGCGCCGATGTTCGGTGGCTTCTACCACCGCGTCCCACGGCGTGTAGCCGTCGCGCTCGTACGCATCGATTTGCGTCACCAGGATCACCGAGTTGCGGATGATGATGCCGATCAGCGCCAAGATGCCCAGGATCGCCACAAAGCCCATCGGCGTGCCCGTGGGGATCAGCGCCAGCACCACGCCGATCAGCCCCAGCGGCGCGACGCTCGCCACCAGGAACATCTTCTGCACACTGTGCAGTTGGATCATCAGGAAGGTGGCCATCAGGAACAGCATCAACGGCACCACGCTGGCAATCGGGCCCTGGGCCTTGCCGCTTTCTTCCACGGTGCCGCCGGTGGCGACCTTGTAACCCACCGGCAACTCGGCATTGAACTTGTCGATGGTCGGCGCCAACTGCTTGACCAGGTCCGTCGGCTGCATCTCATCGCGCACCGAGGCCTTGATGGTGATGGTCGGCTTGCGGTCGCGGCGCCACACCAGCGGCTGCTCTAGCTCATAGCGCACGGTGGCGAACGCCAGCAATGGAATCGAGGTGCCGTTAGGCGTGACGATCTGCAGGTTCTGCAAGGTTTCCGGGGTGCCGCGCTCGGCGTCTTCGGCGCGGCCGACCACGTTGATCAGGTAGATATCGTCGTGCACTTGGGTCACCGAGGCGCCGCTGACCACGCTGTTCATCAGTTGCGCCACATCTTCTGACGACAGCCCCAGTTGCCGCGCCTTGTCCTGGGCGATGTCCACGCGCAGCACTTTGCCGGGCTCGTTCCAGTCGTAAATGATCTCGCCCAGGTGGGTGTTTTGATCGAGCAACGTCGCCAGTTCGATGGCGTGTTTGCGCACCTGGTCGATGTCCTTGCCAGACACTCGGTACTGGATCGGGCGTCCCACCGGCGGGCCCATTTCCAGGGGTTGCACAAAACTGCCGATACCGACGAAGTCATCGCGCAGGCGTTTTTGCAGGCGCTTGATCAGCTCACCGCGCTCTTCCAGGCCTTTGCTGACGATCACTAACTGCGCGTAGTAGGGGTTTTCCAGTTGTTGGTCCAGCGGCAGGTAGAAACGGATCGCGCCCTGGCCGATGTAAGTGCTCCAGCGCGCAATGTCCGGGTCGTCCTTGATGATCGCTTCCAGGCGGTCGACGGCCTTGCGGGTCTCGTTAATCGAGGCGTTTTGCGGCAGGTTCAGGTCGACGAGAATTTCCGGACGGTCCGACGACGGGAAGAACTGGTTCTGCACGAACTGCATGGAAAACACCGACGCCACGAACAACGCAACGGTGATGCCGATGGCCCACCAACGGTTACGCATGGCCCACAGCATGCCGCCATTGAACGCACGGCCTACCCGGCCCGGCTCGGCGTTGTGGGGTTTCACGTTGGCACTGAGGATGTGCACGCCAATCACCGGTGCAAACAGCACCGCCACCACCCACGACACCAGCATCGCCACGGCAATCACCGCGAACAGGGTGAAGGTGTATTCGCCGGCCGAGCTGGCGTTGAGGCCAATCGGCACGAAGCCCGCGACCGTCACCAACGTACCGGTAAGCATCGGGAACGCCGTGGACGTATAGGCGTAGGTCGCCGCCTGCTCCTTGGTTTCGCCTTTTTCCAGGCGCGTGATCATCATCTCCACGGTAATCATCGCGTCGTCCACCAACAGGCCGAGGGCGATGATCAATGCGCCCAGCGAGACCCGCTGCATGGTGATGCCGCTGTATTCCATGAACACGAACACCAGCGCCAGCACCAACGGGATTGAACACGCCACCACCAAACCGGCGCGCATGCCCAGGCTGATAAAACTCACCACCAGCACAATGATCACCGCCTCAAACAGCGCACTGGTAAAGCCACCGACGGCTTCTTCCACCACTTCCGCCTGGTCCGACACCTTATGCACGCCCACGCCCACCGGCAGGTCGGCGGTCAGTTCGTCCATGCGTTCATGCAGGGCCTTGCCAAACGCCTGGATATTGCCGCCCTTCTGCATGGCAATCGCCAGGCCAATCGCCGGTTTGCCATTGAAGCGGAACATCGGCCGCGCCGGGTCGACGTAGCCACGGCTGATGTCAGCGATATCTGCCAGCCGATAGAAGCGGTCATTGAGCCGCAGGTTGACGTTGGCCAGGTCTTTCTCCGAAGCGAACTGCCCCGACGTGCGCACCGAAATCCGCTCGGGGCCTGCCTCGATCACCCCGGCGGGCGTCACTGCGTTCTGCGATTGCAGGCTTTGTACGACCTGACGTTGATCAATCCCCAACGCCGCCAGTTTGCGCGTGGAAAAGTTCAGGTAGATCACTTCGTCTTGCTGGCCGATCATCTCGACCTTGCCCAGCCCCGGCACCGATCGGATCTCGGCGCGCACCTGTTCCACGTAGTCGCGCAGTTGGCGCATCGTCAGGCCATCGCCGGTAAAGGCGTACACCGAACCGAACACATCACCGAACTCATCGTTGAACGACGGCCCCTGTAAACCCTGGGGGAAGCTGCCGCGAATATCGTCGATCTTCTTGTGCACCAGGTACCAGATATGGGGGATATCCTTGGCGCTGGTGGTGTCCTTCAAGAACACAAACACCGTGGACTCACCGGGCCGGGTGTAGCTTTTCACGTAGTCGAGGGAGTCCAGCTCTTCGAGCTTTTTCTCGATGCGGTCGGTGACTTGCTTGAGGGTTTCTTCCTGGGTCGCGCCCGGCCAACGGGTCTGGATCACCATGGTCTTGATGGTGAAGGAAGGGTCCTCCTCGCGCCCCAGGTTCATGTAGGAGAACACGCCCATCAGCAGCGCAACGAACATCAGGTACCAGACGAAGGACTGATGCTTGAGGGCCCAGTCGGATAAGTTGAAGCTGCCTTTCATCGCGGGCTGTCCTCGTCGATTTTGACTTTTTGCCCGGGTTTCAGGCTGTTCACGCCAGCGGTGACGATGCGCTCGCCGGGTTTGACGCCGCCGTTGAGCAACGCGCTGCTGGCGTCACGGCTGATGACCGTTACATCACGCGGCTGCACGGTCTGGCTCTGGGTGTCGAGCAGCCAGATGCGGGTCTTGCCGTCGACCTCCTGCAAGGCGCTTAGGGGCACTTCAATGCGTGGCGCGATGGCGGTGCTCAAAGTCACACTGATCGCCGTGCCAAGGCGGAACGCAGGTGGCGTCTCGGCCAGGGTCAAGCGTGCACGCCGGGTCCGTGTGGCGCTTTGGGCTTGGGGTTCGATCTCGCGCACGATGGCGGTGGTGTGCACGTTAGGGTTGAGCTGCTCGGCGACCAGGAACACCACGTCCGGCGGCAAACGTTCGGCAAGGCCGGCGGGCAGGTCGATCACGGCTTCCTTGATATCGGGGCGGGCCAGGGTCACCACTTGCTGGCCGGCGCTGACCACCTGGCCAGCCTCGGCATTCCAGGCGGTGACAATGCCGGCGTGGTCGGTGCGCAACTCGGCGTAGTTGAGTTGGTCCTTGGCCTGGTTGACCGAAGCCTGGGCCTGGTCGAGGGACGCCTGGGTGGTTTTCAGGTCGGTCTGGGCGACATCCAACTGGGCCTGGGCACCGACGCCCCGGTTGAACAATTCTTGCTGGCGGCGCGCATTGGCCTGGGCGTTGATGAATTGCGCCTGCACCTTGGCCAGATCGCCCTGGGCGGCACGCAGCTGGTTCTGTTGATCGGTGGGGTCGAGTACAGCGAGCAAGGCGCCCTTCTCCACTTCGGCGCCCACATCCACAGCGCGACGGGCGATGCGGCCGGGTACGCGGAAACCCAGGTTGCTTTCATAGCGGGCCTGGATGGTACCGGCGAAGCGGCCGAGGGTTTCCTGGTCCTCGGCTTTTACTTCCATGGACAACACCGGGCGCACGGGCTCCGGCGGCGCTTCTTCCTTGGAGCAGGCCACCAGCAACAGGCTGGCGGTGAGCAACACCGTCAGGCGCTTCATGGCTGGGCTCCTTGCTGGGCGATTTCCACAAGCATGCCGGGGTGCAGCAATTGCCCGCCAGCGACCACAACTTTTTCGCCGCCCTTGAGGCCGTCGCTGAGGATGACTTTCCCGGTGAGGTAACGCGCCACGCTGACCTTGTGCAATTGCGCCTTGCCGTCGCTGTCGATCAACCATACGGCGGGTTCGTTGAGGTCTTTGGTCAGGGCCGACCACGGCAACTCGATGCTGGGCTTGGCCGGGCCGTTGGCCGTGGCACTGACCACCGACCCCAGCTGCATGCCTTTGGGCAACGCCTCCAGGGCGATCTTGACCTGCACAGTGCCGGTGTTGGCCGCCACGGCGGGCGTCACTTCGCGAACTTTGCCCTGGGCCTTGATGCTGGGGTTATCCAGCAGGCTGACGGTGATCGGCGCATCAGGCGGCGGCTCCACCAACAACGACTCATAGACGTTGAACACCGCATCGCGCTCGCCGTCCTGGGCCAGGCTGAAAATCGGCACGGTGGCTTGCACCACTTGGCCCACTTCCGCCTGGCGCGCAGTAATCACACCGGGCGCGTCGGCGATCAAGGCGGTGTAGCCGAGTTGTTCGCGGGCGTTGGCCAGTTGGGCCTGGGCGGCGGCGAGCGCACTTTGACTGCTGCGCAACGCGGCCTGGGCGGCGTCGTATTCGCTGCGGCTGGTATAGCCCTTGGGCAAGAGCTTTTCCTGGCGTACAAAAGCGGCAGCAGTCTGTTTGACCCGCGCCTGCTCGGCCACGACTTGGGCTTGGGCCGAGTCGACGTTGGTTTGCAAGTCCTTGGGATCGAGCTTGGCCAGCACTTGCTTGGCGGTGACGCGGTCGCCCACATCCACCATGCGCTGGATGATCTTGCCGCCCACGCGGAAGGATAAATCGGTTTGCACACGGGCCTGGATATCCCCGGTCAGCGTGACCGCTGCAGCAAAATCAGCTGACTGCACGGTCTGCACAAAGACCCGCGAATGCTGCTTGGGCTCAGCCTTTTCCTGGCCACAGCCGCTTAGCAGCGTCAGTAGGCCAAGTCCGAAAATACAGGTGGAAATACGACCGCCCATGCAGGCTCCTTTTGCGTGATGCCGACTTGCCAGTGTGTATGCGACTGTGAGCTTAGTTCAGGGTTCCTTATCTGCATGGAGGCTCCCATACTCCAATGGTTCCCACGCCGATTGAATGCCCATGCTCAAGACCCTCGCGGTGGCCAATTACCGCTCGATCAATAAATTGGTAGTGCCCTTGGACCGACTGAACCTGGTCACGGGTCCCAATGGCAGCGGTAAGTCCAACCTGTACCGCGCCCTGCGCCTGCTAGCGGAAACTGCCCAAGGTGGGGTGATCAACGCGCTGGCCCGTGAGGGCGGCCTGGACTCCACCTTCTGGGCCGGGCCGGAAAGCATCAGCCGTCGCATGCGCCAGGGCGAGGTGCCGATAGAGTCGTCGGTGCGCCAAGGTGTCAAGCGCCTGCGTCTGGGCTTTGCCGGGGAAGATTTCAGCTACGCCATTTCCCTGGGGTTGCCCGAGCCGAGCTTGTCCTTTTTCTCCCTGGACCCGGAAGTGAAGAAGGAATGCATCTGGGCCGGCCACATCTACCGCCCGGCCAGCCTGCTGGTACAGCGTTCCGGGCCAATGGTGCGGGCACGTGACGGGCGCAATTGGGACGTACTGGCCCAGCACACGCCCAACTACCACAGCCTGTTCGATCAAGTCGGCAGCTTGCGTGGTTCGCCAGAGGTGTTGCTGCTACGAGAAAGCATTCGTGGCTGGCGTTTTTATGATCACTTTCGCAGCGATGTCGACGCACCCGTGCGCCAGCCACAACTGGGCACACGCACGCCGGTGTTGCACCACGATGGGCGCGATTTAGCGGCGGCGTTGCAGACCATCCGCGAGATAGGTGATCCCGACGCCTTGCAACAGGCCGTAAGCGATGCGTTCCCCGGCGCGCGCTTGAACATCCAACCGTTACAGGGCGGGCGCTTTGCGATTGAGTTCTACCAGGAAGGGTTGCTGCGGCCATTGTCGGCGGCGGAGCTGTCGGACGGTACCTTGCGTTACCTGCTGCTGATCGCCGCGCTCCTCACGCCCAGGCCGCCGACCATGATGGTGCTGAACGAGCCCGAGACCAGTCTGCATCCCGACCTGCTGCCGGCGTTGGCGCGCTTGATTATCCAGGCATCCCGGCAGTGCCAGGTGTGGGTGGTGTCCCATGCGAGTCGGTTGATTGCGGCCTTGCAGCAGGATGCGGGGTGCAATTCGATTGTGTTGGATAAGGTTTTAGGTGAGACCCGGATAGTCGGGCAGGGGATTTTGGATGCGCCGGCGTGGCATTGGCCGGAGTGATTGAAGTGTGCCAATGAGGATCGCAACCTCGCGATCACCACTGTTGTGGAAGCCGTCGAGCCCAGCGAGTGCGTGATGACGGCGGTACAGCAGCATCAACCCTGTCATGCCACCCAATAACCAGAAAACCCGCCGAAGCGGGTTTTCGCACAGCTCAAATCACATCAACTCACCGCAGGTGAATCAAACCCGCGCCGCTCAATCACAGTAAACACATCTGCCACATCCTGGACCATGATCCGGGCGGTATTGGCGACGGTATTGATGTCGTGCTCGGCATAGTCGGACACGTTTGAACAGGCCATCAGGTGCAGGTAGGCAAGTACGGCGTCTAGACGCTCGCTTGCGCAAGCGTGCAACTCGCTGAGCGGAGCATCGCTTTCGATCAACAGGACGGGGTAGTCGGTTGCGGTTTGTGCAACTGATGGGATATGTCCGACAGCTCATCACAGTCGGCAATGTCGGATGCCTCTTGATTGTCTCCACGCTATTGAGGCCTCAAATCACGCCTGCGTAGAGTGGCGCCCGTAACGAACTGCAAAGCGCAGACGCTGCCCCCCAGAACGCCACCTACCTGATCGACTGCAAACCACAGATTCGACAAGGAATCCCGATGCCCCGCCAAAGCTACCTGCGCTACACCTTTGAACCCTGAAGGGGGATGCCTTTGACGTAGTGTCACTGAAACCTGGCAACCCAGCGTCGTACTCATTGAAGAACAAGCCGTGGTTCACGATGACGCCGGGCTTTTCCCCGATGATTTTCTTGATCAATACATCGGAGACCTTGACTGATGCCAGCCCCAGCCGCCGCAGCCCTTCTTGCAGGTGCATACCGCGCCTATCGGGTATATCAGGCCCACGAGGCAGCCATGAGCACTGCCGACCTGGCGCGGCTCGCCAGTGAAATTGCTGAACGCAAAAGCACTATCAAGCAAGTCTTGCAGCAGGCTATTGAAGCGCTGACCCGTGAAATCGAAATCAAGAGTTCAACCTTTGCCCTGGTGGACCGGGGCGGCAATAGCACCGTTTCGCGACGCGGTAATGAAAACGTGATCTTCAAGGAATACATCGAGCGCAAAGTACCGTTCCGCCCGGCCATCAGCCAGGTGTGCAACGTCGCCCTGCAGATGCCGATCAAGGTGCCACGTCGCCTGCGCAAGAGCGTCGCCGGCGACAGTGTGACGACCACCATCGAGGTGGCGCTCAAGCAAACCACCGCTTCGTTGCTGTTTGAGGCGATAGACGAAGTGCTGGAGTGGTGCAGCCCGCTCAAGGCCGAGCCCAATTACAACCGTAACAGCTCAAAAGCCTTGCTGGGGGAACCTGAAACTCGGCCAAAGCGGTTCGGCAAGGTGTTTCCGTTCTGGCCGCGCCCTTGGGAGAGTCTGGCTCCGGACTTGGTGGTAGTCGAGTACCGGCAGGAGGCGTTTGAAACGGACAATGTGTTTGCGGCGATTGAGATCAAGTTTCCGGGAGATTGGATAAAAGATAAGCAAATGATGGATTACGTAGAGCTCATGACACCGAAAACCGGCATTAATCGGGACAAAATCGGCACAGAAAAAGTAGCGCTGCTGCGGGTGCCGGAAGATTGCACCGGCTTTGAAGCGGATGAAAAGAAATCGGCGCAACACCAACAGGTAAGGAAGAAGAGCTAATTTATGAGTACAACTCATCAAATGTTTACTGCCGAAGAACGAGATCTGTTTGTCGAGTTACTGAAAGAGTGGCCCAATTCAGAGTCCGGCACTGAAGAAGCTTCCCATGGCATCAGCCCCTTCATCAGCTTCTATTTCCCCCCTGGCCCGGATAACCACCAAGAAGTAGCACTGCTGATGGTGGATATTCACGACGCCTTTGAGCAATTGCTTGGAAAGCCCTACACCATTGGGACCCACCCAATTTCAGAGCGTCCACATCCTTACGGCTCGTCACGTTTGCCGGATCTACGTGAGCAGGCCAGGAAAGCCAAGCATTACGAGCACTTTGTTTTCAAATTCACCGATGAAAAAAACCATGCTTCCTCACCGACTACGGCGGGGTACTTCTGGTGCACGTGGTTTATAAGAGATGAGCACAGGAGATCCAGCTATTCATCCATCGTCTTCTATTACCGTTGGCAATGGTGGTTGGAAAACCGCGAAGCATGGCGCCGCTTTGTACTCAAGACCATTGACCTGCTCAAGGCGTATCAGGTTTACAGCGGCTTTGCCATGGCCAACCCGCTTGAATTTGGTACCCGTTCCGCTGTCACCACATGGGAGCGGGCATTAGCTCCAAGCTTCTATGGCCTGGATATTGATTATGCTTTTGGTATGCAACGCGAACTGCTTAACGGCATCCGCCCTCCCACCTGGGCCTTTCTCCTCGCCGACCACTGGCGTGAAAAACTTGACCTCACCCGCGAGCAAGTACGTACGGCTCTTGCCCATCCGCGCATCAGCATTACCGAACTACACAGCGGCCAATGGATCGAACTGGGCGAACAACCCGAGCTATACCCCGTCGAGCAAGGCGTGCCCGAATTGCCCATGCTCCTGAACAAACTCCTCAAACCTATCCGCTACGACGACTTGGGATTGCTCGGTTTCGGCCAATGGGACGGCGATCCCAACGAGCGCTTCACCGATGCTGACAGCCGCCGCTGGATGGCCCGTTTCGACACTGACGGTGATTGGCCGTCGCCGGCAGCACGATTTAAGAGGCCGCCGGAGATATCCCCAGCACAGGTCTCCAGCAAAGTGATGCCGCTTAGCATTGTTTCAGGCATGGCGTGCACCCAATCCGGCTTGTGGTTCGTCCCTGATCAGGCGTACTCCCGCCGCGCCTTCAAGCAGGGCGATATCCTGCCGGCCCTCGCCAGCGAGTCAGGCGACGAAGCGGTTTTTTGGCAGCGCGACCTTGATCAAACACCTTCCAGTTTCGCCAACAGCCTTGAACCGGCACCTCGTGCAGGTCGCTGGGAAATGGAGCGCGATCGCTGTGTAGATTGTGACGTTACGTTGAGCGAGCGGCTCCCTCTTCATCAAGGTCAGATCGTTCGCTGGATCTGGGCTGTGAGTGGCCTTCGTGCACACAGTGGCGAACCTTGTCCCTATCCGGGGTTGTGGGTCTGCGAGTACAAGCCCAGGACTCTGCAATTGTTTGACGATGAACCCCAGATGCCTTGGATTGGCGGTGAGAAGGTAGTCTGGCGTTGGCTTGGATTGGTAGGTCATTACGTTGATGAGGAGCCATGATGCCTCCAACCAACCGCTGCCCGGAGAACTGAGTGACCGATACCCAATCGATGCACGCTCCTCTAATAGGCAAGTCCGCCAGTTCGGAGGACAGGTCGAGGGGAGCCCTCGACCCAGACACCAATCAACCCTGCCACTTACCGCCTTCAACAATCACGCTCTCAGGCTTGGTGTCATCGCTCAGCTCTTTACGCACATATTGGTCATACAGCTTGAGCAAGAATTTCTCTTCACCCAACTTCGCCAACTCGGCATTCACCCAGTCACGCAGTTCGGTGTTGCCCTTCTTCACCGCTGGCGCAATCGGCGCTTCGTCGCCGAGTTTTTCTTCCAGCACGCGGTAGCCTGGGTTCTGCTTGGCCCAGCTGAACAGCACCAGGTTGTCTTGGGCATAGGCATCGCCACGGCCAGCGGACAGCGCTTGCAGGGACTCGGAGTTTTTCTCGAACTTGAGCAGTTTCCAGTCCGGGTGGTTCTTGGTCAGCCAGATATCGGCAGTGGTGCCGGTGGTGACGATGGTGGTGCGGGTGGCCAGGTCGTCCAGGCTTTTCACCGCGCTGTCGTTCGGCACCAGGGCCTGTACCGCGACTTTCAGGTTGGGGTTGGTGAAGTCCACCGCTTCCTTGCGCTCAGGGGTCACGGTCATGTTGGCGAGGATCAGGTCGACCTTGTCGCTCTGCAGGAACGGAATGCGGCTGGCTGGCTCGACCGCGACGAACTCGACTTTGTTTTCATCGCCCAACAGGTCCTTGGCGAATTGACGGCCGATGTCGGTATCGAAGCCCACATAGCGGCCCGCTTCGTTCACAAAGCCGAACGGCGGCTTGTCGGTGAATACGCCGACGATCAGCTTGTCGCGCGCCTTGATCTTGTCGATGTAGCTCGCGGCGGCAACGGGTTTTGCAGGCTCTTCGGCCTTTTTATCGCAGCCGGCCAGTACGGCGACGGTCAACAGTGGCAGTAGTAACTTTTTCATAGCAGCTCCAGTTCCTTGGTTTTCTTGGGCAGTGTTGACACAAAGGAGAACTTCTCCAGGAACTGCTGCGCGCGTGCGGTTTGCGGGTTCGTAAAGAATTCTTCGGGGGTGTTTTGTTCGAGGATGCGACCGGCCTCCATGAACACCACGCGGTCGGCGACGGCGCGGGCAAAGGCCATTTCGTGGGTGACGATCAACAAGGTCATGCCATCGCGGGCCAGGCCCTGGATCACTTCCAGCACCTCCTTGACCATTTCCGGGTCGAGGGCGGCGGTGACTTCATCAAACAGCATCACCTGGGGGTTCATGCACAGCGAACGCACGATGGCGATGCGCTGCTGCTGGCCGCCGGAGAGCTGGCGCGGGAAGGCGTCGCGCTTGTCGGCCAAGCCCACGCGTTCCAGGAGTTTTTCGGCTTGCTCGCGGGCTTCGCGAGGATCACGCTTCTGCACTTTCAGCGGGCCGAGCAGGATGTTGTCGAGCACGCTCATGTGCGGGAACAAGTGGTAGCTCTGGAACACCATGCCGATGTCCTGGCGCACTTGGCGCCAGTCGGTTTTTTTGTCCAGCAACTCGTTGCCAGCGAAACGCAGGCTGCCGCTGTGGGCCACTTCCAGCCCGTTAAGGCAACGCAGCAAGGTGCTTTTGCCGCAGCCGCTGGGGCCGAGAATCACCACCACTTCACCGCTTTGCACGCTCAGGTCGATGCCCTTGAGCACCTGCTGGTCGCCGAAGTATTTATTGAAACCCTGGAACTCGATCAATGCGCTCATGCTTGGGCCCAGCGCCGTTCCAGCACCTTGGAGGCGGCCGACAACGGGTAGCAGATAAAGAAGAAAAACAGGAACAGCACGCCGTAGATCAGCACTGACTCGTAGGTGCGTTCGATGATTTGCTGGCCAACCTTGATCACGTCCACGACGCCGATCAGCACCGCCAGCGAGCTGGTCTTGATGATGCGCGTGTAGACGTTGATGGTCGGCGGCGTCATGCGCTTGAGGGCCTGGGGCAGCAACACGTAGCCGTACAGTTGCGGGTCGGACAGGCCAATCGACAAGCCCGCTTCGCGCTGGCCACGGGGCAGCGAATGCAACGCGCCGCGCACCACTTCACCCACTTCACTGGCGCCCCACAGTGACAGCACCAACACGGCACACCAGAAGCTCGGGATGCTCAGGCCGAAGAAAATCGGCAAGCCGAAAAACAGCAGGTACAACCACACCAGCACCGGGATCGCGCGAAACAGCTCCAGGTACACCCGCAGCACCGCATTGATCACCTTGTTGTTCAACGTGCGCAGCACGCCGTACAGCACGCCGCCGACGGTGCTGAACGCGATGCTCAAGAATGAAATCGACAGCGTTTGCGCAGCGCCCTTGCCCAATTGCGGCAACGACACCCACAACAACTCAAGACCCGAACTGGCCATGCTGGAGCCTCCTTTCCAGGCGGCTGAGCAGCAGCGACAGCGGCAAGAACAGCAACACGCAAATCAGCGTCAACACGGCGAGCATTTCGTAGGTCTTGTAGTAGAGGGCGATGTAGCTCTTGGTGGTGTAGAGAATCTCTGGTACCGCCACGGCGGAGACCACGGTGGTCTCCTTGAGCAGGAAGATGAAGTTGGCGAACAGTGCCGGCAGGCTGAGGATGCCGGCCTGGGGCAGGATCACATGGCGCAACAGCTGCCAGTCCGACAGGCCGATGGATTTACCCGACTCGATCTGCGCCAGCGGCACCGCTTCCACACCAGCGCGCAACACTTCGGTGAGGTAGGCGCCGCCGAGGAAGGTCATGGTGATAATCGCCGCCCAGAACCCGGAGATATTGAACCCCAGGGCGGGCAGCGCGAAGTAGACGAAAAACAGTTGGATCAGCAGCGGCGTGTTCCGCGCCAGCTCGACGTACAGCGCCACTAGGCGCGACAGGTAGGGCGTGCGGAATACCAGCAGTGCGGCGTTGATCAGCGCCACCAGCAGAGAGGTGGCAATGGCGATCAGGCCCACTTGCAGCGTCACGCCCACGGCCTTTAAAAACGCCGGCAAGGTGCTGAGGATAAAAGCAAAATCGAAGGTCATCGGAAGTCCAAAACGTCGCAGGGGTAATGCGACGTGCGCGGTTCGATCCGGCGTGGGTAACGTCGGGTAACGCGAACTTTAAAGGTATAAAAAAGAAAATTTAAATACCCAAATAGCATATTGATATCACCCAAAAAGATAACCCCCGGATTCGCGGGTTTGCCGGGTGACGGCTATGGTCTTGGGGTCTGTGATTCGAGGGAATGAATGATGAAAGAATTGAAACCGATGGATCCGCAGGAATTGGTGAAGTGGTTGATGGCGTTGCGTAGGGCGATCAATAGCCGAATTGTGTGAGCCTACACAGTTCAAATGTGGGAGCGGGCTTGCTCGCGAATGCGTTGGGTCAGCGATGAATGTGTCTCTGACACACCGCATTCGCGAGCAAGCCCGCTCCCACAGTTTTGACCGTATTCCAGGCCCAATAAAAAAACGCCGACGCTGTAGTAGCCATCGGCGTTGAAACCTTGAAGGGGGTTTTCAGTTACATCAAAACGCAGGCACTACCGCACCGCTGTATTTCTTCTCGATGAACGCTTTGACTTCAGGGCTGGTCAGGGCCTTGGACAGCTTCTGGATGGCGTCGCTGTCCTTGTTGTCCGGACGAGCTACCAGGAAGTTCACGTATGGCGAGTCAGCGCTTTCCAGGATCAGCGCGTCTTTCGCTGGGTTCAGGCCGGCTTCCAGGGCGTAGTTGGTGTTGATCAGGTCCAGGTCAACCTGGTCCAGTACGCGTGGCAGCAGGGCCGATTCCAGCTCTTTGAATTTCAGGTGTTTCGGGTTGCTGGCGATGTCTTTCGGCGTGGCCAGGGCGTTGGTTGGGTCTTTCAGGGTGATCACGCCAGCCTTTTGCAGCAGCAACAGGGCACGGCCGCTGTTTGAGCCTTCGTTCGGGATGGCCACGGTGGCGCCGTCTTTCAGGTCTTCAATTTTCTTGATTTTTTTCGAGTAGCCGCCGAACGGTTCAACGTGCACGCCGACCACGGTCACCAGGTTGGTGCCCTTGCCCTTGTTGAAGTTTTCCAGGTACGGCAGGGTCTGGAAGTAGTTGGCGTCCAGACGCTTCTCGGCCACTTGCACGTTAGGTTGCACGTAGTCGGTGAAGACTTTGATTTCCAGGTCCACGCCTTCTTTGGCCAGGGTTGGCTTGACCAGTTCGAGGATCTCCGCGTGCGGGATCGGGGTGGCCGCAACCACCAGCTTCTCGTTGGCTTGGGCGAAGCTTGCAGTCAGGGCAGCCGCCAGTGCGGTAAACAACAGAACCTTTTTCATGCAGTGTCCTTATCGGAATTCCGAGGGCGTCTGTGACGACCGTTTTTATAGGGTGTGCCAGCGAAGTGCTATCGCGGCGTGGGAGTGACAATACCTAGATTTTTTATTCCCGAACAATATCTTTTATTCACGTTGATATTCCATTTTGTTCATGTAGGAATTTGCGCAGAGTTTCTTGCTCGGCTGGGCTGGCACTGGCGTAGATCCGCTGTACTTGCTCCAACGGTGAACCGGCCACTGGCAGGTTTAAATGCTCCGGCAGAATCTCGTCGCCGCTGCTCACCAGCAACGCAAAGTGAATAACGTTTTCCAGCTCGCGGGTATTGCCCGGCCAACTGTGGTGTTCCAACACGTGCTGGGCGGCGTCGCTGATCAGCGGCACCGGCAGGTCCAGGCGCTGGCTGTAGATGCCCAGGAAATATTCCGCCAGGGACAGAATGTCGCCGACACGCTCACGCAGTGCCGGTAACTCCAACTGGCCTTCGCTCAGGTAATGGAACAGACGCTCATGAAACTTGCCCGCCGCCACGGCCTGGGCCAGGTCGATGCTGGTGGCCGCCACCAGGCGCACATCCACTGGGCTTGGCTGATGAGCACCCACTCGGGTGACTTCATGATTCTCCAGGGCGGCGAGCAACTTGACCTGGATCGGCAACGGCAAATCGCCGATCTCATCCAGGTACAAGGTGCCGCCGTTGGCCGAGCCAAACCATCCGGCCCGACTGCTGGCCGCGCCACTGTGGCTGCCGGCGGCATAGCCGAACAATTCGGCATCGGCGTAAGTCGGGCTGATGGCGCCGCAATTGACCGACACAAACAAACCTCCACGATCGCTGCCGCGGTGAATGTGGCGCGCCAGCAATTCTTTACCACTGCCGGTCTCGCCGCGAATCAACACGGGCAAGGCGCGGGGGGCGAGGCTTTCGAGGTCTTCGCGCAGTTGCCGCGAGCGTGGGTCGACAAACACCAGCGCCTTGGCGCGGATGCTCAGCGGGCTTTTATCGGCGTCGGGAAAGGTCAGCAGTGGCTGGCCGTAGGTTTCATGCAGACTCATGGCAGGCTCCCGCCCCGGATCCACTCAGGGACGGGGCGTTGAAAAATGTTCAGGCACTACGCCGGGCGTGATGCTCAAGGCGGTTTTGCAGGCGATAGAGGTAAGCGAAACCCTGCTCCCAGCGCTGGTGGCCGGACTTCACATTGATATGGCCGGCGCCCGACAGGATGCCGGCTTCGGCACCCCAGTTGCGTGCCAGCTCCAGGGCCCGTGGGGCGCTGACGGCGCTGTCGTTGTCAGAGCTGACGACCTGGCTCGGGAACGGCAACAGGTCAGTCGGGATCGGCGCGAAATTACGCAAGGCAGGCGAGCAAGCAGGTCGTTCAACATCAGCCGGGGCCACCAACAAGGCACCGCGCACTTGACGCAAGAACTGCACCGGCGCGGTGGCCGCCCAATGGGCCACGGTGATGCAGCCCAGGCTATGGGCAATCAGGATCACCGGCGTGCTGTCAGCAGCGATAGCCTCGGCCAGCGCCGCCACCCAGTCTTCGCGGCGCGGCGTCAGCCAATCGGCCTGCTCCACGCGCGCGCTGTTGGGCAGGCTGTTCTGCCAATGACTTTGCCAATGATCTTCTGGCGATCCTTGCCAGCCCGGCACGATCAGATAACGAATCGACTCGCTGTGCATGGGTGTGCCCTCCTGCAGCGTTTAACGTTGTAGGACAGTATAGGGACGAGGGTTATATTCGTTAAGGAATAAGAAGCTATTTATTAATAACCAAAAACTCAACCACAGTGGAGATCCAAATGTGGGAGCGGGCTTGCTCGCGAATGCGGTGTGTCAGTCGACACCTTCATCGCTGACCCACCGCATTCGCGAGCAAGCCCGCTCCCACACTGACCTGATTTCAGATTGGAATCTGTGGCGATCCTCAAATCACAGGCAAAAAAAAGGCCGCACCCTGCCAAGGAGACGGCCAAAAAATTGTCGAGGCATTTGCAACTTAACGAGCGGTAATCACCGACAACTTGGTAATGCCCGCGCGTTCGATAGACGCCATGGCTCGCGCCACTTCGCCGTAGTTCACTCCATCGTCAGCCTGCAGTTGCACCCGAACCTCCGGGTCCTTGGCTTTCGCCGACTGCAGGTTGAATTCCAGCAGGTCCGGCTGAATTTCGTCCTTGTTGATAAACACTTTGCCAGCGCCGTCGATGCTCACCACCAGCGGGTCCTTCTGCTCTACCGGCGCCACGGACTCGGTCTTGGGCAGGTTGATCGGGATCGCGTTGGTCAGCAGCGGCGCGGTGACGATAAACACCACCAGCAGTACCAGCATCACGTCCACCAGCGGCGTGACGTTGATCTCGCTCAGTACCTCATCGCTGTCTTGTGTGGAGAAGGCCATTTCAGGACGCCTCCTTCACTTTTTGCGGGGTACCGGCAGCGGCTTTGTTCAGTGTGGGGTGCAGCAGCACACGGAACGAATTTTTCTGCGCCAGGCTGTAAAAGTCGTGGGCGAAGTCGTCGAGGTCGGCGGCGGTGAGCTTGAGGCGACGCAGGAAGTAGTTGTAAACCAGCACCGCAGGCACGGCGACGGCGATACCCACGCCGGTGGCAACCAGTGCGGCACCAATCGGGCCGGCCACGGTTTCGAGGCTGGCGGAGCCCGCGGCGCTGATGCCTTTCAAGGCTTCCATGATGCCCCACACGGTGCCGAACAGACCGATAAACGGCGAGGTACTGCCGATACTGGCGACCACGGCCAGGCCGGTTTCCAGGGAGCGGCGTTCACGTACGATCTGCTGACGCAGGGCACGTTCGAGGCGGTCCTGGTGGTTGATCGCCTGGCTCAAGTCAGCCGCGTGCGGCGCGTCGCCCACTTGGATCGCGGCGTAACCGGCCTGTGCCACACGGGCAGCGGCGCCCGGTTGGGTTTCAGCCAGCTCGGCGGCAGAGTCGAGACTCGACGCCGCCCAGAACTGTTTGTGGAATTTACGATCCTGCGCCTTGAGGCGACCGAACTGCACGCCCTTAAGCAGGGCCAAGCCCCAGGTGGCGACCGAAAAGACCACCAGCAGCCAGATCACCGCGCTTTCGATGGATTCAAGTGGAGATGCTAATGCCATGATGTGTTCCCTCTGTGCAGGTCGCGGCGTGTGCAACACACCGCAGCCGAATAGTTAGTGAATCTTGAAATCGATCGGTACGCTGACCCAGCCGTCCTGGGCCACATCACCTTGCTTGGCCGGTACGAAGCTCCAGCGCTTCACGGCGGCCAAGGCAGCGTCGTCGAGTTGCTGGCGACCGCTGCTTTTCTGGATCTGGATCTCACCCGGTTTGCCGCTGGCCAGTACATGCACCCTGAGCAAGACCGTGCCTTCCCAGCCCCGGCGCTGGGCCAGTGACGGGTACTCGGGCGCCGGGTTCTTCAGGTACGCAGCGTTGGCCGAAGCGGGTGTTACCGGGGCCGGCGCGGGTGGCGCGGGCGGCGCAGGCGGTGCCGGTTTCGGTGGCGTAGGCGGCTGCTCGACCGGTTTAGGGGCGGGCTCAGGCTTGGGCACCGGTTTGGGCACGGGCTTGGGTTTTGGAATCGGTTTTTTGGGCGCAGGTTTTGCGGCCAACTCATCCACGACCGGTGGCGGTGGTTCAACCACAGGCGGCGGTGGTGGTGGCGGTACAGGCGGTGGCGGCTCAACTACCGGCGGCGCCGGCTGGGAGAACTCGATGGTCATTGGCGGAATTTCCGGCGGCACGATCGGCAGCACCGGGGTCGGCTTCTGGGCCACCCAATAAATCACCGCACCGTGCAGGGCCAGCACCAGCAAGCCCAGCAAAATCCCTTCGCGACGGCTAGAGAAACGCTTCGGGGTCTTCTGCGTTCGCAGTTGCCCCAACGGCGCGCGGTGCGGCCGGCCAAGGTCGACCAACTCACCACTCGGTGCCTGGCGCCATTGCGCCTCTTGTGCACTGGCGGCGGTTTGGACATTGCCCATTGATTCACTCCCTACGGTTTTTAAGCAAAAAAACCGACAGGCCTGCATGGAAGGCCGTCGTGGGCTGAATCATCGGGGTCAGACGCTTATCTCTTAAAGTAATCTTTACAGTTATACATAGACCAAAAACGAATAAATGAAACATCTAGAAACGTCAAAGCCCCGGTTTACGCGGGCTCCAGGCGAGGTGCATTTTTTCGATGCTTTTAAGGCATACAAAATATTCAGTAAAGGCATGAGTCAACGGGGCTTTTTGCGCACAAATCGAACAACTCGCTCTGTAAACACTGCCCCGCCTCGCCCAAGCCACTGCGGGCATACAACGCCAGCCGCACGCCTTGAACCACCGGCAAGCCACTGTCCACGCCCAACACCACATGCCCGGCTTGCACCACGCGCAGCGGCAACAGGCTGACGCCCAACCCCGCCGCCACTGCCGCACACACACTGGCCAGGCTGGCGCTGGAATAGCCGATGCGCCAGCGCCAACCGCCCACCTCTAGGTGTTGCAGCATTTCATTGCGGTACAACCCGCCCACCGGAAAAGCCACCAACGGCAGCGGGTCGCGCCCCAGGGACGGCGTGCTACGGCTGTCCACCCAACACAGCGGCTCCGGCCACGAGGCCAGGCAGTCGGCGCTGTCGCCCATCTGCTTGACCAGCAATACGTCGAACTCTCCGGCGCGGTACTGGCGCTGCAACTCCGGGCCAAGGCCGCTGGTGACTTCCAGGCGCACACGCGGGTAAGCCACCACAAACGCCGACAGCAGCGGCATCAACCGTTCGGACGCAAAGTCTTCCGGCACACCGAGGCGCAATACGCCGTCGCTTTGCTGGTTGATCAGCACATCGGCAGCCTCTTCATGCAACGCCAGGATGCGCCGCGCGTAGGCCAGCAAGCGCTCACCTTCGGCAGTGGCCACCACCCGCCGCTGGTCGCGGTCGAGCAACTGGCAGGCCACGGCTTCTTCCAGGCGGCGGATCTGCTGGCTCACGGTGGACTGGGTCAGGTGCAGGCGCTCGGCGGCGCGGGTGAAGTTGCCGCAGTCCACCACGGCGACAAAACTGCGTAGCAACACGGGATCGAACATGGTTCTCACCATTCCATTTGCCACTGGTTGGCATGGTTATATTTAATTTCAGAATACCTCGGCGGCTACGCATACTTCACCCTTCATCGTGCCCCGGAGGCTTGCATGACCGACGATCAACAGTACCTGCAACGCGCTGTCGCCCTAGCCCACACCAATGTCGCCCATGGCGGTCGCCCGTTCGGCGCGGTGCTGACGCACAACGGTGAAGTGCTGGTAGAGGCCGTGAACGAGATCCACCTGACCCAAGACCCCACCGCCCATGCCGAGCTGCTGGCCATACGCGCAGCGAGCCGGCAACTCGGCGCACGCCTAGAGGGTTGTGTGATCTACGCCAGCGGCCAACCCTGCCCGATGTGCCTGAGCGCCATGTACCTGTGCGGCGTGGAGCGGGTGGTGTTCGCGGCCAGCAACGCAATGGCCGAACCCTTCGGGCTGTCGACGGCAGCCATCGGTCAACAGGTCGGCTTGCCCCTCAGCGAACAACGCCTGCCGATCCAGCATCTGCCCGACGCCTCTATGACGGCCTTGTACCGCCAATGGAAAGCCCTGCATGACCCTCAATAAATCCCTCGCCGGCTGGGGCCTGCTCGTAGTGCTTGGCCTGAACCTGCGGCCGATCCTCAGCTCCATCAGCCCACTGCTTGGCGAAATCCGCCAGGCCACCGGCTTGAGTTTCCAAAGCAGCGCGTTGCTCACCAGCCTGCCGGTGGTGTGCATGGGGCTGGTCGCTTTAGTAGGCGTACGGGTTGAAGCGCAATTGGGCGAACGACGCGGCATCGCCCTGGGCTTGATGATGATTTTGCTGGCGTGCCTGGCCCGCTGGCTGATGGGTCAGGGCTCGACGCTGCTGGTAACCGCCTTGCTCGGCGGCGCGGGTGTGGCGCTGATCCAGGCACTGGTGCCAGCGATGATCAAGCGCGAATTTCATCACCGCGTACCCGTGGCGATGGGCGTGTATTCGGCGTCGCTGATGGCGGGTGGCGGGCTCGCGGCGTTGCTCAGCCCGATGGCGGCCACGCATTTCCAGCAATGGCAGGCAGGGTTGGGCGTTTGGTTGTTGCCGGCGCTGGGGGCGTTGCTGTTATGGGCCTGGTTGCCGTTGGGCGCGGCCAAAAGCGCAAAAGAGTTTCCCGCATTCAAGGGCCTGCGCAACCGCCGCGCGTGGCTGTTGGCGCTGTACTTCGGCCTGGTGAACTGCGGCTATATGAGCATGGTGGCGTGGCTGCCGGCCTACTATCAGCAATTGGGCTGGGGCGTGTTGCCCAGCGGCTCGCTGCTGGCGTTCATGACTATCTTCCAGGTGATCGCCGCGCTACTGATGCCGGTGTTGGCGCAACGCGGTGTCGACCGCCGCCCACTACTCGCCATCAGCCTGTTGGCACAGACCGTGGGTTACCTCGGCCTGATCATCGCGCCGCAGCAATTCCCACACCTGTGGGTGGCGCTGTGCGGCTTCGGCCTGGGTGCGTGTTTCGCGCTGAGCCTGCTGCTGACCCTCGACCACCATCGCGACCCACGGCAAGCCGGGCAATTGGCGGCTTTCGTGCAAGGCGTGGGCTTTTTGATCAATGCGATTTCGCCGTGGATGACCGGCTGGCTGCGCGAACTCACCGGCAGCTTTGTCAGCGCGTGGGTGGTGTTGACGGTGACCGTGGTGGCAATGCTGGTGGTGACGCGGGTATTCAGCCCGGCCACCTATCGCACGGCGCCTGCTCTATATATATGCATTTAAGATCTAGATAAAACAAACATGCTTCATTGACGGAATAAGCAGACACCTTAAAATTCCGGCTCTCCTCTTGGACGCCGGGCGCCCCATGGATCTCCGTCAACTGCGCTACTTCATCGCGCTGAACGAGCACCGCAGTTTCGTGCGCGCCGCCGACGCCATGGGCATCACTCAGCCGGCGTTCAGCCGCAGCATCCAGGGCCTGGAGCAGGAATTCGGCTGCGTGCTGGTGGACCGTGCCCACAAAGACCTGCGCCCCACCCCAGAGGGCCAGGTGGTGCTGCAACACGCCCTGAGCCTGGTGCAAGGCGCAGCGCGCTTGAGCCATGAAGTCACGCGCATGACCAAGCTCGATGCCGGCGAAGTACGCTTGGGCAGCGATTCGGTGGCGGCGGTTAACCTGGTGCCCCTGGCCATGGCGCGATTCATTACCGCCTACCCCAAAGTGCGCACCGCATTGCAGGTGGATAACTGGGAAAAACTCGGGCGCAGCCTGAGCCGCGAAGAGATCGAATTCTTTATCGCCGATGTGCGCCACTTCGAGGCCGATCCGAACTTCCACACCCAGGTCCTGACACCCCGGCGCACGGTGTTTTTCTGCCGCGCCGGACACCCGCTGCTGGCCAAGGACAGCCTGTCCACCAACGACCTGTTCGGCTACCCGCTGGCCACGCCACTGATTGCGCCCGGCATCCGAAAACTGCTCGCCAACCTCAGCGGGCGCATCGATTTTGCGCCGGCCATCGAGCTTGAGCAGTTTGCCGCGCTGGCGACCATCGTAAGCCAGTCCGACGCCATAGGCCTGGGCGCTGCAGAGGCGTTCGTCGATGAGTTCGCCAGCGGCACGTTGCAGGTGTTGCACTGGCGCAATGTGCCGCATGCCCTGGATAGCTTGAACAACCGCTGCGGGATCATCAGCCGCGCGGGGACGCGCCTGTCACCTGCTGCGAAGGCATTGATCGAAACTCTGTTGGCGGTGGAAAGCCAAGCCGATTGGCCCGCGCAAAGGTCCCGAAATCATTAAAGCGCACGCCCATTTGTGCCATGACTTCATGCGCCACCTTGGCGGTCATCTGGCGGATGTAAAACGGCTCCTTCACCACAAAATGATGGATGCCGTGGGTGCTGCCGAAGTTGAAGCAGAACGCCTGCAACGGCCACATCCACCACGGGTTCAATACTTGGGTTTGCTGGATCACATTGCCCAGTTCTACATCGCCGTAGTAGTGCATGTTGGAGCTGACAAAATGCAGGCAAAAGGTGCGCAGCACGTTGGGGCCGATGATCACCACTACTGCGATGTCGATCACCTGCATCATCTGCAAAGTGCCGGCTGACCATTCGATCGGCGCGCCCATGAGGCTGGCGATGCCAGTGGCCGCATGGAAACCGAGGAACACATACCACGCGCCCCAATGCAGCAGCGCCAGCGGTGCATACACCAGCAACGAGCGCTTGAGGATGGTCAGTTTGTGCTTCCAGGTCTTGGCCCGCAGCAGGCGGATGAATGCCGACATGAGGTTGTCGCCAACCATCAGCAACCGGGCAAAACCCCACGGTTCACCGTTGGTGATCGCGCGCTCTTCCATGTCGGTTTCGGTGCCCGAGACCTTGTGATGGTTGAGGTGCAGGCGGCGGCGAATCCACGGGTTAATGGTGCTCGGACGCGCCAGCCACACCAGGCCCATCATCAGGTTGTGGGGCAGGCGCTGCTTGCGAAAGTACATGCTGTGGATGAGGTCGTGTTCCAACTCGTGGGTCAGCGAGGCGAGGAACGCGTTGAGCAGCAGGCACGCCCACCAGGCCAGGTGACCGGTGATGTAGAGCGCCGCCGAGCCGATCATGCCCACTAACGCAAACGCGAGGATACCCGCGCCGATGGCATCCTGATGCAGCAGCCAAGGGTGTTGCTGGCGCAAGCGCACGCCTTCGGCCAGCACCACTTCACGGATTCTGGCCGAGCGCTGTTGTGCGTTCATCTGTTGGGGACTTGCAGAAGTACCGTCCATGCTCCCATCCTCTTATGTATTGATGCGCCCATCCTGCCCCAAGCGATCTGGCAGGACGCTAGCCCCAGGCGCCAACCTGTTGACCGCAAGCGCCAATCGTCATGACCGAACCCACCTCCCTCGCCAGCTGGACCCGCGCCCTGCGCAAGCAGCTCGACGCCCTGGGCCTGGACAGCGCCGCGCTGTGCACGGAGGCCGGGCTTGATCCCCTGCAGATGGACGACCCCAATGCGCGTTATCCGCTGTCGGCCACCACACGCCTGTGGGAACTGGCGGTGCAGGCCAGCGGCGATCCGGCGATTGGGTTGCGGGTGTCGCGGTTTGTCAGCCCCACCACCTTCCATGCCTTGGGGTATGCACTAGTGGCCAGCGGCAGCCTGCGCGAGGTGTTCGAGCGCATCGTGCGTTATCACCAGGTGGTCAGCGATGCCCTGACGCTGGAGCTTAGCCGCGACGGCGAACGCTACCGTTTTCGCCTGTTGCAACCGCCAGGAGGCCCGGCGCCGGCGCTCGAAGCCATCGATGCATTTGCGGCGATCTACGTGCGCACCTGCCGCAATCGCCTGGGCCGTGACTACGCACCGCTGGCGGTGTACCTGCGCAGGCCCGAGCCGCAAGACCCCAAGCCGTGGCACACGGTGTTTCGCGCGCCGGTGTTTTTCGGCGCCGAGGAAGACCGCCTGGAGTTCGCCGCCCATGACTTCGACAGCCACCTGGACGACGCCAACCCGGAGCTGGCCGAGCACAACGAAACCGTGCTCAAGCGCACCCTCGCCCAACTGCAGCCGTTGACCTGGGAGCGCAAGGTGCGTCGGGTCATCGAAGCGCAATTGCCCGATGGTGAGCCGAGTGCAGAACGCGTTGCCCAGGCGCTGCACTTGAGCCTGCGTAGCTTGCAGCGGCATCTGGCGGATGAGGGGTGTCGGTTTGATGCGTTGCTTAATGAGTGCCGGGAAAACCTGGCATTGCTGCACCTGCGCGATCCGCAGTGTTCATTGGCAGAGATCAGTCATTTGTTGGGGTTTGCCGATACCAGCAGCTTCAACCGGGCGTTCAAGCGGTGGACGGGGATGACGCCGGGGCAGTTTCGGGAGGGATTGCGGTAGGTGGGCTTGTGGTGTTTTTGAGGGCCCTTTCGCGAGCAAGCCCGCTCCCACATTTGACTGCATTCCAAAGTTGGAACTCGATCTAATGTGTGCGGGCTTGCTCGCGAAGGCGTCACAACGGTCACCGCCCACGGTCACGCTTTAACACCTTCCTCACCCGCGCCACCAACGCCTTATCCTCAAACGGCTTGAGCAAATAATCATCCTCATGCAGCTCCAACCCACGCAGGCGGTCTTCAATCCCATCCGGCGTGGTCAGGAACAACATCGGCGTGTCGCCCTTCTGCCGAATCGCTTGCTGCAACTTCCAGGCGTTCAAGCCAGGCAACATGACATCCAGGATCACCAGGTCGTATTCAGCGCTTTCAACAAAGCGCAACCCCGCCATGCCATTGGCCGCGACTTCTACCGTGAAGCCCGCCTCACTCAGGCCCTGGGCCATGCGCTGCGCCAGTTGGGGCTGGTCTTCCACTAACAACACCTGCATGCCTTACCTCGTGGTTTGATTACAACTTTGTCATCAAATTGTGCGGTTTGTGACCACGTCCGCTGGCTACCGTGACGGCCTGCTTTATGGAGCCCTCACCATGTATCGCACTGCCCTGTTCTTGAGTCTCGCAGTCTGCACCGCCGCCCAGGCGACGCCGCAACTGCCGCGTCACGCCGAGCTTGATCTGCGCACCGCGCGCCAATTGGCCGATGCCAGCCTGGCCCACTGCACCGCAGCACTGACCGTACTCGACCGCGGCGGCAACCTGTTGCTGGGCCTGCGGGCCGATGGCGTTGGCCCGCACAACAGCGTCGCCAGCCAACGCAAGGCGTACACCGCGCTGTCGACAAAAACCCCGACCCGCGTGTTTGCCGAGCGCGCTCGCAATAACCCCGAAGCGGCCAACCTTAACAGCTTGCCCGAATTGCTGTTGCTCGGTGGCGGCGTGCCGCTGTTTGCCGATGATGAATTGGTCGGCGCGCTGGGCATCGCCGGTGCCGGCGGCGCGGCTCAGGATGAAGCCTGCGCCGTACAAGCTGCCGAGCAACTGGGCTTGAAAATTACCCGCTGATCCCTCCTCAAAAGGACTTCTCGATGAAAACCCTAAGCATGACCCTCGCCGCCCTCAGCCTGAGTGGCCTGTGCAACCTGGCACTGGCAGACGGCAACCCGCTGAGCGTACACGTGCTCAACCTGGAGAACGGCCTGCCGTCTGCCGGTGTAAGCGTTACCCTTGAGCAGCAGGTGGGCGATCAATGGCAGCCGCTGTCAGAAGGCGTTACCAATCAGCAAGGGCGTATCGCCGAGCTGTTCCCGGCCAACCGCAGCATGAAGCCGGGTGAATACCGCGTGGTGTTCAAGACCGGCGATTACTACAAAAAAGTTGGCCGCGAGACGTTCTTTCCAGAAGTGCCAGTGATTTTCCAGGTCAAGCAGGCCGACCAGCATTACCACATCCCACTGCTGCTCAGCCCTTACGGCTTTTCGACGTATCGCGGCTCCTAGTTCAACCCTCGACGCCTGCGGCCTGCCGCAGGCGTTGCAGGTCCAGTACCTCAATCGCACCGTAACTCAAGCTGATGACGCGTTGCTGTTCCAGCGCCTTGAGCAGACTGTTGATGGTCTGGCGCGACAGGCCCAACATCGCCGCCAGGTCTTCTTGGGGCAACTGCAAGACGCGGCGCGCCTGGGCGATCTCCCCGTAGCCTTGCGCGATCATCAGCAGCCGATGGGCCAGGCGCTGCGGCGTGCTCATCAAGCTGATCTGCTCGATATTGATCAACGACAAGCGCAATTTGTGGCTCATCAACAGCGCCACATCCCGCCAATACACCGGGTGTTCAGCCAGGATCTCAAGCATCTGCGCCTGCGCCACCTGCAACAGCGTGCAAGGCCCCATCGCCAACGCATCGTGGGTACGCGGCAAGCTGTCGAACAGGCAGATTTCACCGAACCAGTAAGGGGATTCGACCAGGCTCAATACCGCTTCCTTGCCCTGGGCATTCACCGCGCTGACCCGCACCGCGCCTTCCAGTACGGCATACAGGCCACACGGCGGATCGCCGCGCTTGAACAAGTACTCCCCCGCCGTCAGCGAACGCAACCGCGCCGCGGCCAACAGACTACGCTGTAGCTCGATGGGCAAGTGGCTGAACCACTGACCGGCGGCCAACCGGGCGTGCCATTTCGACGCAATCATGAGAACTCCACAGAGTGTCGCCCAGTTGACAGTCAGTCGTTGGCTGACAAGGCATGATCAAACATCCTACAGGAGGAATAACAATGAAAAGCCTCGTCGACCACCTCAGTCAATACGCCGCCTACCACCGCGACCCACGCAATATCGCCAGCCACTTTATCGGCATTCCGTTGATTGTCGTTGCGGTGGCAGTGTTGCTGTCGCGCCCCGAATGGGCCGTGGGAGGGTTGTGGCTATCGCCAGCGGTGCTGCTTGCGCTGTTTTCGGCGTGGTTCTACCTGCGCCTTGAACTGGCACTGGGCGCGCTGATGACGGTGTTGATGGGCCTCTCGGTATGGGCCGGGCACGTGCTCGCGGCGCAAAGCACACTGGTGTGGCTAAGCAGCGGTATCGGGATGTTTGTGCTGGGCTGGGTGATTCAGTTTGTCGGGCATTACTACGAAGGCCGCAAACCCGCGTTTGTGGATGACGTATCGGGGCTGATCGTCGGGCCGTTGTTTGTGGTCGCGGAACTCGCGTTTCTGCTGGGTCTGCGCCATGACCTCAAGCAGCAGATTGAAGCACGCTCGGGGCCGGTACGCTCAGTGACACCGCACCCGCATTAATCCGCACGCGCTGCGTTCAATGCCTCACGCAGTAACGTTGCGTCCAGCGGCTTTTGCAGCACGGGGAAACCACTGGCGGCCGTTTCGGCCAGGCACGCAGGCGAGGTGTCGCCGGTGATGATGATCGCCGGCACTGCCTGGCCCAGGTAACGCCTGGCGCGACCGATGGCTTGCAGGCCGTTCATGCCGCTGAGGCGGAAGTCGCTGAGGATCAAATCGACAGCGGCGCTGCCCTGGCGCAGGGCGTCGTCGTGACGCTGGCAGGCCTCGTCCACCGAGGCGCCCGCGTAGACGCGATGCCCCCACAGGTCGAGCAGGTTGACCAAGGCTTCGAGCACCGTCGGCTCATCGTCGATCACCAGAATACCCAGGCCGTTTACGTCGACCCTTTGATTGGCCACGGGCTGGCGGCGTATCGCTGTATGACTCAAAGGCACGCGGATCGAAAACATCGAGCCATGCCCCTCAACGGACACCAACCGAACCTCGTGACCCAGCAAGCGCGCTGTATGCCGCACAATGGCCAAGCCCAGTCCCAGCCCCTGAGTGCGATCGCGCTGCGGGTTATGCAATTGGAAAAATTCTTCGAACACCTGCCCGTGATGGGCCCTGGCGATGCCGGGGCCGCTGTCGAACACCTGGATCTCCACACTCAGGCCACGTCGCCGGCAGCCAAGCAACACGCCGCCCAACTCGGTGTAGCGCACGGCGTTAGCCAGCAGGTTGTCGAGGATGCGCTTGAGCAGCACCGGGTCGCTGTCGATCCACAGTGGCAGTGGCCGCACCCGCCAGCGCAAGCCCCGCCCCCTGGCGCTGGCACTGAACTCGTTGGACAGGTCGGCAAACAGCCGCTCCAGCGACACGGCTTCACGGTTGACCGCCACCACACCCGCGTCCAGCCGCGAGATATCGAGCAAGCCATTAAGCAGGCCGCTCAGGTTACCGATCACTGCCCCCAGGCGAGCGGCGACGTCGCGGGCCTTTTCGGCCAGCACATCACCGCGTTCAGCCAGCGCTGCCAGGCCCGCGACGAACAAGCCGAGGGCATGGATCGGTTGGCGCAGGTCATGGCTGGCAGCCGCCAGGAATCGCGATTTGGCCTGATCGGCCGCCTGGGCGCGGTCGCGCTCTTGCTCCAGGCGATGCACCAGGTTGACGTTTTCCAGACGCAGCTGGACGGTCTCGCGCAGGGTCTGGAAGGTCACGCGGCTGTAATACAAATTGACTGCCGACAGGCAGGCCACAAAAAACAAATAGGTGGTGTAGGTTTCCCCTTCGGCCAACAGGCACTGCACCACCACCGGCGCCAACATCGCCACGAGAGAACCGGCATACGCTGGCGGAAACGCCGACAACGACGGCACCGCGCCGCACACCAGACCGGTCAGCACCACGCAGGTGAACGCTACGAGTTGCGGGTCGCCCGTGGCAAATCCGACCCAACCGACCACGCCCCACAGCCCAGCCGACATCCAGGACAGCAACGACGCCTGCCAGCCCCAAGGGCCGGGTGCCAGGCTCACATCGTTGGCCCGAGCGAAATAACGCCGTGCCAGCAGGATGCGCCATACCGTCAAGCCATACATCACGGCGACCCACCCCAACACTGCCTGCGTCGACACGGCACCACGGAAGATGTACGCCACCGGCCAGGGTATGACAAAGTTGGCAAACAGCACGGCGTACGACTGGCGGTACAGCAAGTCGATGCAGTTGCGCTGGATAACCTCGTTCATGAACACAATTCCAATAAGAGCGACTGACAATGGAAGGCAAGCGCCTGAATGTCCTGATTGCCGATGACCATAGCATCGTGCGCGAAGGCCTGCGGTTTCTGCTGTCCACCCGCGATGATGTGCAGGTGGTGTGTGACGCAGCGCACAGCGACGGCATTCTCGCGGGCCTTGCGCAACACAGCGTCGACCTGTTGTTGCTCGACCTAGGTATGCCGGGGGTCAATCGCTTGCAATTCATCCGTGACCTGCGCACTCAATTTCCCCGCCTGAAAATCCTCGTGCTCACCGCCAATGTCGAGCTGAGCACCATTCGCGGCGTGCTGGATGCGGGCGTACACGGCTACATCACCAAAGCCGACGACAGCCACGAACTGCTGGACGCCATCGACGCCGTGCGCCGTAACGAGTGCTACCTGGCGGCGGCCGTACGCTTTGCTGTCGACGGACATGGCCGTGCGGGCAGCGGCGATCACCTGATTGCCGAGGCCGCACTGACCCGCCGCGAACGACAGATTCTGACCCTGGTCGCCCAAGGTACCCACGCCCGAGACATTGCCGAGCAGTTGCATATCAGCCCGCTGACCGTGCGCAAGCACCGCGAAAACCTGATGCGCAAACTTGACCTGCACAACACCGCAGAGCTGGCGGTGTATGCCGTGCGCCTGGGCCTTGCGACTGGTTGACAGCATCACGCTTCCACACCTTGCAGAAAATACGACAGTCGCCGTATTTCTGCGCCCTGGCCTGCGCCCTACCCTTGCAGGCCTGGTACTTCGCTGCCTGCCTTCATCCAGCGTCCTTCCAGAAACCGCCCACGGGCGCCCTTGTCACTGGAAGACTACGATCATGTCCTTCACCTTATGGATTCCCTTCGCCACTGCGACCCTAGTATTTGCCTGCATGCCCGGGCCCGCCATCCTCTACATGACCAGCCAGACCCTGGCCCACGGCCGCCGTGCCGGTTTGCGCGCGGCGCTGGGGATTCACTTGGGCTGCTACGCGCATATCCTGGCGGCGACGTTTGGCTTGTCGGCGCTGCTGCATGCCGCGCCGACGGCCTTTGACGTGATACGCCTGGCAGGCGCCGGCTACTTGATCTGGCTGGGCGGCTCGATGATCTTCAAGGCACGCCACCCCGGCACGGCCACAGGCGCAGTGCGTCAGCCGGATGTACTGCGCGACAGCGTCGTGGTGGAAGTGTTGAACCCGAAGACAGCGCTGTTTTTCCTGACCTTCCTGCCACAGTTCGTCGACGTCGCGGGTGACGCGCCGGTTTGGTTGCAGTTTTTGGTGCTGGGCAGCGTCGTCAACCTGGTATTTTCGGCGGCGGACGTGGCGGCGGTACTGGCATCGTCGGTGCTGCTGGGGCCGCTATCGGGCCAGCGCTTTCAACAGTGGGTGCCAAGGTTCAGCGGCACGGTGTTGATCGGATTGGGATGTGTGCTAGTGCTGCAAAGCGGCTGGAATACACCTTAGCTTGTAGTGAGCGGGCTTGCCCCGCTCACTACATGGCGGGGGCTTAGGCTTTTTGCCAGACCTTGGGCTTGAAGAACAAGGTCTCGCCACGGGCCAGGCCGGTCAGGCTGTCGTGGTCTTTCACCACTTCGGCCTCGATCAGCTCGCTCTGGCCTTCAACTTTCAGCGTTACGCGCGTGGTCGCACCCAGTGGGCGAATGTCGCGTACTTCAGCAGCGTGGTGGTCTTCCAGTTCATGGCGCGACAGCGACACTTCATGGGGACGGAACAGCACGTGATTGTCTTCACCCAGGTGCAGGCGGTTGGAGTCGCCGAGGAAGTGATAGACGAAATCGCTGGCCGGGTTTTCGTAGACTTCGCCCGGTGAGCCGATCTGCTCGATCACGCCCTTGTTCATCACCACGATGCGGTCAGCAACTTCCATCGCCTCTTCCTGGTCGTGGGTCACGAACACCGAGGTCAGGTTGATGTCTTCGTGCAGGCGCGCCAGCCAGCGGCGCAGTTCTTTACGTACCTTGGCATCGAGGGCGCCGAACGGTTCGTCCAGCAACAGCACTTTAGGCTCCACCGCCAGAGCGCGGGCCAGGGCGATACGTTGGCGCTGGCCACCGGAGAGTTGTTCCGGGTAACGGTCGGACAGCCAATCGAGCTGCACCATGTTCAGCAGTTCATGAACCTTGCTGGCGATCTGGCTTTCGGTCGGGCGCTGGTTTTTCGGCTTCATGCGCAGGCCGAAGGCAACGTTGTCGAACACGGTCATGTGGCGGAACAACGCATAGTGCTGGAACACAAAGCCGACGTTGCGATCACGCACGTCGTGGCCGGAAACGTCTTCACCGTGGAACACGATGTTGCCGTCATCTGGCGTTTCCAGGCCGGCAATGATGCGCAGCAAGGTGGTCTTGCCGCAGCCGGACGGGCCAAGCAACGCCACCAGCTCGCCACTCTGGATGTCCAGATTGATGCTGTTCAGGGCCTTGAAGGCGTTGAAGTTCTTGCTGACATTACGGACTTCGATCGACATGACTTATTCCTCACCGGCACTGTTGCGCAGGCGGTTGATACGGTTCTCGCTCCACTGCTTGAGCAGCAGGATGAAGAGCGCCAGGATCAGCAGCAGGCTGGCCACCGCAAACGCGGCAACGTGGTTGTATTCGTTATAGAGAATCTCGACGTGCAGCGGCAGGGTATTAGTCACGCCACGGATGTGGCCGGACACCACCGACACCGCGCCGAACTCGCCCATGGCCCGCGCGGTACACAGCACCACGCCGTAGATCAGGCCCCACTTGATGTTCGGCACGGTCACGTGCCAGAACATCTGCCAGCCGTTGGCTCCGAGCAGGCGCGCAGCTTCTTCTTCCTGGGTGCCCTGCTCTTGCATCAGCGGGATCAGTTCACGGGCCACGAACGGCACGGTGACGAAGATGGTTGCCAGCACAATGCCGGGCAAGGCGAACACGATCTGGATGTCATGGTCCTGCAACCACGGGCCAAAAAAGCCCTGGGCGCCGAACATCAGCACATAGACCAGGCCCGCGATCACCGGCGACACCGAGAACGGCAGGTCGATCAGCGTCACGAGGATGCTCTTGCCACGGAACGAGTACTTGCTGACGCACCAGGCGGCGCTGACACCGAACACCACGTTGAGCGGCACCGAAATCGCCACGGCGATCACCGTGAGTTTCAGGGCAGACAGTGCGTCGGGTTCGAGGATCGCCGTGAAAAACGCGCCGAGGCCGTTCTTCAAGCCCTGGGTCACCACGATAAACAGCGGCAACAGCAGGAACAGCGCAAACACCAGCCAGCCTAGGCTGATCAGGATACGTCGTGACGCAGCACTGCCACGGCGGGCAGCGTTGGCCGAGGACGCGGCGGAAATAGACGATTGGGACATGTTCCGCGCCTCCTTATGGACGTTCGATGCGCCGCTGCAACAAGTTGATCAGCAGCAGCAAAACAAAGGAAACCACCAGCATCAGCACGCCGATGGACGTGGCGCCGCGGTAGTCGTATTGGTCCAGCTTGACCATGATCAGCAGCGGCAGGATCTCAGTTTTCATCGGCATGTTGCCGGCGATAAAGATCACCGAACCGTACTCACCGACACCACGGGCAAACGCCAGGGCGAAACCGGTCAACCAGGCAGGCAGCAACGCGGGTACGAGGATGTAGCGAAACACCTGCAACGGCTTGGCACCCAGGCAGGCAGCGGCTTCTTCGACTTCCCGAGGGATATCGGCGAGCACCGGCTGCACCGTACGCACCACGAACGGCAGCGTGACGAAGGTCAGCGCCAGGGTGATGCCCAGCGGGGTGTAGGCGATCTTGAAGCCCAGGTCTGCGGCAAACTGGCCGACCAGGCCGTTAGGCGTGTACAAGGCCGTCAGCGCGATACCGGCGACGGCGGTAGGCAGGGCAAACGGCAGGTCGATCATCGCGTCGATGATCTTGCGACCGGGGAAGGTGTAGCGCACCAGCACCCAGGCCAGCAGCGTGCCAATCACGCCGTTGATCAGCGCGGCGTACAACGCAGTGCTGAAGCTTAGCTTCAACGCCGCCAGCACGCGCGGTGCGGAGATGATGTTCCAGAACTGATCCCAGGTGAGTTGAGCGGCGTGTACAAACATCGCCGCAAGGGGGATGAGTACGATCAGGCTGAGGTACACCACGGTGTAGCCCAGCGTCAGCCCGAAGCCGGGTATGACGGGGGAGATACGACGCGACATAAGAGTCCTTGGTTAGGGAAACTGACACACAAAACCCGCAGGTGAATGCGGGCTCTATGGGCGGGTTGCTGCTGGGCTTACTGCGCCGTGTAGATCTGGTCGAACACGCCACCGTCGTTAAAGAATTTCGGTTGGGCAGTTTTCCAGCCGCCGAAGTCTTTGTCGATAGTCACCAGGTCCAGTTTCGGGAACTGCTGGGCGTATTTGGCGGCCACTTTTGCATCGCGTGGGCGGTAGAAGTTCTTGGCCGCAATCTCCTGGCCAGCCGGGCTGTACAGGTGTTTCAGGTATTCAGTGGCAATTTCGGTGTTGCCCTTTTTCTCGGCGTTCTTGTCGACCACGGCCACTGGCGGCTCCGCGAGGATCGACAGGGAAGGCACGACGATGTCGAACTTGTCGGCGCCGCCGTCTTCTTTCAGGGCCAGGAACGCTTCGTTTTCCCACGCCAGCAACACGTCACCCTGACCGTTGTTGACGAAGGTGATGGTCGAACCGCGAGCACCGGTATCCAGCACAGGCACGTGCTTGAACAGCTCTTTCACGTACTCCTGGGCCTTGGCTTCGCTGCCGCCAGCCTTGAGGCCGTAGGCCCAGGCGGCGAGGAAGTTCCAGCGCGCACCGCCGGAGGTTTTCGGGTTCGGGGTAATCACCGAAACGTCCTTCTTGATCAGGTCGCCCCAGTCCTTGATGCCTTTAGGGTTGCCCTTGCGCACCAGGAACACGATGGTCGAGGTGTATGGGGTGCTGGCGTCCGGCAGGCGGGTCTGCCAGTTTTCCGGGAGGGTCTTGCCCAACTTGGCAATTTCGTCGATGTCACCGGCCAGGGCCAGGGTAACGACGTCGGCGCGCAGGCCGTCGATCACGGCGCGGCCTTGTTTGCCCGAGCCACCGTGGGATTGCTGGATCTTGACGTTGTCACCCGGGTGGGACTGCTTCCAGTAGTTGGTGAACTCTGCGTTGTAGTCCTGGTACAGCTCACGGGTTGGGTCGTACGAGACGTTGAGCAACTCGTAGTCCTTGGCAACGGCGGAACCTGCAAACACGGCGCTGGCCAGGGCGGCCAGGGCGTAACGGCGAATCGACGACATAGAAGCTCCTGAAATTCTTGGGTGTTGGCTTTTTTCTTATAGTTGCGGGTCTAGCATGCGAATCGCCGAACGTGCTTAAGCCGGTTTGTTGCCCGGGTTCTGCAGACGGAATTTTTCTTTGCGTTCGATCTGTACCACTTGCGCGTTATGCACAGTGATTTCCACCGCGCCAAACCGCAGATCGCGCAATGCGCTCTGGATCTCACGCAAAATGGCTGCTTCGTCCTGGCCGTCGACGCTACGTAGAGATGCGCTCATGGTCTCGCTCCTGAAATGAAAAGTGCGTGCCTTGCAGTGGCGGCACTGCTTGTGGCGTGAGGGCGATAGTAGATAAGCGCGGATATTCTTAAAAATACTATTTAAGAATGTTTATATAACTAGAAAGAATTTTCTGATGGGACGAGGGGTTGCGCGGGACTTTTAGGCACTGGCGCTGAAATAAAGCCTTGCGTCGGCCTAAATGTGGGAGCGGGCTTGCTCGCGAATGCGTTGGGTCAGCCAACACATTTGTGACTGATACACCGTATTCGCGAGCAAGCCCGCTCCCACATTTTTTGACTGCATTTCAAGTTCGGATGCTGGGTGCCCGGTCCCAGTCGATTTCATTAGCCGGCATCGGCCGCCCAAACCAATACCCCTGCCCCATATCGCACGCGTGATCCAACAGGAACCGCGCCTGCTCCACCTGCTCGATGCCTTCGGCTTGCACCTGCATGCCCATGCTTTTCGCCAAGGCGATCACCACACGCACAATCGCGGCATCGTCTTCATCCGACGGCAACCCGGCGACAAACCCCTGGTCGATCTTGAGCTTCTGCACCGGCAGGCGCTTGAGGCGCAGCAGCGATGAATAACCCGTGCCGAAGTCGTCGATGGCCAGGCGCAAACCCAGTTCGCGCAGGCGGTGCAGTTGCTCCAGGGCCACCTCCGGGTCGTCCATCACCGCGCTTTCGGTGACTTCCAGCTCCAGGAATGCCGGATCCAACCCGGTGTTGTGCAGCACCTGGGCGACTTGTTCGTACAGCTCGCGCCGGGCAAACAGCCGGCTGGAAACGTTCACGGCAATAAAGCTCAACGGCGCACCATCGGCCAGCCACTGACACATCTGGCGGCATGATTGATCCAGCACCCAGGCATCGATCTCGGCGATCAACCCGGTACGTTCGGCGATGGGGATGAATTCTCCCGGCGGCACCAACCCACGCTCCGGGTGCTGCCAGCGCACCAGCGCCTCAACGCCAATCAAACGGCTGCCTTGCAGGTCGTGCACCGGTTGGTAGTAGACGCACAGTTCTTGCTGCTCGAGGGCACGCCGCAGTTCGCTGGCGATTTCGACGCGGTTCTGGGCGTGGGCGGTGAGTTCCTCGGTGTACAGCGCGTAGCCTTCACGCCCCGCGCTCTTGGCCTTGAACAGCGCAGAGTCGGCGTTGCGCAGCAATTGCTCGGCGCTCAGGGCATCGCTGGGAAACAAGCTGATGCCGATACTCACGCTGATAAACAGCTGATGACCGTCGAAGATGAACGGCTGTTTCATGGCAT
This sequence comes from Pseudomonas cremoris, assembly GCF_014230465.1. The sequence goes on from NZ_JAAXCY010000002.1 coordinate 608,419, forward strand.
CCAGGATGCGCTGTGCCAGCGCGGCAGCCTGCACCACCTGTGGACAACTTTCTGCAAGCACCGCGAACTCATCACCGCCAAGACGCGCCAGGGTCACACCGGGGCCGAACAGGCCTTGGAGCCGCTCGCCCACCAGTTTGAGCAATTGGTCGCCGACGTTGTGGCCGAGGCTGTCATTGATGATCTTGAAATGGTCCAGGTCCAGCAACAGCAGGGCGCAGCCGCGCTTGTGGTTTTGCGCCGAGGCCAGCGCCTGCTCGGCGCGGTCGGTGAAGAGCAGACGGTTGGGCAGGTCAGTCAGCGGGTCGTGGTGAGCGAGGTGGGCCAGTTCGTGCTCGGAATCCTTGATCGCACTGATATCGGAAAATACTGCAACGTAATGGCTGACCTGGCCCTGGTCATCGTGAATCACGCGGATGGTTTGCCACTGTGGATAAATTTCGCCGCTTTTGCGTCGATTCCAGATTTCGCCGCTCCATTCGCCGGTGCGCTCCAGGCTCTGGAACATTTGTTGGTAGAAATTCGACGAATGGCGCCCTGACTTGAACAGGCTGGGTTTATGTCCCATGACGTCTTCACGTCGGTAGCCCGTGATCTCCATGAAGGCCCGGTTCACGTGCACGATCAGCCCCTTGGTGTCGGTGACCAGCACACCCTCGCGGGTGCAATCGAACACGGCAGCAGCCTGGCGCAGGCGTTCGCGGTTCTCCCGCAACGGTTGCTGCAGCAGGTTGGCGCGGGCGAAACGTACGCAAATCAGGTAGATGGCCAAGGCGCTCAAGGCCACCCACACATAACCACGCACTTGCAGCCACTGCACCAACTCCCTCGGTTCATCAAGAAAGTTGATCAATATCTGATGACTGAGTTGAAGCCACACAATCGAAACCAGCAGGTATACCAGCCCCGCTCGCAGGGCACCTCGGTATGAAAACAGCATATGGTCAGTAATCCTTACCAAAAAAACAGAATCGCCCTACGAAGGCTGCGGATTATAGAATAAGAAACATCCAGTCACTCCTATCTGAAAGGCCGGCTGGTTTTCTCTGTAGGCTTAGTGATAATGCGTGAGCTGTTTTTTTCTTTATCTGAGGGCCATACAGCCTATGTGGTACAACGGTTTTCTTGACCTGTCAGCCTGGCAACTGGTGGCAGTCACTCTGTTGATGACCCACGTGACCATCGTTGGGGTCACCGTCTATCTGCACCGCTATTCAGCCCATCGCTCCCTGGAGCTCAATGCCGGCCTGAAACACTTCTTCCGCTTCTGGCTGTGGCTGACCACGGCGCAGAACACCCGCGAGTGGACCGCTATCCACCGCAAACACCACGCCAAATGCGAAACCGTCGACGACCCGCACAGCCCTGTGATCAAGGGCTTGTCCACGGTATTGCGCAAAGGCGCCGAGCTGTACCGCGCCGAGGCAGAAAACCCCGAGACCCTGCGCATCTACGGCAAGAACTGCCCGGACGACTGGATCGAGCGCAAGCTCTACACCCCCTACCCGCTGCTGGGCGTGGCGATCATGGGCGTGATCGACCTGCTGCTGTTCGGCACCATCGGCATCACCATCTGGGCGATCCAGATGATGTGGATTCCATTCTGGGCCGCCGGTGTGATCAACGGCCTGGGCCATGCCGTGGGCTACCGCAACTTCGAATGCCGTGACGCGGCGACCAACCTGGTGCCGTGGGGCATCATCGTCGGCGGTGAAGAGCTGCACAACAATCACCACACCTATCCGAACTCGGCCAAGCTGTCGGTGAAAAAGTGGGAATTCGACCTGGGTTGGGCGTGGATCAAAGTATTCAGCTGGCTGCGCCTGGCGAAGGTGCAGCGTGTGGCACCGATTGCCCACCGCGTCGAGGGCAAGGGGCACCTGGACATGGACACGGCCATGGCGATTCTCAACAACCGCTTCCAGATCATGGCCCAGTACCGCAAGTTGGTGATCGGACCGTTGGTCAAGCAAGAGCTGGAAAAAGTCGATCATTCGGTACGTCACCAGTTCCATCGCGCCAAGCGCCTGCTGTCACGCGAGACCAGCTTGCTGGATGACCGCCATCACGTGCGCATCCAGAGCATGCTCGAACACAGCCACGCACTGAAAGTGATCTACGAAAAGCGTTTGGCGCTGCAACAGATCTGGCTCAAGACCAGCTCCAACGGCCACGACATGCTCGCCGCCATCAAGGAATGGGTGCATGAAGCCGAGGCCAGCGGCATCCAATCCCTGCGGGATTTTGCCCATCAATTGAAGACCTATTCGCTGCGCCCTGCAGCCGTCTGAGCAAGCGGTGGGAGGGCAACTTGTCCCTCCCATCAGCTTTTTGGCGTCATTTCTCGGACACCGGCAATCGGTCCCGTTGACGGAACTTCACTGCAATTCCCCTCTCTCAATGAACACTTCGCCATCATGGTGGCCCCTTGTAGTGACCGCTGCTCCATCCTGCGGCGCGCCCAGAGAGAGTTGTGCCGATGGTTCACGAAAAGCCTCACGTAGCCGACACCTCCACCGCTGAACATCCACGTCCAACAGCGGCCGCAACCCTGCTGGCGCTGATGCATGCCCAGGGTGAAGTCGAACGGCTAAGCGAGCGTGAACAGCTGCTGAGCTCACTGCTGGTGAGTGTGAACGCGGTGCTGTGGGCCATCGATTGGGAGACGCGTCGCGTGCTGTACGTGAGCCCGGCGTACGAGCGGGTGTTCGGGCGTTCGGCCGGCCTGTTGCTGGCCGATCATCGGGAATGGCGCAACAGCATCCACCCCGAAGACCTCGACTACGCCGAACACAGCCTGGCCCGCGTGCTGGAACAGGGCACCGTGGAAGACCGCGAGTACCGCATCATCACGGCCGATGGGCAGATCCGCTGGCTCAGTGACAAGTGCTACATCAACCAGCAGGTCGAACCCGGCGAGCCGGTGATTGTGGTTGGCATGGCCGAAGACATCACCGAAAAGAAGCAGCTTGAGATCGAGCTGCACCGCCTCGCCACCACCGATGTGCTGACCCAAAGCAGCAACCGCCGGCATTTCTTCGAATGTGCCAACCAGGCGTTCGACAGCGCCTGTGCCCAAGGTGCACCGCTGGCCTTTCTGCTGCTGGACATTGATGACTTCAAGGAGGTCAACGACACCTACGGCCATCTGGAGGGCGACCAGGTGCTGCGGCGTATCGCCGAGAGTGGTCGCGGCGTGCTGCGCCGTGGCGACCTGTTCGGGCGCATTGGCGGTGAAGAGTTCGCCGCCGTGCTGCCGGGCTGTGCACCGGAGATGGCGTTGCAGGTGGCCGAGAGGCTGGGCAAAGAGATTCAGGCGTTGGGCTTCAGCTATGAAGGCCGGGACTTCAGCGTGACTATCAGCCAGGGCCTGGCCAACCTGCATGAAGAAGATTCGACCCTGGACAGCCTGTTCGCCCGTGCCGATGCGGCGATGTACGAGGCTAAGCGCTTGGGCAAGAACCGCGTGGTTGCGGGTTAGTACCAAGGCTTACCCAAATACCGTAATAGGCACACATGACTTTTGTAGTGAGCGGGCTCTGCGTTGGGTACTAGCGCTTACGCACCCGCGTCAGCTCCGATAAACCCACCTTGAGCAAGCGTGCGGTCTTGCTCGCTGCCAGCGCTTCCAACCCTTCATGCTCAGTCAGCCGCGCCATTTGCGCCGCCAGGTTCACCACCAGCGCATCTCGGGCGTACACCCCGCCGTCCAGCGAATAGATCGATGCGATCAACTGACGCAACTCCAGCGGCAAACGCCAGCGCGCCCGTAGCGCCGAGCCATAGGCCGCACCGAAGGTATAGAGAGACTCGCCGATGGTTTCGTCATCCAGCGCACCACCGCCCTGACGCCAGTCTTCCAGGCAGCGCAACAACGCGAGGTCACCCAGCCGGTGCAGGATTCCCGCGCTGTAGCAGCGCTCGTGGTCCAGCTCCAGCATGCGCGCCAGGCGGCGGGCATAGTCGGCGGTGTCCTGGGACAACTGCCAGTGGCGCTCGGCATAGGCCACCAGCGCCGGGTCGCCCAGCACCACGTTGTGCTTGAGGGCCAGGCCCAGGATCAGGTTCATGCTTTGCCCGGCAGCGAGCTTGTGCAACGCCGCCGGCAAGGTCTGCACCGGTGTGCCGTGATGGCCGGCGCTGTTGGCAGCGGCAATCAGCACAGCGGTGATTTGTGGGTCCATGCGCACCTGGTCTTCCAGGCGCTTGAGGTCCAAGCCATTGGCCCCCAGGCTGCTTTGCACGGCGGCTTTTACGTCGACCCGCAACGGCGCGCCGTCAGAGGCTTCGCGACGACGCTCAAGGAACACCGGCAAGGTCATGCCAGGCGCCAACGGCGGCACCTCGCAGTACACACTTTCACCTTCATTGAGCAGCAAGTCCTGCAGACGCTGGGTCAGGCCTTCCATGTTCAAGGGTTTGGTCAGGTAGGCCGTAGGCGCCAGCGGCAAGGCTTCACGCACGCTGGCACTGTCATTGCGACTGCTCAGCAGAATGAACGGCAGCAAGGGTGTACGGCGCTTCTGACGCACGTTGCGCAGCAAACTCAAGCCATCGATGCCCGGCAGCTCCCAATCCGCCAGGATCAAGTCGTAGGCCTTTTCTCGCAGCAGTGCAGCCGCTTGCTGCCCATCGGCACACACATCCAACCGTGCGTCGCAACGCACAGCCAGTAAAACTTGCTTAAGCAGATCCCGTGACCAAGGGTCCGCCTCGGCAATCAGCACTCGGGGTACAGCCGGTAAATCAACAACACTCATCCAGCACGCTCCATCGGCAATGCTTGCACCTTAGACAATGGAGCTGCCTACGTACAATGAACAACGCCTGAATGTGCTGCATCGGGCACAAAAAAACCCGCCGAAGCGGGTTTTTTCTGTCGATCAGGTCAACTTCGGCTTACAGCTCCGAGAAGCACTCTTCGATGATCGCCAAGCCTTTGTCCAACTGCTCGTCCGGCGAGGTCAGCGGAACCAGTACGCGCAACACGTTGCCGTAGGTGCCGCAGCTCAACAGGATCAGGCCCTTGTCACGCGCCTTGGCCACCACGGAGGCGACAGCAGCAGCGTTTGGCTTGTGGGTGTCGCCATCGTCGAACAGCTCGACCGCGATCATCGCGCCCAGGGCACGCACTTCACCAATCACCGGGTACTTGGCCTGGATAGCCTTGAGGCCAGTGACCAGACGCTCGCCCACAGCCTTGCAGCGGTCCAGCAGGTGCTCTTCTTCGAACACTTCCATCACCGCCAGCGCAGCCGCGCAAGCGATCGGGCTACCGGCGTAAGTGCCGCCCAGGCCGCCTGGAGCAATGGCGTCCATGTATTCAGCCTTGCCGCACACACCGGCCAGCGGGAAGCCGCCTGCGATGGATTTGGCGAAGGTGGTCAGGTCGGCAGCAACGCCCATCTGTTCCATCGCGAAGAAAGTACCGGTACGGCCAGCACCGGTTTGCACTTCGTCAGCGATCAGCAGGATGCCGTGCTTGTCGCACAGCTCACGCAGGCGCTTCATGAAGGCTTTAGGCGCGACGTAGAAACCGCCTTCGCCCTGCACCGGCTCGATGATGATTGCAGCGATATCACGTGGCTCGGCATCGTTCTTGAAGATGCGCTCGATGCTGGCGATGGAATCGTCATCGCTCACGCCGTGCAGTTCATTCGGGTACAGCGCGCGGAACACGCCGCCTGGCATCAGGCCCATGCCGGCCGAATAAGGCACAACTTTGCCAGTCAGGCCCAGGGTCATCATGGTGCGGCCGTGGTAGGCGCCGGTGAAGGCGATCACGCCGGCACGGCCAGTGGCGGCGCGGGCGATTTTCACGGCGTTTTCGACGGCTTCGGAACCGGTGGTGACCAGCAGGGTTTTCTTGGCGAAATCACCTGGAACCTTGGCGTTCACTTTTTCGCACACTTCTACGTAAGGCTCGTAAGCCAATACCTGGAAGCAGGTGTGGGTCAGCTTGTTCAGTTGCTCGGTCACGGCCGCGACGATTTTCGGGTGCACGTGGCCGGTGTTCAGCACGGCGATACCGCCGGCGAAGTCGATGAACTCGCGACCTTCAACGTCGGTCACGGTGGCGTTCTTGGCCGACTCGGCGAAGATCGGGTGGATCTGGCCAACACCGCGCGGAACAGCGGATTCGCGGCGTTTCATCAGGGATGCGTTGGTCTTGCTCATAAAGTCCTCATTCGCCACTCATCGGGTGGCGTGGTCCAAGGAATACGTGGCGGGGAGGAGACTACGGCAGCATGCGATGATCGACTGCCACAGCTTTCCCGGCCACTACGAATAACGGGCGAAACACGCAAAGGGTCAGCGCTCTCGTGCCCTCTGCGTTTACAGCAATGCCTTGCCGAGCGAATCAGATGCCCAGGCAGAGGTATTTGATTTCCAGGTAGTCCTCGATCCCGTACTTGGAGCCTTCACGGCCCAGGCCCGAAGCCTTGATGCCGCCGAATGGCGCCACTTCGTTGGAGATCAACCCGGTGTTGACGCCAACCATGCCGTATTCCAGGGCTTCAGCCACGCGGAACACACGGCCCAGGTCGCGAGCATAGAAGTAGGAGGCCAGGCCGAACTCGGTGTCGTTGGACATCGCGATCACTTCGGCTTCGTCTTTGAAGCGGAACAGCGGTGCCAGCGGGCCGAAGGTTTCTTCCTTGGCCACGGCAGCGTCTTTCGGCACGTCGACCAGGATGGTCGGCTCGAAGAAGTTACCGTCGATAACCTTGCCACCGCTCAGCAGCTTGGCGCCTTTTTTCAGGGCGTCGGCGATGTGCTCCTGCACCTTCGCCACGGCTTTTTCGTCGATCAGCGGGCCGGTGGTGGTGCCTTCTTCCAGACCGTTGCCGATCTTCAATTTGGCCACGGCGACTTTGAGTTTTTCAGCGAAGGCGTCGTACACCGAATCCTGGATGTACAGGCGGTTGGCGCAGACGCAGGTCTGGCCGTTGTTGCGGTACTTGGAGATGATCGCGCCTTCGACGGCCTTATCCAGGTCCGCGTCGTCGAACACGATGAACGGCGCGTTGCCGCCCAGTTCCAGGGAGACTTTCTTGATGTCCTTGGCGCATTCGGCCATCAACTGGCGACCGATTTCGGTGGAACCGGTGAAGGACAATTTACGCACGATCGGGTTGCTGGTCAGCTCGCCGCCGATGTCGCCGGCGCTGCCGGTAACAACGCTCAACACGCCTTTTGGGATACCGGCGCGGTGCGCCAGCTCAACCAGGGCCAGTGCCGAGAAAGGGGTTTGTGAAGCTGGCTTGATCACCATGGTGCAACCGGCAGCCAGGGCCGGACCGGCTTTACGGGTGATCATCGCCGCCGGGAAGTTCCACGGGGTGATGGCAGCGGTCACGCCGATAGGCTGCTTGATCACGATCAGGCGCTTGTCAGGCTGGTGGCCAGGAATAACGTCGCCATAGATGCGCTTGGCTTCTTCGGCGAACCACTCGATAAAGGATGCGGCGTAGACGATTTCGCCCTTGGCTTCGGCCAGCGGCTTGCCTTGTTCGAGGGTCATCAGGCGACCGAGGTCTTCCTGGTTTTCGATCAGCAGTTCAAACCAACGACGCAGCTTGTTGGCGCGCTCCTTGGCGGTCAGCGCACGCCAGGCCGGCAAGGCCTTGTCGGCGGCTTCGATGGCACGGCGAGTTTCAGCGGCGCCCATCTTCGGCACGGTACCGAGAATTTCGCCCGTGGCAGGGTTGTTGACCTTGATGGTCTGACCGTTGTCCGCATCGACCCAAGCGCCATCGATAAAGGCTTGCTGGCGGAACAACTGGGCATCTTTAAGCTGCATGTCGGCTTTCCTTAACAGCACCGCGCGCGCGCGGAGCGAATTAGAGTTGTTGAAAGGCGCCTTGTGGGCTGCCGTCAGGGAAATCAGCCCCAGCACGCGAGGAAGTAAATGGCGCACGGGACACGGAGCGTTTGAAATCTCAAACGAATCCTAGGATCAATGGGGGTACAGGGCAATAGTCTGTTCGAAAAAAAGAACGAAAACGGCGCATTTGCCGAATCTTTCTGATCAGCGTACTCGGGCCAGGTTCCACCACCTTGACCGACGGCGCCCGTCTTAGGGCCGTAGCGTGCCGATTTCCTACCGTTCAACGGCCAAAACCCAGCATGGACGCCCAAGGTCGACATGGGTATGATGTCGCCCGCACAAGCATCCGTAGCTCAGCTGGATAGAGTACTGCCCTCCGAAGGCAGGGGTCGTGGGTTCGAATCCCGCCGGGTGCACCATCTTCTTTCCCTTGTATTACAAGGGGATAGCACTCCTGACAGAAACCTGTCCTAGTCCTGAAAGTCGTTTTTGCCACAAATTTGCCACACTCAAAAGTGGCGGGAATGGTCGAAATGGCAACAATCAGGAATCGCGGCGAGTATCAGTGGGAAGCGCAAATCCGCCGTAAGGGCTATCCAGCCCAGCGCAAAACCTTCGAAACCAAATCCGATGCCCAGGCCTGGGCACGCATGATCGAAAGCGAAATCGACCGGGGTATATTTGTCTCTCGAGTCGAAGCTGAACGCACTGCCTTTCATCAACTCATTGATCGCTACATCTCCGAGATCGCACCGAAACACAAAGGCGCGTATTCGGAAATCAAACGCCTTGAAGCGCTCAAGCGCCATCCGCTGGCGACACGCATCGTCGCTACCCTCACCTCCTCCGATTTTGCCCGCTACCGTGATGAACGCTTGAAGATCCGCAAGGGCAACACGGTGAAGCGTGAACTCGCATTGTTTCAGTGCGTGATCGAGGTCGCTCGCCGGGAGTGGGGAATTCATCTTGCCGAGAACCCCGTCAGGATGGTCAGCCGTCCCAGCTACAACGACGAACGCTCGCGGCGGCTCGACCCAATTGAAGAGCAATACATCCTCAACGCCCTGGAGCTTCGTGAGCGCCGTGCTGACGGCACCTATGCCGACGCCTCACACAATCCATGGATACGGCCCATCGTCCAACTCGCGATTGAGACAGCCATGCGCCGTGGCGAAATTTTCGAGCTGCGCTGGAAGCATGTGAACCTAGATCGCAGGACCGCGCATCTTCCAGCGACTAAGAACGGACTGCCCAGAACCGTCCCGCTTTCACCAAAAGCTATTCAGCTGCTGAAGGACTTGCCGCGCTCGCTGTGCGGTCGAGTCTTCCCCACCACCGCCGACGCTCTAAAGAAGGCCTTTGTGCGAGGCCTGGAGCGAGCGAGGCTGAAATACCTGGGGGATTGCGGGGCGGCGAAGGTAACGCCTCAGGAAGACTTCCTGATCAATCTACGCTTTCACGATCTGCGGCATGAAGCGACATGTCGGCTTGCGACCAAGCTGCCTAATTTGATCGAGCTTGCCAGCGTGACGGGCCATCGGGAGGTGAACATGCTGAAGCGTTACTACAACATCACCGCAGAAGAGCTCGCGGCAAAGCTGGCTTGATCAGACCTATGGCTACTTCTCAGTGGTCAGCTTGGAGCTGACCACTGATCTTGCAACACACCCGCGCGAACCCAGCATAGGTCTACGAGGTGCTGTTGCCGAGTCAACAATCGCCTCTTGTCGCGGCCCCATCCTTCAGAAAACCTTTCATCTGTTAAAAAGCTGTCCTAGTGATTGAGCGTCTGATTGGCAAAAGCTGGCCTCACCAGATCAATCGAGCGATAAAGCGATGACAGTAGATTATGAAACCATCCAGAAAATACAGAAGCTTGGCGACGACGTTTTGATTGGCGTGGTTGAAGTTGCGGCGCTGACCGGCTTCAGCGTGCTTACGGTCCGTCAGCGCAAATTGCCGGGGCTTGAGCCTGTACCGGGACTGTCAAGGTTGAGATGGAGACTGGGAGATCTGAGAACTTGGATGCGCACCGGCAACGCCGAGATTCGAGATTCAGCCACCGCCATCGCACCTTTTTCACATCCGAAACGCACAGGGAGGCCCACAAAGAAAGCACAGGTGGAGGCGCGACAATGATCTTCCCTGGCTCGATTCATCTCCTTTGCACCGGGAGCAGTGAGCATGAGTAGACAACGAACCATTCGGGACCAGAATTTCTGGCGCTCCCCACGTTTACTGAATTGCACCACAGAGGACAAAGTTGCATTGCTGCACCTGTTAACTGCTCCTGACAGCAACATTACGGGCGTATACCCGCTAGTTCCACGCATTGCCGGAGCAGAAATTGGATGGACGGCGGATCAGTGGTTGCAGGTCATCCACCGCCTCCAGGATGAAGACCTAGCCAGGTATGACAACGTGAGACTCATCATTTGGGTAAAAATCTGGTGGGATCACCACTCTGCTACTCAAGTGACAGGACCAAAACTACGAGCCAGAGCGTTGGAAGAAATTCGCCGTATCCCAAGCGAGTGGCTAGACGACTTTCTGAATGACTTCAAAGAAAGACTGAGCGACGACCAGCAGGATTGGATAGATGAATCCCTCCGGCCGCGCTCAAAGCGATACGTAGAAGAAGAGTCGATATCACACGGATGCCATATCGATACCGTATCAGCCGATGTCATACCTAACACTAAAACTCAACCCAAACTCTCAACCAAAACACCAACGTCTTTGCCCACCTCTTACGAATTGGATATGTCAGGAATCCCTCCTGAACATCGGACGGATGTTCACAGAGCGCTTGTTAAGGCGAAGGTAAGCGGAAAACTTAGGCATAGGCCGCAACTAGTAGTCAACGCGATGGCAGAAAATTACCGATCTGCTTCAGGTAAACCGCATAACGCCATGGCCTTAACTCTGTATCTGTCCGAGAATCTGAATGGCGGTAACGAAGTGAACTAGGTTTGTCTGAAGCCAACTCAAACGGGGAGGATGAATTCCATGGCTAGAGGGAGTCGTGCCGCCGTTGAGCGGATAATCCTCCAAGCTCGGATATGGGGGTGGGATATGTCCTGGTCGTTCAGCATGGCCACGCGGACCGATACAAGAACAATCGGCCACCATTATTCAGAGCATACTGTGATCAAGCTTTACGGCTCCGTTCGATACCCCGAAACATTCAAATACCCGACCCTAGAATGCTACCTATACGTTGATCCACTGCTCCTAAGCGACAAGTCGGTTCCTTTCTGCATCGGCTCCATGCAGGCGACGGGTAGTAGGCTTATCGCATATGTCGCCGTTCACAATGATCGTTTCAACAGTTTGGTCACCGCTGCTAGTCGACTTGTTGCCCTGGAGATAAATGCGGAGCCGTTGAAATACCGCAAAGCTAAGGTGATGGGTATCCACCTAAGCACCGAGCTGGAGTCTGATTGGTGATGGTTTTTTGATCATAGGGGCGCTAGTGTCCGGCGCCCGTGCACTAGCCCTGCCCCGGTAGAGAGAAACGTATGTCGAGGCCAAAAATCCTCATTCCTCGTCGAAGTAATCGCTATCCAATTTCGGCAGTTTGAGAAGCCGAGACGTTACCCCAACCTCATGGTCCATCATGAGGTTGACCAAGCGGATGCCGTCCACCAGCACCATGCCTTCCACTGAGCGGACAAAATCGATGCCTTGGGCAGTGAAACCCGAAGTAGTGATAAAGACCCCTCGCTTGGCCTTTTGCCCAGCAAGTGCTCCATAGAACTCTTGCAACTCAGGACGGCCCACAGTGCCTTGCCAGCGCTTTGCTTGGACATAGACTTTTTCCAGTCCGAGCTTATCAAGCGAAATTACCCCGTCAATTCCGCCATCTCCGCTTCCACCAACACGCTGCAAGTCGTTTCGGCTAGCCCCGTAGCCAAGGCTGTGCAATACGTCGAGAACAATGACTTCAAAGCGGTTGGGGCTGACTTGTAGCAGGCTATCCAGCAGATCTGCAGCTGTCGCATTGCGTAGCTCACGCAGAGCCTGCTCCAACCGATCGTCGGGGCTCACAGTTGCTGATATCGGTGTGTCTGCCCCCTGCTCACGTCCATCTAGCGGAACGGCATCGGAGGCGCTCCTAAGCTTCACGTCCATGAAGCCGATGGCTAGTTGTTCAACCTGACCCGTAGTGAGCGGTGAAGGGTGCTGTGTGGAATAAACAGCGCCAGCTTCGGTTAGCTTCCAGTAGCCTCGTTTGGCGCTTGAGGATAGTCCTGCACGCTTTAGTCGGTCGTGAGCCCATCCGGCGCGGTTCTTATAGGTCGCTTGCCCACTTGCAATCAGCTCTTGAAGCTGTGGTTCGGATAAATTCAAAGCCCGGGCCGCAGCTTCATGCGCGTCGCGTGCTGTCGCACCTTCCGGATTAGCCGCCAGGTAACGCAAGATCGGCTCAATGAATTTGTCGTATGTGGGAACGGACATCAGGATTCCTTTCGCAAGGTTGCCAGCGTGGGCAAATATAGTAAGCCGCATGTTATGCGGAGCAATCGGTTACCTCGAGGCCTAATGAGCTTGCTAGCTCCCGCGCTTGTGAATCGACACGTAAGCGGCTGACCACTGCTTGCGCTCGCTCCTTCTCTTTGGCCAAGTACTCCTCGGTAAAACACTCGACAATCTGCCCCTGACTCAAGCTTGGCGCCGATACCTGGCGCTTGAGCCTGTTCAGAATTTTGCGGGCGCTGAGTTGGGCCGCCTCCCGCAGATAAGCCCCTGATAGAAGATCGCGAAAAACCCATTCAGAGATCCATCCCTTCGCGAATGCCCAAAACAACAACCGATGGTAGGTATCCCAAGCCATGCGTGAATGGCCACTCAGATAACGTCGCAGTATTCGACCGTCGGCGTCCCTAAAACCATAAATTCCAAGCTCAGTTAGCAATCGCTCCAGCTTGACCTTGGACATGCCCGACTTCAGAGCAATACCGGAGAACAGGTACTCGACCATATCCACAGGAACGCGGATAACGAAATTTTTCCTACCGGTGTCCTCATGACGCGTAATCTCGCGAAAGACGAACTGGAAGGCTTCTGTTGGGTCGATGTCTGGATAAGATAGCTGCATCTAACTATTCTTTGGCTAATCGGCGCAGCTGTCAAAGGAGTACCCAACAGGTTAGGCAATACAATTGTCGGCACTTGAGACGCGAAGCCCGCGAAACTTGGAAGCTCACCGAAGTGATATGTCGCACGTGATACTTTGAGTGCCGCCAAAAATGAGCCCGGTAAATCATTCGGGCACGGCGTCTGAGGTGAATTGGTGCAATCGCTCCCCAACGATTCCTGTGCGGAAAAACATAGTGGTGTGAATCCAAAAGACAACTGCTGCCTACTACCGCCCATGCGGAGCCTGGGCAATAGCAGCCAGCCTGATAATTAACTGATTATGACGTCGTACTACACAATAAAACGTGCGAACTCCGAAATGAAAACGACGAACCGCATGTCGATTTTTCGCGAAAATCGTTCAATACAAGAGGAGCTATTTGTCGCTCACGAACGCTGGCGGGGCAAGGCGCTGTCGGCGACGGCTAGGATCGACAGAGCCAAGCAAAACGTCCTTGATGCGCTGGGCGGAAATCTCGAGCTCTTCAGGGGAGGCTTTTCGGATGGCACAAATCAACCGCTCACGATTGGAGCGCTTCAGAAGCATAATCTCGGCGAAGCTACTTTCGCCGTCACTGGATTGTTCCATAACAACCTCCAAGGCATCTTGAGATGCATCACCGGAGAACTAAACGGCAGCGTCAAATAGCTTTCTCAGATTCGTCACTTTAGCCTTTGTGCTTGCGCATCACCACAAGCGTCGAAAAATCGTCTCGCGCTTATCAGCGTCAAGTACACACCTGCTGCTTTCTCCTTACTCTGCAGCAGAAAGCCACTCAAGGCTTGGGAATCCTAACCGTCGCTCTACCGTCTTTCACGCCGTCCAATCGTCTCATCCTCAGTTGCAAATAAGTTACGCTTTTTTCGCACATGTAATCGTCTTGAATTCGTCTTTTTTTCGTACCCCATAGCGCTCCCTAAATACCAACGCCTCTTGCCCCCTGCTGTAACCGGATAGTGTGAAAATCATCTAAATTCTAAGAGAGAAGACTAGGACAAGGTAGGGTTTGTGATACCGCCAGTTCCTGGCGACTCACAATCGGCGCGCACCAGTCGTTACACTCCCTTTGCTTGCCTACCTTCCCTACTCAGGGCAAGCCCCGAGACCCCAACACCTGGAAAAGGAAAGCTTATGAGCCTTAGCGAACAACGCCGACGCACAGGATGGCTGCCGGCAATTCGTTGCTTCGAGGAAGAAGAGGCACTGGTACGCGAGAAAGCCCACGACAGCGGAATGAGTGTTGGTCAGTTTGTGCTGGCCGCCGCATTGAAGCGGCAGACCAGAAGCAAAATTGACTCCCACGTAATTAATGAGCTGCGGCGCCTAGGTGGCCTTCAGAAGCACCTTTTTAGCCAGAGTGATGGCGCGCTCTCCAGAGAGTACGCAAACGTGCTTGTGGAAATAACTGACGCCATCAAGCGTATCGGGCACTGAGTATGCTTCAGCTCATAGCTCTAAAGAGATCTCGCTTTTCGCTAAGATCTCGTGAGCTGTACTACCCGTCTGTAGTAGTACGGTTGCTTGATTGAGCACATTCTGTTCGAGCGTCTGTTGCTCCAGCAAGCGGCCGAGCAATATCACTTCGCCCTCCGCCTCAAGAGCTACCAACCGGGCCGGAGTGTTGAACGCCCAACGATCAAGGATCTTCCAGCCCTTTAGGTTGTATGAGGGTGAACTCCGGATGGCTTGAAGCGTTTCCGCTTTCAAGGTTTTCGAGGCGATTTCCAGCGGTTGTGGTTGTCCTGTGAGCATGGGTGACTCCTGCGTGCATGGTACGTTAACGATACATCTGCGAAAAAGCAGCCAACCGACGCTGGCTGTCCAGTGGACTCGTGATTACTACCGGCTCACAGTGACCACTCATTCGACAGAGACTCTGCCTGCTTCAGCACCAACTCCACTGCATCTGATTGCTGGTCTGGCGGGTACTTCCACCGCTGCAAACAGCGACGCACCAAAATGCGCAGTTTCGCCCGTACGCTCTCACGAACCTGCCAATCGATAGTCGTACTGGCGCGCAGCTTCTCGGTAAGCTCCATGGCGATTTTCTTGAGCGTCTCATCACCCAGCTCGCGCACCGCGCTTTCATTGTTAGCCAACGCATCGTAGAAGGCAATTTCATCGTGGCCCAGGCCCAACGAAGCTTCCCGATCCAGCGCGGCCTTGAATTCCTTGGCCATCTGGATCAGTTCTTCGATGATCTGCGCCGTCTCGATCGCTCGGTTGTGATACTTGCGTAATGTCTCCAGCAAGCGATCGCCGTACTTCTTCTCCTGCACTACGTTGTTGCGCGCGCGCGCCTTAACTTCGTCACGCAACAGTTTTTCCAGCAGCTCCACGGCAAGGTTGCGGCTTTCCATCTGCCGCACGTCCTCCAGGAACTCATCCGAGAGCAGGCCGATGTTGGGCTTATCCAACCCGGCCAGCGCAAAAATATCGTCCACCCCATCAGAGATGATGGCATTGTCCAGAATCTGCTTGAGCGCGCTGTTCTTCTCGGCATCGCTGCGCTTCTTATCGACAGTGGTGAACTTGGTAATGGCCGCCTTAATGGCCGAAAAGAAGGCAATCTCCTTACGCAGTGGCGCGGCTTCATCCAACGTGCCACACAACGAGAAGGCCTTAGTCACTGCCAGGATGGTGTCGAGGAAGCGTGTTTTTCCGTCCTTCAGGCCCAGAATATGGTTGGCAACGGGCACCAGTAGTTCGAGCGGGCGGGTCTCAAATGCGCTGTAGTCGAAACCGTGCATCATTCCTCGCACGATATCCATCTTCTCTAACAGCACAGCCAATGCTTCAGCAGAGTTGTGAGTGGGGTCACCTTTACCTTTGGCATCGGTATAGGTCTTCAGCGCCGCTTTCAGCTCGTTGGCGATGCCGATATAATCAACCACCAGGCCGCCAGGCTTGTTCTTAAACACCCGGTTGACTCGGGCAATGGCCTGCATCAGGTTGTGGCCTTTCATGGGCTTGTCGATGTACATGGTGTGGCAACACGGCGCGTCAAAGCCCGTCAGCCACATGTCGCGCACAATCACCAGCTTCAGCGGGTCTTTCACGTCTTTGAAGCGAGTTTCCAGACGTTTCTTCACCTGCTTGCTGTAAAGGTGCGGCTGCAGCAGGGCCTTATCGGCAGCCGATCCTGTCATCACGATCTTGATAGCCCCTAGCTCGGGGTCATCGCTATGCCAGTCAGGACGCAAGCTTACGATGGCGCTGTAGAGGTGGGCGCATATATCGCGACTCATGCACACGATCATGGCCTTGCCGTCTGCCACAGATACGCGCGCCTCAAAGTGCTCGATCAGGTCACGCGCCACCTGCTGCAGGCGAGGCTCTGAACCCACAAGCTTTTCCAGCGCGGCCCACTCGCCTTTGGTTTTTTCTCGGCTAACGATGTCTTCTTCGTCTTCAACAACCTCTTCAACCTGCTCATTGAGCGTGTCAATTTCGGATTGGTTCACATCCAGCTTGGCCAAACGGCTTTCGTAGAAAATAGGCACTGTTGCGCCATCATCCACGGCATCCTGGATGTCATAGATGCTGACGTAGTCACCAAACACTTCTCGGGTATCACGGTCTTCCAGGGCTATGGGCGTGCCCGTAAAGCCAAGGAAGGTGGCGTTCTTCAATGCGTCATGCAGATGTTTGGCATAGCCAAACACGTACTTGCCTGTCTTGGTGTCCAACCGCCCTTTGGTACCGTACTGGCTGCGATGGGCCTCATCGGAGATGACCACGATATTGGTGCGATTAGAGAGCAACGGATGCTTCTCTTCCTCTTCCTGCAGCGCGAATTTTTGCACCGTGGTGAAGATGATGCCGCCCGCCTCGCGTGAAGCCAG
Organism: Pseudomonas cremoris; assembly: GCF_014230465.1. Next base: position 625,238 of record NZ_JAAXCY010000002.1, read on the forward strand.
CATCTCGCGCAGTTCATCGCGGTCACCGGCTTGCAGTGGGGTGGTCTTGAGCAGGTCACTGGCGGCGCAGAAGGTGGCAAATAACTGGCCATCCAGGTCATTGCGGTCAGTCACGACGACTAACGTGGGGTTCTTCATCTCAGGTTGCTGCAACAGCTTTCCCGCGTAGCACGCCATGGTGATGCTTTTGCCCGATCCCTGCGTGTGCCACACCACGCCTGCTTTGCGTGAGCCAGGCTGCACCTCTTTGGCATAGGTCGCACGTTCTTCGTGGACCGCGAGTACACCTCTATCCGCATTTTGGGAGGCGATCACCGTGGCGCGCACGGCCTCGCGAACCGCATGGAACTGGTGGTAGCCGGCAATCTTTTTGACAATGCTGTCACCATCCTGCTCGAACAACACGAAGTGCCGCACGTAATCCAGAAACAACTCGGGCTTGAAGAAGCCACGCACCACCGTCTCCAGCTCCATCTGCAGGCGCGGACGGTCATCTTCGTTCAGGATGGTGCGCCAGGGCAACATACGTTCGGCGTTAGCCGTGAGCGAACCCACCCGCGCCGTCCAGCCATCACTCACCACCAAGGCGGTGTTGCTGTTGAACAGGTCGCTGATCTCGTCCTTGTATGTCTGCAGCTGGTTAAAGGCGTCCCAGACGTCTGTTTGTTCGTTGGCGGGGTTCTTCAGCTCCACCACGGCCAACGGCAAGCCGTTTACGAAGGCGATCAAGTCGGGCCGGCGTGGTTGCCTTGTGCCGGTAATGGTGAATTGGTTCACCACCAGAAAGTCGTTGTTGCTGGGCCGGGCAAAGTCGATGAAATACACCCAATCCTGCTTCTTCTGCTCGCCGACTTCAAACTCCACCGCCACACCACTGAGCAACAAACGGTGCACGCTGCGGTTGCGCACTACCATCTGCGGCTCGCTCACCGTTTGTAGCGCATGCACGGCCTGCTCAAGGGCGGCAGCCGGAATCTGCGGATTAATCCGTGCCAGCGCGGCCAGCAGGCGCTCTCGCAGAACCACCTGACGGTAGTAGGTGCGCTCGGGGGCGCTGCTATCCGGTGCTATATCCGGGCCGTGGGCAAATTGCCAGCCAACCTGCTGGAACCAGCTCAGGCACAGTTCTTCGAGTTGCTGTTCGTTCAACATGTGAAACCCTTACGCCTTCCTGGGCTACCTGGCAAACGCCCTGGTTTGTGATGAAATAAGAAAAACAATGCAAATCAAAGGCTTAATGACCATTCGGTGACCAAGGCTGATTTGCGATGAAATGACGGCTATGCCCAAGCTGGGATATACCCCGCATAGCGACTGAGTCCGGCATTTTTCAAGTTATGTAGCTTAAAGATGCTGCAACGCCATAAGTCGATCTGTCCTAGTGAGCGGCTCATCCAAATACCACCTGTCTACGCGCTACAGCGATAGCCAGTCTGAGAATTTGTTCCAGCAGATTGTGATCCGGCTTACCCTCAGCATCGTGAGGCGTCGTATACCAGAGCGGTCGAATCCTCAGCTGCAACAGCCGGGCTTCCTTACGGGCCCGTTCTTGCTGTGTGGCGGGTTCATTGAGCAGGGCAAAGTGATCCGGGATTTCAAATGCCGCTTCATCGACCACTGATTTGAAGAGATCGAGCGTCTTATCCTGCTCCAGGCTACAGCCCAAGAACAGCAGTGAGTGGCTGATAAAGATTTGCCGCAACGCCCGAGGCAACTGGTTTTGGAACGCGAACGGCTCACCTGCGGCTCCGCCGTAGGCCTCCTGATATTGCGCCTGGGTGAATACATGGGTGTTGGCCTGCCCGGCATCCCCGTGTAGCTTCAGAATGCACCGCTCACCGCGCAACAGTCGCTGCACGAAGTTGTTACCCGCTTGCATACCGTGCATGTAGCCATCCAGCGGATGCGCCTTTTCTCGAAACAGGTCTTCGATTACGGTATCGAAATTGGTGGTGACAACACAGCCGCTAGCGAGATCAGGCAACAGCGTGACCGGCCCGCTGATCCCCCCCCGCTGGCGAAACTCTGTTTTGATGAAATGTCGCACAATTTCTGCGTCCGTTTCATGTAGCACTTGCGCGGCTTGCAGGTAGTCGTATTGCGCCATCAGCGGCTCGATGTCTTGCACATCCAGGCCACCCAGCTTTTGGGCAATCTTGCGCAGCGCCTCGCCCCACATCGGATAACCGCAGGGCTTGGACAGCCCCGCACCGACAAACGGCGCGATTCGCCCGAAGCGGATAGCATCCACTAGGTCAAGGAAGACGGCTTGCTGGTCTGAGTCCTTGATAAAGGCCGACGCCGCTTCATGCTGATTGACCTGGCACTGGCCCTCCCAGTGATCCAGCTCATCCAGGTAAGCGTCACGCTCTACCCAGTACAAGACATCGCTTACCTTGATCAGGTACTCGTGTTCCGGGTCGCGAAGACTTTTAAATGATAGAGGGTCAGCCTCATCGAGCACTGCGTTGAACGCCTGGTTCGAGGAATACGCTGTCTGCAGGACCTCCTCGACCTTGTCCACGATAAGCTTGTTTTCGCGGAGCTTTTTTATATCCATCAAGCGATCCCTGCTTGTTCGGCGATCGCTTCGACAGACAACTCGCCCGAAAGTAGTTTGAGAAGGAGGATGTCGTTGAGAGCAGCCAACGATTTGCTTGCGCCCGAGTTGGCGCGCATGGCCTTTCGCAGTGTCGTTGCTTCTAAATCAAACACCAGCAGCGTGTCTGGGTCTGGGAGAACCAATTCTAGGCGATAAACATTCTCCCGATTGAGGCCGGGTATGGCCGCATCGGTGTTCATTTTCTCAAGTCCCAAGGTCTGCATTGTGTAGTAGCAGAAAGTTAGCGTCGCAGCCAAAGGTCGCACGTAATAGGTTGTATCAATTGGAAAAAACGGTTCGTCTTCCCAGTAGAGGCTTCCTACTGTTCCTTTGCGGCCGACAATGATTGAGCCATGTGGAACCAGCGGTATGTTGTGGTAGCCGGTGATGCCGCCAGAGCCATAAACAGGCACGGTTCCTTCTTGCCTATCAGTTGACTTGAGTGCTTTGCCGTAAACCAATTCAAGCACGTTGCCAACACGCTGCACCTTCCACCCCCTGGGAATCTCACCCAACTCTGACGCTTCCATCTCCTCAGGGAATAGTGCGGCAGTGGCAGCGAGTTTTTCATATTGCTCGGGCGGAAGGGCATCGAGTTCGGGCTCAGCCTTTCCGCTGATGGCGCTCATCGCAGCGCGCAGCGGGTCGCGGCCGTCCTGAATGGCGACAATCTTGGCCTTGACCGGGTCGAAATCGACAAACCACGATTTAAAGATAGCTTGCGCCATGGCTTCAAGGGTTTGGTTGATACGGCAGTTGAGATCAATCTTGGAATCGAAGCTACTGAGAACCCTGGCAATACTCTTTTGAGCGGTTTTCCCGGGAAGACGAACTTTCGCGAGATGCAGATGGTTCCTGTTAAGCCCAGGTACCGCCCCCTTATCTGAATATGCCTGGAAGTCGAGGGTCCTCAGGAGGTAGCTGATGAACCGAGGATCGTTGCCTTTGAAGTCGCGGACGTAGAGGGTCGTATTCAGAGGCCAATAGTCCTCATCGACGTAGAACACTTCACCAATGGTTCCATATCGGCCAGTCACGACTCCAGGGCCTTTGACCATGGCCTCAGAGTGGAAATCGCTCACACCTGATGAGGAGACGATAGGCACGCGTCCAGGCATACGCTTGCCCTTGGGCAGGTCGTAGCCACGTTTCAGCTCGATCACTTCACCGAGTGAAAGATCTTTCCATTCAACGTCAGAATCCATAACCCAATCCTGCCAAGTTCTTCTTGATCTCACCCTCCAACTTCGCGCTCTCCGCAAACTGCTCAGCCAGTTGCGCCATTAGTCGCGCCATCTTGTCGGCGAAGGCTTCCCCGTCCTCTTCCTGCTCTTCGGCGCCCACATAGCGCCCTGGCGTCAGCACATGCTCGTGCTTGCGGATGTCGTCCAGAGAGGCCGAGTAACAAAAGCCCGGCACGTCTGCGTAGCCTTCGCCGTGCTGCCAGGCGTGGAAGGTGTCGGCCACCTTTTTGATATCGTCCGATGTAAAGTCGCGCAGCACGCGGTCTTTCATGTAACCGAGTTGGCGGGCGTCGATGAACAGGAACTGGCTGCGTCGGTCACGCTTTTTCTTGTCGAGGTTGAAGCCATTGGCCTTATCTTTGGTAAGGAACCAGATACAGGCGGGAATCTGCGTGTTGGTAAACAACTGGCCGGGTAAGGCCACCATGCATTCCACATAGTCTTGCTCGATCAGCTGCTTGCGGATCTCGCCTTCATTGTTGGTGTTGCTGCTCATCGACCCATTGGCCAGCAGCAGCGCCATGCTGCCAGTCGGGGCGAGGTGGTAGAGCATGTGCTGCAGCCAGGCGAAGTTGGCGTTGCCTTGCGGAGGCCTGCCCACCAGCCAGCGAGGGTCTTGTTCCAGCTTGGCGTTCCACCACTCTTTCATATTGAAGGGCGGGTTGGCCATCACGTAGTCTGCGCGCAGATCGGGGTGCAGGTCGTTTTGCAGGGTGTCGCCAGGCTGACCGCCAAAGTTGAAGTCCAGCCCGCGGATGGCCATGTTCATGGCTGCCAGCTTCCAGGTGGTGGGGTTGCTTTCCTGGCCATAAACACTGATATGACCAGTCTTTCCGTTGACCACTTTGCCGCCATGCTCGGCGATAAATTCCTCGCTTTGCACAAAAAAACCGCCCGAACCCATGGCGGGGTCGTACACCCGCCCCTTGAACGGCTGCAACATCTCCACGATCAGCGTAACGATGCTTTTGGGGGTGTAGTACTGGCCGCCCTTTTTGCCCTCTGCCAGCGCAAACTGGCCAAGGAAGTATTCGTAGACGTGGCCAAGGATGTCTTTGCTCTTTAGGTTGAGCGGCTGGCCGTTGTAGCTAGGCTGGCTAAAGTTGGTGTCGGAGAAGTGGGCGATCAGGTCGGCCAACTTGTGGCTGTCGAGCTGGGTGCGGGAAAACTCCTTGTTGAGCACGTTCTTGAGTTTGACGTTCTCGCGCTCGATGGCTTCCATGGCGTTGTCGATCAGCCAGCCGACGGTGCGCATCTTTTCTGCCGTGTCTTTACCTGGCGCGCTCCAGGGCAACGGTTCGCCGGGTGGCACTTGCGCTAACTCACGCAGGGTTTGCCAGCGCGCCTCCATCGGCACCCAGAAAACGTTTCTCTCGGTGTAATAGTCGCGCACCTCCAACTCGGCGGCGACATTCTCTTCGTACTCTTCACTGCCAAGGTCGCCGTAATCCGCCGGGTCCATGAAGTAATCGTCGGCAGGATTGGTGAGTTGCGCGTGTAGCTCACGCTGGCGTTCCTCGAAGGCGTCGGATACGTACTTGAGAAAAATCAGGCCAAGCACCACGTGCTTGTAAACCGATGCATCCAAGGAAGAACGCAGTTTATCAGCGGCCGTCCAGAGCTTCTTTTCGAGCTCAGTGAAAAATTGTTGTTCGATGGGGTTCATCTGGTCATTCCCTAATGGCTAAGCACGCCCTTTTAACAGGGCATGTCCAGCGAATTTCGCGCTCCGCGCCTCGCTAAGTGCTGAGAGGTATAGTGCGCGGAAAGATACACGCCGTGTCCCTGTAAACGCCACAGCAAATGGCATGTCGAGCCAAAACAACGGCATCTGACTGTTCACTGTCATTCACTTCCTCGGCGTATTTTGGCCAAGGCAGATGCATACGGTGGTCAATGCGAATGCAATTGACTGGGTGGCGGCAATGCAATTTGGACAAGCGCGATGCAATTATGTAGCAGGGCTCTGCAGCGAGTGATGCCACAAATTTGCCACACTCCTCCCGCTAACCGGAACGAAAATTCGCTAATCCTAGCTAACATAAACCTTTGATTTCCCGGCTAATCCGCGCTAACGTGTTGATTCTAAACGTCGACTTTTAGGACTCCGAAGGCAGGGGTCGTGGGTTCGAATCCCGCCGGGTGCACCAGATACGATGAAAAAGCCCCAGGTCTAAAGACCTGGGGCTTTTTTGTGGGTGTCATTTCACTGCTGCACCAACGCCTCCAACCTCGCCGGCAAATCCTCCTCCGGGAAGCGCTCATGCAACACCAGCAGCTTTTCATCCGCCAGCCTCACCTGCCCGGCCTCACGCAGCCTCACAATCTCCTGCAACCCTTCCTCCAACGAAGGCAACGCCACCGGCGCTCGCTTGCTCAGCTTGGCGCTGGGCTGATCTGCCGTCGAGCCCATGACCTGCGCGCTCTCGGCGTGGGGAGCAACGGCAAGGCGGGCTACCGGGGCGGGAGCGGACATCATCGGCGGGGCCGGGCGGGCGGCCTCTTCGTGGAGCGCGGAGAAGGTGGCTGTGGATATCTCCGGTTGCGGCACAGGCGAGCGCGTCACTACGCCGATCATCAGTGCCAAACCGGCCACGGTGGCGAATGCCATTTGCCAGCGCGGGCGTTGGCAGGCTTGCAGCCAGCGTTGCCACACGCTCGGCTGCGGGGCCGGGGCTTCGCGGTGGGCGGTGGCGAGGATGAAGGCGTCGAGGGACGCGGGCGGTTCGCCGGTGGTGTGTTGACGATAGTGCTGAAGCAACACGTCCTCAGGATCTGGCGTATGTCGAGAGTCAGTCATGCGGGTATCTCCTCGGCCAGCAGGCGACGCAGTTTCTGCTGGGCATAACGCAGGCGGCTTTTTACGGTTTCCAGCGGGGCGCCGATGAGGGCGGCGATTTGCGGCACTTCGAGGTCGCCGTGCAAGCGCAGCAGGAAGACTTCGCGCTGGTCTTCGGGCAAGTCTTGCAGCGCGGCGTCGAGCCGCGCCTGGTCGCGGCTCAGGCTCAGTTGCTGCTCGGGGCCGGCGCTGTCATCGGGCTGGGCGTGGAGTTGCTCGTCGTAGCTGTCGTGCAGGGGGTTGTGGATGCCGTGCTTGCGCCAGTAATCGATGAGACGGTTGCGGGCAATCTGGAATAGCCACGTACGAAAACTCGCGCGGCCCTGTGGCTGGGTGGTACTGCGGATCAGGCTGAGCCAGGTCTCCTGGTAGATTTCCTCGGCCAGTTCGGCTTTGTTGCTCAGGGACACGAGGAAACGGTACAGGCCTTGGCGGTGCCTTGCGTACAAGGCTTCGAACGCGGCGCTGTCGCCGGTTCGATAGCGGGCCAGCAGCGATTCGTCGCTGGGTAGGTCATCTGGAACGGCCATGTGGGTGGCGGACTCCTTTCGGGGGATCGTTGTTGCGTTCAGCATCAGTGCTTGAGGCTCTGGGCCAGCTCCACCAGTTGCACAAACTCATTGCGCAGCCCGAACGGGTCATCACCTCGGGCCGAGCGGGCCAGTGCGGCGGTGTCGCGCAAACTCATGCTGCCAGTGTAGCGGCCATCGCTCTTGAGCTGTTGGGCGAAGGCTGCCACGGCTGCGGCAAAGCGCAGATCGTCGCTAGGTTTGCGCGTTACATCGCTGATGGGACGCTCGATCAACTGGCTGTCACCGCCCGTCGCAGGCTTGAAACGCACACGCAGCATCGCCAACTCGCCGGCTTTTTCCTCGGCCGCAGACGCGGCAGCGTAACGCAAAGGTTCCAACCACCCCTTCTCGCCCTTCGGCACGATTTCGTACAGCGCAGTGACCGTATGCCCTGCACCGATTTCACCCGCGTCGACTTTGTCGTTATTAAAATCCTCACGCTTCAATGCACGGTTTTCATAACCAAGCAGGCGATATTCACTGACCCGTGCCGGGTTGAATTCCACCTGCAACTTCACATCCCGCGCCACCACCGCCAGGGTCGAGCTGAGCTGGTCCACCAACACCTTGCGGGCTTCGCGCAGGTTGTCGATATAGGCGTAGTTGCCGTCGCCGGCATCGGCCAGCTGCTCCATCAAGTGTTCGTTGTAGTTATCCACACCGAAGCCCAGGGTCGTCAGCGATACGCCGCTTTTGCGCTGGTCCATGGCCATCTGCTTAAGGCTGTCGAAGTCGCTGACGCCCACGTTGAAGTCACCGTCGGTGGCCAGCAGGATGCGGTTGATGCCTTTGTCGATAAAGCCTTCACGGGCCATCTGGTAAGCCAGCTCGATGCCCGATGCACCTGCAGTCGAGCCGCCGGCGGTGAGTTGGTCGATGGCGTTGCGGATCTTGGTCTTGTCGCGGCCCGAGGTGGGTGTGAGCACCACTCGCGACTCACCGGCGTACACCACCAGCGAAACACGGTCCTGATCGCGCAACTGATCCACCAGCAATTTCAGCGTACTTTTCACCAGCGGCAAGCCTTCGCGACGGTCCATGGAGCCGGACACATCCACCAGGAATACCAGGTTGGCCGGCGCCAGGTCCGCCACGGCGCGGTCGGACGCCTTGATGCCGATACGCAGCAATTGGGTGTGCGGGTTCCACGGCGTAGCGGCGACTTCGGTGGTCACGCCAAAAGGCGAGCCATCGGTAGGCAACGCGTAGCTGTAGGGAAAGTAGTTGACCATTTCTTCCAGTCGCACAGCGCCCTCGGGCGGCAGGCGGCCTTGGTTGAGGAAGCGTCTTACGTTCGCGTAGCTGCCTGTGTCGACGTCGACGCTGAACGTGGACACCGGCGTTTCGGCCACGCAATGCACTGGGTTGTCGGGCAGGTTTTTGTATTGCTCACGCGGTTCGCTGCGATACGCCATGGCCGCCGATTCCTGCATCACCAGGCGCGTGGTCATCGGTGCAGGTAACGGCATGCGCTTGCTCAGCGCACCGTACACCGGTTCGCTTTGCAGCTCGGAAACTGGCGCAGCCTCGGACGGCTTGGCCACATCGCGGGAAGAAGACAGCCCACACCCGGCCAGCGCCACCAGCAAGGTAACGGCAAAGCCCTGGGCAGCAGGACGCAGGAAGAGCAAAGGACGGGACATGGCTGAACCTCGTGAATGAATAATCCGTTCACAAGGTCAGACGCAGTGGGTGGCATCTTCGGGTTAATTTGAAGGTCATGTCGGATAACCGGCTGGTGTAATTCAAATAGACGCTACAACCTCATCACCAATGCGCCTGTACCGCGGCTTTAGAAACAAATGACCCATTTCGTCAAACGCTCACCGCAAAAAGCCTTCTACAAATCTCCCGGTTGAAACACTTATCGAGAAATACTTTTGCCGTTGGCTGTGAGCACTTAACCCGACAACTTACTTCGTGCGAAGAAGAGGTTGCCCAATGTAATACCTGCAGGATAACCAATCCGAAAAAGCTGCCAGTGGATATTCGAAACATGAGGATTCAACCAGCAACACCTGTTTTTCATTCGATCCCTGAAGTCGGAATTTTGTCGCAAGACGTCCCCCCGTCTTCCCACCAACGGCCCCGCTATAAGCGGTTCATTCCACCGCGCACTAGCCACCCGTTTACACGCCCCTGGCGTCAGCCTCCGCCGCAGATTAGTCCGATGGACCAACGTACCGGCAAGACGCAACGCGATGGAAAGGGGAATGACCCTACTCAGCGCCCCGATGACCCGCATATCGCTAGAATCAATAAGCGCTCATTTGACATGCAACGCGCGATTAATCAACTCACACAAGGCGCCGGGACATGGCAAGACAGCAACAGAAACAACAAAACCGAAATTGCCTATTCGTTCAACAACGGTGGTTTCAATGAACGGCAAAAATCGGAGGCTCGCCGTTCCATTGAGTCTTGGTCTGACGTGGCTAACTTACGGTTCACCGAAAACGGTGGCCCTGCGGAAGGCCGCTTGACGTTCGCGATATCCAACCGAGAAAGGTCCGCTTACGGCACATATCCCACACCCGGCCATCACGGCGGTGGCAGAACCGTTTACAACCCGAACTTTGCACATAGACACGTCATCACCCACGAAATCGGGCACGCCCTCGGCCTGAGCCATCCTGGTCGATACAACGGCAGTGCAAGTGATGGCCAGCGTGTTTATGCACAAGATTCAAAAGCTCACACGGTGATGAGCTACTTCGAAGATAACAGCAGTGGCAAGACGCTCAATGCCACACCTAAAGCGCCAATGATGGATGACATTAGCGCAATCCAAAAGAAGTACGGCGCCAATCGCGAGATCCGCAAGGAAGATAATACCTACGGCTTTAACTCCAATACCCGTCGGGACTACTACACCCTTAACAGCGGGCGGGACAACGCCACATTCTGTGTATGGGATGGCGCCGGCAACGACACGCTGGATTTCTCCGGTTACCGTGCCAACCAGGTTATCAATCTAAGAGCCGGATCGTTTTCTGACGTTGGCGGCCTTAAAGGCAATGTTTCCATCGCCCGCGATTGCAGCATTGAAAATGCCATCGGAGGAACTGCCAATGATGTTCTGATCGGCAACGACAGCGACAATCGTCTTACCGGAGGCCTGGGCGGCGACCGGCAGCGGGGAGGACCGGGGGCAGATACTTTTGTCTACAACAGCGCCCGCGATTCGACTCCGGAAAATCCCGATGTTCTCATGGATTTCGCCAGTGGCACGGACAAGATCGATGTGGCTCGTACGATGCAAGAGGCAACAATCTCCAGCCTCGCATTCGTGAGTACCTTTACAGGCAAATCAGGGGATACGGTGCTCACCTATGACGAAAAAAGCGGCATGGGCTCCGTGGCGATTGACCTCACGGGCAGTGGCAAGGCCGACTTTCTGATCAAGACCCACGGAAAGATCAAACCAGAAGATATTGTGACCGGCTTAACAACACCCTCCCCGCGTCGCGTCACTGAAACTGTCACTCTGCCCGTCAGCCCTACAACGGAGAAGGCTCGCTTTACCTTCGAAAGCACAAGCGACTCGACCTATGACAATGCGCGCGTGTTAACAGACTTTGTCAGCGGCACCGATAAGATTGATCTCTCTGCAGTGATGAAAGAGGCCAACACCCCTTTCACTCATGTAGAGGCCTACACCGGCCGAATTGGCGACACCGTAGTGAAATATAATCAACGCAGCGGTCGCTATTTTATCGGCGTTGACCTGACAGGGAATCGCAGTACAGATTTTCTGATCAAAAGCACACGCCCAATCCGCCCTCAAGACATCGTGGGTCTCACGCACCCGCTTGGCAAATACATGCTTTGAGCAAGCAGGCCTTTGTAGACGACAGGCGTCAACAAAGGCCTTTGCTATGACCATCAACCGTCAATCGGTACCGTATTTCGGATTACGTGGACCGTACAGAATCCCGGTGCGTTGCCCTGGCGACAGCAAGCGCGCACTGGTGATGCCGGCAATCGGATGCGCCGCATCGGTGGAGCTGTTGATCACCTGCTTGACCGCCGCAGTGATCAGCATGCCGATCAGGCCGCCGCTGTTGTTGTTGCCTTCCTCGCTGGAGGCGCGCGCCGAACCGGTCCACAAGGTGGTGCCGGTACGCAGGTCGACCAGTTTGGCCGAGGCCGTCACCGCAGTGTCGCTGGAGATCAGCATGTACTTGGTGCCGTACTCGGTGACGGTGATGTACAGCGCCGCGTCCGCACCGAAGATGTCATGCAGTTTGGTCGGCGGCACGGCCTGGATGTCGTTGGCGGTGGTCAAGCCGTTTTGGCGGAAGGTTTCGTCCACCAGGGCAATCGGCAACACGTAGTAGCCGGCTTCGGCCAACGGGTAGGTCACTTGCGACACCAGGCTGTAGGACGCCTGCACTTCAGGCGATTCATTGAGCGGCGGCAATACCAGGATCGACTTTGGCCGCGCCTGTTTGTACGCGGTGTAGTCGATAGTCTTGGGCGCGGCGCAACCGCCGAGCAAGGCCAGGGCCAGCAAGGCGCCGGTGAGTTTCAATAGGCTCATTTAGTGGCGACTCCGGTCTTGGCGTTTTTCAGCAAGAAGTCCATGTACGAGGCGGACTCGGGAAACAGCGCCTTCTCGGTGCGGAACTCCTGCACCATCTGGTCATCCTTGCCCATGCTCAGGTACAGCATGCCCAGATGGGCGTGGTAGCCCGGCGGGGCCTTGCGACCACTGGCGTTGATCTTCTGCAGATCGCGCTCCAATGCCTCGACCTGCGCTTCCTTGGGCTCACCCTTGAAGTACTCATACACCTGCGGCTGGTAGCTTTCCCATTGATACAGGGGCTGGGGCGCCGTATGGCACCCGGCGACTACTGCGGTTGCTGTCAGCAACAGCGCCAACTTGACTGCCTTGCTCATCCTTGTACTGCTCCTTTAGAGGCTGCTGATCAGTTGCGCGGGTTCCAGGCGCCGGCGTTGATGCCGTCGACAAGGCGGTTGATGGCTTCGCGCATGGCCAGGTCGAGGACCTTGCCATTGAGGGTGGAGTCGTAGCTGGCGGTGCCGCCAAAGCCGACCACTTCACGGTTGGACAGCGCGTATTCACCGGCACCCTGGGTGGAATACACCACTTCAGAGGTGCTGATGTTGACGATATTCAACGCGACTTTGGCGTAGGCCACTTGGGTCTTGCCACGGCCGAGGATGCCAAACAGCTGGCGGTCGCCGGTTTCTTTGCGGCCGAACTCGGTTACGTCGCCGGTCACTACGTAGTCAGCGCCCTTGAGCTTCTGCACGGTGCCTTTGATCGCGGCTTCCTGGGAGATTTCGCCCATGTTGTCGCGGTCCAGCACGCTGAAGCGATTGGTCTGCTGCAGGTGAGTGATCAAGATGGTCTTGGCCTGGCCGCCGAGGCGGTCGACGCCGTCGGAGAAGATGCCGCGCATGTAGCTGGAGCGGTTATCGAACTTGCCCACGGCAATCGGCACGCGTACGCCCGAATAAGCCACGTTGGCGCTGGCAACTTGTTCCACCGGCAACGCGCGGTTGCTCTCCGTGGCGCAACCGGCCACGGTCAACAGCGCTGCGGCGGTGAGGCCCGACAGCAGGATTTTGGACAGTGTTTTCACGCGGTGCTCCTGGGGTGAGAGATCGGATGCAGCAGGTATCGCTAGCGGGAGGGGATATCCCGCAGGTCGTCGATGATGTAGCGGCTAAGCCCGCCAGTGAAATGTCGCTCGACACTGGCGTTGCCGGAGTTGGTGATGATGCCGCCGATGGTCCGCCATTGCTGCGCTTGGCCGGCCCAGTTGTTGGGCACCAGGCCTGAGCGGTCCTGGGCGAAGTGCAGCACTTCGGTCCCGGCTTTCTTGACCCTGACCTTGTAGCCGAAATCGATGCTTTGCAGGATGGTGCCGTCATCAATCACCAGGGTCGAGAGACCGCCGTTGGAGTCGATGATATGGCGCACATAGACGATATCTACCTCCAGCAAGTAGTCGGCGCTTTCCTTGCTGGTGGCGTAACGCTTGGCCTTGAGCAAACGGTCGACCAGATCGACACCGAGTTCTTTGCGAACCTTGTCGTCGGGCATGAAATGCTTACTTTTGCCGCCCACCTCCACATTGAACGTGTCGACCCAGTAAGTAGCCGTCTTGGGAATAGTGACCGGTGCCGGTGAGATGTAATACGCCGGCTTGGAGGCGCAGCCCGCCATGAGGCCAGCGATGAGGAATACGGCAAACGCACGCATGTCTGATTTCGTCCCTGAAAAGTATCGTGTTTTAAACAATCGCGGCATTTTACGGAGTTGAGAGGGCTTCTCAAGGGGTTTGAGGGGCCTGCCCGAATGTTTCATCTACGCCTGGCGGCGCCGGCAGCACGATAAACGCCATCAATCCGCAGCCAACCGCACCAATGAAAAACGCCGATATCAGCGGTAAGGCATTGTCAGCAAACCAAAAACCCTCACTTTTGCGCAGCACCACAGAGGCCAGCCAGGTGATCCACAAGAAAGCGACGGTCCCGCCGCTCAACGCGATAATTTTGTAAGCCCGACGGCCCTTCCTGAAGGCACACAACGTGACGAACAGTGCAAAACCCAACGCAGGCACCAAGTAAACCAACTGCGCCAGCACGGGCGTCGAGAAAAACACCATCCAGAGCTCAAGCCCGACCACCTCGCCAAGCGCGCGCGGGTTACTGAACAGTTGCGCCAGCGTGGCCACAAAGACCACCGGGCTTGCTACCACGCCCACGGCCAACGGGGTAAACCAGAAGGCGAAGAACACTTTCAGATAGGGGTATTTGCTCGGATTCATCACGCGGGGCACTTTGATTCAGCAGGCTGGATATACGTATCGAACTGGGAATATTGGCCGCGACTGTACTCCTGTGTTCTCCAGCTCGAAACCCAGCCGAGGGTGCTTTTCAAATATAAAAATGACTCGCTCAAGTTCCGCGCCAGCAGGTCGAAACAGTGACTTGGTTCGTTCAAAACGCCCCTGATTTTTGTAGTGAGCGGGCTTGCCCCGCTCACTACAGGTCAGGGAAACCGGGTGCCGATTCGCGAGCGATCTTCGGAAAACCAGATCCCCGTCACTTTGCCCACCACGTCCTCGACCGCCACTTGCCCCATGAAGCGGCTGTCGTTGCTGTTATAGCGGTTATCGCCCAGCAGATAGACATGCCCGGGTTCGACCTTGACCGGTGCAAGCGTCATGGACGCCGGGCATTCCACCCGGTCTGCGGGTGCATGGAACAACCCGAGGTTTTCGCCGTTGCGGATCAGCTCACCGTTGACGATGGCCAAGGTATCGCCGCCAACACCCGCCACACGCTTGATCGCCTCGGTACCGTTCCAGCGGTACACCACGATATCGCCAACCTGGGGCGTACCGGGCTTGAGATCGGTCACGATGTAGTCACCTACCGACACCGTCGGCGACATTGAGCCAGTCGGGATGTAGTAGTTCTTGAACCCCATCAGCGGCCCCCGCAGCACCTCCATCAAAACGAAGGTGATCACGATCAGCACACCCACGTACAGCGCATGGAAACGTTTACGCGGCACATCCGGCGGGCCGTTGTAGCGACGGGCCAACACTGCCGACACGATCGCCGACGCAAGCTTGACCGTGACAATAAACCCGAAGAGAACGTAGAGCCCGACGGGCGATGCACTCAGACCAGACACACCGAGCAGCACCACGCCGGTGTACATGAATGCAGCGACCCAAATCGCCCATTTGATGCGGCCCACGTAGACCAGGCCCCAGCCCGCCACCAGGCAGGACATCAGAAAGGCTTGCAGGGAGAGTTTTGCGGGTTTCATTGACCGTCCTTGATAAATCGATTGAAGGCCTCAGTGCATCAAGGCTGTTGTTAACACAGATCACTGATGATCCGGTTCATGTAAGGTTTTGTTTTCCCCCATACTTGCCTCGTAGGCGAATTGAGTCGTCACCTTGCCTGTTGGATCGATTGCCAACACGAATTTCTTCCAATCACCGCCGGTGTGCGACGTCATCAACCCATGCAATGTATGGACGAGGCTGGAGGCTTCATCCTCAGGGTCGTCCAGCAGTTCGCTGACAAACAAACCGTCTCGGACAAATGAAAATTTTGAGCCCACAGACCATCCACCGTCGTAGACCTCATATTCAAATTCACAGCGCATCTCGTCGTACTGCCCAGACGCTGAGTCATGCATGATTTGTGTGAGCGCGCTCAACAGTTCGACTTGTTGCTCAATACTCATGGGCCGACCTCCCTATCACCCACCAAACGCCAGAAAAAACCCCAACAGGTATATAAAAAAAGCGACCGCCGCCAGAGACGCTCGCGCCACAGCAGGGGCATCAATTGCCTTGAGCAGTCGCGCATAAGGCTTGGCGTGAAGCAATGCGTCCCCGATGACCCGCTCGGGCTCCTGGGACGCAATGACACGGTCCAGGAGAACATCCTGTCCACCCTCGCCAATCAAGGCAACCAAACGCAGCCACTGCGCGCGGGACAGAAAGAGCAAGCGCCAAACCCACCAGCCAGAAACACCAGATGTAATGGTTCACATCCGTCAGTTCGAAACGCCAGTCCCGACACGTCTGAAGCGCGTTCTCGGCGCAAAATTCATCAGCGACGGCGTTGGATAATTCCCATGCATCCAGGACACCGGGAAAATAAGCGGCCATCTCAGCAACATTGTCTCCCCGCGAGTAGGTTCTCACCGCTGCGCGCAAATTGTCTTTTGCGAAGTCGAATGCAAATTGCGCCCGATACGCAGGGTTGGCCGAAGGTTCTGCCAGGGTTTTGCTGGCACGCTCTATCCACTGCAGGTCCTTGGCCTTGCGGTCGCTCCAGTACTGCTCATCTCCCAACGTTGCGCGAATCATGGATGAACCCATTTCAAGCAGAATTTAAAGATCCAAAAACCGTTACCCGCCCGACTGAACTCACCGGATCAATTGCATCCAGTAATCATATGTTTCTCTAAGTCGACCAGCTGCCTTTGATCCATCTGCAATACCACTCGCAAAGGCATGCGCGACCCGCACGGGGTTGGTGGGAAGCTTGCCCGACTCAGAAATAACCGGCTGACCGTAATCGGCTTGTTTCTTGTTGCCTTTCAATTGATGCCAACCCAGTTGCGGGTTATTTCTAACGGCCACTTCGCCGTAGTACATGCCAACTGCCACAGCCAGGGCTTTTTCTTCGTCGGACATATCACGCACCGCTGCATCCTTTGCGGTTTGAGCGCTGTGGGATATCCGCGCCACGTCGTGAATCCGCGCGGCAAACCATTCGCCCAGCATATCCAGCGACTCTGGAGAGAAATCCGCGCTCCACTGCTCGTACCCCGGTGTCTGCCAAACCGCCTGAATCAGATCGTCAAGGCAGTAGGGTTTATTGAGCATAAACCCCTCGTAGAAGCTCTTGAGTTCCTGGGCCCCCATAGATGCAAACGCTGCGCTGACGGGCGTATAGGCCGTGGTAAATGTCATGTTCAATGCACCTTTATCTTAATGCCCGCATCGGACAACGCTTTTTCAAGTGCTGGCGCCGGGCCTACACGTCCGGTAATAGGGCTTCTGAAAAAATTCCATGTTACGTCATTGACCAAACCTCGTTGTATCAACTCCGCATCCTTGGCCACTTGCAGGGCGGTATTGGCATCGAGTGATGTGTAGCCCACCTTGGACTCATGCGCCTTGGCGCCTGGGGCCAACTGGTCGACAAACCGAGGCCCCAGACTCGTATCGAAAAAGGCTTGGGACTGGCCGCCCAACGGCTTGAGTGCATCCTCTCCAACCTTGCCTGTTGAACCAATTTCGGACGGCGGATTAGGTGAAACGATGCGCGTTGAGCGCTCTGCCGTCAGTGTGTAGTAGTTGCCATTAGCGGCCAGGTAAATCTGATTGCCAGTGGCATCCTGCGTACCGGTGGCTTTGTAGACCCCGCCACCGGGGCCAGTCACGCTGCCATCATTTGCCTGGGTATAGCCCTTGGGAACATCAAAGCTCGCGTCGTTGGCTGCCGGCTTTGTGCTTCCCACAACCTTGGTTTCCCCGGACACCAAGGCCGTCGTCGGTACTTTAGAACCGGCTCCCAAGCCCTTCAATCCATAGCCCCCGGCAAGCACCCCGACCACGGTTTGTAGTGTCATGGCCAAGTCATAGCGCTGTTCCATCTCTGCGCGCGTCAGACCAGAGCCTTCCGTCAGGTTGTTCAACACGACATCACGCAGAATGTGCTCAGCGCTCAGGCCGCGTAGGGCCGCCTCCGCATTTTTTGCATCTGCCGGGTAAAGCTCTTTGTAGAGCAAGCGCACAGCGACGGACTCGTCGTATTGAGCCAGGGCTTTCTGCGCAGGCCCGATCAGGTTGCTGCAGGCGGTACTGGACAGATTGCCGGGCGTACAGGCTGCCTTGATCGCGCTATCGCGGCTTTTGTCGGTCAGGTCTAGTTGTACGAGTTCTTCTTTTTCTGCGTCGGTGATGGTGCCCTGGGCTTGCTTGTACCGAAGCGAGAACTTGCGCTTGGCCTCCGGAACGCTCAGGTAGTTATTTTCAACTGCGTTTTTCCCGGTTTGAGCCGCTGCGACCGCATCCAACGCCCCCTTACCGCTCAACGACCCAGAAAGCCCAGCCGCCAATGTAGAGAGGCTCGAGATGGTTTGTTTTTGCGCTGGCGTCAGGTTATCGCTGCTGACATTCCCATACAGGTTCTCTTTGATCAGTCGCGCGGTTTCCTCTGCTGCCAAAGCCCCCGCCGCCCCCGCCAACGCCGAGTTTCCACCGGCACGCGCCAGCACCGCACCCAACACGGCGTGAGCCATCAGGTTGGCATTTGGATCACCCTCGGTCATCTGCTTGACGGTCTGCGCCAGATACGGCGCCGCAGCGCCCGCCATGGCTCCACCGATGCTGCCGCCCATGGCCGCTTGCACCACCGCAGTCACCGCCTGGCTGGCCTTCTGGAAGCTACTGCCAACGCCATAATCCTCTTGGGCGCGCTGGCTGATCTGGGCCTGGGTTGGGCTGGCGACGCCTTCGTCGATCAGCTTCTGCTTCGTCGCTTTGCTGATGTCGCTGTTTTCGTCGTTGGCTGCCTTGATCCGCGCTGCCGCGATGGCGTCGCCGATGCCTTTGGTCAACTCCATGGAGCTTTTGATCAGGTCCATGCGTTCCTGCATGGCTTTTTGATCGGGCTTGTCGAGATGCTCGTTGGCATTCGCCGTGTCGCGGTTCAGGCCGACCAGGTCACCGGCGCCTTCGGGGTTGCGCACCACGATCGTGCCTTCGCTGACGGCACTTCGGGTGTAGCTGTGGTCCGAGTCGTTGAGTGCCATGCCGTACAGCGCTCCCGGCGACAGGGTGCCTACACCACCGCTGTAAGTCCCGGAGACGCTCACGCCCGCCGACTGGCTCTTGATCTCGCTCTTGTTCTTGATGTCGCTGACCAACAGCCGGTCGGTCAACAGCAGGTTCTTGTCGGCCGTGGCCTCGCTGGCAATCACCGCCCCTTGCAGGGTGGTGTTCTTGGCCACATCGATGGTGTAGCCGCCGGTACCGGCAAAGAAACCGCTCTGGTCGGTGACAGCCTGGTAATCGCTGTTCATCTTCGACGCCGCAAGGTTTGCAGACGCCGAGACAGTGGAGCCGTAGCAGAACGGCGGTATGCAGATGCTTGCGCCGAAGCCCGCGCTGTCCTGCTTGCTCTTGGACGTGTCGGTGTCCTGGCGGGACAGGACAGTGAGATTGCCGCCGATATCCGCATCGATGCGATCAGCCCGTACCTGGGCGCCGGCCAGGGTAGTGTCCTGGCCGCTGCGTAACAGCAGCGAGCGGGCGTCCACGGTGGTGTTCACCTGGGTCACCGATCCGCCCGAGCCCAGGTTCTTGGCCGTTTGCGCACCAAGGTCCAGGGTGAAGCCGTTTTGCTCGCCAATGTTGAAGCTGGCACCGATGGCCGTCCTGTTGCGCGAACCATCGTTTTTGCGGTCGGTGGTGTCCTGTGCGCTTTGCATCAAGATGTTGTTTTTCGCGGACAACAGCAGGCTGTCGGCTTTCAACGAACTGCCGGTGATATTCAAGTCACCCAAGGTGCCAGGCGCGTCGCCCGCTGCCACGATCGACAGGTTTTCCCCGGCATTGAGGCTGCTCTGGTGCGCCGTCTGCGCCGTGTATTCGCTGCTGCTTTTGGTCCGGGTGTTGGCCAGTTCGGTGCCGATCTTGATCAGTGAGCCGTTACCGGCGGAGCCACCGGTCTTGTCCTTGAAGCCGGTACTCTGCTTGGCGACCTCTCCTGCCTGATTATTGAGGTTGTACAACGACAGTGCCGCCTGGGCGATTTTCACGGCCTTGAGCCGCGGGTCATCGGAGCTGCGCGCCGCCTCGGCAGCGTCGCGGATGCTGTTGGCGGTATCGACCACGGTGCCGGCGATCACACGGCCAACGGCCAGGCTTTTGGAGCTGTCCTGGCTGGTCTGGCGGGCGGTTTCCATACCGGACGTAATGGTCACGTTGGCACCGGTGAGCGCCATGTTTTTGGTGCTCACCAGATCACTGGCCACCACCGTCAACTCACGCCCCGCCGTCAGCGACACATTGCCTGCACTGGAGCCAATGGTGCTGCCGGTCAAGGTCATTTCATTGGCCGTGCCGTTGTGTTTCGAGCTGTTGATGTACAGCTTCTGATTGCCGGTAAGGTCATCCAGGCCGAGGCTGTTGCCGGTCAACACGCCAGTGAGGTCGCGGTTTTTTTCCTTGTGCATGTCGGTGCGGGCGAAGGTGTTTTGCGCCGCATCGATGGTCAGGTCGCGGCCTGCTTGCACGGCGAGGTCGCCGGTGCTGACCAACGCCGAACCGGTCACGGTGGCATCACGCTTGGCCGCCACGGTGACGGTTTCACCGGAGACCATGCTGCCCATCGCGGTGGTGCGCTTTTCGTCGACCTGGTCTTGGACCTTGCTCGACTTGAGCCCGCCCCAACTGCTTTTGCTTTCCTTGCGTTCATGGCGCGCACTGTCGGAATTGCTCACCGCCAGAATGCTCACGTCCTGGCCCGCGACCAACTGGGTCGCACCCTTGTCGGCGGTGACGGAACTGCCTGCCAGCAGCAAGTTTTCACCGGCCATCAGCGTGCTGTGGGTGCCCGCACTGACCAGGCTGCCGACATGGTTCACTGCCTCGGTTTCATCCAGGCGGAATTTCTTGCCCTGGGAGGTTTTTTTGGTCTTGCTGAAGAAGCTGTAGTCCTGGTCTGCGGCAGTCTCAAGGTTGAGGTTCTTGCCGGCCACCAGGTATGCCTCGTTGCCAGCGTTGACGTGGCTGGCCACCAGTTGCAAGTCCTGCCCGGCGCTCAGGGTGGCGTCGCCACCGGCCTTGATCACGCTGGACACTTGCTGCACGTGGTCCTCGATGATTTTGACTTTCTTCGAGTCGTACGCCGAATGCTGTTCGTTGGCGCCTGCGACAGCGTTGAGATTGCCGGTGGCAATCAACTGGATATCGCGCTTGGCTTCAACCTGGCTGGCAACAACACTGATGTCGCGTCCGGCCACCACATGCAGGTCACGACCCGCATCGATGACCGAGCCCTGCTGAGCGACAGTGGCGTAGCGGATGCTTGTGCCGACGTTACCGCTGTCCAGGGTTTTCGAGGCCGTGAGGTTGACGTCACCCGCCGCTTGGACGGTGGTGTCGGCGCCACTTTTAAGCACGCCGCCGACGTTGTTGATAGCGCCCCCGGCTTTCAGGGCCAGCGCGCTGGCTGACTCGATGCGGGCGGCGCTGTCGCCAAAGTCCTTGCGCTCGGTGCGATAGCCGCTGGCGCTCTCATGAGTGGTCACCGTGCGTTCGTTGAGCAGGTCGGCTCCGGCCGCGAGGTTGACGGCGCCGCCGGCGATCACGCCACCGGCGCGGTTGCTCAGGTTGTTGCCGGCCAACAAATCGAGGCGGTTGTCGGCTTGCATCAAGCCGCTGTTGCTCAGGTTACCGGCGACGTTCGCCAGCAGGCTGCCACTGGCGCGCAAGGTGCCGGCATTGTTGAGGTTACTGCCGGTGATCAAGTTCACATCGGTGCCGGAAATCAGCGCGCCATTGGGGCCCAGGCGATTGTTGGCCTGGGCCATGTACAGCACCGGCACCAGCACTTGTTGGCCGGCGACGGTGGCGTTTTCCAGCCACACAATGTCGTGGGTCAGGGCCGCGACCTGCTCGGCGGTGAGGCTGACGCCTACCGACAGGTTGAGGGCATCCTTGCTGCCGATGGCGTTGTCCATCAGGTGCTTGAACAGCTCGGCGTCGCTGGTCTGGCCGTCGATGAAGCGTTGGCCCGTGCGGGCGAGTACGGCCTGCTGGATCAGGCGTTGTTCGTAGAAGCCATCGCCCAAGCGACGCTGGGCGGTCTCAGGGTCGTAGCCGAGCTTGGTCAGCATGTAATCCGAGCTCAGGAACTGACGCATGTCGGTGAGCAGCGGGTTGGTCTCAATCAGGTATTTGTGTGGGTTGGCCGCAAACTGGCTGGTGGGCACACCGTTCACGCCCTTACCGTCATTGAGGTGGAACAACCCGTTCTCCCCCGTCGGCAGGTCGAAGCCGGGCAGGCTCAGTGGGTTGACTTGTTGCTGGGCCACGTCTGGCGGTAGTTGCGGGTTGAGCGCGACCTGGGTCGAATAACCCGGCGCGTTGGTGTTGGCGCCGCTGCCGACATAGGTGTAGCCCGGGCGCACGACGCTGTTATCGATCCCGGCCTGGGCCTTGACGTCCACCGCGCCGCCCGCCTGGATAACGGCGGCGTAACGTTGGTCGGAAGGTGCCAGTTCGGTGATTTTGCGCGAGCCCCACTCGCGTTCGGTCGTACCGATGAACGCTGCGAGTGCGCCTTCAAGACCGCTGAGGTTGTTGGCGTCATAACCCGCAGCGCCCATCGTATAGCGTTGGTTAAAGGCTGCTGCCAGTTGGTACCAGGCCTCCGGATGACGGTCACGTTTGGTGGCGAAAATACGCTCGCTGAGGATGTCGTGAGTGACGATGCCGATGTTGCTCAGTTGGTTGACCGCCACCGTCAGGTTGCCACCTGCAGCGATGTTACTGCTGCTGTTGAGCAACGTGTCACCGGTCAGCGTCATATGACTGGCAGAGGTGATGCTCGACGCGGACGAGGCGTCGGTGACCACAAAGCGGTCGCGCTCGCTGATAAGAAACGGCCAGGTTTCCTTGCCGCCGTCGCAGTCGCTGCCCGTCACACCGAAGATGCACGCGGTGGGGGTGATCGACGCGCTGTAGATGCCGGACTCGGTGGTGAGTACCGTGCGGATGTTTTCGATACGCCCGGCGGCCATCACCAGGCTGCCTTCGGTCTCGATGCTTGATGAGCTGTTGATGATGCTCTCGGCGCGACCGCCCTGGCCATCGCGGTCGATACGCAGGTTGCCCATCGCATAGATCGCGGCGCCGAGGTTTTTCAGGCGTTCCACACGCAGGCCCATGTCGCCGCCACTGAAGATCAGACCATGGTCATTGAGCAGGTTGGTCACCGACAGGTCTAGGCCGCCTTGGCTGGCGACGCTACCGCCGATGGTCCAATCCTCGCCTTTGCCCACCAGGCTGCGGGTGCCGAGCAGCTTGCCGGTGGCAGTCTGCTGCAGGTGGGTGACGTTGACGGTCAGCTGTCCGGCCTGGATCGCGGTGCTGTTGGTCCAGTAGGTTTTATCGAGGGTCAGGTCACCCTGGGTCACCAGGCTGCCGCCCACGTCGTCAAGGCTAATGCCGCTGAGGTCGAGCACGCCGGTGCCCACGTGCAGCACCTTGCCGCCGGTGTTCTGGAAGCGGCCAGCGGCCAGGCTCAACTGGGTGTTGGCGGTCTCCAGGCTACCGCTGTTGTTGAGCAGGCCGCCGATGGCGTAGCGGGTTTTGCCTGTGGCACCCAAGGCACGCATCTGCCCGCTGTTGGTCAGGCTTGCGGTATCAACATCCAGGGTGGTGGCGCTTTCGATCAGGCCACGGTTGACGAGGGCGCCGTGCAAGAGCACGTCAATCTGGTTAGCGGCGATCTCACCGCCGTTATCCACATTCATGCCGCGCAACAGGATGCGATCACGGGCAAACAGGTTGCCGCTGCCGTTGTTGAAGTCTGTAGCGTCAACCTGCGCATCGCCAGCTTTGGCAGCGATGCGCCCGCCGTCGTTGTCGAGCGTGCCAGCGGTGAGGGTGATGTCAGCCTTTTCACTGTGGATCAGGCCATTGGCGCCGTTCTGCAACAGGCCGGTTGTGGTAAGGGCCAGGCCATCGTTGGCGGCCAAAGTGCCGCTGTTTCGGTTATCGACACTGTTGGCGAACAGCGTCAGCAAACCTTGGCTGGCAATCTTGCCGCCCTGGTTATCCACATGGGCCGCGCGCTGGACCAGCAGGGGGCCAACACTGGCCAATTTGCCGTTGCGGTTGATCAGGTCACCGAGTAAATCCAGGGTGATGGAACTGGCGCCAGTGAGGTTGCCGGTGCTGTTGTCCAGGGTATTGCCGTGCAGGGTGAATGCGCCGGTGCTGTCGATGATGCCGCCCTGGCTGTTGTCCAGCAGGCCACTGACATTCAGGGTTTGCGTGCCGTCGCTGAGCAGTTGGCCTTTGTTTCGGTTATCGACGCTACCGGCGGTGATGTTCAGCGCCCGCCTGGCGCTCACAGTGCCGCCTTTGTTATCCACGCTTTGCGCGACGGTCGCCGTGAGGGTGCGGTTGGCGATCACTGAACCGGTGTTGGTGAGGTGCTGGCTGTCGAGCTTGACGTCGCCCCCCGCATTGCGGGTGTTATCGGCGTTGACCCCGGCTTCGATGATGCCGTTGTTGGTCAATCGACCGTTGCTGGCCAGGGTAATGCTGTCGCGGGCCGCGAGGGTCTTGTGGTTTTTCAGTTCGCCCTTGGTCTGCGCCTTCAGGGTGGTGCCCGCGTAGACCGGGCCATGGGCGTCAAGGCTCGCCGCCTTGATATCCACCGCACCGTCGGCAGAGGCCTGGGCCATGCTCAAGTGGCCGTTGGCGTCGAGTTGGATATCACCGCCACTGGCTGCCAACGTTCCGTCGAGTTTCACGCCCACGCCGGCTTCGGTGCCCACCAGTTTGATCGCGCCGGCGTACATGCCACCGAGGGCCGACGAGTCGATGGCCAACTCGGGCTTTTCGCTGCCGTCATCGGCACGCACCGTGGTTTTCAGGCTTTGGGCATCGACGTCATTGCGCCCGGCAATCACGGTCAATTGGCGCGCGTTGATCTTGGCGTTGATCTTGGCCGAGCGGGTGATGATCTCGAAACGGTCGACGTTGCTGGCGTTCAAGCCCTGGCCGTCGATGGTGACCGCCCCGCCGTCCACCTGGTAATGGTCCAGGCGCCCGACCTTGTCGATCACCGGCTTGCCGGTGGTCAGTGTCACGTTGGGGGTGTTGATAAAACCGCAGCCGTTACAGCTGATGCCGTAAGGGTTGGCCACGATCACTTTGGCCGACTGCCCCGCCACTTCGGTGTAGCCACGCAACTGGCTGGGGCTGCCGCCTTTGACCTCGTTGAGGATCACACTGGCGGCGCCGTTCTTGAGGTTGGAGTTGCCGACGATGATCCCGCCCAACTGGGTGTTTTGAAGCGCACCTGTGGCGTTGTTGAGGATCACGCCGTTGGGGCCGACGTTGTAGTCCTTGAACTGGTTGTGCGACAGACCGCTGCCATTGGGCGTGGCGATATTCACCACCGGCACGCCGTTGCCCGCCTGACCCACTGTAGTGCCTGGGCCGCTGACCACAATGCCGTCGGCGTTTGCCAGCAACGGTTGCCAGAACAACGCATTGGCCAGGATCAACGCCATGCCACGTTGGGCAAGGCTTTTCAGGGCAGAAACAGGGCGAACATCCATATTCAGAATCTCAAGGCAGCGGGCGTTGAATTACAGGTAGAAATCCAGGCGGAAATAGATCGGGGCTTCGCGCTCGGTCACCACACCTGGTCGCTCAAGGGAATGGGCAAAGGTCACGCTGGTGCTCACGTGCTTGCCCCGCGCGAACAGCTCCACGGAATTGCTCGACACGCGACCGTGCTGGTCGTCGTTGTAGCGGTCGTTGCGAATCACGCCCTGGTCGTAGCCGACACTGGCGCCGTATTCGGCGAACGCCGGGCGTAGCCAATCAACGGTCACCGGGCGCGCCCAGCGCACTTCGTTGCGCCAGTAGCCACCACTGTCACCGGACAATTGCTGGTCCTTGAAACCACGTACCGAGTACGAACCGCCCAAGCTCATGCGTTGGGCCGGGTACAGCACGTCTTCACTGCGCTGCCCGGTGGCCAGGCTGGAAAAACTCAGCGACTCGCCCCACAGCGTGAAAGGCTGCAGGTAGCTCATCGTGGCGGTGTATTTGCGATAGCGCGGGGTGGGCGTGAGAATGCCGCGAATGCGCTCTTGCTCGTCTTTTTGCGCGTCGAAGGCACCGGTGCCGTTCTGCATGCCCACGTCCAGGTTGACGAAAGCACTCCCGATGCGTCGCCCGTGGTTGATGCCGACTTGGAATTCGCTGAGACGGTTGCTGCTGACGTCCAGGCGCTCATCGTTGAAGTAGTTGTTGGTGCGCAAATGCGTCAGCCCGACGTTGACCGAGGTCTTGCTCAGGTCGTCGCGATGAATCACCCGTTCGGCACGCAATTGGTGGTTCTGGCTGTCGCCGGTTTGCTTGTACTTGAAACCTTGGAGGTCGCCTGGCGTGCGGTAATCGCTCTCGCTGTAGGTGTAACTGAAGTTCCACCAGCCCCACGGCACGTTGTAGTAGAGCATGCTGTTTTTCGAGGTTTTCTGGTGGTCGCTGATGGCGTCGTGGCCGCCGCGCAGGATCAGTTGATCGGCAAGGCCCAGCGGACTATCCCACTCTAGGCCGGCGCCCCATTGCTGTTCGCCGGTGCTTTTCTGGCCATCGTTATTGCGTGACAAGCTCGCACGCCAAGGCTTTTGCGCAACGTTCTTGACCACCACTTCACTGCCGCCGATCTGGCTGCCGGGGGTCAGTTCCATCTGTGCCTGCTTGGAAGGCAAGCGGCTCAGTTGATCCACCAGTTGCTCGACTTCCCGCAGGTTCAGCGCCTCGCCCACCTTGCCGGGAAACGCCATGGCCAGCTCGCGATCAGTGACAGTGCTGCCTTGGGCGCCCTTCAAGGCTTCGAGCTTGCCCTCCACCACCAGCACCTGCAGGTGGCCGCTGGACAGGTCTTGCTGCGGCAAGTACGCACGGCTGGTCACACGGCCGTTGTCGATGTAGTGATCGGTGATGGCCTTGAGCAGTTGATTGAGTTGCGCAACGCCCAGGCATTGGCCGATGTAAGGTTTGAGCAGACGCGCGCGGTCGGCAGCAGAAAGGCTGTCGGCGCCCTTGAGTTCGATGTCCTGGATGGGAAAGCAGCGGGTGTCCGCAGGCAATGCCGGGGCCTGGGGCTTGGTGTCTTTACCGGGCAGATCCTGCAGCTCTTCGAGACGCCGACGCTGTTCTTCAAGGAGGCGGTTCTGACGGTCACGGATCAGGTCTTGATCCCCTGGCGTGGGGGCCGCAGCGGCGCTGTTCAGGCTCAAGTAAGCGAGCAGGAAAGTGCACAGAAAATACCGAGTCCGTGGTAATAACAAAGACATGTTCGATCCATCGAAAATCAAGGGGCGGCAAACTAACATCGAACTTGGACCAATCCAAGAAACTGGATTAGTTGGACATTCGTACTAATTAACCGACTAACACATTGATTAGTAACAACAAAAAAATATCAAAAAGATAAGCCACCCACTTCGAAAACTATTATTCCGACAAGTGGTAACCATTTTGATAGCGATTCGTCGGACAACTTGAAACTTGCCATTATTTGGCCATCAAGTTAGTGCCGAGATAAGTTAGTACCGAAAAAAGCAGAAAAGTTCGCGCACGTTTTGTGAATTGGATCCCACTTATCGGTATTCAACAAGATCGCTCCCACATTGCATGGGAACGATCATCCGCAGGCCAACTTAACTGGCGTCTTTGTTTTGGTCTTTGCCAGGCACCAATGTCAGGCCCGGTTTTTCCACATCACGGGAGACATGGGATTTGACTTGCGCCACGCCACCTTCCTCGTCGTTATGGATCACCAGCACCCCAGGCCGACGCAACTGCTCAAGGTCGCCTTCACCCAAGCTGAAACTCTCGCTCAGGTTCTTGTCGCTCAAGGCGTTGGCTTGCGCGCGACGCTGGGCAAACTTGCGCCCCTTGCGTTGCTGGTAACGCGCCCAGCTCACGAGAATCACCGCGTTGAACAATGCAATCCACAGGTAAACCTGCAGCGTATTGAGCGCCGCGAAAATCGGTGCTTCCAGGCGCGGGCCGCCATGGGTCTCCAACATCGAGTTGATCCCGCGGGCCAACAGCCAGATCAACCCGGCCCAGGCCATCAGGGTCAACAGCACGTCGATAAGCCACATCACCTTACGTTGGCGAGTTCTGACCAGTTTCATGATCACGCCTCCTCTTCAGCAGGGCTGATACCGCGATCCGGGCTGACCCAGCGCGCGCGTTTCTGATGCTGGTTGAACAGCACCTTGGGAAAACTGACCAGGGTGGTAAACAAGCTGACCAGCCAGAACACCATCGGGTACCACACGGTCCAGAACAGGGTTTTCCACAGGTCTTTTTCGTAGCGCCGGTCGATCAGGATGCTCACCGCAAACTGCACCAGGCAGACCATCGCCAGCACCAGGCCGGTAAAGGCCGGCGGCACCAGGGAGTCCACGGTAATGGCCGGTGGTAGCACCATGAATTTACCCAGCACGTAGAAGAACACCGACAACATGAAGGTGAACGCCCACCCGGTGGACAGGCAGTATTCGAACAGCAGCGGCCACAGGTAACGATGACGCCATTGCCAGATGCCACGGATATTCTTGAACAACACCTCGGCACCGCCCTGGGCCCAGCGCAGACGCTGCTTCCATAGGCCGCCGACGGTTTCGGGCATCAAGATCCAGCACAGGGCGCGGGGTTCATAGAAGATGGCCCAGTGATCGAGTTGCAGCTTCCAACTGACATCGATGTCCTCGGTGATCATGTCGGTGCTCCAGTAGTCGATGCGGTCCAGCGCCTTTTTACGGAACGCTACCACCACACCCGACACCGTGAAGATCCGGCCAAACACTCGCTGCGTGCGCTTGATCAAACCGATGATCGAGGAGAACTCGCCTACCTGCACCCGACCGATCAAGGTCGAGCGCGTGCGGATCCGTGGGTTGCCGGTGACCGCCCCCAGGCGCGGGTTGTCGAGCATCGGTGCAACCATGTAGGCCGCCGCGTTTTTATCCAGCAACGCGTCGCCATCGATGCACACCAGGTATTCACTGCGCGCCGCCACCGCGCCCATGCGCAGGGCCACCGCCTTGCCTTGGTTCTGCGCCAGGTGCAGTACCCGCAGGCGTGGGTTTTCCAGCGCCAGCGCGTCGAGTACCGCGGCGGTGTTGTCCTTGGAGCCATCGTTGACCGCGATGACTTCGATATTCGAATACACCTGGGCCAACGCGGCATGGATGGTATCGGCGGCGTTATCGCCCTCGTTGTAGCAAGGGATGATGATCGAGATCAGCGGGTTGCCAGCCAGGACCGGCGCCGGGGTGTCCTCCTTCCACGGCCAGTGCCGCTCCCAATGCAGCCAGAAGTACAAGCCACCGGCGATCCACAGCGCCGACA
The DNA here is from genome assembly GCF_014230465.1 of Pseudomonas cremoris. The sequence continues at coordinate 654,199 of NZ_JAAXCY010000002.1, forward strand.
TGAACAGCGGGTAGAAGAACACGAAGTCCATCAGGAACTGCCCGGTGACCAGGAAGATCAGGCCCAACGGCACGCCCAATACCAGCGCCAACACGAATAAAGCCAGGATTCTGTCGAACATGGTCAAGGATTCCATTGATTGGAAAGGGCCGGACGCACTGTCTTCAAATCCGGGGAATTTTCCAGGAAGTTATCCGGGTAGTAACCGAAGCTCGTGACACCCTGGCGCTTGAGTACACCCATCCATTCAGCCATCTGCTTGCCGTCGATATCTGGCGCGGCCTTGGTGCGCCAGTCTTTGGCTTGCAGTTCAAACACGGTTTTCTGCATCGCGCCAGGGCGCGCCTTGACCGTGGCTACCAGTTTTTCCAACCAGGCATTGGAAGTCTTGTACTCCTGGCCCTCCATCAGCGGCATGGCCATGGGCGCGGTCCAGTCATAGGTCTGGAGGAAGTCATCAAGGTTCTGCGCGAACCAGGCTTCGCTCTGTGGGTTGAGCATCGGCTCGGCGAAGATATTGCGCGCGGTCTGCACCTGCGGCCCACCAATGGCGCGGACCTTGGCGGTCAGCTCGTTGGTGAAGTCGATCAGGTAACGGCTCTTGAAGCGGGTCCAGCGCTGCATCACCGCTGGGTCAGCGCGCAGCGCCTGGATGGTGCCCGGCAGGCCGTTGGCAGCATAAGCCTTGAGCGCGGCGGGGCTGGCGTCTTCGAAATCGTTGAGCACCGCATCGTCGTGGTACAGCACGCCGTCGATGGCATTGTTGCGCGCCAGGTCTTCGTAGATCTCGCCGATGATCTTGCGCACTTGCGGGTCAAACGGCGACAGGCGTTTGTATTGGTCCGGGTCGAGGCCGATCTTGCCGGTTTCCGGGTCCCAACGTGTCACACGAGGCAGTTTGGGATCGAGGGCGAAACTGAGCACCGGCATCCAGGCATACACACTGGCATGCGCTCGGGTATGCAGTTGCCAGGAAACGCGGTTGAACAGGTCCGCGCGCACGGGCAAATGGCGGTTGGGGAAGTACAGTTCGTGCACCAGGCCGTCGCCCTTGGGATCGGCGAACGCTTGCAGGAACACAGTGCCCGCGCCCATGTCCACGACCCGTTGGACCAGTTGGTCGAGGTTGCGTGCTTGTTGCGCCGGGTCCGGGTCGTAGACGTTGTCCAGGTCCACATGCAACACCCGCAGAGGCGCCTGGGTTTGCACCGCCACGATGCTGTTGGCGAAATGTTCGCCATCCGGGTCGGACGCCACCAGGAAGCGTGGGCTGTTCATCAAGTCATTGGAGCTGTCGAGACCGTCCTCCAGGGTGAGCGCCATCTGGTAGCCCTGTTCGCCGACGATTGCCAGCGAAGTCCCTTTCGCGGCACCGTACGGCCAGACCCACACGCGAGGTTTCTTGCCGGTGACACTTTGGATCTTGTGGGTGATCGCCGTCACGTCGGCGCGCATCCGTGCATCGAATTGCGCTTGGCTTTCATAGCGCCCCGTGGCGGGATCGAAGCGTAGCGAAGTCGCCGCCGGCTCCAGGTTGCCCTGGGGGTTGGCCAGGATGCCGGTGTGGCTGGCATCCGTGTGCGCGGCGATTTCCACCAGGCCGGACTGAGACACTTCGCGAATCTGCTGCCAGGTAAGAAACTCGCCACGCGGCCGCGGTTGTCCGGCAAAGTCCACCGGTTTGTTTTGCGGCGTGTCGATCCAGTAGCCCACAGGCGCCAGTACCGCTGGCCAGTGATAGGCGCGCAGGATCGGCATCACCCGCGTGTAAAAGCTGGAGTAACCATCGTCGAAGCTGAGCATGATGGCCTTGGGCGGCAACGCGGGCCCGCCGTTACGGGCCGCCAGGATCTGGTCGACGCTGACCGCCTGATAGCCGTTCTCCCGTAGCCAGGCCAACTGCTCGATCAAGCGCTCGGTGCGCACCGCCACCACAGCCTGATCGGGGTCGCGATCCTCAACGTCGTGGTAGGCAATGCCCAGGAAATGGTTCTTCGGCCACGGCGCTTCATTAGCCGGTGTCGGCCGCTCGGCGGGTGGAGTGAATGGCGCGGGTTGCTGGGCACAGGCACTGGCCAGCAATACGCCCAGGATCAACAAGCAACGGCTGAGGACGGTCATGGTCAGGCTCTTCTAGAAACGGTAAGTGAGGTCGACGAGCAGACGCAGATCGCGTTCGCGATCACCGTCGTAAGGTCGGCTGATCAGGCTCAGGTTGGCGCCGGCCTCCAGAACATCGTTCCAACGATAACGTTGGCCGTAGCCGACCAGACCAATGCCACCGGTGGAATAGTCCTGTTGGCTGTAGGTACCCGCACCGATCTGGAACTGCTGACTCCACTGGGTCTCGTAGCGGTGATAGAGCACATGGTTGATGTTGATGACGGGCAATACGGTGAAGTCAGACTTCGGGTTGAAGTAGATCGTGTCTTCCTTGCTATTGCGGCTGGCGCCGACTTCCAGGCCCAGGTCCACTTGCACCCGAGGTGAGCTGTAGAGGCCTTCGCGGCCACTGAGCAAGGCTTCGAAACGGTCGTTGCCATCGCTGAAGTGAGAGGGGCTGAGGGTCAGTTTCCATTCGCGACTTTCGTTGGCGCGCCAGCGAATAAAACCGCTGCCGCCGTTGGCGGTGATACCGGCATTCAGCGCCCGCAATGGCGTGGTAGACAGGAGGTAGCCGAGGCTACCGCCGTATTGCCAGTTATCGTTGATATCGCGGGCAATCGACACCGCAGCACCTTGCTTGGAACCATCGCCGTAGGAGTGGTTGGAGACCTCGGCTTCCAGCGTCATATCGCGAGTACGCCGTTCTACCCCGACCGTCTGCCAACGGTGCTGGCCGGTGCCTTCTTCGAAATCGGCGCGGGCATAGCCAGCGCCAGCGAACAAGCGCCAGTCTTCGTCGATAGGCGGCGTATAGATACGGCTTTCAATACCCCAGTCGCGACTACCCGATACGGCGCCGGCCTCGTTGTCACTGCCGCCGCCGAAGCTTTTACCGGTGTAAGCCTCCACACGCAGCTCGGCCATGTCGTGTACATCGCGCAGACGGCTCAGGCGCTGCACTTGGCGGTTGTCCGGGTTGCGCGCCAGCACGTCATCGGTGAGCACGTCGAGTTGGCGCCACTCCTGCAGGTCCATCGCGGTGTAGGCCTGGCTGACTTCCAGGCCAATGTCACGCGGGGCCTGGGCTTCGGTTTCCTTGAGTACGCCTTCGGCGCGGCGTGGCAAGTCCCGGGCGCGATACATGTCGGCCTGGGCCAGGCGCAGGCCGACGTTGCCGGGGGCCTTGGCCACCAACGCCTCAAGCCCTGCTTCGCTGCCCGGCAGGTCGCCGCCGTAGACGCCGGCCTGGGCCGAGAGTTGCTGCGCGTCCATCCAGGCATCGTTGGGGTTGCCGATGGGCAAGCCCTTGAGTTCGACCCGAGGCTTCTGGCTGTTGGCGAGGCTGTTGGCGACTTCGCGGGCGTCTTCGCCTTTGTTGCTTTCCTGCAGGGCATAAAACAGTGCGGAGGTATCTTCGACCCGATCATCCGGCTCGGCATCCGGCGCACTCAACGCCTGGCGATACAGCGGCTCGGCCTTTTCCGGCTGGCGTTGATCGAGGTACGAAGCGGCCACCCAACGCACGGCATACGTGGGCAATTGCACACCTTCACCCTGGAGGGTTTCGTATTCGCGGATCACTTCTGCGGTGCGCGCCCGAGCCTTGAGGGCACCCAGGCGGTCGATGCGCCAGCGCACCACATCGTCGTGAGCACTGGCGTCGGGTGTCCAGCGAGTGAGCAGTTTGTCGTAGTCCGCCAGCGCGCGGTCGGCGACCACATAGCGTTCTTTTTCGGAGCGGGTAGCGAACTCGGCCATGCGCACGCGCTCGGCGGCGAGGTCACCTTCCAAGCGACGCTGAGTCACCGGGTCCAGCAAGCCGGGACGCTTGGCCGACAGGCGCAGTGCCGGCTCCGGCAAGCGCGCTTTTTGCAGGGCGACAATATATTCGCGGGCGACTTCCGGTTTGTCCCCGGCGCGGATGAACGCCTGGTCGAACTCAAACAGAGCGTCGTACTGCAAGCCTGCACGGGTCAACGCGTAGCCCAGCGCCATGCGTCGATTGGGGTCATCGGGCTTGGCAGCCACCAGCGCACGGGTGCGTTGCACGGCCTCGCTGGCTTGGCCACCGTCGGCCTGCGTGAGGGCCTGGCCCAGTTGCAGGTCGACATTATCGGGTTCACGCACCAACGCCTGGCGATAGACCTCAGAGGCTTGCGCCCACTGCTTTTGATTGCGGTACGTGCGCGCAACCGTCGCCAGTGCCTGGGTGGTCAGGTTGCGATGCTTGCCCTGAGCCTCATATACCTTCAGCACTTCGGCATCCTGCCCGGCCCAGCCGGCGATCACGATATGGTCGCTGGTCTGGCCAGGGGTCTGGCGTTCGGCAGGTAGCTGGCGCAGCTGGGTAAGGGCGGGTGTGAAGTTGCCGTTGCGCGCCTGGATGATCAGGGCGTCATAGGCAGGATCTGCCATGGCAAACGCAGGCATCAGCAGTTGGCCGCATAAGGCTGCACCGATCAGCAATCGCAACCGGCCTGATGCACTGAATGGTAGGTTTCGCAGCATATCGTGAGCTTCCTTACACACGGAAAGCTGTAACGATAGGTGGTCCTGAGCAATTTGCATCAGGGTGTCGGCGTCTAGTGACCCGACCTAGCTTTCCTGTACGAACTATCCCCGACGCCTGTATCAAAAAGGACAAGTCATAACAATTGTTCAGAATTGGCCACTAATCTGAAATATGAATGGGGGAGCGAACTTGCCTGCGCTAAGGGGCTACCAGTCGACTGGAGTGTCGATTGTTTGACCCTTATCGCGGGCAATCCCGCTCCCCCATTATTTATTTCTGGGCGATGGCGAAATTCTTACTGCGCCTGGCTCACGGCACCGACCTTGGCCATGACAAAACCAATGAACTGCTCGACGGTCATCTTCTGGCCGTTGAAGGTCACTTCATTGTTGGCGTAATGCAGCTTGGAAACGACGTCAGTACCCACCAGTGTTGCCAGTTGTGTGCCAACGGCCAGGCCGCTGACCATCTCGGCAGCCATCTGGGATTGTTGCTCGATGGCTTGAGGATCGGTCAGGCCGCCGATCTGCGCTTGCAGGGCTGAAACGTCGGCGATCATCGGCTTGGACAGGGTCAGGTTGGCGTCCAGCAGGGCGACCATCTGCTTGCCCAATTCAACCGGTGGCAGCTCCATGGACGCAGGCTTGGCCAAGTCCAGCAGCAGGGTTAACTTGCTTTCACCGTGAGTGGTTTTCAGCGACAGGTTTTCCACCGCCACTTGTGGCTTGGCGGCCAGTACCTGGTTGACGTTGGCTTCGGCCAAGGCTTGCTCGGCGTCGGTCAGTTGCAGCTCGGGAACCGGCTGGTCGGCGGCGGCAGCGGCTTGTACCGGTTGCATCTTGTCTTGATACAGCTTGGTCAGCACCAGCATCGCCGGGATATCGACGTTCTTCATGCTCAGGGCCATGGCGGCCGAACCAACGGGTTTGCCTTGGTAACCGATCTCGTCGATCTTGTAGTCGACACGGCCGGCCAGGTTGTTGTCTTTGGTTTCGCTGGTGTCTTTTTGTTCAAAGCCCTTGAGGGTCAGCACGGCTTTCTGTGGGCCGAAGGTCACCTTGGTGTCGGTCAGCTCGACGGTGTTCTGCCCGGTGTAGAAACCAAAGGAGGACTTCTCCAGGTTGCTCGCCACGGTCAGGCCGGCCAGTTCGGCTTCGAACGGTTCGCCATTGGCATCGATCACGGCGACCTTGAGGCTGTTCATGTAGCCATCAAGCTTGACCTTCTGGCCTTCGGCGGTGCTGTCGAAGTCCAGGTTGGCGCCGGAGAAGCTCACCGACGACTTGTCATCCTTGAGCTCCAAGGGCAGCAATTCGACATTGCCCGTCACCGAGCGGTTGTAGCCGATATTGGCCACGCCCTTGAGCGGCGACACGTCTTTGCTGGCGGCGAACCATTTTTCGGTGGTGGCGTTCTTTTCCAGCGCGTAGTGACTGGTGGCCATGACCGGCAACCATTTCAGTGACACCAGGCGCGAGAATGGCAGCGGACCGTGCTCGATGTGGTCGACGAACAGCAACTCGGGGTTAGGGTTCTCTTCACCGAACACCGAACCTTGCCCCTTCAGGCGGTAATGCGCGGTGCTGCTGAACAGGCCACGGTCCAGGGACACCAGCTCCAGCGTCGCAGTGCCATCGACGCCGGCCATGGAGGTCTGCAGTTCCTTGTTGGCGTTCTGGATCGCGGTTTGCAGTACCGGCTCCAGTTGTTTACCGGTGTACCAGGCGCCGCCTGCACTGACGACGCCAACGGCGACAACGAAACCCAAAAGAACAACTGCTGGCTTATTCATGAAGTGACCTGATCAAATCCTGTGAGAAGTGGGCTGTCTTCCTTGAACCCGTGTGGGTTGGCTCAAGCCCGCCGAAAACGGGGGAAGATTAGCACTGGCGGCCGCGAACGGCCCAGTTTTCTCAGAGGGGTCAGGCCAGCAGATGGTTCACCCGGTCGTTAAGGAATACTCCTGGTCGATCTCGTCCAACTGGTGGTCGAAGCTCTTCAAGCGCGCCGTCCAGGTGTACACCAACACCTCAAACTCGCGGTGTATCACGGCGTTGCCCGGCGTGTCGGCCTTGGGGTCGCAGAAGTCCAGTTGGTAGCGCTCACGGGCCATTTGCGTGGCGACGTCAGACAATTCCCGCGCGTTATTCAGCCAGTGCCTACCGTCGGCGACTTGTTGGTCCAGGGCGACGCATTGTTTTTTGAGGGCTTCGAGGCTTTTTTCCAGCGGGGTGCCGGTCAGCTCGCCCATCACTTCCTGAAAGGTGCGCCCAGGTTGCCAGTAGCTGCCCCAGAAATAGCGGTCGAACACGGTTTCGACACGGCGCAGCGCGACCTTGGTGTCCCAGATCGCCACGCGCGTCTTACCCTGTTCGAGCAGTCTTCGCTTCACCCGTTGGTTTTGGTAGGAAGCCCAGGCGACCACGCCAATCGACAAGGTGCCGATCACCAGGCAGGCGCTGTCGAGAAACACCATGGCCTTGTCAATTTGATGGGCAAGCATGACGCCATAGAAATAAGCAGCCGATAACAACACCAGTGCGAAGAACACGCACCAGAAAGCGGGAGCATAAGGGTTTTTCATTATTGGAATCCCCATGAGCAAACGCGAGCTATGACCTGCGGGTCATCACGGAGACCCGCCTGTCAAAGCATAGCTATTTGCTCAGGGTTTGCTGACCGGTGCAGCGTGCGTTCGTCCGCTTTCCCAGCCGCCGCCAAGGGCCAGGAACAAGTCGATCTGGCTCATGGCAACCTGGGTGTTGGCCGCCGCCAGTTGCGCCCGCACGTCGGTGTAGGTGCGGGTGGCTTGCAGGTCGGCCAGGAACGACGCGCGGCCGGCCTGGAAGAAGCGATGGGTCTGCCCCGCCGCTTCCTTGGCCGACTCGCCGGCTTCGTTGAGGGCGTCGCGACGTTGCAGTTGCGCGGTGTATTGCGCCAGGCCCGTCTGGGTTTCACGGATGGCGTTGAGCACGACGCCGTCGAAGTGCGCCAGGGCGCCCTGGGTCGCGGCTTCCGCTTCATGGATGCGGGCGCGGGCGCCGTTGGTCGGTACCGACCAACTGATCAGCGGGCCAAAGCCCCAACGGTTGGTAGGTGCGGTACCCAGGTCATCCAGGATCCCCACGGTGCCGATCGTGGCGCCAATGCTGATGTCTGGGTACAACGCGCCGGTGGCCACGCCGATGCGCGCGGTGGCGGCCGCCAACTGGCGCTCAGCCTGACGCACGTCGGGACGGCGCTTGAGCAGCGCAGCACCGTCGCCCACCGGCAACAACTGGGCGATGTGCGGTAGCTCGGCGCAAGTGCCGGTGCCTGCCGGCAACTGGTCTACCGGCTTGGCCAGCAGCATCGACAGGCGGAACAAACCGGCCTGGCGTGCCGCTTCGTAGCGCGGCATGTCGGCGCGCAAGGATTTGTATTGGGTTTGCGAACGGGTCACCTGGGTTTCATCGCCGCGCCCGGCATCACGCAGGCGTTGGGTCAGCTCGGTACTCTGGCGTTGCAGGTCCAGGGATTCGTTGGCGATGGCCAGCTCTTCGTTGGCGGCGCACACCTGGGTGTAGGAACGCACCACATCTGCCACCAGGGTGATACGGGCGATATCGGCGGCGGCTTGCGCGGCGTCGGCACTGGCCTGGGCGCTTTCAATGCCGCGTTGCAAGGTGCCCCACAGGTCGAACTGATACGAGGTACTGATGCCTACACTGCCGATGTTGGCCACCGGGACTTTTTCCGTCAGCAAAAACGCTTCACCGGACTCCTGCAAGCGCTGCGCCTCGGCCTTGACGCCGGCATTCCAACCGCCGGCGGACTCAGCTTGCTGCACCTGATAGCGCGAGCGCTGCAGGTTGGCGGCTGCCACGCGCAGGTCGGTATTGGACGCCATGGCCTGGCGCACCAGTTCATCCAGGCGTCGGTCGTTGTAAAGCTTCCACCAATCCGCCGGAACCGGCGCCGACACCACGTTGCTGCCCTCGCCCGCGATCTGCCCTTGCAGGTCGCCACGTTTGACGGCGGCTTGATCCGGCAACGTGTAGTCCGGCCCGACCATTTGGCAGGCCGACAGCAACAACCCTAGCGCAGCGGTTGCCAGGAGCCGGTTCATGGCTTGTCTCCGTCTTTCACCTTGTCGCCGATGATCGACACCGTCGCCGTACGCCCGGCGATCATGCGAAAGTCTGCCGGCACATCATCAAAGGCGATGCGCACCGGAATCCGCTGGGCCAGGCGCACCCAGCTGAACGCCGGGTTGACGTTGGGCAGCAGGTTGGAGCCGCTGGTGCGGTCGCGGTCTTCGATGCCGGCGACGATGCTCTGCACATGGCCGCGCAGACGGGCGTTGTCGCCGATCACGCGGATATCCACTGCCATGCCAACGTGAATGCCGTCGAGCTTGGTCTCTTCGAAATAGCCGTCGATGTGGAAGGAATTGCTGTCCACCACCGACAACACCGGGCGCCCGGCGGTGACGAACTCCTGGGTACGCGGCGCACGGTCGTTGACGTAGCCGTCCACCGGGCTGCGGATCACCGAACGATCCAGGTTGAGCTGGGCCGAATCTACCGTTACCTGCGCTTCGGCCAGGGCCGATTGAGCGCGGGCCACGCGGGACTGGCTTTCTTCCAACTGCTCGCTGGGCACCAGGTTGCCGAGGCCACGATTACGCTTGTACTCGCGGTTGGCCTGGGCCAGGGTTTCCTGGCGGTCAGCCACGGCGGCCTGGGCTTGGCGCAGGGCCAGCTTGAAGCGGTCCTGGTCGACGGCAAACAGCACTTGGCCCTTGGTCACCAACTGGTTGTCGCGCACGTCCACTTGCTGGATCAAGCCGGACACGTCCGGGGCGATCTGCACGATGTCGGCACGGATGTGCCCGTCACGGGTCCAGGGCGCAAACATGTAGTACATGACCATGCGCCATACAACGACGACCGCGAAACTCACGATCAACAATGTCAGGACTACACGGCCGATGGTCAAAAAAGGTTTTTTCATGTCATCAGGTATCGACTGAGTGAGTCCACCGCGCCCAGCAACAGCGCATAGAGCCCCACATTGAACAATGCCCGGTGCCAGACCAGGCGATAGAAGTGGAGGCGGGTCAACAGCCCGTGCACCACCAGGAACAACACGTACGTAATGCCCATCAGCACCAGCAGCGTGGGCAGGAACACCCCGCTGATATCCAGATCACCGATCATAAAGGCGCTCCATCGGGTAGCGGCGCTTCCACCTCGGTGCCGCCAATGAATTCCACACCCGGCAACAACGCCAGGCGCAGGCCAGCCAGCGCGTGCAGCAAGTGCACACGGGTGTCGTCTTCGTCTTGCAGGCCCTGGCCGTTGAGGGCGCGGCGCGTGCGGTCGAGGGTCATCAGCAGACCGCTCGGCGCGGGCAAGCGTTCACCGGCCTTCAGGCAAGCCTTGAAGTAACCACCAACGCCTTCGACCACCTGGTTGAGCAACACCCGTGGCACGCCAAGGATGCGTGGCGAATAGGCCAGCAGGTCGAGCAGGTTCAGCGCCACGCGCAGGTCACGCAGGGCGATGCCGGTGTCCTGGTTGGTCAGCGCCAGGCGCGGCAGATGCTGCATCAGGCGGTCGAGCATTTGCGCGGCCATGTGCCGGTGCTCGGCGAGGGTGGCGGGTTCTGTCATGCCGACGATGTCGCGCCAGCTGAAACGGGTCAGGCGCTTGGCCGCCAGTTCCGCGCCGAAAGGGCGTGCGATCAGCGTCCAGACAAAGGCGAATAACAGCCCCACCGGCCCGGCCAGGTTGACGTTGGTGAAGTTGAGAAAGTCCGCGTCATAAGCGCCCTGAATGCTGATGAAGGACGAGGTGTTCACCAGCGTCAGCAACATGCCCAGGTAGAAACGCGGCTGAACCGTGAGCGTGCCAATGCAGATAAACGGCACGGCAAACGCCAGCACCAGCATGGGGAAATCGTGCAGGTTGGGCAGCACCAAAAACAGATAAAGGCTGGCGAACAGCACCGACATGGCCGTCCAGAAAAAGAACCGGTAGATCTGCGGCGCCGGGTCATCCATCGAGGCGAAGAAGCTGCAGGCCACGGCGGCCAGGATCACTGCACTGCCGCCGTCGGTCCAACCCAGCAAGATCCACAGCACCGAGGCGACGATGATCGCGCTGACGGTGGAAAACGCAGAGTAGAACATCAGGCCACGGTCGAGGAACGGCGTGAGCCGTCCCAGGCGCCAGTGGCGATAGACGGCGCGCCAGGTGTCCTGGCTTTCACATTCGATGGCAGCTTGCAGGCTGCGGCAGTCCTGCCACAGGTCGATCCACTCAGCCAAACGGTACAGGGCGTTGGAGAACAACAGCGTGTGCCGGTCGTCCAGCGTTTCGCCCGTGGGTTGCAGGGCGTCGACCTGATCACGCAGGGCGCGCCAGCTGTCCAGCGAGGCGTTTTTCTGACTGCGCTCCAGCCACTCATTGGCCGCTTGCAGCAACGGCGTGAGTTTCTCCAGGAACTGCGGCGCACGATGTTCGACGGCGTACAGCGCATCATCGAGTTCTTCCACCACCGGCAGCAGGTGAATCATGCGCCCACGCAGTTCCTTGGTGTTGCGTACCGTCTGCGGCCGAGCGCCTTCGTGGGGCAATTGGCCGATCATCAATTCCAGGGTGTTGAACGTGGCAACCATGCCGCCGCGCAGGTTGCTGACTTCTTCCGGGTTCACGTTGCGCGTCAGGAAGCGCTGGCTGTAGACCTGGGCGTCGGCAAACCACTTGGCCACCGAACCATCGAACACAGGCATCAGTCGGCGCGGCCAGAACATCGCACCCACCACCGCCGCTACCGCGATACCGAGGAAGATTTCTTCGGTACGCGCCTCAGCCACATCCCACACCGCCAAGGGGTTATCCACCACCGGCAGAGCGATCAGCGGCAAGGTGTAGCCAGCCAGCATCAGGGCGTAGTTATTCGCGGTGCGCAGGTGCATGGAAAGGAACAGCAAAATCCCCGTCCACAGCGCAATCACCACCACCAGCACATACGGCGACTGCACGAACATCGGCACAAAAAACACCGCTGCCGCCGCGCCCATGAAGGTGCCGATGGCGCGGTACAGCGCCTTGGAACTGGTAGGGCCGACAAACGGACTGGAGACGATGTACACCGTGGCCATCGCCCAATACGGACGCGGCATTTGCATGAGCATGGCGATGTACAGCGCGATCATCGAGGCGGCGAAGGTACGCACGCCGTAGAACCAGTCGCGTGCGGGCGGAAAGCCGGCAAAAAATCCGTTCAAAGTGTCGCCGCCTCAAAGGCGCGCAACACCCGCAAGGCGGCCGCCATATCGTCGGGAGCGATATCCGCCAGCACTTCTTTGCGCAGGCGTACCAATTGCACTTCCACCGCTTGCACCAGCTCACGGCCACGCTCGGTAAGGCTCAGTGCCTTGGCGCGACGGTCGTGGATATCTTCGGTGCGGCACACATAGCCGCCGTTGCACAACTGGTCGAGCAGACGCACCAGCGACGGGCTTTCCATCCCGGAAGCCTGGGCGACCTTGACCTGGTGCACACCGTCGCCCAACCGGCCGATCATCAAGAGCGGCACGGCGCAGGCTTCGGAAATACCGTAGCTCACCAGCGTGGTCTGGCAGATTTTGCGCCAATTACGGGCGCCCACCACCATGCTACTGCTGAGGCTCATCTGGAGTTGTTCGAGGGATTGAGGCACTGGATTGTTCGCATACAGTTAGTTTGCTAACTATCAATATGGTGGATGGAACTGAAGCCGTCAAGTTTTGATACAAATTGGTGATGGATGGTGGGAGGGTGTTGGGTAAGTAAAGCGGGTTAAGCAATTGCTGCAACACAGGGTTGTGGTGAGCGGGCTTGCCCCGCGCTGGGCGGCGAAGCGGCCCCAAAACAAGGGACCTGGGTTGCACGTGGAAAAATGGATTGGCCGGATCAGGGCCGCTTCGCAGCCCAGCGCGGGGCAAGCCCGCTCACTACAAGAATGTGGCCGCCGTCTGTACCGGGCGAACCCTTTTCCACATCGAAGTCGGTGTTGGCTTCAGCGCTTTTCGGCACGGTCATAAACATCTCTTCTTTCACGCTTGCCCACCGCAACGACCGACACTACCACTCGCGCCTCGATCACCTGATAAACCAGGCGGTACCCCGAAGCTTTAAGTTTGATCTTGTAACAGTCAGGCATGCCATGCAGTGCATCGGATGGGACGCGCGGCAACATAAGTCGCTCCGCCAACTTCTTTTTAAACTGCTCGCGCAACGTGTGTCCAAGCTTGTCCCACTCTTTGCGAGCGGAAGGAAGGAATTCGAGGTTATAGGTCATCCAAGCTTACCGGGACAGGCGTCTCGTGGCTCCGCGAGCGGATAAGCTCAGCCAACTCCAGGTCATCCAACCTTTCCACCATCGCTTCGAATACGTGCGCCGGGACCATATAGCCCATCACCCGGTTATGATTAAGCACAGCTACAGGTCCACCATGAGCGCCACTCATCACTGCAGAAGGGTTTTTTTTCAATTCGGAAACGCTGACGGCCATATCGGCCAAAACATTTTGCATGATAAAGACCTCAATTAAGGTCTTTATTCTGGTCTATTTTTGCTCGGAGAAGCAACTTGCAATGCGTGTTACACCCTCCGCCCCTTCCTCAACAACACATCCAACTCATCCACCACCTCCGCCCAATCCGCGTCCACCAGAATTTGCTCTCGCAAAAATGCCTTTTGGCTATCGGTCCAGAAAAATGCGTCGGGGAGCAGAAGGTCCGCCTTAAGCGGTGAATGAACCGCCACAAACTTATCAATACTCACCGGGTCATCCGGCAAACCCAGCTGTTTGAAGAGTGACGGCAAGCTGTGCACTGGCGGTTCCATGGCGGGCTCCTGTTGAGGGGTGGTCTAACCGAGTCTAGCGGCAGCCCTCGGGTTGCGCCGACGCAACGTTGCACAGCACAAACAACCGCGCCCGCGCACCGCCGCCGTCCTGGCGGCCGAGTTCGCGCCAGCCGTCGGGCAGCGGCGCAAAATCATCCGGCGCTTCGTTGCTGCTGATCAGCCACACACGCCGGGTTTCAGCAGGCAATGCCGACAGACGGTCAAGGTAGATGCGCCCGCCGTCCTGGTCCACTAGGGTGCCGAACCCGTAGGCGTTTGGCCGGGTCGGTGTGCCGTCGGGCTTGGGCGGGGTGTAGAGCTGCAGCTGGGCATCGGTCTGGTCGTAATAGACATAGCTGAGGTACCACATCATGTCGCTGAGGACGATGCGGTCGTCTTCCTGGTAATTGCGATTGACGAACTCCACGGGCACGTTGAACTGGTCGTGCTCGTCGACGGTGAAGTTGTTCTTCAACCCCACCAGTTCCACCCCGACAAACAGCACGAACAACCCCGCCCCCAACAACGACAGGCGTGATGGCAGGCGGTCGATGGCCAGGGCGATGATGATCGGCAAACTCAACGCATACACCGTCAGGTAGCGTTCGATAAACACCGGGGAAATAAACGACACCGCGTATACCAGCAGCAGCGGTAGCAGGAAAAACAACGCCAGCAGGCAGGCCGGACGGTAGCGCTCGCGGTCCTGCCAGGCGGTGGCGATCACGATCCCGACCAGCAACAACGGGAACAACCAGAACAGCGGCTGCCAGAAGCCAATGCCTTCGTCCTGGAGTACGAACTGCCAGACCATCGACGGGACGGAGAACAGGTTGACCGGGTCTTCCCATCCAATGTCACCGCCCACCTTGAGCTGTTCGACGTGTTGCACCAAGTCCAGCAGGTTCGGCAACCAGGGCAGGTACAGCAACACAATCAAGGCATTTGCCACCCACCATGCCGGGCGCGCCAGCAAGCGCTCGCCTCGCGGCTGGGCGCCATACAACGTCCCCAAGTAAGCCCAGTGCACCAGCACGCACAGCGCAGTGAAGTAGTGGGTATAGAAACCGGCGCTCATCAGCACCACATACGCCGCCAGATAACGTGTGCGCTCCGGCGAACGCACCCAATACACCAGCGCCAGCGTGGCGCCCAGCAGCCATACGCCCAGCAGCGAATACATCCGCACTTCCTGGCTGTAGCGCACGGCAGTCGGCAGCAGCGCCAGCAGGATTCCCGCCAGCACCGCGGCGCGGCGGGTGGACAACTGCCGCGCCAGCCAGATACCCAGGCCCACGGCGGCGACACCGGGGATTGCACTCATGCTGCGAATCGACCAGATGCTGTCACCGAACAGCTCGATCCAGCCCCGCAGCAAGAAAAAATACAACGGCGGATGCACATCGTGCGCGGCGTGAAACCACAGGTCAGTCGCGGCGTATTCGCTAAGCAACAGGCTTGACCCTTCGTCGCCCCAGATCGCCGCCGACGTCAGCCCGTAAAAACGCAGGGCCATGGCCAGCGCCAAAATGGGTACCCACCAAAGACGACTGATCCAACCGGCACCTTCCCAGGTCCCCGTAAGGCGATTGAATGCGGGCAAGGCCCCAACCTTTTCATCTTGCTCTACCACAGACCTTCGCACCTCGATTCCCCTACCCTTGCCCTTTTGGCCGGCAAATATTGCCCATGCATCAATAACCGCCACTCTAGGACAAAAGCCCCGGATTCGCTGCTTGAATCGGATGAATCTTCTATTTGTGTGGGGCTTTACCGAAGCAATAGTAGGAACAAGCTATGATTGGCACCTTTCAAGGACTCAGGATCAAGGACTCGTCATGCGTATCGGTTTTCTGTCACCCCTGGCGCTGGCACTGCTTGCCGGCGTCTCTCTCCAAGCCCAGGCCAGCGGCGACGATTCGTGCTACCCCGACTGGCGGGTCGCGCGTGACAGCCTTGATGCCTGCAGCAACCTGCCTTTCCTGAGCCCCGGCAATGACAGTCGGGTCAACCTGCGCTTACTGCTGGCCGACAAGAAAACCAAACCGCTAACGCCCGACGCCTTGAACGACGATGACTTGGCCCAGGGTTTCGGCCCGGTGCCGTTTCCGGTGTATCGCCTGACACCTCGTACAGACGCGAGCGCCGAGCCCGATACCAAACCCGACGATTCACGCACCGCCGAACTCGACACGTTGCTCGAACCGTTGGGCCTCAAGCGTGAAGAATATAAAACCGCCGGCGCGGCCTTCCTCAACGGCGAAGGCAGCCGCTGCCGCAGTAACGATGACGACAGTGCCACGGCGTTTATCAGCCAAGTGATCAAAGCCGACATGCCCGCCGCCGAGCGGACCTCACTGGCCAAGGCGCGCCTGCAACTGCTCGCCACTTGCGAGTGGGAGGGCCCGGTGTTGGCCGACCCGCAGCAGATCCAGTCCGCCGACGGCCAGCTATTTCGCACCTACCTGCAGGCCGCCGCCGACTTCTATAGCGGGCGCTTTGCCGAGGCTGAGTCTGGTTTTATGGCCCTCGCCAGCGCCAGCTCACCGTGGCTGAAAGAAACCGCGCTGTACATGACCGCACGCACGGCGCTGAACCAGGCCCAGGCCAATACGTATGACGAGTACGGGGTGCCCCACCTCGACCGCGTGGACAAGGCCGCGCTGGCAAAGGCCGAGCAAGGCTTTGACGCCTACGTAAAGGCTTATCCACAGGGCGCATATAGCGCTTCCGCACGCGGCCTGTTGCGGCGGGTGTATTGGCTGGCGGACGACAACAACAAGCTCGCCGCAGCGTTAGCCTGGGAACTGACCCAAGCGACTGACACGCAGCGCAATGTGACCGTGGATGAGCTGGTGACAGAGGCTGACAACAAACTGCTCATGGTCACCCGCGACACCGTCAACACGCCGATGATGCAACTGGTCAGCGACCTGATGATGATGCGTGCCCACACCCCGCCGACCCTGAGTCGCGAAGACCTCGACAAACAAAAAGCGGTGTTTGCCAACAAGCCCGCGCTCTACGACTACCTGCTCGCGACCTACGCACTCTACGTTGAGCACCAGCCGGACAGTGCCCTGAAGCGCTTGCCCCAGGAGGTGCCATCGAACCTGGACTATTTCGCCTTCAGCCAACAGACCCTGCGCGCACTGGCCCTGGAAGACAAAAAAGACTGGCAAGGCGCCCAAGCGCTATGGCTGAAACTGCTGCCTCTGGCCAAGTTGCCATTGCAGCGTGACCAGCTGGAACTGGCCCTGGCCATGAACTACGAACGCAGCGGCCAGTTGGCCAAGGTGTTCGCGGCCGACTCGCCGATCAGTGCCAAGCAAGTTCGCTACATCCTGCTGCGCAGCGTTGCCGGCCCCGAGTTGCTGCGCCAGCAGATCGCCCAGGCCAGCGACCCGTTGGAGCGCGAGACCGCACAGTTCGTGTTGCTCTACAAAAACCTGCTGCGCGGCCAGTTCGCCACCTTCCTCGACGACCTCAAGCAACTGCCGACACCAGCCCCAGAGGACAAGCTCGGTACCAGCCTGGGCTATGTCTACAGCGCCAGCCAGACCTTGAAGCTGTTCCAGTGGAACGGTGACAAAGCCGAGTCCGGTTACGCCTGTCCAAGCATCGCGCAAACCGCAGCGACCTTGCAGGGCGACGCAAAAAACCCGCAAGGCCTGAACTGCCTCGGTGAGTTCATCCTGCGCAACAACCTGGACGGCATGCCTCTGGAACAGGCCCGCGCCGCCGGCAGCCTGGGGAGCACCGCCTCGGACTTCAAGGGTGAAACCTTCTCGCGACTCGAAGGCTACAAGCGTGTGATCGCCGACGCCAAGGCGCCGAAAAACGAAAAGGCGTATGCCCTGTTCCGCGCCATCAACTGCTACGCACCCGCCGGCTACAACAGCTGCGGCGGCCAGGACGTAACACCGGCCGTGCGCAAGGCCTGGTTCCGCCAGTTGAAAAGCAGCTTTGCCGACACCCAGTGGGGCAAATCCCTGCAGTACTACTGGTGAAGTCGCTGTGGCTTGGCTTGCTGTTGCTGGCGAGCCCGGCCTTCGGCGCGGTCGACGCCCGGGACTATGACGCCTTCTGGCTGTGGAGCGGCGTCACCCCTCAGCCAGTACTCAAGCAGGCCAAGACGCTGTACATCCTCCAGGGCCAGATCAATTCCACCCGCCGCGCGCCCCAACGCGGCGTGCAAATGATCGCCCAGGGCATGAGCGTGCCACGCATCACCAAAGGCGAGGTCTGGGTGGTGTACCGCGCCCACACCCTGCACTGGCCCGAACCGGTCTACACCCAGCTGCTTGGCCAAGTACAGCGCTGGCGCGATGCGGGTAACCCGGTAGTCGGGGTCCAGATCGACTTCGACGCCCGCACCCAATACCTGCACGAATACGCCGACTTCCTGCGCGACCTGCGCCAACGCCTGCCTTCTGATCTGCGCCTGAGCATCACCGGCCTGATGGACTGGAGCAGCAACGCCGACCCCGCGGCCATTGCCCAGCTCAAAGGCGTGGTAGATGAAGTGGTGGTGCAGACTTATCAGGGACGGCACAGCATCCCGGATTACGCAGCGTATTTGCCGCGCCTGAACCGGATGGGGTTGCCGTTCAAGGTGGGGTTGATCCAGGGCGGGGAGTGGGAGGCACCGGGGTATTTGAAGGGGAATGAGTGGTTTCGGGGGTATGTGGTTTTTCTGCAAAACCCTTAGCGCCCATGTGCCCCCGCTCACTACACGATTATCCATGGGGAATGTCGGAAGGTTCGCCTTTTAAAGACAGGCACTTCCCTAACGTGTTTTGCAGGCTGGTGCCCTTGGGCCAAGCCATCTGAGTTGAGCATCACATCCCAGGTCGATACCACTCTGGTGGTTGAAGCGCAGTTTGCAACGGATACACCGATTCCCAACCCCCACCCAGTGCTTTGTACAGCCCAACCATGGCCAGCGAAACACCTGTGGAGCTCTCCACCCACTGCTCCTGCGTGGCCAATAGCGCACTTTGCACGGTGAGCACGTTGACGAAATCCACCACGCCTTCGACGTACTGATGCTGCGCCGTCGCCAGGGCGATCTGGTTCTGGCGCACGGCTTCGGCGAGGCTGTCGCGGCGCAGTTGGCTGGCATTGTAGCGGGTCAGTTGGTCGTCGATTTCATGCCAGGCACGCAGCACGGTTTGCTGATAGGCCAAGGCCGCTTCCTGTTGCTGGGCTTCGCGCAGGTTCAACATGCCTTGCAAGCGCCCGCCATTGAACAGCGGCAGGCTGAATTGCGGGCCGAAGGCAAAGGCTCGGGAGCCCCACGAGCCGAAGTCCGACAGTTGCATGGCTTGGGAACCCAGGCTGCCCGACAGGGTGATGCGTGGGTAGAAGTCGCCCTTGGCCACGCCGATGCTGGCGGTGGCTGCATGCAAACGGGCTTCGGCCTGGCGAATGTCCGGGCGGCGCTCAGCCAACTCGGATGGCAGACCAATGGCGACTTGGCGCTGGGTCTGCGGTACTGCGGCGTCTTTGGACAGTTGCGCGTGCAGGGCTTGCGGCGGCTCGCCCATCAGCAGGCTCAGGGCATTGATCAACTGGTCTTGGCGCTGCTGTAAGTCTGGCAGGCGCGCTTCGATGGCGGCGACCTGGGCGGCGGCTTCGGCCACATCCAGGTCCGTTGCCACGCCGTCGGCCAGGCGCAGTTGCGAGAGCTTGAGGCTGTGGCGCGCGACGTCGAGGTTTTGCTCGGTGACGGCGCGGGTGTTTTGCACGCCGCGCAGCTGGATGTAGTCCTGGGCGGTTTCGGCCAGCACTGAAAGCAACACCGCGCGACGGTCGTTTTCGGCGACTTGCAAGGTGGCGTCGGCGGCTTCGGTCTCGCGTTTGACGCGGCCCCAGAAATCCAGCTCCCAGGAGGCCGAGAAACCCATGTCCCACTGGTTGAAGGCAGAGCGCCCATTGTTGCCGGAGGGATCGCTCAAGCCTTTTGCGCTGTTGCGTTGACGCTGGTAATCACCCGTGGCGCTGACGTTGGGATAGCGTTCGGCGGTGGTCACCTGGCGCACAGCGCGGCTTTGCTGGAGGCGGCTGCTGGCCAGTTTCAGGTCGAGGTTGTCGGTAAGCGCACGACGCGTGAGGGCCGACAGTTGCTCGTCGTGGAACACGTCCCACCAACGCTCCTGCAGCGGATCGCTGACCGCACGGCTGGCGGCTTGCCGGCCTTGGGGCTCACTCCATTGGGTGACTGGCGGGCTTTGAGGCTTCTGGAAGTCTGGGCCGACGGTGCAGGCGCTCAGGCTGATAAGGCTCAGGGTGAGCCAGGCGACTCGTTTCATTGCTGGGCCACCTCGCGCTGTTTCGCGACTGGCTGGGTGTCGACGCTGGCTTCCACCGACATACCGACCCGCAGGCGTTCGGTATGCGCCTGGCCCGGCTCAAGCACAATTTTCACCGGAATACGCTGCACTACCTTGGTGAAGTTACCGGTGGCGTTGTCCGGTTTGACCGAGGCGAAGGTCACGCCGGTAGCAGGCGCCAGGCTTTCCAGATGGCCGTTGAGCAACTCGCCGTCGAGGCTGTCGACACGCACCTGCACGGCTTGGCCGGCGTGCATGTGGGACAGTTGGGTTTCCTGGAAGTTGGCCACCACGTACGCCTCCTCCAGCGGTACAACCGCGAGGATCTTGCTACCCGGCGTCACGTACGCGCCAACCCGCACCGCGCGCTCGCCGACCATGCCGTCCACCGGCGCGACGATGCGCGTGTAGGACAGTTGATAACTGGCCAATTCCAATGCGGCCTGCGCACGTTTAAGCCCACCTTCAGCGGCATCGCGCTGGGCCGTGAGGATTTCCACCTGCTTGCGCTCGGCCGCCAGCACCGCCGTGGCATTGGCCAGGCGCGCGGTGGCCTGGTCGATGCGGGTCTTGGCTTGCTGGGCGTTCTGCACGGTACCCGCGCCGACGCCCGCGAGGTGGTTGTAGCGGTTCAATTCGTGTTCGGCGAAGGCCACTTCGGCCCGGTCTGCCGCAACGGTGGCCTGGGCCTGGGCGATCACCGAGCTTTGGCGCTCCAAAGTAGCGGTGGCGTTTTTCAGTTGGGCCTGAGCGACGAGGGTGTCGGCGTCGGCAGCCTGGGCGGCGGCGCGAAAATCGCGGTCGTCGATTAGCGCCAGCAGCTGCCCGGCTTTGACACGCTGGTTGTCTTCCACCAGCACGTCTTTGATGAAACCGGCCACGCGAGGCGCCACCAGGGTGAAGTCGGCGGCGACGAAGGCGTCGTTGGTGGTCTGGCGCTTGCTGCCAAGCACGCCCGGCGCGACCAGATACACCAGCACGCCAACGGCAAATACGGCGATAACGGAGACGGCAATTTTATCTTTGCGTTTCATGAACAGTCCTTTCAATCAAGTCGGTGCGCGGGGCGGGAAGATCCGCGTGGGCATCCAGAAAATCAGCAGGATCAACGCCACCGCGACGGCGGCCATGACGTAATAGAGATCCGAGGAAGTCAGCACCACAGCCTGTTCGTGCAGGCGGTGCGCCAGGCCCGGTGCGTCGCCATCGGCCAGGGGCGAGTTGCCCAGACCGTCCACCAACATGGTCGAGTGGAAATGCAGGCGCTGGGTGGTCAGCGCGTCCAGCACGCCGGTGGCGACCACGGCAGCCAGACCTTTAACGGTATTGAACCAGGCCGAGGCGAACGGGCCATCCATGGGCTGGATGCTGCCGGTGGAGAGCATCAGCAGTGGTAGCACCGCCATCGGTTGCCCGAAGATTTGCAGCAGGTACAGGCCGTAAAAATCATCGCGAATCCACTCTGACGTCAGGTGAGCACTGCCCACGCAGCACAGCACCAGCATGCCCAGGCCAATCCCGAGCACCCAACGGCAATCGACCCAGCGCAGGTTGCACAACGCAGCTACCAACGGCAGTGCGATCAGCTGCGGCAGCGCCATCAACAGCATCACGGGTGCGGTCTGCAGCGGGCGATAACCCTGGACCTGGGCGAGGAAACTCGACGGAATGATGATCACCGAGGTCAGCACCATCAGCACCCCGGCCAGCACGATCAAGGCAAACGCCAAGTTGCGCAGGCCAAGCATCTGCAACTTGAAAAATGGCAGCGGGTGCGACCATTCATTCACCATGAACAGCACCAGCAACACCGTACCGCCGCAGAGCAGGAAGGTGATCAGGCCCGACTCGAACCAGTCCAGGCGATTGCCTTGCAGAATGCCGATCACCAGCATGCAGATCGCCGGAAAACCCAGCAGCAAACCACGCCAGTTGAACTGCTTGAAGCGCTCCAGGCGCAGCGGGTCTTGTGGCAAGCCGTAGGCCACGGCGGCCATCGCCAGCAGGCACGGCCCGACGATTTGCCAGAACGCCCATTGCCAACCGACGTATTCGGTCCACAACGCCGCCAGCGGCGTACCGAGGCTGGGCCCGAACGTGGCGGTGAGCGCGTAGCCGGCCAGGCCATACAACTTGACGTTGGCCGGCAGGAAACGCAGCGCCACGGTCATCAGCATCGGCGGCAATGCACCGCCGGCCAGGCCTTGTAGGGTGCGCAGCACCAGCAGGCTTTCATAGTTCGGCGCAAACGGGCACAGGATGCCGAGTACGGTGAACAAGCCGATGGCGCACAGGGTGAAACGGCGCAGGGAAAACGTCACCGAACACCAGGGCGCAAAAGCCATGGCGGCGACGGAGGTGGCGGTATAGGCAGCGACCAACCAGGTACCTTCGTCGAAGCCGATGTACAACGCACCGCGAATATCGGCGAGCGCGACCTTGGTGACCATCTCGTTGAGACCGGATACCAGCACCGCGAGCAACACGCCGACCAGGCCGATGATGATGCGCGGGCCGAATACCGGCGGGCTCATTGCAGTGGGTTTGGCTGCGGCCGCCAGGGTGGGAGCAGCGAGGGAAGTCATGAACAGGCAACTCGGAATGATCAATACCCGAGCAGTTTAATCAGGCACACACATGACAAAAAGTTACATGTCGGCAGGATATAAGTGCACCAGACGCAACCCTCGAACCCAAAATAGATCCCTGTGGAAGCGGGCTTGCTCGCGAATGCGGTGGATCATTGAAAAATATTCAAGATGACACACTGCTTTCGCGAGCAAGCCCGCTCCCACACTTTGAACCGAGTTCACTTTAGGTCGGCTGCGCTTCCAGCCAGGTCGCGTGGCAGCTTTCGCGCATGGTCTCGCGCAGCCATTTGTGCGCGGGGTCTTTGTCGAAACGCGGGTGCCAGGACTGGGCCAATACCAGCGTCGGCAGCGAGATCGGCAGGGCAAATGCGCGCAACGGCAGCTTCAGGCGATTGGCGCTGAGCAGCGCTTCCTTGGGCACCGGCAGGATCAGGTCGGAGTCGGGCAACATAAACATCGCGCCATGGAAACCCGGGGCGATCATCGCCACGCGGCGCTCCAGGCCCTGGGCATTCAATGCCGTGTCGATGGGCCCGCGCGCGATGCCGCGCCGCGAGATGCTGATGTGGGAATAGCTGGCGAAACGCGCAGCGGTGATTTCTTCATCGAACAACGGATGGTCTTCCCGCGCCAGGCCAACAAAGGTGGTGGAGAACAGGTTCTGCACCTTCACTTCGGGGCTGATGGGCATGGTGTTGCTCACCCGCAGGTCTAGCCGGCCTTCACGCAACGCCTCGTCGTCGGTGTCGCCTTCGGGCACGAAGCACAGCTCGCACAGCGGGGCCATGCGCTCCATGGTGTCGAACAGACGACCGCCATACACGCCGATAAAAAAGTCATTGGCGCGCACGCTGAAGCGCCGACGCAGCGTGCTCAGGTCCACTTCATCCGCCGAACGAAACACCAGCGCCGCCTGCTCCACCACGCTGCGCACCTGGGCTTGCAACTGCAGTGCCTTGGGCGTCGGCACCAGGCCACGACCAGCGCGCACCAGGATCGGATCGCCCACCGCCTCGCGAATGCGCGTGAGGGTGCGGCTCATGGCGGCGGGACTGAGGTTCATGCGGCGCGCGGCGCCTACCACGCTACCCTCGTCGAGCAGGGCGTCGAGGGCGACCAGCAGGTTCATGTCCGGTAGTTGCATGCCAAGCACTCGTGGTCGGTGGGGAGTGAACTGGGCGCAATCCTAACAGGGTTTACAGGTAAAGCCGTACGCCACGCGGCAGGTAATCGGCGTAAGTGGCCTTGGGACGAGCCTGGCACTTGCGCACGATTTCCGGCAGGGCGTTTTCGAGTTTATCGGCCATGGTCAGTGCGGCGTCGTAGTCACTTTTACCGCTGAACGCGGAGAACATCACCGCCACACGGGTGATCGCAAAGCTCTTCATGGCAATCAGAGGGCGAGTAGGATGGTCGCGGCGGAACTGGCTGACTTCATCATTTAGCGCGCTGCAGGATTGATAGGTGGTTTGGGTAAATGTCAGTTGAACAGGTTCACCGTTTTCGGGCACGGGTGAAAAAATCATGTCGTTATGCGCGTCAATAACCGCTGGCCGATCGGCACTCACCGTCCAGGGTTTGAAACGCCATTGCTCGACTGCTTTTACGGCAGCCTCGCCGAACTGCGGCTTGGTCGCGGAGAGCGCTTTTACATCGCTGACCGTACCGTCACTGTGGATTTTCAGGCTGATGCGCGCGTGCCCTTGAACGCCGGAAACGCTTTGGGGGTAGCGCGGCTTGGGCATGGACACCGCTTCGGGCGCGAACTCGGCAAACGCTGTGGTCGACAGGAAAATGGCTGCTGCCAATACAACAAAACGCATAGGGGTAAATCCTTCTACCGGTCATAGCTGACGCCAGCGTGGCGTCAGGTGCGGGCGGCATTATCGGACTACGCACATTCAAAGAGCAACGATTCCTATTTGTAAGGGAAGGTTCCTACAGGCTTATGGGATCAGCGCTGCATCCCCCACCGCTTCACGGTGAGCCGCTCGAAGGTGTCGAACACCAGGTTCTCCACCAACAGGCCGATCAGGATCACCACGGCCAGGCCGGCAAACACCTTGTCGGTGTACAGCTCATTGCGATTCTGGAAGATGTACCAACCCAGGCCGCCCTTGCCGCTGGTTGCACCGAATACCAACTCGGCGGCGATCAGCGTGCGCCAGGCGAACGCCCAGCCAATCTTGAGGCCCGCGAGGATCGATGGCAGTGCCGCCGGGATCAAGATGAACAGCACGAAACGCATGCCCTTGAGGCCGTAGTTGCGACCCGCCATGCGCAGGGTTTCGGACACGCCGAGAAACCCCGAATAGGTGTTGAGCGCCAGCGCCCACAGCACTGAATGCACCAGCACAAAGATCAGGCTGTTCTGCCCCAGGCCGAACCACAACAATGCCAGCGGCAGCAGTGCGATGGCGGGCAACGGGTTGAACATCGAGGTCAGGGTGCTAAGCAGATCGCGGCCCAATTGGGTCGACACGGCCAGGGTGGTCAGGGCAAACGCCAGCACGATGCCGATCAGGTAGCCCTTGATCAGCACCACCAGCGAGATGCTGACTTTGCTCAGCAATTCGCCGCTGAGCAGACCGTCATAGAGCGCATGCGAAGTCTGTAGGAAGCTCGGCAGCAGCAGGTCATTGTTCTGGTAGCGCGCAACGGCTTCCCAGAGGATTGCGAGCACAATCAGGATCAGGCCCTTGCGCAGCCAGCCTTGTTGCCAGAGGCGCTGGCGCAGGGGGAGTTCGCGTTCCACGGGAACGCTGAGCAGCGGTTCGAGTTGTATTTCGTATTCCTGGCGCATGGGTTGTCCCTCAATAAGCGATGCGGATATCAGCGAAGCCCAACTCTTGTTCGGCCTCGGGTGCTTCATCAAATAACAGACGATGAATCCGCCGTGCCGACGCCTGGAATTCCACACCGCCGAGGCTGTGCAGGTCGTATTGATGGCTGTGGATTTCCGCGCGCACACGTCCCGGATGTGGCGACAGCAACAGGATGCGATTGCCCACCACCAGCGCTTCTTCGATGGAATGGGTGACGAACAACAGGGTAAAGCGCACCTCTTCCCACAACAGCAGCAACTCTTCCTGCATCTTGCGTCGGGTCAGGGCATCGAGGGCGGCGAAGGGTTCGTCCATCAGTAGGATTTTCGGCTGCATGGCCAACGCACGGGCGATGGCTACGCGGGCTTTCATGCCGCCGGAAAGGGTATGTGGATAAGCATCGGCGAAGGCGCTGAGGCCCACTTTGTCGAGGTAGTGCAGTGCACGCTCCTCGGCTTCATGGCGCTTGAGCGTTTTGGACGCCAGCAGCGGGAACATCACGTTCTGCTTGACGGTTTTCCACGGCGGCAGTTGGTCGAACTCCTGGAACACCACGATGCGGTCCGGACCTGGTTGTTCGACCTTATGCCCCAACAGGCGAATCTCGCCTTCGCAGGGTTTGATAAAGCCCGCGATGGACTTGAGCAACGTGGATTTGCCGCAACCCGACGGGCCGAGCAGCACGTAGCGGTCGGCCGGGTCGATCTCGAAACTGACCTGGTGGGTGGCCCGCACCACGCGCTCAGGAGTGCGGTATTCCAGGCTGACGTTATCCACCGCCAGCAACGGCGCGGTGGTGTGCAGGTTGCTGGCCTCGTGGCCTTGCAAGGGCGCGTTCATCTCAACTTCCTTGCAGGGGCTTGGCGTCCTGGAAGAAGTAGTCCTTCCACGATTCAGGCTTGTTCTTGATGGCGCCGACGCGGTAGAGGAATTCCGCCAGCGGGTAGGTGTTTTTCGGGGTAACGGTGAATTCAAACTGCGGGTTGTCGATGATTTTCAGCAGCTCTGCACGGTCGATCTTGGACTTGGTGACGCGGATGTAGGTATCGGCCGCAGCGCCTTTGTCGTTCTGCGCGAATTGCGCGGCTTCGGTCAATGCTTCAACGAACGCCTTGTAGGTTTTCGGGTTGTCATTGCGGAATTTTTCGGTGGCAAACAGAACGGTCGGCGAGTTCGGTCCGAACAGGTCATAGGTGTTCAGCACCACGTGTACGTTGGGGTTGGCCAGGGCTTGTTCCTGGAACGGCGGGTTGGAGAAGTGCCCGGTCAGTTCGGTGCCGCCGGCGATCAGTGCAGCGGTGGCATCAGGGTGCGGGACGGCGACGGTGTACTTGTCGAGGCGATTGAATTCCTTGTCGCCCCATTGCTTGGCAGCGGCGTATTGCAAGAAGCGCGACTGTACCGACACACCGACCGCAGGCACCGCAATGCGGTCTTTTTCGGTGAAATCGGCAATGGTCTTGACCTTGGGATTGTTGCTCACCAAGTAGTAAGGGAAGTTGCCCAGGGATGCCACGGCCTTGACGTTCTGCTTGCCACGAGTGCGGTCCCAGATAGTCAGTAGAGGGCCAGTGCCGGCACCGGCGATATCGATGGAGCCAGACAGCAACGCGTCGTTGACGGCTGCGCCGCCGGACAGTTGGGTCCAGTCGACTTTAATATCGATGCCTTCCTGCTTGCCGTATTTTTCGATCAGGTTCTGGTCGCGCACCACGTTGAGCAACAGGTAGACGATGCCGAACTGCTCGGCAATGCGGATCTCGCCTTCGGCCTGCGCAGCCGTGGGTGCAACCAGGCTGCCAGCCAGCAGGCTGACGCCGAGGCCGACGGTCGCGGCGAGCCGTGCGAATGGAATTTTCCTGGACATGGTCATGCTCCGAATCAGAAAGGCGCGTCGCCCTGGATGGTGGTGCGAAACAGCTTGCGGCGCAGGTGGCTTGGGCAACCGGCGGCCAGGTGGATCAGCGAGCGGTTGTCCCAGAACACCAGGTCGTGGGGCTGCCACTGGTGGCGATAGATGTTTTCCGGCAGCACGCTGTGAGCGTAGAGCTGGGCCAGCAGGTCGCGGCTTTCGTCTTCTGGCAAGCCAACGATGCGGGTGGTGAAGCCTTCGCTGACAAACAGCGCCTTGCGGCCGTTTTCCGGGTGGGTACGCACGATGGGATGCACCACTTCTGCCACTTGTGCCAACTGTTCGGGCGTCAGCGTCGGGCGCCAGTTGCCTTCGAATTTGGTTTCGCTGTAACGCGCGGTGTAGGAATGCGCTGCGCTGCGGCCCTCAACGGCTTTGCGCAGGTGATCAGGCAGTTGCTCCCAGGCCTTGTGCATATCGGCGAACAAGGTGTCGCCGCCTTCGGAAGGTAATTCCTGGGCGTGCAGCATCGAACCCAAACTCGGCAGCTCTTTATACGACAGGTCCGAATGCCAGAATTTTCCAGCGTCCCCCAGGCCGATGGATTGGCCATTTTCGATGATGTTGGAGACGATCAGGATTTCCGGATGGTTGGCCAACAGGAACTGTTTGAGCACGTGGATCTGCAACACACCGAAGCGGCGGCTGAAGGCAATCTGTTGTTCAGGGGTGATGCGTTGATCGCGGAAGACCACTACATGGTGGTCCAGATGCGCTCCGTGGATGCGCGCGAAATCTTCGTCGTTGAGCGGTCGAGACAGGTCCAGGCCGATGATTTCTGCACCGACACTGCCGGGCAGTGGGCGAATCTCGAACGCTTGGGCGGTTGGGGTCGCTGTTGGAACAGTAGAGGTGGCGGACATGAGGTCACTCCCGGTCAGACAGGGGAGTAACTTTATAGATATAAGAACGTCAGTTTAAATACCGATAGTGAATATCGATAGACAGGAATGTAAGACGCAGGAAACACGCAATGTGGGCGCCGGGAGTACGATGTTGAAGCACTTACAAGCCGAAACCGTGCCCGTTTGACAAGCATGAGGGCAGTCTCTAGTGTGCATTGGATCCAATTAGCCACCCCATTCCGACAAGGAGGATAGCGTAACCGTGACGCAGAAGCCGAGCCCTTTGAACAGCATCAAGATCAGCGGTCCTATTCCCGCCCATCTCGCTCGCTCCGTGATTGAAGAAACCTTGCGCAACGCCATCCTCGATGGCCGCTTGCCCTGCGGTACAGCCATGCGCCAGCAGGAGCTGGCCAGTTTGTTTGGGGTCAGTCGCATGCCGGTGCGTGAAGCCTTGCGCCAGTTGGAGGCGCAGTCACTTTTGCATGTGGTGACGCACAAGGGCGCCGTGGTTGCACCGTTGATCGAGGACAATTCGGCAGAGACTTATGGGCTGCGGATGTTGCTGGAGTCTGAAGCGTTACGCTTGTCGATTCCCTTGCTCACCGAAGCCGATATTGCCGAGGCGGATGCCCTGATTGACGCGCTGGAGCGCGAAAAAGACTACACCGAAATTGGTCGCCTCAATCGACTGTTCCACATGGCCCTCTACGGCAAGGCCCCCAACCAGCGCCTGCTCAAGTTAGTGGAGCATGGGCTAAACGAGGAAGAGCGCTTTCTGCGTTTCAACCTTGAGGCAATGGGGCTGGGCGAGACCTCCCAGGAAGACCACCGTGAGTTGCTGAACCTGGTGGCACAAAAGAAAACCGAGGAAAGCATCCTGACACTGCGCAATCACTTGATGCGGGGGATGGAAGTGATCACGACGTACCTCAGCGGGCTGGACGCCGCCGGCAAGAAAAACACGTAATCGAATGATTAAAAGGCTGTGGGGCAGCGCTACTCACTGTAGTAACGTCCCGCACTTAAGAAACTTCCCACCGCAATCGACGTCATCAACTTACATTTAATATTATTTAGAAAAACATCTAATACATTCATATGTTCGCCGAACTGTTTAACCCGCTTATTATCTTCCCGCACTAAACCAGACACCTCTTTTATCGCACACCCACACGCTTGAGCGCCCTTGTGCCCTCTGACGGGTTTACGACCCCTTATCTTTCTTGCCGATCACAAAAGCTCATCGCTGTATTTACAGCAGACGCAACAACTTATAGGCATCAACCATGCACCACACGCTACTTAAACAAAAGCAACTGCAGTTATGCGGCCATCCGTTATTTAATGAAATAACCTCTATTAGCAAGTTACAACTTTTCATGGAAAGCCATGTATTTGCTGTCTGGGATTTCATGACACTCACCAAACGCCTGCAACAGGACCTGACCTGCACGCAGCTTCCCTGGCTCCCCCCCGCTGACCCGCACGCCGCACGGCTGATCAACGAGATCGTGCTGGGTGAAGAATCGGACGAGCACCCCCGGCAAGGCTATTGCAGCCACTTCGAGTTGTACCTCGAAGCCATGGCCGAAGTCGGTGCGAACACCGGCGCGATCAACCACTTCATTACCCTGCAACGCCAGGGCCTGGACGCAAGCGCAGCCTTGCAGGAAGTGGCTGCCCCCCCTGGCGTGGCCCGTTTCGTCAGCGCCACCTTGCACATTGCATTGAGCGCCCCGACCCATTGCGTCGCCGCGGCATTCTTGCATGGCCGCGAGCACGTCATCCCGGCGATGTTCAAGCAGATCCTGCAATCTGATGAGCTTATCCAGCACCAAGCGCCTACGTTGTACGGTTACCTCGCACGCCATATCGAATTGGACACAGACGATCACGCGCCGGCTGCGCAGTTGTTGCTTGAACGCCTGGTCAGCGAGGACCCGACATACCCTTCTCAGGCTCACGATACCGCCCTCGCCGCTGTGGAAAGCCGCATCACCTTCTGGAACCAGGTGCGAGCCGCACTGCAAGAGGTGCGCCCATGAGCATCGCGCAATACCAGAGCATTGCCGAAGACTGGGAGCGCCGCGCAACCATTCGTACACGCCCTCGCCGCTTACTGGAAAACGATGACAAGTTGATCTACCCGCTATGCCGTCAGCCTCTGGTGCTCAGCGCGGCCTTCCTGGAGCACTGCCCGCAGTACCGCGACTTCGTGCTGGCGCAAAGCTTCTACAAATTTCTTAACGATGTGGTGATATTCGAAACTGAAATCGTCGACAGGACCGCGCGCAGCATCGCCAAGAATCGTTTCTCGCTGCCCTTTCCTCTCGCCTGTCGCTACGACGCGATGACTGTCGTGGTGGACGAGGATTATCACGCGTTAGTCGCACTGGACTTCCTGCAACAGACCATCGCCCTGACCGGTATCCAACCGCTCGACCTGCCTGGGCAAATCGAACTGAGCCACGCCCTGCCAGCAGCGCAGGCGCAGGTGCCCGCGCACCTGCATGACGCGATGGAGTTGATTGGCGTGGCCATCGCCGAAAATACCGTGACCCAAGAGGTGGCGGCATTTTCCAAGGATGACAGCATCAAGGCCTCCATCCGTGGCTTGATGGCCGACCACCTGTTTGATGAAGGCCGTCACGCGCAATTCTGGACACGGCTGGTACGCCTGTACTGGCAAACCGCGCCCTCGGATGACCGCGATTACATCGCTCAAGCACTGCCGACCTTCCTTGCGCATTACCTGACCAACGACTTGCAGAAAAACTTCGACTTGCTCCTGATCGAAAACCTCGACCTCAGTGCAAGTTCACGTCGCGCTCTGAGCGACGAAGTGACGGCGCTGGCATTCCCCATCACTCACCAACATCCGTTGCTGGCCAATGTCTTGGGCTTTCTGCAACACAGTGGGTTGCTGCAAACCCCGAGCGTGGCACAGGCACTGAGTGCCTACTTGCCGATGCCGGGGAGGTCCGCATGAGGCGCCTGACGATTGGATGGAACGGTAGCAGCAACGCTATAGGCAACCTCAGGCAGAAGCTGGAGCAGTACGGACATGCTTGTGGCGCAGCGGCCGTCGACCTGTGGGTTGACGACGGTAGCCAACCGCTGACGAATGACCCTGAGCAAGCCCCACGGATAAGCTTGCGCCTGGGTGTTGGCCCAGTATCCAACTGCGGGCTGCCTGCGCTGCAACTGCGTGCTTACGACGCATATCGACGTTTATATGCGGTGCTGGATATCGCTGAAGAAACCAGCGGAAACGGCCAGCGGCTGCGCCTGCGGGTGACGAATACGCTGGTGGAATGGGTGGCGCTGCACGTCAGCGGCTTCGCGCGTGACCCTGGGTTTTTCTCGACAGGCGCGGTGGCCAACGACTGGCCGGAGAAGGATTTACGCGAGCTTGAAGTGCTTGCGTTCCTGCATCGATTCAACGGCACGGCGAACCCCGAATTGATGCGGGAAGCCCAGGTACCTGTGATCGAACGGTTGCAGGCGAGCCTAACGATCTTCGCTGATCGACCGGCGCTGAACATCGACGGCAACGAGGTGACCTACGATCAGCTGCGGGGGCTTGCCCTGGCGATTCAGGCGCGTTTACGTCCGCTACTCGGACCCGCTGAAACGCCGCCGGTGGTTGGCGTATGCCTGGAAAAATCCATCGAGTTGTATGCAAGCATCCTCGCGGTGCTGGGCTGTGGCGCAGTGTATCTGCCATTAGGGTCGGACCATCCCCCTCAGCGCCATCAGGCCATGCTCGAAAGCGCCGGCGCCCACGTGTTGCTGGACGCTGGCCAGCACCCAATGCGGGAGCATTTCATTGCCCTGGATGTGAGCGCTGTGGACGTGCGCGCCACCGAGATCACCGAAGGTCTGATGCACCATCGCCCGCCATCTGACGCGCCGTGCATGGCGCTCTTTACCTCGGGCTCCACCGGTCAGCCTAAAGGTGTGTTGCTCAGCCAGGGCAATTTGGCGCATTTCACGGCGTGGTTTCGATCCTGTATGGCGTTGGATGAGCGGAGCCGCGTCCTGCAATTTTCGCCGTTGGGTTTTGACTCGTCGCTGATCGATATTTTCCCCTCCCTGCTCGCAGGTGCCGTGCTGATCGTCCCGAACGAAGTGCAACAGCGCGATCCCCGGCAGTTGCAGGATCTGCTGCACCAGCAGCGCGTCACCCATGCGTTTGTGCCGCCCGCACTGCTCAGTATCTTGCCGCTGGATCAACCGCTGGGGCTTACGCACCTGCTGACCGGTGGCGATGTGTGCGAACCCCATGTCATCGATCGACTTGCAGGACAGTGCCGGTTTCACAACCTCTACGGGCCCACGGAGGCCACGGTGCTGATTACCCATCGGACGTTGCGCCCCGGTGACGGCAACCGCAACCTCGGACAGCCTATTGCCAACAGCCGGGTACTGATCCTCGATGAGGATCTACAACCGGTGGACGAACAGGTGATGGGCGAGATGTACCTCGCCGGTCCTGGCGTGAGTCTGGGGTACATCAACGCGCCACCGCAGCGCGAAAGCCCGTTCGTCGAGCTCACTCTGCCCGGCGGCGAGACCTTGCGAGCCTTGCGCAGCGGTGACATGGCGAAATGGACCGCCGATGGAATCGTGCTAGGCGGACGTCGCGATGATCAGGTGAAAATCCGTGGCTTTCGTGTCGAACCCCAGGAAATTGAACAGTGCCTGCGCAACAGCCGGCTGTTCCGCCAGGTGGCAGTGGTGATCGACCAGGAATGTCGGATTCGCAGCTTTGTCGCCCGGCCCGAACCGGGGGCTGCCTTGACGGCGCTGCAGCAGCATGCACGGCAGCGTTTACCGGGTTATATGCAGCCCGGTTACTGGGTCGAACTGGCAGACATGCCGTACTCCAGCAACGGCAAGATCGACCGGCAAGCATTGTTGGCGTTGCCGTTGCAGTCCAATTCGAAGGCGACTGGCAGCGGCGCACAAACACCGCTTCAAACGCGATTGAACAGCCTGTGGGGCGAGCTGCTAGGGCTGACCGTTGATGAGCTGTCGATTGATGACAGTTTTTTCGACCTGGGTGGCCATTCGATTTTGCTGTCGACCTTGTTGCTGCGGGTTCGCGAGCAATTTGGTCGCAGCTTCGCTTTGAGCCGTTTCATTGAAGCGCCGACCATTCGCACGCTCGCCACCCTGATTGAAGACCGAGAGCCCTGCGGCGCACCCTCCAGCCAAGCCGTGCAGGATGCACAACGTCCATGGGTGATCGAGACGCTGCCCGAGGACCGCGCGGGCGATCCGCATAAAGTGATCGTGACGGGAGCCAACAGCTTTGTCGGTGTCCATATTGTCGAAGCGCTGCTGGCCAATGGTGCAACAACGGTGGCATGCCTGGTGCGTGAAGAGCCTGGGCAATCAGCGATGTCACGGTTTACCCAGGCATTGCGCGAATACCGTCTGGAACACCTGGACGTGAGCCGGGTGCAGGTATACGCCGCCGATATCAGCCTGGCGCGCCTGGGTTTGACCTGTGAAGCGTATGCCTATCTCGCCGAAAACTTTGGCGTACTGATACACAACGCAGCGCGGGTCAACCATGTGCTGGACTACGCATCGCTGGCCAGGGATAACGTCGACCCGCTCGTTGAATGCCTGAAGTTGTGCGAAAGCCAGCGTAAGAAAGTGCTCAATTTTATCTCGACACTGTCGGCTTCAAGCAGCATCGACGCCCTGGGAAATGTCCTCGAAACCCCCGCCTCAGGCACGTTGCCGCTGTACATCAAGAATGGTTACAACCTGTCCAAATGGGTCGCCGAACGGTTGCTGGAGCGGGCGGTAGAACAAGGTGCTTGGGTGAATATTCATCGCCCCGGCAATATCAGCTTCAACCGCCACAACGGCGTGTGCCAGCCGCAAAAAAACCGCTTGATGCTGATGCTCAAGGGCTCACTGCAATTGGGTCTGGTGTCTCGGCTGGA
The DNA here is from genome assembly GCF_014230465.1 of Pseudomonas cremoris. Next base: position 688,171 of record NZ_JAAXCY010000002.1, read on the forward strand.
GGTGAACTTCGATCTGATGCCGGTGGATTTCCTGGCGCGCTTTATCGCGTTTCATTGCGGCGCGTTCCACGCTGATCGACGGGTATTCAACCTGCACAATCCAGAACCCTTGAGCTGGGAGCATTACCTGGACGCGTTCAGCCGGGCGGGCCACAAGTTTGAGCGGATAAGTGTTGCGCAGTGGCAGCGGGCGCTGCGAACGGTGAGCCAGGACAATGCGTTGTTTGGCGTACTTGGGTTTTACCTCGGCCGGCTGGATGAAGACATTGGCGACACCTCGATGATTCGTCATGACAACGCACGCTATGGCGTTCGTGCGATGGGGGAGCAGTACCCCGAAAAAAACCTGGCGCTGTTAAGCAAAGGCTGTGATTACCTCAAGACCATCGGCTTTCTTTGAAACGCCTCAGGACCACCTCATGAAAACGCTGCAACCCGATACGTTAATTCGCAACCCCAGCGGTGCTCCAATCGTCGCCTGTGTAACAGTCAACTGCTCTGCCGCGTGCCTGTGGCAACTGGTGGGGCAGTTTAGTGGCTTTGATGCCTTCATCCCGCAAATGACGCACACCGAAATGACCGGCACCGGCGTGGGCGCCTTGCGCACCAAATATTTCCGTGATGGCCATCGCGTGGTGGAGCAGCTCAATAGCTGGGATGAGCACACCATGCATATGACCTGGACCACGATCTACAACACCCTGGGCATAGCCAGGTTGTGGGCGGCAATGCACGTGGAAGCACTTGGCACAGAGTGTTCCAAAGTGACCTGGACCATCATTGCCGAGCCAGTGGATGTGACGCAGGTGGGGTTTGAGGCATTTGTGCAGGGCTTTGCCTACAGCGCTCTGGAAAATGTGCGCCGGTTACTCGGCTGAATGGCAGAAGCGAATCCATTCGCTTCTGCCCGTCTGCTACCGGTTCAGATCTTGAAGCTGTCGACCAGTTGCTTCAAACGACTGGCCTGCTGCGACAGTGCATCGCAGTCCTTCAGCGTTTCATTGAGGTTGGTCACGCCCTGCTGGTTCAGCAGGTTGATCTGATTGATATCGACGTTGAGGGTTTCCACCACCGCTGTCTGCTCCTCGGTGGCCGCAGCGACGGACTGGTTCATCCCGTCGATCTCGACGATACGCTGCGTCACGCTGACCAGGCGCTCACCGGCCTGGTTGGCAACCTGCACGCTTTCTTCGCTGGAGGTCTGGCTGGCATTCATGGTGGATACCGCCTCACGCGAGCCCACTTGCAATGAGGTGATCATCTTGTGGATTTCTTCGGCCGATTCCTGCGTGCGGTGCGCCAAGTTGCGTACCTCATCGGCGACCACGGCAAACCCACGCCCAGCCTCACCGGCGCGTGCTGCTTCGATCGCGGCGTTGAGTGCCAGCAGGTTCGTCTGCTGGGATATACCTTTGATCACGTCCAGGATATGGCCGATGTTGTCGGTGCTGGCGTTGAGGGTTTCGATCTGCGTGCACGACAGGCTGATTTTCTGTGACAACGCCGACATCGCCAGGATGGTTTGCTCAACCACTTTGCGCCCATCGTCGGCCTGCTCGCTGGCACCACTGGCGTGCTGTGAAGCATCGGCGGCATTACGCGCGATTTCCTGGGTGGCCGCACCCAGCTCGTTGATCGCAGCAGCCACGCTGTTGGTGCGCGCACTTTGCTCGTCGGAGCCGATGATCGAGGCGTTGGACGACGCCATAACGCGCTGAGACAAATCGTGCACCTGGCGGGTAGCCGAAGACACCTCGGAAATCGAGGCGTGGATGCGCTCCACAAACTGATTGAAGGCACTGCCCACTTCGCCAAATTCATCCTTGCTGGTGACGGCCAAACGGCGAGTCAGATCACCCTCGCCTTGCGCAATATCCTGCATGGCAACGCCCATGGTCGTCAGGGGGCGCAGCAGCACTTGGATCAACAGACTCAAGAGCACGGCGATCGCAACGACGGCAATCAGCATGGCAATCAACGCGGAGGTGCGGAACTTGCCCAGCGGTGCGTAGGCTTTGTCTTTATCAACTGACAGACCGATATACCAATCAGCACCAGGCAAGCCGTTGATGGGGGTGAATGACAGGATGCGGTCCTGGCCATTAAGGACGACATCCTGGCTGACTTTCTCGATACGTACCGGGATGCCAGGGTAGATGTCCTTGAGGTTTTTCATCACCTGGTCCTGATCAGGACTGACGATGACCTGGCCATCGCTGCTCACCAGGAACGCATGGCCGATACCGCCGAAGTCCACCGAATTGATGATCTTCACCAAGGTTTGCAGGCTCAGGTCGCCGCCAACAACGCCAAGCAGTTCGCCATTCTTTTTCACCGGCATGGCAATGGTCACGATCTGCCCACCCACTGCGGCCATGTAAGGCGGAGTGAGCATGGGTTTATCGGCGGCTACGGCTTGCTTGTACCAGGGGCGTTGGCGGGGGTCGTAGCCGTCAGGCATTTTTGCGTCAGGCCGTTGGGTGAACACTCCATTGGTCTGACCCACATAAGTGAATTGGAAGTTCGAGGTGAACGCGGGTTGATCGACCAGCCCGGGAAGGTCTGCACCGCTGCCCTGATGAGCGACGTTTTGCGCCAGGCTTTCGAGCACCAGGATTCGGCCACTGAGCCAGTTCTGGACACTGCTGGCGGTAAGCTCACCGGATTGTTGAATAGACGACTCCAGGTTCTGCTTGATAGTGCTGCGCTGCAGGTAATCGTTGTAGAGGGTGAATAACGCGAAGGCTAGAACCACTACGCCTGACGCGGCCAACAGAATTTTATGACTGAACTTTAGATTCATTTCATCGACTTCTTTTTGCCAAAGGGGGGATTGCGTGCCGGGTGGAACATTCCATGTAAGGGCATAGGCAGCTTCTTGGGCTGCTCTATTTCGGTGCACGCATGGCTCGTCAGGCTTTCGGCCAAGCCGAGGCAAAACTTAGCGCTTTGTAGGAACCATCCTTGTTTTACGTAGGAAACCGACCAGTGGTTGTCGTACAAGGATCAGAGTTGCAAAATTTTTCTGCCTCCCAAACAATGCGAGTAATTATCATTTGTGACGTTTGGCCAGGTCTGTGTGAATGCCATCTACTGAGTACATCCCGGGTGAGCGCGTCGTAGAGACGCTTTATCACACTCATCACAATTGGCTGAACACATGGCTGCGCAGCCGGCTGGGCAACGCTTGCGATGCCGCGGACCTGGCCCAAGACACTTTCGTGCGCTTACTGCAAAAAACCGAACGCTTTGAACTCAAGGCACCTCGGGCATTTTTACGCACCATTGCCCGAGGATTGGTGATTGATCACTGGCGCCGGGAAGAGATCGAGCGCGCGTACTTGGAGTCCATCGCCCATTTGCCCGAAGCGTTGGCCCCGAGCGCCGAGGACCGTGCGCTTGTACTGGAGTTGTTGGAAGGCATAGCGCGGCTTCTTGAGGGACTGAAACCTAAGGTGCGTAAGGCATTTCTGTTGGCACAGTGCGATGGGCTGACGTACAAGCAAATCGCACAGCAGATGAGCGTGTCATTGCGCTCGGTCGAGCGCTACGTCGCTGAGGCGCTCTACCACTGTTATGTCCTACGGTATGGGGCGTGATGGCGATGGAGAACGCCACGCGCCCAGGGCCTGATCCCCAGGTGGTCAAACAAGCCATCAGTTGGGCGCTGCGCCTGCGTAATAACCGCGCCAATCTGCGCTTGCGCACACAGTGTGAGCACTGGCGTGAAGCCCATCGCGATCACGAATTGGCTTGGCAGCGGGTGCAGGCATTGCAACAGGAGTTGAGCAGCCAGCTCGCGGCGATTCCGGGCGCACATGTGGCGCTGGAAAACAGCGCGCAAGGGTTGGGCAGGCGCCAGGCAATGAAGATGTTGTCCGGCGTGTTGCTGGCGGGCTCGGCGGCGTGGATGAGCCGTGACATCACGGGCTGGCAGCGCTGGACGTCCGACCTCGCGACGGCCACCGGCGAACGCCGCAGTATCCAACTGCCGGATGGCACTCGCTTGCAACTCAATACTGACAGTGCGGTAGACCTGGACTTCAGCCCGCAGCAGCGGCTGATCAGATTGGTGCGCGGGGAAATCCTGGTGAATTGCGGCACGGCTGCGTCGGTGCCATTGCTGGTTGAAACACGCCACGGCTTGTTCGAAGGCATCGATGGGCGTTTCGCCGTACGCCAGGCCAGTGATTGCACGCGGCTGAGTGTGGTCAGCGGCAACGTGACCATACGTTCGCCACACCAGGCAAATGGGCTCTCGACCCGAGTTCAGGCCGGGGAAAGCTACCTTGTGCGTCAGACCGAAGCCATCCCAGCCCCACCAATGAACATGGATGTGGGCGCCTGGGCCGATGGGCTGATTGTTACGCGGGGCATGCGCCTCGCTGACTTCCTTGAGGAAGTTGGCCGTTATCGGCACGGCTATCTGGGCTGCTCAACAGAGATCGCCGACTTACGACTATCGGGCGTTTTTCGTCTGGAGGATACCGATAAGTTACTGGCGATCCTGCCGCAAACGCTGCCTGTTCAAGTGCGTTATCGCACACGTTGGTGGGTGAGCCTGGAGCGTTCGGCCTGATTGATTGTTTTTTTGGCGGCTTTTTTCCGTGAGTCCGGCTTAGACAGTAAGCCATTCACTTTGCCTTCACCGGCCTCTACGGATCTTGATCATGACTGTGTGCTTTCCCTCTCACTCTTCCTACCCGCTATTAAGAAAAGCCGTACGTGCTGCATTGCTGTCGACCGCGATGGGCATCAGCGTGGTGCCGCTCACCGTCATGGCTGCAGAACCCGGTGCCGAACACGTCACACAGCGCTACCAGGTCCCTGCCGGACTGCTGAGTGACGCGCTCAATCAGTTTGCGCGGCAGGCCGGGATCACCCTTTCCAGCACACCCGCGCAAACTCAGGGCCGGCAATCAGCTGGGCTGCAGGGTGAATACTCCGTCGAACAAGGGCTGAGTCATCTGCTCAACGGCTCGGGACTGCAGGCAACTTCCGATGATGGCGTCAGCTTCGTCTTGCATGTGCCGCCGGAGAATAGCGCGCTCACCCTGCCCACCACCGATGTCAAAGGATTCGCCCTCGGCAACGCCCTTGGCAGCATGGAAGGCTACAACGCGACGCACAGCCAGATCGCCACCAAGACCAGCACGGCCTTGCTGGAGACCTCGCAAACCGTTTCCGTGGTAACGCGCGAGCAAATGGATGATCAAGGCTCCCAGACCGTTGCCCAAGCTATGCGCTATACGCCAGGCGTGTTGACCAACCCCTATGGCGCGACGCACCGCTATGACTATGTGGCGATGCGCGGCTTCAATGATGGCTCTGTGGATAACATCTACCTGGATGGACTGAAGTCCATGGGTGACAGCGGTACCTACAGCACGATGCAGGTTGATCCGTATTTCCTGGAGCGCGTGGATATTCTCAAAGGTCCATCTTCCGTTCTATATGGCCGTAGTTCGCCTGGCGGCTTGGTGGCATTGACTAGCAAGAAGCCATTGTTTGAGCCTTATCATCAGCTACAGGCGACAGTAGGAAGCAACGGGCAACGAGGCATGGGTTTTGACTTCAGCGGGCCTGTGGATGACGACAAGCGCATTGCTTATCGGCTGACCGGGTTGGCGGATAAGTCCGATACGCAGTTCGACCATGCCAAAGAAAAGCGCTATGCGTTGGCACCGACTCTCAGCATCGATTTCACCGATGACACGTCGCTGACACTGCAAGCCTATCTGCAACATGATCCTGACGGTGGCTACCATGGCGGTATGCCGGCGGATGGCGCATTGCATCAGCGCAATGGTCAGCGCATCTCCAACCACTTCTTTGAAGGTGAGCCGGGGGTTGATGGTTACAAGCGAGATCAGCAGTCATTTGGTTACCAGTTTGAACATCGCTTCAATGATGTCTTCACCGCGCGGCAAAACTTCCGCTATCTGGACTCCAAGGTGAGACTGGATCAGGTGTATGCCTATGGCTGGACCACGCCGACCAGTAACGAGCTCAATCGGTACTATTCAGGGGGTGATGAAAAGCTGCACGCGTTCATCATCGATAACATGCTGCAGGCTGAATTCTTTACTGGAGCGACCAAACATACCATGTTGATGGGCGCCGATTATCAGCGGCGTAAAACAGTTGTCGATTGGACGAGTGGATCGCTTCAGCCAATCAATGCGTTCAACCCGGTCTACGGTAATTCCGCTATTAGTTACTACAGTCCCACCAGTTATCTACGGCGATTGGAACAGACCGGTGTTTATCTGCAAGACCTGATTGAAATGGATAAATGGCGGTTTTCCCTGGGGTTGCGCCAGGATTGGGTAGAGACGTCCGATGAAAATCGAATCGCCGAGGCGAGCCGCCCTGTAGGCACCGAGATCAGCGACAAACGTACCAAGCTTACAGGCCGCACTGGGGCGTTGTATCTGTTCGATAACGGCGTTGCCCCTTATGTCAGTTACTCGGAATCCTTCAACCCCAACTCTTATTCAGACAGCTCTGGCAACCCTCTAGCCCCTACTGATGGGACGCAGTGGGAAGTGGGAGTGAAGTATCAGCCGCCAGGCACCGACAACCTGTTTACCGCTTCGTGGTTTCGTATTGATCAGGAAAACCTGGCGACCAAACTACCGCAGGAGAACTTCTATCGTGCGGTGGGGGCTGTGCGCTCTCAAGGGTTGGAATTGGAAGCGCATATGCAACTGACCGATAACCTCAAGCTCTTGGGTAGCTATACCTTTACCGACATCGCGTACTCCAAGTCGATGGTCAGCACCTTGAGTACTGCTGGCAACCTCATTGAAAACAAAGGCAACTCACCGACACAAGCACCTCGGCATATGGCCTCTGTGTGGGCGGATTACAAGTTTGATAGTGGTGCCCTGGACGGGTTGAGACTCGGCGGGGGTGTGCGATATGTGGGTTACAGCTGGGCGGATGCGGAGAACACGATGAAGGTTCCGTCCTACACCTTACTGGATGCCTCGGTGGGGTATGACTTGGGGAAGGTTGGGTTGAAGGGGGTTGATGTACGGCTCAATGCTAACAACCTGACCAATGAGAGCTATGTGGCGTCTTGTGCCAGCCTTAACTTCTGCTATCTGGGGGAAGAACGTAACGTGAGCGCGACGGTGAGCTATCAGTTCTGATCCATGAGCCCTAAACCAAACCGGCGTCTGTTATCAGGCGCTGGTTTTTTTGTGTCTGCCGTACGCTCCAGGGATCAGGGGGTATATCAAGACGCGCGCCCCTAAACGACAAAACCCCTGTCTGCGTTAGCAGACAGGGGTTTCGGAATTCAATCTTGACGATGACCTACTCTCACATGGGGAAACCCCACACTACCATCGGCGATGCATCGTTTCACTGCTGAGTTCGGGATGGGATCAGGTGGTTCCAATGCTCTATGGTCGTCAAGAAATTCTGTGTACCGGAGCGTTGCGCTAGCAACGTGCCGATGAAATTCATGGACTTCTACATAAACAAAACCCCTGACTGCGTTAGCAATCAGGGGTTCTGGAATTTAATCTTGACGATGACCTACTCTCACATGGGGAAACCCCACACTACCATCGGCGATGCATCGTTTCACTGCTGAGTTCGGGAT